>CAVWWR010000003.1:0-1628225 GCA_963758765.1 uncultured Acidimicrobiales bacterium
TACAACCAGCAGGTCGGGGGTTCGAGTCCCTCAGCGCCCACACCGAACGAGCCTGTCCACCCAGCTTCACGTGGTCCCAGGCATATCAAAGGCTGACCGTCTCAGTCGATGATCTTGCGCAGTTTCTCGAGGGTTTCCTGCTTCTGTTCGAGCGACCCGATAAGGGTGAGCTGCAGGTGGGTTACTCCGCTTGCGGCGTAGGCGGCGATGCGATCCTTGATGTAGCCCTCTGGCCCGACGAGTGACGATGCCGCGAGTAGATCAGCGGGCACGGCAGCTGCGGCTTGTTCTTTCTTGCCGTCGAGGTAGAGATCTTGGACTTGCTTGGCCGCGGCTTCCCACCCGTAGGCGCACATGATGTCGTTGTAGAAGTTCCTGCCGCGAGCACCCATGCCACCCACGTACAGTGCCGCCATACCGCGACCAAACTCGTTGATCTTGGCCGGCGTATCCGGATCATCGGTAAACAGCACCGGGCCGCCGGCGATCGTCTTGAGAGGCCCGAGCTTGGAATCACGCTTGGCTTTGCCGGCCTGGAGCGCGTCTCCCCAGACCCGGTCGGCCAGCTCCGGTATGTAGAAGCTCGGGATCCAGCCGTCGGCGAGCTCAGCAGTCGCCTCGACACTTTTGCTCTTCAAGCTGGCGATCCAAATCGGGATTGACTCGCGGACGGGCGTATTGATCAGTTTCAGCGGCTTAGCCAAGCCACTACCCCGATTTTGCGGGAGAGGGATTTCAATCGTAGCGCCGTGATATTCGATCACCTCGCGCCGCCACACCGCACGACACACATCGATGATTTCTTTGGTGCGGGTCAGCGGCTTCTCATATGGAACGCCGTGAAAGCCCTCGATCACCTGAGGCCCGCTGGCCCCAAGACCCAGATTAATGCGCCCTCCGCTGACGACATCGAGACCAGCAGCCGTCATGGCCAATAGCGTAGGTGTGCGGCTATAGATGCTCATGATGGCGCTTCCAATTTGAAGCCGTTCGGACCGCCCCGCTAGATAGCCCATCATCGATACGGCGTCGAAGCTATAGGCCTCAGCCACCCAGACGCAGTCGAGCCCAGCCCTTTCGAGTTGGAGTACCTCATCGGCCGCCGCCATCACATCGCCCGAGTAAGAGAGCATCACGCTGAGCTTCATGTCATGCTCCTCAATCCTTACCCGCGGTGGCTGACACGAGGAGGCTCATCTCTGTTCGGTGCTCGATGGAGCCTGTCGATGAGCTTGTCGAGGGTGCGGTCGAGGCGCTGCCGCTCGGTCGCGCTCAGCTCGCGGAACAGCTCGTTCTCCGCAGCGACGAGGTCCTCGATGGCCCTGTCGGCCGTGGCGTGCCCGTCGGCGGTGAGCTCTACCAGCGACCCGCGGCGGTCGTCGGGGTCGGGTCGTCGCACGATAAGACCGGCGGATTCGAGGCGGTCGAGGCGATTGGTCATCCCGGCAGGGGAAATCATCGCAACGCGAGCGAGGGTTGTCGGGGTCAAGGCCGTATCGGTGCCACCGCGGCGCAGCGCGGCGAGGACGTCGAACTCGCCAACGGTAATGCGGTGGGGCGTGAACAGGGCCTCGGCCGATCGCAGGGCAGCGTTCATGAGCAGGTTGAGACGCAGGGTGGTGCCCATGGCGTCCAGTTCAAGGTCGGGGCGTTCCCTCTTCCAGCTCGCCATCGTGTCGTCGAGAATCTCGTGCATAGGCAGATCATAGCGGATAGTTCGCCGTCATATTATTTGACAGCGAAACTTCGCCCCCGTACTATCTATCCCATGCCCGGTCCGATCATCCGTGCCCATGACGTGGCTTTCCCGCGGTTCGCAGCGCCTGATCTTGATGAGATGGAGACCTTCCTGCACTCATTCGGGATGCACACCGCGTCCCGAACCGACGCCGCTCTGTACATGCGAGGCACCGACGCCGACCATCATGTGCACGCCACCCAGCTCGGTGAGCCGGCGTTTCTCGGCCTGGCCTTTGAGGCGACGCGTGCTGACCTTCAGCGGCTCGGCGCCGAAACCGGTGCTGCGATCGAACGACTCGACGAACCGGGCGGCGGGTTCGTCGTGCACCTCCACGATCCGGACGGTCGCATCGTGGATGTCGTCGCAGATGTCGAGGTCGCGGAGCCGATCGCCGTGCGCGGGACACTCGCCCCTCAATGTCGGCGTCCAGCGCGCCAGGATCGGCGAGTTGCAGCGCGTCCCGACCGGAGCATCACAGGTGAAGCGCTTCGGGCATGCGGCATTGAAGACGCCTTCGCTCGCCGCGCTCGCCGGCTGGTATTCCAAGACGCTCGGACTGCTTGCCTCCGACGACATCTACCTCGCCACGCCCGAAGAGCCAGTCGGTCGATTCATGCGTTGCGATCGGGGGAACCAGCCAGCCGATCACCACACGCTGCTCATTATCGAGACCGGTGAGGTGCGGCTCGGCCACTGTGCATGGGAGGTGGCGGACGTCGACGATCTCATGGCGGGTCACGACCATCTGCTTGCCGCACACCGTCAGCACTACTGGGGAATCGGACGACATGTGCTTAGGCGGGCAGGTCTTTGACTATTGGAAGGACCCACTGGGCTTCACGGTCGAGCATTGGACCGACTCGGATTTGCTCACGGCGGATACGCCTGCTGGTGTCTATGGGCTGCTCGAGCCCATCAACCAGTGGGGGCCGGCACCGCCTGCGGACCTCGACTTCTGATGGATCTGGGGCTCTCCGGTCGGCACGCGGTCGTCGCGGCATCGAGCGCGGGACTCGGCTTCGCGTGCGCACAATCGCTGGCGCGCGAAGGTGTGCATGTCGTGCTCAACGGCCGCGACTCACAGCGGCTCGACGCTGCGGCAGCTGAACTGCGGGCCCAGTCTACGGTCACGGTGCTGGCCGTCCGGGGCAATATCGCTGACCCCGCCACGCGAGGCGCACTTCTGGCCGCGTGCGAGGAGCCTGACATCATCGTCACCAATAACGGTGGCCCGCCGCCGGGCCAGTTCCGGCAGTGGGGCCGAGATGAGTGGATCGGCGCAGTGGAGGCGAACATGCTCGCACCGTTGTTACTGATCCGTGACGTGCTCGACGGCATGGTCGAACGGCGCTTCGGTCGCATCGTCAATATCACCTCTGCCATGGTCACGGCTCCCTTTGCCCCCATGGGACTGTCGTCAGCCGCGCGTGCCGGGCTCACTTCGGTCTGTAAGGGTCTGTCGCGCCAGGTCGCCGCCGCGAACGTCACGATCAACAACCTGTTGCCAGAACGGATCGATACGGGTCGTCAACGCCAAATGGCCGAACTCGCCGTCGCGATGAAGGGCATCACGATCGATGAGGCCTACGCAGAGATTGCCGCTACGATCGCCGCCGGTCGCCTCGGCCGACCCGATGAGGTTGGCGACGCGTGCGCCTTCTTGTGTAGCGCGCAGGCCGGGTACATCTCGGGACAAAACTTGCGCCTCGACGGCGGCTCCTACCAGGGTTGTTCTAGATGGACGATGTCGACGTCGACGTCCTGATCGTAGGTGCAGGGCCCGTTGGGCTCACGGCCGGGCTGCTGCTCGAACGCCTCGGTTGCTCCGTACTCATCGTGGAGGTCCGCGACGGCCCCCAGCGAGCTCCTGCGGCTCACGCCATCAACGCACGCACATTCGAGATTTGGCGTCAGATCGGCCTCGACGTCGACTTCATCCGCTCCTACGCGCAGGATCCAGCCGACGCCGGTGCCGTCCACTGGGTCACAAAACTCGGCGGCGACGTCATCGGAAGCCTGCCCTACGAACGCCAGGGGGACGAGGTTCTCGCCGTGACGCCCTCGCCGTTGCGCAACCTCTCCCAGCACCACCTGGAGCCGTTGCTCGTCGATGCGCTGGCCACCGTGGGCGTGCACGTGCGCTACGGGCATCGCTGGGAGTCGGCGACCAGCGATGACGAGGGAGTGATCTCGACGATCACGGGGGGAGATGGCCTGGCTCGGCGTGTCGAGCCGATGGGTGCTCGCGTGCGACGGCGCATCGAGTCCTGTGCGGCGCATGCTCGGGATCGAGCCCGAGGGTCCGTACCGCCTCCAGAGTTTCGTGATGGTGCATTTCGCGGCCAACCTGCGAGATCTCGTCGGCGACCGGCCCGGGGTCTTGTTCTGGATCTGTGATCCGGTGTCGGGCGGCGCGTTCGTGGCGCACGACATCGACCGTGAATGGGTATATATGCACGCCTACGACCCGGATGCGGAGACCGTCGAGTCGTATACACCAGAACGATGTGAGCAGCTCGCACGTGCTGCGCTCGAGGACCCGAGCGTACCCCTCGACGTCATCACCGTTGCGACATGGACGATGACCGCGCAGGTCGCACCGCGCTTTCGCGACGGGCGCGTGTTTCTGGTTGGCGACGCCGCGCACCGGTTCCCGCCAACTGGCGGGCTCGGACTCAACACCGGCGTGCAGGACGCGCACAATCTCGCCTGGAAGCTCGCCGCAGTCGACCATGGTCAGGCCATGCCCGCTCTACTCGATTCCTACGAGCGTGAACGCCGGCCCGTCGCGCAACGTAACGCGGAGGTCAGCCTGGCCAACGCGCTGAAGCTCGTCGAGGTGCCGATCGCGCTCGGAGCCGATCCCGACCCGGAAGTATCTCAGGCGAACATGACCGCAATACTCGCCGATGCCGGCGGCCGGGCGCGAGTTTCCGTGGCTATCGAGAACCAAGCCACCCACTTCGACATGCTCGGACTGCAGCTCGGCTACTGCTACGAGTCTCTCGAAGAGGTGGATCTCCAGCGAGCACGACGGCAAGGTCGATCCCGTTCGCACCTACGTCCCATCTTGCCGCCCGGGCGCTCGACTCCCGCACGGATGGGTCCGACGAGCGGGTGACATCGTCTCGACGTTAGACCTGATACCCGTCGATCGGGCTGTACTCATCGCCGGACCCGCATGCGGGGTGAGCAGGGCGGACGTACGCGTCGGCGTCGACTTTGAGGATCCCGATGGGTGGTGGTCCGGCATCCTCGCCATGCCCAAAGGCGGCGCACTGCTGGTCCGCCCCGATCAGCACGTTGCCGAGCGATGGGTGACGACGCCCACCGATGACGAAGTGTCGCGCCGGGTGAGCGAGGTGGCCATGACGTGGAAGGAAGGCATCGATGTTCCGTCTGGTCAATGTTGAAGGACGAGCAGCGCTGGAGCGCAACGGCCAGTGGTACGACCTGGGCGAACTCTCCGGTGATCCGGATCTCGCCGATCCACTCGTCGCTGTCGCCCACCACCGTGAATTGCACGTGCTCCACGGCCTGTGCGAAGAGGCGACTGCTTCTGGACGGATCGCCGAGTCGCATGCTCGGCGCGCCCGTACCGCAACCGCGTCAGGTGTTCGGCATCGGTCTGAACTACCGCGACCACGCGGGTGAATCGGGCGCGCCCCTGCCGCCCGCGCCACTCACGTTTACGAAGTTCCCGAGCTGCATCGCTGGCCCTACGGCCGAGGTCCCGTTGTCGGGGGACATGGTCGATTGGGAGGTCGAGATCGTCGCCGTGATCGGCGAGCAAAGCGTATGGGCGTCGGCGGTTGCTGAGGCATGGAGATGCCGTCGCCGGCCTTAAGCTCGGCCAAGACATCTCTGACCGCGCGCTGCAGATGATGGGCATGCCTCCGCAGTTCTGCCTCGGCAAGAGCTGTGCCAACTACGGGCCCACGGGCCCTGCGCTCGTATCGACCGATGCGTTCAACGATCGCGATGACGTAGAGTTGTGGTGCGACGTTGCCGGCGAGCGAATGCAGACTGGACGCACGACCGAGCTGATCTTCTCGATCCCCACGCTGGTGGCGTACTTCTCATCGATCTGCCCACTGTACCCCGGAGACCTGATCTTCACGGGCACGCCCTCGGGTGTCGGTATGGCACGAGGCCGCTATCTCTCCCCCGGTGAGACCATCGTTTCGGGCGCCGATGTCATCGGTGAGCTCCGCAACTCATGTGTTGTGGGCGCCGGACCCCATTCCTGTGTGAGCACGAACGACAGCGGACCGACTGGTTATCAGAGAGGGGAATTGCAAGATGCAGCATGAAACGACAGATGTACTCGTCGTTGGGGCCGGACCCGCCGGTTTGATCGCGTCGGCGTTGCTGAGCCGAGCCGGGGATCTCGTCGCTCACCGTCACGAAATACTCGGGCACCGCGGACTCGCCCCGTGCCCATGTCGTGAATCAACGCGCCAATGAGGTGTTCCGTGATCTCGGCATTGAGGGGCAGGTTATGGCTAGCGCCATGCCACAAGACATGATGGGCATTCAGCCGTTCGCCACCTCTTTCGCCGGCCGAGAGATTGCTCGCATGACTTCGTTCGGTGGAGGCGCCCGAGACCGCGACTATCGGGCTGCAAGTCCGACCGAAATGTGTAATGCGGGCCAGCATGTACTCGAACCGATTCTACTCGACGCGGTGCGCGAGTTCGGAGGCGAGGTCCGCTTCGAGCATGAGGCAGTGGCCGTCTCCCAGACCGCCGAGCACGCGTCGGCTGTCGTGCGAGACCGGCGCGACGGTAGCGAGTACGAGATCGAGGCGAAATACATCATCGGCTGCGACGGAGCACGCAGCCTCGTCGGGGAACAGGGTGGGTTTGCGTTTGAGGGCGGGCCTCCGTTGGGCGACGCCATCACCGTGTGGATCGAGGCCGATTTGGCGGAGTACGCCGCGCACCGCTCAGGGGCGCTGTTCTGGGTGTGCAATCCGGGCAGTGACGACCTGTTCAGCGCCTGGACCTGTGTCCGGCCGTGGACCGAGTGGAGCACGATCTTCATGCAGCATGATTTGGCTGCCTTCGACCGTTCCGAAGATGTTGTATTGGCGAAGGTGCGGGCAGCGATCGGGGACGCAAGCGTCGACGTGCGGATCAAGAAGGTCCGCCCGTGGAAGATCACTGACGTCGTAGCCGAGCAGTACCGACTGGGTCGGCTATTTCTCGCCGGTGACGCCGCTCACCGCCACCCTCCTGCCAACGGCCTCGGCATGAACACCTCGATTCAAGACGCGTACAACCTCGTTTGGAAGCTCGTGTTCGTTCTCAAAGAGAGGGCCGGCAGCGACCTGCTCGACACCTATCACGCCGAACGCCGTCCGGAAGGGCGAAAGATCGTTGACCGAGCTATCCGCAGCGTGGGCGAGATGCTTCCTTTCATCGAGGCGCTCGGCTTCCGTGGCGGGCAGAGCTACGACGAGGCAATGTCCATCCTCGATCACCTGCATGGCCCCGACGGCGAAGAACAGCGACAAGCGTTGTTCGCGGCCATGGGTTTGCTCAATGGCCAGTTCAACGCCCACGGCGTCGAGATGGGTCAGCGCTACAGATCTAGTGCGGTCGTGGACGACGGCACGCCGTATCCGGCCGGCGATCGGGATCTCGACCTGTATCACATACCGACGACACATCCGGGTGCTCACCTTCCTCACGTCTGGCTCGAGCGAGGCGGCGCACCTGTGTCGACACTCGATCTCTGCGCCTACGACCGCTTCACGCTCATTACAGGCGTGGACGGGCAGGCGTGGAGCGCCGCGGCGGCGAAAGTCAGCGCGGAACTCAACGTGTCGATTGATGCCGTCTCGATCGGTCTCGGACAGAACCACAATGATGTGCTCGGAGCATGGACTGGTTCGCGCGAGGTCACGGACGGCGGATGTGTCCTGATACGCCCGGATCGATTCGTCGCGTGGCGTAGCGCGGACGCGGCTGACGGATCCCGCGCTGACGCTCCTCGAGGTCATGTCTCAGATTCTCGGCCAACCGACATGAAAGGAACGTCAGCGATGGTCTACGACTGGGAACCACAACACCGTAGCTTCCTCGAGGCACACCAATGGGCTGTGCTGGCCACCAGCCGCAGGGACGGTACGCCGCAACAATCGATGATCGGCTACGCCGTGGATGACGACGGGCGACTGGTTCTGTCGGTCAAGTCCTACACTGCCAAGTGGCACAACGCGCTTCGTCAACCCAAGGTGAGCGTCACCGTCCCCGATGGTCGCGAGCACCTCGTGATCTATGGCGAAGCCGAGCCCATCGTGGCCGACCCGTTGCGGGGCGAGCTGACAGCCATGTTCTTTGGCGTAATGCTCGGAATTCCTCCCGCTGACCCGTCGACCTTCGTCCCCAGCCTCGACGAACAGCGGCGAACCGTGCTGCGCATCATGCCGATCCGCACCTTTTTCCATGTCTAACTCGACACGTCACGCAAAGGAGCAGATGATGCAGAACGAAGACGGATCAAACAGCGAGACGAGTGCGCCGGACGCGGACCCGATGCAAATCGATCCAGGGCAGCCGGCATCTGAGGCGACCATGGCCGTGGTGTTCGAAGCGCTGGCGCGGGGACGCCACTGGGGGCTCTGGATCGTCGAAACGGCCCCGACGCCAACCTGGCCAGACCTGTCGCAAGGTTTCTCCGAGCGGTTCGCCCAAGCGCTGCGAGCCCATCTTGACTGGCTCGAGCAACTGGAGGCCAACGGTACGCTTTTGCTTTCCGGCCCGGTCGACCAAGACCTCGGGTTGGGACGAGGCCTCACCGTGCTGCGAGCTGGGTCGCGCGACAACGCCGAGGCGATCGTCGCCGACGAGCCAATGGCCCGAGCCGGCTACCGAAGTAACACCGTCAGCTCATGGACGGTCAATGAAGGCTCAATCACCGTCCGCGTGGACTTGATGGCAAACCAGATGATCCTCTGATCCACATTGAGTCGCCTCGAACCTCGATCCCAACATGGCGGGAGTCATTATCGCCTCAATTCCAACAAAGCCGTGGCGCTTCAGCGTCGGCATACACACTTGAACCGCAAGGCACTATCGCAGACGAGAGGTCGAAGCCCCGTCGAACGAAAGGATCGGCTATGGGGACCAGCGTCACGCTCACTGGGACCGGAGTACCGCACCCGTCTCCGGGGCGAGCCGGACCGGGGGCGCTGGTCCGTGTCGATGACATTGCGTTGCAATTCGACGCAGGTCGCGGGACCGTGCTGCGTCTCATGGAAGCAGGGCTTGAACAGGCGCACCTTGCCGCCATCTTCGTATCCCACGTACACAGCGACCACGTAATGGATCTCGCCGACGTCGCGATGACGCGCTGGATCCTCCAACAGTTGGTCCCACCGGTCCGCTCGACATCGTGGTCCCTCGGGGTGCCCCTGAGCGTTTCGTTGAGCGGATGCTCGAGCCATTCGCGGACGACATCGCGGTCCGTATGGCCCACGGTCAGCCGGGTCCTCCCGAGATCTTGGTGCACTCGTTTGACGTGCCGGACACAGCCAACGATGGTTTGGACCAGCTCCGACGGCTCGGTCGTCGTGGACGCGGTCGGCGTACACCACGAACCCGTGGTCGAGGCAGTCGCCTACCGGATCACCTCATCCACCGGCGTGATCGTGATCTCCGGCGATACTAAGGCCTGTCGAGAGGTCGAAGAGCTCAGCCACGGCGTCGACATCCTCGTTCACGAGGCCTGCCGGGCGACCGCGCTGCGAGACCTCATCGTGGGAACTCGGATCGAGGCGATCTTCAGCTACCATGCTGACGCCGTCGAACTCGGCGCACTCGCCACACGAGCGGAGGTCCGTCACCTCGTGCTCACCCACCTCATTCCGGCACCAAATGCCCCCGAGGAAGAACAGGGATTCGCCGACGACGTGCGTTCCGGCGGCTTCACCGGCCAAGTCACCGTCGGTCGCGACCTCATGCGTTTCGACATCGACGTGACAACCGACCGAATTGCGCTGATGCAGCGCAACGCACGCATGGGCCACAAGACATCTCTCGATCCAGCTCAGCGATTGACGAGGAGGACGGCATGACTGATACGGCCTTGCGCATCGAGCATCGGGGGCCAGTGGTGATCCTCGAGAGTCAGGATCCGCCTCGGAACCGGATGACGTTCGAGTACATGGACGAACTCGAACGTGCCGTGATCGCGCTGCGTGACGATCGCGACGCGCGTGCGGTGGTGATCACTGCGTCCGGCGAAGAGCATTTCAGTGTCGGAATGGACCTCAAGCAGCTGATGTCGAGCGCGCAAGAACGCGGTGGATTCGAGGCGGTCCTCGATCAGCGGCTCCGGGTGCTGTCGCTGATCGAGCAACTCAACAAGCCGGTCATCGCGACGATGTTCGGGTACTGCCTCGGTGGCGGGCTCGAGCTTCCGCTCGCATGCCACTTCCGCCTCGCCGCGACCGAAGGCGCGCATATCGGATTGCCAGAGCTGGATCTCGGGACCGTCCCCGCATGGGGTGGCACCGCCCGGTTGACCCGGACGGTCGGGCGGGCACACGCGCTCGACATGATCTTGCGAGCGAAGAAGATCGACGGACCTACCGCGCTCGCCATCGGTCTCGTCCACGAGCTCCATCCCGTCGCAGAACTCAAAGCCAAGAGCGGTCGAGCTCGCCGAGGAACTCGCTGCGCAGCCACCGATCGCCGTGGCCGGAGTCTTGCGTGCGGTGGTCGGTGCCGAACACCTACCGCTCGAAGACGCGCTGCGCATCGAACGAGACGCCGTCCGCAGATGCAGCAGCTCGATCGACCAGATCGAAGGCATGACCGCATTCCTCGAGAAGCGACGACCACATTTCCAAGGCCAATGACGAACGCCCCAGCCGCGAAAGATCCGACGAATCCGGCGCCCCCCCTCGCAACTGGGACGACCCGGCGAGCCATTTCAGTGAGAGACCACCAGGGGTGCTCCAGATCTCCGACTTAGGGTCACGCTGGGATGCCACCGCCGACGGTGTGACCGCGCCAGATTCATAGTCTGAAACCCCGATCGGTAACCCCACTCGGCAGTGGACGCAGGCGCGTGCTTCGACCGCCCGACATTGCCGGGGTGAGCGCGGGCAGGGGAGTGCATCCAAGAAACCCCGCGACACGTCCGATATCGCCCATCGAGCTGGCTCAAGGCTCCTGCGTGGCTCGTGGACGCCCGGGCCTACGCATGGCCACGCCGGCCTTCAACAGGGCTTGGCGGACCGTCTCGGGATTTACTTGGAGCTCCTTGGCGATCGAGGCACAGGAGCGTCCCAAGGCGTAAGAAGACATCGCTCGTGGGATGTGGTCAGGGGTCAGCACCCGCCCTCGCCTGGACACGTGGTGGCGTTCGAGAAGGGCCAAGACGGTGGTCCGGTGAATCGAATGCTTGCTGGCCAAGGTAAGGGCGGTCGCTCCGGCCAGATAGGCGGCGACGAGCTCCTCAACCTCCTCGGGTGGGAGTCGGCGCTGGACCTGTCTCGAGCTGTCAGGCGGAACACGGCGGCACCCGATAATTGAGCTGTCTCGGGATGCACAGAAGACGTGGTCGTAGAGTTCGCCGATGGCTGTTCGGACCCCCGGATCGATCAAATAGGGCCATGTGACACCGCTCTGATTCGCCATTTCCCCTGGTGAAGGGGGTTTCAATAGCGTCCCCCAGGTCCACTCGTTGCAAGAAACACAACGTTTCCTCTGGTCGTGTGTCCATGAAGGGAGAGTGCTGATGACGTAGAAGGTCGCCAGCACGAATCCTGTGCTGTGCCAGTGATGGAGGTTGGCCCTCCGGGCTCGCCGTGCAGGCGGGGAACCCAAACCACCGGAAGCTGCGTCGGTCAAGAGCCGTCGTGGTGAGCGTTCCGGGAAAAGGCCCGGCGTGACTGGGTCAGGTGGGCGACGAGAAGACGAACGTGCGTGAACCACTGCTGACGCATCGAGAAAACAGCATGGCATCAAAACCGAGGATTGGATCAGGTCTTCGGGACAAAGGCACGCCTTCGGGTGTGCCCTCAGCCAGGGAGCTGCCTGCTCGTGGCCCTGGCGGTGCCCGGTGTATAGGTGGCGTGAGCTCGTCGCAGGCGCTGGCATGGAAGTGGAGAACCTGTCGTCTCGATACCGACGACCAGTGGAAATGGGCGAGGTTGGCCCCCTGGTCGCAAGAGGGAGGACCCCAAGCGGCGAACACCGCAAGGGGCAGAGTACCGATGCGAGGCACAGGGACGGGACGGCTCGTAGTAGCGATGAAGGCCCTGTAATGGGGCCGGAGCGAAGGGGCCGTGCAGGCCAGGTCATCTTGAGGTCAACCCTTCGGGGGAGGAGCTGATGGAAAGACCGAAACAGACGGTGAAGTCGTTTGACATTTCGAAGCGCCTCGTCTTCGAGGCGTGGCAGAAGGTCCGTGACAACGGCGGGGCGCCGGGCGTGGACACCGTCAGCATCGACCGGTTCGAGAGCGATGAGAGGGACAACCTCTACAAGCTCTGGAACCGGATGAGTTCGGGGAGCTACTTCCCCGGGCCGGTGCGGGCGGTGGAGATACCGAAGGATCATGGGGAAGGGGTCAGGGTTTTAGGTGTGCCGAACGTGGCGGACCGAATCGCCCAGACCGACAGCAGCGATGCTGCTGGAAGAAAAGCTCGAGCCGATCTTCCACCAAGACAGCTACGGCTACCGTCCTGGGCGCAGCGCTCATGACGCACTGGCCGCAGCTCGCAAGCGCTGTTGGGAGCAAGGACTGGGTGTTGGATCTTGACGTCCGGGCCTTCTTCGACAGCGTTCCCCATGATCTGTTGTTGAAAGCGGTCGCTCACCACACCGACGAGCGCTGGGTCCTGCTCTACATCGAACGGTGGCTGAAAGCCCCGATGCAGATGGCGGACGGGACCCTCGTCGCACGGGAGAAGGGGACCCCGCAGGGGTCTCCGATCTCCCCGCTGCTCGCCAATCTGTTCATGCACTATGCGTTCGATCGGTGGATGGACCGGGAGCATCCCGGTTCGCCGTTCGAGCGCTATGCGGATGACGTTGTCATCCACTGCGACACCGAGGCACAGGCCCGAGATCTTCGGGCCGCACTCGCCGAACGGCTCGGGTCCTTGGGACTCGAGCTGCATCCCGAGAAGACGAAGGTCGTGTACTGCAAGGACACGAACCGCCGAGGGGACTTCGAGCACACCAGCTTCGACTTCCTCGGCTACACCTTCCGGGGACGCACGGTGCTCGGCAGGCGGGGCTTCTTCATGGGCTTCAACCCTGCCATGAGCACCAATGCGACCAAGGCGATCGGCAAGAAGATCAGGGACTGGCACCTCAATCGTCGCAGTGAAACGGACCTGTCCGGCCTCGCCCGGGAGATCAATCCTCAGGTGCGAGGTTGGATCAACTACTACGGGGCCTTCTACCGCTCCAGGCTGTATGTCATCGCACGGCGCATCGACCAGCACCTGGTCCGATGGGCCATGCAGAAATTCAAACGACTGCGGGGCAGAACCCTACGGGCTTGGGCATGGCTGGAAGCTGTTCGTCAGCACCAACCCACGCTCTTTGCCCATTGGCACTTGGTCGCGCGCACCCAAAGTCGGCCTGTGGGAGCCCGGTGAGGGGAGACCCTCACGCCGGGTTCTGCGAGAGCCGGGGGGTGCGATTCCCCCCGGCCACTCACCAGAGCCACTTTTCGCGTCCCGTCGCTCGGGTAGCTTCGTTTCCTTATTCAAGCCCTCCAGCGGCTGGTAGTTCCGGCGCCAACGAGGCAGTTCGTCCTGGATCCAGGTGGAACAGCTGGCGCGAATACCGTGCGGTCTCGATCGCAAAGGCGTCTTGCAGACCCCTTCGCGCGGCCGCCTTGGCACCTGGTGACCAGGCCGGCACCTGCGCCGGCCTGGTCGTGCCCCGTACGCTTAGGCCTGCCTCGACCGGATCGGGGGGGTGTGAATCGGAGTGCCAGCCTGTCATCACGAAAATCCCGTCGGCGCGAACTTCTGCGCGACCTGTGGAGCGCTGCTCGGGGCACGATGCACATCGTGTGGGGCCGCCCTGGTGCGAGACGCCACCTTCTGCACTTCGTGTGGCGCACGCCTCCCGGTAGGTGTCGGCGAGCCGGGGACCTTCCGCCGACAGGGAGCCGCCGCTGTCGCGTCTAGGGAAGGCGAGCGCCGGCGCCTCACCGTCATGTTCTGCGATCTAGCCGACTCGACGGCGATGGCGGCACGCCTCGACCCCGAGACGTTCAGCGAGGTCGTCGACGCCTACTACGGCTTGTGCGGAAGGGCCATCCGGCGGTGCAACGGGTTCGTGGCCAACTACATCGGGGACGGGCTCCTCGCGCTCTTCGGCTATCCAGAAGCAGGGGAGAGAACCTCGGAGCACGCCGTCACCGCCGCCCTCCAGATCCAGAGCGCGATCGCAGATCTGAACCGCGCTGGCGGAGCGCACGGAGTGGAGATCTCCGCACGCGTGGGCATCCACCATGGCCTCGTGGTCGTGACAGAGGTCGGCACCCCGGAGCGACGTGAGACCCACGTGCTCGGCGACGCAGTCAACCTGACGTCCCGCGTCCAAGCGTTCGCGGGTCCCGACTCGGTCGTGGTCACCGAGGAGTTGAAGACGAGGATTGGCGACTCGTTCGTGTTGCACGCGCTCGGCCCCGAAGCGCTCAAGGGCGTCTCGCAGCCGGTGCACCTGTACCGAGTGGACGGCCGGGCCGATGTCGCGCGAGAAGTAGCGGGCAGTGCAAGCGGTCCGTTTGTCAACCGCGTGAGCGACCTCGCTCTGCTCTCCAGCGAGTGGAATGTGGCGCGTGCAGGGGAGGGCCGTGCCGTACTCGTTCTCGGCGAGCCGGGCATGGGCAAGTCCGCGCTCGTCCAGCAGCTTCGCAGCGTCGTAGAGCCCGAGGCGCTGTGGATCGAGGCAGCCGCTTCTCGGCTCGAGCAGATGCAGCCCTTCGCCGCGGTTCGAAGCCTCGTCGAATCACAGTTCGAGTGGCTCTCGAGCTCGACGACCGAGGCACGGCTCACGGACGTCGAAACCTCGTTGCTCCAGGTGGACGAGGATCCGAGCGAGGGTGTCGACCTCGTCTGCGATCTTCTCGAGATTCCAGTCCCCCTTCGCCGGCCTCCTCTGCTCGTGTCTCCCGAGGAGCGACGCCGCCGGTTGATGGGTTGGATGGTCCGCTGGCTCAGGGCGCTCTCCGGGGTACAACCGGTGGCGCTGGTTGTGGAGGATTTGCAGTGGGCGGATCCCTCGTCGCTCGAGACCCTGGCTAAGACTCTCGAGCAGCTCGGCTCCTCCCGATGTCTGCTCGTGATGACGGCGCGTGTCGGGTTCGTGCCGCCCTGGGGTTCGGGGGGGCACCATACCCAGATCAGCCTCAACCGCCTGGGTCACGACGACACGCGAGCCATCGTGCAGCACCGACTCGGCCTGGCCCGGGCCCCCGAGGAGGTCGTGGAGGCGGTCGTCGAACGCTCTGACGGCGTACCGCTCTTCGCGGAGGAGCTCGCCCGAACGCTCGGAGAGAGGGTGGTCGACTCCCTGAGCACCGAGGTCCCAGCTTCCCTCTACGACTCCGTGATGGCTCGACTCGACCGGCTCGGTCCCACGAAGGCGGTCGTGCAGATGGCCTCGGTGATTGGACGCGAGTTCTCCTTCGACCTGCTTCGGGAGGTCTCAGGGATCGAGAGCTCCGAGCTGCGAGCGGCGTTCGGGCAACTCGTGGAGGGCTCACTGGTTCTCGTGCGCGGGACGGACCCGTCGAGCTCGTACCGCTTCAGGCACGCCCTTGTGCAGCAGGCCGCCTACGACTCGATGCTCCGGCGGCGACGCGCCGAGGTCCACGGCGCGATAGCAGAGGCGCTGACACGGAGGGCGGCCGGGGGCGAGGCTGCCGCGGCCGAGCTGCTCGCCCACCACTGGACCGAGGCGGGCGAAACGCGTCACGCGATCTCCGCATGGGAGAGCGCGGCGCAAAGGGCGCTCTCGCAATCGGCGTACGCGGAGGCGGGCGCCCACTACGAGCGGGCCATCGCGATGCTCGACGAGCTCGAGGTCGAGCCCGACCGGGTAGAGCGCGAGCTCGGGTTGCAGCTCGGGCTCACCGAGGCCTTGCGGATGTCGCTCGGGCTCGCGGCCCCCGAGGTGAATGTGGCGGCGGACCGTGCTAGGAAGCTGAGCGAGTACCTCGGCGATCCGCAGATGCGGCTTCGGACCCTTTACAACATGTGGGGCGTCGCCATCAGTAGCGGGGAGATCATGAGCGGCCAGGCTCTCGCGGACGAGCTGCTCACACTGGCAGCCGACCTAGGCGACGACCTGTCGTGGTGCGAGGCGCACATCGCCCAGGCCGGGTCGCTCTACAACCGCTGTCGGCTCGCCGAGGCGATCAGCCACGCATCGGCAGTCCTCGACCGGCCCCGCGAGGAGCTGGCGGCGCTCCTGCCGGTGAGCGACGTGTTGCAGGCGTCTCTCTACGGCGGTGCTGCTGCTGCGGCCCTCGGCACGGTCTCGCGGGCGCATCGCTATCTCGGGCAGATCGAATGGGCGCGCCACCTGGAAGAGGCCGGCGCCTTGGGCGACATCCTCGGGCCGGTCAGCTCCGCGGTCATACGGGTATGGCTTCGCGACTTCGAAGCCGTGAGGACGCTCTCCTGGGAGCTCGAGGAGACTGGCACGCGCTTCGGTATCGACCTGCTGATCGGTTGGGGCGAGATCTACGGAGGTTGGGCGGACGCGCTTACCGGGGACGGCGCAGCCGGTGTGTCGCGGACCTCCAAGGGCCTGGCCAAGCACATCGCTGCCAGCCAACGTCTCGGCCTCAACCACTCGCTCGGACTGCTTGCCGAGGCGCAGCTGAAGGCCGGGATGCTCGAAGAGGCTGCCTCGACGGTCGCCGACGCCCTGCTGCTTCGCGACGGTGAGGTCCAGACCCAGCACATGTGCGAGCTCTACAGAATTAGGGCCGGCCTTCACGTGGCCAGGGGTGAGCTCGACGAAGCGCAGGCCGATCTCGCCGAGGCGATCGCGATCGCCGCCGGCGTGGACGCGGGTCTGTTAGAGCTGAGGTCGGCGACCGAGATGGCCAAGTTGCACCTTCGGGGCTTGCGCCGTGAGGAGGCCCGGGACCTGCTGGTGCCGATGTGCGATCGATTCGACGGGCTTGAGGCCGACGTCTCGGTCGGGCTCACCGGGGCCGATTGTTTCGACCGTCGCGAAGCGGGCGTCGTCCTAGCCGAGCTCGAAGTGTGAGCCGCTTCGACGGCACGGGACCGATGCATTATATGCAGGACACTGGGAGGCGCTGAGAGAGTCGCTTGAACACATCGCTGACGAATAAAGGAGCTGGCGCGAGTGACGCAAAAGGTATGCATCGTGGGTGGAGGGGCGAGCGGGGTGGCGCTCGCATGGTGCCTGGCCAAGGCGCAGCAGCAGAAGCAGAAGCCCTCGGACCAGTACCAGATCACGCTGATTCACGACGTCCTGATCGAGCAGAACGGGCAGCCCCAGCCGGGGATCCCGAGCCTCGGAGGCCACTCGAGATCCGTGGCGGTGACGGTCAACGGGACGCAGTACTGGATCGACCTGGGCGTGCAGATGGTCGCCCCGTTCATGTACCCGAACATGATGAGCATGCTCCTGCTGCCGCAGTTCTCGTCGGTGGTCATGGACGACGTTCCTTTGAAGGTCTCCTGCGCCTTCCCTCCGACGTCGCCCAACGGTCCGGCCCAGTACTGGGGGAACTTCCCGGGTTACAACACCACGCCGCTGTTCCAGCAGGGTTCCGCCGACGCCGCGACCTTCGAGACGCTCATGAAGGTGGAGCCTGGGTTGCCCGTCGCGCTCGACAGCTTGCTGGGTGCCGAGAGCGACCTCTTCAAGAACTTCGCCCTGTTCGAGACGTACTTCCTTGACCCGTACATGAGCATCATGAACGGCTACGGGGCGGCTCTGCTTGATGAGGTCTACGTGCCCGAAGTGGCGTTCCTCTTCAACCAGGACTTCGCAAGCTTCACCAACTGGTCGAGCAACTTCAAGCGCTTCCATTACGGAGCGATGCAGTGGGTGCAGATGATGGCGAAGGACGCCGTGGCCTCGCTGCCCCAGGGGGCTATCAGCTTCATCACTGGTGCAACGGTGACGGAGGTCTACCCCGGGCCCAGCGGCCCCTCGGTCAATTGGGAGGTCAATGGCAGCTCACAGGGGCCTCAGACATTCGACGTAGTCGTGCTCACGACCGACATGGCGACGAACGGGACGCTCCTCGACAACGCCCAGAACCCCCTCCAGAGCTTCTACGACGAATACGTGGGGGAGAAGGTCTGGGGTCTCATCCCCGGTTTCTGCTACCTCCACCAGGACGCGTCGATCTTGGCGCCGGGAATGCCGTCTCCGCCCCAGGAGACGCTGCAGTTCACCGCCTATTGGGCCACCCAGACACAGCCCTTCGACCTTGAGCTGTCGTGGACAACGTACTCCTACAAGAATCTCATGGGCGTCGAAGATCCCGACTTCGAGTACTACCTCACCATGTACGGCTTCGACCCCACACAGCGCACCGACATCCCGATCCCGAAGAACCCCATCGCGCCTACCCCCATGAACTGGACTCACGGCATGTGGCTCCCGTCGTTCATGTGGGACCAGAAGCTGCGGATGCGAGACGTGCAGAGCATCAGCCCCTACTACGAGCCGTTACCGAACCAGAAGCAGACCGGCATCTATTTTGCGGGGAACAACCTGACGATGGACTCGGAGGAAGGTGCGCTGGTGTCGGCCATGGCGGTTGCCAGCTACGCGTTCGGTGTTGACGCGATCGACACCGTTGTGAACGGCCGCATCTTTGACTCGCAAGCCCTACTCGCCCGCGTGTTCTATCTCGGGTTGTTCAACCTGATGTTCCCGGGCTTCGACATGGACTTCTCGAAGATGCTCGGCGTCCTCTCAAGGGGTTGAGCGTTCGGCCGTCCGCTGGGGACGTGGATCTGGCTTCAGCTACGGGGTGGGGGAATGCGTCCGATGCCCCGAACGCGCCCGGTATCGCCTACGAGTTGGCTCAAGACCCCTTTGTCGCTCGTGGGCGTCCGGGCTTGCGCATGGCCACGCCGGCCTTCAACAGGGATGGGCGGACGGTCTCGGGATTGACCCGGAGTTCCCTTCCGATCGAGGCACAGGAGCATCCCAAGGCGTAGGAAGAAACTGCTCGTTCGATGCGGTCAGGGGTCAGCACCCGCCGGTCGCCTGGATATCTGGTGGCGTTCGAGAAGGGCCAAGACGGTGGTCCGATGAATCGAGTGCTTGCTGGCCAAGGCGAGTGCCGTCGCTCCGGCCAGGTAGGCGGCCACGAGCTCCTCAACCTCCTCGGGTGGGAGTCGGCGCTGGACCTGTCTCGAGCCGTCAGGCGGAACGCGGCTGGACCTAGCATTTGCGCTGTCTCGGAAGGCACTGAAGACATGGTCGTAGAGCTCACCGACGGCAGTTTGGAACTCCGGATCGATCAAATCCGGCCATGTGACACCCCTCCGATTCGCCATTTCCCCTGATGAAGGGGGGTTTGAATAGTGTCCTCTAGGGTCCACAGCGTTGTCGAAGAGAAAGCAAGGGGCAGCGAACCAAAGGACACCAAACCGCCGCGCACACGGCGACGAAGGGCGCACCACGAACCGCCCGAGCAACCGCCCACCCGAACCGGAGGGCAAGGGGCGGAGGGCAACGGCCGGGAGGCTTTGGGGCTAGCGGCAAGCGCCGCGTAGGAATTGGCCGGTGAGTGAGCGTGACCGGATGCGTCTAGGCGCCTGAGACGGCTTTACCGACGGGAACAATCCGGCACTTCCGCTCGGTCTGAAGTCGAGAGCCCGGCGCCCGCAACAGGGTGATACCACTGACGGTTTGTCAAGACGGTTCTGCGTAGACAGCTGGCAAACCACTGACGAGCCACTCAGAACGAGGGCGGGCTCCTATCAAGCCATGCGTCTATGCGAAGCGTTCCGAGGACGGGCCGGCAAATCGCACCAAAGGCAAGTCAAAGCTGCCAGGTATCACCAGGGCCAGGCTCCGTCCTCGGAGATCTCAGGGGCGAGGGAGTTGGCGGTAGACCTCCCTGGCTACGTAGCGCTTCAGGATGCGGATCACCTCGAGCTTCGAGCGGCCGTCCTTGGTGCGACGCTCCATGTAGACCCGGGTCCTCGGGTCCGAGACGAGGCGCACCATGACGATGCGCCACAGCGCCTGGTTGGCGTAGCGGTCTCCACCGCGGTTGAGCCGGTGTCGGACCACCTTGCCCGAGGACGCTTCGATGGGTGCCACTCCGCAGAGATGGGCGAAGGCGGCCTCAGAGCGAAGGCGCTCGGGGTTGTCGCCGGCCGTCACGAGCAAACTGGCGGCGGTGTCGATACCCACGCCGTAGAGGGCCAAGAGCCCCGGGGCGGACTGTGTCACGAGCTCGCCGAGCAAGACGTCGATGCCAGCGACTTCCTCCTCGAGCTCCTCAATGCGCCGGCCGAGCGAGCGCAACGCCACCTTGGTGGCATGGTCCACCACGTCCGTCGACGGCCGGGGACGAAGCGAGGCGCAGGTCTCGGAAAGCGCCGTGGAGGACAGGCCCTTCAGGTGCTCGCGTATGGGATCAGGGGCCGTGAAGCTGAGCTGGCGCATCTGGCACAACGCGGCGATGCGTGCCCGGCGGGCCGAGCGTTTGGCCACGACCAGGGCCCGGATGGCCTCGACTCGTCCGTCTCTGGTCTTGGGTGTGCCCGCTGCTCGCCCCGACAGGGCGGCACGAGCCGCTTCGACGGCGTCGGCGGGGTCAGACTTGCCACTGTGGCGCCGGGCCTGGCGATTGGGCCGATCGACCTCCACGACGTCGATCCCCATCTTCTGCAGATAGCGGGCGAGACCCGCCCCGTAGGCGCCGGTGCCCTCGACCCCGACCTTGTGTACCGCTCCGAACGATCCCATCCATCGAAGAAGCGCCCGATAGCCACGAGCGTTTACCTCGAAGGACTCCACGCCGAGCAGGCCGCCAACAGGATCGAGCACCGCGGCAACGTGGACGTCGAGGTGGGTGTCCACTCCGCCGGTGATAGCGCGGTCGCGCTCTACGATGGTCATCGCCATCCCTTCCTTCGTTAGTGGTCAAGGGGTGGCACGGCCGTCCCGGGAAGGAGACCGGTGCTGGTCGACCTGCTGGTACAGGACGACCCGTCACCCTCCGGAACGGGGCGTGCCGCGTCTGTTGTGGCTCAAGCGCTGGCCGACGACGCCCTTCAACAGACAGGTAGACGTCACGCTTCTTCTCAGTCAGGCCAACGACCCGAGTACGCCCGAACGTAGCGATGCCCAACCCACCGATGGTGGATCTTGCGCCGTATCAGGCCAACGCAGACGATAGGAGCATCGCGCCCCCACCGGCCCTTCTTGACGGGCGTCTCCGACTGGCTGAAGGGTGCGTCAGGTGATGGTCATGGGAATGGTGGCCTGGACCGTCGTCTTGGTCTTGACCTTCTTCTTGCCGTTGAGGGTGGTGACGGTCTCGGTCACGCTGACCTTGATCGAACTCGTACCGGCGGTCAGCTTCTTACTCGGTGTCCCCGACAGCACGCCCGTCTTGGAGAGCTTCAGCCCCTTGGGCAGGCGGACCTTCTTCCACTTCAGGGTGGTCATGTAGGGACTGCTGCTGGTCCCTTCCCCGGCGACCTGCAGGGTCACCGGACCGTAGGCGATCCCCGGTGTGGCGCTCGGGAGGGAAAACGTCGTGATTCTGAAGCCAACCGTCTCCACCTCACCGCCTGTGCCGCATGTGCTCGCCGATGTCCCGTCGACGCCGTCGCCGCCCGATTAGGTGGCCTGCCAGTAGTAGGTCCCCGGCGTGGTGAGGGTGACCGGAGCCGACACCGGCAGGGTGCCAGAGGTGGTGATGGGTTCGGGGGTGCCCGTGCTCATGGGGGTGGTGCAGGCGGCATCCGAGTACACGGTGTAGGTAACCGATCCGGTGGCGCTCGAGGCGTTGGCCCCGGCGAGGGTGGCCGAGTCGGTCACCGGCGTGCGGGTGGCCACCGAGATGGCCGCCCCCGACTGGCCGCCACCAGACAGCGACGTATTGGTACAGGTCACGGTCACCGCGGCGCCCGTGGTGGCGTCGTACTCGCTCACCGTATTTGCGTCGGGGTCGACCACGAAAATGTCGGAGCCGGAGACTGTGACGCCGAAGGGATCAGTCAGCCCCGAGACGAGCGAGGCCATGACGGTGGCGCCGGAGGTGGTGTACTCGCCCACCGTGCCCGAGCCCTCGTTGGTCACGAAGAGGTCGGAACCGGAGACCGCGACACCGAGAGGAGCACTCACCCCGGAGACGAGCGAGCCAGGGTGCCGTTGGCACAGGAGGGAGTGGCGGCGGCAGGGGAGGCCGGGCCAGCGATCCCGGCCAGCACCGAGCCGGTGAACACTCCGCCGAACAACAGCGTTTCGGCCAGTGCGGAGCGCAGACCTCTCCACTCACGAATACCCATTGACCGACACCCTTTGCTCCCAGGATGCCGATTGCAGCACCCGCCTGCGGAGTTACTAGCAGTCCATGAATCACGAAGCAATGGGTCAAAAATTGAGAATCAAAGCGAAGTCAGCATTTCCTGGCCGTATACAGAGGTAGCAGTGAACTGGTGTGTTGTAGATGACACGGATCGCTGGCGATCCCGGTCGCACCCTGTATCCATTGGGCCGAGAAGGACGTGCCAGGTGCGAGCGGCCCGAGCCCCTGTGTCCCCGCCCTAGAATCAGGGTGATACAGGTCGGAGGTGCAGCCCTATCAGCGCGAGGTTGCGTCTGCCTGGACCAAGGGTAGAAATGTCAATGAGTGGATCTGAACCCGGCGGTTCGACGACTGGAGGCAAGAACTTGGCTGCACGCACCGACCACATGACGAGCTTTACCTACACGACCTACATCCTGGCCACGCCCAAGGAGGTCTGGCAGGGCCTCACCGAGCCCGCCCTCATGAAACGCTACTGGCGGCACCAAAGGGCTGGCGAGAAGACTTTCCGTTCGGACTGGAAGAAGGGTTCCACCTACGACATGGCGCACGAGGAGGTCGGGCTTGTCGTGAGCGACCCGGAACAGGTGATCCTCGAGTCCGATCCCTGCCGCCGGCTGGCCTACACCTGGCACACGTTTACGCCCCAGTGGACCGCCGAGGTCGGCATGGACGAAGCCACCGCTGACGCCTGGCGGGCTGAACCCCGCTCTAAGGTGGCCTTTGACATTGAGGACGTCGGGCATGACGTCGTAAAGCTCACGGTCACCCACGACGGGTTCGAGCCCGGTAGCGCCGTTCTGAAGGGCATCTCTGAGGGTTGGCCAGCCGTTCTTGCCAGTCTCAAGACTCTCCTTGAGACCGGCTCGACGCTGCGGACCTCGTAGGTTGTGCCGCCGGTACCCACGGCAGCCGGACCACGCACGCCATAACTGCATCTGTTTGCGGTCGAGAGCCGTGTATCTACGCTTCGGGTGAGTCGAGCGGGATTTGATGATCAGGTCGCCGCCCCTTTCGACCCATAGACTTCTTCCGAGGAGCAACCAGTCATAGGACCTCGCGAACAGGAGACGGCTTCCGTTGTCAGACCTTTCAGCGTTCGCTGAACTACTCCCTCTCGATCACGGGCTATGTGTACTTACTACCCTGCGCAGAGATGGCAGCGTGGCAGCTTCGGTCGTCAACGCCGGTGTCGTGCAGCATCCGGTCATGGATCTGCCCGTTGTTGGCCTCGTCGCCCGTGGTCTTAGCAAGTTGGAAAACCTACGAAACGATCCCAGGTCGACGATCGTCGCCCGCGTGGGCTGGCGGTGGGCGGCTGTCGAAGGAGCGGCCGACATCATCGGTCCAGACGACCCGCACCCGGATGTGGATGGCGAAAGCCTACGGCTGCTGCTTCGGGAGATCTTCGTAGCGGCCGGGGGTACGCATGCGGACTGGACGGAGTACGACCGAGTCATGCTTGATGAACGGAGCGCCGCTGTCCTTGTCATACCTCGCCGTACCTACTCGAACCCGACCTGAAGCCCCGCCGGTCGGGTGAGCTGGCCAACGAGGGCGACTCGGGCAGTATTCGCCCTTCTGGCACCGTGAGCCGATCGGCCACTGCCCGTGGTGCTCGACAAAAATCGCAGGTACACATGGTGGTTGTTCTGACCACTCCGGGTCGAGCACTCAAGCCCAGAGCGGAAACGGTCGAAGTGGGTCCATGGCATGGTCTTGGTTACGGCAACGATCCAACGCTGCGGGCTCCGTCGAGGATGTGGAGGCTGGCTTCACCTTGATCGAACTGATGGTGGTGCTCTTGATCATCGCCATCCTGCTCGCTATCGCCATTCCCACGTTCCTCGGCGTGACCGGGTCGGCCAACGACCGGGCTGCGCAGTCGAACCTGACTAACGCCCTCACCGAGTTGAAGGCGCTGTACCAGAACGGACAGACGTACTGTGAAGCCAACTGTGCTACGGGAGTCACACCTCTGCCTCTGACTGGTGCAGGCAGCATCCAGTCGTCGGCGCCTGAGTTCACCTGGAGTACAGGGGCCAACGTGACGGCTGGTAACAACATCAGCATCGTGCCCGTCGACGTATCAGCGGCCGGCCAAGGAGACGGAGTCATCGTCGCCACCATGAGCAAGAACGACAACACGTGCTGGTACGCGGCTGACCTGGAGTCCACGCCGGTGGCTGCGTTCACCGACACCAACAACAAGGACTTCGCCGCTGCCACCGCTTCCGGTGGTGCCGGTCAGTGGGAGTCCGTGCCGGTGTCTCAGGCCCCCTTGGCCGGTGTGTACTACTCCAAGGTGCACGCTGCCGGTACTACCTGCAACGCCACGGTTCCGGTGGCCGCTACGACCACCGTTTGGAACTGGGGAACATCGTTCGCCAACGCTCCGAACTCATAGGTTCACCTGGGCAGCGGGGCGAACAGCACCGTCACCATTTGGGCTGTCGCCACCGCCGTCAATCCCCTCGCCACCTGGTAGCGAAAACCTACGTGCAAAGGCGCGAGCCCATTGAGGGCTCCTTCGACGCTCCAGGGGCTCGATGGGCGGGGGCGGAGGTGCGTCCGGTACGAGCCTGTCCCGTTCGAGATCAGGCTCATGGTCGAGACGCCCCAGACAGCGCAGATTCGGGGATACCGGCATGGATGGCTGTGGTAGGCGCCGGACCTGATGCTCGCTAGGTCCTGCCCTGACACCTTGCCCGGCATGGCTGACCGGCGACAGCGAAGAAGTGGCAGGCTAGAAAGACACCATGTCCACAGCTTCTGGTGTCCTGATTGCAGAAAGCCTCGTGAGGGACCGTCCGGTCGAGGGTTTTGCCTTGTCGGTCCGCAAGATTGCCCGGGCGGACGTGGGTGACGTGACCGCTGGTCAACCTCTCACATGGACCTTCATCGAGTTTGACGTGGATGAATCCGCAGTGGACCAGTTGGCGGCGTCCCTGAGTCATGCGCTCGATCCGACTCTTGGGTGGTACTGCGATTACCGCACCGCAGACGATACGTTCGTCGTGTTCGCCGGTCGTGTATTCCGGTATCCAAGAGGGCAAGCCGACGGCCGAGCAAAGGCCGAGGCGTACGGCCGTTCCGTCGGTATCCCAGAGACCCAGCTCGACTGGCCGGAGTGACGTAGGCTCTGGGGAGCGCGTACTCGGGGCTATGCGTGCCCGATGTATCCATCTGTTGGATGAGGATTGCATCGGAGTCGGGCAGCCGGGTCGCACAGTGACCCGACCGGGATCACCGTCGCTGAGGGATAGGGGATGGGTCAGGTCTAAGGCGAGTCAGTTACCTTCGCACTGACTCGGCTCGGGCAGACGGAGCGTCGCCCGCCCTGGACCGGGTGATATGCGCCCCAACGGCCCAACCGTGATGGCCCCTTGGGGCGCCCTCTACCTCCACCAACGGCATTTGCACACACCCGCCGGGCGCTCGTCGACGGTGTGGGCATGCAGCTCGCCTAGCCGCCGGTGCCACTGTTGCCGGTGCCACTGTTGCCGGTGCCACTGTTGCCGGTGCCACTGTTGCCGGTGCCACTGTTGCCGGTGTCACTTTGTTGCCGGGCGACAGCTCCGGCGGGCATGAACCTCACTGAGCACGCGCTCGTCCAGATCTGGCTGCCACCGCTAGAACCGCTGTTCGCACTGTTGCCGGTGCCACTGTTGCCGGTGCCACTGTTGCCGGTGCCACTGTTGCCGGTGCCACTGTTGCCGGTGCCACTGTTGCCGGTGCCACTGTTGCCACTGGGAGGCGGCGTGAGTACCAGCGACCGGGTCGCGGGAAGTGCGGTCGGGTTGATGGTCCACTGGCCAGTCGCGGTTCCCGCTCCTGGCAGCGGCGTGAACCTTCGCACCACGGCGACGCTTCGGGCAAAGGCTTGGGCGGGCTGGCAGCCAGCGGGTGCCTTCACCATCACTTGGGCTCTAATCCCTAGCCCGTGCAGTTCCGCGTTCGCTCCCGCGATCCCGCTAGCGCTTCTGATCGTGACGGTAACAGTGCCGTTCTGGTTGCGGGTCACGGCGAAGGCCGGAGCGCTCCGCGTTGAGGACAAGCGCCAATGCCGTAGCACCGCCGACCAGGCCGAGACCGGTGGCAGCGACAAGTCGCGGCCGGCGGAGCGCGTGCCCGGTTGCCGGCCTGTTCAGCTGCGCCAGATCATCGCCGTGCTCGCGTACGAACTCTCGCCAGAGGTGATCCTCAAACTTGCTCGTCGACATGACGCTCCTTTCTCAATCGCGCCCTTGCGCGTGACAAACGCATACGCAGTATCCCTCGGGATATGCCAAGAACGGCCGCGGCCTCCTTCGGTGTCAGACCGTCGAGGTCGACGAGTTCGACCACCTTCCGTTCGGGCGGTGAAAGCGCGGCGCAACGTTCTAGCAACTCTCGACCCGCTCGATGCGAGTCGATCCTCTCCGTCAACTCGTCGATCTCCTCCGCCGCAAGATTCACCAGCCCAGCGAGCCTTGCAACCGCATCCCGACGACTCGCCATGTGTGCGCAGTGCTGGGCGTAGACGTGGCTGGCGATCCCGGACAGCCACGCGCGGTGTGCCGCGACGAGGATCAAAACCAGCAAACCCCGCCGCGGCTCGAACGATCGTCTCGGACGCGAGGTCGGCCACTGTCTGTGGATCGCTACAACGCCGAGCGAAGAAGGAGGTCAAAAAGCCGATGTTGTCTCGATAGATGCGCTCGAACTCGGACAGTGCCGAGCTGGCTGAGTCTTCTCGCATCGTGACCTCCGGGCCCGACGATGCGGTGATGTTCAGCGCACCCGCGGCAGCGTTCATACTCACTACTTGCCGATTCCCAGTCGACCTGTCACATCCCCACCCTGACCAGGATGTTCCGCGTTCGCCCGAGGCAGTCCTTGAGTCGTGGGTAGGAGCGTCGGAATCGGCGTTCGTCGTCATCCCAGGGTGCTCGCGATCGTAAGCGGCTGTCCCAAGGGAAAGGCTAGGAGGTGCCCCGTACGTCCCGGTACGGGCTGTCCAGACACCCAGGCTGGAGTCGGGGCCCCAGGCCGTACCCGCGGATCCTGAGCCCCCGTGTTTCCATCTGTGGCACGAGGATTGCGCGGGAGTCGCGTAGCCGGGTCGGGATGGCGACCCACGCAGTGACCGATAGCGGACGGGTCAGGTCGGAGGCGAGTCCGTCACCTTCGCACTGACTAGCCGCTGGCAGACGGAGGGTCACGCGCCCGAGTCCGGGTACTCCGATCGCCCTGAGGGGTGGCCGGGCTGCCCCGGTCAGGGCGCACAGATCCGGCGTTTGCGGGTGGTCTGGCCCTGACGGGAACCAATCGTGGCGCCGCGGACATCATTAGGTGTGAGGCCCACCAAAGCGACCGGCGCCACCTCTGCCGGTGAGTCGTCAGACGCCGTCGCCTTCGGCCGACTCTTCGGTCGTCACGCCCAGGCCGTTTACATATTCTGTGCGCGTCGAACGGCCGACCTGGCCCTGGCAGAAGACCTCACGTCCATCACCTTCCTTGAGGCCTGGCGGCATCGGGACCGGGTGCCAACGGCGCAGGTTGATAGTGCCCTCCCATGGCTCCTTGGTGTCGCGAACAACGTTGTGCGTAACGCGAGGCGAGGGCAGCACCGTTACCAGGCGGTCTTGGAGCGGCTTCCCGTTCCTTCGGTTACCCCTCCGGCAGAAGACCAGGTTGTGGCGCGATCCGCGACCGAAGCCGGGCTGCGGGACGCCCTTGAGGCCATCTCCGCTCTCCCTGAGCGGGAGCAGGAGGTGGTCATGTTGGTCTTGTGGAGTGGTCTGTCCTATGAGGAGGCGGCCATGGCGCTGGCGATACCAGTCGGCACCGTGCGATCACGCCTCTCACGGGCCCGGTCCAAGCTCCAGGTTGCGCTCACTCCTAATGCCCACCCCGTCCTGAAGGAGTCCTCATGATCGACTTGCAGCCCGCACCCGTGCCCGAACTCAGCGAGGCGTGGATTATCTCGCACCAGGCGGCGCTCGTTTCTGCCCTTTCCCAGAGGAAGCGCCGGCCGGTGAAGTGGGTGGTCCTTGCCGGTGCGACCGGTGTGGCCGCCGCGGTCTCGACGCTCGTCCTTGTTGGAGGGAACCCACAGCCCGCGTTGGCCGGCTGGTCGGCTTCCCCGACAGCGCCCGCCATCGGCCAACTCACGAGTGCCGACACCGACTGTCAGGCTAGCCTCACGCAGCTTCCGTCTTCCGTCACCAAAGGTGCCGATGCCGCATCCTTTGTGCCCGAACTGAGCGACGTTCGCGGTCCTTACACACTCACCGTGTTAGGCGATGGCTCCCAGAGTGAAGTCCTATGTATCTCGGCTCAGGGCAACACTTCGGTGCGTTGGATTGCGCTATCGGGAGTGCCGGTGGGTCCAGGTGCGGTCGTCGTCGACCGGATCAGCTTCGGGGCCCGTGACGGTGAGCGATACACCATGGTCGTCGGGCGGACCGGAAAAGGCGTGACTGGTGTGACGCTCTCGTTGGGGAACGGGACCGATGTGACGGCGACCACTGGCAACGGGGTCTTCGTCGCCTGGTGGCCAGGGAGCCAGAGCGTCAAATCTGCCGCCGTCGCAACAATGACCGGTGTCTCGACCCAGACCTTGAACCTGCCCGGAACTCGTATCCCATCCTCCCCCAAGTCTCCACCGCCGTCGTCTCCTCCTGGGACGCAGACGTCCTGCATTCCGAGTGCGGAAGTCGCCTGTTCGGTCGGGACAGCGGGGCCATCCTGAAATTGCTGGCACATCGCACCCGTGCGGGGAGACCACCCGACCGGGATCACGCCGGGACCGTCGTCACCAGGTCGCCTGGCACGGACTACCGTCGCCAGCTGTCGAATCCCCGTCTGGAGGAGGTACTTGCGGTGGCTGGTGGAAAGGGACAGTTCAGGCTTGATTGCGCCACCGACGGACAGGGGGGTCGTAGCTGGTTCTGGAGGTTGACCAACGACTTCGGCGTCACCATCGCCACGTCCGAGCGATTTCCGGACCAGGACGCCGCCAAGAAAGCCGCCAAGTGGGTCAGGACCAAGGCAGCCCAGTGCGTGCTCGATCCTCCGGTCCTCGCCACCGACCAGCAGTCCCTGGGCGTGGCTCTCAGTCCCGACGGAACGCTTGTCGCCATTTGGAATGACGGCGTCCCCACCTCGACCATCCGGGTGTTGGACACGGCCACCCTGCGGCTGTTCTTCACCCTACCGGCGACCACCATTTCCGGGGTGACCTTCAGCGATGACGACCGGCTATTGGTGGTGGCCGACCAGTCTGGGGGCCTGCACATCACCACCTTGTCCAGCGGCCACACCATGGTAGGTCACGGCTGGACCCAGAACTGCAGCACGGGTGCGGGGTATTCACCGGCCGTCAGCTCCGACGACCGCTTTGTGGCCGTCTACTCGTTCTGCGGCCAGGTGAGCGTAGGACGTGTCAGGACCGCCAGACCTTTCGAATCCTTCGACCAGCGCGGACAGCTTTCCCAGATCGCCTTTGATCCCGCGGGCGACAGGCTGGCCCTTGGATCCTGGGACAGCACCGTCACGGTGCTGAATGTCGCCACGGACAAGCCCGCTCGAACTGGTCGGGAACACCCGCGGCGTCAATGGTGTGACGTACAGCCCCGATGGTCAATATATCGCTACAACCAGCGGCGATGACACCATGCGCGTATGGAACGCCACCACTGGTCAGCTGATGCAGGTCGATCATGACGAGACCGCTCTAGGCAGCCCCTCGTTCAACCCCGACGGGCAGATCTTGGCCGAAACCAACAACGACAATCAGATCCGCCTCTGGCCCGTCTGCCCCGATTGCAGTGACACGGCCGCGCTGCTGTCCGCCTCCCGTTCGTCGGTTGTGTCACCCCTCACCCCGCTCGAGCGCGCCGAGGTGGCATCCCAGGTCGGTTGATGCGGAAGAAATATCTGTCGTCGCCCGGCCCATGCGTCACGGCGCGCAGTTCGCACCTATCATCTCTGCCGTCGGTCGGTTCGCGATCGCTGACAAACGCAGAAGTGCGGTCAAGGTGGCCGCACGGAATGAGCGATACCGTGCGATTCGTGTATTTCCTGGACCGGGCTGTACGTGCCGATCCCGACCGCCGCTTCGGTTGCACAGGCGACCAGGCCATGTTTTCGTGTCCCGTCGCTCAGGTAGGTTCGTTTCGCTATTCAAACCCTCCAACGGCTGTTTAGGTCCGCCGTCGAACGACATGATTCCTCACGGATTCTGTGGGTCACGGGAACTATCAAGCAGACATCATTCACTAGACGGCCGAGTAGGTTCGGGTGCAGCGTCAAGGAAGTCCGCCGGCGTGGCGCGAAAAGACGTGCTCGAGCCGCAACAGGAGCGGTTGCCCCGGGCCGCTCGGCACGACAAGCGTCGTGAGCAGGCCGACGAGAGCGAAGGCGGCAGCGACGAGCAAGGCCACGCCGGTTCGGTGGCCCGTATTGCCGTGGACAGTGACCAGGGTGGCCGACACGACGGCCACGCCGAGCGCCGAGCCGACTTGACGTGACGCGGTGAGCACCGCGCTGGCCGAACCCTCGCCCCGTGCGGCCACCGGCCCGTGCGTTCCCGCCAGGGTCGACGCCACCTGGACGATGCGGGCCGAGACCCCCATCACGAACAGGAAGGCGAGCAACGGGCCAAGGGATCCGTGAGCGACGCTCAGTGCGGCGCCGGCGAGGGCGAGCAGTCCGAGGGACATGCCCGCCGCCAGTGCGCGGCGAGGCCCGAGCACAGGGACGAGTTTGGAGGCCGGGCCCGCCAGGGCGAAAGCCCCGGCGGCCTGCGGGATGAAGCACAGCCCGGTGAGAAGCGGCCTGAGGCCTCGACCATCTTGCAGGTAGAGGGCCACGAGTAACACGGCACCGGCGTTGCACGCGCCGTAGGCGAGCAGGCATTCGTTGGCGCCGAGGATGCCCCGGTCCTTGAGCAGGTCAAGACTGAGCAGAGGTGCGGCCGCCCTGCGTTCGCGGATGACGAAAGCGACGAGCAGGAGCAGCCCGGCGCCCACGGCTACGGCGGGCTGCGTCGGCTCGAGAGTATCGCCGGCCCGGGTTACACCCAGGACGATCAGGGCCACGCTGACGGTCGCCGCCAGTGCTCCGGGGACGTCGAGCCGGCCGGACTGGCGCGGCGGATCGGCCGGGAGCAGGCGCCAGGACGCCACAAACAACCCAATGCCCACCGGGGCGTTGACGAAGAAGACGAGGCGCCAGGTCGCCTCGACGAGCAGACCGCCGATCACAGCGCCGGCGGCGAACCCGGCCGAGGCGACCGCCCCGTACACCCCGAGGGCGTGGCTGCGCTGCGGTCCGTCAGGCCAGCTCGTGACGAGCAAGGAGAGCCCGGCCGGAGCGAGGAGGGCAGCACCGACTCCCTGAACGGCTCTCGATGCGATCAGGAGGCTCGGCTCGACGGCCAGTCCTCCGCTGATGCTGGCGCCGACGAAGACACAGATGCCGATCCGGTACAGCCGCGCTCGCCCGAACACATCAGCCAGCCGACCACCGAGCAGGAGGAAGCCGCCGAACGTGACGGCGTAGGCGCTCACCAACCACTGCAGCGTTGTTGTGGCGACATGCAGGCCGTGCTGAATCGAAGGTAGCGCCACGTTGACGATCGTGAAGTCGAGCACAACCATGAACTGGGCCATGGCCAAGGTTGCCAGCAGAGCGGTCCCGCCATTTGACGCTCCCGGTACCATGCTGCCCGCATTGTCGGACGGGGATCCGTTCGTGCCTCCGGTGCTTGACACCTCGACGCCTCCTGTTTCTCCGCCTGGAAGTGAGCTAGAACTACCGGCCTAGCGATCGGGACGCCAATCGGAGACCCTCATTCCTCTGGGGCCAGAACGACGCCAGGGTGTTCGATCACGTTCCAACTAACCGAAGTCACACTCGGCTCGAGGCTAAGCTTGCTCACCGCCCCTTCCGATGCGACATCGTCGCGCCCGTAGCGCTGGAGCTCGGCCTCGACCTCGACCAGGTCACCCTGATCAAGGTTCTGACTGCGAACCGCCCGAAGCCCGAACTCGTCCCTCGTGGGGGCTTGGACGACCAATTGAGCTAGAGCGAAACCAGGCGTAGCCCACCGATCACGGCATTACCCAAACCAGGGACGAGGCACTATGACTCAGCGAGTTGATGGTGTTTCGTTTGATCTGGGCTCGTCCATAGGATCGGTCCGCCCCATAGCCCGACAGCGGTCCTATGAAGTTGGTCTCAACTCAGTCGTTTGTCCGGTTCGGTCCGCTCGGTGAGATGATGACTCTTGGATCGATGAGTCTGCTGAGGTGGACTCGAGAGCTAACTCCGAGCTTCTCGAATATGTGCCGGAGATGGGTATGGGCAGTATGCGGAGAAATGAACAGTTTCTGAGCGATCTGTCTGTCCGTACTTCCTTCGGCAGCAAGCCGAGCCACAGCGGCTTCGGTCTCGGTTAACGAATCGATCCCCGTCTTAGGCCGCTCGATGGCCGGCGGCGGTGCCGCCGGACTCCCAAACGGCGCAATCGAGCGCGAATACGGGCTGAGTCCCAGTTGGCGCCAACACTCGTTGTGAGGAGCAGCGCCCTATCGAATGCATCGATCGCTCCGGGATCATCTCCACTTTGAGTCAGTATCCTGCCAAGATCCTCAAGAGCTGACGCGTACGCGAGAGGTACGGCGTTGGGACCGCTGAGATTCAAATCGGAGTCCTCGAAGCTTAAGAAATCATGTATGCGCGCCAGGCGCGACCATTACCTGGTTTGTCATCGCCGAGTGGAGGGCAGTCGTCAACTCAGAGCTGGACTTCCTCGGAGCGATGCCGGTCGATTTAGGGGACTGGTGGCGCCGTCGAGCCGTAGGCGATGGCGAACTCGTCTCCGCCGGCGGGACCAGAGGGGATGGAGACGACCTGCGACCTGAAGGAGTTCCCCTGGACCAGTTCGCCGCCGTCCCCGGCGACCAGGGACGGTGAGTCGGCAGGAAGCGAGATGCCATTGACCGTGTCGAGGTTGAAGGTGGTTGATCCGTAGTGCGCCATTTCTGCCACCCGGCCGTTGACGCCCGGGGCTTCGATAACCCACTCGGCCGATGCCCCGACTCCGGTGTAGGTCTGCGAAGTGGTAAAGGACCACACCGGTGACTCCGACGAGTCGGCAAGGGTGATAAGCCACGTGTGGGTCGCGGCGTTGCTCTCGCTGATGGTCGCCGTGATGATGTCGCCCGGCTTCACCGGCTCCCTGATCGGCTGCTCCTCGAAGTTCTGGGCCGACGTGGTCCACCAAGCGCTGTAATGGGAGGATCGCGAGTAATAGTCCTGCTCGGTGCCGGTCTGGATCAGGGTGTCGTTGTTGAAGCCGTCGATCCCGAGCCATGCCGCCGAGTACGACGAGCCCGAGGAGGCGGACACCGTCGGCACGGTCCAGGTGCCGGCGACACTCGTGTAGGTGACACTGCTCGATGGTTGGCAGGAGAACGATGAGGTGGTCGCCACCGTGTAACCGGACCAGTTCGACGACTCCCAGCAAGGCGACGTCGCTGGCTGTGCCGCCTGGCCCCCGGCGGCTTTGGGGGTGAGGCCAACAGATTGATTGGGACCCAAGGACAGCTGCAACGCGGTGGAGGCCGGTGGCGCGACGGTGACGGTAACCCCAAGGAGTGCGAACCCCCCGACCCCAACCACCAGCCCGATGCGAGCAAGCAACGACGTCCACTGTGTCCGAGTCGACCTGATCTTGTGCATGACAGCCCTCCGCCCATGGGTCTCAAAATCCTACGTTGACGGGGCGGGACAAGATGGTGATGCATGGTAGGGCCGGCGGGAATCGGACACCCAGCACTGGCGAGCCGAAGCTTGCGAGAACGAGACATCGAGCCCCCGACCCCTTCCCGTGGGACCCCTCATGGAGGTGGGAGTAATCAGCTTTGGGAACCCACCCGTCAGCGCGTCCTGATTCCGACGGTGGGGAAGCAGCTGGCGCCGGGCGGTGTCCGCGAGGTTGCATCGGTATGCTGGCAATGTTGAGAAGGCTGGAGGTTTCGGTGGCAGTAGCGGTGCAACTGGATTTTCAAGGCGCGACGCTCGAACAGTACGAAGAGGCCGTCGAAGCCATGGGGTTTCTCCCCGGTGGGCCTAGCACGCCGGGTGCGCTATTCCACTGGGTAACCAAGACTGACGCCGGCATTCGCTTCGTGGATGTGTGGCAGAGTCGCGTCGCTTACGAAGAGTTTGTTCAGAAGTGTCGTCCGGTTTTTCTGGGCGTCGGCATCGCAGAGCCACCCGATATCCAGTTCTTCGAGGTACACAACTACCTCGCTGGAGGACACTGGAGGGGCTGATCAACAGGTCGGGTGCGGACGAACGTCCTAGAGGGTCGCTTCCCTGTCGCGCTCGAGATCAACCCTCGCTACCACCTGGATCGGCATCGGCCTCCCCGCCTTGCGCTTCTACCGCGCGCCACAGGATCATCTTCAAGATCTCGGCCGTCAGCACCCCGATCTGCGCCGGCGTCTGGTCGAAGTCCACCATGAGCGCCTGAGTGGTGAACGCCGAGAAGTTTAGAGCGAAGGCCAGCATCAAATCCTTCGGAGGCTCACCGGTGCCACCGGCCCTCTTCCAGGCCAGGGTCGCCAGGTAACACACCCCTCGGGTTCGGGACTCGCGTCGGAGAGCGTCCACCTCGCAGAGCGCCTCAGAAGCGATGCGATTCGGGGCGTGGATATCCCAGAATGCCTCCCCGAGGATCTCGGCGTTGCGGGTGTGAATCGTGAGCGCCAAGCCCTCGATCCAGCCGTCGAGGTCGTCGGTTGGTGTTGGCACTCCCTGCGTCGGTTGGCCGCTGGCCTCGAACATGTCCTTCACCGTGGAGAGGATCAACTGGTCGTGGCTGGTGTAGTAGCGGAAGACGGTGCGGGGGCTCACGCCAGATACTCGGGCAATCTCGTCGACCGTGGCGTCGAAACCCCGACGAGCGACGACCTCCCTGGCGGCTCGCCTGATGCGAGACCGGGTGAGCTGCTGCCGTTCGGCTGTTAGCGAGGGATGTTGCTGTGTTGTCTCCACCACAACCTCTTCTTGGAGGGTTTGTCGCGATTCACCGCGCATCGTCTATTAAGAGTCCATGTTAGGGCGGACAACGCCCCAAGTGTCAACAGCCCTTGACAGTCCCTCAACCTTGGGCATCCTGGGGCTCGTGGTTATCGCCGTGCCAACGCCAGAAACCCGCCCTGTGGACACCGCACCGCGCCACCCTGGTGCAGGCGGTTATCGCGTAACCCCCCGCTTGTCATGGGAAGTAGTCTCGTTGACGCTCGATGCGCGTCCTTCCGAAAGGTCCCAATGTCCACGAAGAGAAAGCGCTTGCTGCACCGCATAAGCGAACTCGTTGAAAGCTCCGCACGCCTGCGCGAGCAACTCCTGCGTTACGAGAGGGCGATGGTCAAGATCTCCACGCGTCTCGAAGGTGGCGTGCCGGGGATCACGGCAGCCAAGGGCACAGGTATTCCCACCGAACGACGCCAGGTGACCGAAGCCATCGAGGAGTTTGAGGCTGCCCGCCATCAGCTCCGGCTGGCGCTCTTCGCGCTGGGTAATGAGGAGGGTGCATCCATCAGCGAGGTTGGGCGAGTACTCGGGATCTCTCGACAACTCGCATCTCGTCTGGCAGCCGAAGCGGCGAGTGCGGACATCTAGGTCGCAGATACTTACTTATAGCCAGGCGCCCGGCATCGGCTGCCTGAGATGGCGGATCAAGGGTGCTCCGAGGTGGATATCCCATCCGGTAACGCGCTACGGATCGACCGTTGTCCCGGCTCCTCAGGGCGAGCGAGGCAACCCGCTCTGTCATCCCATCACGTATTGCTGAGGCGGTGTGATGTTCCCGAGCCACCCTCACACGCGCGAAGATCCGATCCGATGAGTGCGATCCCACCGGACTACGACTCTGACCCGGAGCGCTGGCAGTCCTGGAGGTCTCCGCAGGACGTCCACGAGATCATCGCTGCGGAACTTCGAGGACCAGTGCTCGACGTCGGCTGCGGTGACGGCCGTCTCGCGTCTCTCGTCGGCAATGGTGTCACATGGATTGGGTCGATTCGTCGCCCTCGCAGATGCAGGCTAACCCATACCGACCTAAGGTGATCGCCGACATGCGTGCGCTGCCGTTCCGAGACGGCGTGTTCGCCGAGGTGACACACCTGTGGTGTCTGTATTACGTTGATGACCCGCTAGTTGCCATTGTCGAGGCGAGGCGGGTGCCGCAAACCGGTGGCTGCTACTACGAATCGACATCGGCGCGCGACAGCGACCCTGAGATCATGTACGAGGGCTACCCACCGTCGTCGTTCGACGCAGAGGAGGCAGTGGCGCTGGTGGAATCGGTATTCGACGAGGTCAGCCCGGAGCGATGGGACAGGACGTTCTTCCCACTGGACACCATCGACGAAGTGCGCGCATGCTGCCGCCATAACTACATCCCAGCGGAGCGAGCCGAAGATGTCGATCTGCCGGTATGGCTGACCAAGCGCGGAGTGCTCATACGTGCCGGGAAGGCCTGATCTGAGCATGGGGGTCGATCAATCGGTTCTCCTGGAGCCAAGCTCCACCCGATGAAGGCGACGGTCTCGACCACGAGGGTCCCGAAGTCGGAATGGTGACTGAGCACCTCGACGGGAGTCCCGTGCAGGGTCCGTGGTCCGCTAGGGGCGCTTTCGATGTGTGATCACATGTTCGCCAACTGCGCCAAAGCCGAGGCCGTCCGTTCAAGATCTCGCCTACATCACTGACAACGTCGAGACGAGGATCGTGCGAGCAGGCTAGCCGAGGTTGCGCCATACTCCCTTCATGATCGGTACTCAGCGATCGAGAACGGCACGGGGAGTGGCTGCCGAGCGAGCACTGTTGACGAACATGGGTGTGCTGGCCGATCCCTTCGCTCGAAGAATGCTCACACCTTCGATGGTGGTGATTGTGAAGGGCCTGCAGTACCTGCCGGGCCAAGTATTGGCGCGGTCGGTGACCCTGGCGGGGCTTGCGGCTCGTGTCTTGTGGTTCGACGCGCAAGTCACCGAGGCACTGGACGCGGATGTCACGCAGGTCGCGGTGATCGGGGCAGGATATGACAGCCGAGCGTGGCGATTTCGCCGAGAGGGCGTGCAGTTCTTCGAGTTGGATCATGGAGCGACCCAGCAGGAAAAGGCACGTCGGGCACCGGGTCGGGGGCCCGTCTACGTCGTAGCGGACCTGACAACTCAGGGCGCTGAGGAGGCTCTCGTCGAGCATGGACTCGACACATCGCGGCCGGTGCTCTTTGTCGTCGAAGGCGTCACCATGTACCTCGACGAGAAAATCGTGAGGGACCAGCTTGGTAGGCTTGGAGAATCAAGTGCGGCGGGTAGTCGGCTCGCAGTGGACTTCTATCCGCCCCCTGATGCTGGGACGTCTCTGAATCACCGGCAGAATCGGCTGCAGCGCCTTACTCGTTTCGGCGGCGATGAGACGCTTAGACTGACAATCGACCGGCCCGAGGCCGTAGAACTCGTAGCTGGATCGGGTTGGGAGGTGATCGAGAACACGAGCCTGCGCGAAGCGGCACGCTCTTTGGTCCCAGGTGAGTCGGGCCTTCGTGTTGATGCGGTTAACGAACACAAGACACTGGTGGCTGCCCTGCGCTTGTGAACAATCCATTCTTGGCGATAGGGAACCACTGAGTAGCGGATCGTCCGAAGACATGTGACGGCTTCGACCGAGTGTGCCAATACTCAACGTGTTCCGAGCTGGTAACCCGGCCGGTGAGCCTCTACGTACTGTTGTGAGACGGTGATGGGCCAGGCACCGTTTGCCCCGACGCTCCTCAGCAAGAGCGAGGCAATCGCTCTGTCATCTCATCACTTCTGTTCCGCTGTATACCCCGGTAGACCCGCGGATCGTGGCTGAAGAACGCAGCGGAGGGGTTGAGCGAGCGGAGGCGGCGAATTGAGTCTGTTGCGGCCTCCCGGAGGCTGTCGTCCTCGATGTTGCTGTCGTTCGGCTCTATGGTCTCGAACTCCGAGACTGACCAGACACTCTGTGCAGCGATGACGACCAGCGCACCGCCACCTTGAACTACAACTGACTGATGACCCACTGTGTGACCTGGCGTTGCCATCAAGTGAACGCCGTCGGCTACGTCCTCGTCACCTTGGACCCTTCTGAGCTGGGCGGAAGGCACACGCGCCCATGTCGGGTCCGTGTAATAGGGCTGCTTGGCTGCTTCGACTTCAAATGCTTGGACGTACACGGGAACGTTGAGACCGTAGAAGCTGGGATTCTGGCCGCAATGGTCGAAGTGCAGATGGCTGTTCACCACCGCGACTACGTCCCGATGATCGACCCCACACCCGGCCAACGCGTCGGCGACGTCAACGACGGTGGGTTGGTATACCTCGTCGATGAATGCGTTACCCCGACCCACGCCAGTATCGACGAGGATGACGCCATCAGGGTGGTGAATGAGATAGGCGAAGACGGGAGTCTCGCGGGTCTTGGTTGCCTCGGGATGGTCCTCGGGCAGCACCACGGAGGCCAAGGGAAGACGCTCGATTCGAGGAAGCTCGGTGAGCCCTGCCATCCGGGTCCCTTCTCGATTACCTGACGATAGACATCTTTCCGCCTCCCAGGTGGCAGTAGTGCCGCCTGCTCGACTCGCCGGCTTGTTCGCCCTCGGCCAAAGCGAACCGGACCCGGACTGGCCCCGGAGTGTCGCAAGCCACGCCAGTTGAGCACCCCGATCAGCGAGCGAGTCGCAACGATGCTTTCATAGCATCAAGCGGCTCTCCGTGGAGGGGCAAAGAGTCTGGGGGGAGGCATCGTGACAAGTCGGATCCGCTGGCTTGCTATCGGCATGTTGCTGTGCTTCATCGTGCTCTTCCTGCAGCTCAACAACGTGCAGGTCAGGGATGCCCACAAGTTCGCCACGTCCCCCTACAACCCGGCTGTGATCGAGGCGAGATACGACCAGCCGCGCGGGATCATCCAGAGCGCCGACGGCGTGGTGCTGGCCCAGTCGGTGCGGACGACCAAGGGCTCGTACAAGTACATTCGCCAGTACCCGACGGGGTCGCTGTTCGGTCAGATCACCGGCTACCTGTCGTTCAACTACCTGCCCACTGGCGTCGAAGCCTCCTACGGCTCATACCTGGCTCAGCACAACCGTCCCATCAAGACCATCGGTGACCTGCTCACCACGCCCGTCGAGACCGATGACGTCACGCTCACCCTGTCGAGCAAGCTGCAGCAGACGGCCCGACAAGTCCTGGGCGGTCGCGACGGTGCCATCGTGGTGCTCGACCCCACCACCGGCGCCATCCTGGCCATGTACTCCAATCCCAGCTACGACCCCAACCCCTTGGCGGCGAACAGTGCCACCACCGAGGCCTTAGCCTTTAAGGTGGACAACACCATCAATCCCGCCACGGGCTACTCTCCGGCGGTCTCCCTGGCGTACCAAGACTCGTTCCCGCCCGGGTCGACCTTCAAGATCGTCACCGCCACTGCCGCCTATGAATACGCACCCACATTGGTTGATACGCCCATGCCGTACTACAGCTGCATCCCAGGCGGCACCCTCGGTGGACAGGCACCGAACAGGCCTCTGTGCAACTTCGGGTCGGCTGGCTGCGGAGGAACGATCTCCGAGATGCTCCCGCCGTCGTGCGACACAGGGTTCGCCATCCTCGGCACCCGGGTAGGAGCAGCCGCGATGACGGCGGAGGCCGACGCCTTCGGTTTCAACCAGCAACCGCCTATCGACCTGCCCCCCAGTCCCTACGAGCCTTCGCACTTTCTCTTGCCGAGCTGCTATGGGGGAAACCAGATCTTTTTGGCGTTCGCTTCCATCGGCCAGGACTGCACCATCGCCACGCCGCTGCAGATGGCCCTCGTGGCAGCCGGAATCGCCAACGGGGGTGTGGTGATGACACCCCACGTCATGTACCAGATCCGTGACTCGCAGAACAACCTGGTGAAGCAGTACCAGCCCACGGCATGGCATCAGGCTGCCTCGCAGGCCACTGCGAGCGCGCTACGCAACTTAATGGTGAACGTCGTCCAGTTTGGGACGGCGTCGGGTGTGGGGTTCCCGCCTCAGGACGACATAGCGGCCAAGACCGGGACCGCCCAGGTGGGTCAGGGGAACAGCGCCACCACCGACTGGATGATCGCCTTCGCGCCTGCTGCTAATCCCACCGTTGCCATCGCCGTCGTCCTGCCCCACCAGGCCTTGTCAGCCACTGGTGCCGAGGTCGCCGGTCCGGTCATGAAGACCATGATCCAAGCGGCGCTGGCCCAGCAGTGATTTTCGTCTGGATGCCTTCCGGTGGACGATCCAAGCGGACGTCGATGGATGGGCGTGTAACGGGGACCGCTCCCTCAAGTGCGTCACGCTGGACGCACTGAGTATTGACGGGAGCTGGAGGAGGTCCCCATGCCGATTCGCAGGGGGGCTGGACATTCACCGGGCCAATATCGCCCTCTGACTATGTGGACCTGGGCATCGGCGAAGAGACCCGAGGGGTGATCCACCCTGCCACGCAAGAGGAGTCTCGGGCTTTGGCTTGGCCAGTTCGGCCGCAAACAGGTCGCCGTTGCGATGGAGGGGACCACCGGGTGGCGGCTTCGTCGTCGAGGAGTCTCGAGGGGCGCGGCTAGGTTCACCAACCCGGTAGGTCTGGGACCCGCCCGGATCGACGCAGACAGGGCCCGGACCGTCCATCATGCATGGGTGCGACATGCTGCCGTAGCCCCACCCGGCACCAGCACATTCCGTCACTCAGGTCCATCGACTTGGTTCCGGTATCACCGAAAATCACGATCTCCTCGTCCAAGCCCAGGTAGAAGGTGTCTCGTTCCAATACCGTCGTCGGTTGCGTCCTTTGGTTGAGCTTCCACCATCCATGCAGAGTGTCCGGGGACGCTTAACGCCGTACTCCGATTGGCAACGGTGGGGCTTCGTGTGATCCGATGTCGACGGTTACAGCTCTTCGAAGCTGATGGGCATCGACGAAGACCCGCGCAGCAGCAGCCCCCCGGTCGGCGTGGGCGGCGCCAACAGCTCGACGTTGGCAATCCGTTCGCTCAGCATTTCCAAAGCGATCCGGGCCTCGAGTCGGGCCAGCGGGGCCCCGAGGCAAAGATGGATGCCACTTCCAAATCCGAGGTGATCGGCAGGATTGCGGGTCATGTCGAATCGGTTGGGATCCGAGAAGTGACGCTCGTCGCGGTTGGCCGCTCCCATGTAGGCCAGGACGACGGCGGCTTCGGGGATCTCGCTATCCCCGACCCGGGCAGCGCGGGTCGTCCCGCGAGGCACTGCTTGTACAGGGCTGTCGAAGCGAAGGGCCTCGTCGACGACACCGGGGAGCAGGGAGGGATCAGCCGCCAGGCGCCGGAGGATGGTCGGATCGGCAGCGCAGACTTTCATGGTGTTGGACAGCAGGTTGGTGGTGGTCTCGTTGCCTGCTACAAGAAGCAGCACACAGAACATGACCAACTCTTCGGCGGTGAGCGGGTCCTCGTCCGCGTCGGCTTTGTGGATGAGCATGCTGATGAGGTCCTCGCCAGGTGCGACACGACACCGCTCGATGGTCTCGCCGAAGAAGGCGACCATCTCGGTCAGGCTGCCCGCCCGCTCGTCGCTCAGATCCGGGCCACCGACGAAGATCCCGATGAGGTCGTCTGACCAGCGCTTGAAGTCGTTGCGCATGGAAGCCGGGATTCCCATCAGCTCGCCGATCACGAGGACGGGGAAGGGCCAGGTGAAGTCCCGGACCCAGTCGGCGCTGCCCTCGGCGTTGGCGGTGAGCAGACGGGTTAGGCAGTCTTCACAGATCGAGCGCATCCAGTCCGCATGGACACCGATCTCCCGGGGAGTGAACGGGCGGCTGAGCAGCCTTCGCATGCGCACGTGGTCCGGGGGGTCGATGGCGATCAGGATGCGCAGGTCGTCGACCTCGGAAAAACCGAACGGGTCGTCGACGACGTCCTGCCCGGATCGTCGGCGCCGCCGGGTATCGGCGAAGGCGAGGCGCATCCCGAGGCGCGAGGAGAAGGTCTCGGGGTCGCGGAGGATTTCGGTGCAGTCGTCGTAGCGCGTCACGACCCACAAGTCGGCGTCTTCCACGTAGTGGACGGGCGCCGTGTCCCGAAGAGCCTGATAAAGCGGGTACGGATTGGCTGACTGGTAGTTCGTGAAGGGGTCGAATGCGACGACGGTGGTCGAATCCATGGCAACCCTCGGCTCATGTGAGTGTCCGTGATGGGATGTAGCTTCGTGGATTATGCCGCATCCACCTGGTGAATACCTTGACTTCGGTGGGCACCAAATGTCGGGGAGTCCGACGATGTCGTGGTTGAGATCGTTGCCGAGGCAGGACCGGAAGAGTCTCACTTAATCGTGCGACATCCGTTGGCTGTACGGGGCGAGGTTAGGTGCCTGCCGACGCAAGGGTCCACCAGGAAGACCGGGATCGTGCCGCGGAGCCCGCGCAGGAGTTGGTCACCCAAGGATCGCAAGGCGACCCGACCGCGCACGAGGACCTCGGCCGTATCGGATACGAGCACCTGGCTACCGTGGGCGAGGGCCATCAACCGAGCGGCACGGTTGACCTCTGCGCCATAGTAGTTGCGGTCTCGCTCAATGGCCTCGCCCGTGTGGAGTGCCATCCGGGTGGCGAATGGGATGGCCTCGTCGCCTCCCAGCTCCCGCTGCGACTCGACGGCGGCCGTGACCGCGTCCACACCGGACGAGAACGCGGCGCAGAAACGGCCGCCCCCGGTGGCGAAGACGTGGCCGCCATGGCGCTCGATCGCCCTGCGGACGATGACATCGTGGGCCTGCACCGCCGCGGCCAGCGGATTCGAAGGAATCGATGACCATGTCAGGCCTCTGGTCTCTGTTCGTTGTGATCATTGCTTGCTCAGATTTTCCATCTTCGACGATGGACGCACCGTGGGGGTATGCCCAGGCGCACTCAGGTACGAGCACTCCTGCAGAAGAACCGACGAAGCCGCTGGCTGCTGTTGTCTCGCTCATCAGTTCTTGTCCCATAGCTCAGCGATGACGCCGATGCGGTCGACCACGTCGTTGAAAGCGAAGTATCCGAGTCCGGCCTGGAGCATCGCCCCGCTAAACAGCAGGAGTGCGCCGTCGAGGAGGCGGGGATCGGCATCGGAGCCGACCGCGACGCCGATGCGCCGCGCCACCTCGGCGCCGATCGAATCGCGGATCCGCTCGACCTCAGGGTCGAGAGCCACCATCGAGGCAAGGACAGCCTCGGCGAGCGCCGGCTCGGAGGCGAACATCTCGCTTGCTCCGCGCAGCGCTTCGATGAGGCGAACGCCAACAGGAATGGTGGCGTCGTGTTCCGGTGTCGGCAGCTGGCGCAGGAGCCGCCAGTTGAGCTCGGCCACCAGGTGTTCCTTTGACGTGAAGTAGGTGTAAGCGGTTGTGTGGGTGACCCCCGCCCGGATTGCGATGTTCCGCAGGCTGAGGGACTCGTACCCGGACTCTCGGATGGCGGCGAGCGCCGCATCGAGGAGCGCGTCGACGGTGGCGGACTGCCGCTTGGAGAGCAGCTGGCGCGTGCTGGGGACAGGGGTGTCATCAAGAGCACGCGCGTCGACCATAAGCCCAAATCTTGATACATGTCTTTACAAGTGGCAAGGTTGCGTGATCATGCTCGCTCCGTACGCCGGATACCCCAACGAGCCAGGCCTCGTCGGTGCCTGCGAAGAGGTGATCTCCACGTGGGAGGCGGATGGTGAGCCCGGTCCGGCGGAGCCGGCGTCGTGACGCACCGCACCATCGACGATCTCGACCACGAGGAGCTCGCCACCCTCGTCAAGGAGCACTTGCTCGCCGGGCATCTGATCGACCGGGCCGGGATGCCGGTCGTGGCCCGCTACGGCGTCGACGTGATGCGAGACATCGCCATCGACGAGTGGATGGGCGCCAGCCCGGTCTACACCAAGCGCACACAGCGCCTCCTCGGCTTCGAGGGCAACACCGTTGAGGCCTGCTTCAAGGCGATGCAACTCGAGATCGGTGCTCCTCCGGAGTTCATGGACTTCCGATTCAGAGTCATCGACGACAACAACGGGCTGTTCCACCTCGACCACTGCGGCGCGCTGATGGACGTCGAGCCGATGGGCGATGACTACGTCGTGGCCATGTGCCATCACATCGAGGACCCGACCTTCGACGCCACCGGATGGGCGACTCACCCTCAGCTCCGGATGCGTCCCCTCCACCGACCCCCGCGCGTGCCCGCTGACCGGCACCCGCACTGCGCCTGGCAGGTGACGATCGACGAATCCGTGGAGCCGACGCCCGAGCCGCCTCAACTCGCCCGGATCGCCGCCTCCCGCGCTGCCCAGCTGCCGCTCACGGCCATCTCGCCCACGACTGGCGTGCCCGACGGCATGCTCGACTACACCAGGCCGCTCGACCCGGATCTGCAGGTACGTGACTTCGCCACGCCGGTGCTGCGTGCCTTCGACGAAGAGGTCTGCCTGCAGGGCCACCTTCTCTCGATCGCCTTCATGGCCGCGGTCGAGGACCGCTACGGCCCCGAGATCGCAGTCGACGCTGGCTCCAAGCAGCTGACGGGAGTCGCTGGAGTCGCGGCCGAGCGCCTCAAGCGCGCCTACGGGCTGGGCGCAGACATCGAGGATGTGGCCGCGGTGTTCTCGCTCCACCCCGCGTTCCGTCCCGCCGCGTACGTCAACTGGCGGGTCGCCGTCTCCGGTGACGTCGTCCGACTCGAGCTCGGTGACTGCCCGGCCCGTCAGGAGCGTGGGCTCGATACTTGGATCAGCCGGCTTGCCGACGGACACGACCGCGCCCTGAGCGCCATTGCCGCGGCCGTGGATCCGCACTGGGCAGTGGCCCTCGACGGTCCCGGCCGATGGGTGGTGCGGCGAGGGGACGAGGCGGCCCAGGAGCTCAGCGAGGTCACCCTCGCCAAGTTCTCCACTGGTGTCGGCTTCGGCTTCGACCGGTGAACGCGGCGTACCCATGAAGCAACGTCTGCGGCGACTCGGCATCTCCCGCATGGCGTCCTCTCGCAGGTAAGGCCCCTAGCCTTTTCGAGACCCACGACCGCGTGGAATGCTGGGCAGATAACAACAACGCCGCCAATCTCCAATGCTGCCTTGGTGTCTCGTCACTACGAGGATTTCGTCAACCGTGGCGACCTCAGCGCTGCGGATCGTGACCTGCGACCGGACTTCATTGACCACGCCGCCCCGCCTGGCACCCCGCCTGGCCCTGAGAGCGCGAAGAGTTGGATCACCATGGTGCGAGCGGGTTTTCCAGATATCCGAGTTGTGGAAGAACAGAGCATCGCCAGCGGCGACATGGTCGGAGTTCTCGCCTGCTGGCGGGGGACCCACGACGGTCCTTTCTTCGGCATCGATCCGACGGGTCGGTCGGTAGAGATGAGAGGGATCGTTCTGTGGCGGGTCGCTGAAGGCCAACTGGCAGAGCGATGGGCCGTCCTCGACTACGACGCCCTCCTAAGAGCGATCCAAGACGGCTCCTGACACCCAAGTGCCTCCGTCAGGTAGTGCCGGTTCTTGCTTGGGGTCCAATGATTGCTCCAAGCTGGCCAATTCCACACCGTCCTGCAGATTGCAGACTGCGACCATGAGCCACCGGAGCAATCAGCAGCGACAAGGCAAATCATCAGGCCACCGAACACGATCCGACGAACGTCCCGCACTACGAGGAACCTAAATGCCTTCCCCGCTAGGCGTACCGTGGCCCAGGCGAGAACGCCGGGACCAGGATGCCTTGGGGGACGGTACGATCACGATTTGTTGGAGAGCCTGGATACGTGACCGCACTCTTGATCACACTGGCAGGGTTGGTCATCGCGCTCCTTTTGGTTGGTGGGGTTCAGACCTTCGTTACGGCATTGCGCCGAAGGCGCAGAGGGCAAGCGATGGTTCCTCGACGCCAGGCCCCATCCCGCCCCAATCGTCGACTTCGACCCGGGCGCCTCCAACAAGGGACTAGGGCTCGGAGAAGGGTCCCGAGACCTCCGCCTTGGTCCCAGGCCCGCCGACCTCGATAGCTGTTTCCAGCTGGTAGAAGACCCAAGGGCGGCAGACTTCGGGGCCACGCTGACGTATCCACGGGTCGGGCGTCGCGTGGAAGTGGACGACTCCGGGTGGGAACCTGACTTCCTCATCTCGGATACCGTTCGCGCCGGAAGTGGCGGGGTGTGGGCAACTCTGTGTGCCCGATCTCACGTCGAGGATCACAGGGACACGACCTGGTGAGGCGCCGACGCCTGCTGGGAAACCTTCGCTACTGTCACCAAAAGTGGCCAGTAGAGGCACGTCGAGCCCTGGTCGGGGCGCTTCTCATCGACGCCGACGGCGGTCAGCGGCGAGCGAAGAGCGACTTCGCACCCTGGGTAAGGTTGCTCCTCCTCTGAGAGCCGACGTGCTCAGGTCTATCGCCCGGGAACGAGCCCGACGCGTTGGGTTAAGGGTCCTTGTGATCGTCGTGGTGGTGCTGGTCTGTGTCTTCGCGAGTGTCCAGTGGTTCCGTCCGGTCCCCTCCCCGGTGTTCCGCTCTGGGGTGTCAACGTCGGTACGTCTCCCCGGATCGCTTCCGTCATTGCCGTGGCCGACCACGGGTTCAGCGTCCCTGTCGGTGGAGGGTGCCGGGAGTCTCGGGAGTAAAGGAAGCACCCAGCCGATTCCGGTTGCCGGTCTCGCCAAGGTAATGACGGCCTACGTAGTCCTTCGTGACCATCCCCTGGCGGCTAGTGCGTCTGGGCCCACCATCCCGGTGACGGCAGCGACGATCGCCGCCGCTCAGTCGGAGGCAGCCACCCAGCAGTCGGTTGTTCCCGTAGCCGCGGGTGAGACTCTGACCGAACTTGAGGCTCTCCAAGGACTGCTCGTGGCGCAGGGCAACGACATCGCCACCTTGCTCACCGACTGGGACGCTTCGAGTACCACCGCGTTCGTGGCCAAGATGAATGCCGCCGCTCGTGCCATGGGTCTCGACTCCACCAAGTTCAGCGATCCGAGTGGGCTGGATCCAGCGACGGTGAGCACCCCCGCCGACATGATCCGACTGGGGGAAGCAGCCATGGCGATCCCCGTGTTCCGTCAAGTCGTGGCGATGCCCCAGGTCACCCTTCCTCTGGCCGGGCTCGTCTACAACTTCGACTACGACCTCGGTTATGACGGGATCATCGGGATCAAGACCGGGTCCGACGTCGCAGCTGGTGGGTGCTTTCTCTTCGAGGCCCAGCAAGAGGTGGCCGGGAAGAGCCTGACCCTTGTCGGGGTCGTGCTCGGTCAGTACGGGACGAGCCCTATTACCACCGCCCTCTACGACGCCGAGCTCCTGGCGCATGCGGCTTTCGCCGCCATCGGCACGCTCCCCCTTCTTTCGCCGAGGCATCCTCTGGGACAGATCGTGACCTCATGGGGAGTGTCGGTTCCGGTCACGGCGTCGAAATCAACAAGCATCGTGGGCTGGCCCGGCCTAACTGTTCCTGTCCACATGCATCTGGGGGCAATACCGCCAGCCATGCCTAGCGGCACCCGCATCGGGATGCTCGAAGTCGATGTAGGTGGTCAAAACATCGACGTGGATCTCCGGACCTCGCGTCGGCTTCCGGGACCTTCGGTGATGTGGCGACTCACGCGCTTGTAGTCCTCACAGTCTGTCGGTACCAACACGGAGGTGGCGTGGAACGGAGCTGCCAGGAGCGGATGAGGACAGCAGGGGTTGATTACAGGCCAAGACCCGGGCGCCGGGCTCCGGTTCGTCCAGCGCCACCTCGTCAGATCATGCGAGCGTGAGGCGGGCCCTCGTCAGCTTCCTCTTCGTTGGCGGATTGGTTCTCTCGGCCTACGCTCAGGGGCAGCATCGAAGGAGGTGCTCACCGGGCGGGGTGCACACCCTGCCTCTGATTCCCAGAGGCAGGGTGTGCGATCAACCGCACCTTCTAGACCTTCTGCCATTAGAAGGTCACTCGCACTTACATGATGGAACTATCGGGCCCCGATCGGGGCATTGGTGTTCACCAAAGGTGATCCCGACGATGTGGATCCCGTGGTCGGACTTTGGGCCTGCACAGGCGCATTGGTATTGACCAACGTCCCTGACCCGGTCGAACCTACGGAGCTGGTTCCACCACCGTTGGCATTGATCGGGGCATTGGTGTTCACCAAAGGTGCTCCCGACGATGTGGATCCCGTGGTCGGACTTTGGGCCTGCACAGGCGCGTTGGTGTTGACCAACGTCCCTGACCGGGTCGAACCTCCGGAGCTGGTTCCACCACCGTTGGCATTGATCGGGGCATTGGTGTTCACCAACGGTGATCCCGACGATGTGGATCCCGCGCTGGGGCCGCTGCCGGATCCCCCTGAAGGTGAGGGATTGGCCGACGTCGACGTCGGAAGATTGCCGACGGAGGCAGTCGGTGCCGCGGGGCTCTCCTGAGCCTTAGCCATGGTCCGGCCTAGAGGTGATGCGGAGACACCGCTCTGGCACACACCCGCGAACGCGGGGGTGGTTGAGGACACCATCATCATTCCCGCACCCGCAAGGCCAAGAAGGCATGTGCCTGCGACGATCAATGCTGTCACTCGGGCGCGCTTCGTTAGGGTTCTCATTTTCAAAACTCCTTTTGAGTGGTTTCGAATTGTCTGTTGATTCGGGATGCGGCGCTATGGCCGCGTGGGCAACCGAAACCACTAACCAGGTGGGGAGTACCTCGGGTCGAAGACGATGGCCGGTTTCTTTTCCCATGCCATGAGGAGGGTTCCGACTCCGAGCGCCGCCACTAGGAGGTGAGTCGGCAGGAGTGCTCCGAAAGGACTACTTCCTTGACCTTGCGAAGATGGTTCAGCACTGATGCTCGTAGCTGGTGGACTCATCGGAGGACGACGCGCGGGTAGTGGAGTGGGCACCGCAGGGGTAGGAGTCCCTGCAAGATGGGCATTGAAGAGAGGCGCGACGGCGACACGGGAGCGGCCGACGCTGATGGCCGTCAATGCGGCCTGGTACGTCTTCGTTGAGGTCGGGGATCCGATGAATTCGGATGGCCCGACGATGCTCGTAGCCAGGGGGCTCGGCGGGAGCACGCTGCCTAGCGGACTCGTCATGCCCTTCACGATGTTCGGCAGCGGCTTGCCGACGATGGGGATGGAGGCGACCGTCGAGGAGTTCGCCGGGCTGACGGCGTCCGAGGTGACGTTTGAAGGCGATTCCACTGTGCTCGTGCCGATACTCGTGATCGACCCCACGACGGCGGTGACGGCGCCCGCGCTCGGAGTTGAAATGGCACCAGGTACTGGCACAACCGAGGCATCCGCGGCGCTGGCGAACGCGACCGACAACGCGATACCCATGACGACACCGGCGACGCCCCCGCCCACCAAGATGGCGATCCGCCACCACGTCCCGTGCCGATGACGTTCGCGATTGATGGGACCCCGAGAGAGGATCAAGTTCGGTGCCACCAGCCAGGATCCTACCACCGAGTGTAGTTAGCAAAGCACACAGTGTGGACAACGAGCAGGCATGATTCCGTCTGCAGGTCCTTGCCGAACGTCCCGAGTGGAACCACCTACGTGGGATCTCTCTCGTCTCCTCCATCAGGTGCGCCGATGAACAAGGTGGATAGCGAAAAGGAACTCACGTGGAGGCTGAGCTCCGGCGATCTTGGCCTCGCCAGTTTGCCAACTGGGGCGGCACCTACGTTCTCGAAGCAGTGCCCGAGATGCGTTGGCGCGACTGCCGGGCTGTTGGCTTCTCTTCGATGGGAGCCTCTCGTGACGGATCTCGCCTGTGAGCAAAGGGGTCAGCCCCCTGTGCGCCGCTCCACGTGCTGGAGCTCGATCCACAGCGGGATCAAGAACCAGATATAGGCGTTGGTGAGCGTGTACTCCTTGTCCTGGTAGCGCGTCACCATGGCGCCGACATCGGTGATGCGAACCCGGTCGTCCTTGCTCTGGTACGCCTTGACCCGGTCCAGAATCTCCTGCAACTCCTCTTTGGATGACACCTCCATCCCGAAGTGGTCCATGTTCGGAGTGACCATGAATTCGTCCTTCGCCGGCAGCAGGTAGAGGAACTGGCCCAACGACCCGGTGTAGAGAATGAGGGGATTCCCCTTCTCCGTGCTGTTGTCTCCCTCGACCCAGCCGAAGACCTCGGAGTAGAAGTCCAACAGCGCGGCCCGACCCTCCTCGTCCATGATCTCGGCATCAACGCTGATCGCCACGTGATTGATCCGAGGGCTGAACGGGGTCGGGCTCATGAGGACCAGGCCCGGTTGGACCATCACCTTGCTCGGTATCTCGCCTCGCGCGAGCCGCTCCATGGAAACCATCACTTCGCTGAGTGGAATGTTGTCGGGTTCGATCAAGGCCTCGAGCGGCAACGTGCCACGGTCGAGGAGGTCCACGGCCGGCTGGAACCCTTCGTCGTTGTAGTTGTAGGCCCCGATGATCTCGAGCTCGAAGATGATCATGCGGTTCTGGTTGATCCGGGGCGGTTCGAAGCCAGTCCCGACGATCACGAGCGTGCCCGCATAGTCGAGCTGCCCGAACCCCGCCTCGGCCGCGCTGGCGTGGCCCGAGCATTCGAACACCACCGCGTAGGGCTCCGCGACGGGAAGGGTCATGGGCGGCTGCTCCAGCATGTCGGGCGTCACGACCCGGGTGGCCCCGACGTCGAGGGCCTGCTGGCGCCGGACCGCGGAAGGCTCGCTCACGGTGATGTCGGAGATCCCCTGGGCACGCAGCACGGCGACGAGCAGCAGGCCGACCGGGCCGGCCCCGGTGACAAGTACCCGATCGTCCGGGCCGACGTCGGACAGCCGCAACGCGTGCAGGGTGATGGCCATCGGCTCGGCCAGCGCGGCCACCCTGGTCGGCAGGGAATCGGGAATCCGGATCAGGCCGTCGGCCGCCACCGTCTTGTACTGGCAGAAGGCACCGCGGTACCCGACGAAGTCGGCCGTTGGCACGGTTCAGGCACACCGAAGGGCGGCCCCGTCGACAGGGTCGGCAGACGCCGCAACCCGGAGCCGGGTTCCCCACCACCCGGTCGCCCGGAGACCAGCCGGAGCCACCGGGCGCGGCGGCCACGATGCCCGACCATTCGTGGCCGAGGATGGCACCCGGTTTGGCGTACCGCTCCAGGACCATGTGCAGATCGGAGCCGCAGATGCCGCACTCAGCAATCTCGACGAGCACCTCGCCGGGTCCCGGCTCCGGACAGGGCACCTGCTCGACGGCGATTCTGCCGTCGCCCACATAGACGGCTGCCGGCATCAGTGGTGATGGCACGGCTGCAAGACTAGGACTTGGTTCGCCAGGCATGCGTCGGTCCAGTGCCTACGTTGTCGCCCCTCGATGACTCGCGCGGGGTCACGATCCAAGCGTTCGAGACTCAGGAGCAAGCGAGAGCTGCCGCGCCACCAGAGGGTGCAAGCGGACCCGGAGTGACGATAAACACGCTTCAGTTTGGTGAAGTCATGGGCTCTGCCTGAAACTGGTTGAGCTTGGGCGTTCGACGTCCTGGTAGGCCAGCTCGTACAGTGTGAATCAGGGCCGTGTCCCGGTTGATGTCGTACGCTTGGGCCAAGTCACGCATGGGCACGGTCAGAGTTAGCGTTTAGCAGCGTGGAGGTGTGGGACACCCTCAAGATCGCAATCCAGTTATTTCTGTGTGTCGTGCGCGCTCGTACTGCCTCGTCCTCGAGTCGTGCGATGTCGTCGGCGTCCTGTATATCGCTACCCGTTCGGAGGGTGTTCGATGTCTACCGAGGGTAGGTCCCGCACCTGTTGCTTGGTGACGCTCAACCGTATGCCATCGTCGATCCCGCTCACGGCGCCGATCGGGATGGCCACTTCTTTGCGACCCCAAAGGTGGCCTTCTTGGAGGAGCACGTGGGTCACGCGGTGATCGCCGGGGTTGATGACAAGCCCCTGGACGTGGCCGATGGGGCCGTCTGTGGCATGGACTTGCTCACCGCGACGTATACCCACTTCGCCCACAGGAAGTTTGTCCAAGACGATGGGTTCCGAGATGTTTCCCATACCCACACCCATGCCCCCGCCGCCCAGGCCGTAGTAGGGCCAGGAAAGCACCTGTTCAGGGCCGTAGCCCGCCTGGCCGGCGCTTCCCGACAAGAACTGGGTCTCCTCAGCCCAGTCGAGCTTCTCGAACTCTGCCATTGTGCAGCGCAGCAGGACCTTATTTGTCGTTGCCTCGACAAGATCCAGAGGCACTAGTCGCCCCCGCCCCACTCGATGCTTCGGCTCGACCACGAGATGGGTGACCACCTGTGCGACGGGGTCAACGACCACGCGAATCACCTCGCCGCAGACTCCATCCCTGCAACTGGCGGGGGCGCCGATCGTGAACTGGGTCGTTTCTGCCATCACCACCCACCTCTCTTGGCCACTGCGATGCCAATCCTGCCCGTACTGGGTCGGGAGAACGCTACCGGAAAGTCTCTCAACCTGTCAGAGGGTTCGCGAGGGCGCCTCGGGCAGTTCGCCATGTTGTCGAGGGTGGGCAACGCCGTTGGCGCAGGGATGCGCCCGACGTCGAACGTGCCTCGACTCCGACGGCGCGCAATCGCATGGTGCGAGTTGCGGTGGATGTGCAACGCGCCGCGCCACCTCTTCACAAAAGGTCTTGTTCGCCAAGGGCGGAAACGTGAAGGGACGAATTTGAGCGAAGAGCTCCTCGGCCATGGCACCTGCGGGAGAGGCCCTTCCGACCTCGTTACGTCACTTCTACGTTGGTTCTGCGCGAGCTCTCTAGGGACGTTGGGAGGGTCCTTCCACATTGACCGTAGGAGGCCCGTGGCCGGCCCGGACGACAATGAGTTGGCTCTCCTCGTCGCTATCGTTGCCTTCGCGGTGAACAGCACCCTTGGGGACATGGACAAAATCACCAGCTACCGCCCTGACGACCTCCGTGCCACCAGGTCCAGACTCGAGCCGTAGAGCTCCTCTCGTCACATAGATGCTGGTCTCGTAATCACCGTGGTGATGCCAGCCCGAGGTCATTCCCGGGGCCGTTCGCACGAATCCCGCCCACATGCCCTCGACGTCGATTGCCCGCTCACGAAGCATCCCTGGGGTTGGGTCAGCTTTAACTCGCTCGGCTGGTCGCACGATCCTTGCCCGATCTGATGCCCCCATTGTCTCAGTCTGGCGCGTACAAGATCGGAGCGCTCGGTGCCGGTGGTCCCGCTTCAGGAGATCCGCAGAGGGCTGCGAGCGCCCCGGGAGCCCGGGTCCTTGACGTGGGGCGCGCGGAAGCCACCTGCCCGGCTTCCTCAGATCTGGATCGGGGAAGACCCGAGTACGTCAATCGGACGCCGAAGGTACGTGGTCAACTCCTCGCGGGTAAGGCGACGTGGTCGAGATAGGTGCTGAGTTCCACGATGAGCTCCAGGGCGTCGGCATGCGCGCCGTCGATGAAACTCGACTTGCGCCGCCGCAGGAAAGGGCTGCCGATCAGATACATACCCGGCGAGTCGACGACGCCTCCGTCGTGGCGGATCATGCCCTTGCGTCGAGCACGTCCACATCGAGCCAGGAGTAGTCGGGGCGAAAACCCGTCGCCCAGATGATGGTCTTGATCTCTCCACTGGTCAGGTCGAGGCCAAGGCGCGGCGAGGATTCCACCACCGTCGGCTCGAAACGGTGCGGCGGTGGAACCGAGTCGTCCAGGCCGTTGGCTGTGGCCCATTCATCGATGGTGTCGAGGAGCCGGCCCAGCTTGAGGTCGGCTAGCTCGCATTTGTTGCGCAACGAACCGGAGAACTGAGCTCGACCGTCATTGATGCCTGCCAGGCGGCCGACCAGCTCCACGCCGATGCCAGTCAGCGCATTGAGATCGAAGGTGGCCCGTTCGTCCGAGCCGGCGAGCTGCATCGATGGAACGCGGCGCGCTCTGCACGATGTCGTCCACCTCGTCGTAGCGCTCGTCGAGCACGCCCGCCGCTTCCATCCACCAATGGATGTCCTTGCCCCGGTAGATACGCGGGCCGCGCACGTGCTCGCCTACGGCGAGGACGACCTCACGGCCCGAGCGACGTATCTCGGCAGCGATCTGCACGCCGGTTGCAGACGCCCCGACCACCATCACGCCACCTTCGCGGAGCTGATCCGGATTGCGATACTCCATCGGCGTCAACGTCGTTACTTCCGATGGTACGGCCCTGGCGAAGGCGGGCACGTTCGGCTAGGTTGAACGCGCCGGTAGCAACGACGACGGTCGTGCAGCTCCATTCCCCCTGGTCAGTCGCGACCAGGTATCCGTCGTCGGTGCGCCGCACCGATGTCACCGTCGTACCAGCCATCACCGGCGCGGCGATCATCTTGGCGTATTCGGCGATGAAATCAGCGACTTCGAGCGCGCTCATGAAGCCGTCTGGATCGTTTCCTTGGTATCCATGACCGGGGAGTCGACATTGCCAATTAGGCGTGAGCAATCGGAGTGAATCCCACCGATCCCGACGCCAAGAGTTGGCGACCTCGTTCCTCTCGAGGACGACGTGTTCGATCGACCGAGCGGAGAGGCAACGGCTCATAGCCAGCCCGCTCTGTCCACCGCCCAAAACGACCGTCGTGGTGCGCACCGAACCTCCTTGTCAGATCGGTGGCACGAGCGTCAGTTGACCTCGACGCTCACGTTCGTGGGGTTCGTGACGATGTCGTACACGGCCGACCGCTTCTGTGACTGCGCGACCAGCGCCTTGATCTCATCGGGCGACGCGTCGGCATCGATCTTGTAGGTCACTTTGATGTCGCTGAAACCGTTACGGACGTCACTGTCTGCGCCGAGGATGCCTCGAACGTCCATGCCGCCCTCGATCGTGGCCGACACACTGCGCAGCTGGATCTCGCGGTTCTGCGCCACCGCGGCGACGCCGGCGGTCAGGCAGCTGGCAAGGGCAACGAGCACGTACTCGACAGGTGTGATGCCGTTGTCCTCCGACGCGAAGATCTCGGGGTGGTCTGCGTCGAATGAGTACCGCGTGCGGTGGCTCTGTTCTTCACCAAGCCCGAAGAAACCCTCGACCGTCGACCGGCTGTGGGTGCCGTTCTGCCACTCACAGGTGGCCCGCCATTGAAAATTTGCTGCCTCCGGCGCCTCGGTCAGCAGCCGCCCGGGCGCCGAGCAGGGCCTCGACGTTGACGCCGTTGTTGACTGGGGTGCTGGTGGTGGTCACAGCTCAACTCCTTGCTCTTGTTCCTCGGGGTAGGCCCCCACGGCCATCTCGCGTTTCTCTTCGAGAACGTCGACCATGTCGAACAGCCGTTCGACGTTCCCTCCCGGCATGAGGGGTTTCCTGCCGGTCGAAACCCGACCCTACTCCTCAGGAATCGCCCCGGAAAAGGGGGGCATCAATTCTCCAGGACCCGTCCCGGGCTGCTCCCTACCCCTCGTCCCTATCCTCGCCGGTGCCTACGAGGCGGCCGAACGCCACGGCGGAGCGCACGGGTTCGGGCGCCGATGCCCCCAGCTCTGCGTCCGGGACCGCTCCCAGCGCGTCATTGACGATGGAGAACGCCAGCCGGAGAGCCACGAACACCGTGATGGCGAAGATTTGCGAATCGTCGAACCCAACATCTCGCAGCGCCTGGACATCGTCGCCCGAGATTTCGTTCGGCTCCCTGGTCATCAGTCGAGCCCAATGGGCCAGCGCCTGCTCGGTGTCGTCGAGACCCTCCGCGCCGCCCCGGATGACAGCTGCAGCAACGTCAGGGCTCGTTGCCTCAGCAAGTTTCTTTCCCCATGCCATCGAGCAGTACGAGTCGCCCAACGTCGACGCTGCCGACGTCACGAGCACAGCCCGCTGGGCGAAGGAGAGGGACCCTGCGCGGGTCGCCTCCCCCATGAGATCGGAGAGGTGGTTCAGTGCCGCTGGTAGGTGCGCCCAGAGGCGCGACACGTTCGTCGTGTAGCCGACGCCCTTGAGATCATCTTCGAAAAGCCGCTTCGCCTCTGGCGTGTGTGGAGGGGCAGAGAGGAAACCCGTGGGGGTCTGCTCGGCTGGTAGAATCACAGCGTCCCCGCTTCGGGGGGCCAGCCGAGCGGGCTTGTCGGCGATGTAACCGACGACCGCAACAGGGGCACGGAGCGGTAGCCCATTTCGGATCTGCTGCCGCCCGAGCTCCTCTGCGGATTCCAGGAACGACTTCTGTCCGACTGCCTGGATCGCTTCGAATGCCGGGCCGGTGGAGGCAAGTGCGCGTGCATAGGCCTCCGGGTCGGCGAACTCGAGGACGAACGGGACGTCGATCCGCTCGACGTCGGTGAAGCCCATGTCCGCCAGGAGCGCTTCGCCGGCACCTGGTCGGCCCAGCGCGACCATCGCCGCCTGGTTCTGGACCTTCGGCTCGGCTGCAAGCGCGAACGGCGCTAACGCCCACGCGCCAGGTGACGCCTTGATGTGCCCCCAGACCGTCAGCCCGATCCTGCCGCCCGGAACCAGGACGCGGTACGCCTCGGCGACGGCGCGGGGAGTCGTGCCCCAGATGCCGCGGAAACTGGTAACGACGTCGAACGATTCGTCGCCCCAAGGCAACGCGTTCATGTCGCCGACCCGCAAATCAGCATCCGGACTGCGGTCCCTGGCGACAGCGAGTAGGCGTGGCGACGCATCGATGCCTGCGCAGAGCGCACCGCGCAGACCTGCCAGTTCCACCGCCAGACCCGCTCCGCAGGCGATGTCGAGTAGCCGGTCACCGGCCCCCACATCCAGGCGGTGGTGCATGGTGACGTACTCCCGACAGTTGGTCGGTTCGCTGAGGGTGGCAAACTCCACGGCCTGCCGGCCCCAGCCCTCGTCGACGCCTCGCCACTGCTCCTTGGCAGGGGTGACGCTTTCGTCAGGGGTGATGTTCAGCGAATCCGTCACGGTTATGACCTTGCCTGGGGCGACCCGGTCGGGTCTGTCCGAGGAAGGGCAGGACCGGGGAAGACGGGGAGCTCGGAAAGACCGCGCAGCACGAGGCCGTCACCATGGCCCCACCGCAGATCCTCCGAAGCGATGGCCAGGGTCAGCTGCGGGAAACGTCGAAGCAACGAAGCGAGCGCGACATGGCCCTCCATGCGGGCCAGAGGAGCGCCGAGGCAATGATGGACGCCGTGCCCAAAGGCCAGATGACGGGTCACGGTCCGGTCGATGTCGAGCGACTCCGAATTCGAATACTTGTCGTCGTCTCTGTTGGCGGCCGCCATGCAGATGATGACCTGCGCCCCTCCCGGGATCGCCACGCCGGCAATGGTGACCGGCTCAACCGTGTAGCGAAACGTCGAATGGGGCACCGGTGCGTCATAGCGGAGGAACTCTTCGATGGCGGTCGGGATCTTGTTCGGGTCGCTTCGGAGCTTTGACAGCTGCTCAGGGTTACGGAGGAGTGCGACGACGCTGTTGCCAATAAGGCTGGCGGTGGTGTCATGACCCGCCACCATCAGCTGGAAGATCGTCGAGAGCAGTTCCTGATCATCGAGCCGTTCATCGCCGTCTCGGGCACCGATCAGTGCACTGACGAGATCATCGCCGGGATCTGTCTCCTTGGCAGCTACCAGATCTCGGAGCATGGCGACGACGACATCCGAGGCCTTCTTGGCCTCGGCATACTCGGCCGCAGTCGATGTCGGCACGAGCAGCCTGGTGAACTCACGACCGAGTCGAGGCCTTTGCACCTGGGGCACGCCGAGGAGCTCGCAGATAACGGTGAAGGGCAGGGGAAATGCAAAGGCTGAAACCAGATCGACACGGCCCTCAGCGCCGAGGGCAGCTATCTCGTCGAGGAGATCGTCGGTGATGGCCTGGACTCGTGGGCCCAGAGCTTCGACACGCCTCGGGGAGAAGGCTCCAGAGACGAGTCTTCGAAGCCGAGTGTGGTCGGGTGGATCGACGGTGAGCATGTGCCGGGCGAACGCGGGTCCCGGCAGCCCCTCGGCGACGACATCCGATCCCCCCGTCAAGGCGGCGTGCATGTCCTTGGAAAGCCGCGGGTCGTTGAGCGCGGCCATCGCCTCGTCGTAGCGGACGACAAGCCATGCCTCATGACCGTCGGCCAAGGTCACCCGATGCACCGCGCCGAGCTGTCGGACCTCTGCGAAAAGCGGGAACGGGTCGTCGACGTCGAAGGACCCCCACGACCCGAGTGCCTCTGTCATCGTCACCTGTCACCTCTCGTCCGGAAGTCTAACGATGCCGTGTTCGGGGTGTTCTAGGGCTTCGCCCCCTTCTCTGGTGGTGCCTCCGGCGTGGTCAGGCGAGCGCCCCGGCCTCCGCATTGGCCATGCCGGCCTTAAGGAGGGCCAGGCGAATTGTCTCGGGATTGACCTGGAGCTCGTTGCCGATCGAGGCGCAGGCGTCCCGCGGTGAAAAAGAGAAGGCGCTCGTTTGATGTGGCCAGGCGTCAGGACGCGCCCTCGCCCTGACACTCGCTCGCGCTCGACAAGGGCCAAGACGGCAGTGAATCGAATGGTGGCTGGCGACCCACATCGCTCCAGCGAGGTAGCCGGCGAAGAGCTCCTCGACTTCCTCGGATGGGAGCCGGTGCGGCAGCTGTCTCGAACCCTTCAGCGGATTGCAAGGATCTCGTGCAAGCAAGGCTCTGGCACCGAATGGGCACCCTGGTCCCACTGTTTCCGTACATCCTGTCAAGGCATCGACAACGGTGTTCCGCATGACTGGATACAGACCGAGCGCGCCACCATGGAACAGCCGCGGGAACCACCGGGACCTGGAGCGGGGCGGCTGACAATGCCGGTCAGTGAGAGGCTCACGCACTAACTTTGTCTCATTGTGGGGGACTCCACTGATGTGAGAACCGCTCCAGCCAGCAGCACGACGCAGAAGAAGCCGTCCTCCATCGAACGCATTCAGCGCCTGGAGAAGCTGGAGCAAGAGCGCCTCGAAGAGAAGGAGCGCCAAGATGAACGGCGGCGCCAGGCGATCGCCGGTGCGAAGCCGTCGGGCGGGCGCCACGATCTCGTCGATCGAATCGAACGGGTCACAAAGTTCCCGATGGCCCTCCTGGGGGTCGCGTGGCTCATCCTCGCCATCGTCGTCCTCACGACCGACGTCAACGGCTCTGCCTCCAAGGTGGCCGTCGGCGGCCTTTTCGTGCTCTGGGTCGTGATGCTGGTGGAGTACCTCGTGCGTTTGGTGGTTACCCCTGACACGCTCGGCTATCTCAGGCGGCGGTGGGTCGAGCCCGCGACTGTTGTGGTGCCTCCCCTCCAAGGCTGGCACGTCATCGGAATCGAGAGGATGGGCCTCCTCTTGCACGAGGGGGAGCTGCGAGTGGAGTCCATCCTGAAGCACCACAGCCTCTTCCGGGTGCTCATCGCCGTCGTGGGAACCCTCTTCGTTGGGGCCTGGCTCGTCCTGCTCTTTGAGGAGAAGGCCAAGGGCGGCAACATCCACGATTACCCCGACGCTCTGTGGTGGGCCATCGTTACGGTCACCACCGTGGGTTACGGGGACCGGTACCCCGTCAGCGAAGGTGGACGGGTCGTGGCCGTGATCCTGATGCTGGTGGGAATCGGTCTCATCGGCGTGCTGACGGCCACAGTTGCGTCCGTGTTCATCAAGGAACACACCGACGCCAACAAGGAAGAGTTCAAGAAGGGCCACGCGGACCTGGGCCAGCAGCTATCGGTGATCAGCGACCGACTGGCCGACGTCGAACGCCGGCTCGGCGCTACGCCCGCGGAGGTGGCGGCGGTGGATGTGGCGGCAGACGCCGAGGCCGCCGCGAACGGACCGGTCGAACCAGATCATTGAGCGTGTGTCCCTCGCGCAAACCAAGGACAGAATCATCCATCCGTGAGATTGGTGGAAAGAGCCAGTATTGCCATATCAACGTCGGTCAGGAGATCCCATGTGATACTTCTCTGATTCCAATGGTGAGAATGAAGGGACTGGGCTGTTGACTCAGTTCGGTTCCAAGGGCTGTCCGGCGCGGGTGACGGTGCAAGCCAAGAGGACGGGAGTCATGCCATGAAACGAGGGCTCATTGTTGGGTTGCTGCTCGTCGTAGTCGGTTTCTTGATACTCGTAGCTGTCTTCTGGACTGACTCTGCTCATTGGTTTCTGCGCTACACCGGTGCGGATGCCGAGCCGGGAACGTGGTACGGGTTCTGGTCTGGCTTTGGTGGTTCGATTCCCGACTTTCTCATCCTCGGCAGCATCATCACCATCTACCGCCACCACAATTGCCATGTCAAAGGATGTCTACGACTTGGGAAGCCCGTCGAAGGCACCCCATATCTTGCTTGTCCAGCGCACCATCCGGCACATGAAGGCAACAAGCGATCGGTGTCAGAGGACATCATCAAGCTCGCTCACAAGGCCCACCTCGAGCGCGAGGCATCGTGATTTCGGGACCTTGGGACACGCAGTCCGGCTGGGCCAACGTGCAAATCGGCTTGGTGACATCGCCGGGCTGCTGCGCGGCTACGAGTTAGATCTCCGGGCCGATCCAGCGGCGGTTCATCTTTTGGCCGATCTCTGGTGGCGCCCGACGAGCACCGCAAACGCAGCCTTATCGCCCGAGCGTGCGAAGCAACGAGGTCCTCCTCAGAGGTGCAGCTGCGCGTTGCGCTCGTCATCATCTTGCATAGTCGCCTGGTCCCAGCCGGCTTGAGACCTTTGGAGCTCTGACCTGTCCTGCGGCGACGATGCTCCGCGTGGTGTCGAAAGGCGATTGCATCGACTCGATGCGCCGCTTGCTCCTGGTGGAGGATCCGAGGCAAGTGGACGGGCGGGTGCTGAAGTACAGCACTTTCAGCTCTCGGTCGTGAGCCCTCTGGCCCGGGCGCCCGGCACCAGCTCAGGCAGGCGGGCTGTCGGTGGGCGCGTTCCCCGAGGCAGCGGGTGACGCGACGTCGGTGGATGTCCCATCGAACGGTCCCGGTCGCCACGTCATGCCGAGGGTTCCTTGTGCGGCGTCTCGGGCGCTGCGGCCGCCGCCCGGCCCGCGCAGGACGTAGGCGATCCCGACGGCGATAATGGCGCCGGCGATAGGGCCCACGAGGTACGCCCACCACGACGTCCAGTCTCCCAGGACCAACGCCGGGCCGAGCGAGCGGGCCGTGTTCATCGAGGCACCGCTCACCGGCGATCCCCACAGACCGGCTAGTGCGATGTAGCTGGCGACACCGAAGGCGGCGATCGGACCCAGCTGCTGAGCGCCTGACGCAGTGCCGAGGATCGTGCTGACCAGGCCCACGGTGAGGAGGATCTCCCAAAACATGGCCGTCGCGGTGGAAATGCCAGGTCCGGGCAGGGTCAGGCCCGCTGCCCCCTGCTTGCCGAGGAGCGCCCACAACAGCAGGGTGGCCAAGACGGCGCCGACGAACTGGGCGAGGATGTAGGCAGGGAGGCGCTTCCACGGGAAGTCGCCACGTAGGGCGAAAGCAAGGCTGACGCCAGGGTTGAGATGGGCGCCCGAAACGGCACCCATGAACAAGATGATGACCGCGACCATGAGGGCGGGCGCGACCACGAGTGCGCTGTAGGGGACGGCATGACCGCCGAATCGGGCATTTACCATCCCGCCGCCGACGGCGACAAGTACCAGGAGGAGGGTCCCGAGCACTTCGGAGAACAACCGCCGCCCCTCGTAGCGACTGTCCCAGAAGTCGAACGCATGGAGGGTCGAGTCGGGCGTGCCGAAGGAGCGCAGGACAAAGCCCACGCCGTGGTACTGCTGACGACCCGAGGCGTCGGTGGGGATGTCAGGTGTCGGTTGGCTGGTCATCATCCTCCTCGGTCTGCTTCGATCAGATGAGCCGCCGAGAAGGACAAGGTACCTTGTCTGCGAGGGTGCTGAGGCCGTCATCATCCCATCGTGCCGGCGCTCGACAACGGCCCGAGCGGTGCACGATGACCTCGTGGCGGCCCACCAAGGCCGTCCCGGAGAGATCAGCACGGACGCTGCCGCTGATCACCGGTAACCCGCTAGGTTTCGACAACAGACGACCGTCGAGTACCCCTTACCGGAAGAGAGGCGCCCACGTGCCAACTGAACACTGGCAGGATCGACCTGAAGAAAAGGACTTTTCCGCTGCTCGCACCTACCTATCGCTCCTGTTAGAACCCAAACAGGCAAAGAGGCTGGCTAAGGCTTTGGAGCAGACCTCAGGGCTCGAGCACTTCATGGCCAAAGACATCTTGCGGGCGAGTGGTCTGGCGCTTTTACCACCCGATAATCACGAAGTGGCGAAGGACCTGAACAAAGTGAAGTCGGGCACCAAGCTCTCCCCCGTTCTGTTAGTGCGAGGATCGCCTCTTTGGGTTGCAGACGGTTACCACCGCGTCTGCGCGAGCTACGCCCTCGACGAGGATGCACAGATTCCATGCCGGATCGTGCCCCGAGACTCTGCCCGGTAGCTATATTCGGCCTGAGCCCCCACCACATTCCCTCGGCACGCCGCGTCCGGGGCCACGGATACAGGGCCTCCAGGAGGTCACATCCCGCACGTGATCGCGAACGCAGGCTCGCCCGAGAAATTGAGGTGGAAACGTATTGGTGCCGGCCAAAGTCGGGTCGACCCCGGCGGACGGCCACCCGTAGAGCCCCGTCCACGCCCAACTGGGAAAAGTCTCCATTTGATCGGTCGATGGCAGGTCTTGGCCGGTCACTCTCACGAGGCTCGGTGAGGACGTAGCGTTGATCGGTGCAACTCCGCAGGCGACCGAGCCGCCGTTTTCGCCGCGACATCGAGGGCATGCGGGCCGTCGCCATCTTGGCTGTCGTCCTCTACCACGCTCACGTGGGCCTCGTGCGAGGGGGCTTTACGGGAGTGGACGACTTCTACGTCATCTCGGGATTCTTGATTACCGCACTGCTCTGGCGGCAGCTGGAGGGAGACAGCAGGCCGTCCTTCCGGTCATTTTATGGCCGGCGCATCCGACGCCTCCTGCCCATGTCGTTCGTAGTGCTCGTGACGACAGCCGTGGCCTCGGTCTACCTGCTTCCACCGCTGCAGACCCATGCCGTCTTGAAGGACGGAATCTCGAGCGCTCTTTACGTTTCCAACTATCGCTTCGCCGCGCTGCAGACCAACTATCTGACATCCAACTCGCTTCCGTCGCCCTTTCAGCAGTACTGGTCCCTGAGCCTCGAAGAGCAGTTCTATCTGATCTGGCCTGTGCTCTTACTGGGCGGCTCCATGGTGTGGTTCCGCTGGCGGGGGCGGCGGCGGCCGCCGTCGCGCATCGGGGCGGCCGCGGTTCTGGGGGGCCTTGGCGTGGCTTCCTTTGCTCTCGGGGTTTGGCTGACCCGAGTCTCGCAGCCCTGGGCCTTCTTCTCCTTGCCCAGTCGCGCTTGGGAGTTGGCTGCAGGCGGACTCGTGGCCTTCGCCGTTCCCTGGCTTAGCACCATGCCCGAACGGGTGGCTGCCGTGCTCGGTTGGGCCGGCTTGACCACTGTGATCGGCTCGGCTCTGATCGTGTCGGGCGCGGTGCCTTATCCCGGTGTGGCTGCGTTGGCTCCGGTCCTCGGGACCGCCGCTGTCATCGCTTCAGGCTGTGGCGCCCCCCGGAACGGGCCCATCCTAGTCCTGGGCAGGATCGGCGCGCAGGTTGTCGGTCGGGTGTCGTACTCGTGGTACCTGTGGCATTGGCCCGTGCTCATCTTGGCGCCAGCGCTGATCGGTCATGCCCTGTCGCTCGGCGACAATCTGGCCCTTGTGGTCGTAAGCCTCGTGCTGGCCGTGATCTCATTCGTCATCATCGAGAACCCTTTGCGACGATCGACTTGGCTGCAGGCTCAGCCCCGCCGCGTGATGCGTCTAGGTGGTGTCCTGACGGCGACGGCGGTCGCGGTCTGCCTGGTGTCGGTTGTGGCCCTGCCATCGCTTAGCGGCCATGGCATCGCCCGGGTAGCCAAACTCTCCTCCGTCCCAGCGGCGAAGCGTCAGTCGTTGGAGCCGTCGACACAGGTCTCGCACCTCGATCCCTACGCCGCCGCCCTGGGGACGGCCACCGCCGAGGTGCAACGGGCGGTGGCCCGGTCGTTGCCGGTGAACAACGTGCCAGCCAACCTGTCCCCTTCGCTTCCCGCCGCCGATGCAGACGAACCTCCGGTCTTTGTCGACGGATGTTTGGACTCGTATCTCCCGACCGATGTCGAGGCGTGCGACTTCGGCGACACATCGTCCTCCACCTCCATCGTCTTGTTCGGTGACTCCCATGCCGCCATGTGGTTCCCCGCGGTCGAAAGCACGGCCAACCAGTTGGGGCTCAACCTCTACACCTGGACCAAGAGCACCTGCCCGCCCCTCATGATTGCGATCTTCAGCCCCGTTCTCGGGCGCGACTACACCGAGTGCGACCAATGGCGCCAGAACGTCCTGGCCCGGATCGCCCAGGTCCACCCGGCCCTGGTCATCTTGGGCGTGGCCCGCCACTACACCGACATCTACGGTTTCACCCCCTACAGTGCTCAGTGGCTCCAGGGGCTCTCCGCCATGGTGTCGGCCATCCGCCAACTCGGCCCCAAGGTGCTCGTCATCGGACCCGTACCCAAGCCGCCCTTTGACGTTCCGGGTTGCCTCTCGGTCCACTTGACCTCGGCTACGGCCTGCACGGTCCCACTGTCCCGGGGCATCAACGTGCCTGGAAAGCTTGCCGAGGAGCATGCCGTCGCCGCCGCGGGCGGGAGTTACCTCGATCCTGACCCGTGGTTCTGCACCGCGACCACGTGCGCCGTCATGGTGGACAACCTCCTCGTCTACCGCGACGACAATCACCTCACGGCGACCTATGCCTCGTACCTGGCTCCGGCCGTCACCGATGAGCTCGGTGTCGTCCTCGGGGCGCCCCCGCCGACTACCAGCACAGCCATGGCTCCGACGATCCACCCGGGGATCCAGTCCCCGGCTCATCACGTAGCCGAGAAGGGCGGCTAGGAACGCGCACCGATGTGGCAAGCCCTAATTATCCGAACCCGACGAAATGGACGGTAGGCGTGCGTTTGTCACGGCTGCCTATGAACGACTCCGCCTGTAGCAGTAACTTGGATCGCAATGATCGATTCCAGCATGCCGGTCTCCGGCGTCGAAGACATCGGTCCGAGCCATGAATCTAGATGAATCGGGAGGTCCGTCGGAAAGCCTGGCTCCGGATCCCCACTGTTGTTGGGTCGGCAGCGGGCTATGAACCGCCGCTCCTTTCTTCGGGGAATGACCATGCTCGGAGGTGTGGCTGCAGCGGCAGCCGCGGGATACGCCATCAACGAGGAGATCACGGGCGAACCGAAGGGAGTGGCCAAGGCCCCGGTCGCGCTGGGCAAGCGGGTCCGGCGGCGCGCTACCCCTACCGCCCCGATCACCGAGTCGGGTGATGGCGGCACCATTCCCACGTCGCGCGCCATCGTCACCGAGAACGCCAAACTGGGCCACGCCTGGTGGGTCACGACGCCGCAAAATCCAGGAGACATCGAGGGCTACGTCAGCCAAGTCAGCGCTCTGGCTGGTGACACAGTAACCCTGTTCGTGAGCACGAAGGCGCCGAGCTTCCACGTAGAGGCGTACCGGATGGGCTACTACGGGGGACTTGCCGGTCGTTTAATCTGGCAGTCACACGAGGTTCGCGGCATTCGGCAGCCAGCGCCGGTCATCTTGGCCCCCACCAATACGATCGAGTGCCAGTGGACCCCTTCTCTCACGTTCGACGTGGATGCCACCTGGCCTCCTGGGGCCTACCTCTTGAAGCTGGTCGGTCCAGAGGGGGAGCAGCAGTTCGTTCCGCTTTGTATCCGAGATGACGCGTCGACCGCTGCCATCGTGATCCAGCACTCCGTGACCACTTGGCAGGCATACAATCGGTGGGGCGGCTACAGCTTGTACTTCGGCAATCCGGGCGGAGCGCTCTCCTACTCCCATACACCGGCTCCCGACTCCAATTACAACGACCGGGCCCGCGTGGTTAGTTTCGACCGTCCCTACGACCACGACTGGGCGTCGGGCGCGGCCGACTTTGTCGGCAATGAGCTCCCGCTTATCTTCCATGCCGAACGCCTCGGCCTAGACGTTACATACTGGACGGACGTGGATTTGCACGTCCAACCACAGCGGCTCGCCCAGCATAAGGCGCTCGTCAGTCTGGGACACGATGAGTATTGGTCTGCACCCATGCGACAGGGAGCCACCACCGCACTTCAGCAAGGGGTGAATCTGGCCTTTTTGGGTGCAAACGCCTGTTATCGCCAAATTCGGTTCCAGGACTCCTCAGTGGGTCCGAACCGTCAACAGATCTGTTACAAGGATGCCGCCGAGGACCCGCTCTTCAACGTCGACAATGCTCTGCTCACGGTCAATTGGCCCCAAGCTCCGGTATCCGAACCGGAGAGCCTGTTGATCGGAAGCACGTACCAGGACATCGAGGCCGAGGCCGATATGGTCATTACCGATGCCTCGTCGTGGCTGTTGGCGGGGACCGGACTCTCTCAAGGTCAACGGCTCCCCCACGTCATATTGGGGGAGTTCGACCGATACGTGCCGGGTGCCCCGGGTCCCACGAACCTCGATGTGGTTGCCCACTCGATCGTCCCCAACCGGGGCGGCAACTACTCCGATGTCACCTGGTACACCGTTGATGGGGGCGGCGGGGTCTTTGCCTCCGGAAACGCCTATTGGATCGCTAGCCTGGCCGATACCACCCTGGTGCCTCCCGATGTGATCCCGGAACCGAGTCCTGCCGTGAGCGCGGCACTTCTTCGGGTGATGGAGAACCTCTACGCCGTCATAGGTGCTGGGCCCGCGAGTTTCACTCAACCCTCTCAAGGCAATTGGGGACGGGTGTATACCGGTGCGCCAGTTGTCCAGGGAACGCCCAGCAACGCAGCGTGAATTACCCGCGGGGAATCAATCAAACCTTGACGATCGGGGGGATTTGACGCCCGTCACGAGCCGCTCCCGATCCAACATCCGCGAGACGATGCGTAAGGCCCGCACATCGATACTCAGGAGCACGACGGCGAAGACCAATGCGACCAGGAACGTCGGATGGATGACTCCGACGGCCAGTAGGAGGATCAAGCCCACCGGTGGGAAGCTCGCCAGCATGCCCAGCTGCTGGGCAACGCGGACCTCGCTCGCCCTGACCGACACCGCCATCCCGACCACGATGGCCCAGCCGGCCAACAGCGGTGCCAGGAGAAACAGGGCGAGCAACACCGGGCCCTGGTGGAACACGGCTGAGGCCACCACAGATTTGGCGAAGAGGGCCACGGCCGCTAGGAAGAGCGCGAACACCGTGTAGGAGAGCGCGACCGTGGGGATCATGACCGCCGCCGCCTTACCCACGATGAACTCCTGCCGGCGGATGGGCGTGGTGAGCAAGGGCTCGAGCGTCCCCTGTTCACGCTCGCCGGCAACGGAGTACGCCGCCAGGGTGCTGGGCATGATGCTCGGGATCAGGAGTAGGTACAGGAGAGGGAGGATGACGTAAGTGTCCGGCCCCGACACCGATGTGGTCGTCGGGACGAGGAAGATGGCGATGATGGGCTCGAGGAGAAAGAGGAATGGCAGAACGGCCATGGTGACGACGATGGACCGCTTGCGCCGGTAGTCCCGCAGCTCTTTGTAAACCACGGCACGGATGCGGGCGGCGTCGAGGTTCCTCATCGTTTGCGGGCCTCCACGTCGTCGTGGATCAGCTCGAGGTAGACGTCTTCGAGCGAATGGTGCGCCTCGCCGATCGACAGGACATCGGCTCCGGCGCTGACGAGGCGCCGTGTCACCTCGGGTGCGGCAAGGAGGGGATCGGACACTGAGAGCACGTAGAGGCTCGGATCCTCGGACCGCCAGTCCTCGACCCCGGGAATGCGGCTGAAGAGCAGGTCGGGGTCGCTCACCGGCACCAGGGTCCTGACGACGAGCTCGCCTTTGAACAGCTGTTGGCGCAGGTCTTGGGGGCGACCGACGGTTCGCAGGGTCGTGTTCAGGATGGCCACCCGGTCGCAGAGTTTTTCGGCTTCTTCGAGCCGGTGGGTGGTGAGAAAGATCGTCACCCCCTTCTGCCGGAGGCCGCTGATCAGACCATGCACCTCGAGTGCGGCGACCGGGTCTAGGCCCGATGTCGGTTCGTCGAGGAACATGATCGCCGGGTCGCTCAGAAGGGTTCGAGCCAGTCCCACCCGCTGGCGGAGCCCCTTGGAGAGACCACCGCAGAGGTCTTCCGCCCGGTCGCCGAGGTTGACGGCGTCAAGGGCTTCTTTGATCCGCGTGCCGGACTTATGCAGACCATAGAGAGCGGCAAAGTACTCCAGGTTCTCGGTCACGGTCAGTCGAAGATAGAGTCCGGGTGACTCGGGCATGACCGAGATGCGCTGCCGGATCTCCACTCCGTTCTCGGCGCTGAGCGGGATCCCCACGATGGTGGCAGAACCAGACGTCGGCGCGATCAACGTCCCGAGAGTGCGAACCGTGGTCGTCTTGCCGGCACCATTGGGTCCAAGGAATCCGAAGACCTCGCCGTAGGCGACTTCGAAGGATACCTCGGAGAAGGCGGTCCGCTCACCGAAGTGCTTGGTGAGACCGCTGACGACAAGGGCGGGTTGACCCTTCGGACCATCGAGGGTCGGTGAATCGGTGACCGCACCGGCCTGCACGGTGGTAGGAGGAGCATCCGGCTCTCGCTTCGGGCCATTGGCACCGGCCGCGACCTCAGCGGGGTGGTGCGGCACGGCCATTTCGGGTGCTTCCTTTATCGGCGGGCTCCTTTGGCCACAGAGCTGCTGTCCCGCCGTCTCCGCGACCTCGGACGTTGACCAGATGGCGTTCGGTGTCCGGCCGGAGTCCAATGTGAGTTGACGGGATCATCTCAGATCACTCTATAGGTGCATTCCCGAACCCGACACCGAGGCGGACAGCCAAGGGGTTTGTTGGCGCTCAGACCTATCGCTCTGGGCTGCAAGTACTGAGGGTGGCGCCCCAGGCGCGCGCTGGCACCACACCTTTGCATTGTGGGAATCCGACAGCGCCGAATTATTGATCAGATTTGATGATCGTTCTCGGCGCGTGTCATATCGTTTCGAATTTGGGGCTTGGGACAAGAGATGAAAGGAGAGTCTCAAGATGACCAACCGCCTGTGGGAACTGGTCGGAGCGATCAGCGGACTCGTGTTCGTAGTGCTCACCCTACTTGCTGGCTTCGTATATCCCCAGCAACCGCGCGTTGACGCTGCGCCGGTCACGACATTGGCGTGGGTACACGACCATCGTATTCCCATACAAACAGGCATGATCTTCGGCCTGTTCGCCGCCGCAGTGTTCGTGTGGTTCGTCGGGTACCTGCGTCATGTACTGGCTCGAGCGGAAGGTGGGAGTGAGTTGCTGTCGCCCATCGTGTTCGGCTCGGGCATCGCTGTGGCCATCATCGCAGCCCTGGCAGCGCTGCCATACGCGTTGCTAGCCTTCATGGAGGCCCAAGTGGGCGGCATTCAAGACCTCGCCTTGGTCCGAATGCTCGGCGACTTGAACATCGTGTTCTTTGCCGCATCATCGGTCATGACGGCGGTGTTTCTTTGCGGCTTGGGACTAGCGATGGTGAACCGGCTTCTGGTGGCACCCTGGCTTGGATGGATAAGCCTGGTGGTAGCAGCTTTCAATGCCCTAGCGGTCTGGGTCGGAGTGACTTTTAGCAGCTACCACGGCAAAGGCTGGATGGTCGTCGGCTTTGGCGCCTTTATTGGCTTCCTGGTCGTTGTATTGGTTGCTAGCGGCCTCATGCTTGTCCAGCACAAGCGCGACGTCGGCGAGAGCCAATCGACCACGCCGGCTCTGGCGTCCTAGAGCCACGGTTGACAGCGGTGGCCCGTTTTCTCGTCTGATCCGAGCTCGCTCGACGAGTCGCCAGTACCTGGCACAATACCAGGCTGGACGCGCTGAGACTGGTGGTAAGGGAGCCATATGGGTGCTCGCAGTAGCCAGGTCGTGGACGATGCAACGACGGTAGCGAACGCGATTTTGTGGGACTCCCGCAAGCAGTTGCGACGGGACGGTTGGTCGCCGAGTCCGGTGAATGAGCAGTGACGACGGCCGCCGTCCCCACCTTGGTATTGATCGCGGCTGCCGCGGTGCTGGCGCCGATCGTGGCCGAGGGTGTGCGGCGCTTCGTGGCCGTGCCCGAGGTGGTGCTCCAGATCGTTTTCGGGATCATCCTCGGGCCATATGCATTGGCCCTGGCTCACCCGAACGACATCGTCGCCGCGCTGAGCGACTTTGGCCTGACTTACCTGATGTTCCTGGCCGGTACCGAGCTGGATCTATCCCGGATGAGGGAAGGGCGAATGCGGTTGGCCGCCCTCGGGTGGGGCATGTCCCTGGTCTTGGCCCTGGGCGTCGGAGTCTTGCTGGTTGCCTCCGGCCTGGTGCACGACAGGGTCGTCTTTGCCTTGTGCCTGACCACGACGGCATTGGGCACTCTTTTGCCCATCCTCCGGGACGCGCAGGTCTTCGAGTCGCGTTTCGGCCCGGTCATACTGTCCGTCGGCGCGGTGGGCGAGTTCGGGCCGGTGGTGGCGGTTGCCGTACTGCTCACGACCAAGAATGCTCCAGTCACCATTGTGTTATTGGCGTTGTTCGTCGTCATCGCCGCGGTGACGGCCGTAATGGCGGCACGCGTACACCCACCTCGGCTGGTGGACCTGCTCCGCCGGCATCTAGAGACGACGTCGCAGCTCCCGGTGCGGATTTCGGTATTGCTCGTGATTCTCCTGGTCTACTTGACCCTACAGCTCGGCCTCGATGTGCTTCTGGGGGCTTTTGCGGCGGGAATCGTGGTCCGCATACTCATTGCCGGAGAGGACAGCGAGCCCATCATCAGCAAACTCGAGGCGATCGGCTTCGGGTTCCTCATCCCGATCTTCTTCATCGTGAGCGGAATCAACTTCGATCTCAAGGCCCTGATCCACCAACCCAGCGCGCTGGCTCGCATTCCGTTGTTCCTCGCCCTGTTCCTCGTCGTCCGGGGTACACCTGCGGTGTTGCTGTACCGCAAAGTCTTGGAGCGCCCCAAGCGATGGGCCCTCGCCTTTTTCTCGGCGACCGGCTTGCCGATCATCGTTGTCATCACGACGATCGGTGTAGATGAGGGCCGGATGCGCCCCGTGAACGCCGCGGCCCTGGTAGCCGCAGGGATGCTGTCTGTCCTCGTCTATCCCCTCGTTGGCCTTCGACAGTTTCGGGTTGCAGACGCAACGGGGGTCCGGCGCCGGGGGACAGGGGTGCGGAAAGTCCACGAGTGATGTGGCCCGCCCCAAATCACGACTCGTGGGGCGACGACACCTTGCGCCCCTGTTTTGGGCCTACCTTGGGCATGAGAACGGGACTGGCACACTCAAGCTCTAGGCGATCTTGCCACCGGCAAGGATCAGCAAGAGTCCTTTCTGGTTAGTGTCGCTGGTGCTGAAGGAAAGGGCGAACTGTCCACTTGTGTCGACTGACGAAGACCCTCCGAAGTAGCCAGCGGTCCCGTCGGTGGCCCCAAGCGCACCCCGAATCCAGGCGACGGCCCCGGGGGCGAATTGTTGGACTGTCGCCATCATGATGGCGTTGGCAGTCTTGGAGTCTGCGGCATCGGCAATGGTGTAATCGACGGACAGTTCGGTCTCGTCGGCTGGATTGCCGATCACGTCGATCTTCAAGTGGCCAGCGCCGCCCGTATAGCTGTCCATTCCTTTCAGAGGGCCAGACTCCTTTGCACTTGTTCCCTGCAACCAGCCCGTGGGGGGAGCTCCGTGCTGGTTGAAGAAGGCTTCGATGACCGAGAGCGAGGCCCCCAATGGGTGAGTGGTGGCGGGTCGAGAGCCAGGGGGTGCTGGAGTAGAAGAACCCGAAGAACAGGCCGCCAGGATCCACGAAAGCAACGCCAGGCCAACCAACTTGTTGAACACCGTTAGACGCGAACCCACCTGACCGGCCTTGTGCGTTTGCACGAGAGGACACAATCTCAGCTCGCTCACAATCAAAGGATCATGCCATGTTGGGCGCAAGAATTACACCCGGGAAGAAACTCGACCACAGCCGGGCTGACATCAACAAGCAGCTTGCGGCGTACCAGAGCCTGGTCAAAGCACTCGGTAAGGCGACAACAGGTAAGGTCAACGCTGCTCTGAAAGCCTTCGAGGTGCCTAAGGCAAGTTTCTGTACGTCTTTCGCGCCTCAGCCGCCAGAGCGCCGCACCTATCTTCTGGGTGGCGGCCGACCGTTCGCAATGACTCGGCGCCCAGCCGATAGCGAGAGGCTCGTCCTGGCTGGAGGTCGACAAGTGACACCGTGCCTGCGGAGCCCTCTGGACTTCTAGGATTGGTCGATGACCCCGATGATCCGCGCTGCTGGCATGGCCGATGTGCCCGCCGTGCTGGCGCTGTGGCGTGAAGCCGACGCTGAGCCCTCTCACACGGATGACGAACGAAGCCTTGTGAAGCTCATCGGGCACGACCCACAAACCCTGATCGTGGCCGAAGCCGATGGCCGGATTGTGGGATCAGTGATAGCCGCCTGGGACGGCTGGAGAGGCTCGGTGTACCGGCTCGCAGTAGCGCCGAGCAGTCGCCAGAAGGGTCTCGGTCGACGACTGGTTCGTGAGGCAGAGGGGCGGCTGGCCAAGGTCGGGGCGGCGCGGTTGCAAGCGATCGTCATCGAGTCAGATGCTCAGGCGTTGGGATTTTGGCGAGCCAGCGGGTGGGAGGAGCAAACCGAGCGTCTCCGCTTCGTCAAGGGATAGCCCAGCTCCGTGCAACGTTCACGTATGTCTGACCTCCACGGTTAGGCAGATCGCGTTGGCGATGAGTCCCCGACCTCAACCGAGTCACGAGTGCTGTCGGAAGATGATCGTAAACCCCCGGAAACGGCCGCGCGTCGTCGGTCCCGGACTCCCGGTGTGATCAATATGAAGCCCGCTGCGCAGGGCGGCGACCGTGTAGTACTGCACGATCGGCCAGAACCGCTGAGGGGGAATGTTCTTGGCGGTGCACCCGTTGACCGCGAGCCTGGCCAGTTCCGTGCTGACCAAGTGGAGCGACGTGGCGAGGCCTACCAAGCCACCGTTGCCATTGCGGATCGGCGTGCAGATGTCGGTGTAGGAGTTGTGGCCCTCACCCGAGATCTCCACGAAGGTCGTCGGACCAGGGAACCTGTGGAACTCACTGGTGAGCATTCTCGGGGTAAGGGCGATGTCCTCTTCCTCACCGATGATCATTACCGCCTTGTGCGACGCCGGGCCCGAGGGTCCGACCGGCGCCCATCCCACGGCGGTAGCGACTCGGGGGTCGTTCAGGGCGTCGAAAGCGGTCTCGCCCCCTGCAGAGTGACCCATCGCGGCCACCTTAAGGGGATTGGCCACGCCGAAGAGGGGAGAGGAAGGATCCGCCGAGGCCCTTTCGGTGGCGGTGAGCGAGGAGAACATGGTGTGCAGGTCCAGCGCGGGAGTGTCCATCACATTCGGGTGGGTGGCTTCGGCCAGGAGTCCACGTTCGAGGTAGTCGGCCGACACCACGAGGAAGCCCCACGAAGCGATGCCGCTGAGCAAGTTGGAGTAGTAGAGGCGAGATGCACCGAAGCCGTGACTGAACAGCACAATAGGGAATGGTCCGCCCCGATCCCCGGGCGCGTCGACGTGGGCGTCCACGGTAATGGTCGGGTTGTACTTGGCCGGGACGATCGCTACGAGTGCCTGAGGCAGCGGAGCCGTGAGCTGGTAGCTGAACAGGGCATGACCAGCGACCTTCGACGCGTCGGCTGGGTAGAAGACTGTCGCCAGCCTTTCCCCCAGCTGACCCGCGCTGCCAAGATCCAGGGTTGTTGCCCCCACTGCGTAGGGCCCCCGCCGGGCCAGATTGGGCCCGGTGTTCGTGGCCGAAGTCGATGCCGAGCACCCGGCGAGGACCAGGGCGAACGCGACCGTCAAAGCGGTTGGACACGCTCGTCTCAAATCTCTTCCCCCTTGGAGTCGATCGTCGAGTTCGACGACATCATGGGTCGCCGGCAACCGAAAGCGCATGGCCGCTCAAGGACCCTCTTCCATTCAGCAGTCAGCGTGAGCGCCCCCTTGCTTGATAGAAGGACTCTCAGTCGACCAAGCGAATCGCGTGGAGTGCCTGGACATCGCCCGACACGGCAATGAGCGCGACGGCCGCGGCCCCCATGGCGTTCAACCTTCCGATCGAGCGCATGCTGGCAATGCTGCAAACCACATCCAATGAATCACTCGCCATGGTGACCGTGGACCAACGGCGGATTTCGCTTACTTCTTCCGACCTGGCTGCAGCCAGCGTGCCTAGCCCCAGCACCAGATCCCTGACGCCGATAGTTCGGAGTAGCAGCACCGATGCACCCGTCGGCTGTTCTCGGCGTGACAGGCGCAAGAACGGTCCAGGCACTGCGATCAGCGCGGCACCGACAGCCGTTCGGAGCCAACCCATCCTCGCCACCACGGTCTGCGTCACGGGCGCAGCGTATCCGGCGATTGGAGGCTCTGCGGGGCTGGTAGGAGCCTGCCGGCGGTGGATCGACACAGGCTGGATGCTCCACGCTCCCAGCCGTTGACAGAGTAAGGCGATGTCAGTCGCAAATGACACTGCGTCCGGCCCCAGCAGGTCACAGATCGCAGATGAGCAGCGCTGACGAGCGGGTGCGGGTACCGGGACTCAGGACTGGGTCGCGATGGACATAACACGAGCGCGGTGTGGTGCTCAATACCACCTCTATTCTCGGCCGCTCGTTGACCCGGCGAGGCCCACGTCGTCGGCGTAGAGTTCGACCGTATGTGGCGGCCATCCAGCCAAAGGTGACACGTTTATGACCTTTCGAGTGATCCAGTGGGCCACTGGAGGTGTGGGGCGCGCCGCCATGGAAGGAGTACTCGAACATCCTGATCTCGAGCTGGTGGGAGCGTGGGTCCACAGTCCGACGAAGGAAGGTGTCGACCTCGGCGCACTCTTGGGTCGTGGCCCCATCGGGGTCACCGCTACCCGCGATATCGCCTCCGTCCTGGCCATCGAGGCCGACTGCGTCCTGTACAGCCCGTTCATGGCTGACCCCAGTGTGGTCATCGCCATCCTGGAGTCGGGCAAGAATGTGGTCACCCCGCTCGGCTGGTTCTACCCACCGGACGAGGAGCGAGCGCGCATGGATGCCGTCGCCAAGGCCGCCGGCGTGACACTGCACGGCACCGGGATCCACCCGGGAGGCATCACGGAGCGGTTCCCGCTCATGATCTCCGCCTTGTCAGGGTCGATCACCCACGTACGCGCCGAGGAATTCTCCGACATCCGCACCTATGGAGCGCAGGATGTCGTGCGCGATTGGATGCTGTTCGGCCAGACCCCGGAGGAGGCTCGCACTAGCGTCATGCTCGATGCACTCGGCGCCGGCTTCCGCCAGTCGGTCTTTATGGTCTGCGACGAGCTGGGCTTCGATATCGGGCCCCAGTTGCGCACCACGCATGAGATGGCGGTGGCCACCGCGCCCATTGACTCTCCCATCGGCCCCATCCTGCCGGGAAGGGTGGCGGCTCAACGGTTCCAGTGGGAGGCCCTCGTCGACGGCGAACCGGTTGTCACCGCCGCCGTCAATTGGCTCATGGGCGAGGAGCATCTCGACCCCGCCTGGGAGTTTGGTCACGAAGGCGAGCGCTTCGAGGTCGAGATCACCGGCGATCCCAACTGCCTCACCACATTCAAGAAGCTGCACCCCGAGACGGTGGAAGCGGGCCTCGCCCGCAACCCCGGCATCGTCGCCACTGCCATGCACTGCGTGAATGCCATCCCTTACGTGTGTCGGGCCGCGCCCGGTCTGCTCACATACCTGGACCTCCCCTTGGTGGCGGGCCGGGCTGCGCTCTCCCTCCACCGGGGTGGGGGTGGGGACGAGGCTCTGACCGGGCCATGATCCTCGACCGGTTTGCCATAACGGGGCGAGTGGCGATCGTCACCGGGGCCGGGTTGGGGATCGGGCGGGGGATCGCCATCGGACTCGCCGAAGCCGGGGCCGACGTGGTCTTGGCGGCTCGCACCGAGTCCGACTTAGAGGAGGTGGCCCATCACATCCGATCTCTCGGACGGCGGGCGTTGGCAGTGCCCACCGACGTCACCGACGCGTCCGCCTGTGAGCGCCTTGTCACGCACGCCGTGGGGGAGCTCGGCCGGCTCGACATCCTGGTCAACAACGCCGGAGGGGCCATGCCTCGGGCGGCGATGGACACCAGCGAGGGCTTCATGGCTCGCACATTTGCGTTCAACGTCACGGCCCCATTGACCCTCACCAAGCTTGCCGCTCGTCAGATCGTCGACACCGTCGGCCAAGGGGCGGTGGTGAACATCTCGTCACGCTCGGCCAGCATGACGCAGCCGATGTTCGTCGCCTACGGGTCCGCCAAGGCCGCGCTCGACCGCATGACTCGCAATATCGCACCAGAACTGGCCCCACGGGTGCGCGTGAACGCCATCGACGTGGGGGGTGTGGCCACTCGGTCGCTCGAGATCGTGCTCACGGACGATGACCTCCGCCGGCAGTTCGTCGACGGCACCCCGATGCACCGCCCCGGTGAGCCCGAGGACATCGCCTGCGCTGTTCTGTATCTGGTGTCGGACGCGTCGTCGTGGGTCACGGGCAAGGTGTTCGAGATTGACGGCGGCACCGAGGCCCCGTCGATACAGGTGCCGGCGCCTTCTCTGGAACCCACTTGACCCGAAGGTTTCGGCGATTGAGCGACCGAGCCCATGTCGCAGGAGCTATACGAGAGCTCCACCTGAGGGCACCTTGGGGGTGTGGCGCGCCGCGAGACCAGGGACGCTAACGTCGGACGATCGCCACCGTCCTTATCCCCGTTCCTGACCGTGACTTCGACGTCACCGAGGTGGCGGTCCCGTGGCATCTGCTCACACGCGTTGGCCATGTCGTGCGATTCGCGACCGAGCACGGCGGCACTGCTCCCGCAGCCGACCCGCGGTTGCTCGAGGGCGTGATCTTTGGGCAGCTCGGCGCGGCCGCAGAACCAAAGGCGTTCTATCAAGAGATGCAGTGCGACGAGAACTTCCGTGCGCCCCTCGCATGGGAGGACGTCAGACCCGGCGAGTTCGATGGACTGGTCCTGCCGGGAGGTCACGCGCCCGGCATGCGTCAGTACTTGGGGAGTGAGCCCCTCCGCCGCAAGGTCGCAGAGTACTGGGCGCTCGATCGACCGGTCGGCGCTATCTGTCATGGTGTACTGGTTCTCGCCCGCGCACGCGATCCATCGACCGGGCGCAGCCTCTTGTACGGTCGACGGACCACGTGTCTGCCGAAATACATGGAGCGATCCGCGTTTTTCACGACGGCGTGGCTGTTAGGACGTTACTACCGCACCTATCCTGCGTATGTCGAGGACGAGGTTCGCCATGCGCTGCGCGACGAGGGTGACTTTGTACGAGGCCCACGTGTCCTGTCCAAGCGCGGTACGAGTGTCGACGATGGCCCCGCATTCTTTGTCCAGGATGGCAACTACGTCTCGGCGCGGTGGCCGGGCGACGCCTTCCTGTTTGCCAAGCGCTTCGTTGACCGGCTGGCAGACTGATCCTTGGTGCTGGGTCTCAGACGTCTTGCCAGTTACTCCTATCCGGTAGCTCCACGCCGAGCCGGCATCATTTGGCTTGTGTGGCGATCGGGGGGGTACGGAGCGCCGTAGACATCTGGCTCAACTGGGTGGTCGTCGTCGACTGAGCCGCGCTGATGTTCTCACTGTACGCGGAAAACGGTTGATTGTAGGAGAGGCCGACTTCGGCTTTCCCATACGTCTCTCTGTAATCGTCGAGGCTCTGTGTCAAGCTGGATTCGACGGGTGCAACGGAGGACGGCCAAGTGACGCTGTTGAGCTCCTGTACGAACACAATGATCGCACTTTCCATCGTTTCGATGCTCTTGATCTGCTGTGACAGGTCCTCCCGCTTCGCCACAGAAGCGGACTTCTCGTCATCCAGGGCGCTTTGTGCAGTCTGATCCTCTCCGGAAACGCAGGATTTGTAGTAGCCCGGGTTAACGATGTTGGGCCGACATCCGACTCCATACTCATTATTGGTGTAGGCCGTCGCATCGTTCTGCAATCGCTCGTCATCGATCGTGACGGCGTCGGTGGCAGAAATTATGGCAGCGCTCAGAGAACGCCAAGCCACGTCGTACTGAGAGAGGAAGGCCTCATACGTCTTGGCGGGATTGAGCGTCGTCGTGGCGACGTTCTTGGATTCGTCTCCGCTCGAACTGAGTGCACTCGGAAATGCAATGAGGAGGACTGCAAGAGCGGCGACGGACCCGACGACGATCTTGACCTTCCGCTTGTCTTCGATCTGACGAGTCCGCGGAAAATAATTTCTTGATCGCACTCCCGGCCCCCCATTGGGCCAAACAAATTACGTGCGCGTGAGGCCGGCTGCAAGGGCCACCGGTCATGGCAGCTCTCCCGACGATCTGAGCGCCCGCTCAGGCTTCAGATCCGCCTCCGGACGTGGTGAAGTGGTTCTACAGCGGCGTCAAGACGGCTACCACCAGACGGCCCTCTATTTGGTGTAGATGTGCTTGAAGGTGGTGGTCACGGTCTGAGCTTCACCCAAGTGGGGTAGACCGAAGAGGTCCTCAATGGACGCCAATGACGAGTAGTGGTTGTAGGACTTCTTGACCAAGGTGCCCGGCTTGATGAACGGTGAGATGAGTACGGCGCCCACCTTGCCGCCGCCCGGTCCATCGATTCCGTTGTGGCCGTTGTCGGCGGCTGGCCCGGTGCTCTCACCGCAGCAAGCAGTGGTGTCGAGCGTCGGGTCCTCAGCTTCGTCGAAGGTGATCTCGAGGAGGCCGTTTTCCTTGAATGCCGGCGACGAGGTGATGATCGGCACCCAGGTTTCTAGCCACTGGTTGAGGTCACCAACCGATGAACCTCCTCCTTGGCCCGCTCCGGTCGTGTTGGTGCACGGGTAATCGTGACCATCATCACAGAGGTTCGGAGTGATGAAGCTGAAGTTTGGTGTGGTGGCGACGGACTCCAGGTCAGTAACCAGTCCCGTGGTCCCAGGCAACGCGCTCGGTGGCAGGTTCCCGTTAGTGTCGCCCAGCGGCACAACATCCTGGTTGCATTCGGTGGTGTTGTCGATGATCGAGTGAAAGTACACGAAGGGATTGTGCCTGGTGGCGTAGCCGTCTGACGCTTCGGCGGAGAAAGAGGGATCGGAGTCGCCTACCGCCGGATGGCCGCAGTTCGCGGACTCGCGGGTCGGGTCGTTGCCCATGTCCTCCATGTAGCCCTTCCAGGTGAGCCCTTCGCCGGTCAGCTGATCGGCCAGTGTCGTCACCGCCGAGGGGTAGACGCAGCCTGCCCCCTGCTGGATGCCGTGAGCACCCTGTCCGTCCCCCGGGGGAAAGTCGTCAAAGCCACCGATGCAATCGGCCTGGTTGTCCGAGTTGGGCGGCTGGCCGGAGATGAATCCGATGTAGTTGTCATTGGAAAAGTGTCCGACACCGTAGTAGTTCTCGAGTAGCGCTCCCTCGCCGGGCAGAGTCTTGGCCAGATAGGGGTCTGCCGATGGGTCGCCGAAGGTGGCGGAGTAGTCGTCGTTCTCCATCATGATCACGAACACATGGCGGATGAGTGGCAGCTTCGACTTCACCGTGAGCGTCAAGGTCTGGCTGGTTCTGCCCTGGCTGTTGGCGGCGTCAAGCGTGATGGAGTATGTACCCCCGAGTGGCTCGGTGCCCGACAGCTTGGCCGTTCCGTTTCCGTTGTCAACCAGTGTCACGCCCAAGGGCAGCGCGCTGCTGGCAGTGATGGTCGCGACGGGGTTGGCCCTGGTCTTCACCGTGAAGTGGAAAGGCTTGTCGACCTTCGCCTTGGCAGCAGGTTTGCTCGTGAAGGTGGGCGCGGAGAGCGGTTTGGGGGCGGCCGACGCAGACTGTGCGGACTGGAGCAACAACGCGCCGACCGCTAGCGATGCTGCTGCGAAGGCGACTCTTCGGACCGCCGTGGACTTACGCACCGGTTCCCCCCATCCCCGCGACCGTTGTCGCGGCCCTCGTGGGCCAGTCTGTCGGTTGGACGGTGCGCGGTCAACCGGTTTGCGTCACCACTGCCGCTGGGACGGGCTCACGCAGCAGTGCGACGGTGTAGGGTCAAGATCTCGACCTTCCCGGCGTCCACGGGGTGAGCGTGGGTGCCAGACGACATCCCCGCCATCCGGACAGCGGGAATCGGTGGACCACCACGGTCGAGCTCGGACGGAGTCTCCTGCCTACATCAAGCGAACGATGTCCATAATGGGCGCTACGGCTTCCCCCCTGGGTGCCAAGCGATTCCGGATCGCATGAGGGAAGACCAGTGGCCATGTTGCGATGACAATGTGTCATATGAGCCCTACCATCAAGGGACGACGGATTCACTCATCTCGTTGCGAACTCTTGGCAGGAGTTCTTATATCGCCCGTCGGCGTCGAAATGAAATATCCATTTCGTCTTGCATTTGAGGCATGGCGTCGTGACCATCTGTTGCGCCGACGGATTGTCTGGTATCGGGATCTTGCTGCCGCACTCGCAGGGGATCGACTCCACTTCACGACGATACCCAGTTCGGACCGGGGAGACGGGTATCAGGTGACGCATTCCCGTGTGCCGTTGTGTCAGTGTCGCCTGTCATCGAAAGACGTGCGGTTACCTTCGTGAACGGAGAGAATCCCCAGCTTCCTCCTCTTGTTTTCCCCAGGCAGGGAACACCAAAGTGACATGGCTGGCTTCATGACGTTGGCCAGTGGCGGAGAGTCCGAGTACCGGTACTTCGACCACCCTTCGAGCAAGGACAAGGGAGGAGTTCTGCCATTGCCGTCGAGGTGCGGCTTTGGGGCGGGAACGGGTGTTAGCGGTGATGGACGCGCTCACCTTGGGGGCTAGCCGCGTGAGGGCGTCGTCTCCCGAGCGACCTGATGGCCCCCCGTCAGGTCGCCGGGATGACGCCCTGCCACGCCGTGCCCGAGGATCTCGGCGCGTGCGGCGTGCACCTTCGTGAGGGGTCTGGTCTGGGCGTGCGACGGGGCCCGTCGCCTGCAGGAGGCCTGCTCGAGGTACCCCATGGCTCGGCAACGCCAGACGGCCAGGAGCCAGTCTCGGTAGCATCCTGGGTGATGGTGCGCGCCCGATGAGCAACTCCACCGCCAGGGCCCAGGGGACCGCCTCCATCTTGGCCTTTGACCTGGTGAAACACCCCTTCGATCCGCAGCTGGTCGAGCTTTTCGAGGATCTGAACGGCCGGTACTTCGATGGATCGCTTCCAATCGTGCCGGTGTGCCAGGGCATTCCCGAGACCACCGACGAGCGCGAGGACCCCAACGGGCTGCTGAGGCTCCAGAATGTACCCCGCGGCTGACGTCCCGTTGCAGGCGTCGGCGACCATCCATCTGGCTCACGAGCTGTTCCGGGCGCCGTGGGGCTCCGAAGAGGACCGATTGCAGAAGGTCGCCGACACGCTCCTTCACCAAATGGTGCATCTTGCTGTCCAGGTGGACGCTCTCGGAGGTGCACATCCCTTCGAAGATCATCATGGCGAGCATTTCGCCGACGAGTGCAACCGGATCAGCCAAAGGGCGGGATGGGGGCCCGTCCTGGCGAGCGGTGAGAACGTAGGCCCCTTCGAGGACGCGGCCGCGTGGCCGGACAACGCCATCGAAAACGGCTCCGGCTGAGGGTGAGGTGCCCCCCGCAGAGCGGGGTCCTGGGAGGGATGGGGGCACGGGGAACGGGTTCAGGGCACCAGATGTGGGATAGGTGTTCCATGACACCGCACGGGCACGGAGTGCCGACCTGGGCCTAGGGTCGCATTTCATGCCAACAGACCCAAATCCGATCAGTTCGATTCCAGCAGCACGGATCAAGATCGACCAGACCGTGACCCGCCACGAGTGTCCATTCTGTGGTAGCAGCCACTGGATGCCTCCCAGCGACAACCAAGCCCTGGTCCTGTACGAGGCGACCTTGGAAAACGGCGTTCTGTCAGAGGATCGCACTCACGCTGTCGGGATCGGTTTCGTTTGTCTCGGCTGTGGATTCCTTCGGGTGCACGTGCCCACGTTCCCAGACCGATCCGCCGCTCGCTAGCCTCGGTCCGGCGAGGTCCCCTTCGGGCTCAGGGGACGGGGACGGGGACCGGGACCGATTTACAGCTTTCCAAAGCCTCTTTGGGCCGGCGCTTGGTCAGCGCGCACGGGTCCCGGACGTGGAAATCGGGGACGGATGGGTCAGTGACCCACCACCGATTCCGGGGGGTGCTCCTCGTTGAAGGCCTTGCGGGCGGCGCGGGCGGCCGTGAGGCGTTCCTGGGCTTCACGCTCTGCATCGGCCAACTGTTGCCGACGCTCCTCGATGTCTTTGTACAGGTCATCAGTCATGACGCGACCCTACGCCCGGAGCGGTCCGAAAGGCCCCGGGGTCCTCCGGCTTCCCAGGGGCCGGCGGAGGGCCGGCGTTTGGCGGTTTTCGGCCAGTCCCCTGTTGCCTCGGAACCGCGCCCCGCCAGAGGACTAACCCAAAGACCAGTCGACGCGGCCGATCTCGCGTAGCCACTCGGCGGTGCGCCGAAGGCCTTCGTCGAGGCTGATGGGGTCGTACCCGAGCCTCTTGTAGGTCTTCGACTCGGTCAGATCGCGGCGCGGCGTCCGGACCGACGCCAGCTTGAAGGCGATCGCCATCAGCGTCGGTCCGAATACCTCGACCAGCTCGGGATCGTCCGACGGCGCGACGTCCTCCACCCGGTGGTCGAGCCCGGCCAGAGCACAGATCCGGTTGCAGGCCTCGGCCGTGCTCACCACGTCCTCGGGGCGGCCGTCGAGCATGTAGCGCTCGCCCGACACGCCGCGATCGAGGGCCAGGATGCAGCCGCGTGCGATGTCGTCGGCGAAGACCCAGCTCACCGGGAAAGGTCAGGTACCGCGTGATGCGTCGACGGAGAGCGGACAGGAGCACCCGGTTGAAGCTGGTCCGGCCGAGGGCGTTGCTCGCCACCGGCGAGGGACCGAAGATGGCGCCCGGATGGGTGGTGACCACGTCCTGTCCGGCCGCGGCCCGGGCCATGGCGTCTTGGAAGGCCGCCATCTTGGTGATCGTGTAGGGATCCGAGCTCGGCTCCTTCATCACCGGGGCGTCCTCGCGCTCGAGGCCCCCGGCCGTGTCGAAGAACGTGCCGGTGCTGACGGCGACGACCCGGCGCATGCCGAGGGCCTCGGCGGCGTCGAGGACGTGCTTGGTGCCCTCGACGTTCACGGCCTCGAAGTCGGGCAGGTTCTGGCTGGCCCCGCCCAGGAGCGCGGCGCAGTGGATGGCGGAGTCGGCACCGGTGGCGGCCCGGCGGACGTCGTCGGCATCGGTGATGTCGCCGGTCACGATCTCGACCCCCAGGGCGACAAGGGGCGCGGTGTCGGCTGCCGGGCGGGCCAGGGCCCGGACACTGTCGCCCCGCTCGATCAGGAGCTTGCAGATGTTGGCGCCGGCCAGCCCGGTGGCGCCGGTGACGAGGACCGTCTCGCTCATGCCGGCGCCTGCTCGGCGGCATCGGCGTAGGCGGTGTCGACCTGGTCGGGGTCGTAGGCGATCACCGGAGGGCTCGTTCCGAACACGTCGAGGGTGTGGATGAAGCGGTGGAGACCCATGGCGTTGGCGCAGGTGAAGCCGAGCTCGACGATCTGGGCGGCGGTGAAGACCTTGCCGAGCTCGCGGTAGACCTCGTCGTCGATGGCGTGGTGGTCGGCCGAGAGCAGGTCGAGGAACTCGACGGCCAGGCGCTCCTGCTCGGTCAGCTGCGAGCCACCGGGCGCGACCAGGCAGGCGACGTCCTCGTCGGTGATCGAGTCGTGCTTGCGGGACTGCATGCAGGGCTGGCACTCGCCCAGCTGTGCGCTGCGGATCCGGATGAGCTCGACGATCCGGCCCCCGAGGAGGCTCTGCTTCCCCATGACGCCGCGCGCCGCATTGGTCATCAGGATCTGCAGCGTCTTGTAGGCGAAGATCTGCAGCGGGACCGGGGTGGCGTAGGTGCCGTCGGCCACGCCCTCTTCGATGATCCGTCGGGGCTCGTCGGCGAGCTCGTCCAAGGGGATCGGTTCTATCCTGGGCATGGCGTACCTACTCTCGGCCGGTGCAGCGGTCTGTCGTCGCTGTCGCTCTCGAACACTATAGGCGGGTGATGTCGTGTCCATGGAGCCCGTCATCAGTGCTGCTCACCGACCAGGTGGCCGTCGTGACCGGCGGCGGCGCGGGGATCGGCCGGGGCATCGCCCGTGGCCTCGCCGCCTTCGGCGCCCGGTGGCGATCTGGGAGCGCGACGCCGAGACGGCGGCGTCGGCCGCCGAGGAGGTCGGTGGGCTCGGCCTCACCACCGACGTCCGCGACGTCGGCCGAGGTCGACGCCGCCCTGGCCCGCACGACGGCCGAGCTCGGACCGGTGACGCATTCTGGTCAACAACGCCGGGGGCGTCTTCTTCTCGCCGATCCTCGAGACCTCGGAGAACGGCTGGGACGCGCTCTACCGGGCCAACCTCAAGCACGTCATCCTCTGCACCCAGCGGGTGGCCCGGACGATGGTCGAAGCGGGAACCGGCGGCAGCATCATCAGCGTGACCTCGATCGAGGGGGTCCGGGCCGCACCCGGGTACGCCGCCTACGCGGCGGCCAAAGCCGGGGTCATCAACTTCACCAAGACCGCCGCGCTCGAGCTCGCCCCCCACGGCATCCGGGTGAACGCCCTGGCCCCCGACATCACCCTGACCGAGGGCATGGCGTCGGTGGCGCCGCCCGGGGCCGAGGCAGCGTTTCGGCCTCACCGTGCCCATGGGGCGCCCCGGCCACGTCGACGAGATGGCGGGCGCCGCCGTCTTCCTGGCCGGCGACGCTGTCGAGCTACGTGACCGGGCCAGACCATCCATGTCGACGGCGGGACCCAGGCCTCGAGCGGCTGGTACCACCACCCCGAGAACGGCTCCTACGTCCTCGGGCCGTCCTGATACGCCGCCGACTGACTCTATCGGTCGTCCTGCCCGGCGGAACCCGACGTGGGCCGACATGCCGCCGTCGATGGCGATCATCTGTCCCGTGATGTAGCGCGACTCGTCCGAGGCCAGGAAGACGACGAGGTTGGCGACGTCGTCGGGCTCGCCCACATACGGGGTGAGGGTGGCCCGGCCCAGCCCGGCCAGCATGCGCTCGGTCAGATGGGCCCGGACGGCGTCGGTGATGATGAGGCCGGGGACGATGGTGTTGACCCGGACTCCCTGCTTGCCGTGGGCGGTGGCCACGTACATGGTCAGCGTGTTGACGCCGGCCTTGGAGACGCCGTAGGCGGTGCGGGTCCGGTCGCCTTTGAGCGAGCGCCCGAGGACATGTTGATGATGGAGCCGCCACCGTCGCGCGACCATCTCGGGGATGGCGTGCTTGCACATCAGCATCTGGCTGCGCAGGTTGACGGCCATCGTCCTCTCCCAGACCTCGAGGGACAGGTCGGTCACCTGGGTGTCGCGCGACAAGAAGTCGGACTCGGTCAGCGCCGCGTTGTTGTGGAGGACGTCGAGGCGCCCGTAGCGGGTCACCGTTGCTCTGATGGCCGCCACCACCTCGGTCTCCTCCGAGAGGTCGGCGGACACGCTGAAGGCGGTGCCACCCGATGCGCGCGATGGCTGCGGCGACCTGCTCCGCCCGGCGCCGTCGATGTCGACGACGGCAACCGAGGCGCCCTCGCTCGGGCCAGGGCCCGCGCCGTGGCCGCACCGATTCCCCCGGCGCCACCGGTCACGATGGCCACTTTGCCTTCCAGACGCCCCACAGTCAGGTCACCCCAGTCTGGGATGAGATCCGAGCAACAGCGCGATGCGCGTTGCATCGCCATCGAGACCCTCCCCCTCGGCGTTGCGACCGTCCCTCGACTGCGTGTTCTGCCGCCATGAGCCTTCCTCTTCAACGACGAGAGCGAGTCATCGCCAACGATGGACTGTTGAGCTCGAGGTCCCGATTCGGTGGGTTGTGCGCGCCTGATCATCATCTCATATCCTCGTTGCGCCGTTGATGTGGATCGGCCAGTAGCAGGTCGCGTGCTGGTGATGCGCGGCCGGAGGATTCGTGTTCGAATCGAGCAGTGTCCGGACTGTCGAAGATTGACCAGACCGAAGCGACGCGCCGTCTCGCCTCGGGCGGTTGCGTCGCCGCCGAGGAGGAAGCCGAGGAGCTCGTGGCGGCCGCTTTGGGCGATGTCAGGCTGCTCCAGGCGATGGTCGAGCGGCGAATGACGGGCGAACCGTTGGCATGGATCACCGGGTCGACCGTGTTTTGCGGGTGCTCGGTTGCCGTCACGCCCGGCGTGTACGTTCCGCGTTGGCAGACCGAACCCTTGGCAGAGCGGGCCGCGGAGCTCCTCCCGCCCGACGGCAAAGCGATCGATCTCGGCACCGGGAGCGGAGCGATCGCGTGCGTGCTCCTCGACCGTCGCCCCGATGCTTCGGTGCTCGGTACCGAGACCGATCCCGTTGCCGCACAGTGTGCCCGACAAAACGGCGTCACCGTCGCCGACGGAGACCTCTTCGAGGGAGTGCCGACTTCGTGGATGGGGGTGGTCGACGTGATCGTCGCCGTCCTTCCCTACGTTCCGACGAACGAGATCGCATATCTTCCTCGCGACGTGCGCACATTCGAACCGACCTCCGCCCTCGACGGCGGGGCCGACGGCCTCGTCCTGGTCCGGCGGGCGCTGCGCGAGGCCCACCCGTGGCTCCGTCACGGGGGCCACGTGCTCTTCGAGATCGGTGGTGCTCAACCCGACGCGCTCGCCCCGGTACTAGAGATGGCACGTTTCGAAAGGGTCCGTGTGATCCGTGACGGCGACGGTGATCCGAGAGGCGTCGAGGCGGTTGCCATATCGCCACGTCTCGGCCGCCAAGGCAGATGACGACAAGCGATGCCCGGACGGATCCTCGTCGACTTCACCCCCCTGCGAGAAAGCCGGGACTTCCGGTGGTTGTTCTCAGGAACACTGATCTCCACCCTCGGGGCCCAGCTCACCGTGGTGGCGATTCCCTATCAGGTCTATGAGCTCACCCACTCTTCCCTCCAGGTCGGCGCGGTCAGCCTGGTTCAGCTGATCCCAATCGTCATCGGCTCCCTCGTCGGCGGTTCGATCGGCGACGCCGTCGATCGTCGAACCCTCATGATCGTCTCGACCAGCCTGCTTGCCCTCACCAGCGGCGCCCTCGCCGTCAACTCCCTCGTGGCGTCCCCTTCGCTCCTCGCCATCTACCTCGTGAGCGCAGTGGCCGGGGCCCTGGGTGGGTTTGTGAGCACGGCACGTCTGGCGTCGATCCCAGTCCTCGTGAAACCGCTGCACCTGAGCGCGGCGTACGCCTTCAGCCAGATCGTCTTTCAGGTGGGAACCGTCGTTGGCCCCGCGCTCTCCGGCTTGCTCCTGCGCCCGGTGGGGCTCCCCGGCGTGTACAGCATCGACGCCGGCACATACATCATCGGCGCCCTGACGTGCTTCGCGATCTCGAGCATTCCACCGAGCCCAGGGGCGGCCCGACCGGGAATCGGCTCGTTCATGGAGGGCGTGCGCTACCTGAAAGGACGCCCGGCGATCCAGGGTGTCTTCCTCATCGATATCAACGCCATGGTCTTCGGCATGCCAAGGGCGCTTTTCCCGGCCCTGGCGGCCCATCGCTATCACGGCGCCTTGGCCGCCACCACGGTGCTCGGGTTCCTCTATGCAGCGCCGGGAGCAGGAGCACTGCTCGGAGCGTTCGTCACGGGCTGGGTCTCGAATCTGAGCCGCCAGGGATGGGCGATCGTCGCGGCCGTGCTGGTGTGGGGCGGAGCCATCACCCTGTTCGGCTTGACCGACGTGTTGTGGATGGCGCTCATCCTGTTGGCCATCGCGGGGTGGGCCGACGTCGTCTCTGCGGTGCTGCGTAACACGGTTCTGCAGGCCTCGGTTCCCGACACATTCCGGAGTCGCTTGTCGTCCTTCCAGATAGCCGTCGTCACTGGCGGCCCGCGACTTGGTGACATGGAAGCAGGCACCGTCGCTTCCCTGGTGAACACGGAGTTCTCGATCGTGTCGGGGGGCCTTGCTTGCATCGTGGGCGCGCTGGTGTTGGTCGGCGTCCTACCTGGGTTTCACCGGTACCGGAACCGACTCGTTGACACCTCCGAGGGGAAAACGCCACCCCAGAGTGAACCGCCTCCGGACCAGATCGACTCGGGCCGCTCCCTATAGTCTTCGCTGGGCCGTTGCGCAGGTGCTCATGCGTCACCGACACGGCTTTCTGATCCCGGTCAGGCCCACATTGAATTTCGCTCCGTTGAAGCCACGACGGTCATCGGTCGAGCAGAATGACGACGTCTTCAAGTGATATTCAGCGTCGAAGACCGCTTTGTGGCCGAGGTATGCGGACAACAAGCCACAAGTTGCATACTGGTTGCATTGCTCGGTCAGCACGGCGTCGGCCAAGGGGTACATATCGCTTGCATATCCGTCGCCAGTGTCGTCGGGATTCTTGATCCACCACCCAAGCCCAAGCCCGTGCATGTAGATGGCGAGGGTGGTCATGTACTGCTCTTCCACGCCCTTGGTCAAGGCAAAGCCGCTGTTGTCGGTGTACTCGTCGTCGATGTCAGTTTCGACCGCATCGAACCCCTTCGCCGCACACTGCTTGGCAATCATCGATTCGATGACGGAAACGGTAGCTGGGGAGCGAATGTTCAGGTAGTACTCCGGGTAGCCGGGAACCTTTCTTCCGAACACACCAGCGGAGCGAAGCTGGTCGTAATACGTGGTAGAAAGACCCTCATCTGCCGCAGAGTAGTAATTGCCGGCGGCACCAACCTCTATGTAACAGACAACATGCTTGCCCTGCGCGTGCAGTGCGGCGACGGTTGACTTCGGGTTGATGATGCCGTCAATGTCGTAGATCACGGGATCAGGCGCGTGCGTGCCGTTTGGCAACTTGTCATCAGTGCCCATGTCTCTCGCATTCGACAACCGCAACGGATGGCTGAGCTCCCATTGCCATGGCTGATTGCCAAGCGATGGCGTCCACCACGACGATGCTTGCGCATGGGGAACAGATTGAAAGCTGAGACACAGCGTTACAACCAAGACGAGGATGACCGATCTCGGCAACCATTTCGTTGCCATGCCCCCAGCCAACGAGATCGCCGTTGATCTGATCCCCGTGGCCATGGGCTGAGCATATTTTTCGGTGCTCCTGGCGGGCGGTGGGAGCTCACCTACCTGGTTCCTGGCTTCGGGCGCTGATCAGGGCGCCGCTTCATGGCGATGTGCATTGATCAGACACCTCGGAATCGAACCCCGGGCGGGTCGATGTCTGTTCGAGTTTCCGAGCGAAGTGTTTGCGCCACCGAGATCCGCCCGCGGGCAGCCTTTCTGGCGCGCGCTACCGCCCGAGGAGCCAGCCGGCAGTCTGCTTGGCGATTCTCATCCCGGAGTGCACGGATCGACGACCGTTAGTCGAGATCTCCGACGCGAGAGTTCGCCAGCGTTGGTCGCTCGCTGCCACCTCACGCCATTTCGTCAGACTGACCGTGGCGAGTTGCGCCACCGCCCGCCGGGGGGCATCCACGAGGACGAGCAGAGCGAAGCCGAGCAGGATCAATGCCCCCCCGGTGATGCTCAACATCCCGATGCCCGGTCCGGCGCCGGTGAAGGCCAGGCTGCTCGAGGGCTTGGTGACGACCAAGGACCCCGGAGCGGTGGTGGGGGTGCCACCGGGGGTCGGTGCCTTGGTGGTGGGGGTGGAGGGCACCGTGGTGGCCGACGATCCTCCACCGGCCACGGCGATCACCGGGGAAATGGGGGTGGCCGTGGGGGCCGAGGTGACGATGCCCGAGGGTGTCACCGAGTCATTGGGATAGGCCGTACAGGTGAGCGCCAAGGCGCTGCCCGACACCGTGAGCGACAGGCTCGCCGCGGAGTCCTCCTGGATGGTGATGTTGGGGCTGGTGGCGGTGAAGCCCGAGATCGTGGCCGGGGTAGAGGGAAGCGACAGGGGCACCCCGGCACTGGGGATCGGGCTCGGGATGGTCACGTTGAAGTCGAGGGGTCCCTCCGGGGTGGTGGCCGGGGTGGCGCCGCTGGCGTCGATCTGGGCCGTGGCCGTCCCCTCGAGGTTGGGCTGGATGGCGGCGGCGGCACCGGCGAGCGAGGCGGGGATCGCCACCATCGTCTGGTAGCCGGTGACGCTGAAGGACTGCCCGGCGGTGGGCGCCGCCGGCGACAGCGTGGCCGAGGTCACGGCGTCGTTGAGCACGATGTCACCCACAGGGGTGCCCGGACAGTACAGCTCATAGGCTCCCGTGACCGCCGTGGGAGGCGTGGTGCTGGTCGTGCTGGTGGGCGTCGCCGTCGTGGTGGAGGTGGTGCTGCTGCTGGTGGGCGTCGCCGTCGTGGTGGAGGTGGTGCTGCTGCTGGTGGGCGTCGCCGTCGTGGTGGAGGTGGTGCTGCTGCTGGTGGGCGTCGCCGTCGTGGTGGAGGTGGTGCTGGTGCTGCTGCTGCTGGGCGTCGCCGTCGTGGTGGAGGTGGTGCTGCTGCTGCTGGGCGTCGCCGTCGTGGTGGAGGTGGTGCTGCTGCTGCTGGGCGAAGTGGTCGAGCCGAAGGAGAGATTGACCACCCCGGAGTCGTTGGCCTCGTCGCCGTAGTTCAGTTGGCACGTGTCACCGATGGCGATCTGAGCCGCCGTCGGAGGGCAGGGGTACAGCGCCGCGTCTGCCGTTGGGCTTTTCCCCGCGCTGTCGGTAGCGGGACAGGTGACCGCGGCGGGAGCCGCACCACACGGAGGTCCGACGGTTCCCTGCACCACGGTGAACTTGGTAGACACGGTACCCGTGGCGCTGGTGGTCACGAGCATCGACAGCGAGGGCGCGCTGCAGCTGACCGAGATGGCGGAGTCGATCACGCCGCCATCCATAACCGTCGGCTGGTTGGGGTCGCTGTTGCACTCGAGAACGTTGCCGATCGAGCTGTCGGTGAACCCCGTCCCGGTGAGTGTCACAACCGACCCGTTCGACAAACCGGAACTGGGAGATGCCATCAGCGTCCCCGTCAGCCCGGTCGCCGCAAACGCGGAAATGGTTGTGCCCAGAAGAATCGACCCTGCAACGACCAGGACGGCGCCGAGCACCATGAGGATCTTTGTCCGCACGGCACATGCCCGAGAAAGCACGGTAGTGATCATCGACCGGCCAGACGACCTGTTCACGGCTCACCCCCCAGTCGACTGTTGGCGACAGCGGCTCGGGACCGCGCGTCGCTCCCAGGATCCACGTCTCCATTGACCACAATACGTGGTGGCGGGATCGGCTGAAATCATCATTTTTGATGAGGGAGAAGGCCCTCGTTCCGCGCCCTGCCGTAGTGGCAGTAGTGGTTGCCGGTGGCGTTGTCCTTATTGAGGGGAGTCGGTATTGAGAGAAGGGTTTGAACGAACACTGCCGAGCCCACCTCAATACCCCCGGCCACTATGGCCGAGAACGTGAGGATGACCGACCTGTCGCCGAAGCCACCACCGGTTCTGTGACGGCCCGGATGCACCGAGGCTCGTCAATAGTGATGATGTGCGCGGACCGCTGCTCAAATATCCTGGGCGGATAAGAAATTGAGAGGGGCGCGTCCCCTCCCGTGGGGGTGACTCTTGTCCAAGCATGTTGTGAGTCTTCGTGGACAGTGCAGAGCGATCCGTCATCACCGGTCCCGACATGCCGTCTCCAAGCCCGTTGCGATCGGCGCCGCGTTGGTGGTCACGGGACTGATGATCGTGGGTACCACGGTGCCGGCGTTCGCGGCCACCGGTGTCATGGTGACAATCACCGTCACCCCGAGCACCGGATTGACCAATGGGCAAAGCGTCACGATCTCCGGAAGCGGCTTCGCCCACACGTCGATCGGCAACATCCTCGAGTGCAACAGCGACGCCAACCAGCCGAACGTCATGGTGGGCGGCGTGGTCAACTCCTCCATTCCGGTCAGCTGTAACGCGCCATCGCTGTCGAAGCTCGTGACCACCACCGCCACCGGTAGCGTGTCCGGCACATTCGCAGTGATACAGGGAACGGTCGGTCCTCCGTGTGGACCGGCTCCCGCCGCGGCCACCTGTCCCGCTACCGACAGCGCCGGGAAAAGCCCTACGGCCGACGCGGCCCTGTATCCGTGCCCACCGACGGCGGCTCAGATCGCCGCTGGTGACACATGCCAACTGACCTACGGCGACGAGGCCAACGACTCCGGGACGGGCAACATCACGTTCGCGGGGACCCCCGCACCGCCACCGGCGGCTACCACCGCACCTCCAACGACCCCCCCGACAACCAAAGCTCCCACCCCCACCCCCACCGTCACCCCCACTACCGCGCCGAAGACAGCTGTGGCGCCCATCACCGGCGCCACCGGGGCCACGACCATCCCTGCACCGGCTACCACGACCCCGGCGGCGACGGGCACCCTCGCCACGACGGGCCCGGGACCGAGCGTTGGCGTCGTCGGTGCGATCGGGGTTGCGCTGCTGTTGCTGGGCTTGTTCCTGCTCATGGTGCTGCTCAACGGTCCACGACGCGTGCTGGCGGGGCTCGCCGTACCGGCGAGGATCCGACGCCTGAGCTTGCCCATCCATCGCGACCCGGACGGGTCCATGGCCCGACAGGCGGTAGGGGCCGCGTCGAGAATGGTCGGCCACGTCGACCATGTGGGTCGCCGCATCGGCGAGAGCGCGTCCCGTGCCCCTGCCGCCGCGCGAGGGCTCACGCATCGGGTTGCTTCGGCCTCGACCCGAACTGCCTCTTGGCTCTTGGGTCGGTAGTCCATCGACGACCCTCGATTCTCTTTCGCACCTGAGCCGGGGAGTGGGGAGCTGGGCGGCGGCCCGACGGCTGCGCCACAATCTCTATAAAACTGATTGACTTAGTCGGCTTTGGCGCCGTAAGGTCTTGCCATGGCGATCACGGCGAGCCCTCCCGTCGCACACCCCCCGGGCGCCCGGCCAGCAGGCTCCCCCGAGATCGCCATACCCTGGCTGTACCGGTCCCCGCTCGGCGGTCTCGACGTCGAGCAGCACCCTGGTTCCGACGAGCTGCTGGCCATCGCCGTGGGCCTGGCCACGTCCGCAACGTCGTGGCCGGGCATGACCCGGCCCGTCCAACGTCGTTGGGAGCTGATGACGGCATCGAGCACGTTCGAGGCTTGGGTCATCGCATGGCCGCCCGGAGGCGCCATCGAGCTCCATGATCACGGGGGTTCGGCGGGCGCGGTCGTGGTGGCCGCCGGCGAACTGGTGGAGACGGCCATCGTGAGACGGCCTTCCCGGGATGTTGCCCTCCGGACGAGGACGATCCCTAGGGGCGGATCCATCCGCTTTTCCCCGTGCCACGTCCACGACATCGTCAACGCGAGAGCCAGCCCGGCGGTAAGCGTGCACGTCTATGCGCCGCGACTAACTTCGATGACCTACTACCGGGTGGCCGAGGGCAATCTCGAAGAGGGGGCCACCGTTCGCTATGTCTCGGGTGAGGCGGTGCCGTGAGCGTGTCCGTAGACGACCTGGTCGACAGGGCTCGGCGACGTATCCGACGTGTGGGGCCGCACGAGCTCGAGGCGCTGGTCGCCGAGGGCGGCCTCGTTGTCGACATCCGGCCCGCTGAGCAGCGCCGACGAGAGGGTGCACTCCCCGGTGCTCTGGTGGTGGAGCGCAACGTGCTGGAGTGGCGACTCGACCCCGCTTCGGAGCACCGCCTCCCCGACGTTCGGGACATCCATCTGCCCGTGGTCGTGGTGTGCTCAGCAGGATACGCGTCGAGCCTGGCGGCGGCATCGCTGGCGGATCTGGGTTACGAGCGAGCCGCCGACCTGGTGGGCGGTTACCAGGCTTGGAGTGCTTGGTTCGCGCGTCGACGCGTGGCACGGCACCTGACCCAACCGTCCACACGCCTCTGCAGCTGAGCCGGCGATTGTCGGCAGTCGTGGGAAGCACCCCACCTGGTTACCATGCCGTCCTCGGCCAGCCCCAGGACTTCCGCGGAGTGATACCCATGGCATACCCGTCGTGCACCCACACCGACCAGATCACAGACCCCACTCCCTCCTCCACCGGATGCGAGGACTGCCAGGCAGCGGGCCGGAGGGATTGGGTCCATCTCCGCGTGTGTCAGAGCTGTGGACACGTGGGGTGTTGTGACAGCTCTCCCGGGCGCCACGCCACTGCCCACTTCCGCCAGGTCTCGCATCCCGTGGTCCGGTCCTACGAGCCCCGAGAAGACTGGTATTGGTGCTACGAGGACGAAGAGGTGTACGAGCTCGCCGACAAGCCTCCCGCGCCCTCGCACCCTTGACCGAGGACAAGTTGCCTCCTCGGGTTCCTCGACGTTGGCCTACGGTGCGTGCATGCCGGACCTGGCGCCGCCACCGCCGACGCGAGTCGTGCTCCACAGGATCGCCGCCCATGTCCTGGCCCGGCGGAGATTCGCCCTCAGCGGACGGTTCGGTCTGCGGGCCGGGCCCGGCGGCATCGTGACCCCGACCTTCGGCGATGGTTTCGAGACGATACGGATGTCGGGGGTGGCGTTGATCCGTGAGGTCGGCGCCATTAGCACCCACGTGCCCATGAACGGCTCGACGCTGCGTGACCTCGCTACCTTCGTCGAGGCGGATCTGGACGAGCCCTTCAGCTGCGGAGCCGATACGCCGCCCCTCGGCTCGGTCGATGCGACCTTGGAGCTGGCTCCCCCCACGGTGACAGAGATTGCAGACTGGTTCACTCTTGCCTGGCGCGTGCTCGACGACGTGGTCCTGTCGCTGCCCGAGCAGTCCGAGGTCGCCACCATTCAGCTGTGGCCTGAGCACTTCGATGCGGCGACGACCGTCAAGCCCTCGTGGGCGGAACCGGTGAACCTGGGCTTCTCACCCGGTGACGCGTTCGAACCCGAGCCGTACCTCTACGTCGGCCCCTGGGGTGACCGACGACCAGGTGACCCCGGTTTCTGGAACGCCCCCTTCGGCGCCGTGCTCCGCCGGTCCGAGCTCGACGATCCGCTCGATCACGCCGAGTCCTGTCGCCGATTCCTCACCCACGGCTTGGGCCTGGTGGCCTCGTCGTAGACAAGGCCCCCGCTCTCCCGGACTATTGACCGGTTCTATTGACCGGTTCTCCTAGAGCCTGTTCTTCCGGGTCGCCTGGGCTCGCGACCGGCACGTTGCCCCATCAGGGCTCTTCTCCTTGCGCCCCCATCAACGGAGAACGAGCCAGGACGAAGACGCCCACCGTCATCAGGCCCAATCCCAGGATCTCGAAGATCGGCGCCGGACCTCGGGAGTCAACGTGCTCCCCAAAGAACCCGAGGCCGATGGCCACGGCCACCAGGGGCTGTGCCACGGTCAACGTGGGGAGCGACAGGCGCAGCGCTCCAGCGTGAAAGGCGCTCTGAGTGAGCAACAGCGCGGCGACGCCCGCCACCAACAACGCGTAGGGCTCCCAGGTGGCGAGCGTGTGCACGACGCCTGCGTTCAGAATGTGCCCCGTGCGCTCGGTTACGGCGGCCACGTAGCCGAAGGCCGTGCCCGACCCCGCCGCCAGCAGGACTGCGGAGCGACGACGACTTCCCCCGCGCGCCCGAGGACCATCGCTCCACAGCACGCGGCGATGGCTGCGCTCAGGATGGCCCAGGCAGCTCGCGACGCGTGGGGATGACCAACGCCAGGCTGAGCCACGCCGAGGAACAGGGCCAACCCCGCGGCGATGATGACGGTCGAGGTGACATCGGCCCGAGAGGCTCGTCGATGCTCGAGCCGCGCCGCCACGGGGAGAGCGAAGACGAGGCTCAGGACGAGGAGTGGTTCGACCAGGGCCAGTGAGCCTCTGCGCAGGGCCAGGAACTGAAAGAGGTAGCCGACGCCGTCGAAGGCATTGCCGACGAGCCACAGGGGCCGGCGCGCCAGGCTGACGAGGAGCCCGGCCCGCAGCGAGAGCTCCGGAGGCTCCCGGATGGCGGCCTGATGCTGGAGTACCGCCGCCAAGCCGTAGGCGGCCGCGCTGGCCAACGAGAGCACGACGATGGAGACCAGGCCGCGCCCCACATGGTGGTGGAGGACCCCCAAGCTCGAGCGCGCCACGAGCGACATCATCACAGCCTCCCGCGCCCGTACCGGGCATCCAACGATACGGGCGGCTCACAGCTGGTGCGGTTGGTTCGTCAGCGCCGGCCTAACCGTCGCAACCCGCCCCAGCCCGCCCGTCCGCAGCCCGGCCCACCCGGCGGCCTCAGGGTTTGGCGTCCTCCGGTGCTGGGTCGGACTCGGGCTCATCGCCCGGCTGCTTGGCCTCGGCTGCCATGTCGGCGAGCGCCTGGCGCCCCGCCTTGAGGCCCGAGCCGCGAGGGACCCTCAGCGAGATGTAGGCCCCGCCGCCGACGGGGATGGGTAGCCAGAAGTTCACGAGGCGCCAACCGAGCACCGCCAGCGTGGCGATACGGCTGCCGACACCGAAGGTCACGAGCAAGGCCGCGCACGAAGCTTCGATCACTCCGAGACCTCCGGGGGTGATGGGAATGGCGCCGAGCACGTTGGCGATGCCATAGGCCGCGAACAGCTCGATCGGATCGACGAAATGCCCGAAGGCGGTGACAAACGACCACAGCGATGCGGCGTCAAGGAGCCAGTTGAGGCCCGCCCACAAGACGGCGCGCTTGAGGAGTGCACGATCTCGCCCCAGGTGGATCACGGAGTCGCCCACTTGGCGGACGAGGCGCTCCAAGCGGTCCGCCCCGACGCGCGGTATGCGCCGACCGACCGCCCGAACTACCTGCACGGCGCGTTCTCCACCTCTGGTCAAGCCGTAGGCGAGTACGGCAGCTCCCAACAGGGCGAGCAAGCCCACGAGGGCGGTGATCACGTAGATGGGGTGCAGTCCCGCCAGCGGGATGGAGATGAGCAGCGCAAGCCACAACATGACGTTGAGCACGAGGGCGGATCCGATGGCTTCGGTCGCCATTGCGAATCCCGCGTCGGTTCCCTCGACGCCGTTCGCTGTGAGCAGGCGGTATCCGACGCCGGCCCCTCCGGCCGCCCCGCCCGGAATCACGTGGGCGACCGCACTCGTCGCCAGGACGATTCGAACGAGCTTGGAGATCCCTGGCCCTCCACCGGGCAACAACGTCCGGGTGAGGAGGGCGTAACACAGGATCGATCCGGCCTCGAGGGCGATCCCGGCCACGAGCCACCCGATGTTGAGCTTGCTGAGGAGATGGAGATTCTTGCTCGCGCCCACGAGCTCGGGGATCACGAGGTATTCGATGACGAGCAGGACGAGGAAGATGATCAGTCCGTGGCGCAGCCACTTGGGGATGATCGACCGCCGGGGGCGGGGCGAGGCCGCTTTGGGCCCGTCGGCAGGGTGCACCCACCCATGCTTTCAGCCAGAGCGGTCCCATCGACGGCTCTCGGCGCTCCAGCCATGGGTGAGAGACCGAACCCGGTTCCCGGGGCGCCTCGGCGCCCGGGTCGGGCTGGACCGGTTCGAGGGCGTGCAGATATCGAGAACCGTCGGTGACCTCGGCGTCTGACCTGGGCGCTGGCGCGGGACGGGGCGTGCAAGGCTGAGGCCGATGTGCCCGGGCTCCGTCGGCCGAGGAATTCGAACCTCCCAACCCCGAGAGCTCGAACGACTCCGGGAGATCGAAACCGCCTCGGAGCAGTTGTTTGCCGAGGTGGGCATGGGACCGTTCTGCGAGGACGATGAGCAGAACCATCTGGAGCAGGCCGCTGTCGTGTTCGTGTCGGGGGAACCCCCCGTCGGCTTCGCGAGCGTGGGCGTCGTCGACGGCGTCGCCCACCTCTGGCAGCTCTCGGTCCGTCCTTCGCAGTCCCGGCAGGGGCGTGGGTCGGACTTGGTGGCTGCCGTCTGCGACTGGGCCCGGTCCCAGGGGTATGGCGCTGTGACGTTGACGACCTTTCGGGACGTCGCTTGGAACGGCCCTTTCTATGCCCGGTTGGGGTTTGGTGTTCTCGACGACCTCACCCCGGGCTTGCAGGTGATCAGGGACCACGAAAGGGCGATTGGTCACGATGATCTCGGTCCCCGGATCGCCATGCGAAAGGATCTCGTTCCGGTCGTGTAGCGCGCGCCGTGTTCGACGACGGACATCGGCGCCGTTGCCGGTCCACGGTCGGACCCACTCACGCCGTCGGGCATCATGTTCGGATGCCAGCTCCCTCCGATCCCCACAGCGTCACCGACGACCTGGCTCTCACGGACCGCACGGCACTTCGCCGCAAGAAGGAACGCGGGAGCTACGACAGAGATCTGGTCAACGCCATCCTTGACGAGGGGCTGCTGTGCCATGTGGGGTTTTCCCACGACGGGTCGACATTCGTCATGCCCATGGCCTATGCACGGATCGGCGACACCCTGTACCTCCACGGCGCCACCGGCAACCGCATGCTTCGCTCCATCGCACAAGGGGCCCCGATCTGTGTCACCGTGACGTTGCTCGACGCGCTGGTACTGGCGCGCTCTGCCTTCCATCATTCGATGAACTACCGCTCGGTCATGCTCTTCGGCACCACCACCCGGGTGGAGGACGACGAGGAGAAGCAACGGGCATCGATGGCGTTGCTCGAGCACCTCGTTCCAGGGCGAAGCGCCCATGCCCGGGCTCCGTCGGCCGAGGAGCTCCGTGCCGTCATGATGATCCGTGTACCCATCGCAGAGGGCTCGGCGAAGGTCCGTACCGGTGGCCCCATCGACGAGCCCGAAGACCTGGAGAAGCCGGTGTGGGCGGGGCACATCCCCTTGTCGATCATGGCCGGCACCGCGGTGGTCGACGGCGTGTTACCACCTGGAGTTCCGGTGCCCTCCTACGTGAATTCCTATCCTGCTCGGGGGGCTGGGGGCACGGGCAGGCCCGTTGGCCCTCGACCACGGGTCGTGGAACCCGGGGGATAGAAGGTCACTACGGGCACACGGCCATCGTGAGTTCGGGTGTCCGTCGACTGTCACCGCCACCGTCACCGCCACCGTCGCCGCCACTGTCGCGCACGGTGCTGTTCGTCGTGGTCAACGACGGTCTGATAGCCTGAGGCTACGTGGTCGGCTGTCGTCGACCGATCGTCGCCAGTGGCGGCGGGGCGGATTCGATTCCAGTTCGAGTTGGCCTTCAACACTCGTCTGGAGTCTCGTGAGCCTTTCATTTGCCGATCTAGGGGTGCGCCCCGATCTGGTGTCCCATCTGGTGGCCCGGGGGTTGACAAGCCCGTTCCCCATCCAGCAGGCGACACTTCCCGACGTCCTGGCGGGGCGTGACGTGTGCGGCCGCGCCCCGACGGGGTCGGGCAAGACGCTGGCTTTCGGATTGGCGGTGGTGAGCCGGACCAGCGGATCGAAACCCCGACGGCCCGGGGCTCTGGTCCTCGTCCCCACCCGCGAGCTCGCTGCGCAGGTCCAGCGCGAGCTTTCGTTGTTGTCGGGCCAGGGCCGTGGACGCGTGATCGCCGTTTACGGGGGGACGGGATACAAGGCCACCCGCCAAGCCTTGGCTCGGGGAGTGGACACCGTTGTGGCCTGCCCTGGTCGTCTCGAGGACCTGGTCGCCCAAGGCGCCATCGACCTTGGTGCTGTACGAACGGTCGTCGTCGACGAGGCGGACCGTATGGCCGACATGGGATTTCTCCCGTCGGTGCGCCGGCTTCTGGATCGCACCGCGCCGAACCGCCAAGTCATGTTGTTCTCCGCCACGATGGGCCCTGAGATCGAGACCCTCGTCACGCGCTATCAGACAAATCCGGCTCGCCACGAAGTGGCCAACGACGAACCCGACCATTCCGTCGTGTCCCACCTGTTCTGGAGCGTCCCTCGGCAAGATCGCGTGTCGGTGACGGTTGGCCTGGTAGGCGAGCACGGCCGAGCTCTGGTCTTCTGTCGCACCCGGCGCGGTGCCGACCGCGTCGGCGGTGCAGCTGAACACCGGCGGTGTCAAAGCCCTCGCCATCCACGGCGGCAAGACGCAAGCACAGCGAGATCGGGCCTTGGCCGCCTTCGTCGACGGCCGTGCCCGGGCGTTGGTGGCCACCGACGTGGCGGCTCGAGGCATCCACGTGGAGGATCTGCCGTGCGTGGTCCACTTCGATCCACCTGCCGACCACACCGACTACCTGCACAGGTCCGGACGTACGGGCCGGGCCGGGAAGACCGGCACCGTCGTGTCGCTCGTGGCCGACGAACAGAGGCCGGCCAACCGGGTGCTGCAGCGCTCCTTGGGATTCGAGAGCGTGATCCATCCCAGAGAGAAGGCGCGCAGCCTGGGGCGGGAGCCACACGCGGCGAATCGGCAACCGGGCAACGTTTCCGAGCGCGAGCGACGTGTCGAGACGGCAGTCCAAGAACGCCGCCGAGCTCCCCGTGCCCGGACACGGCTCGACACCCCGGTGATACACCCGGTCTCTCGGCCCCCGCGTCCCCGCCGCGCCGGTCCTCGCGACCCCCGGCGCCGGGGGGTCGGATCACCGGTGGGCACCGTGAGGTTCTTCGACGCCAAGAAGGGTTACGGGTTCTTGTCCAGGCCCAATGGTGCCGGCGACGTCTTCGTCCACGTCAGCAGCATCCAGGGACTCGTCCCTCCCGTCCTGCGGCCCGGCCAGCAGGTGCGGTTCGAGACGGCCACCGGGCGCAAGGGTGAAGAAGCCTGCAACGTGACGGTCATCTGAACCTCACAACGGCGCCCGTGGAGACTCAGGAAAGTGAGCTCCGCAGTCTTTCGAGGGCGATGAGACGCCGGTCCAGGCGCGTGGGATCGTCCTTGTCCCGATCGCGGATCCGAGCCTCGAGCTGGTCCAGGCGGCCTCTCTCGCGACCGATCAACTCGGCTCTTTCGGCGTCGGGACGCTGACGGAGTGCTCGCATGACCGCAGCCAGCGCATCATTGGATCGCTTCAGGTTCAACGAGCGCGCCACGGCAGCGTAGGAGCGGCCTTCTTCACGAAGTCGGAGCGCGTCCTCGTCGCTGCTCCCTCGCCGGGGGCCGCGGAAGTCCTTGCGCTCGCGTTCAGTGTCACGATCGTGGTCCCGTGGCCGGGTGTCGCGGTCTCTAGGCAGAACGCACCTGCTTCGGCTGGGGGCTTGTCGGCCCGCTCTGTGCCTCGCAAGAGACGAACGTGTGCGCACGGCAGTCATGGCGCTCGATCGGACCGAAGCCTCGCGCAGTATCGCAACGCTTCACCGTACCAATGGCCATCGTTTTTCTCCCTCACGAGCTGAAACGCATCGCTCGGGAACGGCCATGAGGCTGTTGGGTCCGGGTCGACTCAACCTTCATCCTATCTGTTCGCGGTCCTTTCGGCCACAGCGTGGCACCAAAGTTCGTCAATGTCCTGACCATGTGGGCCCGCTTGGTCCCAACGGCTCGCTGATGAATCGGTCCACGAGCGGCGTCACGACCAATGGGCAATCGGTGTCTGAAGATGACCTGGTATTGTAAGACGGCGGGAACAGTCGCAGTAGGTGTTGAGCTCGGCAACCTGACACAAACCCCCGCCGAGCGCCCACCCTCTCGGTGCGGGATGATGTGTCTCGAATCTGCCGTGACGAGGAGGCCGTTGGGGATGGCGGGTCAGCGTGTCGAGCGCGATGAGTCCGACATCGTCAAGCTGTACTTGAGAGGTATCGGGCAGTTTGACCTGCTGACCAAGCACGAGGAGACACGGCTGGCCAAGATGATCGAGGCAGGCCGGGAAGCCGCCTCCATCGAGACGTCGGCTTTCGAGCTCACGGCGGCGAAGAGGCGGGAGCTTCGTCGAGTAGCGGCCCAAGGTGAAGAGGCCCACCGCGCCTTTATCCAGGCGAATCTCCGTCTCGTCGTTTCGATCGCCAAGAGGTACCAGGCCTCCGGCGTGCCGCTCCTCGATCTCGTCCAGGAGGGCAACCTGGGACTGATCCACGCGGTGGGAAAGTTCGACTGGAACAAGGGTTTCAAGTTCTCGACCTATGCCACCTGGTGGATCCGACAGGCGATCAGTCGGGGTATTGCCAACACAGGCCGAACCATCCGCCTGCCGGCACACGCCGGGGACCTGCTCACGCGGATCAACTGGTCCCGGACTTCCCTCGAGCTCAAGCTGGGCCGCCTACCGACGTTGGACGAATTGGCGTCCGAATCCGATCTGTCCCGGGAGAAGCTCGATCGAAGCCCTGGGGTGGCGCGCTGAGCCACTGTCTCTGTCGGAGCCGCTCGGTGACGAGCGTGACAGCGACTTCGGAGACCTGGTGGCGGACGCCAACGCCACATCACCCTACGACTACGCGGCCGAGTCTCTTCTCGCCGGCGAGATCGCACGCCTTCTCGCCCCGCTCGACGATCGCGAAGCCACCATCTCCGCTTGCGCTTCGGGCTCGACAAAGGCTGCGCCGCGGACACTCGAAGAGATGGGCAGACACTTCAATCTCACTCGGGAGCGGATCCGCCAGATCGAGGCCAAAGCGATGTCGAAACTCCGCCATCCCAGCGTCAGCAACGGCGCCCACGACCTGCTGAACGGGTAGGTCGGATACAGTCGCGTCGTGGACGCTCGCACCGCCCGTCGCCGACTGACGTCGGCGAGAGTCGGGCACCTGGCAACCGTCACGGCTGCGAGGCGGCCCCACCTGGTTCCGTGTTGCTTCGCCATCCACGGCCGACACCCTCTATTCGGCGATCGACGCCAAGCCCAAGTCCACGCTCGATCTTCGTCGTCTGCAGAACATCAGGTCCAACACGGCAGCGTCGCTCCTGGTGGATCATTTCGAGGAGGACTGGTCCACACTGTGGTGGGTGCGGGTCGACGGGAACGGACGGACGGTCGACGACGAGTGCCGAGCGCCGCCGTGCCATCGATCTCCTGGCGATCAAAGTACGAGCAATATCGCTCGACTGCCTCCGCCCGGACCGGTGCTGGCCCTCGACATCAGCGGCTGGCGCATGTGGCCCTGAGCGGTTTCTGACGCGGTCCTGCGGGCTCGGCTGTGTCGGCGCTGTGGACGTCGGGGCTGCAGGGCACAGCTACTAGGGGGCACACAGGTTGCGCTGGGCGCGCGCGAAGGTGGCGAGCGCACGCTCCAGATCTGCCCCCCGGGACCGGGTGGGCTCGGAAAGGAGCTCACAGTGCAACCACAAACCGATCCAGGACCAACGACAGCGGCGCCGAATTGAGCAAGGCGATCATGAGCGGGATCGCCCTACTGGGAGTGGGTGCTATCGCCGGCGGCATTGCGTCGACGGCGGTCAGTGCCGGCGCCGCCACCACCACGACTTCGACCCCTTCGACGAGCTCGGGTTCGGGTGCGTCGAACTCGAGCTCGGTGCCGGGTAGCGGCCGACAGAGACCCGAAGCTCCGCCGGGCGGCGCGGCCCTTCCCCTGCACGGGACGGTCACCGCCGTGGGGACCTCGAGCGTGACGATCAAGACGGACAGCGGTACCACCACCTACGCCGTCACCGGCTCGAGCGATATCGAGAAGAACGGTAAGACGACAGTGAGCGCCTTGGCCGTCGGTGACACGGTCGCCTTCAGCACGGTGACGACCGACGACACCACCGCCATCGACACACTGATCGCCGGCAACGCCCCATCGGCGGGTATGGCCGGAGGTTGCGGGCCCGGTGGTGGGGCACGTGGTCCGGGAGCCGGCCCCGGGGCGCCGCCCGGCACCTCGAACAGCTCCGGCAGCTCCAGTGGCTCGAGTAGCTCGAACAGCTCCAGTAGCTCGAGCAGCTCGAGCAGCTCCACCAGCCCGAGCGGTGCCGAATCGACCCCGGGCTAGGCGACGGGCACCTGGGCTCGCTGCACCGTGGTCCGCCCCCGCCGGCCATGCCCAGCGAGCCCAGGTGTCCAGCAGGAGGCGCCCGCCGTGAGCCCCAGGTGGAGGAGCTCTCCGTGAGCACGCCGTGAAGGGGGATGGGATGTCTAGGGCGTGAGCCCGAGAGCGGCCTCGAGCGCGTTCCGGTGGTCGTCGGCGTGGAGGGCGGCGATGTGGGCGAAGCGCGTGATGCGCCCGTCACTGCCCGACAGCTGTTGGGGTGAGAGCGACTCGATGAGCGTCACGAACCCGGCTCCGCTACGGCGCAGGTGCTCGACGGCGTCTTGGCGCGTCGGTGCCGCCACGGCCTCGCCGTGCCGCGCGTTGAGCTCGTCGATGACCTGGGGCGTGACCTCGACCGGCTCGCCCCGTGCCAGCTTCGTCACCCACGACCCGAGGTATTCGTAGGCGTCGGCGACGTGATCGACGATCACCCCTACCGGGCGCGGGTCGTCGTCGCCCAGGGGGCGCGCCGTCCACTGCTTGTCTTGGCATCGGCCGACGAACTGGATCAGCCTCTCCCGGGCGGCTGACACCTCGCGCCCCAGTTCCACCGCATCGGTCACGAGTGCGACCTGCCCGACTTGATCATCGAGGCGTTCCGAAGATCGTGGCGGATTCCGCGGGCAGCACGACCAATGCTCCCGGGCCGCGCCAGGGGGCCACGACGGTGGCGTCGAATGCCATGGCGGCCACGGCCCTCACACTATGCCGGCCCCGCGAGCGGGTCCCTCAGGGCGGTCAGACGACCGGGGCGGCGGGGCGTGGACCGCGCCGCCCGGCGCGTTCCACGTCGTCGAGGGTCACGATCCCGGCCAGGCGGTTGGCGGGATCGAGCACCACCGCCGGGCGTCCGCCGCCGGCGTACATCCGGCCGAGAAGGCTGAGCATGGCCTCCTCGGGCCGTCCCACCGGGGCCGCCTCGATCGGCTCGGCGATGTCGCCGACACGCGTGGGTTATTCTGCTCGACCGCGGGCACGCGCCTGATGCGCTCGAGGGTCACGACACCGGCGAGCCACCCCGTCGGCCCCACCACGGCGGCCGCCTCGCGGCCGTACCACCCGTGCACGGGCCCGGCCAGCAGCTCCGCCACGGTCATGGCCGACGGCACCAGCGGAGGATGGGGGACCATGACCGCACCCACGGCAAGCCCCTCGACACCGCCGCGTTGTCGGGCGGCTTCTCCCTCGGCCCGGGCCGCCATGAACAGGAACCATCCCAAGAAGGCGGGCCACAAGCCGACGCGGCTCCCGTCAACAACTCGAAGAGGCCGAGCCCGATCAGCACGGCGCCGAACCCGATCCCGGCCCGGGCGGCGAGGACCGAAGCTCGGGCACGGTTCCCCGTGATCCTCCACAGTCCGGCCCTCAGGATGCGGCCACCGTCGAGCGGTGCGGCGGGTATGAGGTTGAACCCCGCCAGGAGGAGGTTGATCTGCCAGAGCCATGAGGCGACGTCCACCACCAGTCCATGGGCTCCGGCGTGCTCGAGCAGCTGCTGTGCCGCCGCGAACGCGCCCGCCAGGACGACACTCGTGGCCGGGCCGACCGCCGCGATGGTGAAGTCGGCCCCGGGGGTGTGCGCTTCGCCTTCGAGCTGGGCCACGCCCCCGAAGAGCCACAACGTGATGGAGCGCACCCCGACCCCGTGACGCCGGGCGGCCACGGCGTGGGAGCCCTCGTGGGCCAGCAGCGATGCCAGGAACAGCGTCGCCGCCACGACCGCCGCCGCCAGGTACGCCGGGTGGGCGCCGCCGCCGTAGGTGTCGGGCAACACGATGGCGGCGAGCTCCCAGGTGACGAGGCCGAAGACCACCGCCACGCTCCAGTGCACCCCGACGGGCACGCCACCGATCCTGCCCAGCCGGATGCTCTGCTTCATCTCTCCATCTTGGGGCCGGCGAGGGGCGGCGGGTGGTCACCCCGGTCACTTTCTCCTCGAGCCCTCGTGTCGAGGCCGCGCCCAGGTTCCCGGCCTGGTCGGCTCACCGCGCTCGCCTTGGGCCGCGGTGTGCTAACCAAGGCACGTGTCGCGAGCTGTCGGGCGGCCCGTCGAAAGCGGCGACTGGCCCCCGGGGCTGGCGGCCGCTGTCGGGGCCGCACTCGAGGCCCACGTGCCCGCCGACGGGCGCGAAGCCCGGGCACGGGCGCGTATCGCCGCGTCGACCTCGAGCGCTTGGCGAGTCCCTTCGACGAGCAGGCCGGTCCCGAGCACGTCACCGGCGTCGGCGGTGGTGGTGGGGCGTCGGGGGACGGTGCTCCACATGCACAAACGCCTGCACCGGTGGCTGCAGCCCGGCGGGCACCTCGAGCCGGGGGAGGGGCCCGTGGGACGCGGCCCTGCGCGAGTCGCACGAGGAGACCGGCCTGGCCGTCGGCCCACCCTGCCGGGGGGCCGCGCCTCGTCCACGTCGACGTGCACGGCGCGGCCAACGGGCACACCCACCTCGACCTGCGCTACCTGCTCCTGGCGCCCGACCACGACCCGCGCCTCCGCCGGGCGAGAGCCCCGAGGCGCGGTGGTTCGGGTGGGAGGAGGCCGCCGCGGTGGCCGACGAGGCTCTGGTCGGCGCGCTGCGTGCCGCCCGGCTCCAGCCCGAGGTCGGGCCATGGGCCGCGCGTGAGCCCGATCGCCTGTCGTCGGGGCGGTCGGCAAGGGCGCCGGTCCCCGGCACAATGGTGCCAGAGCGACGAGACGACAAGGTGGAGACGGCACGACATGACAGGCGGGAGATGACCACAGGAGAAGATGCCCAAGAGCCGGGCTCAGGATCACCGCGAGGCTCCGGTGCGGCCGCTGGCCCGGCTGCTCGATGTGCAGGACCACGACACCGTCATCGACCAGCTCCGCCACCGCCGGGCGACGATGCCCGAACGCGCCGAGCTGGCCGACCGTCGACAGGCAACTGGGCGCGCTCGAGGCCCGCACCAAGGAGCTGCGCTTGCACGCGCGACGAGCTCGGTGACCGCCAGGCCGCGCTCGAGCAGCAGATCGAGGCGTCACGTACGCGGCGCGAAGCGCTCGAGAAGCGACTGTTCGGCGGTCAGGTGGTCGCCGCCCGCGAGCTCCAGGCCATGAACGAGGAGGTGAAGCACCTCGCCCGGCACATCACCGAGCTCGAGGACCGTGAGATCGAGGTGATGGAGGCGCTCGAGCCCCTCGACGGGAGCTGCAGGCCGGAGAGGTGACGCGTGACGCGCTCGACAAGGACGCCGAGCGGCTGCGGGCGGCCATCGCCGCCACGGAGGTGGCGCTCGACGCCGAGATCGCCGAAGAGACCGGGCCGCGCGTGGCCGCTGCCGTCGGGACGTGCGACGACGACCTGCTGGCCCGCTACGAGCAGCTGCGGGCCAAGCTCGGCGGCACCGGAGCGGCCCGCCTGGTGGGCGGCTCGTGCAGCGGCTGCCATCTGGCGCTGCCCGCCATGGAGCTCGACCGAGTCCGCAAGGCCCCGCCCGACGCCGTGATCACCTGCGAGCAGTGCGGCCGCATCCTGGTGCGCTGAGCGACGCGTGCTCGTCCTCGTCCGGCACGGCGAGACGGCGGGCAACGCCGCCGGCCAGCTGCTCGGGCGCAACGAGTCACCGCTGACGGCGCGGGGCCGGCCGCAGGCCGCCGCCCTGGCGCCGCGCGCTCGGTCCGGTCGAGCCGGCTGATCTCGAGCCCCCTGGGCCGGGCCCGCGACACCGCCGCCGCCCTCGGGCTGGACGTACCGGTCGAGGTCGACGAGCGGTGGATCGAGGTGGACTACGGCGAGCTCGAAGGCCAGGCCGCTCGGCGCCGTCCCCGCCGAGGTGTGGACGCGCTGGCGGGCCGACCCGACTTCCGGCCCCCGGGCGGCGAGTCGCTGGCCGAGGTGGGCGCCGGGTGCGCGGCGCGTGCGAGGAGCTCTTCGCCCGGGCCGGGGAAGGGGCGCGGGCCGAGGCCGACGTGGTGGTGGTGAGCCACGTCTCGCCCATCAAGGCCGCCGTGGCCTGGGCGCTCGGCGCCGGGGACGAGGTGGCGTGGCGGCTCTACCTGGCCACGGCGTCGATCACCCGTATCGGGTGGGGAGCCGACGGCCCCGTGCTGCACCGCTACAACGAGACCGTCTCGGCTGCACGGCGCACCGCGCTCGTGACGATCGGCGCCGCCGCGCCGGCTCAGACGGGGGCTTCGACGGCGAGCTTGGTCGTCGCGCTCGGGCGGCAGGTTGTCGTAGAGGTCGGTGACGAGCTCGTCTCGCCGGGCCCGGTAGGCGGGGTCGTCCCACAGGTTGCGCCACTGCAGCGGGATCGTCGCCCATGTCGTAGAGCTCACCCTCGGTCCCCTCGTAGAGCGGGCCCGCCTCGTAGGCGGTGCACAGCCAGCCGTCGCGGTAGATCGAGCGCAGCCGCATGCCGATGTGGGGGAACTGGCTGTCCCACTCGGTGATGGCCCACTGCCGGTCCGGAGCCCGGCGCCATGGGCAGGGGCCGGCCCTGCGCCCACTCGGGGACGGCCGCGCCGGCGATCTCGCAGAAGGTGGGCGCGAGGTCGACGTGGCCGACGGGCTCGTGCACCTCGGCCGGCGACACCGCCGCGCTCGGAGCGGGGCGCCACACGAGCGGCACGCGGATCAGGGCGTCCACGTGGTACGGGCCCTTGAACAGCAGGCCGAAGTCACCTTGGAGCTCGCCGTGGTCGGTGGTGAACACGACGTCGGTGTCGTCGCCCCAGCCCCGCTCTTCGATGCGGGCCATGCACCCGGCCGAGCGCCTCGTCGATGAGCTCGTTCTCCACGTGGATGAGGGCGTTGACCTCTCGCACCTGGTCGTGGGTCATCGTCGCCCGGCACGAATTTCATGGGCCCGCCCTCCATGTTCTGGAAGCGTCCCTCGTACCAGTCGAGCCAGTGGTGGGGCTTCTGCGCCAGGATCTCGACGGCCTTGTCGGTCGAGCCCGGGTGTCCCGGCGGCAGGTCGAGGTCGCGCCAGTCGACGCGCCGGCGCACCTCGTCGACGGGAGGGTCCCAGGGGTGGTGCGGGTCGGGGAAGCTCATCCAGCAGAACCAGTCGTCGTCGGGGTCGAGCGAGTCGAGCCAGGCGATGGTGCGATCGGCCACCCAGTCCGTGTGGTACATCCCGCGGGGCATCGGGGTTGTGCTTGACCTCGGGGGCGTCGGTGTCGCCGCCGCCCTCGTCGTTGAGGCCCATGCTGGCGAAGTTGAATGAGCGGGTAGTAGGCGTCGAGCCACTGCGGGCCGTTGGCCTCGAGCCACTTGTCGTAGTGCCAGCGGCGGAGGTAGCCGTGCATGGCCAGCTCGACGTGGTCGAAGCCCCGATAGGGCCCCGTCGAGCCGTCCTTCGCCAGGCGGTTCTCGGTCCACTTGCCGTCGGGGTCGAAGGCGGGCTGGAAATGCGCCTTGCCGACCAGCGCGGTGCGGTAGCCCACGGTGTCGTGGAGGTGCTCGGCGACCGAGGGCGCGTCGACGGGCAGCGGCACGCCGTTGGAGACCACGCCGTGGGTGCGCACGTACTGCCCGGTGATCATCGTGGAGCGGGCCGGCGTGCACACCGTGTTCTGGTTGTGGGCGCGGCGGTAGACGATGCCCTTGGCGGCCAGGCGTCGACGACCGGGGTGCGGGCGATGGTGTTGCCCGTGCAGCCGAGCGCGTCGTAGCGCTGCTGGTCGGTGGTGACGAAGAGGATCTTGCGGCCCATGGTGATCCGATCGGTCGGCGGGTTGGGATGGCGGAACGAAGTGGGGTCGAGGTCGGAGGTCGATCAGGCGGTGTTGAGGTGGACGAAGTCGATCACCGCGGCGGCGAGGTCTGCGCCTTTGTCCTCCTGCAGGAAGTGACCGGCACCGGTGATGGTGGTGTGGTTCTGGCCCCGGGTCCCGGGCACCAGGTCGCGGAAGAGCCGGTCGGCGCCCGTGGGTGATGGGGTCGCGGTCGCTGAAGGCGCACAGGAAGGGCTTGTCGAACTGGCCCAGAACCTCCCACGCCCGCCGGTTGGCGTCGGCGGCGGGGTCGTCGGGACGGGTGGGCACGAGCAGGGGGAACTGGCGTGCTCCCTCTTTGTAGGACTCGTCGGGGAAGGGGGCGTCATAGGCCGCGACCACCTCGGCGTGGGACCTCCGAGACGCAGCCGCCGCCCACGATGCGGCCCACGGGCAGCGTCGGGCACCTCCTGGGAGAATTGCTGCCACGCCAAGAAGGCCTCGCCCATGTCCATGTCGCCGGTGGGCAGCCCGGTGTTGGCCGCCACCACCCGGCGGAAGCGCTCGGGGTGCTCGGCCACCAGGCGCAGCCCGATGAGGCCGCCCCAGTCCTGGCCGACCAGGGTGACGCCCGACAGCTCGAGCTCGTCGAGCAGCGCGGCGCGCATCCATTCCACGTGACGGGCGTAGGTGTAGTCGGCGCGGCCGGCGGGCTTGTCCGAGCGACCGAAGCCCACCAGGTCCGGGGCGATGACCCGGAAGCCGGCATCCGTGAGCGGCGCGATCATCTTCCGGTACAGGTAGCACCACGACGGCTCGCCGTGCATGAGCAGGATCTTCTCGGCGCCCGACGCGGGGCCCTCGTCGAGGTAGTGGACCCGGAGTCGTCCCGCTGTCCTTCGCCGCTCGGGACCTCGACGTAGTGGGGCGCGAATGCGAAGCCGGGCAGGTCGTCGAAGCGCTCGTCGGGTGTTCGGAGCAGGTTCACCGCACAGCTCCATGGGGAGAGCGCGCCAGCACGCCTGCGGCGAGCACCTCCATGGTGCGGCGGCACGCGGCCGTGGTCCGGCCCAGCCGATCCAGTTGGTCCCACGTCCCCCATGATGTCGCCACCTCGAGCGCGTCGATGAGGAGTCGGGCATCAGCCGGTCGTAAATCCTCGAGCTCCGGGGCGAAGGTGGCCTGGAGCTGGCCGCGGAGCCACTCGCGTCCCCGGCTCAGCTCGGTCGTCACGGTGGGGGAGCTGGGCTCGAGGCGCTCGGCTGCCCGTCTCACCGGCGCGATGGCCCGGAACATCACGGCTCGCTGGCGCACGACGCGAGCCACGCGTTCTTCGACCGGGAGCGTGGGCTCGACGGGTCGGACATGGCGCCAGTGGCGATCCTCCTGGATCCCCACCGCCACCCGCAGGATCGATTCGAGGTCGTCGAAGTGGTGGAACACCAGCCGCAGCGACACCCCGGCACGCTCCGCCACACGCCGAGCCGTCGGATGCGGATCGCCCGCCTCGATGAGGCTGATCATGGCCTCGGCCAGTGTCCGCCGGGTGCGCTCGCCCCGGGCCACCCGCCCGTCGCCGACGTTGGACGCCGTCAGGGTGGCCACGGCGCCATCCTAAGAAACTTGCACTAGAGATGCAAGAAGTTTGGCTTGGGGCGCGTGCCTGCCCGGGGGTGGCCGTGTTCTAGTGTCCGGGACCGTGCGCGCCGTGGTGTGCAAGGAGCTGGGCCCGCTCGACAACGTCGTCGTCGAAGAGCGCGAGACGCCGTCGCCGGGACCGGGACAAGTAGTCGTGGAGGTGCGCGCCGCGGGGGTGAACTACGTCGACGGGTTGATCTGCCAGGGCCGGTACCAGATGAAGCCGTCTGTTCCCTACGTGCCGGGCGGGGAGATCGCCGGTGTGGTGCGTGCGGTGGGTGACGGCGTCACCAGGCTCGAAGTGGGGGAGCGGGTCATGGCCATGACAGGCTTTGGCGCCTTCGCCGAGCAGGTCGTGGTGGCCGCGTCCTCGCTGGACTCGATCCCGGACGCGCTCGCATTCGGCCAGGCTGCCGCCTTCATCCAGAGCTACAGCACGGCGTGGTTCGCCCTGGCGCGCCGTACCACGGTCAGCGAGGGTGAGTGGGTGCTCGTTCTGGGGGCGGGCGGTGGCATCGGATTGGCCGCCGTCGATGTCGCTGTGGCGCTCGGGGCTCGTGTGGTCGCCGCCGCGTCGAGCGACGACAAGCTCGACGCCGCCCGCCGGATGGGCGCGACCGCCACGGTGGCGTACGAGCGCGAGGACCTGAAGTCCCGTGTCCGCGACCTCACCGACGGCGGGGTGGACGTGGTGGTCGACCCCGTCGGCGGCCGCCACAGTGAGCCGGCGCTGCGCGCCACGAAGACGTTCGGGAGGTTCTGCGTCATCGGGTTCGCGTCGGGCCCGATCGCCTCGGTCCCACTGAATCAGGTGCTGCTCAACAACCGCACCGTTGTGGGTGTCGACTGGGGGGCATGGGCCATGCGCCACCCTAAGCGGCACCGTGCCATGCTCGACGAGCTCATCGAGATGGTCCAGAGCGGGCGTTTGCATCCCATCGAGCCCCGCGAGCGGCCCCTGGACGAGGCGGCCACGGTCATGGCCTCCCTGTTGGACCGCACGGTGACGGGCAAGGTCGTCCTGGTGCCCTGAGCCGGCGCGGCGGCGGGCCGGAGTTCCGTCGTGCCCGGACCGTTGTGTCAGAAGGTCGTCGTCTGTCCGCCGGCGCGGATCGAGCGCACCTCTCCACTGGAGTAGCGCAGGTGTTCCTCGTAGATACGTTCGTACCCGGTGTGCGAGATCTTCCACGCCCCGTCGACCTTCACGTATCGGTCCTCGTACAGGGCGGTCCCGTGCAGCTCGAAGTCGTGCGCCGGGACGATCACCCTGTCCTCGAGGTACCACCTGCCCACCGCGGCAGTGTCGTCGCTGAGCACGATCTCGGGATGGTGCCCGTTGTGCATCGTGACGATGCCGGGGTCACCGAGCGATTCCTCCAGGAACGCCACGATGGCCTCCCGTCCGCTCTGGCGCAGCTCACCGGACTGGTAGGCGGTGGTGGCGTCTTCGGTGAGCAGCTCCCCGAGCTCGGTGAAGCGCTTCAGGTCGAGCAGCCGGAAGTAGGCGTACTTGAGCTGGCGGATGGATTCGATCTCGGCGGGGTCCACGGGTCTCCTGACACGGCGTGTCGACCGTTGGCTCGAGAGCCCTCGAGGCCGTTGTCGCAGGCGCCAGTGTAGCGATGTCGAGCAGACACACCCTGGCGACCCGGGCCCGCCTCCCTCGATGCTCGTGCCTGTCCAGCCGCTACCGCGCCGACAGGTGTTTGCTCGCCTCGGTGAGGACGTTGCGCAGTGTGGCCTCGATCTCGTCGAGCTCGTCGTCGCCGCACACCAGGACGGGCGACAGCTGCACGACGGGGTCGACGCGGTCGTCGGCCCGGCACACGAGCCCTTCCTCGAACAGCCTCGGTGCCACGAGTCCCCGGATAAGCGCGCCGCGCTCCTCGGGGGTGAAGCGCACCTCGGGGTGCTCGGGATCCTTCACCAGCTCGACCGCCCAGAAGAACCCGTCGCCCCTGACGTCTCCCACGATGGGGAGGTCGCGCAGAGACTGGAGGCGGGCACCCAGGGCCGGCCCCGCGGCGGCCACGTGGTCGATGATGCCCTCGTCGTCGAGCGCGGCCAGGTTGGCGAGGGCCACCGCGCACGACACGGGATGCCCGCCGAAGGTGATGCCGTGGGTGAAGCTGGCGTCGCCGTGCAGGAACGGCTCGGCCAGGAAGTCGCGGCACAGCACCCCCGCCAGCGGCGCGTAGCCCGACGTCACCCCCTTGGCGAAGGTGAGCATGTCGGGCAGGTAGCCGTAACGCTCGGCGCCGAACCACGCCCCGAGGCGGCCGAAGGCGCAGATCACCTCGTCGGACACGAGCAGGACGCCGTGGCGGTCACAGATGGCGCGCACCTGGGCGAAATAGCCGGGGGGAGGTACGAAGCATCCTCCCGTGTTCTGCAGGGGCTCGAGGAACACCGCCGCCACCGTTTCGGGGCCCTCGGCGAGGATGGCGCTCTCGATGGCGCCCGCGCACGCGGCCGCGAACCGGTCGTCGTCGGCCGCCACCCCGGCTCCGAACGGAGACCGGAACCGGTTGGTGTTGGCGACGTGTACGGCGCCGGGCATGAGCGGCTCGAACTGGTGGCGCAGCGCGGGCAGCCCCGTGATGGCGAGGGCGCCGAAGGTGGTGCCGTGGTAGGCGAGGTCGCGGGCGATCACCTTGGTCCGCTCGGGCTGCCCGATCGCCTTGAAGTAGGCGCGGGCCAGCTTCCACGCCGACTCGACGGCCTCGGATCCGCCCGTGGTGAAGAACACCCGGTTGAGGTCACCGGGAGCGAGCTCCGCCAGGCGCGTCGCCAGCTCGATGGCGCTCGGGTGCGCAGCCGACCAGATCGGGTAGTAGGCGAGCTCTTCGGCCTGGCGTCGCCCCGCTTCGGCGAGGTCGGCTCGCCCGTGCCCGACCTGCACGACGAACAGGCTCGCCAGTCCATCGAGGTACGAGCGGTCGTGGACGTCATAGAGCCGGGCTCCCGATCCTCGGGTGAAGATCGGGAACGTCGCTGTGCTCGTATGCGCCCAGTCGGGTGAAGTGCATCCACAGGTGACGTCGGGCGGCGGCCTGGAGGCGGTTGGGATCGGTGCTCACGGTGCACCCCATGCGTAGGTCTCTTTGTGGATGCGAAGGTACATGAACGTCTCGGTGTCCCGTACACCCTCGATGACGCGGATCTTGTTGTTGAGCAGGTCGAGGAGGTGTTCGTCGTCCACGACCACGACCTCGACGAGCACGTCGAGGGACCCGGCGGTGAGGACGACGTACACGACCTCGTCCAGTGCCGCCACGGCGTCGGCGACCTTGCGGGTGTCGCCCTCGACCGTCAGCCCGATCATGGCCTGGCGGCCGAAGCCGAGCATCCTCGGGTCGGTGACGCCCACGATCTGCATGACGCCGGAGTCGATGAGCCGCTGGACCCGTTGCCGCACGGCCGCCTCGGACAGGCCCACCGCCGGCGCCATCTGCGTGTAGGGCCGCCTCCCGTCCTGTTGGAGTTGCTCGATGATCCGCTTGTCGACCTCGTCGAGCACGACCTTGGCCTCGGGCCTCATGGCCTGGCTCCGCTGTTGTCGAGCTCGTCGTGCGATGCGAACCTTGCCCCATGGCCCGGGCGCACCCCTCACGCCGGATTACGAGGCCGGCCCTACTGGTGGGACGAGGTCGAGCTGCCCGACCCGGCCCCGCGCCGCTGCCCGGCGGCTGTCGACGTGGCGTGGTGGGAGGGGGGTACACGGGGCTTGGCGGCGGCCCTGGAGATCTCGCCGGGGTGGCCGCCACGTCGTGGTCCTCGACAGCGACGACATCGGGGCGGGAGCCAGCAGTCGCAACGGCGGCATGGCCCACCCCGGCGGCAAGCACGACGTCTCGGAGTTCCTCGAGCCGAGCCCGCGGGGCGCCGGCTCTGGGACGAGACCGTGGCCGCCTTCGAGGGCGTGGGTGCGCTCGTCGGCCGAGCTCGGGGTGGACTGCGACTGGCACCGCTGCGGTCATCTCGAGCTGGCGCATCATCCCCGCGTCGCCGCCCACCAGCGCGCCGTGGCCGATGCCTACGCCTCGATCGGCGAGGAGGCCCGCTTCCTCGGCGCCGCGCGAGCTGGGGCGGAGATCGGCTCGCGGCCGGTTCTGCGGCGGCCTGCCTGGTCGAGCGCAGCGCGGGCGTGCACCCGGCCAAGTTGGCGGCCGGCCTGGCGCGGGCCGCCGCCGCGGCCGGGGCGGGGCTGCACGGGGCGACCACCGTGCTCGGCGCTGGAGCGGCGCGGGGCCGGGCTACGGGCTCGAGACGTCCCGGGGTGCGCTGCGGTGCGAGCGAGGTCATGGTGGCGACCAACGGCACGACCGATCGGCGACTCGTGCCGTGGCTCGGGCGGCGCATCCTCGGCATCGGCAGCTACATGATCGCCACCGAGCCGCTCGCGCCCGAGCGTGACGGCCGTCGGTCAACCCCCAGGGCCGGATGTTCTTCGACACCAGGAACTTCCTGCACTACTGGCGCCTGTCGCCCGACGGCACGCGCGTCCTGTTCGGGGGCCGCACCTCGTTCTCGCCCACCACGGTCGAGCGGTCCCGGGACCCGCTGTACGCGGGCCATGGTGCGCGCTGCATCCCCAGCTCGCCGGGGTGCCGTGTCGACCGGGCCTGGGGAGGCCAGGTCGCGCTCACCGCCGACCGCTTGCCCCACGTGGGTCGTCACCCGGAGACCGGCGTCGTCTACGCCATGGGGTACTGCGGCAGCGGGGTGGCGCTGTCGGTCCACTTCGGCCGGGCCGTCGGCCGCTGGCTGTGCGGCGACGGCGAGCTGCCCGCCTTCGCCGCCCGGCCCTGGCGGCCCGTGCCGGGCCCGGCCGCATGTCCCGTGGCTCCTGCCCGTGGCCGGGTGGTGGTTCCGGGCGCGCGACGCGCTGGGGCGCTGAGCGACCGGCACCGGCGGGCACCACCGCGTGCCTCGTCAGCCGGCGACGGTGGCGCAGAACTCGCCGAAGACCTCGACGTAGCGGTCGATGTGGGCGTCCTCGTGCTGGACCGACAGCGTCCACTGCTCCTCGTTGCCCGGCGTCATGAAGATGCCCCGGTTGACGAGCCACGCCCACGAGGCGTCGAAGAGGTCGGCGTTGGTCTCGAGGAAGCTGCGGTAGTCGACGAGGGGCTCGGCGCCGGTACGACACGCAGCCCTTGCAGCCGAGGTCGATGACGTGGGCCGGGATGTCGTGCGCGGCGATGGCCTGCGGGCACCCGTCGGCCAGGCGACTCCCCAGCTGCTTGAAGTGCTCGTAGGCGTCGGGGGTGAGGACCTCGGTGAGCGCGGCCAGCCCGGCCGCCGCCACCAGGGGGTTGCCGTTGAAGGTCCCCTGCTGGGCGATGCCGTTGCCGATCTCGTCCATGAGGTCGGCCCGACCGCCGAAGGCGCCGGCCGGTATCCCGCCGGCGATCGACTTGGCGAAGCAGGCCAGGTCGGGTTGGACCCCGAAGCGCTCGATGGCCCCGCCGGCCGCGATGGTGGCCCCGCACTTCACCTCGTCGAAGATGAGGACGACGCCGTGGCGGGTGCACAGCTCGCGCAGCCCCTCGAGGTAGCCCGGCCGGGGCAGGACGATGCCGATGTTCATCATCACCGGCTCGATGATGAAGCAGGCGATCTCGTCGCCCCGCTCGGCGAACAGCCGCTCCAGGGCGCCGAGGTCGTTGTAGGGGACGGCCAGGGTCCACTTGCCCATCTCCGCCGGGATGCCCTTGGAGGCCGGCGGGGTGCAGGCCCGTCTGCTCGGTGGCCTCGATGAGGTTGAGGCTGGGAGCGACCGAGAACATCACGGCGTCGTGATGGCCGTGGTAGGAGCCCTCGATCTTGCAGATGACGTCGCGGCCCGTGACGCCCCGCGCCAGCCGGATGGCGTCCATGGTCGCTTCGGTGCCGGAGTTGGTGAACCGGACGCGCTCGAGCCGGAACCGGCGGCACAGCTCCTCGGCCAGCGGACCGCCGGTTCGGTCGTCACGGCGAAGTGCGTCCCGGATCGCGCCGCGCCTTCGATGGCGGCCACGATCGCGGGGATGGGCGTGGCCCGCGGCGGTGGACCCGAAGCCGTTGTGGAAGTCGACGTACTCCCGACCGTCGACGTCCCAGACCTCGGCGCCGAGCCCGCGCGCCAGGTAGATGGGGTAGGGGTCGGCCGCCTGGAACGAGGACGCCACCCCGAGGGGCAGTGACTGCCGGGCCCGCTCGAACAGGCGGCGTGACTCGGGGGTCGCCTCGACCAAGGCGCTGAGCTCCTTGGCGAACAGCTCCCGGGCCCGGGCTCCCAGTCGCTCGTCGTCGGCGCCGGTCTGGGGCCCGCCCGTGTCATGGGGATTGGTGTCAGTCATCGTTCGGGTCCTTCCCAGCACCTCGGCTCCTGCTCGGGGTTCGGGCCACCGCCGCACAGTGCGAATCTGTGGCCCGTTGTGCCCATTATGCAACGAAATTGCTTGTCAGCAGGCATTTCCTCTGCGAATATGCTCGCAGCACGACGGGGGAGGGGTCAATTGACGACGACGACCGCGGACTCCGGGGAGCTCGGCTCCAGACCTACCGACGAACCATCGGGCGGCAAGGGCCTGAAGATCGGTGCCCTCGGGATGGTCTCGAGCCTGGTGATCGGGGTGGCCTCGACGGCCCCCGCCTACAGCCTGGCGGCGACGCTCGGCTTCGTGGTCGCCATCGTCGGCCTGCAGTCGCCGTCGGTGATGCTGCTGGCCTTCGTGCCCATGCTGTTCATCGCCGCCGCCTACTACTACCTGAACCGGGCCGACCCCGACTGCGGCACCACCTTCACCTGGGTCACCCGGGCCATGGGCCCCAAGACGGGGTGGCTGGCCGGCTGGGGCATCCTCATGACCGACCTGGTGGTCATGCCCAACCTGGCCTCGATCGCCGGCGTGTACACGCTTCTCGCTGTTCGGCGCCCACGGGATCGCCGCCGAACAGCTCGGGGTTCTGGGTCACCTTCGTCGGGGTGGTCTGGATCGTCGTGATGACGGCCATCTGCTACATCGGCATCGAGCTGTCGGCCCGGACCCAGATGGCGCTGCTCGGTGCCGAGATCCTCATCCTCTTCGTCTTCTCCTTCGTGGCCTTGGTCAAGATCTACGCCGGGCACGTCGCCCACAGCGTCCGCCCCTCGTTCGAGTGGCTCAACCCGTTCAAGATCACGTCGGTCGGCGCGCTGTCGGCCGGGATGCTCCTGGCCGTGTTCATCTACTGGGGCTGGGACACCGCCGTCACCGTGAACGAAGAGGCCAAGGACACGAGGCGCACGCCGGGCCGTGCCGCCTTGTGGTCCACCATCGTGCTGGTGCTCATCTACGTGATCGTCTCCGTCGCCGCCCAGGCCTTCAAGGGCCCCGGATTCCTCACCACCACCAACAACATCGGGGACGTGCTCAACGCTCTGGGGACGGCGGTGTTCGGCTCGCCGTGGAACAAGCTGCTCATCATCTGCGTGCTCACCTCGGCGTCGTCCTCGACCCAGACCACCATCCTGCCCGCGGCACGATCGTCGTTGTCGATGGCGGTGCACAAGGCCTTGCCCAGGCGATTCGCCGACATCCACCCCAAGTACCTGTCGCCGGGGTTCTCCACGCTGCTGTTCGGGGCCATCTCGGTCGTGTGGTACGTGGCACTGACCCTCATCAGCCCCAACGACGTCCTGGCCAACTCCATCGAGGCGCTCGGCTTCGGCATCGCCTTCTACTACGGCCTGACGGGGTTCGCCTGTGTCTTCTACTACCGCCGCCACATCTTCAAGAGCCTCAAGAACTTCGTCTTCATCGGCCTTGCCCCGCTCCTCGGTGGCCGTCATCCTCGCCGTGCTGTTCGTCGTGGCCATCTTCTACTACTCGGACCCGGTGAACTCCGCCTCGGGGAACCAGGCGTGGTTCCCCGGTCATCCACTTCAGCTTCCACATCTTCCACTGGCACATCTACGTGAAGAAGGGGCTCGGTCCCCCGCTCGTCCTCGGGATCGGCCTCTTGCTGCTCGGGGTCCCCCTCATGCTGATCTGGAAGGCCCGGAACTCCCAGTTCTTCCAGCGTGACCGCGAGGTGGCCCTGTCCGTCGACGCGCCGGCCCCACCGCTCACGCCCGGCGTCATCCCGGTGACCGACTGATGGCCGGCGACATCGTCCTCGGCTACGACGGCTCTGAAGGGTCGAAGGCGGCCCTGCGCGTGGCGGTCGCGGTGGCCAAGGCCTTCGACGCGCCGCTGGCGATCGTCTTCGGCTACGAGCCGAACCCGATGGGCGGCGAGACCGCCGACTACAAGAAGCAGCTGGAGAAGATCGGGAAAGACCACCTCGCCGCGGCCGTCAAGGAGGCCAAGGCGCTCGACCCCTCGGTGTCGGTGGAGCCCATCGTGGCGCCGCTGCGTCCGGTCGAGTCTCTTCTCGAGGCGTCGCTCGAACGCGACGCCCGGGTCATCGTGGTGGGTGGGAACGGCGAACGCCCCATCGTGGGTGCCATCCTCGGATCGGTGCCCCACAAGCTGCTGCACAGCTCCACCGTGCCCGTCCTGGTGGTGCCCGCCCCGGCGGACTGACCGCCGGGCCCGAGTCAAAGGGCCCGCATCGCAGTAATCTTTCCTTGATGGGGGTGGGGGGGTGACCACGGCCCTGGCGGTAGCGCTGGGCGCGGAGGTACTGCTGGTGGGTTGCGCCGCGGCCGCGGGGCTCCTGCACTGGACCCGCCGTCGCCGGCGGCTCGAAGAGCGATTTCGCCTCCGCCCAGGCCGACGCCCGGCGGGTGGCGCTCAACACCAGGATCCTCGACGCCAGCGCCGCCGAGCTGTCCGAGCTCGTCCTCGAACACTCCCTCCGGGGGCTCGACCTCGGTGACCCGCCTGTGGGATCGCCGCCCTGGCCCGACGAGCCCGCTCGACCCTGAGCTGATCAGCGCCTCTCCGGGCGGCGTTCGTCGACACCCCAGGGCGCGCCGTGCTCGACGAGGAGCTCCAGGAACGGAGCGGCGGGGAAGGCCTCGGGTCCGAGCACACCGGTGCCCGACCACGGCTCCGCAGTCCACGAGCTCGAGCGCCACGACAGGGTTGACCGCCGTCTGCCACACCACGGCTTGCGAGCCGTACTCGGCCATCGACCAGGCGTTGTCGACCGCGTGGTGCAGGTAGACCTGGCGGGGACTGCCGTCCATGCCGGTGCCGGTCACCCAGGTGCCGGCGCAGGTGACCCCGTGCATCCGGTCGCCGAGCTGGGCGGGATCGGGCAGGCACGCCCCCACCACGTCGCGCGGCGACACCTCGATGTCCCCGACCCGCACCGGCGTCGTGGAGTCGAGGCCGAGTTTGTGCAGAGTCTTGAGCACCCAGATGAACTCCTCGCCCAGGCCGTACTTGAAGGTGACCCGCTGGGCGTCCACCCAGCGCGGGACGAGCAGGACCTCCTCGTGCTCGACGTTCACGCACTCGACGGCGCCGATGCCGGCGGGGAATTCGAATACCTCGAGCTCGCTGAACGGCTCGGTCGTGAACCACCCTCGGTCGCGCTCCCAGATGACCGGCGGGTTCAGGCACTCCTCGATCGTCGTCCAGATCGAGAACGTGGGAGCGAACTCGTAGCCTTGCACCACGAGGTTGGAACCGTCGCGCACACCGATGTCGTCGATCGAGGTGAACATGGTGTCCGCAGCGTGGCGAGCGAAGACGTCGGACAGCCCCGGTTCGACCCCCATGCCGACGAGGGCGAGCTGACCACCGCGCTTCCCACGCCGCTGAGAGGGCGAACTGCTCGTCACCGAGCTTGACCCCCGTCTCCGAGTAGGGATGCTCGGGGTGTGCATGCGACAGCGACATGGCCATGTCGAGGTAATTGACCCCGGCGTGCAACGCCCCATTGAACAGCGTCATCACGAAGCGCGGGTCGATGGCGTTGACCAGGAAGTCGCATCGCTTGGCCCGCAAGAGGTCCTCGACTGCGTTCTCGTCCGACGCGTCGAGCGCCACCGCCTCGAAACGGTCGTGGGCGGCCTGCGCCGCCCGCTGGGCGCGGTCGAGCGAGTAGTCGGCCACCACGATGTGCTCGAACACCCCCCGCCGGGCGGCGATACGGGTGAACGCCGTCCCCACCCCTCCCGCCCCCACCAGCAGCACGCGCATCGCGGTCTCCTCCTGAGGATCCGAGAGTACCGGCGTCGACCGGGGCCACGAGGTGATGAGTCACGCGGGGCGCGGGACCGACCAGTTGTCCGAGGCCGCTGTGAGTGCGATTGTGGGCAAGGCGACAATGCCGTCCCGACGACGGGGGAGAGGGAGCGTCCATGACTGGCGACCGGCGCGTGCTGCGGAACTTCGTCGGCGGCGAGTACGCCGACACCAAGGACGGGACGACCGTGGATGTCGTGAACCCTTCGACGGGCGAGGTCTTCGCCACGATGCCCGATTCAGGCCCCGTCGATGTCGACAATGCTCTCAAGGTGGCACTCCACGCCTTCGAGGGGTGGCGCGACACGACCCCCTCCGAGCGCAGCCTGGCCCTCTTCCGCATCGCGGACGCCATCGAGGCGCGCGCCGACGAGCTCGTCGAAGCCGAATGTGAGAACACCGGCAAGCCCAAGGCCCTGACCATGTCGGAAGAGATCCCCCCCATGGTCGACCAGATCCGCTTCTACGCGGGGGCGGCCCGGCTTCTCGAGGGCCGCTCCGCCGGTGAGTACATGACCGGGTTCACCTCCTACGTACGGCGCGAGCCCGTAGGGGTTTGCGCGCAGGTCACGCCGTGGAACTACCCCATGATGATGGCTGTCTGGAAGTTCGCGCCTGCCATTGCGGCGGGAAACACTGTCGTCCTCAAGCCCGCTCCCACCACCCCCGTCTCCACGCTGCTTCTGGCTGAGATCGTCGCCGGGTTGGCGCCCGACGGGGTCTTCAACGTGGTTTGCGGCGATCGCGACACGGGCCGGGCTCTGGTGGCGCACCCGGTGCCGCAGATGGTGTCGATCACCGGCAGCGTGCGGGCCGGCCGTGAAGTAGCCATCGCCGCCGCGCAGGACATCAAGCGCGTGCACCTCGAGCTCGGCGGCAAGGCTCCGGTGGTGGTCTTCGACGACGCCGATGTCGAGAAGGCGGCCGAGGCCATCGCCATCGCCGGCTACTTCAACGCCGGCCAGGACTGCACCGCCGCCACCAGAGTGCTGGCTGGATCCCAGGTCCACGACGATTTCACTGCTGCTCTGGTCGAACAGGCGCAGGGACAGACCGTGGCGGGCCCCGAAGTCGAAGGAGCGGACTTCGGCCCGCTCAACAACACCGACCAGCTGACCCGGGTGGGGGGATTCATCGACGCGCTGCCCGACCACGCCGCCCTGCGCACCGGTGGGCACCGGATGGGGGAGCGCGGGTTCTTCTACGAGCCCACGGTGGTGAGCGATGTCCTCCAAGGCGACGACATCGTCCAGCAGGAGGTCTTCGGGCCGGTGATCACCGTGCAGCGCTTCACCGACGAGGACCAGGCCCTGTCGTGGGCGAACGGGGTGGAGTACGGCCTGGCATCGTCGGTGTGGACTCGTGACCATGGGCGCGCTATGCGAATGGCCAGGCGGCTCGACTTCGGGTGCGTGTGGATCAACACCCACATCCCGCTCGTGGCCGAAATGCCCCATGGCGGTTTCAAGCACTCCGGTTACGGCAAGGACCTGTCCATCTACGGGTTCGAGGACTACACCCGCGTCAAGCACGTGATGTCAGCGCTCGATTCCTAACGCCACGGCCCGAACGTCGCCCGGGCTCAGGCTGCTGACAAGGCCGCTTCCAGGATCCCCAGGCCCTCGTCGAGCAGGTCGTCGGGGATCACCAGCGGGGGCAGCAGGCGTAAGACGTTTCCGTAGGTGCCCGCCGTCAGCACGAGCAGGCCCTGGGCGTGGCACGCGGCGGCAACGCGGGCCGTGGTCGCCTCGTCGGGGGTGCTGCCGTCCGAGCCCACCAGCTCGATAGCAACCATGGCGCCGCGACCGCGGGCGTCTCCCACGGTCGGGTTCGATGCCGCCATGGCCTGGAGCCGATCCAGCATCACCGCCCCGATGCGCCGAGCCCGTTCGAGCAGGCCATCGGCCTCCATGGTGTCGATCGCCGCCAGCGCCGCCGCGCAGGCCAGGGGGTTGCCGCCGAAGGTGCCCCCCAGGCCCCCGGGGTGGACCTTGTCCATGAGCTCGGCGCGTCCGGTCACCGAGGCGATGGGCAAGCCTCCCCCGAGGCTCTTGGCGGCGGTGACGATGTCGGGCACCACGCCCTCGTGCTCGCAGGCGAACCACGCGCCGGTCCTCCCGAATCCCGACTGGATCTCGTCGGCCACGAGCACCACGCCGTTGGCGCGACACCACTGCGCCAGTCCGGGGAGCCAACCGGGCTCGGGAACCACGAACCCGCCCTCGCCGGCGATGGGCTCGACCACGACACAGGCCATCGAGGCCGCGCCCACCATGGTCTCGAGCACGTCGAGGGTCTCGGCCAACGCGCCCGTGGCGCGGAAGGGATCGGAGTATGGCGCCCGGTACACCTCGGGGGCGAAGGGACCGAATCCTTGTTTGTAGGGCATCGCCTTGCCCGTGAGGCTGAGCCCCAGCAACGTGCGCCCGTGGAAGCCGTGGTCGAAGGCGACGACACCGCTGCGTCCCGTGGCGTATCGGGCCACCTTCACGGCGTTCTCGACGGCCTCGGCACCGGAGTTCACGAGGAACGTCCGCTTCTCGTGGTCCCCGGGCGTCAGGTGGTTGAGCCGTTCGCAAAGCTCGACGTAACCAAGGTACGGCGTCACCTGGAAGCACGTGTGGGTGAAGAGCTCGACCTGTTCGGCAACCGCAGCAACCACGCGCGGGGCGCTGTTTCCGACGTTGGTCACCGAGATGCCCGACGCGAAGTCGATCAGACGGTTGCCGTCCACGTCCTCGATGATCCCGCCTCCGGCTCGGTCTACGAACACTCCCAGTGTGGTAGCCACTGCTGCCGGTATGGCCGCGTTCCGGCGGGTCATCAGCTCGCGCGAGCGGGGACCGGGGATCTCTGTCCGCACCAGCCGGTTCTGCGGGACTCGATCGGTGGTCGTCTCCATGCGGGCCTCTCGCGTCGGGGTGCTCGCAATCGAGCTTACGGGCGCGCCCCGGGACTCCGCCACGGGCTCGGCACTGTCGTGACCGGGCGTCGAAGGATCAGCCGTGGACCTCGTAGGCGCACACGTGGGAACCGTCCATCAGATGCTCCACGCGCTCCACGCGGGCGCCGGGCAGGGCGTCACGGATGAAGGCGATCTCGCTGGAGCACGCCTGGCGAAAGCCGGTGGCGACAGAGAGGATGGCGCAATTGTGCTCGGTGATGCGCCATCCGCCGTCTTCGAGACGTTCCACGTCGGCGAGGTAGCCATCCTCGTCGAGGATGCGGGTGAGCTCGGCGACCTGTTCGTCGAGCGTCATCTCCGCCAAGCGGGCCTGGGCGCCGGCGAGCCGCCGTTGCCGCCGATGCTCGAAGAGCTCGGTCACCTCCTGGCTGTCGGGCCCGCCGAGATAGCCGAGCAGCTCCGTGGTGAGGTCGCCATAGCGCTTGGGGAACAGCCCCTCGGCGGAGGGCGTCAGCTCGTAGGAGTGCGACGGCCGACCCCGACCCTCCGGGTCGCGGCGATGCGTCACCAACCCGTCTTGGCTGAGGCGCAGCAGTTGCTGGCGAACAGCGGCGACCGTGATTCCCAGATGCTCAGCGAGGTCCTGGGCGCGCATCGAGCCATTGCGCTTCAACGCCAGCAGGATGGCGCGCCGTGTCGTCGGCATGGCGGCGAGCGGTGGCTCGACGGGCGGGATCTGGTCCATCACGGCAGGACCAGATGGACGTCGCCGAATTCGTGCCACAGATACCTTTCCGAGAGTGCGGCCGCATAGGAGCGTTCGAGCAACGCCCTGCCGGCGATCGCCTCCAGCATGGCCAGGTGGGACGCCTCGGGCTCGTGCCAGCCGGTGAGCAGTCCGTCGACCGAGGACACCGGGTGCTCCGGTGTCACCACGGTGTCGGTCCACCCGCTCCCGGCGTGCACCTCGCGGCGCGAGTCCACCACCGTCTCGAGAGCCCGGACGACGGTGGTACCGATGGCGATCACCCGTCCGCCCTCGCGCCTGGTGTCGTTGACCCGGTGGGCGGTGGCAGGCGTCACCCGGTAGTACTCGGGATAGGGCGGCTCGGAGGCCTCGAGGGATGCCACCCCGGTGTGCAGCACGATCGGTGCCACTCCCACGCCGCGCGCCACCAGACGGGTGAGCACTTCGGGGGTGAATGGCCGCCCCGCGCTCGGCATCTCGGCGGACCCGGGCTCGGTGGCGTACACGTTCTGGTACGTCGAGATCGGCCAGCTGCCTCGCACGTACCCGTAGCGGATCGGATGTCCGTGCACGGCCAGGTAGGTGTGCAACGGCGCCGGGGTGCGGGCAGCGGCGATCCACAGTCGGACTCCCCGTGGATGCTCGGCATAAGGCGCCAGGAGCTCGACTCTTCCCCCTCCTTCGAGGTCGACCACCTCGCCGGGCTCGGCACCGAACCACGGCTCGTCCTGGTTGCGCAGCTCGACGGTCCAGAGATCGGCGGGCAGGTGTGAGGAGAAGTGCACCTCGATGGGGCGACCGGCCCGATCGATGCCCGGCACGGCGGCGGCGAGGGTCCCCGACGTGTTGATGACGATCAGGTCACCTTCGTCGAGAAAGCGGGGCAGCTCCGAGAAGTGTGAGTGCACCAGCGCGCCGTCGCCCCGGTGCGCCACGAGCATTCGGACTGCGTCCCTGGTCATCCCCCGGGCCTCGGGCGGGGAGTCCGCCTCGAGCTCGGGTGGGAGCTCGAAGGCGGGAAGGCCCCCGATGGCCCGACCTTGTGTGGGGCTGAGCATCGTCACGAGGTCACCGTCTGTGCTGCGGGCTCTTGGGCCGGTAGCTGGGACAGGCGGTACCTCCCACTGGGGAAGCCTCCCTCGAGGAGGCGCACGAGGTCCGGGACGACTTGCCCCGGCAGGGGGCGGTCGGAGATGTCCTCACCCGGGAAGGCGTCCTGGTGCATCTGGGTCCGCATGTCACCGGGATCGACAGCCCACACGCGGATGGTCGGCTCCTCGACAGCCATGACCGCACTGAGGTGGTCGAGGGCAGCCTTGGACAGGCCGTAGCCGCCCCATCCTTGGTAGGGCTCGACCGACGCGTCCGATGTGATGTTGAGCACGGCGGGACGCGCCGACCGACGCAAGAGCGGCATGGCCTCCTGCACGAGGGCGAGCGGCGCTACCACGTTGACCTCGAGGACCCGGGTCAGCTCGGTCAGGGGATAGGCCACGAGACTCGGAAGGGGAGTGGCGCCGAGGGTGCTGGCGTTGTTGACCAGGAGGTCGAGGCCGCCGAGTCGCGTGGCCGCCGCCACGAGGGCGCGGCGATGGGCGGCGTCGCTGACGTCGCCGGCGATGGACAGCACCGAGGCGCCCGGTGACGTGCGGGCCGCGATGGCCTCTTCGGCCTCGGCGAGCGCCGCGCTGTTCCGGGCGTCGAGCACGAGCGTCCATCCCCGCTCGGCCAGCTCCTCGGCCAGTGCCCGGCCCAGTCCTGTCGACCCTCCCGTCACGAGTGCGATGGCCATAACGGGAACCTCCTCTGAGCCGGGCATCCGGCTCCCCTGTTAAAGATAGCTTTATCTATCTTTAATCCCCATGCAAGCCATTTCTCTGCTCCCATGCCAATCGCCAGGCCCAATGCCCGGTCAGACCGCGACCACGGTGCAGGGTCATGGTTGGGGAGCCACGCCCATCACGGGTTTCGCCGTGCGGCCGGGCCCGGTCCCCGGTGTCAGCGGGGGGCGGACCGTTGGCTCGGTGGCGTGCTCGTCACCACGGGTCGGCACCTCGCCGGGGCCGACGCACCCACGCGCGCCACGACCCGCGCCTTGCGTTGCCGAGCTCGGCCACGTGCCACCGTCGAGTCCTGCAGAGTCCCTGGGACCAGGGCACCGCCGAGAGCAAATAGCATGCACACGAGGGGGTAGGTGACGGGAAGGTCAATGGCTCGGGGAGTCGGCTCATGGTGAAGGCGGTGATCCTGGCGCTGGCGGCGAGTTTCTGCACAGCTACATCGTCGGTTTGCCAGCGGCTGGGAGCCGCCACCGCGCCTGGTGGTGAGCGCTTGAGCCCGCGTCTGCTCCTCTACCTGGTGCGCCAGCCCATCTGGCTCGCCGGCATCGCCAGCATGATCCTGGGGTTCGTGTTTCAGGTGGCGGCGCTGCATTTCGGTGACCTCGCCCTGGTGCAGCCGATCCTCGCCACGGAGCTGCTCTTCGTGTTCGCCTACATGGCCTTCATCGGCACCCGTCGCGTGGCGCGCCACGACTGGTTCGCGGCGGCCGCCATGGCGGCGGGACTGGGGGTCTTCCTCTTCACGGCGAGCCCCTCCGGTGGGCATCTTCACGCCCAGGCGGCCTCGTGGTGGTTCGCGGGGATCTCCGCCATCGGACTGGCCGTCGTCGCCGCCGTGGTGGCGTTCACTCCCATGCGACGCGGGACGCCGCCCTCACCCGCCCGAAAGGCGGCCACGCTCGGGGTGGCCACAGGGATCTCGTGGGGATTCGTGGCCGCGGTCATCAAGGAGCTCAGCTCGCACACCGGTGCGGGCTTCGGCATCTTCCTCACCTGGTCTCCCTATGTGCTCGTGGCGGTGGGAGCGGCGTCGATGCTGCTCTCCGCGCACGCCTTCCAAGCCGGCCCCCTGGCCGCCTCGCAGCCGGGGTTCACCATCGTGGATCCGCTCGTCGCCAGTCTTCTCGGCGTGTTCATCTTCGAAGAGCATCTGCAACTCTCGCCCTTCGCCATCGTCGTCGAGGCCGCCGCCCTCGGTGCCTTGGTAGCGGGCGTCGTTGCCATCAGCCGTAGCCAGCTCGTGCAGGGTCAGACCCACGAGGACGAGGCCGGTTTGCGCCCCGTGACCACGACGCTCGACGTGCGCGACGCCGCGGGCTGACCCTGGCGTACCCATCGTCGGGCCGTCGGCCGGTCAAAGGATCGCCGCCGGTGGGCCGCGGGCTATGGGGCTGCACCAACCCCGTAGCGAGTGGCGAGGCGGGTTCCCAGACGAGCGAGATGGGCGCGCACGGCGTCGGGCTTCGTCACCTCCACGTGGTCGGCAAACCCGGCGAGCTCGGTGGCCAAGCTCTCGGCTGAATGGCCGCGAACCTCGACCGCGATCCGACCGTCGTCGGTGGCCTCGCCGACCGACAGGCGGGTTCCGAGGACGCTGCGGAGGACCCCCACGATGTCGGCGTCGGCAAGCGCCGTCACCCGGCAGGGTGTGCGACGCTCATCGAGCTCGGACAACACGGTCCGCCACGCGCTCGCCAAGTCGAAGTCGGGGGGTCTCAGCACCGGCTGATCGGTGAGCACGACCCCTCGCACTCGGCTCACGCGGAATGTGCGTATCCCTGCGTCGGTGCCGGCGATCAAGTACCAGGTCTGGCGCTTGATCACCAGGCCCAGCGGATGGACGATTCTCTCGCCTGGTTCGCGGTCGCGGCCCGCGTAATGGAGCCGGACCTGAACCCCGTCCACCACGGCCTGCTGCAGCGTGGCGAGCTGGGGCGGAGCTTGGATGGGTAGACGGTCCCAGTCCGAAGCATCGATGATCACGGCCCCTCCCGCCGACTGGGCGCTCGCTCGGAAGGTCTCGGGCAGGGCCCGCACGAGCTTGCGCAGGGCGGTCTTGACTTCGGGGGTAGCCGCGCCCGGACCAGCCACCAGGAACAGCGCACGGGCCTCTGTGGCGGTCAGCCCGCTGAGGTCGGTGCGTGCGCCTCCCACCAACGACCAGCCACCGCCCCTTCCCGCCTGGGAGTACACGGGCACACCCGCCATGGCCAGGGCTTCGAGGTCGCGGCGGGCGGTACGGGCCGACACCTCGAGTTCCCGGGCGACCTCGGCCACCGTGGCTCGGCCCCGGGACTGCAGCAACAGCAGAGTGGCTACGAGGCGATCGGCTCGCACGGGCCCAGCATCGCGCCGAACATGACCACCTGATGGCCATGTTGCGTCGAGATACGGGAACAGTGACTAGGTGGGGCCTTACCCGCCGAAGTCTTCGGTGAACGCGGCCGCAGAGTTGGGGAACTGAGTGATGTCCGAGTCGATCGTCCCGTCGTCGGAGAAGTACGAGCTGTAGGCGACATCGTTGCTCGGATTGGCGATGAAGCCGTGCATGAGATTGATGAAGGCCGGGTCGTCGGTGCCATCGAGGCCCCATTCGGGAATGCTCACGTACTTGTCGTGGGCCTTGGCGAAGGCGACCGTGTACGAGAGGCCGCCGACCGTGTTGAGCGTGTCCGCCCAGCTCGTGTCGGGGTTGTCGTACTGGTCCGTCCCGATGTAGTCCACGTACTGGTCACCGGGGTACGACGCCGCGTACGATCCATTGGTGGGCACAGCACCTACGGCCGCGCACCAGTCGAAGAGGAAGTGCTGTCCCGGGACGCTGCGCATGGTCGTCACGATGTCGTCGAAGGCCGTGACGTACTGGCCGGGGGTCGTGTTCTGGACTCCCCAAGAGAAGTAGGTCGTCGACCACTCCCACCCGATGCGGAGGATGGCGTAGGCCTGCCCTCCGTTGACCAAATTCTGCGCCAGCTGTTGGTACACCCCGAGGTTGACGGGAGTCTGGGCTGGGCTGCTGTTCTGCGGCGACATGGCAACGCCGAGGTAGAGACGCAACGACGTCGAGGGCGGTTGGTAGGTGCCGATGGCGGTCCAAGAGGACTGACTGGTGTAGCCGGAGATTCCCTGCACCTCGACGCCGAGGCGGCCGGCGAGTGCGTCGACGTCGCCCGGGCTCTGGGACGAGACGAAGAACCCCAAGGCGCTCGACCCGACGTGGGGCAGACCGCAGCCCGACACCGTCGACAGGGCGACCACGAGTAGCGCGGCTCCGATTCCCCCCCTGCGCATGCCGCGCCTCCCCAGGACCACGCCCCCCCGAGAGTTGGCCCTGGACAAGGGTATCTGCTGCCTGGCGCGTTGCGGGTGCCCGTATGTGGTTTTTCCCCGAGACGTGCAAGACGGCTCCCCTCGCCGGGCAACGGACCTGGCGCCTGTCGTTTCTCGCCAGAATGGGAGAGTGTTGAGCGTCCGCGCCGCTGGAATGGAAGATGCTGGTGCGGTGGCACGTGTGCATGTCCGCTCTTGGCAAAGGGCATATCGAGGCTTGCTCCCTGAGGAGTACCTCGACGGCCTACGGCCGCAAGACCGCATGGCGCACTACACCTTCGGGACGTCGGACCCGAACCTGCCATGGACGATGGTGGCGGTCGAGGACGGAATCATCTGTGGATTCGCCACCACAGGATCGTCCCAAGAGGTCGACGTCCCCGACGGGGGCGAGGTCCTTGCTCTTTACGTCGACCCCGAAGCATGGGGACTCGGCGTGGGACGCCGTTTGATGACGGAAGCTCGGGTGCAGTTAGGCCAGCGTGGCTTCACCGAGGCCGTCTTATGGGTCCTCGTTGGCAACGATCGCGCGCAGCACTTCTACCGCGTCGACGGGTGGCTACCTGACGGCCGCCAGCGGAGGGTGGAGGTCTGGGGTGTAGCGGTGGATGAGATCCGCTTTCGACGCCATCTTCCCTGATGACCGCGGTGAGATTCCTTGCTCGCGATGATGGGTACATCACGGCAAGGGAGGCTCTGATCGCGGGGCGCCGTGTCGAGTAGGAAGCGCGCTATGGACGAATCGACGGCTCGCCGATTTCTGGGTGCGGAGCGAAAGGCAACGCTCGCTCGCATTCGGGCCATGACGACAGAGTTTGAGGGAATCGTCGCCGCCTCGGCCGGGTCGAACATCGATGACGAGCATGATCCCGAAGGTGCCACGCTGGCTTTCGAGCGAGCACAGGTCATGGCGTTGCTCGACGAGGCGCGGTCGTACCTTGGTGATCTGGACCACGCCATTGCAAAGCTCGCCGTCGGGGTCTACGCGGTATGCGAACGCTGCGGTGCGCAGATTGCGTCGGAACGCCTGGCGGCGAGGCCCGCTGCCCGCACCTGCATGCAGTGTGCTGCATCGCCCGGTCCAGACTGAGGTTACGACTCTGCGTACATGGTGGCCGTGTGCCGGAGGCACGTTTCAGAGAAGTTTCACCGTGAAAAGACGTGGCTCGACCACCCTCTGTGTCGGCAGACCAACATGCTCACCCCCGGGAACGGAGACTGCGTTTGTCATCCCATCCTTGAATAGCTAGGTTTGTAAGCCGTTGTGTCTCGCGCCCGGTTCATACCGACGGCGGAGTTAAACCCAAGAGCACATGGCCGAGGGTTCGTGTTGGCCGCTGTACTCTCGACTCTCGTCGCTACGACCTCCCTCACGGTGGTCCTCGTTCCCCGGCCTGCGGCGGCCGATCAGGTCGCCGATCTCAAGGCCCAGGCGACGGCGATCTCACAGACGCTGATCCAGGACCAACTAGAGGTAGGCGCGTACCAGCTGCAGTACTCGGTCGCATCCGAGAAGGTGGCGGCCGATGCCCGAGCCATTGCTCAGATCGGGCAGCAGATCGGCCAGGACGAGCAGCAAATCAACACTGAAACGAGCGAGGTTCGACAGCTCGCCATCGTTTCCTACATGAACGGGGGCTCCGAGCTGTCCGGCTCCGATGCGGTGCTGTTCAGCGGTGATGAACAATCAGCTCAGGTGGCGGATGAGTACGCCGTCATCGCGGCCGGGAACATTGAAAGGGCATTGGACCAGCTTCACGCCGCCCAACACACGCTCCAGGCCCACCAGGCCACGCTGCAGCAGAAGCAAGCTCAGGATCAATCGGATCAGACGCTGCAGGCCACCGACCTCGCGCAAGCCAACGGCACCGAACAACAGATGGCATTCGTGCAGAGCCAGATAACGGGCCAACTGGCTACCGCGGTCGCCCAGCAGGCCGCGGCTCAGGCGGCGGCGGCCGCGGCGGCGGTGGCGGCCGCCGAGAGGGCCGCCGAGAGGGCTGCCGCCCAGAAGGCCGCCGCCCAGAAGGCCGCCGCCGCTGCATCGGCGATTGGCGCAGCCTCAGCATCGACACCAGGCTCCGACCCGGCCCTCAACCCCTACCTGCAATGCGTCGTAGAAGTCGAGTCGCGTGGCAACTATGGGGCAGTTTCCCCCAACGGGGAGTACATGGGAGCGTTCCAGTTCAGCCAACCGACGTGGGACCTCGCCGCGCAGGCCGCAGGCCTCTCGGGCCTTGTCGGCGTGCCCCCGAACCTCGCTTCCAAGGCGGAGCAGGACGCCGTGGCCGTCGCCCTCTATGCCCTAGACGGACAGAAGCCGTGGCTCGGAGACCGCTGCTAGTTGCGTGACCTCGTGTCGCTGCCCAAGGCGCATCTGCACCTCCACCTCGATGGTGCTCTTCGGGAGCCGACCCTTCGAGAGCTCTACGCGCGGCGCGGCATTGCGCCACCGGCTATATCCCACGGAAGCGGCTTTCTGTCCTTCGAGGTGTTCATGGGACACCATCACTGCTTGCCATGAGATTCTCACGTCCCCACAGAACCTCCATCGCATCTTGGGCGAGGTCGTCGAGGATGCGGCATTCGAGGGTGCCGTGTGGGTGGAGTTGTCGCTATGGCCAGGATTGTTCCGCGGTCGGCTTGGGCCCGAGCGAGACGCCGTACTCCTCGTGCTCGAAGCCGGGCTCTCCGCCGCTTCTCGCTTTGGCATCGGGTTTGGGCTGATGATCGCCGCCAATCGCCACGAGGGACCGAAGGCCGCCAGGGCAACTGCTCAACTGGCCGTCGACCTAGCAGATCGCGGTGTGGTGAGCTTCGGGCTGGACGGGGACGAGGCCTCGTTCCCACCCGCTTCGTTTGTCGAGGCCTTCGCGCTTGCCAAGAGTGGTGGACTGCTGTCGACGCCTCACGCAGGCGAGCTACTTGGACCGCACAGCGTGGCTGATGCGATGGATGTGCTTCATGCAGACCGGATCCTCCACGGGGTTCGGGCCGTCGAGGACCCGGCGCTGCTGCGCAGACTCGCCTCCTCCGCCGTCTGCTTGGATGTGTGCCCGACGAGCAATTTCAAACTCGGAGTGTTCGAGCCCACGACTCATCCCCGCCCCACACTTCTCAGCGCTGGTGTTCGCTGCAGTGTGAATGCCGACGACCCTCTGCTGTTCGGCAGCAGTCTTCTCAAGGAATACGAGCTCTGCCGATCACAATTCTCACTGTCGGATCACGATCTCGCCAACATTGCCGCAAGCTCGATCCACTTCTCCGGCGCCCCAAGTGGACTCAAAGCCACGGCGATCGCTGGGATCGATCGTTGGCTCGACACTGTCCCGTAGGCGTCGGCGACGTTGGGGGATCACCGATATTCCGTCCGGGCCGGTGGGGAGTAGCCCCGCGTCCGGCGTATCGTTTGTCCCATGACCTCGATCTGGTGGCTCCGCTGGGTGTTCGTAGTGATCGCCGCGGCCCTGGGTTTGGCTCTCATCAGCCGGCATGTTCTGCTGATCGGTGTCCTGATCCTGGCCATGGCCGTTGCCAGAGCCACGCTCCTTCTCGCGGTGCGGAAGCGTCGAGCCGCATTTCGGGCGAGGCGCGGTGGCAGGTACGGAAGACCGTACTGAGATCGGGGCCGCCGTTTCCCGCTTACGCGGGGATATCCGGCTGCGGGGTACGAGGGTGCGGAGTCTGGGAGGAAAGCTGTTGAGCGGCCGCGACCATCTGCTGGGCTTGAAACTTGTCGAGCCTCGTGGATGATCCACAAAGAGTGCAGGTCGACACGTAACTGCTTCCGAGGGGAATGACCGGAATGAAGAAGAGGGAGAACCACCTACTCTGGCGGATGACCACTTGAGCGGCGGGTGTGCCACATCTGCTGCACAATGCCAGCATCGTGGCGAGCCGTCGGCCCATTCGCTTGATTCCGAAGATGATGAGCATGGCCGTCCGCCTATCCCAACGACTCGGTTCGGTCGTGTGGGTTGGCGCCCATTGGAACGCCAGACAGCCTATTGACGCGGTGAGAAGTCCAGGTCTGGCGGTGGTGAATCCGGGATTTTCCAGCGCAGGAACGGCTTGTCGTACACCTCGTGGTAAGCGTTTGCAGCGTCGACCATGGCGGCGAATGCGGATGCAAATCCCTCCCAGTCCTCTGCTTCGATGCACTTGCTGACGGCCCCGACTTCGTCGGTCACGAACTTGTCCATGTTCTCGGCGTACTTGGGACGCAAGAACGCGCCCTTTTCCATGAGGTTGACCGCTTCTTTCAGCTGGAACCGCGCCAAGGCCCTGTTTCCCGCCTTGCCGGCGTAGTAGCACTTCCAGATTCGCGTTCCCACGAGCGGCATGATCTCGGCCATCCCCGGCATGAGCGATCCGAGTTCGCTCAGTGCAAAGGTGCCCTTCCCGGTGTCGATCTCGTGATCGTGTTTGGAGGTGTCTGACATGCCGGGAGATAGTAGTACCCGCCCTTGACCACCACCAGAAGCCGCGCCGATGCTGACAGGGAGTAGGCCGCCAATCGCGTCATTGGCCGGCCGTGGCCGGTTCCGCATCTCGACAGCTTCGGCCCGGTGCTCCGGTTCGCCACCATCCCTGTGGGTGTCCGCCCCACGCCGTGTCCACCTCGATGACACGAGCAGGTACACGACCAAGACCCGACTCGTCTCGATCGAACCGCTCATCTGAGTCGCGCCCGGTAAAGTCGGTGACGACCACGATTTGGGGTAACGCCGAGGGTAGGGAGCTACACGTGGCCGACCTGTTCGACCAGCTAGCTGGGCCGGTACACCCACGCGTGAAAAAGCCTCGTCCTGAGCGCCCATCAGAGGCTGCTGGCCTTCCACTATGGACTGGTCCGGCCTTGCGTATCCTCGGGTTTTACGCGATCGTCCGTCTGGCATTACTCCTCGCCGACTCGCTCTCCGCGCATCTGCAATATAGCGGCGACCTCAGCGGGCCACTTCTGTCGTGGGACTCCCATCACTACCTTCAGGTCGCAGCTCACGGCTACCCCGCCGTCGCCCCCACGGCAGGTGGTCACCTGACATATAGCAATGCAAACTTCCAACCGATGTTTCCCGCCCTCATCCGCCTCGTGGAATGGACCGGCCTCTCTGCTGTAGGAGCTGCTGAATTCGTCTCGCTCGTCAGTGGTGCCGTTGCGATGCTGCTCGTATGGCGTCTCGGAGCGGCTCTTTTCGACGAACAAGTCGGACGCAACTCGGCCTTGTTGTTCGCGGTGTTTCCCGGGATGGCCATCGCTTGGGGCTTGTTCTATTCGGAGTGCGTCGGACTCACACTGGCCGCCGGTTGCCTGCTCTTAATGGTGCGTGAGCGATGGGTGTGGGCTGGCATCGTTGGTGCCTTGGCCACCGCTACGAACCCGGCAGCGCTACCACTCGAGCTGGCGGCCTTGGTACCCACCATTCAAGCGCTCCGCAAACGCGAGTTTCCTCGGTCCCTGGTCACCGTGGTCCTCGTTCCCACTGGTTTCGTAGCGTATGTGGCATGGCTCGGGTTCAAGTACCACGACACGCTGTACTGGTGGCACCTGAACCACCAGGCGTGGGACACGTCGGTCGACTTCGGACGCTCGCTCCTCAGTCTTCTACCGCATCTTTGGGAACAGGGCCTTCCGGGACCCGCCTGGCTCGAATGGATGGGCGTGTTGGGCGTGGCGGGGGCCGTCGTAGCCTTGATCCGGGCCAAAGCTCCGACCTTGATCAACGTCTACTGCATCGGTGTCTTCGTCTTGCTGTTCGTGAGCGACACCTCCGGATTCAGGCCCCGACTGCTCACATGGGCGTTTCCGGCGCTGATCGCCGTCGCTGCTTCAACCCGTCGGCGGGGTTGGCAACCAATTGCGATGGCCTTTGCTTGTCTGCTTCCAATCGTGTTCATCGTGTACACCACGCTGGGAAATACAATCGGCGCCCCTTGACCCTGGACGCCAAGGTGTGACGAGGAGACCCTTCACGCTCGCACCGTTGTCAGCCTTCGAGGTCGTAGGCAGTGGCATGTCTCGGCTGGTAGAGGCCGATCTCCCCGGCCCCGGGGATCTGCAAACGGGTTAGCCGCCCGAAACCTTGGTTCTGGATAGGTGCCGTGAACTTGACGCCTTTGGCGCTGAGCTCCGCCACCGTGGTCTCGATGTCATCGCACATCAGATACAGCTCGTGGTGTCCGCTGGGCGCTCCGCTCTCTGGATCGCCCGGGTCGCCCGCAGGGTGGACACCGAGCTCCGCCGGCGGCAACTTGAAGATGAGCCAGCCGTCGTGGGCGTCGACATGGGGGAACTCGAGCACATCCCGGAGAAATCTCGGGCGCGCTCGGCGTTTTCGGCGTAAATGATGGCGTGGCTGCTCGTGATCATGGCTATACCCTGTCACCATTTCGGCCCTCGTTCTCGCGGCTGCCTCTCCACTGCCCAGCGGGACGCCCGTCCTCTGATTCAGGTTTCACCACAGAACCCGGCTGGCCCTCGCGTCGAGGGTCGGGTGATTCGAAGAAGTGGCGTCGCTCGGGCTCGTCGGTTCGAGGCCCTTAGACGATCCATGGCAGGATGAGGACATGACCAGTGAACGGCTGGAGGTCCAGCGGAAGATCGCCGCTGACCCGGCCTCGATTTTTCGGCTGCTGTGCGACCCGCAGGGCCATGTGGCGATCGACAGCTCAGGGATGCTGATGGCGGCAACGGGCGAGCGCGTGACTGGCGTCGGCGACAGCTTTGTCGTACACATGGATCGCGAGGCCCTCAATGACTATCCGATGGGTCTCTACGACGTAACGGTCACGATCACGAGCTTCGTGCCCGATCGCGAGATCGCCTGGACGATTCTGGGCCAGATCCGCCCGCCGATCGGCCATGTGTACGGTTACACGCTCGCGCCCGACGCTGACGGGACGCTCGTCACCTCGTACTACGACTGGTCCTCCATCGACCCCGTCTGGAAGGACGCTGGAATCTTTCCCGTCCTGTCCGATGCCGCGCTGCGTGCCACCCTCGGGATCCTCGCCCGCACCGTGGCACAAGGCGGGCGCCCCGCCCCGACCTGACGGCGCCGCCAAGACTCGTCGTGCTTCGGCGCCATCTGAACGCGCTCTGACCGCGCTCTGACCGCGCTCTGAGCGCGAGCTCGTGCTCCTACGAATCCTTCTTCAAGATGGCCACGTAGGAGTCACTGGGCGTCGCTCCCAGGATCTGGCTCTGGTGCCAACCCGTCCCCCGGAGGAGCGACCGCATCTCGTTGCGCGAGACAAAGAGCCACCCGAACCACGGAGTGGCCCAGCTGTGGTAGCGGATTCGTAACCGACACTGTCCGGGCATGAGGCCGCGCTCCCGATTCCGCCGGTAGTAGGTCCGATCGACTGCGGGAGCTCCGCCGCGGTACGGATTGATGCTCTCGGCCAGGATCCGTGCCCCCGGACCCGTTCGGGCGGCCCAGCTCGTGAGCTCTCTACGGAGCTTGTCAGGAGAGCCGAACATCCCGAAATTGTTCCCGTACAACACGATGGTGTCGAACGCGCCGATACTTTGGCTAAGGCGGTCGATGGGCATGCACCATGTCTTTCTCACACCGCGCAGACGCGATGCTCTTGCCGCCAGCGGTGAGCCATCCAGGCCGACAACGTCAAACTTCCGCTCCTGGAGGTACAAGGCCACCCTGCCCGCGCCACAGCCGACATCGATAACACGGCCGTGGACATGTCGCATTGCCTGTCGTTCCGGGGATGGCCACTGCGAATAGGTCGCCAGGTACAGCTCGGGGCCGGCCCCAACGTCGATAAAGCCGTCGTCACGCTCGTATATCTCAGGATCAGTTCCGCCCCCCACCCAATCGATGAGAGCCTGGCCGAAAGCATCAGCTCCTATTGCCACGGATCCGCCCTTGTCGCTGCCCGCAGATCACCTGGCACCCCTTACTCTCGAGCCGTCACGGCGGCACGGGAGCTCCGCGGAGCTGGACAGTCACACTCCTGGTGCTTGGCGCCAAGGTTACCGTTCCGGTGTCCTGGGCGATGGTGCCGGACGACGTTGCCGCGATGTCATTGATGAACGAGGGAAGCTCGAAGAGCACTTGCCCCGACGGCAGCTGTCCGCTCAGGGTCAGTGACACCGACTGTCCGCTGGACGAGATCCTGAGGCTTAGCCTTTTGCCATCAGTCGTGGGGAAGTTGGTCACTGAAATCGACGCGCCTTCGCTCAACCATTGAGCTGGGACGCCTCGGCCGATGATCAAGGTCCCGTCCGAGCTCTGCGCCACTAGTGAGTCCAACAGCACCTTGTTCGCCTGGGACATCCCCCAGGCGTGAGGCGAGGAGCCCTGTCCCGCTGCAGGGTGCTTCCCGACCCATGGCGTGCTCGCAGACGGGGCGCTCGAACTCTCCCACCACGAGTACGGTCCACTCTGGGTGTTCTCGATCATGAACTCATAACTCAAGATGCCTTGGTCTCGATAGGCGGTGCTGGCCAGTCCCGCGCTCCCCATGCCGGCGTTGTAAGCGGTCGAGTAGTAGTCGCCTGGGAATCCTCCGAAGGTGTCTGGTGGAAGTATGCCCTTCAGACGCTGAAAGCCGTACGCATAGGTGGCGTCGATCAGAGAAACGCCAGGGCCGGCTAGCGTCGCTCCCAAGAGGTATCCGTTCCACGCCCAACCCCCGAACGAGAATGGAGACGTCCAGTTGGCATCCTCGGGATTCGCGCATCTATTGGCGCTGTTGGGAGCGAGGATCGAGCAGGGCAGGTAGTTCAAGCCATAACGGGTGATGGTTGTGTCGAGTGCAGCATTCGTCGCCGAAAGCAGGCTGTCATACTCCTGCATCGCCCACGTCGCCTCGGGATTGTTCCCGATGCTCTTGGCGAGGTAGTGGTAAGCGGCCAAGCCCAATAGTGCTTCGTAATCGTCGGTGGTCCAATATCCCTGGGTGTCGATGTCATTCGTTGATTCCATGATCCCCGAGGGTCCGGTCCGGTCAGCGGCAATGTCGTGCGCGGTGTCCTCGATCGAGGGGAAGTGTGCCTTCACAAAGCTCAGATCTCCCGTCTTCATCAGGTAAATCGCCCAAGGCCAGGAGTAGGTCCAGGTTCCGTCTTGATACTGGCCTTGGGGTCCAACGGCGTTGCGCGCCTCAAGCAGCAGCGCATGGGCGTCGGAGAAGTATCCCTGGGTAAAGAGGTTGGCCAGGATACCAATGACGTCGTGACTGAACTCGGACTCGTATCCGTTGACACCGGTGTCTAGATCGTTGCCGCTTCGAGCGATCTGGGTGTAGATGAACGCGCTCCGGTAGGCATTGTCGAGTGAGGAGTCGGGGACACTGATTCCGGCGATTCCTGCTAGTTGCTGGTTCCAGAATCTCCGCATGTGAGCGTAATGTTGATCGAAGCTCCCAGCAGTAGCCAACGCTTGAGCGTTGGGCCACGGATAGTAATTTCCGAAACGGTCGACGGCCACCACGTAGTCATGATTGACCGACGCATGAGGCTTGACCGCGTTGGGAGCCGTGTTGAGCGGCACCAACCCCGAAGAGGCGTCAGGATTTGCCATGACGACGCGGTCGGTCGCGTTCCGGACCGAGACGCGGCTGTACACTGCGACGTAGGCGTCCCCACCGATTACCAGTCTGTCCGCGAACTCCGTGATCGAAACGATGGAGCCAGAGTGCCGGAAGGTAGTCACTTGGGCGGGAAGGTATCCATCTGAGTCCGTCCACGTAGTAGCGGACCCGGAGTAGATGCCGAAGCCGAAGTTCCTGTTGATGCCATCCTGGACATAGAAAGTCCCGCCTAGACAGGTCACGACTCCCTGGTCGTTGCCCTCCCATCCGATCTCGGACGCCGTGCCGTAGGCTCCGGTGAACGCGGAGGTACCCACATTGAAGGTGCAGTCGTATGCTCGCGCCGGCCCGCCCCCAGTCGTTTGGATGGCTGCATGCGGGCTCCCCCCGCAGCCCGTGAGGGATCCTCCCCAAAGCAACAGACTGAGTGTCATCCAAGCCGCTGTCCGCCACAAGCGCATCGGGCGATTCTCGCAGGTCGTGCTGGGGCTCGCCCCCAGCGCTACCGGGCATTGATCGGGCACGGGTCCGGCGACTCCGTCGTGCCGTATGGACGTGTCGAAGTCGTGTGCGGCCCTCGACGATCGGTCGCTCCGCCGCTATTTCCCCGCCAAGGCTTCCCCGTGGTGATGTTCACCTGACACTGCTTCGATGAGTCCGTCGAGGTCTGAAACGGTCACCGTCAGGGCGGAGTGACCCCTGTGGTTGAGAATGGAGGGGACCTTGTCCCGAAAGTGGACGCACACTCCGGCATTCGCGTTCGTACCGAACGTCAGCCCATCATCTACGAACGAGCGCCTGGCTCCGATTGCCGTCCACCACCTATAGCCCCGCGTGATGTGGGCTCCATCAACGTTGCTCAGGGGCGTCTCCAAACGCAGGAAGCCAAACGTCGCCATGAAAACCCCGTCGTCCGTGAACGACACACCGTCCTTCCAAGGCCGCATGCCGAATGGAGCCCACATGGGTGCGAACCTCTTGTCGACTGCGTACCTGAAGAGTTGCCCCATGAGACCAGTGGTCAACGTCTGGGACTGAGGCCGATGGCCCGAACAAACTTATTTATTTGGCGGTTCCCTTGGCGGTAAATGGTTCGCCGCACCTGGCGTTCGACGGCACCTCCGGCGGCGCCCGAGAGCCCCGCACGTTTGTAGCCGTGCTCGACAGCCTCGACGTTACCGAGATCTCTAGCGAAACGATAGAGCTGCGAACGCGTCGTGCTCACTTGACCGCCGCTTCCTTACTAGCGCGGTCAGCAAGGATGATTCGTTCGACAATGGCACGGAGTTCCTCGGGGTCCTCGGTTGATTCCATGGCGGCCAGATCTGCTGGCGAGACACCGACGGACCCAAAGGCTCCGTCCTCGTGCGTCGCACGCCACGTCATCCAAGCCTCGCCATCTGGGTCTTGGTCATCTTCCTCGACGGCGTTGATGAGGGCGACGAGGTCGATCTCACCGTCGGTGTTCACGTCATACTCGATAAAGAGCAAGGCCCTTCCCCCCGATCTTTGCCCGCAGGCACAAATCGGTCGTCTCCGCCAAAGGCGAATGATACGCCGATCGTCGGCGAGCCCTGTGGGTACGGCCCTACATTCGCCCCCGGCGAAGAGCACGAACGACGCCGGACGAGTCACTCACTCAGCTTGCGAAGGGTCTTCAGACCGAAGGAGGACCTTCAAGCTCACCCCGGCAGTCCTTCACGCGTGGGGCCACCGCCTTTCTGAAGAAACTTCAAGTATCGCCCGTGGTCGTCGTAGTGGAATACCCATTTGGTTTCGCACTTTGGGCAGGTCGTCGTGACCGTTCGCTCCATCGAAGCGTTGTCGGGAATCGCCATTTTTCCGCCGCAATCGCAGGAAACTGGCTCCATCAGTGGCTCGTCCGCATAGGTGAATCCTTCCGCACACACCTTGGGGGTGAATCAGTGAAACCACCTGGGCGGGGACAGGTGGTTCTTCTGCCTTGAGCCGGCAATCGCAGAGCGGAGCAGCACAAGTTCGGACATGTTCTCGGTGCCCCGGTCGCGGGCAGGGTGCTGTCCGAGAGGCTTTGACCACCCATCAAGATGGGTCGCAGGCGGCGATGTGACGACATGGGAAGAGGTCCGGGCGAGGAGACGTTGTGCAACGCTCCAGCGTTGCCGCCACCTTGCGGGCGTGATTTCTCGCGGCCGTATTAGGTGATTTCTCGGTCGCCGCTCCTGACGATCAAACGTACCGTCAACTTGAGGCGGTTCGTCGGGGAAGCCCCGGGCGCCCTTGCAGGGCTGCTTCAGAAAGGCTTCACCTACGACCCAGGCGGGCACCTCGGGGGGCTCTCGCAAGGGGCCCGTTGACCGATTCAAGGAGGAGAAGGAGAAGGATGAGACGAATACTGATGCTGGCGGCGACACTGGCCATCCCTGTTTCTGGAGCCGCGCTGGCACTGACCGGCACCCAGGCGTGGGCCAAGGCACCTAAGATCAACGGAAAGGTTACGTGCACGACGATCAGCGGGAATGTGGCCGCCGTGACGGTGAGCGGATGCACCGACAAGGGGAGCGCCAACACCGGTTCGAGCACGGAGACCTTCTCGGGGACGACGTTGGCCGAGGGCGGGACGATCACCTGGATCAACGGCACCACCGTTACCTTCGGGGCCCCCACGCTGGTTTCCACGAGTGCGAAGCACTGCCCCGTCTCCGGTTCGTCGGCCGAGAAGCTCTCGGGCTCGGTGACCGCCAGCACCTCCGGCCTCAAGATCCCCGGCACGTACAAGGGCGAAGTGTGCATCAGCCCGGGCGAGGATCTCAGCGCGCCGAAGCCTTTGAAGGTCAAGTGACTTAAATGAGTTACCCAGAGGGCCACCGCGGCCTTCAGGGACAGATTCATTCGAGCGACGGGAGGGCTTCGGCCCTCCCGTTTCGCGGTACGGCTGGTAATTTCGTCAGCAAGGAGGTGAACGTCCTTCCTGAGCTGGCGCGAGCCAGAAGGCTCTCGCCCGCATAGGGCGCAGTCTTGGGTGAGCCGGATGCGAGATCCGCTCCTAGTGCCATTTCACAAAGATGGAGTGACAGGGGTCGTCCGTTTTGTGACCTCCGTGCGCCAGACGATTGGCGTCACGGTCCGACCGTTTCAAGCACGCGATCGGTGCCAACCCAGCTCCGAGGGGGGTGGGGGGTTCCACGCAGTCGAGTGGCCGGGGGGAATCTCACCCCCGGCTCTCAGCGCCTGCCGGTCGCCTCATCTGACCGAGGGCGTTCCGGATCCGTACCGACCGTAGTGCTCGCTACGCTGCCATCATGAGTGACGAATACCTGGTGCTCCGATTTCACCCATTGAGCAACACCGAAGAGGCGCAGGCAAAGCTCCAAGGGGCAGCGGACGACGCCTTTGAGTGGGTTGGTGTGATCCCTTCAACTGACTCGGCGTTGGTGATCATGAAACGCCCGGGGAGCAAGAGTCAGTAGGCCGGCCCGCGAGGGTGGGTCACGAAGGTGCATCCCCGCTCGAACTAACGACTCACCTCAGGGGCAGCCGTCTCTTCGTCGACACCGGGGTCCCGAACCCATCGGCACATCCCGTCAGACGCCGCCACTGGGCGAAGTCCAGTTTCTCGGGCGAAATCGGCGGCGACCGACTGAGCAGCCGTCATCTGGTCGGGCTCATCGTCGGTGTAGGTCACGTAAATCAGGTCATCGCCCTCGTACCACGCGACGCTTACGACCTCACGCTCGGCCATGTCGGCCTCCGAGTCTCGCTACCTGAGCAAAGGCTAATCATCGACCCCTTCGCGATCGCGGATTCAGTGCCGCCGAGTCCTTGGGTGCAGCGGGGGTGCCTGAGCGGGAACGGGTCAGACCTGCACGGTTGGGCCCCCGGACCCCTCCGCCCCCGGCCATGAGGCGCGCTCGTGATGGGCCCATGCAACAGAGCCAGGGCCGATCATGTGCAAGACCGGAGCCCTACTGCAGAGGCGAGTGCGAGGTGGGCTCATTCCCGCCGGCGGGACCGCCATGCATCAGTGCGGAACGCCACATCGACGGTCACCTCGCCCTCGACGCCCAATAACTCCCGGAGGAGTCGTCGGGCTTCAGCGATCACGGCGTTGCGCGTCTCTTCGGGCATGGTAATGATCCAGCTGAGAGTGCCCAGCAGACCGATCAACTCATCCGCATTGAGGGCGATATCCCAGGTGAACCCTTCGTGTTCCGGTTGATCGAAGGGGACTCCGGGAGGGATCTCCAGGCTCGACGCCGGACGAAGCGCGTCCCCCATGATCAGGCTTGCGAATTCGTAGCCTCGTTCGTCATCCTCCCCCGTACTTCCTTCGGTATCCGGACGACCCTGAGATCGGTCAGCGAGCAGGGCCTGAGCTTGGGTGATAAACGGACCCTGAGGATCTGGCCCGGACCAGAGGGCGCCGAGAATGCCGCCGGGCACAAGGACTCGGCCCACCTCGTGAAGGGCTGGAACCGGATCCACCCAGTGCCATGACGACGAGGCGAGCACGGCGTCCGCGTAGCTGTCGGGGAGGGGCATCGACTCGCCCCGTCCCATCAGGGCCCGGACGCTGGGCATCTCCTCGGTGAGCACTGACCGCATGCGGTCGTCGGGCTCGACGGCTATGACTTCATCCGCTCTTTCGATCAGGAGCCTCGTCAAGGCGCCGGTGCCAGCTCCGAGGTCGACGACCGTGCCGACGTGCCTCGGAAGAACCCAGTTCACCGCCTCCGCGGACGGTCCGGGGCGGTACCGCTCGTAGTGCGAGGCCACCTCGCCAAAACTCCCTGCACGCTTGGCCTTTTCCTGGGGCGCGAGGTGAGACAGCGGCACTCCGAGCTCGATGGGGCCGGAATCGGTCACGCCCCGACCCTAATAGCTCCGCCCCCGGCTACCCCTCAGCACCGTTCACACCCAAGTTGCGCTCAGTGGTGGTGGCTGTTGCCGTTGGCGGTGTTGCCGCTGCCGGTGTTGCCGGTGTTGCCGCTGCCGGTGTTGCCGGTGTTGCCGCTGCCTGTGTTGCCTGGACCGGAGGGTGTGGTCGGAGGTGTGCTGGCCGCGCTCAGGCCAAGGTCGGCCGCAAGAGTAGAGAGATCGCTCTCAAGCGTGGTCCCCTCTGTCTGGGAGATGGAGCCGACTTGGACGGCGTTGGTGATGGCTTGTGCCGCTCGCTGAAGGTCGGTCGCTGCTTGGTTCGGCTTCCCCGCCCCTTCGTCGGAGACTGCTTGTTCGGCGGGGCCTGAGATGGATTGTGCGGTGGCCGAACCGACCGTTTCCCCTCCGGTAGGTGAGACGAGGTCCCGCACAAGGGTGCCTAGCGCGGTGGGCGCGCTTGGGATGGTCGAGATCGAGATCGACGTCGACGTCGACGTCGACGTCGAGGTCAGGGGGCGCTGCGCGGTGTGAGGGCGTGTTACATCGGTCGCCCCTGTCGACTTATGACGATGCGATGCCGGATTCGATCCGAGGCCGAATGCAAGTCCGATGAGGAGGGCCACACTGGCGACCGCACCCAGCGCCGCAAGCCACCACCGGCGGTACCCTCTGGACTTTGCAGTGAAAGATGACTTCGGTGGAACGACGGGCGGGTCCCCTACAGCGATCCTCGCCGTCGCACCTGGTGGGGGCGCGAGAGCGACGAGGTCGTGGGGAAGGTCGAGTCGATCCGTGTCCGAGGCCCACGACAGATCCCAGGGCGCGCTGAACGCCGAGGTGGTGAGGAGCGCAGCAGTCTCGGCCCCATCGAGGCGCTGTTCAGGTCGGTGGTCGAGCATCCCGCTCAGAATCAGCTTCCAGGGTACGGGCAGTTCGTGCGGAATGGGCACGGGCCCGGCCAACCTCCGAGCGACCACCTCGCTCGGAGACCCCTCGTAGACCCTTCTACCGGTGAGACATTCGAGGAGCACGATCCCCAGAGACCAGATATCGAGCGCGCGGTCCGACTTCATGGTCTTCGAGTTGCTCGGGGGCCATGTAGGCCGCAGTGCCCAGTGTGGTCCCCGCGACAGTGAGTGTGGAGGAGTCGAGAAGACGAGCTATGCCGAAGTCGCCGAGCTTGCCGGCACCTTCCGCGGTCAACAAGATGTTGGATGGTTTCACGTCCCTATGGACGATGCCCCGGTCGTGAACGTAGGCCAAGGCCTCGGCCAGATTTGCACCGAGCACGGCGGTTTCCCTGGCGCCGAGAGGGCCGCGCTGCAAGGCGTCCGCGAGGGTCGAACCCCTGACGAGTTCCATGACCAGGAAGGGCTGGTCGCCTTGGAGCCCGGTGTCGAACATGCGCACGAGGCCCGGGTGCTCAACGCGTTCGAGGGCCCGGGCTTCTTGCGCCATCCGACGGGCAAGCGCGGGATCGCTCGAACGGACGACCTTTATCGCAACGGTTGTACCGCTGCACTCGTCTATGGCCTCGTAGACGTCGGACATCCCGCCCCGTCCGAGCAAGCCGGCCAGTCGGTAACGGTCGGCGAGAAGATCAGTGGTCGAGGTCATCGTCGGATCACAGTGGTCATCAGCGCCGTGTGCTCCCAGGTGGGCCACACAACCGAGCGACACAGAGTCGTCGATCAACGTCTCAAGGTAGTCGATCCCCGTGAGGGTCCCAAATCCGAGATTCCGCCGAACTGGACGGTCGATGCGCAGGCCGTCGCCTCGAAGAACCGAGCCTATCGTCAGAAACCGACAGCGGGTCGCTGCGTTTCATGACATCCCCCATGACCACGACAGACTCACTGCATCATCGACTTTGCGGTCTCCAAGTCCGAAGCACGAGAGTCAGGTCGGTGAGCCACATCGGAATGCAAACGGTATGAGCTCCTATGACAGTGCCGACCTAGGGTCAAGAGGGTTCATCTCAGACGAAGTGTTGGTCCTCTGGTCGATGCTACGCCACCCCGACGCCGCAGCGAAGACTGGCGCTAGCAGCTCCGAATCGGATTACACCGATCGCCATGACATGTAGCCCTTTATTGATAAAACATTCGGACAATAGTGAAGAGATACGCAAAGGGCGTGCCGTTTATTCACGTACAAAGGGTGAAATCACGGTGTCGATACCGACGATAAATCGGTATCGTTGGTACCAAACGAGTTGTTGCCGATTCTGTCAGCTCCATGTACTGAAGAGGGGGCCAATCACATGGCAGTCGATTTGCAGCTGCACAACTGGCGCGAAGAGGCGACCCAAATGGTTTGTGAACTGGATCGTGCTCACTCCACCATTGAGCATCTAGGTTCTGCCCTTGACGGAGGCGACGAACTCACTGCACATGACACTCTCCGATTAGCACATGACGCGGTTACGTCCGTTGCTCAAGCGGTCAAGACGATGCGTGCTGAACTACCGCCAAACGCTCTCTCGAGCGAATCAGACGCCATTGGTTCGACTTTGGCCATCGGGGGATCGGGAACGGCCACCATCGCATTGGATGTGATGGTCAACGGCATGGTTGCACTAGCCCTTACAGACGACAAGGAGGATACCGACTTCCTGATCGGTGCCTGCGTCGATGCGGAGAGCGCCTACCAGGTAAGTGCTGCCGTCTTGCAAGCCGCATCCCGCAGGGACGGAGCGGCCATGCTCGATCTGCGTCGGGCCTTCGAGACTGAAGGCGAAATCGCCCTCAGGAGGAGGTTGACCAGAGCACGACCCCGAGTGCGCGAGATCTACGAACGGGCGAGACGGGCAGCCTGAGTCTGGAGACGGGGGCGTCTCATCGGACAGAGCTTTCATCGCGCCGCCGTGGCCGCGGGCGATTCAATCACCCTTGTCACCCCTTGCTCCCTTGTCGCCGCTTTGGCGCTCGTGCGATTCCACGACCGCACCTGTCGGTCGATCAGGTCCGTCGACCCTCGAGACAGGAACGCGTAAAGGTCACAAGCCGTGGCCACCAGTGGGTCAACACGGTGGCAAGCCCTATGCACCCGTGTGGAGCGTCGGGGTAAACGAGGACTTCGGCCTGGTTTCCTGCGAGTCGCCAGCGATCGGCGAGGAACAGGGTGTCGTCGACCAGATGGTCGGCGGTCCCGACCGTAAAGAGGGCGGGTGGCATGCCTCGCAGATCGGCGTACAGAGGCGAGAGGTCGGGGTGGCGTCGCTGTTCCGAGGACATGCCCGGCGCGAACTGCTCCACCATGAAGCGCATGTCTTCGGGGTCGAGGATGTCAGTGCCGGGGTCCAAACCGGTTCCCAGGGCACTAGGCGTATGGCCAAGGTCATATGCACCGAAGACCAGGTTGGCCCCGCAGAACCGGTCGGCGACACCACGGCGGTCGCGTAACCTGAGCAGAGTCACCGCTGACAGGTGGGCACCGGCAGACTCACCGCCGATGAGCAGGCGATCGGTTCCGTACTCGTTGGCGGCGTTCTCTATCAACCACAAAGCGGCGGTTTCGCAGTCATCGGGCCCGGCGGGGTAGGGGTGCTCGGGTGCCAGCCGGTACTCGACGCTCACGATGGCCAGATTTGTTTGCTCGCTCAGTGATTCGTTCAGTAGATCGGTCAGCTCTGGCTCCCCGGTCATCCATCCGCCACCGTGGATGTGGAGCATCGCCCCCTCCACCCGCTTAGGGCGGAACTCTCGAAGGCGAAGAGGCCCGGCAGGACCGGCGACCATGCGGTCGACCCCCTTTTCCGAACGCATGACCAGGGTCGATTCGGCTGCTCTTCGGGCCTGGGCGCGTTCGAGCACCGAGCCTGTGTCCTCAGCCGGGGGAAAGCGAGCGACGAAGCTTTTCGATTCGGCCCGGATCTCATCCCTTACCGCTTCCAGCTCCTCGTCCCACAACATCGTCACCGGTCACCTCCAGGTTTCCCGTCTGAGAACGCTAACCGAATCGACTTGATCCCCTCGGCGTGGAGTCAGGCGACGGGAATCGCAATCCGTGTAGCGCCCAGGCCGACGTGCGCAGACATCGAGCCGGCGAGCTGGGGCGAGGACTGCCGTCCCTCTGTAACCCCTAGTGTGACCTGAATGGTTGTGTCTGCCACCACTCGTCCTGAGCCGGAATCACCCGAGCGCTCCCCCCATCAGGCCTATGCCGCAATGGAGCTCGTTCTCGGCGGCTTCTTGCTGATCGGGGCGACTCTGGCCGGTTTCGCATTCGTCCACCGGCCGTGGCCCAATCGTGTCGATGCCATCGGGCTCCGGCTCTTTCCCGCAGATCTGTCCTCGAGATGGGCCATCGACCTCGCTCATCTTGGTTCAATGCCCGTCCTGGTGGTAGGTCTGGTGGTGCTGTGTTCCATCGCGGTGGTGTCCCGAGATTGGGCACGAGCACTGTCCTGCGTCATCGCACCCATGGGTGCTGTTCTCGTTGTCCAGCTGGTGGCCAAGCCCCTCGTCGGGCGCCATTTCGAGGGCACCACCGCACTCTCGTATCCCTCGGGAACGGTCACCGCTGTGGCGGCGTTGGCCACCGGAGCGTTCCTCGTAGCACCACGCGTGACCAGGCCCGCTGTCGCTGCGTTGGGGACCGTAATCGTCGCGGCGGTCTGCGTTGCCGTCGTGGCCCTGCGTTGGCACTACCCGACCGATGCCCTCGGGGGTGCGTGCGTCGGGATGGGCGCCGTCCTTGCCATGGACGGGGCTCTCCACTGGTTCTCAAGTCTCGAGCGTGTTCGTCACCGAGGCTAGAAGACGTCAGTTCTTTCACCCCAAGCCTCTCCGATCAATGAGCAGTCCCGAGAGTTTCCCCCAAGCCCGCTCGAACTCGATGCGCCGTCGCTCCGGGGAGCGGGCGTACGCAGGACCCCGCTGGTGATGCTCGTGGATCTTGGGCGAGACCCAGGGCGGTCACAGCGGAGACACAGATCACGTGCACATGATGAGGGCCATGCGGAAGCGGTGGCGATGGCTCATCGGGGCGGCAGCGGTCGTGGTGGTACTGGCGCTCGGCGCCCCCTTCGTCTACATCCACTTCATCGAGGGCCCCGCTCCATCCAAGCTCACCTTGCCGAAGACCCGCTCGACGGTAGCGGCCTCGGGCACCAATGCTGACACCAACAGCGTCGACGGGACCTACCACGTCGGCTCGGGTTCAGAGGCTGGCTACCGCGTCACCGAGGTGCTCGTCGGGCAGAACTCCACGGCTGTGGGCCGCACCACAAAGATATGGGGAACGGTCACGATCTCCGGAGCCAACGTCACGAGCGGCACGATCACCGTCGATATGGCAAGTGTGGAGAGCGACCAGAGCGAGCGCAATGCACAGTTCGACGACCGCATCATGGATGTGGCGCAGTACCCGACGGCCACGTTGAAATTGACCATGCCGATTGCGCTCGGGACCATTCCGCCCGTGGGGACCAGAGCCACCTACACCGCCACCGGAAACCTCACGATGCACGGGGTTACCCGACAAGTGACTTTCTCGCTTACGGCGGAGCGCACCTCCGATGGCATCTACTCTTTGGCCGATTTGCCCATTGTGTTCGCCGATTGGAACATCGCCAATCCGAGTATCGGCGGATTCGTGACCACCGACAGCTCAGGAACTCTCGAGGTGCTTCTCAACCTGACCAAGGGTGCGGGGAATTCGACAGCATCAGGCTCGGGCTCGTCCTCGGTCGGAGGTGGAGGGGGGCCCGTCACAGTCCCGAAGACCACTGTGCCCACGATCACCATCCCTGTCGACTGACAAGACGTGCTGCCACAGCCGTGCACGTGTTGAGCGGTCAGCTTCATCTGGCTCAGCGGTGTCAGTCCTCCTGACCACCCGCACGACGCCGCGGCTACCAGCGGTAAGACTCCTCCAGAGTGCACTGTCCGAGGCAGGCGTTATCGGCGGGTGCCAGACCACCATGGCCCCGTCAGCTCTGGTCCGATTACCGAACGGCATCGGGCAGATGACAATGCCAAGGAGCTGAGGCAAGATATCGCGCTGCTATGGACACTCCAGAAACCAACTACGTCAGCGTGGGTGATGCCGATGTCGCCTACAAGGTCTTTGGTGAAGGACCGTTCGATCTTCTCTGCTTCTACGGACTTGGAAATCACATTGAGTTCTTCTTTGACACGCCAGGATGGTTTGAGGAGATCCCTCGCATGGCGTCGTTCAGCCGCGTGATCCTAATGGATCGCCGCGGCACCGGGGCTTCGGATCCGGTTCCCCGGGACGCCATACCAACCTGGGAGGAGTGGACCGAGGATGTGGTGGCTGTCCTTGACGCCGTCGGGTCGAAGCGGACCGCCATCCTCGCCATTCTCGATGCAGGACCCATTGCCATACTTTTCGCTGCCATGCATCCTGAGCGCGTCAGCTCCTTGGTGCTTTTCAGTACCACCGCGCGGTTCTTGGAGGGTGACGATTACCCCTGTGGCATGTCTGGCGAGGTTGTCGACTCCCTTGGCGAAATCCTCAAGACTATGTGGGGAACCCCAGAACTGACCGCCCTTGGCCTTCCCAGCCTTGCTGGTGACCCTGAGGCTCTACGGAGCCTGGCCCGACATTTCCGATGCGCAGCGACACCTCGCACGGCCGGACGTCAGATCACCCATGTGCTCAAAACTACAGATGTTCGTCAGGCCCTCCCTTTCATCCAGGTGCCGACGCTGGTCCTTAACGCCCGAGAGAGTGCAATCCTTCCAGTTGAACAGGGTCGCTATCTCGCGGAACATATCGACAACGCCACCTTCGTCGAGCTAGAAGGTGGAGATAGTGGGTTCTCGCCCGCGAGACCGGAAGTAGTAGATCAAGTCGCCGAGTTCCTGACCGGCGAGCGAACAGTGATCGAGGTCGACCGCATCCTCGCCACGGTCCTCTTCAGCGACATCGTGGGGTCAACAAGCAGAGCATCGGAAATGGGTGATCGACGTTGGCGGGTTCTCCTCGATGCTCACGACCGGGTCATTCGGGATCAGATTCGTAGGTTCCGTGGCAAGGAGATCGTTACAACGGGAGATGGCTTCGTTCTTTCGTTCGACGGTCCCGCCCGCGCTATTCGCTGTGCACAAGCGATGATCGAGGCCACCGGCAAGCTCGGAGTCGACATCCGCGTGGGCTTGCACACGGGAGAGTGCGAGGTCAGAGGCGAGAGCCTTGCCGGACTGGCGGTGCATATCGCGGCTCGGGTGGGCGCCATGGCCGGCACCGGCGACGTCCTTGTCTCAGGCACCGTCAAGGATCTTGTAGTCGGCTCCGGGATCGATTTCGTCGAACGTGGCGAGCACGAACTCAAGGGAGTGCCAGGTTCCTGGAGGCTCTATGCCGTGAAGGATTGACGGGACGAACCGCGTGGTAGTGGCCGTCTCACCATGGGGTCAACAGCACAGCGCACGGGGAGGTGTCGGGTCACGGCAAGAACCGGCTCAGAAGCCTCACTCAAGCACCCCATCGACATTTTCGGCAAACTGTTTGCCGATGGCCGAGCTTCCCGATACTCGATACGCCCAGACGGTCGACGGAGTGCGTATCGCATACCAGATCTGGGGTGACGGTCCACGCGACCTCGTCGTTGTTCGAGACGCTTCTACCCCCATCGACTGCCTCTGGGAAGAGCCGCGGATTGTCCACATGTTGGAGCGTCTAGGCAGCTTCTGTCGCAATATCTGGTTCGACGCCAGAGGATGGGGAAGCTCCGATGTCATGACCTTGGGGGGCTCCCCGGCCTCGACGCGTGGCTCGACGATATCTCAGCCGTCATGGCGGCTGCCGGTTCACCGAAGGCTGCGCTCGCTGGCATGAACGATGGCGGGTCTCCCACTATCCTGTTCGCTGCTACTTACCCCCAGCGGGTGTCCGCCCTGGTTCTCGTCAATACCTACGCACGGTTTGTGCAGGCTCCCGACTACCCGTGCGGCATGCCCCCTAAGCTGCTGGACCGCTATCTGGACGCCATGGTCGCGTCCTGGGGGACACTCGACAATTTGGCGGCAGGTATGGCTCCGAGCATGGTCGGCGATCGGCAATGGAGTCGGTGGATGCTTCGCACGCAGCGCCTGGGCACCAGCCCGACGAGCGTCGAGGCCTTCATGCGCGCCGTATCCGAGACCAATGTCCACCATGTCCTCCCCTCCATCCAGTCGCCCACCCTCGTCATTCATCGTCAAGGGGACCGACATGTTCGTGTCGAACATGGGCGCTACCTCGCGAAGCACATACCAGGGGCGGTGTACAAGGAGCTTGAGGGCGAGGATCACACGTTCTTTGCCGGAGATACCGACGGCTTGATCGACGAGATGGAGGAGTTCCTCACCGGAGTGCGACCCGCTCGAGATACCGAACGCGTCCTGACCACCGTCCTTTTTACCGACATCGTCGGCTCGTCGCAGCGTGCCACGGAGCTGGGCGATCGAGGCTGGCGCACCCTTCTCGACGCTCACGATGCGGTGGTCCGGTCCCAGATCCTTCGGTACCGTGGTCGAGAGATAAAAACGACGGGCGACGGTTTCCTGGCCGTCTTCGACGGTCCGGCTCGGGCGATCCGCTGTGCGTGCGCCGCTCGTGACCTATTGCGCGAGATCGGGCTCGATGTCCGCTCCGGGCTTCACACGGGGGAGATCGAGGCTCGCGGCGACGACATTGCCGGCATTGCCGTCGTTATTGGTCAACGGATATCGAGCCTGGCCGGTGGTGGTGAGGTGATGGTTTCGTCCACGGTCAAGGACCTCGTGGCGGGGTCCGGCCTCCAGTTCGAAGAACGGGGAGAGCACGAGCTCAAGGGGGTCGAAGGCACTTGGCAGCTGTTTCGGGTCGGGGCCTGATGAGGCCGAGCGACCAGCATCCGCCGGAGTGCTCAAGGGCGTTGCCGGGTCGTGGAGGCTGCTCGCGGTCGGGGGTTGAGGGACCGAGCGATAAGCAATGCCCGATTGGCCGGGGTTCGTTTGGATCAGCTCGACAGCTCGTAAGCATCCCAATTGGGTCCCGCCATTTCCGCTCGGAATTGCCGGAAAGGCCACGGCCACACGGCCGGAATGCCGCGATCGTCGAGATACCAACTGCGACACCCTGTTGCCCAAACAGTCTTCTTGGCCGCCTCTACCCGTGCTGCCTCGAACTGCGTCATGGCTGCTTGGGTGGCACTGACCTCTCTGCACTCGCCGGCACGGATGCGGTCGACCAATTGCATGATGTAGCCGATCTGCAATTCGGCCACCTCGACAAGCGAGAAGTTGCCCACAGGTCCGTTGGGCCCGTTGAGCATGAAGAAGTTCGGGAATCCCGGTACTGAGATCGACAAATACGCCTCGGGCCGATGGGCCCATACCTGATCCAGGTTCCGGCCGTTCCGCCCGAGGACCGAGATGGGCCGCACGAACGCGTCGACCTGGAAGCCAGTGGCGAGCACGAGGACATCGAGTTCGTGCAGGTTGTTGTCGGACGTGCGCACCCCACCGGCCTCGACACTTTCGATTGCTTCGGTGACAAGTTCTGCGTTCGGGTTTTGAATTGCCTGGTAGAAATGAGGCGAGACTATGAGTCGCTTGCAGGCGGCTCGGTAATCGGGTCGCAGGCGCTCGCGGAGGTATGGGTCTGTCACACTGTCGTCGAGGTTTGTCTGGCAGGCCTGCTCGATCATCTTCATCTGCGGTGACTCGGCGTCGATAATCGCATCGGAGAACCCATCGAAGAGTTGCGACACTCCGGCGCGTAGTTCTTCCATCAGATGACTGTCCTCTTGAAAAGCCACCCGTTCCGCCGGTGTGTATGCCGGGTTGACGGCGGGCATGACCCACTGGGCAGTCCGCTGGAACAGCACCAGCTTCTCTACCTGGTTGACGATGGCTGACACGATCTGCATGGCGGTCGATCCCGTACCGATGACGCCGACGCGCGCCCCCTCGAGTGTGACTCCATGGTCCCACCGAGCACTGTGGAACATAGCCCTGCCGAATGTGTTCAGCCCTTTGATGACGGGGTACTTCGGATGATGAAGCACTCCGGTGGCCGCTATCACGACGTCGACCTCGTCACGGTGCCCTTTCTCCGTCGTGAGCTGCCAGCGCCCATTGGCGAGCTCACAGCCCACGATCTCGTCGCCGAAGCGGATGAATGGGATGACCCCATAGCGATGGGCGACGCGCTCGAAGTAGGCCTGGATCTCGTCTCCTGGGGAAAACAGATGGCTCCACTCGGGGTTGAGGGCGAACGAGTAGCAATAGAGATGGGAGGGGACGTCGCAGGAGAGGCCCGGATAGGTGTTTTCTCGCCAGGTGCCCCCGAGGCGATCGGCCTTCTCATAGACGGTGAAGTCCGTAAGGCCTGCCTCCTTCAGCTTGATGGCGGCCAGAATCCCCGCCATTCCGGCACCAATAATGGCAAAACGAAGGTCTATTCGATGCAACTTGCCCATGAGCGACAAAATACTCGTCCGCACCTCCACCCGAGAAGTGTCGCTGGAGTGGATCCCGTTGCGCCGTTGCCTATCTGAGCAATGGGAACTTGAGAGCGAGCACGCCCAGAATGACTCGCTCGTCGGGTTCAAGCTTCCGTCGGCCCGTGCCCGTCAGGATATACGTCGTCTCGTCCCATCGAAGCGAATCGGGGAGCGGCACGTTCAGAAGTGCATCGAGAATGCCCGTGATGATGGATGCCACCGCCGGTTGGACTCCCTCGGGCCGTCCGATGGCCTGCTCGATGTCCATGGTATGGACACCAAATTCAAGATTGCGAGATGCCACGAACTCGCCGAAGGTCATCCGCGGATGTCCCGAGCGCTTGATGACTCGTTCCGCCGGTATCTCGTCGATCCCTCGAAGCGCTGAGCCGACTGCGCCCGCCAGTGACGCCTTGAGTTGCTCCCCGGTACGTCCACCCACCTCGTCGATGACACGGTCCCGAATGATCTCGGAGAACGTCTTGCCGGGATCCTCCCCCTCCCGCTGTCCGTCGGGGTCGTAGCGGTAGTACCCAGCCCGGTCGACCTCGACTTCGCCATGGACCGGTTGGGCGTTCTCGCCGACGAGCCGATGCACCATCCCCTCGCAATGGGCTACCAGCTCAGCGACCGACCAGCCGGGACAGCGCGTCGGGCGAGCGAAGTCGTCGGAGGACAACGACTCGACGACTGCGACAAGGTCACCGAGCTGTGCCTCAAGTGCATCTCCCTCACGACTGTGCATGCTCGATCTTGGCACCTACCTCTCGGAACTTTCCTCTTGGCCCCTGACGGCGGGTCGCCGGCGTAACCTCAGCCCTGCCGACGGTCGACATGGCGACCCAACCGTTGTCCGCGAGCTGCCCTGGGAGTAGGGTGATCGGTATTCGCAGGTTTCAGCAAACCCGAGCAGATGGGCCCCTCGGGGTAGTCTCCTCAGAGTTTGGCCGGAGGTCGCAATGTGCGAACGACCCGCTACTTCCCAGGGCCTCGACGTCCGACACCGTTGAACCACTGATCCTCGACCTCCTCGAGTGGATAGGCCCCGACTCTCGCCCATACGCCGAGGTACTCGAAGCCTGGCGGACATCCTGTCCGCGTCTGCCCGTATGGCAAGACGCCAATGACCGTGGCCTCGTGGCAATTCACTACGAGGTGGGCCGTGGTCGGCTCATCTCGTTATCCGTTGCTGGTCGGGAACATTTGCGAGAACACCGCTCGTCGGCTCCACTGGACCATTTGTAAGTCCGACCGTCGGGGCCGCGAGCCCGACGTTTCCCACGTCACGTCCCGGATGAGACTGGGGCCGAAATCAGCTCATGCTCGAGAGCTCTTCGGCAACTCGTCGTTCCAACTCCGCGTACCCGTACTGGTGAGCCAGATCGAGGGCCGAACCAAGAGTGGTTCGTGCATGTGCGACGTCACCCGATCCCCTGCGGGATAGGAGCATGCGACTCCATTCGAGCCGGGTCATGCCGATGAAGAAGGGGGCGGTGAGCCTCTGGTGGATCTCGAGTGCCTCGGCGAAGTGGGCCTCGGCATCTTCGTGGCATCCGAGCACCGTGGCGAGGGTCCCAAGTGAAAGGGCGATAGCTCCCTGAACGTTGACTCCGGTGAACCCGACCAAGCGCGGCCAACGTGCCAGGCGAGGGTAGAGGGCTCCGGCTGCGTCTCGGTCACCCAGGTGGGACGCCATACGTGCCCATGTGTCGAGGGCCGGCGGCTCGAGAAAGTTCTCGGCGGCTGGAAAGCAGGGAGATCGTCCACACGTCGTGGGGCGTGGGACATACCAAAGACTGGTCGGGTCCCACCTTGCGCACTCGGCCCCACATCGAGCGCGACCAGGGGCGGGAATTTCACGAGGATTGCCGGTACGACCTACCGCAAACCCCGGCATTGCCCTAGCGTCTTTCAGTGAGCCAACCGGGCACTCAAACGCTGATCAGCCTAACGTGGTTCGCACCACCGCGCGGGTGAAGGACCTGCCTCGCTCGTCGCGACAGGGGGGGAAGGATGTCCAGAATCAACAATTTGTCCCGTGGCGACTGGGTGGTCGTCGCGATCGTTATGGTACTGATCCTCGTGCCGTCAGGGTTGGCCATCGCCACCCTCGCCCACCAGACGTCGGTTACCGATGCGCCATTGCCGGCCGACATGCCGAAAGATTACGTTCAGTACGGTGTTGAAGTCTTTCCGAACCCACCAGGACAGCAGTGTAAGTCTGCTGCCAGGATCCCTCCCGGCAAGGCGTTCGTAGCCCAGCAGGTCAACGTAGCTGTTTTCGCAACACAGGCACCGATCGCCCAATACAGTTACAACCTATATAGCACTGGCGAATTCCAATTGTCTGCAAGCAAACGCTCTGCCAACCTTTGTAGTGGCAAGACGACGATCGCGAGCGGGGAGGCCCCCGATGGCTCCGTCGGGAACGTGGCCATTCCTCTTGTTCCGGGCTACGTCGTTCCGGGCGGCTACTCGATCGGGGTGTTCACCGTTGGAATGGGCGCCACCGTCCGGATCACCGGGTACCTGGTTCGCGCTGCCGATGCACCCACCACGCCCAAATGACACGGTGGGCCGCTCAGAGCCCAGGTAGCGCCCAGTTGCGGTCGGGGTGTTGCGGGGGCACGTTCATGGGCTCGCTGGGCACCCACCCGCTCGTCTCCAGGTCCTCCAAGACGTGGACCATGTTGTAGGTATCCTCCTCGTAGCAGAACTTCCCGTCGCCGGCGTAGCGCAGCCGTGAGTAGGCCGACTGGGTGAACGGCGCGCCATCGGCCCGAGCGCCGGGAATGATCTGGGTCCACTTGACGACGACGTCGTCTCCCTCGATGGCTGTGAACTCCACCGGAAACTTCCAGTCCCCCAGGCCCACCATGGAGTGCACCAGCCAATGGGCGATAGCCTCCTTCCCTTCGATGCGGCCCCACGCGGCGTCCACGTATACGGCATCGTCGGTATAGAAGTCGGCCAGGGCCCCAAAGCCGTTGGGCTCGAGGCCCTCGTCGATGCGGCGGCGCAACTCGTGATAGCGGTCGATGACGGCCTGGACCTCGTCACGGGGATGGGGTTCGGTACTCCGGGTCATCCAGCGAGGGTAGCCCAGGGCCGGCGAATCCGTGATGCGAGACGGTGCTTTGCACCCAGCCTGCTGCACCCGAAGGATCACTAGCGTAGGGCCACATGCCTGAAATCACCTCACTGGTTCTCGCCGATCCCCCTGTGCTGTGGACCGAACTGGGGTTTGTCACAGGTGCTGGCGCGTGCTGGATCAGCGGGATCTGCCATGAGCTGGGCGCGCCGGGTAAAGGTGTCGTGGCATGGTCGCTGCGTGGCGCTGGCGCCCTCTCCGAACTTCCTGAAGCGGACACCACCACCCCGCTCGTGGTCCAGCCCACTCCGGAACACCCCAACGGAGTGATCGCCCTTGACCACATCGTGGTTGCCACGCCCGACCTGGTCCGGACGACCGCCGCATTCGAATCCGCCGGCATCCCAATGCGCCGCAGTCGTGATGCCGGGTCAGCGCAGCGCATGACACAGGTCTTCTTCAAGCTGGGTGAAACGATCGTGGAGGTCGTCGGATCGTCAACGGAGTCGAGTCCCGGAAAGGCCTCGTTCTACGGATTGGCATTCACGGTCACCGACCTTGACAAGGCTGCAGCTTTCCTGGGCAAGCGCCTGCGTCCCGCCCGAGATGCCGTGCAGCCCGGCCGGCGCATTGCGATCCTCGACAGGGCAGCGGGTTCGACGATACCGCTGGCATTCATGTCGCCCGAGCAGTGGGGCGGCGTCACTCTCTAGTCGGACCCGGTGGACTCGATCAGATCTAAGAGGGATTTGCCGGTCAACGTGAACAGTGTCTCATCGTCAGACTGCCGCCAGAGATCCAAGAGGCCGATGGACAGCGGGTCACACCCATAGCGCATGGGCCCTTGGTGGTCGAGAATCGCATCCACAATCCGCACGGCTGCGTCTGCGGGAGTGGCGACCATGGGATCGGCGGCCTCCTTGCGCAACTTCGCGGCTGCTGTTGCCATCGGTCGGTAGCGCTCAAATCGGCTCCCTGCCTGCTCGCCCGTACTCAGTTTGAACATGTCGGTGTCGATTGGGCCAGGCATGACCTCCACCACTCGTATGCCTGACGACGCCACCTCCACCCGGAGGCTGTCGCCGAATGCGGAGACGGCAGCCTTGGTTGCTCGATATGCCGAGTAGAAGGGCACCCAGGCGAGAATCGACGACGATGTGATGTTGCACACCACCGACGGTCGGTTGTCACGCAGGGTTGGAATCGCGGCCATGGTGAGTCCGACCGTTCCCAGAACGTTTGTCTCGAACAATTTCCGCCAGTCGTCAAGATCGCTGTGCTCCACAGGTAGGTAATCCGTATCGATGCCGGCATTGTTCACCAGTACGCACAGATCGTTTGGCAGTTGGTATGTACTTGGATCGGTCACGTCCAAGTGAGCGAGCTTCAGCCGGCCTGTCGATTCGCGGGGGAGGTCGGCAGCGCTCACGGGATTGCGCATGCTGGCGACGGTGTCGAACCCTCGGGCTGCCAACTCGACGGCGATTGCCCTCCCGATGCCCCGACTTGCGCCCGTGACGAGCGCGCTTCCCTTCGGTTCCATCCTCTGGCCCTCCTCTGGGCGGTGACCTCTCGGCAACGCAGGAGTCTGACCATCTCCCTGCAGACATCCCTGAATCCCCCTTCATGATGGTCAGGGTCGCAGCGGGCTGGCGCGCCTAGCGGCCAGCGTCCGACTCATGAGCGTCGCGCTCTGCCAACTTCTTCAACGTCAGCAACTGCTTACGCATCATGAGCAGGTCTCCGATCGGGAGGACGCGCCTGGTTATCCAACCCCTCACACCCGGCGGTGTTGAGAAGGTCAGCTTCACCACCAGCCGACTCCGGTTGACCTCAGCGGGGATGACCCGGTATGTGCAAGCGACCCGACCGAAAAGCTCCGTGGTCGCATCCAGGGTGATCGAACTACCTTCCTCGAAGGACACCAAGCGAAAGATGGTCATGAAACGCTGTCCGACCTCAAGGCGTTCGAACTCCTCGATGAGCTGTCGGGGACTGCGGCGACCCAAGTTGTCGATCCAGTCGTAGCTGTAGGGCGCCATGCGAAGCTGGCACACCCAGCGAAACACGAGCCCGACTGGAGCGTCGATGTTCATGGCGCGGAAGAGCACGTCGGGATGGTCGATCATCCCATCGCAGGGATAGGACGCCTCGCGTTCGTGTGGCACTGTCCCCCACGTCTCGACGACAGAGGGGCGCGTCATGACACTCACGATATCTGCTCACCCCGCAGAACCGACAAGGCCGTCGTGACAACCTGGGAAGACGCGCAGGTGTGGGCCATGGCCGAAGGCGGATGTGTGCCGCTCTTCGGTGCGTCGGCGACGCCCGCCGTCGGTCAGCTCAAATCGACGATCGTCCCCCCGACGACAACCTACCGAGTCCGGTGCCCGAAGAAAGAGCGTTCAGTGAGTCAGCGGATCGGGTACTTGGGCCATTGCTGTGAGGCGTGGGGTCGTGGGAATTCGGTCGGGCTCGGGCAGGCTGTCCTCTGCGATCATGAGACGTTGGCACTGTGGGCACCTGGATGCAAGCGTCGATTGGTCCCACATCCGGTGCGGCTCTGATCTATACGAAAACCCGCAAAGTGCCCTCATAGCCGACACCGAACTATCGGCCACCGCGTGCCACTGCGGTTTCCAATGGCTCTGATGCAGGAGCGTAACCAATAGATGGCGACGTGGCGTCTCCGGAACTGCGAGGTACCTCATGGCATGGACCCCCCTCCACCCGCTCTGCATTCTAGGCGCAAGAGTTAGCGGACGACCAGGGGTCGCGTCGTTGCTTTCCTTGCCGTCAAGATTGACGATTGACAGGCCCGCGTGAACGCCAAGGGTTGGCGAGAGGGCAGCGTCTGGTGGTGAGTGGTTGTCGTGGTGGGGGTGCGGGCGATCGGTCCCTTGCAAGCCACGACATGACACACGCCCGCATCGTCGCCACGCGAGGTCCGACATGCCGTTGAGAACGTGGAGGGACAGCACGTTCACGCCGCACTGAAAGTCCGGCGGGACGCCTCGCTTCGGGTGAACAGATCCGAGGGAGACGTTGACGGCGGAGTGTCAGGCTTGCGCTGGAGGCGTCTCTCCGGGAAAGTGACCCATGTCAGCGCCAAGCTTCTTGCCGATGTTGGCCACGTGGAGGTGGATCTCATCGAGAAGATCGGTGTTTTTCTTGACCTGCGAGGTCAGAGACGTGTTCTCCGCGATAAGCGTTTTGATGTCGTCGGTGTTGTGTTCCGTGTGAAGAGCGATCTCAGAGGAGATCGCGTCAGACCGCTTGGCCGCAATCAAAAGAGCAGCAGCTTGGACCCCGGCGAGCATGGAGAGGAACAGGTTCAACAGGATATAGGGGTAGGGATCAAACGCCTTGTGACCGAGGACGTGCTCCAGGAGGAAAGTGTTGACGACGGCCCAGGCGATCATGATGGCGAAGAAGGAGAACACGAAGGGCCACGACCCCATCATGTTGCGCATTCTGTCCGCCGACCGCTCGCCACGAGAAAGCTGATCCCCGGACCGCACACCCGGGTGCTTGTGCCAGTGAGTCTGCCACGCACCCTTCTCCATGACGACAATCGTCGCACACGAGAAGCGCTGACAGACGGATCAACAGGACAACGCAATCGGACCAAAGGTGAGCCGCTTCGCCAACCAGCTGGGCCGCTTTGGTTCGGTGCGCTACACCGACAGATGGCGATCACGCTCCGCTCTGCTCGTCGATCGTTGGATGATTCCTCGGTCTAGAACACAGCGATCGGGTTCACCGGCGACGCCGTGCCCCCATTGAGTACCAGCGGCGCGATCGCAAAAAGGAAGGTCGAGCGGCCGGCGGCATCACACGCATCGGACAGCTCGTCGAGATCCAGATTGTCCAGAAGGGAAATTCCCATGGCCACGATGGCCACGGTGTGAACCGGCATGGGGACGTTGTCGATGCGCGACGGCCAGACGTCGGAGATCCCGTCGCAACCCAGCACGGCAACCTCACGCTCGTGCAGCCAGGCCAGGCAGGAGGCGTCCAGGCCGGCCATGCCCTCAGTCGGGGTCCAGGGCCCGTGCAACTCACGCCACCGCCAGCGTCCCGTCCGCACCAACAGTGCGTCTCCACCTTGGACCGAGACCCCTTTCGCTTTCTGAGCGGCTTCCAGGTCTTCGGGAAAAATGGGCTCGCCCGGCTCCAGTGCCTCTACACCCCGCACGGCGGGGATGTCTGCCAAGACCCCCCGAGTGATGACCCCGGATCGGAGGTGATGGATCCCGAGCTTGCTCGCCCCGTGCGCCGTGACCGTCTCGGCCGCGAAGCCGTTGTACATCTTCCCTTCATGGAAGATGTGGCAGAGGGCGTCGAGATGGCTCGTCGCGTATCCATGCGGCGCGAGGCCGAAGTAGTCGGCCCCGTAACCCTCGGTCGCTGTTCCGGTCATGTGGTGGACAACTGGGTTGAGGTTGTCCGGCCCGGGTTGGGTCGGAAGGGGCCGCGAACATGACACGGTCCGCCCTGACTGCACGGTAGATGCCGCAGCCGCCGTTACCTCCGGCGTGACGAAGTTGACGGTACCGAGCTGGTCGTCCGGTCCCCATCGACCCCAGTTCGAGAGTCGTGCATGGAGACCGATGACCTCGTGTGCACTCATGGGCTCGCGCGCCACCCGGAGACAGTAGCCGGGCCCTGCAAGAGTCACGGGTGAAACCCCCCGTGCCTGCGCGACGAGCGGTCCTTCGCTCATTCTGCGGGTGTCGATGTGCTGGGGTCTGCAGAGCGTCAGACGAGGAGTGGGCCGAAGACGGCGACGAGGCTCATCTCCCGTCAGCCACGGCGCGTAGCTCTGCCATGGACTCCCGCATGACGTCGGCGAGGTCCCGGTCGTCGACCCCGCTCGACCACCGTTCGATGGCGACGCGGAACACCGTCATCCCTGCCTCGGCAGCCAGGCTGGCTTGGGGCTCTCCCACGCCTCTCTGGTGCAGGGCGTTTGCCACCGCCGCGGCATAGTCGGCCAATTTCGCCAACTCCCGCTCACGCAGCTCGGGGTTGGCGGCGATCACGGCGTGTCGCTGGTGGGACAGGTCCCGGCGGAACTCGCCGAGCATGGCGGCGCCGGCGGCGAGTCCGCAGGCAACAGCGTCGAGGGGCCCGTCACGGGGGGGCGCCCCGGCCACCCCGGCCACGATCCGCTCTTGGAGGAGGGCGGATCCACCGAAGAGCACTTCTCGCTTATCGGCGAAGTGGCGGAAGAAGGTGCGCTCGGTCAGCCCTGCTCGGGCGGCGATTTGCGCCGCTGTGGTCTGGTCGAATCCCCGCTCTGAGTACAGAGCCAGAGCGGCTTCCTGCAGCCGCCCGCGACTGTCCGGCTGCCATCGACCCATGACCTCCATCCTAAACGTTGACAGTCACTGACATCCGGCCTATTTTGATGGCAGTTACTGACATCACGACTCCGGAGGTACCCATCATGAGAATCTTCGTGACCGGCGCATCGGGCTGGATCGGCTCGGCCGTCGTGCCCGAGCTGCTGGGCGCCGAACACGAGGTGGTCGGCCTGGCTCGCTCCGAGGCAGCGGCGCAACGGCTGGAAGCGGCCGGCGCCATTGTTCAGGGGGGCGACGTCGACGACCCCGACGGCCTGGGCAAGGCGGCCGCCGACTCCGACGGGGTGATCCACCTGGCCTTTCAGCACGAGGTGGCCTGGGGTGGCAACTTCGCCACCGCCGCGGCGGCCGACCGACGGGCCGTGGAGGCCATGGGCGCGGCCCTGGCCGATTCCGACCGGCCCTTCGTTCTTGCCTCGGGCTTGCTCGGGTTGACAGCCGCTCGGGTGTCCACCGAGGACGACGGGCTCGTGCCCAGCGCCGAGGTTCGGGCCAATCCCGCCGGGCGCCGGTCGGCCACCGCCCTGCTCACGCTGTCGCTGAGGGGCATAGGCGTCCGCTCCTCTGTGCTGCGCTTCCCCCCCACGGTCCACGGTGCCGGGGACCACGGGTTCGTGGCCACCCTCGTGGGTATCGCCCGCCAGCGGGGCGTAGCCGGATACGTGGGTGACGGCACCAACCGCTGGCCTGCGGTGCACCGCTCCGACGCCGCCCGTCTGGCCCGCTTGGCCGTCGAGGCCGCTCCAGCCGGCTCGGTCGTACACGCGGTCGCCGACGAGGGCGTCCCCTTCAGGGAGATCGCCCAGACTATTGGCCGTCACCTCGGCCTTCCTACGGCGTCCATTTCCTTCGCCGACGCCGCCGAACACTTCGCCCACCTCGGACACTTCGTCGCCATGGACAGTCCGGCTACCGCCGCCGTAACCCGGGAGCTGCTCGCATGGGAGCCGACCGGGCCCAGCCTCCTCGAAGATCTCGAGCAGGATCACTACTACCAATGAGAGAAACTCAATATGCAACCGCGCTCCGCGGTGCCGCGTGACTTCACGCTGCCATGCAATCTGTTGGCCCAAGAAGGCAGCTTCAGCGGATCAGGCCGTACCCTTTTTGGCAATGCGGGCCGCCCCAGTGCTCGACGATCTGTCCGTCTCGGATCCGTAGGATCGCCGTGCCGTTGATCGTTACTGGTTCTCCCGAGACGGGGACGTCGTAGAACGGCGTTCCCGTGTGGGTGCCTTTCACCGTCCAGTTCGAGACCACCAGATCATCTGACTCGATGAGCAGGTCGACGGTAAACGTCATGTCTGGGAAGGCTGCCCGCGCTTGTTGCCACCACTGTTGCTCCTCGCCCCGAAGGTCGGTGCCGACCCGCTCTGGACTCACACGTTCGGCCACGTGACTGTGGAAGTCCTCTGAGAAAAACTCGAAGACGGCTTCACTGTCGCCCGACTCCATGGCGGCGCTGTACTTCCCAAGGACCCGAAGGTTTTCTGACATACCGTTGCCCTTCTTTCACAGGTCACGGAGCGGTCATCGCTCGAGGTGAGCGAAGGACAAACTCTTCCGATCAACGAACTCAATCATAATGCGGAACGTCCAGTCACCCCCCAAACAGCCATGGATTAGGTCCGAACGCCCTCCTGGATGTGGGCCGATCTGCGCTAGGGCAGTCGGCGGTAGGGGTGGCGGCCGATCGCCTGGTATCGCTTTTGGCAAGAATGGTGAGCATGTCGACAGATGGATCGGACTGGACCTCACCACACCGATTGTCAGTACGCCCCTCTTCCCGATGATATTGATGTTTGGTGGGCCGCGGTCTCGCGCCAAGATGTGGAGGTGCTGGTACAGATCTACGGGCTTACCGATGTATCGGACGCCCTCGAGGTAGACGGACTCGGGGCCGATCACATCGGCGTCGTCCTCGACGAGGGGGTCGAAACCTGGGACAGCGTTGACCTGGCAACGGCGAAAGCCATTGCCACCGCCATTACGCGTGCAAAGCTCGTCGCACTATCTCTGTCGTCGAATCCCACTCGGGTCCAGATGACCGCCGATCTCTTGGAGCCAGATATCGTTCATCTCGCGCGTGCTCACCTAATGGGCGACGATGTTCTTCAACGGGTACGAGCCTCGCTGGCACCTACCAAGATGATGCTCACGGTTCCGATTCACGGTCCCGACGCTGTACGGATGGCCCAACGCCTCGCTCATCTGGCCGACTACCTCTTGCTCGACACTGCGCACCCGATGACCGGGGTCGTCGGCGCGACCGGCTTGATGCACGATTGGGACGTCAGTGCGGCCGTCGTCGCCACTGCCTCGGTCCCGGTGATCCTGGCCGGAGGCCTCGGTCCCGACAATGTCCAGCAAGCCATCAATCGGGTTCGTCCGAGTGGTGTCGACTCCGAGACCCGCACGAGCCGGGACGGCGATCGCCGCCGGAAGGATCTCACAAAGGTTGCGGCATTCATCCGGCTGGCAAAGCCTCCGCCCGCAGCTTTGTGAGCCCCTTCCCATGTCGGAGTACGGGGACCCCACGCATCGGCTTAGACGTCGGTCTTCTCCCATACCGAGACGTGCGACGTGCTGTCGCCGGTGAAGGGTGAGCGGTCCCAGCTGGCCCAGCGGTGGCGTAGCGACATGCCGGCGAGTTTGGCCATCAGGTCGAGCTCGGACGGCCACACGTACCGGAAGGGCGTTTTGATCTCGCGTACACGCGATCCGTCGACCGCGAAGTGGTGCGACATTGCCTGCTGGGCGACAAGATCGGTGTAGCGGTCGTAACCCACATACCCCGGCGCGTGCGCAAACACGCGTGCATCTTCGCCAGGTGGCAGACGGCGCAGATCAGGCACTCCCACCTCGATCAGGAAGTACCCACCGGGCTCGAGGTGAGCGGCAGCGTTGGCGAAACACGCCACCTGTTGGTCCTGGGTGGTCAGGTTCCCGATCGTGTTGAACACGAGGTACACGATCCGGAACCTGCCGTCGACCCGCGCCGTTGCCATATCGCCGATCGTCACCTTGATGCGCTGGTCGTCATCCTTGGCTCGGAGCCGCTCAGCCATGGGGATCGAGAGTTCGATCCCGGACACCGGCACACCTCGGGCCGCGAGCGGCAATGCAACCCGGCCTGTGCCGACGGCGAACTCGAGCGCAGCTCCGTTTCCGGCAAGCTCGGCCAGCAGGTCGATCGCCGGGCCAAGTACGTCGGGGTCGGACATCGATCCGGTACCCTCGTCGTAGCCAGCAGCCACTTCCTCGCCGAAGTAGTTCTGGGCCACGCGTCGATACTTGCATCACGCCGCTGTGAAGGCCAGCGAGGGCTCGGTCAGTGCGCTGTGAACGTCAGCCGCCTCTCCGAGATGCTGAGACGGAACCGTCCTCCCACGCCGAGATGTTCGCATAAGGTTGCCACCATCGGTCGCCGCCATCGGCCTGCGCGCTCCCGCCATTCGCTACGCCACGCTTTACGCTTTTGCTCTTGGCAGGTCCAGAAATGGTGGTTCATCCCGAGCGCCCGAGTCGGATCTGGCCTCTCGACCAACCGCACAGATCCGGCTGTACTACACGCCCGGACTCGTGGTCGTGTGAGCGTCAGCCCTATTGCTGGACGAGGTCGACAATCGGCATGATGGTGGGCGGCTGCGCCAACTCGATGCCCAGCTTCTCCATGACCGGCCCGAGGTGTGTCAGGAACTCATCGAACGCCTCCTGGCTCTCCCAGACGTCGAAGACCTGAAGCTGGCCGTCTTCGCCGAAGCACGAGTGGAGCTTCATGGCGCTTTCAGGTGCCCCGGCCTCACGGAGACGCTGGCGGCCCTTGGTGTGCTGCTCAATGGTCATGTTCTTGGTGACGATGTAGACGGCAATCACGGGGAGTGAACTCCTTTTGGTTGGGCTCTGCACACCATTCGTCGGTGGGCGATCGCCTGGATCACTAGGCGCTAATTCGCCTCGTCGGAGTTATGGCCGGCCACGGACAAGCCATCGTCGCCGACCTGGCTGGTTCGGCTCTCCTACTGGTGGCCTCTGCCGGCTGACCTCCGTGGGCCAACCTGCGCCAGCTAGACGAAACGGTCGATGGTGGGATCGAACACGACAGGCCGACATGGCAAGCTGGAAGTTCCCAGAGAGGGCCACATCCGCTGGGGATGCGGTCACTGAGGGGGCGAGTGGATGTGAACCGAGGGCGTACGCGCTCGCGAACGGCTCATGCGCGAGTCGGGGGGGTCATACCACGGGGTGCACTCCTCACCGGGCTGTGCGTGCTCGCAGTGGGGCTGACCTCCTGCTCCTCCAAGTCGCCACCCACGTCGTCGGGCAACTCCGGGGCCGCTCCGGCTACGTCGGCACCGAACGGTTCGGGGGGCACCGGACCCTCGCCTGGGGTCACGGCCAATTCGATCACGGTGGGTCAGGTCGACGATCTGTCGTCTCCCATCCCGGGGCTGTTCAAGGGAGCCGAGGAAGGGACCGAGGCGTACTTCGCCTACATCAACTCCAAGGGCGGGGTGAACGGCAGGAAGATCCACCTTGACGCCCAGGACAGCACCTTCCAGGGCGGCGAGGTGGCGACGGCGACGGCCTCTCAGACCAAGAGCGATTTCGCCTTGGTGGGTGGCTTCACCTTGCTCGACGAGGCCGAGCAGCCCATCATCGATCTGGCCCACATGCCCGATGTGACCATCTCACTCAGTCCGGGGCTCGTCACCGACCCCAACCTCTACAGCCCTGTGCCCAACTCGATCGGCGATTACCCACTGAACTTCTTCAAGTACTTCGCCAGTAAGTACCCACAGGCGGTGAAGAAGGTCGGCATCATCTGGGAGAACGCCACAGCTTCCACCACGGCGAACGAAGACGCCGCGGAAGCGGGCATGAAGGCGGCGGGCTGGAAGATCGTCTACGACCACGGCGTAGGGCCCTTCGACACAAACTTCCTGCCCGACATCGTCTCCATGAAGGCCAAGGGCGTAAAGATCTTCTTCTCGACCGAGCTGCCCGACAACTACGCGGCCACCCTGGCCAAGCAGTTCCAGCAGCAGAACTTCAAGGCCATCAACATCGAGGCCGCCGCCTACTCTTCCCAACTCCTGAAGCTGGCGGGAAGCTCCGCCAACAACATGTACATCGAGCAGGGAGACGCTCTCTACCTCGGGCAGGATGCCAAGACCGTTCCCGCCGTGGCGCTGTTCGACACGTGGATGAAGAAGATCTCCTCCGACCCCAACTTCGAGATCGAGTCGGTCTTCGGCTGGACCTCCGCCGAGCTCTTCGTCCAGGCCCTCGCCCAGGCCGGCAATCCTCCCACCCGCGCCGGCCTCGTACGGGCATTGAACAAGGTGACCTTGTTCAATGCTGGAGGACTGATCCCGCCGACAGACCCCGCTGCCGGAATCCCGTCGGGCTGCTTCCTCCTGGCTCAGGTCCAGCACGGTGTGATCAAGCGGGTTAGCCCCACCCCGCCCACCGGGTTCTACTGCGGGGACCCGGGGTTCCTCAAGGAGAGTAGCTACAAGCCGATCGTGCGCCCCTCGTCGTGACGGGATCTCCCGGATAAAGGTTCTAGTCAGAGACCTAATGACGGTGAGTCGGCCTGTAGGCGGGGTTCTGTTCGCCCTTCCGAGCGAGGTGGCCATCCATCTCAGCGGCCTACCTGGGGACTGCCCCATGGGGCGGGCGGGCTACCCATGTCCCACGTTCGGCCTTGCTCCGGGTGGGGTTTACCGAGCCGGCCGGGTCACCCCGGCCGCTGGTGCGCTCTTACCGCACCGTTTCACCCTTGCCTGTGCGGGCTTGCGCCCGCCATCGGCGGTCTGCTCTCTGTTGCACTTTCCTTCGGGTCGCCCCGACTGGCCGTTAGCCAGCACCCTGCCCTGTGGAGCCCCGACCTTCCTCGCCGCGGTCTCCCTCCAAGGACGGAGCCCGTGGCGCGGCCACCCGGCCGACTCACCGTCCCCATCAGTGTGCCAGGTCGGGCGCCCCTGACGGCACGCCCCGACTCGGTGTCGAGGAGCCGTGCGCGACCACCCCCTCGATAGGGTGGCGCCATGGACCCGCAGTCCGGCCGGCTCGCCCTCGAGGAGCAGCCCGAGGCGCTGACGATCGCCGCTCTGTATCGGCAGGTGCAGGCCGCGATCACGGCATCGTTCCCTCGAGGCCATCTGCAATGGGTGCGGGGCGAGATCCAGAGCATCTCCGACCGGACCGGGCACTGCTACATCGAGCTGGTCGATCCTGACGCGGCGCGTGGGCGCGACACTCCGGTGCTCAAGGTCAACTGCTGGGGGAGAACCTGGGGCCCGCTCAAAGCGACGCTTCAACGGCAGGGAGTCGTACTCGAGCCCGGCGTGGTGGTGTCCCTCCGCGGGCGGGTGGAGTTCTATCCCCCCAAGGGCCAGATCAATTTCATCGCCATCCGACGTCGATGTCACGGCGCTCCTGGGCCGACTGGCGGCTCGGCGAGCAGCTCTTCTGCATACGCTCGAGCGCGAGGGCCTCCTGCGTCGCAACCAGGGCCTTGCGGTACCCTCGGTCCCGCTGCGCGTCGGCCTCGTGGCGAGCCCAGGCTCCGAGGGATACAACGACTTCGTCGGCCAGCTGCGCGGTATCGGAGTTCGCCTTCTCCGTAGTCCTGTTCCGGGCCAACGTCCAAGGGACCGGGGCCCCGGCCTCGATCGCCAGGGCACTCGACGCCATGTCGGGCTCCGACTGTGACGTGGCCGTCCTCGTGCGGGGCGGTGGTTCTCGCGGCGATCTGGTCGCCTTCGACGCCGAGCCCGTGGCACGGGCGATCGCCGTGCTGCCGATTCCCTTGTGGACCGGGATCGGGCACACCGGCGACCAGTCAGTGGCCGACATCGTCGCCCACCGCGCCTTTGTGACACCCACCGCGTGCGCACAGGAACTGGTCCGAGTGGTTAAGGAGTGGTGGGAGTCGATCGCAAGCTCAAGTGCGCGCGTGCGGACGGGGCGCGATCGACGCGCTGCAAGGTGCCGCGTTGCGTGACGCCGCGGCGCGTCATCATTGAGCACAGCCACCCGCAACCAGCTGTCGCGGCACTCTGAGCGGCTCGAGCGCAGGATTTCGCAGATCGCCATCGACGCCCGCAGGGAGCTCGATCTGGCCGGTGGCACCGTGGAGCGCCGAGCCGGCCTCTTCGGCCCGCGGGCGCGGGGCGCACTCGACCGCCAGCAGGACAGGGTAGCCACATGGCGGCGATTGCTGGCCGCCTATGACATCGAGCGCCAGCTCGAACGGGGTTACACCATCACGCTCGGTCCCGATGGTGCTGTGGTCCGCTCGGTGGCGGAGGTCCACTCGGGGTCCATGCTGTTGACGAGGTTCGCAGATGGACGGGCGCGCTCGACCGTAGATTCAACCGAGCTTCGATCGACGACCGAGGGGCAGACATGAACGCGGAACGGAGCGACGAGCAGATCCCGGAACCCGACGACCCGGTCGCGGAGCTCAGCTACATGGCTGCGAGTCGCGAGCTCGACGACATCGTCATTTTTTCGAGAGAAGCGAAGTGGACGTCGACCAGCTCGTGGCTCGACTGGAACGGGCCACAGCGATCGTCGACGAGCTCGACAGGCGGATCCGGCGCACCCGCGCCCAGGTCGAGGAGCTCGTGCCGAGGCTCGAGGCAGTGGGCCGCACGCCGACGTCGGAGCCGACGCCGGCCGAAGACGACGAAGCCGCTCAGGCCGAAGGGGGCGACCTCGATGACCGCTCTGCGCTTGTCGGAGGCGAAGAGGGCGAACCGGAGGGGGACAAGCTTCCGTTCTGACTCAGCGACTGGGTCACGGGAGTGTGAATGCCACCGGAAGACGCGTCAGACCCCGGAGCGTGATGGAGTCGCGATGGGTCACACCGTCGTCACCGAGTTCGACGTTCTTGAAGCGGGTCAGCAGGCGACTGAAGCACACCTGTCCTTCGAGTCGGGCGAGCGCCGCTCCCAGGCAGTAGTGGATCCCGCTCCCGAAGCTCATGGGTGGCCCCTTCGTCGCGTCCCAGGTCGAGGGTCTCGGGGTGGCGGAATCGGCGTGGGTCGCGGTTGGCAGCTCCGAGCAGCGTCATGACTTGTTCTCCGGGCGCGATGGTCCTGGCCGGCGACCTCGACGGGGCGTAACGCCATTCGACCGTCGAGCTGTACGGGGCTGTCCCACCGCAGCAGCTCCTCCACCGCTCGTCGTACCGCATCGGGATCCGCCACCGACGACTGCAATCGCGTCAGCTCGGCCCGATGGCACAGCAGCGCCCATAGGCCGTTGCCGATCAGGTTCGTGGTGGTCTCGAAGCCTGCCGCAAAGAGGAGGATGGCGGTGGAGACCACTTCGTTTTCGGTGAGCCGGTCCGATGCCGTCGGACACGGCGATGAACTCCGACAGCAGGCCGTCGGCGGGGTGCCGTCGTCTCTCGGCAATGAGATCCGTGAAGTACTGCTCCATGGTGAGCCTTGCCGCCCGAGCAGGCGCGGAGCTCCTCGAGGCTCGACATCGGCTCGAGGATGGCGGTGGCGGCGCGGACCAGAGCCTGGAACTGGGACCGGTCACCCACGGGCACGCCTAGCAGCTCACCGATCACGGCTACCGGCAGGGGGAAGGCCAGCTCGCGCATCACGTCGACGCTCCGGCCGCCGCTTGCGAGCTCGGCCAGCTTTTCGAGAAGCCCATCGCACAGCGCCACAACATGAGGGCGCAGCGCCTCGACGGTGTTCGGCGTGAAGGCGCGGGCGACGAGGCCACGCAGACGGGTGTGGTCAGGGGGATTGAGCGTGAGCATCGACTGTCGGCGTTGGAAGAACTCGAAGAAGTCCGCCGCCTCGTGAGCGGGGATCCCCCACCGGACGAGCCGTAGACGGGCGGCAGCGTCCTGGTCGGAGCTCTTTCCGAATTGCGGGGCTCGCAGCACTTTTTGGCAGTCGGCGAAACGGGTGACGATCCAGTTGTCCATGGGGGAGCGGAATACCGGCGTGTGCTCCCGGATGCGGGCGTAGTGGGGATAGGGGTCGGCGCGGCCTTCGGGGGTGCCCAATACCGCAACGAGCTCGGCACCGAGATCGAGCGGCTCTGCCCTTGGCGTCGACATGGCGTCAGGAGTGGCGGCGGTCCGTCATCGATCAGTGGATGCGGCGTTCACGGTCACGCCAATAGGGCTCGCGCAGCTCGCGCTTGAGCACCTTTCCCGAGGGATTGCGGGGAAGGGCGGCGACCAAGTCGACCGACGTCGGGCATTTGTAGTGGGCCAAGCTGCTCGCGACAGAAGGCGATGATCGAGGCCTCGTCCAAGTCGTTCCCCGGCTCCGCCACGACGAAGGCCTTTACCGTCTCGCCCCACCTGTCGTCGGGCACGCCGATGACCGCGGCGTCGACCACGCCGGGCGATGCCCAGCAGCACGTTCTCCACCTCGGCCGGGTAGATGTTCTCCCCACCGGAGACCACCATGTCCTTGATGCGATCGTGGAGGAAGAGGTAGCCGTCCTCGTCGAGGTAGCCGGCATCGCCGGTACGCAGCCACCCGTCGTCGACGATGGTACGTGCCGTGTCGTCGGGCTTGTCCCAGTAGCCGAGCATGTTGAACGCCGAGCGCGTCCGCACCTCGCCCACCGCTCCGGCCGGTACGTCGGCTCCCGTGTCGGGGTCCACGATGCGCAGCTCGACTCCCGGCAGCGGCTTTCCTGCCGCCCGCAGCAGATGCCGGCGGGGGCCCTGCGGGTCGTGGTCCTCGTGGGCGAGCCGGACGATGGCTCCGGTGGTCTCGGTCATGCCGTAGACCTGTGCGAAGCGACACCCGAAGACCTCGAGACATCGCGACCAGGACGTCCTCGGCGATGGGGGAGGCCCCGTAGAAGATGGTGTCGAGGCTCGACAGGTCGGTCTCGGCGACGCCGGGCGTGGCCAGCAGAGCCATCAGCACGGCGGGGACGAGAAATGCATGGGTGATCCGCTCGTCGGCCACCAACCGGAGCAGCTCCGCCGGGATCCATGTCCCGCAGGATCACCGAGGTCCCCCCCGTGACATCCCGCTCAGCGCCCACCCAGATCCGCCGATGTGGAACAGCGGCATCGCCACCAGGCTCACGGTTCGCTCGTCGATCTCGAACGCATCCCTCGCGGCGAGCTCCAGCATGACTTCCATATTGCGGTTGGCGAGCATTACGCCCTTGGGCAGACCGGTGGTGCCCGACGTGTACAGCTGCATGGACGACGTCGTCGGCGCCGCCCTCATGGCCCTGGTCCGTGGCGGGGTGATCGGCGAGCCAGTCCTCGTAGCCGACGCGACGGGCCAGGTCCGAAGCTCCTCCGACGTCGGCGTGGGCCTTGGGATCGCCGAGGACCACCACCCGCGACACCCATGGCAGCCCGCTCTCCATCGACGCCAGGCAGGGGACGAACTCCGGGTGCACGACGAGGACCTTGGCTCTGGCGTCATCGATCACAGCGGCCATCTCGGCCGGGGCGAGTCGCCAATTGACAGCCACGTTGACGGCGCCGCCCAGGGCACCGCCGAAGAGGATCTCGAAGTACTCGAGCCCGTTGCGATCCAGGAAAGCCACTCGGTCGTCGAGCTCCGACGCCATCGGCCCGCAGCGCGTGCGTCACGCGACAGGCGCGTTCGTGATGTTCGGCCCACGTCACGGTGGCGCCTTGGAACCGGAACATGGCCTTGTGGCCATGTTCGACGACGTTGGCCCGGAACATGGCGGCCACGCTCGATCGCCGCATCGACTCCCCCTCGCTGCTGGCCGGCGGGTGGCGCCGCAGGCCCCGCACACTGTAGGTCGCTCTCGCTCCGAGCCGTCGGTCCTGGGTCGGTGCCGCTCCATCGGCGACCCCTTCGACACGAGCGCCGAGGCAGCGCTTCGGGCCGGACCAAGCAGCGGGCTGTGCGGCGCACACGACACCCCTACCATCAGGTGATGCCGGATGACCGCTTGTACTTCCGCCAGCTCCTGTCGGGCCGAGACTTCGCCACCGATGACCCTCTGGCGGGCCAGATGGTGAACTTCTCCTACCTCATCGGCGACCGTCACGCGGGCGAGGCCGTCATCGTGGACCCCGCCTACGACGTCGGGGGCCTCCTCGGCATCCTGGCCGCCGACGGCATGCGCTGTGTCGGCGTGCTCGCCAGCCACTTCCATCCCGATCACGTGGGCGGGGACCTGATGGGGTACCGGATCGAAGGGGTCACCAACCTCCTCGAGGACGTCCAGGTTCCCGTGCACGTCCAGCGGGCAGAGGCTCCATGGGTGGTGCGCGCCACCGGGTGTCTCTGACGACGAGCTCGTCGAGCACTCCAGCGGGGACGTCGTCACGGTGGGCGATGTCGACATCGAGTTGGTCCATACCCCTGGCCATACCCCGGGCAGCCAGTGCTTCTCCGTCGACGGACGCCTGGTCTCGGGCGACACGCTGTTCCTCGAAGGCTGCGGGCGCACCGACCTCCCCGGGGGCGACCCCGAGCAGATGTACGAGTCGCTCACCACCCGCCTGGCGCGCTTCGGCGACGACACCGTCTTGTACCCGGGTCACCTCTACTCGCCCGAGCCCTCGGCCAGCCTGGGAGAGACGCGACAGCGGAACTACGTGTTCCGGCTCCGCAACGCTGAACAGTGGATGAAGATGTTCGGCTCCTGACCGAGAGGGTCCATCCCGGGCGCCGATAGGTCTCGTATCACATGGTGCTCGACCACAGCTCCACCATCGCCATCGTGGGCGGATCCCTCGCCGGACTGCGAGCCGCCGAGACCCTGCGCGCCGAGGGACATACGGGCACCGTCACCTTGGTCGGTGCCGAGCTCCATCTGCCCTACGATCGCCCTCCACTCTCCAAGCAGTTCCTGGCCGGCACGTGGGGGCTCGATCGCGTGCTTCTGCGCCCTTCGGAGAAAATCACGGCCCTCGGGCTCGATCTGCGCCTCGGGCACCGCGCCGGCGCGCTCGACGTCGAGGGACACACGCTCGAGCTCGACGACGGGAGCGTGCTGCGTTTCGACGGGCTGGTGGTCGCCACCGGCGCCCACCCTCGCCCGCTGCCGGGGGCGCCCCGTTGGCCGGCGTGCACACCCTGCGGACGTTGGAGGACTCGATCGCTCTCGGGCGTGCCGCGCGCAGAGAAGGTGTCCGCGTCGTGGTGGTGGGGGCCGGGTTCATAGGGTCCGAGGTGGCCGCCACGTGCCGGGGACTCGGTGCGCGTGTGACAGTGGTCGAGGCCCTGCCCCAGCCGCTGGACCGCGTGCTCGGCCCCGAGATGGGGGCGGCGTGTGGCGCGCTTCACCTCGACCATGGCGTGGAGCTCCTCACCGCAGTCGGCGTGTCGGCCTTGCGCTCGGCGCGTGGCGGTGACGAGGTCGACGGTGTCGAGCTCGATGACGGCAGGGTGCTCGATGCCGACGTGGTGGTCATCGGTATCGGGGTCGTGCCCACAACGGGTTGGCTGGATGACTCGGGCCTCGAGGTGTCGAACGGTGTCGTGGCCGACGCCACGCTGCACGCGGCCGACGACGTCGTGGTGGCGGGAGATGTCGCCCGTTGGTTCGACCAAGGGCTCGGTGCCCACATCAGGATCGAGCACTGGACCAACGCCGCCGAGCAGGGCGTGGCCGCGGCACACAGCCTTCTCGCCGGCCGCTCCCACGCCCGCGCCTACCTGCCCGTTCCCTACTTCTGGTCGGACCAGTACGACGTGAAGATCCAGGTGATCGGCCACCCCTCTCCCGACGACGACGTCGTGGTGGTCGACGGATCGGTGCTCGAACGCCGTTTCGTGGCGCTCTACGGGCGCGGAGGAAGGCTCACAGCCGCGTTGGCCTTCAGCCGCCCTCGCCAGTTGATGGGGTATCGCCCTCTGCTCGAGGCGGGGACGAGCTTCGATGACGCCCTGGCGCACCGCCCTTCCTGAGGCCGCCGGGGCCGACCAGCACGCCCGCCCGCGGGAGCTCACCACGTAGGGCGTGCATCGATGCCAGGAGCCGGCGGTTGTCCTCGAGCGTCGGATGGCGGCCTCCGTACGCGCTCGCTTCGACGACGGCGGCCAGTGCCTGCCACGTCCCGGAGCGGTCGCCCGCCAGATGGTCGAGGGCGGCGGCGTACTCGGTCAGGGTCTCGCTGGGGCGACGTCTCCGGCCCGCCCGCCTGCCCGCTGTCTCGATGCTCCGGGCGGCCTGTTCGGCCCAGGTGTGCGGCCGGCGGCGCCGCCACCTCGCGCCCAGCATCACGACGGAGGTCGCCACGAGGACGACCCCGATGGGGACCCAGGGGAGGCGACCCAGCTACCCCGGCGGCCTCGTGCAGCAGGGTCGAGCCCGGGGACGGGTTGGCCAGTGGCACCACGGCGGTGGGATCGAAGCTCTGCCACCCGTAGCCCGGGAACCACACCTGGACCCACGCGTGGGCGTCTTTGGCCTCGACGTCATAGAGGTCGGTGATGGGGTTGTAGGGCCCGGGAACGTATCCCACCGCCTCGCGGGCCGGGATGCCCAGGGACCGGAGCATCACCGCCAGCGACGTGGAGATCTGCTCGCAGAAGCCGATGCGGTTCCCGAAGAGGAACTCGTCCACGGTGTCCTGCCCCGGCGCCAAGGGCGGGATGTCGGTGGAGTAGTGCGTGTGCGTCGCCGATCCAGGCGATGAGGCTCTGCACCTTGTCGTAGGTAGTGGGCGCACGGGCGGTGACCGACTCGGCCAGTGCCTGCGACCCGCGGGTAGGGATGGGGCAGTTGCGGGTCCTGTTCGACGAACCGATGCCGGATCGCCCGCGGTGCCGCGCCGCGGCGCGCAGCTGTTGGGGAGTCGGCGTGTCCACATAGGACTGCACCGTGTAGATGGCGCCCGCGCCCGAGCCCGATGGGGGAGACGATCGAGTCGTCGTCGGAGACGAAGAGGTTGTTGGCCGGGAACCACACCTCGTGCGCATTGTCGGCGTGGAACACCAGGTTGGGCGAGGACTGGACGATGTAGAAGGTCTGCAGGTCCGTCTGCGCCGTCGACGGGGTGGGCGACGGTCCGGGGAATGACGAAGGGTGAGCTCGTCGTCCAGATCGCTGCGAGCTGTGTGGTCGTCGTGGCCACGCTCCAGTTGGCGCCGTCCCAGGTGTCGAAGGTCTCACCGATCCAGTACGACGGCCGATCAGCGCGCACTCTCATCACCACCGTGTTTCCCAGGGCACCGCGCAACGCTGTGTCGAGGCGATTGGCGAACCCCAGATACCCGCCGACCCGCGTGGCGTCGGCGGGGTTGCCCGGTTTGGCGAGCTGCTCCACGTTGACGTCTCCCGCCAGGCCGCCGGGCACCGGCACCGGCGTCCCCGGCCCGGCGTTGGAGGGGAAGTCGATCCTGCCCGCCACGTGTGGAGCGGGCAGGACCACGAGCACCGTGGTTCCGGTGACGACGACGGCCGCCAACGCGGCGATCACACCACGTGCGCGCAGTCGCCCGCCTTGGCTGGCCGAGCTCCACATGGCGAGCAGCGCCGCCAGCCCGAAGACCAGCCATAGCGCGACGTAGACCCCGAAGGCGAGGTCGATGGCCTGGGCTGCCGCCACCGCCATGAGGCTGGCCGATCCGGCCAGTGAGAAAGAGAGGTCGCGGCGCGCCGGGACGTCGAAGGCGTGCGCCACCTGCACCCACACGAACAGGACGGCGAGGGGGTTTTCCACGGTGCTCACGTCGTAGATCGGCTGGCCCGTCAATTGGCGGAAGAACCACACGAACGCGGCCACCGCGCTGACGGCGAGGATGGGCTTGATCCAAGGCAGTGGTCGCTCGCGGGTCCGGTAGGCCAGGATCATGCCGAGCACGACGAGGGTGATCGAGCCTCCGGCGACCGCCCCCGACAGCTCGCCTTCCGCCCGGCACGCGGCGATGCCCGTGATCACCGCGCCGGCGCACGCCACGCGCAAGGTGACCGAGTGCTCGGGGGGCCCGGGCTTATTGGCGCGTTTGACCGTCTCGAAGAGCCTCATGGTTCGAGAGGCCGGATCGAAGAGGCGTCATGGAGGGCCTGCCTGAGTGCGATTCGGAATCGGCATGGACCGCCTCGGGATCGGCGACGGCACGCGCCAGGCGACGAGCGGCGCTGCGCCGGTCGCCGACCGCGCCGACCCGGGGGCCACTGTTCTCGGTGGTGGTGAGGAACACCGCGACTCCCCGGTCGACGAGGGCCACGACCGTCGCCATCGCCCGCTCCGCCATCCGCTCCGCGGCGTCGGCATCGGCGGGCAGGCGGATCTCCAAGGTGACGGGTTCGGCGGAGGGTCCTTCCATCTCGCGCACCATCAACTCCCCACTGTGGGCCGTGGCGGGCCAGTGCACCCAGCGGCGGTGATCCCCGGGGCGGTAGGGGCGAACTCCGCGCGGCTCACCGATCTGGACCGCGGCGTCGCAGGATGTCGCCCCCCGTGGTGTCGGTGCGCCCTCCGGGCAGCGGCAGAGGCGGCCCGAGGCGCGGCCCCACGTGCAGCACGCGGTAGCTCGAGGACGACGGTCTTGCGCCACCACAGGAAGCCGAAGGGAGCGGCCGTGGCGACCTCGAGGACGACGCGGTCGTGCACGCCTCGGTGTGCAGGAACGAGGGTGACCGGCTCCGTGCCATCGATGTCGCGTCCCCCCGCCACGTGGCCCAGGGTCTCCGCCCTGGCCGAGGACTGGCCGGCATGCGATGTGGCCCGACGAAGGCCTCGGGTCCGGGCGGGTCGAGGGGCCGAACCCGAAGTCGGTTGTTGGCCGTCGCTGCCAGCTCCACGGGCAGGCCCGAGGTGCCGTCGGAAGGGGTTTCGACGATGGCCACCCTGGCCCCGGCGGCTACGACTGCGGGAGCGACGAGGCCGACCCCGAGGACGCCGGCGAGCACGTCCCCCACCGCCTGGACCCACCCCGCCCCACTGTTGTGGGCGACGAGCCCCCACGCCAGCAGCACCCCGGCGCAGCTGACGAGGGGGACGAAGGGGGAGATCGGGCGGACGAAGCGGCGCCCGCGGGCGGGGTTGCCGGTCAGGGTTTCCCGACCGGCCAGACGGGTCATGGACGGGGCGCGGGTGTGACGTCGAGCAGGTCTCGGACCACGGCGACGCCCTGCTCGACACCTTCGTCGGTGAGGAGGCGGTGCGCCAGACACGCCACGGCGACCGCCTTCACGTCATCGGGTGTGACGAACCATCTTTCCGACAAGATGGCATGCGCCTGAGCGGAACGGATGAGCCAGATCGCCGCGCGCGGGCTTGCTCCCAGTCGCACGCCGGTGGCGTTGCGGCTGGCGCGGCACAACGCCACTGCGTACTCGGCCACGCTCGGCGCCACGTCGACCGACTCGGTGGCCCGCTGCGCTTGGAGCCACTCCTGGGTGTTGCACACCGGGCGCAGCTCCCCCAGGGCGAACTTGCCCCCACCGTGCTGGACGAGGCGCGCCTCGGTGTCGGCGTCGGGATAGCCGATCGCCGTTGCCAGCGCGAACCGGTCGAGCTGGCTCTCGACGAGCGGGTACGTCCCGAGCTGAGAGAACGGGTTCTGGGTGGCGATGACGAGGTGGGGGCGCGGCAAGGGCCATGACTCGCCGTCCACGCTCACCTGCTGTTCCTCCATCGTCTCGAGCAAGGCGGCCTGCGTGCGCGGCGGAGTGCGGTTGAGCTCGTCTACGAGCACCACGTGCGCGAACACCGGACCGGGTCGGAACTCCCAAGTGCCCGTGTCCGGCGCGAACACCGAGACGCCGGTGACGTCGGAGGGCAGGAGGTCGGGATGTCCCTGCACACGCGAGAGCTCGGCACCGAGGGAGGAGGCAAGGGCGCGCGCCAGCACGGTCTTGCCCACTCCTGGGACGTCTTCGATGAGGAGGTGCCCACCCGACAGCGCTGCCATGGCGGCGGCCGTGAGCGCCCCCGGGGTGCCGAGCAAGACCCGGCTCAGGTTGTCGACGAGCGATCGTCCCAAGGTGAAGGCCGCGTCGATGTGCTCCGCCGCCACTCGCTCCGGGGCTTCGAGCCCGGGTGACCCGAGGTGGCCTGGGAGCACGTCGATGTCGGGCACGAGCTCCGCGCGCAGTCCCCCCGCCACGCTCACGACGCGGTCGGTGGTCGCCTGGCGCTCCCCAGAGTGGGCGGGCTCCATCAGGTCCACGTTATCGGCACGTTTCCGGTCGAACTGAAAGCGTTACCAGGGACGATGCTCATGCTCAGAATTCCAGTGCGGTCAGCTCGGGCACCGTGTGCAGGGCCCGCTCCCGTGCTGCGAGCCATCGGGCACGGGCGGAGGCGCGCGCCACGTCGGTGACACGAGGCTCGACGACGGCCGAGGGCTTCCACGCCGCGGCGACATCGGTCTCGTCGGCCCACACCCCGAGGGCGATGCCGGCCAGATAGGCGGCACCAAGGGTCGTGGCCTCGGTCACGGGCGAGATCTCGACCGGCCTTCCCACGGCGTCGGCCAGTGCCCCCACGAACGTGGGGTTGGCCGACATGCCGCCGTCCACACGCAGGGTCTCGATCGTCATGGCAGTGTCAGCCTCGGCGGACTCCAACAGGTCCGCGCCGCGATGGGCTACCCCCTCGAGCACGGCACGCACCATCTCGGGTCGCCCGAGCCGCCGCGTGATCCCCACGAAGGTCCCGCGCGCCCCGAAGTCCCACACCGGCGCCCCGAGCCCCAGCAACGCCGGGACGAACCACACGTCCCCGGTGTCGTCGCATTCGGAAGCGACGCGATGCGAGTCTGCCGAGGTGTCGATGATGCCCAAGTCGTCACGCAGCCATTCCACGCACATGCCGGCCGAGAGCATGACGGCCTCCACCCCCCAGGTCTTGTGGCCGGCGCGTTGCCACGCCACGATGGGGAACGTACCGGCGCCCCCGCGTCGGGTGAAGCCCGGACGCAGCTCTCCCACGCACAGGTCGAGCATGCCGCCGGTCCCGAATGTGGCCTTCGCCAACCCCGGTCGGGTACAGCCCTGGCCGACGAGTGACGCCTGCTGGTCTCCCGCGATGCCACAGATCATCGGGGCGCCGGGCAGTGCCACCGCTTCGCCCACCGCGCCCGAGGAATCGACGATGGCGGGGAGCACGGCGCGGGGGATGCGTAGGGCGTCGAGCATGGCGTCGTCCCACCCCGATCCGTCGCCCGTCAGCAGGCCGGTGATGCCGGCGTTGGTTGCGTCGGTGACGTGGAGGGCGCCACCCGAGAGCGTCCAGGCCACCCAGGCGTCCACCGTCCCGAAGCACAGGTCGCGGGTCCGGTCGGGATCCGCCATGTCGAGGAGCATGGAGACCTTGGTGGCCGATTCGTTGGGAGCCACCCGGATGCCCTGGTCCCGCAACACCAGGCACGTGCCCACCGTCCGGAGGTCCTGCCACCCGATGCCCGGACCGACGGGTGTTCCGCTGTGGCGGTCCCACACGATGGTCGAGCCTCGTTGGTTGGCGATCCCCACGCCGGCCACAGGGCCGCTGGCGGACAGGGTCGCCCCCGTCACCTCGAGTACCGCGGACGCCATGGCGCTGGCGTCGAACTCGACGAATCCGGGCGCGGGCGACGACGGCAGAACCTGGACGTAGTGGACGTGGTCGATGGTTCCGTCGGAGCTGACCACTCCGGCGCGCACGCCCGAGGTCCCCACGTCCACCACGAGGATGGCGGTCATGGCCACAGCACCTCGCCGAAGGGCGAGGGCAGGCCGAACTTCCCCGGATTGAGGATCCCTCGGGGGTCGAGGGTCTCCTTCAGGGCCACGAGCACGTCGAAGGCGCCACCTAGGGCGTCGGCCATGAAGCGGCCCCGGTTGATGCCCACCCCGTGATGGTGGCTGATGGCCCCGCCATGGGCGCGCACCGCGTCCATCACCACCCGCCACGCGGACGTGTAGTACCTCTCGGCCCAAGCGTCGGCCTCGGCGTCGGCGGTGGTTCGGTCATCTCCACTCGTTCCCGACCCGCTCGACGCCTCGGGCATGCGGCCGGCGAAGGTGAAGTACAGGCAGGCACCGTCGACATAGGCGTGGCTCTGATGGGCCGACGCGGCCAGGGTGCCCTCGAGCTCGAGCAGGGCGGAGACACAGGCGTCATAGAGCAACGGCAACGTCGACCACCGCGCCGCGATCTCGACGGTGTCGACCACGATCCCGGCGCGGTACAGCGGGGCCAGTGCCGAGACATCGTTCCTGTGGCTGACCCATCGCTCCACGATCTCCACGTCCATAGCCCGCCCGCCCGCCGCTGCGCATTCGGCGTCGACGATGCCGAGGGTGGCATCCAAGAGTCCCTCGTCGGCTTCGTCGAGGACGACGAGCGCGCTCTGGTCTGTGAGCTCGAAGCTGCGCGCCGACTCGGTGGGGTCGTAGAGGCGGAGCACCGCCGGGGTGGCGCCCCGCCGCAGGACGCGACGGCACACGTCGAGTCCCTCGGCGAACCCCGTGAAGGCGTAGGCCCGGCGCCCCTCGGCAGGGGCCACCGGGTGAAGGCGCAGCTGCGCCTTGGTGATCACTCCCAGCACCCCCTCGGATCCCACGAACAGCTGCGTCAGGTCCGGGCCCAGGGCGGCGCGGGGGCCGGTACCGCCGGTCCTGATGACGCGGCCGTCGGCGAGCGCCACCTCGAGCCCGGTGACCATGTCCTCGATCTTGCCGTAGCGGGTGGAGTACTGGCCTGCCCCCCGACACGCCACCCAGCCACCCACCGTCGACAGGTCCATCGACTGGGGCCAGTGCCCGAGCGTGGTGTCGTGGGTCCGCAGCTCGGCCTCGAGGTCGGGGCCGAAGGTGCCCGGGAGAACTTCCCCTACCAACGACGTCGTGTCGACGTCGACGATTCCGGACAAGGCGCACAGGTCGAGCGACACGCCGCCGAACACGGGGACGCTCGACCCGCACACCCCCGACCGACCGGCGACGGCCGTGACCGGCACGCGGGCGTCGTGACACGCCGCCAGCACGGCGGAGACTTGCTCGGCGTCCTCGGGGCGCGCCACCACGGCCGGACGCGCCGGCACCGCCCCACGCGTGGCCCAACGGATGGCAAGCGGCCACCAGTCGCGCCCGGCCTCGGCACGTTCCCCGTGGTCGAGCGTGACCTGTGCGCACACCGCCCGCAACCGCTCCAGCAACTTGTCGCCGACGGGCACGCGCGGTCCGAGGATCCAGTCACGCACATCGGCCGGCGGCGCGTCGATGGGCGTGACGGGCGCGGGTGCGCCGGGCATGGGACTCGGGCTCATGGAACCGTGCTCACGGGGTCGTGCTCACGGGGTCGAGGCCGGCGCGGGCGAGGTCGCGGCGGGCCCGGTCGGCGAATGCGGCCGCGTCATGGGCGACATCGGCGCTGGGTCGTCCCCATGCCGAGGCGAGCGATTCGGCGATACCCGGCGCCGCGTGAGCGGCGGCCAGGGCACGACGCAGCAGGCTTCGAGTGCGGCGCGCCAGCACGTCGTCAATGGTCATCGCCATCTCCTGGCGCACCGCCCACAGCGCCTCGGCCCCCAGGTAGGGGAGTCCGGGGACGAGGGGTTGGAGGAGCTCGGGCCGACCGGCGCCCAGCTCGAGCAGGGCCGGGGTCTCGCCGCCATAGCGCCCGACCAGCGCAGCCAGGACGTCCTCGTCGACCCCGAGCCGCGGCTGCCGCGGCCGGTCCCCGCAGCTGCTCGAGCCCCGACGCGCCCCGCAGGGCCAGGCGCTTGGTGCGGCACCGCTGCGCTCCCGACGGTGCGCGGGACCCCAGGCCCTTCACCACGACGTCCACGGTGTCCTCGGCCATGCGCCGGTAGGTGGTGAGCTTGCCCCCGGTCACCGTGACCATGCCGTGGGCCGACACACGAACGCTGTGGCGCCGTGACAGATCGGCGGTGCGCGCGCTCATGTGGTGTCCCTTGGTGGGAGCGAGAAGAGGTCGCAGGCCCGCCCACACCCCGGTCACATCGTGGCGACCGATCGGCTCGGTGACGACCCCGTTGGCAGCGTCGAGGATGTAGTCGACGTCCTCGGGCAGGCAGGCGGCGTCGTCGAGGGGGCCGTCCCAGTCCGTGTCGGTGGTACCCAAATAGACATCGTCGCCGTCTGGCCACGGCACCACGAAGATCGACCGTCGGTCTTTGGGGACGGGAATGACAGCGGCGATGTCGGCGGGGAGCTTGGACCGGGGAACCGTGATGTGGATTCCCTTGGCAGGCCGTATCGAGTGTGGGTGGGAGGGCTCCTCGAGGGCACGCACGTCGTCGGCCCACACGCCCGCGGCGTTCACCACGACGTGGGCGCGCACCTCGAAGTCGGATGCCGCGGGCACGCCGGCTCCGGGCCATGCCGGGCGCACCCGAGCGCCCCTCACGTCGCCCGAGGCGTCGGTGACGAGCCCCGTCACCTCGGTGTAATTGGCCACTACGGCCCCATGGTCGAGCGCGGCGGTGCGGGCGATCGCCAGGGTGAGCCGGGCATCGTCGGTATGGGCGTCGTAGTACAGGAAGCCCGCCACGAGGCGGTCGGTGCGCAGTGTCGGGAGGTGCGCGAGCGTCTCGGCCTGGGTGATGCGCCGGTGGCGCTTGCCGATACGGAGCCCCCCGGTGAGGTCGTAGAGGGTGAGGGCGGTGGCATAGGCGCGCGCCATCCCCTTGTTCATCACCCCGTCCTTGCCGAACAGGGGGATCAGGAACGGAAGCGGGGTGACGAGGTGGGGAGCGTTCTCGAGCAGGCGCTGGCGCTCGTGCAGCGCCTCGTACACGAGGCGGAAGTCGCGCTGCTGGAGGTAGCGCAGACCCCCGTGCACCAACTTCGAGGATTTCGACGAGGTGCCTGAGGCGAAGTCGTGGCGCTCGACGAGCGCCGTGCGAAGCCCGCGCGAGGCGGCGTCGAGCGCCACACCGGCACCGACGATGCCACCTCCGATCACGAGAACGTCGAAGGTCTCCTCCCCGAGTCGGCGCAGGGCCTCGGAACGGTCGAAGCTGCCACGCGCCGAGGGGACTGAGGCGCGGGCCGGCGGCACCGGGCCAGCCTGCCATATGCCCGTCACGACTCCCTCTCCGGGGGTCCGGAAGGGCACAGGCCCCCGGACCCGGGAGCCAGGGATTTCGACAACGGTTGTCAAGAAACAATCGTTGGTGGTATCATCTCGTCTGCCATGCGATCCCCCGAAGAGCTCTGCGCCCTGTTCCGCGCCCAGGGACGCAAGATCACCGCCCAGCGCCAGTGCATCTTCCGGGTGCTCCACGGCGACGTGAGCCACCCCACGGCCGAGTCCATCCACGCCGCCGCCAAGGCCCACATGGAGACCATCTCGCTCAAGACCGTCTACCAGACACTCAACGAGCTCGCCGCCATGGGAGAGATCGCCGCCCTCGACCTCGGCACGGGCGTGACGCGGTTCGACCCCAACGTGGACGGCGTCCATCACCATCTCGTGTGTAGCGGATGCGGCAAGGTGCGCGACCTCCATGCCGACTTCAGCAGCGTCACCGTGCCGGCCGGCGCCGACGAAGGGTTCGACGTGGGTGAGGCCGAAGTCGTGTTCCGCGGGTATTGCCGCGACTGCCGGCGAGCCCGCGCTGCGCCTCGACCCGTGAAGGCGACCGCTAAGGCCTGAGGCGTCGTCCAGAGCTCCGAACGCAAACCGAACCGCAGATCGAAAATACAGATCGAACCACCATCCGAACGATCCAACCGATGAAGGAGAAAGGGAACACCGTGCCCAAACTGAAGGGATCCCAGACCGAGACGAACCTCAAGGAGGCGTTCGCGGGCGAGAGCCAGGCGAACCGCCGGTACCTGTACTTCGCCCAGAAGGCCGACGTGGAGGGCTACCCCGACGTCGCTGCCCTGTTCCGTTCCGTCGCCGAAGGTGAGACGGGCCACGCTTTCGGGCACTTCGACTTCCTGCGCGAGGTCGGTGACCCCGTGACCGGCGTCCCCGTGGGCCCCACCGCCGACAACCTCAAGTCGGCCGTCGAGGGCGAGACCTACGAGTACACCGAGATGTACCCGGGCTTCGCCCGCACGGCGCGCGACGAGGGCTTCGAGGACATCGCCGACTGGCTCGAGACCCTGGCGCGCGCCGAGAAGAGCCACGCCGGTCGCTTCACCGAAGGCCTCAAGTCTCTGACCTGAGCCACTTCGAGCCGCTCCCCTGAGCGGTTTCGGATCGGCGTATGCGCCGGTGATGTGAATGCGCGGGCCGGTCCGGTTTCCTCCGGGCCGGCCCCCCGCATCTCGACAGGAGCACGACTCACATGCACGCCCGCACCCGAATGCTCACGCTCGACGACATCGTCGATCTGCGCGCCTACGAGCGCGAGCGCGACGCGTATCGCGCAGAGAGTCATCGAGCTCAAGCGGCGCCGCCGGGTGCCGGTGGGGCCCATCGTGTCGCTCGTGTTCGAGAACCGCGAGACCATGCGTTCCCAGATCCAGGAGATGGCCCGGGCCGAGACGCATGGTCTCCGACGAGCAGATCCAGAAGGAGCTCGACGTCTACAACGCCCTCATCCCCGAGCCCGGGGAGCTGTCGGCCACCCTGTTCATCGAGCTCACGGGCGAGGACGCGCCTGCGGGACTGGCTGCCCCGGCTGGTGGGGATCGAGCACTCCGTGATCCTGCGGCTGCCGCGGGATCCAGCTCGGGAGACCGACGGGGTGTGGACGGTTTCCCCGAGGGCGAGTCGTGCGGGCCGTCCCCGAGGCCGCCCACGAGGAGGCCCTCACCCGGCCCGAGATCACCGCCTCGGTGCACTACATCCGATTCGCCCTCGACGCCCGCCCAGGTGGAGCGGTTCGCGGCCGGTCCGGTGACCCTGGCCGTCGACCATCCCGAGTACCACGCCGAATCCGTGCTGTCCGACGAGGTCCGGGCCGAGCTCCTCACCGACCTGCGGTCCTGACCGTACGACGGTTCCCACCTGCGTCTTTGTGCCCGAGGGCCAGGGCGGGAGGCGGCGCTGGCGGGAGCCGCGCCCCACCGAAGGGGCTTCGCGACCAGGGCGTTCTTTACACGGTCACGAGGCGTGCGCCATACTTGTCGTTCCGCTGTTTCTCCTTCTCAGGGGACATTGTCCCTGGTCACGGGTAGTTGAGCGGAGAATACTCACATAGAGAGAAACGACGAACCGCACAGAGTGCTTGAGGAAGTGACTCCGATGACCGCCCCCTCCGTCGCCAGTTGGCGCAAGCGAGCCGCCTGCCAGGGCATCGACCCTGAGGTCTTCTACCCGGCGTCCGACGAGGATGCCGAGGAGGCCAAGGAGATCTGCGCCGTATGCCCGGTCCGCCAGGCCTGCCTCGAGCACGCCCTGGCCCACCGCGAGCGCGAAGGCGTCTGGGGTGGAGCCACCGAGCGGGAGCGTCGTCGGATCCTGCGGCAGCGTCGCAAGTCGGCCTGAGCGACCGGCCGTCTGACGCTGCCGGCGTGAGCGGACGCATCGCCGACCGGCTGGCATCACTGGGACTGACTCTCCACGGTCCGCATCCGCCTCACGACCCGCTCGACGCCGTCGTCGTGCACGGGGACGTGGCCCGGACGTCGGGTCAACTGCCGCGCATCGACGGCGAGCTCACGTGCGTGGGCACGCTCGGCGCACGACGTCACTGTGGAGCAGGGCGCACGGCGGCCGAGGTGTGCGCCCTCAACGCCCTGGCCGTGCTGGAGCACGCGCTCGGCAGCCTCGACCGGGTGGAGCGCGTGCTCACCGTCACGGGCTTCGTGGCCTCGACGCCGGACTTCCACGAGCAGCCCGCCGTCGTGGACGGGGCGAGCCGGTTGCTGCATCGTGTCTTCGGCGACGACGGCCGCCACACCCGATCCGCCATCGGCGTGGCCGCGTTGCCTCGGGGCGGCGCGGTGGAGATCGAGGTCACCGTCGCCCTGCCGCGGGTAGGCGCTGCGGTGCGCCGGAAGGCGCTGCGGGTAGGAGCGGGAAGGCGCTGTCCCTGCGCGGGTAGGCGTCGACCGCGACCGTGGGCATAGCCTTGCGAGGCGATGGATTTCGATCTCTCTCCCGAGTTGGCAGAGCTCCAAGCGACGGTCCGCCGCCTGGCGCGGCGACAAGGTCAAGCCTCGGGCCCGGGAGATCGACCTCAGCGGTGCCTATCCGACCGACATCTTCGAGGCCTTTCGCGACGCCGGGCTGCTCGGTTTGTGCATCCCCGAGGCGTACGGGGGCTCGGGGGCCGGGATCCTCGGGCTCACCATCGCCATCGAGGAGGTGGCCAAGTACTCCAACACCGCCGCGCTCATGCTGCTGCTCACCCGGCTGCCCGACCGGGCCCGGTGATGATCGCCGGGACCGAGGAGCAGAAGCAGCGGTACCTGCCCGGCATCGCCGACGGGTCGCAGGCGTGCCGCCTTCGGTCTGTCGGAGCCCCAGGCCGGCAGCGACGTCATGGGCATGCGCACCCGCGCCACGCCCGACCCCGACACGACGGACGGCTGGGTGCTCAACGGCACCAAGTGCTGGATGTCGGGGGTGCGCGAGGCCGACTGGTACACGGTGTTCGCCAAGACGGCGGAACCCACCAGCCGCGCCCATGACTCGGTGACGGCGTTCATCGTCGAACGCAGCTGGCCCGGCGTGGAGGTCGGTCGCACCGACCACAAGATGGGGGTGCGCGGCGTCGACACCGGTGAGCTCGTTGCTCGAGCGACGTCCGGGTCCCGGCCGACGAACGTCATCGGGGAGGTGGGGGGCTTCCGTCTCGCCATGCTGGGCCTCAACTCGATGCGCCCCGTGGTGGCGGCCCGGGGCATCGGGCTGGCCGAGGGCGCGCTCATGTACGCCACCGAGTACGTGCAGCAGCGGGCCGCCTTCGGCAAGACGATCGCCGACTTCCAGGGCGTGCAGTGGGAGATCGCCAAGTGCGCGGTGGACCTCGAGGCGGCCCGCCTCCTCACCTACCGGGCCGCGTGGCTGGCCGACCAAGGGAAGTTCACCAAGGAATGGGTGCCGCTGTTGTCGGCGGCCAAGTACCACGCCACCGAGCTCGCCGTGCGGGCATCGGGCCTGGCCGTGCAGCTGCTCGGGCGCGGCCGGGTACATGGAGGACCATCCCACCGAGCAGTGGTACCGCGACGCCAAGCAGCTCACCATCGTGGAGGGCACGAGCCAGGTCCAGCTCGGCCTGGTGGCACGCGGGGTGCTCGACCACGACCTGTGGTGGGACTGACGCCGCCGTGGGCACCGCCGTGCATGAAGCCGAAGGCGGCGACACCGAGGGTGCCTTCGCGGCGCGAGGCGGGTGGCCGGCCTTGCTCGGCCGGCTCTTCGCCAGACAAGACCTCGACGCCGACGAGGCGGCGCTGGCGTTGGGCGAGGTGCTCGCCGGCGCGGCCACACCGGCACAGATCGCGTCGTTCATCACCGCCTTGCGGATCAAGGGCGAGACCGTCGAGGAGATGACCGGTCTGGTGCGGGCCATGCTGGACCACGCCGAGCCGCTCTCGGTGCCGCGGCCCGAGGACGTGGTGGACACCTGTGGCACCGGCGGTGACCGCAGCCGTTCCATCAACGTGTCGACCATGGCCGCGTTGGTGGTGGCCGGCGCAGGGGCGAGGGTGTGCAAGCACGGGGGCCGTGCCGCGTCGTCGGCAGCCGGTTCGGCCGACGTCCTCGAGGCGCTCGGCGTCGTCATCGACCTCGGCCCGAGCGGTGTGGCCCACTGTCTCGCCGAGGTGGGCATGGGGTTCTGCTTCGCGCCTCGTTTCCATCCCGCCATGCGATTCGCCATTCCGGTACGCCGCGAGCTCGGAGTGCCGACGGTCTTCAACTTCCTCGGCCCCCTGGCCAACCCGGCCCGGGCGCGCCTGCAGGTCGTCGGCGTCAGCGACCCCGCCATGGCCGACAAGATGCTCGGCGTGCTGGTGGCGAACGGGGCTCGGCGGGCCATGGTGGTGCACGGGGCCGACGGCCTCGACGAATTGTCGACCACGGGGCCCTCGACGGTCCTCGACGCCGGCCCCGACGGCGACGTTCGTCGCTACACCGTGGATCCCACCGACCTCGGGTTGGCGACGACGTCACTGGATGCCCTGCGCGGTGGGGATGCCGCCACCAACGCCGAGGCGGTGCGGCGCGTCCTGGCGGGGGAGCGGGGGCCCTACCGCGACATCGCCGTGCTCAACGCTGCCGCCGGCCTCGTCGTGGCGGGGTTGAGCGCTGATCTCGCCGAAGGGGTCGAGCGCGCCGGTGCTGTCATCGACGGGGGGGCCGCGCACGACGTGCTCGAGAACCTGGTCCGCATCTCCCAGGACGCGGCAGCCTCCTCCTCCTAGAGCTCGGCCGGCCCGCCCGGCGTGTCGGTGTGGTGCGGCACCGGCGCAGCGTCAGGTGGCGCCGAGGTCCCAGATCGCCTCGAGGTCGTGGCGGCTGTAGGCCTTGAAGGCGACGAGCGTCGTCGTCGACTCGATCCCCTGCAGCGTGGCGATACGTCCGGTCACCACCTCGACGAGGTCGTCGTGGTGACGCACCCGCACGATGGCGATGATGTCGGCCACACCGCCGGCGACGGAGAAGACCTCGGTGATCCCGTCGGTGCCCGAGAGCTCCTCGCACAGCGGCGCGATGCGCGAGGGCTCGGCGTCGATGAGCACGAAGGCGTGCAGCACGCCGGTAGCCTACCTGGGCACTACAACTAGCCGACCTCCGACACCGGGGCGGGCCGCGGCGCTGGCGTCGCCACCAGGTCGACGAGATCGCCGAGCACGAAGACGCCGTACCCGGTGGCGCGCTCGATCAGACCGTGCAGCAGGTCCGCCGTGGCGCGCACGTCGTCGAGGGCGCGGTGCGAGGGCAGGTGCTCCAGACGCAGCGCGGAGGCCAGGGTGCGGAGCTTGCAGTTGGGGACGTCGGGCCGCACGAGACGGCGCGCCAGTGCCAGGGTGTCGATGGAGATGTTGGCAAGCGGCTCGTATCCGCTGTCGTCGAGGGCGGAGTCGAGGAAGGAAAGGTCGAAGCGCACGTTGTGGCCGACGATGACCGAGCCCCGCACGAACTCCAACAACGACGGCAACACACTCGACACCGGAGGGGCGCCCAGCACCATGTCGTCGGTGATCCCGGTGAGCAACGAGATGAGCGGAGGGACCACACATCCCGGGTTCACCAAGGACTGGAACTCCCCTATGCACTCGCCGCCCCGGTACTTGGCCGCCGCGATCTCGGTCAGCGCGCCCGTTGCGGGCGATCCGCCCGTCGTCTCCACGTCCAGCACCGCGAAGCACACGTCGAACAAGGGTGCGCCCAGGTCGATTCCGGGTTCGAGGAGGGCTCCGACCTGAGGAGCGCTCCTCACGCCCGGCCCCGGCGCGGCGTGGGCAGGGTCGTGCCCCGCGCGCCTACCGGTGAGGCCGACCCACCGAGCCCAACGCGAAGAGGCGCCGATCGCCACGATGGAATGGTAAGCACGAGGGTGTTCGCCGGCGCGGACCGTGGTCGGTGGGAGCGTCGCGCCATGGCGGTAGCGTGGGCCCGTGAGCCCGATCCGGTACCGCTGCGCGGCGTGCGGCAACCTCACGCGCTTCGACGTCGTCACCGACCGCCGTGCCAAGGCCTTCCACCACTTCAGTGTGGGTGGCCAGCTGTCGGTGGAAGACGTGGAGGTGCTCTCGGAGTCCGTGGTCGAGGTGAGCTGCCGGTGGTGCGGGCACGGCCGGTCCGTGGAGGTGCTCGACGACGAGACCACCATCGCGGCGGCCGAGGGGGGCGGTCCTCCCCCCTGACCGGCTGGGCGTGAGTGACGGCCCCACCACCTGTTACACCCTGGCGCGATCCTGCTACCGATGACACCGACGGGCAGGCCGGACCGACAGGGCCTCACGGTGGCGAGCGATGCCACCATCTCCATCAGCTGTGACGATTGCGAGCTCCAGGGCTCCTCGGCGTGCGAGGACTGCCTGGTGAGCTTCGTGCTCGGGCGGGAGCCCGACGATGCCGTGGTCGTCGACGTCGAGGAGGCCAGGGCGATGCGCATGTTGTCGCGCGCCGGTCTCGTGCCGGGGCTTCGGCATTCGGGCGTCGACCCGGACTGGGCCGCCGGCTAGGTCGCTCGCCCCGCGGCGCCGCCCGCGGGCCGCCGTCGGCGGGTCCCGAGCCCCACCCATGTCAGCATGGGCCGGTGCACGCGCCGGGCCCAGGACTAGGTGGATGACCCACCTCCTCGTCACCAACGACTTCCCTCCCAAGGTGGGAGGCATCCAGGCCTACCTGTGGGAGCTCTGGCGTCGCATGGACCCCTCGACGTTCGCGGTCCTCACGGCGTCGTCGCACCCGGGGGCTGTGGCCTTCGACGCCGAGCAGAGGGGGCGCGGGTTTCGCATCGACCGAGTGGCGGCCCCGGTCCTGGTACCGACGCCCGCCACGGTGCGGCGCATCCGGGCCATGGCGCACGACGTCGGGGCCTCGCTCGTCGTCATCGACCCCGCCCTCCCCCTGGGGCTCGCCGGCTCCGCGCTGGGCGGTCTCCCCTACGCGGTCGTGCTGCACGGTGCCGAGGTGGCGGTGCCGGGCCGGCTCCCCGGGTCGCGCCAGGCCCTCGCCGGTGTGCTGGCTCGTTCCCGCCTGGCGGTGTGCGCCGGCGGCTACCCCGCCGCCGAAGCCAGGCGCGTGGCCGGCTCCCGCATGCCGCCGGTGGTGGAGGTGCCTCCCGGGGTCGACACCGACAGGTTGCGACCTCTCCCGGCCGCGGCCCGGCGCAAGGCGCGCGCCGCCATGGGCGTGGCGCCCCAAGCCCCGCTGGTGGTGAGCGTGAGTCGCCTGGTCCCGCGCAAGGGCATGGACGTGCTCATCGACGCCAGTGCTGCCCTCGTGCCGTCGTTCCCGGACCTGACCGTGGTCATCGCCGGCTCCGGTCGTGACCGGGCGCGGCTCGACGCCCGGGTGCGGGCCACGGGTGCCCCGGTGCGAATGCTGGGCGAGGTCCCAGACGACGAGCTGCCCCGCCTCTACGGCGTGGCGGACGTCTTCGTCATGGCGTGTCGTGACCGATGGTGGGGCCTCGAACAGGAGGGGTTCGGCATCGTCTTCCTAGAGGCGGCCGCGTGCGGGTTGGCCCAGGTAGCCGGGCGCAGCGGCGGTGCCGACGAGGCCGTCGTCGACGGCCGGACGGGCCTGGTCGTCGACGACCCCCGCGACCCCGGCAGGGTGGCGGGGGCCCTGCGCCGGCTGCTCGGTGACGACGCGCTCCGGCGCCGCATGGGCCGGGCCGCCCGGCGCCGGGTGGAGAAGGGCTTCGCGTGCGGACCTTCTCGCACATAGGCTGGCCGCGGCATTGCAGGACGTGGAAGGCTGAGCGCCGCCCACCCCGCCCGAGGCCTGGGAGCGGCACCGTGATCGGTGCCTCTCCACACCGTGACCAGAAGCAAAAGGAGTGTCCGTGGCGGAACTGGCCACCGAGCGAATGGTCGTCACCGCCACGCCGGAGCAGTGCTTCGCCGTGGTGAGCGACATCGAGCGGTACCCGGAGTGGGCGGCCGACATCAAGCAGGTCGTCATCGAGCGCCGCGACGACCAGGGGCGGCCCGCCGAGGCCACTTTCCGTGCCGGGGCCTTCGGTCGCTCCACCAGCTACACCCTCTCCTACGACTTCTCGGGGACTCCCAAGACCCTCGCCTGGAAGCAGACCGCCGGCGATCTCACCTCCAAGCTCGACGGGAGCTACCGCTTCGACGCCGCCGGCGACGGGTCCACCGAGGTCACCTACACCCTGGAGGTCGAGCTGCGGGTTCCGCTGCCCGGGCTTCATCAAGCGCCGGGCGCAGAGCCGCATCATGCACACCGCCCTCGAGGAGCTCAAGGCACGCGTCGAGTCCTCGCTCACGACGTGAGCGGGGGACCACCGCCGGTCGACGAGCCTGCGCGCAGGAGGTCGGCGTGGCCGGGCAGGTGACGATCGGGATCGACATGGGGGGCACCAAGGTGCTCGGCCTGGCCGTCGACGACGAGGGCGTCGTGCTGGCGGAGGTGCGGGTGCCTTCTCCGGGGCCCGGGCGTGCGAGCTCTGGTGCCGCCGGCGACGGCGGCGGGCCCGAGCCCGTGATCGAGGTGCTGGCGTCGGTGACCCAGCAACTCCGCCAGCAGGTCGGTGTGGAGGTGGCCTCGGTGGGGGTGGGGGCACCGGGACTGGTCGACAACACCGGGGTGCTGCGGTACGCGCCCAACCTGCCCCCTGGCAACGGGCTCGACATCGTGGGCGGGCTGTCGGCGCGTCTCGGTGGGTTGCGGACCGTGGTCGACAACGACGCCACCTGCGCCACCGCCGGCGGAGTGGGCCTTCGGCGCCGCCGTCGGCGTCACCGACGCCGTGATGGTGACGCTCGGCACCGGCATCGGGGGCGGGGTGATCGCGGGCGGGCACGTGGTGCGCGGCGCGTCGGGCTTCGCGGGTGAGATCGGCCACATGGTGGTCGACCCGACGGGGCCGCCGTGCCCGTGCGGGAAGCGGGGCTGCTGGGAGCGCTTCGCATCGGGGAGCGGGCTCGGGCGCCTGGCCCGCGAAGCGGCCCATGCCGGGCGTCTCGACAAGGTGGTGAGCCTCGCCGGCGGCGACCCCGAGTCGGTGCGGGGCGAGCACGTGACGATGGCGGCCCGAAGCGGCGATGCCGGTGCCCGGGCCGTGCTCGACGAGCTGGGGTGGTGGCTGGCGCTGGGCCTCTCCAACCTGGCGCTCGCCCTCGACCCCGCCGTCATGGTCTATGGCGGCGGGCTGGTCGACACCGTCACCCTGGTGCTCGACGAGGTGCGCAACGCCTTCGACGAGCTGCTCGAGGGACGCGCCGATCGACCTGAGGTAAGGATCCTGCCCGCGCAGCTCGGCGAACGGGCCGGGGCCATCGGGGCTGCGCTAGTGGCCCGCGCCGGCGACCGCTACCGCGTCGACGTGGCCTGATCGCGCCAGGAGCCGGCACCGTGCGGGTCGGGGTCACGCTTCCGACGTTCCGCGACGACGCCGGCGCGCTCGTCGGCTGCGCACCGCGCCGAGGAGCTCGGCCTCGACGGTGTGTTCGTCTTCGACCACCTGTGGCCCATGGGCGCGCCCGACCGGCCCGCGCTGTCGGCGTTCCCGGTGCTCGGGGCGGTCGCGGCGACCACCCACGCCGTGTGCCTGGGCCCGCTGGTGGCGCGGGTGGGGCTCGTGCCCGACGAGGTGCTGGTGGCCGAGCTGCTGTCGTTGGACCGGATGGCGCCGGGCCGGCTGATCGCCGGGCTCGGGACCGGCGACAGCAAGAGCGCGGCCGAGAACGTCGCCTTCGGGATCCCCTTCGGGCCCCCCGACGAGCGCCGGCTGGCGCTGCGCGAGTGCGCGCGGCCACGTGCTCGGCTCCGGCGTGCCGGTGTGGGTGGGGGGCGGCTCCCGGCCCACCACCGAGCTCGCCGTGGAGCTCGGTGCCGCCGTCAATCTGTGGGAGGGTCAGCCCGCGGCGTTGGCCGGTCTCCAGTCGCGCTGCGAGGTGACCTGGGGCGGTCCGGTGGCCGGGGATGTACCCCAGATCGCGCAGTGGCTCCAGGAGCTGGCCGGTGCCGGTGCCACGTGGGCGGTGTGCGCGTGGCCCGAGTCGGTCGAGGCCGTGGCCGAGGCGGCGGCGCTCGTGCGCGACGGCTGAGCCCGCTCTGCGAGCGCCGCGGCGCGGCACAAGGCGTGTGCAGCGCAGGACTAACCTCGGGTGATGGAGTTCCGACGGATCAACGGACTGCCCCCCTACGTCTTCGCGCACATCGAGGCGCTGAAGCTGGCGGCCCGACGAGCCGGTCGTGACGTCATCGACCTCGGGTTCGGGAACCCCGACCTGCCGTCGCCCGACGTCGCGGTGGAGAAGCTGGCCGAAGCCGTCCACAATCCCCGGAACCACCGGTACTCGGCGAGCAAGGGCATCCCCAAGCTCCGCCAGGCCATCTCCTCGCTCTACCTCCGCCGCTTCGGCGTGGAGCTCGACCCCGAGACCGAGGTGGTCACCACCATCGGGGCCAAGGAGGGCATGTCGCACCTCATGTGGGTGCTACTCGGACCCGGCGACAGCGCCCTGGTGCCCTCGCCGTCGTACCCCATCCACATCTACGCACCCCTCTTCGCCGGTGCCGACGTGCGCCAGGTCCGCCTGGAGCAGGCCACCCACGTCGACGGCCCCCCCGCATCGGAGGCGTTCTTCGACAACCTCATGGAGGCGTGGGAGTCGGCATGGCCCAAGCCGCGCGTCATCGTGCTGTCGTTCCCCCACAACCCCACCACCGCGTGTGTAGACCTGGCGTGGATGCAGCGCATCGTCGACTTCGCCCGCGAGCACGACATCGTCCTGGTCCACGACTTCGCCTACGCCGACATCTCCTTCGACGGCTACCGGCCGCCGTCGATCCTGCAGGTGCCGGGGGCCAAGGACGTGGCGGTCGAGCTGTACTCGCTGACCAAGTCGTTCTCCATGGCGGGGTGGCGGGTGGCGTTCCTGGTGGGCAACGCCGAGATCGTGGCCGCCCTCACCAAGCTCAAGAGCTACCTCGACTACGGCACCTTCCAGCCCATCCAGATCGCCGCCATCGTGGCCATGAACGAGGTGCCCGACTACCCGAAGTGGGTCAACGAGAACTACCTGGCCCGGCGCGACGCGCTGTGCGACGGACTCAACCGCATCGGGTGGAACCTGACGCCGCCCAAGGGGACCATGTTCGTGTGGGCCCCCATCCCCGAGCCCTACCGCGAGATGGGCTCACTCGAGTTCTCCTCGTTCCTGGTGTCCGAGGCCGAGGTGGCCACCTCCCCGGGGGTCGGGTTCGGGCCCGGCGGCGACGGCCACGTGCGGTTCGCGCTCATCGAGAACGAACAGCGCATCGGCCAGGCCGTGCGCAACCTGCGCAGGACGCTCACGAAGCTGCACTGACCGTCGGGCACTCCCCACGGCCATCGCACACTGCTCGGCAGCTCGGCAGCTCGGCAGCTCGGCAGCTCGGCAGCTCGGCAGCTCGGCAGCTCGGCTCAGCGGCCCAGGGCGGCCACGAAGGCGTCGGGTTCTTCCAGGCTGAGAGTCAGCTCGCGCAGCTGGACGGGAATGCCCGTCGCCAGGGCCCGGACGGCGGGGTCGATGGTGAGCGCCACGAGCCCCGTGATGGCGCCGTTCACGAGCCAGCGGCCCCGCCAGCCGTGCACACCGATCCCGCCGACGAGACCGCTGCGGGGTTCGGCGGCGGTGATCTGGTGCACCGGGACCGGGCGCGAAACGCCCAGCCCATGCGCACGTGCAGGGTGTCGTCCGTCGAGCTCGACGCGCGAGAGTCCCGGGCCCATCCCCAGGACGCGAAGCAGGGCCCGGAAGACGCCGTAGCTGAATCGCGAACGAGGCCAGTCGCCGGTCATAGGAGCGGTCAGTGTCGTCACCGCTGTCCCAGGCCGGCGCTGAGCGGCGGCGGGGGAGAGGATGCCCTCCAGGCAGAAGGCCACGGCCGCCGTCGCCGGCCTCGTCGGCGGCGCGGCCCTGTTCGAGCACGAGCACCCGCGCCAGGCGGTCGGTCACGCCCAAGATGGCGTGGGCGAGGACGAGGGGGTCGTCGCGCCGGATCATGCCGGCGGCGATGCCCGCCTTCACGTGGGGGAGGGCGTCGGCCACGGCCTGCTCCTCGCCCTGGCGGATGAGCGGCGCGAACCGTTCCTCGGTCCGGGCGAACTCGAGAAGGACGAAGAGGTGGCGGTTGGCGTCCAGCCATGCCACCGACGCCCCGATGCCCGCCTCGATGCGGCGGACGGGATCGGGCTCGTCGGCGATGGCCTGGCGCTGGGTCCGGCGGAGGTCGCGCTGGGCGTCGGCCAGGATCTGGCGCAAGAGCTCCTCCTTGGAGGCGAAGTACCAGTAGAAGACGCCCTTGCCCACGCCGAGGCCGTCGACGATGTCGGTGACCGACGTGGGGTGGTATCCCTGCGATGGCGAATCGTCGGGCGGCGTAGTCGAGCAGCTCGAGGCGGCGCCGCTGTCCCCGTGCGGTCAAGCGGCGTGCCATCGGACAGACGCTACTTGTGGTGCCGGACCCGGCCACCGGGAGACACCCATGGTCGATTTCACTGCGCCACGCCGGCGCGCTACCGTGGAGCCGTGGCCTACTGGGTGCTGAAGGTCCTGCTCAGCCCCTTCTTCTTCGTGTTGTGGCGGGTCAAGGTCGAGGGTCGGGAACACGTCCCCGCGACCGGGCCGTGATCCTGGCGCCCAACCACGTCGCCGTTCTTGGACTCGATGTTCCTGCCCCTCGTGATGCGCCGGCGCGTCACCTTCGTGGCCAAGGCCGAGTACTTCGACTCGTGGAAGACGGCGTGGTTCTTCCGGGCCGCGGGCCAGATCCCCATGCGCCGCGAGGGCGGCAGCGCCTCGGAGCGGGCGCTGGCGGCGGCCCGCGACGTCCTGAAGGCGGGCGGGGTCCTCGGGATCTACCCCGAGGGCACCCGTTCGCCCGACGGGCGGCTGTACCGGGGCCACACCGGCGTGGCGCGCCTGGCTCTCGGGTGCGGCGTGCCCGTGATCCCGGTGGGCATGGTCGGGACCTCGGCGGTCCAGCGCCCGGGCTCGAACCTGCCGCGTCCCGTTCAAGAAGGTGACGGTGCGCTTCGGTCCCCCGCTCGACCTGTCGCGCTTCGAAGGCTCTGAAGCGGGAGACCCGTTGACCCTGCGAGGGCCACCGACGAGCTCATGTTCGAGATCAGGAGCCTGTCGGGACAGGAGTACGTCGACCGCTACGCCAAGCGCCACGGCGTGGTGGGAGGTGCCGAGGTGGCGCACGTCCGCACCTCGACCAACGGCGACGGACATGGGCCCACCCCGGTCCCACCCCGTCGCCCCAGCCCGCGGGGGTGACCTCGGAGCCTGCCGCCTGATCACCAACCGACGTTGCCGTCGACGAGCTCTCGGATGAGATCGGCGTGGCCGTTGTGGCGCGCGTACTCCTCGATCATGTGGACGTAGATCCAGCGCAGCGAGTACGGCTCACCGTCTCTGAGACCGGTGTCGTCGAGCGAACGCCCCGCGGCGGCGGCCCTGCTGTGCTCGCATTCCTCCTGCCACGTGGCCAGGTCGCTGTCCCGGTCGGCGTCGTCGAGGGGCACGAGCTCGCTGTCCTCGACGGCGGGGTCGTACCAGATCGGGGGGGTGTCGGGATCACGGAGAAACGTCCTTCGGAACCAGTTCCGCTCCACCTCCCCCATGTGACGGACCAAGCCGTGCAGCGACAACTTCGAGCTGGCTACGGGCATCGACTTGCGTGCCGCGTCGTCGAGCCCTTCGCACTTGAGCACCAGCGTGATGCGGTGGAACTCGAGCCACCCTTCGAGCATGTCCCGTTCCGGGGCCACGAACGACGGTTCGACGCGACGAGGATCGGACAGGTCTTCGATCATGGGACAACCTCGGGTATGTCGCCGGCGATCGACGATCGACGATCGACGTTGACAGGCAACGCTAGGCGGCGCGGTCAGCCGAAGGTGAAGTCGTAGGCGTCGACCCCCGGGGAGACGCTCAGTACCAGCGTGGCCGACTCGGGTTGCGGTGACGACACCATCGTGTAGAGCCGGGGGATGCCCGACACCTCGATGGTCTTGGTGTGCGAGCCCACGGTGTCCTTGATCGTGCCCGTGCCCCCCAGGACCAGGTACACGTCGCTCGCCTGGAAGGCGAGCTCGATGCGGGCGTCGGCGCCGGCGGTGATCTTCTCCGGGCCCACGGTCCAGGTTCCGGCGAAGGCCAGGTAGTCGGGGGGAGCGAGCCCGGGAACTTGTACACGGCGGGCTGGTTCTCGGAGATGGTCGTGCCGTCGAAATTGGGCAACCCGTATTGGTAGCCGAGGTAGGACTCGGGGGTGAGGGGGATCATGGGGGTCTTGTCGGGGACATCGGTGCGGGGCGGGAGCTTCACCTTGGGGTTGGCGTCGACCAGGAGCGTGCGGATGAGCGACTCGGTCCCGCCGTAGTCGCCCTCACCGAATTCGGCGTGGCGGACCTGGCCCGTGGCGTCGATCAGGTACTCGGCCGGCCAGGACTCGTTCTGATAGGCGTCCCACGTCTTGTACCCGTTGTCCACGGCGATGGGGTAGTCCACGCCGAGCTGCTTGGCGGCTTGTGAGACGTTCGACACGACGTGCTCGAAGGCGAACTCCGGGGTGTGGACGCCCACGACTTCCAGCCCGTCGGCGTGGTATCTGGAGTACCAGGACTCGACATGCGGCAGCGAGCGCTGGCAGTTGATGCACGAGTACGTCCAGAAGTCGACCAGCACGACCTTGCCCTTGAGCGACGCCAGCGACAGGGGGCGATCGCCGGGAGTATTGAGCCAGGCGGTGATGCCCTGGAAGTTGGGGGCTGCACCGCAGTCCTCGAGCGACGATAGGCCGGGCGCGCAGCTGCCCAGCTTTCCCGAGGTCTTCTCCTTGGTGATCGACGCCAGCTGCTGCTTGGCATAGGAACCGCCCTCGATGTGGTTCTGCAGGACGCTCGTGTACCCGGGCACGACGCGTTGCAGGCCGTCGGTGACGTTGAAAGCGATCAGCAACGTCATGGCGAGCAGCACCACCCCGCCGATCTGCCTGGCCAGCGCGGCACGCGACCGGAACGCGGAGACGCGTTCGGCGATGCGCTGGCCGGCCAGGGCGAACACGAGCAGCGGTACCGCCGCTCCCAGGGCGAAGTCGAAGGTGAGCACGACCGAGGCGAGGCCGACGCGGTGGTTGGCGCTCACGACGGAGATGGCGGTCAGGACCGGTCCGGCGCAGGGGACGAACAGCGCCCCCAGGCCCAGCCCCAGGACGAAGCCGCTGCCGTTCCCGTTGGGCTGGCGCTGCGCCACGCGGGCGAAGGGTCGTTCGAGGAGGTGCCCGAGAGGGGGAACGATGAGCCCGGCCGCCACCACTCCGAGGACCACGAGGCCGGCGTCGCGCAGGAAGTCCTGGGGCAGGCCGATGGCGCTCAGCAGCGAGGACCCCACCAAGGTCACGATGCTGAAGCTCACGACGAGCCCCGCCACCACCGCGTAGGCGCGGTAGCTGCGAGGACGGGACCCAGGTCGCTGGAACCGCACCGCCGTCGACCTCGACGTGCGCACCGCCACGCGCAAGGTGTCGCCCGACCCACGGGTGCCGGCGGGCTGTCGTGTCCGGGCCGTGGCCGGCGTCTCGTCGGATGCCACCGACGATTTCTCTGCTGCCGTCTCGGCTGTGGGGTCCGTCGTGGGCACCGTGGCCCCCGCCACCAGGACCACGGGGAGCACCGGCAAGATGCAGGGGGAGATGCCGGCGATCATGCCCGCCACGAATCCGATGGCATACAGCAGAAGCACTGCCCGGCGTCCCTCCCTCCGGAGCCGTGCGGGCACCGGGTGCTGCCATCGTACGAAGGTGCGCGCCCAAAACGGCGTCGCGCCGTGGCGCCCGAACGCGCCGACCCTTGTGATCGGCAGTCGGGACTCGAGCGCTCAGCTCCCCGGAGCGGCCCAACCGAGCGACCGCTCGACGGCGTGGCGCCAGCCGCCGTAGGCGCGGTCCGCCGCCACGGCCGTGGCGCGAGGGTCGAACTGCGCCTCGAGGGTCCAGATGGTCTCGAGGTCGTCGAGCGTCGACCACACACCCTCGGCCACTCCCGCCAAGGTGGCGGCTCCGAGCGCGGTGGTCTCGGTGGTGGTGGGGCGCGCCACCGGCACGCGGAGCTGGTCGGCTTGGATCTGCAGCAGCATGTCGAGGACCGCCGCCCCCCCGTCGACGCGCAGCGCGGCGATCTCCGCGCCGGCGTCCCTCATGGCGTCCACGACGTCGCGCACCTGGTACGCCATGGCCTCGATCACGGCGCGGGCGACGTGGGCTGCCCCCAGCCCGCGCGTGAGGCCCGTGATCGTCCCGCGCGGTACGGGTCCCACCACGGGCTGCCCAGCCCCGTGAAGGCGGGCACGACGAACACACCCTCGCTGTCTGGCACCTGCTCGGCCAGCGGCCCGATGCCGGCCGCGTCGTCGATCACGCCGAGGCCGTCGCGCAGCCACTGGATGGCGGCGCCGGTGACGAACACCGCCCCCTCGAGCGCGTACGCCACGGGTGACGAGCCGCCGTGCTCGCCGAGGTCCCAGGCCACCGTGGTGAGCAGGCCCTCCGAAGGCGGCGGGCATTCCTCACCGACGTTCAACAAGACGAAGCTCCCCGTCCCGTAGGTGACTTTGGCCATGCCCCGCGTCACGCACGCCTGGCCGAAGAGGGCGGACTGCTGATCGCCGGCCACGCCGCTCACGGGAACGCCGGCGATCGTGGGAGCCCCCTCGGCGAGCGCGCCACGCACCACTCCGAAACGCCCGCACGAGGGGCGGACGTCGGGCAGCGCGGCGCGCGGCACGCCGAAGATGTCGCACAATTCGTCGGACCAGCACCGGTCTCGGATGTCGTAGAGCAAGGTGCGCGAGGCGTTGGAGGCGTCGGTGGCCAGGATCCCGCCGTCGGTCCCACCCGTGAGCTTCCAGATGAGCCAGGCGTCCACCGTCGCCAGCACGAGGTCGTCGGTGACCTCGACCCCGCCGGGACCCAGGAGCCACTCCATCTTCGTGCCCGAGAAGTACGGGTCGAGGACCAGGCCCGTGCGCTCGCGCACCACGGGGAGCCGTCCCTCGTCGCGCAACTGCTGGCAGCGCTCGGCGGTGCGGCGGTCCTGCCACACGATGGCCCGGTGCAGGGGCCGCCCCGTCGACCGGTCCCAGACGACCACCGTCTCGCGCTGGTTGGTGATGCCGATGGCGGCGACGGTGGTGCCGGCCGTGTCCTGGCGGGCGGCTACCTCGGCCACCGTGGCCACCACGGAGTCCCAGATCTCGGTGGGATCATGTTCGACCCATCCCGGGCGGGGGTAGTGCTGGGTGAGCTCGCGGTACGAGACGTCGATGACGGCCCCGGAGTCGTCGACCGCCAGCGCCCGCACCCCACTGGTCCCCGCATCGATGGCGATCACGCAGGCCACGGGCGGCGACCCTATCGGGGCCCCTCAGGCACGGCGGGGTGGGCCCGCGTCCAATCCCTGTTCGGGCCCGGGTGCAAACCTTCGCGAACGGGTCGCGACCAGGGCCGATGGCGAGCCCAACCCATTGACACCCTCGTAACTACAGTGCTGTAATGGCCACTGCATCTCGGGGGGTGGCCAGGGGAGACCACAACATATTGTGGTTTGAGGGGAGAAAAGGACCGGGGAGGTCCCGTCGTCTCTCGAGAGTCGGAATCTACGCTGGGAACCAAGGGAAAGGGTGGAACAACGATCATGGCAATCGCTCCGCAGCGGACCGCTATCGGCATTCGGCGGCACTTCACCACCGAAGGGGTCCACCCCTACGACGAGCTCGCATGGGAACGGCGCGATTCGCGCATCACCGACTATCGCGACGGAAGCATCGCCTTCGAGCAGCTCGGGGTCGAGGTTCCCGCCACGTGGAGCCTCAACGCCACCAACATCCTGGCCCAGAAGTACTTTCGCGGGACGCCCGGCACCGCGGAGCGAGAGACCTCTCTGAAGCAGGTGGCCGACCGCGTGGTGGACACCATCACGGCCTGGGGCATCAAGGACGGCTACTTCGCGGACGACGGCGAGGCCGAGACCTTCCGCCACGAGCTCAAGCACATCATCGTGAACCAACGCGCCGCCTTCAACTCTCCAGTGTGGTTCAACATCGGTGTCGAGGGAGTGCCGCAGCAGGGAAGCGCTTGCCAGCCGTACCACTCCCTGGTGAGCACACCCGAAGGCCTCGTGCCCATCGGCCGGCTTGTCGAGGACAACGCCGTGGGGGCGAAGGTCTTCGACGCGTTCGGTTTGACGCGGGTTGTAGCGGTCAAGCACAACGGGAAGAAGAAGGTCCTGCGTATCCATACCAAGGCCGGCCACGAGCTGGAGGTCACCGCTGACCACCTGGTGTGGAAGTGCAGTGACGAGAACTACGGCAGATTCGTCGCCGCCGGCGAGCTTCGCCCCGGCGACACACTTCAATGGTGCCGTGTCGACTCTTTCGGGACCGGTGAGATTCGATCCCAGGACGTCGCCGAAGCCGCTCTCGCCGGGTGGCTTCAATCGGATGGGTTCGTGGGCCAGTACACCGGAACCAACCGGTCCCTGACGATCGAGGCCATGACCGTGACGGACGCGGAGCGCGCGTGGGTATTGGCGGCAATCGACACCGTCTTTCCCGAGGCGCACCCCCACGAGCGCCTGGTCGTCACCCAGGACGAATCACTCGATTGTCGGCGCAACCGTCTTTACGGCGTCGGCCTCGAGCCGTTCGTTGAGAAGTGGGGGTTACGGGCGCGCGGGACCGACATGGCCGTGCCGGTACGGCTCTACACCGCGCCACTTCCTGTTGTAGCCGCCTACCTTCGCAGCCTGTTCCAAGCTGAGGGATACGTCACGGTCAAGGAACGTGGTGCTTCGATCGGTATGGACATGATCTCAGAGGGGATCGTCAGGGGGGTCCAGTCTCTGCTCTCCCGTTTTGGAATCTTCTCCCGTGTCCGTTTCAAGGCCGACAAGAGAGAGAATCGCCATGGTTGCTGGGCACTCTCGATCAGAACGCTTGGTGATCGTGCGGCGTTCGCAGAGGAGATTGGATTCATTGATTCCACCAAAGCCCAAAAACTTGAGGCCAGCTTGCTCTTAGAAGGGCATCGTCTCCAATCGACCAAGCGACTCCAAATCGATGGCGTCGAAGATCTCGAAGAGATGGACGTCTACGACATCCAGACCGAGAGCGGCGAGTACCTGAGTGACGGTCTTCGAGTACACAACTGCTTCATCCTTGCCGTCGACGACTCGATGGACTCGATCCTCAACTGGTACCGAGAAGAAGGGATCATCTTCAAAGGTGGATCGGGCGCCGGGGTGAACCTGTCGAGCATCAGGGCCTCGGTCGAAAGGCTCCAAGGAGGCGGGACGGCTTCGGGCCCGGTGTCGTTCATGCGTGGAGCGGACGCCTCGGCGGGAACGATCAAGTCGGGTGGCAAGACCCGTCGGGCCGCCAAGATGGTCATCCTCAACGACGATCACCCTGACATCGAGGACTTCATCTGGTGCAAGGCACTCGAAGAGCGTAAGGCGCGCGTCCTTCGCGACGGCGGGTTCGACATGGACCTCGACGGATCCGACTCGTTCTCCATTCAGTACCAGAACGCCAACAACTCGGTGCGCGTGACCGACGAGTTCATGCAGGCCGTCCTCGACGACGCCGATTGGGCCCTTACCGCCCGCACAGACGGCTCGGCGGTCCGCGTCATCAAGGCGCGCGACCTGTTCCGCCAGATCGCCCACGCCGCCTGGGAATGCGCGGACCCCGGGATGCAGTTCGACACCACGATCAACCGCTGGCACACGGCGCCAAATGCTGGGAGGATCAACGGAAGTAACCCGTGCTGCTTTGTTGGCGAGACGGAAGTCGTCACCGCCGAAGGACGCCTCCCGATCTCGGAGTTGGCTCTTCGTTGCGAGCTTGGTGAGGAGTTGCCGAATATCGTCGCCTTCGATCTTGTCCACAGCGAGCTGGTCTTGCCCGAGGCGGTCAAGGCGTGGGTCGCGGGCTACACGTCCGAACTCGTGGAAGTCACCACGGACCGAGGTCGGTTGCAATGCACACCTGAGCATCCCTTCTTGACGTCCAATGGCGAGTTCGTCCATGCGCGTTGGCTCGTGCCCGGAACGATGCTCCACGGGCTACAGGGCGCTGAGCGGATCTTGGCTGTCAGTCCACTCCGGTTGGGACGCGAGGTCCCCGTGTACGACCTCGAGGTGGCGGGAGTTCACAACTTTGCGGTAGCGACCAGTGACACGACGGGGGTCATCGTCCACAACAGCGAGTACATGCACATCGACAACAGCGCCTGCAATCTGGCGTCGATCAACCTGCTCAAGTACCTGCGCGACGACGACAGCTTCGACACAGAGAGCTTCAACGCCACCGTCGACGTCGTGTTCACGGCGCAAGAGATCCTGGTCGGCAACGCTGACTACCCCACGGAGAATATCGCCGAGAACTCACGCCGTTATCGCGAGCTCGGTCTCGGCTTCGCCAATCTCGGTGCGCTGCTCATGGCACAGGGTCTGCCCTACGACTCCGACGAGGGTCGCGCCTGGGCCGCATCGATCACCGCCCTCATGACGGGTCACGCCTACGCCGTGTCTGCTCGAACGGCGTCACGGATGGGTCCCTTCGCGGGTTTCCACGCCGACCGCGAGGCAATGCTCAACGTGCTGCAGATGCACCGCGCCGAGGTCGCTCAGATCGACGAGGAGCTCGTCCCGATGGAACTGCTCTCCGCCGCTCAGGAGGCTTGGGACGATGCTGTCGAGCTCGGCGAGCAATTCGGTGTGCGCAACTCCCAGGCCAGCGTCCTGGCTCCGACCGGCACCATCGCCCTGATGCTCGACTGCGACACCACCGGCGTCGAGCCCGACCTCGGCCTGGTAAAGACCAAGAAGCTCGTCGGTGGCGGGACGATGTCCATCGTCAACCAGACAGTCCCCCGCGCACTGGCCAGGCTCGGCTACATGCCGGAACAGGTCGACGACATCATTTCCTACATCGACGAGCACAAGTCGATCGTGGGAGCTCCCCACCTGACCGATGATCATCTGGCGGTGTTCGCCTGCTCGATGGGTGACAACACGATCCACTACACCGGGCACGTCCGGATGATGGGTGCCGTCCAGCCCTTCATCAGCGGAGCCATCAGCAAATGCGTCGTCGGTGAGACCCTTCTCGCCACTGCTGACGGGCTGATCCGTATTGGCGGCCTGCACGAAGGCGAGAGCCCCGACAGCTTCCGCGACGAGATTCTCGCCGTGGCCTCGATCGGAGGCATCCAAAAGACCGACGCGTTCTATTACGGAGGCGTCCGTCCGGTGCGCCGAGCGGTGCTCCGCTCCGGTCACGCCGTCACGGGGACCCCGAACCACCGGGTTCTTACGGCCGGCAGGGCCGGCCTCGATTGGAAGCGGCTCGACGAGATCGAGCCCGGCGACTTCGTAGCCACGAAGTACGGCGACGATCTGTGGTCGCAGCTCCCCGCCCGCTTCGACGACTTCTCTCCGACCCCTTCCTATGGCTCGCAGAAGGCGGTTCGCATCCCCGAAGAGATGACGGAAGGACTGGCGTTCTTTCTGGGCGCCTACGCCTCGGAGGGCCACACGTCGCGTTCGACCTGGACGGTTATGATCACGAACTCCGATGATTCCGTGCTCGAGGAGGTCGCCGAAGCCGCACGGCAATGTTTCGACATCGAGGCCAAGATCCGCCGGCCCTCGGACCGTTGCCCGAGCGTGGAGCTTTCTTCGAAGACGGTCGTGGAATTCCTCGAGTACCTGGGATGCGGTGCACGGGCCTCGGTCAAGCGGATCCCCGACGCCGTGCTTCGTTCCCCCAGGGAACTGGTGATCTCGTTCCTTCAGGGGTTGGCCCTCGATGCCTATGCCCACGTCTCCAACTCAGCGACCGCGAAGTGGGCGATCTGCCTCGACTCGCCGGAGCTCCTCGACGACCTGCAGGCGGTCCTGACGAACCTGGGGATCGTCCACGGCCGGATCGGCAAGCTGAACCGGCGCAACGGCAAGATCGATGACGAGGTGTACGCCGTGGGCATCCACGCCAAGACGATGGTCGAGCTCGTGCCATTCCTCGAGACGCACAAGTGGACAGCGGCGACCCGCATGGCGGCGGGCGTCAAGAGGACGAACCACAACACCGCCGACATCGTGCCGGGAATCACGCCGGCCGAGCTCTACGCGCTCGTTCCCTACGGGCGCCGCAACGAGCGCGGCGTCCTGCTGAGGACGGAGTTCAGCTTCCTGGCTGACCGCCGCATCACCTGCGTCAGCCGGGAGACCATAGAGCGGGTGGCGCGCATCGACGGCGTCAGCCTCCCTGCATGGCTGCAGCAGGTGATCGACGACAACCTCCACTTCAGCCCGGTGGAGTCGGTCGCCGGTGCCGGGGAGCGCGAGGTGTACGACGTCTCGGTGCCCTACACCCACGCCTTCGTCGCCAATGGGATCGTCAACCACAACACGGTCAACCTGCCCGAGGACGTGACCGTCGAGGACATCGAGCAGCTGCACCTCGACGCGTGGCGGATGGGGATCAAGGCCGTCGCCATCTACCGCGACAACTGCAAGGTGGCCCAGCCTCTTTCCACCACCAAGAAGGCCGCCGCGGTAGGGGAGGGGGGAGACTTCGCCCCGCCGGGGTCCGAGGCCGAAGCCCGGGACCGCGCCGCTGCGGCCAAGATCGCCGAGCTCGAGACGGCGCTCTCCCGGGCCCAGAGCCAGTCGCGTGACACGGTGGTCGTCGGAGCAGTGCGCGAACGCCTGCCACGGCGTCGCAAGTCCAGCACTTTCGCCTTCCGAGTAGCCGACTGCGAAGGGTACGTGACCGTCGGTGAGTACGACGACGGTCGGCCCGGCGAGGTGTTCATGAAGGTGTCCAAGCAGGGCTCGACCCTGGCAGGGATCATGGACGCCTTCTCGATCTCGGTCAGCCTGGGGTTGCAACACGGGGTCCCGCTGGCCACGTACGTCCGCAAGTACACGAGCATGCGCTTCGAGCCGGCGGGTATCACCGACGACCCGGACCTGCGCATCGCCACCAGCCTCGTGGACTACATCTTCCGTCGCCTGGCCGTCGACTACCTGCCCATCAGCGAGCGCGAGGAGCTCGGTGTGCTTTCCACGGCGGAGCGCATGCAGCCGACCCTGCCTGGCGTGGAGGAAGCCGCCACGCCCGAGCAGGACCTCGTCGAGGACTCCGGAGTCAGCTCGGTGCCGCCCTCGGGGACGCTGGACCGGGCCGCGACGATGCCCACGACGACATCGTCGACGTCAGGCTCGGCGACAGCGCGAGCAGAGCAGAGCAATGCCCCGCTGTGCTACCAGTGCGGCATGGTCATGCAACGAGCGGGCTCCTGCTACCTGTGCACGAGCTGCGGGACGACGAGCGGCTGTTCGTAACTACCGGTGCACGACGGTGTGCACGAGCACACCGTTATCCAGCTGACCGCGTTGCACCCAGAAGCGTCACGAACAGGAGAGCCGGCTCCGAGGATCGGTTGTGCCAGACGTGGCGGGTGCCGTTCTGCACGACACAGTCACCAGCCTGGAGGTGGACCTCTTCGCCGTCGTCGAGCTCGAGCCACACCTCACCCGAGACCACGAGATCGAGATCGACGGTGTCGGTGGTGTGCATGCCCGGATTGTCCGGCTCCATGGCCTCTCCCAGTCCCGGCAACTTGGTGGCCAGCTCTACCAGGGCGGCATCGAGGTCGAGGTCCTCGGGCAAGGTCACCGACTCAGGTCCTAGCGTGAAGAAGAGGAAGCGGTACCCGCCCGGAGGTGGGAAGTACCCGTCCTGGTTGGGGGGCTCGCCATCGGTCGGGAGGGTGGGGGGTGAGTCGGCACCCCACATGCGGTGGAACTCCGTCCCCGGCAGGATCGAAACCGAGATCGGCTCGACCTGTTTGTCGGCCACGATGACGGACTTCCCATCGGCTTTCTGCCCGGTCACGATGCATCGAATGGCCATGGCGCCTCCCTGGTTTGATCGCGCATTATGACACCGGGCAGCCGACTCCGACCCAGGGCCGATGCTGTCCACCACATGAACCGACAGCGTGGGGCCGCACGCTCACGGGCTTCGCTATGGTCCGCACCCGTCATGCGAGACTGCTTCCATGCAGGCATTCGCAGCAGCGGGCGCGGGATTCCTCTTGGCGGTCCTGTGGTTCGATCTCATGTTCGACGTTCAGGTGCTTCGCCAGGAGAACAGCGAGGTCCCCGAACGGGTACTGGCGTCGATCTCGGCCTACTACAAGCGCGTGACCACGGACTCACGGCCCATGAACCGATTGGTGGCGGCGGTGATGGTGGCAACGGTGGCCTCCACGGTGGCCGAGGTGGTTGGCGATGGCGGTCCCCGTTGGGTGGCCTGGGTGTCGCTCGTCTTGGTGACCTGCGCCGTAGCCCTCGCCGGCGGACGTGTCGTGCCGAGGGCGATCCGACTCGGCGCCCGTCGCGATCCGCTACCTGTCCAGCGCAGCTTGGCTCGCTCGATCTGCCGGGACCACCTGGCGTGCCTGACCGCCATCACGGCACTCCTGGTCCTCCAACTCGCAGGGGCGAGGTAGCTCATCGGGCTACTCGGCGAGGTAGCGCAGGAGGGCCTGGCGAAGCGCCGATTGCAGGCCGCCATGGACCTCCGACGAGAAAGGCGCTGAAATTTTGCCTCTCAGCGGGGTAGCGCCCCACCGGGCTGCTCCGGAATTCGTCGGGCTCGTCGAGGAATCTGGGCCACACATGGGCGTGCAGGGCAGGGGCGCTGTTGCCCAGGATCTCGTAGTTGATTCGGTACGCGGCCGTACAGGCCAGGACTGCCTCACCGAGCAGTGACATGTCCAGCAAGAAGCGCTGCCGGGCTTCACGGCCAAGGTCGTGGAGATCGACGACGACGGGATCAGCGAGCAAGAGCGAATAGCCCGCCAGGAATTGGTGGTCCCCCATCACGGCCCACCCCGACGGCATCCGGCAGATCACCGTGGGATTCTTCCCGGCGCGGCTCAGCTCGTTGCGCTCGTGGATGATGGTCGGATGTCGCGGCGTCACCGTGCGATCCTGTCACGGACACGTCTGACGACGCCCGTCACCTGCATTGTTCGGTACCGCAGGCTCATCGTGACCCGTCGGTGCGCACTACGGTGACGGGCCATGGAACCAGGGGCCAGGGACACCGGCCACGTGCTTCACCGACGAGCGTTGCTGGGCGGGGCACTGGCCGGTGCCGCCGCGCTGGGGTTGGACGCTTGTAGCCCCGCCAGTCGGACGCGCCGTGTCACGTCCCCGGGAGTGAACGCCGTAGGGTCGCGGCCCTATCCGAGGTTGGCAGCGGGGACGGACACGATCCCGGAGATCGAACACATCGTGGTGCTCATGCTCGAGAACCATTCGTTCGACAACATCCTGGGAATGCTGGGCCGAGGCGACGGCTTCACGCTTGATCCTCGAGGAAATCCGACTGCGACCAACCCTTACGGGGGCCAGGTCCTGCGGGCCTTCCACATGCCAACCCCGTGTCAGCTCGTCAACGCACCTTCGAACTCCTGGGATGCCGCCCATCTGTCCTATGACGGCGGCACCTGTCAGGGCTTCGCCGACAACGCCGGTGGCCCGGTGTCGATGGGCTACTTCGACGCCACCGATCTGCCTTTCACCTATGGACTGGCCAAGACCTTCCCCATCAACGACCGCTACTTCTGCTCGGTGATGGCGCAAACGTTCCCAAACCGTCGTTTCCTCATCTCCGGCACGGCCCTGGGCATCGTGGCCGACAGCCTTCCGAGCGACGTGCCGCCGCGAGGCGTCATCTTCCAGGAACTGTCCAAACACGGGATCTCCTGGCGCGACTACCACGCTTCGCTGCCGACCCTCGCCATGTACCTCCCTTTGGCCCGAGAGCCCTCCCTGCAATCGAACCTGGTAGGGGTCGACCAGTTCTTCACCGACGCCCGCAAGGGCACCCTTCCGAGCTTCGCCCTGATCGATCCCAACTTCGATCAGGATTCGGAGGAGAACCCACAGGACATCCAGTATGGAGAGGTCTTCCTCGCCCAGGTCGTCAACGCGCTGATGGCGTCTCCCTTATGGGGAAAGGTGTTGTTCATCTGGAACTACGACGAGCACGGCGGGTATTTCGATCACGTGCCACCCCCACCGGCGATCCCCCCCGACGACGTTGCTCCGGAGATCACCGTCCCACCCGACCAGCCGGGGGGATATGACCGCTACGGCTTCCGCGTCCCTATGGGTGTTGTCAGTCCCTACGCCCGGCCCGACTACGTGTCACACGTCGTGTCGGACCACGCCTCCATCTTGAAGCTGGTGGAGACCAAGTGGAACCTTCCCGCCCTCACGAGGCGCGACGCCCATGCTTCCAATCTCCTGGACATGGTCGACCTCAAGTCGCCCGCGTTCCTCCACCCCCCCACGCTGCCGGCGCCGGCCAACCCCTCCCTCCGCGCCCAGTGCCTCGTGGCCGGCGCCGGGGTCATCCCGCCGCCCTCCGCCCTTACGGCGTGACGGTGACGGCGTGCAAGGGCTCGGCCAAGGGACCGGAGGCCAGCACGGCGGCTAACGCCCTGGCCGAGACGGCGGTGAAGTTCCCGCTGATCTCGCCCCTCCCATCGAACGACGTGAACACCGACTCGCCAGGTTGGATGAGCGGTGCCGTCTCGACGAGGCCATCGAGATCGAAAGCCACGAACTGGTGGAAATTCGAGCGCGCCACCTGGTCCCAGGCCCGTGAGCCCGACGAGGTGAGGGTATAGGACACCGCCCACTGGTCGATCGATCTGTCGAAGGTGGCCGACGCGGAGGCGATGGCCGTAGCAGCACGGTTCGAGGCTCGGGCCAGGACGAAGCGGGGATATTGCTGTGCACCCGCGGCGGGGTCGGCGCCGAGCAGCACGGTCTGGTTCGGATCGTCGCGCTGAGTCGAACGGTACGGAGCCAAGGCAGGATCCGGCGCAATGTTGTCGGCGGGCTGTTGGATGTTCGTCTGCACCGAGAGATGGGCCGCTGTCGTCGCGTACTGGCCGCAACCCGGTAGGGGGCCCGTCGGGGGCGAGGTGCCGTTGACGGGTGGTTGGTAGGCGGGCGCACCGCACAGAACCGTCCGCAGATAGAGGTGACCGCTTCGGGCCAGGTCGGCCGCCGGAACCTTCAAGCGGGCTCCGGTGACGACCACCGTGGTACCGCGCACCGACGCCGTATCAGAGGACTGGCCGATCACCTCGAGCCTCTTGCTCACGACCGCAACATCGGCGGCCAACACCCCGGCGCTCACCGGGTGCACGGGCGCCAGGACAGCCACCGTGCCACCTCGTGTGGGGCTACCGCCCGACCCGGTGCAGGCCGACAACGCCGTGGCGCAGGCCGCACAAGCCGCACAGGCCGCCGACAGGGCCATGGCTCGGGTCAATCTCACAACCGAAGTCTGCACCTGGCGATGGTCACCACACCACCACACTCGACCTCCGCACCGTCGGAGGCAGCCGGCCCGGGAGTCTCCTACAGGGCGCCGCGGATGGCGGTTTCGACCGGCGCGTAGGTCCCGTCGGGGCGGTCCAGGTCGAACGGCTCCCTGGTGGCCAGCGGAGGTTGCGCCATCACGCGTGGGACTGCTCCCCGGATGGGCTGCGCCCCATGCACCAGGAACGGATGGCAAAGGTAGACGTCGCCGGCACTTCCCGTGGCCAGAGCGCTGTGTCGTGACGCCGACGCTTCGGCGCTGAGAGCAGACGCCCGCGCCCCGGTCATGCCGTCGGGCCCGGCCCCAAGCAATACGGACGGTACGTCGAGGTGCGAGCCGATCCTGATCCTGGTGGGAGCGTCATCGGCCCCTACGTCGGAGAAGAGGAACAGCATCAGCAGGGCGCGCTCGCGGGAGGAGACGTTCACCTTCCACCGGCTGTAGTCCTTGGTGGAGCTACCTTCGGGAGGAAAGCTGCTGTCGATGTGCCAACCGGTGTCTCCGGGGTCCATGCGATGCGGGAACCGGACGACAAAGAGGCCGAGATCTGGTCGCGGTAACCAGCGGCCGACGCCGACGAGCTGGTCGAATGCCCCAGATAAGCGGGGACTGTCGAATGCGGCCTTGAAGGGCCGAGCATCGGAAGGCAAAAGCCTGACGACGGGCTGCGTCCACGTGGAGGGGTCATCGGGGCTCAGTCCCATATCCGCCCACAGGACCTTCGCTCCGGCGGCAACAACGTCTGGCGGGACCACGTGTTCGAGGTGCACGAACCCCTCTTCGACGAAGCGGTCCACCTCCTCGTCGCTCAGAGCATTGCCCGTCATCTCGCAAATCCTCCCCACCCATCATCCCCGATACGTCTGGCCCGGCTCCCTGGCAAGATGAGCCCATGGGCGCGAAACCGGTCCTCCTCGTGCACGGGGCCTGGCACGGGGCGTGGTGCTGGGAGCCGGCGGTTGCTGCCCTTGCCGAGCGCGGCATCCCGGCAGTGGCGATCGACCTCCCTGGGCGCGGCGACGACAGGGGTGTGCTGAGCGACCTCCACGGTGATGCCGAACGGGTTCGGCGCGCGCTGGACGGACTGAATGAGCCCGTCGTCCTCGTCGGGCATTCCTACGGCGGTGTGGTCATCACGGAGGCCGGCATCCATCCCGGGGCGTCGGATCTGGTCTATCTCGCCTCGTTCAACCTCGACGGCGGCGAGTCGGCCATGAGCGCTGCGATTGCGGAATCCGAGGCCGCCGCTCACGACCATTCGGACCGACCGGATGCCCTGGCCCACACCCACGTGGCCCCCGATGGGACCAGCACGATCGACTCCGAGGGCGCTCGGATCCTGTTCTACAACGACTGTAGCGACGAGGTCGCTGATTGGGCAGTAGCCCGGCTCGGTCGATTCCCCATGGCGAACTTGTCGCAGACACCAGGCGCCGTGGCCTGGCGGCACAGGCCGTCGACCTATGCCGTGTGCACCCTCGACAACATCGTCCACCCCGATCTGCAGCGGATCCTGGCGCGCCGGGCAGACCACGTCGTGGAGTGGCCCACCGGGCATTCGCCCTTTCTGAGCCGTCCCGATCTGGTCGCGGACCTGCTCGCCTCGGTGGCGGGTGGCGACCGGCGGGAGCAGAGGGTTCGCTGATGGTCGATCGATTCGACTACGACGAGTTCGGCTTGTTCCACGAGAACGCCGAGGAGTACGGCTTGGCCTTCGACGGCCCTCCGGTCGTGCGGCGGGTCTCGGTCGAGGTGGATGGCGGGCGCAAGCTGAGCGCCCTGGTATGGAAGGACGGCGAACCTGAACTCGTGCTCTTGCACGGGGGTGCCCAGAATGCCCATACATGGGACACCGTTGCCATGGCCCTCGATCGTCCGCTGGTGGCGATCGACCTCCCTGGGCACGGCCATTCGGACGGCCCAGGGGAGCGACCCGAAGGACAGTTGAACCTGCAGGGCAACGCCGTCGACGTTGCCACCGCAGTTCGTCACCTTGCACCCGCGGCGCAGGCCGTGGTGGGTATGTCGCTGGGGGGGCTGACGACCATCGCGTTGACCAGGGAGGCACCCGAGCTGGTGCGAAAGGTGATCCTGGTGGACGTCTTGCCCGGGATCAAAGGAGCACGGGCCAAGCACATCACCGACTTCATCAACGGCCCTCCCAGCTTCGCCAGCCTCGACGAGTTGATGGAGCTGACCACTCGGTTCAACCCCACCCGGTCTCCGTCGTCTCTGCGACGGGGCATCTTGCACAACGCCGAGCAGCAGGAGGACGGGACGTGGGTGTGGCGGTGGGCTCGACATCGATTCCCGGTTCAGGCGAGCGGCTCGGGCGGGGCCGAGAGGAGCGAAGCCCTCTCTGACGGACTGTGGGAATCCGTGTCGTCGATCACGGTGCCGCTCCTGCTGGCCCGGGGCATGCGGCCCGACTCCGTGCTCGGCAACGAGGACGAGGAGGAGTTGCGGAGGCGCCTGCCATCGGCCCGGGTCGTCCACGTGGAGGAGGCCGGACACAGCCTGCAAGGCGACACGCCCCTCGAGCTCGCCGCCCTCATCGAGGACTTCGTCTTCGGGACCTGAGCAGGTGGCGTGGATCAGGGCTCGGCCCGGATGGGAAGGTACTCGAAGCGGCGAGTGAAGGGCCCGGGGGCGTAGCGACCGGCGGCGCCGTCGACCACGAATTCGGGCATGGCGCGCAACAGCTCCTCGATCACCACGCGACCCTCGAGGCGCGCCGCGGCTGCGCCGAGGCAGTGGTGCGGCCCGGAGCTGAAGGCCAGCGTGCGCGCCATGGTGCGGGTGACATCCAGCCCTCCGGCGTCGGGGCCGAACTCCCGGGGGTCCCGGTTCGCCGAGGCGAACAGGAGGTGCACCTTGGCCGCCGCCGGGATGGTGACGCGACGCTCGGGGGGCCCAACGGTGACCTGTGTCATCGAGGTACGTGACAGCCCTTGCACAGGGGAGAGGTATCGCAAGAGCTCCTCTACCGCTCCCGGTACCCGCTTGGCATCAGTGGCGAGAAGGCGGCGCTGGTCGGGGTGCTCGCTGAGGAGGGCGGCGGTACCCCCGATGAGGCCCGAGGCGGTGTCGTTCCCACCGGCGATCATGACGAAGCAGAAGCCCAGGATCTCCTCGATGTTCACCGGACGTCCGTCGACCTCGGAGTCGAGGAGCACCGAGATCATGTCGTGGGCAGGGCGGTCTTTTCTCAACCCGGCCAGCCCGGTGAAGTACTCGTAGAGCTCTCCGACCGCCTGGCCCGCTGACAGCACGTTCCCGCTGGCGTTGGCCTGGACGATGGCACTGCTCCAGTTGCCGAAGGCAGAGCGGTCGGCCTCGGGGACACCGAGATAGTCGGCAACCACGAAAGAAGGTAGCGACGAGGCGACCTCGGCGACGAAGTCGGCCTGGCCCATCTCGACGATGTGCTCCAGGCGCGACCGGGTGAAGACACGCACCGCGTCTTCGCGCTCGGCCACGGCCCGCGGGGTGAACATGGAGTTGACCAGTCGACGGTAGAGCGTGTGTCGAGGACGGTCCATCATGACCAAGGTGGGCATGAGCCCGAGCTTGCTGATCTCGTCCTCTTCGAAGGTAAGGCCATGGGCCGAGGAGAAGGTCTCGGTGTCGCAGGTGGCCGCCATAACATCCGCGAAGCGCGACAGTACCCAGAACCCGCGCTCCTCCACGTAGTGGACCGGGTCCTCTTGGCGCAGGCGCTCGTAGGTCGGGTACGGGTCGCGCCACAGCTCGGGGTCGAACGGGTCGTACGCGAGCGTTCCGACTGTCATCTCTGCCTCCTTCCCACGGCCTTGCTAGCGAAGACGACGCACGGTACCCGGGGGGCTCTCGGGCACCGCCCCGGGATGAAGAGCAGAGGCGAGGATCTCCACACCATCGACGAGACGCGGGCCCGGACGCGAGAAGTACGAACTGGCGTCGACGGCGAAGAACGCCTTCGTTCCCACCAATTCGGCGCGTTCGAGGAGCGAAGCAGCTTCGGACACCGCTCCCTCCAGGTCGTACCCGCACGGCATGAAGACGACGACCTCGGCCGACGCCGCCGCGATGTCCGGCCACGTGACCCGCACCGAGGGTGTGCCCCGACTGGCGAGGACCGCCTCGCCCCCCGCCAGCTCGATCATCTCGGGCACCCAGTGTCCCGCGTTGAAGGGCGGATCGGACCACTCCAGTGCGAACGTCCGGGGGGTCTGGCGCCCGGCCACGCTGTCTGTGACCGCCTGCAACCTGTGGCGAAGGCCGTCGACGAGTGCCGTGGCCGTGCTCTGGGTCCCGGTCACGGCACCCACCTCGAGGATGCAGGCGAGCACTTCCCCGAGTGAGCTCGGGTCCATCGAGACGACCTCGGCGCGACACCCGAGGAGCTCGAGTGCCTCGTTGACGTGTCCCGATGGCACGGCGCACACCGCACACAGGTCCTGGGTGAGCACGAGATCGGGGCGAAGCTCCCGGACGGCGTCGTTGTCCAGTCGGTAGATGGGGTCGCCCCCGTTGATGCTCGCGCTGACCAGCCGGTCCACTTCGGCAGGCTCGGCCGCGGGAGGAAGCGAGGAGAACGACACCGGTCGTTTGGTGCGGGCGGCGGGAGGCCAGTCGCATTCGTGGGTGACTCCCACCAGATCCTCCTCCAAACCGAGGGCGTAGACGATCTCGGTGGCCGAAGGCAACAGTGAGAGGATTCGCACGCTGCGATCGTGCCTCACCAGCGAAGGCGGCGCTAGTGCGACCACCACAAGGCTCTCATCCTGACCGCCGCCCCACTACCGCCACGAGGCCGACGGGCAGCTCCTCGGTGCCGAACGAAGGCACGATCGATGCCTGGACGCCGTGCTCGCCCAGGAGCGTCGGGACGCGCGTGGTGTCGACCAGGACGTTGTCGTGGGTCTCGTCGTCGCGGCGCCACGAGCCGTCTTCGTTGCGGACGAAGGTCGTCATCGTTCGGACGAACCGACTTGGCGACGGGACCGAGAATTCGGTCACGAGGACCCACTGGTCGTCTCGCCAGACCTGGGCGGGGGCCTGGCGCCGGGCGCGGCCCCAGGCCAGGTCGCACAGGTCGATGGCCACGATGCCGCCGGGGCGAAGGGCGCCGGCGATGGCCACGAGGGCTCGGTCGACTGCCGCGTCGTCGTCGAGGTAGCACAGCACGTGGCCCACAGAGACAATGGCGTCGGCCGCCGGGACAGCGTCGTCGGGGAGGCAGAGCTTGCGGATGTCCCGTGCATTGGGTGCGTGTTGGCGTGCCAGGTCGAGCATTGCCTCCGAAGCGTCGGTGGCGACCACGTTGTGACCGGCTTCCACCAGATGCTGCGTCAGCAGGCCGCTGCCACAACCGAGCTCGACCACGAGGCCGTCGCGGCCGAGCACGGGGGCCAAGAGGTCGAGGATCCCCGGAGCGCAGGCGTCGGCATGGAATCCGAACCCCCGGTGGTGGATGAGCGCAAGGTTGTCGCGGTAGTAGGGCTCGCGTGTCGAGATTCCGTCCATGCTTCAGTATCCCTCGCGCCACGCCGTCCACGCGACGACCAATCGGTGCGCGACTGCGACCTCAGTGCCCCTCGAGCTCGATGATCTCGGCCACGTGCTTGCGCAGGTTGTCGCGTCCCCTTTCGAGCAGCGAGGTGGGCCGAGCCGGCGGGGGGGCGGCGGCGTGCTCGGTACGGCATTGCCCAGCGCATCGGCGAGGGTCTGGATGAGCGCAGGAGCTTGATCGACGGGCAGTCGGAACGTTGCCCGGCATATCGAGCCGTGCCAGAGACTGACGATGACCAGTCCCTCGTCGGCGTGCCAGGAGACCTCCATGCGTCGTCCCTCATCGCGCGCATCGGCGAACCACTGGCGATGGACTCCGTGGGAGCGAAGTGGGGGCACCGCCATCATCATGAACCCCGGACCGACGCCGCACCAGGGGAGGCGAGTTTGCAAACGCGTTACAAACGCTCCTCGGCTCTCTCCTTGGCCCCCCTCGGCCCTCCTCGGCTCTGCCCTCGGCTCTCCCCTCGGCTCTCCTGGAGCAGGCCATCCCGCGCCGCCTGCCCCGCGGGACTTGGATCAAAGAAGACGCACCTGTGGCCCGGGCCGAGTTTCGAGACGGGCACTGGGTCGGTGCGCACGGTCTGGGCGGTGAGGGGTCACGTCCGCCGAAACCGACCAAATGGTGTGCCCCACGACTCGGGGGACGGCCACGGAACCAAATCCCGCGCGCACGAGGAGCCGGATCGGATCGGAAGGCCTGGTGCGGTACGAATCCTGGAAACGCCGGATACGATCGATGTCGAGGTCTGAATCCGTGGTCCTGTGCATACAATTCGGACATGACAGTAGGGAGTTCGGCACTTCGATGATCGACGACGACCTGACCGGAATGGTGGGGCGTGTGTCGATTCCGATACCGACCGATGGATCCGGAGAAGTCATCTTGAGTGTCCGAGGTGGCTCCGAAGCGTTCACGGCCTATACACAAGGCAATGAGGCCCTGACCAAGAACGCCCGTGCTGTGGTGGTCGAGCAGACGGGCCCCCGCACGGTCTTGGTCACGGCCGCGGGGTACTGACCTCCTCTGATCAACGAAGGGTACGACACCATGTTCTTCTACAGGATCCCTGAGCCCAACCAAGCGCTTGTCATTTCGGGAGCCAAAGGCGGTGCCGATGGCGCGCAGTTCCGCATCGTCACCGGTCACGGCACATTTGTTGCTCCCTGGCGATCGCGGGCTCGGATCCTGTCGCTCGACCTGTACGAGGCAGAGCTCGAAGAGAGCTGCGTGACCGGCCAGGGCATACCACTGACAGTCCAGGCGGTCGCCGTGTTCAAGGTGGCCGATGACTTCCAGTCGATTGCCAACGCCGCCCGGCGGTTCTTGGACCAGCAGGATCAGATGGAGTCGCTCGTGGGCCAGATCCTGGCTGGTCACCTGCGCTCGATCGTCGGCAGCCTCACCGTGGAGAAGATCATCACGGACCGCAACAGCCTGGCGCAGGAGGTCAAGTCGGCGTCGTCCGACGAGATGGAGAAGCTGGGACTGGTCGTCGACGCCTTTCAGATCCAGGAGGTGGGAGATCCCTCGGGGTACATCAAGAACCTCGCCGCACCCCACATTGCCGAGGTAGAGAAGAACGCCCGGATCGCACAAGCTCAAGCCGACCAGGCTGCAACCGAACGAGAGCAGGAGGCCAACGCTCAGAAAGCTGGGTTCACCCGGGATTCCGAGATCAAGCAGGCGGGTGCTCGGGCCGAGGTACAAGCCGCCCAGGCAGAGGCTGATCAAGCCGGGCCTCTGTCCCAAGCCAAGGCCGCGCAGAGAGTCACCGAAGAGCAGGCTGCCCTGGCCGCCAAGCAGGCCGCCAAGCGCGAAGCGGAGCTCGTGGCCGAGGTGCAGAAGCCGGCCGATGCCGAGGCCTACAAGACGGTCAAGCTGGCTCAAGCACAACGCGACGCCATGAGAGCCCAGGCCGACGCGCTCGGCCGGGGGCAATCTGGAGCGGATCGTGGCGTCGAAGATGGTCGAGATGATGCCCACCATCGTGGCGTCGCTCGCCGAGGGCCTCAGTGGCTCCAATCTGAGTGTCGTCAATGGTGCCGAGGGCGTCGGCCAGGTCGTGACGGGACTAGTGGCATCGGGACGGTCTATCTACGACGCTCTTTTGTCCGCAGTTCCTGGATCTGTCCCCCTCGTGTCCTCCGTCGAGGCCACCCCGTTGGAGAGCAAGGAGCTTCCCCTTGCGCCTGAAGTGGCGACGGGCCCCCCACGGCACGACGGTGATTCGAGCGGGACGCGGGCCCGCGGCCCGGCCTGACCCCTCTCGAAACCGGGTAACCGGCCCTCAGGCGTTTCGCGGCGGCGCTCGAGGTGCGACCGTCGGTCACGTGCGGGCCCGGCGGCCAACCGCCCGCCTGGTGCATGCGTCGGCCATGAAGCCCAGACCGATCCCGAACATCCACACGTCCTTGCTGACCGCCGTGCCGGCCGGGCTCGGCCAGATGCTGCCGGGCTGGCGCATGGCAGGAAGGCGCGCGTACATCGTCAGCAAGGCGCCGGAGAAGGCGCTCAGCGCGGCGCCGGCGACGCCTGTGGGAACGAAGGGCGAGAGCAGGGTGGCACCGGTCGCCATCTCGCCCGCGGCGAGCAGCCGCACGAAGCGCGTCGGGGCGATTCCTCGCAGGAACGGGAAAGCGGAGGCGGCCATACCGTGAACGGCCGCCGCCCGCGCCTCGTCGGCGTGCCATTTCTGCGTGCCGGCGTGGAGGATATAGGCGCCGGTGGTGATCCTGCCCGGCAGGTCGCGAGCCTTGAACGGCAGCGTCACGAGTTGTCGCTAGCCGACGAATGACTCGATCTGCTTGACGAGCTTGTCCTCGATCTCGAGGTTCCACGCCGTCTCGCCCACGTCGACGACGAGGAAGAGGTCCGAAAGCAACAGGGTCTCGAGGGCTGCCACGCCCAGGTGCTGCAGCCACTTGCCGATGCCGATCCGCACGGTGAAGTCGTTCGGGTCACCGGAGATGACGATGGTCAAGGCTCGATCTGCGTCCACCACGCCACGAAGGAAGCCACCTTTCTTGGCTTGGAGGACCGTCCCGTGCGCACTGGGCGCCGAAGTCGAAGTGGTGAATCCGTCCGATTTCAGGTACTCCTCGATCTTGCCCTGTAACACGCCCAGGTCGGTGTTCTTGTTCTGGTATTGCTTGACTTTCTCACCAATCATCATGTCTCCTCTGAGGTTCAGCTCGACGAAGCGCACGCTGCTGGGGGTCGAGGATCAACCCTGCCATGGCGCCATGGCTGTGAAGCTACCCGACTTCTTCGTAGCGTTTGGGTCGCGGCGTCACGATTCGGTGCCGAGCAAGCCGGACGTCAGTGCCGTGAGGCTGTGGATCACCGGCCCGGTCCAGTCGGGTTCTGCGTCGTACACCAGCGCGTCGGCCGCATCCTCGGCGACGAGGCGAAGCGCCGGGATCCCCACTGCCCTCGCCCCGGTCAGCTCGTTGCTGCCGCCGTCGCCGACGTAGATGGCGTCGGGCGGAGCAACCTCGAGATCCTCGCACACGGTCAGATACAGCGAGGGGTGGGGCTTGCGCTGTCCGATCAGGACGGAGAACACCGTGGCATCGACCAAGGGCGCGACCGGCAGGCTCGGCCACAAGTCCGGGAGTTCGTGCGTGCAGTCGCTCACCACGCCCACGCGCAGCCCTCGCTGGCGCAGCGCGCAGAGTGTAGCGACGGCGTCGTCGCGCACCATGCGGGCATAGACACCTTCTGTCTCGGTGCGCTCGGCACAAGCCTTGGCCAGCTGCGCGTCAGAAGGCTGGTACCCACAGCGACGGGCGAGCCAGGTCATGGTGGCGAGCATGTCACCGCACTGTCCCGTGGCTCGCTCCGTGAACGTCGACGAGATGGTGTCGAACAGCACGTCTGGCGGTATCCCCAGAGCCCTCGCCACGCGGCCGACCCCGGATCGGCGCGCCGACGCCGAGGCACTCACCGTCAGTGTCCCGTAATAGTCGAAGATCACCGCGCCGACGCTCAACGTTCGTCCTCTTTTCGGTCCCTTTCCCCTCGACCCCCGGTGACGCCAGCGCCCGTGCCCGCGCCCGACAGAGCGGCCCGGGGGCACCGGTACCGGACCCCGGTCCGCCATGGTCGACTGCGTAGCAGTCCGTATAGCCTGGTGCTGTGACCGACGTGGAAGTGTTCGTGGATCCCAGTTGCCCATGGGCATGGATCACGTCGCTGTGGGTCAAAGAGGTCGCACCGCAACGTGACCTCAGGGTCCTGTGGCGGTCGTACTGCCTCGAGATCCGCGACGACTACGGCGTGGCCCCCACCGTCCCCGAGCATCTGCGCGAGGTGGCCCTCGCCGGGCATGCCACCTCGCACCGAATGCTTCGGGTCTTCGAGGCCGCCCGGGCCCAAGTGGGTGAAGGGGCCGTCGATGCGCTCTACACCGAGTGGGGTCGTCGCTTCTTCGTCGATGGTTCCTTGCGCGACGACACCATCCTGAGCCAGTGCGTAGCGGCGTGTGGCCTGGACCCCGATCTGCTCGACGCCGCTCACGACGACAAGTGGGACGCACCCATCATGGAGGCCATGCAGGTCGCCTACGCCTTCGGTGGGCCCAAGACCCAGACGCCGACCATCGTCGTGGGGGCCGAACCGCCCTACGGGTTCAAGGGCCCGGTTATGGCCCCGGCGCCGGTCGGCGAGGCCGCGCTCGGGCTGTGGGACGCCGTCCAGGTGATCGCCCAGGAGCCCGGGTTCTTCGAGATCACCCGGCCCCGCACCAACCGGCCGGTACCACCGGCCCCGGACTGAGACGGGCCAGCCCGGCTGCACACGGCTATGCCCGACGTCGTCGTCAGGCATCGACGTGGGCCAGGTGGGGTGGGCGGCTCCGAGCGCGCGGGTAGTGGCGCTGACCACAGCCACCGTGATCAGGGCGATGGCGAGGGGGACGACCTTCTGGGAGTGCACGATGAACAGCGCTCCCACGACGGCGCCGGCGAACATCGTCACCACCGTGAGCCCACGAGGGCCCGTCCTGGCTCCGGTTCTCCCCGCCAGTGGCCCGTCGGCGGTGATCCCGGTGATGGTCATGGTGAGCACCGTGGTGGTGAGGTCGGGCACCGCCAGCTTGCGGGCCGCGGCGTTCTGGATCCCCATGGAGAGGCCCAGGACGACGATCAAGCCGTAGCGAAACCCCGCCGTCACGGAGTTCGCGCTCAGGGCCGCCAGGACTACCGAGGCCGCCACGAAGAGGGTCTGGATCATGGCGCAGGCGCTCAACAAGCGGGCTCGATCCGGTGCCAGCTTCGAGGACACACGACCGCCGATCCCGGCACCGACGCCGAACGCGCACAGGGCGGCGATCGAGGCGGGGATGGAGAACCCCCGGGCGCCCACCAAGGCGAAGGCCAGGAACACGACGTTCCCCGTCATGTTGGCCACGAATACGTGGCCGAGCTCCAGGTAGCTGAACGAGTCGACCAATCCGGTGACCACGGTCAAGACCAGGAGCAGTGGTGCCAGCGGACCGTGCGGGCTGTCTCGCTCAGGAATGACGGTGTGGCGGATCTCTGCAAAGAATGCGTTCATGAGTCACAACCCCTGTGGTCGCGCCGAGACGTCTCAGCGGCGCTCCGTGATGCTATTGGCTCTACCAAGGTCGGGCTACGTGGTGCGGAGGTAGGTTGACTCGGTAGTCTCACCGCCCTGGTGCGCGCCCACGATAGGGTCGTGGTGTGCTGGTAGCGCATCTCGGTGGGTGCCCCAGGGAGGTCGCATCGTGTGGTGGCAGTCTCGGTTGAGCACCTGAGCAAGCGCTACGGCGACCTCGACGCAGTGAACGACGTCGCCTTCGAGGTGCAACAAGGGTGAGGTCTTCGCCCTGCTCGGTCCGAACGGTGCCGGCAAGACCACCACCATCGAGATCCTCGAAGGTTTCCGCAAGCGCGACCGGGGCAGAGTCGAGGTGCTCGGGTACGACCCCGCGGACTCCGCCACCAGCCGGCAGTTGCGCGAGCGCATGGGTGTCGTCCTACAGGAGCTGGCCGTCGAGCCGTTCCTGTCGGTGCGCCAGGCGCTCACCCGCAACGCCGGCTACTACCCCCGGCCGCGACCGGTGGACGAGGTACTGCAGCTCGTCGGGCTCGAGGCCAAGGCGAACGACCGGGTGAAGTCGCTCTCGGGAGGCCAGCAACGGCGTCTCGACCTCGGCCTCGGGATCATCGGGAACCCCGAGCTCCTTGTGCTGGACGAGCCCACCACGGGGTTCGACCCATCGGCGCGGCGCGGGGCGTGGGACCTGGTCCGCTCGATGACCGGTGGGGGTACCACCGTCATCCTGACCACCCATTACATGGACGAGGCCGAAGCCCTGGCCGACCGGGTGGCGGTGATCAGCGGCGGGCGGATCATCGCCGAGGGCACGCCGGCGTCGTTCGGGGGGCGAGACGTCGGGGAGTCGACGATCCGTTTCCGGCTGCCCCCAGAGGTGGCCGTGACCGATGTCCCAGTCCGGGCCACGGTGTCAGAAACCGGTGCTATAGAGATCAGGACGGACAAGGAGATCGAGGTGCTGGCGAGCCTCACCACGTGGGCGCTGAGCACCAAGGTCGACGTGATCGGTCTCACCGTGGAGCGGCTCACCCTCGAGGACGTCTACCTGCGCCTGACCGGCTACCGAGCCCGAGACCGCCGCCGCGGAGCTCGAGTCATGAGCGCGCTGAGCAAGTGCCAGAGCCTCTCGCGGTGCGCGCGACCTGCGCCTGGTCGGTCGGCAGGTGTTCTACGAGCAGCTGGGATTTTGGTTGAATCCGGTCGGCGGCCGTCTTCACCATCGGGTTCTCCGTCGTCTTCCTCGTTCTGATCGTCTCCACCTCGGGGAACCCTCGCCTCGCGGTGTTGCACAATCAGCACGAGATCCAGTACTACGTGCCGGCGTTCGCCGCCTACGGCGTCATGGCGGCGTGCTTCAATACGTTGGCCGATGTCTCTGGTCGTCAGGCGGGAGATGGGCCTGTTGAAGCGTCTGCGCCTCTCGCCCCTTCCCACCTGGGTCATGTTGGGGGCGGTCGTCGTCAACGCCTTGATCATCTCGTTGGTCCAGGTCGTCGTGCTCCTGCTGATCGGGAAGTTCGGATACCACGTCGCGCTCCCTCACAATGTCGGGGCGCTGGTGGTGGCACTGGTGATCGGGGCGATCTGCTTCACGTCTTTGGGCATCGCCACCAGCACGTTGATCCCCAACCAGGAGGCGGCGGGCCCGATGATCGCCATCGTGTTCTTCGTGCTGCTGTTCCTCTCGGGGCTGTATTACCCGATATCGCCCGACTCGGGTCTGGCAAAGGTCGCGTCGTACTTCCCCGTGCGACACATGATCCTCGCTGCCGTCGCCCCCTTCGACCTGAGGCCCGGAGTGTCGGGCTGGTCGTGGGGCGACGTGTGGGTCATGGTCTACTGGGGAATGGGGGGCCTCATCGTCTCCGCCCGTCGCTGGAGCTGGTCGCCGCGCCGAAGTGACCCAGGCCGCTCGGCGCGCTCACCGTTCGCCGGGCGGCCCTGAATCCCGGGCACGAGTCCCGGCGCGGGCCCGACGTCGCACGGTTGCTCACGCCAGGACGCGGCGGCGGAAGTTGCGCAGGCCGATGCGCAGGAACAGGGTGCAGAACCCCAGGAGCACGGGATAGACGACGTAGAGATGCATGTGCTGGGCATCGGTGAAGGCGGCGCGCATACCCTCGTTCACGTAGATGAGCGGATTGACGAGCACGATGGTCTGCAGCCAGTGCCATGCCCCCACCTTCACGGGAACCAGCCGGGTCCACTGGTAGTAGGTGCCGCCCAGGAAGGTGATGGGAAGGACGACGAATCCGAACATGAGGCCGATGTTGCGGGGCTCGAAGCTGGTGCCGAGCACCAGACCCAGCGCCGCCATCGCCACGCACGAGATGGGCACCAGGGTCAGGATGATCCACCAGTGCAGGTTGATGTATGCCTCCACACCGCCGGCGTGCACCACCGAGGCGATGGGGAGGACGATGATCGCCGAGAGGAGTCCCTGCATGGCTCCCGAGAGGACCTTGGCCGCCGCCACCAGCCAGATGGGGCAGGGGGCTTGTACCCGGTCCTCGATCTCGCGCGTGTAGCCGAACTCCTGGGACATCTGCAGGGCGACGGACTGGATGCCCTGGAACATGATGGAGATCCCCACCACTCCGGGGACGAGCACCGTGGCAAAGGCCGACGATCCTCTGGCGCTGCTGGCGCCACCCCCGCCGATGGCCTGCCCGATCTTGGGGAAGACATAGAGGAAGACGAAGCAGAGCAGAAACGGTTGCACCACGGTGCGGATCACAAACTCGAAGAAGTGCTTCCGCAGCACGACCATGTCGCGCAGCAGCAGGGCTTGGAGGGCGATACGGCTGGCGCCGGCGGCGGAGCGCACCGGATGGGTGGCGATGGGGACGTGGCTCGGTGGGCTGGGCACGGTTGTCGTCATCAGTCGCGTAGCTCCCTGCCGGTGAGGTTGATGAACACGGTCTCGAGGCTGGGCTCGGCCACCGAGAGATCGGCGACCTCGAAGCCGTCGCTCTCGGCGGCGGCCACCAGTCGGGGCAGGAGTCGCGTCCTGCCCCGGACGTGCAACTCGAGGCCTGCCTCGGTAGGCCGGATGCGGGTGACTTCTTCGATCTCGCGTTGGAGCACGTCGGCAAGGCGTTGCTGGTCACCGGCCGCCTTGACGGTCACGATGGTGTCTGCCCCGACGCCCTGCTTGAGACGGGCAGGAGTGTCGAGAGCCAGGATCTTGCCGTGGTCCATGATGGCCACCCGGCGGCAGAGCTGGTCTGCCTCTTCCATGTAGTGCGTGGTCAGAACGATCGTCTGGCCGTCCGCGTTGAGCTCGCGGAAGATGTCCCACAGGAGCAGTCGGCTCTGGGGGTCGAGGCCCGCCGTGGGCTCGTCCATGAACAGGACGGCGGGTTTGTGGAATATCGATCGGGCCACCATGAGGCGTTGGGCCATTCCTCCCGACAGTGCGTACACCGACGCCTTCGCCCACTTCGAGAGCTGGAACTGCTCGAGGAGCTGGTCGGCGGTCTGGCGCGATTCAGCGGCGCCGATGCCGAACAGCCGGCCATGGAAGTACAGGTTCTCCCACACGTTGAGCTGTCGATCGAGCGTATTGGTCTGTGACACCACTCCGACCAGCTGCTTGGCGAGGGCGGGGTGGGCCACGACATCGATGTCGGCGATGAACGCCGTGCCCGAGGTCGGGATGACTCGAGTGGTGAGGATCCCCGCCGTGGTCGTCTTGCCGGCGCCGTTGGGACCGAGCAGACCGAAGATCTCACCGACGCCGACGGAGAGATTGAGCTCGTCGACGGCACGGAAGTCGGTGCCGGCGTAGACCTTGGTCAGGTCGATGGTACGGACGATACCGGCGGTCTCGCCGACGGTCGTTTCGGTGTCGAGGTTGGTCGCAGTCATGGCCGGTCCGCCGAAAGGCTACCGACTGGGCCCCGCGGAGATCTCATTTCCCTTCGGCGTGACACTCTGGATCTCTCTGTCGAGCTCCGCCGCCCGGACGCGCATGCGCGTGGCCTTGGCCACGCGCTCGTCACGGAAGGCCGTGACACGGGCGAGGATGTCGTCGAGGCGCGTGACGAGCTTGTCGTTGGCGTCCACGGCGTTGGCCAGGAGCCGTCGCTGGAGCTCGGCTCGGGCGTTGGCCTTGTAGGCACTGCGGAGCTTGTCCAAGACGTCCTCGGTCTCGAGCACCACACGGATTTCGGCCAACGAGAATCCCACCAGCTCCTGGAGCTCCCGGATGCGTTTCGCCCGTTCGGCCTGGGAGCCGGAGTAGACCCGTTCACTTCCGTGGCGTTGCTCGCTCGGCGCCAAGAGGCCGAGCTCCTCCCAGTAGCGCAAGGTGCGGGTGGTGACGCCACAGAGCTTGGCGACCTCCCCGATGCGCAGAGTGTGCTCGACCTCAGCGCTGGTCGCTGCTCCGCCGAGGGTGGCGCGTGCGCGTGCGTCATCGTGTGCTCTCGGCTTGGAGAACCGCCACCGACTCTCGGCTCTCGTCCTCACCGTGCGCTCGGGTGTCGTGTGAGCGCACGGGCGACGGGGGCTCGACGTAGACGTACTTCCCGCCCCGCATCCACGACGCCGCCGCCGCCACGAGGCACGCCACGATGGCGAAGTCGAAGGCGGCATGCAGCCCTTGTCGGAACGGCACCGAGATGAGAGTGGGGAAGAAGCTGCGTCCCGTGATCACCGCGCTGTGTCCGGCAGGCAGGTGCGCGAGCACGGCGTTGCCGAGCAGGTGCTGCATGGGGTTGTAACCCAGGAAGGCGGCGAACAACGTCGACACCGGGGGCAGGTGCGCCACCTTGTTCGCCACGCCGGTAGGAACCCCCTGCGCCACCAGCCCGTGGTACATGGCGGCGGGGAGCGAAGCCGACAGCCCGACGATCATGAGGGTGAAGAAGATGCCGATCGACAGGACCTGGGCGGAGTTCTGGAAGGTGGAGTTCATCCCCGATCCCGCCCCGCGGTGCTGGGGAGGCAGGCTGTTCATCACCCCGGCCCGATTGGGCGAGCCGAACGCACCCATGGTGAGGCCGAGGAGCAGCAGGATCACTCCGAAGACCCAGTACGAGAAGTCGACGGGCAGCAGCTCGAGCGCCACGAACGAGGCAGCCGAGCCGATCATGCCCCCGGTGGCGAAGGGGCGCGCGCCGTAGCGGTCCGAGAGGACACCCGACAAGGGACCGGCGATCAAGAAACCGGTGGTGAGCGGCAGCATGGCGATTCCCGCCCATAACGGTGTGCGGGCGAAGTCGTAGCCGTGCAAGGGCAACCAGATCCCCTGTAACCAGATGATGAGCATGAACATGAGGCCACCGCGGCCCACTGCGGCCAGGAAGCTGGCCAGCACACCGGCGGTGAAGGCGCGGATGCGGAACAGCGGGAGCCGGAACATCGGGTCGGCCACCCTTGTCTCGATGATGGCGAAGGCGATCAGGAGCCCGACTCCGGCGCCGAGCTCGCTCAGCACGGCGGGAGACGTCCACCCCATGGTGTGATTCCCGTGCGGTTCGATGCCGTAGGTGATGCCGATCATGAGCGACACGAGCCCGAAGGCGAAGGTGAGGTTGCCGGGCCAGTCGATGCTCGCCTTGACGCGACGTCCCACCTCGCGCAGTTGCAGGTATCCCCACACCGTTCCGAACAGACCGATCGGCACCGACACCAAGAAGATGAGCCGCCAGTTGATCGGCGCCAGCACCCCTCCCAAGACGAGCCCGATGAAGGTGCCACTGATGGCGGCGGCCTGGTTGATCCCGAGCGCCATGCCCCGCTGGTCCTGGGGGAAGGCGTCGGTGAGGATGGCGGACGAGTTGGCCACGAAGAACGCCGCACCGATCCCCTGGAAGACCCGCACCACGATCAGCCACAACCCTGCCGCCGTCCCGGTCATCCACGTGATGGTCAGCAACAGCGAGAAGACGGTGAAGATGGCAAAACCCAGGTTGTACATCCGCACCCGCCCGTAGATGTCGCCCAGGCGCCCCAGGTTGACCACGAGAACACTCGTCACCACCAGGAAGCTCAGGATCATCCACAGCAGGTAGAAGCTATTGCCGGGCTGCAGGGGGTCGAGGTGGATGCCGCGGAAGATGTCGGGCAGGGAGATGAGCATGATCGAGCCGTCGATGGTGGCCATCAACATGCCCATGGTGGTGTTGATGAGCGCTACCCACTTGTAGCGGTCACCGACTCGGCTCGAGGGTCCACCCTTGACGTTCACGTCAACGGCGACCCTATACGTTTTACCGACGCACCAAGTCCCCGGTTCTTTTCTCCTTGACGGTCGGTTGGGTCGTGCACCAGATCGGGCGGCATCGGCCTCACCCCTAGCCCGGGAGGGGCACGTCCGACATCTGGCCCTCACGGGCGAAGAGGTCCTCGAGAAGGTGGGTGGGGGACTTCAGGTTACGACCGGCACGATGAGCGATTTCGGCTCGGATGGAGAAGCTGATGAGCCAAACGAGCGGACGTCGCCTGCACTACCGCACGCTGGTGGGGCGCTAGATGTGGTGCGGCCCTCGTCGGCCTGACCACCCTCCGACAGAGATCAGCCCTACAGCGAAGAGTGCCCCGAGGGCCACTCCGACGCCCAAACCCGAGAGTAACCAGGCCGTACCCGCACGCGTTGCTGGCGCTCCCGGGAGCCTCAGGATGCCGCGTGCCGAGTACGCGGCTGCCACAACCCCCGATACCCCGAACATCGCGGCCACACTGGCGGTGATCAGGACTTGCTTGAGCCGCCCGCTGAGCACGACCTCATCATCCCACGCTTGCCCCCGTTCTTGACGAGCACGCCCCTCGGTACGTCATCCGCTGATCCTCTCCCATACCCCTACCTCCCCCGCGGCGGGCCCGGGGCCCGGGTCGAGGCGGCGGGTCGCTTACGCGCCTAGGCTCCCAGTGCCGTCGCAGGGAGTCAGAACCTTGGACGGAACGGGGACGGGACAAGCGGGGGTGGCTGTCGTGACACGCCGGGTGAAATGGATGGCATCGGTGGGGCTGGTCGCCGCCCTGGGAATCGGCACCGCCGGTGGGCTCGCCACCAGCGCGGCAGCAAGGACCAAGCCCAAGCCCGTCAACACCACGGCGGTAGCGGACCCCGTGACCACGGCCTCGTTCAACTTCAACGTGTCGGTCAGCGGGATCGCCAAGAAACTGGGGAAGATCACCGTGACCGGGAGCGGCCAGGTCGACCTCGTCAATGACGTCGGTTCGCTGTCGGTCACCTTGCCGGCTTCGGTGGCCAAGCTGATCCCGGGCGGCTCGGGCGGACCCGAGGTGATCAACGCCGTGCTGTCGGGCGGCACCGTCTACGTCGAGGTGCCGGCCCTCGCCACCCTGCTGGGCGAGCCATGGATCTCCATCGCCCTGCCGTCGAGCGCCACCACCGCCGTTCCGGGGATCTTCACCAAGGTGGGCGGCGCCCTGGGCGACGTCAACGAGATCCTCACGTTCGCCCGGTCGCATCACGCGTCGGTGCATGCACTGGGGTCCTCGACCGTCGACGGGACGTCGGTGACCGGTAGCCGGGTCAATGCGCGCCTCAAGAGTGTGAAGATCTCCGCCATCTTGTGGGCGAACTCGTCGGGCCAGCTCGTCCAAGCGAAGCTGGCCGCCGCCCATGGCCGCCTCCGCATCTCGGCCGTCGTGAACCTCAGCAACTACGACGCCCCGGTCACGATCACCGTGCCGCCCCCGTCGGAGGTGAAGGCCATCCCGCTCTCGGTCATCACCACCGTTCTGGGTGGCGTGCTGAACCAGGCCCATCTCGCAAAGCACGGCGGCAAGACGATCTGACCGCCGTGTCGTGAACGGCGCTGCGTAGCGTACGGCGCAGCGCTCTTCACAAGGTTTTCACAAGGTCGTCCAGGGTCGTCTCTGGTCGAGCCCCGTGGCGGCTCGCCGCACGTCATCCTCACCGGGTTGGGTATTTCCCAACGCGGGTATCGAGGAGTAGTACTGGTGCAGCGAATTCCGCCCCCTCGCGGGGGGCTCCCCACAGAAAGAGTGCGCCATGGACAGGTTGGTCGATCCGGCTGGTGGACGCGGCCCGGTGGACGACGACCTCCCGACCGCTGACAGCGGGACACAGGACAGCGAGACACAGGAAAGCGGCTCGAGCGCCGACGGCGAGACCGAGGACATCGAGTCCGAGCTCTTCAGCTCTACCCGGGAGGCAGGAGTCGGCGCCGTCAGCTTCGAACCCGACACCGATACCGACGCCGACATCGGCATCGACGCCGACTAGCCCCGCTGGTCACCGTTCCAAGCCGGCCAGGCGGGTGAGCAGTCCCTCTCTGACGCGGGGCCAATCCTCGGCCAGCACCGAGAACAAGACCGTGTCGCGGACGCTGCCGTCGGACCTTCGCTGGTAGCGGCCCAAGGTGCCCTCGTACCGGGCGCCCAGCCGGGCGATGGCGCGCTGGGACCGCGTGTTGCGTACGTCCGTCTTGAGCTGGACCCGCCCAGCGTGGAGCTCTTCGAATGCGTAGCCCAGCAGCACCAGTTTGGTATCGGGGTTGACCGCCGTGGCCCACACGTCGGGTCGATAGGCGGTGGAACCGATCTCGAGCCGGGCGTCGTCCGCCGCCACCTCGAGATAGCTGCTGGTGCCCACCACGCTTCCGGCGGGCATGTCGCCGTGCGCACACGGAGCCGCACGGTCCAGGGAAACGTGCCTGCCTGCATGCGCCTCCTCAGGAAACCGCGGTACGAGGCCGCGTCGGCGGGGCGCCAGGGGAGGTGCTCCCAGACCCGGTCGTCATCGAGGGCGACGAACAAGGCGTCGACGTCCCGCTCGAGGTCCACGGGCGTGACCGCGACCACTCGGCCGATCAGGCTGGTGCCGGGCGGAGGTGGCCAGGACATCGCCGGCCACACGATGTCGCGCGGCCTGGCGTCGACCACGGCGGTGAAGTCGTCCTCCGCAGCATCGGCGCCGGTCACGGTCACATTCTGCTCCACGACCGAGGCGCGCCAGACCCTCGACAGCCCTCGGCGGGGCCCGCACGCCGAGGGCTACGCGGTGTGCGAGGGCAGGAGCTGGCGCAGGTGGACGCGACCTCCGGTGCGAAGGATCGCCCTCATGTAGATGGCCGAGGCGAGGCGTGCCACGCCCACGATGGAGACGAGCATCACGGCGACCGACAACGTGAACTCCCACCACGACACGACTCCCAGCCCCACGAGCACCGGCATGGCGAACGGGGCGGTGGGGGGCAGGTAGGCCAGGACCTTTACCAGTTCGGAGGGCTGGCCCGATCCGATGGCGGTGATCGAGGTGATGTAGCCGAAGAGGATCGGCAGCTGCAGCGGGAACGCCAGGCTCTGGATTTGCTCCTGGCGGTCCGCCAGCGAACCCCCGGCGGCGTAGACCCAGCAGTAGAAGGAGTATCCGAGCACCACCCACAGAAGCGAGCTCACGATCTCGAGGACCGCAGTGCCGTGGATGAGGTCCGAGCCCACCGCCGCGCCCAGTCCCAGGGCGACACCGACGATGAGGGCGGCCTGCAGCAAGGCCACCGCCCCGATGCCGATGACCTTGCCACCCAGCAGCTGCCAGGGACGCAGTGTCGACAGCAGGACTTCGATGACGCGCGACGACTTCTCCTCCACGACGCCCATGAGCAGCCAGGTGCCGAACTGCGTGAGCAGCACGTAGGTGAGGATGAGCCCGTAGATGGCCGTCGTCTTCGCCGTCTGGTTGTGTTTGGGTGGTTTCAGGCTCTGTACCGGCAGCGGCGGGGGATGGGCGAGCTGCAGAGCCTGGGCCGGGGCGATGCCCGCCCTCTCGAGCCCCGCTTGCAGGCTGACCGACGCCGAGATCACGCGTGCCAGCAACGCCGTGGTCGAGGTGTCGGAAGGGTCGAGCGCCTGGTCGACCACGATCCGTTGGGTTCCGACCAGGACCAGGTCGACGCGGCCGGCCGTCAGGGCGCGCGTGGCCACCGCCACGGAGGGCTCGGCGACCAGCCTTACGTTGGTGCCCAGCGCAGGTCCCGCCGCCCCGACCGTGGCGCGCAGCGGCGCCGACAGGGTGCCGACCACCCCGACGTCCTGGTGGTTGCTCTGACTTCGGCGCAGCACCGGGATCGTCACCGCCGCCGCCACCGCCAACAGGATGATGAGCGTGGCGATCCGGAAGGTGCGGCCCCGCACGCGCTCGCGTATCTCACGCCGGGCCACGAGGCCGGTCTCCCCGCCGAACCTGTCCAGGACCGCGCCCGCTCGACGGGTGCGAAGGGACGGGGCCCTGCCGTCGAGCTGGCGGCTTCGCCGCGGCGGCGCCGCAGGCGCTGGCGTAGCCGCAACGCCACGATCACGAGGACGACGGGGATGATGACGAATCTCACGCCATGGCCTCCCGGAAGACTTCGGAGAGCCGTTGGCGCTCGAACCCGAATTGCTCCACCGAGCCGGCCTTCATGGCGGCCGCCAGGATCGCCTGGGGGTCGGTGTCCTCGTCGAGCACGAGGCGCACGGCGCCACCCTCGACACGCGAGACCGTCACACCCGGGACGGTCCGGGCCCACGCCCCGAGCCAGTCGCCCTCGACTTTCACCACCAGGCGACGCCGGCCGCTCGTCGTGAGCTCCTCCACGGTCCCCGCCGCCACCAGCCGGCCGTGGTCGATGATGGCCACCGACTCGCACAGGTCCTCGACGAGGTCGATCTGGTGGCTCGAGAACAAGACGCCCCGTCCTGCGCCGGCCTGCTCCACGAGGACGGCGCTGACGGCGTCGACCCCCACCGGGTCGAGGCCCGACAGGGGCTCGTCGAGAACGAGGAGCTCGGGCTCGTGCACGAGGGCGGCGGCCAGTTGCACGCGCTGCTGGTTCCCGAGTGACAGCGTCTCGAGCTTGCTGGTGGCGCGCTCTGCGACGCCCAGCTTCTCGAGCCAGTCCATTGCCGCCGTCCGGGCGTCACCGGCTGCAACACCGTGCAGGCGCGCCAGGTACTCGATCTGTTCCACGATCACCATCCCCGGGTAGAGGCCCCGCTCCTCGGGCATGTAGCCGAAGCGCCGACGGTCACCCGACGTCACCGGGACTCCCTTCCACCGCACCACCCCGGCGTCGAGCGCGACGAGCTCGAACACGGCGCGCATGGCTGTGGTCTTGCCCGCCCCGTTGGGCCCGAGAAATCCGAAGACCTGCCCGGGTGGCACGGTGAAGGAGAGCCTGTCGAGAGCGACGACATCTCCGAAGCGACGGGTGAGCCCGTCGAGCTCGAGCGTCACGGGGTCCCTGGTGACGCCGCCTTCGCCGAGGTGTGGACTACCCGGGACACGGCTTTCCGAGCCCGGTGCAGAGCCGCATGGGGGTCACGTCACCTGACTACCACACCGCCGGGGAGGGACCTGCACGCCGGTCTGCTAGTCGGCGGGGCCGGGCCAGCGGTCGACCGCGGCCCGGACGTGGCGCAGGGCCACCAGCCCTTTCACCAGTCCCACCACGAAGTTCCCGGCCGTGTCGGCCACGAGACGCACGATCACGAGACGGTGCCCCGACAGCGCTCGCGCCACCCACGCCGATTCCATGTCGACCGCCAGCGCGCCACTGCGGGCGAGCTCGGCTCGGCGTTCGCCGTGGACGAGGGTCTTCGACGACACGATGGGCCCGAGGTGGACGCGCGCCACCGGCGGCGCGCAACTGTGTCGCCACCGCGGCGGCATCGGAGGACGTCAGCGCCAGCTCGTCGCCGTCGGGCCCCCGCACCGACGTCGCCACCACGATCTCTCCTGGTGCCAGGGCGGGATCGAGCCCTCCCGAGATCCCGGCCAGGACGAAGGCGGCACCGGGTTCGCTCCCCGACGCCAGCGTCTCCGCCGCGGCCCGGGCGCGCACGTGGCCCATGCCCGTGCGGACGACCTTTCCTCCGATGGCGAGGGCCTCGAGGCGCATGGCGGCCACGAAGGTGGCGCGGCCGGGGGAGTGGGACGGGGCGTCGCGCCCGGCGCCGATCAAGCCGAGGTCGACGTCGACCAGGCCGGCCGGACCCTTCGAGACGAGATCTCGGGTCCCTCGTCGGGAACGGGAAGGCCGTCGCGGTAGGTGACCGAGTTCGTGCGCACCGCCGTGGACGCGCGCCCCGGGCAGGATGATCCCCACCAGGTTGAGCGGGTCGGCGGCGTTCAGTCGAACGGTCTGCCCGCCGCGTCGGCGTCCGCCGGACGCGACGCAGCTCCTCGACCGCCTCGGGCAGTGCGTACTGCTCGCCGGCCGGACCCGTCACGAAGCGGCCGCCGCGCACGAGGCCGCGGGCCTCGAGGCGGCGCAGCGCCCATACCACCTCGCGCCACGGCAGGGCCAGGTTCTCGCGCGCCATGAGATCCCAGAAGACGACGCCCCATCGGGCCAGGAGCTGTCCGGCCACCTGTTCGGCCAGTGTCTCGCTGTCGGTCGTCCTCGTCGGGCCCGCCCGACGGGCAGCAGCGCCCACCGGCCCTCGCCGCCCTCGCGCCACGTGGGCGTCCGGCGCGCCCCGGCACGGAGTCGCTGCTCGTGGCGCTGGCGCCGCTTCCACGCCTGGCGGGCCGAGAGCAGGGAGCGCACGGCCTGGAAGCCGTCGGCGGTGACGATGCCCCGCGCCACCAGGTCCCACAGTCCTTCCTCCACCTCGACCGGGAGGCGACCGGTGGCGGTGCGCAGCTCCGAGTGGAACATGGCCCCGCCGCGACGCAGGGCGTCGAGCACGTCGCGCGCCGCGCCGTGGGTCGGCTCCGGACGGCACCGCGTCGCCCGCGCGCCGCCTGCAGCAGCCACGGGAGGTCCTCGCGCAGGGCGAAGGTGACCGGGGTCGCCCGCGACGGGTGTGGCCGAGCCCCGGCGGACGGTGCCCTCGGCGTCGGCCGGTCGCGGGGAGAGACGGCCCCAGACGAGCTCGCCCGGCGTGGCAGAGGTCCTCGAGCCAGCGGTGCTGGTATCCCTCCACCCGCGCCGGAAGGACGGCCTCCTCCCACGCGCCGGCGGGGATCTCGAACCCCTGGAGCTGGTCGATGACGGCCAGCACCCCGGCCCGCCCCTGGCGTTGGTGTCCGGGGGCGACGTGCTGCCAGCTGCAGCAGGAAGCGCATGAGCTCCTGGGCCGTGACAGGCTCGATCTCGCGCCGCAAGCGGTGCTGGGTGTAGGCGTGGATGCGGGCCAGCAGCCGCCGGGCGCACCACTGCTCGTCCTCGACACCGGGGTCGAAGCGGCCCCGCATGGCGAATCCCTCGGCCTCGAGCCGGCCCAGCCCCACCTTGACCCTGGCTGGCGGCGAGCCCGGTGCGGTCCGCCAGCTCGGCCACGGTCACCGGACCGGTCACCTCGAGATGGCCCCGCACCGCTTCGGCGGCCGCCACGTCGGCATCGGGCGATCTCCGCGCCTGGCCGGAGCCTTCGGGGAGTCGGGTCGGGGTGGAACGTGGCGCCGGGGAAGAGCGCCTCGACCCACGCCCGGCGTTCCGACGGCGCACCACAGTGACGCGCGCGTTCGCGTCGGCCCCGCCCGTCGGTCGTCGCACGGTGACGGTCGTGGCCCGGCCGGCGTCGGCCAGGGCGTCGAACCAGGCGCGCGTAGTCGGCCTGCGGGTCGCAGGACGACGGCGAGAGCAGCAGGTCGTGCAGCTCCTCGGGCCCGCGGACGTCGGGCGCGGCCTCGGCGCGGACCCGGCTCGAGGGCGGCGTCGGGTCGAGCCGGCCGAGCGCCTCGGCGTGGAGGGGGAGGCCCCGGCGCAGCTGGACGGCCCGGGTCCGGCGCTCCTCCAGCGGGGCGTCGTCGAGGAAGGTGTAGGGCTTGCCGTTCAGGATCTCGTGGGACAGCACCGACGGCTCGGTCGAGTCGACGAAGTGGACGCGGACCGCGCCGCGCCTCCATGCGGCCGCAGCAGGGCCACCAGCCCGTCGACGTCCATGGCCTCGTGCAGGCAGTCGTGGAGGGTCTGGCGGACGAGGACGTGGTCGGGGATCACCACCGGACCGGCCGCGCGCGTTCTCCTGGCAGGCGGCCAGGGCCGGGAACACCGCCGCCATGAGGTCGTCGGACTCCATGCGCTGGATGGGCAGGGGGTTCTTCTTCCCGCCCCGGAACCGCAGCACGGCCAGGGAGCGGTTGAGGTTCCACCGCCAGCGGGCGGCGAACATGGGCGAGGCCAGCACGGCCTGGCGCAGGACGCCTTCGGCCGTCTCCGATCGGAGCAGCCGGGGGGCGCTGTCGAGGGGGAAGCTGTGCTGGGGTCCGAGGGAGAGCACGACGGCGTCGTCGTTGGCGGCCGCCTGCAGCTCGAAGTCGAAGGTGGCGCAGAAGCGCTTGCGCAGCGCCAGCCCGAGGCCCCGGTTGATCCGCCCGCCCAGCGGGGCGTGCACCACCATCTGCATGCCGCCGGCCTCGTCGAAGAAGCGCTCGAACACGATGTCGTCGAGCGGTGGGGAGCATGCCGAGCTCGCCGAGGCCGGCCGCCAGGTAGTCGACCAGCTGCGCGGCCGCGTCGGGCGTCGAGCCCGCAGGCCTGCTCGACGTGGGTCGGCGCCGCCGTCGAGGCACTCGGGGCGGCTCCGTCCTCCGTGCCGGGGTCGGTGAGGAGCGTCACCCACGGCGCGCCGCAGGACGGAGACCTCCTCGGAGAGCTCCTCGGTCCGGCTCGGGGCCTCGCCCACCCAGAAGGGGATGGTGGGATGCGCGCCTTCGGCGTCGACCACCCGCACCTCGCCCTGGGTGACGCGGCGGATGCGCCACGAGTGGGTCCCCAGCAGGAAGACGTCGCCCACCATCGACTCGATGGCGAAGTCCTCGTTGACCGTGCCCACCGGCGTGTCGTCGGGCTCGGCGATGACCCGGTAGTCGCCCACCTCGGCGATGGCCCCGCCGCTGGTGAGGGCGGCCAGCCGGGCCCCGCGACGCGGGCGCAGCACGGCGTTGACGCCGTCGCGGTGCAGATAGGCCATGCGCTTGCCCCGGCCGGTGGTGATGCCCTCGGACACCAGCTCGACGACGGCGTCGAAGTCGGCTCGCTCGAGCTCGGCGTAGGGGGCCGCCCGGCGCACCAGGGCGAAGAGCCCGTCCTCGGCCCATTCCTCGGCCGCGGCCACCTCGGCCACGATCTGCTGGGCCAGGATGTCGAGGGGGGCGACGGGAGGATGGGTGGCGTCGAGACGCCCGGCCCGCACCGCGGCCAGCAGCGCCGCGCACTCGACCAGCTCGTCGCGGGTCAGTGGGAAGAGGATCCCCTCGGGCGTGCCGCCTGCGGGAGTGGTTGGAGCGTCCCACCCGTTGGAGGAAGGTGGCGATGGCCCGGGGCGAACCCACCTGGCACACGAGCTCGACCGGGCCGATGTCGATGCCGAGCTCCAGCGACGCCGTGGCCACCAGGGCCCGGAGGTCACCGGCGCGCAGGCGGTCCTCCACCCGCAGGCGGCGGTCCTTGGACAGGCTGCCGTGGTGGGCGGCCACCTGCGTCGGGCCCGAGCCGCTCGCCCAGGAGGTGGGCGAGGCGCTCGGACATCCGCCGGGTGTTCACGAAGACCAGGGTGGTCCGGTGGCGCTCGCACGTGGTCGGCGATGCGGTCGATCATCTCGCCGAACTGCTCGGTGGAGGCCACCGCCGACGAGCTCGGTCTCGGGGAGCTCGATGCGGACCGTCGAGGCGCCGGGCGTGCCCGCAGTCGACGATGGCGGTCGACCGTCCGCGGCACCGGCCCCGGTGAGCAGCCGCGCCGTCTGCTCGATGGGGCGCTGGGTGGCCGACAGGCCGATGCGCTGGGGCCGGGGCCCGAGCTGGAGGTGCTCGAGGCGCTCGAGGGTGAGGGCCAGGTGCGAGCCCCGCTTGTCCCGGGCCAGGGCGTGGATCTCGTCCACGATGACCGTCTGCACCCGGCCGAGGGCGGCCCGGCTGCGTCCGCGCGGTGACCAGGAGGTAGAGGCTCTCGGGGGTGGTCACCAGGAAGGTGGGCGGGTCCTTGACCATGGCGGCGCGGGCCCCGGCGGTGGTGTCGCCGGTGCGTACGGCCACGGTGATGGGGGGAACGGCCAGGCCGAGCGGCGCGCCACCTCGGCGATCTCGGCCAGGGGGCGCTCGAGGTTCTGGTGGATGTCGACGGCCAGGGCCTTCAGCGGGCGACACGTAGACCAGCCGGGTCGCCCCGTCGAGCAGCTCGCCGGCGTCGTGCGGCCCGGTAGGCGGCGTCGATGGCCACCAGGAAGCCGGTCAGGGTCTTGCCCGAGCCCGGTGGGGGCGGCGATCAGGGTGTCGCGCGCCTGGGCGATGAGGGGCCAGCCCTCGACCTGGGGCGCGGATGGGGCCGTCGGGGAACCGCCGGGCGAACCAGGTGGCGACGGCCGGATGGAAGCCGTCGAGCCCGGTGCGGCCCGTCGGGTCGGCGGACGGGTCCATGGAGAGCATCGTCCCCATTCCATCACCTCCGTGTGACGGCGGTGACCGGCGCCGGGCCGGTGCCGGCGACTGGCGCTAGACAGGGCGGATGAAGATCGGTGTCGTATTCCCCCAGACCGAGATCGGTGGCGACGTGGGGGCGGTCCGGGCCTACGGAGAGCAGGTGGAGGGCCTGGGATTCACCCACGTCCTGGCCTACGACCACGTGCTCGGGGCCGACCCGGCAGTGCATCGGGGGTGGTCGGGTTTCTACGACGTGGACTCCACCTTCCACGAGCCCTTCGTGCTGTTCGGGTACCTGGCGGCGTGCACGTCCCTCGAGTTCGCCACGGGGATCATCATCCTCCCCCAGCGCCAGACCGCCCTCGTGGCCAAGCAGGCCGCTGAGGTCGACCTCCTCTCCGGCGGCCGCCTCCGACTGGGTGTGGGCCTGGGCTGGAACGCGGTGGAGTACGAGGCCTTGGGAAAGACGTTCTCCGACCGCGGCAAGAGGGTCGAGGAGCAGGTCGAGCTGCTTCGGCGGTTGTGGACCGAGCCATCGGTCACCTTCCACGGCGCCTACGAGCGCGTGACCGGAGCCGGCCTGGCGCCCCTTCCGGTGCAGCGTCCCATCCCGGTGTGGTTCGGGGCGCAGTCGCCTCCCGCCTACCGCCGGGCCGGTCGTCTCGGCGACGGCTGGCTGCCCCAGGTACCCCCCGGCCCCAAGCTCGACGAGGCCCGCGCCACGGTCGAGCGGGCGGCACGCGACGCCGGGCGCGACCCGGCCGCCATCGCCATGGAGGGCCGGGTCAGCTGGGGGCCCCAGGGCATCGACAAGCTCGTCGAACAAGTCGGTCGATGGCGCGCCGCCGGAGCCTCCCATCTGTCGGTGAACACGATGGGGGCAGACCTGGCCGGGGTGGACGACCACCTGCGCGTTCTCGGCGAGATCGCCCGGGTCCTCGACCTGGCGGATCGCTAGCGCTCGCCAGGTCGGGGTCGGCACCGTGGATGCGGCGAGGGGACCACCAGGCCGTGGGGGGCCAGGGCCTGGCGGTTCCCGCGTCGCTCTGCGCGGCCCAACTCCGCGCAGGTACTGGAAGCTCCAGAGAATGCCGCGCGATGTGGGTCGGTGTCATCCTCAAGAATGAGGAGCACCGGGCTATGTCGAGGTGTCAGCGTTCGTTGCCATGACCGCGGTGAGCGGGCTTGCGGTCGCTCCTCGGGACAACGGCCCTCAGCCCTCGCGGCTCAGTTGGTCGAGAAGCTGAACCCCACCTTGGGTGGCGAACCGCGCGGCACGTTATCCTTCGTCGGAAGCGCAGCGATATCCAGTGGCACCATCGCTCGAGCCAGCTTGATGCTGACTCGGGGCGGCGGGTCGTGGACGAGCTGAGCAGCGGACAGGCCAACTTCTCGGACGATCGCAGGTCCGAGATCCCACACTGCATGGGACAGAGGGAGTTCTCGTGGCGCCTGATCCGCCTGATCCGCCTGCCCGATCCTCGACCGGTCCACAGCCCGAAACGAGAGAGCTTGGGAACGAGTCAGAGGCACGGCCTCCGGAAGTGGCCGGAGAACATAGACAGCTGGTCCGGTCCCGCATCAGGAAAGCCGCCATGGTGGTGGTGGCCCAGCGAGGCTTCGACGCCACGGTCCACGACATCGCGCAATTGTCGTCTGTGAGTCCCCGGACCATCTTCCGCCACTACGTGAGCCACGACCGGTTGCTCGCGGCCACGGTCAAGGACATGTTCGAGGCCTGCGGCCACTATCCGATCGATGACCTGCCCCGACTCGTCGACGACCTCGACGCCTATCTGGCGGCTTTGCCGCAACGTGTCGACGACCTCGACCGCTGGCTCGAGGAGCTGGCCGTGACGATCCACACCAGAAGTGCGCGCATCTTCGGAGTCGCCTTCTGGGATATTCACGCCCCGAGCGCCAAGGTGTCCCAGGCGCTCGACGACGTGGCCGTCTTCCGCCGTCGATACCGACTCGGGGGGGTGGGCTTCCTCGCCGACCTCGCCTGGCGGACGGCAGGAGGGGTGGGCGAGCCTCCGCAGGATCTGGTGTTGGCATTCGCCCTCAACCTCTCGGCGTTCACCACCCAGGCACTCATGATCGACTTCGACCAGACCCCGGCCGAGGTCGGGGCACTGACCGCCGATCTTCTGAAGGCGTTCCTCCGGCGCTCCGTCGAAGCTCAACGCTCCCGGGACGATAGCGAAGGGCCGACGCAGTGACCCGTGACCCATCGCCACTTCTGCCGCGCCACGGCGTATCGAGACCCGCTCACGAGGATGGCGCCGGGGAAAGCCGACCGATGGAGCGAAGGTAATCGACGGTGTCGGTGAACGTCTGGGCCAGGGGCCGATACGGCAAACCCGAGGTCGTCGAGCGTGGCACCATCATCGGTGGGCACTCCACTGGTCATGATGATGGCCGCCTCTTCTGAGAGGGGAGCCGAGCTTCTTGCCCTCGGCGCGCAGCCGGTCGAATTGCCGACCGAGGTCGATCATCTCGGCCGAGGTGACCTCCTGGTGAGCGATCTCGACACCCGCGGCGGTGCCGAGGGCCCGGGTCCACTGTGCCCAGGTGACGTACTGACCGCCGGCCAGGTAGCGGCGTGGCCCGCGCCCGGGCTCGGCGGCACGCGACAGCATGATGGCCAGGTCGCGGACGTCGACGACGCCGAGACCGCCGGGCGGTACCAACATGAAGGTCTCGAGCGCGGCGAGCACGGCCCCGAAACTTCCGTCGAGGTGGGGCGAAACCGGCCCGTAGACGCCGCCGATCGTGAAACTCGTGACCGGCGCCCCCTCGCGCTGCCAACCCCGTACCAGCAGCTCCGCATCTCGTTTGGACGTGCCGTAGGTCGACAGCGGCTGGGCAAGCGGGCTCTCGGGGGTGATGACCGAGTCGTCGGTCGGAAGGTGCACGGTGATGGTCGAGGTGTAGACCACCGGGTCGACTCCGGCCTCGAGAGCTGCTGAGATGACGGTGCGCACACCGTCCACATTGGCCGTCGTCTTGGGCCCGGTTCCGCCCTCCACCCCGACTTCGCCCGCGGCATGGATGACGGCGTCGCATCCCTTGACGGCGGCGGCGACAGCTGTCGGGTCGGTCATGTCACCTTGGAACGTCGATACCGTCACCCCGTGTGGCTCGAGCGCCGGCGCGATGCGGTCGGGATTCCGGACCAGGATCCGCACATCGTGGCCCTCGCGCCGGAGCGCCGCCACGGTGTGCGACCCGATGAACCCCGTAGCCCCTGTCACGAGAACCAACATCCTCCACCCTCTTCCGGGCACACCTGGGCGTGGTTGTCACTTTCTTACTCGGTTGAGCACCGGTTGGTCCGGGTACGCTCTCGCCCAGCCCCGGGTCCAGTCCGTTGCCGCCGCTCGGATCGGACGACCCGACGAGAAGGAGTCCGTTTCCCGTGAGCTCTCCCGAGATGCCCAATCTCGTGATCCCCGACGAGGTGCTCGCCGCCGTCCCCGAGTACCGGGGCGACGAGATGGCGGTGGTCATCGTGGACTTCCAGGGGGTCGTGCTGGGGATGAACAAGCCGGCCGAGGAGCTCTTCAAGATGGAGAGTGCCGACATCGCCGGCGAGTTCGTGGAGATGCTCGTCCCGACCAAGAAGCGTTGGGGACATCAGGCCTACCGCCGCGGGTATCTGGTCGAGCCCCGGGACAGGGAGATGGACCCCGGGCTCTACCCCGAGGCCGAGACGGCGGAGGGGGAGGTCGTCCCTATCGTCGGGCGGCTCCAGCCCGTCACCGTGGACGGGAAGCTCTTCGTCGCCGCCCATCTGGCCCGCGACGACTCTCCCCGTCCCCCGGACTGATTCGAGGTCCCGGCCGATTCGAGGGTCCCGGCCCATCGAGGGTCCCGGCAGATCGCCGGCCTGGGCGCTCCCAGGCACGGCCACGACAATGCCGGCCGGGAATCCCGCTACCCTCCCAGTTGTTGCACATGCAACGATTCCGGGTGCGCTCGCATGGGGTGCGGCCGGAGCGGGAGAGGGATCGGAACCATGACCCAGCTGAACCAGACATTGCCATTGTTGCCCCTGACCTCGGGGGTCGTGCTCCCCGGCATGGTGTTCACCATGGCTCTGGAGACCGACGAGGCCAAGACGGCGGTCGAGGCCGCCGGCTCGGTGGGCGGTGAGCTCGTGCTCGTGCCCCACATCGACGGTCGCTACGCCTCGGTCGGGGTGATCTCGAAGATCCTCGAGACCGGGGAGCTGCCCGGCGGCCCCGTCGCCGTCGTGGTGAGTGGACTACGAAGGGCCACCATCGGTACGGCCGTGCCCGGCACGGGCCAGGCGCTGTGGGTCCAGGTCGACCCCGTCGCCGAGGGCCCCGAGACGCCCAGAGCCTTGGAGCTGGCCCGCGAATACCGCGCCGTGCTCGAGAACATTCTCCTCACCCGGGGGGCGCGCCGCATGGCGGAGCGTCTGCGCGACGTCACCGACGCCTCGCAGATCGCCGACCTGTCGGGGTACTCGCCCGACCTGAGCCTCGCCCAGAAGGTCGAGGTGCTCGAGACCCTGGACCTCGAAGCGCGTCTGCGCCTCGTCCTGGGCTGGGCGCGCGAGACCCTGGCCGACCTGACGCTGCGCGAGCAGATCAAGACCAACGTCGAGGAGGGCATGGAGAAGACCCAGCGCGAGTTCCTCCTGCGCCGCCAGCTCGAGGCCATCCGCAAGGAGCTCAACGAGCTCGACGGCACCGCCGACGAGGGCTCGGTCGATGACTTCCGTTCGAAGGTGCAAGAGCGCGACCTGCCCGACGCGGTGAGGACCGCGGTGCTGCGCGAGGTCGACAAGCTCGAGCGCACCAGCGAGCAGAGCCCCGAACACGGGTGGATCCGGACGTGGCTGGACACCATCCTCGAGCTGCCGTGGGGCGTGCAGTCCGACGACAACCTCGACGTCACCGCCGCGGCAGGCATCCTCGACGAGGATCACGACGGGCTGAACGACGTCAAGGAGCGCATCCTCGAACATCTGGCCGTGCGCAAGCTGCGAGCAGATCGCGGGCTCGTGTCAACGGGACCGCGTGGCTCGGGTGCCATCCTCGCGCTCGTCGGCCCTCCCGGCGTGGGCAAGACCTCGCTGGGGGAGTCGGTGGCGCGCGCCTTGGGGCGCAAGTTCGTGCGCGTCGCCCTGGGGGGCGTGCGCGACGAGGCCGAGATCCGGGGACACCGCCGCACCTACGTCGGCGCGCAGCCCGGTCGCTTGGCGCGTGCCCTGCGCGAAGCGGGGACGATGAATCCTGTGATCGTGCTGGACGAGGTGGACAAGCTGGGCGCCGACTATCGGGGAGACCCGTCCTCGGCCCTGCTGGAGGTGCTCGACCCCGCCCAGAACCACACCTTCCGGGACCACTACCTCGAGGTCGAGCTGGATCTGTCGAAGGTGTTGTTCCTGGCGACTGCGAACGTGGCCGAGACCATTCCCGGTCCCCTTCTCGATCGCATGGAGGTCATCCGGATCGACGGCTACACCGAGGACGAGAAGGTCACCATCGCTCGGCACCACTTGCTGCGCCGACAGCTCGAACGCACCGGGCTCCAGTCCGACGAGGTGGAGGTTTCTGACGAGGCGCTGCGCGCCATCTCTGCCGACTACACACGCGAGGCTGGTGTGCGCAATCTCGAGCGCGAGGTCGGGCGGCTGTTGCGCAAAGTGGCCACCAAGTTGGCGTCGGGGGCCGTCACCCCTCCCGTCGTGGTGGGAGCCGAAGACGTGCGGAGCTGGCTCGGACGGCCGCGCTTTTTCTTCGAGGCCGCCGACCGCACCAGCGTCCCTGGTGTGGCGACGGGGCTGGCCGTTACCGGAACCGGTGGCGACGTGTTGTTCGTCGAGGCCACTGTTATGGACGGCACCGAAGGGTTGACCCTGACAGGACAGCTCGGCGAGGTCATGAAGGAGTCCGCGGAGATCGCGCTGTCCTACGTGCGGTCGCATGCGACTGAGCTCGGGATCGATCCGGGTGCATTCGCCGGGAAGCGCTTCCATCTGCACGTCCCGGCGGGTGCGGTGCCCAAGGACGGGCCCTCCGCCGGCGTCACCATGACCACGGCACTCGTGAGCCTGCTCCGCGACCAGCCTGTGCGACCCGTGGTCGGCATGACCGGCGAGGTCACCTTGCAGGGTCGCGTGCTGCCCATCGGCGGTCTGAAGCAGAAGGTGCTCGCCGCGCACCGCGCCGGGCTCACCGACGTGGTCCTACCCGTGCGCAACGGACCCGATCTCGAGGACGTGCCCGAAAGTGTGCGCGAGGACATGACGTTCCACCTCGCCGAGACGGTGGCCGACGTGCTGGCTGCTGCCCTGGGAGACGGCGTCTCGAGCCTGACCCAGAGCGACCTCGACGAAATTGTCCACGCCGGGGGCCCGGTGGCTGCCTGAGCGCGGTACCGGGCGGTTCACGGTCCGTTGTCGGACCCGTCACGCAAGGTTCAGCGTGAATTCATCTCTAGGCACGGGTCGTCTGTGGTCGTTCACGCCCGCAATCCACAGAGGTGTGGACGTCATGCGGATATCTTCGTCGACCCGGAGATTCAGCGGAAGTCGAATGCCACCTTGATGGCGCCGCTGTTCTCCTGATCGGCGAGGACGGTGAACGCCTCGCGCCACTGATCGAGTCGGAACGTGTGGGTGAGCATCCCCGCCAGGTCCACCTTTCCTCGGGCGGCCAACTGCAAGAAGTGGGCGATGCCGTGCTTGCGTACGCCGTCGACCTCCTCCACGCCGAACGCGTTCGATCCCACCCAGGTGATCTCTTTGAAGTAGAGAGGTGAGTACTCCCAGCGCCCCGGGGCGTGCACGCCGCTCTTCACCAGCGTGCCTCGAGTTCTCAAGAGGCGCACGCCCACCTCGAAGGTCTCGGGCTTGCCGATGGTGTCGTAGACGACGTCGATCTTGCCGGGATGTGCCATGGGAAGCCCTTCGTGCACAGGCTGCAGGACACCGCCGGACCACGCCGCCGCTTGCTCGATCAGGGCTTGGCGGGGTTCGGGCGCCAGCACCGTGGCGCCGAGTCGCCGAGCCAGGTCGGCCTGCGCCTCGAAGCGCGCCACCACCAAGACCTCCACGTCGGGGTACAGCGTGCGCAAGATGGCCGTGGCCGTGGCGCCGAGGGCGCCGGCTCCGTACACCATCGCCCGCCCCCCGGGGGGTGGTGGATGGCGCGTCACCGAGTGCAGCGACACCGCGAAGGGGTCCGCGAACACGGCCAGCTCGTCGGGTACTCCGTCGGGAACAGGGAAGAGCATGGAGTGGTGCGCCGGGAAGTACTCGGCGAAGCCACCAGGTGCGTCCTTGCACGTCCCGGTATGGATGCCTGCCGCCAACGGTCCTTGGGTGAAGTGCCAGCACAGGCTGTAGTCGCCCGCCACACACGACGGGCAGGGCGGGTCGATGCCCCGTGGCGCGCAGGACAACCAGGGGTTGAGCACCACACGCTGGCCGACCTCGAGACCCGGTACTCCCTGTCCCACGTCCGACACGTCGGCCACCACCTCGTGGCCGAGGACGGTGGGGAAGGTGAACAGGTTCGCCAAGGGGCTGTCGGTGTTGCCTTCGCCGAAGTCCATGAAGACCTGCTTGGCCTCGGATCCGCAGATCCCCGTCATCCGGGTCTTGGCCATGACCCACCCCGGCCGCGCCGGGCGGGGCTCGTCGAGGTCGACGAGCTTCATCGGGGTGCGCGCCAGGCCCACCATGAGCGGATTCGAGTCGTCGGGCGCCACCCACTTCTCGGGCCGCACCCCGTACAGCAGACCCTTCATGGACCTACCCTCCCCTAGACCGTGTCCGCGAGCCTCTCCCACCCCTTGGGGGGAGGCTCGAGCCGCCAGTACTGCTCGGGGACGTTGGCGTCGAGCCGTTCGTCGAGCACATGGTCGCGTTGCAGCGGTGGCAGCTGGCTCTTGTAGTGGTCGATGGCGGCGCGCTTTCGGGCCATGTCGGGTTGGATGGGCACAACCGCGGGCGTGGGCCACGAGCCACTCTTGAACAGCTTGGCGACCCTCCACGCCAGGATGCCGGGGATGTGCTTGTACCCATGGTCCTCGTAGCAGAACCACGCCGGCGCATGTGCGGACTCGTCGAGCGTGCTGCGAGCCAGCAGGCCGGCGTCGTGGGTGAGGACGTGATCGGGGTTGGCCAGCCCCATGGGGAGGAACACCGCCGTGGGCGAGGCCCCCACGATGGCCTGCGCGAGCACCGGGGCCACTTGCGCAGGGCGAGGTCGCTCGTCTTTGGAGAGGTACTGGTGGTCCGGGAACTCCAGCCACACCGGCATCGCTCCGAGGAACTCCATGGCAGCGCGATCCTCTTCACGCCGCAGTGCCACCACGTCGTCACCGGGGCCGAAGCCCCCGCACGCATCCCACGAAGTCGGCTCGTCGGGATAGGCCGGTGGCCGACCGCCGAGCACGGTGATGACGGTGGTGCCGGGATGACCGGCGATCAGGTGTGCCGCCCCCAGCACGGCGTCATCGAAATGGGGGGATACCACCACGATGTGTGCCAGCGTTCCCGGGTCGACCAGCCCCCAGGTGACCTCGACCGTGGCCCCCGCGTCCGCCCCCACAAGCCCGGACCGTATCGCGTCGGGACGGGTCTACGCCCGCCCCGGGCGCACGGGGCGCGGTACCACCGTGCGGCACTCGAGACACCACCCGTCCACGATGCGCACCACGTCGTGGTGGTACTGGCCGGTGCGCGTCCTCCCGCTGCCACTTGGCATCGCCGCGCCCGTCATGTTCCTGCGCTTTGGCACAGGCAGAACTCGTTGCCTTCCGGGTCGGCCATGACGATCCAGTGGCAGTCGTGCTCGAAATGGGCCTTCGCTGTCAGGCAGCGTCGCCCCCAGTGCTTCGAGTTGGGTCGCCCGGCCCTCGATGTCGGCGGCCTCGATGTCGAGGTGCATCCGATTCTTGTCGGCTTTGGGCTCGGGGACCCGTTGGAGCAGCAACTTGGGCCCCTCCCGTCCGTCGGGCAGCAGCAGGACGTAATTCTCGACCGAGCCGGCCACGACGTACCCCAGGGCGGCGGCCCAGAAGGGCGCCAGCGCCTCGGGATCGCGGCTGTCGAGGACGAGACCGATGGGCATGATTCCATCATGCCCGGGCGAGGCGGCCGCCGTCGGGGCGAGGCTCCATCGAGATCACCGGGCCACGGCCTGGGTGGGTGGCGTCAGTGAGCGGTGTAGTGGAAGGCCGACTTCCAGAGATCGACCAGGTCCCAGAGAAAGGAGTAGCCGCGGTGATGGACGCGCCGTGCCATCAGGCTCGGCTTTCGATCTGTGCCAGGGTCAGTCTTCGATCGAGCGCGGCACCGTGCGCTCGAGCCTGCTCGGTGCCCGGCTGGGCGCCGCCGTTGGCGTCGAGCACCTCGTCGATCATCCTGATGATCTCGTCACACCGCTGGGCTGGGTTCATGGGTCGCTCGTCCGTTGACCTTGTCAATTCACCCTGCGCCTTGTGAGGCGCCCGGGTCCAGGGCCGTTGGGGGGAAGTGGTCAGGGCCATTGGTCCCACCTGGTGGCGGCGCGCGGCACGCGGGACCCGCGCCGCGAGACGGGATCACCTCTGGTGTGGCACGGTGTGTGGTATGTGCAGAAGCATCGTGACCCTGCGGAGCCCCGAGGAAGTCCCCGACGAGGACGTTCGGGCTGCCGCTCTCCAGTTCGTCAGGAAGGTGAGCGGCTATCGCGCTCCCTCTGAGGCCAATCGCGCCACCTTCGAGCGCGCCGTCGACGACATCGCACGGTCGACCCGGGTACTGCTCGACGGGCTCGTGTCGGGGCGGCCGAGCTCGAGGATCAGTCGGTAGCCGATCCCAGTCCCCGCACCAGGGCGCGCACCTGCTCCTCGATGGCGCGCCGACCGAGCGAGCCCCGGGCGGCGATGATGTCGAATCCGTGGCACGCGCCCGCGACGGTGTGCAGCTCCGTGGGCACGCCTGCCTCCATGAGCCGGCTGGCGTACTCGATGCCCTCGTCGCGCAACGGGTCGAGCTCGGCCGTGAGGACGTACGCCGCGGGGAGACCCGTGAGGTCCGCGGCGCGGCCCGGGGCGGCGTAGGGAGAAACCTCACCACGAACTTCGAGGGCGCCCAGGTAGTGCTGCCACATGTCGGCGCTGGCCCCGCTCGTCCACATCGGGGTGGCGTCGAAGGCGCGCATCGACGGTGTCTGCATCCTGTCGTCGATCACCGGGTAGTTGAGGAGCTGGAACACGAGCGGCGGCCCACCCCGGTCGCCGCGCCATGAGCGCCACGGCTGCCGCCAGGGCGCCACCGGCGCTGCTTCCGGCCACCCCCACTCGGTTCGGATCGATGTCCAGGTCGTCCGGGTGCGACGTGGTCCACTCGAGCCCGGCAAAGCAGTCCTCGACGGCGGCGGGGTAGGGGTGCTCGGGCGCCAGGCGGTAGTCCACCGATACCACGACGCATTGGGCCTCGGCCGCGTAGCGCAGGCAGCGGAGCTCCTCGGTGTACCGGTCGCCGAGGACGAAGGCGCCTCCGTGGAAGAACGCCAGGGCGGGCGCCGGACCGCCCCGGCGGGTGGCAGGCGCATAGATGCGGACGGGTATGTCGGCACCGGCGTCGGAGCCGGGGATCGAGCGGTCCTCCACGGTGACCCGCTCGTCGGTGGGCAGGCTGGTCCCCATGGCCTCGAGCAGGTCGAGCGTGGAACGCAACAGCTTGATGACGTTCATGTCCTTGAGGTGTGTACCGGGGTCGACACCTTCGGGGAACGTCGCCAACTCCCTGGCGAGGTCGGGGTCCAGCGGCGGGGAAGTGGCCATGATCAGTGGTGGAACTGGGGGATGACCTCTTGCCCCATGAGCTCGATCGTCTGCATGACGGCCTCGTGAGGGATGTTGTACGGGTTCACCAGGCACAGGAGCAGGTCGATACCCGCGTCCTCGTAGAGCCGGACCGTCTTGGTGCAGTCTTCGGGCGTGCCCAGCACACAGGCGTTGGCCTCGATCAGGTACTCGAGCGAAAGCAGGTCGAGAGCACCCTCGTCGTCGATCTTCTTCATGTCCGCCGCGTAGGCGTAGGAGCCCAGGTCCTGTTTCCGTTCGATCATCCAGTCCGTCATCGAGGCGATCTGGCGGGCACCGGTCTTCGGGTACCACTCGAAGGACTCTCGGGCCATGTCGTGGGCTGCGGCACGGTCCCTAGCGCACAGGGCCATGGTGAAGGTGGCGGCGCGGTTGTTCACGAAGGCACCGATCGGCTTCTTGCAGCTCTCCACGGCCTCGCGGTAGATGTCGACCTTCGCCTTCACCTCCTGGGGTGAGACCCCCACGGCGAAGGAGCACAAGCCCAGGCCGAGGGCGCCCACTTGACGGTGCCCGTCCTCACTGCTCGTCGCCCCCCAGATCGGTGGGTGCGGGTCTTGGCGTGGTTTGGGAAGGACGCGCCGCTTGGGCATCTGCCAGTACTTGCCGGCGAGCGCGTACTCGTCGTTGGTCCAGCACCCGACCACGTGGCCGATGGCCTCCTGCCACATGGCGCGAGTCTCCGCCGGGTCGACCCCGAACCCCTCGAGCTCGGCCCTCGTGGAGGAGCGCCCGGTCCCGAGATCCACCCGACCGTCGGAGATCAGGTCGAGCACCGCCACCGATTCCGCCGTCCGCACGGGATGGTTGTAGGGCTGGGGCATGAGCCGCACCCCGTACCCGATGCGGATGCGCTCGGTGAGGGCGGCCACGGCTCCGTAGAGGACCTCGGGGTTCGAGCAGTGCGAGAAGCCCGACAGGAAGTGGTGCTCGACGGTCCAGAAGGCATCCCACCCGAAGCGCTCGGCCGCCACGGCCTGGGCGAGGACGTTCTTGTACGCCGTGTGTTCGCTGTCGGGCCCCCACGGCTCGGGGACAGGGATCTCGTAGAACAGAGCGAACTGCACGGAGGAGGGTCCTATCATCCAGCCCACCCGCCGACAAACCGCCGGCGGTGAGCGGACAACGAGGGGGTCCCATGCGCGGGCTGGCGGGCAAGAACGTGATCGTCACCGGTGCGGCCTCGGGCATCGGCCGGGCGTGTGCGGCCCGGCTCCTCGAGGAGGGCGCCAGCGTCATGGGTTCCGACCTCACCGCCGGCGTCGAGGCTCCGGGCGAGGGCTCGGGCGGAGGCACGTGGGCCTTCACGGCGGTGGACGTGACCGACGAGGCCTCGGTCGCCAACCTCGTGGAAGAGGCGGCCCGAGTGTTCGGGCGCGTGGACGGTCTCGTCAACGCGGCCGGAGTGGCCGGGGGCGGCGCCGTCCACATGGTCGACACCCAGGAGTGGAATCGCGTCGTGGGCGTGAACCTCTTCGGGACGTTCCTGACTGCCAAGCACGCCATTGCCCGCATGTTGGAGCAGCCCGTGGTGGAGGGAGAGCGGGGCTCGGTGGTGACGATCGCCAGCATCGAGGGCATCGAGGGCACGGCCGGCGGCAGCGCCTACAGCGCGTCCAAAGGAGGTGTCGTCATCCTCACCAAGAACATGGCCATCGATTACGCCCCCCGAGGCATTCGCGTGAACACGATCTGCCCTGGGTTTATCGACACGCCGATGAGCCAACAGGTGATCTTCGGCCTACCCGGCATGGAGCGATCAAAACGGGAGATCATCGCCGAGCACAAGCTGGGCCGTATCGGACAACCCTCAGAGATCGCGTCGGCGGCTGCATTTTTGCTCTCTACCGAGGCGTCGTTTATCACGGGCCACGCCCTGGTGGTCGACGGTGGCTACACCGCCGGGCGTGACCACGGCGTCACCGAGATGCTTGGGCTATCGGGTCCATAGAGGCTTCAAAAGATGTGGAGCTGCAGCTTCCGACCGCTCGATGCGAGTGATGGACGCGTCGGCGGCCACCGTCGCGACGGTGAACTTGCTCGTTCAGCGCCACCACGGAGAGTCGACTCGATCGGCAAGAGATCGCGCCGACTCCGCTATCTCCTCCAAGTTGTCGGCCAGATGATCGAGGTGAAGCTGTATCCAAACAAGCTGTCCGTCTTCGATCGAATGGTCCGAAGCGCCGAGATCGAGACCCGCCAGTTCTTCGGCGACGGTGCCAGGTGTGTGGCCCAACCGAGCAGCGAGCGCGTCGTACTCGCCCGCCAAACGCACCGACTCCGCCATAACGGTCCGGGGGGCCTCGCCTCGAGCGCGTTGGGGCGACGACCTCCCGCGCCAAGGCGTAGGCCATGAGGCGCAGGCGAAGTGCGGCACCCTCGAGAAGCCACAAATCCTCCTTCGGTACCCTCTTGGTCCCTTGTTCGGACAACAGTCCCCGCAGCGCGTCATCGAGACGATTTCCTGCGGCGACCGCCCTGGCAGCCCCGTCGGGCGGCGCGCTCCGGATGCCCAGCGCCCACGCGGTCGCCTGGACCAGATAGACGCCGCCGGAATGAAAGGCGTCGGCTAGGTCCTTGGCCACGACAGCTGTGACACCCCTGGGCCAGAAGAAGACGCCTACGACGGCGCTCACCGCGACGCCGATAGCCACGTCCTCGACGCGAAGCTCCCCTACCTTCCACCCGACCGGCGCTATCAAGTTGTACAGCACGGCGATCGTCACCGTGAAGGCGGCTTGGCCCACCGCGAAGGGCGCGGTACCTGGCGCGTAGGCAGCAACCAGGACGGCGATAGGAAGGACCACCCACAGGACCGATGCGTGGTGCCCAATGGCGAGCAGCAGGGCGGCGCCAACGGCGAACCCGGCGACAGTGCCGCTAAGTGCTCGAAGAGCCGTGGCCCCCGTGGATGCCGCGCTTGTTCGCAGCACGGAAAGAGCACCGAGCACAACCCAGAACCCGTGCTGGACGTTGGTCCCGTCGGCTATTGCCACTGCCGCCGCAAGGGCGACCGCGCCCCGAACACTATTCACGAACCAGATCGACCGCAGACTGGCATGACCCCTGACAACGTTCACAACTGCGCGGAACACGGTGCTGCGCCCGACCTCACGGTCGCGCCAAGATCTGCTGACCCCACCACGAGCTCGCTTGTTCAGTCAACTGCAGCCGGCTGGACTCGCTTGACGGCGATGAGGGCGTCCGTCGCGACGCTGCGAGCTGCGACTGCCACCAGGCGGGCGTGAAAAGCCCGGTGGAGGTCCTCGGTGCCGATCGTGCGGTCAGCGAACACTGTCGTGCCGAGCCAGACTCGTGTCGAGATCGCGAAGGCGTCTTCGATCTCCCGCCGTCTTGCCGTCTCTGATGAGCCCGGCGGTGAGCCTCAACGACTCGCACTCTGCTCGAGTATGTCTCGGTCGGCCGACCGGCGCGTGATCAAATGTTCCCGGTGCCGATCGCTTGGATGACGGAAGTCGCACACCACCGGAGCGACTCGACCAGATCGGAGATCGCCTGGTCCGTCAGCGTGAGCCCGGTAGGCCGGTACGGCACCTCGGTGAAGGCGCTCAAGAGCTCATCTTTCGCGCCCACGAGAAGGTTCGAACCGGCGGAGTCCATTACACCGTTGATCGCGTCCTCGAGCTGTTGGGAGAGGACCGTGGTCAGGTGGACGATGGACGTTCGAAGACGGTCGGTCGGTGGCCGCGTATTGAGGACCAGCACCGCCACTGTGCCAGCTGCAGACGCCATCCACCATCCCGCTAACCGGTCGGGAATCATGCTGATCGTCCCCGGGGATGCGGCAGGTAGGATATAGGCGAGCAGCAGCGCTGTGGCTCCCGACGCTGCGTTCGCGCTGGCCACCCCGGCGAAGAGCACGCAAGAAAGCCACGGCAACGGTGACGAGTGCCGCTATCCAAGTCGTGGAGTTCACCGCGGTGCCGATGACCAGCACGACACTCCCTGCGACCGCGAGGGCGAAGTGGGCGATCAGTCTGTCGCGACGGCCTCCGCCGAAGCTGGCGAATCACGAGCGTGGCAAACCCGCCGAAGGCTGCAAACGTGGCCACTTGCGGCGTTTCCGATGACCTTGCTCGACAAGGCGAACAGGCCGGATATGACTACCGCTGCCCTCACAGCGCGCAGTGCGGCGGACTTGGACCAGGTCGGGACCAAGTTCCGCATCGTGCGAGACAATCGATGCGACGGCACCTTTGGGAGATCGAGCCTCGAGGTGAACGCGGGTGACTTCACGATCGCTACTCCAGACCTACACCGTCGGAAAGGGCCGTCCGGGGTGACCCGATCGGCTGCGCGCTTCGCGATCGCTCCTGAAGGGCCTGCGAACCCAGATCAGCATCCTTAGGTCGTTTGCGGACGCAACCGGGGAACGGTCAGTCCGATTCTCTCGCCCTGCTGGATCAGCCGACACTCGAACCACGACGATGGCGCGCTATTACCGCTCCCCGACAACGTGCCCGACGGGATGGCCCGTCCCGTACTGGTCGTGGGACCGGCTCAACGGCAGTCTGATCCGCCCGAGACGGATCAGCCACTCGACTGCGGTGTCGCTCAGAGCGAGTCGTGAGAGTTCGGCACCGACGACGTCTGCCACGTGACCCCAACGCACATCTCGTCGGATGATCCGTCGCCGAACGTGATGAAGTGCGGCGGCGCCTTGCGGAGGATAGGCAGCTCCTGCGCCAGCATGGGGTTGTAAGTGCAGTTGATCTGTACCCGGTCACCGCGACTCACGGGGATGGGCGGTACGTTGTACGCCTTCTGGTAGTCGAAGTTGTAGTTCGGGACGTTGAGGATGGTCTTGGCCTGCGGCGTCCCCGGATTGAGCACCATCGTGAACCCCACCCCCAACAGGTGCATGTGGGGCTGGATCCTGACGATGTACCCGTCGGAATCGATCTGCGACGTGCACGTGGCCGTGTCACCCGTAGGCGGGTTGTTCGGGTTTTCACCACATATCGCGTCGATGCCCTTCGCCATCACCACGCCGTCGGTGCCGAAGCGCTGGTCCAGGTAGTTGAGCGACGCCTGATAGCTGCAGAGCGGCCCGGTCACGCCGGCCGGGCACGGGATGTTCGGCGGGGCCACCAGGTATTGGGACTGCATCGGCAGCAAGGGGGTGGACGCCGACACGGTGTTGAGCACGAGTGAATTCGTCACGGGCTTGTCGCCTACCAGGAGGTTGTAGTGCACCTGTTCGATCACCAGGCTCCCCTTGGCCAGCGCGATTCCCGTGCCCTTGGGGAGGACGTCGGCGCCGTGTCCCGGCGCCCACACGCTCAGGAAGGGAGTGCTCAAGAAGGCGGCGAGCGATGCGTTGGGCAGCGACGGCGCCCCGAAGCACGTCCATCCCTTGCCGCCGGTGGCGGCGTTGGCCGCGATGGCCTGGGCCGTCTCGGCCGGGGGCACCAGGGCGAGCACGGCGTGGTGGACCTCGGGACTTCCCGGGCGGAACTGGCTCGAGATGACGTACGAGTTCTTCGTGATGTGCGGGTTGACCAAGTTGCAGTGGTAGTCGTCTGTTGCCCCCACGGCCGCCTTGGGCGTGTATCTGGGCGAGGCCACCGAAACGGTCGAGATAAGCGAGTTCGTGGCGGTGTTGACCTTGCCCGACCCCGACGAGGTCGCCATCGCCACGGCGCCCAGCGTGCCGGCGACGACCACCACGCAGATGGCCACGATGACGGCGCGCGGCCGGCGCATGGCGCCGGCGAGGCCGCGTCGCTTGGGCGCGACGGGACCACCCCGCGCCCCTTCGGTCATCTTGTCCGCACTCTCGGCAGGCTCGGAGTCGGCGTGCTCGATGAGATCGGTCATGTTCCCCCGTCCCCGTCGTCGGTCCACCTGATGCGCCGGACCCCGTGCCCAGGTAGCCGAGTTGGCTGGCCCGAACACTAACCCACATTGCGCCCGAATGCCGTTGTAACAAGCGTGACGCACTTGAGCGGAGGGGGGTTCCCGCCACACGCCATCCAACTGAGACCTCGGTCCCTGAAGGTTGTGTATCGGCGGGGTCCAGGCCGATTTGCCGGATGCCTTGGTCTCGGCGACCATCCGACTGCTGGCGACAGGGTGAAAATTCTCGCCGGGGGGCGCATATTGCGGATTTCCCGTGGACACGCCATATCTGTAGGCATACCGTGGCGGGCGGGTGACTCCGGTGGGGTTCGGCGCAGGCCCCCATGCCACCCAGGAGTACCCGGTAGGACACAGTGGCAACGCCCCAGACGTAATCGGAACCCGCACTCCGATGGCGATGCCCGTGTCCTGCTCTCCCTCCCTGGTTGTCCAGCCCGGCGGGAGGTGGTCCCGAGTTCCCGGTCAACGGCCCATGCAATCAGTGACTGACCCGAGTCAAGGCACAGGCGATGCCCGGCGCCATCGTGGTGTTCGTGCTGCACTTGAGGTGGCCACCGGGATGAGGTACGACTGCTCAAGGATGTCGGCTCCTGTGCCGATGTCCTGGCCCATGCAGGTCCCAGGTAGCACTCGACCAGAGAACGACCGAACCCGAGAGAAGGCAGCCCGAAACAGAGCTGCTAAGACGCTTAGACTCAAGGTCATCAAGCGCGATGGTCGGTATCGACTCGTAGAGTTCCAAAGCAAGCTCGTTTCGCTTGACCAGCCAATGACCCTCGACACGCTTAAGCAAGAAATCTTACGGCTGGAGCGGGAGGCCGACGCCGAGACCCACGCCGCTTCGTCAGCGCTCACGGCCTGAAGCTGGCGCCGTTGGCGGCGTGGACTTCCGGTCGCGGCGAACCCACCCACCCAGCCTCTCGGTCAGGGTCTGTCGGGAGATCACTGACGGTGTTCGTGAGACCCCAATAGTTCGTGACCTCGCCCCAGGGATTTTTGGGCCATCCCTGTCGTGGAAGGTTTCGGGCCAGAGTGCTAAAACGTCGGCACCAACCTGGCGGGGATGGTGCGGAGTGGGCGGGGTCTCGGGGAGTCGAGAGTCAAGGTCCTGGTGGAGCGTGTTGACGCTCATGTTGTTCATCTCTGGCCTCTTGTTGGCGACGGCATGGGACGCCGACGGCAACCCCAACACCGACAACCTGCCGCAGATCGCGCTCACGGCTGATACACGCGACGAGACACGGCTGTCGGACCAAGCTCCGGACACAGTCGATTCAGATGAACCAGAAGATGGTTCGCAGAACCGCGTCTGGTCCGTGTGGGGTCATCTACCGGCGCTTACTTCGTGAGCGGACATGGCGCCCTGTCGCACTTCCTGCACGCGGTCCCTAACACCCACTCGCTCCCTGTCTGACCATGGAGTGATTCGTCTTTTCTCAGACCGCGCCTTGAAGAGAGGCGCTTAGCCGACGACGGTTGCCTCCCTGGCTTTCCTACGTGCCTTGAGGACCAACCGCCTGACCGATCGCAGGAGATTAGAAAATGCTGAATGCCAAACACCGCCTACTAATCGTGAGACTCATCGGGCATACGCAGAGCGAGCACCGGCGGAAAATCCACGTTCGTCGTCCTTCGCTATTGGCGCTCGGTGCGGTGCTCGCAGTCGTAGCCGTGGTGGCTGTGCCTGCATTACCGGCTAGTGCTCAGGGGAGTTACACGCTCAATGCCGCGACGTGTGTCCAATATGGGCCGGACGTGTACATCGGTGGCACATGGTCGGGCAGCACCTGCACGACGGAATCCCAGCCGACAGTCCAGGTAGGCTCTACATTGACAATCCCGCGCGGCACGACGCTCACGAATGTCTCCGGCCACTTTTTTGAAAATTATGGTTCCGTCCTCAACTACGGCACGATCGACACCTGCCTTTGGGAGGACGTTGCAGGCGCTGGCGTCACCACGAACGAGTCATCTGGCAGATTCGTTGTTCCCAGCACCTCCGCTGCCAACTGCAATGGTTTTACCGAGCACTTCGTTGACGCGTCTGCCCAGTTTCTCAACTATGGCGCATACCAGAACGCAAGCTCCCTGGATATCTATGGATCGTTCACGAACTTCTGCGGGTCGAGCTACGCCGAGAGCGGGACCGTCTATGGGGGCGCCCCAACATTCTCCGGCGTCAGTCGCTGCATCTCGAGCAACCCCACCGACACCGTTGCAGCGGGTTCGCCCTTCTCGTTCACCGTAACGACCGCGGGCACACCTTCGCCGAAGGTCAAGCATCACGGCAAGCTGCCCAAGGGCGTGAAGTTTCACGAGGGAATCGGCACCGCGACGCTCTCGGGGACACCGAGTCGCGACGAACCACAAATCCGCGGCCGGGGCCTACCACATAACGATCACGGCCACCTTCGGCAAACACAAGACGAAGCAGGTCGTGACTCAGGCGTTCACTCTCACCGTCACGTAGCGCAAACTGAGCGGCGAGCGCCCGGTGAATGCCCAACACCGGTGCGCTCGCGCCGCTCGGTTCCGACAATGGCGAGAACGGCCCCAGGTCGAAGCAGCTGCGACGCCTCGGGAAACGAGTGACGCGCGCAGTAGAAAGAAAGGTGCCGTCGTGGTGTTCGTGCTTCACCATGGCGTCACCGAAATGTTGGGACTCTCAGGGCTTGATCAGTCGGCTGGGCGGGACATGGTGTCGCCTTTGGTCAACGCCCAGTTCAGTCCGCAATGCCAGAGGTTGTCTCTCGAGCAGCGAGTATCCGTGTCTCTGCGCGAGTTCGAGGGCTCCTTCGAGCCGCGGCAGCGCATCGTCACCGTTGGTGCTGGTGGTAGCGAGACGAGCGCGCTCCACGAGGGAGCGTGCCATGAAGAACGGCGCGCCGAAGGCGCGCGCCGTGGCCTCCGCTGTCGCGAGATGCACGTCCGCCTGTGCGATGTGACCAAGCGATGCGGCGAGCTCTCCGAGACAGTGGCCAATCGGCTCGGTGACGGCCACAACTGCATTCGGCACCTGTCCTGCCCACGGAGTCATCTGCTCGTAGACGAGAGCCGCCGGTTCGGGCGTCACCGATGCCGGGACTGTCGGGTCCTTCGTCGCCCCGGACTTCGAACGACGTCGCCGGTCCTTGGACACCTCGGTCTCACCCCGATCTGGGCACGGCCCGGTCAGGTCTGCGACGATGCAGGTATTGGCGTGCCCCGTCGACGATCGGGGACGTGCGACCCGAGGAGGCGACCGTGGACGGTGACATCGTCATCCGGGGGGGTACGGTCATCGACGGGACGGGCGCTCCCGGCCGGCCGGCCGACGTGGCCGTGGCCGACGGGCGCATCGTCGCCGTCGGGGACGGGCCTGCGGGGTGACCGCGAGCTCGACGCCTCGGGCCAGGTGGTCGCCCCCGGGTTCATCGACATCCACACCCACTACGACGCCCAGGTGTTCTGGGACCCGTGGCTCACCCCGTCGTCGTTCCACGGCGTGACGAGCGTCGTCGCCGGGAACTGCGGGTTCTCCATCGCCCCCATCCGCCCCGAGCTGGTGGCGCTGCTGGCCCGCACCCTGCAGCACGTGGAGGACATGAGCTTCGACACCCTGTCGGTCGGCGTGCCGTGGGACGAGTTCGAGACGTTCCCGCAGTATCTCGACGCCGTCGAGCGCCGCGGCACCGCGCTCAACTACGGGTGCTACGTGGGCCACACCGCCGTGCGGCTGTACGTGATGGGCGAGGACGCCTACGAGCGGGCCGCGACCGCCGAGGAGCTCGGGCGCATGCAGGCGGTGGTGGCCGAGGCCATGGCGGCGGGCGCCATGGGCTTCGCCATCGAGCGCCTCGCCCACCCACAACGGTGACGGCGGGCGGCCGGTGCCCTCGCGCGTGGCCGACCTCGACGAGCTGCGGGCCCTGCTCGTGCCCCTGCGCGACGCGGGCAAGGGGGTGGTGGCGTTGCTTCCCGGCGGGCGTCATCCCCAACGACGAGCTGTTCGACCTCCAGCGCGAGGTCGGCCGGCCGATCACCTGGACGGCGCTGCTCACGGTCAAGGGCTACCCGTACCACGAGAAGGTGGTCGCCGAGAACGACGCCGCCCGGGACGACGGGGTCGAGGTGTGGCCCCAGGTCTCGTGCCGGCCCCTCGTGTTCCAGATGAACCTGGCCGAGCCGTTCACCCTCAACACCGCGCCCCAGCTTCTCCAAGCTCATGGGCCTCGACCTCGACGAGCGCATGGCCGCCTACCGCGACCCGGCGTGGCGGGCCGCCACGTGGGACGAGCTCTCTGGCGCGGCGGGCGGCTCCCGTTCAACTGGCCGTCGGTGTCGGTGGCCGAGTCGGCGTCCCACCCCGAGCTCGTGGACCGGGCCGTCGTGGACCTCGCCGAGGAGCGGGGGTGCACGCCCCTCGACGTCATGCTCGACATCTCGCTCGCCGACGACCTGAAGGCCCGCTTCTGGTCGGTGCTCGCCAACGACGACCCCGACGGGCATCGCCTGGCTGCTGCCGCGCGACAACGTCCTGCTGGGTCTGGCCGACTCGGGGGCCCACGTGTCGCAGCTGTGCGACGCCTGTTTCGCCACCGACCTGCTCGGCAACTGGGTGCGCGACCGCGAAGTCATGCCGCTCGAGCGGGCCGTGCACAAGCTCACCGCCGAGCCGGCCGGCGTGTACGGGCTGACCGACCGGGGGAGTCGTCGAGGTCGGCAAGGCCGCCGACCTGTGCGTGTTCGACCCGGCCACGTTGGCGCCCGGCCCGCTGCGCCGCGTGTACGACTTCCCCGCCGACGGCGAACGGCTCACCGCCGATCAGCCGGTGGGGATGACCCACGTGCTCGTCAACGGGGTGCCGATCCGGGTCGACGGGAGAGCCGGTGCCCGATGGGCTCGACGCCCGACCGGGCACGCTTCTGCGCAGCTGATCCACACCGCCTCTAATACGGCCCGTCGGAGAGTGCGGCGATCGGTCGCCCATCCTCGAGGTACACGGTGCCGGCCGTCCCCACGACTGCCCGCACGCGCCGGCGCAGCGGGCCGCTCAGGAGCTCGAGAGCGCCGTCGAGGTCCTCTAGGCGGTAACTCGAGATCTCTTCCGCCTGGACGACGATGCCGGCCAGTGTCTCGTCGTCGAAAGCACCACAGTCGAAGAGAAAGCGGATGCCACCCGGCCGTCCCGGGCGAGGGCGCAGGAAATCGACGCACGCCAGCCGGCCCGACTCGACGACCAGGCCACTCTCCTCGCGCACCTCGCGCCGGCATGCCTCCCACGGCGTCTCGCCGCTGGCCTCCATCTGGCCGCCGGGGATCGTCCATCCGCTCTTGTAGGTCGGCTTCAGCACGAGAAGACGCCCCGTACGGTCGAAGATCAGGGCCCCTGCCGACGCCGGAACCCTCGGGATCTCGAGACCAACGTCGTCGTCGACGGGACCGGCCGGTGTCACCAAGGGGAGGTTCTCGTCTTCATACCCCGGAGTCAAGGATCTGACCATGAGAACATCACCGGTCAAGCTGTGACACGACATCGCCGGCGAACGGAAGGGACGTGGACGTGGACGTGACGTTCTCGCACGTGGGGATCTGCGTCAGCGATCTCCAGCGTTCGGTGCGCTTCTACTGTGAGGGGCTCGGCTTCGAGCTCGTGCAGTCCCATGCCGTGGGAGCGGAGTTCGGCCGGCTCATGGAGGTCGACGACGTCGCCCTCGAATCGCGATTCCTCCGACGCGACGGTGTCTCCATCGAGCTTCTGCACTTCGACTCCCCTGGCTACTCGGGCGCGGCGGTCCGCAGGCCGATGAACCAGCTTGGCATCACCCACCTCTCGTTGCGGGTGGCGGATCTCGACGCCGTCGCGCACGTCATCGAGACGTACGGCGGCTCCGTCCTGAGGAGCACGCGTACCACGCTCGGGTCGTCACCCGCCCTCGACTTCGTGTACTGCACCGACCCCGACGGAGTCCGCATCGAGCTGATGCACGTTCCTGGTTGAGCGTGCGGCTACGGTCCACAGGCGTGGTCGAACCCGATCCCGAGCGGAGCGCCCGGTGCATCGAGAATCTGATCGCCACCTATGCCGAGCTCGTCGACGCCGGCGATTTCGGGGGCCTGGGAGAGATTGCTCGCCGACGCCGTGTTCGGTGGGGAAGGCGACGCGGTGGTGAGCGGCCGTGACGCCATCGAGAAGATCTTTCGCGCCATGGTGCAGGTCTACGAGGACGGTACGCCCCGCACCAAGCATGTGACCACCAACATCCGCATCGAGGTGGACCACGAGTCAGGCACCGCCGTATCGCATTCGTACGTGACAGTGCTGCAGGCGCTCCCCGACCTCCCGTTGCAGCCCATCGTGGCGGGGAGATATCGCGATTTTTTCCTTTTCCGAGAAGGAGTTTGGCATTTCGCAGAGCGCCGGTTCACGACTGATCTCATGGGCGATGTCAGCCGGCACTTACGAGGCGGGCCCGCGGTGTTGGCGCCATGAACGCGCATCAGCGCAGCATCCCCATTGCCCCCAGAACCGTCTGATAGAACCCAGTCAAGACGATGCGTGAGATGTCACTTACGTGCCGTGGTTGGATTTCCATCGACCGCGTTCAACTCTTAGCATTCGAGACCGTGGAGCGTGTGAGCACGGTGGCCCTACGAGAAATGTACGCAGCGTGAAACTCGCAAGCGTTTGGGTGGTCGAAGGTCGAGCGGGCGACCCGGGTGGGAGCCTCGCTGCATTCGGGCTCCAAGTCGAACCCGCCGGCTGGACGCTGATCGACGCAGAGGAGCCCACCGTCGAGCGCGTATGGCCCTGGGAGGCGATAGGTGGGCTCGAAGTCGTCCGCGGCGCAGGCAGGACGCCAGACGGTCGCCCCGCCACCCTCCTGGAATTGATCGTCAACGGCTGGCCGGTGCGCGTCGTGGTCCCCACCGAGGAGTTGCCGGCCCAGACGATCGCCATGCTCGGGGCGTTTGCGCCCTTTGGCCATCCCCTCCGGGCCCATGTCCGTGTGAAACGGGCCCCCCCGTCGCGACGGCTGTCCACGGCCAGCCTCGCCTTCATGGGCTCGCGGCTGCGGGCGGGGAAAGAGTCGCTGAGCAGCCTGAGTACCACGCGGGCCCGTGCGGCGGTCATCGCCGGTCTTGTCCTCGTGGCCACCGTGATAGCCGCGTCGATCGCGGGCGTGGCGACCAGCGCGCAATCGCCCGGCACGGTGCACGGTCACAGCGCTACCCAAAGCAACGATCCCGCTGCGGGCGCTCCGTCTTCGAGTCAGGCCCAGGGCATCACGTCGGGCCCCACCACGACGCCCCCAGCGGTTGCGGCCAGCGGTGGGAGTGGCACCGGGGCCACGCCAGCGTTGGCGACGACCTCCACCACCAAGCCCTCTTCGACCAAGAAGACCACCACCAAGAAGACCACCGCCACCACCAAGGCCACGACGACCACCAAGCCCGCGGTCGCCACCTCGCCCGCCTCGTCCCCCACCACGCCCGCTCCGGCTCCGACCACGCCCGCTCCGGCTCCGACCACGCCCGCTCCGGCTCCGACCACGCCCGCTCCGACCACCACCACCACCAGGGCACCCAGGCCCCCGACCACCACGACAGTCCCCGTCACCACCACCACCACCAGGACGACGAGGCCCGGACGCTCGACCACGACGACGGCTGCAACGACGAGAGTGGTCGTCTCGATCCCGGTCCTCTCGATCCCCTAGCGGCGCGTCCCACCACCGGCCCCGCAGGCGGTCCCAGGGGTTCTGAGCGCCGTGGGCGTCCGCCGATGGGCGTTCAGCCGACAGCTCCCGCCCTAGGCATCACGGACACGGCGCCACGTCCGCAACCCGACTGCCATCGAAGAGTCAGCCCCTCCAACGTCCTCCGGCGAGGTAGTTATAGACCTCGAAGAACTGAATCTCCGGTGGCTGGGATACGCCGACCTCTTCGAAGATCGGACCGAGCCTGTCGTGCGCGAACCTCTCGAACGCCTCTCGTGATTCCCACACGTCCACGACGCGAAAGCCCTTGTCGGTCTGCGCCACCCAGTGAGAGAGCTCCTGCGGCGCGGCGGGCCCGCCTGGCAGGAGCCCGATCCTCTCGTTGATCTGGTCGTACAGCTCGAGCGTGCCGCCGACAAAATCGATTTGGACCGCTACTACCACTGAGACCTCCCCGCTAGTGCCTCATGCCCACGAGAACCCGCCACTAAACCAAACGATGCTCGACGTCAAGGGATTCCCCGGTCAGAAGCCTCTTTTCGGTGCGGACCGGGGCCGTGGTGCCGGGCCCGAGAATGATCCAGTGCCGGGCCCCGGGGGTCCAACAACACCCGGCCGCCCCGAGGTGGGCGACACCCCGGTAGGTGGTGCGCCGAAGCCGCACCAGAAAGAGGTCCTTCGGCCCTGCTGTCAGCGACGTCGGAGCGTCGATCCCCTGATCCGTGGCGCAGACACCCTCCCAAGAACTCGAAGGCGTCAGACGGGACCTCGAGTCCCTGGAGTTCTCACGGCTGACCGACTGCACCCCTGCTCTTCGCGCCCATCACCACCAGCTGTGCCGACGCGAGGTCGTCCTACTCGGTCGACAGGGCTTGACCCGCTCGGGCGAGCTTTGCCTGGCGGACATCTCTGATTCGGTGTGCCCCGTACCCTGACCCCGTAGTCTCAGCCCTTCTGCCGGGAGCGGCGAGTTTCGCCGATCCTTCCGGTAGTACGTGGTGGGAGGTGGCGCCCACGATGGCTGGGACGAGGCCTGTCTACGACGGGATAGGTCGGTCCTACGCCCGCCATCGCCGGCCCGATCCCCGCATCGCCGCGCAGATCGACGTCGCCCTGGGCGAGGCACGCTCGGTCGTCGATGTCGGCGCCGGCACCGGCTCCTACGAGCCGGTCGACAAATCGATCGTCGCCGTCGAACCGTCGCCGGTGATGGCCGCCCAACGCGCCGCGGGCGCTCCGGCCGTGGTGCGCGCTCGCGCTGAGCACCTCCCGTTCCCCGACGGCTCCTTCGACGCCGCCATGGCCGTCCTCACCATCCACCACTGGAGCGACGTGGTGGGTGGCCTGAAGGAGATGACCCGCGTGGCGCGACGTCGTGGCAGTGCTCACCTTCGACCCTGTGGTGCACTCGACGTTCTGGCTGTTCACCGATTACGTGCCCGAGGTGAACGCCCTGCCCAGCGCGCAGGTGCTCGGTCCCGACGCCGTCGCCGAGGTCATCGGCGCCGACCGCGTCGAGGCCGTCCCGGTCCCCTCCGATTGCGTCGACGGCTTCAACTGGGCCTTCTGGCGACGCCCCGAGCACTACCTCGATCCCGAGGTGCGGGCGTGCATGTCGGGCCTGGCCATGCTCCCCACCGACCTCGTCGCCCAGCGCATGGAACACCTGCGGGCCGACCTCGCTGACGGTACGTGGCACGCCCGCCATGGACACCTGTTGCACAGGACGCCATCGACGGAGGTCTGCGGCTCGTCACACGGTCATGACCCACGCCTCCCGCGGGCATGGAGGTGGGTCGCAAGCGGTGAGTGTGGTCCAATGTCGGACGGCGCCACGAACGCCGCCACGAAAGGAGCCGGTGAGTGGGTCTGGAGGGTATCGACCTGACCGACCTGGACCTGTTCGCCGACAGGGTTCCCCGACGACGTCTTCGCCCGTTGCGCCGCGAGGAACCGGTGTGGTGGCACGAGCCCACGAGCCACACTCCCGACGGCGTGGGGTTCTGGGTGGTGAGCGGGCACGCCGAGGTGCAGTCGATCGTGTCCGACGCCGAGACGTTCTCGTCGGCTCGGGCGCCCGACGCCGCGGGAGGGGGCACGCTCATCGAGGACCTCCCTACGGGTTCGCGGCCGGGGTGCTGCTCAACATGATGGACGACCCCCGCCACCACCGCATCCGTCGCCTGGTGACTCCGGCCGTGGCGCCCCGGGCGCTCGCACTGCTCGAGGCAGAGTTGCGGTCGCGCACCGCCGCCATCCTCGACGCCGTTGCGGCTCGGGGACGGTGCGATTTCCTGATCGACGTGGCGGTGGAGCTGCCCCTGCAGGCCATCGCCATGCTCATGGGCATCCCAGACGAGGACCGCCACGACCTGATGGCGTGGACCAACGCCACGCTCACCTACGACGACCGCGAGCTGGGTACCCGCAGCACCCGCTCCGAACAGGCCGCTGCCGCCATGGCCGCCTACGGCACCGCCCTCATCGAGGCCAAGCGCGCCCATGGAGGCGACGACATCGTGGCCACGGTGGCTCTGGCCACCATCGAGGACGACGAGGGGCAGCCCGAACCGCTGTCGGACCTCGAGCTGCTCATGTTCTTCAACCTTCTCATCGCCGCCGGCAGCGAGACGACGCGCAACGCCATCGCCCTGGGGATGGCCGCCCTCATCGAGCACCCCGAGCAATGGGACCTTCTCCGCCGCGACCCCTCGGTGTGGTCCACTGCCGTCGAGGAGATCCTGCGGTGGTCGAGCCCCACGCTCTACAACCGCCGCACCGCCACCCGCGACGTCGAGGTGGCGGGGAGCCAGATCCGGGCCGGCGACAAGGTCACGCTGTGGTGGGCGTCGGCCAATCGCGACGAGACGGTCTTCGACGACCCCTTCCGCTTCGACGTGCGCCGGAGTCCCAACCCCCACCTGGCCTTCGGCTACCGCAGCCACTTCTGCCTGGGGGCGAACCTGGCCCGCCTCGAGATCCGCATCATGCTCGAGGAGCTGCTGGCCCGCTTCGACCGGCTGTGCCTCGACGGGCCCATCGAGCGGTTCCGCACCAACAAGCACGCCGGCGTGAAGCACATGTTCGTGACGTTCAACTGACGCGCCGCATTGCTGTGCCGCTGAGATCGATGTGCTCTTGAGATCGATGTTCCGCTGAGATCGATGTGCCCTTGAGATCGATGTGCCGGTGAGGGGAGGCCACATGGGAGAAGAGTCGGGCCGGGTCGTCGCGCGCTACCTCGACCGTCTGGTCGCTCACGACTGGGCGGCCATGGCGCAGTGCCTGGCCCAGGACGTCGTACGCGTGGGCCCCTTCGGTGACACCTACACCCCCAGGGATGCCTACGTGGCCTTCCTGTCAAAGCTGATGCCGGCGTTGCCCGGCTACTCGATGCGCATCGACCGGGTCGTCAGTCACGGCTCCACGGTCTGGGTCGAGCTCACCGAGGTGGTCGAGATCTCCGGCGCCCCCCTCGAGACGCCCGAGGCGCTGGTCTTCGACCTCGACGACGACGGCCGCATCGCCCACATCTCCATCTACATCCAGCGTCTGGGCGAGACCCCCGCCATGGGTTGACTCGGGGCGGCGCCCCCGAAGATGGTCACGATTCGACGACCTGCACGGACTTGCCTTCCTGCCACTTCCGCAGCACCAGGTAGCGGCCCTTCAAGGCGCCATGGTCGTAATGGCCGAATCCCATGGTGGTTCCCTCCATACCGCTGGAGGCGGGAAGCTGCTTGACGCGCTCGAGGGCCTCTTTGATCCCGGTCGCGCGTGAGGTGGGCGGCTCGAGCCACGGCCTCGGCCACCAACCTGCCCATGTCGTATCCGGCGACGCCGATGGGGCCTGCGGCGCTGCGCGGCGAGCGTTGGCGCAGCGCCGCCCGGGTGCGGTTGTCGTCAGAGACGCTGTCGACGTAGACCCACCCTTCCCACCCCGCCCGCCAGTCGCGCCGCGCGTAGCCGAACATGAGCGCCGAATTGGCCACCACGGGTACGTCCCACTTCTCGGACTCCACCGCCAGGGCCACGGCGCGCGCCGCCACTCCCATGCCGAGGTACACCAGTCCTTGGGGAGCCCCCGATCGCAGGCGCGCCACCACGGGGGAGACGTCCTCGGCCAGTGGGGAGATGGCCGCCACGCCGGTGATGTCGATCCCCAGCGCGCCGCACGCCTCGGCGAAGAACTCTGCGTAGCGCCGGCCCACGGGGGAGTTGTCGTGGGCAACGGCCATGGTGCCGAGCCCCTGGCCCGCCACATAGCGCGCCAGCACGGCCGGCTCTTCCTCGAGCGAGCCCACCTGGTAGTGGAACATGAACTCGCCCCGGGTGCGCTCGCCACCGGTGTAGTTGACGCACGGCACTCCGGCGCGGTCGGCCAGCGGCCCCACGATGAGCCCGTTGTCACTGACCGTGGGGCCGAGGATCACGAGCACCCCGGCGTCGACGAGCTCTGCGAAGGTCTTCTCGACATCGAAGGCGGTGCCCGCCGGGAGCCCGTGGGCGTGGCGCGCCACCAGCTCCAGGGGGCGGTCGAGTCGCCCGCTGGCGGCCACCTCGTCGATGCCGGTGCGGACGGCGTCCTCGAACAGCGCCCCCCCGTCGGCCTGGGGGAAGTCGTAGAGCACGCCTACCAGGAACGGTGCCGTCGTGCCTGCCGGGTTGGACATGGGACCCCTTTGACGTGTGTGACGGGTCAGCGGCTCAGGACCACGACGCTGGCGTTGGCGCCGCGGCCCACGGTGTGGGCCAGGGCCAGGCGCGCCCCTTCGACCTGGTTGTGCCCGGCTTCACCGCGCAGCTGCTGGACGAGGGTGACCACCTGTCCCAGGGCCGAGGCCCCCAGGGGCTCGCCCTTGGACAGGAGCCCGCCACTGGGGTTCACCGGGATGCGGCCGCCCAGCTCGGTGGCTCCCTCGTCCGCCAGGGCGGCCGCGCCGCCGGGCTTGCACAGCCCGAGCTCCTCGTAGGAGAGCAGCTCGCGCGCCGCGTCAGTGTCCTGGCACTCGACCACGTCGAGGTCCTCGGGTCCGATGCCGGCTTCCTCGTAGGCGGCCGTCGCCGCCAGGGTGGTCGCGGCGGGAACCGAGTCGTCGACGAGTCCCGACATCGGTGTCGACTCGTTGAGCACCGATCCCGGCAGGTGCGAGCGCAGCACCGCGGCGCGCAGTCGAACCTGCCCCCGCCAGGCAACGCCGGGGGCGCCACGCCTCGCACCGGACTCGGCGTCGGCACGCGAGAGCACGACGGCGGCAGCGCCTTCGTTGGGTGTGCACAGCATCCAGAGGTGCAGTGGCTCCGATACCACGCGCGACCGCAGCACGGCCCCGGCATCCACCTCCGACCGGAACATGGCGTTGGGGTTGTGGACCCCGTGGCGGCGGTTCTTCACCACCACCCGGGCCAAGTGGTCCTTCGTCACACCCGAGTCCTGCATGAGCCGCTGGGCGCGCAGCGCGAAGTAGGCGGGCGTGGCGGTCAGGCCCGACTCCTCCTGCCACGGTTCGAAGAACGACGACCTGATCATCCCCTTGGGCATCTTCTCCACGCCGAACACGAGCACGGTGTCGTAGGCGCCGGCGCGGATCGCCCCCGCCCCGAGCATCAGGGCGGCACCCCCGCTGGCGCAACCGGCCTCGACGTCGACGATGGGCATCCCCGTCATGCCCATCCGGGACAGCACCTTGTGCCCCGACGCCACCCCTCCGTAGGCGGTGGCGCAGAAGGCGGCTTGGAACCCGCCCCGGGAGATGCCCGCTTCGGCCAATGCGCTTCGGACGGCGCTGACGCCCATGTCGGTGATCGTCTTGTCCTCGAACCGGCCGAAGGGATGGATCCCCACCCCGGCGACCCGGACGTCGTTCACGGCCGGTCCTGGGGCGCGAAGGCGTAGCTCAGCACGTGCCGGTCCTCGTCGACCCGGACCGGCACGACCACCACGCGCATGGGCTGGCCCGCCGACAGCCGTGCCGGGTCGGACTCGGTCAACCGCCCGATCACCCGCAGCCCCTCGGGAAGCTCGACCACACCGAACCCGTAGGGGACCTCCCCCCGGTATCCCGGCGGTGCCGTGGTGACGGCGGTCCAGCTCCACAGCCGGCCCGTCTCCGACAGCTCCACGGCACGGGCGCCGTCGGCGGCGCAGTACGGGCACGTGTCACTGCGGGGAAATTGGTGCCGGCCACACGCCTCGCACCGGCTTCCGAGGAGACGAGGTGCTTTGGTGTCGCTGAAGAGGCCCTCTCGGACGGGACCCGTGACGCCCTGCACACGCATGTCCGACGACGTCGCTCCATGGACCTCGGGAGCGCTTCGCTCAGGACGCCTTGGTCGGCATGGACTGGGCGCACACGATCTGGCGGAGCTCCTCGACGGCACGGCACAAGGCGTCGACCTTGTCGTTGAGGGCGGCCAGCTCGCCAGTCGGCCGGCGCCGGCTTGTGGTCCTGGCGCGCCTTGAGCTGCTCGTAGCAACAGCGCAGGAGCCGGGCCGTGTCGTACTCCTCGGCGACGTAGCGACCGAGCAGCTCACCGGTCTGGATGTCGATGGTGTGGTCCTTGAAGATGTTGTCGAACGCCCCCAGGACCTCGTCGAGGCGGTCCTGGCCGAAGTACTCCATCTTCTCGAGGTCGCTGCGGTCCGACCCGGCCACGGCCAGTCGATCGGCGAGGTCGAGGTCGTCCCGGTCGCGCAGCTCGAATCCCAGCTCGTTGACCCGCTTGGCGAAGCTCATGCCGTGCTCGCCCTCGCGCCAGGCCACGGTACGGAGCACGGCTCGGACCTCGGGGTCGGTGGTCTTGTCGATCCACACCTGGAGGTACTGGTGCGCACGGGCCTCGTTCACGGCGATGGCGTTGAGCAGTCCGAGGTAGCTGGGCTTGTCCGACATCATGGCTCCTCTCCGTGGGGGCGGTCTCCGCCCCCACCTGGCCTTCTCGCGCCGGAGGGCCATCCCGAACGATCCCATGCGCAGGCCCCCCGGGCAAGCCGCCGCCCGGTCACCGGAGGTGGGCGTCAGGCTTGGGGCGAGAACAGCGCGATCCCGGCCTCGTCGGACACCGCCTCGAACCGGGCCCGCACCGCCATCCCGATGCGCACGGCGTCGGGCTCGCAGTCGACGATGTTGGTCATCAGCCGCGGGCCCTCCTCGAGGTCGACGAGAGCGACGACGTAGGGGATCCAGTCCCGGAACGGACGCGAGTAGTTCTGGCGGATGACGGTGAAGCTGTACACCGTGCCGCGCCCGCTGGCCTCGACCCACTCGACCGGGCCCCGGCACGGCCAGGCACCGGTCGCGGGCATAGAGCTGGTGGTGGCCGCAGGCCGTGCAGCGTTGGACGACGAGTCGCCCGTCGTGGCGCGGCGCTCCAGTACGGGGCGGAGTCGTGGTCGGGGTGGGCGCCGGGCGCGGCTTGGGCGGGCGCTCGTCGGGCGCTGGCGCGCGGTGGCGATCGGTCATGGGGCGTCGCGTCCGAGGACGAGGGTGGCGCCGGTCGAGAGCATGCCGCCGGTGCCGTGGGCCACGGCGATGCGGGCCTCGGGGACCTGGGTGGCGCCCGCCTCGCCGCGCAGCTGGCGGACCGCCTCGACGATGAGGAACATGCCCCGCATGCCGGGGTGACAGGCCGAAAGGCCGCCGCCGTCGGTGTTGGTGGGGAGGCGCCCGCCCACCTCGAGCCCGCCGTCCTCCACGAAGGCACCGCCCTCGCCCTTGGCGCAGAACCCGAGGTCCTCGACGGTGAGCACCACGGTGATGGTGAAGGAGTCGTAGAGCTGGGCCACGTCGACGTCGGCGGGGCTGATCCCGGCCCGGGCGAAGGCGACGGGCCCGCACTGGGCGGCGGGGGAGACGGTCAGGTCGGGCATGGCCGACAGGTTGAGGTGGTGCGTGGTGGCGTGGGCGGCGCCGAGCACGTAGACCGGGGCCCGGGCGGAGATCGGCGGCGCGCTCTTCGGTCGTGACCACGCAGGCCCCGCCGCCGTCGGAGATCACGCAGCAGTCGAGCTTGTGGAGGGGGTCGGCCACCAGCCGCGAGGAGACGACGTCCTCGACCGTGATCGGGTCACGTTCTTGGGCCTGGGGGTTGCGAGGCGGCGTGCCGGCGCATCGTCACGGCCACCGCGGCCAGTTGCTCAGGGGTGGTGCCGAACTCGTGCATGTGGCGACGGGCCGCCAAGGCGTAGTTGCCCGACCAGGGTGTTGCCCCACAGCGCGTCGTAGATGGCGGGCCCCGGCGCGAAGCCGCCCCCGCCCCCGCCCCCGGTTCCCAGCCGCCGTCCCATCTGGGAGAGCTGGACGCTGCCGTAGGTGACGAGGACGACCTCGGCCGCCCCGGCCTCGATGGCGTAGGCGGCGTGCTCCACGAGGACCTCGAACGAGGACCCGCCCGAGTTGGTCTCGTCGAAGTAGATGGGGTGCAGGCCGAGGTACTCGGCCACCCCCGTGGCGTACATGGGGAAGAAGCCGGTGGTGGCGAAGCCGTCGACGTCGGCCAGGTGAGCCCGGCGTCGGCCAGGGCCCGGTCGGCGGCCTGGCCGTGCACGGCGTGCTCGGACATGTCGGGGAGATGCGGGTAGTCCGACGTGGCCACCCCGGCGATCACGGCCCGCCGGCCGTTGGCGCTCATGGTCCGGTCCCATCGGGCCGGCCGGTCCGTCGGGCATGGCGGACGGGCGGAAGCGGGGGACGGCCAGCTCCGGTCCCATGTCCTCCCACACCACCTCGACCGGCATGCCCACCGTCACCTCGCGCGGGGTCGACGTCGACCAGGTTCGACACCATCCGGGCCCCGTCGGCGCCGTCGAGCTCCACGGCGATCACGACGTAGGGGATCCTGTCTGGCCAGGGAGGGGATGAAGGCCTGGCGCACGACGGTGTAGGTGTACACCGTGCCGGTGCCCGGCAGCGCCGACCACTCCGACGCCGTCGCTGCGACAGCGCGGGCACACCGGGCCCGGGGGATGGCGGGTGCGTCCGCAGGCGGTGCAGCGCTGCACCACCAGGCGGTGGTCGGCGGCCGCCTCCCACCACCCCGTCGGTCTCGGCGTTGGCGGCCGGGCATGGGCATCTCGTCGGGGAACCAGCGCTCGGTCATCGCCGCCCCAGGACCAGGGCGCTGGTGGGGACGCCCGCCGCGCTGGTGACGAGACAGGTCTCGGCCCCGTCGACCTGGCAGGTGGACTCGCCCCGGAGCTGGCGCACCCCTTCGACCACGTGGTTGAGGCCGTGGATGTAGGCCTCGGACAGGCTGCCCCCGTGGGTGTTGGTGGGCAGCGCCCCGTCGGGCCACGACAGCGCGCCGGAGGCGGCGAAGGGGCCGCCCTCGCCCCGCGCGCAGAAGCCGAAGTCCTCCAGGCTGAGCAGGACGAGCCCGGTGAAGTGGTCGTAGATCTGGGCCACGTCGATGTCGCCGGGCCCGACCCCGGCGGCCGGGCCCAGAGCCGGCCGGCCACCGGCCGGGCCCCGGCGCTGGCGTAGTCGTCGTCGGGCATCGCCGACGTTGGAGTACTGGCCGTGGCCGAAGCCCCGCAAGGCTCCCTGGGCGCGGCCAGGAGCGCGACCGGGCGCCTGGGCGGTGTCGGCGGCGCGCTCGGCGGTGGTGACCACCACGGCACAGGCCCCGTCGTTCTCGAGACAGCAGTCGAAGAGGCGGAAGGGCTCGGACACCAGGCGCGACGCCAGGTAGTCCTCCATCGTCATGGGCCGGTCGCCCATCACCGCCCGGGGGTTGCGGGCCGCGTGGGCCCGGGTCGTCACGGCCACGTGGCCCATCTGCTCGACGGTGGTCCCGAAGCGGTGCATGTGGCGCCGCAGCACCATGGCGTAGGCGATGGGAGGGCTGAACATGCCGAAGGGCATGGTGAAGGCGACGTGGGCCTCGAGCAGGCTCCGGGCCTGCGGCGCACGTGTGGCACACGCGGCGGGCCCGCGTGCGCCGGCGACGTTGCCCGGGCCCTGGCCGAAGCGGCGGAACTGGCCCTGGCACAGCGACCGGTACACGACGACGACCTCGGCCGCCCCGTCTCCACCGCCATGGCCGCGTTGGCCACCGCCGCGCAGGCCCCGCCCCCGCCCGGGAGCCACGACAGGCTGGCGTAGCGCAGCTCGGGAAGCCCGAGGTCGGCGGCCACGAAGGTGGCGTCGTTGCGGTCCTCGGCGAACGACGCCAGGCCGTCGACGTCGTCGGGGGACAGCCCGGCGTCGGCCATGGCGGCCAGGATGGCCTCGATGGCCAGCTGGTACTCGCTGGTGTCGGTGATCCCTCCCCACTTGGCGTACCGGGTCTCGCCCACCCCGACCAGGCAGGCCCGGCGTCGGCCGGCGCTCGCCGGCTCGCTCATCGCGCGTCCGACCACTCGGCGCGCGGACCTCGTCGCGTGTGCTCGCCGAGCAGGGGCGGCCGCCGGTCCATCACCCACGGCGAGCCGTGGGCCAGGAAGGGCGCGCCCGGGTAGGTCACCGACCGGTCCGAGCTCGGGATGCTCGAGCTCGACGAAGTGGCCCCGGGCCGCGCAGGTGGCGGTCGTCGAGGACCTCCTCGGGGGACCGGATCACGCCCCAGGGCAGGCCGGCGCCCTGGCCCAGGCGGTAGAGGGTCTCGCCGTCGTGCTTCTCGGCCAGCCGCTTGAGGGCCCGCCAGACCTCGCCGTAGTTGGCGGCCCGGTGACCGGGGTCGGCGAAGGCGGGGTCCGACAGCGGCGCCGGCCACGCCCTCGGCCTCGAGCATCTCGAGCATCCCGGCGAACACGTGCGGGCCCGAGGAAGTCGGGGTTGAGGGCGGCGACCTGGCGGCCGTCGGCCGCCGTCAGGGTGGGGTGCGGGCCCCGGCGGTGGACGCTCGCCCGAGCACAGGTACGTCATGAGGTGCCACTCGGTCATCGAGGCCGAGCACTCGTGGGCCGAGACGTCGATGAACTGGCCCTCGCCCGACTCGCGTCCGCGCCAGGCCAGGGCGGCCGAGGACGGCGATGGCGGCGTAGGTCGACGGCCGTCCGCCACGCCTGGTCGCCGTGGCAGGCCAGCGGCGGGGTGTCGTAGGCGCCGTCGGGGCCCGGGCCGTAGCCGCAGGCCGCCATGGACCCGCCGAGGGCCATGAGCACGAGGTCGTCGGCCAGGTAGTCGGCCCAGGGCCCGTCCTGGCCGAACGGGGTGACCGCGCACACGACCAGGCCGGGGGCGCGCGTGCAGAGAGCGTCGAAGTCGAGGCCCCGGGCCGCCGCCTCGGGCCGGGCGCAGCGTGTGCACGACGACGTCGGCGGCGCCGCGCAGAGCCGAGGCACCTCGGCGTCGTCGTGCCGACCACGACCGAGCGCTTGCCCGACGTTGTCGGCCCAGAAGGCCAGGCTGCGGTCGGGCCCGGGCTCGTCGTCGAGGAACGGTCCGACGTGGCGGCGACGGCGCGCCCTCGGGGGCTCGGCCTTCACCACGTCGGCCCCGAGCCCGGCGAGCAGCCGGCCGCAGTAGTCGGCCGACTCGTCGGTGAGCTCCAGCACCCGGCACCCCGTCGAGCGGCGCCGGTCGGCTCACGACGAGCGCCCCGTCGGCACGCGAGCGCGGCCGATCGTCGTCGCGCGCGTCAGCCCGAGCAGCTCGCTCAGGACGGCGTCGGTGTCCTCGCCGAGAAGGGGCGGGCCCCGGTGCAGAGCGCCGCCGGTGTGCGGCGGCGGTGGCCGACATGCGGAAGGGGACGCCCTCGAGGGGGAGCGGGGCCACCTCGGCGTTGCCGAGCAGTGCGTGAAGTGCCCGCGGGCGGCCAGCTGGGGGTCGCGCTCCAGGCGGTCGGCGGCGTCCTGCACGACGCCCGGCCGGGACCCCGGCGCCTGGAGCAGGTCCATGATCTCGTAGCGGTCGCGGCTCGAGGTCCAGTCTCGACGAGGGCGTCGAGGTCGTCGGCGTGCTCGACGCGGCCCGCCAGGGTGGCGAAGCGGGGATCGGTCGGCCCACGGCGGGTCGCCCATCAGCGTCGACCAGCGCCTCGCCACTGCGCCTCGGTCCGACAGGAGATCACGACCCAGTTGTCGTCCCCGCCGGGCGCGGTAGGCGCCGCCGGGGGCGCGTCGGCGGATGGGCCCGCCGGTTGCCGGTGGGGAAGCCCGGGCGGCGGCTGGGCCGGCCGTTGAGCAGCGGCGTCGAGGAGGAGGGCGCCCGACAGGGCCGTGGCCGGCTCGAGCTGGGAGACGTCGATGTGCTGGCCCTCGCCGGTGCGGCCGGCGGTGGAGGACGCCGGCGAGGATGGCGATGGCGCCCGAGGTAGCCGCCGACGTGGTCGAGGTAGGAGAACGACCACCCGGCCGGGGGCCGGTCGGGGAGGCCGACCATGAAGGTGAGGCCCGGTCAGGGCCTGGGCGGTCGGGCCCATGGTGACGTGGGCGGCGTCGGGGCCCTCGTGGCCGAACCCGCACATCGAGACGTAGATGATGTCGGGCCGGATCGCCCGCAGACGTCGTAGCCGAGACCCCAGCGGGCGAGGGTGCCCGGCCGCGAAGCTCTCGGTGACGACGTCGGAGTGCGGCCACGAGGTCCTTCAGCAGGGCCAGGCCCTTGGGATGGCGGGCGTCGACGGTGATGCTGCGTCTTCCCGCCGGTGTTGTACTTGTAGAAGATGCCGCCCCGGTTGGGCTCGGCGCGCCCCGGTGGCGTTGGCCAGGGTGGCGGCGCCGAAGGCCTCGCCCCGTTCGCCGGGCTCGGGGACGAAGGGGGGCATGACCCGGATGGCGTCGGGGTGGCGGGTGCTCTCCACCCGGATGACCTCGGCTCCCAGGCAGCCGCAGATCAGGGTGGCCTGGGCCCCGAAGCCGAGCCGGGTGAAGTCGAGGATGCGCAGGCCGTCGAGGGCCATGGGCCGGTGCGCCCGGCTCCGCCCCCCGACCCTGTGGTCGTCACGGCGCCGACGATAGTGTGATCTCCGACACGCGTGTCAGGGAACGGCGCGCCGGCCGACGCCGGGCGTCGGCGTCACCGAGGCGACGGGAGGGCCCATGCAGCTCGAGGACCTGGTGCTCGTCAGCGTGGACGACCACGTGGTCGAGCCTCCGGACATGTTCGAGGGGACGGATGCCGGCGCGCTTCGCCGACCAGGCCCCGCGCGGTCGACCGGCGCGACGACGGCACCGAGATCTGGCGCTTCGACGGGAAGGAGGCCACCAACATCGGGCTCAACGCCGTGGCGGGCCGGCCCGTGGAGGAGTACGGCATCGAGCCCACCTCGTTCGCCGAGATCCGGCCCGGCTGCTACGACATCCACGAGCGGGTCCGGGACATGGACGCCAACGGGGTGATCGCCTCGATGTGCTTCCCGTCGTTCCCCCAGCTCTGCGGCCAGCTCTTCGCCAAGGCGTCGGACCCCGATCTCGGACTGGCCGTCCTGCGGGCCTACAACGACTGGCACATCGACGAGTGGTGCGGCACCTACCCGGGCCGCTTCATCCCCCTGTCCCTCGCCGCCCATCTGGGACCCCGCGGCCATGGCCGACGAGGTGCGGCGGGTGGCGGCCAAGGGCTGTCACGCCGTGTCGTTCTCCGAGAACCCGGCCAAGCTGAAGCTGCCCAGCTTCCACACGCGACCACTGGGACCCGTTCTGGTCGGCCTGCTGCCGACGAGGGGACCATCGTGTGCCTGCACATCGGGTCGTCGTCGTCGCTGGTGGTGACGGCGCCCGACGCCCCCATCGACGTGCTCATCTGGCTGCAGCCGGTGAACATCGTCCAGGCCGCCGCCGACCTGCTGTGGTCGCCGGTGCTCCGGAAGTTCCCGGACCTCCGGGTCTCGCTGTCCGAGGGGGGGATCGGCTGGATCCCCTACTTCCTCGACCGGATGGACTGGATCTACACCCGCCACCACGGCTGGACCGGGCCAGGACTTCGGGGACAAGCTGCCCGAGCCGAGGTGTTCGCGGAGCAGGTCGTCACTCTGCTTCATCGACGACCCCGCCGGCGATCGAGCTGCGCCACCGGGTGGGGATGGACAAGATCTGCTGGGAGGCCGACTACCCCCACTCCGACTCGACCTGGCCCAGTCTCCCCGGAGACGCTCATGGCGTCGCTCGACGGGGTCCCCGACGACGAGATCGAGCGGCTGACCCACCGCAACGCCATGCGCCACTTCCGCTTCGACCCCTTCGTCCACCGGCCCAAGGAGGAGTGCACGGTGGGGGCGCTGCGGGCCGGGGCGGCCGACGTCGACGTGACGCCCAGGCCACCCGCTGGCCGGGCCAGCCGGGGCCCCAGGATGACGAAGGCCTCCGACCTCACCCGCCATCCGGGGACGAACCGCTAGCACGGGCCCACTCGGTGGCGTGGGTCGCCAGGCGGGACGCCGGGCGGGCCGGTCAGCGCATCCAGGTCTCGCGGATGCTCCCGGTCTCCATCTCCGATGGTCTACGCCGGCGTTGGTCCCACATCTCGGCACAGCTCTCGGCGCAGAACAGCAGTTCGCGCCCGTCTCCCTCGTCGCGGCGCGCCACCGCGGTGGCATGGGTGAGCGGGATGCGGCACACGGGGTCGGGCTCGGTGTCGGGCCCGGGCTCGGGCAAGCACAGGCGTACCACGTCGATGGGCTGCTCGAGGCCGCGGATCGGCATCTCGTCGGCTGCTTCGACCATCGCCCAGGGCGGGAGCTCGCTCACCACCGACGACACCGCCAGCACCTCGTGGCCCACGGCGAGGTCGCACAACCGGGCGGCCACGTTCACGGCGTGGCCGATGTAGTCGTCGCCCTCGAGGAGGATGACCGTTCCCGTGGTGACCCCGCACTTGATCGTGACGGGCTCGGGCGCCACGTCGATGGCCGCTTTCATCTCCAAGGTGGCGGCGACGAGCGGCATGGTCTCGACGCTCACGAGCATGGCCCCGTCACCGAGCCATTTGGCGATGCGCACGGCCCGGCGCGAGCAGATATCACGCAGCGCGGCCCGGAACACGCCGAGCACGGCGACGGCCCGCTCGTCCCCTTCGCTCTCGGTGAGAGCCGTGAACCCGGACAAATCGAGAAACGCGAATGTCCGTCGGACACGCACGGGGCGATGATCGCACCTGCCGACACGCCCGAGCGAACTCAGGGCGCGGGCGGCTCGGGGCGGTTGACGGGTCGGCCCCCGGTCAGCGCCACGGTGAACGCCTGTGCCGTGGACAGTTCCGGGGTGTCGACCACGACCGTGGCGCTCGCCGCCTGGTAGTACCAGCCCGAAGCATCCGAGCCCGATGCCTGCTGGCGCAGCGGCTGTCCGTTCACCGTCACCTCGGAGGGCGGGTCAGATCCACCATCTCGATGTGGTAGCCGACGGCGGGCGGCTCGCCCGGGTAGTGGCCGTGAGCCGGGCCGATGGTCACGCGAGAGGTCGTGGCCGTCGTCGTGTCCGCGCCGGTGTCCCCGTGGACCCCACGGAGTCGGTGATCGGCGTCTCGGTGTACTGGCCCTTGGTGTAGCCGAGGCCGGTTCCGCTGTCGCCGTAGAGGGTGAACGACCCGCTGGACCCCGAGAACACCTTGAGGACGATGCTGCGTCGGCGGCCGTGGTCGAGGACGTGGTCGAGGACGGTCTGCTCGGGGATGATCCCGCCGGCCCGGACGAACACCGGCATGCGGCTCAGGGGCACCGACACGGTGGTGGTGGCGGGACCGGTGAAGGTGGCCCCGGTGAAGTAGTCGACCCACCGGCCCGGCGGGATCCAGACGGTGGTGTCGGCCACGGCGCCCGGGGAGGTCACCGGTGCCACCAGCACGTCGGATCCGTAGAGGTACTCCTCGGGATGGGTATAGGCCGCGGCCTGGTCCGGGTAGTCGAGATAGAGGGGCTGGGTGATGGGCAGGCCGTCGTCGTGGGCCTGCGCGGCCAGCGTGTAGGTGTAGGGGATGAGCGCTTCACGCAGACGGAGGAAGTCCTCGGTGATGCCGCGCACCGGTTGGGGGTACTGCCAGGGCAGTCGTTGCTCGTCGTTGGAGTGCAGCCGCAAGATGGGCTGGAAGGTCCCGAACTGCACCCACCGGTCGTAGAGATCGGCGGGATCCTGGGGTTCCGTTGCGGCGGTGGCCCCAGGTAGCTGCCGATGTCGTCGCTCACATACGGCTCGCCGATGGTCGCCTCGTCCGGGGTGAGCGCCACCTCCTGGGCCAGGGTGTTCCAGGTTCCCCAGGCATCTCCGGTGAAGGCGATGGCCGAGGTGTGGTCGGACCACGGTCCGGCCGGGTACACCTGCTGCGGGGTCGCCGTTGGACGAACCGATGCGGGCCAGCACGAAGCCCCGCTGGCCCTGGTTCACCATCTCCTGGGCGTAGAGATGGTCGATCCAGGAGTCGGGGGTGAGCCCCGGCATGGACACGATCGACTCGTCACAGCACCAGTCCAGCCACCAGAACGCCACCCCCTGCTTCTGGAAGCTCTGCTGGAGGGCGAAGTTGGACTCGGCCTGGGGGACCGAGCTCCAGTCCCAGACCTTGCAGGGTGCCGGCCGATGCAGCTCGACGTGGCCAGCGTCGATCCCGGCGATGCGCTTCGGCGTCGGGCAGCTTGGGGTCGTCGATCGGCGATGCTCGAGTGGATGTTCAAGGTGACGTCGATGCCCTGGGACCGGGCCCACTTCAGGAAGGCACCGGGTCGGGGAACAGACTCGGTGTTCCACTCCCATCCGTCCCAGTCGTTGGGTGCCTTCCAGTCGGTGTCGAGCGACAGCGTGTTGAGCGGGCACTGGTTCTTCTGGAAGGCGGGATAGAGCGAGTCTTCGATGTAGCCGCTGGAGTACGGGGTGTAGTCCGAGTACCAGACGCCGAAGACGCTGCGGGGGAGAAGAGGGGCGGGGCCGGTCAACTGGGCGAACGTGTGCAAGGCGCCGGCGTAGTCGTGTCCGTAGACGAACAGGTAGCCGTCCTCGACGTCCCCGCCCGCGGCCGGGGTTGGACCCATCCCTGTCGTGTCCACATCGCGCTCTGGGTGTCGTCGAGCAGCCGCCAGCCGGCGCCGGTCGAGCAGGCCGTCGGTGTGCAGCGGCTCGAGGGTGGTCTGGCACGTGGCCCCGGCCGTGCCCGGCGCGCACGGCTGCGCTCGGTTCGTAGGTGAAGGTGTCGAAGCCCCGGATCCAACCCCCGAGCGGGTCGGTCTGCAGCGGCGCCGGGCGCCGGGCGCGTCGGCCGGGCCTACCGACAAGCGAGTCGAGCTCGACGTTGCAGCTGTCGCCCGAGCCGCACACGCACCTCCACCGAGTTGGTGCCCGCCGTCAGCGACGCCGTGGTCGTGAGGGTCGACCACGGGTGGGCGCTGTCGGTCGGCGCCGCCACCAGCGTGGTGACCAGATGACCGTTGACCACCAGGTCGACGGTGCGCGGGCCGGCGCGAGCCGAGGCGGCGTCGACGACGTTCGAGTAGCGGAGGGACAGCACCGCCGGCCCCGCCGGCGCACCCAGGACGTTCCAGGTGGCGCTGTCACCGTGGTGGAGGAGGTTGCCCACGTAGCCCGCGCTGCTCTGGTACCCGGTCTGGCTCTAGCCGAGCGCGGCCCCGCCGCCCAGGACGGCGGCGCCCGGCCTGGCAGGTCTGGTCGAAGGGGCACTCCCAGTCCCAGGTGGGATGCACGGTGGTCATCGCGTGCGCCGTCGGCGAAGCGCAGCGAGGTGTTGGCCGCGGTGAAGGGCCCCGATCCGACCTTGTAGCGCAGCGTGGCCTGGCTCGTCCGCAGCGTGAGCCAGCCTCCCGACACCTGGGCGCTGTACGTCGGTACCGGCATCCGGCGGTTGACGGCGTTGACGGTCGGGCTGTTCTCGAAGTGCGCCGAGGGCGAGTACTCGAGACGCAGGAGGGTGGGGCTGAGCACCTCGATGCGGGCGTCGCCCGACGCGCACGATGGCGGATTGGTGGGCCACGCCGTCGGCCATGTCGACCGGCGTGGAGAGGTTCACCGGGGACGTGTCGTTGCGAGAAGAACCGAAAAGGCCCGACAACGTGACGATCAGCACCACGGCCACGAGGGCCGATCCCAGGAGCGCCACGTGGAGCAGGGTCCGGCGCCCACCCGGGGGAGCCTCCGACGCGCTCGTGTCTGTGGGCCCGTTCAACGTCGGTTCTCGTGGGCTACGACGCCGGGCCCACCACCGTGACCAGGGTGCCGATGGGCGACAGGGGCCAGACCTTGGCGGCGTCGGCGATGGGCATCTCGACACAGCCGTTGCTCTGGGGCGAACCGTAGGTGGCCCGCACGAAGCCGTGCAGGGCGTCGCCGCCGTTGAAGTAACTGGCCCAGGGGACGTCGGGGTCGTCGTAGGTGGTGCCGTCGGGGTTGGTGCCCTCCATGCGAGAGCTGGTGACGTGTTCGAACACCGGGTAGGTGCCGTCGACGGTGTCGGCTCCCGGTGCGCCCGTGTTGACGGGGATGTCGGCCAGGACCGGGGCGCCGTTCTCGTAGAGGGTCAGGTTCTCGGGAAGCTCCTTGGACACGCAGACGTAGGTGTAGGGATCGGCGTTGACCTTGTTGGCGGCGAATCGGCGAGGAGCGCCGACCACACTCGCGCGCCCGCCAAGCCGTCCACGGTCAGCCCGTTCTGGTTCTCGAAGTTCATCACCGCTCCCTTGGTGATGACGTTCTCGTATCCCTCGGTCCACAGCGACATCAGCGACGGCGGTGCGCTGGGCCAACGCCAAGCGAACGCGCCCGGTTGCGCTGTCGCGGTATCGGTCGGGGAGCCCCGGGGCCGGTCGGGGTGAACGACAGGGGGAGGTAGTCCAGCTGCGCGAGCAGCTGCTGCAGCCGTTCGGTGCTGCCCTGGGCCACGGTGAAGGTGATCGTGTCGGGTGCGGAGAGGACCGCACCGTCGGTGCTGTGGGGACCAGCGGCTCCGGCGGGAATGGTGAGCGTTTCGGTGGTCGTCGGGATGAACGGCGCCGTCGCCACGAACGAAAGGGTTTTGGGCCCGACTTTCTTCCACGCGCCGCTTACGGGCGGATCGAAGGTCGGCATTCCCGACGCGTCCCGTCACGGGCAACGACAGGCGGACGCTCACCACCCCGTTCGACGACACGTCGGAGGCGCCGGTCGCCGGCGTGGTGGACACCACGGCGAAGGCCGTGCCGGCAGCATTGTTCTTCCCCATCGTGGGACTGCGCGTTGTGGTGGGCGTCGTCATGCCTCCTCACCACGAACGCCCCGGCCGCCGCGACGACCACGACAGCGACGGCGACGAGCCCGGTGATCCAGGCCCTTCGGTGGCGGCGGGGCGGGGGTACGAGTATCTGGTATTCAGGCATGGCTCCAGGGGCTCGGGTGAGGGGAAGTTCGCGATCCGCCGCACTGTTCGCGCGCCGATGGGGGGAGCAGCTCCCGTGTCGAGAGTAGTCACTCTCACCGGACGAGCCGCGTCACGATCGACGATGACCAGACATCGTGCCTGGCGCCCGCTCCATAGGTCGAGGGCCGTGCGAACCGTGGTGCCTACCGTCAGCGTTCGTACCCGCTCCCAGTGAAAGCACGTTGGCGTCGTTGTGGGCCGGCGGCCGCAACCGGGGAGGCACTAGACCTGTGGTATGGGCCCTGCCTCCCCCGACGACGCCGAGGCCCGGTGTGCGTGGGCCATGGGCAGCCCCGCGATGCGCGCCTACCACGACCTCGAGTGGGGAGTGCCCGTGCGCGACGAGCGGACGTTGTTCGAGCTGCTCACGCTCGAGGGCGCCCAGGCCGGCCTGTCGTGGACCATCATCCTCTCCAAGCGAGAGGGGTATCGAAAGGCCTTCGCCGGCTTCGCCCCCGACCTGGTGGCCCGTTTCGACGACGCCGACGTCGAGCGGCTGGTCGTCGACGCGTCCATCGTCCGCAACCGCCAGAAGATCGAGTCCACGGTGTCCAACGCCCGCGTGATCGACGCCATGCACCGCGCCGGGGAGACCTTGGCGGAGCTGTTGTGGTCCTTCGTCGCCGACGAGACTCTTCACAATGCGTGGGCGGACATGGGCGAGCTCCCCTCCCAGACGTCCACGTCCAAGGCCATGAGTGCGGAGCTGCGCCGGCGCCGGTTCCGGTTCGTGGGCCCCGTGACGTGCTACTCCACGATGCAGGCGGCGGGGCTGGTGAACGACCACGTGATGTCGTGCTACCGGTGGGCCGAGCTGGGCGGGCAAGTAGGGTCGGCGACGTGACAGAAGCTCCGCCCGGTCCCGACGACTCCGACGGCGTGGGCCAGGCCGGTGACGCCGAGGCGGCCGAGCCCGGCAGTCAGGCTCGTCCCCGCCACGGCAGCGACGCCGAGATCGACGAAGCCAGTGACGAGTCGTTCCCCGCCAGCGACGCCCCCCAGTGGTGGTCGGGCGAGCCCGACGACACGTAGCCGACGAGACCCTCGGTGCGCGTCGGCGTCACCGCCTTCCTGACCGACCGCTCCATGCCGGTCGACGCGTTCGCCCGTGCCGTCGAGGCGCGCGGCTATGACTCGCTGTACCTTCCCGAGCACACCCACCTGCCGGTGGCCCTCGCCTCTCCGCCCGCACTGGTCGAGGGCGTGCACCTCGACGACTACAAGCGCAGCCTCGACCCCTTCGTGTCGCTGGCCGCCGCCGCCGTGGTGACCGACCGTATCCTGCTCGGCACCGGAGTCGCCCTGGTGGCGCAGCACGATCCCATCGTCCTCGCCAAGCAGATCGCCACCCTCGATCGCCTGTCGGGAGGTCGCTTCGTGCTCGGCATGGGCTATGGCTGGAACCGTGACGAAGCCGCCGACCACGGCGTGGACTTCTCGCAGCGGCGCGCCGTGGCCAGGGAGAAGGTGCTGTGCATGCAGGCGCTGTGGTCCGAGGACGAGGCCGAGTTCCACGGGGTGCACGTGTCACTGCCGCCGTCTTTCTCGTGGCCCAAGCCCGTGCAGCAGCCCGCGCGTGCGGACCCTGGTCGGCGGGGGAGCGGGCCCGGCCCTGTTCGCCGCCATCGCCGAGTACGCGGACGGGTGGATGCCCATCGGTGGCGCGGGCATCGGCGCCGCGCTCGACACCTTGCGCCGCGCCCTGGTCGACGCGGGACGCGATCCCGAGGTGCTCGAGGTGGTTCCCTTCGGCACCGTGCCCGACGAGGGCAAGCTGGCGCACTTGGCGTCGATCGGCTGCACCGAAGTGGTGCTGCGAGTCCCTTCGGGGCCCGAGGGTGACATGTTGCCGCGTGCTCGACGACTACACGCGCTTCGTGGGCGCTTGAGGCTCAGCACGCGTGGCGAGCAGCATCCCGGCCCGGCGCACGGCCTCGGCGCCGGAGGTGGGCATGTTGAAGATGAAATAGTCCACGCCGGCGTCCACCAACTCCTCGACGTGGGCCACGATCTCGTCCTCCTGCCCCACGGTGAAGCTGTCGGCGGCGTCGCCCGCGGCAGCGTGCAACAGCTCCCAGGTGGCCTTGGTCTCCTCGGCCGAGTCCGTGATGACGAGGGTGCTCAGCACGCTGACCGTGATCGACGCCGGGTCGCGTCCCACCGAGGCGCAGTGCCGGCGCAACACCTCCACCTTGTGGCGGATGGTGGCGGCGTCATCGGTGATGTTGCAGTAGTCGGCGTACTGCGCCACCAGACGGAGGGTGCGCTTCTCGCCGCCTCCCCCGATCAGGATGGGAGGCCCCCCGGGCTGGACGGGGCGGGGGAGGTTCCTCGCCTCGTGGACCGAGTAGTAGCGGCCGTCGAAGGTCGGGGCCTCCTCGCGGAACATCGCCCGGCAGATCTGCACGGCCTCTTCGAGACGGTCCAACCGTTCGCCGGCCGGGGGGAACGCCACGCCCAGACCCTCGTGCTCGACGTCGTACCAGGCCGCGCCGATGCCGAGGATGGCCCGCCCGGCGCTGAGCACGTCGAGGGTGGTCACGATCTTGGCCAGCAGCGCGGGATTTCTGTAGGTGACCCCGGTCACGAGCGTGCCCAACCTGACCCTGGCGGTGCGGGCCGCCAGGCGCGCCCAGGAGCGTGTACGCCTCGAGCATGGGCTGAGACGGCCCCCCCAGCGGCGGTAGTTGGTAGAAGTGGTCCATCACCCACAGCGACTCGTACCCCGAGTCCTCGGCCGCGCCGGCCAGCTGGGTCACCGCCTCGAAGAGCTGGTCGCCAGGCACACCGAGGTTGAAGTTGGGGAGCTGGAGTCCGATTCGCATGGGCCCGATCATGGTCCACGACGAGATCCCGTGCCGAAGGCGGCGAAGTCGCTCAGCTCCCGATGACCACGACGGATCGGAGCACCTCGCCGCGCTCCATGCGGTGGAAGGCGTCCTCGACGCCCTCGAGGGGGATGGTCTCGGACACGAAGCCGTCGAGGTCGAGACGTCCCTGGAGGTAGAGGTCCACGAGCACGGGAAAGTCCCTCGACGGCAGGCAGTCCCCGTACCAGCTGGGCCTCAGCCGGCCGCCGCGCCCGAAGAACTCGATCATGGGGAGGTCGATGCGCATATCGGGGGTGGGCACGCCCACCTGGACCAGGGTGCCGGCGAGGTCGCGGGCGTAGAACGCCTGCTGCATCACCGTGGGGTTCCCGACCGCCTCGATGCACACGTCCGCCCCGTTGCCCCCCGTGAGCTCGCGCACCTTCTCCACCGGGTCGACCTCCACGGCGTTGACGCCGTGGGTGGCCCCGAAGCGCAAGGCCAGCTCGAGCTTCTTCGGATCGATGTCGACGGCGATGACCTGTGCGGCGCCCGCCAGGACCGCGCCCGCCACCGCCGCGCAACCCACACCGCCGCACCCGAAGACCGCCACCGAGTCCCCGAGGCCCACCTCGCCGGTGAACATGGCCGCCCCCAGGCCCGCCATCACGCCGCAGCCCAGGAGGCCCGCCGCCTCGGGCCGGGCGCGGGCGTCGACCTTGGTGCACTGGCCCGCGGCCACCAGGGTCTTCTCGGCGAAGGCACCGATGCCCAGGGCGGGGGAGAGCACGGTGCCGTCGGCCAGGGTCATCTTCTGCGTGGCGTTGTGGGTGGAGAAGCAGTACCACGGGCGCCCCCGGCGACAGGAGCGGCACTGCCCGCACACCGCCCGCCAGTTGAGGACGACGAAGTCGCCGGGTGCCACCGAGGTGACATCGGGCCCCACGGACTCCACCACGCCGGCGGCCTCGTGGCCGAGCAGGAACGGGAAGTCGTCGTTGATCCCTCCCTCGCGGTAGTGGAGGTCGGTGTGGCACACGCCGCAGGCCTGGACGCGCACGAGCGCCTCCCCGGGGCCGGGATCGGGGACGAGGACGGCCTCGACGGAGACGGGGGCGCCCTTGGACCGGGCGACGATGGCGCGCACCTCGTGGGGCATGGGTTTCCTCCTCAGCTGACGGGGACGGTGCCTGCGGTCAAGGGCAGTCCCCGGTACGCCCTCGCCACCATGGTGACGAACTCGTACACCCCGTCCTCGTCGGGGGCGAGCTGGCCCGGTGTCCAGTGCTCGGAGCGCAGCCCGCGCTGGACCGACTCGCACGCCGAGAAGTCCTGTCGGTTGGTGAGGTCCCAGAAGTCGACCGCGTACGACGGGTCGAACTCCGGCCGCCCCAGGTCCTCGGGCGAGAAGGACCAGCTGCAGTGGATGCGGGTGCGAGCGGGTGCGAGCGGCGTGAGCACGTGCGTCATGACGTAGTCGGGGTGCAGGCTCAAGAGCACGTTGGGGAACAGCACGAGATAGACGACCTCGCGACGAGCCCGGGCGTCCAGTCCCCGCAGCACGGTCCCGCCGCTCTTGCCGCTGAGCGACATCGTCTCGGCTTCGAGGCGCAGCGCCTTCCAGCCCCCCACCCAGGCGCCGGCGTGCGACATCCGGTAGTTCTCTCCGCTGCGCGGCGGGCTCACCATGCACAGCTCGGGGTGGATCATGGCGCAGTGGTAGCACTCCTGATAGTTCTCGATGACGATCTTCCAGTTGGCCTCGACGACATAGTCGTGCCGGGCGCCCACCCGGAGCCGCCCGGGCTCATGGGCAGCCACGAGCTCCTCGAGTCCCGCCAGGTGCGAGCCCAGCGGCGCCACGTCGGGCGCCCCGGCCACGAAGACCAACCCGTGCCATTCCTCGGTGGGCAGCTCGAGAAGACCGTTCTCCTCGGGGTCGAAGGCCTCCCACTCGTCGAAGCGCGGCGCGCTGCGCAGCGATCCGTCGAGGTGGTACGACCACGAGTGGTACGGGCACACGACGAAGGGGAGATGGCGGGACTCGCCGCACCCCAGCAGCTCGTGGCCCCGGTGCCGGCACACGTTGGCGAATCCGCGCAACCGGCCGTCCTCGGCGCGCACGAGGAACACCCCCGCTCGACCCACTGCCTCGGCGCGCTGGTCGCCGCTGTGCGCCACGTCCTCGCTGCGCGCCACGCACGTCCACCCGTGGCGCCAGAAGTGATGCTCCTCCCAGTCGAACACGGACCGGTCGACGTAGGCGAGGCGAGGCAGGAGCCGACTCTGGCCGAAGGGCCGCAGGGCGGCTTCGAGGCCCTCGGCGGGGAGCGGCGCCGGGCTCCACGGGCTGGACATGCCTGGAGGATAGAGCCCCTCGGCCGACCCCAGTCGAGCTCAGTCGAGCTCAGCCGGCGGTGTCCGACCTCAGCCGGCGGCGGCGAAGATCGCCGCGTAGTTGAAGACGCCGGTCACGTAGTTCTGGGTGGAAGGGAGCAGTCCCTTCGTTTGCACCGAGCTCAAACCCTGGTAGTAGGCGGCCACTGCCGTGCGGATGTTGCCGCCGTCGCGCACCGTCAGGTTCTGGAGGTAGGCGGCGGCCATGGCGATGTTGTCGGGGGCGGCCCGAGGATTTAGTGCCGCATTTCGCAAGAGCGCCGTCTCCGCGTAGTTCACGGTGGACGGCTCCAGCTGGCACAGCCCGATGGCGCCCGCCGAGGACGTGACGTTGGACTGCCAACCCGATTCCCACCAACACAGCGCCTCGAGCAGGCTCGGCGCGAGCCCCGACGTGCTGGCGGCGCGCAGGAAGGCGGGCCGCAGCGCGATGCGACCGGGGTTGGCGAGCAGCACGGGCGGAAGCGGACCACCCGGGCCCCAACCCGGGGGCAGCGCCGATGCGGGCAGCGTGAGCTCGGCCCCGGCGAAGACGAGATCGGGGTCGGTGATGTGGTTGACGGCCACGAGCGCACTCACCGTGGTCTGGTAGCGGGACACGATGGAGCTCAAGGTGTCGCCCACGTGCACCACCACCTTCCTGGCCGTCGCCGACGCCGGACCCGGCGACGGAGCGGCCGGCGCCGGCGCCCCGGGGGTGGGGACCGGAACCCGGATCGTGGCGCCGGCGAAGATCTCATTGGGATCGGTGATCCCGTTGGCGGCGGCCAGGGCCGCCACCGTGGTGTGGTAGCGCAGGGCGACGGCGCTCAGCGTGTCGCCGGGCTGCAGCGTCGTCGTGGCGGCAAAGGCGACATCGGCGCTCCCTCCCACGCCGGCCCAGAACAGCGACAGGACGAGGGGCCCGACCACGACGCCGACGAGCACCACGCAACGTTTCCTGACCGGCGGCCTTCGGCGGGCATGCTGGGGCCGGGCATGTCTCCACGCCGATCTGGGCCGTTCGTCCCGAGCCTGGCCAGGCGTCGCCGTGCCAGCAGTCTCGTGTGGGCCCATCGGGTATCCATCGGCGCCCCCCGGGGATCAATGAAGCCGTGGCGGCGACGGCGGTGCTCCTTCGAGGCGGCGCACTGGGGTCACAAGCTCGAGACCCAGTCGCGCACGACCCCTGCCACCTGGGCATCCTTACCCCGCAGGCCGTGATCGCCCCCGTCGAGCCACACGTGGGTGACCGGCCCCGGGATGGCGGTGGTGGCGGCCTCGAGCTCCTCGGGGGACCCGAAGGCGTCCCGGGTGCCCGACACGAAGAGGCAGGGCACCTCCAGCGCCCCGAAATGGTCGGTCCGCACCCGTTCGGGTCTCCCCGGGGGGTGCAGGGGATAGCTGACGAGGACGAGGGCGGCGGTCTCGAGGCCCTCGGCCACCGCCATCGAGCACATGCGTCCGCCCATCGACCTTCCCCCCAGCGCGATCCGGCCCGGCGTCACCTGCGCAGCAGCGGCCAGCCGCTGCGCCGCCTCGACCACGGTGGCGATGCAGCACGGGAGGGCGGTCCGGCGCGCGGCGTCCTGCCATCCGGTACGGGAAGTCGATGCGTTCGACGCGCACTCCCGACTCCGACACCGCCTCGTCGATGGCCACGAGGGCGGGCTGGTCGCGTCCCGCGCTCGCGCCCGGGGCAAGGACGAGCCCGGCGACGCCCTCCGCGGGGCTGCGTGCGCACGAAGCACACATCCTGGCGCGGGCGGGACGAGCCGGTCAGCCGGCGGGGCCGGTGGCCAGCTGCACGGTGACACTGTGCTGCACGCCGGAGGTATCGATCCAACCCAGTTCCACGTTCTGTCCCGGGTGGCGCCGCGCCATCAGGTTGGTGAGGGCTTCGGCGGAGTCGACGGTCTGTCCGCTGAGAGAGTTGATCACGTCGCCGGCCACCACGCCGGCCTGGTCCGCGGGGTGCCCGGGCTCCACGGTGAAGACCTCGGCACCCGAACCGACTTGTACGTCTTGTACCACGACGCCAATGAGCGCCACGGGCCCGATGTGCACGGTGGAGGAGGACCGCCCCGCCATGATCTGTCTGGCGACGGAGAGGGCCTGGTTGATGGGAATGGCAAACCCTTCGGTCCCACCCGATTGGAACTGGAACTCACTCGAGGCGGCGGTGTCGATGCCGATGACCACCCCATGGGAGTTGACCAGCGGTCCGCCCGAGTCCCCGGGCTGGAGCGCCGCATTGGTCTGGATGAGGCCTGTCAGTTGTTCGGAGCTGTTGTCGGACTCGTCGCTGGCGGTGATGGCCTGGTCGAGCTCGGTGATGTGCCCGGTGGCGACACTGGGGGTGCCGCCCACGCCTCCGGCGTTCCCGATGGCGGTCACGGTGGCCCCGACGGCCACGGTCGAGGAATTGCCGATGGGTACCGTGGTGAGCCCCGGGCGCGCCCGCCAGCTTCAACACGGCGATGTCCTGTGTCTTGTCGGTGCCGACGACGTTGGCGCTATAGATCTGCCCGTTGCCGATGTCGGTGACGCTGATGCTCGTGGCGCCGTCGATGACGTGGTTGTTGGTGAGCACGTCGCCCGAGGGCAGCACCATGCCCGTTCCCGCTGCCTCTCCTCCCTCGAACCCCAGCCGGGTGGTGACGTCGACGAGGCCCGGGTCCACCTTGGCGGGAATGGTCCCGGCGCTGGGCGAGCCCGTGCTCCCCTGTGACAACGGGGCCGAAGGGCGACAACCCGCTGCGGGTGGTGATCGAGGTGCGACCCACTGCCACCCCGAGCAGGGCCACGAGGAGGACCGCCGCCGCCACGCCGAGCACGCGCAGGGGGTTGTTGCGCGGAGCTGGTTGCGGGGGCAGCCAGACATGCGGTGCCTCCCCACTGGCCCGGAGCCCCCCACGGTCGTCCGCCGCCCCAGGGTTGCCCGGGCCCGGGCGGGGGCCACGGGCCTGGGCGGAACCACGCCACCGCCGGACCCACCCGCCCCCTCGCCGGCCGGAGGTCGGCCCCAAGTCGTCGGGACCGACCCGGGAGGACGGGAGTGCGCCGGGGACGAGGGTGCGGGGGGTGCGGTGGGTGCGTCAGCGGGAGAGGGGTAACCGGGCGCCGCCGGGTGGCCCGCGGTGTGGGGGAGGGGGTCGGGGAGGTGGGGTGGAGGGGTAGCCGGGAGCCGCGTGGGTAGGCGGGCGTGGGCGGGACAGCCGCCAGGGGAGGCATCGCTCCGGTGGCTCGGGCGGCGACGGGCGCCTCGTCGGGACCCCGGGCGTCGGGACCCGGTGCCGGTCCTGGGGTTGCGTCCGGGTCGAAAGTGTCGCTCAACGCCCCTCCTCGATGGGGCTCGTGGCAGCGGTTGCGTTGCCATGTCTACGCCCGAGTAGACAGCTGCTTCCTGTGAGCTTGCTTTGCGGCAGCTTCGGACCCGGTGAGCCTCCCTATTGTGCCTGCCCGGTGCCACTAGCGGACCGGAGCATCGGCGAGTGCTGTCCCGGGCGGCAGCGTCGCCTCGGTGACCGAGCCCGCTTCGACCTCGATCGTCAGCTCGAAAGAGCCGCGGCCCTCCACCTTTGAGGCGAAGGTCGTAGGTGTCCTGCGGCAAGAGACCCGAACACCCCCGCGTACAGCACGCGGCCACCCACGTGGCGTTCGCGCACCGCGGTGTGGGCTCCGTGCCAGTCCCCCCGCCGGGGCGGATCTCGATCTCCGCCCCGGACAGGTCTTCGCCCGTGTACAGCACCAGCGCACCGGCGTGGGGGCCGATGTCGAGCACGACGCTCGCCTCGCCGCTGGGGGCCAGGGGCCCCTGGGCCCCAGGGTCGTGGGTGTGGCGATGGGCTGGCGTGTGAGTATGGGTGTGGTGGGGGCCCGAGCCCACCGTCAGCTCGCCGGGACCAAGAAGCCGCTGTGGGGCACCCCGAGGTACGGGAACGAGGACAGGTAGTTCTCGGTCCCCATGGCCGATAGGTCGGTGGCGCTCGAGGTGAGCCCCTCGCTGATGGCACCGGCGGCGGCGTCGGGGGTGTACGCCCGGGTCCACCAGCTTCAGCACCGCACCGGCAATGGCCCGCAGCTCGATGGTGACCACGTCGTCGAACACGCGCCGGCCGTTGGGGAAGCCGGCGACGTCGTTGCCGATCAGACCGGTGTTGGCCGGGCTCGTTGCGACGGGGCGATGGCCATGTTGAGGCGGAGCATGTCGGCCTGTGTCGTCCCGGTGTAGTTCTGGAAGCCGGTGATGAGCCCCGGCGGGATCCCCGTGAGGAGGATGGCCACGAGATCGGCCCGGTTCGGTGCCGGCGGCCCCGCGTTGTACTTGGCCAGGTTCGGGAACACGCCGTGGGTACAGGACCGGGAGCAGCTGTGCCAGCTGCGGGTTCGAGTAGAAGGACGCGAACTGGCTGTCGCCCGCGGGCGCCTGGGGGTTCCAGATAGTCCTTCTTGCCCATGGGGATGATGACCTCGTTGATGAGGGGGTTGCCCAGTCGCGAAACCTGGACGTAGGGGCCGGCACAGAAGTTGTCGCCGAAGTCGTCGCGCACCTGGACCTTCTGGCGGTAGGCCGAGGTCCACACGCCGATGACCGAGTTGGGCGACGCCATCGGGCGCGACGACCTCCAGTTGTTGCCGAGCTCGCTGATGGGGAGCTGGAGGGCGATGCTGTGGACGTTGAGCGCCTTGGTGGAGTTGACGCCGGCTGCCATCTGTCCGAGCCCCGTGTTCTGGAGCCCGAAGGTGGTGTGCGCCTGCTTCGAAGGGCGCAGGATCCCGAGGTCGAAGATCGCCCCGAGGTCGACGTAGAAGCCCTCGGCCCGCTGTCCCGCGAACACGGTCGATGTCGTTGGGCAGGCTGTGCACGGCGTCGCCGGCCAGTGCCTCGTAGTTCGGGGTCGAGAGCGGCCCGATGTTGCACGGCGGGCACGCCAGGCCGGTGCCCAGGACAGTGCTCCACGAGCGCCCGCCGGCGTTGTCGACCCGGGTCACCGAGTAGGTCTGCCGACGGTTCCAGTTGGGATCGGTGAGCGACCGCGATCGGGCCCGTGTTGTACAGGAACGTGTCGGGGTTGGTGACCTGGGTCTCGAAGCGGAACTCGTAGACGATGTCGGGCTGGCCGTCGCCGTTGTTGTCGATGTTGATGGCGTAGAGCACGTCGTTGCCGAACTCGTAGAAGTTCGGGCCGCCGTCGGGTGCCTCGAGCGGGACGTAGTTGGCGATGATCGTCACGGTGTCGGGCTCGTCGGGGCTCACGAAGGCGTACAGGTCGGTGCTGTCGGCGACCGGGTCCTTGGAGATCTCGGGCGCTTCACGGTGCGATGACATGGTTCACTCCAGTTGTTCGTAGGGGCTGTGGTCTGACGGTGTGGTAAGGCGGACTAACGGGCGGCGCGCGCCAGCTGATTGGCGAGTTGCGGATTGCGAACGATCACTTCCTGCGTGCCGTTGAACAGGCTGATCTCACCTGTCGAGAGGTCGCGGACGTGGGCCACCAGGGGCTCGGAGAGATCGGCGGCGCCGGCGTCGGCGCCGGCCACCGAGGCGTCGGCGGCGGGGGACTTCGGTCTCGGCCGCGCCCAGGAGTCCCGACAGGCCCGGGACCGTCGACAGCACGCCGGCCGCGGCGACCGCCATCGAACCTCTTCCCAGAAACGTGCGCCTGCTGACTCCGGCCATCCTCGAACCTCCATTCCGGTGTGGTTCCTCACCCTCGATGCCACCACGGACGCGAACCGCCCGTGCTTGGAATCGATCGGCATGTCCCCGCTTCACCAGTGCTCCGGGAGTGTCGAGGTGTCTTCGGCGCCTACGGGCCAGTTGGATGACGGCGCGCCGTGACTTCGTCATTCTTGACGATGCCAGTCGAGACACAGTCGTTGGCACATGAGGTTCCTGTGGGCTCTGGTGCGGTGGACACGTGAGGTCCCATCACCGACGCATGGTGCGGAGGGACCGTCGAGGTCGTTGTGGTCAGCCCTTGCCGAGCTGTCAGATGGGGTAGTACGCATCCGGTGGGGTATGACGCGTAGGAGCTGGTGAGGTAGGCGGATTCGCAGAACGGGAAGGTACGGGCGAACAAGATGGCTCGAGTGCGCGGCACGACCGGCTCCCGTCAGCCGAAAGCGGCTGACAAACTCGCCGACTACCGCCGGAAGCGGGATCCGCGGTCACCCCCGAGCCCGTCCCCGACCGGCGCCAAGCCCACGCCACGGCCACGCGCGCCAAGGGCCGTGGTGGCCAGAGCGGCGCGAGCCCCGATATTCGTCATCCAGGAGCACCACGCCCGGGCCCTGCACTGGGACTTCCGGCTCGAGCACGACGGCGTCCTGGTGAGCTGGGCGATCCCCAAGGGACTCCCGTCGACAAGAAGACCAACCACCTGGCCGTGCACACCGAGGACCACCCCCTGGAGTACGCCCGCTTCGAGGGAACGATCCCCGAGGGCGAGTACGGCGGGGGCCGAGGTGATCCTCTGGGACCACGGAACCTACGACGAGATCAAGTGGTCCGACCGTGAGGTGATGGTCGTCCTCCACGGCGAGAGGGTCCAAGGGACGTACGTGCTGTTCGCCACCGAGGGCCGGGCGGCACGAAGGCAAGGGAGGGGGAAAGTCGGGATCCTGGATGGTGCACCGTATGGACGACGCCCCGGCCGGGTACGAGCCATCCGCCGCGCGACCTCCGGCCCATGCTCGCCACCTCGGGCACCTTGCCCAAGGACGACGACGCCTGGGCCTACGAGTTCAAATGGGACGGGATCCGGGCCATCGTCGTATGTCGACGGGGGCCGCATCCACGATCGAGTCCCGCAACGGCAACGACCTGACGCCGTCCTTCCCCGAGCTCCGCGCCCTGGGCGAGCAGCTGGGCTCGCACCAGGTCGTCCTCGACGGCGAGATCGTCGCCTTCGACGACGGCCGGCCGCCCTCGGTTCCAGAGCTGCAGCCCCGCATCCATGCCGCGGACGCCACACAAGGCCAAGCGACTGGCGGCTGAACAGCCCGTCGTCTACGTGCTCTTCGACCTCCTCTACGTCGACGGCGCCTCGCTCATGGCCTCGTCCCTACGCCGAGCGGCGACGCCGCCTCGAAGGACTCGGGCTCGTGACGAAGAACGACCGAGCACTGGACGCTGAGCCCGCGGTTCGACGGGCCCGGGCGCCGACGTCCTGCGGGCCAGCCAGGACCAGGGTCTCGAGGGGATCGTGGCCAAGCGCCTCGACTCGGCCCTACCTGCCCGGCAAGCGCTCTCCCACCTGGACGAAGGTGAAGAACGTCCTGCACCCAGGAGGTCGTCATCGGCGGCTGGACACCGGGCGAGGGCAACCGCCAGGGCCGTTTGGGCTCGCTGCTGCTCGGCATCCCCTCCGGGCGCGGGGCTTCAGTACGTCGGCCAGGTCGGCACCGGCTTCACCGAGGCGATTCTCGAGGATCTCGCCGCCACGACTCGACGCGCTTGCGATCCGACCACAACCCCTTCGTCACCGAGGTTCCCCGTCGCTACTGCCAACGTGGCCACGTGGGTCCGAGCCGACGCTGGTGGGAGAGGTGAGCTTCGGCGAGTGGACCACGGACGGCCGGATGCGCCACCCGTCGTGGCGCGGCCTCCGGGACGACAAGACGCCCGACGAGGTGCGTCGTGAGTCCTGAGGCAGCCAACGCGTGACCGTCAGCGTCGGGGACCGCGAGCTGCAGCTCTCCAATCTGGAGAAGCCGCTGTTCCCGACGGGATTCACCAAACGGCGACATGCTCGACTACTACGCCCGGATCGCGCCGGTCATGCTCCCCCACCTGGCGCGACCGGCCGGTCACGGTGAAGCGGTTCCCCAACGGGCGTCGAGCCACAAGGGGTTCATCGAGAAGAACGTCCCCAGGCACGCCCCCGACTGGATCAAGACCGTCACGCTTCCCCGCAAGGGCACCGACCGGTGGGGAAAGGCGCCAGGACGGCGACAACGACCGAGAGACGACCGAGTTCGTCGTCGTGGACGACCTCGCCACCTTGATGTGGTTGGTGAACCTGGCCTCGGTGGAATTCCACACGCCGATGTGGCGGGCGGGGCCGAAGGGCCAGCCCCGCTCCCCCGACCTCCTCGTCTTCGACCTCGACCCGGGTCCGCCGGCCGACGATCGTCGCAGTGCTGTCAGGTCGCCCTGCGGCTGCGGGAGCGGGCCGGCGCACGACGGGATCGAGCTGGTGCGCCAAGACGAGCGGCTCCAAGGGGCTGCAGCTCTACGGCGCCGTCGCCGCCAAGCGCTGGCCGGCCGAGCGCACCAACACCTACGCCCACGCCCTGGCCCGAGGAGCTCGAGGAGACGACCCCGATCTCGCCGTGTCCCGGATGGCGAAGTCCCTGCGCGAGCGGCAAGGTGCTCATCGACTGGAGCCAGAACAACACCGCCAAGACGACGGTGTCGCCCTACTCGCTGCGGGCCGTCGACGGCGCCCCCGGTGTCGACCCCGCTCACCTGGGACGAGGTCGAGGAGGGGGCCGAGCGCGGCGCGAGGACACGCTTCTCGGCTTCAGCCCCCAGGACGTGCTGGAGCGGGTCGAGACGAAGGGTGATCTGTTCGAATCCCTCGCCCCTTGATCGAGTTTTCGGGTATGTCGTAGCCCCCGGGCCCCGCCATTAGCCTCGGCCGAGACATGTCCGAGCAACGAAGCGCCATCCCCCAGGACCAGACCAGCGGAGGCCTCACGCACCGCCAGGTGCTCATCGTCCTCAGCGGGCTCATGTTGGGGATGCTCCTGGCCGCCCTGGACCAGACCATCGTGGCCACGGCACTTCCCACCATCGTGGGCGACCTCCACGGGCTCAACCATCTGTCGTGGGTCGTCACGGCCTATCTCCTCACCACCACCCTGTCGACGCCCCTGTACGGCAAGATCTCCGACCTCCACGGGCGCAAGAAGGTCTTCCAGGTCGCCATCGTCATCTTCCTGATCGGCTCGGCGCTGTCGGGCTTGAGCCGGAACATGGACCAGCTCATCGCGTTCCGCGCCCTGCAGGGCCTGGGCGGGGGTGGCCTCATGGCCCTGGCCATGGCCATCGTCGGCGACATCGTGAGCCCCCGCGAGCGCGGCCGGTACCAGGGATACTTCGGCGGCGTGTTCGCGCTGGCCAGCATCGGGGGCCCTCTGGCCGGCGGGTTCCTCACCGATCACCTCACCTGGCGTTGGATCTTCTACATCAACATCCCGGTGGGCATCCTGGCCCTGATCATCACGAGCGCGGTGCTCCGACTGCCGCTGCCCCCGCGCACCGTGGAGTCGATCGACTACACCGGCGCCGCACTCCTCGTAGCCGCGGTCACCCCGCTGATCCTCGTGACGGTGTGGGGAGGCAGGACCTACCCGTGGGCCTCGCCCGTCATCATCGGGCTCGTGGTGGTGTCGCTCGTGATGATCGGCACCGTCATGTGGTGGGAGCGCCGGGCGCGCGAACCGATCTTCCCGCCCCGGGTGTTCGCCCAGCCGATCGTGCGCGCCGGGCTGGGGATGACGTTCTTCGTGACGGCCACGATGTTCGCCGCCATCATCTACATCCCGGTGTACCTGCAACTGGTCGACGGCGTGTCCGCCACGCGGTCGGGAGTGCTCCTCCTCCCGCTCATGGCGGGAATGCTCACCACCTCGATCGTCTCGGGCCGCCTGGTGACGCGGTTCGGGAGGTACAAGATCTATCCCGTCTTCGGCACGGCGCTCATGACCGTGGGGATGTGGCTCTTCACCCACCTGGAGACCCACACCAGTCTCGTCACCGCCAGCGAGTACATGGTCGTGTTCGGGGTGGGCATGGGAATGACGCTGCAGATCGTGGTGGTGGCCGTGCAGAACGCCGTGGAGCGGCGCGACCTGGGCAGCTCCACCTCGGCGGTGAGCTTCTTCCGCAACATCGGCGCCGCATCGGGGACGGCGCTGTTGGGGACGGTGCTGGTGAGCCGCCTCGGGTTCTGGCTGCCGCGGCTGGTCCCCGCCCACAGCGGGCTCTCCCTGTCGCAGTCCTTCACCATCACCCCCAAACAGCTGCGAGCGCTCCCCCCGACGGTGCGCGCCGGGGTCGTCGACTCGTTCGTGCGCTCGCTGCACGTGGTGTTCATGGTGGGGATCCCCCTGGCCGGACTGGCGTTTCTCTGCGCCCTCGTCCTCAAGGACCAGCCCCTCAACGACTCGGTGTCGCGCCAACGGGCGGCCGGCCCACCGGAGGCCACCGACGTCGAGGTCGCGCTCGACCCCGTGCTCGAGTCGACCACCGGGCATTGAACTTCTTCTCGTTCCACCTCATGCCGTGGCCCCACCTGGCGCCACCCCGTGAATTCCTGGCCGCCAACGAAGCGGCCTGGGTGACGCTGTCGAACGCCAACTACGACCCGGAGAAAGGCAAAGAGCTCTACGACCGCTACATCTCCGAGCTCGTGTCGGCCGAGGAGCTCGGGCTCGACGGGGTGGTGGTCAACGAGCACCACCAGAACGCCTACGGGCTGATGCCGTCGCCCAACCTGATGGCGGCTGTCCTGGCGCGCGAGACCTCGCGGGTCAAGATCTGCGTCCTCGGCAACGCGCTGCCCTCTACAACCCACCCACACGCGTCGCCGAAGAGATGGCCATGCTCGACGTCATGAGCGGTGGGCGCCTCATCGCCGGGCTCGTGGTGGGAGGAGGCCCCGAGTACTACTCGACGAACGTGAACCCCACCGAAGCCCGGCCGCGCTTTCGTGAGGCGGTCGACCTCATCCTGGAGGCCTGGACACGCCCCGGCCCCTTCGCCTTCGACGGTGACTATTACCAATTGCCGTATGTGAACCCCTGGCCTCGGCCCCTGCAGCAGCCGCATCCGCCGGTGTGGATCCCGGGCCTGGGGTCGCCGAGCACCATCACCTACTGCGTCGAGCACGGATTCGGCTACATGGGGGTGGCGTACTACGCGCCGCCCGAGACCTTCGTCCGCCAGGCGTTGGCCTACCGCGACGCCGTGGAGGTGTCGGGGCAGGCATTCGATCCCGAGCTGCTCGGCTGGCTGACAACGGTCTACGTGGCCGAGACCGACGAGCAGGCCGTGGAGGAGGCCGCTCCGCACCTCGCCTACTTCCAGGGGACCCTGGCCGCCGGCTTCGTGGGGCCCGGCAAGGTGTGGATGCCACCGGGCTACATCGACCCCCCGGCCCTCGTCCAGTTCCTGTCCGATCTTCGGGGGATGGTGCAGGGCCCGAGGCCCACCGATGCCGCCGCGGCGGTGTGGAAGCGGTCGCCCCTCATCGGCAGCCCGGCCACGGTCCGCCAACGCCTGCTCGGCTACGTGAACGAGCTGGGGTTGGGCACGGTCCTGGCGCTCTTGCAATTCGGGTCGCTCCCCGCCGAGCTCACGGCGCGCTCCACCGCGCTCTACGCCGGTGAGGTGGTGCCCTATGTGCGCGAGCACGCCCAGAAGCATTTCGCCGCGCAGGGGTGGGTGTGACGGTCCTCGAGCGTGGAGCCGCTCCCGATCGTTCGACGCTGCGCGTCGCAGGGCGCGACGTCACGCTGCTGCGCGGGGGCGAGGGAGACGCCCTGTTGTACCTGCACGGGTTGTGCGACATCCATGCCGTGTGGGCCGGTGACGCGCTGGACCGAAGTCCTCGCTGCGCTGACGGCACGTTTCGACGTCGTCGCTCCCGCTCTGCCCGGGTACAACGCCAGCACCGGGCTCGAGGACCTCGACGACGTCGAGGACTACGTGTGGCATCTCGTCGACGTGTGCGCAGCCACCGGCCTCGACGACATCGCCGTGGTCGGCCACAGCCTCGGTGGATGGTTCGCGGCCGAGCTCGCCCTGCGCCGGCCCGACCTCGTCCGTCGGCTGGTGCTGCTGGCTCCCCTCGGGCGTGCACGTCCGGGGGGTGGCGGTGCCCCCGTTCTTCGGGGCGGTGGCGCCCCGGGGCATCGGCGGCGCGGGCGAAGCCCGGCGCCTGCTCTTCGCCGACCCCGACGGCACCGTCGCCACGGGGGCGCTGCCCGACGCCATGACGACGGAGCGACAGCTGCTGTGGTTCGCAGGCTTGGCGGGGGCGGCGCGACTGGGGTGGAAGGCCCCGCATTTCCAGAGCCGGAAGCTGACCGAGCGCCTGGGCCGCCTGCGCGTGCCCACGCTCGTCGTGCGCGGCGAGCAGGACCTCCTGGTCCCCGCCGAGGCGGCCCGGATATGGAGTGGTTCTGTGCCCGGGGCCAGCATCCTCGAGATACCCGACGCCGGTCACTGCCTTCCCCTCGAACGACCCGCCGTCGCCGCCGAGGTGGAAGGCTTCCTGGTCGGAGGGGGCTGAGCAAGGAGGGCCAGTGGAGCTCGCGGGCAGGTCGGCGCTCGTCACCGGAGGGGCGAGCGGGATCGGGTTGGCCACCGCCGAGCTCCTCCGTGCCGCCGGGGCGCGCGTGGCGGTGCTCGATCTCCAGCAGGGATCGGCACCGGGCGAGCTCTACGTGCGCTGCGACATCTCGGTGGAGGAGGAGGTGGTCGACGCCGTCGGGCGCGGTCCACGACGCCTTCGGCGGTGTCGACGTGGCGGTGCTCAATGCCGGCGTCGGAGGTTTCGGGGCGCTGCTCGACCTGTCGAGCGCGGAGTGGGATCGCGTGCTCGGGATCAACCTGCGGGGGACGTTCCTGTGCCTGCGCGAGGTGGGCAAGGCCATGGTGGCGGGAGGCCGGGGCGGGGCGGTGGTGGCGGTGAGCTCGATCTCGGGCTTCCTCGTCGACCGGATGATGGGTCACTACAGCGTCTCCAAGGCCGGGGTGGCGGAGTTGGTTCGGGTGGCGGCGCGCGAGCTCGGGCCCTTCGGGATCCGGGTCAACGCCGTGGCCCCGGGAACGACCGACACCCCGATGTTCGCGTCCACGCAGCGGTTGCCCGGATACCGAGAGCGCGTCGCCGAGCGCTCGGCGTTGGGTGCGGTGGGGACACCCGACGGCGTGGCCCGCGCCATCATCGCGCTGCTGGACCTGGACTGGGTGACCGGGCAGGTGCTGGCGGCCGACGGAGGGGTTTCGCTGTGGAGTCCGATCGATCCGGCCGAGAGCATGAGGACGTGATGGCGGCCCGCGTCCACCACAGCGCCATCCAGGTGCGCGACATCGACGCGAGCCTCCGTTTCTACCGGGACGGGATCGGCCTCGAGGTCCTCATGGACCACGTCTTTCACGGTGACTGGCCCGCCCTCTTCGACGCGCCCTCGACCACGCTGCGGTCGATCTTCCTCGGCGACCGCCGCCATCCCGACGCCGGTGTCGTCGAGCTCGTCGTCTTCGAGGGCGACGCCGCCGTCGGTCCCTCGCCAACCACCGGTCCCCCCCACCGCACCGGTCGCCGGCTTCTTCCTGCTGTCGTTCTACGTCGACGTCGACGTCGTCGTGCAACGGCTCGCGGCGCTCGGCTTCGGCCCGGCCCGACGGATCGAGCAGCCCGTCGCCGGCGGGGCCCGTCACCATGGCGGCGGTGCACGACCCCGACGGGGTGCGCATCGAGCTCGTCGACGTCGCCGTTGGCGCCGGCTAGGTCCACGGTGCTTGCCAGCGAGAACCGGATCCTCACCACCCACGCCGGGCAGCCTGCCCCGGCCCCCCGCCCTGGCCGAGCTCCACGGCCGCCGCAGCCGGGGCGAGGACGTGGACGGCATGGAGCTGCACGACGCCGTGCGACAAGCCACCATGGCCGTCGTCGCCGCCCAAGTCGAGGCCGGGATCGACGTCGGCAACGACGGCGAGCAGGCGCGCGAGAGCTTCGTCACCTACGTCCAACACCGCATGACCGGGTTCGGAGGCGTGAGCCAACGGCCTCTCATGCAGGACCTGCTCGACCATCCCGACTTCTTGGACCTGGTGGTGCCGCGACACCTGCGCCGGCAGGTGAACCTCATGGCCGCTCCCGCCGGCCGTGATCGGCGGTCGCGTACCGCGACACCACCGAGATCGATGCCGAGTGCGCGCTCGTCGCTGGAGCTCCCTTCGCCGAGACCTTCATGACCGCGGCGTCTCCGGGCATCGTGGCGTCGGCCATGGAGAACCGCCACTACGCCTCGATGGAGCAGTACGTGGGGGCCGTGGCCGCCGCCCTGGCCTCGGAGTACCACACCATCGTCGACCGAGGCCTGCTGCTCCAGATCGACGCCCCCGACCTCGCCCTGGAACGCCACACCCTCTTCGCCCCACGGCCTCTCGCCGACTTCCTGGGGTGGGTCGAGCTCGTCGTCGACGCCATCAACGACTCGCTGAGAGGGATCGACCCGGGCCGAGTCCGCCTGCACGTGTGCTGGGGCAACTACGAGGGCCCGCACACCGCCGACGTCGCCCTCGAGAACATCCTCCCCCTGCTGTACCAGGCGCACGTGGGCGCGCTGGTGGTGTCGATGGCGAACCCCCGCCACGCCCATGAGTACCGGTGCTTCGAGCGCCACCGGTTGCCCGACGGCATGCTCCTGGTGGCCGGTGTGATCGACACGACCACGAACTACGTCGAGCACCCCGAAGTGGTGGCCGACCGGTTGATGCGGGTGGCGGGTGTGGTGGGGGACCCGCGGCGTGTAATCGCCGGCACCGACTGCGGCTTCGACACCTCGGCGGGGATCGGGGACATCGCCCCCTCGGTGGTGTGGGAGAAGTTCCGCGCCCTGCGCGCCGGCGCGGATCTGGCCACGGAGAGGCTGTGGTGAGGGCCGGCTTCACCGACGAAGCGGCGCGGGGACGAGCCTAAGGTGTGGCTCGGGCCTGCGGGGGCAGGCCGGCAGAAGGATGAGGGGTCGATGGAATACGTGAACCTGGGCAAGCACCGGCATGCGGGTGTCTCGCATCTGCCTCGGCATGATGAGCTTCGGCAACGACAGCGACCGGGAATGGGCGCTCGACGAGGACGCCGCCGAGCCCATCGTGCGGGCCGCGGTCGAAGGTGGCATCACCTTCTTCGACACCGCCGATACCTACTCCGGCGGTGCCAGCGAGGTGGCCACGGGCCGGCTCGTGCGCAAGATGCTCACCCGTGACGAGGTGGTCATCGCCACCAAGGTGTTCATGCCCATGACGCCGGGCGAGAACGGGGGAGGGCTGTCGCGCAAGCACGTCCTGTCGGCCATCGACGCGTCGCTCGGCCGTCTGGGCATGGACTACGTCGACCTCTACCAGATCCATCGCTGGGACCCCCGCACGCCGATCGAGGAGACCATGGGTGCATTGCACGACATCGTCCGAGCCGGCAAGGCCCGCTACATCGGGGCCAGCAGCATGTTCGCCTGGCAGTTCGCCAAAGCCCAGCACGTGGCCGAGCGCAACGGCTGGACCCGCTTCGTTTCGATGCAGCCCCACTACAACCTCCTCTACCGGGAGGAGGAGCGGGAGATGATCCCGTTGTGCATCGACCAAGGGCATCGGGGTCATCCCCTGGAGCCCGCTGGCCCGCGGGGTCCTCACCGGCAATCGCAGCCGCGACGGGGAGCGTCGTACGACACGGTCGGGATCAGACCCCTTCACGGACTACCTCTACAGCCAGCCGTCGGACTTCGACGTCGTCGAACGTGTCGCCAAGGTGGCTTCCGAGCGACAGGTTCCACCGGCCCAGGTGGCCCTGGCGTGGTTGCTGCAGCGCCCCGGCGTGACCGCGCCCATCGTGGGATCGACCAAGCCCGGTCACCTCACCGACGCCCTGGCGGCCGAGAAGTTGACGCTGAGTGCCGAGGAGGTCAAAGCCCTCGAGGAGCTCTACGTCCCGCACCCGGTCCTGGGGCACTTCTGATCGTGGCGACGTGGCGGCGCTCGGGTCCGCCGGTGGAAATCAGACCAGGATGCGCTGCTCAGGGGCACGCACCCCGACGACGGCCAGTGTCCGCCCGAGCCCCAGGAACATCCCGCAGCACATGGTGAGGTCGGCGAGCTCGGCGTCGGAGAAGGCGGCCCGAAGCCGACCCCACAGCTCGTCGTCCATGTGCAGGTGGTCGAGCGCGAAATGCTGCGCGAACTCCGCGGCCAAGCGCTCGCGGTCGCTCGAGCGCGGTGCTCGCCCGCCAGTCGGCGACCGCGCCGTAGAAATCCTCGTCGATGCCGGCGGCCACCCCGTCACGGGCGCGGGTGTCCTGGCAGACGGCGCAGTCGTTGATGAGGGCGATGGTCCAGCGCGCCGCTTCGCGCTCGCGCACGGGCAGCTTGCTGTTGTTGTAGACGGCCTCGGACAGCGCGCCCATGCCCGCCGCCATCTGCGGGCGTAACAACGCCCAGTCGACATGCTCGCCGTAGCCCCGTTCGGGAAATGAGATCCGTGCCATAGAGGCACGCTACTCCCGGTCGGAGCACGAGCGCGCAGCTGTCACCCTCGCACAGCCCAGCGTCGGCCGGTCCCACGGCCACCTCGAGGGGGCGGGCCTTGGTCCACGCTCGCCGGAGCACACCGAGGATCGTCTCCGCGTCCTGGGCCCCGGGGATGGCGAACCTCCCGTCGACGACGAAGAACGGGACACCGGTCACCCCCAGCTCCAACGCCTCGCGCTCGTCGGCCCGCACCTCCTGGGCGTAGTGGTCGCCGGCGAGGATCTCCGCGCACTGCCGGGGGTCGAGCCCGACCTCGGCGGCCAGACGCAGCAAGGTGTCGTGCTCACCGACGGCGGCACCCTCTTTGAAGTACGCCACCAACAACCGTTCCTTCAACGAGTCCTGCGTGCCCGGTCCAACCGAACGGGCGTAGTGCAACAGCCGGTGCGCATCGAAGGTGTTGCCCGATTGGGCCCGCTCCAGATGGAAGTCGAGCCCCTCGGCGGCGGCCGTCGCCGTCATCTTCTCGTTCGCCGCCACGGCCTGCACGCGGGTCATGCCGTATTTCTTGGCCAGACGGTCGGCATTGTCACCCTGGCGCCGGGCCGGCGCGTGCGGGTCGAGCTCGAAGGCTCGCCACACCACGTCGACCTCATCGGCGTGTTCGAAGCGCCCCAAGGCGGCCTCGAAACGGCGCTTGCCGATGGCGCACCACGGGCACACGACGTCGGAGAAGATCTCTACTTCCACGCCCGGTGGAACCGGCTCGATCACCGGAATATTCCTGTGCGCACCGGCACCGCAGACAGCCGCGTCCGGTCGGCTACAACCGGTCGGCTACAACCGGTCGGTTCCCTCTGCGTAGCGCGACCAAACGACAGCGGCGGTCTCGTACGCGTCGAGGTCGGCGTTGTCGACGACGTGGCACTCGAGCTCGCCGAGGTCGGAGAACTGCTGCCACATGTGGGTGGCCGGGTCCTCGTCGATGAAGGAGTCCGCCAGGTGCCCGGTGACCCGCTCCTCACTGGCTCGAGAGGTCGACGCGCGCCAGGGTGACGTCGAGGTCGGGGCGCAATACCACGTAGTGGGTCTCGACACCGTGGCGCGCCAGGGGCTCGGTGACCAGCCCCAGATGCCAGGGCCCGACGATGCCGTCGACGACCACGCTATAGCCCGACGACGCCAGCGCCGCGGCCGACTCGGCCAGGGCTCGCAGCACGGCGCGGTTCTGGGGATCGGCTTCGGACCGCCACGGGGGCACGAAGCCCTTGACGATCGTGGTCCAGAACCAGTCAGACTCGAGGCAGGCGGCCCGGTCGAAGCGCTGGGCCACGAGTCGGGCCGTGGTCGACTTTCCCGAACCCGGAGGGCCCGTGATGATGAGGACGACGGGTCGTTCCACCCCCGACATGTTCCTTCTGCTTCCTTCTGTGTTTTCTTGGTGGCGGTTCGACTGGCGCGCCGCGGTTACTTGAGCGCGGGGTGCTGGCGGGCGAGGAAGGCCGCCAGCGCCTGGTGCGGGGCATTGCGGGCGAACTGGGCGCCCACCCGGTTGGCGAAGCCGGGGATCACCACGGCCCTGCCCTGCTCGAGTCCGGCCACGCCGATGCGGGCGACCTCGGCGGCGGGCAACCACATGATCTTGGGGAGCGCGCTCTCGGACTCCTCTGGGGTGAACCCCGCCGTCTCGGCGAACTCGGTCTTCACCGGGCCCGGGCAGAGGACGGAGAGGGTCACGCCCGTGGCGCGCAGCTCGGCGCGCACGGCGCGGCTGTAGGAGAGGACGAAGGCCTTGCTCGCCCCGTAGGCGGCTTGGCCGGGGAGGGGCTGGAACGCGGCCGTGGAGGCGACGTTGAGCACGGCCCCGCGTCCCCGCCCCACCATGCCCGGCAGGAAGATGCTGCACAGATCGACGACGGCCTCGACGTCGGTGCGGATCATCGAGATCTCCCGCTCGCGCTGGCTGCGGTACACGGGGCCAGTCGTGCTGAACCCGGCGTTGTTGACGAGCACGTCGACGCTGAGCCCCCGCTCCGCCAAGGTGTCACCGAGGCCGGCGCGCGCCGTGGCGTCGGTGAGGTCCAGCGCGATCACCTCGCTGCGCACGCCATGTGCCTCGTGGAGCTCGGCCGCCAGCTCGGCGAGCCTGGCCTCGCGTCGGGCCACCAACGTCACGCCGTGCCCGCGCCCGGCGAGCTGGCGGGCCAGATCGGCGCCGATACCGGAGGAGGCGCCGGTCACGAGGGCGGTGGTGGTCGGTGACGGGGGAGGCAGTGCCATGGCCCGATGGTAGGAGGCCCCCGATCACGCGTGGGCGGGATGGGGGCTCGGGATGGGGAGCGGACGTACCCTGGGCCGGTGTCCGACACCAGGCCGGTCGTCGTCGTAGGGTCCGGGGCGGCTGGATTGGCGGCCGCCCTGGGCGCTTCGGCGCGCGGGCGCGGAGGTCGTCGTGCTCGAGCGTGCCCTCGCCATCGGGGGCACCACGGCCATGTCGGGCGGCGTGGTGTGGATGCCGGGGCACGGTCGCCGCGGGCCCGGCACCGCCGACGACAGCACCGCCGACGACAGCGCCGCCGACGACAGCGCCGACGACGCCCTCGCCTATGTGGGCGCTGCCGCCGCCGGCGACGTCGACCTCGCGCTCGTGGGGGCCTTCGTGTCGGACACGCGCCGCGTCGCCGACGAGATCGAAAAGCGCACGCCCATCGAGTGGGAGGTGCTCGAGCACTGGCCCGACTACCGCGGTGAGCTGCCCGGGGCCAACACGGGGGGCCGGTCGCTGTGGCCCCGACCGCTACGCCTGGCGCCCCATGTCGAAAGGCGGGTCCAGGCGGCCTTCGACCAGCCTTCGCCGGCCACCTCGGGCTGCGCGGCTCCGGCCAACGACGGTGTGGTCCTGCGAGGACACGTCCGGGGCCGGGCCCTCGTGGGCGGTCTGCTGGGCGGCGCTCGTCGACGCCGGCGTCGAGGTCCGTACCGGGGCGCGCGCCACCGGGCTGGCGATCGAGGACGGTTCGGTGGTGGGCGTCTTCGTGGACGGCCATCTCGAGCCGGGCCGTGTGGTACTGGCGTCGGGGGGATTCCAACACGACCGCGCGCTGGTGGGCGAGCTCCTGGGAGCGACTCCCATCGTCGCCATGGGCCCGGCGGGCTGTGACGGCGACGGCCTGCGCATGGCCCTGGCGGTCGGCGCCGCCATGGGCAACATGGCCGAGGGCTGGTGGATGCCGGCCATGCACGTGCCGGGCGAGGAGGTCGACGGCGTCTGTCACTACCGCCCCCTGCACGGCGAACGGGCCCAGCCGGGGGCGATCATGGTGGACCGAACCGGTCGGCGCTTCGTGGACGAGGCCCAGAACTACGGCGACGTCGGCCGGGCCATGCGGGCCGCCGCTTCGGGCGACGTCCCGCACCGCGGTGCGCCGTGGTGGCTGGTGTTCGACGCCGCCTATCGGCGGCGCTACCCGGTGGGGCCGCTCGCGCCCGGCGACCCCGACCCGCACTGGCTCATCCGCGCCGAGGATCTGGGTGCCCTGGCCCGGCGCCACGGCCATGGCGTCCGGGCACACTGCAGACCACGGTGACCCGTTTCAACGCGGGGCGCGGCGATCGGCGAGGACCCGGACTTCGGACGGGGCTCGTTTCCCTACGACCGTTGGATCGGAGACCCGAGCGCCCCTCACCCGACGTTGGCGCCGCTGTGCGAGGCCCCCTTCTACGCCCTCGAGGTCCACCTCGGCTGCATGGGGACCAAGGGCGGTCCCCGCACCGACGACCGGGGCCGTGTGCTCTCGTCGCGTCGTGTCCCGGTCGCCCGGGCTCTACGCGGCGGGCAACGCGGCGGCGAGCCCGTTCGGCACGGCCACCGCGGCCGGGGGGCGCCACGCTCGGGCCCGCGCTGGTGTTCGGCTTCCGGGCCGGCGAGGCGGCGGCGGGCGACCGATGACCGAGACGGTAGCGACGTGGCGGCGAAGGGGTCACGGCTGTCCCCACGGCGCCCGCATCATCCAGGAGCTGCTCGACGCACGACACCCGCCCCGTCCCCGCCGTCCTGCGGGCCGTCGGCGACGCCGCAGCGGGAACGTCGGCGGTCCCCCGGGACCGCTACACGAGTCGTGCCGTCCACGAGCTCGAGGTCGACAAGGTGTGGCGGCGGGTGTGGCAGATGGCGTGCCGGGAGGAGCAGATCCCCGAGGTGGGCGACTCCGTCGTCTACGACGCCGCCGGGTATGTCGCTCATCGTGGTGCGCAGCGCGCCCGACGAGATCCGCGCCTTCCACAACTCCTGTCTGCACCGGGGGACACGACTGCGGACCCAGCCCGGTCGCCGTCGCCGAGCTGCGCTGCCCCTTCCACGGCTTCACCTGGAACCTCGACGGCACCTTCGCCGGGCATGCCGTGCCCGTGGGACTTCCCCCACGTCGACGCGGCCAGCTTCTGCCTGCCCGAGGCGCGGGTGGGGACGGTGGGGCGGGTTCGTGTTCGTGACGCATGCGACCCCGACGCCGGGAGCCTCGAGGACATACCTCGAGATCCTGCCCGAGCACTTCGCGTCGTGGGACCTGGCGGACCGCTACCTGACCGCGCACGTCGTGCGGGTCGTGCCGTGCAACTGGAAGGTGGCCCTCGAGGCGTTCATCGAGAGCTACCACACCGTGGCCGTCCATCCCCAGCTGCTCAAGACCAGCGGCGACACCCAGACCCAGTACGACGTGTACCCCGGTGTCCGCCACGTGAACCGCATGATCACGCCGGTCGGGATCGCCAGCGAGCACGTCGAGCCGCGGTGGGCGAGCAGGACATCCTCGACGCCATGTTCCTCACCAAGGACGATCCCGACACCGTGGTCCCCGACGGTGCCACCGCCCGCCAGGTGCTGGCCGAGCGCACCCGGCGGCAGCTGCACGAGCGGACCGGAGGCGACTACTCGTCGATCACCGACTGCGAGGCGCTCGACGCCATCGAGTACTTCGTCTTCCCCAACTTCGTGCCCTGGGCGGGATACACCACTCCCCTCGTCTACCGTTTCCGGCCCCACGGCGACGACCACCGCGCTGCGGTGATGGACGTCATGCTGCTCGAGCCGGTGCCCGCTGTCGGGCCCGCGTCCGGCCGCGGCGCCGACCCGCCACCTCGAGGCCGGCGAGCGGTGGGCGGACGCTCCCGAGCTCGGATACCTGGGCCGCATCCTCGACCAGGACACCGCCACCCTGGCCCGCGTCCAGCACGGCCTGCGAGGCGCGGCAGCGACCCCGACGTGACCCTGGCGCGCTATCAGGAGAGCCGCATCCGCCACTTCCACGCCACCCTCGGCGAGTACCTCGGGGACTGACCCTGTCCGCCCCGGGGCCGGCACCCGCCGTCCGTGTGGGATGCCAGACGACACCGAGCCCGTGCTCGACACCACGGTGGGCGTCGATCCTGCGCGACGCGGCGCGACGGAGCCCCGACACCACCGCCCTCGTGGCCGGGGTCCCCCGACCCGGCCCTGCGCCGGCGCTGGACCTACGCCGAGCTCCTCGCCGACGCCGAACGCGCCGCGCCGGCGCTTGGCGGCGCGCTTCGAGCCCGGCGAACGCGTCGCCGTGGTGGCCCCGAGCCTCCCCGAGTCGCTCATCCTCACCTACGCGGCGGCGCTGGCCGGCCTCGTGCTCGTGCCCGTGAACCCCGCCCTGCGGGCCGGCGAGCTCCGGCACGTGCTCGGGCAGTCGGACGTCGGCGGGCGTCTTCGTCGTGCCCGAGTACCGCGGCCACGACCTCGCGCGACCCTCGCCGAGCTCCGTCCCGACCTGCCGGCGCTGCGCGAGATCGTCGTGCTTCGACCGAGTGGGACGCGTTCTGCTCTTCGGTGCCGACCCAAGAGGTGTCGGTCGCCGGTGCAGGGGCACCCGAGGCGCTGGCTCACGCGGCGTCGCCGACGACCCGGACGGTGGGGCCCGACGACGTGGCCCAGCTCGTCTACACCTCGGGGACCACGGGGTCACCGAAGGGGGCGCTTGCTCACCCATCGGGGGCATGACCAACGCGGCACGCGTCGGGGCCATGCGCTTCGGGATGCAACCCGGCGACGTCTACGTCCAGACCATGCCGCTGTTCCACGTCGGTGGCCAGGTGGTGTCGTTCCAGCTGTGCCAGCTCTCGGCCACCGCGGTGCTGGTGCCGGCGTTCGAGCCGGGCCTCGTCCTCGAGCTGATCGAGGCCGAGGCGGCCACGCTCACCTGCGGGGTGCCCACCATGTTGCTCGCCCTCGTCGAGCACCCCGACTTCTCCCGGCGCGACCTGTCGTCGTTGCGGTCGGTGAGCGGGGGCGGCGCGGTCGTGCCCGCCGAGCTGGTCCGCCACATCGAGGACGCCCTGGGCGTGCAGTTCGCCGTGGTGTTCGGCCAGACCGAGGCGTGCGGGTTCATCTCCCAGACCCATCTCGACGACGGCGCCGAGGACAAGGGCGCCACCCTCGGGAGCCCCCTGCCCGGGGTGGCGGCGCGCGTGGTCGACCCCGACAGCGGCGCGCCGGTGGCGCGCGGCGAGGTGGGCGAGCTCGAGGTGCGGGGACCCAACGTCATGGCCGGCTACCACGAGCTGCCCGAGGCCAGACGCCGGCGGCCACCCGGCCGGGGGGGTGGTTGCGCACCGGGGACCTGGTGACGATGGACGACCGCGGCTACCTGCGCATGGCGGGGCGGCTCAAGGAGATGATCGTGTCGGGTGGCGAGAACATCTTCCCCGTGGAGATCGAGAACGCTCTGGCCGAGCATCCCGACGTGGCCCAGGTGGCGGTGGTGGGCGTGCCCGACCGCGCGCTGGGGCGAGGCGGCGGTGGCCGTCGTCGTCCCCGGCACCGAGCGGTCCCCGGACCCCGCCGAGCTGGAGGCGTTCCTCCGGGAGCGCCTGGCGGCCTTCAAGGTGCCGCGCCGCTGGGTGTTCGTCGACGAGCTGCCCCGCACGGCGTCGGGCAAGGTCCAGAAGCACCTCCTCAAGGATGAGCTCGCGGCTCGTCACTAGGGTCCCGGTACGTGGAGCGCTACGGGAGGCGCCGCTTCCTCCGTGGCGGCGGGCTGGCGGCAGCGGGCGCGGCGTCGGCCGCCCTCCTCGGGTGCACCGGGTCTTCCTCCGCGGCTCGCGATCGCCGTCGTCCTCATCGTCGACGACAGCGATATCACTTCTCGATGCCAGGGCGTGGTCGGCGCTGGCGTCGTCACTGTCGGGGCGCCTGGTGCTGCCGTCGAGCCCGAACTACGCCACAGCCCGACTGCTCTACGACCCCCGCTTCGACGACATGAACCCCGCCGCCGTCGCCTACTGCGCGTCGCCGGCCGACGTCCAGCGCTGCGTGTCGTTCGCACGCGCCCATGGCATCGGGCCCGTCCCCCGCTGCGGCGGGCACAGCTACGGCGGCTACTCGAGCGGTCCGGGCCTCGTCGTCGACGTCACGGCCATGAACACCGTGACGGTGTCGAGCGCGGCGGGGTCGACGGCGCCGGGCTCGAGCTCTGCCCAGGCGGTGGTGGGGGCCGGGACGCTTCTCGTCGACCTCTACAACCAACTGGCGCCAGCCGGCGTGCTCGTGCCGGGGGGGTCGTGCCCGACGGTGGGGATCGCGGGGCTTGCGCTCGGCGGCGGGGTGGGCGTGGTGGCACGCAAGTACGGGCTCACGTGTGACGCCATCGAGTCGGTGCAGATCGTCACGGCCGACGCCAGGGTCCTGCGGTGCGACGCGGGGACCAACGAGGACCTGTACTGGGCCTGTCGCGGCGGGGGAGGGGGGAACTTCGGCGTGGTGACCTCCTTCACCTTCCGAGCCGCACCCCTCCCCGACCTGGCGCTGTTCACCTTGGACTGGCCGTGGTCGGCGGCCGCCGAGGTCCTGGGGGCGTGGTTCGACTGGCAGCACGCCGGGCCCGACGAGCTGTGGTCGAACTGCCAGCTCCTGTCGACGGGCCAGGGCGGACTCCAGGCGCGCGTGGCGGGGATGCTGGTGGGCTCGGCGACCTCTCTCGGCTCCCTGGTCGACATCCTCGTCGAGGCGGTGGGGAGCGCGCCGACGTACCGGTTCGTGGGGCCCGAGCAGTACCTCCACGCCATGCTGGTGGAGGCCGGCTGCGAGAGCCTCGACGTGGCGCAGTGCCACCTGACCGCACAGAACCCGGCGGGGACACTCGACCGGGCCGGCTCGGTGGCGTCCTCGGCGTACGTGTCGGTGCTGCCCCGCGCCGGGCATCGACGCCTTCGTGGGCGCCGTCGCAGACCTCGGCCAGACCCTTCCCGGGCTCGGAGGCGGGCTCGTCTTCGACGCCTACGGAGGGGCCATCAATGCCGTGAAGGCGAGCGACACCGCCTTCGTCCATCGCCATGCGGTGTGCGGCATCCAGGCGAGCGTGGCCACGGGCTCGAGCGCCTCGGCGGTGAACCAGGGCCGGGCGTGGCTGGCGCATCTCGGCCGGCACGGTGGCGCCCTACGTCGACGGTTCCGGCTATCAGAACTACATCGACCCCACCCTGGCCGATTGGCAGCGCGCCTACTACGGGGACAATCTCGATCGACTGGTGTCGGTGAAGGCGGGATACGACCCCGACGACGTGTTCCACTTCGCCCAGTCCATCCCCACCCACCTCGTCCCCACCCCACCCACCTCGGCGGCGCCCCCGGCCTCGGCCTGAGTCCCGGTCACGCTTGTGCCCTCGATCGGCCCGATGCCACCATGAAGGTCTGCAAGGGGGTGGCCCGTGCACGACCTCGTCGTTCGAGCCGGCACCGTCGTGGACGGCACGGGGGCACCGGCGCGCAGCGCCGACGTGGCGGTGGACGGCGGGCGCATCACCGCCGTGGGCAACCTCAACGGGGTGGCGGCCCGTCACACCATCGACGCCGACGGCGCCCTCGTCACGCCGGGCTGGGTCGACATCCACACCCACTACGACGGCCAGGCGACGTGGGACGAGGTCCTCGCGCCCAGCGCCTGGCACGGGGTGACGACCATCGTCACCGGCAACTGCGGGGTGGGCTTCGCCCCGGCACGGCCCGATCGCCACGACTGGCTCATCGGGCTCATGGAGGGCGTCGAGGACATCCCCGGCACCGCCCTGGCCGAGGGCATGACATGGGACTGGGAGACCTTCCCCCAATATCTCGACGCCCTGGAGCGCCGCCGCTTCACCGTCGACGTCGGCACCCAGATCGCCCACGGCGCGGTGCGGGCCTACGTCATGGGCGAGCGCGGCGCGCGCAACGAGCCCGCCGACCCCGACGACATCGCGGCCATGCGCGCCATCGTGAAGGAGGCCGTCTGCGCGGGGGCACTGGGCTTCTCGACGTCGCGCACCATCGCCCACCGGGCCATCGACGGCGAGCCCGTCCCCGGCACCTACGCGGCCGAGGACGAGCTGTTCGGGCATCGGCGCCGCACTGGGCGAGCTGGGCGCCGGCGATCTTCGAGCTGGCACCTGCCGGGGTGGCCGGAGAGGACGTCATCGCCCCGGTCAAGGAGGTCGACTGGATGCGCCGCCTGTCGCTCGCCATCGGGCGGCCGGTGACCTTCGCCCTCCTGCAGATCGTCCGACGCACCGGAGCTGTGGCGCGAGCTCATGGACGAGTCGTTGCGGGCCGCCCAGGAGGGAGCCCAGCTGTGGCCCCAGGTGGCGGCGCGTGCCACGGGGCTGCTCACCGGCCTGCACACGTCGTACTGCCTGTTCGACTCCATCCCCGCCTATCAGGCCCTCAAGGCCGCGCGACCTCACCGACGGCGCAGCTGGTGCAGGCCCTGTGCGATCCGTCGGTGCGCGACGCCATCGTGTCGTTCGAGCCCGACCCCGAGCACCGCGCCGCCCTCGACCGTGCCTATGCGGTCACCTTCGTTCTCGGCTCGCCGCCGGACTACGAGCCCGGCCCGGAGAACTCGCTGGCGTCGATGCGCCGCCGTGGCCGGGCGCCATCCGCTCGAGGTCGCCTACGAGGTCATGCTCGAGGCGGAGGGCACAGGGGCTTCTCTACTTCCCCATCCTCAACTACGCCTCGATGAGCCTGGAGCCCGTGCGCGAGATGCTCCTGCACCCGCGCGCCGTGGCCGGACTGGGCGACGGCGGCGCGCACTGCGGCGTCATCTGCGACTCGCCCCAGCCGACGTTCATGCTGTCGCACTGGACCCGTGACCGCACCCGGGGCGAGCGCCTGCCCCTGGAGTGGGTGGTGAAGAAGCAGACATCCGACACCGCCCGCCTCTACGGCCTCGGCGACCGGGGCACGCTCGAGCCCGGCATGCTCGGCCGACGTCAACGTGATCGACTACGAGCGCCTCCAGCTGGGCACGCCCAAGGTGGTCCACGACCTGCCGGCCGGCGGGAGGCGCCTCGTGCAGGATGCCGTGGGCTATCTGGCCACCATCAAGTCGGGAGAGACCACATTCGAGAACGGGCGCGAGACCGGGGCGCGTCCAGGAGCCCTGGTGCGCGGCGCCCGCTGAGGGTCTTCGAGAGTGCCGGGCGCGCCCGGCGGCGGCATACGGTAAGGCGATGACAGCGACCACGGCGACGCCAGGCCACGTCCGACGACGCCATCCTTCGGCACATGTTCGACACCATGGCGCTCATCGCCGCCACCGACGATGCCTTGCGCAGCGCCATCTCGGCGGGCGAGCGCCACGCTGGCCTACTACTCGCCGCGGGGCCAGGAGGCCGTCGCCGCCGGCTTCGCCGCCGCCCTGCGCCCCGACGACTACCTGGTCACCACCTACCGGGGCCTCCACGACCAGATCGCCAAGGGCGTCCCCCTGCGTCCGCCTGCTGGCCGAGATGCTGGGCCGGGCCGAGGGCACGGGCAAGGGCAAGGGCGGCCCCATGCACGTGGTCGTGGCCCGACGTCGGGCTCATGCTCACCACCGGCGTGGTCGGCTCGGGCCTGCCCATCGCCGTCGGCCTGGCCTGGGCGGCGGCCAGCGCCAGGGCGACGGGCGCGTGACCGTGGTCTCCTTCGGCGACGGCGCCACCAACATCGGCGCCTTCCACGAGGCCGCCAACCTGGCCGCGGTGTGGCAGCTCCCGGTGGTCTTCCTGTGCCAGAACAACGGCTACGGCGAGCACACCGCCTTCGCCGACCACCAGCGCATCGAGCACGTGGCGCGACCGGGCCGCCGCCTACGGCATGCCCGGGGTGACCGTCGACGGCAACGACCCCGTGGCCGTCTACGAGGCCGTGTCGGCGGCGGCGGCCGCGGGCCCGGGCCGGGGAGGGCCCGACCCTGGTCGAGGCCGTCACCTACCGGCTCTTCGGCCACGTCTTCGGCGACCGCATGACCTACGTCGACCCCGCCGAGCTCGACGCGGCCTGGAAGGACGAGCCCGTGGCCCGCTTCCGCCGCGCCCTGGTCGAGCGCGGGCGTGCTCAGCGAGGACGAGGCCGCCGCGGTGCAGTCGCGCAGCGCGCGCCACTGCCGGCCGACACCCTGGCCGAGGTCCTCGAGCTCCCCGAGCCCGGTGCCGACGAGCTGCTCACCGACGTGGTGTCGCCCGCGCGCCGTGTCGAGTGGCGCCCGATCGTCCCGGCGCCGCGGCACCCGCGAGATGAGCGTGCGCGTCCGCCATCACCCTGGCCCTCGACGAGGCCCTGGGAGCCGACCCCGGGTGGTGCTCCTCGGCGAGGACATCTCCGACAGCGGGGTGTTCGGCGTCACCAGGGGCCTCGCCGCCAAGCACGGCGCCGACCGGGTGCGCGACACGCCCATCTCGGAGCAGGCCATCGTGGGTGCGGCCGTGGGGGCCGCCCTGGGCGGCCTGCGGCCCGTGGCCGAGATCATGTTCATGGACTTCCTCGGCCTGTGCCTCGACCAGCTCGCCAACCACGCCGCCAAGCTGCGCTACATGTCGGGGGGCCTGACGCCCGTCCCCATGGTCCTGCGCACCGCCGTGGGCGGCGGGCTGCAGGTGGGCGCCCAGCACTCGCAGATGCTCGAGGCCTGGCTCACCCACGTCCCGGGCCTGAAGGTGGTCGTCCCGAGCACGCCGTCCGACGCCCGGGGCCTGCTGGCGTCGTGCATCGCCGACGACGACCCCTGTGTCTTCATCGAGCAGGTCCTCCTGCTGTCGCGCAAGGGCGCGCTCGACGACACGCCCGTTGCCGCTCGGGGTGGCCGACGTCAAGCGCCCGGGCGCCGACGTCACCGTCGTCACCTACGGCCGTCAGGTGCACGACGCCATCGCCGTGGCCGAGACCCTGGCGCCGCGCGGCGTCGAGGTCGAGGTGCTCGACCTGCGCTCCCTCGTGCCCCTGGACGAGGCGGCCGTGCTCGAGTCGGTGGGCCGCACCCGCCGGGCCGTCGTCTTCCACGAGGCGGTGGTGACCGGCGGCTTCGGCGCCGAGCTGGCGGCGGGGATCTCCGAGGCCCTCTTCGGCCGGTTGGTGGCGCCCGTCCTGCGGGTGGGGGCGGTGCCGGCCCCGCTGCCCTACGCCCCCGGTCTCGAGCGCCTGGCCCTTCCCGGCCCCGAACGCCTGCTCGAGGCGCTCGAGTGGGTCATGGCCTACAGGAGCTGAGGCTCGCCGGTGCTGCTGCGGCTGCCCAAGATCGGCATGGAGATGACCGAGGCCGTCCTGGCGCGCTGGCTGGTCGACGACGGGGCGACGGTCGCCAAGGGCCAGCCGCTGTACGAGATGGAGACCGACAAGGTCACCAACGAGATCGAGTCCCCCGCGCCGGGCCGGCTGCGGCGCATCGCCGCGCGAGGGCGAGACCTACCAGGTGGGTGATCCGGTGGCCGAGATCGACTGAGCGGGCCCCGACGACGGGGCCGGGCCGTCGACCCTTCGGCGATGCGCCCTTCGGCGATGCGCTCAGCCCGGCGGGGGTGGCGCCTGCAGCAGTGACGGCGAAAACAGCACCGGTCGGCCCGCACCCCGCCGCTTCGATTCGTGCATGGCGGCATCGGCTTGGGCCACCAACGTCTCGGCATCGCGGTCGGACCGCCCGACCAGGCCACGCCGATGCTCGCCCGCGACTCGATCTTGACGCTCTTGAGCTGGATCTCGTGGCTGAGCGATTCGGCGACCGGATGGCGGTGCGCACCGCCTCGGCCGCCGTGCCGATGGCGGGGCACACGACGAGGAACTTGTCACCGCCGATCCGGCCCACCAGGTCGTCCTCGCGCACCGCCCCCCGCAGCCTTCTCGCCACCACGGCCAGGAATTCGTCACCGGCGTCGTGGCCTTGCCCGTTGTTCAACTCCTCGAGGCGGTCGAGGTCCACGAAGATCACCGCCGGCCTGCATCCGTCTTCGGCTCCCGCCAGCATGCGCCTCGAGCGCCGCCATGGCCGAGGCCCGATCGTGGCACCGGGTGAGGAGTCGAACGTGGCACGCTGGTGCAGCTCGTCGCGCCCGTAGGTGATCCCGGTGAGCGTCGGACACACAGACGATGGCGCCGGTGACCTCGCCGCCGTCGGCGGTGAGGGCCCGCACGCGGAAGATGCAGGCGGCGCTCCGGGGTTGCCTCGCCCCACGGGGGTCGGAGACCGACCTCGATGTCGTCGGTCCACCCCGTCGCGAGAGCACGACGTCGAAGGTGGTGTGGGTGCGAGGGCGGTCCCGGTCCATGACCGTCGCCAACTGCTCGTCGAGTGTCGACACGTGGGGAGCCCCGAGGATGTCGTGGAGGCGGTCATTGGTGAAAACGACGTGCCGGCGCGTCGACCTGGAGCACACCCACCGGGACCGCCTCGGTGAGGCGTTCCAGCAGGAGCCGTTGAGCCCGCAGAGCCTGCCCAGTGGCCTCGGGCTCGTCGTCTGTCTCGTGGTCGAGCCGGCCCTCACTGCGCACGCGGTAGCTATCGGCCCGTTACCCTCCGGCGTTGAGGCGCCCGGGCACCGACCTCGCTCTGGGGTACAGAAAGTGACCAAATCCCCTCGGAGATGGGGAGGAAGGTCCTGGTCCGGCGGCGTCGCAATCAAGTTTCGGTCGGGAGTTTCCGAAATTGGGCTGTGATGCCCCGTGCCCCCCGGCGCGGTCCTTGGCGCGGCTGTTCCTGACCTACGCGGCGATCACCGCCGTGCCCGTCGTGCTCCTCGGCGTGGTGCTGGCGGACAGCTACCGCGACCGAGGCCACCCAGCGCGGCGTCGCCGAAGGCCGGTCCGAGGCGCTGCTCGTGGCCGAGACCGCGGTCGAGCCCATCCTCGACGGCCGCCCCCTCAGCCAAGGCCTGAGCCCGGCCGAGACAGCGGCCTGAACCGCCTGGTGAAGCGCGCCGTGGGTGACCGGCACCGTCCTGCGGCTGCGCCTGCAGGACCTGTCGGGCTACGTCGTCTTCTCCGACGACGGCTCGGGGTTTCCAGGACAAGCCCGAGGACGAGGCCGCTCGACGCCGCCCACGGCGAGGTCGCCGCCGACCTGACCCACCTCAACGCCGACAGCCGACGACACCGGGCCCCTCGGACCCAAGGCGGTCGAGGTCTACCTGCCCCTCACGGCCGGGGTCGCCCGAGCACGTGGTGGGGGTGTTCGAGGTGTACCTGCCCTACGCGCCCATCGCCGCCGACGTGAACGCCGGGCTCGCACACGCTGTACCGCGACCTCGTCCTCGGGCCTGGGGGCCCTGTACCTCGTCCTGTTCGTCATCTCGATCTCGGTCAGCCGCCGCCTGCGCCAGCAGGTGAAGGAGAACAAGTTCCTGGCCGAGCACGACCCGCTCACCGACCTGCCCAACCGCTCGCTGTTCCACCAGCGCGCCCAGGAGGCCGTGGTGCACGCCGTGCGCGGCGACGTCGCCAGCGGCGCATCGCCATCATCGACCTCGACCGGTTCAAGGAGGTCAACGACACCCTGGGCCACGACAGCGGCGACGAGCTGCTCACCCAGCTGGCCCAGCGCCTCGCCGACCACACCCGGCCCCAGGACGCCGTGGCCCGCCTGGGCGGGGACGAGTTCGGCGTCATCCTCTCCGAGGTCGGCGACGCCGAGGAGGTGCTCCGCCGCCTGCGCGACATCATCGAGCACGAGGTCGAGGTGAGCGGGCTCCCGCTGTCGGTCGAGTCGAGCATCGGCTACGTGGTCGCTCCCGACGACGGCATCGACGTCGACGACCTCCTCCAGCACGCCGACGTGGCCATGTACGTCGCCAAGGCCCAACACGCCGGGCGTGGTGCGCTACGACGCCGACCACGACCACTACGACGCCGGCCAACCTCGGGCTCATCGCCGATCTGCGCCGCGCCATCGACGCCGACGAGCTCGTCATGCACTACCAGCCCAAGGCCGCCCTCGAAGACGGACGGGTCGAGGCGGTCGAGGCGCTGGTGCGCTGGCAGCATCCCACCACTGGGCCTTCTGTACCCCGACCGGTTCATCCCCCTGTGCGAGCAGACCGACCTCATCGACAAGCTCACGACGTGGGTGATGCGCACGGCGCTGACCGACGTCCGCGACCTCGGCGACGTGGCGGTGTCGGTCAACGTGTCGGCCCGCACGCTCGGCCGCGGCGCGCTTCGCCGAGCAGGTCATCGCCGTGCTCGAGCGACCTCGGCGTCCCGCCCGACCGGCTGATCGTCGAGATCACCGAGACGGCGCTGCTCACCGACCCGCCCCGCGCCGCCGCGGTCCTGGCCGCAGCTCGACGCCGTCGGCGTCCGGGTGAGCCTCGACGACTTCGGCATCGGGCAGACGTCTCTCGGGTACCTGTCGTCGTTGCCCGTCCACGAGCTCAAGATCGACAAGAGCTTCGTCATGGACATGATGGCCAACCCGGCCCACGCCGCCATCGTGCGGTCCATCGTCGACCTGGGCCACAACCTGTCGCTGCGGGTCGTGGCCGAAGGCGTGGAGACCGACGACGTCTTCGCCACGCTGCGCGACGCGGGCTGCGACCTGGCCCAGGGTTACCTGCTGGCCCGGCCCATGCCCGTCGATCGGCTGCGCTGGTGGCTGTCGAGCGCAGCCCCAGCCCACGCACGCGACGCCCGTCTGACCGGTCGAGGCGTGCCATCCTGGGGGGGCGGCCGACCCCGCATGCCCCGACCACCGAGGAGGTGCTGCGTGCCGCTGCCGTGGGGAGGACAGCTGGCCGGGCGGATCGAGGAGCACGTGTCACCTCGGCCGCGCTGCGACGGGAACCCCCTCGGCGACCCCGTCGAGCGACCCCTGTGGGTGTACGTGCCGCCCGGCTACGACGACGAGCGACGGCCCCTGCCGTCGATCTACGTCATCCAGGGCTACACCGGGTACCTGACCATGTGGGCCAATCGCGAGCGCCTTCCGCCAGCCCTTCCCCGAGACCGCCGACGCACTGTTCGCCTCGGGCCAGGCGCCTCCGTGCATCGTGGTGTGGGTGGACGCCTGGACCGCGTACGGCGGGTCGCAGTTCGTGGACTCGCCCGGGACCGGGCGCTACCACTCCTATCTGTGCGACGACGTGGTCGCCTTTCGTCGACGCGCGCTACCGGACGCTCGACGCACCTGCGCACCGGGGCATCCAGGGGAAGTCGAGCGGGGGCTTCGGGGCCATGATCACGCCCATGCTGCGCCCCGACCTCTTCGGCGGGCTCGCCACCCATGCCGGCGACGCGCTGTACGAGTGCTGCTACATCCCCGAGTTCCCCAAGGTGGTGCGGGCGCTGCGCGCCTGGGACGGCGACATCGGCAGCATGGTGGGCGGACTTCGGGACTCGGCCGGCCTTCACCCGTCACGAGGACCACGTGCTGCTCATGATCCTCGGGGTGTCCGCGTGTTTTTCGGCCGAGGACGACGGCACGCCCGGTGCTCCCCTTCGATCCCACCACGGGGCGACTCCGCGACGAGGTGTGGGCGCGCTGGCTGGCGTGGGACCCCGTGCGGATGGTGCCCGCCTACGCCGACGCGCTGCGCGTCGCATGCGGGCGGTGTGGATCGACGGCGGCACGCGCGACGAGTGGTACCTGGACCTCGGGGCGGTCGCCTTTCGCGACGCGCTGGCAGACATCGGCGTGACCGACGTGCGCTTCGAGCTCTTCGACGCCGGCCACGGCGGCATCGGCTGGCGCTACCCGCTGTCGCTGGCGTACCTGGCGCGAAGACTGTCGCCCGGGGTGCCCTGACGGGCCTGTGACGAGTTGAAGATCTGCTCCACCAGGGTCGCCACCAGACCGCCCACCAGGGCGTCGGAGAGATCTCCGGCGACCGTCGTCCCGACGTGCTCGCTGACGTCGCCGCTATGCCTCGACGGGCCCACGGCCATCTTGACCCGCACGAAGTCGCACCCTTCGGTGGCCGTGATGGTGAGCTTGCCGGGTCCTCGATCGCCGAATCGGTCGATCCACAGGGCGAGGTCGAAGCTCCGGGGTACGCGCGCCGGCTGCGTCGTGCAGCGTCTCGGTCACACGTGCCTCGAGGCCCCATTCCTGGAGCATCTCGGCGCTGGACTCGAGCACGGGCCGGATCTCGTCGCTGGCAGAGGTCGCGCACGGCGTCGAACGAGGCCTGAGACTGCGCCCGCTCGCGCGTCTTGGCGTGCCTTGCGGGCGGCGTCTCCCGACAGGCCCGACGACACGGCCAGGTCGATCCGGGCCTGCCATAGCTGGCCGCCCGGGCCGGCGTGGGCGAGACGTGCTCTCGTGGCGCCACGGCCGGCGGCCGACGTCGGCCGTCGGAGGCGCAGCCCGAGGTCCCGGATGGCCGACGCCGACCGACATGGGAGTCGGGTCCGGCGTCTGCCACAGCCGTTCGTTACGCGACTGGTCTCCTCCGACGTGGATCGGTCGTCGACGATGGACATGGGCCCCCCGGCAAAGAAGCGGCCGCCCCTGGTCCGGCCGCCTTCGTGGTTCTACCCTGGCAGGCCCGGCTCACCGGATGCTCTATCCAGCCTCAACAATCGGTCAACCGCGGGCCCGATCGGGACCGCGCCCTGTCGTCTGGAGAGCGGACCGCTCGTCGAGGCCGGTCAGGCCTGGCAGGTCAGGGGCCTGCCGCCATTGAGCGCGACCATGTCGCGCGAGGGCGGCGGCGACGTCGATGGGGTCGCCGGGCCGGGCGCCCTCGCACTCCGCGAAGGCGCGGTGCAGGTTGCCGACCAGGCGCTCGGGGTGGGTGAGCATCGGCGAAGGGACCGAGGTCCGCCCGGCGGGCGGCCTCGAGGGGAGTGAGCCCGGCGTCTTTGGCCTCGTCGGCGATGCGCTGCAGGAAGCGGAGGTACTCCCCGCCGATGTCGATGACCTCGGGCCCGCACACCTCGCCGTGGCCGGGGACGATCACCTCGGGGTCGAGCTCCATCAGGCAGTCGAGCGCCACGAACGACCCCGCCACCGATCCCATGAGGACGAAGGGTGTGCCCCCGTTGAACACCAGGTCACCGGTGAACAGGACCCGGTGCTCGGGTATCCACGCCACCACATCGTTGGTGGTGTGGGCGGCCGTGCCGAAGTGGTGCAGCTCGACGAGCAGGTCGTCGACGTAGAGGTCGAGACGGTGCTCGAAGGTGACGAAGGGCGGTGCGGGCTCGAGATCGCCCCACTCCACGGGCTCCCACAGACCGTCGGGTCGGAGGATGCCCATGGCCTCGATGGCCTCGCGGCAGCGGCGGTGACCGATGACGGTGGCATCGGGAAGAAGGCAGTTGCCGTTGGTGTGGTCGCCGTGCTGATGGGTGTTGACGAGCATGCGCGCCCCGCGGGTGGTGGCCGTGCTCGGCGCGCCACCTGCGTCGACTGCCTCGAGAAAGGCGCGGGTGCGACGCTCGGTGGCGCAGCTGTCGATGCACAGGGCCGTGCCCTCGCCGAGGACGAACCCGGTGTTGTTGATCCACCATCCCCCGTCGGGCTGGATGTAGGCGTGGACGCGCTCCGCTACCTGTTGCACCCGCGGCGGAGGAAGCTCATGGGCGCGCGGGTGGTCGTGATTGGTCGAGGTCATACTGTCGTCATAGCACCGCCACCGGCCCCGATCACGATGGGCGGTCAGGTCGTGAGCTCGACGTGCGCGCGCCGGGCGGCCCCGACGGCCTCGTCCCCGGGCCCGCCGCTCGAGGCGTGCTCGGGACGGAACTCCACGTCGAGGACCGCGGCGAGGCTGGCGCCGACCGAGAGCCGCAGGGCGTCGAGGTCGTAGCCGCCCTCGAGGATGAGAGCGAGGCGGCCCGGTCCCGGCGCGAAGGCCTTCACCCGTTTGGCGATGTCGGCGAAGTCGCCCGAGGTGAGGTGCAGCCCGGCCATGGGATCGGCCCGGTGGGCGTCGTAGCCGGCCGACACCAGCACCCACGTGGGGGCGAACCGGTCCACGACCGGTGCCGCCACCTCGTCGAGGGCCTGGAGGAGACGTCCCCGGTGGCCCGCGGCGGCAGGGGCACGTTGACGGTGAGACCCGGGGCGCCGGGCCGCCGGACTCGCTCGACGCGGCCCGTGCCCGGATAGAGCGGCCACTGGTGGGTGGAGACGTACAGCACCCTGGGGTCGTCCCAGAAGATGGCCTGGGTCCCGTTGCCGTGGTGGACGTCCCAGTCGACGATGAGTACCCGCTCGCCGCGCGCGGCCAGCGCGGCGGCCGCCACGGCGATGTTGTTGAGCAGGCAGAAGCCCATCGGCTCGGCCGCCAGGGCGTGGTGCCCGGGGGGCCGGGCGGCCACGAAGGCGACGTCCCCGTCGCCCGCGCGCCAGCGCCTCGACGACCTCGAGGGCGGCACCGGCCGCCAGCAGTGCTGTGTCCCACGAACCCGGTGTTGCCATCGTGTCGGGGTCGAGCGCCCCGCCCCCGGCCTCGCAGAAGGCGCGCAGTGCCTCGAGGTACGACACGGGGTGGACGAGGGCCAGCTCCTCCTCCGTGGCCCGACGCGGCTCGAGCGTGATGACGGCGTCGGTCAGCCCTGCCGCTTCGATGCCGGCCAGCGCGGCGGGTACACGAGCCGGTCGCTCGGGGTGCCGGGGGCCGGCGTCATGATGGTCGAGAGCAGGGGAGGCGGCCACCAGGAGCACCGCTTCACTGTACGGCTGTCACAACGGTGGGTGCGTCGACGTTAGGGGTGACAGCGTCGGCACGGCGTGGGCCGGCCGGTACCACGCGCCACGCTCCACGCCTCGAGCGCATCGGCGCGCGGGCCACACACCTTGACCGCACCGGCGGTGAGGGCTTCGCCTCCGCCGCGCCGCGCCACGGCGGCGCACCCGACACGGTGCAGTGTCGGAGGTTTCGAGCGCGCCGGGTGCGGTCGGTTCAAGACGAAACCGTCTGGGTGGCTGTCCACCCAAGCCAGGTAGCCGTCGTCGTCGCGACAGAACTCGTGACACAACGGCGTGACCTCTGCGGTCGCCGCGCTCGACAGACCGTGCACGATCTCGGGGTTCCACCGTGCCCCATTGGACGGATGGGCGTCTTTGGCGCCGCCCGTGGCGTTCACCGCAGCGCCGGGCCGGTTGGGGGCGCCCGAGGCGAGGCGAGAGCGTCGCACGATCACCGGAGGTTTGGGCAACGGCTCCGCCGTCGGCATGGGCCGCAGATCACGGATCGCCCCGGTCACCGAGGAGTGCTCGGGGGGGTGGGCCGATGGACGCCTCGGGGCGTGTCCGGATGGGTGTCTCGACACGACAGCGGCCTCCTTTTCGATCGCAGCCACCAGTCGCACGTGGGTCTCGGCTGCTGCCACCGGTACGAGTCGGCCCGCGCTCGCAGGTACAGGTCGCAGGGTCACCGCCCGCAGGGGGACGCGATGCACGGCGCCGGTGCTCGGCTCGACGAGCCGCACGTGGGCGCCAGGAGCCGCCGCCGGTCGGGGGTCGGAGACCGGCATCACCGTGGGGCGGAAGGGAGCGACGAGCGCGGCGATGGCGTCGACGATGGCCCACATGTACAAGGCGGAGCGCCCGGTGGGGTCTTCGCCGAAGTGGTGCCACCGTCGCTGCTCGTAGAACAGGCATCCCCGGAGCTCGTCGAGCGTCCCCGGCAACGAGCGGCTCCGGGTCCAGTGCTGCAGCACCGTGCCGAGCCAGCTCGGGAAGATCGTCCCAGTATTCGTATCCGTCGTAGGAGAGGGCGAAGTCCGCCACCATGTCCCACGAACTGCCGCGCCGGGGTACGCCCACGGTGGCGAGCTCGGCGTGGGAGACGGCCGAAGCGGCGAAGTCGCCCGCGGGGGTGGTGCCAGGATCGGTCCACTTCAGGCGGGGCTCGGGCCGCGGCTGGGGGTGGCGTCGGCGGGGGCGGCGACCACCGACAGAGCCGACATGGCGGAGGGCCGGCGGCGGACGAGCAGATGCTTGACCAGGTTCCTGAGCACGTGGTCCGAGCGGGCCGGGTCACGCAGCGCCCGGGGGCGGTCGATACGGAAGGCGCTCGGGAACAACGTCATCCCAATTGATATCGGCACCGCCTGACGATGGTTGAGCCAGGTCACGGAGCGTGCCCGAATACCGTGGGTCCACGGGCACCAAGGCCGTCGTCCGACCGCTGGCAGTGTTGACCGGCCCGATGCCGGGCCGTTTGCCTGGGCCCGGTTCGGACCCAGGCACCGGTCGAGGCGCGGTGTCGTCCCGGTCGCCCCGCCCGCACGGACCGGTCGGTAGCCTGCCCGTCCAATGCCGTCTGTGGTCGTCGCCAGTTACAACATGCACGGCGGTGTGGACGGCTGGGGGCGGCCCTTCGACGTGGTGGACGTGTGTCGCCGGATCGGAGCCGACCTGTTGATGCTCCAGGAGTCCTGGACTCCCGACCACGAGGTTTCCATCGCGCGCGACGTGGCGCGTCAGTTGGGCTACGTCGCAGTGGAGCTGCCCTTTGCCCGGGGGCGCATCATCGGCCCTCCGCACGTCACGGTCGACCGGTGGGGACCTCATGTGTGGACCCGCGGCATCCACGGCCTCCGCCTCGATCGACGGCGCGCCGCATCGGTCGGGCATCGGACCCTGTCCGGGGCCCATCCCAAGCCGGGCCAAAGAGGCGCCTGGTCGATCGCGGTGCTGTCGCGGCTGCCGGTGACGAGCTCGCACACCATCGATCTGGGCAAGCTGCCCACTGACCCGGCGCGCCGGGGAGCGATCGTCATGGACGTCGAGCTCGAGGGCGCCATCGCCCCCCTGCGCGTGGTGGGGACGCATCTCGCCCATCTCAGCCAGGGGTCGCCGCGCCATATCGCCGCCTTGCGCCGCGCTCTGCACGCTCTCTCCCCCGAGCCCTGCGTGTTGGCGGGCGACATGAACCTGTGGGGACCTCCCCTGAAGCTGTTGTTTCCGGGTTGGTCGCGGCGGTGAGAGGTCGCACGTGGCCGGCGTGGTTCCCGTGGCCACTGGCGCAGAGCGACCACGTTCTCGTCAGGGGTGCCGTGAAGGTCGACGGTGGCGAGGTGCTACGCATCGCCGGCTCGGACCATCTCCCAGTCCGGGCGACGCTTGTGATCGAATGAACGAAGTTATTTCAAGCGCGTGACGAATCAGACGGGTATGTTGCTCCCACAGTCAGATCACAGAGTTGCGTGGCATGGGGGTGCGGCGGATCCGTCGACCCGTCTTGCCGTCGGCGGACCGGGAACATCGAGATACCGAGACAGCAGTTTCCTAGACAGAAAACAGGAGGGCACATGCGAAAGCGTGGAAGTCGGCTGGCAGTGATATCCCTGGTACTTGTCGTGGGCATGGTCGCAGCGGCGTGCAGCAGCACCCCCAAGACGGCATCCACCACCACCACGACCAGCGCCAGCGGCGGCCCGGCGAACATCTCCGTGTCGTCGTTCACCAGCGACCTCTCGGTGATGACCGAGTTCAAGGCGCTGGCAGCAGCCGGGAAAGGCAAGGTCGCCGCCATCCTGCCCGACACCGTGAGCTCGACACGCTACGTGGAGTTCGACCAGCCCGACATCACCAAGGCCCTGCAGCTGGCCGGGCTGACTTCGTCTGAATACGAGGTCCAGAACGCGCTGGGAAGCGACGCCACCCAGCTGACCGACGCCCAGACCGACATCACCAACGGAGCGACGGTCCTCCTGGTGGACCCGCTCGACTCGGGTGTGGGCGCCTCCATCGAGAAGTACGCCAAGTCCCACGGAGTCGACGTGATCGACTACGACCGACTGACCCTGGGTGGCAGCCGTGACTACTACGTGAGCTTCGACAACGTGGCGGTGGGCAAGCTGATCGGGCAGGGAATGGTCAGCTGCATCGCGGCGTGGAAAGTGGCAAAGCCCCAGGTCGTCGTCATGCACGGCGCCGCCACCGACAACAACGCCACGCTCTTCGCCCAGGGCTACGAATCGGTCATACAGCCCTACTTCACCTCGAAGAAATGGACCGACGTGGTCAACACCGCCGACACCTGGGACCCTCCCACGGCTGCCACGGAGTTCCAGGAGGCTTACACGGCCCATCCCAACATCAACGCTGCGGTGATCCCCAATGACGAGACGGGCGCTCCGATCATCACGTACCTCAAGACCCTCCACGTCAAGCCGAAGACGTTCCCCACCACGGGCCAGGACGCCACCCTCACCGGGTTGCAGAACGTCCTTTCCGGGTACCAGTGCGGGACCGTCTACAAGCCCATCTACCTGGAGGCGGGGGCGGCAGTTGCCCTGGCGCTGTACCTGAGGGCCGGCAAGACGCCGCCGGCCTCGTTGGTCAACGGCACGACGACCGACACCATGACCAACGTCTCGGTACCGTCGATCTTGGAGACGCCGGAGTGGGTCACGACGGCCAACATGAACGCCACCATCATCAAGGACAACTTCGTGCCGGCGACGCAGCTATGCGCAGCTCCGTATGCCGCGGACTGCACCGCGGCGGGGATCACTCCCTGACGAGGGCACATTCACAAGCTTGTCCTGGCGGCTTCATCTAACATGCCAGGAGTTGTCGACGTTGGGTCCGCCCCTTTCGCATGAGCGAAAGGGGCGGACTTGGCCGTAGGAGGCGACACGGTGAGCGCGCAGGGAGGTCCTTCGCCCGATGGTGCACCGCTCATCGAGCTGCGAGGCCTGACGAAGACCTTCGGGGCGGTCGAGGCGCTCACTCACGTGGACCTGGTGGTCCCGGCCGCGCAGGTGACGGCGCTGGCGGGGGACAACGGCGCCGGAAAATCGGTGCTCATCAAGACGATCTCGGGTTTGTGGGAGCCCGACGCGGGGCAGATCCTGTGGCAGGGTCGCGCGGTCGCATCTGCGCGCCCCCAAGGATGCCGAGACCCTGGGGATCACGACCATCTACCAGGACCTCGCGCTGTGCGACAACCTGGACATCGTCCAGAACATGTTCCTCGGTCACGAACCGCGCCGGCACGGGGTACTCGACGAGTCCACCATGGAGCTCGCCGCCCGGCGCACACTCGACGATCTCAAGGTCGTCACGATTCGCTCGATTCGCCAGCCCGTGGCGTCGCTCTCCGGCGGCCAACGCCAATCGGTGGCGGTGGCCAAGGCCGTCATGTCCAAGGCCAAGCTCGTCATCATGGACGAGCCCACCGCCGCGCTGGGCGTCTCACAGACGAGGATGGTGCTCGACCTGATCAAACGGCTCTCCGGCGAGGGCGTGGCCGTGCTGATGGTCTCGCACAACCTCAACGACGTGTTCGAGGTCGCCGACAACGTCGTCATCCTCCATCTCGGCCACATGGTCGCCGCCGGCCCAGTGTCGGACTTCGACCCCCAGGTGGTGGTGGACTTCATGACGACCGGCCGTTCCACGCGATGGTCGGGCAACGTCGCATCGGCGGCGAACGAGTCCCACTGAACTGAGCGAGACCCAGCACATGACATCGGCAAAAGACGACTCGGACGGGCCCATCACGTCGACGGGATCGGTTCCCGATTCTGGTTCTAGGGCGCGGGCCGTCGAAGGAGTCCTCGATGGTGTCTCGTCACCGGAGGACGTCGGCGAACCGGCAGCGCAGATCGCCCTGGCGCCGGAGATTCTCGCCGGTTCACTGCGCGAGTACGTAGACGCCTGGTGGAAGCGGATCCGCGGGGGGAGAGCGGAGCCCTTCCGATTCTGGCGGGGCTCGTCCTGATCGTGGTGATCTTCGAGACCCAACAACCGAAGTTCCTCTCCGCGCTCAACATCGTCAACCTTCTGGTGCAGGCGGCCTTCTTCATCCTTCTGGGCGCGGCCGAGATCTTCGCCCTGCTCCTGAGCGAGATCGACCTTTCGGTGGGTTATGTGGCCGCCGTGGGCGGGGCCATCATCGCCGCCCTGATCTCCCCGCCCTACAACTGGCCTTGGTGGGCCGGCGTGATCGTGGGACTGCTGGCCAGCGCGGCGCTCGGTGCGCTGCAAGGCACGCTCATCACGAGGCTCCACCTGCCTTCGTTCGTGGTGACCCTCGCCGGCCTGCTGGGCTTTTCGGGGGTGTTGATCTATGTCTTCGACGTCGACAAGGGTTCTGTGGGGGGTGTCATCAGCATCAACAACAAGGTGGTGTACAACCTCGTCAACGGCAACATGAGCCAGTTGGCCAGTTGGATCCTCCTGGTGGTGCTGGTCGCATTGTTCGCCGTCATCTCCATCTCGCGCGCCACGCGGCGCCGGGCGCGGGGGCTGAGTGCCCCTCCCCTGAGCATCACCTTCCTCACCATCGCGGTCACGGCGGCAGCAGGCGTGGCGCTGGTCATCATCTGCAACGTCAACCGAGGCAACCTGGCGCCTCTGCGAGGTGTTCCCTGGGTCGTCCCCTTCGTGCTGGCGGTCATCGTGGCGTGGTCGTTGCTGCTCGGCAAGACTCGCACCGGCCGCTACATCTACGCCATCGGTGCCAGTCCGGAGGCGGCTCGTCGGGCCGGGATCAACGTGGCTTGGATCCGCACCCTCGCCTTCACCCTGTCCGGGCTCACCGCCGGCATCGCCGGGCTCGTCTACGAGTCCCGGCTGGCCTCCATATCGGTGGGCTTTGACGGCGGGACCTACGTGCTCTACGCCGTGGCCGCCGCTGTCATCGGCGGCACCAGCCTCTTCGGGGGGCGAGGCAAGGCCATCCATGCCCTGCTCGGAGGGATCGTGATCGCGGCGGTCTACAACGGGCTCGGACTTCTGGGAATCGGCACGGCGGGGACGGACATGGCCACCGCGCTCGTGCTCCTGGCGGCGGTAACGATCGATTCGTTGGTACGGCGCCGAGGCTCGTCGCCGTCTGCCTGACGCGGCGTCGCACTGTCGGCTCGTGCTCGCCCGGTCGACCCGGTGAGTCACGGCGCTCAGCTCCGCGTGGCGCTCATCGGGTACGGGACGGCGGGCTCGGTGTTCCACGGCCCTCTGCTGGCCGCCACGCCCGGACTCGAGGTCGCCGCCATCGTCACCACCGATCCCCAGCGACACAGGCGCGCGCAGCACGACTTCCCTCGTGCCCGTGTCGTGGCGAGCGCGCAGGAGGTATGGGACCGGGCCGACGCGCATGACCTCGTCGTGGTGGCGACCACGACGGGAACACACGTGGCGTTGGCCTCGCTCGCCGTCGAGGCGGGGCTGGCGGTCGTCGTGGAGAAGCCGCTGGGGCCGCTGGTGGCATCCGCCCGTGCCCTGGTCGATCGCGCCGCCGCCGCCGGGGTGATGCTCACCGTCTTCCACAACCGTCGTTGGGACGCCGAGCACCTCACGGTGCGAGGGCTCGTCGCCGACGGTGTCCTGGGGGAGGTGTGGCGCTACGAATCGCGCTTCGAGCGGTGGCGACCACAGCGCGCTTCGGGCGCATGGCGAGAAGAGCTGTCGGCCGACGACGGGGGAGGGGTGTTGCTCGACCTGGGCGTGCACCTCGTCGACCAGGCCCGATCACTGCTCGGTCCGGTCACCCACGTCTACGGCGAGGTGGCCGGGCGCCGGGGGGGCGCCGACGACGACGTGTTCGTGGCGTTGCGCCATGCCACCGGGGCGCGCTCGCATCTGTGGGCGAGCGCCGTGGCCAACACACCCGGTCCGCGTCTGCGTGTGCTGGGCAGCGCGGCGGGGTACGTGGTCGAGCACCTCGACGGGCAGGAGGACGCGCTGCGAGCCGGGCACCGACCCGACGAGGCGGGGTTCGGCGTGGAGCCTCCCGAGCGTTGGGGGCGGCTCGTGCGGGGCGACCACGAGGAGCCCGTGGCCAGTGTGCAGGGGTGTTGGTCGGCCTTCTATGCAGGAGTGGTGCGGGCGCTGCGCGAAGGCGCGCCACCCCCGGTCGACCCCCGAGATGCGCTCGCTACGCTCGAGATCCTGGATGCTGCCAGGCGTAGCGCGGCCGGCGCCGTGGTGGTGGCCCTCTAGCGGGACCGCGCCCCCGCTTGACAGCTGATATCCGGCTCAATATTATCCGGAGCCGGATATCAGCCCGTCCCCCGATGCCCCCATGATCCCCCCTCTGCACCCATGACACGGCGAAAGGTCGCCAATCCCCTGGCTCTGGTCGTGCTGGCCAGCCTGGCGGAGCGGTCCATGCACCCCTACGAGATGGCCACCACCCTGCGGGCCCGCCACAAGGACGAGAGCATCAAGCTCAACTTCGGGTCCCTCTACACCGTGGTGGAGGCGCTCCAGCGCCACGGGCTCATCGAGGCGCAGGAGACCGAGCGGGAGGGGAGGAGGCCCGAGCGCACCGTCTACCGGATCACCGAAGCGGGCTCGGCCGAGCTCTTCGACTGGCTGAGCGAGCTCATCAGCGTCCCGGGCAAGGAATACCTGCAGTTCGAGGCGGGGTTGTCTCTGTTACCCCTACTGTCGCCCGACCAGGCGGTGCAGCTCCTCGGGATCCGCTGCCAGCACCTCGAGGTGGATCTCGCCCAGCGCCGCACGGTGCGGGACACGATCGCCGCGCAGGGTGTGGCGCGGTTGTTCTTCGTGGAGTTCGCGTACATGACCGCCCTGCTCGAAACCGAGCTCGAATGGACCCGCACACTCATCGACGAGGTGGAGTCGAAGACACTCGAGGGAGTCGAGCAGTGGCAGAGCTTCCACTCCTCTGACCCCAACCCCGAGAGAGGACAGTCGACGTGATCAACGCCATCGAGGCCCATGACCTGAGAAAGACCTTCGGCGGGGAGGTGCGCGCCCTCGACGGCGTGAGCTTCGCCGTCGAGGAGGGCACCATCTTCGGACTGCTCGGGCCCAACGGTGCCGGGAAGACGACGGCGGTGCGCATCCTCACCACCATCCTTGCCCCCGACGGCGGCACGGGCACGGTCCTCGGCTACGACGTGGTGGCGCAGGCGGACCGTGTCCGGACCCTCATCGGTCTGGCCGGTCAGTACGCGGCCGTGGACGAGAACCTCACCGGACGCGAGAACCTCACCATGGTGGGCCGCCTCAACCATCTGGCCCACGACGTCGTGGCCAAGCGGGGCCATCGAGCTGCTCGAGCAGTTCGGGCTCACCGACGCCGGCGACCGACCGCTCAAGACCTACTCGGGCGGGATGCGGCGCCGGCTGGACGTCGCCGCCGCCCTGGTGGCCCGACCGAGGGTGCTGTTCCTCGACGAGCCCACCACCGGGCTCGACCCCCAGAGCCGGATGGACGTGTGGGCCATGATCGAGCGCCTCGTGGGCGAGGGCACCAGCGTGCTGCTCACCACGCAGTACCTCGAGGAGGCCGACAGCCTGGCCCGGCGCATCGCCGTCGTCGACCACGGCCACGTCATCGCCGAGGGGACGCCCGCGCAGCTGAAGGCGGACCTCGGCGCCACCGTGCTCGACGTGGGTCTCGCCGACGCCGGACTGGCGCCGCCAGGCGGCGGGGATCTTGGACTCCGTCGGCGCCAAGAGCCCGACCGTGGTCGGGACAGTCGTCGAGCTGCCCGTCGACGACGGGCCCCGGGTCGCCATGGAGGTGCTGCGCCTCCTCGACCACCACGCGCGTGGTCCCCACGACCTTCCGCTCCGCGAGCCCAGCCTCGACGACGTCTTCCTGGCCCTCACCGGCAAACGGACCGAGATCGACGCTGACGACGACGAGCCACCGCCACCGACGGGCGACGCCGCGGGCGCCGGGCCCGCGGCCGGCGCCGCGTCGACGAGTGACGGAGGTGCACGATGAGCACGACCACCACGACGATCACACCCGGGGCCGGGATCGCCCCGGCGCCAGTCCGGCGCTGCCCGGCGGGGCCGCGCGCCTCGATGGGCCATCGCCGACACCCTGACGATCACCAAGCGGAACCTGATCGCCTACACGCGCATCCCCGAGTCGCTGTTCTTCTCGACACTGCAGCCCATCATGTTCGTCCTGCTGTTCCGCTACGTCTTCGGAGGCGCCATCCACGCCGGCAACGGGTCTCAGCTACATCGACTTCCTCATGGCCGGGATCTTCATCCAGAGCGTCGCCTTCGGCGGGATCGGCACCGCGGTGGGACTGGCCGAGGACCTGCAGAAGGGTCTCATCGAGCGGTTCCGGGCGCTGCCCATGGCCCGCTCGGCCGTCCTCGCCGGCCGGACCACCGCCGATCTCGTGCGCAACATGTTCGTGCTCTTGCTCATGACCGGCGTGGGCTGCGCGGTCGGATTCAACTTCCCCAACGGGGCCCTGGCCTTCGTGGCCGGCTGCGCTCTGGTGCTGTTCTTCGCCTACGCCCTGCTCTGGGGGTTCGCCGTCATCGGGCTCGTCGGCATCCAACAGCGAGACGGCCCAGGTCATGGCGTTCCCGATCCTGTTCCCGCTGATCTTCGCCTCGCCGGCGTTCGTGCCCGTCACCTCCATGCCCGGTTGGCTGCGGTGGTTCGCCACCAATCAGCCCATCGGCATCGTGATCACCGCCCACGCTCGTTGATGCTCGGCGCGCAGCATGTGCCGGGGAGCGTCTCGGAGCACGTGCTCGTGGCGCTGGCATGGTGCGTCGGGGTGCTGGTGGTGCTGGCCCCGCTGGCCGTGTGGCGCTACCGCCGCAGCACCTGAGCCGCTCCCGCCGGGCTGGCCCGGCCGGGCGGCTCAGGTGAATGGGGGTGCAGCGACGTCAGAACGGGCGGGCCCGTGGTGGGCGGCGTGCCGTTGCCCGTACCCAGCGAGGAGTAGCTGACCGCACCCTTGGGGGCGGTCACGTCGACGACCTCCCCCCAACGGCTGAAGGTCATCACCAGTTGGCTGGTGACGTTGTTGATCTTGCCGTTCTCGGTGTAGCAGCACGGGGAGATGCGGATGCGACACGGTGACGTAGAGGCTCGCCGTCCCCTTGGCCCGCTGGGTCTGCCCGTTCTCTATCTGGTTGGTCATCGACCCTGTGACCCCGAGCACCCGGTAACCGGATCGGGTCACGGTCCTGGTCTCCTGGTGAGGAGCGAAGGCGATGTTCGAATTCAGCGCCGAGCGCGTCGTCACCGCCACGTACACCGATTGGTAGGGGGGGTCGTTGGGAGCCAGTGAGATCCACTGCCCGGCATGGGCGGTGGCGGCGCCGGCCGAGAGGCCGAGCTGTTCCACCATCTGTCTGGCGTCGCCCTGGAAGTAGCAGGCCGTACCGATCACGAGGACCGTGAAGGTGTCAGAACCGATGGTGATGACCTGCTTGCCCGACGCGGGGCCGGCGTCGCCCACCGTGGTCTGGGTCTCGCCTTGTTGGGTGAAGCGCGACACGTAGTGGAACGAGCCCCCGTCGATGCGTGGCCTTCACCGCCGACTGCACGAGGTCTTTGGCGGCAGGATTGACCGAGGCACTGGGGCTCGGACCCGATGTGACGATCAACCCCACCCCCACGCCGACCAGGATGACGACGGCGGCCCCTACCGCCAGGGCGATCCGGACCGTCCGGCGTGGGCGTCCCGCGACCGGGGGGCCGGGGCGTCGCCCCCCTGCTCCGCCCGCGCCCGGGCGGCCCGGCAGGAGACAGTCCCGCGGTCGAGGGAGGGGGCGGGGACCCCGCGGGGGGGACCGCATAGCCCGGAGGGGGAGGCGGGGGCGGGTAGCCGGGGGGCGGAGGGGGGTAACCCGGGACCGCATAGCCCGGAGGGGGAGGCGGGGGCGGGTAGCCGGGGGCGCATAGCCCGGATGGGGAGGCGGGGGGTAGCCCGGGGGCGGAGGGGGGTAACCCGGGGGCGCATAGCCCGGTGGTGGAGGGGGGGGCGGGTAGCCCGGGGGCGCCAGCGCGCCCGGGGCAGGAGCTGGGGGCCACGGTGACGGGGGTGGTGGGGTGTATCCCGGGGGCGGCGGGGGAGACGACATGGTCGAATCGGCCGCCACCGGGTCCGACTCGGGGCCGGGCTCGGTCTCTGATGGCGGACCGGTCTCCGGGGACGGACCGGGCTCTGAGGACGGACCGGTTGACCCGGGGGGCGCGTCGTCCTGATGAGGTCTGTTCGTGTCGTCCGGCACGCGGTCACACTATGCCCCGCCTGCTCGGCCTCCGGGGCGGCCCGGCGCCGGATCAGGTCAACGGTGCTCGGGCCACGACGAGGCGCGACGACGCTTGGAGGCGCAGCACGCCGTCGTGCTCGAAGGGTCGCAACAGCTCCGAGACCCGGGACAGGAACTGGGTGCGGGCCTGCTGGCCGCAGTCGCGCCATGCCCGGGCCAGCGGGGGGAGCGACGGGTACACCAGTACCCACTGCGCCACCCGCGGCAGTGCCGCCAGCATGCGCACGGTTCGACTCGACGATGTCGGTGAACCCCGCCGCGTGCACCAGCTCGCGCAGGTCTTCGATGCGGTGGTAGGCGAACGCGTCCAGGAGCACCTCGACAACGCCGGACCGGTCGAGCCCGGACTTCACGATGGCGTCGAGCTGGGCCGCGAAGGCCGGGTTCTCCTCGATCGGCCCCCACGTCATGATGCCGACTCGGCCGCCCGGGACGAGCACGCGTCGCATCTCTTCGAGCACCGGCCCGGGATCGTCGAAGCGGTGTAGCGCGTGCTGGCACGCCACGACGTCGAAGCTCTGGTCGTCGAAAGGAAGTCGCGGGCCTCTCCCGCTTCGCCATTCGACGATGCTCGTGACGTCGATGCGTCGGGCCGCATTGATCGCGGCCGGTGACGCGTCGATGCCCACAACCTTGCCGGGGGGGCCGACGACGTGCGCTGCCATCCGGGCGAAGATGCCCGTGCCGCAGGCCACGTCCAGCACCCGGGCGCCCCGGACCACGACCAGAGAGTCGAGGGCCCGTTCCGCGAAGCGGCGACCGAACACGGGATCGAAATGCTGCGCGTAGACAGAGGTCGCTGCCTCGTCGTCGTAGGAGCCGGCCCGGTGCACGGGCCGAGTCGCCACGGTGGCGGGTTGCGACGACGGATGGCGTGAGCGCGGCGGTATCGAAGGCAAGCCGATGGTTACGTCCCCCTCGGGTCCACGGGCCACGCATCGCGGCCGGTCACCACGGGCCGCGACGTTATCGGACGGAGCACGGAACTTGGCGGACCTGATGCTGTGCAGGACGCGTTGCGGAGCGATAGGACCTCGGTGCGTGGGTGTTCGTGTGTGGTGAAGCGAGCCGGTCCGACGATGGTGCACGATCGACCAGAGTCAGCCCTCGGCCACCAGCGCGCGCGCACTCGAAGATGCGCACTGAGCGCATCGACGCTGTGCGTGCGCGTTGGCTCCGCTCGTGGACGGCATGACGTATACGGGTCGACCGCCGATGCGCTGGGGCTGGGGGCCGGCGGTGGCGTGTCGATCGACGGCTTGGCGCCACCCCGTCAGGCCCACGAAGCACACCGCGTCGGGCTCCAGCCACCGCACCAGTCGCTCCACGCGCGCCATGCCGGTTCGGTACTCGGTCGGCGTCAAGGTGGCGGCATTGGCGGTGGCCCGCTTGACCAAATCCGTCATGCCAACGCCATGTACGCGCAGCGCGTGGGAGGGATCGCGGTCGCGTGTCACCAGACCGGCATGGCAGCGCCGCGGGCCAGAAGCGGTTGCCCGGTCGGGCATAGCCCACGCCGGCGTCGGCCGCATAGAGGCTGGGGTTGAGGCCGACGACCAACAGGTGCATTCCCGGTCCGACGACATCGGACAGGGTACGGGCGCGCACGGCCCACGCGCGCACCACGTCGCCGTCGATCTCGATGTCCCCGAGGTCGAAGCCGGCACCTACCAGAACGTCGGACAACCTCGCAGACGTCCACGACGCGAAGAAGCGGCCGCCGATGCGGTCCGCAGGCAGCGCGGCGCCTTCATAGTCGCCCGCCAGCACCTGCAGCTCCACAGGAGCACCCACCACCAGAGCACGATGCAGGTCGGCCAGTGCCGCCGGCAGCCGGACACTGGGTACATGGAGATAGCTCATGTGGGCCCACGCGCCGTGCAAGGTGTTGGTTCGGAACGGCAGGGCCTCGAGGTCCGCCTGCACCAGAAGCGCATCGGGGACGGCGATGCGGCAAGACTCGAGCATCGCTCGGGCGGCGTCGAGACCGATGCACGGAGCTCCGAGGTCGGGCGTGTAGCGACCGGCGCCGCACCCGAGGTCGACGCGCAGCGCCCCGGCGGGGACCCGTCGAGCGAAGGCGCGGCGCTCGAGCGCGCTGCACCGGTGGGTGGTGTGCCGTCCACTCGGCACCGCGCTCCTCGTAGATCTCGACCGTGGCACGATCCATACCGGCTCACTATGCCCTGCCCCAGGCGTGCCCGCGGTCGTGCCTCGAGGTGTGCGCCCCCGTTTCCTACTCGCCCAGGCCGACGGGCACCCCGTCGACGATCTGGTCGAGGTACTCCGACAGCCCGTAGCCGATGCGCCCGTCGTCGAGGGTCCACTGGGTGAGCCCCTCGGAGATGCGCGTGACCAACTCGTTGCCGTCGGTGTCGCGTCGGCGGTTGCGCAGCGGGATGAGCCCGAGCACCGATCCGCGCACCGACCCACGTCCGGTCCTCGGTGACGAGCTCGGCTTCGAGGGCGCGGTGGTAGCGGGCGTCGCCCTCCCAGGTGGAGCGGATGCGGAAGTCGTGACACACCCGCAGCGTGTCGCCGTCCCAGACGAAACCGCCGCGGGTGCCCGGACCGTCGCGCCGGGCGATGCGCGATCCCATGAAGCCGAAGTCTCGTCCGACGTTGCCGGTGAGCCAGCGGTAGTACCACGGCGCCTGCCAGTAACGAGGGCCCCAGCTGTGGTCGCGCAGCCCGTAGCCGTGCAGCTCCCAGCGGTCCTCGCCGACCCGTACCGTGCCGCTCGCCTCCACCAGCTGCTCGTAGTGGCCGCGGGCGAACTCCTCGCCCGGGCGCTCCACGGGCTGGTCGGGCTCGCCCCCGAACATGGCCGAGCAGCCCCGGTAGACGAGGTCCACCGCACAGGCGAGCGTGAGGGTTCGACAGTGAACGCTGGCGGGGGTCGGCCATCTCGCGCGGGTCGTCGAGCAGGACGGCGGAACCGTCGTAGCTCACCCGCGAGCTCGGAGAAGGGCTCCACCACCTCGAAGCGCATGCCCGCGGCGTCGAAGGCGTCGTTGCTCGTGACCGCGGGGCGGCGGAACATGAAGGCCACCCGGCCGTCGGGGAGGTAGAGGCACAGGCGTCATCTCGCCCGTACCCTCGTTGGCCCGGTTCCCCAGCCGGAAGAAACCGCCGAGGTTGGTGTCGGGGTCGTAGGCGTTGAAGTACATGGACTCGTTGAAGTTGGGCTCGGGGCCCAACTCGTGCATGTACTCGTCTTCGGGATCGAGGCGCACGCCGATGCGGCCACCCTATCGGCGCCATGGCGAGGTGGTCGTTAGTCTCCGCCGTGGCACGCGACGGACCTCGCCGGGCAACTCGCGCGTCGTCGTCGGCGCCGCGCTCGGTGAGCCCGTGGAGGTCGAGGGCGTGACCCGATTGCCCGGCGGCGCCTCCCGAGAGACCTGGAGCTTCTCGGTCCGCGGGCGAAGCGGCCCGGCCCGGCGCCTCGTCCTGCGCCGCGATCCCGCCCGGGGCACCGATGTCGGGATTGGGTCTCGAGGCCGCCCTGCTGGCGGCGGCGGGGCGCGTCGGGGTGCCCGTGCCCCGGGTCCTCGTGGCGGGCGACAGCTCCGATGGGCTCGAAGCCACCTTCATCATCATGGAGTTCGTCGAAGGCGAGACCATCCCGCGCCGCATCCTGCGGGACGAGCGCCTGGCCGAGGTGCGGCCGGTCCTGGCCGAGCAGTGCGGGCGGGTACTGGCCGCCATCCACCGCATCCCTCTGTCCGAGGTACCGGGCTTGGCCGGCGGCGACCCGCTCGAGCAGCTGCGCGGCCTGCTCGACCGCCTGGGCCAGCCCCACCCCGCCTTCGAGCTGGGGCTGCCGGTGGCTGGCGGAGACCCGTCCGCCGCGCGTCGGCCCAAGCGGTGGTCCACGGCGACTTCCGCAACGGCAACCTGATCGTCGGGCCCGACGGCATCCGGGCCGTCCTCGACTGGGAGCTCGCCCACCTCGGCGACCCACTCGAGGACCTCGGTTGGCTGTGCGTCAAGGCGTGGCGCTTCGGCTCGCCGCTGGCCGTGGGTGGGTTCGGCACCGTCGAGCAGCTGGTCGACGGCCTACGAGGGTGCCGGGGGCGGCCCGTCGATGCCAGCCGCGCTGCACTGGTGGCAGGTGCTCGGCACCCTGCGGTGGGGGATCATCTGCATCGTGCAGGCGCTCACCCACACCACCGGGGTGGTCCGGTCGGTCGAGCTGGCCGCCATCGGGCGGCGGGTGTGCGAGGTCGAGTGGGACCTGCTGGAGCTCCTGCCGTGAACGGCGGCGGCGGGCCTCCCCGAGCCGCCGCCCGCGTCGATCGAGCCACGGGCTCGGCCCCGACGCCTCCGCGGCGGCGGGGGGATGGCCTCCCCACGACGTCCCGTCGGCCGGCGCAGCTGCTCGACGCCGTGCGCGAGTTCCTCGAGTCCGACGTGCTCGCCGCGACCGAGGGCCGGGTGCGATTCCACGTCCGGGTGGCCGCCAACGTGGTCGCCATGGTGGGCCGGGAGATCGAGCTCGGGCCCGAGCAGGCCGCCGCGCACGTGCGTCGCCTGGAGGAGCTCGGGGTGCACAGCGACGCCGAGCTGGCCGGCGCCATCCGCGCCGGCGCCCTCGACGCTCGTTGGGACGAGGTGCGCGCCGTCGTGCGCGGCCACGGTGGCCGACAAGCTGGCGGTAGCGAACCCCCGGTACCTCCCACGCGAAGACGAGGCCGCCAGCGATCACCCCGCGACGGGGCCGTAGCACTCCGGAGCGGGCCCGCGGCGAGGACGCCGGCGCCCCGGTCCCGCTGAACCCGTCGCCGGTATGGTCGCGCCATGCGATTCGGTATCGACGTGGCTCAGCAGCGGATGGAGTTCGGCGAGATCGTCGACACGCGTGCGCTTCGGCGAGGCCCTGGGTTTCGACGGTGCGTGGGGGTTCGACCATTTCCTCCCCATGTACGGCGAGGGCCCGGGCAACTGTTTCGAGGGGATGACCACCTTGGCGGCGCTGGCCTCGGCCACGACGACCATCCGCCTCGGCCTGCTCGTGACGGGGGTGACCTACCGGCATCCTTCGGTCCTCGCCGCCCAGGCGGTGACCGTGGACCATGCCAGCGGGGCCGCCTCGAGCTGGCCCTCGGGGCGGCCTGGTACGACGCCGAGCACCGCCAGCTCGGACTGGAGTTTCCACCCACGGCGCGACGCTTCGACCGCTTGGAAGACGAGCTCGAGATGCTCACGAGGCTGTTCACCGGAGAGGTGGTGTCGTATCGCGGCTCGCAGTTCACCCTCGAGGACGCCCAGATGCGGCCGGTGCCCGTGCAGCAGCCCCATCCCCCCATCTGGATCGGAGGTTCGGGTCGTCGGCGCACCCTCCCGCTGGCCGCCAAGTGGGCCGACGTGTGGCACACCTACGCCAGCCCCGAGCAACTCGGCGCGATGTCGGCCGAGGTCGACCGGCTGGCCGAGGAAGCCGGGCGCGATCCCGCCTCCATTGCCAGAGCCTCGTCGCTCTCGCTGTCGGCACCCTGGGACGAGGTCCGGCGCGCAAGCCGCTGCCATGCGTGACGTCGGTATCGACTACCTGGTGTGCGGCTGGCCCGGCGAGGGACCGGCCCGGGTCGAGGAATTCGCCACCACCGTCATGTCGGAGTTCGGCGCGCCCTGAGCTGTCCGTGTCGGGCCATCGAGCCCGAGCGCAGCGGCCCCCGAGGCTCACCGGCCCCCGAAACTCACCGGCCCCCGAAACTCACCGGCCCTCGAAGCGGGGGTCGCGACCTTCGAGCATGGCGCGCACCCCCTCGACGGCGTCGGCCGTGCCCGCCAGGGCGGCCTGCTCCGCCAGCTCGTGGCGCATCGCCGCGCGGGCGGCGTCGGCGAGACCGTGGCGAAGCGTCGCTCTCGTGGCCGACACCGCCAGCGGAGCGCCGGCAGTGATGTGCCTGGCCATGTCGAGGGCGGCTTCGAGCTCATCTCCGGCGGGGACGACGCGCTGGGCGATGCCGATTCTCCCCGCCTCGGCGGCGACCACGCGTCGGCCCGTGAGCAACAGCTCCGAGGCGGGTCCGGGCCCCAGCACTCGGGGCAGGGTCATGCTCAACGCGAACCCGGGGTGGATGCCGAGGCGCACGAAGTTCGCTTGGAACCATCCGCGCTCGCCGACGATGCACAGGTCACACGCCAGCGCCAACCCGAACCCGGCGCCGATGGCCGCTCCCTGGACGGCCGCCACCACCGGCAGGGGGGAGTCGAAGACGCGCACCGCCTGTTCGTAGAAGGCGGCCGTGCGCACCTCGAAGTCACCTTGTTCGGTGGGGTCCGGCGCGTCGCCGGACCGGAAGTCGGCGCCCGCGCAAAAGGATCGACCCTGGGTGCACAGCACGGCTGCCCGTGCCCCGCCCCGCAATCCCGCCAAGGCGTCTGCCAGGCTGCGCAGGACCGGCTCGGTGAGCAGGTTGTGGGGTGGGCGTCGCAGCGTGACCACCGCCACGTCCCCGTCGTGGTGCACAGAGACGTCGTGCTCGTGGCCGGGGTCGGTGTCATGGGGGGCGTCGGACACTGGTGTGGATTTCTCGCGACGACGGCAGCGCCGCCGAAATCGTGGGGGCTACTGCCGGCCGCGTCGACGCGTCCTGCGCCCCTTGAGCATTGCGCTCTCGGCGCCGGCGATGAGGTCGTCGAGGGTGTCGTGCTCATGGAGGTCGGCGAAGCCCACGCTGGCGGTCGAGCCCGGCGCCTCCTCGGCCAAGATGACGGCAAACTCCTTGAAGCGAAGCTCGGCCGTCGGCATGTCGGAGCCGGGCAGCGAGAAGAGGAACTCGTCCCCCCGAGCCGGGAGATCACGTCGTAGGAGCGCAAGGTGGCGCGCAGCGCGGCCGTGACCTTGCGCAGGACCTCGTCCCCGGCGCGCGAGCCCTTGGCGTCGTTCACCGCCTTCATCCTGTCGACGTTGAGGTAGCCCAGGACGAACCGTTCGCCGCTGCGTCGGCACCGATCGATGTCGCGTCCCAGGGCGGCGAATCCCGCTTGTCGGTTGAGGACGCCGGTGAGCTCGTCGCGAGTGAGCCGATCGGAGTCGCGTGTGGGCTCCAAGGCCTCGAGGCGTAGCCCCGTCGGGATTTCGGTCGGGGCTACGCCGGGCTCGGATGTCTGGTCCGGTACCGGCTCGGGCCCGGACTCCGGTGTGGCCGCGCTCAGCCGGGCCGGGTGGTCGCCGCCGGGCGACGATCGGGGGGCCGCGAACAACGTGGCGCCGGCAGGCTCGGAGTCGTCGCTCCATGGAGGGGGCGCCGTGTCGTCGGAGGACACCACGCCGCGCACGAGGTCTGCCCACAGGCTCACGATCTCGGTGACCTGATCGGCGACCAACTCCAACAGCGCGTCGCGCTCGGACGGCTCGAGATGGCGCAGCTGCGCGTGCAGCTTCGTGGCGCCGTCGGAGAGCGCAGTGGCCACCTTGAGGAGCCGTTGCGCGGGGACCACGGATGCATCTTGAGGGGTCACGATGGGAGTTCCTCGTTCACCCTGGATGGCCGAGAGCCGCCTGCGTCCCAGACGTCGTTCGTCATCCAGGTCCTGCATGTCAACCCCCCGTCTAGTCCTCACCGGCAGTGAACGCAAAACTACTTCATGGTGACTTCGAAGCCCCGGATCCCGAGCTCGAACAGTCCTGGTGAGAGGGCCCTCAGCACGCCCGGGCGCGTTCGAGACACGGTTCGAGAGCGTCGAACGCGGCCGGGACGTCCTGGGCGGACATGGCGAACAAGAGTGCGGAGACCGCATCGGCCCCGGCCTCCGCGTACTGCTCGGTGATCGAGGCGTCGAGCGGCTTGAAATACGGGCACACCGTGACCGTGACCTCGGAACGGGAGCGACCCTGTTGACCGAGCAAGGCTTCGAGGCGCGCCACGGCCTCGGGAAGATCGGCCGGGGCTCGGCTGAAGGTGTGCCAGCCCTGTCCCACCCGGGCGGCGCGGCGCATGGCGGCATCGCTCTCACCACCGATGTGAACCGGGGGGTGGGGATCCTGGAGGGGTTTGGGATGCAGGTTGCACGGCGCAAGCGTGTAGTGGGTTCCGGAGAACGACGACGGGTCGTCGCACCACAAGGCCCGCAGCACCTGCAGGTACTCGTCGGTGCGCTCGCCGCGTCGTGCCCACGGCACCGCCACCGCCTCGAACTCCTCGCGCAGCCACCCCACGCCCACGCCGAGGTCGACTCGTCCCCCCGACAACCAGTCGACGGTGGCGACCTCCTTGGCCGTGTACACGGGATTGCGCTGTGGCAACAGGCACATGGCCGTCCCCAACCGCACCGAGCTCGTGACCCCAGCCAGGAACGCCAGCGTCGTGAACGGTTCGAGGAGACCCGCGCCCGGCGGGATGGGCACCTGCCCGTCCTCGGCGTAGGGGTACCTCGAGGCGTAGTGCTCGAAGGTGACCACGTGCTCTCCGACCCAGATCCCGTGCACGCCACGGGCCTCGGCCTCGCGCCCCACCGCGGCCAAGAACTCCGGTGTGGCAAAGGGGTTGACGGTGGGCAACCAGACGTCGAAGTCCATGTCGCTCCTATCGTGGCGATGACGTGGTGATGCGGAAGACAGGGTGTTCGGGAGCGATACGCCGCAGGTCTTGATCGGGTGCGTCGGACTTGACGCCACCGAAGAATTTCCCAACCTCGAAGTACCAGCGCCGGAGATAGGCGCGCAGCACCGCCACCTTGTCGTCGTCGCCGAGCTCCTCGGCCCCGAACTGCTCCACGCGCCGGCCCACGACGAGCTCACCGTGGCACGCCACGCGGATGTTGCGCACCCATTCGGTCTCACCCCGGGGGGCCACCAGGTAGCGCCGATCGTCGAGGGTGAGGACGTTCACAGGGGTGCTGCGCCATAGGCCCGACTTCCGGCCCCGCACCCGCAGCACCCGCGAGCCCCACACGCTCAGTCCCAGCCGCGTCAACCCTGCCACGGCCGAGTTGAAGATCCTGTCGAAGAACGTGGGTTCCTGGTAGTGCGCCATCCCGCCATCATGGCAAGAGCACCCTCATACAGCCACCGCCGCCGCCGGGCTCGTCAACGCATGTGGAGGCCGCCGTCGACCAACACGATCTCCCCTGTCACGTAGCGGGCGCCCACCAGACCCACGATGACGTGGGCGAGGTCTTCGGGAGTGCCCGAGCGTTGCAGAGGCGCCTGGGCCCGCACGAACTCTCGCACCACATCCCAATCGGCGGTCCAGGGCGTGTCCACGAGCCCGGGGGCGACGGCGTTGACCCGGATCTCGGGCCCGAGCACGTTGGCGAGGAGCTTGGTCATGTGGCTCACGGCCGCTTTCGACGTGGCGTAGGGGATCGAGCTCCCCCGGGTGGTGTGCCCCGCCAACGACGACACGTTCACGACCACGCCGTCGCCCCGGGCGCGCAGGTGGGGGACGGCGGCCACGGTCACCTGCCACGTGCCGATGACGTTCACGTCGAAGATGCGCCGCCACACCTCGGGCGACGCCGCCTCGAGGTCGGGGTGGGCGATCACCTGGGTCGTGCCGGCGTTGTTGACGAGGATGTCGAGGCGGCCGTGGTCCTCGACCGCACGCGCCACCAGGTTGTGGGCCTGGTCGGCATCGGCGATGTCGGCCTGGACGTAGCTGGCGCCGGGAAGCTCCGACGCCAGGGCCCGCCCCGCCTCCACCGACGAGGCCGAATTGACCACGACGGCGGCTCCCTCCGCCGACAGTGCCCGGGCCGTGGCCGCCCCGATGCCGCTCGACGATCCCGTGACGAGGGCGACCTTTCCCTGGAGGCTTCCCGGCATGTGCGTCTCCCCGTCTTTGGGCTCGTCGGCGTCGGATCGTGGCGCTCGGTCCTGTTCCTGTTCTCTTACCAGGTTGTCGGTACGGTGGGGCATGCGACTGGTGAGCTTCGTGGAGCACGGCGAGCCTGCTGTGGTCCGCACCGGCGTCGTGGTCCACGGTGAGGTGGTGGATCTCACCGATCCTGCTGTCGCCCTTCCCGGGGACATGGTCGAATTCCTCGTGGCCGGTCCCGGCGCCGTGGAGCGAGCCCAGGCCGCCACAGGGTCCCGGGCTCGTCGTCTCCCCCTCGACGGGGTCCAGCTGCGGCCGCCGGTGCCCCATCCCGTCAAGGTGCTCGGCATCGGGCTCAACTACCGGGCGCACGTGGCCGAGACCGGCGCCTCGCCCCCCGAGCACCAGGTGTGGTTCAACAAGCAGCGCACCTGCGTGATCGGCCCCGGTGCGGCCATCGAGATCCCCCGTGTCTCGGCCCAGGTCGACTACGAAGGCGAGCTGGCCATGGTCATCGGGCGCCGGTGCCGACACGTTCGGTCCGCCGAGGCCGCGTCGGTCGTGGCCGGTTTCACCGTCTGCAACGACGTGACGGTGCGGGACTGGCAGTTCCGCACGCCGACGTGGACCTTGGGCAAGTCTTTCGACACCCACGGTCCCACCGGGCCGTGGATCGTCACCGGGGACGAGCTCGAGGACCCCCATGGCCTGCGCCTGCGGACGTGGGTCAACGGGGACCTGCGCCAAGACGCCTCGACAGACGACATGATCTTCTCGTGCTGGGAGCAGGTCGAGTACCTGTCGACGGTGTTCACACTCGAGCCCGGAGACATCATCTCGACGGGAACCCCGGCGGGGGTCGGGATGGGCTTCGATCCACCCCGGTGGCTCGTGGAGGGCGACGTCGTCCGGATCGACATCGAAGGCGTGGGCACGCTCGAGAACCACGTTGTCGCCGAACCCGCACCCTGACCGAGCACCTGAGCACCACGGCTCCCTGCGCGTGACGCGCAGCCTGGTCATCCCCGCCGACGAGCTCGAGTGGCGCTTCACGACCAGCGGCGGCCCCGGTGGCCAGCACGCCAACAAGGCCAGCACCCGGGCCGAGGTGGTATTCGACGTGGTGGCGTCGAAGTCCCTCGGCCCGCGCCAGAGATCCCGGCTCCTCGAGCGCCTCGGACCGACGGTGCGGGCCGCCGCCGGTGACGAGCGGTCCCAGATGCGCAACCGTGAGCTGGCCCTGCAGAGGCTCGGGACACGACTGGCCGACGGGTTGCGCGTCGACAGGCCTCGCCTCCCCACCTCACCTTCGGCGTCGGCCCGAGCGCGACGCCTCACCGACAAGCGGCGCCGCTCGGCCCGCAAGCGCGACCGGGCCCGGCCCGTCGACGACGAGGGCTGATCGACACTCGCCGGTCTCAGGGGAGCGGGTGCTCTCAGAGGATGTCGGGGCGCAAGAGGGCGTCGCTCCCCCCGTCGACGAAGAGCACCGACCCGTGGATGTAGCTGTTGGCGGGGTCGAGGAGGAACCCGATGGCGGCGGCGATCTCGGTGGCCGTGGCCCGACGTCCCATGGGCACGGGCAGGGCCTCGATGAGCGGCCCCAGCACGGGATCCTCGAGCCCGCCCGCCAGGAGCGGCGTGTCGACCGGTCCGGGAGCCACGGCGTTCAGCCGGACCCCGGCTCGTCCCCATGTGCCCGCGCGTCGGCGCACGGCACGCGTCAGGGCGAGCTTGCTCATCCCGTAGACCGTGGCACCGTCGAGGCCCGCCGCGCACGCCGAGGCCTTGTCCTCCTGGCCGTCGAGCAACAGCTGGAGCAGGTCGTCGTGAGCGGGCGTGAGACTGGCCGAATTAGAAGAGACCACCACCGCCGCCGGGACCTCCCCCGCGCTCAGCAGCGGCAGCATGCCGTCGAGCACGGCGAGGGCACCGAAGAAGTTGACGCGCACGATCAGTTCGGTCGGTTGCGTCTGGGGCCCGATGCCGGCGCACACCACCAGGCCGTCGACGCACGACCCAGACAGCTCGGCGACCGCGGCCAGCGCCTGGGACCGGCCGGCGGGCCCGGAGAGGTCGGCCGTGACCTGGGCGTCGTGCAGGTCCACGCCGATCACCCGGACACCGCTGCGCTCGAAGCGCCGACTGACGGCGGCGCCGATCCCCGAACCCGAACCGGTGATGGCAATCGTGCGCCTGTGGCGCGGTGCGGGAGTCACCTCACGCGGCGAAGTCGTGTCCATGGCGGCACGTTGTAGCCGACGGCAGTGGGGTAGCGCCTATCTCGAGTCGTTTCACCGGTCGCCGCAGCGCCATGGACCGTGGGGCGAAGGCCCCCTCAGGTGGAGCAGTCGTGACAGACCATCACGGCAGGGTCGACGAGCTGCACCCGCTTGCGTACCAAGAAGCACGACCGGCACACGAACTCGTCGGGCCCGCACGGGGCGACCTCGACGAGATCGCCGGTGTGGATCCGTCTCTGCACGAGCACCCCGGGCGCGGCGGTGGCTTCCTCGTCCTCGTGGAGGGCCCCGGTCCCGTCGTCCTCGACGAGGGCCAGGCGCTCGAGCAGGACCAGGTCGAGGCCGTCCTCGATGTCCTCGATGTCCTCGATGTCCTCGATGTCCTCGGTTCCGAGGTCCTTGGTGGCGTCGGTTTCGTCGAACCCCGCCAGGACCGGCAGGGCGAAGATGTCGAGCGCCCGCTCGTCGTCGCCGCCCTCCCCATCGTCGCTGTGGACGAGGTCCTCGAGGGTCACCTCGAGAGTGTCCTCGTCGACGTCCTGCTCGAGGACGTCCTCGTTGTCGAGCTCCTCTTCGAGGATGGCCTCCTCGTCGAGCTCTCCGACGGCCAGCTCCTCGGGTGCTTCGAGGTCGAGCTCGCCCTCGGTGAAGTGGGCCTCGGGCGGCTCACGGTGCCTCTCGGCCAGTCTCATGGCCAGGGAACCTCCCTTCCGAGTCCGTCTGGGCCTGACCCGGGCTCCGGGCTGACCCGCGCACACCTTCTGGCATCAGCATCAGGCCCCAGGGGCAGCTGTGCAAGACCCTTTTGGGCCCCACGGGACCCACCCCCAGCTGTCCAGGGTCGCCTCCGGCTTGACACCCATTTCGCAGTAAATCTAGAAATACAGTCGATTTCATGGCTAAGGTCACGGCACGGGAGCGTGCCCCCTCGGCAGACCCGTGACGCGAGAGGAGTCGACGGTGTCGGAGAACGGTCCAGGGACGCGAAACACGGCGCACCGTCGGCGCCCGAGATCGACGCGCCGGTGGCTGGCGGGGGTGGCGGCCCTGGCGGCGACGGCGGTGATCGGGGGTGGCGCCCCCGTGGCGGCCGGGGCGGCGACCCCGGCACAGACCGGCTACGTCCTCGCTACAGCCAGTGGCGGGGTCTTCGGGTTCGGAGGGGCCGTACCGTCGGGATCCCCGGCCGCTTCGGGCACGACCCTGAAGGCGTCCATCGTGGGCATCGCCGCCACACCCACCGGCAAGGGGTACTGGCTCGTGGGCGCCGACGGGGGCGTGTTCACCTACGGCGATGCCGGGTACTTCGGGTCGGTCCCCGGTGACTCGGTGAAACTCAAAGCGCCCATCGTGGGCATCGCCGCCACTCCCACCGGCAAGGGGTACTGGCTCGTGGGCGCCGACGGCGGCGTGTTCGCCTTCGGCGACGCCGGGTACTTCGGATCCCTCCAGGCCCTCCACATCACGCCGGCGTCGCCCATCGTGGGCATGGCCGCCACACCCACCGCGAACGGGTACTGGCTCGTGGGCGCCGACGGCGGCGTGTTCGCCTTCGGCGACGCCGGGTACTTCGGCAACGTTCCGACGCTCCTCGGAGGCCCGACACCGGCCCCGGTGGTGGCCATCGCCACCGACCTCGACGGGGGCGGCTACTGGATCGTCCAGAACGACGGCGCCGTGTCTCGCTTCGGCGACGCCGGTTTCTTCGGATCCACCCTCACCACCGGAGTCGTGCCCAACGCCCCGGTCGTGGGCATCGCCGTCACCCCTGACGCCAAGGGCTACTGGCTCGTGGGCGCCGACGGCGGCGTGTTCACCTTCGGCGACGCCGGGTACTTCGGCTCCATCCCCGCCGAGCTCGCCACGGGCGGTGTTACCCTGTCGGCGCCCGTGTCGGTCGTGGGCCTGGCGGGCACACCCTGAGTGGTCGACCGCCTCGAGATCGCCCCCCTGGTCTCGTGCCGGTCGACCGCCAGTTCAGCCCACCTCGCCTGACACATAGGCCCTCGTGCGGGGGTCCACCGGCGAGTCGAAGATCTTCTTCGTCGGGCCGTACTCGACGAGCTCGCCCGTGGCCCGGTCTTCTCCGAGGAGGAAGAAGGCCGTGTAGTCCGAGACCCGGGTGGCCTGGAACATGTTGTGGGTCACGAGACCGATCGTGACATCGGTGGCGAGGCGGGTGATCAGCTCCTCGATCTTGGCTGTGGCGATGGGATCGAGCGACGAGCAGGGCTCGTCCATGAGCAGAACCTCGGGCTCGACGGCGAGAGCGCGGGCGATGCACAGGCGCTGCTGCTGGCCACCGGACAACTTCACCGCCGGCGAGTGCAGCCGGTCCTTGACGAGGTCCCACAGCGCGGCATGGTGAAGGGCGGCTTCTGCCGCCTCTCGGAGGATGCTCTTGGATCGAACGCCGTTGAGGCGCAGTCCGGCCACCACATTGTCGAAGATGGTCATGGTCGGGAACGGGTTGGGTCGTTGGAAGACCATGCCGACACGACTGCGAACCAGCTCCGGTTGGGTGTCACGGGCGTAGATGTCGAGGTCGCCGACCATGACCCTCCCGGTGACCTTGCCCCCGGTGTCGTCATGGAGCCGGTTGACGGTGCGCAAGATGGTGGTCTTGCCACACCCCGACGGTCCCACCAGTGCGGTGACGCGATTGCGGACGAAGTCGATCGACACGTCGCGCACCACGCGTTGACGGCCGAAGGTGACACTCACGTCGCGCAGAGAGACGGCCGCGGGCTCACCGGGGGCGGCGTCGGGGCGGCGCGAGGCCGGAGGTGTCTCGGGGGTGGTTCCCAGTGGCGTGGTGGTGTCGATCGTCATCTCCGGGCTCGCAATGGCCTGACCATCCTATTCGTCCCCTTTGCGGCGCTCGCCCCCACGCCGGCGCGGGGACCGAGGCGGTGAAGGCCAACCGGCGTCACCGGGCTTGGCGGTTGAGCCGGGCGGACACGATGCGGGCCACGACGCTCAGCACCAGGACGAGGACGAGGAGCACGAAGGCGGCCCCCCACGCGATGAGCTGGGCCGAGGACTGGGCGGAGGTTCCGTCGGTGAAGATCGTGAGGGGCAGCGCCTGCATGGGCTGCGTCGGGTTCGTGACGAAGAACTGGCTTCCGAAGATGGTGAACAACAGGGGTGCGGTCTCGCCCACGGCGCGCGACACCGCCAGGAGATTGCCGGTCACGAGGCCGGGCAGGGCGCCGCGCAGGACCACGGAGCGCACCACACGCGCGCGCCGGACCCCAAGGGCGAGGCCCGCCTCCCACAGGTCGCGGGGCACCGATCGCATGGCGGCCTCGTTGGCGCGGATGACGATGGGCAACATGAGCGTGGCCAGCGCGAAGCTCCCCACCAGCCCCGAGTAATGGTCGAAGGGATCGACGAACACGGCGACGGCGAATGCCCCCACCGCGATGGACGGCACGCCCGTGAGGACGTCGGCCGCGAACCGCAGGGCGTTGGCGACGCGCCCGGCCCGCTCGACGAGGAAGAGGGCGGCCATGATCCCCACCGGCACGGCCATGGCGGCGGCCACGCCCACGATGATGAGGGTCCCCACGATGGCGTTGGAGATGCCGCCCCCGGGGATGCCCGGCGGTGTGGGGGCATGGGTCAGGAAGGTCCACGACAAGGCGTGGATCCCCCGGCTGGTGGTGTAGGCGACGAGGGCGACGAGGGGCGCCAGCGAGATGGCCACGGCCACGACGCACAGCACGATGGCGGCGCGTCCCATGAGCCGGCGCCGCAGAAGAGAACGGCGGGCCGACTCGCGCACGAGGTCGCGTCGCGCCCCGATGGCACCGGCCGCATCGGGGTCGACGGCGAAGACGGTGCTGCTCACGTCGTGGCCCCGACAGATCGCGACCGGGCGCGCAACAGGAGCTGACCCCCCACGTTGACGAGGGCGGAAAGGACGAGGAGCACCACGACGAGGCCGATGACCGTGGCGCGGTCGAGCCCGGGACTGGCCTCCCCGAAGTTGTTGATGATGGCGGACCCGAGCGTGGCCCCGGGGGAGAGCAGGGAGTGGGGGAGTGCGTAGTTGTTGCCGATCACCATGGCCACGGCGATGGTCTCTCCCATGGCGCGGCCGATGGCCAGTGTCACCGCCGCCTCGATCCCGGTGCGGGCGCCGGGCACCACCGCGGTGGTGACCACCTGCCAGCGGGTGGCGCCGAGCGCCCGCGCCGCCTCGCGGTCCTCGAGCGCCACCGCCGACATCGACGTGCGCGACAGCGCCACGATGGTGGGCAGGATCATCACCGCCAGCACCACCCCGGCCAGGAACATGCTCGGCCCCAGGGCCGGCCCGTGGAAGAACCACTCGATGACCGGGATCTTCTTCATGAAGGGCTCGACGTGGTGGGCGAAGATCGGTTCCAGCACCAAGAGCCCCCACAACCCCACCACGATGCTCGGCACCGCGGCGATGAGGTCGATGGCGACGGTCAGCGGCGCGGCCAGCCATTTGGGGGCGAACTCCGAGAGGAAGGCGGCGGTGCCCACGCCGATCGGTACCGCCAGGATGATGGCCACCGCCGTGGTGATGAGCGTTCCCACGATGAAGATGCCCGTGGGGTAGACGTCCTTGGCGGCGTTGTAGGTGCCGGACCACAACAAGCTCAGCCCCGAGTGCGCGAAGGCCTGGCTCGACGACACCAGCAGGCTCACCACCAGTGCCACCACGATGGCGGCGAAGAGCATCGCTCCTGCCCAGCGCGCTATGGCGTAGGCCCGACCACCGGGCCGGGCCCACCGTCGCAGCAGGGCCTCTCTCACCCCTCCCACGGGCGTGAGCCTCGGAGGCGGGGTCTCCTCGAGCAGCGTGGGGCTCATATGGTCGCCCGACCCTAGGCGGTCACGGGCCGGCGATCAGGAGAACAGAGGCTTGCCCGCCGTGGTCTCGAGTCCCAGCAACGTCTGGTGCGCCAGAGACACCACGTTGGCCGGGAGGGGCGAGTACCCGAGGGCGGCCGCCTGCTTCTGGCCGGTGGTGGTGACCCAGTCGAAGAGCTTGCCGAGCACGACCCCGAGGGTGGTGTTCGACTGCTTCTGGTACAGCAGTGTCCAGCTGAAGTTGGCGAGCGGGTACGTCCCCGCTCCGGGCCCGTTGACGATGTTGAAGTTGGAGGCGCTCAGACCCGAGGCCTGGGCGCCGGCGGCGGCGATGCTCGACTGCGACGGGGTCACGAAGCTTCCCGCCTTGTTCTTGAGGGCGGCGTCGGTGAAGCCCGCCTGGAGCGAATAGGCGTACTCGACGAAGCCGATGGCCCCTTGGGTCTGCTGGATGTAGCCGGCGACCCCGGTGTTGAGCTGCTCGCCCACGCCCACGGTGGTGATCGGCCATTTCGTCGAGGCCGCCGTCCCCGCCTTGGAGCTCGTCCACGCCGATCCGCCCGTGTCGATGAGGTACTGGTCGAGGTCATACCCCGGGCCCGACGAGTCGGCACGGTGCACGGGCACGATGCTCGTGGCCGGAAGGTTCACCCCGGGGTTGAGCGCGGCGATGGCCGAGTTGTTCCAGGTCTTGATGGTGCCGAGGAAGATCCCCGCCAGGGTGGGGCCGTCGAGCTTCAGCCCCCCGCTGATCCCGGGCACGTTGTAGCTCAGCGCTACCCCTCCGAGGTCCACGGGCACCTGGAGGATGTTCCCGCTGGCCCCCGTCGCCGGCGACGGGATGGGGATCTCCGAGTCACCGAAGTTCACGGTGTTCTGCTCGATGTCGGTGACGCCCACGCTGCTTCCGGCCGGGGAGTAGTTCACGCTCACACCGTGGTTCGCCTGGTTGTAATAGTAGAAGACCCGGGTGAAGAAGGGCGAGATGGAGTTCGCCCCCGCCCCGTTGACCTGCAACGACGGCGACTGCGTGTCACACGTGGCGCTCAGAGCCCCACCCGAGGTCGAACAGGCGGTACTGCTCGCCTTGGGCGCTGTCGTGGCGGTGTGCGCCACAGGCGCGCCGGTCGTGGTGGTAGAACCGCCGGCGGCTGTGGCGGTGGTGGTGGAAGTCGACGTCGAACTCGACGTCGAAGTCGTGGTCGAAGACGTCTTCTTCTTGGCCGCGGTCGGCGAGGAGCTGCACGCCGCCGCCACCAGCGCCACCGCGGCGAGAGCGAGGACCACGGTCGACCGCCACGGCGGGTTGCCGCCCAGCCGGACGCGGCTCCCTCGGTGGTGGCGGGCTCGACGTGACACCGCACCTCGCTGCACGGGCTCTCCTCTCGGGCGCGGGCCGAAACGGCCTTCCGCCCCCCCATTGAAGTTAATAGATCGATTCCATAGGAATACTAGGGCTAGGGCCCTCACATCGTCCAGCGAGGCGTCGAGCCCGATCCTGACCGAACCCCGAGGTGGGCGTGGGCACCCGGGGAAGGGCAGAATCCCGTTCGTGCACATACCGGCCAAGGTTGACTACGGCATGCGGGCCCTTCTTGCGCTCGCCGAGCGCGGGGAACCGGCGACGGCGGAGTCCCTGGCCGACGCCCAGGGGCTCCCGGCGCGGTTCCTCGGGGCGATCCTCATCGAGCTGCGCCGCGCCGGCATCGTCTCGAGCCAGCGGGGCTCGGAGGGTGGCTATCGCCTGGCCCGACCGGCTCGGGAGGTCAGCGTGGCCGACGTCATGCGCGCCTTGGACGGCCCCCTGGCCGAGGTGCGCGGGCTGCGCCCCGAGGCGGCCCACTACGACGGAGCTGCCGAGCACCTCCAAGACGTGTGGGTGGCGGTGCGCGCCAGCCTGCGCAACGTGCTCGAGCGGGTCAGTCTCGAAGACGTGGTGGCGGGGCGTCTGCCCCGCACCGTCGCCAGGCTGACAGAAGATCCCGACGCCTGGGAGCCGCGGCCCCGCTGAACGGCTCAGGCGGGCTGGGCCCGAGGCGGGTGCGGGCGCGCCCGGTGCCGGCGGCGGCTGCGGTACGTCTCGTCGAGGAAATCGGCGATCTCGGCCGTGAGCCTGTCGGGCGCCACGCGGAGCTCGAAGATGGAGTGGGCCTCGATGAGCCGCGCGTGCGGGAGCTGGCGCGTGAGGTGGTCGGCGTCGGTGAAGGGATGGATGAAGTCGATCTTGTGCCCGATCACGAGGGTGGGCGCCTGGATGGCGTGGCGCGCTTCGTAGGTCGGTGTGATGGGCCCGACGAGCATGCCGTGCAGCACCGCGGCGATCTCCTCGGGCTCGGCCTTGAGCACGGTGACCAGGCTGTCGAGGGGGGCGATGGTGGTCTTGGGCACGAGGCGCGCCAGGGCCGCCACGACACGGACCACGGGTGCCGCGTAGTGGACCCCGAGGAGCATGGGCAGGAACACGACGGCCGCGCCCGGCACGGCCCATTCGAGGACGGGCATCTCGATCAGCAGACCGCGCACGCGTTCGGGGGCTTGCACCGCCACCTGGAGGCTCACGTTGGCCCCCAGCGAGACCCCGCCGATCACGGCCTGCTCGATCCCGAGCTCGTCGAGCAGAGCCACCACGTGGCGCGCGTAGGAGTCCATGCGATGGGCCGACGCGTGCCGGGGCTTGTCGGACTTTCCGTGCCCGGGCAGGTCGAGCAGGATCACGTGGTATCCCCGCTCGGCCAGATCGGCGGCCAGGCGACGACTGAGCTGGTTGTCGAGGAGCAGGCCGTGGAGGAAAACGAGGACCCGCTCTCCCTGGCCATGGCGCTCGTAGTGCAGGCGCAGTCCCTCGACCTCGAAGGTCGCCTCTTCGAAGGGTCTGCGTTCGAAGAGCCTGCTCACGAAGGCCACGGGCGCGAAGCTCACCGTGGCCCCCGGTCCCGGCCCCCCCGGATCCGGGGCTGATTCGGAACTGTCCTCCTCGTCCCCGTCGGATTGGCGCCGGGTCTCGACGCGCGCACCGGTTCGAGGAGAAGTCGAAGTGCCGAGCCCGGCCCCCACGGACGCCACAACGTCGACGATACCCGGGCCGCCTCCTCCACGTATAGCCGGGTAGGTCCCCGGACCACCACTCAGCGTCGTGGGGACCTCAGGTCAGTCGGAGCCGGCGTGAGCAGCTGGGCCACTGGCCCCAGCCGCTTCGGGCCTCGAGCTGTTGGGCGGCGCGGTCCTGCACCGCCGGGGGCGCCGCCGACGGGAGGCCGGAGAAGCCCAGCCCGTGCCAGGTGGGCAGGCTGAACTGATAGGCGCCGTAGTAGCCGTTGCCGGTGTTGTCGGAGTAATTGTCGTCGGACTCGCACTGGCGCAGTCCGGCCCACACCCCACCATCGGCGGGTCGAGTGGCAGGGGCCATCGGTGTCACCGAGTGCTGAGGGGTCGGGTCGGCCGGGGAGGGGGGCCTCGACGTCTGGGGACCCGGCGGGGCGGGAGGCACCAGAGGGTTTTGCGCCGCTTTTTCGTCGGCCATCCAGGCATAGAGCAGCGTCACGTACCTGGTTCCGTCCGGTCGCGACAGGTCGGTGTGCATCGCCACTGCCGAAGCCGAGGCCAGGTGCATGCGGGCGCGACTGACCTCTGGTCCCGCCGGGGGCAGAAGGGCGACCGGTGCCGTGGGGCCCGCGGCGACGGGCGTGGGGTGTTGATCGACGGCCCAGGCCGCCGATGCCGGCTGCAGGGGCGCGGCTGGCGGGGTGCACGGCGGCGACCCGATCATGGTGATGGTGAGGAGCACTCGGCCGTTGGTGGAGAAAACCAGAGCCGAGCAGCACGGCGATGACAACGCCAAAGAGTCGGTGACTCCGCATCTTGTGCCTCCTTGAAGTTCACGGGATCCTCGTAGGGCTCCAGGTGGGCTTGGGAATGCGGGTGCCCGTCGTGAGGTGCATTCGTCTCGCGGAGCCGGCGCCGGGAAGGGCGGGCGGCCCTGGACTGACTGCAGGTCCGAACGAGGTGCGGACGGAGCGACCCGGGGTTCTGGCGTTAGGCACTTCCTCCTGGGAGTGAGTGGGCGTCGATGCGCATGGGTAGGGTGCTGAGCAGCGCCAAGGCCGGGTCCCCAGGGCGCGCGGGGGCAAGGGAACGAAGTCCGGGGCGGTCCACGTGAGCAGGGCCTCTGGGGCCCGGGCGACAGCCTCCGCTGCTGTCGCATGGACTCTGCCGATGGCTGAGTACTAACTATTGTAAGCGCTTGCGCATGTGCGCACAAGCTCACGGGGGGTGCCCATGCTCCTCACGGTGCGGCACGGGGCCGCCGCCCGTGGGAAGGAAGGCCCCCTTGACCAGGGCATCCTTCCGGCGCTGGGAGCCGGACAGAGCCCTGACGGCCAGTCAGATCAAGCTGGGCCGTTCAGGCCGACGCCGGCTCCCCTCGGGCATCACCGACGTCCCCGGAGTACTCGGGGTCCTGCCCGGCGGTGACCCCCGGCACGCTGTAGAGGGCCTCGAGCGCGTTGTCGAGCACGTCGTCGGCTTCGGCGCCGGCCTCGCGCACCCCCACCAGGGCCGTGAGCGACGCGTAGCCGCGCGCCAGCAGTCCGGCGTCGGTGTCGGGATGCGACACGCGTGCTGCTCCCCGGGGCCGTGAGGTCCAGACGCAGGGTCCCGGTCTGTCCCGGCGGGAGCGCCACATGGGGCAGGGGTGTGCCGGCGTCGCCGGTGACGTGGACGGCGGAGCGGATGGTGCCACCTCGCCCCAACCGCCCGTGGCGCAGCCCGCGCAGCTCGCCCAGCGCCACGTTGGGCACGTTCAAATTGAGCGTCGTCCCCGCCGGCGACCCCTCCAGGACCGGTACGAGCGCGGCCGCCATCGCCGACGGCGTCTCCCAGGGCACGGGGTCGTCGCCCCAGCGGATGGACACGGCCAGGCAGCGCAGCCCGAAATGGGCCCCCGTGAGGGCGGCCCCCACCGTGCCCGAGTGCATGGCCGACCTGCCCACGTTGACACCGTGGTTGATCCCCGAGAGCACGAGGTCGGGGCGGGGGCCGAAACCACCGACACAGGCCAGGATCACCGCCAAGGCCGGAGGCCCGTCGATGCCGTAGGTGGGCATGTCCCCGAGGCCTTCGATGGCGTGGGCCTCGTAGTCGACGCCCGCCCGCGAGTGGACGGGACCGACCGCCGCACCCGAACCGCTGTAGTCGATGAGGGGGGCGACCACCACGACCTCGTGGCCCGTCGAGGCGGCCACCAGCGCCAGCGCGGCGATGCCCGGGGCGCGCACGCCGTCGTCGTTGGTGACCAGTATCCGCACGGGACCTCCGGTGGGTGGCCCACCACGCCGCGCCGGACCGAGCTCCCGGGCCGGCGCCGACTCCTGCGTCTACCATACGACTCCGCCCAGACCTCTCCGTCGACGACCGGACACGAGCCACCCACTTGCCTGTCACCGCCAACCGAACGCTGGCGCCCTCGGGGGTGCAGTACGACATCGGGCACGGACGGCACCACGTGGTCGTCACCGAGGTGGGTGCCACGATGCGGTCCTACACTGTCGACGGCCGGGCTGTGTTGGACGGATTCGGCGTCGACGACGTGTGCGATTCAGGCCGAGGGCAGGTGCTCGCCCCGTGGCCCAATCGTCTCGGTCACGGCCGCTACAGCTACGAGGGTCGGGACTGCCAAGCCGCACTCGACGAACCGGACCGGCACAACGCCATCCACGGGTTGGTGCGCTGGCTCCCGTGGCACCTGGTGTCGCGGGCTCAGAACGTGCTCTCGCTCGGTTGCACCCTGCATCCGCAGCCCGGCTACCCGTGGAGACTGTCGCTGGTGATCGAGTACCGCTTGGGCCGCGACGGTCTCAGCGTGTTGTCGAGCGTCACCAACCTCGACGCCGCGGCGGCGCCCTTCGGCATCGGCTTCCATCCCTATCTGACGCTTTCGACGCCGATCGACTCCACCTCGTTGGCCGTCCCCGCTCGGCGCCGACTGGTCACCGACGAGCAGGGGCTGCCTACGGCGAGCACCTCGGTGGCCGGCTCGGATCTCGACTTCGCGGCGCGGCGGTGGATAGGCCCCACACTCCTCGACACCGCCTTCACCGACCTCCTGCGCGATGCGGACGGGATGGCACGGGTGGAGCTCGACGACACGGCGGGGGGCCGGGGTGTCACGGTGTGGATGGACGAGCGCTTCGGGTACGTCATGGTGTTCACCGGGGACACCCTCGAGCCGCGTGAGCCGGCGGCGGAGCTCGGTGGCGGTGGAGCCCATGACGTGTCCTCCCGACGCTCTTCGCTCCGGCGTCGACCTCGTGCGACTCGAACCCGGCGCCACCTGGAGCGGCCGTTGGGGAGTCACCCCCCGCTGAGGACCTCGGGCGTGTCCCGACGCGGTGTCCGCCGACCACCGGAGGCTGTCGAGGGTAAGAAGAGGTGTGCGAGGTCGTCAGGGGGTGAGGGCTTGCCGAAGAGGTACCCCTGGGCGAAGGGGCAGCGGAGGCCGATCAACCGGTCGCGTTGCTCTTCGCGCTCGATGCCCTCGGCCACCACCGTGAGATCGAACGCCTCGGCCACCTCGACAACGGCGCCGATGATGGCGTCGTAGCGGGTCCCCAAGGCGTCGATGAAGGACTTGTCGATCTTGACGACGTCGATGGGTAGCCGGGCCAGCGAGTTGAGCGAGGAGAATCCCGTGCCGAAGTCGTCGATGGCGATGCGAAGCCCGAGTCGTCGAAGGGCCTGAAGCCGGCGCACGGCCGCCTGGAGGTCGCGGATGAAGAAGCTCTCGGTGATCTCGAGCACCAGGCAGTGGGGAGGAAGGCCGCTCTCGTCGAGCGCGGCAGCCACCTCGGCGATCATGCGGTCGTGCTCCAACTGACGGCTCGAGACGTTCACGCTCACGGAGAAGCCCGACGAGTCCCCGATCTGGTTGACCCACTGCGCGGCCTGCGTGCAGGCGCGGGCCAACACCCACCGTCCGATCTGCAGGATCAAGCCGGATTCCTCGGCGATGGGGATGAACTCCAAGGGCGGGACCAGGCCGCGCTCGGGATGGTTCCAACGCACCAGGGCCTCGACCCCCACCGAGTTGCCGGTGTCGATGGCCACCACCGGTTGGTAGGCGATCGAGAGCTGGTCGCCGAGGAGGGCCTGGTGCAGCGACGACTCGATCTCGATGCGCTCGGCGGCCCGGGCGGTGAGGGTCTCGTCGAAGACCTCCACGCGGGCTCGCCCGTTCTGCTTGGCGTGGTACATGGCGGCATCGGCCTGCCGGAGCAGGTCGTTGGGGTCGTCGCCACGCAGCCCGAAGGCGACACCGACGCTGGCGGAGACGAAGCACTCCACTCCGTCGAGGACGAAGGGCCGGTCGAAGGCGGTCAGGAGGCGCCAGGCGTAGGCGACCGCTCCCTGGCGATCGGTGAGCCCCTCGACCAGCACGGCGAACTCGTCCCCGCCAAAGCGCGCCACGAGGTCGCCGGAGCGGGCGGTGGACTCGATGCGGCGGGCCACCTCGACCACCAGTTCGTCGCCGGTGTTGTGGCCACGGCTGTCGTTCACGTACTTGAAGTGGTCCAAGTCGAGGAAACACACCGAGAGGGGCGGGCCCGGGAGCTGGCTGCGACCCAGGCAATCGGCGAGTTGTTCCACGAACAGGGCCCGGTTCGGCAAGCCCGTCAGATGATCGTGTGTCGCTTGGTGCTCGAGGCGGCGCTCGAATTCCCGGCGCTCGGTGACGTTGCGGGCGGTGGCGGTGATCACCAGGCCCTCGGGCGTCTCGATCGGGCCCAGCACGATCTCCATGGGGAACTCCATACCGTCCTTGCGCACGCCCGAGACGTCGGCCACGTCACCGATGACGAGCGTGCGCGGATCGCGGATGAAGTCGTCGTAGTAGTCGCGCAGGACGCTCTGGACCCTCGGTGTGGTGAGGCTCTCGACGCGCCGGCCCGCCAATTCGTCGGGCTCGTACCCGAAGAGACGGCCCACTTGGTTGTTGGCCTCGAGGATCACCCCGTCGGTGCTCATCACGATCATGGCGTCGGGGGCCGACTCGATCAGCGACCGGAAGTGGGCGGCGTCGCGGCGCTGGTGCTCGAGCCTGCGGGCGCTGTCCAGACCGTGACCGGCGTGGGCAGCCAGGAGCTCGAAGGCGGCGATCTCGTGGTCCTCGACCGTACGCCGGTGGCGGGTCCCGCCCACGAGCGTGGCGGCGAGCTCACCTTCGACCCACACCGGGGTGGCGATCACGGTGCGGAAGCCGTTGGCGCGCAGGTCCGGGTGCCCGCCGCTGTGTTCGAGGTAGTCGTCGACGACGACCGTGCGGCGTTGGTCCTGGACGAGGCCCACCATGCCCCGATCGGAGCTGTGAATTCCCTCGACGTAGGAGTCGGGCAGCCCCCGGGCGTGGACCACCCGATAGGTGCGCCGGTCGTCGAGGAGCTCGCACACATTGGCGGCTTCGAACCCGAGCTCGATGACCGCGTCCACCGCCCAGGCGAGAATGGAGTTCTCGTCGAGTGAGTCCAGTTGCCGGCCCAGCCCGGCCACCCGACTCCAGAGGCTGGCCCGGTGCTGGTGCTCGGTGGTGGCGCGCTCGCGGAACACGAGCTCTCCGGTGAGCTGGACCGAGATCAGATCGGCGGCGCCGGCGGTGGCCAGGATCATGCCCACCCGCAGGATCAACGTGGCCGTGCCGATCTTCCAATCGGCGCCGGCGAGCGCGGCCACGTAGGCGACCACCACCAACAGGGTCAAGGTGATACGTCCTCGGCGCGGGTACGAGACGTTCGCCATGAACAGGCACTGCAGCAGGTAGACGAGGTAGAGGTCGGAGTGGCTGCCACCGGTGAGGTCGATGCCGAGCGACACGAGGGCGATGTCGAACATCGACCAGGCATACAGAATCGGTATCACCAGCCCGCGCCGAGTGAGGGTCTCCCAGGGGAGCATGGCGATGGGAACGGTGCCGGCGATGGCTACACCGATCAGCACGAAGAACGGTGCACGGGAAAGGGGATAGTGACCGGGGAGCAGCGCATAGAGAAGCAGAACGACGAGCACCGCCACCGTCGACGCCACGCCGACGCGAATCGACTGCAGGCGGACTTCGTCCAAGGCTCCCAGGGACCGTGGGGAGTCCACGGTGCGGCCCTGGATCCCGAAGAGCTGGCCGAGCATCCTCAGCGGTCCGAGAGCCTCCCCTTCCGGGCCGGGTTCCTCGGTCCGATCTCCGTTGCATGGCACAGAGATCGTGTGAGGAGCAGCCGCCGACGGAGCCGACGACGACGACTCGAATGGAGCTGGCGAGTCCAAGGGAGACAGCACCGGGGGCGCGACCGTCTTCGACGCGGTGTTCGGTCCGCCGAGGGTTGAGTCCGAGCGCTCTTCACCGGTCAACGACGACGGCCACGCGATGCGACCAGGTGCCCCCACTGCCGAAAATGGTAACCGCGCCTCTGCGATTACCGAAGAGCATTGTGCTCACGTTGTGCGAACGTATTGATTCGACACAGACGCCGACGGTGTTGGCCTCCGCGGGCGCATCGGTGGCGGAATTGTGTGGGTACGTTGTGTTGACACCGTTGACGTCTGTGTGAAGCAGCGGCTCGAGATGGGGGCTGCTCCCCGGGCGCGTGGCGGTGAAGCGGCTGGCGGTGACCCCGGCGGCCCCGCACTCTTGGGGTGTCTCGACACCCCGCACCACGGGTGCCCTGCGTGGTCCGGGCCCGGCCCTGTCGAGGTGGAGGCGCTGTCGTCCCTCCGGGTGACCGCTTCGCAGTCACGCACGGTGACCCGTGGACACTTCCCACGGTCAGGCGTACGGTGGGCAACTTGATGTCAGAAGGCGGGGGCACGGGGATGCGCAGTCACACGGCGGGGTGGAGCTTCCTCACGAACCATGCGCGCGCCCTGGTATGCATCGTCCGCGATCCGGGGGTGCGCCTTCGAGACATCGCCGACACCCTTGGCATCACCGAGCGCAGCGCCTTTGGCATCGTCACCGATCTCACGACTGCCGGCTACGTCGTCAAGAACAAGGACGGTCGTCGCAATCGCTACCGCATCCAAACTCATTTGCCATTGCGAGAAGCCATCGCTCGAGAGCGGACCATCGGAGACGTGCTCGACCTACTGGTCGACTCCGATGATGGCGCGCCACTGCGAAGAAGGGCGTAGTCATCATCGCCCCTCGAGACACGGCCCCATGCGTCGACTCGTGAGGCTCAGAGGCAAAATTACCGGCCAAACAGTTTCTGGTAATCTGTGGAGCTATGGCGGTTGACCCCCGGGCCGACGAGAAAATGGCTGCTCAAGCGGCAATATTCCCATTGAACGAAGACAGCCAGCAAACATTGATAGCCCGGGATCATTGGGCACGGCGCCAGCCTCATTGGGGAGCCTCAACCGCAACAACGTTTGTCGATGATGCCAATGCGGTCGCACAGACCCATGCACTGCCGGACCCTGGACGCAGCTACTGGAGTCCGGGCTCTGGCGGGTCTGGGGCGAAGGTAGGCAAGCGGGGGGGAACCGACGATGACCACCAAGCAGGCTGCTGAAGCGAGACCCGAGAGTCCGAGGTTACAGTCCGCGTCTCCGGCCACTCGCAAGGGTCGCTTACGTCGAGCCCAACAGGTCGACGATGCCCCCGATGCCGGCGAAGCAGGGTTTGTCGCTGATCCCACCAATCCCAGTATTGCGGTCGTGCTGGGTGAGGGGGTGCGTGTGGGTGTACGCAACGGACAATTGCATGTCAGCGATCGGCGCGGGTGGTACCGACGAGAGCGGAGCTGGGCCCGAGCGGGCAGCGAGCTTCGGCGAATCGTCGTGGGGGCCGGTTCCGGCATCGTCACCGTCGATGCCATCACCTGGTGCCAATCCCAAGGCGTCGCCCTGATAGTCCTGGACATCGAGGGCAACGTGGAGCTGGGTCCCGGCCCCTACGCCCACGACGAGACACCCCTGCGTCGTATCCAGGTGACCGCCTCCGAGGAGCTGGCGGTTTCGATCGCGGCGGGACTCATCCGCTCCAAGGTTCTCAAACAGGCAGCGGTGTCAGAAAAGAACCTGGCCCGAGCCGATGTTGCTTCCGCCCTTCGAGATGCGGCGGCTGCGCTCGAAGACGCTTCCAATATCGAAGACGTTCGCCGGATCGAAGCCAGGGCGACAACCTCTTACTTCGGCGCCTGGGTCGAACATCCTGCGGTCGTGCCCCGTTTCAAGGCGGCTGATGCCAAACACGTACCCGCGCATTGGTGTCACTACGACAGGCGCCGGTCTCTGTCGGCGAAGGGCAATCCGGACCGCAAGGCGGAACGACCAACCAACACAGTCCTCAACTACCTCTACCGGATCGCTGCCATCGAGGCCCGCCTGGCCTGTGTCGCCGCGGGGCTGGCGCCGGGCTTGGGGGTTCTCCAACGTGATGCTTCGGTTCGGGACTCCCTCGTCCTCGACGTGTTGGAGCCCGTGCGACCCGAGGTTGACCGCTTCGTCCTCGAACTTCTGGCTGAGACGACCTTCACCCGCAGGGACTTCATCGAGCAGAGCGACGGAACCGTGCGTCTCGGGGACGCCCTGACAAGACGACTGGTGAGCACGATGCCGATGTGGGAACGCGCCGTGGCTCCGTACGCCGAACAGGTGGCCGACACCTTCGGGGAGGTTGTCGCCGGACAGTGGAAGCCTGATCCTGATCTCATTCGGTGTAACGCTCGGATGGCGGCCGCCGTCGGGAAGAATCCCCGGTCCAACGGCGTCTGATGGCAGCCGATCGGATCAGCGCGCCCCGTCCCGGGCTCAAAGGCTGTCGGCTCAGGCGCCGGACAATTGTGGCAAGCGCCAGGCGGTGCCGATATCGAGATCGGCGCTTCGTGGTTCGAAGGGCTCGAGACCTCCGCCCGGATATGGCGTGACCTCGCCCAGCAACACCTGATCGCGCTCGATGTACATGTCCACTCGCAGGAAATCGAAGCCCTTGGCCACGGTAGTGGCGGCTTCGAGCATCTCACCGAGGCAATGAGGCCTGGCGATCTCGCCTGATACGGGGAATCGGTCCCGATGAGGCATGGGCAGCCAATGTGGCGAGTAGAAGCGCCGTTGATGATGGACGAAGCGATCCTCATCGACCTGGATCATGTACGGTGCCCCGTCGAACATGTAGATCTTGAAATCGGTGGGCGACCCCGGAACGGGGCCGATGCGTTCTTCGACAAGGAAACCAGGAGCGGCTCTCGTATAGGCCCACTCGCCCTTGGCTATGACCCGATTGTCAGACTTCCAAATCTCGGTCAACTCGCAGATGGGCTCGACGTCTGTGCACTGCGACTGCCCGAAGAAGACAAGTCCCGTGCGATTGTTTGGTTTCAATACCCAAGCAGCAGGTAAGCACACGTCTCGAAGCTCACTGACGTCGGTACCGGCCCAAAGGGTGGGCACGACGCCGATGCCCCGTTCCTGGGCCAGCGCCTTGACCCGCAGCTTGTCACATGTCCAGGCCAGCATCTCACGGCGGTCATGGAGAATTCGCCAGTTGATCTTTTCGTTGAACGTCTTGGGGTGCTGGAGATGGCCAACTCGCTTGTGGCGTGCAGTGAACAGGAACTGGCGCCGCAAGGAAAGCGGGAGCATGGCGAATGTGTCCCACGTGCGGCGATTTTCGGCTATACGAGTCATCAAGCCAAGAGCTTCTATGTTTTCCGGCACCCGACCTCCGCCTGACGTTTCGGTGTCGGGCTTGCGCCTTGGCGGAAAGCCGGTAAGTGACATCTTGCCTTCAGGCGCCAGACAATTGGGGCAAGCGCCAGGCGTTGCCGATATCGAGATCGGCGCTTCGTGGTTCGAAGGGCTCGAGACCTCCGCCCGGATATGGTGTGACCTCGCCCAGCAGCACCTGATCGCGCTCGATGTACATGTCCACTCGCAGGAAATCGAAGCCCTCGGCCACGGTAGCGGCGGCTTCGAGCATCTCACCGAGGCAATGAGGCCTGGCGATCTCACCTGATACGGGGACTCGGTCGCGATGAAGCATGGGCTGCCAATTGGGCCAATAGAAGCGGCTTTGATGATGGCCGAAGCGATCCAGATCGACCTGGACCATGTACGGTGCCCCGTCGAAAACGAAGACCTTGAAATCGGTGGGCGACCCCGGAACGGGGCCTATGCGCTCTTCGACAAGGAAACCAGGAGCGGCTCTTGTATAGGCCCACTCGCCCTTGGCGATGACCCGATTGTCAGACCTCCAAATCTTGGTCAACTCGCAGATGGGCTCGACGTCTGTGCACTGCGACTGCCCGAAGAAGACGAGTCCCGTGCGATTGTTTGGTTTCAATACCCAAGCAGCAGGCAAGTCCACGTCTCGAAGCTCACTGACGTCGGTACCGGCCCAAAGGGTGGGGACGACGCCGATGCCCCGTTCCTGGGCCAGCGCCTTGACCCGTAGCTTGTCACATGTCCAGGCCAGCATCTCGCGACGGTCATGGAGAATTCGCCAGTTTACCTTTTCGTTGAACGTCCTGGGGTGCTTGAGATGGCCGATTCGCTTGTGGTGTGCGGTGAACAGAAACTGACGCCTCAAGGAAAGCGGGAGCAAAGCAAATGTGCTCCAAGTCACGCGACGTTCGGCTATTTGTGTCATCAAGCGACTCAGAGCGCTCATCGAGTCGGGAGCTAGCACGCGAAGATCGTAGGCGCTGTTTGGCGCCGGTGTCGAAGTCGGTGCGGGTTCGGCGTGTTCAACCCTCGATATCGGTGTGTCTGGGTTTCTGCCACAGGCGGTGGGGCGCCCTCTCATTGCCCGATGCTCGACGAACGGCCCTCGGTCTCCCATTCGTCGGTTCCAATTGGTATGGGGGCAGGCGGTTGCTTTCTCTTGCCCGCCAGGGCATCGACGGCGACGTAACCGCACCCCACGGCCTGCGCCAATGCCCATGCCCAGGCGGCACCGGTGACTCCGAACACCCCCATGAGATACCACGCCCCTCCCAATGCCACCGCCGCCATGGCGAGATTCATAGCTGCCGCCTTGTGGGGCTCACCCCTGACGCGCAGCACGGTGACATAGACGTTTGTCACGGCGTCGGGTACGGCCACCACTACGAAGAGAAGAAGAATGCCGTAGCTGCTGGCAGCGTAGGTGGGGCCGAATATCCCCAGGACCCATCGGCCGAAAACAACCAGGAAGATGCTCGGAGGCAACAGGAGTCCGGCGATCAAGCGAGCTGTCTTGCGCAGCTTCTGTGCCATGGGCTCGTCGTCGTAGGAGAGCTCGGCCAACAGGTTGCCTGCCACGGCCGCCGAAACCGTGAGAAGAACGCTGGAGAGGAGCCACGCGATGTAGAAATGCGCAGCGGCGGGAGCCGGGCGCCGAGCCACCACCAGAACGGGCATCAGGCTCGGGATCATCATACTGCCGAGCGATGTCAAATGGTGAAGGATCAGGATCTTGAACCACTTCCTGACGTAGCGTGCGACACCCTTGGTGGTGTAGCGATGGGGACGTCCGAGGCGGTGGATCTGCCAGAGCAGGGAGATTCCGGTCGTGAGGACAGACCCAAAGACCCAAGCGGCTATGAGCCACGTCCCGCTCCGGACGCCGAGGAGGATCAGCGCGGTCAGGAGCGCGAGCTTGAGAACTCCGAAGGTAGCGCCTCTGAGGCCGACGTAGTGAGCCCGGCGCTCGGCTTGGAACACGTAATCGAGCAGGGTGGCGACCGTCAGTACCGACGTGCCCAGGGCCACACAAATGATAACGATCGGCCTTCCTGCAAACGAGGCGAAGGGCCGGTCCGAGTGCAGCTGCGGCAGCAGCGCTGCCGTGACGAGGCCGGCGACCAGCCCCGCTGCTGCTCCTCCCATGACCAACGAGTTCACGGCGGTCGACCACGTCTCGTCGTCGGCGCGCGGCAGGATCTGCAACGCAGTCGTTCCCAGGCCCAAGAGAGCAGCCGTGGAAGCGAATGTCATGGCGGCCAAAACGGCACTCGCCGACCCGACGGTCGACGCGGAATACGAGTGTGTGGCTTCGGCCCAGAACACCAGGCCGAGCAGACTGTTCATCCCCGTGGCAAGGATGATCCAGCCACTATTGCGAGCAAGGTGATTGCGTCGGTAGCCATCCAACGCGGCTCCCGCCAGGCGGTGCACCGACGACGAACGCTCGGCCATCACGGATCCTCTGATGGGCGAGCGCCGACGTACGGGGCCGGGCGCCAACGCTGGGCCCGAGCCACGAGTAAGGCCACATGGCCGAGCAAGATGCACACTCGGGCTGCGAGGCCGGATCTCCGGTCTTGGTCGATGACCTCGGCCACAAAGGCCTCGAAGTCCGTGGCGTAGCCCTCGACCGACTTCGTGGCCGTGAGTTCGGGGGAGGGGCGAAGCGCGGGCGCCAGAGCGACCCTGCCCATGCGTTCTTGGAGGTCACTGGCTGAGCCGACCGGGAACACGTACCCCGCGATGCCCTCCGGTACACGGCTGGCAATGTCTCCCGCCGCGTCACTGACGATGACGGGAAGTCCGGCGGCGAGAGCCTCCTCGACCACGAGACCGTTGGGATCCCCATGAGTCGGGAAGACAAGGCAATCGGCGAGGGCATACCAGCGTGGTAACTGTGCGGGCTGGACAAAGCCAGGCATGACCACCCGGGGCAGGGCTCCAAAAAGGCGACGGTAGTGGGACTCGTCGACACCGTCGCCGATGATGAGCAGGGAGATCTTGTCGCCCACCTCGGCTTCGAGGTTTCGGTAGGCGGTCAAGAGCTCGTCTAGTCCCTTGCCCTTCCAGAGTCGGCCCACGTACACAAAGACGCAGCCCGACAAGCCGAGCTCCTGACGTCGGGCTCCCCGTTCCGACGACGAAATCTTCCTGGCAGCACCGTAGAGGGCGAGATCGATGGACTGTCGGACGACAGAGGCGCGCTGTGGTGCAGTGCCGTAGCGAACGGCGAGGTTCCGACCGTCGGGGCCGGGCACCTTGACACCGTCGACCGCCCTGAACAGCAGATGCTTGGCCGCTTCGCGCCACCATGTGCGCTGGCTCCAGGCGTCGAAGTTGGGGAGCACCCGGAAGGCCAGTCGGCCAGCGGTGACTCGTCCGGCTACGGCCCCGATGGCCTGGTTCAGTCTGTCGTATTCCAAGACGAAGACATCGGGCCGTGTCTGGGCGAGCTCGGGTAGTGGGATGCGAAGTCGAAGGGCGGTGAAGCGACGGTCCGGGATGTACCGAGCCGGGAAGCGCCATTCGCTTTCGTCCACGTCCCAGCTGCGGTCCGGCTCGCGGACCTCGCTGAACCACGCTTCGAGCTCGACTGCGCCGGCATCAGCAATGGCATTGAATCGGGCTACCGCATACGGAGTGGGTTGCTTGAACCAGTAGATCACCCGCGGGCGAGGCTCAGACACCGCCCACCACCTCGTCGTACACTGCCCGGGTAGCGGCGGTCACCGCGTCCCAAGCAGGAATGTCGACGTCGTGCACGGAAGGTGTCTCGGCGGCCGCCTCGATGGCCGTCGCCAACTCCTTGGGACTCGATGCCAGCGGAACGAGGGTGAGCGCTCCACCAACGCGTTGGTTCACCTCTCGATGGGCGGGAATGTCCGAGGCCACGACCCTGGCACCACAGGCCAATAGCTCGAGGATCGTTATTCCCATGGCTTCGTTGCTCGACATGCTCACATAGACGTCGGCTGACCGGTACCAGCGGTGAAGCTCCTCTGCGCAGATCCGGCCGACAAACCTCACCGTGTCGGCCAGACCAAGCTCTCGGCCGATCATCTCCAGTCTGGCTCGATCAGGCCCATCACCTGTGACGACGAGCTGGTAGTCGTGGCCGAGTTGTGCGAAGGCTCGCAACGTGTCGTCCACGTGCTTGTACGTCTCGAGGCGACCGGCACTGACGATCGTCTTCTTGTCCGTGGGGAACGGTACTGCAGCCAGGAGCTTGGCGAGATCCACGCCATTGGGAATGACCCTGACCTTGTCCTTCGCTTTCGGGAAGTGTGAGACAAACAAGCTACGTTCGGCTTCGGACACGCATATGACGCGTCGGGCCATGCTACTGATGAACGCACCGAGGCTTCGATAGGGACGGTGCATCACCTTTCGCATAGGGGAATGGCCCGTTCCGTGGTAATGGGGAGTGAAGATCAAAGGTCGCGCACCGGACAACGCGGCTAGCAGCGGCACAACACTGTGGTAGCCGTGGACATGCACGATGTCCCATTGACGGCGCTGGGCGATCAGGGCCCGTCCCAAGGATGGTGAGATGGCGAAGTGCTTACTGGGGACCGGGACCGGAAACCGCTGGACCTTGACGCCTTCGATCGTTTCCGCCGAAGGCCAACACGGGTCGTCGGTCTGGGTCAACACCGTCACCTGGTCACCCTGGGCGGCGAGCCGAGATGCGATCTGTTCGACATGTGTCTCTATTCCACCGGCGAACGGCAGGTAGTGGCCGGTGACAAAGGCGATCTTCATGCCTATGCGGTGGCGCTTGTGCCGGTTGCCACGATGCGGACCACCCGAAGCCGCGAACCATGACTGGAGAGGATGAGTTGCATGGCGCCCGAGCCCTGGGGGAGCTGCACAGAACTGGACGGACTCCATCGGCCGCCGGGGGGAACTTCCTTCACCTGCCAGGTCTGCAACACCGTCGAGGATCTCTTCAGCTCGAGGGTGCCCGAGAACGAAGCATTTCCGGGCGCGAGGACCCCGATTTTCAGCGCGTTCCCGGCCGTAACCGCCGAAAGGGCGACGGACGTTTGCTTCTCCACCTTCGTAACGCTCGTTGTGTCCAGTGCGAAGGCGACCACAAGAATAACGACACCGATCGCACCGCCAGCGACTACGACCGTCCTGGCCCAGAATTGGCCGGCTAATCGTTCTGGCAGAGACTCGTTGCGAAAGCGCCACGCCACGGCGATCCCGGCGCCGATACCCACAGTGCCATCGACGGCAATGATCCCCAGCTTGCTGGTCACGTGAGCCGGGACCAGGGCCAGGCTACCGAGCCCCGTCAGGGAAATACTCACGGCCAGAGCAAACAAGGCCGTTGTCCCGGCAGGTCTGTGGGGACCCAAGAGCAAGAAGGAGAGGGCGTAGCCGGGTAAGAACAGGAGCAGCGCCACCGCACCGATCACGTGGAGGAATGCCGGACCCGTCACGAGCACGAGGCCCAGCGCCAGCAGGTTGGCGCTGAGTGGAAGCGGTGCTTGGACCCTCATGTCAACCCCGCTCGTGATCGAGCTACGTCATGGTCGATCCGGTAGATGATTATCGTACGCGACTGATACACCATCGAGACGCCGGCTGCCGTGACGAACTTCTGTTGTGATGCCACCGGGAGCGGTCGACTGTCGTCGACCGCCGGTTCTCCGGCGTCGAAGATCGGCACCACAGAACTGGGGGGGAATCCCTCGGTCAGTTGCTTCTGAACGACGATGAACTGCACCTTGGAGCCGGCAAGTTCGCCATAGACACTGGGCGTCATCGTCGACGGAAAGAAGATGCGCCACACGTGCGCGCCATCCGAGGCTCCGGACAATATGTTCTGGTCCCCAGCGGTGGCGAAGGCGAAGCCGGTGGTGATATCGGTGGCGATCCGCTGGTTCGGACCGTATTCCCGGAGGAACCACCGGGCCGCCACCGTGTCGTCCGCTGTGGTGATCAGGGGTACGGAGGTGACACGTTGCCGAGGGGGCAGCCTTGCTCCGAAGTTCCACGAGACGGCAACCCCTCCGGCGAACATCACCATGCACACGACAAACGCCGTGAGCGTTTGTACGCCGCGCGCTCGGTGCCAGGTCTGACTCAGTTGCATGAATCCACGAGTTCGGGCGTGCGCGACTGCCGTGCTTTTTCCTATGAACAGCGTGGCGAAGACGATGCCGATGCCTACGAAGAAGAACTCGCCCGAACGATTGGCCGCCTCCTGACCCGCGGCGGTGAAGCGCAGGGGCAGCATCAACACGTACAGGACCGAGGTCCACGCCAGCACTCGCAGCGGGTGTGCCTGGCGGCGCCCGCGCGGCATGAGCCCCAAGGGTAAGAACACCAAGATGAGCAGCACCGAGGCCAGCGCTACGGCCAATTCCCATTCCGGTTGAACCGGGCCATGCGGGGTGGCGAAGAGAACCCGACTCGCCTGGCCGTGCACGAGCAGATCGACACCCTGAGTGACGGCCTTCCCGATGACGGGAAGGAGGTATCCGAGGGTCCGGGGAGCGACCAGTCCCAGCCAGAGCCCGGCCCCCACGCCCACCAACAACGCAGGGACGAGCGGGACGTAGTCGTCGGGGCGGCCGTGCCGTCGCCGGATGAGGGCGACGACGGACCACGCCGCGAGCAGGCCGAACAGGGCATAGGCCGTGAGGTGGTGGGTGATGACCACCATGGCCGCCACGAGGAGCACCGGGATGAGCTCGCGCTTGGTGCCGTCGCTGCGACGCAGCACCAGGTAGGCCACGGCAAAGGCCAGGGGCAGGGCCAGGGATTCGTAGGCGAACTGGGCCGACCAGTACAAGAAGTTGGCGTTGCCCGCATAGATGAGGCACCCGATCCCGGCCGCTCGGGCCGAGCCCGTGAGGCGTTCGAGGAGCAGGAACAGCGCCAGCATGAGCAGGAGCCGGCCCGCTCCGATGATCACCATGCCGCTGGTCACGAGGGACAGGCCACTGACCTTGGCCAGGCTGAGGGTGACCAGGGCCAGGCCTGGGTAATCGGCGGCCACCCGGATCTCGGGATTGAAGCCGAACAGCTGACCCGTGTTGCGGAGATCGATGACCGTGCGGAGATGGGCGAACTCGTCGTGGAAGACGAAGGCCGTCGGGCTGTAGAGGCACTTGACGAGATACAAGGCCACTCCCACCACCACGGCCAGGACGATTCGCTCGTTGCGGGGGGTGTTGCGCCGACACAGCTGCCAGGCGGCGGGAACAAAGATGAGAGCCAGTCCCAGCCAGAACAGGCCATAGGAGCCCGATGTCCCCGCCCGTGACCTGATGTCGGCTCCCGACACAGACAGCACGCCCACACAGGCACTGACCCCGGCGAGCACCGATGGTACGTGGTGCGGGGTCGAGTCTGGGCTCGCCGTCTGGGTGAGACGGTCGACCTGCATGACGGCCATTGGCCGAAATTCTACGGACTGACCCTCCGTTACCACGCTCATGGTCTGACCCTGGTGTGAAGAAGAGCTCCCATGGCGGCGCTGGTGCCCGGCGCGCATGTCGTAGGTACAAGCGCTACTGAGCTAGCGAGGTTGCCGTCAGTGAGCCCACGGCGCACGAGGCGCACCCCCATGAACCCGCATCCCCGCGTCACCAGGATCCGAGTTGTCACGCTCTATACCGGTCTACTGCCAAAAGAAGACATGTGCCGTCGAATCGTTACCGAGCCACCTGACTGGAGTCACTGACGAACAGTGAGGCGAGCCGTTCGGCACTCTCAGCCCAGGAGTAGGGGTCCGGATAGCGAACCCCTAGCGATGGACCGATCTGTCGTATGGCCTCACGCAGGCTGTCGGTGTCGCCAGGCGGCACGAAGGTTGTTCCTCGGTAAAGGGTCGCTGCCTCGGTCAGGCCCCCCACTGCCGTGACAATGACGGGCAGCCCATGACTCATGGCCATGTGCAGAGGCCCACTGGCCGACGACCGCAGATACGGAAGGACCACGGCGTCAGCCTCGCTGAAGAATGTCGTTGCCTCGGCGTCAGTTACATATCTGTTTACGAAGACGATCCGATCCCGATGGCGAGCCCGGGCGATCAGTTCCGTGGGAGTGTTCCAACTCTCCCACGTCTCTCCCACAACGGTGAGTGAGTAGCGCTCGGCTTCCGCATCGGCAAGGCCGTCGAAAGCATCAATGAGATGCTCGAGGCCCTTGTACGGGCGGATTGTTCCAAAGAAGAGTAGACGTACCGCCTCATCGGACCCGCGGGTTCGGCGCTCGGACGTTGTTACGCCGTGGTTGTAGGGGCCATGCGGCACAACGGCGACGGGTTTCGAGCCGACGGGGTACCGCTTGGCAATCACATCACGGTCGAAACCCGAGTGCACCGCAAAGCCAGAAGCGATCCATAGCACGGGGCGAATGAATACGTCGGCATACAGGCGCGGGAACATCATGGTTGCTTCCGCGGAATCTAGCGTCTCGTGGAACTCGACCACGACCCGCGCTCCCAGCAGGCGAGCGACAACGGCCAATGCCAGGTAGGTGTGCAGGACCGTCGCAGTCCACCACTCGAAGACCACCACATCGGGGCGCTCTTTCAGGAGGAACCGGAAGGCACGCAACAGGCTGGGCCACCAGAAGTAATCGACGCCGTCGAGGACCCTGACGCTGTCGTTGTATTGGAGATCAGCCAAGGGCGAACCAACTCGCGCTCGACCCGGGTACAGACGACCGCGGAAGCAGTCTTCTCATCAGGATGGCCGATACCTCGTAGTCTGTCTCGGCCAACGAATTCGACATCCGACACGTGTAGTAGCTGATACCGCTCAGGAATCGCCATCCCGAACCGACGATGCAGATTCGTTTCGGCCCTCCGACGCGACCCCTCCGCTCGTCCGCTTCCACCTGCCTACCCAGGCGGCTCGTCCCTCGCGTGGGTGTCCGCAGCGTCCGTGACGACTCCGCGCGAACGGAGTAGGAACCGATCTGTGTCGTCAACTCAGAAATTCGCGCGCCCGGGTTGTCACCCGGGCGGCATTGCTCGTCGAATGGATCAAGTCGAGTGGCGCTCGGGGCCGCATGGGGGGTGATTCGAGGGCAGCATTGCTGCGAATCGTCACGGGATCGGTATGCGCACGCAGGACGCGGATGCCATCACCTTGAAAGGCCTGAACGGGCGGGATCACGTATCGCGGCTCGTGATTGACCGGTGATCCACCTATGGACCGGAAGCGCTCGCTGAGAACCACACCCAGGACGCGCAGACCGTCTGTCACGGCATTGAGATTGCTGACACCGTGCAGGCGTTCGGACTCGTAACTGGGGACCTCGGCTATCGCCAGCCGAGAGCGGGCGGCTCGAAGATTGATGATGGTCTCGATCTCGAAACCGTCCCCGATTCGTGGCTCGTCTCCGTCAACAGCAGGCAAAGAGAATTCGCTCACACACTTGCGCCAGAACGCGTTGTAGCCATAGCACAAGTCGCTGTAGGAGGTGTCGTAGAGGAAGTTCACGAGCCCTGACAGAAGGTAGTTCCCGATACGACGCAACCTCGTGATGTCTGAACTGCCGCCGCCAGGAAGGAATCGCGAGCCCTTGGCGAATTCGGCGCCCTCCATCAAGGTCCTCACGAACCGGACGATCTCGCTTGGATGGGCCGATCCGTCTGCGTCCAGCATCACCACGATGTCACCGGTTGCCGCAGCGAATCCGCATGCCAGCGCATTCCCTTTTCCACGGCGGGTCTGCGTGACGATCGTCGCATGTGGGCAGAGCTCTCTGGCCACGTCGACGGTCTCGTCGCTACTTCTTCCGTCAACGATGATGATCTGAGCCACACCATGCGGCATACGCGCGAAAAGCCAAGGCAAGTTTTTGGCTTCATTCCTCACGGGGATGATCACACTGACCGATGGAGCCGCTGGTGGAAGGCTCATCCGGCCCAGGCCCTCAGCCGGGTGTTGTAGCGATGCAGCTTTCGACACCAACATTGTGTTCCCCCCGCCTTTGTGCAGCTCCCAAATCACTTCCCACCCTGGACGCCCACGGAGGCCGCCGATATAGACAATCCGTGAGGTGGTCGCACAGAGTGTGGTCGCTCTGGCTGCCCCTTGTCCAGCGGGACCTCCTATCGCGGTGCCGTAAGTGAGGATGAGCTCACGCAGTGCATTATTGCGAGGGGTGGGGTCAGTCCCGGGCGGCCCGGCATGAGGACCGAGCGAGGCAGAAAGGAGAGGAGGGGAAGAGGGCAGCGGCTGTTCCGCAGTACATCTCGGCGGACCTGAGCGGGGGCGAAGGTCCCGACGATTTGGCAGCGGCATCGGACTCGGTCGTAGCTCGAGACCACAAGCGGAGATCTCCCACTCGATTGCCACCTCTCCGTAGGACGCGCCGATATCGATCTCGTTCTGTTCGCCCGGTTCAGCCCCAAGCGCCGTACGTATGCGATGGCCGCAGTGGGCCAGCCCGAAGAGCCCCACTCCGTGAAGCACGGTGTGGAGAGGTTGTCGGTAACGCCACCACCCGATCCAGGGCTGGTCCAGACGACGGGCTCAAGGGGAGTGCGCCTGACTGCTACAGCGCCGGGCGCCAAAGTTTTGCAGGAGTTGTCGCAATCACGTTGAGAGCTGAGCGGCTGCTCGCGACTGCTCTGGATTACCATCAACTGGCTCCCAATTGACTTGCTCTGACTCAGGCCCCTTCGCGGGACTGCCGATCAGTGGTCATGGCAGCCGTCCCATCGCGCCTCCCCAACCCGTGATGCGAGTAGTGGGAAGGCCGCGTCATTATCGCCTCCCTCTCTTCTTGGCTGTTCAGGTCCTGGCTATCGCTGTCGCGACCAGCACCGGACTCGTGACCAATCAGAAAGGTTTGGACGAAAGTGTCCCGGCCCATTCCGGGCACGACGCCGTGGCGCACGCCGGCGCATTCCAGCCTTCGGCTCCTCTGTCGGCGACAAACGAGCTCACGTCGACTGCCCAGGTGGGAACCGTGAGCGCCGGCGGAGGCGGCCCGAAACACAATGTGGCCGGAGCCCATGGGACGACAGCGACGACCCGTGTGACGACGACGACCCGCGTGGCAACGACCACAACAGTGCCGTCTTCAGGGAATCATTCACTTGCTCTTGGTCTTGCAGTTTGGGACCCGACGGGAGCGCAGTTTGCGAACTATCAGTCAACGGTGGGAAAGCTGCCGAGCTTCGTGGAGTGGTACACGGCTTGGCCGAACAGTGAAGCCGGTGCTGGACCAGACGCCGGGCTCTACTTGCCCAGTCAGGAGCAGCTGGTGCAGGCGGATCACCTGACCCCGCTTATCTCCTGGGGCTCAGACGACGTCTCACTTACCACCATCGTCAACGGAGGCGAGGATGCCACGGCTCTGGCACCCGCCGTGGCGTTGGCCAAGAGCTACCCCGGAACGCTCTATATTCGCCTCGACTGGGAGATGAACGGCTCATGGGCGCCATACTCTCCCCTCAACGCCGACCAACCCGCAGGCGAGACTGCCGCAACCTTCGTGGCCATGTGGCAGCACGTCGTGAACTACTTCCGTGCTGCCGGTGTAACAAATGTCAAGTGGGTGTGGTCACCCAACGTAGACGGTGGCACGGGAACGATGGCGGCGTACTACCCCGGAGATAGTTATGTCGACGACGTTGCGCTCGATGGGTACAACTACGCCTACTACCAAGGGTCTTGGGTGACACCACAGCAAGTCTTCGGGGCAAGCTACACAGAGCTGGAGAGCATCACGCACAAGCCGGTCATCATCGCGGAGACCTCGTCGGTGGAAGCGAACAGCGCCGAGGCGTCTGCGGGATTGAGCAAGGCGCTGTGGATGCAGCAGTTGAGCGCCTATGTGCCGACGCTCGCCAATGTGATCGCCGTCTGTTGGTTTGATCAGCCCACGCCCATCACCGGGTCGAATTCCCAGAATGTTGACTTCAGTGTCAACTCCTCGGCCGCCTCCCTTAGTGCGTGGGAGCAGTACTTTGTCAACAATCCCGAATATCAGGGGAAACTTCCCTAAGCACAACCCGCTCATGGGTCACTTTCGCGGCTTCACGCACTGGTGCCCCAGTGGCTACCAGTGGAACCGTGTGTTCCCGAGGGGTACGCGTCCACTCAAATTTGACGGCATCGGCCACCAGACCCACGCCGTCATCGCCGTGGACCGCCTTTGAAGGCACGCCCATAGGGGCTACATTTTGTGTGCGAGCGGGAAGCCGCGCTCAAGCGTTGCGGCTCCCTCCGGCGGCGGGGCACATTGAAGAATCCAATCGACAGGTTTCTTGCGTTTCGTCGGAGCGTTGCGAGCCGACTGGCGAGCGTATCGCTGGGTCGACGGCCGTCCTCACATACCGGTGTCCGATGGAGTCTCGGTATCAGGGGATTGCTCGTCGCCGCCATCGTGGCGCGAGCCTTGACGGCACGAGCCATTGGCTCACTGTGGGCGGCGATACAAAATGGCCCCGAAGAGGCTGTTTCGGCACCGCGCCTTGCCAGGCAGATCGTTCTGCGAGGCGCCCGTCTCCTTGACCGATGGGTCGGAGACGAAGTCGTATTCCGAGACACGGGCGACCCTCGGGGAGACCGCCAGCTCCAAGGGTCGATCTCGTCGGAGGGTCTCTCAAATCGCCGCCGTCTTGACGATGTCACCGGCGTGATCGCCGGTGGTCCCAGCGTGGATGCAGGTGGGACATCCGCCTCGGTATTCGAAGGGTTGCCTTTGTGGGTGAGAGGGCGACGCTACGTGACCTCGGTGTCATCAGTGCGGCTAGTGGTAGCCCTCGTGTTCACGATCGGCGGAGTCATAGCGCTGATCGGCGTGGTTCCCGCCGAAGCAGCCCACGGCGCCACCCCTCCCATGGTGACGAAGTCGCCCGCCAATCGTGAAGGGAAGGTCGGTCATCTGGTCCAGTTTGCGGCCAGGGCGAAGGGTTTTCCCAAGCCGACTGTCACGTGGCAGGTGTCAACCGACGGCAACGCCTTTGTTGACATACCCGGAGCCACATCCGGAATCCTGCGCTTCAAAGCCACCGCCGCCGACGGCGGCAATCGTTACCAAGCCGTCTTTTCCAACCCTGCAGGGACGGCGGCCACAGCTCCAGCGACGCTGACGGTGCCCGCCAACCCGTTGGCTCTGGGCTTTGCTGTATTTGACCCGACCTATCCTACGACGGGGAATCTCTTTCAGAGCTACCGGTCCGTCGTCGGCAGGCTTCCCAACTTTCTGGAGTGGTACCAGTCTTGGCCGACCAGTGCCGCCACGAGTGCAAGCGCCCCCTTGTACTGGGACAGCCAACAGCAGCTCGCTCGCAGCCACCGTCTGACGGCTCTCATCTCTTGGGGTACCGGCAACATCCCACTCGACACCATCATCAACGGGGCATCGGACGGAGAGGATGCCATCGCCTTGGCTCCCGCTGCCGCCCTGGCGAAGAGTTACCCGGGTACCCTTTACATCCGACTGGACTGGGAAATGAATGGCGCGTGGTCTGGCTGGAACCCGGACAACGCTGCGCAGGCTGGTCTGGACGAGACTCCTGCCACCTATGTCGCAATGTGGCGACATGTGGTGAACTACTTCCGCGCCGTCGGCGTCACCAATGTCAAGTGGGTGTGGTCACCCAACGTCGACGGTGGGACAGGAACGATGGGGGCGTACTTCCCCGGCAACAGTTACATCGACTACGTCGGGCTGGATGGGTATAACTACGCCTACACGCAGGGAGCAGCGTGGCAGACGCCACAGCAAGTCTTCGGAGCAAGCTATTCCGAGCTAGAAAGCATCACGCAGAAGCCAGTCATCATCACCGAGACCTCGTCGGTAGAGGCGAACAGCACAGATGCTTCGGAAGGCTTCAGCAAGGCCCAGTGGATAGAGCAGTTGAGCACCTACTTGCCGAGCCTCAGTAACGTGATCGCTGTCTGCTGGTTCAATCAGCCCGCTTTGGTCAATGGAACAACCGTGAACTTTGGAGTGCACTCCTCCAGTGCTGCGCTGAACGCGTGGAAACAGTACTTCGTGCACAATCCGGAATACCACGGGAAGCTCCCCTAAACGCGACTCGCTGGTGAAGGCGGACCCTGGTCCCACATCCAGCAGCCGCCAACGCCAGCCAAGAGCGCCGGACGCTCCGGCCAGAGCCAGCCAAACGCCGTCATGCCATCTGCCGTGACGCACACTCTGTAGCCGCTCGACCACATGGAGAAGACGGCCTACACTGTTCCCTGATCCAACCCCCTCCAGCCCGACCACCCTCTGTGCGGCTCGCTCACAGATTGTCTACGCTGGCGCGCTTTGTGATGGTCCGAGACGGGAAAGAGTGGTTTCTGAACTTGCGACCAGGGGGGAACACGCACGTGCCCATCAGACAGACGTCGAGGTGGCAGCACGTAGCTCACGATTGGCCACGGGCGTTGTGCGTTCCTCCAGCACCGGACTGCGTGGCGTCGACGGTCCTCCACGGTCATGGCCTTTGAACAACCTCTACGAGACCGATGAGCGCGATAGTGCTTCGGCTACAACGCCCGCTGACGCAAGTCCGTCACTTCCTTTTCCTGTTGCAGGTGGAGTTGGGCCGATGCAAGCCCGCTACTAGCGGCGGGGTCACGACATGGCCGTGACAACGGAGCTTCGGCCAATGGCCGTCATGCAGGTCGACCGTCTCACCCAGACGGCGAGCCCAGACTCGACCCCGCACCACGTACCATCGGTGCTCGCCGGGGTCAGTGCCTGTGTGGGCGTGCTGTCTGTGTCGGGAGCCGACATCAGGTCACGGGCGGGGACATCGGGCTCCTATGGCCTGTTCTGGCTGGGACTGGCTCTCATCTTTGTTCCCGCCGCCTGGCAGCTGTGTCGGCGCAACACCCCCCGCAACGAGCGAATCGTCCTGGCCGTGGTGGTGGGAGTGGCCTTGTATCTCGTCAAGTGCCTCTACAGCCCGACGGCCTTCGTCTTCCACGACGAGTTCGCCCATCTCCGCACGGTCATCGATCTCCGCAACACGGGTCAGCTGTTCGGCTTCAATCCCGAGATCCGGGTGGCCGCCGATTACCCAGGCCTGGCCCTGGTCACCCTCAGCCTGGCCAAGGTCAGTGGCCTGTCCCTCGTGACCAGCGGCATGGTGATCATCGGAGCGGGCCGGCTCCTGCTCATGCTGGCGCTGTTCCTGCTCCTCGAACGCCTCACGGGCTCGGCCCGAGCGGCCGGGATCGGGTGCCTCATCTATGCGGGCAACGCCAACTTCTTGTACTGGTCGGCCCAGTTCGCCTACGAATCCCTGGCCCTGCCCCTGGCCTTTGCCGTGGCCTACCTGGTGCTGCGTCGCAGCGACGGCACCAAGCGCGAGCTCATCCCGGTGCTCCTCGTGGCGGCCATGGTGGTCATCACCCACCACCTCACGGCCTATGCCCTGTTCGGCCTGCTCGCGGCGTGGTCCGTCGTCGCCCTCATCCGGCGACGGCACGGCCGCCCCCACCATTACGTCCCGCTCGTCCCTGCGTTGTTGGTGGGCGTGGGGGCCGGGCTCTGGCTGGAACTGGTCGCTCCCCGGACCCTCGGGTACCTCGTCCCGGTGATCCATCAAACCGTCACGCAGGGTGTCGATCTCGTGCTGCACCACCAGCCCAACCGAGTGCTCTTCGCCAATCACGGTGGCCCAGTTCAACCGAAATGGGAACGGGCTGTAGCGCTGGCCTCGGTGCTGCTCATCCTGGTGTGCTTACCCTTCGGGCTTATCTTTCCGCGCTGGCGCCGAGGGTCTCACCCCCTGACAAGCGTGCTGGCGTGGACCTCGCTCCTCTACGTCCTGATGCTGCCCCTGCTCTTCACCGATACGGGCGAGGAGGCGGCCATTCGTTCCGGCGAGTTCTTCTTCGTAGGCATCGGCATCGTCTTCGCCACGATGTTCGTAGGGGGGACCACCGGGACCATTCGAGGTGTCATCCGACTGAGTCGGGCACGACACCGAGTCCGCGGGGTACAAACCCTCACGGCGTTCGTCGTGTGCGTGGTGATGTTCACCGGAGGGGTCGCCGTCTCGTGGAACTTCGGAGCAAGACTGTCCCCTCGGCAGCGTGTCACCTCTGTACCCCTGATCACCACAGCGGATGACTTCGTGGCGGCCCGGTGGTTCCTTCGGGAATACGGTCCGAACCAGCGGATCGCCACCGACATCGACACCGGCTTCGCCTTCGCCACCGCTGGGGACCAGAACGTATTGTCCGGAGCCTCGGACGGCGCGCACGTGTGGCGCATCTTCTTTCCGCCGACGATGACAACCAGTGTCTATGGCGAGCTGTCGGGCTCGAACGTGCAGTTCATCGTCGTTCAGAAGCAACTGACCGAGGGTTTGTCTCCCAGTTCCGTGGTGCCGATCTTCGACGCCGGAGAACCGGCGGTCGACGACAGTCGACCGCTCCCGGTGGCATCACAACAGAAGTTCGTCACGGCAGCCGGCGTCTCGATGGTGTATCAGTCGCGTACGGTAATCATCTACCGGATCGACCAAGACCAAGCTCGCTCACGAGCGGGCTTGACATGAGGTGTCATGCGGGTCCCAGAGTCGAGACATCTGGTCTCAGGTGATCAGGGTTGGACTCGTCAACCGAGTGGTGCGGGACCGACGGAGTACTTCACGTTGTCGAACCACACCGATCCGGTGTTGGAGAAGGACTTGAGATATATCCGGACGTAGTTCGCGCATTTCGGCGCTTTCCCAGTGGTGGTGAGTTGCGTCCACCCTGAGGTCCCGTTCATGAGTGCCTTTGACTGGATACCTCCGCAGTAGACACCGGTTGGGTCCAAGAAATCCACCGAAAGGACGTTATACCCGGTGGAATTGCTTCCCTTCGCCCACACACTGGCGCTGACCACTTGTTTTGGCACGACCTGAGCATCGACCGGGACCACCCACATGCCAGATCCGGTCGCATCGGTGTTGCTGACCTTCAACGAGGCCGTTGAGGAATGAGCCACAGTGTTGTCCCAGGCTAGGGTGCCGTCACCGCTGTCCCAGATGCGCCATAGCGCGGGCAACAAGCCGGTCGGGGTGGAGACGCTCTGCGCAAAGTTGTTGTTGAAGCTCTGAGAGATGGACCCTCCATTGAAATACGAAGCGACGAAAGCCGCGGCCGGCTTTGGGGTTCCATCTGTCTGATAGAGACCGTAGTAGTAGTACCTCATTATCTCGCCGGGCGCGGCCTCCGCCGGATTCAGGTCTGTGAGCATCCATGGTGCAATCGGTGGCAGGTCGAGTCTCCGTGCCGCGTCGGCAATGACACGAAAGTAGTACTCCTGGTAGGCGTCCAGGGCGGCCGTGCTGTTGGGAAGATCGTTGATGAAGCCGTCAGGATAGGTGGCGAGACCGGTCTCACCGATGTACACAGGCAGAGGAGCCCCGCACGCCTTCACCTGCTTGAAGAAACCGTACGCCAAGCCTTCGACCCCGTAGAAGTGCCAATCCCAAAAGTCGGGGGTGACGGGCGCCAATTCTCGTACCAGCTGGCAGAATGGGCCCGGCCCCATATAGTCGTCCTTGGAGACGGTCACGAGATCGCTTCCGACAATGCTCTTGACAAAGGGCAGCATCGTTTTCGCCCATGTGATCTCCTGGGGGTCGTTCAGATCGGGATCGATCTCGTTGTGGATGTCGATGAACGCGATCTCCTTGTCATTCGCATAACCCTGTAGTACTGCCCGAGCCCATTGCTCGCTGCCCGCGATATCTGTCCACGCCGAGAACGACTCGAAAAGCGTAAATTGCACCTTGATTCCAACAGTGGTGGCTATCTGCACGAGCTGGTGAAGCCGCTGCAACATGACACTTGTGGGCTGGGGATATCCATAGGACACGGTGGAGGGGAACACCGGAATTCGCACCGCATTGGCGTGCAACGCTCGTATGCGGGCGAAGTCGGCGGACAAGGTGGCTGGATCCCAGTTCGTCCACATCTCGTCGTGGGGAGAGTTTTGCGGAAGATAATTGATCAACTTCAGGGCGTCGAGTTGGCCCGTCACACTATTCGTTGGGGCGGTGGAGCTCGGCGTTGGCGCGGTGGAGTTCTTGCTCACTCCCTTATTACTTGGAGCCGTGCTACAGGCCGCCGCGACGATGCTCACAACCAGTGCTGCGAGGACAGGTACGAGACGGCGGTGACGCCTCATTGCGAGCTCCCGATTCATAGGTGGGGACCTGGGCAGGTCCGGTTTGAGGAACTAGTTGCATATACTTACCATATTGTTCGAGTGTTTGTTGGGTAGGGGGAGCACCCCGCCCCGGTGGGCAGTGGTGTCAAGCGCATTGTGCAGCCGGTGGCGCGGTAACGGACCTCGACATGTCGAAAACCGAGCGGCGCAGGACCGGGCTAGCCGTAATGCAGTGGGAGCATCCACTATTGCCCGAGCTCCAGCGACTCTGGATACAAGTCTTGGGATGCCGCCGCCGGGTAGCGGGTGAACTCTGCGAACACGACACCACCAGTGATGTCATAGGGTCGACCCTGACGAAGTCGGCTTCTTGTCCCAGTGCCTGGGCGGTATGGACCGTCCACAGCTGGAACGTGCTCGAGAAAATCGGCCTCGACTACCTCACAGCGGGACCACGGTATTAGGGCGGCAGCGGGCTGCGAGTTGAACGACGATTGCGTACTCACCGCTAAAGGCCCTGGCTGGCGGCGTCGGCCGACTGCGTTTGCGACCGACTCAGGTGCACCCCCTGTCTCGTTGCCATCATTGTCCGTACGGGTATGGCAGGAAAGGCCAACTGGCCGCAAGCTGGTCGACCGAGTCGCTCAGGGCGCTCTCCGCGGTGCTTCTGGCCATGGCGATGCGAAGCTCATTGACCGGCAGAACCGCTGGTCACAGGTCCCTCTCGTAGCAGTCGCTGTCCAGAGTCCAATCTGGGTTGGCGTGGAGCGCTTCAAAATCGTCGCAGGCGGTGGTCCGATCGTCGGTTGGTGGGGACGGAACCTCAATTCTGACGGTGTTACCCTGCGTCGTGTCAGGACATGATTGGCGGCAAACGACATTAGTTCTCTTGCGGCGGAGGGGTGGCAAATGCTCGATGAGACCAGTCGGTTCGAGGCCGAAGGACGCGGCCGCCATCGTGCCCGATGGAGTCTGGCTGTTCGGGGCCTGCTCGCCGGAGCCATCATGGCGGGAAGCACCCTTGCGATCGTGTCCGCTGTCACCGTCGCCTCGGGCGTCGGTAGCTGGACCATGCCCGCACCCGTTCCCTTGGGCAGTTTCCTGGACGGTGTCTCCTGTTACTCGACGACGTTCTGCGCAGTGGTCGGATCTTCGGGAGCCGAGACATACAACAGCGGCACCTGGGGCACTCCGGTCCAGGACACCCTCGGTGGCGCCCTGACAGGGGTGTCGTGTGCGTCGACGACCTTCTGCATCGCCGTCGACAACAAGGGCAACGAGTTCCAATACGAAGGTGGGAATACCTGGGTGCACAGTCAGATCGACTCCGGTGCATCGTTGACGTCGGTGTCGTGTTCCACTGCCACCGCGACGGAGACCTTCTGTATTGCTGTCGACGACCAAGGATACGCGCTGACCTACAACGGGTCGTGGTCAAAGTCGTCGGCCAGCATCGACGGCGGAGTAGCACTCCGATCGGTGTCCTGCGTTCCAGGATCCGCACCCAGCACCTGCGTGGCTATCACGGACAGTGCCGCCCTCACCTATGACGCCTCCACCTCCACCTGGTCCTCCACCCCTGGCGTCTTCACAGGGTCGATGGTCTCGGTATCTTGTGCATCGTCGACATTCTGCGCCGCTGTTGACGACAACGAGGCTGGCTACGTCATGGGTGCCGGGGGCTGGTCGAGCCGCACGGTTCTCGTCAGCACCGGAGAGAGCGGGGCGGACTCGGTGTCGTGCCCCACGACGACGCTCTGTGTTGCCACGCTCTTCGACGGGTCTGTCTCCACCTACGACGGCTCGACCCTCTCGTGGTCGGTCCCTCCGGACCCCGTCGCCCCCGGGCTCGGGCTCGGCGCGGTGTCCTGCGTCACGGCCGCCTTCTGTCTTGCCGTTGACGGGAACGAGTCCGGTGACTTCGTCACCTACAGTTCCGTGTCCACCGGGACGGTGCCCGGTGCCCCCACGGCCCTGGCGGCCATGGGCGGCAACGGCCAGGTGGCCCTCAGCTGGACGGCGCCGACGAACGCCGGTAGCTCGGCCATCACCGGCTACGACGTTCTGCGGGGCACGAGCCCGGGCGACGAGTCGTCCACTCCCGTCGCCAGCGACGTGTCGGGCACTACCTACACCGACTCCACCGTGACCAACGGCACCACCTACTACTACGAGGTAGAGGCGGTGAACTCGACCGGTCCCTCACTCGTATCCAACGAGGCCTCGGCCACGCCGACGGCACCCTCCACCGGGACGGTGCCCGGTGCCCCCACGGCCCTGACGGCCATGGGCGGCAACGGGCAGGTGGCCCTCAGCTGGACGGCGCCGACGAACCCCGGTAGCTCGGCCATCACCGGCTACAACGTGTACGAAGGCACGAGCCCGGGCGGCGAGTCGACCCTACCGCTGTCGCAGGCGGTGACGGCAACGCCGGGTACGCTGGCTTTCACGGGCGGCCCCGATCGCGCCGTCACCAACAGCGCCAACATCTCCGCCGTCACCACCAGCTACGTCGTCGCCGGACTCACCAACGGCACCACCTACTACTTCGTGGTCAAGGCGGTCAACGCGGAAGGGACCTCGGCGGCCTCCAACGAGGCCTCGGCCACACCGACGGCACCCTCCACCGGGACGGTGCCCGGTGCCCCCACGGCCCTGGCGGCCATGGGCGGCAACGGCCAGGTGGCCCTCAGCTGGACGGCGCCGACGAACGCCGGTAGCTCGGCCATCACCGGCTACGACGTTCTGCGGGGCACGAGCCCGGGCGACGAGTCGTCCACTCCCGTCGCCAGCGACGTGTCGGGCACCACCTACACCGACTCCACCGTGACCAACGGCACCACCTACTACTACGAGGTAGAGGCGGTGAACTCGACCGGTCCCTCACTCGTATCCAACGAGGCCTCGGCCACGCCGACGGCACCCTCCACCGGGACGGTGCCCGGTGCCCCCACGGCCCTGGCGGCCATGGGCGGCAACGGCCAGGTGGCCCTCAGCTGGACGGCGCCGACGAACGCCGGTAGCTCGGCCATCACCGGCTACGACGTTCTGCGGGGCACGAGCCCGGGCGACGAGTCGTCCACTCCCGTCGCCAGCGACGTGTCGGGCACTACCTACACCGACTCCACCGTGACCAACGGCACCACCTACTACTACGAGGTAGAGGCGGTGAACTCGACCGGTCCCTCACTCGTATCCAACGAGGCCTCGGCCACGCCGACGGCACCCTCCATAGTGACCACGACGGCTCCGACCAACCTGACCACCCTGACCACCTCATTGTCCGGCGGTGGGCAGTCCGGCACGACCATCTCGGTGCCGTCGGGGACGGCCGTGGTCGATCAGGCCACCCTGAGCGGGGCCAATATCTCCAGCGCGGGGGGAACGGTCACCTACCGCGTTTACTCTCTCTCCTTCTCCCACTTCCCAATCCGCCACTTTGGCTTCTCGTCTGGATTTGGGTCGTGGGGGTGGCAGTCGGGAGCAAGCGGAGGCCAGGTCGATGTCACCGACGGCTCTGTACCACCGTCGAACCCAGTGACGCTCAGTCCTGGCGTCTACTTCTGGCAGGCGTCGTACTCCGGGGATGCTCTAAACGGTCCCTCTCGAAGCGCGTGGGGCTCCGAGACAGAGATCGTGCTCCCTTCACCCCATTGCCCGGTCGGATTCGGATGGTGGTCGGTACAGTGTCTCAGCCGTCAGCATTCGGGTAACGGCCAGGGCAAGGCAAGGCCAAGGCAACGGCCAAGGCAACGGCCAAGGCAACGGCCAAGGCAACGGCCAAGGCAACGGCCAAGGCAACGGCCAAGGCAACGGCCAAGGCAACGGCCAAGGCAACGGCCAAGGCAACGGCCAAGGCAACGGCCAAGGCAACGGCCAAGGCAACGGCCAAGGCAACGGCCAAGGCAACGGCCAAGGCAACGGCCAAGGCAACGGCCAAGGCAACGGCCAAGGCAACGGCCAAGGCAACGGCCAAGGCCACCGGTGGTGACAAAAACCCCCTTGAGTAAAAGGCCTTTCCCGGCGGCATTCGGTCGGCAGAATGTGCGAGCCGATAAAGGGCGCGTTGTTGTCGGAGCGACCGCCACCACCAAGGACGCCCTCTAACGATCAGCCTTGTCAGATCGAGGGGGAGCGGACTTCGATGCCGGAAGCCGAACAGGCGCCGTTGCCCAGTCGCGGCACCCAGAAGTGGTGGAGTGCGGGAGGCCAGCCCGCGCCCGAGGTGAACGCATGAAGTTGAGTCAGTTGGCCCTCGCCGAGGAGACGAGCTTCCACTTCAGCTGTGTGCGTTGGTGGACCTTATCGAGCACAACGTCAGCTGGCAGAAGATCGTTCACGCTGGTCGAGAGTCTCGGAGGTGGACCCTGGGCCAATGGTAAGAGCTGAAGAGCTGAAGAGACAGGCAGAGCAGCACGCTCCGTTACCGATACTCCCGCTCCAGCAGCCACGCCGCGGTACGTCGTAGATGACGGTCGGTGCCAGAGCGTGCGGACCAATGTACCTGTGCTTTCCCGTTGCGGTGCTCCCCTTTGGACGGGATGTGCAAGGCGGAGTGGACGAGGGTTCGCCGCGGAGCGTCCATTGGTTCGGCTTCACACTTCTCTGCCCCCTCCGCCCGTTGGGGGGGTGGCGGAACATGGCCGTTCGGGGTGACGAGGAACTTTCCAAACGGCCCCCTCGTCTTGACGTGATTGCGCTCAAGCAACGAAAGGTCGCCTCGTCCGAAATCCTCGATCACGCGCTCCTCGCCGTTGACGAGAATACCAAGCCCTTCGGCTCCGTTGGCCTGGCTGACCGCGGCGCTTACAGTCTGTTTTCTTTCCTTGATCCGAGACACAACAGCCGCCGCTGTGGTCGACACCGCCCCGTCTAGGAGCCCGTTGCCCCATGGGGCGCCGCAGGCGTAGCTCGCCGACGGATCAGGTTTAGCAGCCGCCTCGGACGGAAAGCGCTCGACGAACCGCGCAGAAACGAAGTCTCTGGTATGGGTCACGAGGTCCGGCAAGGCCTGTCGCCAAGACGTTGCGGTCGTCGTGACACGCTCTCTGACCGGTGCCAACTGGGCCACGAAACAAAGCGCGGTGATGCCGGCAACTGCCAGCAGTTCTCCGGTGGGAGACCAGACGCCTTCGGCCGCCATGACCATTGCCATCAGAGCGACAATGGCGAGGTTGGTGGAACACGCGATGATGAAACGGCCGAACGGATCAAAACTGCGCAGCAGCCCTGCAAAAGCCACCGTGGGCACTTCTGCCATAAACAGCAGCACCAACGCGGATCCGGTGGCCGAATGTAGACCCGCGACCTGCAGGCCCACGCCGACCGTGCCCGCCACCCCAGTGACTCCCAGTACCCACTTGGTCAAACTGGACCACTCGGAGGCCCCCGCGCCCATTCCGACAATATATGCGGAAGGGTAGATGTCGTGAGGGGCGACCAGCACCGGTGGCCTGCTCGACAGCGGTGTGGCCCACGCGTGACCAGCGCTCGCAACGCCAGCGCAGTGGGGTGGGGGCCATGAGGTTGATGGGTGCTCTTCCAGGACGCCGAGTGGGCCCAGCGGGGAACAGCTCATCGCCCCGGTACGTCAAACCGAGGCGATGAGCAGATTCGCATCCGGCACTCTCATGGTTGTCTTCCTCGCCCTGGGCTGCCTCCTATTGCCTGCAGTGGGAAGTCGACCAACCACGGAGCGACGTCGACCAGGCACGGTTGTCAGGCCCTTTTGGCAGTGGGTAGGCCGTCGATGCCAAGCCCCGATCGGCTCACCCCCGAGCGCAGCTCCAACTTTCAACGGCCCATGGCTTTCTCCTCCGCCACGAGGTGCACCACCGGTGTCGGCGGCCAACGCATGGGAGGCCGTCCGCGGCGTCTATACGGGGGCGACCTACCAGCTCGTACTGGCCGAAGCGAACTCGGGCGAGGCTTTGGATGGGCCGTCTCTCTCGCCTCGACTGGTGTGGGTGGTCATGGGCAGCCATGTCGCCGTTCAATCATTGGTGGTATCAAGGTTAAGGATCTCCGCGGCTTCGTGTGTGTACGAGTCGGCTATGTGGCCCATCGATGCACAAACCGGTGTGGCGTTGGGCGAGTTGACGTTCCCTCCACCAGGATGACTCGAGTCGTTGTTGAAAGGCGACGCCGCCGTCCGCCCGACGGACCACTTGGCCGGTGTCGACATACCCGCCGGTTGCCCGTGGCAGTGTGGCGGAACGGGCATCAGCCCTGGGTCACCTGCCAACCATTGGGTGATTTCACCTATTGGCATGCCGATCTCGGTGCGTATAGTCCTCGACCATGGGACGGACGAGGCGCCAACAAGCAATCGGATGAGACCTCCCTGGGACCGCAGCCGAGAGCAACAAGGACGGTCTTCGATCCCATTAACGGATCGAGGGGCGAGCTATAGCGGCGCACTCCAGGCTGATCGGGCCTCTTCAATCTCGGACACGGGTACGAGCTCAAATACGAATAGTGTTCCTCAACCAACCGAAACCCAGCGCCGAGACCTCCCATGGGCGTCTTCGTCTCACTCAGATTTCGATGTGCTCGTGGTCGACGATGACGGTCCGCTCCGATCGACTTGGGCCGAGATCCTGCGTGGTTCGGGCTACTCCGTTGAGGTGGCCGAGGACGGAGACGCTGCGCTTCGCTTTTTGGGACAGCAGTCGGTGGGCGTGGTCCTCCTCGATCTGCGGATGCCACGTCGGGACGGCCTATCGGTGCTTGAGGCGCTGACGGCCCCGCAGTTGGTGGTACTCGTGTCTGCATACTCCCTTGACGAAGCGACGCGGGCTCGGGTCGATGCCAAGGTCGTGACGTACCTCGAAAAGCCGGTCCCACCTCAGCGACTCTTGCGGACAGTGGCAACTACTCTGGGGCGCTCTCTGATCGACGGTAGTTAAACGATCGCCAAGCTGAAGGTTCACAAAGGACGTCCTGAGCCGCAGGCATCGTTAGAGTGAAGCGTCTTCGGCACTACCTTGATCGCGATAGGTCGTGTTCGGTTTTGGATCCCCCGACCTCGTAATGTGAGTGCTCGATGTTCAACACTTCGCCACCTTGACGGCGGACACTTGCTCCAACTCCTTGTCTACGTCGCCTGCGGAGATAGGCCACGCCAAACAGAACAAGTCCCACGACGGGCAACAGCAAGGGAAAGGGGGTTTCGGGAGTATCGGCTGCAGGCTGCGCCTCCGACCCGTCGTATCTCACCTTCGAGGTCCCTGGTGCCTCATTGAGGTTGTCCGCCGCCGCCGTGGTGGTGGTTACGGCGGCGTTCGGTGTCTGGGTCCCGCCGACGAGCGTTCCTTGATATGCAGGGTTATCCACAAAGTACTGCTCCCAGGCAGCCAACGAAGCCGACGATGTGTTAACACTGAAGTCCACCGCTCCATATCCGCTTACGGTCGCAAGTTGGTTGAACCAACACACACCAATGAGATTGTCTAGCGTCGGCAAGTAGGTACTGAGCTGCTCCATCCATTGGGCCTCGCTCAGACCTTCGGCCGCCTCCGTGCTATTCGCTTCGACCGACGAGGTCTCAGTGATGATCACCGGCTTGCTGGTGATGTCTTCCATCTCAGCATAGCTCGCTCCGAAAACTTGCTCGGGAGTGAGCCACGATGCCCCCTGAGTGTACGCGTAGTTGTACCCATCGAGGCCGACCTCATCGACGTAGCTGTCGCCGGGATAGTAGGGCGCCATCGTCCCGGTACCGCCATCGACATTGGGGGACCAAACCCACTTCACATTGGTGACCCCAGCGGCGCGGAAGTAGTTCACCACATGTCGCCACATTGCGACATAGGTGGCAGGAGTCTCGTCCAGGCCGGCCTGCGCAGCGTTGTCTGGGTTCCAGCCCGACCACGCGCCATTCATTTCCCAGTCCAGTCGGATGTAAAGAGTGCCCGGATAGGCCTTGGCAAGGGCGGCAGCAGGAGCTAAGGCGATGGCGTCTTCACTTCCGTCGATGATGCTGGGAAGCGGGAGATTCTCGGTACCCCAGGAGATGAGCGGCACGAGATGGTCGGCTTCTACAAGTTGCTCCTGGCTTGGCGAGAACAAGGGAGCATCAGAGCCGACTCCAGCGATACTGTTCGGCCACGACCGGTACCACTCCAAGAAGCTAGGAAGACTCCCAACCGCCGACTGGTAGTCCTGAAACGCGGCTGTGGGTTGGAACACAGCAATGCCCAAGGCGAGCGAGCTTGATGCCGACGCAGGGCTTGCCGACGCCATCGCACTCAGTCCCACGGCCGCAATGGCGAGAGCACACAAGACCGTCTCAGTGGTTGTTCGTACCCGCCCTTGTTTGCGATCCATGATGCGGCGCTTGATGTGTGTGATTGTGGCGGACCTGGCTTCTGATCAGGTGACCGAACGGCGAACTTCTTATGAACTCTTCGCGGGGAGCGGAACCGAAGAGAACAAGCGGTAAGCAGGGGGCAGGTGGTGATGGCGGTGATGGCGCGGCGGCGACAACCCACAGACACTCGAACTGTCCCGCCCGCCGTGGGCTACCAAGCCGACAACCCAACCGACTTTGCCACCCCTAGCCCAGGAAGGCGGGACCCAGGCGGACCTGATGGGGCGGCTGGTGGCGGCCCAGAGGTTGACCTCGGAAAGCTGGTGAAGGAGCTGGAGGCGAAACACCCAAGGTCGTAGTGGGGCTTGAGGCTACATTGAGCGCACCATGACTGAGACGCCCACGAGCTCGTTCGTTGAGCATGGGTGGTGAGAGGGGACCGATGAGGCGCAGTCGGCTCATGAGCATCGCCGGGGCGATCACCGCGCTGGCCCTGGGGGTGGCGGGGTGCTCGAACGCGGTAACCAAGAACGGTTCCGGGGGGGCCGCACCCGGTGTGACGCCGACCCAGATCGATGTCGGCAGCATCGCCAACGTCACCGGCCCGCTTTCGTCGGACTTCGCCTCCATCGTGAACGGCGTCGAGGCCTACTTCTCGATGATCAACGCCGAAGGCGGGGTGGCGGGTCGCAAGCTGAAGCTCGCCGATCAGGAGGACGACCAGGGGAGTCCGACCGTCGACCTCACGGTTGCCCAGAAGCTGGTGGCGCAGGATCATGTGTTCGCTGTCGTGGGGGTGGGGACGCCGTTTTTCGGTGGCGCGAAGTACCTCGCCCAGCAGGGGACGCCCACCTTCGGCTATGTCGTCTCGACGGACTGGGCCAACAAGCCCACGTTGTTCGGGACGTACGGGTCGGTTTTGGACTTCGCCACTGGCGCCCCGGGCGATGCCTACTCGGCGCAACAGCTGGGGGCCAAGTCCATCGCCGTCGTCGCCTACGGCGTGCCGCAGTCCGCCGCCGCCTGTCAGGCCGCGGTGACGGGTATGCGAGCCTTCGGCCTCAACGTCACGTTCAGCGACCTCAGCTTGGTGTACGGAGCCGACCCCACCGCTGACGTCTTGCAGATGAAGGCGCGCAATGTGGACATGTTGTTCTCGTGTCTCGATATAAACGGGAATGTGGCGTTCGCTCGAGCCCTGAATCAGAACGGCCTTACCCTGAACCAGGTGTGGTTGAACGGCTACGACCGGAGCACGTTGCAGCAGTACGCGTCGATCATGAAGGGCGTGTACTTCGGGCTTCAGCACGTGCCCTTTGAAGCGGCCTTGGCTTTCCCAGGTGTCTATCCGGCCATGGAGAACTACATCCGGGAGATGCAGAAGTACCAACCCTCGTTCACCTATGACGAAGTGGCCCTGGACGGCTGGATCTCGGCCGCCCTGTTCGTATCCGGCCTGAAGGCGGTGGGTAGGAACCTGACACAGAAAAAGTTGGTGGCGGCTATCAACTCCGAGACGTCGTTCACCGGGGGCGGGCTCACACCGCCGGTGAACTGGAAGACGGCGCACACCACCGCGACGCCCCCCTACTGCCATTCGGCCGTCCGCGTTGTGAATAGCCAGTTCGTTCCGGTCGTCCAAAGTGGAACGAACCAGATGTTCGTGTGCTTCGACGTGGGCAGCACGACTCCCGTTCCGCCATTGCCGGGCACCCCCGGAGCCTGACGCCGACCATCAGTGTCGACGATCAAGATAGGAACCGGATATGCCACGTAGGGGACTCTGGCGTCGGTCCAGACGCACGTCCTCAGATCGAAACACGTCGGGGAAGGCGTGACCATCTGACAATCGACGCAGGCGGTAGCCGCTCTCGACGAGCGCCGCCACTTCGAATCCGCCGGTCCATTGTCCCAGGTATCGATCGCGCACGTAGACGCGGGTGCCCACCTCGAGCGTGGGAACCGGAGTGCCGTTTTCGGTGGGATTCCCGTGGACGGCTTGCGCGTTGTCCTGGTGCAACGTTCCCCCTGCCAGCTATCTCAGAGCCGCGACTATGGGCGCGACACCGGCGCCCGCGGCATGCCTGTCGAGGTATCGGTCATGAAGTGCGGTTGCCGTTTCCAGACCAGCGTTGCCGGTTCATGGGCCTCGCTTGCCGGGATCGGAGAGCTGGGTGTCTGCGCTCCCATCGGCGGACGGCCGGAGTTGAGCCCGAGCCGTGGTCCAGAACTCCGACCAGTAACCGCGCCAGTCGGAGGACCCGAGCGCCCACGCCAGGCCGACGATTCCGAGACCTCCTACGACCACTCGGCGCATGCGGGGATGATCGGCACGCTGGCCACCCCCCTTTAGGTGGTCCGAGTCAAATGGCGGCCTCGGGGCCGCACATCGTCACCTCGCTCGCTTTGACTCTGTCACTCCCCTCTATGGTCGAGGCGGGTAAGCGTTGCCAGGTTGTAACCAGTCGGTGGCGTCGGTGAGTTTCTGAGGGGTCGATGCTGCGGTACAGCCACGCACAAGGTTGCGCCATTGACGCGCACCCGCCGCCGGGAGGACCGGCGGCGGGTGGGGCAGTCCGACCTGCTTCGGTATGACCTCAGGCGGCGTGTCGCAGCTCGCGCTGCTCGAGCACCTCGGATTGGTCATCGAGCTTGCGGTGGAGGCCGGCGAAGAACACCGTCACGGCGTGCAAAAAGACAGCGCCGCCACCCAGCGCCAGGCCGGTGAGCGTCACGCCCACCCAGCCGTAGCGCAGATTGCCGACGTTCCACGCCGTCCACATGTTGAAGTTGGCCAGCCAAGCCAGGGCCACGCCGACGGCGCAGGCGATCATGGCCCACCTCTCCCGGGCGTGCTGGAGGTATCGCCCACCCAGCATCGTGAGGGCCATTACTCCAAAGGAGAAGAACAGGAATACCGCAAATACGTGCATTTCTACCCCCCTCGTTGTCGAGGAATTCCTCGTAGACGGCCTGGTACTTTGATGTCGTCCACCTTTCACGTTATCGGGATAGGCGGGAAATCGTGCCGGTCGCTATTGGGTGGGCCCAGGTGGGTTCTTTGAGACAGACGGTTATGGGTGTGGCTAAAGGGGTGGATAGGCGTGGGCGCCTCAACCGTGGGGGGGCCCGGGCGACAGAGCCGGCGGCAACCTCGACACAGGCGTGTGGATTCACCCCCAGCCGCGGCGTAGCGTGGTGCTGGGTCGCTGCAGGGATGACCTTGGGTGGGAAACGATCACTGGCTAGGTGTTTCCACTTAGGCGAGAGGACGTGATCCGACGGATGTATCACCCCCGTTGCGGTCATACATTTCGTGTGCAGGCGGCGTCGACCGAAAGCCCAATGGCGCCTTGGGGGGGACGATGGATATGAGGCTCCGGCGTGGGTCTCTGGCGATGCTCGTGGCGGGGGCAGCGGTCCTCGCCTTTGTGGCCGCGACCGGAATCCCGGCCAGCGCAGCAACAGGTTCTACGTCGATCGCAGTTATGCCGACCGCGCCATGGACAGACACCGGTCTCACCGTCACGGCGGGCCACAGTCTCACCATTACGGCCAGTGGGATCATCCGATTCGTCGACAAGCACCAATGGTCAGGTACTCCTGCCGGGAGAATCCCCTGCCTCAAATCGAGGAAAATGCCGGCCTTCTCGGTGCCATATGCGCCCTGCTATTCTCTTGTCGGGAGGATCGGGGCCGACGGTTACCCCTTCGAAATCGGTACCAGCTTCAGCGCGCCCTCGGTTTCGACGAGCGGCGAGCTCTATCTCGGTCCCAATGACAATCAATTCCCGGATAACAGAGGGAGGTGGGTGGCAGTGGTGACCGGCGCCACCCCGTCGACTCCGACCGTTGTCAGCGTCACCACCCCCCCGACGCCAGCGACAGTCCCACCGGCGACGGTGCCGGCCGTCGTAGCTACCCCACCCACCCGGCCCACGAGCACGGGCCCCCTGGCCTTCACAGGATTTGGTCCGGAGATGCAGGCGCTGGGCGTTGTGGGCATCGTCCTCGTGCTCGTCGGCTTCGTCTTGTTCTTCTTCGGCCGTGAGCTTCGCCGAGCGGCGCATTGGCTACTGGGGTTGTGAGGGCACCAACAGCCTGCAGTCGAGACGGTGGCCTGTGGCGAAGTGGCTCCGAACCCGGTGGATCAGCCCGACCAATCGCTCCGGCATGCGGCGATGCCCTCCTGAATACCGGTGGCGATGGCTGGTGACTTGGTCGGTGTCAGTGTCGCGCGGCGGAATCCGCTGTCGGACCACCCGTACCAACCGACCGAGGTCGCACCCGCATGGCAGAATGCCGACGCCTCGCTCAGAACCTGCGCACTGCTCAGACCCGGTTCATAGGCACGAGCGAACCGACCCGACCACGCTTGGCCGATACCGAGCAGGGGCGTCGAGACACTGTTCCATCCCAGTCCCGCCAAGCTGGACTCCATGGCGGGGAGCAGCGATCGCATCGACCAGTCGAGGTTGGCCCCGTTCGAAGGTACGCGCTGCGGGTCGGCATAGGTGTAGAAGCCGACCATGTCGCAGCCCTCGTTGGAATAGTTCTGGGCAGTAGAGGGGTCCCACTCTGTGGTATCGGGAATGCTAATCGTGGCACCGAACCCGCAGATGGCGGGTAACCGCGGAGTGACGGTGTCGATCTCCTCATGAATCTGTTGCAGCACCACCCTGGCGCTGCCTCCGTCCCAAGAAGGCCAGTCGTCGAGGACCCACAGTCCACTCGTCAAGGAATTGGCCTCGTCGGACCGAAGGATGCTGTCCACAGCAGCAAGCAGGACCGGAGTCGTATCGCCGGAGTCCGAGTCCCTGGAGCAGTAATCGTTACGCTGGCCCGCGGGCGGGGGAGCGACCGTGTGGGTTCGATGGCACTCCCAGAAATACAGCTCAGTGGAGATGCGTCCGTCGATCACCGACATGTGGGCCTGGGTCAGGGCTCGTGCGAGTTTGCTCCTCGGGCTCGGTGGACCGCCGTAGAGCATGTCGGTGGTGATGCCAAGCTGAGCGGCATTGCCGACAGCGGCGGCCGTGGTGGCGTTGAAGCCCACGACATAGTGCGTCGCGGCGCCGAAGGCCGGAGACGTGGAGGCCACTGAGGCCACCCCCGCGAGGGACACGCAGAGGCCCAACAAGAGCACAATCCGGTAAAGCCCGACACGATGAGCTTCCGTTCCCGCTCGGGCCATAGCCACCTCCCCGGTGTGGCACTCTACCCACGGGCCCCCTCCGGGACGCAGGACTGGTCACGTGGAGATCAGGGCCCGGCGCGCCGGACACGGCCGTAATCATCAATGTTGGGGAGGTAGGGAGAGCCTCGGCACTGTAACGATGCGGGGGAGCGTGCCCCTCTTGGCGATCGGAGGCGGATGCGAAGGCGGTATTCGATACGTGGGTCGGCGCACCTGCCGCCGGTTGGTCCGTTCGCCCTTCAACCACGCGGCAGTGCATTACGAGTCGGAACGCTCGCCTTGCTCGTGACGGTGGGAGCCCTTGCGTGGAGGCCGCCCGGAGTCTCCGCCGAGGCGAGCGCCCACGTGGTGGATCCCGCCTCCAACCTTCCTTACACCTTTGCCAATTCTCTCGACGCCGTGAACGCGGGGCGCGCCCAAGACGGTTACGCGCCGATAAGCGATAGCGGATTCAGTGCATTGACGCCCGCCCAGGAGATGTTCGTGATCATCGATCTCGAACGCGTGGCCCGGGGGCTGCCTCCGTTCGAGGAGATGACCAGCTCGCTGGATGCCCTGGCGCAAGTTGGAGCCAACGATCAGCAAGATCCTCCGTTGCCCACCCCGCCGCCCAATACATCTTCAGCCACTGGCGTTCTCTGGGCAGGGACCTCGGACCCTCTACTCGTGGACTTCGGATGGATGTACGAAGACGGCTGTACCTTCGTCTCCCAACAACTCCTGTTCAACAGCGGCTGTTCAGCCTCACCGCCCACTCCCTGGGTCCATCGCAACTACGTATTAGAGGACTTTTCAGCCTTGGGCGATGGCTGCAATCTCTTGATGGGCGTGGCCGTAGTCCCAAGCTCCCTCGCCGTGGTCACTGAGGGCTACTGCGGAGCAGCGGCGCCGACCGACGTGGTATTCACGTGGTTCGACGCCGAGATCATCATCGGAGTCCAACCGTCGCCTCCGCCTTCTCCTCAACCGTCTCCTCAACCTTTGCCCCAACCGCCGCCCCAACCGCCGCTCCCCGTGACGTCCCCTGGCCCATCGTGTACCCCAGCCGCGGAGACCCTGGGCTATCGGTTCGTCGGGTCGGACGGCGGGGTCTTCGACTTCGGGAACCTCCCCTTCTGCGGATCGACCGGAGATATCCAACTCACGGCGCCGGTCGTTGGCATGGCCTCTACCCCTGACAAAGGTGGTTACTGGCTGGCCGCTGCCGATGGGGGAGTCTTCGCCTTCGGCGATGCGTCGTTCTATGGATCGATGGGTGGCACCGCGCTCAACCAGCCCATCGTGGCCATGGCCGCCTCACCGTTCGGGAACGGGTACTGGCTGGCCGCTGCCGATGGGGGCGTCTTCGCCTTCGGAGCCGCCCGCTTCTACGGATCGATGGGTGGAAGCGCCCTCAACGCTCCGATCGTCGGCATCGCCGTTGCCCCGTTCGGGCTGGGGTATTGGCTCGTCGCCTCGGACGGAGGAGTCTTCGCCTTCGGCGCAGCCCGCTTTTACGGCTCGATGGGCGGGAGCTACCTCAGCAAACCCATTGTCGGGATGGCTGCCAGTCCCTTTGGTAGTGGGTATTGGCTCGTCGCCGCCGATGGGGGTGTCTTTGCCTTCGGCGATGCGTCGTTCTATGGCTCGATGGGAGGCACTTCGCTCGATCGCCCCATTGTCGGCATGGCTGCAGCCCCCTTAGGATTGGGCTACTGGCTCGTCGCCGCCGACGGGGGTGTCTTTGCCTTCGGCGACGCGTATTTCTATGGCTCGATGGGTGGAAGGGCCCTGAACAGGCCGATCGTCGGTATGGCCGCCTGATTCGGTCTTCGCACAGCGCACTCTCCTGCAGGGCGCCACGAATCGAGGCCGGCAACGAGATGGCGACGACCAGCCGGAGTGGCGCGCGGTAGTGCGCGGATGCGCACGCCGCAAGGTTCCCTGTCAAGTTCCTGGTGGCGGGGTATGACTAGACGACGTCTGCTGCGTTTCCTACCATCGGCCGACAGTGCTGAGGCGTGCCCGCGTGCGTTCGGTTCGACGGACCGCCGGTGCTGTGACAGCACGTCAACGCGCCCTTCACATCGTGCTCACAGCTGCCCTGTGTGGCGCGGTGGCTGTGGTCGGCGCCTCACCCCGCCCCCCGGCGTTGCACATTGCGCCCGCCGCGTTTGTCGGGTTCTCGGGGACGGGCGTGGTCGCCTACGGCGACGCGCCATCTGTGGGGAGCTTCGCCGGCGTCACGCTGGCTGCCCCAGCGGTGGCCATGGCGACCACCCCCAGTGGCAAGGGGTACTGGGTGGCCGCTGCCGACGGAGGAGTCTTTGCCTTCGGCGACGCCGCCTTCCACGGCTCGATGGGCGGGGCTCCATTGTTCGCCCCGGTGGTGGGGATGGCCGCCACCCCTGACGGCAAGGGCTACTGGCTGGTGGCAGCCGACGGCGGGGTGTTCGCCTTCGGAGATGCCGGGTTCTACGGCTCGATGGGTGCCAAGCAGCTGGCGCAGCCCGTGGTGGGGATGGCTGCCACCCCTGACGGCAAGGGCTACTGGTTGGTGGCAGCCGACGGCGGGGTGTTCGCCTTCGGAGATGCCGCCTTCTACGGATCGATGGGTGCCAAGAAGCTGGCGCAGCCGGTGATGGGGATGGCCGCCACCTCTGACGGCAAGGGCTACTGGTTGGTGGCAGCCGACGGCGGGGTGTTCGCCTTCGGAGATGCCGTCTTCTACGGCTCCGCCGCCAACCAGAACCTGGGAACGTGGGTGACGGGAATCGCGCCCACGTCCGATGGCCAGGGCTACTGGTTGGTGGCCGCCACCGCCGCGGTGCTCACCTTCGGCGATGCCGTGTCCTACGGTCCTTCGCCCAACACGCCGCCCTTCCCGCCCACTGCCACCATTGCCGCCACCCCTGACGGCAAGGGGTACTGGTTGCTACAGCCAGACTCCATTCCGACTTCGTTCAGCGCCCCCAATCCTCCACCCAATTTCCCTGGTGGGCTGAGTGCAGTGCAGATCGCCGCCAGTCAGATCGGGCCCGACCCCGACACCGGCCAGGGGGCGTACTGCAACCCCTACGGTCCCTGTGAGCAGTGGTGCGCGCTCTTCGCCACCTGGGTGTGGAACCAGGTCGGGGTGGCCATCCCTCGCTATCCGTTCGTCGGTGACGTCTATGGCTGGGCGGTCGCCCGGGGACTGGTGCTTTCTCCCGCCTCGACACCGGCACCTGGCGACGGCGTGCTGTACGGCACCGGCCCGCAGAACGCCAGCACCTCGCCCCACATGGCCATCGTGGCCGAGGTCTGGCCCGACGGGGCCATCACCACCGTCGACGGCGACTCGGGGCCAGAGCCCAACGGGCAGGACGCCGTGACGTTCAACGGCCCCTTCCTACCCGTGGACTCCTCGAGCTACAACGACATGCCCATCTACGCCTATGTGCGGCCGTAACGGCCCCTCCGGTCGGTGGCCGATCGGCCCTTCCCTGGTACCGGCCAAGGCCGAGTGGGGCTCGTGAGGGCTTGACCCGGCCCAGCCTCCCTCAGGTAGGCCTCTGATCGTCAGCTTCCGGACCAGCGCATTGCTGCCACAGTCCGGGAGGGCCAGTTCCGTGCCACAGGTCTGATGGTGCCGCGACCGTCTCTTGACACCAGATCGTTGTGGCCCCATCACGGGGCTCGGAGTGGCGTCGCCAGCGGGGTTGGTTCTGGTGACCGAGGAACACCAAGAGGCGGCGGGGAGCGTCGACGAGGACGAACGTCGCCGCGCCGATCACGATCAATACGACGCCGACGAGGACCATCCATAGCAGGCTCTTCCCCGGTCCGGTAAATGCCAGGGCGCTGGAGGAGGCGCTCACCGCGGTCGTGGGCGAAGAGCTGCCGGCACTTGTTGTTGCGGCCCGGGTCGTTGTGGTGGTGGACGAGACCGTCGTGGTCGTCGCCGGCGTTGTCGTGGTGGTCGTGGTCGACGACGCCGTCGTGGAAGTGGTCGACGGGGTCATATAGGTCGTCGACGTCGTCGACGGGGTCATATAGGTCGTTGGAGGGCCGCCACCATGACCGTACCCATTGCCGTTACCGTTACCGGCCAACGGCGAGACAAGGCTTGCCGTCACAGCCGGGGCGGCCCCGCTGGCTGTCGCCACACCAATTCCCATGATGGCCGAACCGCTGAATCCAAGGAGCAGCGACAAGCCCAACCCAGCGCGACGCATTGCGGTCCTGGTAGCGAACATGTCTGTCAGGTTTCGACTCATCGATCAATCCCGCCTTGGTCGTTTGCCGGAATTCGGTTCCTCGAGGTGGGGATTAGGCTGTTCCTGGGTTTCGAACCATTTGACACGAAGGATGCACAACCCCCGGTAGCGATTTCGGTTCAGCCCGGCTCGTCCGCCCAGAAGCACGTCAATGGGTTACACCTTTCTCTCCCTTTTCGTTCACATGCCATCCTCAGTATTGAGGAACCGCGAACCGTGATCCCAGATGTACGCTTCGTGAGACAGAGCAGCTTCGAGGGCGTGCCGCCCGTGGAGACATCACCCCCATCTCGGCAAGAAGCGATCGTGCTAACCACGAACGATCGCAAACCCTGGGGGTTGATGGCCGCATAGGGCACGAGGAGCAGATTTCCGAGGCTGCGCGGACGAGCCAATCTGCTCTACTCGCTGGCCTTCTCATCAAGCGTCGTGGTGCGCACTGTCACCCGAGGTCACGGAGTGCGGTGGTGGGAGACAACCGAGCCGCCCGCCACGCCCCGGCCAGGCCGGCCAGCAGAGCGCCGAGGATCGCGATAACCGCAGCGGCGACGACGGTCAGCACCGAGATCGACGTGTGCAGTTTGACGGTCTTGCCCACCGACGCAGCCGCCGCCGTGGTGGCGTGGAGAAGGTTGCTCGCCGACGACGAGCCGACCACGACGCCGGCGGTGCTGTAGGTGAGGGTCGGACCGAAGGTGTTGACCGCGAGGCACACCCCCAAGCCGATCAGTATTCCGAGGGCGGCGCCCACTACCCCGATTCCCAGCATCTCGGCCAGGATCTGGCCGACCACCCGCCCCCTGGACCAGCCGATGGCGCGCAGCGTGCCGATCTCTCGGACCCGCTTGGCGATGGACGACAGCGTGAGCAGGGCGGCGATGAGCAGGGCGGCGATGAGGATGATGATCCCGAGGGCCACCCCGAGGTCAGAAGCCAGTTTCTTGGCATTCAACAGGCTGCCGTTGACCTGGCCCACGAGCTGCTTGGAGGTGAGGATCGTCGCACCGGGCAGCTCCTTCTTGATGGCCGTGGCCACGGCGTTCACGTCGGTGGACCTGTTGACCTTGACCAGTACCTCGTTGATCCGGGCCGGCTGCGAAGACGCCGACTGCAGCGTGGCCAGGTCGAAATAGATGTCCGAGGTGTCGCCGGTGAGGGTCGGGTCCACCAACCCCACGACCTTGTAGCCGGTCTTGTTGATCGTCCAGGTCTGGCCCACCTTGATCTTGTTGGTGCTGGCGTAGGCGGTTGACACCAGGATCTCGTGGGCCGGCGCGGCGGTGAACCAGGTACCGGAGACGAGCTGGGCCTTGGTGACGAGCCCCGAGCTCGAGTTCGTCGGGTCAACCCCGGCCACCGTGTAGCTGCTGGTCGACGTGTTGGTCGTCGGCGGGTTGAGGACCTTGGTGATGGTCTGCTGGGGCACTACGACCGAGGCCACGTATTGCTGCAAGCTGGCCGGCAGGCACTGCGTGAAGGCGGCGCCAAAGGCGTCGACCTCACGGCCGATGAGGGTAGCGACGACGGTTGGGCTCAGGGTTAGCGTGGACCCGCTTGGCAAGGAGCCGCTGCCGCCGGCGGGCGTGGGGATCACGCCGCTCTTCTCCAGACACGCCTCGACCGCCGCCACCTGCGCCGCCGTGGCCGGGGGCAGCTTGAAGGTCTGGGTCAGGGTCTGGCCACCGGTCGTGACTTTGTCGGTAATGGTGGGCACCGTGCCCGTCTCGTGCAGCGCCTGCAGAGAAAGGGCCGGCACGGCGGAGTCCACCCCCTTGATCTCGGCCACGTCCGAGACGGCCAGCTGCGGGAAGGTGATGAGCGTCCCGTTCACGAAGAAGTCGTTGCTGAACTGGGTGCCCGGGGGCCCAAGTTTGGCGAGGTCGGTGAGGACCGACGAGTTGTTGCTGTCTAGTGCGGTGCTGTCAGACGCGTTGGCGGCCGCAGCCCCGCGACCGGCGAAGAACCCGACTCTGCCACCGCCTCCGCCTCCGCCACCGCCGAACCCGGGCACGGTGGTCGTCGTAGTCGAAGACGCTGATGTATTGGCCACACCCACCGTCCGCTCGACCAGAACGCTGGTCCCTACGCTCGACAGCGGGGAAAGGACCTGTCCCTGGGCGTTGGAGAGGCCGTTGGAGACTCCCACGATGCCCATGACAAGCCCGACGCCCATGGCCAACCCGAGGCCGGTGACGAACGTCCGGCTCCAACGCCGGCGCAGCTCGTGCCATACGTAGCCAAGGGAGAACACGAAGGCGGCTCCTTTCATGTCCGAGCGTCAGCGTAGGTGATGCACACGGCCTCACGGCACCGTCCCACCCGTTCCTGTCAGAAGCCTGTGAGGATCGTGGCCTGCCCAGTGCGCAGCCTTAGAGGGTTCGGTCCAGCGATTGCCTCCCCGCTGGACTCGCTTCCCGAACAGTACCGCGCGCGCCACCTCGCGCCCAGGGTGATGGCCTCGGCCGGCCGGTGACGGTGGCCTTCCCGCCGGGATGCGCGGGCGGGTGGTGGCGGCGACGGTCGGTCACGCGGCCACCAAGCAGAGCTCGGCCTGTCGACACGCCCTTCTCCAACCTCCCACACCTGCTCGGGCTCCCTCAATCCGATCTAGCGCTGGGAGCGGCCCACGCTCGTCCGGTGCTTGGGAGCGTATGCGTGGCCCGTCAACAGCCTCGTTGGATCGTCAGTGCCTTTATGGTCGAGCCCCATTCGTAGGCAACCTGATAGACCCACTGTTCGAACGACGGTGGATTTACCCCCACGACCTCGATTGAGCCCGTAAAGCAGCGTTCGATTCGGAGTCGAGCCCGTGTTACCTGGGGCCTTCCCGCGACGACGATGACCGAACGCAAGTGGTGCATTCGGGCCATTTGTCCGATAAAGCGTGCCTCACCTTGCGTGGTAGCTGGAGTTGGGGAAAAACATGTGGCCATTTTGGTGGTCACGTTGATCGGACAGCGTCGGCCGGCGGCGGAGATCGCCAGAACCGGGGCGTCGCCAGCCTTGAACAACTTCTCTCCTTCCTCCACCCTCAGCCTCTCGTTGACGGCGTCCGAGCCCAGTACAACGATGGCTCCAGCTCGACGCGGTGCATTGGTCTGCGGCCAGACGAAGAGTCTCGCAGTGAGTGCAACGAACATCACCCCGACCGCCAACACGATCAACCAGAAGACCCGCCATCTGGTTCGCACGACAAAAAAGATATCTCAGCCGTCCCAGGCGCCTGGTGAGGCAAGTCTTACCATCATGCTCGTATGGGAAAGGGTCAGTACGCGCCCGATCTCGCCAGAACGGTCTGTAGCGTGCGCAAGAGAATCGAGACATCGAGACCGGGAGACCAGCAACTGACGTACAGACCGTCCAACCGACACATCTCGTCGAAGGTCAGATTGTTACGCCCTGACACTTGCCACAACCCGGTGATCCCGGGTCGCACCGAGTATCGCCTCTTCGCCCAGTCCGTGATCCACGCGTCGTCTTCGGGGATGAAAGGTCTCGGACCCACGAGCGACATGTCGCCACGAATTACGTTCCACAGCTGGGGTAGCTCGTCCAGACTGGTGCGCCGGAGCAGGCGGCCTACCCCCGACACTCGGGGGTCGTCCTTGAGCTTTGCGAATGGACCTTGGGCCGTTTCGCCCGCAAGACGGGTCGGATGTATGACCGAATGTTCAACGCGCATGGATCGAAATTTGAGCATGCGGAACGGTTGACAGTTCTTCCCGACACGCACCTGGCGGAAGATGACAGGGCCCTTGGAGGTCGCTTTTATGGCAATGACCACCACCACAAATATGGGACAAAGGAGCAGCAGGGCGATACTCGCTCCTACTAGATCCATAGCGCGCTTGGCAGCCCGTGGCCCCCAGCCCATGGTGGCCGGAGGAACGCTGATTCCGGTGAGACCCGAGCCGAGATCGTGAAGGCGGGCTGATACCGGAAGCACGTCAAACAACCTGGGAACGACGGTGATGGGTATGCGACCTTGCATTGGGCGAAGTGCTTCGATGAGCTCCTCGGGTTGGGAACGGGAGAAGCACACGACTACATGGTCGACCGCTTCGCGTTCGCAAACGAGAGTGAGCTCTCGCAGCTTGCCCATGCATCCGGTGCCATCGGCGGGGTCGTCATCGACGAAACCGATGACTTCAACCTCACCGCTGCTAGTGAACTGCTCGGTCACGCGAGCAGCGACTTGACCGCTGCCGACGAGAAGGACCCGGCGGGCGTGTCGTCCCTCCTGATGCGGGCGCCCGTGATGGGCCAGGCGAACTATGCCGACGGTGAAAAGGCCGATGGCACACATCAACAAGAGAGCATCGGACGCAGGGGCCTGGACAAGGCCGGCACCAGAGGCCAGTCGCCAGCCTGCCAAGGTGATCAGTCCACCAACCGCCAATGCGGGGACGATGGTCACCAGCTGCTCACCCACCGAGGTGCGGAGCCGCCAATGCGAACCCGATCCGGCGAGCACGAAGGCCATCAGGGGCACAGACACGACGAGTCGGAGCAAGGTCGTCGAGAAGACGAAGCTCTCGGCATGCACGGTTGAATGGACGTGGAGCAGGGTCCAGGCCGCGGCCGCCCCGCCAGCCGCAACGGCCAGCGCCATCGCATCGGCGGCCAATCCCGTCAACCCGTGACCTCGGTGCTGCATGGCGAATTCACTGGCGGTGTCGGGCACTTGAGCCGGCGCCGGTGCGACGTGAGGCCCGTCCGGCACAGCGTTCGTCTCGGGCTTGGCACTCGATAGCGAAGTATCGTTTGCTGTAACGTCGACCGCTTTTGTGCCGACTCGCCGGGAGGCAGCATCCTTGAGTGCCGGGTTGCTCTGGTACGTGTGAGAGACAAACCCCGACATCATCTCGGTTCGTCGCTCGCCCTCCACCGACACTCTCCTACTTCTTCATCGCCCCCAAGTCTTTGGCCTCTAAACTGCCCGATCGCCCGCGCTCGAAACTCTACAGCATGCCATTCGTCGGAGAAGAGGCGGCGGGGCCAATGTGTCATATGGGGTAAAGGTTCTTCTTGTATTCACGCAGTCAGTTGTGAGCGACCTGACCCTCGGGAGGCCACAATCCATGTCAGACGGGGATCAGGACTGCCAACTTGGCTACGCAAGGCTCCGCGCTCCCGCTGCGGTCGGCCAGGCGAGGGCTCGTCAGTCGGGCCTCTGTTGGCGGTCCTGACGTCTTGTTGAATGGCTCTTCTCAGGCTGCCAGAGATTGGTATGTCCATTAGGCGACTGCGTCGCCGAGGATTTGTCTGGTGTCGCAGAGGGCTTGTTTGGTGCTTGGTGCGAGTACGAGTAGCCGTATCCGTAGTCGTCGTCGGCTTCCCCGCGTGCAACCTCGTTCAAGACAATCCCGACGTTGCTGTCCTCTACCTGGGCGAGCTGTTCAACCGCCCGCCGGACCTGGCCCTTGGTCGTCTTTCCGGCGGCCACGATGAGCAGTGAGAGATCGGTCAATCGAGAGAGGAGTACAGGATCGGTGACAGCAATGACAGGTGAGCTGTCGACGAGAACCATGTCGAAATGTTCCTTCAACTCGTTCAACATCTCCGCAAACTTGGGACTGCTAAGGAGCTCAGCCGGATTGGGAGGGATCGGACCGCAACCCAATACCGTCAATCCAGGTATGCGGGGAACGGGCTGCAAAGCCTTGTCCAGTGTCAGCTGGCCGATCATCACTGATGTGAGGCCAACTCGCTCGTCGACACCGAAGAGTGCGGCGAGTCGAGGCCGACGAAGGTCGGCTGAGACGAGAACCACGCGCTTCTCGACTGTGGCGAAGACGACTCCCAAGTTGGCAACCGTGGAGGTCTTGCCGTCGGTTGCCGTGGGGCTCGTGATGAGAACCGACCCGATCGGGTTGTCGTAGGCCGCGAACTGTAACGAGGTACGGAGGGACCGGTAGGCCTCCGCCGAACGAGACGTCGGTTCAGCCCTCATGACGAGGAAGCGCTCAGGACGGTCACGCCAAGACCCGAACGAGGGTATGAGGCCTAACACGGGAACATGTGGTGCAGCGCGCACCAGATCGTCCTTCGAGCGAATGGCGTCGTCGAGGTTCTCCGCCAAGAAGGCAGCTCCCAGTCCCACGAGGAGACCGACGGCGAGACCGATTAAAACGATCTTTACTTTCTTCGGCGAGCTAGGAGACGTGGGCACGGACGCGCTCGAGATAACCGTGACGCCTCCGGAGTTCTCCGCACCTTCGACCTGATACTGAGCGTACTCCTCCCTGAGCACGGCCTCTTGAGTTGCGAGCGCAACTCCCTGTGGTGATGTTCCGCTCGTGGCGACAAGTTCCTGCTCGATCTGATTGATCTGTGCCTGGAGTTGGAGCTCGGCGGTGGTGAGACTCTTCAGGGTCACACGAGTCTCGTAGTTGACGAACTCCGTGGCGTAGACATTTGCCACACGTGAAGCCAATCGGGGATCGCGATTTGTGGCAGTCACCGAGATCACGTTGGTCTGCCCTTGCTCTGCGTACGCCATGTTCAGTTCGGAGAGATGAAGGCGGTTCTTCACGGAATCGACAACAGGGGCGCTCGCGAGGAGCTGGAGCTCGGTTGCCACGTCGGTCGACGAGATCGTCTGGACGGGTGTGGTCAACGGAAGAGCTCCCGTTTGTGGTTCGACGAGAAGCTGCGCGGTGGCCGAGTACTCCTTAGTGGCAGCGAAGACGTAGGCGAAGGCCCCGCCTATGGCTAACGCAGTACATAAGATCACCCACCACTTGCGACGGCGAAGGATTCGCAGGAAGGAGCGGAGATCCATGTCCGTCGTTGTCGTGTTCGTCGGCATCAAGCATTCCTCGCTCGAAGCGCAGCGTCGGGGGGCGAACTCCGAGTCAGGGGCGCAACCCAAACATTCTGCGTCCAAACCCCCTGATCAGATCCCTAAAGCATAGCTTGGCTGATTGGGTTCGATAAATCGCGGGCACGATGGCGGCGACTTCCGAGTTGGGTGTGTGGGCCAAAGGCACGTTTGTGGACATCGCGCCCCGATCCTCGGTCACCATTCTCGCCGACCTACTCGGACGGGTGGCTGCCGGATCTACGCTCCGCCTATCAGTGCGGCTCCTGCCGTCGGACAATCGGGAGCGGGCCCATGTCGTCGTGACACCCCTCGGCCCTTGGAACCTCGCTTCGAGCGGATACTCGAACTGGGAACTGGGTCCGGCGGTGCTCCAGGAGAGGTATTCGTGGAGCATGAGGTTAGGTCCCCAAGAAGCGCCGACTGCGGGGCTGGGGTCATTCTTGACGACAGCCAAGAATCAGCTTTAGCTTGAAATTCGTGCCATTGGCCGCGTCAGGTGGGCTAAACATCTTGACGCTTCATAGCCATGGGGTTCCCCTCGGCTCGACGACCTCGAACGCGAGTGGGTCATTCTCCACATGCGTCACCATTCCATCAAACAGCACATTGGGCACACACCCCGTTGTGGCCACCGGGGCCACTTACGACGCCGCTCGCACCGCAATCAACGTCGTGCTCAACCGGTCGACGACGGCCCCCAGCATCGCCGCTTTAGGCTCGGCGCGCCTGCCAGTTCCCCGAGGCCGGTTCCTTGACGGGGCCAGGGGCGTCAGGACCTCGATGGCCCTGGGCGTGCCTGACAGCAGAGCTACAGTGGCGCCGTAGGGACCGGACCGCATTGCCTATGGCGCCATCCCCGAATACAGACTCACTCGGCCGTACGGCGCTGAGAGGGTCTTCGCCACAAGAGGGAACCGTCCAGTCCCAACGCGCAGTCCTTGTCATCGTGCAGAACCTTCCGGTTCCGTTCGATCGGCGAGTGTGGCTCGAATGCCAGGCGCTCACCGCAGCCGGCTACTCGGTCTCGGTGATCTGTCCAAAGGGACCCGACGATCCCTCAGAGGTGGTAATGGACGGCGTCACCTTGTACAAGTATCGACCCTACGCGGCGGGCGCTTCCAAAGCGACATTCGCGGTGGAGTACCTCTATTCCTTCGTTGCCACGGCATGGTTGACAGCCAAGGCATGGCGACGCTCCCACTTCCACGTCCTGCAAGCGTGTAACCCACCGGACATATTCTGGCCCATCGCACTGGTCCTGCGTGTCTGGGGAGTTCGTTTCGTGTTCGACCACCACGACCTTTGCCCGGAGCTCTACGAGTCGCGCTTCGGAGGGTCCCGGGTGCTCCACCGCATCTTGCTGGTTCTCGAGTGGTGCACCCATCGATCGGCGCACCATGTGATCGCCACCAATGACTCGTACCGACGCATCGCGCTAACACGAGGTGGCAAGCAGGCAAGCGACGTCACAATCGTGCGTACCGGACCGGATCCCGACCGGCTCCGGCCGAGCCCTCCGGAACCAAAGCTGCGGCGGGGTCGGCGGCACCTGGTGGCCTACCTCGGGACGATGGCACCTCAGGACGGGGTCGACATGGCGCTGCGCGCCATCAACCACATCGTGCACGAGAGGGGACGTCGTGACATCAGCTTCACGCTGATGGGCGCGGGGGACAGCTTCAACCAACTGGTGACGATGCGCGACGAGCTGGACCTGGAGGACTACGTCGAGTTCACAGGAAGAGTGTCCGACGAAACCGTGGCCCGCATCCTTTCGACAGCCGACATTGGGTTGTGCCCCGACCCGAAGAACCCGTTGAACGACGTGTCCACGATGAACAAGACCATGGAGTACATGGCTTTCGCCCTTCCCGTCGTCGCCTTTGATCTGCATGAGACCAGGGTCTCCGCCGGTGAAGCCGCCGTATACGCTTCACCGAACGAGGTGGCTGATCTGGCGCGGCTGGTGGTAGAGCTCATAGATGACGAACCTCGACGGATATCGATGGGCGGGTTGGGACGGTCGCGCGTGGTAGACAGCCTTGCTTGGGCGCACCAACGAGCCGATTATGTGGGCGTCTACGACCAGCTCACCAAGGGCGCGGGGCCAGCATCGTGGTCGGTCTCGAGCCAGGCACCGGGGGGATAGTCGTGTGCGGGATTGCTGGTTGCTACCAGCAGATCGACGGCGAGGCCCTCGCCCGTACCATGATCGACCGCATTGCCCATCGCGGACCTGATGACGAGGGCTTCTTCAGTTACCAACGTGACCAGGTCTCCGTGCAACTGGCGCACCGGAGGCTGTCGATCATCGACTTGAGCGTCGGCGGTCGCCAGCCGCTGACGGTGGGAGGTCTCACGCTCTGTTACAACGGTGAGCTCTACAATTATCAGGCCCTTCGGTCGGAGCTCGTCGGTCTGGGCGTTCGCTTCTCTACCAACTCCGATAACGAGGTCATACTCGAGGCGTGGCGCCGCTGGGGACCAGCGTGTCTGAAGCGCTTTCGTGGAATGTTCGCATTCGCCATCTTCGACGAGGGCACGGGCAGCTTGATCTTGGCTCGGGACCAGATGGGCATCAAGCCCCTCCACTACCTGACGCGCAAGGACGGTGTCGTGTTTGCCTCCGAACTGAAAGGAATCGTGTCTGCCGTCAGCGATGAACTGGTTGCCGACCCTTGTGCTTTGGTGGCTTCGCTCCTCTATTACTGGGTTCCGCCCAGCCGGTGTGCCATCGGGGGCGTGGAGAAGCTTGCGCCTGGTGCATGGGCCGAGTTCCGCCCTGACGGAACATGCACGATCACCCGGTACTGGGACATCGCCGAAGTGGCGGCCGACGCGGCCGAAGGTCCGCCTTTGGACCTGCGGGCGGTCATCAAAGAGTCAGTGGGTGCCCACCTGGTGTCTGATGTGCCAGTGTCGAGCTTCCTCAGTGGCGGCATTGACTCGAGCATCGTGACCGTGCTCGCCAAGCAATTCGACTCCGCCGTCGACGCGTACACGATCACGTCTCGGCCCGAGGACCACCGGCTCGAGGCGATGCCTGACGATGCCGTCTATGCCCGCAAGGTGGCGGCACGATTCGGAATCGAACTGCACGAGATCGAGACTTCTCCGGACATTGCCGACCTCTTACCCAGGATCGTCGACGTATTGGACGAGCCGGTGGGTGACCCGGCCGCCATCAACACGCTGCTCATGTGCGAGGCCGCCCGGCAGGCGGGGGTGAAGGTCGTGCTGTCGGGCATGGGCGCCGACGAGCTCTTCGGCGGCTACCGCAAGCACCTGGCCTGCCTCTTGGCGGCTCGGTACCGCCGCCTGCCCTCGGTGGTCCGAGGCTCGGTGCAGCGTGTGGCCGACCGTGTCCCGGTTGTCGCCCGAGGTCGGGGACTGAGATATGCCCGTTGGACCAAACGGTTTCTCACCTTCTGCGAGCTCCCCGAGGCGGCCGCCTTCAGGCGCAGCTATACCCTCTACGATCCACCCGATCTCGCCGCCCTGCTCAGTCCCGACCTGCGCTCATGCGTGGCCGACGTCGTGGCCGAGCATGACGCCATATACAGCGACACGTCGCTCGCCGATCCGGTCGATCGTATGTGCCTCACCGATGCCCGGATGTTCCTGCCGGGCTTGAACCTTGCTTACACCGATCGGGCCAGCATGGCGGCGTCAGTGGAGGTCCGAGTCCCCTTCGTGGATCCCGCCGTCGTGAAGGCCGCCTTCTCTATACCGGGGTCGAACAAGATCCGTGGTCGGACCACGAAGGCGCCCCTGAAAGAAGCCGCCGAAGCGTGGCTCCCGGCCGAGATCGTGCACCGTGCCAAGGCCTCGTTCGGGGCCCCGCTGCGGGCGTGGATCTCCCACGACCTGGCTGAGCTGGTCGATGACGTGCTCCTCTGCGGTGACCTCGTCGACAGCGGCTTCCTCCAGCGGGCGCCCCTGCGACGGTTGGTCGATGAGGAGCGCAGCGGTCGCGAGGATCGGTCCAAGCAGATCTGGCAACTCCTGACCCTCGAGTTGTGGTGTCGGCAGGCCGCTGCGGCCGGGGTGACGACGTGAAGCAGGTCGCCCAGAACTACAAGTCCGGCGAGCTGAGCCTGCTGGACGTTCCGGTCCCAGCATGCAAGGACGGCGGCATCCTGGTGCGTTCCACGTACTCGCTCATCTCGACGGGCACCGAGATGATGAAGGTGCAAGAGGCCAAGATGTCCTTATTGGCCAAGGCACGCAGCCGGCCGGACCAGGTGCGCAAGGTCCTTGACACCGTCACTCAGCAAGGGCTGCGCAGCGCCTACACCAAGGCGATGACCCGCCTCGACTCCTACACACCGCTCGGCTACTCCTCGTGCGGTGCCGTCGTCGAGGTGGGCCGGGGAGCGGAAGAATTCGTCGTGGGCCAGCTCGTGGCCTGCGCCGGGAGTGAGTACGCCCTACACGCCGAGGTGAACTGGGTCCCGGTCAACCTGTGCGTGCCGGTACCGGACGGGGTGTCCGCCAAGCATGCCGCCTTCGCCACCGTCGGTGCCATCGCCATGCACGGAGTTCGTCGGGCCGAGACCCAGCTGGGAGAAACCGCCTGTGTGATTGGCCTCGGCTTGGTCGGCCAATTGGTGGCCCAGCTCCTGGTGGCCTCAGGGGTGCGAGTGGTGGGCCTCGACGTGGCGCCCGAGCGTTGCGCCTTGGCCGAGGAGAACGGTGCCGTGGCGTGCGACGCACCCGACGCGCAGGGCATCGACCGCATCGAGCGGACTCTGGCCCACTTGACTGGTGGCCTGGGTGCCGATCACGTGTTCCTGGTGGCCGGTGGCTCTTCCACCGGCCCCGTCGAGGCGGCGGCTCGACTGGCGCGTGACCGGGCACGAGTGGTGGACATCGGCAAGCTCAAGCTGGACCTGCCCTGGAACGCCTTTTACGACAAGGAGCTGGAGGTCAGGTTCTCTCGGTCCTACGGCCCGGGCCGCTACGACGACGTCTACGAGCTCGCCGGCGTGGACTACCCCGCGGGCTACGTGCGCTGGACCGAACGCCGAAATCTCGAGTGCTTCGTAGACCTCGTCGCTCGAGGAGCCATACCTGTGGAGTCTTTGGTAGCCGGTGTCTTCCCACTAGAGCAGGCGGTCACCGTCTACGACCGGCTGCACTCGGGAGACCTGAAGGGGATCGGGTACCTGTTCGAATACGCCGACGAGAAGCAGGCACGCCGAAGCACTCCTGTCCACTCCGAGATCTCGACGCCGGCCACGATTTCGGCCAAAGATCACCATGTCGTAGCCGCCGGAAGCAAGGTCCGTCTCGGTTTCATCGGGGCGGGAAACTATGCCTCCTCCATGTTGCTGCCGCACCTGGCGCGACGACCTGACGTCGAATTGGCCAACGTCGTCACGACGTCGTCGCTGTCTGCTGCCAACGCCCAGAAGAGATTCGCCTTCCAGACCGCATCCACCGACGTAGACGGACTCCTTTCGGATGACTCAGTCGGTGCGGTTTTCGTGGTCACGCGCCACCACACTCATGCCGACTTAGTGTGTCGGGCCTTGGCGGCGGGCAAGGCTACGTTCGTCGAAAAACCCCTCGCCCTTGACGAGGACGAGCTGGCTCGCATCGTCGAGGTGGTCCGGAGCTCGGGGAACGACCGCCTCATGGTCGGTTTCAACCGACGCTTCGCTCCACTCTTGACCGACATGCGAGAGCGCTTCGGTGCGCGAACGGGGAGGGCGGTCGTGCATTACTCGGTGAACGCCGGCACTCTTCCCCCCGACAGCTGGTATCGGAACGAGGCGTTAGAGGGTTCGCGCTTCATCGGAGAGGGTGGGCACTTCATCGACACAGTGGGGTGGTGGCTGGGGGATCTCCCTGCCGAGGTGTACGCCGCCGGTGACTCCGACGGAATCCAGGCCGTGCTGCGTTATGAGAACGGCTCAGTGGCAACCATCGGCTACGTCACCACTGGGAACTCCCGGCTCCCCAAGGAGGTCTTCGAGGTTTCCGCTGACGGCCGCTCCGCCCGTCTCGAGAACTTTACGCGCGTCAAGGTGTGGAAGGGTCGGAGCCACACAACCCGACGAAGTCGGAGCATCGACAAGGGGCAGTCCGAAGCGTTGGGCAGCTTTGTCGACGCCGTGGCAAGCGATGGGCCCATGCCGATTCCTTTGGCATCACTGCTCTCGACTACCGCCGCCACGATCGCCGCCGCCAGGAGCCTGGCGCTGGGCAGCCCTCAGAAGTTATGAGTCCTTCACAGCTGCGATGGTACGCGCGCCGCCTGCGCGGTATGACGCCGACCGAGATCGTGTGGAGAATGGAGGATCTCGGACGCCAGGAGGTTTGGCGTCGCAGCCAGGTACATCCTGGTGTCACCACCACCCCGGTGCCCGCTCGACGAACTCGGCGTTTCACTACGCCGATCCACAAGTCGAAGGTGGTTGCCCCACCCGATGCCGCTCGCCAGGCATTGATCAACGTGGCACAAGACTTGCTCGCGGGTCATTGGGAGGTGCTCGGAGTCCAACGCAACGACATGGCCGATCCCGACTGGTTTTGGGACCCGGTGAGCGGCCGTCGCTTCCCGATGACCGATATGCCTTTCGCATCGACCATCGGAACCCTCCCAACCACGCCAATGTGAAGCAGGTCTGGGAACTTTCTCGGCATCACCACCTGACGGTGCTGGCCGCCGCATGGTGGCTCACTGGCGAGGAGCGTTATGCCGACATGGTGGCGCACCACCTGCGTTCATGGTGGCAGCGCAATCCCTACCTGTCGGGTGTCAACTGGTCGAGCGGAATAGAGCTGGGCATTCGTCTGCTTTCCTGGGTGTGGGTGCGGCGCCTGCTCGACGGATGGCCGGGGGCAGCAGCGTTGTTCGAGGACAACGACGAGGCGGTATGCCAGGTGCGTTGGCACCAACGCTACCTGGATGCCTTCCGGAGCCGGGGTTCGTCGGCGAACAACCACGTGATCGCGGAAGCCGCTGGGCAATTGGTGACCTCCTGCGCCTTCCCGTGGTTCACGGAGAGCGAACGGTGGAGGGTGGATGCCGGACGACTGCTCGAACGCGAGCTGCAGCGCAACACGTTTGCGAGCGGGCTCAACCGGGAGCTGGCCTTCGACTATCACGGACTCGTGACCGAGCTCGGGTTGCTGGCAGCCCTGGAGGCCGCCGCCAGTGGGCATCCCCCGAGCACAGGGACCTGGCAGCGCCTGTGCCAAATGCTGGACGTCGTCGCCGCCGTACTCGATGAGCGGTTCCGAGCACCGCGCCAGGGTGATGGTGACGACGGGAGGGCCTTGGTCCTCGACGCGCCCCAAGCTAACCGCTGGACGTCGTTGTTGGCAGTCGGCGAGGGCGTCTTCGGGGCTGTCCCATGGTGGCCGTCGAGTCCTCAGGGTGTCACGAGTGCGATCCTAGGCTCCTTTGCGCCCGCTTTTCCGGAGGGCACAGCTAGACCGGCGACCCGGCCATCGCATTTCGCTGACGCCGGCATGACCATCCTTCGCACGGCGGTCGATGTCACGCCGGAGATCTGGTGCCGTTGCGACGGTGGGCCCCACGGCTACCTGGCGATCGCCGCCCATGCCCACGCCGACGCGCTCTCCATCGAAGTGCGCTGCGGTGGCGTGGACGTCCTGGCCGACCCCGGCACCTATTGCTACCACGGCGAGGCCGAATGGCGAAGCTACTTCCGCTCCACCCTGGCCCACAACACGCTCGAACTGGACGGCCAGAACCAGTCGCTCTCCGGTGGCCCTTTCCTATGGTTGCGCCACGCCTCGGTCCGGTCGGTCGATGTCGTCACCACCAACGACGGGGAGATCTCGCGCTGGTCGGCCGAGCACACCGGCTACTGGACGCTCGATCCCTCCGCCACCCATCACCGAAGCGTCGAGCTGGACGCCGAACGGCGGCGGCTCGAGGTGGTTGACGAGGTCAAGACCACTGGCCGGCCGGCGTTGCGGATGGCCTTCCACCTCGGGCCGACAATCGCCGTCGCCTTGAAGGGCCACGAGGCACGGCTCACGTGGCCGACGCCCGAGGGCTTCGGTTCCGCATCGTTGACCCTGGCCTCCTCACTGCGGTGGAGCGCACATTGTGCCGAAGTAGATCCGGTGCTCGGCTGGTACTCGGATCGTTTCGGAACGAAGGAGCCCGCGGTCACATTGCTTGGCGTCGGCCAGTGTGGCCCCGAGAGCCGGGAGCTACGTACGGTCATCGAATTCTGATGCGATGGCTCTCGCAGTGATCGGCGAGGTTGAGTCTTGAGCACTTTGCCTCGCCAGGGGGCGTGGGCGTTCGTCGACCAAGTGCTTTCTTCAGGCACGAACTTTGTGCCCAGTCTGCTTTTGGCTCGGGAGTTAGGACCGGCAGGATTCGGCGGGTTCTCACTTGCGTTTCTTACGTGGTTCGGCGCGCTGGGTCTCCTCAGAAATGCCATCATGCAGCCCTACACACTCGCAGCCGCGTCGCTCGAAGGGCCGGAGTGGCGGGACATCACTAGGAATGCGAGCGGGATGGTCCTGATCGCAGGCGGCACTGTGGGAGGGGTCTTCGTCGTCATTTCGGTGATCATCGGGATATCGTCGGGCGTCGGGCAGGCGTTCCTCGTCGTCGGACTACTGGCGCCAGGGCTGGCTCTGCAGGAGTTTTGGCGTGTGGCGTCATTCGCTGCACAACGTGCGCGGACGGCGACCGCAAATGACGGCATCTGGGCCCTTGGACAACTGGCCGCCTTCGCCCTTGTTTTGTCGACCGGGAAGGTAACCGTTGCGGGAGGACTGATTGCGTGGGGCGCTCCCGCCTGGGTCGCCGCTGGTTTCGGAATCCGACAGCTCTCCGTCATGCCCAGAGTCAATCGTTCAGCAATCCGCTGGGCTCGAAAGTGGATGAGTCTCGGCTCCTGGTTCACTGCCACGAATCTGACATTCACGCTCGGTTACTTGGCGATTGCCATCATTATTGCTGCCGACATTGGAAGCGCGGGACTGGGGCTATTTCGAGCTGTGCAGCAGAACCTCTTTGGACCCGTGCAACTCCTGACGATCGGCGCAGAGAGTGTGTTCTTGCCACATCTGGTCCGAACGATCAAGCGCACGAGAGCTTCTGGCCTCCGTGACAGCGCGCTCTACTCCCTGATGATCGCAGGTGCAACCGCCGTCTATGGCGTCGTTCTCCTGTTCGTAGCTCACACGGTCCTTTCGAAAGTCTTCGGTACCGCATTCACCGCAGCTACCGTTCTCGTCCTCCCCATGCTCGTAGCATTCAGTCTCGATGCAATTTCTGATGGTGCCGAGCTGCTCCTGCGGGCCTACGCTATGGGAAGCAGGGTTTTCGTGGCTCAGCTCGCGGCAACGAGTGCACGCATCACAGCAGTCGCTGTACTCGTCGGTGTCGATGGACTGAGCGGTGCCGGTTGGGGCCTGGTGATCGGGGGTGGCGTCTCGGCGGCCGCGCTGTGGATTCAGGTCGCACTCGCCACTGTGCACAAGCGACTTCGCGTAACGACGGACGAATATGAGCCTTTGTGGTGGTTGTTAACCGAGCCGACCGCGTCCTTACAGATGCATCGGCCGTCTTCGACCTCGTCGGGCGAGAGAGAGACCCCGATGTGGAGATGATGTCGAAGACCGCCGAGGGTCATCGTGGTCACGGGCACCTCGAGAAGTGTGGGACTACCGGGTGCCGCCCTTCTGGCTTGTGGTGAAAATCCGGATCTTGTTGTGACGTATGGGCCACCAGTTCGTGCGGGGACGACCGAGTCCAAACGTCCAGATGATCGGGAAGTATCTCGTCACCGCATCACGGCCCCCCTGGGGTCGCTTCTCGTACGCCGATGTAGTAAACGTGGACAAATGGCAGTTGGGTCAGGGCGTGATCATTTCGACGCGTTATACCAGACGAACGTCGATGAAGAGGCCAAATGGCTGGCAATCGGGGCGCTCTGGAAGGCGGACTCCGTGGAGCATCTCATCGGGGGGTACGACCGACCTCTGCGAGTTCTCGAACTCGGGTGTGGAACGGGGGGGTTGACCCTCGAGCTTGCCCAACGGCGACCGTCTTCTGACTTCCTAGCCGTTGACTATTCGCAGGACGCCCTCAGACACCTTCAGGACCACTCGCCCCCAAACGTCACGGTCCTCCGGACTGACCTTATGGATATGGACCTAGGGTCACTGTCAGGACCGTTTGACGTCGTGATCGCTAGCCATGTTCTGGAACATCTCGAGGAGCCCGACACCCTGCTGGCCCGTATCCGGTCGCTGAACGCTGGGGTGTTCGTATTTGAAGTGCCACTGGAGGACCTCATTGGCCTACGCGTCAAGAACCGGCTGACTCGACATGACCGTAGACAGAACCGCGCCGGACACGTCCAGTTCTTCACCGCTCGGTCGTTCGACCAGCTAGTCGAGAGCGCAGGCTACTTAATTATCGATCATCATCGCTATGTTCCCCCGCTTTCGATCCCAGACATTCGCTTCGTCACAAAGAAGGATGGAGGAGGTCGACTAGCCCTGATGAAAGGACTCCTTACCCGGTGGCTATTGCCACGGCTCGTGCGACCTGTTTGGGAGAAGCTCTATTACTCGCACTACGCCGTTGCCTGCTCCAGCTCCGGTGAGGAAGCCACGCAGTAAGAGCACTTCAAAATGGGGTTTCGGTTCAAAGAAGCATCGCATCGGTCATTTCATCTGGCGTATCAAGCATGTCGACAAAAGGCACTCATGCAACACCAGCAACAGCAAAGACGACAGCGGCGGGTGCACCCGAGAACATCTTGGAGAGCATCGTGGTCGGCCACCAGATCGACCATGCGGGGATGTTGTAGGCGCATTTGATGAGCCACATTCCGATCACGGCTCAGGTGTATCTCCGGGAACCCGAATCGTTCTCCGCGCGTCAGCGGTACTAACAGTCGATGATGAATGGAGACGAGGGGCCTGCGTTGGGCAACGACTGATGATCAGCCCTGTGGCATAATTGGGACGAAGGGCTTGGGCAACGCGTCATCCAACCTCGGCATGGAGCGGCGGCGAGACAGGTTGAGACTCGGTACGGTGATTAATCCGGGCTACCCCCCGACGGTTTCACTGCTAATCAAACGCGGCTGCGTGGAAGTCCCCGCAATATGGCATCCGTGGTCTCGCATGGGGGGTGGACCGGGAGATTACACGCGTGCACGAGAGCCCCTCTCGTGGAGGGTCCGGTGATTCTCGATCTGGAGAAGGGCGACGTCAGCGCCGATCTGGACGCGAAGGTATGCGTTGTGGGCGCTGGGGCGGTGGGGATCGTGCTGGCGACGAAGCTGGCGGAGCGTGGGGCGGATGTACTGGTGTTGGAAGGCGGCGGTGCGGGCCTGGAACGCCGTAGCCAGGCGTTGCATACAGGTGATTCTGTCGGTCATCCGTTCGCGGCGATTGGGGAGGGACGCTATCGGGTGCTAGGTGGCACCACTACCTACTGGGGCGGCCAGGTCCTTCCTTTCGACGAATCCGTAACCAATGAGCGCCCATGGCTCGGGCATGCAGCCTGGCCTATCGATCCAACGGTACTCCAACGCTATTTCATGGAAACGTACCGCCGCCTCGGATTGGGGCAGGTGGAGCTCGATGACGCCCGGATATGGCGCGAAGTGGGCACGGATATTCCAGATCTGGGCCCCGATCTCGATGTTGTGATGACCCGGAATTTGAAGAGCAGAAACTTCTCGCGTTTATTTCGCGACCAGTTACGTTCGAAGAACGTTCCGCGCGTGCTGGTGCATGCCAACGCGGTCTCGATTCAACTCTCCGGGGAACGAGATGTGGTGGAGGCAATTCATGCTCGTAGTCTGAGTGGCCAGCAGGTGAGAATTAGGGCGCAACACTTCATCTTGGCGAATGGCTCTCTCGAGATGGTTCGTCTGCTGATGCATCCGCTGGCTGATGGTTCGAGCGCGCCGTGGGGGGGGTCGAGGTGGCTAGGTACACCGTTCATCGATCACCTGGATTGCACCGCTGCGACGGTGAAGGTTCTTGATCACGAGCGCTTCCACCAGCTATTCGACAATATCTACGTCCGCGGCCACAAATACTATCCCCGAATCAGACTCGCCCCGGGGGCGCAACGCTCCCAAGGCCTGGTGGACATAGCCGCGCAGTTTCATTATCGCACCCGGTTTACCGAACATCTGCATTACTTGAAGATGTTCATGAGGTCCATACGAGAGGGAGGTGTGGAGGTGTCAGCACGCGAACTTCCCGCCCATGCGGTTTCGGTCTTGGTCACCTCTCTCCCTCTGGCACAGCGATATTTTCGCGACCGACGTTCGTTCAAACCAATGGATGCAGAGGTGACGCTGGCAATCTCGAGTGAACAACTGCCGTGTTCACGCAGTCGAATCGAGCTGTCTGACAAGATCGACGCACTGGGGATGCGTCATTTGAGCGTCAATTGGCAAATAGACGGTCGTGAGCTCAAATCGATGAGGGAGTTCGGCCGGCTGGTGAAGCAGGAGCTCGAGTCCCGGGGACTGGCTTCCGTCGTCCTTGATCCAAGATTGGACGAGGAGGATCCTGACTTTCTAAACGAGGTCCATGATGGCATCCACCAGATGGGTGGCGCTCGCATGGCTCGCTGCTCAGACGAGGGTTTCGTAGACGAGAACCTCAAGGTGTTCGATATCCAAAATCTCTATCTGGCAGGTGCAGCGGTGTTTCCCAGCACCGGCTGGACACATCCCACATTCACCGCCATTGCTCTTGCGCTCAGACTCGGCGATCAGATCGGAGAGCTCCTACAACACTGATCTTTTCATGGTGCCACGTGCTCCTCGGTGAGCGGCAACGAGTGTTGCTGACTAGTAGGGCAATGCCGGGCCCAAGACGACCAGGCCTGAGGCACCGACCTAAGGCTCTCACCTCGTAGAGGTGGGACAGGACTCACGAGGCACCAGCACGAGATTCATTCTGGAGCACCGCACGGATCGATGAGAGTGCGCGCTCGACCATCAGTCCCGACGACCACATAGTCATGGCGTGGTCGCTCAGCTCCTCAGGAACCAGTTGGCGACCGGCTCTGATCCGATCGGCAAGGTGGTTGGACAGGATTCGGGCATCCCTGGGATCCATGACGACACCGATCTCGCTTGCCGTCACGAGGTCGGCAGCGGCACCGGCGAACAACGACGTGACCTGGGGAATTCTCGCCACCAAGGCCTCGAGGCAGACGAGACCCCACGGGTCGAAGAGCGATGGCATGACAAAAACGTCGGCGACCGCGTAGTACTTCGCTAACCCTTGGGGCTGAACGAAACCAGTCGAAACCACGGGCACCGTGGGATGCGACGTTGCCCATGCGTCGATCTCCGCGGCGAGTGGGCCTGATCCAACGAAGAGCGCGCTCCAAGGCGGCAGGCTGAGGTCGGCGGCAAGCGCGTTGAGAGCCGCTAGCAGTTCCGGGATTCCCTTGGCCCTCGTCAGCTGCCCGACGAAGAGGATGACAGTGCCCACCAGACCGTGCTGCATGCGAAAAGCGGCCCGTCCCGCGTTGCGTGCCTCCTCTACATCCCGCCTCCAACCGAGGGTATCCATTCCAATCAGTCCAGCATCGATCTGTGACGGCGAGACGCCGTATGTTCTCAGAGATGTCGTCGACTCTTCGCCGTTGGCCCATACGCGCTTTGCGTGCCGTAGAAGGTACCTGCGGCGGGCTGCCGTCACTGCGCTTGTGCCATCAGTGTGAGGAGTTCCTTCCCACCACGCGATAAGAGGTCGCTGATAACGTCGGCAGAACAGCACAGCCGAGGCAGTACGTCCGCCCAGCTCGCTCGAGATCACTACGTCTGGCTGGAAGCGCTTGAGTATCGATCCGAGATTCAGGGGGATAAGGACTCTACTTCGTCGTGGCGGCCTCATTCGGGGAATCGAGATCCCGCGCGTGAGTACACAGTCAAACTCGAATTCGTCGTGATCGAGTACCCATTCACGATGGGGCTCGCGCTGGGTGTTGAACGCGACGAGCAAGTTGCAGCTTTTGGAAAGTTCGTTGAAAAATGGCGTGCGATATGGCGCAGGGGCGTTCGACAGTACGGCGACGGACGGCCTCTTGGACGTTGGCATCTTCAAAGCGCTATTAATCCGTCTGAGTCCTCTGCTGCAACGAGAGCGAAAAGGGGGCACAGCCTTCGGTGGCCAGCCCATCACTGGCCTGCGACTCATATTAGGCACGTCGCTCTAGCGCTTGCTGCTCCTCAATCCCTTGTGCTCGGCTGGTCCGACATTGAAGGTCTGCCGCCCACCACGAGAGGCACTGCCCAGGGCGACGTGTGAGGAGCTGTCGAGAGGCGTCGGTCAAAGAGGCCACCCCCATGTGCCCGCAGCTTGGGTGCTCGATCGTGCCTCTTGGAGTTGGTGAGGTACGGGGTGCGGAAGGGGCACGCCACGCTGAGCCCGGGCTGGGAGGGCGCCCCGGAGCGTCCCTCGGGATGAAAAGAGCCTCCGAACAAGGGGTTTTTCGAGCCTTCGGCGATCCAGTCAAGCCAGACCGAGGGTCAACTACCTGACGTATAACCGGAGCCGTAAGTATCCTCGTCGTAGTGACGCATCAAGCCTCTGTGGCCAGGAAGTGGCTGTGGATCGGGCTGGTCGCCCCCTTCTTCTATTCGGCTTCCGAGAACGCCAGTCAAGCTGTTTCCGGTGTGAGCACCATTGAGATCCTCCGTGGAGGCATACCGTTTGTCTGCCTCTTCGTTGCATCTGTTGTCTGCCGACCGAGGAGGATCCGCTTTGGCCTAGCCGAGTGGAGTCTCGTGGGCTTTGTAGCCGTCGCCCTCTTAAGTACCACATGGTCAATCAGCGCCCACGCCACGTTGCTGAAGGCGATCAGCCTGGCGTCGGGCTTTGCCTGTCTGGTCCTGTTGGTCCGTTTGTATGAGGACTACTCACAAGCCATAGCTGGCTTGATGTCGTGGGTCCACTTAATCCTCATCACGACGGCGGTCGAGGCGATCGTCTTGAGACAGCAGGCATTTGGTTCCGCCCCCAATGTGCCGCGGCTCGGTACGGTCTTCCCTCAGATTGATACAGACATTCTCGCTACGGTTTGCCTGGTCGGATTGATCGCCGTCGCGACGAACACGGGTCCCGTGCGGCTAGGCAGGAGATGGATTCGGGTCTCGCTCGCAGTCATCTATGCAGCAGAGCTCTACGAGACTCGAACTCGCACCGCGATTCTGCTCGCCGGCGTCCTTCTTTGCCTCGGGGCCTTTGCGTGGGCCCGCCGGTCGCAGGTTGCGGTTCCGAGAATTGCATTCTGTGCTTCTGCTCTAATCATTCTGCTGGTGGCAGGAAATGCGGAGATCTCTTCATACCTCTATCGGCAACAGAGCGCGAGTGTATTTTCAACTCTGACTGGCCGCACCACCCAGTGGTCTGAAGCCGACACACTTTGGAAGACGAAACCGATAGTCGGACTTGGTTATTACAGCGGCCACCGGGAGGGACTGCTAGAGGCGTCTCTTCTGCAGCCCGGGCAGGGTGTTCCCAGTAACCTCGATGAGACTTGGCTCGAGACGCTCGTCGACGTCGGCATTGTCGGTTGTGCGTTCCTGGTGACGTTTGCACTTGCAGGGATGGCCAGACTTATCCGCTATCGCAAGCACCTTCTCCCTAATGTCCGGTGGTGCGCACTTGTGCTCGGAATTCTGGTATTTCCGATTACGAGTTTCGTCAATCCGACGATCCAAGCCAATATCTCCCCCAACTTTGTCATTTGGGGCTTTCTCCTGCTTGTGTTTCCCCTGGGACATGGTCCTCCTACGCCCTCGAGGCTCTATCCCACGTCTGACTCGACCCATCTTCAGAGTCCCCAATATCCGAAATAGGGAGGTTGATTCACACGTTCCCCGCTGATCAGCTGTTTTCGGATAGTCGTCCTATTCCAATTCGGAATGAGCAGTAATGTCCGCGGCAGTGCGACCATTGAGGAACGCAAAAGCGCATTCAGTTTCGTCGGAGCGACGCGTAGATATCTAACAGCGACGCCGTCGTTACGCTGGTTGTGAGTTGGGAGTCATAGAACATACGTGCCGCCGCACCTTTGTTCTGGAGTGTTGGGTCTGACGCTGCAACGGAAAGAGCTTCGGCGAAGGCTGTTGAGTCCGCAGGAGCCGTCCAACCAACATTGGGAGTGATCAATCCGCGCAGGGCACCGACCGCTGTCGCAAGGATCGGTCTGCCACGCTCGAAGGACTCGGATACGATTCGGGGGAACGCCTCATACCAGAGAGAGGGTATGACAACGATCGCCGCTTCATCGAGAAGCGACGAGACGTGTGCTTGATCAACCTGTCCCACGTAATGAACATTGCGATGCTCTGCCGCGAGGATCAGTTCTCGCTCTGGTCCGTCGCCTGCCACAACGAGTCGCTGCGTCTTCCATACGGGGGACGCCATCCAGGCCGAGATGAGTAGTGAGGCGCCTTTTTCATGTGTTAGTCGACCAATGAAGACGAAACCGGAACCAGGTGGGAGTACTGCTCCACGAGACTGGGCGGAGTTCGGTCGCACAACGATCCGCTCACGGGGGATCCCGAATGTCACAAGGTGCGCAGCGACAAAATCACTCACCGGGAGAAATCGATCAACCATCAGCCAAGTCGCATGATGTACACGCGCCGCCGCCGCCATTATTGCGCTTTGAGGTCGGGAGTCCCGGTAGCAGCTGTGTAGTACTGCCGGCCAGGGAAATGGCTTCGCGCTGCAGTCTTCGCACACGGCGCCGTCGCGGAAGAAGTCGCCTTTCGGGCACGAGTGGCGGTAGTTGTGTACCGTCTGAACGACCGGCACGCCTTCAGACTTGGCGACCCGTACGACCCCGGGTGATATCAGCGGAAACGGGTTGTGGAGGTGAACCACGTCGGGCCGTGTCTCCCGAATGCAAGCCCTCAGCGCACGGGCATCCTCAAACGAATAGATGGGACGAACCGGTAACGTGGCGCGCTGAAATGGACCAAAGGTCGGAATCTCGTCACTAGACCGGATGTAGGTATCAACCGTTATTCCAGCAGCGCGGAGCGCCTCAATATCGGTGGCCACCACCTCGTTTTCCCCCGAGGGCATCTCGGATCGGTATTGGTTGTGAACAATGAGGATGCGCACCTGGCCTCCGGAATGCCGTGACAATATCAGGAGGCGGTGTGGTACGCCGTCCCTCCTGGGTCTTGCGTTCCCTTAGGTCGTACTGGGAGTTCACCGACTCTCCCCGGATGTGTGTCTTATGGACGTTGGTCAACGCCTGAACATCTGAAGCCGAATGAATGGCAATACGACGCCACCCTCCGACAGGGGATGCAGCCGCTCGTACCTCGTGGCAATCTTCGAGTGGATGGAATGCTGGGTTTGTGTCAGCCTCGATTGGCTCGGGGCTACGCAGGATCGCTCACAGACGCCAATAGGGCGGGACGTCGGACGCCTTCGAGCTCCTGATCCATCACCGGTTGCGAGTGCGCTGAGCACCGGTCGGCGAGAGTAGACGCCTTATTTTCACCCCAGGCACGCCGCCATGTACAGATTCTCGTTCGCGCTTTCTCCCAATCCCCTACATCGTGCGAACGCCATGTCACGGTGGTAGAGCGATAGCCCGCAATGTGACCCCTTCCCGAGGGTACTGGCGACGTGACTACCTCTGTCGGCACGTTGCGCGCCGGGCCAGATGGACATACGGCCGCCTGGTGGCCCAATTTCCGTGCGGGCCGGGAGCACCGTCGGTCCCGAGGTGGGCTCAGGCTCGCGAGCGCCTTGGGTCCCGAAGTCGAGCTTCGGTCGTAGCCTCGAACGCACGTCTCGGCCCCTCTTGGCGGGGCATTCCGTCCGTCGCATAGTCTGGTGACCCCCAGGCGGGAGGGTGTTTCTTGGCCATCGAGAGCGCGACAATCCTGTTCACCGACGTGGTGGGCTCCACGGAGCTGTCGCAGCGCCTGTCGGCCGAGGCCTTCGACGAGGTGCGCCGGGGACACTTCTCGATCCTGCGCCAGGCCATCGCCGAGACCGGTGGGACGGAGGTCAAGAACCTCGGTGACGGGCTCATGGTGGTCTTCGGCTCCGCCTCAGCGGCCATGGCGTGTGCCGTGGCTATGCAGCAAGCAGTAGAGCAGGGCAATCGGCGCTCTGCCCACGACCTAGGGCTCCGGATCGGCATGAGTTGCGGAGAGGTCACAACCGAGGATGACGACTACTTCGGTGACCCGGTGGTGGAGGCAGCGCGGGTCTGTGCGCTTTGCGAAGGAGGTCAGATCCTCGTTACCGACGCCGTGCGAGCAATGGCCCGACGGCGAAATCCCCACTCCTTCACGGTGCTCGGAGACCGAGAGCTCAAGGGCCTGCCCGACCCAGTCGTCGTGTGCACTGTGGGCTGGCAACCCTCGACAGCCTTCTCGGGGATACCGCTGCCGGAACGTCTGGAGGTCTCCACTACAGGCATTTCGGGCTTCCTCGGGCGCCAAACTGAGCTCGAGCGTCTCACCGAGGCGGTGAAGGACGCGACCGGTGGCGGCCGTCGGGTCGTCTTCCTCTCCGGTGAACCGGGCATCGGCAAGACCTCGCTGTGCCGACAGGTGGCTGAGTATGCCAATGAACTCGGTGTCTCCGTCCTCTACGGACGCTGCGATGAGGACTTGGGTCAAAGTTACCAACCCTTTGCCGAAGCTCTTTCTCATCTTGTGATCCACGCGGACGACAAGTTGCTTACGAGTCACGTGGCGGAGCATGGCGGAGAACTCGCCGGCCTCGTGCCGGCGGTGAGACAGCGCATCCCCGATACTCCTGAGATGCGGGGGGCGGACGCCAATACCGAACGGTTTCGCCTGTTCAACGCCGTCGTCGGACTACTCCGCGTGGCCTCCGAAGACACGGGCCTTCTCCTCGTGTTGGATGACCTTCACTGGGCAGACAGGGCGAGTCTGCAACTGATGCGACACGTGGCCGAGTCCGCCGGGCTCGTGAGGGTCATGATGCTCGGCACCTACCGTGACTCCGAACTCTTCGCGAGCCATCCGCTGTCTGACACACTTGCGAGCCTTCGACGAGCCGACGTCGATCGTATCCACATGGTCGGTCTGGAGGACGTCGAGATCGTCGAGATGACGGAGCGTGTGGCGGGCCACGAGCTCGAGCAAACCGCGGTGGACCTCGCTCATGCCGTGCGACGAGAGACTGACGGGAATCCTTTCTTCGCCATTGAGATCCTTCGGCACCTGGGCGAGACAGGCCTCGTCCACCAAGACGCGTCGGGCCGCTGGGTGCCCGACGCGGATCTCCACACGATGGACCTACCGCAGAGCGTGCGCGAAGTTGTCGGCCAACGAGTCGACCGCCTTGGTGAGAAGGTGCGTCGTGTTCTCTCTCAAGCATCGATCATCGGAAGGGAGTTCGACATCGACCTTCTAGCCAAGGTGGCCGAGGTCGATGAGGACTCTCTCCTGGATCTCGTCGATCAGGCCACCGAGGCCGGACTCGTGAGCGAGGTCGAGGGAGTCGTCGACCGGTTCAGCTTTGCCCATTCCCTTATCCAGCACACGCTGTACGAGGACCTCGGTGCGAGCCGCCGGGCGCGGCAGCATCGCAAGATCGCCGAGGCCTTGGAGCAACTGTGCGGAGAGGCCCGAGAGGCAAGGGCGGGCGAGCTCGCCCATCACTTCTTCGCCGCCACCAAGACTGCCGACGCCATGAAGGCGCTCTCGTATTCGAAGTTGGCCGGTGAACAAGCGCTGGCTCGCCTGGCACCAGCCGACGCTCTCGTATGGTTCACCCAGGCCCTCGAGCTCTACCCGCAGCTTCCACGGGAACCGGGTCTCCATTGTGATCTGCTCACCGGCCTCGGCACCGCACAGCGCCTCGTCGGCGACCTCGGTCACCGCGAGACGCTCATAATGGCCGCTGAAATTGGCCCGCGAAGTGGGCGATGCTGACCGACTGGCTCGTGCCGCTTTCGCTAACAATGCTGGTCGTTTCAGCGTAGTGGGGCAGACAGACCCTGAGCGGCTTGAGACGCTTCGGGCCGCCCTCGAGTTGCTGTCTGACGAGGACACTGCGATCCGAGCTGAGCTGCTCGCGATCCTTGCCGTCGAGCTCAGCTGGTCTGCAGACTGGGAGGAACGTCACGCAATTGCGGAGAAGTCCGTCGCCATGGCCCGACGGGTGGGCGAACCGGCGACCCTGGTTCGCGTGATTGCCAGAGCCTTTCATGCTGTTTTCGTTCCCCACACCCATGAACTCCGTGGCCAATGGGCCAAGGAGGCGCTCGACGTCACTGCGGAGCTTCTTGATCCAGACCTTCGTGGTTTGGCGCTCGACCGAGCAATGCAGTGGTGTCTCGACGCCGGAGACGTGAATCGCTTGGACGAGCTTCTCGCTGAGCAGCTCCTTCTTGTCGACCGACTCGGTGAGCCCGTTCTACGCTTTGATGCGATGCTCTTGCGAGCCATCAGAACACTCGTCACCGCGCCGCTCGACGAGTCACAGCTGACAGTTGACGAGCTCCTTCGCGTCGGCACAGAATTTGGCCGAGTCAATGAAGTGACGGCAACCTGGGGAACGCTGGCCGCCGTGCTAGCCATGCGACGGGGTGAACATGCAGACATGATTCCACTCATCGAGGCGGCCACACGTGACTATCCCGAGTTGCCAGTGGTGAACGCCGCACTGGCTCAGCTCTACTGCGAGCTTGGGCAAAGCGAGGAGGCCCACTCACTTCTGGACGCTGCAGCAGCAGCTGGATTCGCGTCTCTTCCCCGAGACCGCACTTGGATCTCCGCCATCGGGGGATGGGCCGATACCGCCGCCACACTTCACGCAAATGAGGCGGCGTTGACTCTTTATGACGAGCTCTGCTCCTTCGCCGATCAGGTTATCTCGCCGGTCATGGGACCATCTGAAGGTCCAGTCGGCTACCACCTGGGCCTGCTTGCGAGTGCACTCGGCCGCTATGAGGAGGCAGAAGCGCATTTTGTCCAATCAGAGAATACGTGTCGGAGGTTGGGTGCCACTTTCTGGCTCGCACGCAATCACATCGCGTATGCCGAGATGCTCCAGGTGCGTGCCAGCAACGATGATCTTGATCACGCCCTACGACTTGTTGATGAATCGCTATCGGCTTCTCGTGCAGAGGGTTATGGTCATCTAGAACGTCGGGCAACAGACCTTCTGTCGGCCATCATCTGAATGAGATTCGTCTCGTCGTTTCGCGACGGTCATCGCCCACGCAGGCCAAGGCACCCAGGCCGTAGAGCATCTGGGAGCACTGCTGGCCCGATAGCGTTGCGATCGGCATTGCCGGCTGCTGCTCGGGGTGTCCCGACGGCGACTTACCCGAAACCGTCCTGTACGCGGTAGGCACTGCTGGTCCGGTCCTTCACGAGGCAGAGGGTTCGCGTGAGGTGTCAGGCCGTGGGTCCCCCGAGCCATCCGCGCCTGCGGAAGAAGTAGAGGAGGATCAACGCGGCCACGACCTCGACTCCCAGTCCGAAGAGAAAGAATGGGGCGCGGCCAGTGACGTGGCCGACCAGGAACGAGAAGTTCTGGCCGAAGAAGCCAGTGAGGTAGCTGAGAGGCAGGAAGATCGTGGCGATGATGGTCAGCTGCTTCATCACCACGTTCAGCCGGTTCGACACTGTCGAGACGTGCGTGTCCATGACGCCTGAGAGCAGGTCGCGGTAGCTGTCGACGACGTCCGCGATCCGGATGAGGTGGTCGTAGAGGTCCCGGAAGTACCGCTCCCCTCCCTCGTCATCCCCGGAGGCTCGATGACGCCCGACGGCCAGCGCGGCGAACATGTCCCGCTGGGGAGTGACCACTTTGCGCATGGCGATCAGCGATCCGCTTCATGTCGAAGAGCACGCCGAGCTGTGCTTCGGTTGGCTGGCGCAGGATGTCGTCTTCGAGCTCGTCGATCTTGTCGTCGAAGCGGCTGAGCACCGGGAAGAAGGTGTCGACGAGGCTGTCGACGATCATGTAGAGGAGCGCGACCGGTGCAGCGAGGCGTCCTCGATTGCGTGACGGCGGTCGATGCGCCGAGCGCACGTCTGCCAGGGCGGGGCATTCGCCCTGGTGCACGGTGACGACGGACTGTGTCTGCGGTGAAGAAGATGTGCAGCTCGACGATGCCGGCTCCGTCGGGAAGGGCGCCGTGGACCACGAAGTAGGTGAAGTCGTCGAACTCGTCGATCTTCGGCCGCTGGCCGAAGTTCTCGGCGTCCTCGACGGCGAGCGGGTGGAACCCGAAGGCGTTGCACAGCAGGTCGGAGGCCTCTTCGTCCACGCCGTCGAGGTCGAGCCAGAAGAAGGTCCCGGCGCTGCACCTTCTCGGTCACCGAGGCAACCGAGGCCGCCGTGCGGGACCCATCCACCACCAGGGTGCCCTGCATGGGGACGATTCTGCTCCGCCTTTCCCGGTCCGCCGGGGATCCTTGCCGGGTGTCGGCGAGCGGGGACCGCTCGGAGGCCCGCCTGGGGCCAGGTCTGAGCGCTATTCAAGTAGTGGTGCGGGTCTCCGGGAGGACTCGACCGGTCCAGCCGCCCGGTAATCCTCAGGACCGATGTCATGGGCGGATGGCCTCCGGGCCGGGACTCTCGTTGCCGCCGACTGTTGATATCCCAACGCGCGAATACCGAGTGGTCGATGGCGAAAGTTCAGCCCCCAGGGTTATTCGATTTGACCAGCCGGAAGCGTTCTGCAACAACGAGGGTGTCATCCCCTATATCGGGCGTTTCACCGAGAAACTCGCTCACACCTTCACTTTGGAAGAACTCTTCGTGTGCGGCTCGCCATTGGGCAGCGTCGGCGTAGCCACGGCCCTCATCTCGGGCGTAATCGTCATCGGTCTGGCTGATGGGCACCACACGTACCTCAGTCATTTCAATGATGGTGTCCGCGATTTTTGAACCTCCCCAGAGGTGATCATCGAAATTCCCCACCCCTGAGCGTCGGGTTGGGCCTGAGGGTGAATCGCCCTGGGTTTCATGGAGGCTCTGAACCTTTGGAAAGGTTGGAGCCGTGCCAGACAAGAGACCACCCTCAGCGAAGTACCCACCCGAGTTGCGTGAGCGGGCCGTGCGGATGGTCGCTGAGACCATCGCCGAGACCGGAGAGCGGTGGGGTGTCGTGGCCCGCATCGCCCGCCAGCTCGGGATCGGCGAGCAGACCCTTCGAAACTGGGTCCGACAGGCCGAGATCGACGTCGGTTCCCGTCCTGGGGTGACGACTGAAGACAAGGGCCGGATCGCCGAGTTGGAGAAGGAGCTGCGGGAGCTCCGACGGGCGAATGCCATCTTGAAATCGGCGTCAGCTTTTTTCGCGGCGGAGCTCGACCGCCCAGCCAAGTAGTTCGCTACATCACGACACACCGTCAGGAGTTCGGGGTCGAGCCGATCTGCAGGGTCCTGCAGTTCGCCCCCTCCACCTACTACGCGGCGATCACTCGTCCTCTGTCTGAGCGCGCCGTCCGTGATGCCGAGCTCGAACCGGAGATCGTCCGGGTGCATCAGGAGAACTTCGACGTCTATGGCGTCGACAAGGTCTGGACCCAGCTCCAGCGTGAAGGCGTCGACGTCGGCCGGGACCGTGTCGGGAGGCTGATGGGCAACCTGGGGCTGCGTGGTGTGCGCCGGGGCAAGTTCAAACGGACCACCGTCACCGACGGCGACGCCGGGACTCGGCCCGCCGATCTCGTCGAGCGACAGTTCACCGCCGTGGCCCCGAACCGGTTGTGGCTGGCGGACATCACCTACGTGTCGACGTGGTCGGGGTTCTGCTACGTGGCGTTCATCACCGACGCCTTCAGCCGAGCCATCGTCGGGTGGCGAGTTTCGAAGAGCCTGCGAGCCGACCTCGCCCTCGATGCCCTTGAGATGGCCATCTGGGCCCGCTCGGCAGACGACCTCGGCGACCTGGTCCATCACAGCGATCGCGGCAGTCAAGGTGAATTCAATTGTTCGTCGCAACACCTCGACTTTGGAGGTGACACATGGCGACGATGCGAGAGCGACAGCGAGAGGTTCAGCTCTATCGAGGGCAGATCCCGTCACCTGGACGGCCAACGATTGCCTGGCGTGAAGACCGGATCCAGTTCTGGGCGGCGATCGCTCGCGGCCTGAAGACCGAGGATGCAGGCGTGGAGGCGGGCGTCTCATCCCCCGTCGCCTACCGGTGGTTCCGCCACGCTGGCGGTGTGAACCCTTGCCTTCCCCCGACTGTGACAGGCCGTTACTTGTCGTTCGCCGAGCGAGAGGACATTGCCATGTGGCGTGCACAGAAGCTCGGTGTGCGAGAGATCGCTCGGCGGTTGGGACGGAGCCCGTCGACGATTTCGCGGGAGCTCCGCCGCAACGCGTCGACGCGGACCTGGCGCCTCGACTACAAGGCGTCGACCGCGCAGTGGCATGCCGAACGACGGGCCCGGCGGCCCAAGGTGGCCAAGATGGCCACCAACGACCTACTTCGCGACTACGTCCAGGAGCGACTGTCCGGCGAGGCGAGAACACCTGATGGCCGGGTCGTCGGCCCGCCTGGTCCGAAGTGGAACGGGAAGAACAAGCCCCATCGGTCGGATCGCCGCTGGGTGAAGGCCTGGAGCCCCGAGCAGATCTCCAAGCGGCTCAAGGTCGATTTCCCCGATGATGAGTCCATGCGGATCAGCCACGAGGCGATCTACCAGGCGCTCTACGTCCAGGGCCGTGGTGCGCTCAAGCGTGAGCTGGTGGCCTGCTTGCGCACCGGTCGGGCACTGCGGGTTCCCCGCGCCCGGTCTCGCCAGAAGGCCTGGGGTCATGTCACTCCTGAGGTGATGATCAGCGAACGTCCGGCCGAAGCCGACGACCGGGCCGTGCCCGGGCACTGGGAGGGGGATCTCCTCATCGGGCTGGAGCGCTCGGCGATCGGCACCCTGGTCGAGCGGACCACCCGCTTCACGATGCTGGTCCACCTGCCTCGTGAGGAGGGCTACCGACACAAGCACACCATCAAGAACGGGCCGGCACTTGCCGGCTATGGAGCAGTCACGATGAAGGACGCGCTGGCTGTCGACGATGACCACGCTTCCCGAACAGCTGCGCCGATCATTGACTTGGGACAGAGGCAAGGAGCTCTCCCAGCACGCCAGCATTCAAGGTCGAGACGGGCATCCCGGTCTACTTCGCCGACCCGCGGAGCCCATGGCAGCGCGGAGCCAACGAGAACACCAACGGCCTTCTTCGCCAATACTTCCCCAAAGGCACCGATCTCTCGCGATGGAACGCGCGAGGAGATCGAAGCCGTCGCCACTGCGCTCAACGAACGGCCCCGCAAGACCCTCGGCTGGAAGACACCCGCCGAAGCCTTCAACGAGCATCTACTCTTGCTCCAACAAGGCGGTGTTGCCACGATCGATTGAGCCCGGACAATACCTGGCTATCCGCTACACCGAGCGCCTGGCCGAGGAGGGCGCGGTCACCTCGGTCGGATCAAAAGGTGATTCCTTCGACAACGCCCTGGCCGAGACCGTGAACGGCCTCTACAAGGCCGAGCTCATCTACCGCCGTGGTCCGTGGAAGACGATCGAACAGGTCGAGCTCGCGACGGCCGCCTGGGTCCATTGGTGGAACCAGAGCCGGCTCCACAGCGCCTGCGGGAAGATCCCGCCAGCCGAGTACGAAGCGAACCATTACCGTGCCAAGAGCGAAGACCCTCGGGTCGCGTAATCCCCAACAGAAAAGCCTCTACCGAACCCAGGGCGATTCAATCTCCAAGGTGGAAAACAGCTGACCGCGGAGGAACTCGGTGCGAAGGGTGCGGTGGAAACGCTCGATCTTCCCGGTGGTCGTGGGTGAGTGTGGAGCGGTGAGCCGATGGATGATGCCATTCTCCCGACAGATCTTGTCGAACAGCACCTCGGTGGGCTTCAAGGCGAAGCGGTTGGTGAAGACCTTCCCGTTGTCGGTCAAGACCTCCTCGGGCACCCCGTGACGCTCGAGGACCTGGGCGAAGAATCCGCACACCGGGCGTCCAGTGGCCCGAATCATGATTCCGGCACTGACGCAAAACCTCGAGTGGTCGTCGACGCCAGTGAGGACCTTGCACTCGGTGCCGTCCTCGAGCAGCACGCCACCGACGATGTCCATTTGCCACAGTTCCATGGGACGTCCCCTTTCCCAGCGTTTATAGGTGACCAGGCGCTTCCTGCGCCGCCTTCGGTTCGATGAGTCCGTGTCGCACAAGTGCGCGGTAGATGGCCATGTGGCTCGGCAGGTTCCGATGACCCGGCGGCGCAGTTGGTCCAAGATGCGGATGGGGCCCCGGCTCGGGTGGACGCGGCGCATTTCGAGCACGAGGGCCTCTAAGGGTGGCGAGAGCTGGTGCGGGCAAGTTCGAGGTCGATGGGAGCGCTCGGCCAGAGCCGGCAGTCCCCCCTCCTCGTAGCGCTGCGTCCAGCGGTAAATGCTCTGGCGGCTGACCCCGAAGGCGAGGGCCACCTCGCCCACGCTTAGGCCGTCTCTCACGACTGCCAACACGGCGTCGTAACGCTGTTCCATTTTGCTCAGCTCCACAAGCACTCGGCCACCTCCTCCGCTCCTGGCCGGAAGCGGAGGCCGGTGGGGCCGGGCTGTCAAGCATCAGCCGTTACTGTGTCGCCGATCAGCCGTTACTGGGTCGCAGATCTGGCGTTATTGATCGGACGCGGATCAGCCGTGGTCATACACTGTCCCCGTGCGCCCCCCGGGATTCGAACCCGGAACCTGCGGATTAAGAGTCCGTTGCTCTGCCATTGAGCTAGAGGCGCGTGCGGGGATTGTAGGCGACGGCCCGTAGGCCGTTCTACAGCGGATAGATTGAGCTAGAGAACGGCCCGGGCGGTGCTTCTGACACCCCCGGGCCCGGCCGAGCACAAAGGAGGTGCCCGACGTGGCGCACGCTACACCGGAGCTGTCTGCGCCTGCGTGGATGACGTCCTCGCATTGGCACGCAGATTCGACCTGTCGCTGCGAGCCCGCAATCGGTCTTATGAGACGATCAAGAGCTACGTCTTAACCGTCGAGCTGTTCGGAGAGTTCCTTCTGGCGTCGGGTTCTTCCACCTCGATCGACCGCATCGGGCGCGAGCACGTTCAGTCGTTCATCGCCGACCAGCTCGCTAGGTGGAAGCCCAAGACGGCACGCATCCGCTACGGGAACCTCCAACAATCTTCAAGTGGAGCGTCGAGGAAGGCGAAATCACGGACACCCCCACGAAGAACATGAAGCCGCCCTCGGTCCCCGAGGTACCTGTACCGCTTATCTCCGATGATCACTTGTGGCGCATCTTCAAAAGTGTGGAGGGGAACTCCTTCGTGCAGCGGCGGGATGCCGCCATCTTTCGGGTCCTCTATGACTGTGGTGTGCGCCTGGCTGAAGTAACCGGACTCGATGTAGACGACATTAATTGGGATCGCCAGGTCATTGACGTAGTCGGCAAAGGAAGTAGGCCACGTGCTGTTCCATTCGGCGCCAAGACCAGCAAAGCCCTTAACCACTACATTATCGCGGGTCAGGTTCACAACCAGACCCCGTCGCCGGCTCTCTGGCTCGGAGCCAAAGGACGCCTTACCGACTCCGGCATCGCTCAGATGATCCGTCGTCGCTGCCGGGATGCCGGTGTGCCACATTTGCACGCGCACCAGTTCAGGCACGGAGCAGCACACCGGTGGCTCGCGAGCGGTGGGAGTGAGGGTGACGCCATGCGACTCTTCGGCTGGCGTTCACGGGTAATGCTCGAGAGGTATGGCGCCGTCTTGGCCGACCAGCGCGCCTATGACGCGTATCGCCGCCTGAACCCCGGTGATGGCCCTTGAGGCCTCGCCCGTGGGCACAGCTCTCCAGCTCCATAACCTCCTGAGCATGTTGTCCGCTCTCGAACCCTCGGGCGAGCGCGATTACCGGATGGTCTACGGTGTCACTGCCCGCCCCTATGTCTGAATTCCCGCATCGAAAATGAAACTAATGCTCCGACTGTTATGTTTGTTACCGTCTCAGCTTCGGAACCATCCATCCTATAACGACGACCCCGGAGCGATAGCGGGTGGTCCTGCCGCTCGGACCTTTCCCGAGGGGCGCACTACAATCGGATTCTTGATCGCGAGGCTCGCTGAGAGCGCACACTCGGTTTGAGGGCAAGAGCAGACGCTCCGATAACGGGTGATTGCGATCGGGGCGTCAGGGGGTCGGGCTGGCCCAGCGAGCGCACGCAGAACCGAAATTACCGGATGGTCTAAGTGGAGCGACCGATGAAGCGGTGGATGGCCTCGTCGGCGTGGTCCTGAAACGACGGATTGGCCAAGTCGGGGAAGATGTCCGCTTGGTCGACCAAAGGACCCGTCAACTTGTTGGCCGCGCTGGCGTAGAACACACCACTCGACAGGGTCGGATCGATGACACCGTCGACGAGTCGCTTCGAGCCCACTTCAAGTGCGTGGGAAATACCGAGGTGGGGCATGATGTGTTTGGCCACAAAGCGTAGCGGCGCCGCCGCGCCGGCGGCGGCTTCGGTGCCCGTGGTGTTGCCGGGGCTCACAGTGATAAAGCGGAGATCGGGGTATTGGCGCGCCAGGTGGGCCATCCATAAGGCCCCGATGTACTTGACCTGACCGAAGGCGAGGTTCCGATCGTATTTTGTGTCAGCGAAGTAGCTGCCGTCGATGACGGTAGCGAGTTCATCGGTAGAGGTTGAAACAAAGGCTGGCCGTTTGAACCCCAACTTCGGAATTCCCCTGGCTGCTTCACTTGCGGCGAACACCGCTACTTCGCCAAGTCGGTTCTGGGTCAGGAGCCCTTCGAGGAGAACGGCGTGACCGAGAACGTTCGTTGCGAACAGTTTGGTGACTCCGTCAGCGGTCAATTCCATCAAGGTCTTGCTGCCGATTACACCAGCGTTCATGACCAGTGCGTCGAGGGACGCGTTGATGGCCGGTAGGCCGGCGCGGACCGAACCAAGATCGGCGACGTCCATGAGAATGATGTCGAAGATGTGTCGGCCGGTGACGGCTTCGAGATCGGCTTTTGCCGTTGTCGCTCGATCCTTGTTTCGGCACGCCAGATAGACGCGGCCGATCTCTGGACGTAACGCAAGTTGTCGGGCCACATCCTTGCCGATCCCGACGTTGGCGCCCGTGATGAGCACTGTCTTTCCTGAGGGTGTGCTCACGCTGATTCTTTCTCACCTTCTGTGGACGAAGGGAGGCCGTCGAGCAAGCTAAAGCGAACATCCATCGCGACACCTCGAATTTCGATCAGCTGCTGATACTCAGGCGAGTTGTACCACTTGATGGCCGTCTCATGGTCGGGAAACCGCATGAGTGCCCCTGAAGTGAGCGAGCCATCGCCGTGCAGGATCTCCCAGTTGCTGTTGGCGAGAACCTCGGCTCCGTACTCTTTGGCGGTTCTTCCAGCGTTGCCCGCGTATTTCTCGCGATAAATATCTGGGTCCTTGACTGTGAATTCGGCTATTACGTATGCGCTCATGTGGATACTCCCGAGTTGATAGTTGTGACCTGTGTTCTGTGTTTCACTCTTAAACGTCCGTTGGTGGACGGGACTCATGTCGCAGCTCGGCCCCCGTCAACCGCAAGCGTGACCCCGTGCACGAAGCTGCCATCATCACTGGCGAGGAAGACGATGGCCGCAGCCAGTTCCTCGGGCTCCGCCACGCGCCCTGCTGGCGCTAGTGCTGCGAGCTGGTTCACCATCTCGGCGGGGACACTTTCCATCATCCGGGTGCGCGTCGGGCCGGGGGCAACGGCGTTGACCCGAACACGACTGGGGCCGTATTCGGCGGCCCAGGTTTTCGTCAACAGTTCGAGAGCCGCTCGGCTGGCGCCATACAGAGCCATGCCGGCCTGTCCAAAGCTCGCGACCATCGTGGAGACGTTGACGATCGAACCCCATCCGCGTTCGGCCATAGCTGGCGCAAGTGACGCGACGAGGAAGAACGGAATCTTTACGTTCAGTGCAAAGGTCTCGTCGAACTCGCTCTCGGTGGCTGCGTTGCTCGGTCCAAGCAGGGCGACGCCGGCGTTGTTGATGAGGATGTCGACGTGACCGTCGCCTGCCTCCGTTGCCCACTCGACCAAGTCCCGGGCCGAGCTCAGGTCGCTCAATGTAGTGAGCCGGAACGTTGCGCTACCGCCACTGTCGTCAATCTCGGCGATCACGTCTTTGGCTCGTTGCTCATCGCGCCCGACTACCAGTACGTGAGCGCCGCGGGCGGCCAAGGCGATGGCCGTAGCCTTGCCGATCCCGCTCGTCGAGCCCGTTACCAGAGCTGTCTTGCCCTTTAGGTCAGTCATGTGATGCGTTGTCCTCGCTCTAGAATGGGTTGTGTAACCCACTCTGACAGGTCAGGAATGGGTTGTCAAACCCAGAACGCCAGATAGTATTGGGACATGGTCAACAAGACGAGTGACCGGCCGAAGCTCACCCCCAAGGGAGCACGCACCCGGGCACGAATAGTGGAGGAGGCTGCCGCCCTGATCCATGAGCGCGGGGTGGCGGCCACCACCTTGGAAGACGTCAAGGTGGCGGCGGAAGTCAGCGGTTCTCAGATGTACCACTACTTCCCCGATAAGAACGATCTCGTTCAGGCGGTCATTGACTACCAAGCCGAGACCATCGTCAATCGCAATCGGCAGGCGCTCAGTAGAGCGAACGGCGTCGAAGCCTGGCGGAACATGGTGATCGCCGCAGCGAAGCTCACCAAAGCAAAGGGGGGCTGCCAACTTGGCTCGCTCGCTGCTCAACTCGCCGAGAGTGACCCCGAGGCCCGAGCGCTCATCGCGGCAGGGTTCGATGAGTGGGCAGCCGCCATCGGCGAAGGACTCAGATCCCTTCACGCCGACGGCAAACTCCGGTCCGACATCGATCCGGACGACCTCGCCACTACTCTGCTCGCCGCGCTCCAAGGAGGGCTCCTACTCGGTCAGGTGCTTCGGAGTTCCCGGCCGATCGAAACTGCGGTCGATACCCTCCTCGCCCTTGCCGTCCGCAGATGAGCCCAAGCCGGATTCGCTTACAGCCATCGCCGAGGTCGGCTTACGGCCCCGGGATGATGCACGTGTCCCCGACCAGGCATATCGGGGTCAGGGTCATAGTGCCTCGGCAAATTCGCTGGTGCTCCTATGATGGCTTCGACCGATTCGACACTTGTGATGCGATCGCCCGTCAGGTTTGTCTACCTGGGGTGCTTTCTCGTGGCGACGACGATATTCGCCTCGGCCAGTACCGAGAAGGGAAGCCTGGTCTTCGGGGCGACTCTTGCCGCCATTTGTGCCGTAGCCGCAGTCCGCGCTGTTCATGCTGGCACCTGCTCCGTGTCGGGCGGCAAGGTAGTCATAACCACCCTCTTTCGGACCCGGCGCATCCCCGTGGGCGATGTAGTGGGAGTGTCACGGGCCGACTGGGTACTCGGCTACCGCCGCACGTGCCCGAAGTTGGAAATGAAGGACGGCTCCAGCGTCTTGTTGAAGGAGTTCTCCAGTTTTCCGCCGCGGGCGAACTCTGGCAACGATCGGACTGAGGGGTCGATCCGGCGGCTGGCGGGTGCCGTAGGTATCTAACGGGGCATTCCCAACCCGTTCTGCCATTCGCCGGCCGACATCTCGGGATGAATACGGTCCCTCCCGTCGACGAACCCAGCTTCGACAATGCGCTCTCGCCATCGACCCTTTCTCGGCCCCGGATGGTGTCAGCATTCGCGGAGCGAGCTGACTGACAATAGACGTCGGCCGCCTTCCCTCAAGATCCTCAGACCCGCTCGCAAAGTGCCGATCCCGGTCCGGAGTCCTGATCTCGGCGGGCCGAGTCGGCGGTATCCGGTATTCGGGGCACATCCCGGTCGGACCATCCAGATACACGTGTTCGACCGGGAACTGCGATCATGTGCGGGGTAATGGGTCTGGTCCGCGATGAGTTTCAGAGTCGCCGAGTCGTCTATCTCGGCAATGCCTGACATCTACCCTGGGGAGGAGACTGCAATGTCAAGTGTTCGGGTCCACAACTTCTCGGTTTCGCTCGACGGCTTCGGCACCGGCGAGGGCCAAAGCCTCGAAGCGCCGTTCGGGCATGCCGGCACCAGGCTTCACGAATGGTTCTTCCCCACCAGAACCTTCCGCGAGATGCAAGGTGGGAACGGAGGGAGCGCCGGCATCGACGACGCCTTCGCGAGCAACTGGAGTAGCGGCGTCGGCGTGGAGATCATGGGTCGGAACAAATTCGGGCACCAGCGCGGCCCCTGGGCTGACGAGGCGTGGAAAGGTTGGTGGGGCGACAATCCGCCCTTCCACACGCCGGTGTTCATCCTCACCCACCATCCGAGGCCCACAATCGAGATGCAGGGAGGGACGTCGTTCGAATTCATCGACGCGAGCCCGGCCGAAGCTTTGGAGGTCGCTCGGCTGGCGGCAGGCGGGCTGGACGTCCGAATCGGCGGAGGGCCATCGACAATCCGCCAGTTTCTTGCCGCAGACCTGATCGACCACATGCATATCGCGATCGTGCCGATCGTTCTCGGACGCGGGGAACGCCTGTGGGATGGCCTCCAGGAGCTCGAGCAGCGCTTCAACATTGAAGCGGTCAGCTCGCCCAACGGCGTCACCCATCTCACGTTCACCCGCCGATAGTGCACCGCCCGCAACTGCCGGTTCTGTGCGCCCTGGCAGGGCCAGCCAACCCCTCAGGACCTCATTCGGGATCACCCGGTTCAGGGTGGGCGACGCTTCGTCTGCCGGAGCCGAATCAGTCCGAAGATGACGGACTCGGCTACGATCTGCCCCATCCTCTATCGCTCAGCGACGCGAATACTGCGCGGGTCGCCAACCGCCCCGGTTACCCGAACCGGTGCAACCTGTCGGATGCAACGGGAAACACAAAGAGCGCATACCCCCGACTACCGGTCGCCCTACGGCCCTCGCCGATGCCTCTCAGACCCCGGCGAGAACGGCACGTACTGGCTGCCCCTGTCAACGTCTCGGAGCGTACGGGAATATCTGTTATGGCGCGGCGACCAGTTTTCGACGTGCGCTAATAGCCATCGATGGGTGCTCGAGGCAGCGCAATGATGCTGCTCGCGACCGCGTGCAGAGGAAGTGATCTGCTCCCGACGTCAGCGTCGTTCGACCCGACGAAGCCCCTGAGTCGGGTGCCAGGTCTCGATGACCAAACGATCGGCGGGCGTGCCGAATCTCACGATCCCCCTCGTCCTCCTGCGGTCACCGGTTTCGCGGCGCTGTCAGCAGCCTTCGGAGCTCGCCGACCGCGGCAATCGCGCTCTCACCGTCGCCGGCGCATGGGATCACGTTGAACGCTGAGCAGCCGGCTTCGATATAGGGGTGCAGGAACTCTGCGACCTGCTCTGGAGTACCGTGGGGGGAGTAGCGCTCGAAAGGCTCGAATGGGCTCTGGTAGAAGGCTTGCATCTGCGTGGCGAGCGGCTCGCGTGCGACCTCACGGGTGGGACCAAAACCGCACCAGACGTTGAGCGCATGCTCGAAGCCGCTCGGGTCTCTGCCAGCCTCCCCGGCTTCCTGGGCTATCTGGTCGCGCACTGTGGCATATCGGCGGGGGGAGACCCAGATCCCGAGCCAGCCGTCACCGAGCCTCGCAGCGCGACTGATCGCCTCGTTTGATCGTCCGCCCACGATGAGGGGTATCCGCGGCGACGGCGCGGGCACAATCAGCGCTTCCTGCAGCGAGAAGAACTCGCCGACGAGAGTGACCGGCGTGCCGTCGGCCAGGCTGCGCAAGATGCGAAGGCTTTCGTTCATCCGGCGTCCACGCGTCTTCGGGTCCACGCCGCAGGTTTCGATCTCATGGGGGTCCTCGCCTCCAATCCCGACACCGAGCGTGAGCCGGCCAGGCGCGAGCAGCGAGAGTGTTGCGAGCTGCCGGGCGACTGGAACCGGGTGGCGCAACGGCAGCAGGTAGAGCCCGACATATACCGGCAGCTCGGCCTGAGCAGCGAGCAGGGAAGTCGCTGCGATAAGCCCGTCCGAGCCAGCCCCTACAAAGAAGCTCACGTGATCGCCGACGCAGAGGTGGTCAACGTCCTCGTCGGCGACACGACGAAGGATCGCATTCAGTTCCGGGCCGCCCTTCAGATCAACGACTGGAGGGAAGAGTCCGACACGGACGCTGGCCATCAAGGCTCTGACCCCTTGGCATTCGCCAGCCGCGCCTGGCCGACGACTGAGCCAGTATCAGCCGTCCCGCTGCTTCGGAGCTGTGCCCGGCCGATGATGAGCGGCCGCACGATCGGCGGCATCGCAGGCCATGACGCGTCGCATACGTCTGCGAGCTCGAGCCCGCAGCTCACGATCAGCTCCGCAGTGGCTCGGTTGCAACGGCAGCCTCCGGCAAAGCGCGACCATGGTCTGTCCAGCCGGTCCTGCCATCGGGCGAGCGTCGGCGAGTCAGAACGGACGTGCTCGATGAAGAGGAGCTGCCCGTCTGAGCGCAACACGCGGGCGATCTCCAAGAGGGCGAGGTCGGGAGCGGTGACCGTGCACAACACGAAGCTCGAGACGACGGTGTCGACCGATCGGTCGGCGAATGGCAGTCGCTCCGCTGGCGCGTCGACTAGTCGTGTCCGGCTCCCAGAGCGGCGCAGCCTCTTTTCGAGGCGGGCACGCATCGCGGCGTCCGGCTCGACCAGGACCAGCTCGTCGAGGTCATCGGGGTAGTGCGGCAGGTTCAGGCCGGTGCCGCTGCCAATGTCCACCGTGCAGCCGCGCGCCCGGCCGAGCAGCTCCATACGATGGGCGCGCACTCCGGCCTTCTCGCCGACCCACAGGAACGGGTCATAGAGGGCCGCGAACGCCCGTGCCCAGGCTGACGAGCCCCCCGATGGTTCTACCTGTGTCACGGCGTCCTGCACAGGAGCGATTATCAAGTCACCACCGCAGGACCGCATCGCTCTCCTGGGCCATCTACACAGAATGGCCCGTTCGGGTGATCGGCCTCAGAGCAAGCCCAGGCGCGCTGCCTCGGCGACTGCCGCCGTACGAGAACCACGGCCGAGCTTGTGGCGGATGTTGGCGACGTGGCGGTGCACGGTGTGGTAGCTCACGACCAGCTGCTCGGCGATTTCCTGGTCGCTCAACCCTGCAGCGACCAGCGCCAGCACCTCGCGCTCTCGGCCCGAAAGCAGCACAGCCGCGGGCTCCCCAGCAAGGCGGGCCGGAGATTCGGGCGCGAGCACCGATCGCAAGGCGCGCGCCACCGACCCCGCATCCCCGGCCCAAGGGAAGTGGGCGCTCCCGTCGAGCGGAATGAGCGTCGCCCCCGGGATCGCCGCCGCCAGGTCTCGGCCGAGGTCGTAGGGGATGGCGCGGTCGCCACGGCGGTGTACAACCAGCGTCGGAGCACGTACCTTGTCCAACTCCGTTCGCACGTCGGTCCGATAGAGGAGTTCCAGCAACCTTGCTGCTGTCTCTGGGCTCGCCGCTGCACGCTGATAGCGCGCCAGGCGCTCTTGCTCCACGCTGTTGGCTTCGCCCAAGAAGATGTCGGCCAGCACCCGCGATCCCAGTCCCCAGTGCGAGCGCACCGTCGAAAGAATGGCCTCACGCACGTCAGGCGAGGTAATCGAAGGCCCGTCAGCGTACGCACCGTAGAGCAGCAGACGATTCACCCTTTCAGGGAAGCGAGCGGCAAACGCGATTGCCGCGCAACCACCTGACGAGCCGCCGACCAACACGACCTTCTCCAAGGCGAGGTCGTCGACCACAGCACGCAGCAACGCAACCTCACCGTCAAGTGTCAGATCCACGTCCCGCACAACACGATCAGACAATCCGACACCGAGCCGGTCATAACGCACGAGCGTGTAGCCCTGGCCTATCGATTCCCAGAGCCCCCGAAAGGCCTGATCCCCCCAGTCGAGCTCCAAGTGACTGACCCACCATGCCGGGGTGACCAGCGGCGGCCCGTCGCCGGTCACGGCATAAGCGACGCGACCACTGGCGAATGGCAGAAACCGGATCTCCGGCCCGTGGCTCATCGCCGCGAGAGTACCGCCGTTTCGGGGCTCAGTGAGCCGTGGGGAACCTCAACACTGGAACCCGAAGGTCAAGGGCCACTCCTCCGGTCCACGTGTGTCTCATCTGGTCACAAGGCGGTCGACATGAGTATGCAGATGCCCATTGCGGAACAAACGCGCGACGACCTGACCAGCGGTAACGTGGTCCTTGAGATCCGAAAGTCTCGTTTGGCGATTGGCCCCGCCACTGTGTGAACTGACGGCTACTCGCTTCAGATCTCGCAAGTTCACGGACCGCGCTTGTTGCAGAGCATCCGGTCTAATCGGTGCCCCTTTCACAGCGCCAGAATGACGAGAACCTGGTTCAGAGCCCCGTGACGGGCCGCCGCACCTATTCGGCGTTCGGTGCTGACGCTGCCTGAAACGCGACCGCCCGAGATTCCCAATTATGCGCTCGCGGGACGCGGTACCGGACCGCCCGGGACTGCCGGTTCTGCGTGCCCAGGTTGGCTCGGTCTCGGGGCCGTCCGACCAGCCGAGATCACCCGTTCTCGGAGCGCCAAGCGACGCTATCTGCCGGGCGCCAGGGACGGTTACAGCGCCCCCGTTGGCCGTCGAGTAAGGGCTCCGACCCGCCGCTCTCCACTGCAAGGAACGACCCGCCGCCGCATGGTCGGACCGGGCTGAAACTGTACCAAAGTTTCCCCACAATCCCGTACCGACAATCTCGCGGTTGCGATAGTCGACAGTGCCGTTCCGGCAAGGCGATGCCGCCCCCCACCCCCGTCTAGAAGCCGAACGCTGACGGCAGCTCAGTCGTTCAATCGCGCTTAAGCGGTCGGGGAGGTTTTCCGTTCGACCGTGTGGGTCATGGCCAGTGCTGTTGGCAAGGCGACCCTGCCGCCCGATCAGCCCCGGTGCCATGACGGTCGCCGTTCGCCAGGTCCCCGCTGCGTGATACCGGATGGTGGGCAACACACCAGGGGCAGCGTTCGCCCGAATGGGATCGTCACATTCCCCCGCACCAGACGGATACATGACACGACCGGGATCCCCAGGGGATCCCGAGCCTTCTACCTAGTCGTCCGACCAATCCCGAGGTGCCAGAGTAGCGAGCCAGCCGCTGGTGGCGACCAAACCATGTTCGCGGCCGAGAGCAATGCGGCCGGGCGCCGACGAACAGAGGCAGTCCGAGGGCCCGGTCACTGGATGCAGCTCGAAGCCCCGACGCCATCAACCGCCTTCTCGTCGACTTCTTGTCCCGCTGAAGCGGGCCACGCGCCGCAGCAGGCGGCGTGGCGTGTCGACAAGGAGAAGCAAAGCCGCACCAACCACGATGCCGGCCACCCCGGCGACACCCATGGCCCAAATGGCCGGCGAGGTGCCCGTGAAGGCAAGGGAGCTCGACGGAGCGGTCACGGGCCCGTTGCTCCCCGATGCGGCGTACGATGTCGTCGCCCCTGGGATCGTCGTCGAACTCGCACCCGTTGCGGCTGTGGTCGTCGAGGTCGTCGTGGGAATGCTCGTCGAGCTCGTCGTGGGCGCGGATGTCGAGGTCGTCGTGGGTGTGGTCGTCGATGTGCTTGTCGTCGATGTGCTTGTCGTCGTGGAGCTCGTGGTACTCGTGGAGCTGGCTGAGCTCGTACTTGAGGAGCTCGAGGAGGTCGACGAGGTCGTCGGCGGGGTGGGGAATGACGACCCGATCAACTTTTCGAACGTACCGGCGATGACCTTGGCACCGGAGTCGACGGGGTCGTCACCGAATCCCTCGACCTGACCCGCGGTGCACGTGATGTCGAGCCACGTGCAGGCGTTGTCGACCGCCACGGGGACGGTTCCCCAGGGCGACGACACCATCTCAGTGGTGTCGGACGTCTGGAAGGCGTCGAAGACATCCGCCACGGGGACATTGAACTGGCTGTAGACCTGCGCCAAGTCGCTGTTGAACGTGGACAGCGCCGGGACAGTGGCGAGCGCCTCCGTCTGGGCCGCGCCGCCGGCTAGCCAGTCCCCCAAGAACGGGTCGAAGTAGTTCATGCCGATGATGGGCACCCCCGGGTCCGCCTGACGCAGCTGGGTGAGGATCGACGTCAGGTTGGTCTCCATGGTGGCGACGGCGCCGGTCACGCACTGCTGGTCGATGCCCGTGCTCGACACGCAGTTGACGACGTCGTTGCCGCCGATGTCGATGGTGATGAGCGATGTCCCGCTCCCGTACTGGTGCAGGAACGCCAAGGCCTCCTGCATCTGGGAGGTGTAGGGCTCCGGCGCGCACGTCGGTCCTGAAAGCATGCTCGTGGTGGTCTCGCCTGAACACGCCAGGTCCATGACCTCTGGGCCCGTGCTGCCGACGAAGTAATTGCCAGCGATGTCATACGGATACGAGGAGATGCCGTTCCACATGGGCACCGAGTCGCCGAGCGCCAGATAGTACGGCCCCGCTCCGATGTCGGGCGGGCCAGGTGTGGCATGTGCGAGCACGGGCGCGATGGTGGTCGCCGTGGGGGTCTGGGTCGTGATGCCCGACGTTGCGATGGTGTCGTCGGGGAACACACTGCACGTGACCGTGGACGGGCCACTGGGGAGGTCAAAGGTGAAGGAGGGGTTGCCGATCGAGATCGACGCGTTGCTGGGCGGGACGGGGTCGTCGGGAGGGATGGTCTCGGGAGGCTCGAGCCCCCCGGGGACGGACGTGGGCGACGGCGGGATGTCGACGCCAAGGCCTGACGGGGGCACCGACGCGGGAATGGGCACGTCGAAGGTGTACGGGCCTGCGGGCGTGCCGGTCAGCGTTCCGCTCAGAGGGGTGGTGTAGCTCCCGGCGATGGCAGTGGCCCCCATCGCCTGCAGCGCGCTCACCACATCGGCGGGCAGGTTCAGCTGCACTTGAAAACCGGCGATACTGAAGAAGGTTCCGCTCGGGTTCACGGGGGAGAGGGTGCCGGTGGTGACCACGTCGTTGAGCACGATGTTTCCGACGGGCGTGCCCGGGCAGTAGAGCTCGTAGGGGGCGGTGTCGGCGAAGGCCGGGGAGGTCTCGCCCCCGATGATCAGCGCCGACGTCAGCATCGACGCGCCGAGAAGAAGAGCAGAGGCGCCGAGCAGAGCCACACGAGTGATCACAGCCTTCGGGCGCCCCATGCCCACCACCTCCCCCAACCCCCTGGGATGAGCCTACCCTGGTGGCGCTCAGTCCCGGAAGAGGCGGGAGCGCTTCTCGCGCTCGGCGTTTTCGACTTGCCACAGCAAACCGCTATTGACCGTAATTGTCAACGGCGCGTGGTATTTCCGTCGAGCGCGAGCCACGCAATCCTGTACCACATGCAACACATGGATTGGGTCCCACATCGTCTTTTACACGAACCGAAGCAGTGCGACGGCACGCGATCCAGGGCTTTCGCAACGGGCGGACCACAACTGGAGAGTTGTGAACGCGCGGCAGGGGATCCCGCTCGATCTGTGTATGGAACTGGCCCAGGGGCGATTGCCCCGTTCGTTCGAGCCTCGGTCCCATAGATGGCCGAGAACATTCAGAGAGGCCATTTTGCGCGGGCCATCGACGTCGGTTGGTCGTTGAGTGGCAGTCGAAAGAGATCAGGGCATTTTGTCAGGGACTCCCATTGCCGTCAGGGTTGCTGCTCGCAGTTGCTGTAGATCCATGCTCAAGTCATTGAGGACCCGGATTGCCACCCCCTCGCCCTCCTCGATGAGTCCAAGGAGCAGGTGCCCACTCCCTACGGAGATGTGACCGAAATGGACCACCTCAAGCCGGGCGTATTCGATGACCTTCTTTGCCCTCGGCGTCTGAGGCAGGGAGCCTCCGCCGCTAGGTCCTGTGACACTGATGATTTCTTGGACTTTGGCGCGGACTCGATCAAAGGTTATATCGAACTCCGCGAGCACGTGAGCAGCGGCCCCTTGTCCATCGGCGATCAGTCCCAGGAGTATGTGTTCAGTGCCGATAAAGCCGTGCCCAAGTATGCGGGCTTGGTCCTCTGAGAACACCAAGATTTGTTCGAGCTCTCCAGCCTTCGGTGTCACGGGTAATCCTCCAGTTTTTGACAGGAGGCGACGACGGGCGAGCGAGTAGGACTCACCGGTCTTGCGGGCATGATCCCGAACCAGGCGCTTGAAATCTTTGTCGGTCGTCAACGTCGCCTCACGACCTCACTCTGAAGCTCCCCAGCCACCCGAGCGAGGTGGACAACGGACACTGTTCGAGGATCTGCTCCCCTTTGCCTTCACCGTGCGGCTCCGCTGGGGTGAGTCGAGGAAGGTCATCCGCGAACAGGCGCCGCCAATAATGAAGCAGGATTCCAGCCGCCATGTCAACCCCTGCGTTGCGGACCGTGCTCGCAAGCGGGAGCCACGCATATTTGATGTGATGAAGGAGCGGGGCCTCCGCTCCCCGTGGGAACCGAACATGGCTTGCTCGGGGTTCCTACACCAACCCGCGACAAGGGAGGCCCCTATGGAACGACAGTACGTCGGAATCGACCTGCACCGCAGGACTTCGACCATTTTTCGGATGAATGCCGAGGGCGAAATGCTCGGGTGTGTCCGGATCCCGAGCCAGCCCTTGGAGCTGGCGGAGGCGATGGCTGAAGCGGGAGACAACCCGGAGGTCGTCCTCGAGTCGGCATACGGCTGGTACTGGGCGGCCGACCTGCTCCAGGAGCTGGGCGCCCACGTCCACCTGGCCCACCCCCTGGGCAACAACTGGGGGCACCGCCGAGTAAAGAACGACGAGCGCGACGCCAAGGACTTGGCGGCCATGCTGCGGCTGGGTCGGCTGGCCGAAGGCTGGATCGCTCCCCCCGAGACCAGAGAGCTTCGTGAGCTCGTGCGCTACCGCTTTCGACTGGTGGGACACCGCAGTAGCCGCAAGGCACAAGTCCACGGGGTGATGGCCAAGAACGGCATCCTGCCTGCCCTCGGCGACATGCGGGGACAGGGAGGGACCGCCCAGCTCGACGCACTCGAGCTGCCCAAGGCCTATGCCACACGTCTGGACTCGCTGCGGGATCTGATCGCCTTCTTGGACAACGAGATCGACATCTTCGACCGCTACATTCACCACCAGTTGAAGGACGACCCCGGCTACAACGCCATCCAGAACGTCGACGGCATCGGGAAGATCCTCGGCGCCATCTTCGTGGCCGAGATCGGAGACGTCACCCGCTTCCCGTCGCCGAAACAGCTGTGCTCCTGGGCCGGGCTCACCCCCAAACACCGAGAGTCCGACCAGAAGGTCAGGCGAGGACCCATCACCAAGCAGGGATCTCCCCTCGTGCGCTGGGCGGCCATCGAGGCCATCAGCACATACCGGGGCGGAGAGAAGCTCAGGGCCGACTACCTCTGCATCGCCGAGCACGCCGGGAGATTCAAGGCCCGCGTGGCGGTGGCCAGGAAGCTCCTGACCCTCGTCTACTACGGGCTTCGAGACGGCGAGATCCGCTGTCTCGAATGCCACCAGGCCGCGTGAGCGGACGGACACGCACCAGCGCGAGCTCGGGTAGCCCCGTGGACCCCCGACACCTTCGGCGGGACCGAGTATTTGATCGAGCCCGCTGGGACGTGGCCGAACCCCATCATGTCCGGAGATCGACGAATGTATGGCTGGCGACCTGCGGGTGCCCCACTCAGTCACCCACACCTTGATGGGAACTAACCGCTTCACATAGGCGTCATCCTCGCAAGAGGATGCGCCGCTCCTCGCCGGGCGTCAACGCCACGCCCTTCGGTGGCTCCCGCCAACATTGACCCCGGCTCGATCGCTGGCGCGCGCCCTCGAGCAGGACGACGCCTCAGCTCTCAGGAACAAAAAAGACCTCGCTGGATCAGTTGACCGGCCCCGCTCCTTCATGTACGGGGCTATGCGCCCCCGGTGTCTTGCTCTGCGTTCGACCGGTTGCACCTGATTCGGCTAACGGGGCCGATTGGCGACCCGCGCAGTCTTCGCGTCCGCTGAGCGATAGCGGATGAGTCAGGTCGGAGGCGAGTCCGTCAGCTTCGGACTGATCGGCACTCACAGACGGAGCGGCACCCGCACGCAAGCGCAGGGTGATCCCGGTTGGTCCGAGTGATCGTCTGACTGCGGGAGATTGGACTCGTTAAGGGTTGCTGCTGCAGCTATAAGCGCTGGTGTAGATGAGGTCAGTGAACACTGCGTGGATGTTGTTGGAGTAGCCGAAGAACAGCTCGGTCCCAGACGGCATCGCCTCGGGGTTAATCACCGTCACGGTGTGGGCGGCCATCTGCTGTACCTCACTGGGCGCAGGGCCGTTGGGCGCTGGCACCATTGTGTGAGGCACCCCGCTCGGCGGCTGGAATGGGGACAGCACGCCGACGCTGACTGGGTCGGGAGCGGCAGGGTTGGAAGTGCAGTAGGTGCCGGTCTTGACCAGGGCCGGGATGCCGTCTTGCGTAAGTGCCTGCTGGAGCGTGGCGGGGTCGAGTATCTGGTTCATGGTCAGGGTGAGCGTGTCGGTGCCGTTGACATTGCTGGTGAGGATGAACTCCGGTGTCTGGACCACGCCCAGGGTCGTGGTCGTGTTGCGAGCGGGGGCGGCGACCTGGCTGGGGTGGGTGTTTCGGGCCGGGGTCGCACCGAGGGCGCCGGTCAGGCCGAGTACCAGCACCGCGCCCACAGCGGCACCCGTAACGCCGAGGCCAGCGAACCCTGCGAGCCGCCACCGCCGGTGCGCGAGACCCATACGCGTGATCGCCGCCAGTGGTGGCCGCTCGGGCACAGCCAGTTCAGACAGGGCATCACGCAGTTCCCGGCTCAGGGCGCTGTCGTTCAGGTACTCGACGTGGTTCATGGCTTGACCTCCGTGGTCGTGGCTAGGGGCAGTTCGCTGCGAAGGGCTGTCGTGGCTCGTGATAGGTGGGCCCGAACCGTTCCCGGCGCGATGCCGAGTTGCCTGGCGGTCGTGTCGATGTCTAGGTCGAGCAGGACACGCAGCACGATCACCTCTCGCTGCCGGGCGGGCAGGAGGCGCAGCGCTGTGAGCACGGCAGCGTCCAAGCCGGTCCCCCGGCTGTCAACCGCCGCGACGTCATGACTGGTCAGCGCCGTTTCCCTGCAGCGCCGATGCCACCAGGACGCCCCGGCGTTGAGCGCGGTGCGGACTATCCAGGCCCTCGGGGCAGGGTGATGGCGGACCTTGTGCCAGGAAGCGCAGGCCCGGGCGAACGCCTCGGCGGTCTGGTCCTCGGCCAGCGTCATGTTGCCGGTGCTGGCGGCCACCGCCCGTAAGCAGGGTTCCCAGCTCTTCGCGAAGAACTCGGCGAACTCAGCGTTATCGCGACTCACAACCATTAATCCCACTAGCGACCGGAAACGCTTACCTCGACCCGGAGAAATCTGGCCCGCAACTTCGATCTAAGTGTCGCGCGCTGGAAGCGCCGATCCGGATCGTGGCCCTGGCTAGTAGTCCAGGCACGCTGGGCAGCCCGGTACTCGCAGGGGATCCCGGTGGGGTCGTGTATCTGCACGTCGCGAGCAAGATGAGCGGCTTGCTAGCGGTTGTGTCTCCGGTCGACCCGCCCTGTATCACCGTCCAGGGACTGTCGCATGAATCCCCTTTTCGCCCGGTATCGCTCCGAGGGAGGTGGCTCTAAGCCGACCCCTGCCCACTCCACTCGACGCTGACAGACCAGGTGATGGTCGCGCTTCGCGCGTGTACAACTTTCGTCTTGTCGGGCCGGCTCTGGGTCAGACTTCGAGGGCGGGGAACTCCAGAACCAGCGACCACATGCTCCTGCCGGGTGGGCTCAACTCGACCTGACTCTTGATGGTTTCGGTGCCACTCACGTTCACCCGCTCGGTCAGGCCGGGTGGAAGAACGGGCTGAGCAAGCCAACCAGTCTTCTCGTCGAAGGTGTGGGTCTGGCGCATCCAGACATTTAGCCTCGCAAGGAAGAGGGCCGTTTCTTCACTCGGCTCTCCTGGTCCCCCGTCTTCGTGTGCGACATGAGCCTGTTTCGGGGCATTGAGACCCAAGAGTTTGACCTTGGCATCGATCATGTTGCGAAAAGGGTTCAGATGGTCCCTGTTTGGCTCAGGTAGATCTGGCGGTCCGGGGATGCCGAGCACAAAGGGCCTCAGAGCTTCGAGGACCATCTCGATATCGGCGAACACGTCATCACGGTGGCGCTCGATGTCCGTAACGCCGCGCGCCATAGCCCGTTGCTCGTGCCAGACCCGCCAACAGTGGTGAGTGGAGCGATCTCGGCGAAGGTATTGCCCTCCAGACGCAGGTGGACGACGAGCTTGTGCATGACGTCGACGGCCTGGATCGCCTCAACAGTGCGGGGACGTTGTGCTGGTAGGCCCATGCCCAACATGGTGGCACGAGGGAGCGGGCTGAATGGGGAGGTGTGACGGTTGGTCGCGGTGAGGCCAGACCGCCTCCTTCACTACGAGTCTCGTACTATTCCCACACTTTTACCAAGCTGTGTGGGACAGTCGGTCTAGAGCCCTTGGCACTGGGCTCGACAGGCCAGGAGGCTAAAAACCCATGTCGGAGAAGAACACTCATGTAGTTCCCGACGGAAGCAAGGAAGGCCACATCAGCGCCGAGGATGATGAGGACTTGGCACTTGCTTCCGAGGCGCCAGCCACCGATGCTGTCAGATCCGAAGCCTCTCAGAGCGATCTCGGCCAGACCAAGACGAGAGGAGGACCTCGAACGACGGTGGGAAAGCAGTCGTCGTCAAAGAATGCTCGCCGGCACGGGATTCTGTCCCCGGATCCCTCAGCAGGTGGCGAGTCCCCCAAGGATTACGCGACCTTCTTGGCGGGTTTGGAGACTCACTTCCAGCCGGTAGGTATGTACGAGAAAGAACTCGTCGCACAGGTGGCCAATGAATTCTGGGCATTGCACCGAATCACCCGTGCGATCAGTGCTCTGGTCGATCTCCGCACCGAGAGGATCGATCCTCCCCCTCGTGTCTCCTTCATGAAACCGATGCATCACAGTACGAAGTGGTCGGATTACTCGAGGCCCTTCGAGGCCAAAAGTGACCTTGAGTACTTGGAATCACTGATTGACAAGACGATCCTGAGTTCTGAGATTGTTGATGACGTGATACGGGCCATTGGTGCAGCAGGGTTCGTGATCCCCGCCCATGATCCAGCCTCGTGCAAACCAAACAACGTCCGATCTCTCCGCAAATTCTTGTTGGAGACTGCGACTATCAACCATGAAGAAGTCGATCAGGTGGTCAAAAGTGCAGCCGCCGTTCTTCAGCAAGTGCATGATCTCGCAGAGGGTGCCGCAGACAAGGTGAAGCGAATCCGAACCGACGCGGCGAGTCGGGCTGAGCGGGCGGCGGCCTCCAATCTCCCAGCGCTCGACGACTATGGATTGCTTCTCCGTTACAAGCGGGCGCACGAGCGAGCGCTCGAAATGTGGTTAGGCCTTCTTGAGGCTTCCCAGCGGGCCCGGTCTGGCGATCTGGCCCCTCCCGTTCGCCTCCATATCAGTTGAGGGTGACGCTCAATACGGAGGGCGAAGACACCCATGTGGATCTCTCTTCGCGCAGTGTGTGAACATCTAATAGTCAGCAATCTCCTCGGACCATGATCAGACAGAAGTTCGTGGGGTGGTGTTCGCATGGTGCACTCGAGTTCCCAGCTGTCCTTGGCGTAACAACGCGCCTCGTGGGAATGGGACAAGGTGGTCGCCGAGAAGCTCGACGTCATCGTGGATGCCGAAGCGAGGTTGCCGAGGCCCTTTGGGACGCATGGCGGATCGCCGTCCGGCGACGACCATCTCCCTATCGAATCTCAACCTGGTCGAGAGGTGGCCTGTCGCCAGCGGCGATGATCGGCTCAAGGCGAAAATTGCGAAACGAACTCCCCCATGCAAGCCCCGAGGTGCCCCGGGAGCAGGTGCGCTCAAGGAGGGATGGTCGGTACTGATCGTGCCCGCGAGTTGATCCGGACCCAAGTAGGGCCTCTGAGGGCCCTGCCGTCTGACTTGGCGACCCCCGGCTCGCGCAGGGCGCTCCGAGGCTGAGGGTGACCGAGGGTGTCCGAAACCAGGACATAGGCGACAGATGTGTCAAGACATAGGCGACACCGAGCTGGGGGTCTCCTATGGACAAGGGCCGCTACCTGGTCGAGGCGCACCTGAGGGAGGGTCGTTCGGTCGCTGAGCTGGCCCGCACCCACGGGGTCCATCCCAGCTGGATCTACCGGCTCCTGGCCCGCTACCGGGAGCTCGGTCGACGAAGGCCTCGTGCCCCGCTCGAGACGCCCGCATCGCTCGCCCACGGCCATCGCCGGGGAGGTCGAGGACGAGATCGTCCTCCTGCGCAAGCAGCTGGCCGAAGAGGGGCTCGACGCCGGGGCCGAGACCATCTTCTTCCACCTTTCCAAGCGCCACGGGACCGCCCCGTCGCTGAGCACCATCATGCGGGTCCTGCGCCGGCGGGGTTGTGTCATCCCCGAGCCCAAGAAGCGGCCCCGGTCGAGTTTCATCCGGTTCGAGGCGGCGTTCCCCAACGAGTGCTGGCAGTCAGACATGACCCACTGGGTGCTGCGCGGGCGATCGGGGTGTGGAGATCGTGAACGTCATCGACGACCACAGCCGATTGTGTGTCGGCGGCCGTGGCGCTGGGGGTCGCCAAGGCCCTCGACGTGGTGGAGATCTTCGAAAACGCCCGCCAGCACTACGGAACGCCGGCCTCGGTGTTGACCGACAACGGGGCCATCTTCACCGCCAAGTACCGGGGCGGGAAGGCGGCGCTCGAGATAGAGCTCGAGCGCCTGGGGGTGATCTGCAAACACTCGAGTCCCTACCATCCCCAGACCTGTGGCAAGGTCGAGCGCTTCCACCAGACCATGAAGAAGTATCTGGCCAAGCAGCGAGCGCCCGCTCGATCCCTGAGCTGCAGCGCCAGATCGACACCTTCGTCACCTATTACAACGAGTGCCGTCCGCACCGGGGCATCGGGAGAAAGATCCCCAAGGAGGTCTATGACGCCAAGGTCAAAGCCCATCCCTCCGCACCGGCGCAGAGCCACCTGCGCATCCGCCACGACAAGGTCGACACCTGCGGCAAGCTGACGCTTCGTTACGAGGGAAAGCTCCGCCACATCGGGGTGGGAGCCCGGTTCAAGGGCCAAGCGGTCGTGCTCATGATCGCCGACGCCGAGGTCCGGATTCTCACGCCCGAAGGCGAACCCCTACGGATCCTCACCCTCGATCGGGCGCGGGATTACCACCCGCAAACCCTGGGCTGGACTTCTACGATGTCTTGACAGATGAGTCGCTGATGTCCCGACACATCACACTGAGGGTGACCGAGGGGACTTGAACCCCCGACCTCCAGGGCCACAACCTGGCGCTCTAACCATCTGAGCTACGGCCACCGTGCGGGGCCCGGTATGACAATCGGACACGCAGGATTGCCAGGTTACACGGGGTACGCTGACCTTCAGCGGGTGAGTCCGAAACTCAGCCGATCTGAGCCTTCGCCTCCGTAGCTCAATTGGACAGAGCGGGTGGCTTCTACCCACCAGGTTGCGGGTTCGACTCCTGCCGGGGGCACTCTGCCGGGGGCGGTTGCCTGCGGGTAACCGCCCGGTGGCCTTGCTCCGGCCTCCGGGCACTGTCCCCTCGTCGTGGGTCCCTCGCGTGGACAAGCGTTGAGGCGGCTTTCAAAGCACCGGGCCCAGGGCTACATTCCTGACCAGTTGGGCCGACACGGTTGATGGGGCTCGTGGGAGGTCCAACGAAGGGCAAGAATGTCTGTAGTCAGTCTGAAGCGACCGTTTCCGAGGACGGCCAAGACCGTGGCCACGGTGTTGTGTTGCATCGTTTCCACTGGCATGGTGCTCGTCGTAGGGAGTTCTCCGGCTGTCGCTGACACCGACACATATACCAGCGCTCAGGTCGGCACGTCGGGACAGACACCTCAGTTCTCCCAAACGGGCCATTGGACCATGGCTTGGAGCTACGACTGCTCCGCCTACGGTTCTCCGGGCAACTTCATCGTCAACGTCAACCAGCCGGCCGGCGACCCGGTGTTCGACATAGGAACGAACGAAGTCGGCAGCAGCGGCAGCGGCACGGACTCCTACTTCGACACCGGTGTCTTCAGCCTCTCGGTCGACAGCGAATGCAAGTGGTCGATCACGGCCAACCCCTCTTCTGCCCCACCGGACCCCCACACCACGACCTATACGAGCGCCGAGATAGGTGTCACCGGCCATACTCCTCAATTCCTCGAACAGGGCCCGTGGGCCTTGGGCTGGAGCTACCAATGTCCCGGCGCGCCGGGCAACTTCATCGTGGATGTGAATCAACCTGCCGACGATTCCACCCCCGACAGCGGACCGAACCAGTTGGGCACCAGCGGGGCCGGGCTCGACTTCTACAACGACGCCGGCGTGTTCAGTCTCACGGTGAGCAGTGGCTGTAGCTGGACGATCAACGTCGACGGCACCCTGCCCCAGCCCGTGACGGGCATGGCGGCCACGCCGGACGGAGGCGGTTACTGGCTCGCCGACGCTTCCGGAGGCGTGTCTCCCCACGGCGACGCCGGCAACTACGGCTCCATGGCACTGGAGCCCTTGGCCGCCCCCATCGAACACATCGTGGCCACACCCGACGGTCGCGGCTACTGGCTCGTCGGTGCCGATGGGGGAGTGTTCACCTTTGGCGATGCCGGTTTCTTCGGTTCGATGGGTGGACATCGGCTCGACGCTCCCGTCGTCGACATCGCCCCCACCGCCGACGGTCGAGGTTACTGGCTGGTGGCCTCCGACGGCGGGGTCTTCGCCTTCGGAGACGCATCTTTCCTCGGGTCCATGGGCGGCCAACATTTGCAGAAGCCGGTCGTCGGGATGGCCCCGGACTACGGCACCGGCGGCTACTGGCTGGTGGCCTCCGACGGGGGAGTCTTCGCCTTCGATGCGCCCTTCGAGGGGTCGATGGGTGGCGTCGGCCTCCGCCAGCCCGTCACGGGCATGTCGGGCACACCCAACGATCTCGGCTACTGGTTGGTGGCCTCCGATGGCGGCATCTTTGCCTTCAACGCACCATTCGACGGGTCGATGGGGGTCAACCGCTCGTCGCTCCCATCGTGGGCATGGCCGCCAACAGGCTCACCGCTGGCTACTGGCTGGTGGGATCGGACGGCGGGATCTTCAGCTTCCACGCCCCGTTCTTCGGAGCCGGCTGACGACACGCGGACCGATGCAGCGGGTCCTCAGGCGCGCCCTCTTTCTCAGGCGACGGCAGCCTCGGGCTCGGCACCCGCATTGACGCTCGCCACGGCCGGCGCCGGCACACGGTTCGCACCCCTGATCACCGTCACGGCCAGGACGAAGCCCACGAACGCCAGGAGGGACCCGATCCGGAAGGCGGCGTCGTAGCCGCTGGTGGTGGCGAGGGCGTGCTGGGCGCGAGTGGCGGCGTGCCCGGCCGACACCAGGCGACCGCGCGTGACGCTGGTCGCCACCGTGACGAGCACGGCCAGACCCAGTGACCCACCGATCTGTTGGCCCGTGTTGAGCAGCGCGGAGGCCAGTCCGGCCTCACCGCGGTGCACCCGCGACATGACGGTGAGCGTCAGGGGCACGAACGTGGATCCCATGCCGATGGCGAGGAGCAGCAAGGGGCCGATGATCGAGATGTAGGTGGCGTGCACGGCGACGAACGACAACCACATCAGACCGCCCGCCACCATGAGTGGGCCCACCGTCATGGGCCTTCGAGTGCCGACCCTGCCGACGAGGCGCGAGATGAGGTTGGCGCTGCCGCCGATCCCGATGGTCATGGGCAGGAAGGCGACCCCCGCCTTGAGGGGGCTGTAGCCGAGGATGTTCTGGACGAATTGGGTCATGAAGAAGAAGGTGGCGAACATCGCCGCGGCCAGGCACAGCATGATGACGTAGGAGCCGGCCCGGTTGCGATCCGAGAAGATGCGCAACGGCATCAGCGCGTGTGGGCTCCTGCTCTCGATGACGACGAAGGTGGCGAGCAGGACGACGGCGGTGGCCAACGCCACCACCGTGTACTGGTCGGACCATCCCGCCGTGGCTGCCCGTGACAAGCCGTAGACGAGCGAGGCCATGCCGAAGGTGACCGACATGGCACCGGGGAGGTCGAGGCGCCCGTGTCGGGTGGGTGTGGTGCCGAGCACCCGTGGCGCCGCGATGGCCACGGTCAAACCGATGGGGACGTTGACGAACAACACCCAACGCCAGGAGGCGACGTCGGTCAGGATGCCCCCCAGCAGCAGCCCCAGTGAGCCGCCCGCGCCCGACATGGCCGCATACACACCCATGGCCCGCGAGCGCTTGGGACCCTCGGGGTAGGTGTTCTGGATCAACGCCAGCGCCGTGGGAGAGGCGATGGCGCCTCCCACGCCCTGGGCAACCCGGGCCGCGATCAGCCACAGCTGGTCAGTGGCGAATCCACCCAGCAGCGAAGCGGCGGTGAAGATGAGGACGCCGATGGTGAACATCCGGCGCCTGCCGAACAGGTCCCCGCTGCGACCGCCGAGGAGGAGCAGCCCGCCGAAGGTGAGGGCGTAGGCGGTGATGACCCACTCGAGGCCCGGAGCGGAGAAGTGGAGCTGGTGTTGGATCGAAGGCAGGGCGATGTTCACGATGGTGCCGTCGAGGATCACCATCATCTGCACGGCGCAGATCAGCACCAGGGCCAGCCCCGCGTGCCTGTGCTCGGTCAGCGCCTGTTCCGCACCTTCTGGACCCATCAGTTGTAGACTCCTGTCAAAGGTTGATACTTGTGGCCGAGATGTTTAACGTTACTAAAAGGTCGAAAGATGTCAAGTGATGGGGGACCCGAAGAGGGTAGAGAGCGTGAGACGGCCGCCGGGGAGGCCTGGCGCGCCCTCTACCAGCTCGTCTTCGAGCGCGAAGGGCAGCAGCGTTTCCACGAGGCCTGTGACGCCACGGGGCTGGCTCCGGGAGGCCTGAAGGCTCTGCTCCGGCTGTCGTCGGAGCAGCCCATCCCCATGCGCGACTTGGCAGAGTTCTTTCGCTGCGATCCCTCCTACGTGACGTCGCTGGTGGACGGGCTCGAGGCGGCCGGGATGGCCGAGCGCCGATCGCACCCCACCGATCGTAGGGTCAAGATGGTGGCCCTCTCGCACGCTGGCGTCGAAGCGCTGGCCCAGGCCCGCAAGATCCTGGGTGAGCCGCCCGTGTCGTTCTACGACTTGAGCACCCCCGAGTTGCTCCGACTGCGGTCTCTGCTGGCCAAGCTCACCCGCTCCGAGCCCCTGTCCGGCGCCTGAGGACCGACGCCCTCGGCACTGGTGTCGAGGGCCCGAGGCTGGGTGGAACCGCCCGCCGCCGGCTGCGAGCGAGGTGTCTAGACTCCGACCGTGGCGCGCATCGTGGCGGTAGCCAACCAGAAAGGTGGCGTCGCCAAGACGACGACCGTGCACGCCCTCGGTTTCGCCCTGGCGCAATTGGGCCGCCGGGTCCTGCTCGTCGACCTCGATCCCCAGGCTTGCCTGACCTACTCGGTCGGTATCGATCCCGAGAACCTCCACCAGTCCCTCCACGACGTGTTCGTGCGCAAGATGAAAGCTGCCGACGCCCGTCGCGTCGTGGCGAGCGTCGACGGCCTCGACATTCTCCCTGCCACCATCGACCTCGCCGGCTCGGAGGTCCATCTCCTCACTCGCACCGGGCGCGAGCACGTCCTCGCCCACGCCTTGGGCACGGTGGCCGACGAGTACGAAGTGATCCTCATCGACTGCCCCCCGTCGCTCGGGGTGCTCACCATCAACGGGCTGACCGCCGCGCGACGAGGTCCTCATCCCCCTGCAGTGCGAGGCGCTCAGCCATCGCGGCGTCGGGCAGCTGCTCGAAACGGTCGACGACGTGCGCATGTTCGCCAACGCCGAGCTCGAGGTGCGAGGCGTCATCGCCACCATGTACGACGAGCGCACCCGCCACGGCAAGGCCGTGCTCGACGACATGAGGGCCCGCTACGGCCTGACCGTGCTGGAGCCGCCGGTCCCCAAGTCCATCAGGTTCGCCGAAGCGCCCGCCCAAGGACGCTGCATCCTGCAGCATGCCCCGTCGTCACCGGGCGCCGATGCCTATCGCGCCATCGCCCGCGAGCTCGACGCCGACCGGCGCCCGGCCCGCTGAGCCCGTCGTAGAAAGACGTTGATCACCCCATGACCGACGCGCCGGACCCCCTGGGCAAGCGGGCCCTGTTCTGGGCTCCTGCCGAACGTGACGAAGGCGGCCCCCGGGTTGCCGCCGAGCGCGACGTGCCGGGGAAGCACGCGCTGTTCTCCGACGAGGCGCGCGCCGCGGTCACCAAGGCGCGACCTGTGGTCGCTTTCGAGCGCGCCGCGGCGGGCGCGCACCCTCCCACGTCACCGGGCGCCCCTCGAGGAGCTCTCAGCTCGATCACCGTGGACTGCGCCACCTGCGGCGCCCGCTCGCACATCCATGTGGCGGAGTTCTTGATGCTCCACCTGCCCATCTGGCTGTGGCGGCCGGGTCGGGGCTACACCCGGTTCATGACCTGCCCTGCGTGCCGGCGTCGAACCTGGGTGAGCGCCTCGTGGGCCCCCTGGGCCCGCTGATCGCAGCACATCCGGGTCAGGGGGACCGACCCTGATCGCAAGCGTGGGGTCGTGGTTGGAGCACTTCCACGGGCCCCTGGCATACGTGGTGTGCGGTCTGCTCGTCTTCGGCGAGGCGGCGGTGCTCATCGGCTTCGTCATTCCCGGTGAGACCGCGGCGCTCATCGGCGGGGTCCTCGCCTCTCTGCACCATGTGAACCTCCTGGGCATGCTGGTCGTGATCGTCGGCTGTGCCATCGCCGGTGACTCGATCGGGTACGCGGTCGGCACGCTCCTCGGTCCCTGGCTCGTCGAGCACCGGCCCTTGCGCGGCCATGCTGCGGTCCATCGGAGCCAGGAGCTCCTGGCGCGCTACGGGGGCCCGGCGGTGTTCCTGGGGCGGTGGTTGGCTTTGGCGCGCGCGCTGGTGCCGGGGCTGGCGGGGATGAGCACCATGCGGTACCGCACCTTCTTGGTGTTCAACGTGGCGGGCGGGATCGCCTGGGGGAGCACCTTCGTCCTGATCGGGTACGGCGCGGGGACGTCGTACACGGCGGTGGCCAAGACCGTCGGGACCTACTCGCTGGCGATCCTGGGGGCCATCGTCGTCGCCGTGGTCGTCTTCGTCGTGGTGCGCCACAGGCGCCAGCGCCGGCAGTGGGGCGAGGCGGCCGCGCCGGGGGGAAACGACACACCGTGAGCCTCTCTGGGTGCCTGACCCAGTGAGACCGGGCCGGTCTTTGAGACCAAGCCTGTCTTGGGCCTCAGCGTTGGTCGGGGAGATAGAAGCGAGACGGGAAGCTGCCCTCGCGTCGCACCCGCTGGTGGTTTTCGAGCAGCACGAGGTGCGCCAGGGTCTCGCCCACCGCGGCGCGCTGCATGAAGTCGGCGATCTCGTGCCACGGGCGGGACCACCTGAGGCTCACCGAGATGTCCCACGCCGTCGAGCCCGGATGCTCGGCCAGCAGGTGCTCGATCTCCGCCAGTCGATCGGCGTGGTGGGTGATGATCTCGTCGAGGCGGCCGCGCAGGTCGGCGAACCGGTACTCGTGGGCGGGGAGCACCTCGTCCACGCCCAGGTTCTGCACTTTGAGCAACGACTCCAGGTACTCCCCCAGGGGGTTGGGGAACTGCTGGGTGTGCACGCCGATGTTGGGGGTGATGCGGGGCAGGACGTGGTCACCCGACAGGAGGATGCGCTGTTCCTCGCTGTAGAAGCAGACGTGTCCCGGTGAGTGGCCCGGCGTCCACACCGTCTTGAGGTCCCAGCCCGGCACGTCGACGCGCTTGCCGTCCTCGAACAGGACGTCGGGCACCGCCATGGTGACCTGGCCCCGGATCATCATCGAGGCGAAGTTCAGGTCGGGAAGCTTGGTGGCCGGGACCCCGGCGTCGGCCAGGAACTCGCGCATCCGGGCCAGCAGGTCATCGGTCTCGATGTAGCGCGCCTCGAGCATCTCGGCGTCGTCGGGATGCAGGCCGATCCACGCTCCGGACTCCTCGCGTACCCGCCCGGCCAGGCCGTAGTGGTCGGGGTGGATGTGGGTGACGAGGACAGCCTGCACGTCCTTGACCGACCCCCCCGCTTCCACCAGTCCGTTGTTCAGCGCCGTCCATGCGTCGTCGGTGTTCCAACCGGCGTCGACGATGGCGACGCCGTTGTCGAGCTCGAAGGCGTAGACGAGCACGTAGCGCAGAGGGTTGTCCGGGATCGGCACGGGAATGGACCACAGACCGGGCCGCACCCGCTCGACGGGGGGCATGACGTCGCGGTCCCACGCCTCTTTCTGCAGCACTCCCGTGACGACGACCACGGGCCGCACCGTAGGCGGGAACGTCACGGGCGACCAACCCTTTGCGGCCCCGGGGGCGCCTCTTCGGGCCTCCGATGGGCTCCCTCTTACGGGCGGTGCAACGACGCAGAGTGAGGTCCGCGACCGGTATCCGTGAAAGGGTCCGGCATCTTCACTATTTTCACATAGCGTCTCATTGACCACAAGAAACACAGTGCCTACCATGACGCGCTCGGCCCTGCAGCCTCCCTGACCGGAAGCCGGGCGCCTGTCCAGGACCTTTCAAGGCGTGCCACCGTCCACGGCGCCGCCACGTTCAAGGCGCACCACAGCGCCTGAGTCCGCAGGGCCAAGACACCACGGGGGTTCGAGGTGGGAGAACGGGTGCTGAACATCTCGGCCGACGTCGGTGGCGACCGCGACCCGGCGTGCGGGGCGAATCGCCCGCCCTCGAGGATCGAGCACGTGCTCGACCTGGCCCGTGATGCCTTCGTCGAGACCGATGCACGCGGGGTCCTCACCGAGTGGAACCGCCAGTCCGAGGTGCTCTTCGGATGGTCGCGCGACGAGGTGCTCGGCCGTCCCGTCACGGAGTTCCTGATCCCCGAGCGTCACCAGCGGCGGTCCTCGACGAGCTCGGGGCGGCGGGCCACGCGCCGCACGCCGTGACGCGGACGCGACCGCGGCAGTTGGACCTGCTTCACCGCGAGGGGTACGAGGTCCAGGTCCTGGGCTCGGCCTACATCGTCGGGTCCGGAGCCGACCTGCGCATCGGCGGGTTCCTCTACGACCAGGACGAGGACAAGGCGGCCGAAGAGGCCCTGGCCCACGCCTACCTCTACGACTCGCTGACGGGCCTGCCCAATCGGACGCTGTTCACCTACCGCCTCGCCTATGCGCTGGCCAAGGGGAAGAGCGCCCCGGGCTCGGTGGCCGTGCTCGTGCTCGACCTCGACCGTTTCAAGGCCATCAACGACGGGCTCGGCCACGAGGTCGGCGACGAGGTGCTGGTGGCGGTGGCGGGCCGCCTGGTGGCGGCCGACGGCACGGCCGAGGTCGTGGCCCGGCTGGGCGGCGACGAGTTCCTGGTCCTGTTCGACGGCGAACGACGCCCAGAAGGAGGCAGTTGCTTTCGCCGAGCGGGCCCTCCATGCGCTGTCGCACCCCCATCGCCGCCGGCGGCGGCGAGGTGTTCATCACCGCCAGCATCGGGATCGCCTGCACGAGCACGCGCGTGTCACCGAGGCCACGCCACTGCTCTCGAACGCCGACGCGGCCATGTACCAGGCCAAGAAGCGCGGCGGCGGCACGCGTCGAGGTCTTCGGCGAGGTCATGCGCATGCGGGTGCTCGACCGCATGAACACCGAGCACTCTCTGCACCGGGCCCTCGAGCGCAGCGAGCTCCGGCTCTTCTATCAGCCGGTGGTGGAGATCAACGGGGCCAGGGCCGTCGGCGTCGAGGCGCTGCTGCGCTGGGAGCACCCCGAGCAGGGGCTCGTGGCCCCGAGCCGGTTCATCCCGGTGGCCGAGGAGAGCGGGCTCATCATCCCCATCGGCGCCTGGGTGCTGCGCGAGGCCTGCCGCCAGCTGCGCATGTGGCAGGCCGCATCACTCGGTGGGGCCGCAGGGCGCGGTCGAGGTCAACCTCTCGGCCCGGCAGATCGACGATCCCGAGATCGTGGCCACGGTCGAGCAGATCCTCGGCGACACCGGGCTGCCCCCGGCCAACCTGACCCTCGAGATCACCGAGAGCGCCCTGATGAACGACGCCGCCTCGGCCCTGCGGGTGCTGCGGGCCCTCAAGGACCTGGGCGTGACCCTGGCCATCGACGACTTCGGCACGGGCTACTCGTCGCTCAGCTACCTCCAGCGGTTCCCCCTCGACATCCTGAAGATCGACAAGAGCTTCGTCGACGAGCTCGGCTGACGACCGGGGGGAGCGGAGATCGTCGCCGCCGTGATCAAGCTGGCCCACGCCCTGGGCCTCCAGGTGATCGCCGAGGGCGTGGAGACCGAGCGCCAGCTCGACGAGCTCGCTGCGCCTCGACTGCGACTTCGCCCAGGGATACCTGTTCTCCCGGCCCGTGCCGGCCCACGAGCTCGTCGAGAAGTTCCCCCTTCCCCTGGGCGCCTGACCCCGTCGAGGACGGGCCCGCTCCACCGATCCCGCTCCGCCCCGGCCCTCGTCCCTGCGCCCCCACGAGGGGTCGCACCCCCGGGCCCTCTGACCCGGCCTTCGACCAGCCGCCGCCTCGGTACCCGCGACCGAGAACTCCTTGACTACGCAAATATCTCTGGTAGGATGATTGCAAGTTCAACTTTACGAGTCGCAAGCATCTCAGGAGGCAACCATGACCACATCGACCCCCAGCCCCGTACCCACCCCCACGCGCCAGTACCGGGGCGTCGTCGTTCCCGCCGCGGGCGTCTACGACCTGGACCAGGCCCACAGCAGTGTGGAGTTCATCGCCCGCCACCTCATGATCTCCAAGGTCCGGGGTCGCTTCGGCTCCTTCACCGGGTCGGTCAACGTGGCCGAGGTCCCCGAGGAGTCCTCGGTGGAGGTGACCATCGATGCCTCGAGCGTCGACACCAGCCAGCCCCAGCGCGACACCCACCTGCGCAGCGCCGACTTCCTCGACGTCGAGAACCACCCCACCCTGGCGTTCAAGAGCACGTCGGTGACCCTCGACGGGGACCAATGGAAGGTGACAGGCGACCTGACGGTGCGGGGCACCACCAAGCCGGTGGTGCTCGACCTGGAGTTCGACGGCGCCAACACCACGCCCTGGGGCACCCAGGCCGTGGGCTTCTCGGCCTCTACCGAGATCGACCGCGAGGACTGGGGACTCACCTACAACCAGGCCCTCGAGACCGGCGGGGTGGTCGTGGGCAAGAAGGTCCGCATCGAGCTCAACGTCGAGGCCGTCTTGCGCCAGGAGAACCAGGACCAGGAGCGCGGCGCAGCCTGAGGCGTCGTCGGCGGGATGCCCGCTGTCAGGAGCCCGCTGTCAGGAGCCCTTCGATCTCGGCCATGTCGTCGTCGTCGAGCACCCAGTCGGCGGCGGCGACGTTGGCGCTGACCTGTTCGGGTGAGGTGGCGCCGGCGATGACCGACGCCACCGGGGGGTGGGCGGCGATCCAGGCGATGGCGAGCTCCACCATGCTCCGGTCCCGGCGCCGGCGAACTCGGTGAGCCGCTCCACCACGGTGAGCTGGGCGTCCGACAGCGGCCCTTCGTTCTGCTTCACCCCCGACAGCCGGGTGCCCGCGGGAGGCGGTTGGCCCCGCCGGTACTTGCCGGTGAGCACCCCCGAGGCCAGCGGGAAGTAGGGGAGGAAGGCCAAGCCGGCTCGCTCGCACTCGGGGAGGACGTCGCGCTCGGCTCTCCGGCGCAGCAGGCTGAACTCGTTCTGCACGCTCACGAAGCGGGCCGACGCCCTCGGCCGCCGCCGCCTCGGCCTCTCGCAGCTGCGCCACCGTAGAAGTTCGAGCAGCCGATCTCGCGCACCTTGCCGGCCCTGACGCAGTCGTCCAGGGCCCCGAGGGTGTCCGCGATCGGGGTGTCGGGGTCGGGGGCGTGGAGCTGGTAGAGGTCGACGTGGTCGGTCTGCAGGCGACGGAGGCTGTCCTCCAGGGCGCGATGCACGTAGGCGGGCTTGGCGCCCTTGCGTCGGTCGTCGACCTGCATGCCGAACTTGGTGGCGAGCACGATGTCGGCGCGGCGCGAGCCCAGGGCGCGGCCCAGGAACTCCTCGCTCTTGGTGCCGCCGTAGATGTCGGCGGTGTCGAAGAAGGTGATGCCGGCGTCGAGCGCGGCCGTGCACCACCGCGGCGCTGCGCGTCGTACGTCGATGCGTCCGCCGAAGTTGTTGCAGCCGAGTCCCACCACCGACACCTCGAGTGAGCCGATCTTGCGTGTCCGCATCATCATCCTCCGTCAGTCGGGGGCCGTCTTGGAGGTCGCCGCGCCCGACACGACGGCGTCGTCACCGGGCCACAGGCGGACGCTGATCGACTGGCTGGCCGTGGCGAGCAGGGTACCGTCCTGGGCCCACAGGTGGGCCAGGCCCTGGCCGAAGCCGTTGGCCAGGGCGTGCATGTGGATGTCGCACAGCACCCATTCGGTGGGCACCAGCTGGGCCACGCGCAGGGTGTTGTCGAGGCTCCGACCCATGGTGCGCACCCCGAGAGGCTGGGACACGCCGCCCGACACGTAGTCGCCGATGACGGCCAGGGTGGCCGCCGAGGGCTCGAGATGGCCCGGCACGCGCGCCCAGAACGCCGAGCGGGCGTCCCCGGGGCGGCCGTCGAGCTCGACCATCAGCCGGCCCCGGGCCACGCGGTGCTCCACGCGCACGAGGACGGTGTCGGCGAACATGGGCGGGATCTCCTGCAGGGGGCAGTCTCGAGGCGGCGGCACGTCGGGGGGCTGCACCCACGTTCCCGACAGGTCGAGGTCGTGGCGGCCCAGGGCGGCGTTGACGGTGAGCACCTCTTCGGTCGCCGAGTCGGCCGATGGCCCGGCCCTGGGTGGTGTTGCGGCCCACGGCGGGCAGGACGACCTCCCAGTCGAGCACCGTGCCCGTGGGCGCGTAGGCCAGGTACTGGGCCGTGGCCCACACCGTGGGCCGGCCCGACGGCCTCCTCCAGGGCGACGATGCCCGCGGCCAGGCCGCATCCCCCGTAGAGGAAGCGGCCCGGGGTGCACACCGCCGGGGTGACCGGGAGGCGCCAGCGCAGCGGGTCGGCGGTGGGCTCCAGCCCGAGGAAATGGCGTGCGTCCATCAGGCGAACCCTATGGCCCCGGCGGCCGGTGCCGGGGCCGGGCCCTCGTCAGTTGACCTGCCGGTCGTGGCCTTCCCAGTAGGGCTGGCGCAGCTTGTACTTCTGGAGCTTGCCGGTGGCCGTGCGGGTGAGGCCGTCGCGGAGCTCGACCGAGGTGGGCGCCTTGAAGTGGGCCAGGCGGGCCCGGCAGAACTCGATGAGCTCGTGCCTCGGTGGCCACCGCGCCGGGGCGCAGCACCACCAGCGCCTTCACCGTCTCGCCCCACTTGTCGTCGGGGACGCCGATGACCGCCGCCTCGGCCACCGCCGGCGTGCTGGTAGAGGCAGTCCTCCACCTCGATCGACGAGACGTTCTCGCCGCCGGTGATGATGACGTCCTTCTTGCGGTCGGCGATCACCGTGTAGGCGCCGTCGAGGTACCCCCCGTCGCCGGTGTGGAACCAGCCGCCCTTCGAGTGCGGTGGCCGTCGCCTCGGGCTGTTCCCAGTAGCCGTCGAAGACGTGGTTGGTGCGGGCCAGGATCTCGCCGTCCTCGTCGATCGCGGATCCGCACCCCCACGGCGGGGACCCCGGCGCGCGCCAGCATCGAGGCCGCGCGCCGCGGCCGTCGAGGTCGTCCCACTCCGACGGGGCCCGGTTGATGGTGAGGAGGGGGGTGGTCTCGGTCAGCCCGTAGATCTGGATGAACTCCCAGCCCGAGCTCGGTCTCGACCGCCTCGATGGTCTTCGACGGCGGCGGGGCGCCGGCCACCACCATGCGCACCGTGCCGCCGTCCGGGGACGTCCTCGCCCCGCTCACGGCGGGCCGCCGGCGGCGCCGAGGATGGCGGCCACCACCGCCGGGGCCCCGCACAGCAGGGTGACGCCCTCGGTCTCGATGCGGGCGCAGGATCTCCTCGCCGTCGACCTTGCGCACCACGACGTGGCGGCCGCCCATGGCCGTCACCGCGTAGGGCATGCCCCAGCCGTTGCAGTGGAACATGGGCAGCGTGTGCAGCAGCGTGTCGCGGTCGCTGACCGTCGTGTGCCAGCCGAAGACGGCCGCGTTCAGCCAGCAGTTCCGGTGGGTGAGCTGCACCCCTTTGGGACGGGCCGTGGTCCCCGAGGTGTAGTTGATCGAGCACGTGGCGCTTTCGTCGCCCTCCCAGCGCGCCGGGGTGGCGACCGGGCGGGGCGGGGGCGAACAGCTCGGCGTCGTCGTGTCCGTCGAGCACCATCCGCACCTTGGCCGACACACCGGCCAGAGACGCCGTCGATCTCGGGGTCGACGAGCAGCACCGAGGCCCCCGAGTGCTCGACGATGTAGGCGACCTCGTCGGCGTTGAGCCGGAAGTTGACGGGGACGAGCACGCGCCCGAAGCCGCTCACCCCGAAGTACGAGATGAGGAAGCGCGCCGAGTTCGGGCTCACGATGGCCACCCGCTCCCCGTGGCCGACGCCCATGGCGTCGAGAGCGAGCGCCATGCCCCGGGCCCGGTCGTGCATCTCGGCGTAGGTGATGGCGCCCAGGGATCCCGCCACGTCCGGTTCGTCGACCACGGCCACCCGGTCGGCTCCGTGCACGAGGGCGGCCCGTTCGAGGAAGTCGCCGATCGTGAGCGGGACGTGCATGGGTCGCTCCCTTCGCTCCCGGGCTCGTCGGACCCGGTCCCGGTTCGATCATCCCAGACGGGCGCGCCCGACGCCGGGGAGCGCCGCACCTGGACGGCCGGGGGGTGGCACTGGTAGCTTGCGGACGTCGGAGTGGTCCGGGTGCGGCTCCGGTGCCGAACCGAGGTGCATATGGCTGGGATCGTGGTCACCGGCGGGGGAGTGGCAGGGTTGGTCGCCGCCATGCTGCTGGCCGAGGACGGCCACGACGTCACGTTGCTCGAACGGGACCCGGCCGAGCCGCCGGCGCCGCTCGACGCCTGGGAGGACTGGGAGCGCCGTGGCGTCAACCAGTTCCGGCTGCTGCACTTCTTCCAGCCCCGGTTCCGGATCGAGCTCGAGCGGGACCTGCCCCGGGTCGTGAAGGCCCTCGAGGCGGCCGGGGCGCTGCGCATCAACCCCATTGCCGGCGCTCCGGTGGAGCTGACCGGCGGGGTGCGTCCCGGGCGACGACGACTTCGACGGCGGTGACCGGCCGGCGCCCCGTGGTCGAGGCCGTCCTGGCGGCCGCGGCGGTGGCCACGCCGGGATTGACGGTGCGCCGCGGCGTGGCGGTCGGCGGGCCTCGTCGCCGGCGTCCAGGCCATGCCGGGGCGTGCCCCACGTCACCGGGGTGCGGACCACGTCGGGGGAGGAGATCCCCGCCGACCTCGTGGTCGACGCCACCGGCCGGCGCTCCCCGCTGCCGGACTGGCTGGAGTCGGCCGGGGCGCGTCGCCCCGTCGAGGAGCTCGAGGACTCGGGGTTCGTCTACTACGGACGCCACTTCCGGTCCGCCGACGGCACCACCCCGCCGATCCTCGGGTCGCTCGCTCCAGGCCTACGGCAGCGTGTCGATCGCTCACCCTGCCCGGCCGACAACGGCACGTGGGGGGTGGGGGTGATCGCCAGCGCGGCGGACAAGGCCATGCGGGGGCTGCGCCACGTCGAGCGCTGGACCGCCGTCGTCCAGCAGCCTGCCCCTGGCCGCCCACTGGCTCGACGGCGAGCCCCTCGAGGACCGGGTCGTGGTGATGGCCAAGATCGAGGACCGTCACCGCCGCTTCACCGTGGACGGCGAGCCCGTGGCCACCGGGGTGGCCGCCGTGGCCGACTCGTGGGCGTGTACCAACCCGTCGCTCGGACGCGGGGCGTCGCATGGGCATGATGCACGGCCTGGCCCTGCGCGACACCCTGCGCGCCATCGGGGTGGACGACCCGGCCGCCTTCGACCGCGGCGTGGGCCGAGGCCACCGACAGCCGTCGTCGAGCCCTGGTACCGCGCCACGCTCGACTTCGACCGTCACCGCCTGGCGGAGATCGATGCCGAGATCCGAGGCGAGCCGTATCGAGCCCGACGGCGAGGACTGGGACATCGATCCAGAGCCTGCTGTTCGCGGCCGGCCAGGACCCCGACTGCCTCCGGGCCCTGCTGTCCATCTTCGGGTTGCTGCGGAGCGCCGAAGAGGTCTTCGCCGACACCGCCCTGTTCGAGAAGGTGCTGACCCTGGGGGCCGGTGGCGCGACGCGCCGCCGACTGGGGCCGAGCCGCGGCGAGCTGCTGTCCATCGTGGCGGCCTGACACCTGTCGCCCCCACCGGGGCCCGGGCAAGGAGCGTGTCATGCGCGTCGACGTGAGCGGTGTGGGCATCGAGTACGAGGTGACGGGGGAGGGGCCACCGGTCGTGCTCCTGCACGGCTTCCCCGACAGCGGGCGCCTGTGGCGCCACCAGGTCCCGGCCCTCGTCGACGCCGGGTTCTCCGACCATCGTCCCCGACCTGCGCGGCTACGGCGCGTCGGACCAGCCCGCCGAGGTGGAGGCGTACTCCATCCCGTTCCTGGCCGGAGACGTCGTGGCCGTCCTCGACGCGCTGGGCGTCGAGCGCGCCCACGTCGTGGGCCATGACTGGGGGGCCGCGCTGGCCTGGGCGTTCGGTTCGCTGCTTCCCGACCGCGTCGACCACCTGGTGGCGCTGTCGGTGGGCCACCCCGGTGCCTTCATGTCGGCGGGCATACGTCCAGCGCGAGAAGTCGTGGTACATGCTGCTGTTCCAGTTCGAGGGCGTCGCCGAGCAGTGGCTGTCGAACGACGACTGGGCGAACCTGCGTGCCTGGGGCGGCCACCCCGACGTCGACGCCGTCATCGCCGATCTCGAGCGCACGAAGTCGCTCACGCCCGCGCTCAACTACTACCGGGCCAACGTGCCTCCCGAGGCCTTGGTGTCCCCGCCCCTGGAGCTGCCGGCCGTGCAGGCCGACACCATGGGGGTGTGGAGCAGCGGCGACTTCGCCCTCACCGAGGCGCAGATGCTCGGGTCCGCCGACCACGTGTCGGGCGCGTGGCGCTACGAGCGCATCGAGGGCCCCGGGCACTGGATGCAGCTCGAGGCGCCCGACGCGGTGAACGAGCTGCTCCTCGACTTCCTGCCGGGGTAGGTCGGGGACCCAATTCCCACCCTGCGAGCCCGGAGATAGGTCACCATGGCTGCGCAGGGGGTGGCGCGCGTGCGAGCTCAGGTTCTGATCGACGCGGCATCGGGGACGAGCCCGAGACCCGGCCGCCCGAGACCGGGCCGATGGTCCAGCTTCTTCGCCCCCGTTCTCGCCGCCTACGCGCTTTCTCGGCTGGTGTTGTTCGGCCTCGCGCTCGACGCCTACGGCGGGCACTGGACGAGCACCGCGTTGGCGGGGATCTGGGACGGTCGTTACTACCTGCGCATTGCCGCCCACGGCTATCCGACGGCCCTGGGCACTCGCGCACCCGTGGCTGCCTTCTTTCCGCTCTATCCCCTCCTGGTTCGGGGCGCGGCCACGGTCCTGGGCGGGAACACGGTGTGGGCGGGGCTCGCCGTGTCGTTGGTGGCCGGGGCGGGCGCGTGTGTGGCCGTGGGTGCTCTGGCACGCGACAGGGCCGGCGAGCAGGCCGGCGTGCGAGCCGGCTGGCTCATGGCCTTTGCCCCGGGGGCGGCGTTTCTCAGCGCCGCCTACGCCGACGGCTTGGCCATCTCGCTGGGCGCCATGGCGCTGATCATGCTGGATCGGCGCCGATGGGCCGGGGCCGGTGTGTTCGGTGCCCTGGCCACCGCCACCGCACCGCTGGCCCTTCCCCTCGTGTTGGCGGGCGCGTGGGCGGCGTGGCGATCACGCCAACGCCGTGCCTGGATCGCCCCCGTGGTGGCGTCGTCGGGTTTCGTCTCCTACTGCCTGTACCTCTGGGCGCGTGTGGGGACGCCGTTCGCGTGGTTCGACGCCGAACGGATCGGATGGGCGCACCACGTCGACCTCCTCGCTCCTCTGCAGTGGCTGACGACGTCATCGGGTATCGCCCTCGTCGAGACCTTCAGCGTCGTGGTAGCCCTCGGCGGCCTGGGGGCCATGCGCCGGGCCCGGGTCCCTGCTACCTGGTGGGTCTTCACGCTGCCCTTTCTGGCGTCGGTTGTCTTCGACGCGGGCCTGTGGCTGACGCCGCGTCTGCTGCTGAGCGCGTTTCCGCTCGTTCCCGGCGCGGCGATCGCTCTCGAGGGCAGGCGCTTTCGCGTCCTGGTGGCGGCGAGCGCCGTGGTGATGCTGTTCGTCCTGCTGGCCTACACCCAGCGTCAGCTGGCCGGCTCGATCTACCAGCCCTGAATGGGCGCCGGGCGGCGTCGTGGCCCGACCCGCGGGAGCCGACCAGCGGGGACCGAGGAAGTCAGTCGCGGAAGTCGGGTGCCCGTCCTTCGCGCCGGGCCCGCACGGCTTCCTCGAAGTTCTCGGTGGTGAGCCGCACGTACAGCTGGGTGGTGCCCTCGTGGTCCATGTGGCCGTGCAGGCTCCCGGCGTCGAGGCTGGCCCACAGCAGGCGCTTGGTGAGCTCGATGCCCACCCGCGAGAAGCCGATGATGCGCTCGGCGAGTTGGTAGGTGCTCTCGAGGAGCTCACCCGGGGCCACCACCCGCGACACGAGGCCGATGCGCTCGGCTTCCGCGGCGTCGACGTCGCGCCCGGTCAACATGATGTCGAAGGCGCGTGACGCGCCGATGGCACGTGGCAGCAGGTAGCTGAGGCCCAACTCGCTCGAGGTGAGGCCGTTGTTGATTCCCGCCGCCCGGAAGTAGGCCTCGTCGGCGGCGACACGGATGTCGGTGGCCACGCTCAGGCAGAAGCCGCCTCCGATGGCGGGCCCGTTGATGGCGCCGATGACCGGTTGGTGCATCTTGCGGATGGCCCGGATGACGTCGTCGAGCAGCTCCATCGAACGCTGGGCGATGGTGGTGCGCGTCAGCCCGGCGATGTTGGGAATGATGCCGGCGTCTTCGAGATCGGCGCCCGAGCAGAACGCCCCTCCGGCACCGGTGAGGACCACCACGCGGGTGTCGTTGTCGGCACTGGCCTCCTCCAGGGCCCGGCGAAACGGGATCATCACGTCGAAGGCCATGGCGTTCATGCGCTCGGGCCGGTTGAGCGTGATCAGCGTGACATGGGGCCGCGGCTTGTCGACCAGGACGTAGCCCATGGCCCATCAGCCTCCGGCGCCCGGCACGCCGGGCGGCCCCGGCGTCGCCCCCAGGAAGCGGAAGGTGTTGCAGTAGATCACCTGGCCCCCTGCGCCGTGCCAATCGGCCCACAGCGCGAACGCCTCGGTGCGCGACCCCCCGAAGTACTTGGCCATGTGCCGGGCCATCCCCAGGTACGAGGCCTCGGGGTCCTCGCCGTCGAGCTCGTAGAAATGCATGAAGCGCGGACCGGTGTCGGCGGTGTTCTGGTAGGCGGTGATGTGGGTGAAGCCGGGGATGGCGGCCGCGGCGATGTGTCGGATGTGGACGAAGTCGCCCCAGTCCCGCACGGCCTGGGTGTCCTCGGGGGAGCGCGGGCTGATCCACACCACCAGCAGGCCCGACGTCGGCGCACCGGTGAGGATGCCCTGGCTCGGGCGGGGATAGCGGTGAAAGAGGTGCGCCGTGGTGCCCGGGAGCGGGACGGGGGCGACGAAGCTGTCGTGGACCTCGGCCACCCCGAGCAACGTGCCGTCGTCGACGAGCATGGGCAGCTCGGCGCGGCCGGGGACGTTGGTGGCCCACCAGCTCACCCGGTCGACGCCGGGCCGGGCCAGCAGCTCCGGGGCGCGCCGGGTGCGGTAGCGGTCGGGGTCGACGTCGCCGAGCTCGAGGTACAGGCCGGTGGTGACGCGGTCTTCCACTCAGGCCTCGAGGGCGCGCTCCCGGGCCCAGCGGTAGTCGGCCTTGCCGGCGGGGGAGCGCACGATGTGGGGGAGAAAGGCCACGGCCTTGGGGAGCTTGAAACGGGCCACGTGCTTGCCGGCCTCCTCGAGCAGCTCCTCGGCGCTGACGGTGTGCCCGTCGGCCACCTGCACCAAGGCGACCACCTCCTGTCCCCAGCGCTCGCTGGGGCGCCCCGCCACGACGACGTCGGCCACGGCGGGGTGGGCGATGATGGCCTGCTCCACCTCTTCGGCGAAGATCTTCTCGCCACCGGAGTTGATGGTGACCGAGTCACGACCCAGGAGCTCGATCTCGCCGTCGGCGAGGACACGGGCCCGGTCGCCGGGAACCGAGTAGTGCGCACCGTCGATCACCGGGAACGTGCGCGCCGTCTTCTCGGCGTCGCCGAGATAGCCCAGCGGCACGGACCCGCGCTGGGCCAGCCAGCCCGCCTCGGGGTCACCGGGCTCGAGCACCGCGTGAGGTCGGCGCTCACCACCACCGTGCCCGGCCCGGGCACGAAGGTTCCCGTCGACACCGACCCCGAGGTGGACGACACACCCATCTGCACGCCGGTCTCCGAGGCGCCCGCCACGTCTTGGATCAACACGTTGGGGAGCACGGCCAGCAGGCGCTCTTTGATGCCCACGCTCAAGGTGGCGCCCCCGCTGCCGAAAGCCATGAGCGTGCTGGTGTCGTGGCCTCCCCGCTCGAGCTCCTCGACGACGGGACGGGCCATGGCGTCGCCCACCACCGAGATGCCGATCACCCGCTCGCGGGCCACGGTCTCCCACACGTCCACCGGGTCGATCGATCGCGTGTCGGTGGGGAACACCATCGTCGCTCCCATGGCCATGTAGTAGAAGCACGCCCACTGGGCCGCCCCGTGCATGAGCGGAGGGATCGACATCACCCTGATGGCGGCGCCGGGCCCCACCCGGGCGGCCGAGATGGGCATGGCTCTCCACCAGCTCCCAGGTGCCGTAGGTGCGGCCCCCCATGGCGGCCCTGAAGATGTCGTGCTGGCGCCACAGCACCCCCTTGGGCATGCCGGTGGTGCCACCGGTGTAGAGGATGTAGAGGTCGTCGGGCGTGAGCTCCACCGGCGGGAGCTCGGGTGCAGAGGACGCCAGGGCGGCCTCGTAGTCGAAGGCCCCGGGGAGAAGGTCGTGGCCCGACTCGTCGGCGACCTGGAGGAGGAGCTCCAGCTTGGGCAGCGAGGGAAGCACCCGGGCCAGCACCGGCGCGAAGGTGGCGTGGTACACGAGGGCCCGGGCCGCGGAGTCGGTGAGGAGATACTGCAGCTCCGCTTCGACGTAGCGATAGTTGACGTTGAACGGCGCCACCCGGGCCAGGTACGAGCCGATCATCCCTTCAATGAACTCGTTGGAATTGTAGAGGTAGAGCCCGAGGTGATCCTGGCCCGACTCGTGCCCGGCGAGCTCCCCCCGCCCCGGGCCGTGCGCGCCGAGGCCCTTGCTGTGCAGGAACGTGGCCAGGCGCCGGGAGCGGTCGCGCAGATCGGCGTAGCGGAACCGCCGCTCCCCCCACACGAGGGCCTCGCGCTCGGGGATGGTGGCGGCCACCGTCTCGAAGACCTGCCCCAGGTTGAACTCCTCGTCGCTCACCGACCCCCCTCCCGGTCGACGACCCGGTCGGCCGGTCGACGATCACGACGACAACCTCGCCGGGGAACGGCCGCATGTTATCGGGGCACAAACATGGGGGGCCTCAGCACGGGAGTTGCGGCCGCTCGGCGACCGGCTCGCGGCTCCGCCGGACTACGTCGAGACCGCGGAGTCGGCCGGGACCCTCGTGACCTCGACGGCCCAGCGCCAGGTGGCCGGCACGTCGAGGTCGGTCCACCTCAGGTCCAGCGAGACGGTGTCGCCGGGGCGGACCTCGTGTCGCTGCGCTCGGAGCATCGGGACCGACCAGCAAACGCAGCTGGCCGGGTCGACCGGTGAGGTGGTGATCGAGAGCTCCTCGTCGAAACGCGCCTCGAAGAACACGCAGAACCCGTGCAGGACGCCCTCCCTGCTCACCGTCTCCGAGTAGCGGATGCTGGCCGGAAGCTCGGCGGACGTGGCGGTGAGGAGGTCGACGTCGACGACGGGCTGGGGCTCGGCGAGGAAGGCGTCCAGCAGAAGCGGCTTGTAGACGCGGTAGAGGTAGCCTTCGGGGTGCGCCTCCGCGTAGGGCTGCAGGGCGCGGAACGTCAAGCCGTGAAGCGTCTGTTCCCATGCGAAGGGCGCGTACAGGCCCTCGTGGGCCTGCACCGGCGCCACGAACAGCCGCAGACGGTGAGGCAGGATGCGGCCACCCTCCTTGAGCAGGCGGTCGCGAAGGTCGACCACGTTGGCGACGACGTGCTCGTTGAACAGCGCCGAGCCCAGCTGCTCCTGGACGATGACGTCGACGCGATGCGGCAGGGAGAACTCGCGACTGCTCACGCGATGGAAGGCGATGTTCGTGATCCCGTTCTCCTTGGCCACGTCCTGAGCGGCCTCGATGATCGGCCCGTACTCGACGGCGTGGACGAGCCTTGCCCCCGCCCGGGCGGCGAAGAAGGAGAGCAGCCCGGTCCCGGTCCCGAGGTCGATGACCTCGTCGCCCTCGCGCACGTGCTTGTCGATTGCCTGGAAGTACGTGTCCACACGGGCGCGATCGGCGAGCATGTCGTCGTGCTTGGTCAGATCGGCGAAGTACCGGAGGTTGAGCACGCGCGACAGGACCGCCTGGAGTCGGCGGCTCGCTCCCAAGCGCGCCGTCATCCGGCCGGCGAGACGCTCCGCGCCCACGCGCGCGCTTGTTCTCGCTCGGCCCATCACGAGGGCCTCGATCCGTGAGTGAGGTGCCCCAAGCAGATCAACGCGACGGCGGCTAACCGGGGGGAACTGCGGCCACTGTCCTCGGCCGCGCTGTCATCAAGATCGTCGACGAACAGGGGCTGCATCTTCTGGGCCACAGGTGCTCCGTTTACGTTATGAAGCTTATTACCTTACATTATTAAGCTCATCATTGGCCTAGGTCGGCCATTTATGAAAGCGCAACCACTCGAAGTGTTGCGAACGTTTCACAAGTGTGTCCTGAGGCCGCCACGCGGGACGGGCCGGTGTCGAACGCGTCCCGCGGGGCCACAACGTAGCTGTCGCCGCGCAAGGAACGCCTCGGCTGTGCACCCGCTCACAAGCGCCGGTGTGAGGGTCGTCGCTTGTGCCCACGGGCAAGCTGGACCCGAGCCGTAGCGCGGCCGCGAGCAAATACAAACAGCTGCGCCCTCAAGGGACCAACGATTAGTGCCGGATCCCGGATGGCCTCGAACCGTCAGGGGTGATGGGGCATGAACGTGCGCGAACCGCTGGTAGCACGCCGGCCGCTGGCGGTATCACACGTCGGTGTCAGCACGTCGTGTGAGCAACAGACCCCAGTACCTGGCACCGGCCCGTGATCTTCTGTGCCACCTTTCCCCTGGTCAGTAGCGGTCTATGCACCACAATGAAGGCGAAAGGGGAAACGAGGCATGATCGCGCCATGGACCGTGACGAACCCGTGCCCGAGGCAGACGCCCGCGAACAACAACAGCCGATCGTGCCCGAGCGCAGCATCGAGACCTCCCCGGGGCGCGGCGACGTGCCCGAGGCCGACTGGCTCGAGCAATCCGTCGCCGAGCCCTTCGACGACGACGACCGCTGACGCCGGGGACCCCCGACGTCATTGCCTGTAGTTCTCGACCACCGGGGCGGGACGCGCCGACGCCTGATCGGGGTCCTGGCCGACGCTGCGCCGGGCCCGCCGCTGGCGCAACAGGTCCCAGCATTGGTCCAGGGCGACCTCGATGGTCCGGAGTTTCTCGGACTCCTCGGTGCTGAGGCCTTCTCCGACGTGCGCCTCTTCGAGGCGGTGCTCCTCCTCGGACAGACGGTTGATCTCGTTCACGATCTCTTGGTCGTTCATGTGCGACTCCTCTATGGTCGGGATGGAGATGGGGACTTCCCTATCGAAGTAGCTTGGACAGGCGGCGATCGGCGAGGGGCTTGCCCCCGGTCTGGCATGTGGCGCAGTACTGCAGGGACTTGGTGGCGAACGACACCTCGCGCACCACGTCGCCACACTCCGGGCAGGCCTGGCCGGTGCGGCCGTGCACCCGCATGGCCCGCTTCTTGTCGCCCTTGAGCTCCGACGCCTCCTGGCCCACGGCGCGCGCCACGGCGTCGCCGAGCACGCTCACGACCGCGGCGTGGAGGCGGTCGACCTCGTCGCGGTCGAGGTTGCGCGCCGGCTTGAACGGCGACAGGCGGGCCACATGGAGGATCTCGTCGGAGTAGGCGTTGCCGATGCCGGCGATGATCGACTGCGCCGCCAGCACCGTCTTCACGTTCCCCGACGCGCCGGCCAGGAGCGCGGCCAGGGTCGTCGGTGTCGAACGACGGCGTCGAGGGGGTCGACGCCCAGCGTGGCCAGTCCCTCGACCTCCTCGGGGTCGCCGACCACCCACAGGGCCAGGCGCTTCTCGGTCCCCATCTCGGTGACGTCGAACCCCGAGCCTCGTCGAATCCCATCCGCAGGGCCAGGGGGCTCCGGCTCGGGCGGGCCCGGTCGGGCGGGAAGCTTGTCCTTCCACTTGACCCAACCGCCCCGGGCCAGGTGGAGCACCAGCCACCGGTGGTCGAGGTCCATGCACAGGTACTTCCCCCGTCGGGTGCACCGCGGCCACGTGGCGGCCTACCAGCGACGACAGCGGGGGGTCGAACGGTCTTGAGCGCGGCGATGGCGCCGAGCTCGCACCGCTGCGACGCGCCGGCCCGCGCACGCGCTCGGTCAGGAAGCGGGTGAGGGCCTCGACCTCGGGCAGCTCGGGCACGCCCCGATCCTCCCACGCCCGGGGTGAGCCCCGGTACGGCGACCCGTCGTGCCACAGTGACGACGTGGGCCGGTCGGCGGGGGAGGACGTCGCAGCCCCCGCGCGGGCGGTGGCGATCGTCGCTCGCTGCGCCGGTGCTGGGCGCGTGTGCGCCTGCCGCTGGCCGTGGCAGCGGCGTCCAGCTCGCGACGGGCCTCCTCGAGCACGAGCACGTCGAGCGCGCGCCTCCACGAGCACGACCTCGACCACGCGCGTCGACGACCACTACGACGCCGGCCGCGAGCCGCCGGTCACCCCGGTGCAGTGGACGCCGTGCGGCGCACTTGCAGTGCGGCACCGTGGCGGTGCCTCTGGACTACGACCAACCCCAGCTGGGCACGATCCAGATCGCGCTGGCCATGCACCGCGCCACCGACCCTGCCCAGCGCATCGGGTCCCTCGTCATCGACCCCGGTGGCCCGGGCGGGTCCGGGGTCGAACGACCTGCCCGCCGAGCTGAGCGTGCTGACCCCCGAGCTCCTGGCCCGCTTCGACATCGTGGAGTTCGACCCCCGGGGCGTGGAGCGCAGCAGCCCCGTGCTGTGCAGCCGCCCAGCTCGGGCTGCGTCGAGCACCTCGACACCGGGGCCGCTGCCCGACCCCGTCCCGAGCACCGCCGCCGCCCAGCTGGCCCTCATCGCCAACGACGAGGCGTACGCGGCGCAGTGCGAGTCCATGAGCGGACGACTGCTCCCCTTCGTGGGGACCGTCGACACGGCGCGCGACCTCGACCGCATCCGCCAGGCCGCTCGGTGACGCCCAGCTCACGTACTTCGGGCACTCCTACGGGACACTGCTCGGCGCGACCTACGCCCAGATGTTCCCCACCCACGTCCGGGCCATGGTGCTCGACGGTGCCATCGACCCCGCCATGAGCACCGAGCAGATGGTGATCGAGCAGAGCGAGGGCTTCGAGGCCGTGCTCGACGACTTCTTCTCGTGGTGCGCGTCGTCGGGGTGCCCGTGGCGCCCAGCCGGGGGCCCTCGGCCGCGGCGCTGCTGGCCCTCATCGCCCAGAGCGCGCCAGCACCATCCCCGCCGGCGCGGGGCGCAGCGCCGGGCCGGGCGAGCTCTACTACGCCGTGCTCGCCGCGCTCTACGCCCGCTCGACGTGGCCCACCCTGGCCGACGCCCTGGCCGCGGCGGCGGCCGGGAACGGCGGTCCCGCCGGTGCGCCGATGGACGACACCTACACCACGGGCGGTCCAGCAACGCCGCTCGACGCCGAGACCGCCATCGACTGCCTCGACCATCCCGTCGCCGGCGGCGTCGCCGAGCATCTGCCGGCCTTGGCGGCGCAGGCCGCGGTCAAGGCGCCGGTGTTCGGCCCGCTGCTGGCCTGGGGCGAGGCCACGTGCGCGGTGTGGCCCGTCCCCGCCCACCCGCGACCCCGGCGCCGACGACGGCCGTGGGGTCGCCGCCCATCTTGGTGGTGGGGGCCACCAAGGACCCGGCCACGCCGTACGTGTGGGCGCAGCGTCTGGCTGCGCGAGCTCCAGCACGGCGTGCTCGTGACCTGGCAGGGCGAGAACCACGTGGCCTACTACTACAGCGCGTGCGTGCGGGCCATCGACCAGGCCTACTTCGTCCAGGCACGCTGCCGGCCCCGGGCACGGTGTGCAGCGACTGAACCGGCTGCACGCATGCGCGGCTGGCCGCGCCCGGCACGCGATCATGGGTAGGCCCGGCCCACAGCCGGACGGTCCGCCGTCGGGGTGAGCTGGCACCGGCTTCCCGGCGAGGAGTCACCCACCGTCGCAGAGAGGGATGCGTGCCGCCAGGCCAGCCACCCCCATCCTCGTCGCAGAAACTGGCGCCGGTGGCGTCCCCCTCCCATGGCGGCCCCGCCGTCCGCCCCGCCACGACGGCCTCGCCGGCGCCGGCCCGCCGGCATCGACGGCGCCAGAGCCCGTGGCGAGCGGCCGCGCTCCCCGTCGGCGTCGTGGGCATCGCGGTGGGATGTCTGATCCCGTGGCGCGACGCGCTGCACCGCGGGGTGTTCGACGACACCTTCTGGCATCGCGCGGCGGGGGTGTGGATGCTCGACCACCACCGCGTCATGAACCACGACGTCTTCTCCTACACCGTGCTCGGAGAGCACTGGATCACGCCGGAGTGGGGCTACGACGTCGTGCTCGCCCAGTCGGTGCGGAGCTTCGGGCCGGTGGCGTTCTGGCTGTTGTCGGCGGGGCTGGCCGCGCTCACCGTCCTCGCCGTGGCGCTCCGCAGCCGCGTGGTGGGAGCGGGATGGACCTGGACGGGCTTGCTGTGCGTGGAGACCGGGGCGGCCGTCACGCTCTTTCTCGACGACCGGCCCCAGATGTTCAGCTACTTCTTCCTGGCCCTGCTCCTGTTGCTGCTCACCTTGGCACGCCGGCGCCGGGGGTGGTTGTGGGTCGTTCCTTTCCTGTTCGTGCCGTGGGCCAACCTGCACGGAAGCTTCCCCTTGGGCTTGGCCATCCTCCTCCTCGAGGTGGTGGCGACGATGGTCCCGGGCGCTGGGGTCGGGTGTCGGTGTCGCGACCGGTTGCCCCGAAGGCCGCTGGTGACGACGTTGGTGGCCTCGGGCGTGGCCACCTTGGTGAATCCCTTCGGGCTCGGCGTCTACTCGAGCGCGCTGGGCGTCACCTTCAATCAGGACGTGCGCCGCCTGATCGCCGAGTGGCAGTCACCGGACTTCCACGATCCGGCCACCGTGGCGGTGATCATGCTGCCCGTGGCCATCACCGTGGCGTACCTGGCCTTCTCCAAACGTGACGTTCCCGCCGTGGAGCTGGCGCTGGCCGCCTTCCTGCTCGTGTCCAGCCTCGACGCGGCTGCGCTTCATCCCCTACTTCGCCATCGCCTGGTGCGCCCTGGCGGCGAGTTGTCCTCCCCTCGAGAAGAGAGCCTGCGCCCCAGCATGCTGGTGTGGCCCCTGGTGGCGGTGCTGGGGGTGTCGCTTCCTGCACGGCCCGTTGTATCCGGCCGGCAAGCCCGCCCCCAGCGTGCCGGTCCGGGCCGTCGCCTACCTCGAGCACCACCCGGGGCGGATCTTCTCGACCTATCTGTGGAACGACTACCTGGACTGGGTGGGCCGGCCGGTGTTCGTCGACGGCCGCACCGAGCTCTACACCGACAACGGGGTGCTGTCGCAGTACCTGGCCATCGACGACCTCACCACCGACCCCGACCCGATGCTGCCGGCGCACGATGTGGAGTACGTGCTGTGGCCGCCGGGCACCCCATTGGCGCTGTACCTCGACCACGACCCACACTGGCACGAGGTGTGGCACTCGAGCAGCGCGGTGGTGTTCCACTACGTGGGGCGCGCAAACGGCTCAGCCCGAGTACCGGGCTGAGCCGTTGCTGGCACCACTTGCTCGCCGAAGCGATCGGTGCCGCCGGTCGGGTTGTTGACGGAGCTGCCCACGCTGTTGAGCGTGTTGGCGACAGATCCACCCAGGAAGTGCAGAGCCACGAGTGCCACCACGGCGATGAGGGCGAGGAGCAGCGCGTACTCGACGAGGCTGGCTCCCAACTCATCCCTGCGGTTCCACGTGGTGCGGATCGGGTTGATCACGTGCATCACGAGAGAGACGATGTTCACGGTTTCCCTCCTTTCGTGGTGTCTAGAGCGAATAGCGGTCGTGTGGACCGGTTCGGGCGTCAGCCGGTCGGGTTGTTGACGGAGCTGCCCACGCTGTTGAGCGTGTTGGCGACGGATCCACCCAGGAAGTGCAGGGCCACGAGTGCCACCACGGCGATGAGGGCGAGGAGCAGCGCGTACTCGACCAGGCTGGCGCCCAGCTCGTCCCTGCGGTTCCAGGTGGCGCGGATCGGGTCGATCACGCGCATCACCAGAGTGAAGATGTTCACGTTTCCCCCTCTTTTCTTTCTCACAGTCCAACCGTGGTTCCACTATCGGGGAATTGGCCCTGGTTGGCCATAGGTCAGGAGGCCCAAAAGTCACTCTGTGCAGCCAAAACGTGGGTCCAGTGGCCTAGTGCCGACGCCGGGGTCGCCGAGGGGGCCCTGTCGGCCCCTCGGGGGACTCAGGTGGGGCGGACCTCACCAAAACGGGCAGGAGCCAGGTGGCGGCGGGCGGGGCGTGGACGAAAGGTCTGGAGGCCGGAGCCGTGAGTGAGCTTCAGGGAATCGCTCGATGCAAGTCTCACGAGGGCATGCTCGAGGAGTTCAAGCGCTCGTCCGCTCGATGCATGGAGATCGTGCGGACCCAGGACACCGGCACGCTGCGGCTCGGACGAGGTTGCTCCGAGCCGGCGCCGCGTTCTGATCCCGCCTTCTTCCGGGACTGGGCGACTGCCTTCTCGCCCGCGTCCCTGGCCCTGTCGACCACTCCGGCCACCGCTCCCACCGCCACGTTCCCGGGGGGCGTGTCGGGGCTCCTGGGGTGGGGGTGGGTAGGGGCACGCGACTTGAGCTTCTCCATCTTCTCGCCCAGCTCGGCCAGACGTTTCCGGCCCAGCGCGTGGCGAACGGTAGGAAACAGGGTCTCTTCTTCCTCGCCGATGTGGTGCCGGACACTCTCGATGAGGACGGTCACCTTGGGGGCGAAGCGCTCGTCGTCGGGGCCCAGCCTTTCGATCTCTGCGCACAGCCACTTGGCCACGTGGTGTTCCTCCAGGGCTTCGAGCACCTCGTCGGACGCGTCGGGGACTTCGAGACGGACGGCGGGATAGAAGACTTGCTCCTCGATGGCGGCGTGCTGGCTGAGTGCGCGCACGATGGCCTGGGCTGTCTTCGACTTGGTGGAGCTCGCCCGCTCACCCGCCTGCTCGAACGTCCTGAACAGGCGCTTGACCGCCTGATGGTCGGACTTCAAAAGGGTGATGGCATCCATGGGTGTCCTCCTCTGGACGTGCACTGACGCAGGTCGCAGAGGGTTGTACCGCATTTCTACCGAGCCCAAACCCGAAAGACGGCGACGAAGAGCAGCGTCGGTCTCTCGATGCATATCGATCCCATCCCCGGGTATGGATCAGATCGGTCGAATGCACCGTGCGAGGTCATGAACGTTCTCGAAGCCCGCAAGGAGTTTGCTCCGGAGTTGGCGCAGGTCAGCGCGGTCCGGCGCTACGCCGTCGACGTCGCCTGTGCTTGGGCGCTCGATCCCGTTGACGTCGGACTGGTGGCCGACGAACTCGCCGCCAATGCCGTGGTGCACGGTCGCAGTCCCTTCACCGTGACCCTGCGGCGTGACGAACGGCACATCGTCATCGAAGTGGCCGACGACAACCCCCGGTTACCGGCCATGCTTCGCGCCCCCCGGCGTTGGCGTTGAGCGGACGGGGCCTCGTGGTCGTGGATCGGCTGTCGGTGCACTGGGGGGTACGCCCCTTCGCCTCGGGCAAGATCGTGTGGGCCGAGTTGGCCTGCGACCCTCTTCCCGCCGGCACCGCCGCGCGCCATGGGCCGGATCCGGGAGCCGACCCCTAGCGCCTAGTCCATGCGGATGAGGCCCATGCGCATGGCCTTCAACACGGCCTGGGCCCGGTCGTGGGAGTCGAGCTTCTGGTAGATCGACGACAGGTGGTTCTTCACGGTCTTGACGCTGATGAAGAGGCGACGCGCCGCCTCGGGGATCGACACCCCCGTGGCCATGAGTCGCAGGACCTCCTCCTCGCGCTTGGAGATGAGCGGGCGGGTGGACGACAGCGACGGCTCGACGGCTCGGTTGGTCTCGGGGCTCGTCGAGCTGCCGGCGCCCGACACCGAGGGGGCGAGGATCCGCTCCCCGTCGGCCACGCGGCTCGACGGCGTCGACGATCTCCGAGGTCGTGCAGTCCTTGACCAGGTATCCCCCCGCCCCGGCGTCGAGCGCCGAGGACACCGCCGTCTCGTCGGAGAGCATCGACAGCACGAGCACCGACGTGTCGGGGACGAGGGTCCGGATGCGCTTGGTGGCGGCCGCCCCCGAGAGCACGGGGAGCGACAGGTCCATGAGCACGACGTCGGGACGGTGCTGCTCGGCCATGTCGACGGCTTCCTCGCCGTCGGCGGCCTCTCCCACCACGTCGAGGCCGGCGTGCTCCAGGGCCCAGCGGAGCCCCTCGCGCACCATGGTGTGGTCGTCTGCAATCAGTACTCGTACCATCAGGCAGCTCTCATTCTCATTCGGACCAACGTGCCCTTCGCCGGGCCCCGAGGTGATTTCCAGATTGGGCGCCGATCGAGTCGGCGCGTTCTCGCATGCCCGACCAGGCCGTAGCCCGACTCTCCCGACGTCTTGCCGGCGGGAAGCCCCACGCCGTCGTCGGCCACTTCGAGCAGTGCGCCCTCGCCGTTGCACAGCCAGAGGATCGAGACGTGCGATGCACGGGCGTGGCGCTCGGCGTTCATGACCGCTTCGCGCGCCACGCGCCAGACCTCGCGCTCCACGGGCAGCGGCATGCGGGTCTCGGCGTCGGCCACGAGGGTGACCTCCACGCGGTTGCGCTTGTTCACCCGTTCGAGGAACGAGCGCAGCACGCCTTCGACGTCCTGGGCCTTCGGTGACGTCGCTGCGCAGGTCGACGAGCATGTCGCGCAGCTCCTCGACGAGGTCGCGCAGGTCGCCGCGCAGCGCCAGGAGATCGGCCTGCACGGCGCGCCCGTGGTTGAGCTCGACCAGGCGGTCGATCTCGAAGCCCAGGTACACCACCGACTGGCCGATGTGGTCGTGGAGCTCGCGGGCCAGGCGCGTCCGCTCCTGCTCCATGCCCAGGGTGTGGATGCGCTCGAGCCACCGGGCGTTGTCGATGGCCAGCGCCGCGGCCCGGGCCAGGTCGCCGATGCGGCGCTGTCTCGGTGGGCCCCGCCGGGTGCCGGTCGCTGCCCTCGACGGCCAGCATGCCCACGAGCTCGTCCCGGGCGCGCAGGGGGCAGTACAGGCCCCAGCGGGAGCGGTAGTGCAGGCCCTGTTGGAGATCCTCGAGGACGACCGGATCGGTCCCCTGCGCCGCGGTGTACAGGGCGCGGGGGAGCTCCATGGGGTTCGGGAGTCCCGGTGGAGCGCACGCCCGTGCCGGCCGCCACGTGCCAGGAGCGGGTGGACGGGATCGAGCAGCACCACGGCGGCGACGTCGGGGCTGAACATCTCCTCGAGCCGTTCGAGGGCCCAGCGGGCCGCGCCTTCGACGTGCATGGGCGTGACCTCGCGCTCGGTGGCCCGGTGCAGGTCGAGGAGCAGCTCGTTGACCTCGGAGAGATGCTCGACCCGCGCCGTCAGGCCCTCTCGGGCCTGGTGGGACTCCTCGACGAGATAGCGGCTGAAGCCGCCGGCCACACCGACCAGGACGAGCTCGATGGCGAACTGCACGCTCTCGTTGGCGTCGGCGCGGTGCGAGGCCAGGAGCACGCTGGGCAGGGCCACGGCCAGCGCCGGCGATCGACCGCCAGGCCCGACACCACGCGCAGGCCGCCGGCGAACCCGGCGATGATGGTGGCGACGCCCAGGGTGATGAGGAAGGGGGAGCGGGCGAACCCGGTGGCCTCGACCACGGCCACGCCCACGGCCACCTCGAGGAGCAGCGCCGCGGTGGTCTGCCACCGGCCCTGCTCGCTGGCCGATGGGGCGCAGCGTGCGCCACAGGGTGTAGGCGACGAGCACGCCTCCGGCTACGGCGGCCCGGGGCCCGAGGTGCTCGATCAGCCCCAGGGCGAGCGCCAGGGACAGCGCCACCCAGCGCAGGGCGCTGAGGATGGGCCCGAACTCGGCCAGGTGCTCGGTCGAGGCGGGCCGCAGGTTCCGCCACCCGAGCCAGGGTCGCCAAGACAGGGCCCGCGGGGGCGCTATCTCGTCGGAGCGTGGTTCAAGCACCCGTGCTGTCCCCCTGGATCCGGCTGGCGTGGTCTGAGCGGTGCGGCTTCTGATCGTCAGAGGCCACTCACATATCGTGATTTCCACTCACGATCCTGAGGGGGAGGCAACATTTTTCCCCGAAATTTTCGGTCCCACGCCCACGCCCACGCCCGACCACCTGGACGGCAGCCGCCCAGGTGGGGGGCCCGCCTTTGACCTGCGAGTTTGGCCGCGGGCGACCCCCTGGGATCAGCCCGTGGTGGACGCCGGCGCCACGGCGGGGGCGTGGCGGGCGGGCACGGCCACCACCCAGTGGCGGTCCAGGATGCGCACGGACCAGTCCGGATCCTCGGCCACGAGCGAGGCCAGGGCCTCGCTGCGGGGCCACAGCACGGCGTCGAAGTGGTAGCGCGCCAGCACCGCCTGCCATCCCGCCGAGCCGTTCAGCAAGACGCCGTAGTCCCGGGTCACGGCGGTGGGGAAGATGTCGACCCGGTCGTCGATGAACACCTGGGCCCGGGTGCCGTAGCGCCACTCGAGGTAGTTGCCCACGTAGTCGGGGGTCGCCACCCGCCCCGGCACCAGGCCGTGGTCCTGCATCCAGGTGACCTCGGTGACCGGGTAGATCGACAGGTTGTAGGCGGGACGCTGCACGGCGCCGACGGTGACGGCGATGCCCAGCGCCACCAGCGCGGCGAGGGCGGCGGCGGGGACCACGCCGCGCCGGGTGCCGTCGACGGTCCCCAGTCCCGCCAGCCCCCGGGCCAGGACGGGCGTCACGACGAGGGCGGCGACGGGGACGTTGCGCGAGGCCAGCAGGGCGGCGGCGCTGAACACCGCCACCACGAGGGCGTCCTCGATGGTGCCGTGGCGGGCCACGAGGAGGATCACGGCCAGCACCACCATGGCCAGGAAGGCCGCGTTGACGGGGTCCGAGAAACTCGGCGACTGCCACTCGGCGATGTGGGAGAAGGCCTGGTGGTGGGTGATCACGGTCAGGGGGTAGGCGAGCAGACGCAGCCCGATGGGATTGAGCGCACCCAGCGCGGCACCGACCACGGCGAACCCGAGGAGGCTCGGCAGCCGGCCCATTCCCCGGCCGTCGGCACGCCGGCCTACTAGCCGCAGGACCAGGTACCCCAGCGCGAAGGGCCAGCTCCCGTGGACGTTGACCCACACCCACAGCAGCGGCACCACCGCCCACGGGGGGCCGGTGTCGGTCTCGACCATGACCGCCAGGGCGGCGAACAGCGCCAGCGCCATCAGCAGCGGCCGCGGCGACCAGTACCCCGACCCCACCGCCAGGAGCCCGGCGGCGGCGATGATCCTCCCCGGGAGCTGGCGCGCGGGCCGGGTGAGCACCCACCCCAGGGCGGCCAGCACCACGCACAACACGCCGTGCATGACCTGCAGTCCGTGCCCGCCCGCGCCCAGCTCGACCAGCCGGTACAGGACCGAGGCCAACCACGACTCGACCACCCAGGGACGGCCCAGGGCGGTGAAGGTGTAGGGGTCGGTGGTGGGAACGCCGTGGGCCAGGATGTAGCGCCCCGTGGCGACGTGGGTCAGGTACGAGTTGTCGTGCAGGCGCTCGAGCCCGACGGCCAGACCCCACAGGGCGAAGGCGCCGCCGGCGACGGTCGAGACCCGGGGCGAGCGCACGGCCCTGGTGGGGTCAGTCAGTGCCCGCGGAATGCGTGGAAGATACCCAAGACGGCGGGTCCGGCGATGATGACGAAGAGCGCGGGCATGATGCAGAACACCATGGGAAAGAGCATCTTGACCGGCGCCTTCTGGGCCATCTCCTGGGCGAACTGGTGACGCTTCACGCGCATCTCCGCCGCCTGGCTCCGCAGGATCGATCCCACCGACACGCCGAAGGAGTCGGCCTGGACCAGTGCCAGGATGAACGAGCGCAGCTCGGCCAGCTCGACGCGGCTGTCGAGGGCGTGCAGGGCGTCGGCCCGGCTCGACCCCGCCCGCATCTCGCCGAGCATGCGGGAGAACTCCTCCGACAGCGGCCCCGGCACCATGGTGACGGTGCGCGACAGCGCCTGCTCGAAGCCCAAGCCGGCCTCGACGCTGATGGTCAGGAGGTCGAGCACGTCGGGCAGCTTCTGGCGCATGGCCAGCTGCCGCTCGGCCACCACCCGGTTGAGCCAGGCATCGGGCCCGAGGGCGCCGGCGATGCCGATGAACACGATCACGGCCAACAGGGTCTTGCCCGACAGGGAGGTGAGGGTCCACACCACCAGCCACAGCACCGGTATGGCGACCACCGACAGCAGCCGGAACAGAGGAAGCGGTCGATCTCGTCGGCCTGTCCGCGCCCGGCCAGCACCAACTTGTGACGCCACTTGTCGAGGTACTCGGTCGGGCAGCAACTGCTTGAGCTGTGCCACCAGGGAAGCGGCCGCCGGGGCCGAGGACCCGCGCCGCGAAGGGCTCTCGCAGATCCGCCTCCCGCTTGACCTCGGGTGACTCGTAGTCGCCCAACCGGGCCCGGGCGGCGCGCACGCTGAGGCGCCCGTCGGCCTTGATGGCGGCGGCGTAGGCCAGGCGGTAGCGGTGATGAAGATGGCGATGATGGCTAAGGGCAACATGTCAGACCTCGATGTTCACGAGCTTGCGCACCCACAGGATGCCGATGAGAGCCAGCACGATGGAGCCGTAGAAGAGGATCTCCCCGAATGCTTGGTGGAGGAGGGGGCTGATGTAGCTGGGGTTCACGGCGTAGACGAACAGGCCGATGGCGATGGGCAGGACCGAGATGACCACGGCGCCGATGCGCCCCTCGGCGGTGAGGGTGTGGGCCTCGCGTCGTATGCGGGCCCGGGCCAGCATGGTGTCCGCCACGATGTCGAGGAGCTCGGCCAGGTTTCCCCCGACCTCGCGCTGGATCCCGATGGCCGATGACCACCCACTCGAAGTCATCGCTGCGCACCCGCTGGGCCACCTCGGCGAGGGCGATCGGTGAGCGAGCGCCCCAGGCGGGCCTCGGCCACCACGTGGCGCATCTCCTTGCCGATGGGGTCCTGCATCTGCTGCGGGACCGTGTCCGAGGCCCTGGAGGATGGAGAACCCCGAACGCAGCGTGGTGCCGAGCAGCTGCAGCATGTCGGGCAGCTGGGCGGTGAAAGCCGCCGTGCGGCGCTTGGCCAGGCCGCCATGAGCACCATCCAGGGGAGCACGGCCACGAGCGGCCAGGGCCACCAGGCCCCAGAAGAAGTTGCCCAGGAGCAGGCCGAGCGCCCAACCCACCACCGACTCCCACCAGGTAGACGAAGAGCGCCTCGGCCGGGCGCACGGGCAGGTCGGCCTGGTCGAGCAGTCGCTTCGACGAGCTGGAGCACGCCGCGTCGCGGCGCCAGCTTCGGCCACCGCCATGATGGCGCGCTGGAGGAACGGGCTCTCGACGAGATCGTTCGCGGACCCGCGGTGCCGGGGGCGATCGATGTCGCGTCGCGCAGCGTTCCCACCGAGTAGGGGGCCAGGGCCTCGTGGATGCGCTTGGTCCGCTCCGCGCGACGGCGCTGATGACGCCCCAGGCCAGAAGCCCGGCGGCAGGCAGAACCAGGAGGGCAATGAGGAACTTCATCGCCGCGCCACTCGCATGCGAGCGAACTCCTCGACCTGGAACAGCTCGGGGTCGAGCGTTCACCCCGGCGTCCTCGAGCTTCTCGGCGAACTTGGGCCGGATACCCATGGACTTGAGCGTGCCTCGGTACCGACCGTTCTCGTCGAGACCCATGGAGTAGTCGAACATGAACAGGTCCTGGGTGATGACCACCTCACCCTCCATGTGCTGGACCTCGCGAGACCTGGGTGACGCGCCGGGTCCCGTCACGCAGACGCGTCAGGTGCACGATGAGGTCGATGGCCGACGACATCTGCTCGCGGATGACCCGGATGGGCAGGTCGAAGCCGGCCATGAGGGTCATGGTCTCGACTCGTGACAGCGTGTCTCGCGGGCTGTTGGAGTGGATAGTGGTGAGCGAGCCGTCGTGGCCGGTGTTCATGGCCTGGAGCATGTCGAGGGCCTCGCCCCCACGGCACTCACCCACGATGATCCGGTCCGGGCGCATACGCAGGGAGTTGCGCACGAGGTCGCGGATGGTGACCTCGCCCCGTCCCTCGATGTTGGGCGGGCGCGACTCCAGCGAGGCCACGTGCTCTTGGCGCAGCTGGAGCTCCTTGGAGTCCTCGATCGTGATGATGCGCTCGTCGCCGGGCATGAACGACGACAGCACGTTGAGCAGCGTCGTCTTACCGGTGTCGGTTCCCCCCGACACGATGATGTTGAGCCGGCCCACCACGCAGGCCTCGACGAATCGGGCCAAGGCCGAGGTGATAGTCAGGTTCGAGATGAGGTCCTCGACCTGCAGCGGGTCCTTGGAGAACTTCCTGACCGTGAGGAAGGGGCCGCCGATAGGCGAGGGGGTGGATCACGGCGTTGACACGTGAGCCGTCGGGCAGACGGGCGTCGACCATGGGCGAGGCCTCGTCGACACGACGGCTGACCTCTCCCACGATCTTGTCGATCACCCGGCGCAGGTGGGTCTCGTCGATGAAACTGGTCGGCGTGCGCTCGATCTTGCCGCGCTTCTCGATGTAGACCTTGTCGGGCCCGTTGACCATGACCTCGGACACCTCGGGGTCCTCGAGGTAGGCCTGGATGGGCCCGTATCCCAGGATGTCGTTGGCGATGTCCTCGCCCAGCCGGGCCTTGTCGGCCAGCGACAGCGGCGTGGTCTCGTCGGCCAGGGCCGCCTGGAGGTGTGCGTTGACCCGTGGGCGGAGGTCCTTGGCCGTGAGCCGCCCCTGGGACAGCTCGGGGCCGAGCTCCTCGATGAGGCGCTGGTGCACGCGGACGTGCACCTCTTCGAGAGGCCGCGCCCGTGCCTCCTCGGAGGTGAGGAAGGTGCCGGCGCTGCGCAAGTGGTCGGAAAGGGTCATGGGACTCCCCTTACACGGATTGTCGGGACTGCGCCGGAGCCGACGCAGTGGTCATGAGCATGTCCGCCAGGTGGTCGATGCTCTTGGCGAACTTCGAACGTGGAGCGCTCGTCACCACGGGAACACCGCGGTTCACCGACTCCGCCACCAAGATGTCGCTGGGCAGCGCGGCGTCCACCTTGAGCTGCAGCGCCCGCTCGGCGTCCGCCTCGGTGAGCCCGACCCGAGTGTTGGCCCGGTTGAGCACGAACTTGACGCGACGAGAAGGGGATGCCCAAGACACGCATGGTCTGGAGCCCGATGCGGGCGCTCTTGAGGCTCATGACGTCGAGCCCCGCCATGACCAGGATGTCGTCGGACGACTCGATGGCGGCCAGTGTGACCTCGGCGAAGTTGGCGGAGGTGTCGACCACGATGTACGCGCACCGCTCGCGCAGGATGTCGAGGATCCGGGCCAGGTCGGCGCGACCGATCTGGTCCGCCGAGCTCGGCTCGATGGGTGCCGCCAGGACCAGCAGGCCGCTCGGTGGGTGGCGCAGGAGCAGGGTCTCGAGCATGGTGCCGTCGAGCCGGTCACCGGCCTGGACGGCCTCGGCGATGGTGTGGGTGGGCTGGAGCTGGAGCATGAGCGCCACATCGCCGAACTGCAGGTCGGCGTCGACGAGCACGACGGGTTGGATCGTCCGCTTGGCCAGGGCCACCGCCAGGTTGATGGCGACCACCGACTTCCCGGTTCCTCCCTTGGTGCAGAAGACCGACACCACGCGCCCCGGAGTGGGAGCTGAGGCGGCCGACGCGGATGCACTTCCGTTCGGTCCCCGGGCCAAGACCCGAGCCGAGGCCCGCGAGATGGCGTCGAGCAGCTCGGCATCGTCGGCGGAGACGGCCACGACGTCGTCGACCCCGGCTCGCAGCGCCAGCTGCATGACCTCGGTGGTGAGGTCGTAGACGACCATGATGGCGCAGCAGGCGGGCCGGAAGGCCACGAGGCCGGCGACCTGTGTGGTCACATCGGTGGGCGCTTCGCTGGGCCCGAAGACCACGACGCCGGGACGGGAGGCGTCGATGGACTCGGTGAAGGCGGCCAGGTCTCCGAAGGCGACGACGGAGTCGTCGAGGTCCCGGATGTGCTCGGTGAGCACACCCCGGACGACCTCGTCGGGGTCCACCACACCGACGACCACCGTGGCGTCACGTTGCGTCTGGGTCTCTGTCATGTCTTCGGTCATCTCTCAACCTGACTTCGATGGGCTGCTGGGGCTGGGGCTCGAGCTGCTGACCGTGGCGCTGGTGGGGTTGGCGGGGATGAGGTTCGAGCCGTTGATGGTGGAGTCCGCCTCGGGCTGGTTGCCGACGGCCTCGAGCGCCAGGTAGATGCCTCCGGTCACGCCACCGCCGTTGCTGTTGGCCAGCGCGATGCGCGCTGCCGCGGCCGGCGTGACGGCGAAGGTGATCACGTTGCTCTGTTGGGTGGAAGCGGCGGTCTGAGTGGCGGTGGCGGCGGTGCCCGGAGCGGGTACGAGGGTGGTGCCCACCGCCAGCACCGGCACCGACTGGAACAGGTAGGTCTCTTGATTGCCGCTGAGATCGACGAGGATGTCGACCTTGTCACCGGGCTGGATGAGCCCGGCCACGCCGTGGACCTGGTCGACCGACACCGAGATGGCGACGTCTCCTTGGGGCACGGTCTCAGAAGCCACGCTGGCGATGGCGTCGGGGGACTGGAACATCCCGCTGACGACGACCTCGCCCGTGGGCAGGTTGGCCCCGGCGGCCTGGTCACGAATGACAGCCACGTTGGTGACCGCGGTGGAAGGACGGAACTCGGCCGGCACCTTCTTCTGCACGATGTAGCCACCGCTCACAGCTTCGGAACCCGTCAACAACCGAGGTATGGGCTTGGTGATCACGTACGCGGGCACCAGCTTGGCGTTGTGGTAGGCGTTCTGCTGGGCGTTGTTCAGAAAGACGTAGCTCAGCAGCGAGGCCACCACCCCGACCGCGACAGCGACGGCGACCACGACCGTCCGCTTGGAAGTCATCCGTGTCCCCCTCTAGGCGAGCCCGGAACCCGTTCCGTGCTCGAAGTTCTCGTTCGGAGCTGAGTATCGGCGTCCGGCGATGTCCACCTAAGTGGATCGTTCGACGCCCAGTGTGCGCGACCGCCATGGCCTTGACAATGACTTGAGAGACAAATGAGTCGCAGGTCCTACCGCCTATTTCCAACCTCTGGCCAGGGCGAAAGCTGGGGGGAGAGTCCTGGTGTCGGGGTCCGGTGTCGGGCCCGGTGTCGGGCTGATGAAGGGGATGGTGACGGGCTCGTGACGGGCTCGGGTCATGCACCGGATCCCGGGACCCGGGCCGGTGGGGGATCAGGCGTGATCGAAAAGTGGCCCGGGCTGGGATCGCTGTCACCGGCGCGCGCCGGCGCTGCGGCCGTGTCCTCCCATCCCGCCGACCGGCTTTCCCCGCCGGCCGGGCTCCTCCATCCCGAGGCGAACCATCCCGGTTGCCGCCGCCATCAGCCCGATGCCTCGACGACGGCGCGCCGCTCGCAGGTCCACTCGCAGGTCGCCTCGAAGCGGGTGCCGATGGCTCGACACGGCCCCTCCCGGTGGACCGTGTCTTCTCCGGGACCCGACGACCCGTTACTCGACGAGCCGTTACTCGTCCCGACCGAGCGCGCCTCGTCCCGAAAGCCAGAACTGGGCCCGACGAACCGCGACTCGTCCTGACAACGGGGACTCGTCCCGGCCAAGGTGGCTCGACACGGCAGACTCTTGGCTCTCCACGCGCGCTTCGCCTGGACATGTGCCGCTGTGCGCGTCGTCCTGTCCGAAATCGGCAACGCTCAGAAATCGGCAACGCTCGGCGCGTGGATCTGTGTCTGCGCGGCGCCACGCGCTCGCGGAGCCAACGAAGCCAAGCGAGCCAACCGGGAGATGCGCATCGAGAACGACACGTCCTCGACACTTTCCACGACAGCTCCTCGACACCTTGGTCGACAGGTCCTCGAGACCTTCGCTGAACGAGGTCGAAGCCGCCTGGACGGCACTCGAGATCCGGCACCGGGACACGGTCGAACTCGGGGTCACATCGACCTCGAGATCACGTCGGGCTCGCCGCCACCGACGAGAACGAGAAGCACGGGGCCAAGTCGACGGGCCTCGGCCAGCTTGCCTTTCGATCCCGCCCAGCTCGCCCTAACCCGCGGGAACGCACGCGCATCGAAACCACGTGGCGGCGTGCGACGGTCGAGCCAATTCCGCGGCGGGCCGTCGGAGGCGCGGGGCCCGGTTCGGCCGATCCTTTGGCCGCGCTCTTGGTGGTGCCGGGCCCGATACCCACGATACGTGGTCACCTCCCCCCAGCTTTCGCCCTGGCCAGAGGTTGGAAATAGGCGGTAGGACCTGCGACTCATTTGTCTCTCAAGTCATTGTCAAGGCCATGGCGGTCGCGCACACTGGGCGTCGAACGATCCACTTAGGTGGACATCGCCGGACGCCGATACTCAGCTCCGAACGAGAACTTCGAGCACGGAACGGGTTCCGGGCTCGCCTAGAGGGGGACACGGATGACTTCCAAGCGGACGGTCGTGGTCGCCGTCGCTGTCGCGGTCGGGGTGGTGGCCTCGCTGCTGAGCTACGTCTTTCTGAACAACGCCCAGCAGAACGCCTACCACAACGCCAAGCTGGTGCCCGCGTACGTGATCACCAAGCCCATACCTCGGTTGTTGACGGGTTCCGAAGCTGTGAGCGGTGGCTACATCGTGCAGAAGAAGGTGCCGGCCGAGTTCCGTCCTTCCACCGCGGTCACCAACGTGGCTGTCATTCGTGACCAGGCCGCCGGGGCCAACCTGCCCACGGGCGAGGTCGTCGTCAGCGGGATGTTCCAGTCCCCCGACGCCATCGCCAGCGTGGCTTCTGAGACCGTGCCCCAAGGAGACGTCGCCATCTCGGTGTCGGTCGACCAGGTCCACGGCGTGGCCGGGCTCATCCAGCCCGGTGACAAGGTCGACATCCTCGTCGATCTCAGCGGCAATCAAGAGACCTACCTGTTCCAGTCGGTGCCGGTGCTGGCGGTGGGCACCACCCTCGTACCCGCTCCGGGCACCGCCGCCACCGCCACTCAGACCGCCGCTTCCACCCAACAGAGCAACGTGATCACCTTCGCCGTCACGCCGGCCGCGGCAGCGCGCATCGCGCTGGCCAACAGCAACGGCGGTGGCGTGACCGGAGGCATCTACCTGGCGCTCGAGGCCGTCGGCAACCAGCCCGAGGCGGACTCCACCATCAACGGCTCGAACCTCATCCCCGCCAACCCCACCAGCGCCACGGTCAGCAGCTCGAGCCCCAGCCCCAGCAGCCCATCGAAGTCGGCATCGAGGGCCACCACCACCCCGACTACCGCGCCCGCCAGTCAGAAGAGCGGGAAACTCAATGACTCGACGCCGTGACCGTGAGGAACTAGGCGTTCGTTCCATCGCATCGACGGGGACCCGAACGGGTCGTCGTGGCCGGCGTCGGGACGAGTCGGGACAGGCTCTGGTCGAGCTCGCTCTCGTGCTGCCTCTGGTCGCTCTCCTCATGGGCGTGGCCTTCAACGGCTGGAACAGCGTGCAGCTGTCTCTGCGCCTGACGAGCGCGGCGCGTGCCGGCGCCATCCAGGCCGCCAGCGATCTGACGACGGACCTGGTCCCCAACCCAATGCAGCCTCTGACTCAAGCGCAGAAGCAGACCGCCTGGGATGCCGCCACGACCGCGGTCAACCAGGAGGAGGGGGCCTCCAACCTCTACCAGGACTCCAACTCGGGCGCCAACAACTACGTCGACATGACGACGACGATGCAGACCATCCCGGCTGACTCGGGTGACCCACAACCCTTGACGATCAATGTCGTCACCATCACCATCTCCCGGGCGTCGGCCAATTTCGTCCCCTTCGTGGGGAACTTCCCCGTCACCGTGCACGCAACTGCGAGGTACTCATGATGCGGTTCGTCCGAGGGCGAGAGGACAACGAGAGCGGCGTCGTCCTGATCATCTTCGCCATCGCCATGGTGGTGCTGCTCGGCCTGATAGCCATCGCCATCGACGGCAGCTACGGGTTCGTCCAGAATCGCAGGGCTCAGAACGCCACCGACTTCGCTGCTTTTGCGGCCGCGCAACAGCTCGACAACTCGGCGTATTGCAGCGGGACGGCTCAGCCCTCCGGCAAGCAGATCACCGCCATCATCCAGAACCTTGTCAGCGCCAACGGGTCCGGTATCGGAACCTCCTGGACGGCTCAGTTCTTGAGCTCGCAAGGCACCGTGATACCCATCGCAACCTCTTCGCCGACGGGTAGCCCGAATACTTTCTCACCGAGCAACTACCCTGCTACTCCTCCTCCCGGCGCGTGCGGTGTGAGCGTCAACGCCACCCCGTCGTGGACGCCGTTTTTCGCCGGGGTACTCGGTATCACCCATCTGAAAGGGAACGCCTCGGGCAGGGTAGGCGACGTTGCGCACGGAAATCCGGTGGGGATCCTGGCCCTCAACGAGGCAGGGCCGCACGAGATCCTGGGTGGCGGCACCGGTAACTTCGTCGTCTCGGGGGACATCTGGGCCAACACCGACGTGACCAACCAACCATGGACGAACTCGTGGGACGGGTACGAGTGGGACGATGCCATCGACGCCAAGACCAACAGCAACCTCTACGTCTACGGCACCATCAACACCATCGATTCCCCCCAATACAACGGTGAGTATCTCTGGCCACTGGACCACTGCTTCGAGCCCTTCAATCTCCAATGGGAGGGCCCTAATCCGCCACCGAGCCCCCCCAGCCCGAGTAACCCCGACCCCAGCCAGTCCTTGCCGACGTATCAACTGTCGTGCGGGGTGGCGGGGGGCACCTTGGTGACCGTCGACTACGACAACATCGCCTTGCAGCCTTCGCAGATCAGCGACCCGTTGCTGGCGCCCGACGCGCCCCCGAACCCGCTGGTGAATATCACCCCGTGCCCGGGATCACAGAGTGTGCAGTACTTCAACAGCCCGATCCCGCAGGACACACCGAGCCTCACGCCCGGCGTCTATACGACACCGGTCGAGCTCACCGGCAACGCCACGTTCCAGGACTGTCCGGGAGGCTACCCGGGCGTCTACCAGTTCGAGGACGGACTGTGGATCAACCCGCAGGCCGCGGGCGATTCGGTGACGGGGACCAACGTCGTGATCGCCACCGGGTCCCCGTACCCGGTGGCCGGCAACGTTCCCGGCACGCTCAACAACGGTGTCTTCAGCGCTACCGGCTCCGGCAACGGCGCCCCGTGCCTTCCGCCGTCCACGACGTCCAGTGCCGCCGACGGTGCCGGCGGATCACCAGAGAACGAGACGTCACAGTCGTCAGTCCCGGCGACCCCGTGCGGTGGAACCAGCCCGACCGAAGACGGGGTCCTCGCCTTCCACGACACGCCGGTCACGAACAACCCCGACACCACGATGACCGGGACGGGCAACAACTTCTCGCTCCTGATCGGCGGCGTTCCAAACACGACCGTCAGCCTGACCGGACCGACCACCGGGGCCTACGGGGGCACCAACGGCGCCACGGGTCTCGTGCTCTACCAGGACCCCCGCACTGTGGCCAACTACGGGTTCGACGCCCAGACGGGTGACGCGGCGGGCATCACCGTCACCGGCGTGGTCTACAACGCGTCGTTGGCGAACTACGGAGACAACGCCCCTCAGGACTACTGGGACGGAGAGGGTGGCGGCATCCCCTTCTACTCGGGCGGTACCCTCCAGACCGGCTTCGGGGCGGGATTCACGACCGGGCCGACCGAGTCGAGCGGTTCGGTCCAGATCAACGGCACCGCCGTCGTAGACGACTTCAACACCGACGGGGCCACGACCATCAAGATTCTGGGCCAGCCCTACTCGTTGCCCGGCGGCGGCATCCTGTCGCTCATCGGGTGATGCGACTCTCCGAACGCCTAGCGGCTCATCGTCGGCCCGAGACGGGTGCGACCCTGGTGGAGTTCGCGCTCGTCGCCCCCCTGGTCTTCCTCGTGATCTTCGCCTTGATCTCGGGCTGCTTCCTCGAGTACCAGAACTCGGCCATGCACGACGGTGCTTCTGCCGGGGCGCGTATGGCCTCGATCGAGACGAGCCTGGCTCAGTCCCAGGGTGGGGCGGGGAACGGTCAGTACTGCGAATCGGGCCAGCCCCTGTCGATCCAAAAGGCCGTGGCCCAAGCCTCGCCCCTGCTGGCGGTCAACCAGAATCCCCTGTGCGCCACGAGCCCATCGGGACCATTGACCCAGACCCCGATCAACGGTGACGTCAACATCACCGTCACGTGCGGCACGAGTTGCGCCGCCCCCACCACCACCGAAGTATCGCTGGCATTGACCACCAAGGGCCTCGTAGCGCCCATCGGTCTCACCTACAGCATGTCGGCCACCAGTGAGGTTCCCGGTCCCACCGTCAGCCCCTAGTGCGCCTTAGGTGCTGGCCACGACCTCGGACCACGCCCCGGAATTGAACAGGTGGGGGGTGCCGCTGCCGTTGGCGGCCACGCTCCAGGTGTCGGTGACGAGAGGGGCCCCGTTGGCGATGCTGGGGGTGGCGGCGCTGAAAGGGTTGAGCGAGGCGATGGCCTTGTCCCTCAGAACGCCGTAGATGATCGTGGTGTTGTTGAGCCACTCGACTTGATCGTCGACGCTGCGGGTCTCGGCCAGGGCATGCACCTTGCGGGTGGCCAGGTCGAGAACCGACAGACGCCACTTGACGGCGGTACCCGGTAGCTGCGCCTTGAAGGCGATCTCCTGGCCGTTGGGCGACAGCGACGGGCACGCCACGTTGGAGGCGATGACCGACGCTCGACGCGTGGTGAGGTCACCTTCGATCAGATACGTCTGCCCGCCGGTCCCCAGCGTGGCGTAGAAGTGGCGGCCGTCACGGGAGAACGTCACCCCCCAGAAGTTGAAGTCGGTGGCCTCGAAAGGCTGGCCGTTGCGGGTGACCGCCAGCTTGTCGAGGTCGAACAGCACGGTCCCGGTCCCCATGTCGATGATGTCGGTTCGGGTGGAGAAGGTGCCCACGGCGGCGTAGGAGTCGCCGGTGACGAACGTCGTGACCGCCCCGTAGCGACCGTCCGGCGAGACCCGCACCCTGCTCGGGAGCCCGGTGAGCCCCACGGTGTGCAGCTCCTTGAAATGGGCATTGAACACGATGGCAGTTTCTGTGCTGAGCGGCGTGCCGTTGCCCGGGCGCGTCAGACAGAGGCCCAGGCCTCCTTCGAAATCGACCCGCGTCGCACGACAAGGCGGTGACGGCGCGCGGGCCTGTCGGGATCGTCCATGGCCACCAGACCGAGTCGTCCGTAGTCGCTGTCGTGGGTGGTGCTCACGAAGAGCAGGAACGAGCCGTCGCTCAGACCCTGGCGGGGGACGGGCATGTGCGGCAGCGCCGAGGGGGTACCGGGTACCGCCGAAGCGTGGCCCCGGTCCCGCAGGACCGAGACGGTGGAAGCGACGATGGCGACCGCGCAGATGACGACGAAGATCACGATGCGGCGGGTCCTCGTTCGGGACCGATGTGGACCTGCGTCGGTCACCGAAGGTTCACCGGGAGCCGTGGGCCCCGCGCCCGCGATCACCACGTGGAGCGGCGAAGGTCACCAGCGGCGTTCGGACGACCAGGATGTTGGGCCCGATTTGTGCTTCCTCTCAAGCCAGGCGCTCCTCGTGTCGAATGAGCTTGGTGTGGGAGACAATCAAATGGGTCGTTCGCCGCGGCTCGACTGACGGCAGTGTACCCGTCCCTCAAAGACATTCGTGGTCTTCGCAAGGAGACTCCCGGGGCTGAGCGATCGGCGTGGTGGAGGCCGGCCGTCACGCCCAATGTCGCCTTCCTCGGACTGACCAGCATGTTCACAGACGTCTCTTCGGAGATGGTCAACTCCGTGGTGCCGCTGTTCCTCGCCTTTCAGTTGGGATTCACGCGTTTTCAGCTCGGGATCTTCAACGGCGCCTACCAAGGACTGGCGGCGTTTGCCGCGCTTGCCACCGCATCGTTCACCGACCGCCATCGTCGCTACAAAGAGGTCGCCGGCGTCGGCTACGCCACCTCGGCGGCAACCAGGATCGGCTTGGTGGCAGCACGACACGCATGGGCGCCGGCTACGGGAATGCTCTACGCCGATCGCGCCGCCAAGGGTGTGCGCACCGCACCACGGGACGCACTGATCTCGCTGTCGGCGCTTCCGGGCCGTCTGGCCGAGGCCTTCGGCGTGCACCGGGCGCTCGACACCCTGGGTGCGCTCATGGGCCCACTGCTGGCTTTCGTCCTGCTCAGTGCCGCCGCCGGCAGTGCCGCCGCCGGGGCCGGCGCCTACTCGACCATCTTCGTCACCAGCTTCTGGATCGCGTTGGTCGGATTGGCGGTTCTGATCCTCTTCGTCGAGAACCGGACCCCGGCGCCCACCAGCCGTCCCGTCACACGCATGTCGGTGCGCGCCATGTTCGGGTTGCTCCGCATCCCCAAGTTCCGCCGCCTGGTGATCGCGGGGACCCTGCTCAGCGTGGTGACCATCGCCGACGCCCTCGTCTATCTGACCTTTCAGGAGCGGACGAACATGACCTTGCGCTACTTCCCGCTCCTGTTCGTCGGTACCGCCACGGCCTATGTGGTGCTCGCCATGCCCTTGGGGCGTCTCGCCGATCGGGTGGGCGCAACCAAGGTGTTCCTCGGCGGCCAGGCCCTGCTGATCGTCGTCGACGTCGTCCTGTTGCGATCCGACCCCGGTCCCATCTTGCTCCTCGTCATGCTGGCCGCCATGGGCACGTACTACGCCGCCACCGACGGCATCTTGGCCGCCGTCGCCACCTCCGTTCTCGAGCCCCGCGTCAGGACCAGCGGCTTGGCGTTGCTCGGGGCCGCCATGGCCATCGCCGCCCTCGTGGCGTCAACGGTGTTCGGGGCACTGTGGGGTTGGGACGGGCCTACCTTCGCCGTCACCTTCTTCCTGGTGGGCATCGTCGTCGCCCTCGGGATCGGCGTCGTGCTGCTGCGGCCCCTCCTGCGAGCAGAGGCCGGCACCGTGCCGATCGGCGTGGGCACGCGCTGAGCGCCGCGAACGTCATCGACACCCGGAGTGCGGTTCAGGCCAGACGCACCGAGGTGCTCGAGGTCGGACTGTTGGGCTCGGAGGCGAACACGGTCCGGAGCCAGAGGCAGGTACCCACGGCGATGACGACGTCGCGGGCGAAGAACGTCAGCGTGAGGCTGACGGCCAAGGGGTGGGTGGGGACATAGCCGAGACTTTGTGCCGTCGCCACGTAGGGGAAGACGACCAGGTTGGCCGTCGCCGCCAGCAGCCACGTGACGCGCAGTCGGTACAGAGCCCACAGCGGCATCAGCCACATCAGGTACTGCACCGACAGGACCTTCGACCCCAGCATCGCGAAGGTGAGCGTCGCCAGGCAGGCGGCTTCGACGGGCAAGCGGCCCCGGGCCTGTGCCCACCACGTCCACATACAGGCCCCCAAGCCGGCGAGCTCGACACCGAGCGACAAGTCCCCGGACACGGGGCTCACCACGTTGACGCTGTGGAAGCTCCCCACAAACGCCGTGCCGTGCCAGTCCAAGAGCACCGACAGGCCCGCAGGCAGGCTTCCGTCCTCGGTCGGACGGTGTAGGTAATAATGCAGTGCGTTCCAGGCGGCAGCGTGGTTGAGCAACGCCGGCACCCCCGCCACGAAGACGACCGTGCCCCCCATCCACCACAGCCGGCGAACGGGAACGCGACCCGTGCGCGCGCCACTCGGCAATGAGCAACACGGGCCAGAAGGCCGCCGGGAAGAGCTTGAGAGCGGCCCCCACGGCACTCCAGGTCCACGCCGCCGCCCAGCGGTCACGTCGTGCCGCCCGCAGGGACAAGAAGGCGCACGTGACGGCGAAGATGTCGTAGCGGCCGGTGAGGACCATGACCGATCCCAGAGCCAGGTAGATGATCACCCGCCCGGCGTTTCGCATCCCCCAGCCCGGGACGCCCGAGCCCTCGTAGCTCGTCACGAGGACGATCAGAGCGATGCCCGCCACCACCGCAAACGCCCAGGGGTAAGAGAACTGCAACAGCAGCGGGAGGAAGAACACCAGCAGCGCCGGCGCCGGGTACTCGAGCGGAAGGCGGTGCAACAGCGGTGTCTGCAGCGCGGCGTGGGCGTAGCGCTCGTACTCCCGGACGTCAAAGGGTTGCAGCAGTGTTGCCGACACGGTGGCGGCCATGACCCACAACACCGACGCCGGCAGCACCACCGGCCGCCACTGGGCGGCGAGGGACCGTCGGGCCTCCGACGTCAACCGTTTGGCCCCCGACATCATCGTGGCGATGTGGGGTTCGGGAGCTCCGGGCCGTGGTGTCAGGAGACGCACCCGGTCCCGGGGCGGTAGAAGGCCGCCACGGCGAAGTGTTGCCGGCCGAGCGTGGCGACGGGCTCGTGATGCGGCGCGTCGGGTTGTCCGGGCTGGCACAGGTCGGCGACCTCACCTTCGAAGGCCGGGGCGGTGCCCAACAGCGACGTCGGCCCGTGGGAGAGGAAGTAGCGCGCCGACCACTGCAGGGGCGCATCGGCGAACCACCCTTGGCCGAAGGGGTTGGTGATGGCCTCCACGAATTCGTGTGCCAGCGCGTACGTCGGTGCCGCGAAGCTCGGCAGCGATCGGCAGGCGGGACTGCGAGCACACGAAGGCTGGCCCCACAGGGCGAACCCACCGGTGAACCCGGCGGCCACCAAGCCCCTGGCGTGTCCCGGCCACGGGAGCGAGCTGTGGGTGGAGACCCCCCCGAGCTGGTACGGGACGGCCGGGTCGAGCCACAGGGCGACGACGGCGTCGGGGGCCAGGGTGCTCGGCACCGTGGCGGCGGAGAAGCCCGGACACGGCACCAGCCGTGTGTGGCCGTCGAAGACCCGGCGCAGCTCCCCGGAAAACGGCCCCGACGACATGCTCGAGGCGGGGCCCGACGGCGCCGGTGGCGCGGGATCGACCCAGCAGCCGCCGGAGCGGAGCGACCCCACGCCGAATCCCGACCCCACGACGGCCGACCCCCACTGCGAGGTGGGCAGCGCCCGCTCGAACGCCGCGGCCTGCGAGAGCGCCGCCGTGGTGCCGTGGCTCTCCCACGCCGGTCCCCAGAACACCTGGTAGAGCACGGGGTGGGCCAGCACCTGGCCGCTGTGGGCCACCGGGACCGGTTTCCCGCCCAGCAGCGCTGCTCCGTCGATCACTGCCGCGGTGCCCCCCAGCGCCACCAGCCCTGATCCGAGAACCACCGACGCCATGGCCACGGCGATCACCCCCCAGCTCGCCGGCGAGGCCCGGTGCTCCAGCACCCCCAGGGTGCCGTGGACGCCCAGGAATGCGCCTGCCACCAGCGCGGCGATGGCCAGGTCCCAGTACCAGGGGCGCACGAAGACGACCGTGACGAGCACCACCACGGCACTCACCCCGGTGAGGCGGCGCAGCGCTCGCGCGCTCGAGGCCCGGCTCCGACCTCGCTCGTCCCGGACCAGTAGCCATATCGTCCCCCCGGCGGCCACCACGGCGACCAGGGCCACAGCACCGACGACGTGCCCGATCACGGCCGTGCGCTCGTGGCCCGCTCGGCCGGTTTGTGCCTGACCATGACGGCGCCACTGTCGCCGGAGCCGTCAGGGTTGTCCAGCGCAGAGCCACCGGCACGGGCGCTCCCGCCCAGGGGGCCGTGAGGACCGAGAGCCCGCTCGGGGCGGGCGTCGGCGTTGACGATCGTGCATGCTGGACATATGATCCAGAAAATCGGACATTGTGTCTGATTCACTGGAGGTGTCGTCCGAATGGACCGCTCCCCGATCGACCTCACCGACTCCCGCAACTTCGTCGCCGGCGTGCCCTACGAGTGGTTCGCCTACCTGCGACGCCACGCGCCGGCGTACTGGCACGAGGAGAGCGACGGCCCGGGTTTCTGGGCCGTGACCCGGCACGAGGACTGCGTCACGGTGAACCGCGACGCCCAGCGTTTCTCCTCGGCCCGCAAGGGGACCTTCTTGTGGGAGACGCCCGAGGACCAGCTCGAGCAGCAACGGCTGATGATGGTGACGATGGACCCCCCCATGCACACCCGTTATCGCCGGCTGGTGAACAAGGGCTTCACCCCGCGCATGATCGGTGAGCTGCAACAGAGCATCCACAGTGTCGCCGACGAGATCATCGACCGGATCTGCGCATCGGGCTCGGCCGACTTCGTCATCGACGTCGCCGCCGAGCTCCCTCTCGTCGTCCTCGCCGAGCTTCTGGGGGTGCCGCCCGAGGACCGGTCCAAGATGTTCGACTGGTCGAACCGGATGATCGGACGCGAAGACGCCGAGTATCAAGGGACTCAGGCGGTCGCCGAGGAGAACGCGGCGTTGGCCGCCACGGAGCTGTTCGGCTACGCGGCCGAGCTCTACGAGCAAAAGCGCGCCCTCCCCGGCGAGGACCTGATGAGCGTGCTGACCCAGGTCGAGCTGGACGGGGAACACCTGTCGGAGCTCGAGCTCGACCTGTTCTTCATGCTCTTGGCAGTGGCGGGCAACGAGACGACCCGGAACCTGATGTCGGGTGCGATGGTGGCGTTCTCGCAGTTCCCCGATCAATGGGAGCGGCTGCGCCGGGACAGGACACTCCTGCCCTCGGCGGTGGAGGAGATGCTCCGCTTCGTCACGCCTGTCATGAACTTCCGGCGCCAAGCCACCCAAAACATCGAGATGGGGGGCCAACGGATCAAAGAAGGGGACAAGGTGGTCTTCTTCCACGTCTCGGCCAACCGGGACGAGACGGTGTTCGAGGACCCCGATCGATTCGACGTGGGCAGAAAACCCAACCCCCACATGGCGTTCGGTGGCGGGGGTCCCCATTTCTGCCTGGGGGCCAATCTCGCCCGCATGGAGATCATCGTGATGTTCGAGCACCTGCTCGACCGCCTCCCCGACCTCCGCGTGAACGGTGAGGTCGAGCGTCTGCAGTCGAACTTCATCAACGGGGTGAAGCATCTCCCCGTGACGTTCTCGCCCACGGAGCCCATCGGGGCCCCTTGAGGTGCCCCGATCCTCGCCGGCCGAGCTCAAGGCCCTCATTCGTGATTTCCGCCGCGACCAGATCATCGACGTGGCGCGCCGCTTGTTCGGCGAGCGCAGCACCACCGAGGTCCCCATGGACGAGATCGCCAGCGAGGCGGGCGTGGCGAGGTCGACGCTGTATGTGTACTTCGCCAATCGTGAGGAGTTGCTGCGGGCGTGTCTGCAGAGAATGCACACACTGCTGCTCGATTCGGTCGTCGCCTCCTGGGAGCGCGACAGCGCCCCGGTCGAGCGGCTTCGCACCCTCGTGCTCGGCATGCTCGAGCGCATCGACGACAACCCCGCCTTCTTCCGTCTGGCCCTGGCCACCCAGACCGGGCCGAACCAGCTCGCCTCGACGGTCGGTGCCGAGTTGCATCTCATCGGGCTCGACATCGCCGGCCTCATCCGCGACGTCATCGAGCAAGGGACCCAGTCGGGTGAGTTCCGGTTGCTCGACCCCGACAAGGCCACGACCTTCGTCGGCCAGCAGCTCTACGGCGCCATGTCGGTCCGGGCCGGCGAGGTGCGACCCGCTCCCCTCGAAGAGGCGGCCGACGAACTGTGCTCGTTCCTGTTGCACGGCCTCGGTGGTCCGGACCTAGGTGTGGTCCACTCAAGCCCTCCGATCGAGCGAGGCCACGAGTAGGGATCGACGGCTGCGGGCCGGGCGACGCACAATGGACGCCGTGCGCCGCCACCGTTCCAGCTCGAGTGGTTCTGGGAGTACCGCTCCGAGCGGCGCCGGTGGCCCCGACCTGACGGTCCTCGCCGTGCCGTTCTACTTCGCCAGCATGGCAGGGGAGTACCTCTGGTTGAGGCGCCGAGCCGCCCAACGAGGTCCCACGGCAGGCGACTACGAGCGGCGCGACACCCTGGCCAGCCTGGCCATGGGGGTGGGCAGCCTGCTGGCCCCCTTGGTGGCTCCGAGGCTGCTGGCCCCGTTCACCCCCGGGCGTGGGCGCTACGGCAAGGCCCTGGTGGTCGGCGCCCTGGGGGCCGTCGCCGCCACGACGGTCGCCGACCTCGTGGCCAGGCGCATCGACGACGGGGACGACGAGGGCGGAGCGGCACAGAACGGATCCCGTGCGCAGGGGGAGCGGGCTGACACACCGACAGCGGCGCGCGTGGCGCGCCGGGTGTCATCGGTCGGGGGAGTGGTGGCGGTGGTGGCGGGGGGCGTGGCCGTCACCTCGACGTGGTCGTCGCGCACGACGCCCCAACGCCTGTGGCGGCGTCGGATCCTGCCCGACCTCGGGACCGGGCCCGTGGCACTGGCGGCGGCCATCGCGGCGTGGGACTTCTTGTACTACTGGGACCACCGCTTCATGCACACCAGCCGGTACATGTGGGCCATCCACGTGGTGCACCACTCGAGCGAGCACTACAACCTGTCGACCGCGCTGCGCCAGCCCGTCGCCGAAGCCTTCGGGACATTCGTCCCCTTCGGATCGCTGTGCCTGTTGGGTATCCGCCCGGGGCTGGTCGAATCGGCACGGGGCGTGAACCTCCTGTACCAGTACTGGATTCACACCGAGACCGTGGGGGGGCTGGGCCCGGCCGAGACGGTGCTCAACACTCCTTCGCACCATCGGGTGCACCACGGCTCGAACCGGCAATACCTCGACCGCAACCACGGCAGCATCCTGATCGTGTGGGACCGACTGTTCGGCACGTTCGAGCCCGAAGGTGATCGAGTCGTCTACGGGCTCACCAAGAACATCAACACCTTCCAGCCGGGCCGGATCGCCACTCACGAGTACGTGGAGATGCTGCGCGACGTGGCGGCCTCCACAAGCTGGCGCGAGCGTCTCTCGTACATCGTGCGCGGGCCGGGTTGGGCCACCGAGCATCGGGCCCAGCGCGCCGCGGGCTCCAACGGACATGGGGGGACGGAGCTGGACCGATCCCACCGCGAGGTCACGATCAGCGCCTGAGGCCCGCCAGGTTGTTGGCATGCCGACAGGTTGTTGGCGTGCCGACACAAAGGGCACCATGGAGCGGCGTCCCGATGACGGGCGCATCGAGGAGGGGGAGCCCGGATCTCACCGATGAACGTTCTTGTCGTGACCCTCGACCAGTTCCGCGGTGACTGCCTCTCCGCTGCCGGGCATCCGGTGGTGCAGACACCCAACCTCGACCGCCTGGCCGGTCAAGGCCTACGTCTGACTCGGCACTACAGCCAGTCGGCCCCGTGCTCGCCGGGCCGGGCCTGTCTCTACACCGGGACGTACCAGCTCAACAACCGGGTGGTGGGCAACGGGACACCGCTCGACTTCCGCTTCGACAACCTGGCCCGAGCGGCCCGGCGGGCGGGGTACAGCCCGACGGTGTTCGGGTATACCGACCAGGGCATCGACCCCAGGACGGCGACCGGGCCCGACGACAGTCGTCTGTCCACCTACGAGGGGTTCCCACCCGGCTTCGACGTGGGGCTGGAGCTGCCCGACGAGCAGGATGCCTGGCGGACATGGCTCGCGGGACTGGGCTACGACGTCCCGGCGGGGGGCTACGACGCCCTGGCCACGGAGCCGGAGCGTCCCGCCGAACACGGGGTGTCGGCTTTTCTGAGCGATGCGGTGATCGCCTGGTTGCAGCACCAGGACGGTCCGTGGTTCGCGCACGCCAGCTACCTGCGCCCGCACCCGCCCTACGCCGCCGCCGGGCACTGGTCCCGCGCCTACGACCCCGATGCCCTGCCTCCCGTGCTGGCCGCGCCCCAACGTGAAATGCCGTTTTGCGGTCGACTGGCCGACGTGCGGGCCCCCACGGACCGACACGAGCTGGGGTGGTTGCGGGCGCAGTACCTGGGGATGATCTCCGACGTCGACGCCCAGCTCGGACGCGTGCTCGACACGGTGCGCGAGCTGGGGATGTGGGACGACACATTCGTGATCGTCACCTCCGACCACGGCGAACAGTTCGGAGACCAAGGCAAGCTCGACAAGGGTGGTCCCTTCGAGTCGAGCTATCACATCCTGGGGATCGTGCGCGACCCCCGTCATCCCCAAACCCACGGAGAGGTCGTCACCGCGTTCACCGAGAACATCGACGTGTTCCCCACCATCTGCGAGGCGATCGGGATCGACATGCCGACACAGTGCGACGGCATGCCGCTCACCCCCTTCCTGCGAGGCGAGGAACCACCCTGGTGGCGCGACGCCGCTCACTGGGAGTACGACTGGCGCTGGGAGTACATCCTCCGCGGACCGCATACCTGGCCGTGGGACCGTCGCCTCGAGACCAAGCACCTCACGGTGCTGCGTTCGGAGTCCGTGGCCTACGTCCAGTACGCGGATGGAGCGTGGCGCTGCTTCGATCTCGCTGTCGATCCGTCGTGGCGCACGGAGATCACCGACCCCGGCGTCGTCCTCGAGTACGCGCAGTCCATGCTGACGTGGCGTTCACGGCATGCCGACCGTACGCTCAGTGACATGCTGTTGTACGGCGGCGGGGTCGGCCGAGTGCCCCACAGCGTCACGTGACACTGGCCGAGTTGCTCGACGTGTTGGGCTCCATGGCGTCGGAGCCGTCCGAAGAGATCCAGGGGTTGAGCGAGCTCGACCACGGCCTGCAGTGCGCGTCCGGGTTGGCCCAGCTGCACCCCACCGACCGGGAGCTGCAGCTGGCCGGGTTGGTGCACGACATCGGTCACCGCTTCGGACCAGACGACCGCCACGGCGCGCTCGGTGCCGAGCAGGTTCGTGGCCTGCTCGGCGACCGCGTGGCGGGACTGGTCGAGGCGCACGTTCCCGCCAAGCGCTACCTCGTCACCGCCGATGCCGGATACCGGTCTCGACTCTCGGCCGAGAGCACGCGCACCCTCGGCGTCCAGGGCGGCCCCCTCGCGCCCGATGAGGTGGCGTCGTTCCTGGCGTCGCCGCATGCCGCCGACGCCATCGAGCTGCGGCGCGCCGACGACGCCGCCAAGGTGCCGGGCCGGTCCGTGCCCCCCCTGGCCCACTGGGTGCCCATGCTCCGGGACGTGGCCATGCGCAGAGACCTGCCCACGTGACGGTGGTGGCGCCGATCCGGCGCGCCGTCGTTCCGGGTGCCGAGCTCGAGGCCCTACGGGCGTGGGCGGGAGAGGTCGAGGCGTGGCCGGTGGGAAGCCACCGGTGGGGCCAGTACGCCGAGCGCACCGCCACCGGCGAGGCCGTGTGTCGGACCGAGAACGTGTCGGCCTGCCACGACGGCTTCGCCGGGCTCGTGGGCGGGGCGCTGGCAGGACTGGCCGCCTCGGCGCTCGGTGTCGAGGTGGTCGACTTCAAGGACAAGATCAACTACAAGCAACCCGGTGGCGCCGGGTTCAGCGCCCATCAGGACCTGGCCGCCTATCCCGGCGCATCGCGCGTCATGTCGATCCTGGTCGCCATCGACGAGTGCAGCACCGCCTCGGGGTGCATCTGGGTGGCCTCGGGGGTGGAGGAGCTCCTGCCCACCGACGACAGGGGTGTGGTGGTTCCCACTGTCGTGTCGTCACTGTCGTGGAGTCCGGCCGAGCTGGCACCTGGTGACGCCGTGTGCATCGGCGGCCTGACGGCGCACTACAGCGAGGCCAACAAGAGCTCGGCTCCTCGGCGCGTGCTGGTGGCGAGCTACGCGCCGGAGGGAGAAGGCTACGACCGAGAGCGGTACTACGCCGCCCGGGAACGCCAGAATGCGACAGGCGACGGCCCGCGACGCCCAATTCCGCATCAGCACCCTGGCCGACTTCGAAGGGATCGAGGTGGAGAGCCACCGCAGCGGGGCCTCCGACGCCTGTTGGCATCGTCGAGGTCCGGGGATGGCCGATAACCCTCGAGCTATGTCGTGAGGAGGAGCGGTGCCGGCAGGGTCAAGTATTGGAGGACGTGACCCGGTCCCGGATGGCCCGTGCTGTCTTCTTGGCCTCGTACATGGCCTCGTCGGCCTGGCGCACGAGCAGCATCGGGTCGGTGTCGGCGTCGCACTCGGCCAGCGCCACGCCCACGCTGGCCTCCAGCGGCACCAGGACGTCCTGCACCGGGATCCGGCACTGCGCCACACTGTCGCGGATGCGCTCGACGACCGTGTCGCCGGAGCAGCTGTGCTCGTGACACAGCACGACCAGGAACTCGTCTCCCCCCAGGCGCCCGACGACGTCGCACTCCTGGGTGGCCTGCATCAGCGCCATGCCCGTGGCGAGGATGGCGGTGTCGCCCACTTCGTGCCCGTAGGTGTCGTTCAGCGGCTTGAGCCCATCGAGGTCGATGAAGAGCACCGCCACGGTCTCGCCTGCCTCGCGGCGTCGGCTCACGTCGTGAGCGAGGAAGTCGAACACGGCGGCACGGTTCAGCAGTCCCGTGAGCGAGTCGTGGGTGGCGGCCTCGTGCAGCAGCTGCCGTTGCAGCTCGCGCTCACGGATCCTGACGGCGAGGGTAGAGACCGAGGCCTGCAGGGCGTGGCCCGTCCGTCCCGGCAACGGCGTGAGCAGTTCGGGATCTGAGAGGTCCTCGGCCGCCAGTGCCACAGCCTTGGCCTCCACCGCCTTCAACGTCGAGGCCATGTCGTTGAACGCCCCGGTGGTGGTGACGACCTCCCGGGGCCCGGAGTCGGGCAGTCGAGCCAGGTCGAAGTTGCCGCTGTGCACCTGCAAGGCAGCGGCGGCCAACTTCTTGAGCGGTTGGATGAGCACCCGACCCCCCACCACGACGCCCCCCAGGCACACCAGGGCCAGCAGGGCGAGGAAGAGAATCTCGTCGAAGAGGCGACCGGTGGCGGCCGAAGCCTGCGACATGGCTGTGTTGTGGAGGTCCTGGGAGGCCGAGGTCACCAATTTGTTCAGGTCACCCAGGTAGTGGATCCCCGGTGTCATCGACGCCCCCGCGAAGGCGGTGTTGCCGACAAAGGGTGGCTTCTGACCGTCGAGGGCGACGGTGATGCCCTGTTGGATGGTGGCTGCGAAGGCCCGGTCCGAGGGGTTGTTCTGGAGGTGGAGCCACGCCTGCTCGGCCTGGGGGCTCAGCTGGCCGGAGAACTCGCCCGTGGCGGTCTGGTACTCGCCGGCGGCCTGGATCAGCTCCTGCTTGGAGTCGGCCGGCCCGATGCCCTCGAGGACGAAGATGGCGCCATCGATCTCGTGACCACCCGCCAGGAAGGCCTGGTAGGTCTGACGCAGCGCCGAGGCGTGGACCTCGAACGACCCCGGCGGCTGCCACGACGCCGTGTCGGACTGGAGCCTGTTGAAGTCCTTGAACCAGATGTCGTCGATATCGCTCGCCATCTTGGTGAGGAAGGTATGGACCGTGGTGAAAGAGACGGACTTGGCCGCCACCTCGGGGATCATGGCCTGCAATTTCGAGACGTCGGCGCGCAGGGTCGGCGTGGAGGAGAACGTCGGGAAGTTCGCGATCGAGGCGGTGCCTCGGGCCAGCTGCTGGCTGAAGGGGACGGTGGGGTGCAGGAGCTCGTCCAACACGGGTTCGCTGACTCCGAGCTGCGCGGCGTAGGACACCGCCGATAGCGGTACCTCCAGCGAGTTCATCTGGGCCCGAGCCGAGGCCACGACCTGCAACCGGGTGGCGTCTTTCGCCACCACCTCGGCGTTCTGGCGAAAGCGCAGAGCGGAGTCGGCCGACGAGACGATCAGGATCCCCGTGGCGAGCATGGGCAGCAGGACCACCGAGGTGAGCAGGAACCGCACCCCGGGGTGGCGTCGAGCTCGTCCCCTCGACCCGCGCTGCCCCTCGTCGAGGTCCGTACTGGATCTCGACTCGCCTGGGGCAGGCCGGGTACCGCCGCCGGACTGGTTGAGGAGTGTGGTCGCCATGGGCTCGAGACAGTTTTCGACAGGGAAAGCCCAGTCCTTGACCCGTGGGGCGTCAGGGCAGCTCACGGGGGCTGTTCACGATCACGACGGTGCCGGTCTCGGGGGCTCTTCGACCCCCTTTCGGGGCGAGGATCCTGGCCCGGTCTCCGGTCCCCCTCCCCGTCCCCGTTTCCCTCCCCGTCAGCAGCCGGTCACGAAGGCCGAGGACGGGCCTGGTTCAGAACTTCGGGGTTGACGACATGGGTGGGCGCCCCGGCCGCGAATGCCTCGATCTGGTTGAAGACCTCCGCGAACTGCAGCTCCCATTCCTCGCGTGTGACATAGCCGATGTGAGGAGTGCAGACGACGTTCTCCAGGGCCAAGAGGGGATCGGCCGTGTCGAGGAGGGGCTCGTCCTCGTAGACGTCGACGGCCGCCATGCCAGGGCGCCCGACTCCGAGCGCTTGAACCAGCGCACCTGGCTCGATCAACCCGGCCCGGCTGGTGTTCACCAGCAGGGCCGTCGGCTTCATGCACGCGAGGTCCTCAGCAGTGACGATGCCTCGCGTGGCGTCGACGAGTCGCATGTGCAGGGATAGGACGTCGCAGTCCGCGAGTAATTCCGATTTGCCCTGCGCCACCTGATACCCGTCCGCCTGCGCCATGGCGCGGGATTCGGGGCGCCCCCAGATCGTGACGCTCATACCGAAGGCGCGGCCGTAGCCGGCCACGGCTTTGCCGATGCGTCCGTAACCGAAGATGCCGAGCCTCTTGGACAGCAGCGTCGTGCCGAGCCCCCTCTGCCATGTTCCCGCCTTGAGCGAGGCCATCTGCTGTGGGATCTGCCGCATGGCGGCCAGCACCAGTCCCCAGGTCAGCTCGGCCGTGGCGTACGAGGGTGTGCCGACGTGCAGATCCGAGGACACCACGATGCCCAGCCGGGTGCAGGTGTCGATGTCGATGTGGGGATATACGCTGCGCTGGCTGATCAGTCGGAGTCTCGGCAGGCGTTCGAGCAAAGGCGTCCGAATCTGGGTGCGCTCGCGGATGAGGACGAGCGCTTCGGTGTCGCCGAGGCGTTCGGCGAGCAGGTCGACGTCGTCTGTATGGTCAGTCCAGACGGCCACGTCGTGGCCGGCGAGCTTGTCGAAGCAGTCCAAGGTGCGCAGCGTGTCGAAGTAGTCGTCGAGAATCGAGACCTTCACCTGATCCCTTCTGTCGAGCTGGTCCCCTTTGTATCTCACCCCGGGGTTCGTCGCCGCCCTCAGTGGAGGCCTCACTCGCTGGTTCTCGAGCTGGGAGGCCGACACTGCCTCCCCGCCATTGGAGGGGCAAGAAGACGACGGGATCACCTCGTGGAGAAGGGCCCGAGCACGGGCGGCGGCGATTTCGTAGAGTGTCGAGGCGACCGGTCCAAGATCTGTACCGACCATGGAGCTGCCATGACAACGACACACGATGTCCCTCGTCCCGACGTCTCGGAAATGATCGCCGTGCACCAGGCGTTGCGAGAGTCGCTGGGCAGCGCCCCGGAATTGGTCCGCAGGGTCGATGCGTCAGACGCCGGGCGAGTCGAGTTGATCGCCAACCTCTTCGACAACGTTCTTGTCTTTCTTCACGTGCACCACGCCGGAGAGGAGCAGCTCATCTTCCCGTTGTTGCGTGAGCGGTGCCCCGATGAGGAGGCCATGTTGGAGCAGATGGCAGCGCAACATGCCGACGTGGTCGAAATCCTCACCCGATCGGAGGGCGCCCTATCGGCGTGGGCCGGGGGGGAGGCTACGGCGCAGGAGGATTCCGCCGCAGCACTGGGGGAGCTGGCGGGACGGCTCGACCAGCATCTCGCCGACGAGGAGCGCCAGGTGCTCCCGCTGTGCGCCGAACATCTGTCGCTCGAGGAGTGGGGGGCGCTCCCTGGTCACGCCTTGGGCAGTTTCACCGGAGACAAGGTCTGGCTGATCCTCGGCCTCATCCGCAAGCACATGACCCAAGCCCAGCGCGATGAAATGCTCGCCCACATGCCGCCACCCGCAGTTGACATGTGGACCACGATGGGGGAGCAGGCGTACAAGAACCTCGTCGCCGAGGTGGGTGCCCCCCTCTCCTAGGGCATGCCCGGTCAGTCGCCGCGCTTTCCCCCACGACGACGGTCCTCTTCACGCGCGCTCATTGCGCCTGGGCCGCTTCGGCCAAGAAGTCCAGTACCGCCGCTGACACCGCCTCGGTGTGCGTGAACACCCCGAGATGGCTCGCTCCCGCCAACTCGACGAAACGCGCCGCGGGGATCTGGCCCGCGGCCTCGCGGGCCCGCGCCGGGGGAGAGTCGACGTCGTGCTCGAAGGAGAGCACCAGGCAGGACCTGGTCAACGTCGGCCACCTCCGGGTCCGCTCCATGTCCAGTGACCAGGCGAGGGCGGCCTCGTACTGGCCGAGTCGGCCCGGGTTGGCCCAGGGCTCCATGTCGCCGATCAGCGAGAGCCACTGGTCGACGACGTCGTCTTGCTGTAACTCCTTGTTGGGCAGGTAGCGCATCGTCTCGACGGCGTTGAACCACTTGGGCAGCTCATGATCGAGTCGGGCCAGGTCGCGCTCCACCGTGGTGACGGCCTTCTCCCAGGAGGTCCCGACGTTGCAGCTACCGATGAAGACGGCGGATCTCACGCGCTCAGGACGCCGGAACGTCAGGGTCTCCGCGATCCACCCGCCCATGGAGTAGCCGACGATGTGCACAGCCTCCAGGCCAAGATGATCGAGCAAGCCCACGGTGTCATCGACCATGTCGTCGACCGTGTACGGAGCGGGAGGAGCCGAGGACGGCGCCACCCCTCGGTTGTCGAAGGTCACGACCTGGTAGCCGGCCTCTGTGAGGGCCGGCATCATGGCGAAGTGCCAGGCCAGCGCGGGCTGGCTGAGCCCGCACACGAGCAGAACGGGCTCACCCGTGCTGGGCCCGAACACGTCGTAGGCGAGGGACACACCGGGCAGATCGACTTCTGGCATCGCTGCATCATCGCTCAACGAGCGCCGGCTCGGCCAAGCTGGTGGCCGCCGGGGCGGACGACTGCCCTCAGGTGGGTGCGAAGCGCTGAGATCTACCTCGGGGCCGGGGGCCGGAGCCCGTCGCACACGATCTCCACCATGCGCTGCACGGTGGCCTCGTCGTGCCCAGAGTGGCCGCCGACTTGGCAGGCGCCCACGACCAGACCGATCATCTCCTCCGTCGAGATGTCGGAGCGCACCGATCCGGTCGCTACCGCACGTTGCCGGAGCACGTCGATGCTCTGCTTCATCTCGTCGACCTTCTCCGAACAGCTGGACTTGATGTCGATGCCGGCCGAACTGAGGGCGTCGAACAGGTCGTGCTTGGCGGAAGCTTGTTGAGCGAACTCGCCCAGGAACGAGAACAGCGCATCTTCGGGTTCGTCGCCACTGGCGCGCGCCCTGGCGATCTCCAGCAGGTACTCGAGCCGAGCCATGACGATCGCTTCGAACAACGCTTCTTTGGTGGGGAAGTGCCGATACAACGTTCCCACCCCGACCCCTGCCCGCTCGGCCACGGCGTCGATGGGGACCGCCACGCCCTCGGTAGCGAAGATCGCTTCGGCCGCCTCCAGGATCCGCTGGCGGTTCTTCACCGCATCGGCGCGCATGGGCCGCGACCCACTGCGCCCGACGTCGGTGCCGTCGTCGTCCTCGGTCGCCGCCGGCGTGTGGCCTGGGGCGGTGCCTGCCTTGGCGGTCATCACGTTGGCCCCCTATTTTCCGGTTGACAAACGGAACGCACGCTCCGTATAGTACCTATGGAACCGGAACCTTCGCTCCGATTGTAGCTCGCCTGGCTCCAAAAGACCAGGCCCGACGGCGAAGGATGCCACCAGATCTTTCGCCCCAACCCCGACCACGAGCAACGAGGTGCCCAGTGACAACGACCGACATGGTGCCCACGATGGCAGCGCAGGGTGAAGAACCCGACCCCAAGCGGTACTGGTCACTGGCGGTCATCGCCGTGGCCCAGCTCATGATCGTCCTCGACGCCTCGGTCGTGATCGTGGCCCTCCCGTCGGCGCAGCGTGCCTTGCACATCTCGGTCGCCAACCGGCAGTGGGTCATGAGCGCGTACACGCTGGCCTTCGGCAGCCTGCTGCTGCTGGGAGGTCGAATCGCCGACTACCTGGGCCGCCGCCGCATGTTCATCATCGGGCTACTGGGCTTCGGTGCCGCCTCCGCCCTGGCTGGTTTGGCGCAGGATCCGGCGATGCTCTTCGGAGCCCGTGCGCTGCAAGGCGCCTTTGCGGCCGTGATGGCTCCAGCGGCGCTGTCGCTTCTCACGGTGACGTTCACCGAGCCCCACGAGCGCGCCCGTGCCTTCGGTGTCTACGGCGCCATCGCCGGCGGCGGGGCAGCCATCGGGCTCGTCCTGGGCGGGACCTTGACCCAGCTGGCGTCGTGGCGCTGGACCCTGCTCATCAATGTGCCCATCGCCCTGGTGGCGGCGGTGGCGGCGAGCCGAGTGATCCGCGAGAGCCGCGGTCAGACGAAGTCGGGGTACGACCTTCCCGGAGCGGTGACGGTGACCGGAGCGCTCTTCCTCCTCGTCTACGGCTTCACGGTGGCCGGTACCCACGGATGGGCAGCACCTCTCACCATCGCCCTCTTGGTCGGTGCGGCCGTGCTGATGGGCACGTTCGCCGCCATCGAGCTGCGCACGAAGCACCCCCTGCTCCCGCTGCGCGTGGTGCTGGATCGCAACCGGGGCGGTTCGTACCTGGCGTCGCTGCTCGTCGGCAGCGCCATGTTGGGGACATTCCTGTTCCTCACGTACTTCTTCCAGGGAACGTTGCACTATTCGGCGCTCAAGACCGGGTTCGCCTTTCTGCCCTTCTCCGGAGGGATCATCATCGGCGCCGGGCTGGCCAGCCGCCTCCTGCCGCGCATCGGTCCCCGGGCCCTGATGATCACCGGATTGGCCTTGGCTGCCAGTGGGCTGGTGTGGTTCACCGGGCTGACGGTGCACACCTCCTACCTGACGCAACTACTCCCGCCCGAGATCCTGGTGAGCCTGGGCATGGGGATGACCTTCGTGCCCATGAGCAGCACGGCTCTGATCGGCGTCGAGCCCGAGGACGCCGGCGTGGCCAGCGCGCTGGTCAACACCACCCAGCAGGTCGGGGGCTCTCTCGGTACGGCGCTTCTGAACACCGTGGCTGCCTCGGCTGCCGCCACCTACCTGGCCAGCCATGCCAAGGGCGCGGCGGCCGTACCGACTGCCGCCGTACACGGGTACACGACCGCTTTCACCGTCAGCGCGGTGCTCCTCGCCGGCGCGGCTGTCGTTGCCGGGGTCCTGGTGCGGGCGTCGCGTCATCGGATCGAGGTCGAGGCGGTGGCGGGCGACTCGGTGGCGGTCGAGGCGGTGGCGGTCGACGCAGTGACCGTCGAGGCGGTGGCAGTGGGGGAGTCGGGCGAGCGCGAGTTGGAGCCCGCGGCGCCGTCAGGTCAGTCGCCTGACGTGACGACCGGCGCCGTCACTACTGGGCCAGTACGGCTCCTACTTCGCCCGCCTGATTGCCACGCACCCTCACGTCGGCGTACCAGGCCAACAGGAGGGCGACTCCGGCACCGAAGAGGAAGACGGCGGTGATACCGACGGCGGACACCACCGGGCCGATGATGAGGTTGCCCAGCGCCACCGTCCCCCCGAACCCCATGATCCACAGCGCCATGACCCGTCCGCGCACCGCATCGCCCAACCGGGTCTGCAGGGCGGTGTTCAGCGCCGTGATGAAGGCGAAGTAGAAGGCCCCGACGACGGCCACCACGAAATAGGCCGGCAGCGCCGCCCGTAGGAGGGCGAACACGGTGAGCGCCACGGAATAGCACAGCAGACAGACCCGCACGATCATGGCCTTGGAGGTGCGGGCGAACACGGTGCCGATCGAGATGGCGCCGATGAGGGCACCGGTGCCGAAACAGGCGTAGAGAACCCCATAGTTGGCCGACTTGGGGTCGATCCCCAGGTTGTGGGCGGCCACTACCGGCATCTGGCCGATAAAGGCCAGGGCCAGAAGCGAGAACACGAACACTGTGACCAGGCAGCGCCCCACCACGCGGTCCTGACGGGCAGTGGTGATCCCGGCGGTCAGCTCGCGCCACGTGCTGGCGTGCTGGGTGGCCTGGGGCAGCTCGGGGAGGGTGACGATCATGAGGGCGGCCACCACGAAGAGGTAGGTGGCGGCGTTCCCGGCGAAGACCCATGCCGGTCCGACGAAGTGATAGGTCACACCGCCGATGACGGGTCCGATGACACGTGACGCGTTCATCTGGGCCGAGTTGAGCGAGATGGCACCGGGCAGGTCGGCGCGACGCACCAGGCCGGGGAGTATGGCCGAATAGGCCGGGCCGAACATGGCGCTGCCCACGCCGACCATGACCACCATCAAGACCAGTACCACGTGGGACGGCGACGGGCTCCTCACCACCCAGGCCAGCGCCAGAGAGAAGAGAAGCTGCTCGACAGACAGGACGATCAGGAATTTCTTGCGGTCGACCTTGTCGGCGATGAGGCCACCCACCATGGCGAGCAAGAGGGCGGGACCGAGCTGGGCGAATATGACCACCCCGACGAAGGTGCTCGAGTGGGTGATGTCGTAGGCGTAGGCGCCGAGGACGACGTTCTGCATCCAAGTGCCGATATTGGAAGCAAAGGCGCCGAAGAAGACGATGCGAAACGTGCGGTGCCGCAGAGCCGAGATGGCGGTCCCCGACGACAGGGGACGGTCGCCGTCGACGACAGCGTCCTCGATCTCCTCGATGGAAGGGGTCTGCGGCTCCGACTCCCCGGCGGATCCCAGCGGCACCCCCGCATAGTAGGGCGGCCTCGTGGCCGTCGGCTCGGCGACGACTCACGCCGGCCGAGGCTCAGAGCCGTTCCTCTACCTCGCCGCATCGCTCGCGCAGAGTCGTCAGGCTGTGGGCGAGTAGACGCGACACGTGCATCTGGCTGATGCCCATCTGCGATGCGATCTCCGACTGGGTCAGGCCCGCGATGAATCGGAGTCGGAGGATGGTCTGCTCGCGTTCGGGCAGAGCTTGCACATGGGGCTCAAGGGTGACGCGCCACTCCACGGTGCCCATGTCGGGCTCCTCCACGCCGAGACGTGAACCGAGACCTTCCTCCTCGGGGCCCGAGCTGTCGAGGGATGTCGACCGATATGACAGCCCGGCTTCGAGCGCCTCCAATACCTGCTCCTCGGAGGCACCTGTGTCGGAGGCGAGCTCCGCGATGGTCGGCGATCGCCCGAGCTCTTGGGACAGCGAAGCTACGGACTGATTGAGCTGGAGATACAGCTCCTGCAGGCGACGAGGAGCGCGGATGGCCCAGCCTTTGTCACGGAAGTGACGTTTGAGCTCCCCCAGGATCGTCTTGCTGGCGAACGTGGTGAACTCGACCCCGCGATCAGGGTCGAAGCGGTCGACCGCCTTGATCAAGGCCAGCGAGCCGACCTGCACCAAGTCTTCGTAGGATTCGCCGCGGTACACGAATTTGCGGGCCAGGTGGTGGGCCAACCCGATGTGCCCTTCGATGAGCTGTGAGCGAATCCCCTGATCCCCGGTGTGGGCCAGCTCGGCGAACATCTGCTTGAGCTCCTCGCGGGGGCGGGCATCAGTCGACATCACACCGAGAGCTCGTGGCGACGTATGCGTAGCCATGCCCGGCGCACGCCACCGACGGCATCGACGCCGTGCTCGTCCACGAGGGCATCGAGGATCCGTTGGGACAGCTCGAAGGAGAACGGAGCTGCGGGCTGTTCGGGGGCAGGTCCGTAGCTGGCGGGATCGCCACCGGGGACGAGGGTGCCTACGACGTCCAATGTTCCCTCGGCGTCCCACTGAAAGAGCAAGGCAATCTGCCCCGTGCCGATGGCGGAGCCGAGGAGCGCGATGCACAGCTCGTCGATGGCGAGGCGAAGGTCCTCGACCTGCTCGTAATTCAAGTCGGCGCGAGCCGCCACTCCCGCGGCGGTCATCCGCGCCAGGAAGAGCATCTGCGCATCGGCCGGAAATGACAACTCCACCCTGTTGGCGTCCTCGACGCCGACGAATCCCGGAACGGAAGTGGAGCTCATCATGACCTCACCGCGTCACTTGTCGTGGACAGGACCTCGAACACCTCGTTGAGACCTGTCAACTCGAAGAGTTTGATGATCTGGGGTTGGGTCGCCACCAACCGCAAGTCTCCTCCTGTGCCACGCACGTCCCTGACAGCACCGACCAGGACGCCAAGGCCGGTCGAGTCGATGAACGAGACGTCGGTCAAATTCACGATGAGGAGCTCGGGTCTCTGTGAGATGAGCTCAGCAAGGAGCTCCTGAAACTCCGGGGACGTCGCAACGTCGATCTCGCCCCGGACATCGAGGACGGGTACTCCCGGCTGCTCGGACTCGGTGACTTCGAAACTCGCATCATTGGTCATGGCCGGCCCACCCCTTTTTTCATGGTGCTTGCTATGAGGCTTGGTTGAAATGCTCGTTCCTATGTGGCACTGGCGCCTGAGGCGAAGCGGCCATTCGACTGCTGATACCCAAAGACATCAGGAATTAAACCCTCGTTTTCGTGAGGTTAGGCCCCCCAGACTGGAACCGGCTCGAAGGGGTGGGCCGAGGGAGGTCGCCGGTGTGTCAGGCCTGAGGGGGAATTCCCCCCTCAGGCGCCCTGGCGACGAAAGTGCATCCGCACGGTGGTGCCCGTCGCCGTGGACCTGACCTGGACGAGCTCGCACAATTGGTTCACCATCCACAGACCCCGTCCGCCTCGATCGCCGATCTCCGGCCGCATGCGACCGACGAGAGGCTCGTCGATGTGGCCGTCGTCTGACACCTCGCAGATGAGAGCGTCTCCGGTCTGCCACACGCGCAGCACACCCCAACCGCCGGCGTGGCGCAGACTGTTCGAGGCAACCTCGTTGACGGCCGTCACCAAATCGGCGACTCGTGAGTCACCAATCCCCGTGTGTGTCGCTTCGCGCGACAACAGTGCTCGCAGACCCCCCAACGATCCAGCCTGGAACACCATGTCAAGGGACGCACTGGCGGGTTCGGGCAGGGGCACCGAGAACGGGCCCGCCAGCTCGTCGATGCCGAGGTATTCCGGGCTGGCCGATTGCTCGCCATCTCGACGGATGAATGGGTGACTGTGGCATGCCTCGTCGAGGACATCCTGACCGAGGGCGGCCGTATCGTACGGGCACAGCAGGTTGAAGCCTGCGCTGCCGGCGAAAGCCACATTGAGCAGCGACTCATGGCGTTGACACTCCACCAGCTCAGCCTCGCTCCGCTCCGCCCAGATCGGCTCTCCGATGCCGCGCTTGGGGCGGTCCCCGTGCTCGCTCACGAACTCTGTCCATTCCGGGATGATGCGAGCGGGATTGATGCCGACATTGTTCATATCATCAAATTGCACCTTGCTGGCATCGGATTGGAGCCGCGCTCGGAGCAGGTCGATCTTGCGGGCGCTGACGACCACGAGAATCGGCTCACTGGCCCGGACGCCGTCGAGGATGAAGGCGGTGGCACCTTCCAGGAATTGGCCTTCACCGGCATAGAAGAACGCCTCGTGGTGGAACGAGTCCGCCGCCTCCGAAAGCCCGGCGAGCGCGGACGAGCTCACGGCACCTGCCGCCGACCGCGCTCCAACGTGTCCCGCACCTTGGGTGTCGTCATGGACTCACCCATTCTTAGATCCCAAAAAAAACATGACGTCCCACGCGTCAGGCTAGTGCTTCGGTGACGCTCCCAGGGAGATTCGGTGACACCAGGAAGACACGTGATGTGTGTGGACAACGGTCTGACTATGCCCAGCCGCCAGCAGCTCAAACGCCGAGGGCGATCTGGCGTGCCACCTGCCAGAACGCTCGGAAACCCTCTCAGGGGATTCGTCCCTCTCCGACGTCTTTGGCGCCGAGCTCGACCATTTCCCGGTAGTGGGCCCGCACATCGGAGTCGACCTTTTCGTCTTCGATCGATTCCTCCTCTTCGGGCGTCACCGGTCGGCCGGTGACGTGGGAAGCCTCTGCCTCCTCGGCTTCCGCTTGGCGGGTGGCATCGGAGACCTCGGTGCGCTCATTGCTCATGGTTAAACCACCTCACCTCTAACTTGGACGCGATGGCCGCCCTTGGGGGGCTATTTATTGTCATACCCCGAGCAGTGACCGACTAATCAGCTCGTCCCCCGCCTTCCTCGGACGACTCCAGGTGGAACACATCACTCAGCCCGGTGATGTCGAGCACCCTTCGGACATTGGGCCGCGGTGACACAAGTCGAATATCCCCCCCGGCGCTCTGACACCGCTTGAGCCCGGCGATGAGCACGCTCAGTCCGGTCGAATCCAGAAAGGTGACTTCTTGAAGATCGATGACGACCGACGTACTTCCTTCGTCCAGCACCCTCGACAGGTGTTCTTGGAGAATGGGCGAAGTCTGGATGTCTACCTCTCCGACCATCCTCAACGTCGGAGAACCTCCTGGTTCGGCCGCCGACTCGACCACTACCCTCAGCTCAGGCTTGACCACCGGTTCTTCTCCTCGTCTGGCTCCTCCAGCCCCTTTGGCTGGCGGTGGTCCCTTGGCTCGTCTCACCTACGGCTGGTACCAGTTACCGAAGGGTCCCCATCTTTCCATTTCAACAGCAGGTCGGCTCAGATTCATCCCTCTTCTACGGGCCGGTGTGCGACCTTTCCCGAGGTCATTACGGTGTTCTTCGAGAAAATTGGCGCCGTCGGTGATGACAAGTGGGGATCGGGGTATAGACGCGGCATCGAGTGGCGAACACAACTACCGGCTGTGGCCTCGAGCGCCGCGCAAGCTCGTAGTTTCGCCGAGTCGGCGTTGGCTGAATGGGGCCTGTTCGGTCTCAGAGACACGGTGAGCCTGTTGGTGACCGAGCTCATCAGTAACGGCGTACGCCATGCACAGACGACTCTCGAGCTGATCCTCCGTTTCGACGACGTATCCCTTCGCGTCGCCGTCGCTGATGGTGATCCGAGGCCCCCAATCACACACGCTCGGCACGGGCTAACAGTCGGCGGGTGGGGACTTGCGCTGATCGACTCGCTCTCCGCCCGGTGGGGCACCGATATCGATGACGCCCGCGGCAAGACCGTGTGGTTCGAAATCGACACTACACGAACATCGTCACTCATAGGCCAAGGCTTCCCGCCCCCAGCAACCTAGCTCGAGTTGCTCGACGAACTCGACCGGGCCCCCGACCGGTGGCTGGGCGACCCAATGGCCGAGGATGGCTATTGGTCGTCGGCTCTGCTGCGATGCATCCGAAGCCATGCGCTGGCAGCCCGCTCGCTGCCGCGTGTCTCCGTGCTCGTCGACAAGGGCATCGAGAATCTGGGAGGAGAGGTCTCGGCGCAGAGCCTCGTCTTGCCCATCGAAGTGATCCTGTGGACCGGCGGGGGGATGGCCTCCTTCGTCTTTCGCAGCTTCGCCGTGGGCGTCGTCAGCGTTCAGAGTGCACGTGATCTCGATCATCTCGTCGTCCCATCGATAGCGCAGTGCCAGCCGGCCAGGTGCGTTACCGGTGGGGCCCACAAGCGACAGGCACAGTTCCTCGACACCGAGGCGGAGGTCCTCCACGTCGTCGAGGCCGAGATCTGCCCGAGCCGCGACCACCCCGGCCGTGAGGCGTACCAGCTGGAGGAGGTCTGCCCGGGCCGGGATCGAGAGCTCGATGTGGTCGATCACGGTTCTGCCTTTCCCTGGGTCCTTTCGGGATCGGTCAGGCATCGTGCCATCGCGGCGGGGCCAGCGGAAAACTCGGGAGCCTCTCCTTCGAGGAAGACAGTCGGCTGGAGGGTGGTCTTGCAAGGAGGTCCGGCCCATGTGTTGACAGGCGCGCCGTTAGCCTGGACAATTGAATTCCCGTTTTCTGAGATCAGGAACCCCAGTTCGGTTGACCCCTCGGCGCTCGGGAGGCCAGTGCGATGAGTCACATGGAGTTGCCTGACCAGGTTTCAGCGGCCCTCGGGGCCGATCTTCCTTGGCCGGATCCCGCCGTCGCTGCGGCCATCAGCGCCTTCGTTGACCGGGGGCCCTTCGGCGTGGCCGTCTTCGACACCGACCTCCGCGTTCTCCTCGTGAGCCAGGGCCTGGCCACCCTCCACGGTCGGGAGGCCTCGAAGATCGTGGGAAAGAAAATCGAAGAGGTACTCCCTGCGCCCTACGGTGATCAGACCGGTCAGCGCCTTCGGCAGGTCCTGAGCTCGGGAATTCCTGAGGTCGACACCGAGACCTGGGGCACCTTCTCGGACCCGCATGCCGACCGGTCGTTCACCTCGTCGTTCTACCGACTCGACGATGCGTCGGGCTCCGCTCTGGGGCTTGTAGTGCTCGTCACGGAGACGACCGAACTCCGGAGTGCGGTCACCGTGGCCACGTCCGCTGCAGCGCAGCTCGAGCTTCTCGAGCGAGTCACCGAGGTGTTGTCCGGAAACCACAAGGTCTCCGAGGTTACTCGGACGGTGCTCACCGGAGCGGCTCAGGCCGTTGCTGCCTCGGCCGCCGTGCTCATAGCGGTAAAGGACGACAACTTGGTGCCGTTGGCCTCGGTCGGTTTGACAGACGTGATCGTCGCCCGACTTCAACAGCCGGCTGCTCTCGATGCACATCTGCCGCACTGCGACGCGCTGCGGTCTCGAACGATCACTCGGTGGGGATCGCGGGCCGAGCGTGACATCGAGTACCCCGACCTTGTCAACTCGTCTGCCGACCACCAGGCCTGGGCCTTCGTCCCCATGCTGGCCGACGATCGCGGCATCGGAGTGGTGGCTTTCGCCTGGCGTCTCGACCGCGAGTTCGGCGAGAGCGACGTTTCCTTGCTGGGCGCGGTCGGGCGCCAGTGTGCGCTGGCCCTCGAACAGGCCAGGGTTCTCGACGCTGAGAGAGAAGCCCGACGAGCCATGGAATTCCTGGTCGAGGTGACCAAGTTCGTGGTCGAAGGCTCCGATCAAGGTGTATTCGCCATGTCGACCGGAAACCGGATCCTGACCTTCAATCGTCGCTTCTGCGAGCTGATGGGCCTGTCGGAGAGCGACGTCCACGTCGGCGCCGACGCCAGTGACCTGCTCTCGCATTGCATGGCGCTGGTGGCGGACCCCGGCAGCGTTATCGATCATCTCGCGGCCGGCCGAGATCGGCCCTTCGATCAGTTGTCCGTCGACTTCGAGCTGAAAGACGGCAGGGTAATGGCCTGCAGTGCCTCGCCCATCATCGATCGCCGCGAGATCGCACTCGGACGGGTGTGGTACCTCAGGGACGAGACCCAACGGCGTGCTCAGGACGCCGAGCAACGTCGTCGCCCTGGAAAGTCTTCGAGCTAGCCACGAACATCAAGCGTTCCTGTTGCAGGCGGCCGGAGATCATCTCTCAGGCGACAGCTACAGCGACACGTTGGAGCGATTGGCGGCTGTCGCCGTGCCAACGTTGGCCGATCTGTGCCTGGTCGACACGCTCACCGGCGGACGGACGGATCGTCCGGATGGCGGCAAAGCACGCCGATCCGGCTGTGCAACCACTGGTCGATGAGCTCGGTTCGAATTATGCGCCCGACCCAGCCGGTGCGCACCCCAGCATCGAGGTGATGCACACGGGACGAGTGCGGTGGTCCGCAACCATGTCCGACGAGTTTCTCCGACGAACCACTCGAGACGATCACCATTTCGAACTATTGAAGCGCCTCAGCTTCACGAGTTATATGGCGTTGCCCTTGGTGGCCGAGAACCGCATTCTGGGCTCGATCACCCTGGTGTCGGCAGGATCGGGACGTCATTTCGGGCACGAGGACCTTGCGGTGGCCGACGACTTCACATCGTGTGTGGCCCAGGTGGTGGCGGCTGCCCATCGCAACGACGCAGCTCGTCATGCCGCCCAGACGTTGCAGGCGAGCCTTTTGCCCGACCACGTGGCCGATGTACCGGGGCTGGCAATCGCGGTGCGTTATCTCCCAGCCACGCTCGACAACGACGTCGGCGGTGACTTCTACGACGTCATCGAGGGTCGGTCGGGTGTCGTGACCGTCGTCATAGGCGACGTGGCCGGCCACGACATGCAGGCGGCGGCGGTCATGGGAAAGGTCCGGACGGCTGTCCGCGTGCTTGCCAACCAGGCGACCGGGCCCAGGCACTTCATCGAGATGCTGCGCCATGGTTGGGACGATCTCGAATTGGAGCGCATCGCTACCTTGCTCGTCGCTCACGCCGACGCTCGCAGCGGCGCGCTCCGGATCGTGTCCGCCGGCCACCCACCCCCTCTGCTGGTGTTCAGCGACCGTGCTTCATTGTTGGACGTGAAGCCCACCACGCCGCTCGGCGCGCCCCGGTCGCCCATCCACGAATGGCGAGGGACGTTGCCCGAAGGATCCGCCTTGCTGCTGTTCACCGACGGCTTGATCGAGGACCGCCATCGGACCTTTCAAGACGGGATCGCCGAGCTCGTGCGCGCTTCCGCGGGCCGGATCCAGCCAGACGAACTGTGTGATGGGATTCTCCAGGCGATGGTGCGCGATGAGGTCCATCACGACGATGACATCGCCCTGGTGGCGCTGGCGCGGCGTACAGCGAACTCCTGACCTTCCGCAGCCCGGCCCCAACGCGCCCGCTCCCCGCGGCTTGTGGCTGTCAGCTGAAGTTCGAGGAAGCGGCTTCTTTGGCGGCCGATGCGACGTCGTTCCCTACTGCCGCCACCCGTTGGGCTGCATCTGATTCCTTGATCCGTTGCGCAGCGCCTCGAACGTGCTCAGGGACATCGGCATCGTGGATCAATTCCCCCGCCTTGTCGGATACGGACTGTAGCCAGCGACCCGCCTCGGGGGCGTGGTCCCGGACGCGACCTCCGATGTCCGCCGCTTTCTTCGAAGCACGGGAAATCGAATCGAGGACGACGCCCGCCGTGACTCCTGTGAGCCCGCCTACCACGAGCCCCTTCCATACGTTTCGCATCTTGATGCCTCCGTTGTCCAACATTTCGGTTATTACAAGTTCACTTGATGAGCGAATGGTGCTTGGCTTGCGGAAGCCTCCTCTGGTCTACCAGCGGTACCAGCGACCCCGACCGCCGGCACTCTCGCCCCGGGCTACGCCGAAACCGACCAGCCATGCGATGAACACCACCACAGCAACGATCCACAACGCATGAATGGCGAACCCACCGGCGCCAAAGAGTATTGCCAATAGCAGTACCAACAGAATGAGACCCATTTCTCCACACTCCGATCATCTTGGGGAAAATCTGTGAGGTTGTGTGTTCGCACGTGAAAGTACCCCGACAACTCCGGTCTCAAACCCGCCACACGACTCCGTGGTTTCAGGCCCGAAAGTGGCGGGTATGTACGAGGGGCTCCCGTAGGGGAGCGAAAGGAAAAGTGCATCGGAGGTGCCTCGTGGCCAGCGGACTCGTCGCCAGCCTTATGGTCATTGCCGTTGGGGCGATTCTCGATTTTGCCGTCACCGTGAGCCCCAACCAGCATGGACTCAACCTCAACACGGTCGGCGTGATTCTCTTCATTGTGGGCATCGTGGGTGCCATTTTGTCCCTGGCCTTCTTCGGCTGGGGTCCTGGCGGGATCCGCCGGCACCGCACATTGATCGATGACGGCAACGGCAACGTCGTTCGCCGAGAGGACATCTACCAGTAATCGTCTGTGCCGAGGACCTAGAGAAGAGACTCCGCGAGGGGCGCGTAGCACGCGTGGCGGGAGCACCGGAAGGGGTCGGGGATGCGGCGTCGTGAGGGCGAGCGCCACCCGTTGGCGCGTCGCACGGCACAGCTCCCTACCACGAGCCGCTGGCTCTACCGCATCGACCATCACAGTTCCCGGCCCAGTGCTTCTGTCGTGGTGGTGGGAATCCTCCTGTGTCTCTTGATCGCCGGAGCGGTCCTCGGCTTCCCATCCGGATGGGTCATCGGCAGCGAGGTTGGTATGTCTGCCACCACACTGGTCATGGTGTTTGCCATTCAGCACACCCAGGGACGTGAGCAGGCCGCCAGCCAACGAAAGCTCGACGAACTGCTCCGGGCGATGCCAGGTGCCCAGGAGCGACTGATGATGCTCGAGGAAGCTCCCGACGCCGTGCTACAGGATGTCGTCGAGGATCAGCGTGATCACCATGACGAGGCCTTGGCCGCCGACTCCGACTCGCATCAGAAGGCCCTCTGACCGTCGGTCTGTGGGTGTGGCCTCAGGGGCTCATTCGTCGCTCTGAGTAGGGGAGAACTCCACGTGCACACGCTGCTCGGGACGCCGTTCCAGCTGCTCGGCCACGGCGCTGAGGACGACTCGATCGGCGTCGGTCAGCGGAGGTGGTGCGATGCTGCGCGGGTAGAGCTTTCTCTTCAGGACCACGTTTACTTCGGCCGCGTAGACCGTGAGCTCTGCGGCTAAGTAGAGGAACGAGATCAGGCCTAGGACGCTCCCGAAGTAGCCGTAAATCTGGTTGGCATGCCGGAGGGTATGCCCGACCAGGAGTGTGCCCGCGTACTGCAGGATCGTCCATCCCACGCCCGCGAGGATGGCCCCCGCGATCAGACAATTGGTCTTGATGGACTTGGGGGTGAGAATCCGGAAACCGAGCACATAGACGGCCACGTTCGCGGCCAGGGTGATCAGCACGGCGAGCATGGCAAACCACAGCGGCCGGTGGCCGAGGGTGACCGTTCCCGCCAGGAACGTGGTCAGACCCAGGTCCAAGGCGAGGAGGGCGAGGAACTCGACGCTGCGCCCTAGTCGGGGCAGAAAGCCTGGACGGATCACCCCGGGCACGTTCCACACCTCAGCCATGGCCCGCTGAGCCGCCTGGCTTACGCCCAGGGATCCCCACACCAGACCGATCAGGCCGACAGCGAGTCCGACCACGCTGCCCGACCGAAGTGAGCGCACCCCGTGGGGGCCCGAGAGTTGTTTGCCGACGATCGGGAATTGGCCCACGGCTGAGTTGATGATGCGCGTCTGCAGAGCGGTGTCATGGGCGAAGAAGAGACCGAGAAGAGTCGTGAGCACGAGGAGCAGAGGAAAAATCGACAGAAATCCGTAGTAGGCGATGAGCGCCGCCAAGGTGCCGGCAGAGTCGTCACCGAACTTCTTCATGACCCCGAACACGAAGGAGGGGACCGTATGCCTTTGCTGGAGCCCGTCGATACGACGAATGGTCTTCTCCACCGGGTTCATGGATAGGGTTCTACCCAATGGGTGAAGGCCGAACAAGGTGCTCGTCCCCTGGCTGGCGTACTCCCGATGCGAGTTCGTTTCGGGCCCGAGCCGGGTAGGTACCTGGGTGGTTCGTTTGGTCTGAGTGAGGAGTTCGGCGGTGTCCGCTCGTGCTCCTCTGGGCCGGGGAGGAGGGAAGTGATGCCTCAAGAGGCATGGAATGCCAAGCGTGAGCGCCAATACGACCACATCAAGGAGGGTCTCCTGGAGCGAGGTGACTCCGAAGACTTGGCGGAGGAAATCGCGGCGCTGTACCGTGAACAAGGAACGGGCGCGGTCCGGAGAGGCGAAGCGGTCGAGCCGCACCTCAACTCGTGACATCTCCTCAGGTCGACGCGGTGGCCTGCGATCGCACAGTGGGCCTGGTGGTCGGACCCGTGATCAACTCTATGAGGAGGCTCGGCGGCGGGGGATCAAGGGTCGGTCCAAGATGTCCAAGAAGCAACTCGAAAAGGCAGTTGATCACGACAGGTGAGCTAGGTTGACCATCCGTGACGACGAGTCCGTAAAGACTCGAAACGACCCCGGTCGGGATGAATCAGAGGCTCAGAGGAACGATCGCAACCTCCTCGAACTGCTCCAAGAGCTTCGGGTCGCCGGGCTTGGGGTGCAGGTACTCTTCGGGTTCCTGCTGTCGCTGCCTTTCACCGTCCGCTTTGTGAAGCTGAGCCATTCCCAACGCAACGTGTATCTCGCCAGTCTTTTGCTGTCGGCAATCTCGACCGCGTTGCTTAACGGCCCCGGTCGCATATCACCGGCTGGTCTTTCGGCGCCACGAGAAAGGGCGGCTCCTTCGAGTCGCCAATACGATGGCCATCCTGGGTCTGGGGACGGTCGGACTCGCTATCTCCGCCGCGGTACTGCTTGTCGTCAGCTTCGTCGAGCGGGGCGCTCCGGTGCCCATCATCGCCGGCGCCGCCCTCGTCGGCTTCGCCGGACTCTGGTTCATTTTCCCGATCGCCCACCGACGACGGCGCTAGTCCGTCCTTTCGGTGCAGCTTGTCTTCGTGCTGACCGGGAGGGCGGCAGCCGCTCGTCGCCGTCCCCCCGGGACCCCTATCGTTGGCCGATTCGGAGATGGAAAGTTGGGGAGGGATGATGGATCCAGAGCATGCTCGAACGCTGTTGCGGAGGGAACGATCTCGGGTTGAGGCGCTGCTCCAGGATACGGAGGGCGCCGGCCAGGAGGACCGAGCCACAGCCAACGAACCCGGCGACCTCGCTGATCCGGCGGAGCGCCTTACTGCTGAGGAGACCGACGATGCCATTACTGCAGGCCTACGTGAGCGGCTGGCCGCGCTCGAGCGGGCCGAGCTTCGGATCAAAGACGGAACCTTCGGCTATTCGATCCAGAGCGGTGTACCCATTCCCGACGCTCGCCTCGAAGCCGACCCAGCGGCCGAGCTCACCGTGGAAGAGGCTCAGCAAACCTGACCTTTCAACGGGGGGGATTCGGGTCCGGCCGAAGCTCCGGACACAGGATCACGGCGCGAGCGAAGCGTCCGTCACGCCATGACGGTGCGCCTCAACCACACCATCGTCTGGTGCCGGGACCAACAGGTGTCGGCAACTTTCCTCGCCGAGACCCTGGGCCTGCCGGCCCCCTTTCGCTTTGGGCCGTTCCTCGTCGTCGAGGCCGCCAACGACGTCTCACTCGACTTTCACGAGATCACGGGTGAAATTGCGTCCCAGCACTATGCGTTTCTGGTGACCGAAGACGACTTCGACGCGATCTTCGCCCGGATCACGGGCCAGGACATCGAGTACTGGGCTGACCCCGGTTTGAACCAGCCCTTTGTGATCAACCACAACGACGGCGGTAGGGGCGTCTATTTTCCGGATCCCGACGGCCATCTTCTCGAGATCTTCACTCGACCTTATGGGAGCGGTGCTCCGTAACGATGGCCCTAGGCTTGGGCGCGACGCTGGGGGTACTCCGATGTCGGCTGGTAGGTCTTGAACCGACCACGGCCATTTGCCTTGGCTTGGTACATGGCGGAGTCGGCCCGAGACATGATCGAGTCGTAGGAATCAACAGGTTCGGGGAACACCGTGACGCCCACGCTGGCGCCGATCGACAGCGTGAGACCCTGGACCACAAAGGGCTCGTCCAGTGTGGCGACGATCTCAGCTGCGACGACCTCAGCGTCGGTGGTGTCAACCATCCGCTGGAGGAGAATGCCGAACTCGTCACCGCCGATCCGGGCCACGGTGTCTTCCTCGCGAACGGTCGTGCGTAGTCGTTCTGCGACGGCGCGAAGCAGTTCGTCACCTATCTTGTGTCCGTGGTTGTCGTTGACGAATTTGAATCGGTCGAGATCCACGAACAGCAGAGCGAGACTGTTCTCGCTCCGACGCGAGATGGACAGGGACTGGGTCACCCGGTCTTCGAAGAGCCGCGAGTTGGCAAGGTCGGTGACCGGGTCATGCAGTGCCTGATGGCGTACTTCCTCGAGCAGAGCAATGCCCTCGAGTGCGGTGGCGGCTAGGCCGGCCGCGCCGCTCAGGCGTTCCCACAGCGCTTCATTCGGTCTGCAGCTCGTGGCCCTCGGATCCCACCACAACGGCTCCGAAGAGGGTGTTGCGGGCCGTGATCGGGACGATGACACCCGAGACGAGCCCGGTGAGCGTCAAGATCGAGCACAGGGCAGGATCCGATGCCGAGGACACCAGCGTGGGCGTCGCCATCTCGAGCATTCGGTTGGCCAAGGCACCGTTTCGCACTGCCGCATGTCTCGGCCCGGCAGGGTCGAAGTATGGCTGTGACGTCGATGCCGCACGGCTGAGGAGGGCGTCACCGGCGTCCCACAAGAACACGTGTGCCTGGTCAACGCCGGCGATGGCGGGCACGGCATCCGCCAAACGCTGCGCCACCTCTACCCGGTTGGAGACCTCAGCGAGGGCTTTCCCGAGAGCCAACAAGGCGCTAAGAGTGGTATTGCGGTTACGAGAATCGTCAAGAGCCGCCGCCGTCTCGAGCGCAGCCGCAGCATGTCCGGCGTACGCCATCAAGAGCGATCGTTCCTGGGGCAGGAAGCGGTAGTGCTCAGGATAGAAGGCGGCCAGCCGCCCGAAGTGCCCACGGGGCGATTCGATATCAACGACTAAACAGGACGGGTCGTTGTGCTTCGAATCCGGGTGTTGGAGGTCGTACGCGGCAGCCTCCGCCTCGCCCTCGGTAAAGCCCACGTGGTGGATCCGCGGGCCAACGTCGCCAGGTAGTTGGGCGACAAGGAGATACCGAGGAGCACGGACGGCGACACCAGCTCGTCGAGTGATCGTCTCGAGCATGGAGTTGACATCGTGTGTGGAAGCGAGCTCTTTGGCCACTGACTCCAGAGACTCGAAGCGCTTCGTCAGGACCAGAGTTTGCTCCCTCAGTACCACGACCTCACGTTCGAGGCTTGCCTCGACAGATGATGTGGGATCCCACCCCACCCGGATGAGGCAACGAGCATCGCCTCGAGTTTGGCATTCGAGTTCCTCGACGGCCGCTGGCTCCATCCCGAATAACACGGGGAATTGAGACAGGGCACCCACGGTGTAACCACAGAACAACGGGTCTCTCTTGTGGTCCGGCGTCACGACGCTGATCACACCGTGCGTTTCCTCGATGCTGACGACCTCGGCGCGGGTGATGGTTGATTGCTTGGCTGAGATAGCCGGGTAGGCGCGGAGCATCTCGGCGGGCGATCCGATGGATCGCAAGAGGGCCAGGACCTCGGTGCCGGCGTACTGGCGAAAGACCTCGATACCCGCTTTGCGCCCGATATCGGGATCATCGAGAACCTCGGCCGCCGCTCGGAAGAGGGCCAGGCCTTGCTGATGGGAGCTCCACCCGGCGGGGCGCTGGAGATCGGCGGCCGATCGCCGCTCACCGGCCTGCGCCAGGACTCTCGTCACGCATGCATCGCCACCCTTCTGGTGCACGACGGCGAGCAGGGCTCCGAACATCGAGTTCGCCAGGTCTTGCGCGGTGCCTGATTCACCCACCCTTTCGAGATCGACCATCAGAGGGACGATCTTGACCAGAACTTTGGTAGTGCCAATTGTTGTTGGAAACAACTAAAGAGGAAGTCGTCGCTGCTCGGATCTGACGTCGCCCGGCTACGTGGGACGGAAGACGACCTTGATGGAGCGTGAGCTGCCCCGATCGATGGCGGTCTGGACTGCGTCTCGGTATTGCTCGAGGGGGAACTCGTGGGTCACGACGACGTCATAGGGGAGGAACCCCGCAGCCAGAACGTCGAGGGCCCGGTCCACGGAATGGCGGTCGGGTCCACCGGCGAGTCCCGGGGCAGAGCGGGCGTCAACGGTGTGATCGATCGAGCCGACCAGCGCCGCCTCCTTGTACCAGACCGGCGTCAGGTCCACATTGCTCACACCGGCCGCTCCGAGCAGGAGCACTGTGCCTCGGTGGGCGACAGCACGTAGGGCATCGGTAACCGTCTGTGGAGCTCCCACAGCCTCGACGACAAATGGGAAGCCCCCCATGAGCATGACGTGTGCCTTGCGACCCACGATCCGCGCCCCGGTGAGGCGCGCCAGCTCGTCCCAATGAGCATTGCCTGGGTCACTGCGCACGACGTGGTCGGCGCCACAGGCGACGGCGGCTTCGGCCTGATGGGCGTGACGGGCGAGCACCGTCACCGGACAACTGGGGAAGAGCCCCTTCATCGCTGCCACGATGGCGAGACCCAAGATTCCTGCACCGACGACGAGCACCGGCTCCCCGTCATCGGGGCCAGCGCGCAAGAGCCCGTGACAGGCGATGGAGACGGGCTCGTAGAGGCTGGCGCCGCGGTCGGGGACGGTGTCGGGGACCCGGTGGAGCATGGAGGTGTGGGCCAGGACCTGCTCGCCCCACCCGCCGCCGAGTCCCTGGGTATAGCCGAGGGAACGACCGCTCGTGAGGACCCGGCTGTCGAGGTTGAGACACGACGATGTCCACCCGAGCGTGCAGTTGGGGCAGGGCGGGTCGATGCCCCGCGCCGCACAGGGCAGGCAGGGGTCGACGACGACTCGCGTTCCCAGGGGGTGAAGGCAGTCGGGGCCCGCTTCGATCACGTGCCCGGCGATCTCGTGACCGAGCACGAACGGAAACGATCCTGTCGAGACCAGGGTGGGCGACGGTCCGGTGTTGTGGGAGAAGAGGTGGAGGTCGCTGCCGCAGATCCCGCCGGTGGTCACCCCCACGCGGGCCCACGCTGCTCCGGGCAGATCGGGATCGGGCAGGTCGACGAGCGACGCCGGGAAGGCGTCATCGGCCATGTCGAACTGAATGGCGCGCACCCTCGCAGCGTAGGCGTTCACGTCATACCGGACTCGGTGGGCGCAGGGGGCGATCGCACGCCGGCTGGCGTACTGTGCGAAGTTGTGCGGGTGCCCGATGCCAGTCTCGACGAGGTCCGGGAGCGGGGGTTTGCCCTCGTCGAGGGATTTCTTTCTCGGGACGAGCTCAGGGCCGCGCAGCAGGCCCTCTGGTTGCATTTCCCGAAGCCCGAGGAGTACTTCGCCGACCCCGCCAGCCATTCCGAATACGCCCGGAGCCAGTTCGCCGGTGTCGAGGAGTTCCCGTACAGGTCCTGGGACCTTAACCGTTTGGTCTTCCACCCGGATCTGGTCGATGCCGCCGAGCGTTATCTCGCCACCACAGAACTTCATCTGTACAAGGTCGAGCTGTGGGCCAAGTATGCCGGAGCCTCCAACTACGACCAGCCGCTACACCGCGACTACGGCAGCCATAGCCTGGTGGTCCCACGCCACGACGGCCGCTACCAGCAGTTGACGACCTTCATCTTCCTCTCCGATGTCACCGAGGACGACGGGCCCACCCGGATCGTTCCCTACCAGAACGGTAAGGACATCCCTTTCACGCCGTTGTACATCGAATTCGGGGCGCTCGCCGACGAAGAGGTTTCTGCCATCGGGCCCGCAGGAAGCCTGTTCGTGTACCGCACCGACATCCTGCACCGGGGCTCGAACCTCACTGGAGTCGGACACTCGCGCTTTTCGCTACTGGTGGACTATCAGGCGAGGGGAACGACGTGGGCCGGCAAGATGGCGTGGCCCAAGCAGGCACCCCACCGGTGGGCGAAGCTCATACCCCAGTGCACGGTTCGCGAGCGAGATCTCTTCGGCTTTCCGAGACCGGGAGACGACTATTGGAACGATCAAACGATCGCCGACGTCGCCTTGCGCTATCCGGGTATGGATATGACACCGTACCGAAACACGAATTCGGCGCGGCAGTGACCCGGCCAACGCCGTTTGTCAGTTAGGCACGAGATAGGATGGCGCGGCCCTGAGCGCGTCGCTCCGGTACCTCGACGATCCCGGGCTCGGGTATGTCGACAACGTCCGGCTCGGGTACCTCCACCGGTCCCAGCGGCCCCATGGGCGGGGCCTGGGGTTCGGAGGCAGGCTGCTCCGAGTCGGCCGCGGCCCGACGCCTTGTCGGAGCGGACGATCGCGCTCCGGAGCGAGACGAGGACGAGATCGTTGAGTTCATCCGACTCCTATACCCCGAAATGCCACGAACATGCCTCGTGTGGACATACGGCCTGGCTGGAGGGCCGCCGCCCGTCTGAATGGCAGCGCTGAGCGGTAGCGAGCTTGGCACTCCCGAGGTTTGTGGATCTCCGGGTGCCGGGTACACCCCTGCAATAGTCCGCGAGTCCGGAGGCAAGGAAATGGTCGCAAAAACAGGAAGAGGCGGGACAAAGAGGCCGCGTAAGTCTTCAGTCATGAGCACAGCGGCAAAGAACAGGATTTCCTCCTCACACTTTGCGTTTCCTGACGAGCGAAAAGAGCCCCTGACCGACGCCTCCCACGTCCGCAACGCCATCGCCCGCTTCGATCAGGTTGAAGGGGTGACCGACGCCGAGCGAGACCGGGCCTGGAAGCGGATCCGGGCAGCCGCCAAGCGCTACGGGGTCGAGGTTTCGGTGCGTGATTGGCGGGACCTGTCGAAGAGCGGCGGTGCCCACAACCCTTGAACCTCGTGTCGGGTCGAAACCCTCGGCGAGGAGCGCCCACGGCGCGAAAGGGAGGTTGGCCGAAGGGGGGTCGAGCTACGGTGACCCCGCAATGGCTACCCCAACCGACGCATGAGCCGTGCGTGATCGGGCGGTCATAATGACGTGTGCGCCGCGCCGCCTATGGCTCTCGGAAAGTGCTCGGCTTGGTACTGGTAGGGCTCATCGTGATGGGCGGCGGGTTGGCCGCCGGCATCGTGGCCACGACCGGATCACAGGTGGAACTGCCCGAGGCGCCCGCGCAACAGGCCGGAGAGACCGAGAGCCACTACATCAAGCAAACGTCGCTATCGGAAGTGCCCGGCCGGCTCGTGACACCGGTCGCCGCCGTCGACGCGGCGGGAAGGCCTCTGTCTGACTCTGGGTCGATCGTGGCCGCACTGCGTGCCAAGGACGGCAAGACGGTGACCTTGCCGAGGCCGACCATCGTGGACTTTGGCCGCCTGGTTGCCGGTATCTACACCCGTCCGGGGGCCAGGTCCGACCCCGTCAGCGACTTTCCGGGCTTCTTCCGAACCATCAACCCCGGCGAGACCGGCGCGCTCACCCTTTCGAACGGTGAGTGGTACGTGGCCAGGTACGTGCTGCTTCCGCCGCACGTACCGATCGACGTCGTCGGATTTCGGTTCGAGTCGGATCCCAACAGCCCGCCGGCCACACTCGCCGTCCCCGGCGGCAAGATGCCCGGTGCGTTCCTCGCCTCTGACCCCGAGCTCACGCGGATCTGGTATTCGGCTGCGTCGACGATGCAACTTTCCATGATGACGACGTCGCCCGGAGTCGGATATGAGTTCTTCGACAGCCCGGAGCGAGACCGCTCGGTGTGGCTCTGGTACGACGCCTCGGCCGACGACACGGCCTACTACGCCTTTGGCCAGCTGGCCCTTCCGGTGGCGATGCGTTCGTACGAGGCTGCGAACACAGGCCCGGGGTCCTTTGTCGTGTCCACTTCTGATGGTCTCCCGGACCAGAACGGATTCACCGAGCGAGACCTCGGTGCCCTCTACATGTTCTTTGCGGATCCCTCGATCCTGTCGCGCTTCTACTCGAGCCTGGTGCGCCACGAGGCCTCTGTCGTCTCGGCCCTGAAGCAGCGAAATGAGCTGTACCGGACGAACATCCTTCCCGTGCCACCGAGCCCGGTGAATCCGGCCAAGGCGGACGATCAGTCACTGGAGAACCAGCTGTGGGATTACGCAGGATTCTTGGGAATGGCCGAGCTTGCCGATGCACGAGACGACCCCACCACGGCAGCCGCATTCCGGCAGCGGGCGGCGCTCCTCAAGAAGGCAGTGAACCGGTACCTGTGGGACCCGGCCGAGGGCGCCTTCGTGGACTTCGTCGGCTCGACTCATGTCGATGAATCGGGGAACTCGATGGCCGTCATGTACGGCTTGGCCACGACCCAACAGGCCCAACGCATCCTTGCCTATCTCCACAGCCACAACGACCGGATCTACGACGCGACGCGCGGGACGTGGGGCGCCGTAAACCCAGCCGGCTCTACTGACTTCGACCGCCCGTTTCTGCCCGGTGACTCGGACTTCGACCAGGCCGACTGGAGCGCTCCGTTCACGCAGTGGGGTTGGGCGTGGGGCATGGGCTCCAACCCCGATGACTTCAGCAAGCAGTACAACTACAACTACAGCTTGGTGCCGTGGGCCGAAGCGTTCGAGGTTCAAGCCGACTTCACCGCTGGTGAAGATGCCGCTGCCATCGACCTGATCGATCGCGCATGGGGCACGATGTTGCGTCTCGGCCCCTCCACGTTCTACGAGACGTCTCGGTGGGACGGGACTCCGGCTTACGAGCTCGGTTCACAGCACGACACCGTGGTGCACCGATGGGCTTCGGGTGTCGGCGCGCTCCTTCAGCAATACGTCCTGGGTGTCGAGCCTGCAGCCCCCGGGTTCAGGTCCTGGCGGATCGAACCGCACGGCGGCACCTTGACCTGGGTCCAGGGGCGCGTACCCACGCCGGAGGGCTCCTTGTCGGCGTGGTGGCGGTGGGTCGGACCTTCTCGCGCACGCCGCGGCTACACGATGGTCGTGTCGGCGCCGAACGGGACAAGCGGCGAGGTGGCCTTGCCCGTTCCTGATCGTGGGGTCGTCGTGGTCGACGGCCACCGGGTGTGGAAGAGCGGGGTACACACATCGACCGCTCGCTGGGACGTGGCCAGCCGCCGCATCGTGATCAGCGGCCTCGGTGCCGGTGATCACGTGATCAGGTGGACATCGGTATAAGCGAGCTACGCAGGAGTGTCGGGCTCTCGTGGCCGGAATTACTCTTCCAAGCCGCATGCAAAACTGGATCTGGGACTCAACGATCGGAGCCGTGGGACCGTGAACGACGTGTTGGGCGATTTCAGCAGGGAGCAGTTCAGCGCTCAGGGGAAGAGGCGGGACATCTACCGCTTGGGCTCGGGCCCGGCGGTGATCGTGATCGCAGAGATCCCCGGGATCACCCCGACCGTGGCTGGCTTCGGTCGAAGGGTCGCAGCCATCGGGTGCACCGCAGTTCTGCCCCATCTCTTCGGGAATCCCGGGGCGGCGCCTTCGGCCTCCGCCGTGCTCAAGTCGCTTGGCCCAGCCTGCATCTCGCGTGAGTTCTCGATACTGGCCCTGAAGAAGACGAGCCCGGTCACGGTGTGGCTGCGGGCGCTGGCGGCCCACGAGCATGAGCGGTGTGGGGGTCCGGGCGTAGGTGCGGTCGGCATGTGCTTCACCGGTGGATTCGCGCTGGCGATGATGGTCGACGACACGGTGGTGGCTCCGGTGTTGAGCCAGCCCTCTCTGCCTTTCCCTGTTTCGAAGAGACACAAAGCGGATATCGGGATCTCAGACTCCGATCTCGCCCGGGTCAAGGTCCGCATCGCCGAGGGAGTGTGCCTGCTGGGGCTGCGCTTCACGAATGACCTCGCGTGCTTTCCCGAGCGTTTCGAGACGCTGCGTCGAGAGTTGGGTGACGGCTTCATAGCCGTGGAGCTCGACTCATCCAAAGGCAACCCGCACGGGCACCCCAGAAACGCCCACTCGGTGCTGACCGAGCACCTTGACGACCGTGCGGGGACGCCGACCCGGGCTGCGCTCGACCGGGTCCTCGATTTCTTCAAGGAGCGCTTGGAATTGCCGTGAGGGACGGGCAACGACAACCCGTCGGCGCTCCCGAAATGCCGTTTCTGGAACGCCTCTACTGGTCGACATGAGGTGCCGCCTTGCACGGCCGGTTGTTCGGTTGGGTTTCTGGGTACCGACAAGACGAGTCCACCAGAATAGAGCGAACGGCTGGCCGGCGATCGCCCCACGGACTGCTGGGTGAGTCAGATGATTCGGATCTGGAGGGTCACCGGTGACTGAGCGGCGCCAACACCAAGGCCGGCCCCGGAGCCGATTGGCGTGGGTTCGCAACCCACTCTTGCTGGGATTACTCGTGGTGGTCGGCCTGGTGTTATTGGCAAGTCGCCTGCACTCCACCCAACACGAGCTGACCACGGTGTACAGGGACTTCCGGTGGAACCGGCTTCCCTGGCTCCTCCTGGCACTCGGAGCAGAAGCGATCTCGTTCGTTTGCTACGCAATGGTCCAACGCTTCCTCTTGCAAGCCGGCGGAGCTCGGCTGACGCGCCGCACCATGGTGGCTCTGGCCGTGGCAGCTACCGGACTGACCAACTTGGTGCCGGGCGGGACGGCGCCGGCGAGCGGGTGGTTGGTCAGGCAGTACCGCCGTCGTGAGATTCCCATGCCACTCGCCCTTTGGGCCGTGCTGGCGGGCGGATTTGCCGCCACGGTGTCGATCCTCTTGCTGTTGTTGGTGGGTGCCGGGATCGCTCGGTTGCTGGGTCTGTGGGAGTTGATCGGTTGCGGGGTCGTCCTGATCGCCGGCGCCGTAATCGTTGTGGTTGGTGTACACCACCTGCTGGCTCTCAGCCGTTGGTTGGAGCGGCATCAGGCGCGCCGGGGACTGCGACTCGTCCGAAAGGTGGCCGAGAAGACGGCGGGCATCGTGCGCTTTCGAACCACGATCCCCGGCGGTGTCTTCGTGCTCGGGTTCAGCGTGGCCAACTGGGCAATGGACGTCTTCGTGCTCATCGGGGCGTTCGGACTGCTCGGGCTACCGATTCCGTGGCGGGCTGTCCTCTTCGCCTATGCCACCGCTCAGGTAGCCGGCAGTCTGGCACCAGTGCCCGGCGGTGTCGGTTTCGTCGAGGGTGGAATGATCGGTGCCTTCGCCCTCGCCGGTTCGGGACTGAGCGGGGCCATCCTGGCCACGATCGTGTACCGGGCGATCACGTGCTGGTTGGTGGCCGCGGTAGGCAGCCTCATGCTCGCCGTTCTGAGCCACCGCTCCGCAGGAGCCCCGGCCGAGCTCGACGGGGCCGCTGCAGAGCTTTCGAAGCCTGGACTTCATACACCGGTATCCCAGTAGCGCCCGAAGTGTCGCATGGGTCCGGCGCCTCGACGTGCCCATGGCGGAGGGGGTGTGCCTCGGCCATCGGCCAGGCCATCGCCGCTGTCATCCCCGACTGCCGAGTGAACCGACGGGGTTGTTCCACACACGCCACGGCACCCGCGTTCTCCCCGTCAACGGCTTGGCCAGTGACGTCCTTGCCAGGACGGCGGTCAGAGCCACACAAGCGGGGACCACGATGGCGACGGTGATCACGCTGAATACGGGCCACGGGAGCATGGCGCCCACCTGTCGCCACCCAAACCGGGCGAGCAGCTTGATGAATATCAATTGCGACAGGTAAATCCCGTAGGCGTTGTCCGAGCCGGATCGAACAATGGCTCGGGTCGTGGCGGATCGGCGCGGGTCCACCAGTGCCACCCCGATCAGATAGACCGATGCGATGAACCCGATGTTGAAGGGGATAACCACCGGCTGGAAGGGACCCGAGCTCGATCCGAGTGCAGCTACGACGTGACGTGCGGCGAGGATGTACCAGATTTCGGCGGTTCCCGCACTCAGCACCGTGAGGCCTACGACGAGCTGGGCGTGACGACAAAGCCAGTCGTGAACCTCGTCGAGGTGCAGAGCGACCACCATTCCTACGAGGAGATAGAACTCGTATAACGGAGCCTCGCGTTGCGCCCAGAACCCATTCATCCACCACGGGGTCAGCCGCCAATGCGTGAGAGATGCGAGGAACACCTGCAGGGTCAGGCTGCCTGCCAGGAGTGCAACGTGATGGCCGGCGGTGCGCCGCAGCAATACGAACAGGAGGGGGAAAACCACGTAGAACTGTGCCAGGACCACCAGGAAATAGAGCTGAAAATACCCCGTCGCCAACAAGTAGCCCAAGTGCCCGAAGGCTGTCGACAGTGACTCGGAGGTCGGGTGGAGCGTAAAGACGAAGTAGATCAGCGTCCAGCACAGGTATGGAACGCCAACCGCCGATATCCGACGGCGAACAAAGTAGCGAAGATCGATGCCCTTTTGGTCTCGGTAGCTGTAGGTGATCATGCATGCCGAAACGAACAGGAACGCCTCGCGGGTAGCGTGCAAGAGCAACAACGATGCCCCGACCGACACCGCCGCCGGCGGTGCGAACACCACGAGCGTGTGGGTCGAGACGACTCCGACCTGTTTGACGGGACGCATGGCATCGATGTGTTCCAGCCGCTTCCGGGTGCCGCGTGCAGGATCGGAGCCCGAGCGAAGTGACGCTGAAGTGTCGGTACCACCGCGCCACCCGGCGTGTCGGGTGCCACGTGGGAATGTTTTGTGTCCGGGCGACTCGAACCGTTTCGAGCGAGCTCCTCGGTGTCGGGCGTCGTCATCGGCATTCGACCTGGTAGATGACACGGAGATTGCAATCGTGCAGCAGGTGTCGTCGAACCTTGCCCGTTGGCCCAGCCGGCAATCGTGGGACGACGTGCAGCGAACGCGGCCGCTTGGCTCGCACCAATGACGAGTCGAGGGTGTGTTGGATCATTGCCACGGCATCTCGTGCCTTGTCATGGTCCGAGGAGTCCTTGACGCCGTGCAGGACGAGGTATGCGGCTGGCACTTGACCCAGCACCGGATCGTCCTCAGCGACGACCGACACCTCGACGACATCGGGGTCGGCCAGAATCGCCTCTTCGATCTCTCGTGGGAACACCTTCTGCCCTCCCCGGTTGATCACATCGTCCATTCGTCCGTCGATGTAGAGAAAGCCATCCTCGTCGAGGTGCCCAACATCTCCTGTCTGTAACCAACCGTCGCCGTCAATACGGTCTCGATGGATCCCATCGTTGTATGCGGCGATCACCGAGGGGCCCCGGATCTCCACCTGACCGACCGCCCCGCCTCCTACCGGACTCGGCATGAAAAGTGCCGATCGACGGTCGGCGACGATGCGGAGCTCGACACCGACGGGAACGCCCACTGAACCAGGCTTCCGTGATCCCTCCAATGGATTTGCTGTGATCTGGCTGGAGGCCTCGGTCATGCCGTACGTCTCGAGGACCGGGATCCCGGTGCTTGCTTCGAACCGTTCCATGGTTGATACGGGCAACGGCGCTGATGCCGAGCGGACGAACCGGATACCCGTCGGGATGACCTCGTCATCTCCCGGCTCCAGCCGGGCGATGACGGCCGGAACGGCATTGATCCAGGTCACTTTGCGTCGAGCCATCAACTCCCAGAAGTTCGTTCGATGAAAGCGGTCGTCCAGCACGAGACACGAACCCGCCGCGAGCGTGGCGAGCAGCCCCACCACTTCGGCATTGATATGGAACAGGGGCATGGGGGTTGAAACCCCGGTCGAGGGCTGAAAGTTGATGGTGCTCGGCCACGTTCCGAGCCGTGTAGAGCAGTTGATGCTGATGGAGTGAGATCAGTTTGGGGGCGCCGGTGGTCCCCGATGACGCCAAGGTCACCCCACCAATCCCGGCTGCGAGCAGAGCGGGCCCACCGGGCCCACCGGGAACGGCCATGGGCGAGGCAGCGGGTGGCTCTGGGTGGTGAGAGCCCGGCTCGAAGCTTGTTTCTTCGAAGGGGCCCATCCAGGCGCTTTCCAATCCGCTGGGCGGGGCTCGATCCGCGACGACGAGAGCCGCCCCGAGGTGGCGCAGGGTGGTGGCGATGCCCCTCGGACCCTGGGTGGGGGAGTTCGGATCGAGCGGTGCCGCCCAGCGCCCCGAGGCCATGACCCCGAGGAAGACCGAGCAGAAGTCCAGCGGATCGGCGACAGCGACGCCCACGGTGGCGTCCGGTGCGAGACCTGCCTCCTCGAACCTGTCCCCCCAGCGCGCGACAGCTTGATCGAGCGCTCGGTACGACATCTGCCGAGGCTCCCTCGCATGTTCGAGGTAGGTCAGTTCACCGAGTGTGGTAGATCGATCCCGGATCAGCTCTGCTATCGGACTCGTCGCGGGGGCACGCAAAAGTGACGGCTTCGATGCCCGGGCCTCTGTCAGCATGTCAGTACATCATTCGGGGGTCGGCATAGTGCTTGAACTCGATGAGGTTGTCCGAAGGGTCTCGGAGACAAACGTCCGGTGCACCTCGGCCGTCCCTTCGAAGCCGGCTGGCGAGCTCAGAAGACCGGGACCTTGCGTTGGGTGCACAGACTGTGAACCGCATCGAAGTCGCCGTGCTCGCGAAAGGTGACGCCGAAGTGTCGCGGGTACAGGACTCAATGGGTGCCAAGTTCCGGTTCCGGCTCGGTCGAATGGCACACGAACTGATCGCCGAAGAAGTCGAGGGTGATGCGGTCGCGTAACGGCGTGCGAGTTTGCAGCCCAGCAACCTGACGTAGAAGTCTTCGGTCTCGTCAAGGTCAAGGGCTGGTATCGCCAGGTGGAAGACGTCTCTGCTCTCTCTCACGGCACTCCACCCTCGAAACAGGTCGAGAGAGTGTCAGCCCGTAGTCCGAGGCGGATGGTCTCGAGTCCGAGGACAGCCGATGCGCGACGTTGCCCAGGTTGGCGTGCGGGCCCACGCGCTTCACGAAGAAAGTCTGGAGTTCGGTGGAAGGCGCCTCGAAGAGCAGAGCCTCTTGGCGGAGATCACTCGACAGCAAGATCTCTCGATCAGCCCGTGGCGAAGCTCGCCGTCGAGCGGCAGATGCCCGAGCGTCCGCTCTCCCGCGCCTCAAGGGTGACGAGGAACGCGCCGCTCGTAGGTCCTCGTCGATGAATTGGATCCACTATTGGGAGGCAAGTTCTCGGAGCGCTCCGGGTCCTTCAAGCCGACTTCGGAGATGACCTTGAAAGTTCGCCGGCCAGTTTCGGATGTAACCCCCCTTTTCGGAGTTGGTCAGGTCGATGGTCCCGTTGGAGACTTCGACGTACCGACACGAATACCGATGGCAGAGAGCGCGGAAGTCGTCGAGACGGTTCTGGAGCACAAACTTCTCAAAGAGGGTGCCCCCAAAGTAGAAGGCCACGTCGGCGTCCTCGAGAAAATGGAGCTTTGGCGTAGGTCATTGGCTACGAGGGCCGTTCCCCAGCCGAACTTCACGAAATCGAGATACTCCGCACCACTCTCGACGACGTCACAGAAGTACCGCGTCGAGAGACCCCCGTCCACCATGATGGTGATTCCAGACGATCTGGGCTTGGCGGGTCGCTCCGGTAGCCGCAATGCTGTGCGGTTCATCCAATCCCTCCCTGAGCGGATTGGATTGCCGATGATTCGAAGGTCGAGCCGGTACGCCGAATCTGCACGGGCCACACGCTGCCGTTGGGGATTGATTCCCAGACCATGTCCTGAACCGGGCACCCCGTGCAGTAGGCACGGATGGCGCGGTACTGTGCCGCCATGGGCCACGATCACGACATCGCTGGCATGGGGCTGCTGCTGGAGCCGATCGATGAACCGCACGGCGCGCTCGTACACGTCATGGATGGATTCCCCGCCATCGGGACGGGCATCGACGTTCACCACACGATCACCGGAAATGCCCGTGACGCCCGGGGTGAGCAGACGCGCCGGCCACCCCTCGGAGATGCCGAAGCACCGTTCTCTGAGGAGCGGGTCGATCTGAACCGGGAGTCCGAGAGCCGCGGCCAGTATCGCCCCGGTCTCGCGCGTGCGACGCAGGTCGCTGACAAACACTGCTCCGATCTGAGAGCCCTGGAAATGCTGTGCCAACTGCTCAGATTGGAGACGACCAAGTGTCGTCAACGTCGCTGCATCAGCGTGTCCCTGCACCAAACCGAGGGCGTTCCACGTACTCTCTCCGTGCCTCACCAGCCAGAACGTGCGTTCGTGGCGGCCGTGTCGGCCCATCTCACAACAATGTCCGCACCACCTGGGCCCACACTGGGAAGGCGCCGAGAGGAGCCTGCAAGTTTCCATGTAATCGCCTGAGAACGAACGTGCACGGCCTGTGCGGGGGACGTCGCCCGGTGGTGCTGAGCAGGGCGACTCAGCAGAATCTCAGGAGGGCGTCACGCCGTAGGACGTGTCGCCTGCGTCGAGAATGTGTGGCGATTGGCGGCTCCCTCGGCTCCCTCGGCTCCAGGTGCCCAGACACGCTGATGGCGGAGGAGGTGTGCCCTCCGCCATCAGCAACGTCAATGTTGTTGGTTGGCTACAACGTTGAGCTGACTACAACGTTGGGCTGACTACGACGTTGGGCTGACTACGACGTCGAGACCAAGCTCTTCGGTGGGGTGGAGGTCGTGCCCGTGTACTTCGTGACCGGAGCCGATCCCGTATTCGGTCACCTCGACGGGAGACACCGGGGTGCTGCCGATCCAGCTGCCCGTCGGCGTCACCGCCGGTGGTGCGGTGCTGCTGAGCTTGATGACCTCGGCTCCTTGGAAGCCGTAGTGCACGGTGCTCGAATACGACAGAGGCACGAAACCCGGGAGTGACGAAGGTCTTTCCGGACTTGGCGATGGCCGCCAGCAACCCAGCTCGGGTCAGGTTCTTCCCGGCTGCCTGCAGGGCCTGGACGAAGGTGTAGGCCAGTGCGACGCCGTACTGGGTGTTGCCGTCCAGCCCGGACTTCGCGTAGAGGCTGGGCGCGTAGTCGGCCAGGAGCTTCTTCTCGACTTGCACCCACGGATTGGACACGTCGGACTCAGGTGCGAAGTAGGCATCGGTGATCACCCCGTTCAAGAGACCCGCGGCCGCCTTGGCCTGCGCCGCGGTCCCGCCACCCTTCTGGGTGAACGACGAAAGCAGCGGTCCGACGGTCGGGGAGTCGGCGCCCACGTTGGATAGGACATACTGCGGGAAGTAGCCGATGGCCGCGGCGGGCAGCATCGCCAGGGCCGTGGCCGCCGGGATCGTGGCCATCACCACGACCTGCGCCCCCGCTGCCTTCAACGCTGCTATCTGGTTCGAGAGTGGGCCGGCCAGCGTGCTGGCGTCATAGGTCTGACGCGAGACCACCGATGCCGAAGGGATCTCCATATCCAGTCCCTTCACGAGGTCCTGGCCGAACTCGTCGCCCTGGTAGAGGTACCCGATCTTCTTTCCGGCGAAGTTGGCCTTGACGTAGCTGCCGAGGATCTTGCCCTCGACGGTGTACGGGGGCTGCCAGCCGCGAGCTCTCGGGGTACGCCGGATCGCTCCAGCAGTTGCACCCTGACTCGATGAAGAGCTGGGGAACCTTCTGCGAGTTCAGGAACCCCTGCACCGCAGCCTGTGTCGGCGTCCCCAGGGACCCGACATCGGCGAAGATGTTGTCCTGCAGGACCAGTTTGCGGGTCAGCGTCGCGGTGTTGGCAGGGTTGTACCCGTCGTCGAGGTAGGTGTAGTGGATCTTGCGGCCGTAGACGCCGCCGTGGGCGTTGACCCAGGTGAAAACGGCCTTCATGGCGGGGGCGATCTCGTCGTAGCCCGGGGCGGCCGGTCCGGTGAGCGGCACCGTTGCTCCAATCGTGATGCTCGTTGGCTGTCACACCCGGCGCCGATGCCGCACTTGGCGCTGCCTTCGGGGACGAGCTGCAGGCCGACAGCACGGTCGCCGCCAAGCGCGATCCCCATGGCACCGGTCACGAGGACCCGCGTCGACCTGCCCATGGCACTGTCACTGCTGATGTCTCATCGCTGCTCCTTTGTCGTCGTGTATTGCATTCACCGTCACTAGCTTTGACCTCAATGCGGAAATTTGCACTCGTTCGTCGAGACGCTCGTGACGGTGGAGCTGGCGACGGCGCCGGGTCCCGATCTGAGGCTCGAAGATCTTCCGCCACGCCCACCGTAGGCCTCCTTGGATGCCGGTGGGGGCCGCGATCATGACCACGATCAGGACGACGCCGAAGATGATGGTGGCGAGGTAGGCGCTGGCGCCGCTCCCGAGGTTGAAGTCGCCCGAGAGCGAGGTCGACCACTGCGGGAGGTACACCAAGAGGATCGCCCCCCACCACATGCCCATGAGGGTGCCGGTTCCCCCGAGCACCATGGCGGCCAGCAACTGAATGGAGAGGGTCAGGGGAATTCCCCGGTGTTGACCACCCCGGTGGACAACCCGAGGAAGGCGCCGGCCAGCCCGGCGCAGGCCGGCACTGATCACGAATGCCGTCACTTTGGTCCGCGCCACGTGGATCCCGGCCAGGGAGGCGGCGATCTCGTCGTCACGCACGGCTCGGAAGGAGCGTCCGTAGCGGCTCCGCAGGAGGTTGGCCAGCAGCACGAGGGTGATCAGGGCGCCGGTGATCTGGATCCAGGCCAGCCACTCTTCGGGGTTGAGGGTTCCCGGCGCCGTCGGCACCGTCGTGGTGAGGCCCTGGTCACCCCCGAAGGTCGTGCTCCACTTGTCGGCGATCGGGGGAAGGGCCAGTGCGAGCAGCAACGTCATCCCGGCCAGGTACGGGCCCTTCAGTCGGGTGGCGGGGATGCCGATGAGCAGGCCCAACACGCCGGCGGCCCCGACGAGGCCAGCAGCTCGACAACGAAGTTGAGATGGGTGTGTGTCATGAGAAGGGCGGTGGTGTACGCCCCGACCGCCATGAAGGCGCCATGGCCGAGAGAGATCTGCCCGTTGACCCCCGTCAGCAGGCTCAGGCCGGCCAGGGCGATGACGTACAGGGCGATTTCGCCGACCTCGAAGTCGTTGTAGGGGCTCAGAGAGGAGGTGATCAGATACAGGATGGCGGCGCCGCACAGGGCCAGGATCAGATGGCGGACCAACGGTTGCGTCGGCAGTCGGAGACGACGCCAGCCACGACTCGTGTCCCGACCGACGAGGCTCGCAGGGTGGACGATCGGCGTCATCTCACACCCTCCGGGCCGGTGGTCGGGCGAAGATTCCCTCGGGCCGGGCCATGAGGGCGACCATCAGCAGGGCCAACGCCCCCAGGGGCTGAAGCCCGGAGCCCAGGTAGCCACCGACATAGGAGATGCACAGTCCCGTGATCAGCCCACCGATCAGCGCGCCGACGGGGCTCTCGAGGCCCCCGATCACCGCCGCGGTGAACGCGTAGACCAGGACGAGGTCCATGAAGTAGGGGCCGAAAGAGCTGGTCGGCGCCACGAGCAGGCCGGCCAGCGACCCGGCCACGCCGGCCAGGGCCCACCCAAGGGTGAGCAACAACCCGACGCGCACGCCGAGCAGCCTCGAGATCTCCCCGGCAAAAGCCGACGCCCGCATCCGGAGCCCGAGCGAGGTCGCCCGGAACAGCAACAGGGTGCCGGTCATGAGGACGAGAACCGCCACGAGGATGAAGACGTCGAAATGCGAGAAGGCGATCTTGGTGTGCCCGACGGTGAGCCCGCTCTGGGAGTACGCGGCAGGAAAACCGCGACTGGAGTTGCCGTAGATGGCCCCGGCGAGACCCTCGAGGACGACGAGCAGCCCGATGGTCACGATCACCGGGTTGAGCTCGGACTTCCCCTGCAGCGGGCGAATCAGCACACGCTCGACGAGCGCGCCCAACACGAACCCGATGGCCAGCACAGCCACGAACGCCCACCAGTACCCGACACCCTGATCGAGGAGGCTCGAGGCGATGAACGTCGTGATCATGCCCATCGCGCCTTGGGCGAAGTTGATGATCCTGCGTGGCGCGGAAGATGAGGACCAGCGCCAGGGCTAGCGCCGCGAAGATCATCCCGTTGGCGAGGCCGTCGAGCGTGATGTTGATGAAGAGGCTCATGGCGACCGCCTAGAATCCGAGGTAGTGGTGTCGTAAGCGCGCTGTCGGCGGCGATCACGGCCGCGGCGTCGGACACCACCACCTCACCGAGGTTGAGCACCACCGCATGCTGGGAGACCGACAGCGCGCTGCGCGCGTTCTGCTCCACCAGCACCACGGTCATGTCCGTCCCGTCGGTGTGGTCCCGAAGAAGTGCCATGAGCTGTGCGGTGACGAGTGGCGCCAAGCCCAGCGACGGCTCGTCGAGCAGGAGCAGCCTGCGGACGCGAGATCAGGGCCCGGCCGATGACCAGCATCTGGCGCTCGCCACCCGAGAGCGTCGACGCATGACGTCGACGGAAGCCACTGAGTCGGGGAAACAGCTCGAAGGTCGCCTCGATCGCGGCCTGACGCTCACGACGACCCATGCACCACAGGGTGGCCAGCCGAAGGTTCTCCTCCACCGTCAGCTCGGCGATGATGCCGCGGCCTTCGGGGACATGGGCCACGCCGCGCCGGGCGATGTTCTCCACGGCGCTGCCCGAGCAGCTCCTCGCCCGTCGAAGCGGACCGACGCCGGCGCGGGGCTTCACCAGTCCGCTGATGGTGCGGAGCAGCGTCGTCTTGCCCGCGCCGTTGGCGCCGAGGATCGCGGTGATCGCACCGGGCCGGGCGGAGAGCGTCACCGAGCTGAGCGCGTTGCACCGCTCCGTAGGAGACCGACAGGTCCTGGACCTCAAGCATTGTCGGGCACTCCGGAGGCGCGCGGACGACTCGTGGACCTCGTCGCCCAGGTACGCGGTGGCGACCTCGGGGTTCGACCGGACCGACTCCGGCGTCCCATCGGCGATCACCTGGCCGAAGTTCAGCACGACCAGCCGGTCGCAGACCGACATGACCAGGTCCATGTGGTGCTCGACGAGGAGGACACCCATGCGAGGACTGAGGCCCCGGATCATGGTGGCGAGCTCATCCATCTCGTCATTCGAGAGCCCACTGGCCGGCTCGTCGAGCAGAAGGAGGCTGGGCTCCGCCATGAGGGCTCGGGCCAGGGCGGTGCGCTTCTGGATGGAGTAGGGCAGCGTGGACGGGAGGCGGTTGGCGTAGGCGGCCACACCGAGCTCGTCGAGCAGCTCGCGAGCCCGCATCGCCACTCGTCGCTCTTCTCGGCTCGAGCGCCAAAGGCCCAGGAACGCCGACCCGATGTCGCTGTGAAGCCCGCTCTGGGCCCCGACCATCACGTTCTCGAGGACGGTCAGCCCGGCGCAGAGCCCGACACCCTGGAGGGTCCGGGCGATCCCCAGCTTGGCCAGATCATGGGGATGGTGGTGTCCGAGCAGGGAGGACCCGTCGTAGGTGATCACTCCCGAGCGGGCGCGGACGAACCCGCAGATGACGTTGAACAGCGTGGTCTTGCCGGCACCATTGGGCCCGATGACGCCGACGATCTCGCCCTGCGTTGCAGACATCGAGACCTGATCGAGGGCGATGACGCCGCCGAATCCCACACTCAACTCGTCGACGACGAGCGTTTTCCCCTCACTCTTGGGGCGGACGGGAGGCGCGCTCACCAAGAGCTACCTATGCCGCAATGACCCAAGGGGTGTCAAGGCACAGGTCCACAAGCTTCTGCGCGGCATCGGCACCCAGCCCCCAGCATCTCCAAGATGATACTGACGAGACCCAGCGCCAACTGGCATGGGTCGCGGGTCGGTTCGTAAGGTGGAATCGTCTAGGGGCGGACGAGCGAGGTCATTGCGGGTCCTCCCAATTCTGGGCGAAATCCTTCGATCCGGTCCAAGAGAGCATGCACCTCCTTGGGAGCCGTAGGTATCACGACTCGACGGGGGTGCCACCGACCGAACGCCGCATGGCGGCGTGGAGTCGGTTCGGCGTGAGCACCCCGAGGTAGCGGTCGGCATCGTCGACGACGGGAATCCAGCGGACGTCGTGTTGGAGCATCTCGCCCAGGGCCGCGCGTAGGGTCGTGCCCAGCGGGACCTGGGTGGCGAACTTCTCCGTGTGGGTGCCGACCGGATCCAGTTGTCCCCGGTTCGAGCGACACCCAGCCGACCAATCGACCGTTGCCGTCGACCACCACGGCGCTCTTGGCCCCCGGCCCATGGGCGATCGCTCGGGCCTCTTCCATATCGGCGGTGGGGGACACCTCAGGTGGTCTTGCCAGGTCGCCGACCTCGATTCTGACGACGGCCAGGCGCCGCACGCCCCGGTCTGCTCCCACGAAGTCCGCCACAAAAGGCGTGGCGGGTCGTCCCAGGATCTCGGCCGGTGTGTCGTACTGCTCGAGCACACCCCCCTTGGACAACACAGCGATCCGGTCCCCGAGCTTGGCCGCCTCCTCGATGTCGTGGGTGACAAAGACGATCGACTTCTTCAGGCCCTTCTGCAGTTCAAGGAACTGGTTCTGTAGCCGTTGTCGCGTGACCGGATCGACGGCAGCGAAGGGTTCGTCCATGAGCAGGACTGGGGGATCGGCTCCGAGCGCCCTGGCCACCCCGACCCGCTGGCGCTCACCTCCCGAGAGCTCATGAGGAAATCGCCGGGCGTAATTCTGCGGTTCCAGGCCCACCAGTTCGAGTAACTCGTTGACTCGGCGTTCGACTCGGCGGCTGTCCCAGCCGAGAAGCCGGGGCACGACGGCCACGTTGTCGAAGATGCGTCGATGCGGGAAGAGCCCGCCTTGCTGGATCACATAGCCGATACCCCTGCGCATCTGCACCGGGTCCTTGGTCAGCACGTTCTCTCCCGCGATGAGGATGCGACCCGAGGTCGGTTCGATGAGTCGGTTGATCATGCGCAAGGTGGTGGTCTTGCCGCACCCTGACGGGCCCACCAGGACGCTGAGCTCCCCGTCGCCGATTTCCAGAGTGAGGTGGGTCACCGCCACGTTTCCATCGCCGTAGCTCTTGGAGACCCGCTCCAGGGTGATCACCACCCCACGATAGCAACCGGCCCTGTCGGATTTGACCTTGTGCTGCGAGGACTACCCCCCGGTAAAGTCGCGGAAATGGGAGCGGCCCAGCCCTTTTTTCAATGGAGCTACGTCTCGAGCCAGTGGAGCCAGATCAGTGCCGACCTGATACAGCACATAACCCTCAGCCTGTTGGCGCTCGCCATAGGGCTTCTCATCTCAGTCCCACTCGCCTTGTTGGCCTGGCGGTATCGCGTGGTGAAGCCTCCTGTTTTCGGACTAGCCAGCGCTCTGTACATCATCCCCTCTCTGGCGCTCTTCGCCATTCTCGGGCCCATCACCGGATATGTGGCGTCCTATCCGACGGCGGAGATCGCACTCGTCGGCTACACCTTGCTCATCTTGATCTGGAACACCGTTGCCGGCCTCGACGCGGTGCCTGCCGATGCCAGAGAGGCGGCGACAGCCATGGGCTACTCGCCAACCTCCGCTCTCTTGCGGGTCGACCTACCCCTGGCGCTGCCCTACGTGTTCGCGGGACTTCGGATCGCCGCCGCCACGGTCATCGGTCTTGTCACCGTCACCGCACTGATCGGATTGGGGGGCCTGGGCCAGCAGATCACCTACGGATTCAACATCGGTTTCTATACCCCGATTATCGTGGGCCTCGTACTCTCGGTCCTTCTCGCCGCCCTGTGTGATCTGCTTCTCGTGGGAATTCAGCGACTGATCATCCCCTGGTCCCGTTCGGCGCGCCGGGCAGGGTTGCACTGAGGTGGAAGTCTGGAACCACTTTCGGCACTTCCTGGCGAGTGTCGCCGATTGGTTCACGACGTCTGCTCACTGGAGCGGAGCGACTGGAATCCCCGAGCTGTTGTGGCGGCAGACCGAACTGTCGCTCGCCGTGGTGGTTGGTGCCCTCGTGATCGGAGGGGGCATCGGCCTCGTTCTCGGCCACACCGGCCGCGGCGGTCTGGTGGCGGTGAACGCCGCCAACGCAGCACGGGCCGTTCCGAGCCTCGCTCTCCTTACCTTGTTCGCCATCGTGCCGTGGATCTCACTGAAATGGGGGGGTTTCCTGGCCGCGTTCTTGGCCCTCGTGGTTCTCGCCATCCCACCGATCCTCACCAACACCTACGTGGGTATGCGCGAGGTGGACGCCGAGGTGCGCGATGCGGCGAAGGCTATGGGTCTGACAGGTGGCCAGGTGTTGCGCACGGTCGAGTTGCCACTCGCCACCCCATTCCTCATGGCCGGGATCCGGACGGCATCCATCGAAGTGGTGGCCACCTCGACCCTGGCTGCCTACGTGAGCTACACGGACCTCGGAACTCCGGTCATCTCCGGTCTCAATACAAACAACACCGTCGAAGCCTTCGCAGGTGCGATTCTGGTCGCCCTGCTGGCCGCGCTCGTAGCCTTGGGACTCGGAGTGTTGCAGCGGCTCCTCACTCCCGTGCCACTCCGCCGTCAGCTACCAACCGGGCTGGGGGCGTCCACGCGCACAAAGGCAATGGTTGTCGCTGTGAACGACAACTTGACTAATCCCATCGGATAAGTAACATCATGGCTCCAGGTTCTCGACGTCGTCTTCGCAGTCCTGTCGGACACAGGTTGCGACCAACAAACAGAGGAAGGTTCTGAGATGTTGCCTCGACGCTCGCTGATCGCCGTCGCCACTCTTGCCATGGCAGTTTTAACATTGGCGGGCTGCAGCAGTGGCAGCACGCCTGCCGCCAAGCCGACCATCAAGATCGGGGCCACGAACTTCGAGGAGCAAGAAATCGTGGCGAATCTCTACGGGGACGTCCTCTCTCACGCAGGGTACCCGGTAAAGGTTGAGCCGGCGCTCGGCACTCGGGCTGTTGTCGTTCCCGCGCTGGAGCACGGCCAGATCGATCTCGAGCCCGACTACGCCGCGTCGCTGCTTGGCTATCTGCACGGCGGCAACCCACAGCCGGCTGGCACCCAGATCGACACCGCCATCGCAGCCGACAAGACGGCCTTGGCGTCTTTCGGGGTCACCGTGCTGCCCGCCTCGCAGGCGCTCGACACCAATGTCTTCGCGGTCACCAAAGCAACCGCCGCCAAGGATCACCTGACCACCATCTCGAGCTTGGCGCCCTACGCGTCGAAGATGACGCTCGGTGGTCCGCCGGAGTGCCCGACCTTCGCGGGGTGTGAGCCAGGGCTCAAGCAGGTCTACGGTCTCAACTTCGCCAGCTTCAAATCCCTCGACGAGGCGGGACCGCTGAGCGTTGCCGCCCTCAAGAACGGCGAGGTTCAAGTGGTCGAGCTGTTCTCGAGCGACGGTAACGTCGTCAGCAACAACTTTGTTGCCTTGACCGACAACAAACATCTCGAAGGGGCGGACTACATCATCCCCGTCATCCGCAAGTCGGTGGATTCTCCCTCTGTGACCGCAGCCCTCAACGCCCTGGATAACAAGTTGACGACCGTGGCGATCTCGACGCTCAACCTCGAGGTCACATCCGACAAGAAGCAGCCTGCGGCTGTGGCGAAGGCGTGGTTGAAGGCAAACAGCCTCCTCTGAGGTTCGTTCCACCCGACCAGCTTCTGTGCCCACCGGAGGGGCGGCCAAGACGAGCTCGACACAGTCGATCTCGTTCGGTGGGCAACCGCGGGCACATCACTCCTGGTCGGCATCGAAGGTGAATCGCTTCTCGGACCTTTGGCGCGTTCGAGTGGTCCTGGGCATGGAGCCGTGTCCACCATGGAGTGGCCTCAGGACTTCAAGGCGGCCCCCTGAGCTGCCGATGCTTCCCATGTGGACCCGGCGCGCCCAGGGACGGATCACGCGGGCGCAGGAGCGCCCATCCTCGCCCGCCTGCGAACGAACGCGCTGGACCGCAATCTGCTGGCCAACCCCCCGGTAGCCGCCCTCTTCTGCTTGTTCCGATGGCTCCACCTCATCGCTCCCGAGCCCTACTGGCTCTACATCGGAGTGGTGGTGGGCGGGGGTGCCGCCAGCGTTCTGGCCTCGGTGTTGTGGGGAGAGCAGCGACGCCGGTGGCATCTGAGCGCCCACATCGCGGCCAGCATGGCGGTGATCGCCGTCGTCACCTACAGCACCGGGTGGGGGCCAATCCTGTCCATCGGCTTTCTCTTCGGGGCCGCCGCCGCCATCCAGAACTTCGGGTCCAAGGCGAAATGGCCCTGCGTGGTGTCGACTGCAATCGTCGTGGCCCTGGGTCAGGTGGCCATTGCGTTGCATCTCGCTCCGTCGTTGCTCCGTGAATCGGTCATGCATGGGGTCGCCGCACTCGGCCTGCTTGGCGCTCTGCTCGTGATCGAGCTGCTCGGACGCGCCACCGCCGCACGCGAAATGATCGAGATGGAATTGCGCCAATCCGAGCGACGCTTCAAGGCGCTTGTATCCAACGCCGCCGACATCATCATCGTGACCGATCAAGACGGGATCATGCAGTACGTCAGCCCGGCGTTCGAGCGCATTCTCGGACGTTCGGCCGATCCCTACAAGGATGAGTCGATGGGGACATTCCTGCACCCCGACGACCTGGACCGATTAGTCGAGGAGTTCCCGCCCCTGCTGGACGACTCGGCTGCGGTGCTCCGAACGGTGCTGCGCGGTCAAGACACGCAAGGCAGGTGGAGGCACTTCGAGGCCACGATCACCAACCGGCTGGCTGACCCCGACGTGGGTGGCATCGTGGGAAACCTTCACGACATCACGGAACTTCGCGAGGCGGACGAACGCTTCCGATCCGCCTTCGAGAACGCCCCCATCGGTATGGCTATGTCTGACCTCGAGGGCCAGATCCTCCGAGCCAATCCTGCCCTTGGCGACATTGTCGGACGAGGCCCCGCCGACCTTGTCGGCGTATACGTGCGTGACTTCACCCACCCCGACGACCGAGAGTCGACGTCGGCCGAGATGCGACGTCTTGTGTCATCCGGTTCGGCTGGCTATCAGCTGGAGAAGCGCTATATCCACGACGATGGGCACGAGGTATGGGTTTCGGTGAGCGTCTCCTGCGTGCGTGACGAACAGCGACAGCCGCTGTATCTGATCGGACAGGTTGAGGACATCACCGAGCGACGGGCGCTACGCGAACGCTTAGCCTATGCCGCAATCCACGATCCGCTCACAGGTCTGCCCAACCGCGAGCTGTTCATGGACCGCCTCGACGTAGCCCTGCGCCGCGCCACCAGGGCTCAGCACGAGGTGGCCGTGATCTTCCTTGACCTGGACCGTTTCAAGATGATCAACGACAGCTTGGGTCACGAGGTAGGTGATCAGGTCTTGGAGGCCGTAGCCGATCGGTTGAGCGCTGCCATGCGCGCCAGCGACACCTTGGCCCGCTTCGGAGGAGATGAGTTCACTGTCCTTTGCGACGATGTACACAACGAGGCCGACACCGTTGAGGTGGCCAATCGGCTCGTAATGGCAATGGGGCAACCCTTAGCACTACAGAGTGGTGAGGTCTTCGTCACCCTCAGCGTGGGCATCGCCTTGTCTCGGGCGGCCCAGTCCGCTGCCGTGATGTTGCGTAACGCCGACATCGCCATGTATCGCGCCAAAGAGCGCGGCCCGTCGCGCATCGAGATCTATCGGGAGGATGACGAACAGAATGTCGTCAGCCGACTGCGCACCTCCAACGAACTGCACCGAGCTCTCGAACGCCATGAGTTGGAACTGCACTATCAGCCCTTTGTCGATCTTCACACCGAGACGCTGGTCGGGATGGAGGCGCTAGTGAGATGGCGCCATCCCACCCGAGGTTTACTGCTGCCTCAGGAATTCATCCCTTTGGCAGAGGACAGCGGACTGATCGTGCCTTTGGGGTCGTGGGTCCTCAAGGAAGCCTGTCGGCAGACCGCGGCCTGGCATGCCCTTCGGTCAGGATCGGGCCAGGACAACGCCCGGCTCAACATTTCGGTGAACGTTTCTGCGGTGCAGCTCGCCGACCCTGGTTTTCCCCGGCAAGTGGCTGAGGCCATCGCAGAATCAGGCATTGACCCCGACCGCCTCTGGCTGGAGATCACCGAGAGCACCCTGATGCGCGATGCCGATGAGGCCGTCGTGGTGCTACAAGCCTTTCGAGACCTCGGTCTTCACGTCGAGATCGACGATTTCGGGACCGGGTATTCTTCGCTCAGCTACTTGCAGCGCTTTCCTGTGGAGTCCCTCAAGATCGATCGCAGCTTCGTCAACGAATTGGATCAGCGGTCCGACAACGCTGCGATCGTCAGAGCGATCATCGGCCTGGGAGACTCTCTGGGGCTGCCGGTCATCGCCGAGGGTGTCGAGCGTCGCGCACAGGTCTCGAGATTGACGACCCTCGGATGCCACCTGGCCCAAGGATTTCTCTTCGGTAGACCGCTTCCCGCTCGCTTATTGGGCGCGTTTCCGACCGATGATCTCAGCTCATGGAACCAGCTGTGCGAATCTGCAGCGGCATCATGAACGACTGCGATCGGCCATCCAGCGGAGTCGAAGCCGGCCCTCCGGGGTCAACCGAGGGTCAGCGTGCACGAGGCTCCTGGGTGGGTGTCTTGCTGTTTAACAGCTCCACTCGCCCGAGCGGTTAACTCAACCAGTGGATGTCGACAAGGTCCCTGGGAACGCAACTAGTTCGCATTGCAAGCACCACGGTTGCGCGCAAAGGGCCGACGGCGAGGACGGTTTCGGGGACACCCGTCGACACCTCCGAGTCCGAGGATCCACCAGGTCAAGGTATGTCGGGCGACGTTGACAACGAGGCCATTGTCGGTCCTAACATGGGTACGAACAAGACTTGCACAGAGGACCACGACCACCTTTTGGGAGGAGATTGCGGTGTACAAGCCCCCCGAGTGGTCCCCTCCTTCGTTGGCTGATGAGCAACGAGATCTCACGCGGTCACGCATCAGGCGGGCTGCCATGGAAGTCGTTTCTCAGCGGGGGTTCGATGCCACCGTGGACGAGATAGCCCAACTCTCGGGCTTGAGCCCGCGCACCATCTTCCGTCACTATGCAAGCCACGACCGCTTGATCGCCGACACGGTCAAGGACATGTTCGAGGCCTGCGGCCTGCCTCGAAAGCTGGACGACCTCGACGCCTGGATGGAGGACCTTCCACGACTCATCGACGACGTCGACGCTTGGATCGAGGGCATCGCGTTGACGTTCCACACCAGAAGCGCCTCGATCTTCGGGGCGGCCTTCTGGGACATTCACTCTCCCCGCCCTAATCCATCTGAGGCTCTCGCCGAAGTGGACGCCATCCGACGTGACTACCGGCTCCGAGGGATGAGCTACCTCGTGGGCCTCGTCTGGCAGACGGCCGGCGGTGTGGGCGAGCCTCCGGAGGATTTGGCGTTGGCCTTCGCCCTCCACCTCTCGGCGTTCACGACTTGGGCGCTCATGGCCGACTTCAACCAGACACCGGCCCAGATCGGCGCGCTGACCGCCGACATCCTCAAGACGCTCGTGTGGCGTGCCGTAGAAGCCGAGGACTCACGAGGTGTTGCCGCCGCGGGTGGCGACGGTGGCGAGGGCTGAACCACCCCGAGACGCCACGACTGTCGGGACGGTTTCGGGCCCTCCCACTGCTCAGCCCCTCCAGCGCCCACCAGCCAGGTAGTTGTGCACGTCAAAGAACTGAATTTCGGGTGGACGGAGCAGGCCGACCTCTTGAAAGATCGGACTGAGCTTGTCGTGCGCAAACCGCTCGAACGCCTCCTGTGATTCCCACACGTCAACCACGCGAAAACCATCTTCAGTCTTTGTGACCCAGTGAAAGAGTTCCTGAGGCGAGGCGGGCCCACCTGGTAGGAGCCCGATCCTCTCGTTGATCTGGTCGTACTGTTCGATCGTGGCGCCCTCGAAATCGAGTTGCACTGCGACTGTCATCGGTATCTCCAAGCCATGAACGTCGATCAGGTTGTCGGCTCTTCAACCATACCCAAGCTTCCAATGGGTGCAAAAAAGGCCCGAACGATGCGGTGGATGCGTACCAACGGGGGATGCGACGAAGAGGCTGCCGCCGGCTCCCGGGATCCTGGCCAGCAACCGCACCAGGCTCTCGACATCGCCCACGCCCATGCGCTATTTGGAGGCCGGCATCTACTCGTGGGATCCCGACCGACGCTATGACGTCGCGTGCTTCTCTTTCTGGCTCACTCACGTGCCCCTTGTCGTGCTTCGGGAACTTCTGGGACCGCGTCGATCGGGCGTTCACTTCGGATTGTCGGATCTTCTTTGTGGACAACGCACTGCCCGTGGAGGAGTTACCGCAGGGAGGCCGGCGCTTCGCCCGACACGGCCCGCTTGTCGAGGGTGTCGACTCCATCAGAGACATCGAGGCGGGCGTGAGCGTCCGACGCCTCAATGACGGACGAGAGTTCCGTATCGTGAAGAGACATTGGGCTCCCGATGCTTTGCAACATCAACTCGCTGACCTCGGCTGGCAGATCCAGATCGGGACAACCGAGTGGGCGTTCATCTATGGCCAAGGCGCGCGGTCGGGCACCCATCCCGTCGACTAGTCACCTGGTCTTGACGGGGGCTGCGTACCAGCCCGACACAACCCTCCTCATGGCCGCCCCGAGTTGTCGGAAGGTCCAACCAAAGAGGCCGACCAGGCCAGCGACGGGTCAGGACCGTCTACAGCACCGGCAGTGTCGTCGTGGTTGTGGGGGTGGGAATCGTCGTCGTGGTCGTGGTGGTCGTAGTCGTGGTTGTTGTCGTGGGGGTGGGAATCGTTGTGGTCGTGGTGGTCGGAGTCGTGGTTGTCGTCGTGGGGGTGGGAATCGTCGTGGTGGTCGTAGTGGTCGTAGTGGTCGGCGTTTTGGGGATCGTGGTCGTTGTCGTCGTGGCGGTCGCAGTCGTGGTGGTGGTGGGTGCGGGGGACGTGGTGGTGGGTGCGGGGGACGTGGTAGTGGGTGCGGGGGACGTGGTTCCGGTCGTCGTGGTGGTCGTCCGTGTCGGACTAGGCGTCACGGTCGGAAGGGCTGGCAGGAACGAGTCGACGAAGGTCGTGGGCTTGGGTTTGGGTTTGGTCGATCCGCTACTCGAGCTTGAAGGGGCCGACGAGCTCGGTGTGGTCGTGGCGCTTGCTTGAGCCGCCTGCGATTGGAGCACCAGCTCACGCAAGCGGGCGATCGTAGTGGTGGGCTGGGGATTCGTTGTCACCGTCGTGGTCGGTGCCGATGCCTCAACCGCAGTAACAGGCGATAGCGCGCGGGGCTTGGGGACAGCGCGGGGCGTCGGTGAGCTTCCACCGACCAGCGCGAACGGAACACCGACCAAGATCAGAATGCCGGCCGCAACCAGGCCAACCAGCGCGCCCCCGTGCAAGCGGGACGCCATGCCCCTGCTCTCGCTCTCCCAGGGCGTCGTGTCGGCGGGGAACTCGGCTACCGCGGGCACCAGTCGCTCGCACTCGGGGCACCGTGAGCCAGACATCGTTTGGTCCCAGGTCCAAAGAGCCTCTGACGTGTACGGGGAACCACACAGGGTCGTGGTCGGCTTGGGGGAGCTGTCGGCCACGGCGTGCCACTCGGGGGCCCAATAACCACGGTCCAATAGTCGGTGTAATAGAGAGACCACCAAACCGCGGCGCGGCAGCTCAGGAACCGCGAGATACCTCATAACATGAACCCCCCCAACCTCACTGGCCATTTTAGTTGGGGCGAATCAAGTTGCGCCCTAGTCAGAAATGACGAATTCTGATCCGGGAGGAGCCTTCTTCCCGCCCGCGTAGCGTTTCGCTCGGCACCTCACTCATGTCGTGGGGGTTGCCGAAAGGGGTCTGAAGGGGCGACGGGGCGAGGGTCCATCGCCCCGTCGAACCCGTCCTGAGTCCTTGGAGACGAGGACAACCAGGCCTTTCAGCCCGTTAGGAGTTGCCCGTGTTCAACGTGGCGCTCGTGGTGCTTCCGGCCCCACCTCGCGATGCTCCACCCGAGCAGTCGACCGTGGAAGAAGGCCCCTGAGCGTGGGGGCACGTCGCGTTATCCGGAGGAGGCGCCATGGGCGGCGTGTCGAGCGTGAAGGTCTGGGTGGTCACTCCACTCGCGGTGGCGATCTCGGCAGAGGTGGTACCCAGACTTCCCGGCCACCAGGCAAGGAACCATCCGTTATCGGTACTGGCTTGGATGTGCTCCCCGTCGCTGAGGACGAGCGTCACGCCCGTGACCCCCTCGGCGACCTGACCCTCCACGAACGAAAGGGGCCCCTGGCCGGCGGAGGACAGGTGAGTGAGAGTCGCATGGTTGATGGTTCCCGAGCTAAGCCTGAGAATGGAGACACTTCCGACCGCGCCCAACCCGCTGCCGCTTCCCGACACCTTGACGCCTCGCGAGACCGAGACGGAGCGCCCGCGGGCGATGTCTTGGGAGACGACCGTGATCGACGGCCCCACAAGGCACGTCGCGCTACCAGTGCCGTTCTGATACGTCTCGAGGGTGAACGGTCCCCGTACGTCGGTGCTCACTTCGCTCCATCCACCTCCCGCGGCCACACCTGGCGCTATCGGCGGGGCCGCGGCGAGCTGCGCCTGGCAGGTGGCATCGGCCGACGATGTTTGCCCCGCGGAGGCCGGTGTCGGTGAAGGGCTCCACCCTGCGAAGGCAGCTTGGGAGCCGGCAAGGACGAGGGTGAGCGAGAGACCGAGAGAGACGGCGCACCCGGGAACACCGATCCGCAGGATTCGGGCCTTGGTTCGACGACGCGACCGCTTCCGCTCGAGGTCGGTCTCGATGGCGTCTCGGAGCTTGGAGCGATAGCGCTGCAGGTCAGGATGGAGCGTGTTCATGATCAGGGACCTCCCAGGGCCAGTTGGAGACGACGAATCGATCGTGAAACACGGAGCCGGGCTGCCACCGGCGTGCAGTTGAGCCGACGCGCAATCTCCCGGTAGGGGCGCTCCTCCACGAGGCGCAGCACGAGGAGTTGGCGTTCGGTCTCAGGGAGATTGGCGAAGGCGCACAGAACCGCAGACGGAAACGACAGGCGCTCTTCGATGGCTTCGTAACCGTGTTCCTCTACCACCGTGATCGTCAGTCCCAGGCGTGCGCGGGCCGAGTACTCGACGTGGCGCTTGCGCACCGAGGATCGGAGGACGTTTTGGGCGATTCCGAGCAACCACGGCAAGGCTGACCCGTTGACCTGGTCCTTGAACCGTCCCCGGCTGCGCCATGCCTGGGCGAAGACCTCGGCGGTCAAGTCCCCGGCATACTCCCCGACCCGAGCGGCGGCCCAGGCGAACACCTTGGCAGCGTGACGGTCATAGACCTCGGAGAAGGCGTCGGGGTCGTCCAAACGCAGAAGGTCGGCGTCGGACCAGTCCTCTGGGATTGGCTTCACACCCTATAGATCACTCGGCGGGAAAAAGTGTGTCACGTCGTCCGCCATGGGACGCTGCTCGCCCTGAGGCCGGTGTTCAGACCGTCTCGCCCCCTGTGATTCAGGCCAGAGGTCGATCCCGGGCCATGAGGAAGGACCGCTCAGAGCACGAACGTGCGGCTTCTACAACTCTGCTCACCCGTTCTGGCTGGCCCAGCGGCGACCCGGGGGAGGTCGCTGCTGCGATGCAACCTCGGCTTTGGACGCTTCGAGCTTCTGGAGCAACGCGGTGAGCATGCGCACCTCCTCAGGTTCCCAGTTCGCTACGAATGAGGCGAACCGATCGAGACCTTCGTCGGTGAGACGTTGCAGCTCGGCAGAACCCGAAGCTGTAAGGCCCACTCGGCATGACCGCCTGTCGGCCGGATCGGCATCGACGTGCACAAGCCCGAGGCCCTCGAGCTCCCGAACTTGCCGGGTGACCTGAGAGGGATGGACGCCTTGGGCACTGGCGATCTCCGAGGGGCGGATGCCCGGGGTGGTGGCGGCGACCTGCAGGAGACTCAGGGTGGCCGCACCTTTCCGCTGACGCCTGGCTCGATCGAGGGCCGCGTTCGCCACGAACAGCGCTGCCACCATGGAGCGAACGTCGTCCCTGCTGGTCTTCACTCTCATGCACGCTATCATTCATTGATAGACGCAATCAACTGTTGGAGTGGCCATGACCCCGATCGAAAAGGTGATGGTGAAGAGGAGCTCTCTTTTCAAGCTGGCCCTCCCGGTGGCAGCGCTGGTGCTCGTCCTGTGGACCTCGGGAACGTCACTCCAGTCGCTGTGGATGACGCCAGTCATCATCTTCGTCCTCTGGGTCGCCAACCAGTTCGGGACGAGATACTTCCATCGACGCCACGCCGCATAGACGCACGGCCTGGCGGCAGCGGACCAAAGCTCACGGAGAAGAGGGTGGGAAGCTGAATGTACCGTTGAACAGCCCGGCGGTGGCGTCGACCGTCCAAACCTCGGACTCAAACACGCAGGAGGGACTGCGGCTGGGGCGAGGGGTGGCAGCGTGCCCCACACGCACGGCGACGTGGCTCCCCAACACCACCCAGTCCAGGACGTTCGAGGTGGGAGCGGAATAGCCCGAGTTCAACTCGACAAGCGCCAAGACGTAGGTGCCGCCTGTCTGCATCCCTGGGGCAGTCCGCCACGCTCGAGCAGCCGAGACCGCGGGCCGCACGTCGCGTGGTGGGGGCGAGAGTCGGGTGCCCACCGAGCGGTAGGTCAGGACCGTGGTGAGCCGGGTGGGGGAGGGCATCGGGGGCTTCGCAGAGACGAGCGCAGACTCACATTTCGTCAGGGTCGTTGCGTGCTCGCCTGTCACCGGGCCGTCACACCCAGCTGCGAGTGGCAGCACCGACGCGAACGCCGCAATCCACCCCCGAGACTTCATCGCCATCCCCACGGAGAACGCTCAGAAAGCTCGAAAGGGTATCCCAACCAGGATCCCCAGCACGGTCCGCATCGGCCCGCGGGGGGCCAGTCTCAGGACATGTGTGGACAACCCGCCGTGGCGACGGCATGGGCGCCTCGGGACGCGAAGGAGGGTGGGCCTGAGGCCCACCCTCCTTCAGTCTGCGTTCAACTCTGCGGTACCCCGCACGGTGCGGGATCCCGGTTAGCCCAAGGTTGCCGAGCTGCTTGATGTGTCAAGAGTCAGACTGCTCACCTGTGCGCTCGACGAGCCCGCCACGCAGCCGAGGATGGCGTCCGAGGAAGTCGGGGTGAAGTAGACCGCCACACTGCCCGAGCTGCCGTACGAACCGGAAACCGAAACGCTACTCGAAGAGAAGCCGACCTCGCCCTCGCCGTTGACGCCCTCAGAGAGATTCGAAATGAGGGTCTTGGTCTTCTTGGCAGGGCTGGCCCAGGCCCACTTGCTCTTGACCGAGATGGTCTTGGCGGCAGTTGCGAAGTCGTTGCAAGAGCCGGCGATCTTGGTCTTGCCAGTCTTGGTCGCCTTGATCTTCAGCGCCTTGGTGGTGATGGTTGCCGAGCTCTGCGGCGGAGCTCCCCCCGAGCACCCGGTTGCCGCGATGTTGACCGTGACGACCTCTTTACTCGCCGAGACTCCGGCAGGTGTCAGGGGCGGGCTGAAGGTAACGCCTCCTGACAGGTGGCAACTCACCGCCCCCGTTCCGAGTGCCGTCTTGGCCACGGCGGTGCCTTCCAGCAAGGCCACGCTGGCAATCGGTAGCGCCAGCGCAGTCAAGGCCATTACACATTTTCTGATTCCCATTTGTTCCACCCCGTTTGTTTGTTGGGCGCGGCAAACCCACTTGGGCCACCGCCATTTCCTCTGCTCGGATAGCAGGGGATTTGGAGCCGAAATCACGGTACGCCCGGAGGTTGTGGGGAACTAGACGGGAATCCACGGGGAATGAGCCAGGTAGATTCACCTGGGACGGGTGGGTGTGGCACCGCGACGTCGTCCGATGCCTCGTCCGACATCGTGCCGCCGGCGCCTGCGAGCCATGTAAGGAGTTGAGGGAATCTCCTCACGTCGAGGAAGTCCCTGAGGTAACCGCGCGCCCCGCGCGGGATGCGTCCCGGGGCGGCGGGCGTAGGAGGGCGCAGGGACATACGGCCGGCAGTCCTGGCGCCCCTCCGCCGCCAGTGCCCCCCAGGTCCAGGGGCATCCCTCCGGAGTGGCGAACGGCAACTCTTCGGATCTCGGTTAGTGGTCACCGGACGCCTGAGGGTGGGCGAGTCCACGGGAACGGACGAGATCGGGACACAAGGGTCACAGAAGCCCGACAAGTCCCAGAGGGCCAGGGCGAAGGGTTCTCAGGGGTTGCGGTCCAGCGCCTGTCCCGAGGCTGACAGGGCCGAATGGGGACTATTGCGGCTCCACCATCTCTCTATCCGGAGGGCGCCGTAGGCACGGGGGAGAATCCGAATGACGACACCGTTATCCGGTGGCTCCAAACGAGGACCCGGTAGGTCCCGACGATGTAGGTACGGGCGACGGGTCCGAAGGTTGCGGCCGAAGTGGCCGCGTCGACGCCACCCCAGGGTCTGGCGGTGTTGAACACCAGGAAGGCGAAAGGCTGGTTCACGTACCAGCTCGACGTCGACTGCCGGTCGTAGCGTACGACCTTGCCCTTGGGTGTGGTGACGACGGGACGGACCATCACCGAACCTTGGGATACCACGGTGGTGATCGATGCACTCCAGTAGTCGCCCACCCCGAGGTGAAGATGATGGGCCTCGAGGAACCGCCCGAGCTGGGTGTAGGTCCGACTGGGAGACGGAGCGGTGACGTTGAGTACGAGCATCGCCGCAAAGGCGGCGGTGATCGCAAGGAAGACCGCCTTCCCGACACGGAGGTGGCGCGCTGACTCAACGCCACCGGCGAGCCGGCCGATCCACCTACCCGCCAGAATGGCGCCAAAGATGACAGCGGCCGTCAGGTAACGCATGAAGTGGGGGTCGTTGCTGCTTGTGAGAACGATGAACACCACGAGGTCCGCAATAAAGGCGATGACCAGAAGGTCGTCAAGTCGCCACGCGCTCGAGGACGTCTCTGATAACGGGCGCCCGCTGATCGCTCCGCGCACGAGGGAGAGAATTGCCGTCACGACACCCGCCATGACGGCGAGCAGACCCAGGACGTGCACTCCTTGGAGCGCGCCGGGCACGCCCCCACTCGTAAATCCGCCCCGGCCCACTCCAAGCAAGTTGGCTCCCCACGTCGCCACGCGGCCCACATTTGTCAGCATCTCGGATGGCGATGCCGTCGGATGGCTGGTGGCCACGGTAAAGGTCCCCACGGCCGTGGCAAGCTCGCGAACGACCCACGCCACAATCAAGCCAACGACCGCCGCGCTCACGGTGGGCAGTCCGGATCGCCAGCTCCGTGTGCGAAGCATGGCAACCACACCGGCGGCGCAGGCAGGAACGATACCGAGCGCGATCATCTGGAGGTCCCCAAGAGCGCCCGCGGCGAAAAAGCCGACAGCGACGACCCAACCCCATCCCAAACGCCCCGACCGCAACCCGGCAAAGGCGATCAGACACCACAGGGCGGTGCCGACATGTAGCGGCCCTTGAAGGAACCAGACCGACAAGACGTGACTGGGGCAACCGAGCACGGCCACGACAGTGGCGGCGGCGACAACACCGGGCATTCCTCGTCGACCATCGCGCGCCATCCACGCACCTACCACGATGCCCAACGCCGCCATGAGAGCGGGAACGAAGTAGAGCAGAAAGTCGCGCATCCCCGTGACGAGCTCAACGAGCATGTAGAAGAGCGCGTCTATCGTCCAGAAAGAGTCCAACGACAGCGCCCAGCCATGGAGCATCACATCTCCACCGGCCATCGACTGGCCTTCCAGGACGACCGTCGCACTGTCGGAGTCGCCGACAACGTTGTGAAGAGACAGCGTGTAGAGGAGCATCACCAGCACTAGGAACGCCGTGAGGCCGGCCGCCAACGTCAGGGCGCGAGCTTTACGACGCTTGGTCCCTCGGCGCTCGGTCGGGGCCCATCGCGGGAGCGACGGATCCCTGATCTCAATCCTCGTCACTGCACGGATGATCGTCGACGCCCACAGACGCCCCTGGAGCGGCGCTTCATGCCCGCCACGGTAGCTACTGCTCCAACAGGTCGCCTGTCTGCACGGGATGTGGGCATTCGACTGCATCGGCCCACCTCATGTGATCCCCTTATCCGACAGGCGGCCACAATGGGACGTCTGTGCCAACGGGTTGCTGTGGGACGGCCACGTCGTCGAGGACCTCTCGGCCTCTCGGGTGTCGGATTGTCCGTGGGGCCCACTCCGTCCACACCCGTAGGTGCCTCGCCATGCAAGGGTCGGCATACTAAGCGGGTGCTAACCACCCGAGAGGGCGCCACCGAGGAGCATCTCCCCGGTCTGGACCTCGCCACCGCACCGTCCCCAACGCCCGACACTCGGAACCTCTACATGCTCGAGCGTGGGGGATGGAGCTTGGTGTGGCTGGCCGTGCTCACCGGGGGGGTCAACGTCTGGGGCTTTTGGTGGTCGTCGCCCTACATCGTCGCTCTCGCCCCCCTGATGATCTTGAGCGGCCTGGTGGGGACGGCGGCGTGCTGGTTGACAGCCAGCCCTCGGTCCCGTTTGTTCCAGGCCTTGGCATTTGTCGGGGTGATGGCCACCGTGGTGTTTCCGCAAGCGATCGAGATTCACACACGGAAGTTCTACACAACGGACTCGGCCGCATTCGAGCACGTGGCGGCGCGGGCATTGGTACACGGTTCTGATCCCTACGTCGTTTCGATGTCACCCGCCGCCCACCTGCTTCAGGTGCCGGGCCTCTTCTGGACCTACACGGTGAATGGCGGCCACGTGTCCCAGTTTTCGTATCCCGCGGGATCCTTCCTGCTCGACGCGCCGGCGATGGCGCTTGGCTTTCATCACGCCATCGTCGACTGGATGGACCTGATCGCCTGGCTGGTGTCAGGGTTTCTTCTGTTTGTGCTTCTGCCGACATCGCTTCGGTGGTTGGCCGCACTTGTTGTCCTCATCCCGGCACTGCTGGGGTCCTTCACTTCGGGCGAGACCGACGCCATGTTCGTGCCCTTCCTCGTCTTGGCCGTCTGGCGGTGGGACCGGTTCGGCCAGGGTCGTCAGGCAGGGCTGGCCCGGTGGGTCGGACCGATAGCTCTTGGACTGGCCTGCGCCATCAAGCAGACGCCGTGGTTCTGCGTGCCGTTACTGGTTACCGGTGTCTTCCTCGAAGCCCGCCTGGCCGGTAGAGCGGCCATCCACCTCGCTTTACGCTACTTGTTGGTCGTCGTCGCCGTGTTCGGCGCGGTGAACCTCCCTTTCGTCTTGTGGCAGCCAGGGGCATGGCTCCATGGCGTGCTCATCCCGGTCGTCGGTGGGCTCGTCGCGGATGGTCAAGGACTTGTCAGCTTGGCTACCCATGGGGTTAGCGGTGGGGTCGACCTCACTGCGCTCAGCCTTGCTGCCGGTCTGGCCCTTGTCACCGTCGTGACCGCCTTCGCGGTCTGGTACCCCTATCTCAAGCGCATTTGGCTCTTACTCGTGCCCATCCCTCTTTTCTTCTCTCCGCGAAGTCTGTCCAGCTATTTGATAGATCTGTTCCCCGCTGCCATCGTGGCCGCGCTCTCTGTCCGTACCATTTCTCGGGGCTCGCCGGCGGGGTCCGACAGGTGGAGGCGCGTCAGGAGATTGCCTGTTCTGGCGGTCGGTATACCCGCGTTGGGGGTGGTAGTTGCTTCGGTTCTCGCCTTCGTGGCACCACCGTTGCAGCTGACTGTGCGAAATGTGGCACTTTCACATGCGGGCAGGGTGGTCGACGCCGTCACCGTTTCAGTACACAATCGAACCGGCGCTGCTCTTACCCCTCATTTCATGGTCAACACGGGCGACAATCCCCACGGGTTTTGGCTCCCTTCGGATCATCGGCGCGTGACTTTGAAGGCCCGAGGATCGGAAACCTTGACCCTCTACCCGCCGATGTTCACCGTTGCACCCCAAAAAGGCGCCCGGTGGCTCGTGGAGGCTTACACCGGAGCCCCTGCATCGTTGAGCACCTCGCCGTTAAACACGTTCGCGGGAGCAAGGCCCCCCCGCTAAGCCCTCCCAAGAGAAGGCGGGCGGGATTCGCCAAGCACACAGAGCGCTACTCCTTCACCACGTCGGCCATCCGGGCGGGAGGCTCCCGGTGGGAGGCTCGTTCTGTGGAATTCCAGGTGGCGCACCCAAGGTTGTGAGCAGTTGCGAGAAGTTCGCCCCGAAGGCCGTGGAGTTGGCGCCCGAGAATTGTCCGGCGTTAATGGCCATGGTTGTGCCGTCGCCCGACTGATCTGCCCAGCCCGTTTCGATACCGTCGGGGCCCTCGTACATGGCGCCGAGAACAGTCCCTGCTGTCACCGACTGGCCCACGGCGACCATGGGGTCGATGTCTTCGGCGGCGTAGACCACGAGCCCGCCCGCGGGCCCGTTGCTCAGTCGGTAGCTGATGAAGGTGCCACCAGGCCAACCGGAGTTGACCGTGCTCAGCACCACGCCGTCGCCGATGGCGTAGATGAGTCCGTACCCGCTGTAGTCGACTCCCTGGTCGATTCGTTCGGGCGTAAGGGCGTTGATGGCTCGGAGCGGGTTGGTGTAGGAGCCAGGTGAGGGGTTGAACGTCACGTCGACGGGATGAGAAGTGGCGGCCTGGGCGGCGGCCTGGGCGGCGGCCTGGGCGGCCGCCTGTGCCGCCATGGCTTCCTCTTCGGCCTCTTCGGCGGCCTGGCGTTGCCGGGCTTCTGCCGCCAGCAAGGCCTGCAGGTTGCCCTGAGCTTTACTGAGCAACGTGTCGTCGCGGGTCAGAGCTGCCTGGGCCGCCTGACGCGCACCAGCGAGTTGCTGCACACTGGCTTCGGCCTGGGACTGCGCCGACTGCAGCTGAACCGCTGCCGCCTGGGCACGCTGCGCGTCGACCTTGACGGCGTCGATGGCGTTACCAAGCCGCTCCGTGGCCACCTGCGCGTACTGCTGCTCGGAGGCCAGCGCGGTCATGTCCCCGGTGTCGAACATTGCCAAGGTCAGGTTGTCGCTGGCTCCGGACATGTAGCTGTTGAGGGCGAGCTGTCGCAGGACGCCGGTCGCCCGGGCCTGGGCGCGTTTGTCGGCTCCGAGATGGGCGTGGGCCGCGTCGAGCTGAGCAGTCACAGCGGCTTCGTGGGCTTGAGCCTGGTCATAGCTGACAACCAGGTGTTGGACCAGTGCGCCGTCCTGGGCGATGCGCGATCCCAGTTGCGCGACCTGTGCTCGGTCGGAGGAGTTCGCGTCGGCCGATGCCCGGGCAGGGAGTACGACTGTCGCTGTCAGAGCTGCGCCCATCACTTGGACGAGGATGACGGCCCCCACGAAGGGTCGACGGAGCCTGCGGCTCCTCCGCCGCCGCCCCGGGCGGGCGTGTGCGTACCAAAACCCGCCACTTCTGGGCATAACGAACAGCAATGTTATGCCGTCGGAGGCACCGGTGAGTGGACGACGTGTTCTGCTCTCCGAACCATTAAGAATGGGGGTCGCGATTCAGACCCTTGGCGCTCATCTGGTCGGGTCCACTGACGATCGTTCTCTTCCACTCTTCCGCTGAACGGCTCGATGTGGCCGGCAGAGATGCGCTCGTTGAAACTCGTTGATGGTGGGCGCTACGTCCCGCTCGAACGACCCTCCGTACTCACAGCGATCGCCCGTGTCACCATTGCGCGCCTGTCGCCTTATCCGCGATCGACGGTTCCACGGGTTTCTGTGGGCGGTGCCACGGCCGCATTCCTCATAGAGCCGATCGGAAGGCCCACGGCCGCCAGCGTTGGTCCAGCCGGCGGAGCGCAACGGGCAGGGGCCGAGCGGGCGGCCCCTCCTTTTCAGAGGTTACGACTCGCCGAGTATCACCAAGGTTTCGGGCCGAACCCCGTCATGCTTCGTGGTTCCGGCGCAGCCTCGGGTTGCAACATCTGTTGGAACGCATCCATATCGGGGATCTCCGACCGCCACAGCGCCTGACCCTCGGTGCGACCGGCGTCGGAATCGTTTTGACCTGTGGACCTAGGCGGTCCTGGGCTGGTCACTGAGAAAACAGTCTGTGAGAACAGTCAGCGCGATCAGAGCAATCTCTGGGTGATATCGATTGCCAGCGGGTCATCCTAGGGTAACGCACCTTGGTATTCCGTGTTGGACACAAAATCGCTCTTCCAAGCACTGAGGGCAGATGCCGAGGTATCGACTTGGAAGTTTGTCTCGACGTTATTGAGGAGCGCCGTCTGGTTGAACCAGCACACTCCAGCGATGTTGCCCAAAGCGGGAAGATAACTGGCGAGTTGGCCTATCCACGTGGCTTTGGAATCTCCTGCTCTTGCTTGAGAGGATGTGGCTTCAAGAGAGGACGTCTCGGTGATGATCACGGGATCCGATGTAATGCCCTCTAGTTCGCTGTAGGGGGCGGCAAAAATCTGTTGTGGAGTCTGCCACACACTGGCGTCGTTATAGCCGTCTAAGCCCACGTAGTTTACGTAAGCGTTACCGGGATAATACTGCGCCATGCATCCTGTGGTACTGCCTGATGCGTCGCAGCCGCTCAATCCACCATCGACGTTGGGTGCCCATATCCACTTCACATTGGTGACCCCGGCATTCTGGAAATACGAGACGATGTGTTGCCACATGGCCACGAACGTGGCCGGAGTGGTTCCCGCCGGTTGATCAGAGTTGTAAGGGTTATATCCCGACCACGTCCCGTTCATCTCCCAGTCGAGGCGGATGTAGACGTTGCCCGGGTAGGTCTCCACGAGCGCGACGGTGTCTGCCAGGTACGCGTCGTAGTCCCCATTGACAATATCTATGAGGGGAATGTCGTTGGTCCCCCATGAGATGATGGGCGTCAGGTGATCGCTCTCCATCATCGATGCCTGACTGGCGAGATAGAGCGGGGCGGTGGCATCGGTGGTTCCCGCACCAGCCTCAGAGTTGGGCCACGGCTCAAACCACTCATAGAAATCAGGGAGAGATCCGATGGCACTTTGATAACTAGCTACACCATCAGGGGGAGTTGGTTGGAACGAAGTGAAGCCTAGGGCGATACCACTGCCACTTCCCTTTGTCGTGGTAGTAGTGGTTGATGTCGTGGTCGTTGGCGGCGACCCTCCGTGGTGATGGCCCCCCGCCGCTGTCAAGGTGATGGTGAGAACGCCAGGCAGGAGGATGAGACCGAGTAGGCGCAGCCCAGTGCCACGTCGCCCATGCATTCCTCGCTTCATCAGAAGGGCTGGGAGGACGAGATATCTCAGCGGGGACACAGGTCCTGGGTCTTGAGAGCTACCCATTCCCCCATGAGTTCTACGCATGTGGATAATGGCGCGCCTTGTTTGCCAGCCGTTATGCATCACAGCGCCCGCTCCTGTATGGCAATGCCGCCGAACGCACCGCGTACCTTGTGACGCGACTTGAATCCAAGAACGCGTCGACAGACTTCGTGGGTTGTTGAAATGGCCATCGTGTTACTCCCCGCCTCAATACGCAGCGCTGAGAGGTATCGGTGTGCAAACTCTCCCGCTGGTTGTTCAAGCCGCCCGAACTGGCTTCGATGCGGAACGTAGGAGTGGGCACTACAAGCGTCAATCGAAATTCGTGCTGGCCAAAAGCACCTTCTTGAACAGGTTCGGCCACGCCGTGTGTCTTTCCGTCACGACATGTGGCAGACCGGTTCTTGCGTGCAGGACAGGATGCAAAGCGGACTGACGCTTCGTTCACCCCCAACCCCGTAGGCCCGATGCGTGGTTGCGTAATCACCGAAAGAAATGCGAAAAAAAACTTTGCCGGACGGGTGACGCGTCAACGCGGTTCTTCGGGCAATTCTCGCCACGCGTTGCGTCTTCTCGTCACGACAGGTGGCAGCCGCACCCTTTGCCCCCGCGCCAAGGGAAAGATCTGATCGGTGTTGGGCTCTCGGACAAGCGCAGAGGGCCACCCGTGGTTGTGCAATCACCGAGCGAAGGCGACCGAAAACGGGGCCCAAGCCCTACGAATGGCTGAACCAACCACCTGACCTGGAGAGTGGTGGCCCCGGCGGCACCGGCTCCCGTGTGTGATCGGCGGGGACTCGATGGCGAGACGAACCTAGCTGCGCGTCACTGCGACCACTCAGACAGCGCGGCCCCGAATGTGCTCCGCTGAGTGCGCGATATCGGGCACGGTGAGCACCCGCCGATGAGTCTGGCCCGGCACCTTCGTGCTAGGCACTGGGGTTCTCACTGGTTGCCGACTGCCTTTCGGCGAGAAGGAAGGTTGGGTCGAGTCGACCCCACCCGGTGTGGACGTCCAGGCCCAGCAGCAGGTCTGATGCCAGACGGGGGCCGGAGAGTCGAGGATCCTGCTGGCCGTGAAGCGGGTCGTGCCCTGGGTCTGGTGATGGTCGCTCTCAGGGGGGAAACTGGACTCGCTTCGAGCCGGGAGCCAAGGGGTGGCTGGGCGGATGATCAAATTTGGCTTGGTGTATGAGATCTGCCGACCAGAGCCATTCGACGGCTTCTCGTCGGAGTCTGACGCCTATTGGCAGGCCCTGGAACAGATCTGCTTGGCCGATGAACTCGGCTTCGAACACATGTGGGAGGTAGAGCACCATTTCTTGGAGGGATACTCCATCTCCTCGGCACCCGAGGTGTTCTTGTCGGCGGTCGCACAGAACACGAAGCACATCCGTATCGGCAACGGCGTGCGACTGCTCCCCCCACCCTTCAACCACCCGGCCCGCTCTGCGGAGATGGCGGCTGTTCTCGACATCATGAGCCACGGTCGCTACGACTTCGGGGTCGGCCGGTCGATCACCGAGGCCGAGCTAGGAGGCTTCCGCATCGATCCGCAGGATTCTCGGCCCATGCTCGACGAGGTGTTACCCGAGATCGTCCGCATGTGGACGGAGAGCCCATATCCGGGTTTCGAGGGACAGTACTTTTCGATGCCCGAACGCCAAGTCGTCCCCAAGCCCGTTCAGGATCCCCATCCACCGATCTGGATGGCCTGTACTCAGCCGTCCTCATTCGAGCTGGCTGCCGAATACGGCATCGGCGTTCTCGCTTTCGGGGTCGGAGCGCCGGGTGACGTGGTCGACTCCTTGAAGCGTTACAAGGCGCTGATCACCAAGCCCACCAAGCAGGTGGGCAAAGTGATAACCAACGCCGTGGCGCCCGCCACCCTCATGTACTGCGCAGAAGATGCCCGTAAGGCCCTGGATATGGGGGCGGTCGCTGCCCTCTGGTATGGGGCGCAGACGGCCAAGCTCTTCGCGCCGTGGGCCGGCAAAGAAGTCGCCGGCTACGAGTACTACGGGAAGCTCGCCAACGACCCCGAGTTCGTGGCACGGTTCCTCCGCCCGATCGAAGACGCCATGAATGACGAGTACTCGCTCATCGGCACGCCCGACAAGGTGGCAGAAGGCGTCCAGGCCTACGTTGACATCGCTGCCGACCAGATCATTTGCATGATCCAAGCTGGGCGCATCCCCCACGAGGAGATCATGACGAGCCTCCGCCTGTTCGGTGAGGAAGTCATGCCCAGGTTTCGCCCGTCCTCAGCCTGAGCATGGACTTCTAGGTCCATTTTGCTTGGGTCCAGCTCAGGCGACGTCTCCAACGTCCGCCAGCTGGAATATCGTTCCCCACGACCCCTCCAATGAAAGAAGGGGAGGCTACTGCGGTGAACGACGTCGAGCAGCCAGGGGAGAACGCACCTCAGGCCGACCACATACGGTTCCTCTTCGATCCCGAGACCAACCTGGTTGCCCTGGCTGGGCAACGGCGCCGCTTTGGCGCCACGGTGGCCGCCCTTACCGTCGAGGAGCTCAGAACGCCCTCGCGCTGCGAGGGATGGACGGTAGCCGACGTCCTGCGCCATTGCGTGTGGGCTGATGCCACGATGCGGAGAATCTGGTCGGGCGACGAATCCATGGCGGACGGCTTCGATCCCCGCACCACGCCCAATGAGGCGGTGCAGGCCGATCGAGCTGTGCCCGATGAGGAGATGCGGCTGCGCTACCTATCCTCGACGGAGGCGATGATCATCGAGTTGGAATCCGCGGACCCCGACCGCCTGGGTCATCGCAGCCTGTCGCCCGCGGGCCGCGTGCCCTGGTGGCTGAGCGCAGTGCATCTCGGGTGGGATTCGAGCGTCCACGGACGAGACGTTCTGTCACCATTGGATCGCACCGCGGAGGCGACAGCCGACGAGACGATGCTTACGCTCGCCTACTCTCTCGTGCTGGCGTCCTTTTTCAGCGGGCCCGACCCGTTGGACGTACAGATCGATACGGTGCGACTCCGCCGAGGAAACGGGCCCGTGATCGCATCGACGAATGATTCGAACTCCGAGGAAAACGATGGCAACGGCCGCCCCGCCGACGAGCCTGCCGCGGTCTTGACAGGGAACCCCGTGGCGATCATCGACGTCCTCAGCGGGCGCATTGCCCCTCCCGAAGCCCTCCATGGTGAGGTAGCAGTCATCGAGCGATTGTGCGGTCTGGCAAGATACTTCACTTCCAGTCCCTAAGCGACGGGATCATGTTGATCTTGAGCCCCCTCATCGCTCGATGCCATCCGGACCACCGGAGGCAGATAGAGCGTAGCCGGGACGCCGGGCATCGGAGGCCGTGGATGGGACATAACAACTGTCGAGCGGCTCGGTTGGCGAGAGCGGGGTCTCTCGGCACCACGGTGCTACTCTGCGGCGCGCTGCTGGTGGCGTGTTCGGGGGCACATGGAGCCAAGCGCTCGTCTTTCATTGTGCAGCGGCGCCCCGCCGGGCCTACGGCGAGCATGTCGCCGCTCTCAGGAGGCAGCGGTGTCTTCATTGCCGAACCCATCACGGTGAACCTGAAGCACTTCGGTTACGTACAGCACGAATACAAGGCGTCGGGGACGGCCACATCGTACCGGCCCATTGGCCCACTTGGCTCCAACGGTCGCTGGTCCTTCGTGCCCGACGGTCACGCGCCTTACCGAACTCGGGTCCTCGTGCGGTACCCCGCCGATCCGAAGCGATTCAGCGGCACTGTTGTCGTCGAATGGCTCAACGTCAGTGGCGGGGTTGATGCCGACCCGGAGTGGGCCAGCCTCTATCAAGAGATCCTGCGCCAGGGTGACGCCTGGGTCGGTGTCTCGGCGCAGCAGATCGGCGTCATGGGCGGCCCCGTCCTCGTTACGGTGCCAGGGCCCGGTTCGCAGGTTGTCGGCAAGGGTCTCAGAGGAATCGATCCCAAACGCTACGGGTCGCTGGATCTTCCCGGCGATGGCTTCTCCTACGACATCTTCACGCAGGTCGCCCGCGCCATCCGCGCCGGCGCCGGCATGGGCGGAATGAAGCCGCAACGGCTGATCGCTGCCGGCGAGTCGCAATCGGCGTTTGCGCTTGTGACCTACTACGACGGCGTACAGCCACTGACCCACGAGTTCGACGGCTTCTTCGTACACAGCCGAGGGGCATCCGGCCTCCCTCTCGTGGGTCCCGGCCAGAACGCGGGCCTTGCCAATGCCATTTCCGGTACGCCGGTGATCTTCCGTACCGACCAGGACGCTCCCCTCATCGACGTACAAGCAGAGTCGGACGTGACGGGCCTGCTCGACTCCTACGCGGCCCGTCAGCCCGACAATGACCGATTTCGACTTTGGGAGGTGACGGGAACCTCGCATGCTGACGCTCATTTGCTCGGGGCCAACGCCAGGTACATCAATTGCGGAGTCCCGATCAACAACGGTCCCATGCACCTTGTCGCCAAAGCTGCCTTGGGGGCGCTCACGAACTGGATCGAAACCGGCGCCGCTCCCGTGCACGCCCCCCGCATTGACGTGACACCGGGTGCGACGCCAAAAGTCGTTCGGGACTCCGATGGCATTGCGCTCGGGGGAATCCGCACTCCGCCTGTCGACGTTCCCGTCGCGACGTTGTCGGGTGTGCCGGGTCCGAATTCTTCTGTGATCTGCCTGCTGCTCGGTTCGACCAAGCCATTCACGGCGGCGCGGCTCGCACAGCTGTATCCCTCCCGCGCTGCCTACCTCAAGCGCTACGACACCGATGCCGACGCCACGATCAAAGCCGGGTTCGTGCTCCCCGCGGATCGGGCCGCCCTGCTCGCGTTCGCCGATCCCTCCGCCATCGCCGGCTGAGGTGACCACGCGCAAGCACAAGACGACCGGTCCTGGCAGTCACCGTGGGTGAACCGACTGGGATGGCCCCTTTGGGTCCCCGCAACTCATGCCGTTGCGAGTCTCAACGGCTAGTGCACCGCCACCTCTACGATCTTGACGATGACGAGCGAGAACGCGAAGAGTAGGTACCCCCGCAAGGCCAGCATGCCGATCTTGCGCTGCCTCGACATGGCAGGTCGTTCGAGCAGCGCAAGCGGTGGCATCCGCCAGTTGGCCCGCCGCGCCAGGAGGTCTCCGCGATTCAGAGCCGCTGCGTGTTCCGAAGCGACGGCGGCCGCTCGGTGTCGCCCTGACTGCATGATGAGGTATCCGCCGATGACGAGGCCGACGCCCACCCCAACCAGGATGATGAGCTCGATGTCGCGGCTCGAGAGGTTGGGGAACAGGACCGCGGCGGTAAGTATGAGCGAGAGCAGAACCAGTACCCCGATGATGATCGAGGCAATGATGTTCGTCTTGGTGGTGTTAGCCCACGGTCCGAGGACGTCCCGGTCGTTGCACAGCAGGAGGAGGAACACCGTCGCACTGGGGAGGAGGACACCGGCCAGGGTCTGGACCCCTTCGGTCACGGTTCCCAGGGGCACGCCCGGGGCGAGCACGAGCGCGGCGGAGACGACCATGAGGCCCACGAACACCGTGTAGAAGCCCTTCGCCCGCCGGACCGAACGGTGGAGCGAGTGCTTGATGCCGAGGACATCCGCGGTGGCGTAGGCAGTGGAGAGCCCGATCGCGGAGGCCCCAATGAGGCTGGCGTCGAAGAGGATGATGGCGAAAAGGACACCGGCAGCGTGCGACACGTACCGCCCGAAGCCCGCTGCGACATGGCGGGCGTCGATGAAGTGCCCGGACAGGGGGGTGTGGGCGAACGCCGCGGCCGACGCTCCCATCAAGGCGCCGGCGCCGATGATCACGACGACGATGCCGAGGATGAGGTCCACGCGTTCGTAGTTCACGAATCGGGTGGTAATCCGCTTGTCGATGACGTAGGACTGTTGGAAGAAGAGCTGCCAAGGTGCCACCGTCGTCCCGACGAGCGCGATGATGAGCAACATCACGTTCGACAGCTGCGAGGGGCCTCCGGGCAGGTTCACGAGCGCAAAGTTGCGGGCCACCTCCCCGGCCGGCGGGTGCACGATCACGTAGAGCGGGATCACGATGAGCGATCCGATGCATAGAGCCAGTGCGGTCCGCTCGAAGGCTCGAAGACTCCCGGTGCTCGCCGCCGCGATGATGACGACACTGGCGAGAATCACCGCCGGGACCTTGGGCACGCCGAGGTAGCCGGCGGCAAGTGACACACCGATGAACTCCGTGACAATGGTGAGGGCGTTGAGCACGAAGAGGTCGATGACGCTGAATGCGCCCCAGAACTTGCCAAAGCGCTCGAGGATCAATCGGGCATGACCCACGCCCGTGACCGCTCCGAGGCGCAGCACCATCTCCTGAGCCACGTACAGCACGGGGATCAGCAACAGCAGCACCCAGAGCAGATGTGTGCCGAAGTTCTGGCCAGCCTGAGCGTAGGTGGCGACACCGCCCGCATCGTTGTCGCCGACCATGACGATCAGGCCTGGACCGACGATCGCCAGGAGGGTGAGGAGCTTGGCCTTCGACGACCGACGCGCCGCGTTGTCGCCGTAGGCAATGGTCCCAAACGCACCGGTGATGTCGCCGACGTGTTCCTCATCGAGGGCGGCACCCTGCTCGCGCGACGTAGCGGTACTGCTTCGGGTACCGGACCTCGCCACGGCGAGCGTCGCACTGTCTCGGGCGCGCCGGCGTAGAATTCTGACAAGCGGGGTGGCGCGCTCAGACATGATCTCCCTCCCTTCGTGGATCGGTCGAAGGACGGCTCCACCGATTGCGTTTGGTGATGCGACTGGTTCGCGAGAACACAGTGCAGGGCGCCCGGGAGGGGCGCGGGCCAACCACCAGAGGTGGGAGGAGAGCCGCGGGCCCCGACGTCAGTGCGTCGAGTGACGCTGCGTCAGACCAGGAAAAGGGAGGTCAGAGAGACGCGTGCAGGACGCCGGGGCACGGCTGTGGGGGTTTGGGACTATGAGGTTCGGATTTCAGTGCCCCCACCTCCTTGCGTGTCGACTCGTCCGTCCCAGCAAGTATAGGACCGTTGCGATGCTCTTGGCCACCCGATCACAGGTCTCCGCATCGGGGTCGCTCCGAACGCGCCTGCACCCTCGTCAGCTTGTCGACCAGGTCAGCGCAACGAATCGCTCTGCACGCCCAGAGCGTTTGGGGGCGCAGCGTCTATCTAGCTGTTGCGGACTTGTTGTGCCGATCCCTGTGTCGATGGCCGCGAAAGCAGTCCGTGAATCGAGACCCTCAGTATCGCTCCACCACGTCCCGCTCAGGGAGCGAGGCTGGTTCCCGTCCCGTGACCATCGTCACGCTCGATCATGCACGACCCGCACCCGAGACCGATAGTTGCTCATCCGCCTTTCCTACCATTGTCTTCAAGCGCTAAGACTGATGTGTGCACGACAGGGACACCGAAGAAGCGAGCGAGTTCGGCAAACAGCTCCTCGGCCTCATTGGCAAGCCCGTGGGCTCCGGGAGTGCGTCGGTCGCCCCTGATCCCGTGAACCAGCCCATGATCCGCCACTGGGCGGCCGCGTTCGAGGATCACAACCCCGTGTACACGGACCCCGAGTTTGCAGCGGGCACGCGCTTTGGCGGAATCGTCGCTCCGCCCCTGATGCTCCAGACGTGGACGATGGCGACGCCGATCATCGCCGGCATCGCCGATCGTGGTGGGTCGCCCGTCGCGTTTGACGGCAGCGGACCACTGTCGCTGTTTGACGAAGCCGGCTTTGTCGGGACGGTGGCGTCGAACTCAGAGTTCGAGATCGTGCGCTACCTGCGTCTCGGAGAGATCATCTCGGCATCAACGGTGATCGAATCGATCTCGGACCAGAAGGAGACCCGACTCGGACCGGGTCACTTCCTGACGTGGGCGACCACGTACTTCGACGAGACGGGTGAGGTTGTGGGTCGACAACGATTCCGCATTCTGAAGTTCAGACCCCAGGACGCGACCACGTGATCACGGCGCGCAGGGCAGCGATGCCACCCACCCCGCCGTCTATCTTGGACAGGCGATGACCGCCACATCCGCGCGCCGGACCCTCGACTGGAGCGGTATTCAGGTCGGTGACCGACTTCCTGAGCTGGTGATCGACGTGACGGCCACCGTGATCGTCGCCGGAGCCATCGCCACCAGGGACTTCATGCCCGTGCACCACGATCGCGCCTACGCCAACTCTCAGGGCGCACCCGACATCTTCATGAACATCCTTTCCGACAATGCCTACTGCAGCCGCTTCCTGACCGACTGGGCCGGGCCGGAATCGATGGTCAAGAGTCTCGCGATCCGTCTCGGAGTGCCGGTCTTCCCCAGCTCGACACTCACCTATACCGGCACCGTGACTGCGGTGTCTCAAACCAATGGCGAGGGCATCGTCGAGGTCGAGTTGCGAGCCACGAACGACCTCGGTGATCACGTGACGGGCACAGCGGTGCTGGGGCTGCCCGATCGGGACGATCACAGGTAGCGTTGCCGCACGAGCATTGAGGAGACGAGGTCAGCGTCGCCTCCTCTCAACGTTGGTCGCCTTCAGACCCTTGCGCCCATCGCGATCTTCGACGTCATCGGGCCGCTCGTGGCGTATTACTCGCTACGCTCCGCCGGGCTCTCCACGGTTTCGGCACTGGTTTTGAGGGGCGTACTGCCCGCCTTTGGGGTGGACTCAAGGTGGTTCGCCACCGGAGCGTGGACGCCATCGGGATTCTCGTCCCGATGGGGACCGCCGTGGGCACGGCCCTCGGATTGGCGAGCGGTAGTGCACACTTCGTGCTTCTTGATGGCACCGTCCTGACGGTGGGTGTTCGGAGCCGCGTGCCTGGGCTCATTGTGGTCGAGACGACCGCTGCTGTTTCGCTTCGCCGCGGAAGCCATGGGCGCCGATACCCCCAACGGACGGGACTTCGTCGACAAATGGTGTTATCCCGGCTTCCGCCACGCGTTCAGGGTGATGACGGTGGTCTGGGGTCTCGCTTTCCTCGCTGAGGCGGCCGCTCAGGTCCTTATCATCGAGACGAGCTCGGTCGGCTCCGCCAAGGCCACGTCCAACGTGATGCCCGTTGGCTCTCGCCGCCATCGTGATCACCTGGAACGTCGCCTACGGCAAGCGCGGCCGACGCGAGGGTAAATATGCCGCCGACGCTGCTCGCGCCGGGGCGATCTACCCCCGGCCATGCCTACGTAGCGCTGAAGGCAGGTCGCAAGGGAACGGGGTCAACCAAAGTGGTGAACAGGCTGACGGCTGCACACTGGGGGAGTGCAGTGGCAGACTGGCGACTAATGGTTCTCCTCGCTGCTGACTGGGAAACGATCTCTTCGTTGGCGACCGCGGCTGGCACACTCGTGTTGGCTCTGGCCACGTTCTCAGCGGTGCGATCCTCCAACCGGTCGGCGCGCATTGCGGAGGCGGCCCTACAAGAACAACGACGACCGCTCCTCGCCCCGTCGCGTCTGGAGGATCCCACTCAGAAGATCATGTTCCTGGAGCAGCATTGGGTCCACGCCTCAGGCGGCCATGCCGCGGTTGAACACATTGACGGCATCGTGTACCTCGCAATCAGCCTTCGAAATGTTGGTAGCGGGATCGCGGTCTGTCAGGGCTGGGCTGTCAGGCCAGGTTCAGCGCGGGACCACCCCACCCACGTGCCTCTGGAGGAGTTCCGCCTTCAGTCGCGGGACCTATACGTTCCGGCCGGTGACATCGGGATGTGGCAAGGAGCGCTTCGTCACCCCGATGATCAAGTGCGCGCCGAGGTCGGTAACGAGATCGACAAGGGCCAGCCCATCACGATAGAACTCCTATATTCCGACCAGATCGGCAGCCAGCGAACGATCTCGAGGTTCGGCCTAACCCCTGCGGGCGACACGTGGATCGCCAGCCTGAACCGACACTGGTACTTAGATTGGGATGGCCCGCGCCCTGAGAGCCTTGCGATCGCGGCCGCGAACACGATACTTCGCGATCAAGAAGCTGCTCTCGAGAGGCGAGCCGCGGCAGAAAGCGAGCGTGCAGCGGGGGACAACAGCGACCCACTGCCTGCAGAGGACGGCCGCTTGGAGTCTCAACAGGGCGATCCCACAGGCAGGTAGGGACCACCTCCGGATCGGCGACCTACACGGTGCGGAGACTGCGTGCGCCAGCCAAGTCCGCGGCTCGAATTCCTTGTTGGTGCGCGGGTGTCGCCCGACGAGATCATTCGGCTCCAACGGTGCGTTTCATGAACACTCCGCGCTCGATTTCATGACACCCAGGGTGGGGCGGTGATGAAACCCTGAGTGCAGAGGCTACGTGGCACCGGAGGGTTTCAAACGGGGGGGCTGATTCACATCACGTGATGCCGAGCGGCCTGCCAGGAGGTCCGTGCCCCCAACCCCTGGGTCGATTGGCACACAACCGCTACGAGAGCCTCTCGATCATGGCGATGACCTCGCTCGGCGGGTAACCCTGGCGCTTGGCGTACTCGACCAGCTCCCGCACTCGGCGAACGACGGCACCTTTTTGCGGTGAGCCAGCCACTGTTACGCCCCGTCCTCGGGTGAAGTCAAGGAGACCTTCGTCACGAAGCAGACGGAAGGCCCGCAGGACCGTGTTCTTGTTGACACCCAGCACAGCCGCGAGGTCCTTCGCCGGTGGCAACCGCTCTCCAGGGCCAGCCTCGCCGTCAGCAATGGCGCGACGAATCTCGCCCGCGACCTGGTCGTGAAGCAGATCACCTGTTGAACGGTCCACCTTGACAACAAACATGAGACTAGCCATAGTAGCTCCATTCAGTTCCACCCGGCAAGGCGGGATGCATGACTCAGGCCATGGACACTGAGCGATCGGCTGAGGGAACGCCGACTGGATCACCAGGCCTCGAAGCACAGTCCTTGATCCGAGAGGCCCGCTCACGCCAGCGCAGGCGGCGCATCGGGATCGGCGTGGCCATGACACTCATTGCTGCTGTCGGGACCTACCTCGGCAGTGGCGGCTTCTCGTCTGGTGGACCGTTCAGCTCCACCTTCGGCCCATCGGGTCCGATCGTGGCCAGGGCCGGGCTCGCCCGCATCACCTTCACGTCCCGTTCGACACGACGGGTAGGTGGCTGCATACCCGCTTCCAACGCCCCTGTGTCCACGGGAACCGGGTCAATCGACCTTCGCAACCATGCCATCGCCTACGTGGTGCGAGGGGTAGAGCCGGAAGCCGTGGCGGCATTCAGTGGTTGCGGGTCCGGGCCGTCCATGGGTGCGGGCCGCTGGCTCGGCACAACGTTCTATACAGCGGGCCAGGGGATGCCCTGGAAGAAGGTGTCGTCGGGCGCAAAGTCCTGGAAGGCGATCTCGGACAACGGCTTCAACGACCTAGCGGACCTCATGACATCGCCTTGGGCGCTCACAATGTCCAACCTCCCCGGCTCAGTGCTGCACGCTGCTGGCCCGAGTACGGTGAGCGGCGAGCCTGCGACGAAGTATGTCGGGACGACGACTCTGCTCGCGGTCGAGAACGAGTTTCGCATGGTGATCGGGCCGAGTGCGCTACCCCAACCCCCCCTCTATCGCCTCTCGAGCGCTAATACCTTTGTCCCCGCCCCCAGTGCCATCCCGATCTCGCTCGGAGTTTGGCAGAACGCGCGGGGTCAAGTGCTTCGAATCACGGCAAGCGAACCCCTCTATACCGGCATCTACAGCGGCGGCGGCGCCACGGAGAATGCGGTAGAACTTCCCGCCATGACCCTTGGTCTAACGAGCGACAAATTCGCGCCCTCGTCACAGCACCCGTTGGCACACACCAAGGTGGTGAGGCTTAAGACTCTGCGTCAACAGAACGCGTTCGAGATGACCCTGACATTGTCGAGCTACGGAGTCGCCCCCACGATCGCGGCGCCGTGATGTACGAGGTCCCCGTTGGCGTATGTGACGCCGAGGCGAAGTCTCGAGGCGGGAAGACAGGCCACCCGAGACGTGCCTACTGACCCGTCTTCTGACTCGGGGCCCTTAGCCGGCGATAGGGTCACCCAGCCCACTGCTATCTGCCGGTGCGCTCGCGGTGCTCGCACCCTGGCCAGCAGCAGGGCCGACGCTGGCCTTCCTCCAACTCCTCCTGGGTCCGGCGAATGCGGCGTTCTCGGGTCATCGCCTGCTTGGCATCCTCGACCCAGCAGATGAACTCGTTGCGGGCCAATGCCGTGATGTCCTTCCAGGCATCGAGTGCCGTGGGGTTGGCGATCAGTGCCTTGCGCAGGTCTCCTGGCAGCTTATGGACGACCCCACCGGGCACTCGTGGGCTGCTCACAGGGCCACGGTAGCGGGTCAGGGCGTTGATGCCGGTTGCGGCGTGTATCGACGTGGCGCGCTGCGGGGCGAGGCCGAGTCTCACATGGCAATGTTCTCGAGCAGCTCCATAGTGATTCGTTGTTCAGCCTTAGCCGCTGCGGATCCGGTGTCACCGCGCCCCGATCACTGCCGCGTGGAGCGGTTCGGCGCCCCGCCGGTTTCTGGTCCGAATGTCGGAGCCCCGTGTGATCAGGTGTCGTGCCATCTCGGAGTCGTAACTGAATCCCGCAGCATGCAACGCGGTATCGCCTCCGTAGACGTGCGCGAGACGCTCGGCGACGAAGAACTCGTCGCGTCGCGCTAGGCTGGCCGTCGCCAACGATGGTGCCGCGTCGAGAAGGCCCACAGCGGCCTTGTGGTCAAGGCTCGCGATTGCTACCAGCAACCTGGTGAGGTTCACTCTGCCAGTCACGGCGACTGCCTCTTGGTTGCGACCGGGATGACCCTGTGCGTGCGAACTGCAGCGGAGGAAGAGCCCCATAACATTGCTAAGAAGGTGCAACCGACTTGCGTTTCCAGGACAGGACTCCGATTGACGAATGTGCTCACTTTGGGGTGTAGGTCAGTATCACCACACCGTTGCTGAACCGCGTGACATCGACCAGATTCAGGGCAGGGGCTGTGTCAATGCACTCAAACAGGTGTTGGCCGTGTCCAATGGCGACTGGTGTGATCAAGAGGTGGAACTCGTCGATCAGGCCGTTTTCCATCAACGTAACATCGAGTGGACCGTTCCCGTACTTGATGATGTTGCCACCGGCCTGCTGCTTGAGATTGGCGACGAACGTGGCCACGTCCCCGTTGATAACGGTGGCATTCCACGTTGTCTCCCGCAGAGTGGTTGATGCCACGTATTTGGGGATACTGTTCATGCGTTCGACGAATTCGTTTGGAACTCCAGAATCGCCGCCAGTCATCGCAGGGTATGCCGCTGACAGGCCTTCGTACGTCAAACGCCCAAGCAGCAGAGCATCCGCTGCAAATAGCAATCGCTTGGCGTAGTCAATGTGTTCTTCATTTAGGTATGGGAACGCCCAACCGGGCGACCCGATCTCTCCACCTAGCGAAACATGGGTCGACTCAATCAGCTTTCTCATCGCTCTCCTCCGGTAATTCCGATTCCCGGACTCGGTCCTTTTGCACTTGTGGACGCTCTAGGAGTGAGACGCCGGAAACTCCCAGAAATCATCGGTGCGACGGAGATTGACGCCTCCCGTGACCTCACCGACGGCAAATAGATGGCGCATCACCGGTAGGGGATCGGCTGCCTCTGTTGGCCTCCGAATGCCTCACCGAGGCTTCGGTGAGGCATTCCGATACGCCCCCAGGATTCGCGAGGCGTTGGCGATTGTCATGGGACGGACCCTCGATCATCGGCCGTTCTCAAAGGTACATGCGGCATTGGGCGAACAATGCTTCCAGATGCTCCACGGCCTGCGAGCCACAGCCGGCGTTGGCGATGAGCGTCGCGAATGATCGAGCCGAGCCCGTGTAGGACGAGTTCTCCAGCACGGCCTGGATCGCTCCGGCGATGACCTCAGACGGTGCATCTTGAGCAACACTGATGCCCACGCCACAACTTTACACTCTCTCGGTATTGAAGCTCTGATCTCGGCCTTGGGGGATACAGACGAGCGGAACGCCGTGGGCCAGCGCGGCCATTACCGTACTAAGGCCACCATGGCTGATCACCAAGGATGTGTGGCCAAGAACGGCTGTGTGCGGCAAATAGTCGACGACCGCCACATTGGGTGGAACGACCAACTCGTCCTTGGTGATGACGTTTCCGAGAGTCAGCAACGCCCGCACTGGCAGATCGCGGCAGCGCTTCCATAATGGGGGGAAGGGCGCGATCCTGGCCCCGAAGGGTTGAGCTGAGGCTGACGAGCACGAGGGGCCGCTCGTCGTCAAGATCCCATGGTTGGGCCCAAGGTTCTACGCCGGTGTCCGGATCAAAGATCGGGCCGACATAGTGAGTCGCCGCCGTCAAGGGCGCCCCTGGAAAATCGAACTCGGCAGGGGTGCAAATGAGGGTCAGCGAAGCCCGGGCCAGAACCTCATCCATTGTGGGCTTCTTATCGAGAACGGGCAGTACTCACGACGTCTTGTGCTACCTCGGGGCCGTTCAGCATGCCTCGAAATGGGCGCCATCGTCGTCCATAGCCACGCCTTTGAACCACTGTGGTGTACAAAGGATCATGGCCGACGACACCGAAGGGCGCGCAGGGCATCAGGACTCGGGCATCGACCCTGTCCTCCTGCAGGCGCCGGAGACAGCGGATTTCGAGGCCGCCTACCAGGGGGGTACGCCGCCGTGGGACATTGGTCGACCCCAGCCCGCCTTCGCGCGCTTGATCGAAGGTGGCGAGGTCCGCGGCCGGGTACTCGACGTCGGGTGCGGGACTGGAGAGCATGCCCTCCTGGCTGCAGGCCAAGGACTCAAGTCGACCGGGATCGACGCCTCCCCAACCGCCATCCGGCTGGCCCGGGAGAAGGCGGCGCGACGCTCCCTCGATGCTCTCTTCGAAGTGTGGGACGCTCTCGACCTGCCTGCCTTTGGGGAGCAGTTCGATACGGTGCTCGACTGTGGGCTATTTCACGTCTTTGACGACGAAGACCGGGCGCGATTCGTAGCCAGCCTGAGTGCCGTTGTGGTGCCAGGCGGCCGCTACTTTTTGCTCTGCTTCAGCGACAAACAACCCGGCGACTGGGGCCCGAGACGGATTCGCCTAGACGAGCTTGAGCACTGTTTCGTGGATGGATGGGGGATCGACTCCATCGAGGACACCATGCTTGAGATCACCTTGGGTCCCGAGGGCGCCCGAGCTTGGCTGGCCGCATTCACCAGAGTTTGACCACCGCGCAAGTACTTGATCGGAGTGGCACCCCGGGAATATCGCCGTTGGTAGGGACCACCTCGTCTAAGGCGCTTGCTCCTGATGTGCTCGGTGGAGATCCGCCACCCAGCCCAGAAAAACCTCGGGGTAGCGCAGAGTTGACTTCTGCGACACGGAAGGTTCTACGCTTCGGTCCATAACGGGGGGAGTTCACGTGGAGACGTGGGACGCAGTTCGTGATGAGACGTTGGATCTCGCTGAGCGAGTCGCCGAGTTGGACGACGAGCAGTGGAATTCTCCTTCACTGTGTGCCCTGTGGCGGATCAGGGACGTGCTTGCTCACGTGGCCGCAGGCGCGGAGGGTGCCTTCGGAGTTGGCGCGATCGTCGGGGGAATGCTTCGCCACGGCTTCAACTACAACCGCTGGGTGGCAGCTGATGGGCAAGCACGCGGTCAGCAGGACCCAGGGGTCGTTCTAAGGGCCCTACGGAACGCCGCTGCCAACCGCAAATCCCCGCCCAGAGCTCAGCCGGTCAAAGGCCTGGCACATGTCCTGATCCACGGTCAGGACATGTGTCGACCTCTGGGCATCAAACGCGATCTGCCCGAGACACATCTCGTTGCGGTGGCGGACTTCGTCAAAGACGACCTTCATATATTCCATGCCAAGAAGCGCATAGCGGGGTTCAAGCTCACGGCCACCGATATGGACTGGTCTCACGGGCACGGGCCCGATGTGATGGGTCCAGCGGAGGCATTGGTGATGATGATGGCTGGGCGCCGAGTTGCACTTGACGATCTCTCAGGGGAAGGAAAGGCCGCTTTGGTTACCAGGCGCTAGCTCCTCGATAATCCCCGCCGCGCCAGTGGGGCAGTCGATCGGGGGCCGCGTCACGTGGGGTGTTCACGGAAACCTTCTGGCCAGGCTCCATGTTGCGACAGTGGGGGAGTCTCCCCAGGTGAAGGACAGGAGCTTCGCCAACCTCCTAATCACGGCAGGTGGATGATTGCCATCGTCGGGTGGCATACCAGTGGCAGGTTCTCGGCTAGCTAAGTCCGTCTTCGGCGGCCAGGGCCGCTTCGAGGCGTCCTCGGGCACGATGGAGTCGGACGGCAAAGGTACCCGGCGAACAGTCAAGGACCGCGGCCGCCTCGTTGTGATCGAGTCCGTCCCAAGCGATCAGGCACAGCAGTTCGCGATCCGTCGGTCGGAGTCTTCCGAGTGCAGCCGTCACTGCGGATCGGTCGGCGACTAGCTCCACCAACTCGTTGGACGACTCGGTTGCCGACCCGATGCTGACGAGTCGTTCGACCAGCCGACGGTGTCGATTTCGACTTCAGCTCTGACCGGCCAGGTTGCGCCGGGTGATACCGAGCAGCCACGCTCGCGCAGGTTCGGGGGCATCGCTCAACCGCCGCCACGCCACCAGAAGAGTGTCCGCAACCGCATCCTTCGCCGTTTCCGGGTCAACACGTGCCAACGCATACCTGAGAACCGCATCAACATGGTCAGCGAAGAGGTGTTCGAACCGCTTCACATCTTCGCCATGAGTCACCATCGGCACATTATGTTTATGGCCAGCACATACATCTGGATTACAGCCTGATTTCGGGTAATCGACGCTCAGTCCTCAGAGCCTGATGTGTGTGCCAAGGTTTGTTTCCGCAAGCATCGCAGTTGAACCCTGGGCTATCCCCTCCTCCACGGAAAACCTGTGTCTACCGTGGAGGCGGTCTACCGAGAGATAGTGGCCGCCGGGACTTGGATGAGCAAAACTTGGGGGACGTGAGTTTGCCGAGCCAATTGCCGATCGTCCAAGCGCCGATGGCGGGTGGACCCTCCACTCCCGCACTGACAGCCGCCGTCTCAAACGCTGGTGGGTATGGCTTTGTAGCCGCTGGATACTTGTCGGTGGACGCCCTACATGAAGCCATAGCGAAGACGCGCACGTTGACCGGTGCGTCCTTTGGCGTGAATCTGTTCGTGCCCTCCACACCAGGAGATCCCAACGAGGTCGCCGCGTATGCGACAACCCTGCAGCCCGAAGCAGAGCGACTCGGGGTCGCGCTGGGAGAAGCTCGCTGGGAGGACGACGCGTATGAAGCGAAACTGGAGGTAGTTGAATCAAGTCACGTCCATCTCGTCAGTTTCACGTTCGGCTGCCCGACCGCGGAGATCGTCGACCGGCTGCACCGGGCAGATATCCAGGTCGCGGTAACCGTCACGTCGGTGTTCGAGGCTCGCCTCGCAGCAGACGCAGGTACGGACTTACTCATCGTGCAAGGCACCGAGGCGGGTGGCCATCAGGGCAGCTTCGCCGATCTCTCGGCGCAACGCATACCCCTTTTGTCGCTCCTCGCTGGGATCTGTGAGGCGACCGATGTGCCGGCGATTGGCAGCGGGGGAATCATGAACGGAAACGACGCTGCGGTGGTGCTGGCAGCAGGAGCGATCGCGGTCCAGTTGGGCACTGCGTTCCTCTGTACGCCCGAAGCAGGGACCTCTGTTCCGTACCGGCATGCGCTACTGGAGGCCCTCTACTCTGACACCGTCCTCACACGCGCTTACAGCGGACGCTTCGCCCGCGGGCTGGCGAACCGATTTGCTCTGGAACATGACGGGCGTGCTCCACAGGCGTATCCCGAGGTGCATCACCTCACTCGCCCGCTTCGCGTTGCCGCAACCTTGGCGGGCGACACCAGCGTCCCCAATCTCTGGGCCGGTACCGGGTGGCGCCAACTGAGAAACGAGCCGGCCGCGACGATTGTTCGCCGCATCTCCACGGATGCCCGCCGAGCCGACTCTTGACTTCCGGGAACCTCGTGGTAGGGAAGCTGACTAAAGAGCAAGTGATCGTGAAATGTGCTGCCCGCCCCAGAACGTCCCAACAGCATTTTCGGTCCAGCCCTCATCGGGTAGCTGGCCGACGAGACCGAACCTCGCACGGCAAGTCGGCGGTCACTCTGGTGGTGGCCAGCCCCACAAGCGCGCCTTCGGCGGGGAAAGTGCAGCTTGCGCCCCCCAAATCGGGGCTGGCCACCGGAGTCATCGTGGCGAGTGAGAGTTGGCAGAACCTTGGAAGTTCTTGTGGGTTCTCTGTGAAGGTGGACCTGGCTCTTGAGATCGCCGCCGGACGTAGAGCGGTGCCTGTGGAGGCTCGACCGCGAACTACAGAGGGTGCCGGAGAATGAGGCCTGAGAGATCACGGCCAACCCCGGCCATTGGGTCCCACGGGGCAGCGTGAGGGTGGTCGTGGGCTGCCCAAGACGCCCAGAGCAGTGGGGTCCTCAAGGGCAAGGGTCTCCACAAATGATCTGCGCAGGGGATGCCTGTAGACAGGAGTCTCGTCCCGAACTGACGGTTCACAGTTTGATCGAAGCCGACAGATCACAACCGACCGTGGACGCTCACGATCGAGGGTGTGGCGCGACCACCGGATGGTCGCGTCTGCTTAATGCGACCGTGGCGGGGGTGCTGGAACCGGAATTTCCGAGTGGTGGAGAGTCCGCAATCACCAAGCCTGCGAGTTCTCTCAGGGAAGGGATTCGAGCAAAACGTTCGCCCTTCGCTCCAGTGCGCCATAGCCGTACTCACGGGCGGCGGCGAGTGCCTCTTCGACCATCTCCTTGGCCCTTTGCGCATCACCGGTCTCAGCCCGATCAACCAGCAGGTCGGCGTAGTAGAGCTTGGTACGGGCTATGGATTCGTGAGCGCCTAGGCGATTATGAGTCCCTAGGGCATTCACAAAGAACGACTCAGACTCTTGATGATGACCGAGAAGGTGCGCCAGTCGGCCCAAGGGCAGGGACAGTGCTCCTTGCATCGTGCCCTGATTGAAGACGATCAAATCTGCGAACGGACACAGCTCGCCATAGAGGAGCCGGGCCGCCTTCCGGTTGTCGAGCTCCACCGCATTGTCGGCACACAAGCTCATCGCGGTCGTCCAAGAGACATCGCGGGGGAAGTCGGTGAACCCGTTGGCCACATCGGGCTCGAAGAGCTCCTGAGCCTCTTGGAAGCGGCCTAAAGCACAGTACATCCAGACGACGACCGCCCGAAGAGCGGCGATCGCTGGGTTGTCCGTTGCGGCCTGCACAAAGAATTCGGCGATCTCCTCCAGGCGTCCTTGCTGACGGCGAGTCTCCCAAAGTATGGCTCCGTAGACCCCTAAGGCCGCGGGGGCACCGATACGAGTTCCGATCTCCAGCGACTCATTGATGGCCGCTTCGGCGCCAGCCAGATCACCAGACAGTGTAAGCCGCCAGGACCGAGCGATCAGCTGTTGCCATTGGTAGTAAGGGAGACCGGTCTGGGCGACCATTGATTCCATCTCGTCCAATCGACGGTCGCTCTCGGCTAGGTCACCAGCCTCCATGCACGCATGAACCCTGTTGAAGCGGGCTTGGATGCGCGCCACCGGATCCCCCAATCGGTCAGCCAGCGCAACTGCTTCGTCGGTTTCGACCAATCGATCTGCCAGTGACTCCGGCTGGAGCTGAGACGGATAGCAGTGGTTGATTACCTGCAACGCAGCAGCTTGGTCGGAAAGACGCTTGGCAATGGACATCGCCTCGGAGGCCAGGTCTCGTCGGGCCTCCCAGTCGCGGGCATCGGTCACCTCGGCCATCGCCGTCAACAGAAGGGCCTTGGAGGAGATGTCGCTGTCGCCCAGGATGTGCAGTGCTGCTTGCAACACCGCAATCTGCTCGTTGTCAGCTTCTGAGGTGCTCATGAGTTCCCGGGAACCTCCCAAAGCTGCTGCTACCAACAACGCTGTGTCCCCCAGTGTCTGGGCCAATCCCGCGGCTTCGCGCAGGGTCGGGCGGTATTCGGGCTGGCCGGCCTGGCGCTGAGCCGTCCCGAGCCCGACCAGCAGGGCACAGCGCTCCCGCTCGTCGACGAGCACCTGGCGGGCAAGCAGGTCCAGGGCCTGGGAGTACCAGGTGATGGCGTCGAGGGGCGCGTAGGCAACGAGGGCGGCATCACCCGCCCGGCGGGCGTAGTAGAGGGCTTTGGTTGCATCACTCGGTCGGGTGGCCGCCATCCAGTGCCGGGCCAACTCGATAAGGTGCTCGTCCTCGGCACCCAAACTCTCCAAGGTCTCGGCCACCCGCTGGTGGGTTCGCTGGCGACGAGTGGCACCAAGGTCCTGATACAGCGTGTGCTGGATGAGGGCGTGGACGAACCGGTAGCGCCCGGCTTTGTCATCGGACTCGCTGACGAGTCCCGCCCCGATCGCTCCTTCGAGTAGGTCGAGGAGTGGGTCCTCGGCGGTGTCGAGGAGACCCAACAGCACCTCTAAGTCGAAATCACGCCCGATGACTGCCGCCAGGGACAGAGCCTGTTCGGTTGCTTCGCCGAGACGAGCCACCCGGTGGGCCACGACCTCGCGCACGCTCGTAGGCAGTCCCAGGTCCTCGAGATCGGTCGACAGCACCCAGCGACCGTCGTCGCCTTGGACAAAGGCACCGGTGTCGGCCAGATGCCGGATGACCTCCACCACGAAGAAGGGGTTGCCGCCCGTCTCCCGGCGAAGCGCACGGGCCAGGCCCACGCCCTCGTCGGGCATGTCGTGTCCGGCCGCCGCTTCCAGCAGGTCGATGATCTCGACGTCTTCGAGCCCTAGGAGATCGAGGCGCTCGACGCAGGCTTCCCGACGCAGATCGGCGAGTGCTCCGGTCAAAGCGTGTGATCGCGACAGGTCGCTTTCTCTGAAGGTTCCCACCACCAGCACCGACATGGGGATGGCCGAGGCCACCAAGTGGCGCAGCACTTGCAGGCTGGCGGCATCCACCCAGTGCAGGTCATCGAGGATGACGACCAGGGGTGTACTCGTGGACGCCAGGGCGAGGAGGCGGGCCACGCCTTCGAGGATCAGGAACCGATCGCTGTCGGCGTCAGCTCTGGAACCAGGCGGATCCATGGCCAGCCGACGGGCCAGGTCGGGCAGCAGACGGGCCAGCGCCAATCCGTTGGACTCGGCGAACTCTCTCAACAGCGCTTCGTTCGACTGGTCGATCAACTGCGACAAAACCGGGACCCACGGCTGGTAAGGGACAGCGAGGTACTCCTCGCAGTTGCCATAGAGGACGTTGGCCCCCAAGGCGTGGGCACTGCGCGCCGCTTGGGCCACCAGTGTGGTCTTGCCGATGCCGGGCTCGCCAGAGATCAGGATCACCCTGAGTCGGTTTTCGCTGGCACTGGTCTTGCGGGCGGCGCTCAGCCGGGTGAGTTCCTCTGCTCGCCCGAAGAAGGCGAAGAGACTCTCAGCCGAGGCGCTCACCAGGCGGGCGGGCAGCGGGAACTGGTCACCGTCGGCTTCGCTGGTTTGGGCCGGCTCCCACAGGACTTCGACGCTGGGCACCGGATCGGGGAGGCCCTTGAGTTCCAGGTCGCCCACCGAGACGAACTCCTGGGTGGCCTGTCTCCCGGCCATGGCCTTGACCATCTCGGTGGCCAGGATCTGGGTGCCTTCCGCTTTTGCGCACAGACGAGCAGCCTCGATGACCGGGTCGCCGAAGTAGTCGCCATCTTCTTCGGTGGCTTCGCCGGCTGACATCCCGATGCGCACCCAAAGAGAGGCTCCGTCGTTCCGGCGGTTGTGGCGCTCGAAGGCCTGTTGCATGGCCACGGCACAGGCCAGGGCTCGGCTCAGGCTGGTGAAGGCCACCATGAGTCCGTCCCCGAGGTTCTTCACCTCGGTGCCCCCGGCGCTCTGGATGGCACCTCGTAGGAGGCCGAAATGGGTCTGACGAAGCTCCTCGGTCGCTCGGGGACCCAGACGCGTCAACAACTCGGTGGACCCCACTAGGTCCGTGAACAGCACCGTTACTGTCTGGGTCGTCGCCACTTCCGCCTCACGCCCGCTACGTGCTAATGGCAGCTAGCAAAATCTTAGGTCAATCGGTCGAGCGAACCCGACGTTCTGTCGCCGAGGTCCTGGGCGCAGCCGGAGGCCGTCGGGTGTGATCCCGAGCGCTTCTGTCTCGGCGGATGGTCGGACTGCCCGAGCGGACCCGGCATTTCCTAGCCTGCAAGTGGTCTCAGCGAAGGGATTCGACCAAGGCGTTCGCCCTTCGCTCCAGTGCGCCAAATCCGTACTCATGCGCGACAGTCATAGCCAGTACCGCCATCTCCTTGGCTTTCACGACATCATTCTGATTGGTCCCGGTGCACAAGTAGGTCGGCGTAGTCGAGCTTCGTGCGAGCGATCCAGTACGGAGCCTCGATGCGTTCATTCATCGATAAGGCGGCCCGGAACAAGGTCTCAGCGTCCTCATGACGGCCGAGCAGGTGCGCCAAGCGACCCATTGATCGGCTGATGGCTCCTTCCACGGTCCCGTTGTTAAATGCGACCAAGTCGCGGAACGGGCGCAATCGGTCATACAGCACCTGCGCCGCCTGTCTGTGACCGAGATCCACCCCATTGTCGGCGCACAAGGTGATCGCCGTCGTCCAGACAATGTCACGGGGAAAGTCCACGAATCCGTTGGCCACGTCAGGTTCGAACAGCACCCGGGCTTCATCGAGACGGCCCAGCGCGCAGTACATGGAAACGACGGCAGCGCGAAGGGCGGCGATAGCCGGATTATCCGCGGCGGCTTGCGTAAAGAGGTCGGCGATCTCGTCAAGACGGCCCTGGTGATGACGGATCTCGAAGAGCACAGCGCCGTAGGCCGCCAGCGCCCCGGGGGCATCGATCCGGGCTCCGATCTCCAGGGTGGCCTCGTTGGAGGCCTCGGCGGCGACCAGATCACCGGACAAGCAGAGACGGCAGGAATGAAAGATCTGGTGCTCCCACTGGTATCGTGGGAGGCCGGTCTGGTCGACAAGTGTCTGCATCTCGCTCAGCCAACGGTCGGCCTCTTCGATATCCCCAGCTTCCATGCACGCGTGCACGCGGTTGAAGCGCGCTCGAAAGCGCTGTCCCGGGTCGCGCAGGGTATCCGCCATGGCGATTGTCCGTGCGGTCTCCACGAGGCGCTCGTCTGACGACTCCGGTTGCGACTCTGGCCAGGTAGCAACGATTTACAACGTCCACCACGGTGGACTTGTCGGAAAGATCCCGGGCGATGGCCACAGCTTCGCCGGCCATATCGTGACGGAGCTTCCATTCCCGGGCATCGGTCACCTCGACCAGTGCAGCCAATAGGAGGGCCCGGGAAGCGGGATCGGATTCACTCACTGCATCTAGGGCCGTTCGCAGGACCCGTATCTGATCGTCGTCGGCCTCGGCGAGGGGCGCCGTGCCCTGGGTACCAGCCAACGCTGCTGCCACCAAGAGATCGGTGTCACCCAACCCCTGGGCCGATCCGGCTGCATCCAGAAGCGTTTGTCGATACTCGGGCTGACCCGCTTGGCGCTGAGCCGTCCCGAGCCCGACCAACAGGGCACAGCGCTCGGGCTCGTCGACGAGCACCTGGCGAGCGAGCAGGTCCAGGGCCTGGGAGTACCAGGTGATGGCGTCGAGGGGCGCGTAGGCCGCCAAGGCCGCATCTCCAGCCCGGCGGGCGTAGTAGAGGGCTTTGGTCGCATCACTTGGTCGGGTGGCCGCCATCCAGTGCCGGGCCAACTCGATCAGGTGCTCGTCCTCGGTGTCCACACTCTCCAACGCCTCGGCTACTCGCTGGTGGGCTCGCTGGCGGCGTGTGGCACCAAGGTCCTGATACAGCGTGTGCTGGATGAGGGCGTGGACGAACCGGTAGCGCCCGGCCTTGTCATCGGACTCGCTGATGAGTCCCGCCCCGATCGCTCCTTCGAGGAGGTCGAGGAGTGGGTCCTCGTCGGTGCCGAGGAGACCCAACAGCACCTCTAGGTCGAAATCACGCCCGATGACCGCCGCCATCGACAGGGCCTGTTCGGTTGCTTCGCCCAGGCGAGCCACCCGGTGGGCCACGACCTCGCGCACGCTGGTGGGCAGGCCCAGGTCCTCGAGATCGGTCGACAGCACCCAGCGACCGTCGTCGCCTTGGAAGAAGGCTCCCGTCTCGGCCAGATGCCGGATGACCTCCACCACGAAGAAGGGGTTGCCGCCCGTCTCCCGGCGAAGCGCATGGGCGAGGCCCACGCCCTCGTCGGGCATGTCGTGTCCGGCCGCCGCTTCCAGCAGGTCGATGATCTCGATGTCTTCGAGGCCCAGCAGATCGAGGCGGTCGACACAGGCTTCCCGACGCAGATCGGCCAGAGCTCCGGTCAAGGGATGTGATCGCGACAGGTCGCTTTCTCTGAAGGTCCCCACCACGAGCACCGCCATGGGGATGGCCGAGGTCACGAGGTGGCGCAGCAGTTGCAGGCTGGCGGCGTCCACCCAGTGCAGGTCGTCGAGGACCACGACAAGGGGTGCTCGAGTGGAGGCCAAGGCGAGGAGACGGGCCACGCCTTCGAGGATCAGGAACCGATCGGTGTCGGCGTCAGTGCCCGAACCCGGTTGGTCCATGGACAGCCGACGGGCCAGGCCCGGCACCAGGCGGGCCAGGGCCGTTCCGTTGGACTCGGCGAACTCTCTCAACAGCGCTTCGTCTGACTGGTCGATCAACTGCGACAGGGCAGTGATCCACGGTTGGTAAGGGACAGCGAGGTATTCCTCGCAGTTGCCATAGAGGACGTTTGCCCCCCGGGCGTGGGCACTGCGCGCCGCCTGGGCCACCAAAGTGGTCTTGCCGATGCCGGGCTCGCCCGAGATCAGGACCACCTGGAGTCGGTTCTCGTTGGCGCTTGTCTTTTGGGTATCGGTCAGGCGCGACAGTTCCTCTGCTCGCCCGAAGAAAGCGAAGAGACTCTCAGCCGAGGCGCTTACCAGCCGAGCGGGCAGCGGGAGCTGGCCACCCTCTGCTTCGCTGGCTTGGGCCGGCTCCCAGACGACTTCGACGCTGGCGCACCGGATCGGGCAGGCCCTTGAGTTCCAGGTCGCCCACCGAGACGAACTCCTGGGTGGCGTGGCGCCCGGCCATGGCCCTCACCATGTCGGTCGCCAGGATCTGGCCACCGTCTGCCCTGGCGCACAGGCGGGAGGCTTCGATGACCGGGTCACCGAAGTAGTCGCCATCTTCTTCGGTCGCTTCTCCGGCTGACATCCCGATGCGTACCGACAACGGCGCCGTATCGCCCCGGCGGTTGTGGCGCTCGATGGCTTGTTGCATGCCCACGGCACACGCCAGAGCCCGGCTCATACTGGTGAAGGTCACCATGACCCCGTCGCCGAGGTTCTTGACCTCGGTGCCCCCGGCGCTCTGGATGGCGAGTCTCAGCAGTCCGAAGTGGGTCTGACGAAGCTCGTCGGTCGCTTGGGGACCCAGACGAGACGACAACTCGGTGGACCCCACTAGGTCCGTGAACAGCACCGTAACTGTCTGGGTCGTCGCCACTTCCGCCTCACGCCCGCTACGTGGTAATGGCAGGTAGGAAGAGCCTAGGTCAACGGGTCGAGCGAACCCAAGTTCCGTCGCCTAGGTCTCTCGGCACAGCCATGGGCCGTCGCCGTATCATCTGGCCTTTTCAGCGCCTCGACGCGAAGGGAACCCGAACTATCATGACAGCCCCGGGATTTGCGGGCGGTTCGGTCCGAAACAGCGTGTGTGGTCCCACCCGCGGGCTCACCGGGCACGCGGTGGGTGGTCCGCGAGGCGAGCGCGTCGTGCTCTCTCCCGCACGCGCATACCGATGGGCCAGAGCCTCAAGTCACATTCGCGAGCTCGGCGAGGGCACAACGCTCGAGGCCAACGTAGCCATGCGTGAGGGCAGCACGACGGGCGTCCTCGAGCAATGCACACCCCCGATTGAGGGCACCCGGTCCTCCTCGAGCGATCAGCATCCGTCCCCAGTCCAGCTGCGTGCGTGCCGCGAAGAATTTCATCCCACCGCGGGTAGTGAGCTCGGTGGCCTCAGTGAAGTGAGCTTCGGCCAGGTCGTAGCGACCGAGGACCGAGGCCAGCCCGCCGAGAGCCAAAGCGGCCGGGAAGAACCCGAGCGTGCCGATGAAGGGAACCTGTTCGTGATAGGGGGCGAGGAGGTCGTAGAGCTTCCGGGCGGGATCGGTGGCGCGCAGCTCCACCGCCACCAGGGCATAGGTAGTGACCCCCATCATCCAGATGAAATCGAGTGGTAGCGATTCGAACCCTTCGGAGGCATCCTCCTCGAGCAGGTCGAGCGCGGTGGCGTCGTTCCTCGCTTCGAGATGCGCGGCAGCGAGGACGGGGCGGAACGCTGGGAGGCCGGGGTTCTCGGTAACGGCCTGATCGATGAGTGATAGAAGTTCGCCCAGGCGTCCCTGCTGATGGCGAACATACATCAACTGCGATCCGTAGATGGCGAGAGCGTCGGGCTGGCCGGTGTCAGTGCCCATCTCGAAGGCGGCATTGGCGAGCTGTTCGGCCCGCTCGGGGTCACCAGCCATGATGGCGTCACCCGCCTCCTTAAACGCCGTCATCCACATCACTGTCGGCTGTCGCAGGCTGTTGCTCAGTGTCCGCAGGTTTTCCAGGCAGCGGGCGGCCAAATCGAAGTCTCCTGCCTGCATGGCATTGACCTGGTTATTACTCCCTGCGTGGTAGAGGGCCTCGGGATCGCCCAGCACCTCGGCCAATGCCACGGCCTCGGTTGTGTCGACGATGCGCTCGTGCAAAGCAGAGGGAATCTGGAGCGGGTTGTTGAGCAGACACAGCACCCGGGTGAGTGTGGCCGGGTCTGGCATTCGTCGGGCCATGGCTTTGGCCTCGTCGGCCAGGGCCCGGCGTCGCTCGAGCAATCCGAAACTGAGCTCGTTGCACAAGGTAGCGAGGGTCAAGGCCCTCTCGGGGCTGTCGTCGTCGTCCAGTGCGCTTAGAGCCGCCTCGAGCACTGCCACCTTGTCGATGTCGATGACCCCGCTGGCACTGAACCAGCCGCGATTGTTCGCCAACGCGGCTTGAACCAACCTGTCAGTGGCGCGGAGCTCGCGGGCCCGCTGGGCGGCGTGGAGGAGTGTCTCTCTGAAGGCGGGGATCCCGGCCTGACGCTGGGCCTGGCCCAGACCGACGCGCAGATCACAGCCCAAGAGTGGGTCGATGTCCGGTGTCAGCTCGACGAGCTGAAGCGCCTGGGAGAAGTAGCGCACGGCGTCATCGGGAGCGAGTGCCGCCAGTGCAGCCTCGCCTGCCAGGCGGGCGTAGCTAATCGCTTTGGCGGTGTTGACGGGTTGGGTTGCCCTGAACCAGTGATAAGCGAGTTCGCCCACTCGGGGACGGGGGCGGTCCCCAACGATGGCCTCGATGGCCTCAGCCACCTGGCGATGGGCCCGTGCTAGCCGGGTCACGCCCAGGTCCTGATACAGGGTGTGCTGAATGAGGGCGTGGGCGAAGCAGTAACGGCCAGGGACGCTCGGAACCTCACGAACCAGTGCGACGGCGGTGGCGGTGTCGAGGAGGTCGAGAAGCTCATCCTCGGTCAGCTCGGCCACGCGCGCCAGCAGATCCAGGTCGAACTCCCGGCCGATCACGGCGGCGAGCGGCAGAACCCGGCTGACGGCCTTACCCAGCCGAGCCACCCGGGAACCGATCACCAGGCGCACGCTGTCAGGCATGGCCATCGCTTCGAGGTCAGCGGCGGCCGTCCACCGGCCGGTGTCGTCCTGATAGATGGCACCAGTCTCTGCAAGGTGGCGCAGCACTTCACCGACAAAGAACGGGTTGCCGTCGGTCTCGCGATACAGCGCATGCGCCAGTTCCACCCCGTCGCTGTCGAGGTCGTGACCGGCAGTCGCCTCAATGAACGCGAGCACCCCGGTGTCATCTAGGCCGGAGAGCGCGACGCGGCTCACTCCGGATTCTCGCCGCAGCGCGGCCAGGGCCTCGGTCAATGGGTGGGAGCTCGAGAGCTCCGAGTGGCGATATGTGCCCACGATGAGCAGCCGCAGGGGTGTTGTGTTCGCCACTACGTGCCGCAGTAGCTGGAGGCTGGGCTTGTCGGCCCACTGGAGGTCGTCAAGTACGAGGACGAGTGGCTTGTCCGCAGACACGTGGTCGAGCAGCCCGACTACCGCGTTGTAAAGGAGGTAACGCTCGGTGTCGGGGTCGGCGCTCTGGGGCGCGGGCAGTTCCCCCAGCCGTTGTTGGAGGGCGGGGACCATCTTGGCCAGCTCCGCACCGAGGGATTGCACCTGTGCGCGCAAGGCTTCTTCAGACGCGTGGGTGACATAGTGGGAGAGGGCCTCCACAAACGGCCCGTAGGGCACACCGAGGTCCTCATCGCAGCGGCCAAGCAGCACAATTGCACCGGTCTCGAATGCAGCGCGCGCCGCCTGCGTGGCAAGAGTGGTCTTGCCGATGCCCGCTTCACCGGAGATCAGGACGATCTCGCGTCCCTCGTTCGTTGCCACCCGTTTGAAGGCGTCGGCCAGCAAGACGGTCTCGGTGTCACGTCCGATTACCCCGATGACCGGTCCGATGCCCAGACGGGACGGCGCTGGCATCGCGCCCGCGGCCGCTTCGACATCGCCGAGCCGCTCCCAGCCGATCTCGAGTGTCTCGATGGGCTCGGGCAGGCCCTTGAGCTCGATTTCCCCCAGCGGGGAAAAGGCGTGCGGGCTGCGTCTACCCGCCATCGCCCGCACGAGGTCGGCGGCCAGGATCTGGCCTCCGTCGGCCTGCGCGCACAGGCGGGCCGCCTCGATCACTGGATCGCCGAAGTAGTCGTCTGTCTCCCTGATCACCTCCCCTGCGCTCAGCCCGATACGCAGGCCCAAAGGGCGCTCCGCGCTGGCGTTGTCCCTGTCTACGGCCTGCTGCATGGCCACAGCGCATGACAGGGCGGCTGAGGCTACGGAGAACACGACCATGACCCCGTCACCCAGGTTCTTCACCTCGGTCCCCCCTGACGCGGCAATGGCCTGACGAAGCATCGAGAAGTGCTTCCGGCGCAGCTCACCCGCGGCCTCCAGAGTGAGCGCAGAGGCGAGTTCAGTGGAACCGACTAGGTCGGTGAAGAGCACCGTGACGTCCTCAGTAGAAGCCACGGACTCTCCGTTCTCCAGGCTTGGCGAAAGATTAGGCGAGACCAGGGAGTTCGTCGTCCGGCCGGCTGTGGACAAACCTGAGAGAGAGTGCCATTGCGCACAAATGAAGGATGGAACCGTACCGAGTGCGAATCTTGCAACGGCTTCCAATTCCAGGGCGACTGGGAGTCGCTCGCCACTTGCGACTGTCGACGCTCGGTGCTCACGGTCTCCCTTGAGCGTCCTTGGAGCTAGCGGGAATGCTTTCGGACCCCGACCTCGCAGAGAGCTTGGGTCGGTTCCAGTCCTGCTGAGCGGTAACAAAGTGATGGATTGGAGCTGACTCCCTGGAGACCACTCCTCCTATTTTTCCCCGGTTGCGGCTCTAGCCAGCTTCAGGGTCTGCTCCGCGTTGATTGCGAGGTCGTCCAAGCGTCCTTTATGAGCGCCATATGCCTGGGCGCCAAGACCGATATGGATTTGGTATGCAAGTAGTCGCTCTTCGAAGTTGCTAGGGACTGGGCCGCTGGCAACCCAATGCTGTTCGAAATTCACGGCGAATATCGACAGCAGACCACAGCGTGTACCGGGCCCGACAGTAAATCAACCATGCGGCGTCGTAGAGGTGATCACCGTACATTGAGTTGCCCCAATCGAGCACGGCAGTGATGTGGTCATGGTCAACGAGGACGTTGTGATAGAGCAAGTCACCGTGGATGAGGTGTCGATCACTTGGAAGGCCGGTCACAAGGGCTCGGAGAAGGTCGAGTGCGATATCGAATGGCTCGGCTCCGATGGGCGAAGATTCCAGCGCTTTTCTCCAGCCCTGGATGCGACCACCGTTTCGGTCAATCCCTACCTCCAACAGAGCGTCCTGCCAGGTGGCATGACGTCCCTTCCCGTCAGGGGTCCAAATTCCATAGCCGGTCGTTCCGGAGACATCGATCTCTCTGACTACATCGAGTGCACGTAGCACGCTCGGCAGGACTGCGCGCATACCCGTCTCATCCAGCTCGTCTAGAAATTCACCGTAGGCTCGTTCGGAAACAGCAAAGAAGCCGGTGGAGGTTTCTCCGACCTCAAGCACCTTCGGTATTGGCAGCTCCGGTGACGAGTGCACGTGCATGACTTGATCTTTGCCGAAGTCCTCCCCGTGAGCACCAAATCGAGCAACAACCTCTCTGCCGTCGAGCGTAAAGGCGTATGCCTTTGACCAGTCGCCGCCGCCCAACGCTTCTAGTTGACTCGCGCGAGCGCCATAGCGACCTCGAACAAACGACTGGGCGTCCCCAAGACCAAGTGTTGCGGTATGTGGCTCCGAACTCATCTCGGTCTAATTGTCTCACCAATGATTCACGCTTCAAAGCTTTGACAGCCAGAAGCCGAGAGCCGTGAAGATTTTTGCTGGCCGAAGTGGGTTGTTCATGAAACTACCTGGCCAGGGTCGGCGTGGGGGACGGTGGGGGCGGCGCGGGTCTCTTTGCTCCGGTTCGGATCGGGGCAGCATTGGGCTGAACGCCCGCAGTCGCCTGATTGTATTTTCTAGTCATGTCAGATCAGGTCTTCCTGACCCGCCTTGACCCGCCCGTACGCGATGACCTCGAGGGGGTGGGCAGCCGCCGTCGGTTCGGGGCCACTCAGGTCTTGTTCTACGAAGGGGACGAGGGCCGCGACGTCTTCATTGTGGTCAAGGGTGTCGTGAAGGTGGTCACCACCTCGGCCTCGGGCAACCAGGTGATCTTGGACCTGGTCACTGCTGGATCGCTGCTCGGTGAACTCTCGGCCATCGACGGCCAGGCTCGCTCGGCTTCGGCCGAAGCGGTGACCCCTGTCGAAGTCCTTGTCCTTAGCATCGAGGCCTTTCGCGGCTTCCTCGATCGCCAACCGAAAGCAGCGACTCACCTGTTGGCGGCCGTAGCCGCTCGATTACGCCAGGCGTCACAGCGGCAACTGGAGTTTGGGTCCAGTGACGCCTTGACGCGCCTGTGTCGCTGTCTCCTGGTCATGGTCGACCGGTTCGGGAACGAGGACCGTGCCCCGTCGGTCAGCCTCCCCATCTCCCAGCAAGACCTGGCCAAGCTGGCTGGAGTGTCTCGGGAGGCGGTGGTGAAGGGGCTGCGGCGTTTGCGCGAGCTGGGGTGGATCGAGACCAAAGGTCGCAGCATCGCCATCCTGGACCTCCACGCCGTGGAGGGCCGGGCCCTGTCCTGAGGCCATCGGCTTTCTGATTTCCAGTTCTGACTGGCTGGGTACACATACCCAATCCGCCCGGGTACGAGGACGCTGCGCCGCGTCCAGAGGAGGCGCACACTAATCACTGCCAGCAATGCAGAGGAGTGGCAGCCGTGCGTACCCACAAGACAAAGATCCGAGTCCCTTTCCGAACGGAGGACATAGACAGAGGCACGTGCATGACGAAGCCACGGCACAGGGACAACTACGTAGCGCAGGTGACAGTAGGGCTGGCAGCGGTGGTAGTGATTCTCGGTGCCGTCGTGACGCCCGCCTCAGCTAAGGGTACCAAGGCGCCCAAATACATCGGAGCCGCCCCCGGCGTCGTCAGCTGTTCTGTGGTGTCAGCCAAGGTGTCGTTCTCCCCGCCGCTCACCCCCAAAGGGGGAGGGACCAGTCCCTCAAAGGTGAAAGCCCAACTCTCTGGATGCTCCACGACCAATGCCGCTATCAGCATCAAGAAGGCTGAGGCCACCGGAACCTTCGCCGGTAGCCCAATAAGCTGTGCCACTGGGGATACTACTGGCGTCTCGGTCTCGCTCACGATCACGTGGAAAGCGAAGGCCAACGGCAGTTTTGGGGGCAACACCTACGCGGGGAAAGCCGCATTCGCTATCACCACCGTTAACGGCTCTAATTCTACCGGGTCGTTTGCCGGAGGGGCATCGCTTGCGTTGACCTACCCACCGAACGTTGTTGCCTTGTGTTCAAGCAAGCACGGGATCAAGAAGCTCGCGCTCTCCGGTTCGATCACATTGGGCACCTCCAGCTCTGGGACAGGCGCTACCGCAATTGTCGGTGGAGGGCAGGGGTATTGCACCGTTCTCACATCAGGCAGCGTCGACTGCTGGGGAAACAACGGCTACGGCGAGCTCGGCCGTGGCAACTTCTCCGAGTCCAACAGCTATATTCCCACCCTTGTTAAGAGCGTGGGAGGTATCGGTAATCTGAGCGGCGTCTCCGGCATCGTAGCTGATTCGGAGTTCTCGTACTGTGCGTTGCTCACATCCAAGACAGTTGCCTGCTGGGGCGAGAGCGACTTCGGCCAGCTGGGGGGTAACGCGTTCACGTACTCCGGAATCTCGGGTTCGTCGCTGCCCGTGATGGTTCAGAATGTGGGCGGAGGGGGCAGCCTTGGAGAAGTGACGAGTCTCACCAGCAACGGTGAAGACTCCTTCTGTGCGGTTCTCACCACCGGAGGCGCTGACTGCTGGGGATCCGGCGGGGACGGCCAGTTGGGTGACAACTCAACCGCAACCGTGGCTCTACCTGTCACTGTCCAACGAGTCGGTGGGGGTGGAAGTCTCGGCTCCGTGAAGGGCATCGTGTCGGGAGGCATCGACAGCTACTGTGCCGTTCTGACCGCCACCGGGGTAGTCTGCTGGGGCGAGGGTAATGATGGCGAGTTGGGGGACGGCTCAACCGCGAACTCACTGTTCCCGATGACGGTTCGAGGTGTGGGTGGGAGCGGGAACCTGGCCGACGTATCGAGCATATTTTCCGATGAAGAGTTCTCATACTGTGCCGTGCTCACGACTGGTGGTGTCGATTGTTGGGGCGACAACGCCTATGGCCAACTTGGCGATGACGGCCGCGACTACTCAGCGACGCCTGTAACAGTGCACGGTCTCAACAACGTTGGCAACCTGAGCGATGTAAAAGACCTCGATGGTATTGCCTACAACAACTACTGTGCCGTGCTCACGACTGGTGGTGTCGACTGTTGGGGGGACAACGGTAGCCAACTGGGTAACAACTCCACCGCAAACTCACCATTTCCAGTTGCTGTCCAGCAGCTCGGTGGTGATGTCTCAAGCCTAGGCACTACAAACGGTGCCTACTGTGCCCTCCTCACGACGGGTGGTGTCGACTGTTGGGGGGACAACAACGTGGGCGGCACCACCGGCTACAGCCAGTTGGGCAACAACTCGACATCCGTCGATTCTCCTGTAGCAGTCGAGGTGAGTGGTGTCGGTGGCGTCGGGACCTTGAGCGGTGTGGCGAGCTTGGTGCCCATTGGTTACGAGGGTTTCTGCGCAGTCCTCCTCAACGGCGGGGTTGACTGCTGGGGGACGAGTGGAGAAGGGGAGCTGGCGCAGGATCCGCTTTACGGTGCCGGATCGCTGGCGCCCGTCGCGGTGATCGGGCTGGGGTAGTGGACTCAACGGGCGCTTCGAGGACAGCGGGCTCCTATCTCGTGACTGGAACCCTTACGCAAGACGAGATTGCTACAGGATGGCAACCTCGAGTCTCCCGACAGCCCGACTGATGGTCGAGCCACTGCCAGCATTGACGTCTAGAAGGGGGGTGGGCGGTGGCCTCGCCTTGTCGACTCGACACTGTCGACTCTCGCATGGCTTTCGCACAGAGTACGGGTTTTTCGGGCAACGCGACACGAAAAAGTCCAGGTGTGAGCCCCGAAATGTGTCCGACATAGGGTGGCTAGTTTTCGGAGACCGACAGCGCAGTCAGACGGAGCCGGCGCTCACTTCGGGCTGTCGGGAACGGCTCCAAGGCGACGACTGCACCTAACCGGGATGAGAGTCGGACTAAAGACGAAGGCTTGGCGCAGTGAGCTTCGGACGGGTCGAAGCCCTTACTCGACGGCCAACGGGGGCGCTGTAACCGTCCTTTGCGACCGGCAGATGGCGTCGCTTGGCGCCCCGATAACGAATCAGGGTGATCGCGCCTGGGCCGTATGCCGAGGAACTGGGCGGCGAGGCCACCCTGACGGCATTTAGAGCCGGTCAAGTCGGTCGTACAGTTCAAAGTCGCCGTGATATGCGTTGTCGAAACTAGCGTCTGCTTGAGTGTGTAGCCTTCGCCGAACGACATCACGCACGGTCCGAAAAGGAGGACAAGATGGCTATCGGGTTGCAACTTGACTTCAAGGGCGCCACTCCCGACCAGTACGACCAGGTCATCCAAAAGATGAGTTTCACCAAGGGCGGGAAGGGCGCCCCCGGCTGCATTTTCCACTGGGTGACCAAGACTAGCGAGGGCATCCGCGTCACCGACGTGTGGAGCGACCGAGAGACGTTCGAGAAGTTCGCGGAGGAAAAGATCGGCCCGATCACCCAGGAAGTTGGCATGCCCGGCCCGCCCGAGACCACCTTCTTCGAGGTGCACAACTACCTCACAGCTGGGTAGCGACCACTCCTCGTTCCAGACCCGTCCGGTAATGGCAACCTCGGGTACCAACGTGGACGGGGCGATACGTGCCTGATCCCGACGGGGGTCGGACTCAGAGGTGGGGCCCGCCCAAGTAGCGCAGAATCGGGGGTACCGATCGGCCCCTTAGAACGCCTCGGACCGGTCGGACACACCCGACGAACCAATCCTCGTCCAGGGCCACGCCGCACATAATCGCAACTGCGAGTGATCCCGGATGGTCCGGTTGGATCGCAGCCGGAGCAAGGCTGTTCGACGGCGCCACCGGAGGTACATCCGGGTCCGGGTGATTCCGACCGCCCTCAACCTGTAACGCGGGATCGGTATGAGCTGGTCGGCGTCGACTGACGGCCTTCGTCGTACTAGCCTCGATCGAGGTCGAGAGCATTGGGGGTTTGTCATGGACAAGCACCGATGGAAAAGGGGCTTTCGGTTCTTGGCTCTTGTTATCGGGGGTTCTCTGCTGGCTATGGGATTGTCCAGCTGCAGCTTTCTGCCGGTGACTGTGAACTCGGTGATCGGGACCTACGAGCCCTACAACCCTCTGTTTGGCAACGAGGGAATACCGGCTGAGCAGGTTGATTTCACGGTTGCCGGTTCCCCCTCCGGCGAGATTGTATGCCTTGTCGTGGTGTTGAATGATTCGGGACAACGTGTGGGGAGCACCATCATGACTACGGGGCCGCAGAGCGGCAACGCCGCCTCAGTTAACGTGTCGATTGCGGTTGATATCACAGGCAGTATCTTCAACGGCACCGCGGCAAGTGCAGTTGTACATTGCGGAACACGAGCGGTAGGTCCCACCAACGTTTGAGCTCGCAGGGGATCCCGGTCGCATGATGTATCGGTGTGCCCCGGCCGGACGTGCCGATCCAACACGCCCCACTACAGAGAGGACCCGCCCCGTACTCGCGCCCGAGAGCGATACTGCTCGGACGGGTGTGGTTACCTCCTCCGACGCCCCGAGCAACTCCCGGCAGCGAAGATCGCGGATGGCTCTGGGCAGCGTCCCGCCATCGGCCCGGCTCAGCGGTCCCGAGTCGAGCTCAGGAGCACCGGAAGATAATGGCCCTAGACTGACCTCTCAGGGCGGGAGCACTCTCAAGCGAGAGGCCGATAGAGCCTTTGCCATGAGCCGATGTTGGACACTTGGCGGGAGCTGTGATGGCGATAGCGGTTCAGATTGACGTTGCGGGCATCACGCTCGAGCGATACGACGAAGCCATCGAGTTCGCGGGCTTTTTGCCCGGAGGCCCTCTCCCCGCCGGAGGCCTGTTCCACTGGGTCGCCAAGACCGACGCTGGCATCCGCATCGTCAATGTGTGGGCCTCACACGAGGATTTCGATCAGTTCGCGAAGACACAAACCGCCATCCTCGAGGAGATTGGCGTCGACCCGGCCTCCCTCGAGGTCCATTTCTTCGATGTGCACAACTACCTCAGTGGTACTGGCCGGCGGGGCTAAGAGGGTGATGTCCGACACGTCGCGAGCTCCTCAACCTTCCCTGGCTGAGGAGCGGAGCCAGCTCACCCGGTCGCGGATCCGACAGGCAGCCATGCAGGCGGTCGCCCACCACGGGTTCGAAGCCACGGTTCTCGAGATTGCTGAGTTATCGGGCGTGAGCCCACGGACCATCTTCCGCCACTACAAGAGCCAGAGCGCCCTGATCGCTACCACGTTGCAGGACATGTTCGAGGCGGGGAACCGGCCGATCGACGGCCTGCCGCGACCGAGTGACGACCTGGGCGGCTGGCTGGAAGGGCTGACGTTGGCGCTGCACACCAGAGGCGTCCAGATCTTCGGCGAGGCGATCTGGGACATGATGCACGCTCCCGGGGCTGACCTCCCTGCGATGATCTCGGAGATCATTGACGCCCAGGTCGCTTTCCGACGCCAAGCGGTACAGCACTTCACCACGATCGCCTGGCAGGCCGCCGGAGGGAAGGGGCAGGCTCCCGACTCACTGGCATCGGCGTTCATCGTGCAGCTGTCGCCGTTCACGACTAAGACGCTAATGATCGAACGGGACCAAACCCCTGCCCAGGTCGCTGCGCTGAGTGCCGATGTCCTGAAGACTCTCCTCCAGCGCGCCGTGGACGAGCAGAACCGGGCACAGCCCGATATCGCCGGCGCCGCGGGCGCAGGCGAGATCGAGAACTGAGCGGCCGGCGACAGAGGTCGAGGCCCATTGAGTCGGCGATTACGGCCCTACATGGCCATCCGAATATGTGCTGGTCCCGGTCGGCGGTTGGGTTCCGGTCGAGGCCTCCGAACTCACGCATGGGTGGGCGGGGGTACCGGTCGCGTCCATATATCGATACGCGCCGACGCAGGCGACAGGCCTGCAGGCGAGCCCGACCGGTATCGGCGGGTGGACGATGGCTCAGGTGCTTACAGACACCCCTCGGGTAGAGGCCAGGGTGCGCGCCACTTGGTCGGCGGTGGTTCCAAGCCTCTCGGCGCTGGCCCTCACGTAGATGACCGCGGCGTACAGGGCGTAAAGCCAGAGCTCGGCGTTCCACCAGCCGGCGTCGGCATAGACATCTGCTCGCACGCCGCCGCGCAGTGCGGCCGCTCCATAGAGGGCGTACTGGCTGTTGCGGTGGGCCACCTTCCCGCGGAAGTCGACCTCAGGGAGGTACTTCTCGCGTAGTCCCTGGTAGTCGAGTGGTCGGACGGCGTCGAACCCCCCTAGCGAAAGAGCGTCCGCCGCCAGGCCGATCATGGACTCGCCCAGAGCGACGTCGCCACGCCGGGCGATCACCGCCACCGCTTGTACGAGCCCAGCGACATCGTCTCCACGGATCAGCCCGCCGATCACGGTCTGCTCGGCTTGGGCGAAGCGCTCGGCCCCATCATCCACAGTCACGGTCGACCTCCCGCTGGACGAGCCCAGGCTACGCCCCGGCCCGCCCGGGATCCCCGGGATATGCCGGCCATGGCGTCCGCCGTCCCCGGGATATGCCGGCCATCAAGGCCGCCGGGGCCCGAGGCCGGCAGGCCCGGTGCCGATGTGAGAGGACCACCAAGCAGGGAGGTCAGATGAGGCCAAGCCTCTTCGGCGTACCAAGGACCGGCAGGGAACATGGGGCGATTGCATCTCGAGGGACGACGATCCCGTTGTGCCCAGTGCGACGGGTCCACCTGTCTAGTTGATTCGGCCCCAGCGACAGGAGAAAACGCTCTGGCGTGATGTCGGCGCGTCGTGACACGCGAATCTGATCGGTTCCGAATAGAAACCGCCGGCTCGGAGGCCGGCGGTTTCTTCATTTCGAGGGGTGGCGGAGAGTTAAAGACTCGTCGGCACCTCCAACGGTGGGTTTCATGAACACTGCGCGCTTCATTTCATGAACACCCAGACGTGGGGTGTTCATGAAACTGCCTGATGAGGGATGGACGAGGCGACAGCGGGGGAGTCTCCACAGGTTAAGACAGGAGTTTCCACAGCGCCCTGGTCCGGGGGCGTGAGGTTTGCCTTTGCATCCAGGCGTCCGATAGAGGACCAGCACCGGAATGCCCTGTGAGGGCTCGGTTGAGCGGCCATCGGGCAAGATGTTCCTCCGCGATATCTACCCGACCAGCTTCCTCCCTTCTGCAAGGAGGCTGCCCTGTCGGGACTCCTCGATGCTCGCTGGTGGCTGGCCAGGGCGGGGTGGCCCGGTGTGATGCCCCATCGGAGAGGACCCTGGGCCAGGCTCTTCGGGACCGCCCGAAATCTGGCATGTCCCCCGATCCAGGCACGGCAAGGCCGGCCAGGCGCGGATCAGCGCGAATTCAGTCGTCTGACAGAAGCCGTTGTCAAGTCGGCCCCATATCTTCGTAAACGACCCGAGATCTCCGTTCAGGTGGGTAACGCCGGGGATTCGATTCCTCGGAAGATGTGAAAGGGATGAGAGCGATGACGAGTATGTCCGACCGCGATCCCTTTGAGGATCACCTCCTCAATCCATGGCGATCTCCGTCGCGAACCCGCCGCCGCGCTCGAGCGCGATCCGGAGCATGCCCTCGGCAGTCTCGCTGTGTTCCCCTCAAGTTGGACCACACCACTCTGAGCGCGGCGTAGGCGGAGCGGGTCTTCTCGGCGTAAAGCGAATGGGGAGGAGTATGTAACCGAGGAAGGCAGGCGGTCGTGATCGAGGCGATGCTCGCTGATTGGCGGCCGGCCGACTGAGCATGCTCCCTGCGTATGGCGAACCCCGTGGAAGTCACCACGCGTGTCGAGCACGAAGGAGGAAATCCATCGATGGCGGACGATCGGCTCGAGGAATTCGAGAGGTTCATCGCCCTGTGTCACAAGGCGCTGAGCCAACAAGTGAGCGGGCATACCGCTCCGTTCCAGGCACTGTGGTCGCGATCTGACGACGTCGTACTCATGGGAGCGGCGGGATCGCACGCCGCCGGCTGGGAGGACGTGAGCGCTAGCCTTACCTGGGCGTCCGAACACCTGGATTTCACCGGCTGGCACGTCGAGAACCTCCTGAGCAGCGTCAACGACAAGTTGGCCTTCACGGTCGAGCTCGAGCACATGAGCCACGAAGTCAATGGCGAGCGGCAGGCACGCACACTCCGGGCGAGCCAGGGCTACCGGTTCGAAAACGACCAGTGGCGGGTGGTCTTCCGCCACGGGGACCCGATGTCCCAGAGGATCGTCCCCCCGGAGCCCTCCCCGCTCGCCCCGTCGGGGTGACGCTGGAAGGCTCGGGGACTGAGACCTACTCTCGGCCCGAGCGCTGCTGTTCAGCGGTGAGGAACGAGGTCGCATTAGCCGTGTCAAAGCTGGTCGGCCGCGATGAGGAGTTGCTCCGACTCAGCCGAGCGATCGAGGGTATCCGCGAGTCCGGCAGTGCGATGGTGCTGATTGGCGAGCCGGGTATCGGGAAGTCGAGCCTGCTCGGGGCCGCTCGGCGGCTCGCCGGCGAGATGGGCTTCGAGGTGCTCTCGACGGTCGGGGTCGAGACCGAGGCAGGCCTGCCGTTCGCCGGTCTCCACCAACTGCTGCAACCCATACTGCCGGCCTTCGAGGCACTCCCGGATCCGCAGCGGATGGCCGTCTGCTCGGCCTTCGGCTTGGTCGAGGGCCCTCCGCCTGAGACATTTCTGGCGGCCCTGGCGGTCCTCAACGCCCTGGCCGGTCGCGCGGTCCCGACGTCCCATCGTCGTTTTGGCGGACGACGTACACTGGCTCGACGATCCGACGCAGCACGTGTTGACCTTTCTCGCCCGCCGAGTCTCGATGGACCCGATTGTGATCCTGGGCGCCACCCGAACGGGCATTCCGAGCGTCTACGTGTCCGCCGGACTGCCTGAGCTGGAGGTGAGGGGGCTGACCGAGCAGTTCTCTCGTGAGCTGCTCGCCCAGCGAGCCGGCGATCTGGGGCCTAGTGACGTTCGCCGGATCGTCCGAGAAGCTCGGGGGAATCCGCTCGCGCTCATCGAACTGCCAAAGACGTGGCAGTCACCGATCGGCGTCGGTGAGGACATGATGCCGCCCATTCTCCCGGTGACGTCGAGGCTCGAGCGAACCTTCGCCGGTCGAGCCTCCCTGCTCCCCGAGCACACGCGTGACGTGTTGCTGGTAGCCGCGGTCGACGGCAATGACGAGCTGCACGAGATCCTTGCTGCGGCAACGCAGCTGTGTGGGGCCGGCGTGACCGTGGATAGCCTGGTTCTGGCGGTGGAGGCCGGACTCGTCTCGATGGACTCCGCACACGTCGTGTTCCGGCACCCCCTCGTGCGGTCAGCGCTCCTATCCTCCGAGCCCATCAACCGGGTGCAAGCCGCCAACGCCGCGCTGGCGGACACGCTGCGTGAGCCTTACCGTCGGGCTTGGCATCGTGCCCAGTCCATCGTCGGACCCGACGACGCCATTGCCCACGAGCTCGAGGCGGTTGCCTCGATTCCGCTTCGCCGAGGCGCCGTCGTGTCGGCCATCCTCTGCCTCGAGCGATCGGCCCAGGTCACGAGCTCCTCGGTCGACCGCGGTCACCGCTACCTGCTTGCCGCAGAGCATGCCTTCGGGCTGGGTCAGAAAGAGCTTGTGACCAGGCTCGTCCGCATGGCGTCGCGCGAGGAGATCTCGCCCCTCGATCGCTCCCGGATGGAATGGCTCGCTGAAATTTTCAACGATGGCGTGCCAGGTGACTCGGCCAAGGTGCTCGACCTGTGCGATGCCGCTAATGATGCGGCACAACACGATGATGTCGACCTCGCCCTCAACCTCCTCCTGGCAGCCGCCCTCCGCTGTTGGTGGGCCGATACGGGACCATTGGCTCGCCAGTGCGTGGTGTCGGTCGCAGAGCGCCTCACTGTGGCACTGTCGGATCCCAGGTACGTGGCCATTCTGGCGGTGGCCGAGCCGATCCGCAGGGGATCGGCGGTGCTCGCGCTCCTGGCGGGCTTCGTCATCGAGGACATCAAAGACGCGGACGAGCTCCGCCTCCTCGGGATGGCGGCCCACGCCGTCGGAAACTCGGCCCTGGCGTCGGACCTATTCGATCGGGCCGAGACACGATTGAGGAACCAGGGGCGCCTTGGGCTTCTCCCCCATGTCCTGAATATGGCCGTTCCGGTGCGACTGATCGTCGGAGAGTGGGACCGCGCCGCCGCGGCCACCGAAGAGGGCCGTCGGTTGGCCCAGGAGACGGGCCAGCCGATCTGGGAGGCGGGGGCCATGACTGGTGACGCCCGGGCGTCGGGCCTGCGCGGCGAGGTCGACCGTGCCCTCCAGATCGCCGCCGAGACCGAGCAGATCTCGAGCGGAAAGCGGCTCAACTGCTTCCTGGCGTGTGTGCAGCTTGCCCGCGGCTTCGCCTGGGCGGCCAGCCGCCGCTACGAGGAGGCCTACCGCGAGCTGCGCCGGCTCTACGACCCAAACGACCCCGCCTTCCATCAGCGGGAGCTCTTCGCCGGAGTGATGTTTCTCGCCGAATCGGCGGTGCACGTTGACAAAGTCGACGACGCCCGGGAGGTGGTGGCCGGGCTGGAGGAGGTGGCGCGCGTGACCTCGGCACCGGACCTGCACGTCAACCTCCTGTACGCCCGCGCGGTGTTGGCCGACGACGCCCAAGCCGAGAGGCTTTACCTCGAGGCGCTCGAAGAGGACCTCGTCCGCTGGCCCTGGATCCGGGCTCGAATCGAGCTGGCGTACGGCCAGTGGCTCCGCCGTCACCGGCGAAGTGTCGATTCTCGGACCCCGCTGCGTTCGGCACTGGCGACCCTGGAGCTCGTGGGGGCACGCTCATGGGCCGATCAAGCGCGAACCGAGCTGCGAGCCGCGGGTGAACGGGTTGAGGCGGCCGAGTCCGGAGCGCACGAGCTGCTCTCCCCACAGGAGCTACAAATAGCTCGATTTGCCGCCCAGGGCCTCTCGAACCGGGAGATCGGTTACGAGCTTTATCTGTCGCCCCGCACGGTGGGCTCGCACCTCTATCGCATCTTCCCGAAACTGAACGTGACCTCCCGGTCGCAGCTGGCCGAACGACTGTTAGGCGCTGCCGCCCCGAGCTGTGACCGGCCAGCTCTTGGGGAGCGATCCTGAACTGCCACTCCTCTGCGGCCTGATCGACGCCAGTGGGAACGATGAAAAGGGCATTGCTGGGAGGTCAGAGGCCCTTCTCGCCGAGCCAGGAGAGACACGCGTCGGCTACCTTGTGCCAACCGCTATCGATGGTCAAAGAGTGTCCCCGGTCCTCGAATTCAAGGAGCTCGGTCGCCGCCGACGAATAGCGATACTGCTTCAGGGTCGCTTTAGTGATCGACTCGGGAACCGTGTGGTCCTGACCTCCCATGATCAACAGAAGTGGGCCGCGCATGGGGTTCTTCGTGTTTACCTTGGCGGGTGAATGGAGCGAGAAGTTCGCCGCGGCCGCTTCGAAGAGCGGCCTCCCGGGTGCAGGTACGACCCATTTGTCGTAAAGCGCTGCCGACTCCTCTTCTGGCAGTGCATTCCCGAAGCTGTAGCGGAACTGTTCGACCGTAAGCATCACGGCACGATGCCGGTTGGCCGGGTTCTTGAAGACGGGGAGGGTGGCTCGAAGGGATGACAGCGGGAGAGGGAGGACCCCTTTGATCTGGGCAGCATCGATGCCAATGGCGGCGGCGGCCCGATCCTGGCCGAGCAGTTTTTCGGCAATCATTCCCCCGAAGGAATGGCCGATCAGGACAGGTTTCTCTTCCATGGTTTCGATGACGGTTGCGAAGTGATCGACTACGTCGTCTATTCCATAGTCCGCAACCGAGTCGGGATCTGCTCGAGCGAGCTCCACGGTCTCTTGCTCACCGGGCCAACCAGGGGTCACGACATGATAGCCCGACGTCTCGAACAGATCCCTCCAGACACCCCATGAGCTCTTGTGTAGCCAAAGGCCGTGGATGAACACGACGGGGTTTTGCTTCTCGGGCATGGCTCATCCCCCTTCGTGATCGGTCGACAACTGACTCGTCGTACTCTTAAGTGCTGCCCTCACCCTATGAGAAGACGCTTTTTCCTAGCTTCAGTCATTCGACGGTATACGCGGGCAGGGTCCTTCGTGAAGACCCCTTGTCTCATGCGACGACACCTTAACTTGAGCACGGCCGTTCGGCGCGGGCCGCGATGCCTATCAAGCAGATAGCCCACCCGCCACCCCATGCTCACCCGCCAGTAGGGGGGATTCAGTCGAGTGACAGAAGTCCTCTCGTTCTCTCTCGGAGCATCGTGAATGAGAGTTGTGCACATAAATCGACCACTGACCGGAACCTGGAGGAATCGATGATGGCCGATGCTTCTTCGGGCGGCTCAACCACCGCGGCGGATTTCGATCAGTTCATGGGGTGTTGTCACGACGCGCTGGCCCAGCAGGGCAACGGCGATTCTCAGCCGTTCTTGGAGCTTTGGGCCCACACGTCAGAGGTGACGTTGATGGCCGCCGTGAGTGGCTACCAGTCCGGCTTTGATGCGGTTGAGAGTCTCTTGACTCAGGTCGCCAAGGGCCTGAATTGGCATACTTTTCGCGCCGAAAACCTCGCTACAAGGGTCGTGGGTGATTTCGCGTTTACGGCAGAGCTCGAACGAATGACACGGACCGTGGACGGTCAAGAGGAAGCCATGACCATCCGGGCTACTCAGATCTACAGCCGCGTCGACGGCCATTGGAAGGTAATCCACCGCCATGGTGACGTGCTCACTGCCTACGAAGAAAAGTGGTGAGCCACGCGGTTGATAACTACACCCGCCCATTGAAGTCCGGTGGCTTTCCGGGCGATGTCATTCGGATGATCGAGATGCCAAACCTCGAGAGGGAGTCCAACTTCGGTGCCGAACTCGTCCGAGTCACAACAGAAACCGCGGGCCCGGAGGCCGGCGGTCGCGAGCACGAGATGGTGTGCGGTGGACCGTTCGACACCGTGGGCCTCCGTCTGGGCAAACGAGAGTGGGACGGCGTAGGGGCTGCGGGGCGTACTAGTCGGAACGCTGCGGTTGCAGGGCTGCGGTGAGGGCCTGGGTGGCCACCCGGATGAGGTCGTCGTCGGAGGCGCTCGACACGGCGCGCAGCTTGAGGAAGTGGCGGGTCAAGGTGAGGCCGAGGATGCCGCTCACGACGATTGCGGCCCGCAAGTCGGCGTCGGGGCCGCCGATGCCGGCGGCCAGGTTGCCGATTCGCTCGTCGAGATGGTGCCGGACAGCTTCGGAAGCCTCCGGCACGGTCAGCATGGACCGGACCAGGGCCCGCATCTCGGGAGGTAATGCGGCGGCGCGCACCTTGAGGACTTCGACCAGGTGGTCTGCTGCTTCTTCCGGCTCGCCGGCCGGGAGTTGGATGGCAGCGGTGAACAGCGCCGACTTGGATCCGTAATGCTGCATGACCAGGGATGGGTCGACCCCGGCCCGCTGGGCGATGTCCCGCACCGTTGTCGCCTCGAAGCCTCGGACGCCGAACTCCTCTCGGGCAGCGTCGAGGATCCGTGCCTGTGATGCCGCCCGTCGGGCCGACCGGGTCGTCGTCGGCTTGGAGACCACGGTGCGTTCGGTCATGGCTTCACTCTATGTCTGTTGAGCGACGCGATCGCGTGGGGGTACAGTTAACTCAACACTTGTTGAGCGACAGTTGAGGAACCCGCATGGTGGTCGCTATCGAAGAACACTGGATTGCCCCGGGCATCACGTCCGCTCTCAAGGCCCTGGCCCGGCCGGACGAAAGCCTCGCCTTCAACGAAATGGGCGACCACCAGGAGCGCCTGGAGGACCTGGGCGAGGGCCGGATCGCCGCCATGGACGCCCAAGGCATCGACATCTCGATCCTGGCCCTGACCCCGCCCGGAACCCAACCGCTCGCTCCCGAAAAGGCTCGGCGCCTGAGCAGCGCAGCCAACGACACGGCCATCGCGGCCGTCAGCAGGTATCCGACTCGGTTCCGAGCGCTCTCGACCCTGCCCATGTCCTCCCCGGCGCACGTCGTCGACGAGCTCGTGCGTGCCAAAGGCCTGGGCCACGTCGGCACCATGGTCTACGGCCGTTCCGGCGAACGCTTCCTCGACGACCCGGTCTACGACGAATTCTTCGCCGCCGCAGCGGAGCTCGGCCAGCCAGTATTCATCCACCCGCAAATCCCCTCGGACGCTGTGCGCGACGCCTCCTACCGAGGCTTCGGCGACTTGACCGATATCGCGCTGGCCACTTTCGGATGGGGCTGGCACCTCGACACCGCGACCGCGGCACTCCGGATCATCCGAGCGGCACTTTCGACCGACACCCCGAATTGCAGATCGTGCTCGGCCATTGGGGCGAGATGCTGCTGTTCTGGCTCGAGCGGGCCGACAGCCTTTCCCGCGTCGCCGGCCTGCAGCGGTCCGTCTCGGACTACATCCGGACGAACTTTCACATCACCGCCTCCGGCATGCTCAATCCGGCGCTGCTTCACCACGCCCTGTCAGCGACCTCTGTCGATCGGCTGATCTTCTCCACCGATTACCCGTTCCAACAGCCGAACCAGGACGAGATCGATTCCTTCCTTGGACACTTCGCCTCCGACGAGGACCGACAGAAGTTCTCCTCCGCCAACGCGGCAGCGCTTTACGGCCTCGAAATAGTGGGCCTTCCCGATCGAAAGGTTGTGCAATGACATCACCGAGAACCGACGACCCCATCGGATGGGAACGGCAAATGACTTCTCTGCAAAATGGCTCACCAACACGCGCCCTCGTCCTCGGCGGCGGTGGCGCTGTCTGTGTCAGTTGGCAGACCGGTCTGCTCATGGGGCTGCGCGAGGCCGGTGTCGACTTGGCGGGAGCCGAGGCAATCGTGGGAACGTCCGCGGGTGCCTTCGTCGGCGCGCTGCTGGCCAGTGGCCGTGAGGTCACCGATGCGCTCACAAGCCTGGCAGCACTCGGACAGAGCATCGATCCCGACAGCCTGGCGGTCGGCGATGAAGCCTTCCTAAGCGCAATGCACCAGGCCAGGCTCGGGACCGACCCGCGCCAAGCGCTACGAGCGATCGGTCGCGCGGCGAAGGAGGCGAGCACGTCCGCCGAAGACCTCTACCTCGGCCTGTTCGGCACACTCGATGGCATCGCCTGGCCTGCAGGCTTTCGATGCACTGCGATCGACATCGACACCGGTGATTTGGCCGTATGGGACCAACGATCCGCCGTTTCGCTGCTGCACGCGGTCGCCTCCAGTTGCGCCGTACCGATGCTGTTCCCCACCGTCACCATCAAAGGTCGCCGCTATATGGACGGCGGCATCCTCAGTAGCCTGAACGCCACGGTGGCGCCGCCGACCGACGTTCTGGTGGTTCTATCCGGCCACGCCCTCGGGTCCCAGGGCGGTGCAGGCGGCGGGCTGGCCACCTCCGTCACCCCGGAGGCCGAATTGGCACCATTGCGTGAAACAAGACGGCTGGTAACGGTCCAACCCGATTTCAGCGACATCGAGGCTCCGGTGAACTTGATGGACCCGAACCTCGCCATACAGGCTTTCCAGATCGGGAAGCGGCAGGCGGCTGGCGAGGCCACGGCCATTAAGGCCGCCTGGAATCGCTGAGAAGGCGCTGAGGGAATCAGTCGGCCGCGCGCCGGACCTGGCCGGTGAGTAATCCACGGACATCGAGAGTTGGCGAAAATAATTTGTCGCCTCGGTGGTGCTGCGTTGTCGCTATTCGAACTCGGAACAGTTGCGCGACCAGCTGAACAGGCTTGTGAGTGAATTGGTTCGCCGTGAGAGTTCTGGACCGCTCACCCCGCCGCGGAACATGACCTCGACTGTTAGGACTGTCTGATGTGGGGCTCGGGGAGTCATGTTGGCCAGCGCAGTCAGATCGATGATGAGCCTTGAGCCTTGACCCGGGAGACTCGTCCACTGTGCTGCCGAGCGCCAAAAGGTGATGGGCACGTCCCCGGGGCCCTTGATGGGGCGTGCCGGGTCGGGTTGCATCGTCGTACTACTGGTGGTAGTAACTACTACCTGACGTCGTACCAACGGACGAAAAGGTGGTGAGGTATGGCGATCGTTGAGGCGGTCGAACGAACCTGTCGCTGTCGTCGCCAACCGGGAGACGGCCATCGTACGAACTGGCCAGCCCAGGGATCCTCAGCGAACGTTCCAGCTGGTCCTGGCCACCATCTGGCTGCTCGACGCCGTGCTCCAGATCCAGCCGTTCATGTTCACCCGTGGATCCAATGGTTTCAGCGGGATGTTGAACGGGTTGGCCAGCGGTAATCCCGAGCTGGGTTGCCCACACGATCACCTGGAACGGATCGATCATCTACCACCAACCGATCCTGACCAACACAGTCTTCGCTCGGCATTCAGTTCCTGATTGGTTTCGGAATCGTCTGGAAGCGCACGTGCAAGCCCGCTCTGGCCCTCTCCATCGTCTGGGCCCTTGGCGTGTGGTGGTTCGGCGAAGGGTCGGGCGGGATCTTCCAAGGGCCGCCACTCCGTTCGGCGGGGGCCCCGGCGGCGTGCTCTTCTATGCGGTGCTCGCCGTCCTGCTGTGGCCGAGTGAGGGATCGAACACGCCGTTCGTGGCTGCCCGCACTGTGGGACTGAAGGCGGCACGGGCCATCTGGGTGGCGGTCTGGGGCCTCTTGGCGCTGCTCTCGGTGGTCGGATCCGGACGCTCGCCCCAAGGCGCTGCACGATCTGGTGGCCGGAGTGAACAACGGGCAGCCGGGGTGGCTCGCGCACATCGACCGTGCGTCGGAGTCCTTCTTTCTCCATCACGGCACCCCGGCGGCGATCCTGCTCGCCGTTGTCTGTCTGATCGTCGCTGCCGGCGTGTTTCTTCCCCCCCAGATCGCCCAGGTGACCCTGGTGCTTGCCATCGCTGTCTTCGCCGTCATCTGGGTCGCCGTCCAGAACTTCGGTGGGATCCTCGCCGGTGGCGCCACCGACCCCAACTCTGGCCTTCTGGTCATCGTGCTTGCCCTGATCTATTGGCCCCTGAGCGACGTCGCAACGTCGGTCGGTCGATACCCCATCGGACGCGAACCTCGCAATGAAGGAGGCCTGATCAGTTATGGGAACACCATCGTGGCTGTACTACCTCTTCGGCCTGCTCATGCTGGCGGTCGCCGCCTATGGCCTGGTTCTGCTGGTCTTCTCCGTGACCGGACGTCACCACTGCGGGCGGGACGTCGATATCGCCCACATCTGCCATGGGCGTGTCGATGGCCGGCATGTTCGTGACGAAATGGGCATTCGGGCCCAGCGCCGTGTGGGAACTCATCTTCGCCGCGCTCCTGATTTGGTTCATCGTGCGGAGCATCCAGTCGATCCAGCACTTCGGACTGCACAAGCCTCACGAAGCGATCCACGCGGCGATGAGCTTTGCCATGCTCTTGATGTACTGGTATCCCATGGGCTCGACCTCAGGCGCAACGGCGATGTCGATGTCGATGCGGCATCGGGGGCCGCGAAGCTCGACCCCGGGCTCGGCTTCGCGCTCGGCATTGGCTTTCTTTGCTTCGGCTATCTTCACGCTTGCTTCTCCCATCAAGGGTGTCTCGCATCACGGATCTCACGCCCTTGTGTACGCCACGAGTGGGGTGGCTGGAGCGACAGGACCGCCGGGCTCTTCTGGGAATGAGTCGTCAGGTGTCGGTACCGTGGAGGCGCTTGTCACCAGACCTTGGTTGGAGGACGCAAGTCACGTTGCGATGTGTATTGGCATGGGGTTTATGCTCATCCTGATGCTCTGAAACGCCGATCGCATTGACAAAAGCCTATTTCAGAACAGTGAGGCAATAGTTTGCCGACGACGGTTACCAAGACATGCGACAACCCGAGATGCATGTGTAGTTCGTGTACCTGCGACGACTGCAAGTGCGGCGTGGCCACGCTCGGAGAACTCGAACGAAAGGTTATGGACATCCTTTGGGAGGAACCCGGTCGCGAGCTGACAGGCCGCAACGTGTTCGATCTGTTGCCCGGCTACGCCTATACGACGGTGGCCACAGTCCTCGACCGCCTGGTTCACAAAGCGTTGGTCAGTCGCCGGATGGACGGGCGGACGATTCGATTCACGACTACCGGCACGGGATCCACTCATACTGCGGGAATGATGCACGATGCCCTGGTTACGGCTAGCGATCCCGATTCCGCCCTTGTCAGTTTTGCCGAGAGGCTCTCACGACCTGAAGCGGCGATCCTTCGCCGTGCTCTAGACAAGACTGAGTAACGAAACCAGGAAAGCGGCCCTTGACGAACCATTTGCAAGAATATGTCTCGTTAGCGAAACGGACGGTTCGGTGTTCGTACGCGAGGATTGGAAGGGGCTGATCGTCGGCGTACAGGGTTTCCCAAACGCTCCGCGTGCCACCCAATGGGTCGGGTTCGGTGACGGAGAAAAGCCTGAGCGGCTGCACGGAATCGACCGTCTCAGTGCGACTACGCTCCCGGATATGTGGAGGAGTTCCGCGCTGCCCTGGTCGCACAGGTGAGTACGCCCATGGATCAGAACATAGGGATCGCGGCGATCGCCTCGAATGATCAGGCATTGTCCTGCCAGACGGTGGTGTCGATCGCCATCGGCGGCATGACCTGCGGTGCTTGCGCAGTTCGGATCGAACGGCGGCTCAACGACCTCGATGGCGTGGCGGCCAGCGTCAACTTCGCGACCGAACGAGCCCGGGTCATGCTTCTTGCCGACCTGCCTGTTCAAAGGTTGGTCGAGGAGATTCAAAACGTCGGTTTTTCCGCCAAGGTCGTCGAAGGAGTGACGCACCCCGCGGACGACGCAGCCGACCTTGACCGACGCACACGCTCCCTCGGCCGGCGGCTGGTGGTCGCAGCTATCATCTTCATGCCATTGTGTGACCTGTCGATCGCCTTCTCCCTCGTCCCACGCCTGCGCTTCCCGTATTGGCAATGGGTGCTCATCGTCTTGGCCGTTCCTGTCTTGACCTGGGGGGCATGGCCGTTCTACAAGGCGGCGATCCGCAACGCTCGCCACGGAACGTCCTCCATGGACACCCTAGTGTCGCTGGGCATCGTGGCGGCGACGGGTTGGTCGTTGTATGCCATGTTCTGGCGGGACACGAGCAGTGCGCCACGAACGGTGCTCTTCGTCCTTGCTCACCAATCGGGAGGCGCCATCTACATCGATGTCGGTGTAGCTGTGACCACCTTCCTCCTGGCCGGTCGGTACTTCGAGGCACGGTCGAAGCGCCGCACGGGGAACGCGCTGCGCTCGCTGGCGGCGGTTGGAGCTAAGGACGTGGCCGTGCTCGACGCCACGGGCATGGAACACCGACGTTCTGTTGCGGAGCTGGAAATCGGTGACGAGTTCGTGGTGCGGCCTGGGGAGACCGTCGCCACTGACGGAGAGATCGTCTTTGGACACTCGGCCATCGATCGCAGCGCCATGACCGGCGAATCTCTGCCCGTCGACGTGGCCCCCTGTGACAGTGTGGTCGGCGGCACGGTGGCCATGGACGGTCGCGTGGTGGTTCGGGCCACGAGGATCGGCCGCGACACCCAGCTGGCCCACATGGTCCGGCTCGTCGAGAACGCCCAGAACGAAAAGGCCGCCGTCCAACGGCTCGCCGACCGCATCGCGGGAGTCTTCGTCCCCGCTGTGCTGGTCATCGCCCTCGTGACCCTCGCCGCATGGCTGTTGGTCGGTAGCTCTACCCAGCAGGCCTTTAACGCTGCGCTCTCTGTCCTGATCATCGCCTGTCCCTGTGCACTGGGTCTGGCGACTCCCACCGCACTGCTCGTCGCTTCCGGCCAGGGTGCTCGCCTCGGGATCTTCTTCAAGGGATACCAGGCACTGGAGGCTTCTCGACACATCGACACCGTCGTCTTCGACAAGACCGGAACGGTCACCGAAGGAAAGATGACTGTTGCAGGCATGGAGGGAGCATCCGGCATCGAGCGCGCCACGCTCCTGCGGTGGGCCGGGGCTCTCGAGCAGGCGTCGGAGCACCTTGTTGCCCAGGCCATCGCCGCTGCCGCCGAAGCGGAGCTGGGTGCCCTACCTCCCGTCCACGGATTCGTGGCCCAGCCTGGCGTCGGTGCTCGTGGCACCGTCGAAGGACATCGGATCTCGGTAGGGAAGCTCGACCTCTTTCCCGATTTCATGGGGACGATGCCCGCGGGCCTGGCTGACCGGTGTTCGGAATGGGAATCGCTCGGTCGTACCGTCGTGTTCGTCGGGCGAGACGACGCCATCGTCGGAGCTGTGGCGGTCGCCGACACAGTCAGACCCTCGGCGGCATCAGCGGTCCAAGGGCTCAAGTCTCTTGGACTTCACTGCGTCCTTCTGTCGGGTGACAACGAGCCGACCACTCGTACCGTGGGCAATGAGATCGGCATTACCGACGTGGTGGCCGACGCCCTCCCCGCCGACAAGGTCGCCATGATTCGACGCCTCCAGGACGAGGGCCGGTCGGTAGCCATGGTTGGCGACGGCGTCAACGACGGCCCAGCGCTCGCTAGTGCCGACCTTGGTTTGGCCGTGGGATCGGGTACTGACGTGGCGATCAATGCCGCCGACCTGATCATCGTGCGAGACGATCTCGGAGTCGTCGTTGTCGCCATCGACTTGGCTCGACGCACCCTGAAAACGATCCGGAGCAATCTCGCCTGGGCATTCGGTTACAACGTGGCGGCGATTCCTCTGGCGGCATGTGGGGTCCTTAACCCAGTGATCGCTGGTGCCGCCATGGCACTCTCGTCGGGGTTTGTGGTGTGGAACAGCTCGCGTCTTCGGCATGTGGGCCCTGTCGTACCGACAACCGGGCTGAAACGTGCCGAGGCCGAGATCCATGCAAGGGCAGTCGGAGAAGCGGCCCACGAGATCCCCGAGTCGGGCCTGACCGAGAAGGTTTTGAGCCTCGGGTAGAACAGCTCCGATCTGTCCGTTTGGACGGATCTCGATGACGAGGCCGGGCTGTTCCCCGCTTGGCCGTCCACGTGAGGTGCCGAAGATCAGATGCAGAGCGAGGGCGCAAACCCGTGACTAATCCTTTGGGCTGCAACAGCCGACTTCAGCGCCGTGCCCCGACCGGATTAACCTCAGCTTCGGTACACCGACAGCAAAGAGAACCACCTGAAAGGAGCACGTGATCCCGTGGGTGGTATGAACCGCCCGCTCCCGGCGAGCAAGCCTCTGATCATCTCAGCGTTTCACGCCGCCCTGGCTCATCAGCTCTTGCTCACCGCGGCAGTCGTGATCGCGTTGGCCTTCACAGTCAACCTGGTTCGTTTGCGTCGCCATGTCGCCGAAGGGGTGCCCTTTCTTCCCACCTCTGGACAGCCATTCCCCGAACCGGCGTCACGGCGAATCCTGCGATTGGGTTTCGGTCTGCTTTGGATATTAGACGGGCTCCTCCAGCTTCAGTCCTCAATGCCGCTTTCAGTGCCCTCGGGCGTGATGCATCCAGCGGCCAGCACATCCCCGCCATGGGTCCAGCACCTCGTGAACAGCGGGGCAACCATCTGGTCCAACCATCCAGTGGAGGCCGCCGCCGGCGTGGTGTGGATTCAAGTTGGCCTCGGCATCTGGCTCCTTGTCGCCCGCGGGGGGCCGTGGTCCCGTTTGGGAGGCTTGGCCACTTTTGCCTGGGGCTTGGTTGTCTGGGTCTTCGGCCAAGCCTTCGGTGGCATCTTCGCGCCCGGTCTCACCTGGCTTTTCGGGGCACCCGGTGCCGCGCTCTTCTACTGCGCCGCCGGTGTCCTGTTGGCGCTGCCCGACCGGGCCTTTGCTACACCTCGACTTGGCCGCATTGTGCTCCGTTTGACCGGGATCTTCTTCTTCGCCATGGCCGTGCTCCAGGCGTGGCCGGGCCGAGGCTTCTGGCAGGGGCAGGCTCGCGGCGTCTCGTCGACGGGGACCCTGACGGAGATGGTTCGACAGATGTCGCACACCCCACAGCCGGCGATGCTCTCGTCGTGGGTCGCCAAATTTGCCTCGTTCGATGCGGCCCACGGGTGGGGCGTCAACCTCTTCATCGTGATCGCCCTCGCCAGCATCGGGGTTGGCTTCTTATCGGGGACGCCGCGTGTCGTTCGATGCACAGTCGTTGTCACCATCGCGCTCTGCCTCGCCGACTGGGTGCTCATCGAAGATCTGGGGTTTTTTGGCGGCGTGGGTACCGATCCCAACTCGATGATCCCCATGGCTCTGATGGTCGTTACGGGGTATCTGGCATTTGTCCGCATACCAGTCGTGACCGAGTCAATTTCTGGGCAGCGAGTTGTAGCCGGAGACGCATCGGCGACTCGGCGGAGCCGACTGAATCCCACCTATGCGTTGCGGGCTGTCGCTGTGTTCGGGGCGATCATCGTCGTCGTGATTGGTACCGTTCCGATGGTGCTCGCATCGATCAATCCAAACGCCGATCCCATACTTGCCGAAGTGATCGACGGCGAACCCTCTCTCACAAACGCGCCCGCCCCACCCTTTGATCTCGTCGACCAGCACAATGAGCCCGTATCGCTCACTAGCCTACGGGGGCGAACAGTGGCCCTGACATTTCTGGACCCAGTCTGTACCTCGGACTGTCCTTTGATCGCGCAAGAATTCCGTCAAGCCGACGCAATGCTGGGGGCGGCGGCGCGACACGTCGACTTCATTGCCATCGTGGCGAACCCCATCTACAAGTCGAACACTTTCACGGTTGCTTTCGACCGTCAGGAGGGATTGACGGGTCTCAGAAACTGGTTCTTCCTGACGGGATCGCGGGCAGAACTCGAGAATGCCTGGATCGCCTACGGAGCCGAGGTCTACACCACTACGGCAGGAGCGATGGTCGCCCACAGCGAGCTGGCCTTCGTGATCGACGGCCGAAGCCGGACTCGCGTCATCATGGGCCAGGATCAAGATCCGGGAGCAACGCCGCAATCTTCCTTCTCCGTCGTCTTGGCCGACCAGATCAAGCGGGTCCTGAATTCGTGAGGCAGTGCCTATCGTGGTCTGACAGACCGTGGACCGCATCCCCACGGTCGCGACATCTCTTCGTCGCTCTATTGCTCGTGGCGCTGGCAACTGTCTCGGCGTGTGCATCGACAACACCTGCAGCCTCGCATAGCCCGTCCCTGGTTGCTCCTTTGTCAACCTCGTCGACAACGTCAGGCGATACGTGGGCGATCGTTCCCATGGGTCATCTGGATGATCCCCTCAATACTTTTTGGCAACTGTTCTATAGACCGACGGCTGATTCTTCATGGGCTCTCGTGACCCCTCCCGGGGTCGCCGACAACGGTGGCTTGGTCATGGCCTCTGGGACGCTTCGCACCGTCACGGTCGGATTTGAACCAAGCCAGAACCTCCATTTCTCACCCCTGGCAGTGACGTCAGACCACGGGAGCACCTGGTCGCCCGGCATTGTGTCTGGAGCCCTCTCACCGGATCCCGATGTCCTGGCGGGCTCGGGCGCCGGAGGCTCCTTCGCCGTGGTGCGCTCTGGCGGCGGTCGCGTCCTTGGCTCCGCGTCTGATCCGAACACTTGGCGCACGATCGTGAGTCGGAACGCTCTTGCGAAAACGGATTCCGGAGCGGCGTGTGGAATCGGTGAGCTGACGGCAGTGACCGTGGACCCGTTGCGGCTCCCCTTGATCGGAACAACATGTACCAACGACCGGGTTGGAATCTTCTCCGGACACGGTGCTGACTGGAGTTTCGCCGGCCCTCGGCTACCGAAACAGGCCGACGTCGTGAGTACGGGCGTGCTGCGGCTGGTGACGACCAGTTCCGGTGTTGCGTCTCTGCTGGATCTCAACACTCGTCATGATACGGAGATCGTCGCCTCTTGGAGCAGTGACGGAAGGGCTCCGTGGAGGGTTTCGCCCTCATTAGCCGTCGGTTCGACTGGTCGCATCATCTCGACGGCAGTTGCTGTCGATGGCGGCTTTGTTGTTGAAATGGCGAACGAACACGGGCCACCGAGCCTTTTTGCCATTTCTGGACCGGGAACCAGCTGGCGAAACATGGGCTCGGTGCCGATGGGGACTGAAACCGTAGCTGCGAATCCGGACGGCACGATCGATGCCCTTTCGGTGAACAAATCCCAGCTCGTCGTCTGGGTACTCGCCACCGTCTCGGCCTCCTGGGTCAAACGCCAGGTGTTAAAGGTCACCATCGACTATGGGTCGTCCAACTGACCTTGCTCTGTGGATCGAAGCGACATCGACGCCGTGGTCGTGCACAAGATCGACCGCCTGGCGCGCAACGTGGAGGACCACGTCGCCATCCGGGCGCTGCTGCGGCGCCGGGGTGTGGCGCTCGTGTCGGTGACCGAGAACGTGGAGGAGACCGCCTCGGGGCGCCTCGTTGAGGGCATCCACGCGCTGATGGCCGAGTTCTACTCGGCCAACCTGGCCAGCGAGATCAAGAAGGGCCAGGACCAGAAAGCCAAGCTGGGTGGGTTCCCCCACGGGGCTCCGCTCGGGTATCTCAACCTGCGCGAGGTCATCGGCGGGCGCCCGGTGGCCCGCATCGTCCCCGACCCCGAGCGCGCTCCGCTCGTCGCCTTGCCTTCGAGCACTACGTCACGGGCGAATGGACCCTGCAGCGAACTGGCCCATCGGGGCCTCACCAATCGGGGCCAGCGGTCTAAGGCGCCGGCCCCGATCACCTGGCAGGGACTGGCCAAGATCCTCGCCAACCCGGTCTACATCGGGATCGTGGAGTGGAACGGCGTCCAATATCCGGGCACCCACGAACCTCTTGTCACCCCCGAGGTCTTCCGTCACGTCCGGGAACTGATCGGGGCACGCTCCGCACGCGGCACCCGCGAGCTCAAGCACCCCCATCACCTGTGTGCGACGTGCCCGGTATCGAGGGCGTGCCTCGACCATGCGATCGAGACCGGTGAGATGTGGCGTGGCGTGTGGGGTGGCACGACACCGAAGGAACGCCGCCACGTCCGTTCCTTGCGACGGGCTGAGTCGACCTAAAATACTTGGGTTCATTTGGGACGCCCCCCTTCGGGGGTCGGCCAGGCAGAGGTTGGCTTGAGTTCGAGAAACAGCCTCCGGGCCAGCTCGTCAAGTCCAAGACTCGATTGCAGGGCGACGATATCGGCGACGATCGGACTGAACTCAAACACCTCGGGCCTTGAGACGTTGTGCCAAATGGGTAAGACAACCGAACCACCGGCGTTGATGTGCTTACCCATCACGGCATTGAACTCGGCTTTGGTCCAACCTGCATTGTCGAGAAAGGCGGGTGAGAGAACGAGAATGCATTTGTGTGCAGCGCCGAATACCAGCATCGATCGACTCACGCAGACTTTGGCCTACATGCAACGAATATTCGTCGTACCAGACTGGACAGAGCATTCGGCTTAGTCTCTCTGCAAGCGGACGAGCTAAGGCCTCTTTGTCACGCGAGTCATGACTGATGAAGGCCCATGGTGTTTCGCCTTCCGACAAAAGATCGGAGTATCTTCTGTCGACCACTTTCAGGCCGACATTCAACGATCCGGCGAACTCCAAAAGCTCCGATCTCTCCGTTGGCTCAAGATAGCTGTCGATGTAGAAGAAGATCCTGCCGGAAAACGGTTGATCCTGAACAACGATTCCCTCGGGGTCGGATATCGGGTGCGAGATCCCGGTGTCAACGGTCTTCTTAGCTCGCTCTAGACCCTGAGTTGGATTCCGGAGAATTGAAGCTGCTATGACGGAGCTGAGGGTCCCTTCTGGGAAGAAGTATGAGACATAGTTGACGCCTGCCCTTGTGTCGAAGTTCACCTTTTCGACAACTACAACGCTCTTACCATCGGGATCAGTAATGGTGAGGTCTTGGTGGATGCCGTACCCCTCCAGCTCCTTGAAAAAATACTCCCGCAGGGTCGCCACAAAGGTTCACTGTAACTGCCCGCGAGCCATCTGTTGACGAGTTGAGTACGATTTCGTCGGCGGAAAGGGATGCGGGATGCCGGTAGTAAATTGCCCCGCGTGTAACTCCCCACAACAAGCGGGAGCTGGTGTCGGTGGATTTAAGTGCAAAAGGTGCCAGCGAGATGTCTGGATCATCCGTTGCGCTAAATGCGGAGTCGCATGTGTATTTTTTGGAGTTGCCACTGGCGCTGGTGCGCTGGCATATACGTGTAGTGCGTGTGGGACAAGAAACGTTACGGATAAGCGGGTCCTTCGTTCATTTTCCGCCGAGGCAAAGCGCGTGGAGCGGGCTTCTGTAGCCGCCAATCGTCTAGCTGCTGCTCGTCATTTGGAGTCTCGTCAACAGGAGGCTAAGCGAAAGAACCGAGAGCTTCGCAGTCACTTGGAGGCTCTAGGGAACGTCCTCACGTCCTCACTCGCCTCTGACTCAGGGTTCACATTCACTGCGCTAAGAGTCTCCTCGAAATTGCCAACCTTCACGCCGCCGATCCCACCTCCCCCGCTGAACGAGGAACCGCCGCAGCTTTCGACGTTTCTGCCTCCACCCATCACGGGATTGTCCGCCAAGGTCCCAGGTGCGAAGAAGAGGCAGGAACAGCTAGTCATTGATGCCGAGGGAGCGTACCAAGAGGCCATTGACAAATACGAGCGAAGGCAAAACGATTGGAAGAGGCGAGAAGCCGATTACCAGACAGCCCTTGGCATCGCGAAGCGGGAGTTCGACGAGGCAGTGGCGGAGATCGATCGCCGGACGCGAGAGCAAGACCAGGCTGTCGACGAGTTACAACAGCGATTTAGAAACGCAGATCCGGAGGCGGTCGTTGAGTATATTGAGGCCGCTTTCGGGTCAGTGCCATTGCCATTTGAGTCCTCGCAGGAGCCCCGCCTCGCGTTCTCTCCTGAGTCTCATCAACTTGTAATCGAACTCGAATTGCCGGGAGTGGATGTTGTCCCAGACGTTCGGGAATATCGCTACGTCAAGACCCGAGATGAGATTACATCGTCGCCCAGGCCTGCCAACGAGCGCAAGGTCATGTATACATCGCTCGTCGCCCAGATGGCGTTGAGAATGATTCATGAGGCCTTTCGAGCTGATGATATTTGTGTCATCGAGACGATCGCACTCAATGGTCATGTACATGCTGTCGACAGACGCACTGGTCAGGACATTCATCCGTGCCTGGTTACTGTACGCACTACTCGGAATCGGTTCGAGGAATTGAATCTCGGACAAGTTGATCCTGTTGCCTGCCTACGAGGACTGAATGCCTCGATATCGAGGAGTCCTGCCGAGCTCGTTCCCGTCCGTCCAGTAGCCGACTTTGACATGACCGATCCTCGTTTCGTCAAGGAGGCTGAGGTGCTGTCGACGCTTGATACACGACCCAACCTGATGGAGTTGTCCCCGCAGGAATTCGAGTCACTCATCACAAACCTCTTTGAAAAGATGGGATTGGAGACGAGACTCACCCTGCCATCACGGGACGGTGGCGTTGATTGCGTCGCATACGACGCTCGCCCAATATTCGGGGGCAAGATTGTGATCCAGGCAAAACGCTACAAGAACACAGTTGGTGTAAGCGCTGTTCGAGATCTCTTCGGGACGATGCAAAACGAAGGGGCGACGAAAGGCATCCTGGTTACAACCAGCGGATACGGCCAGGCGTCACACGACTTTGCCAGCGGCAAGCCGCTCGAACTCATTGACGGGGGCAACCTGCTCTACTTGCTGAGCGAGCATGCCGGAGTCGAAGCCAAGATCGAGGTCCCTCAAGACTGGGTCGATCCCCAGCCAGACGCGTAGTTCTTCGCATCACCGAATTGTCGGCTTCTTCCGCTCTGAGGTGATCACTGGTAGCCGGACGGCTGAGCTATAGACGAGTCACGGGACGGCCTGGAAGACTGCCCGTCGACCGCAGACCCGCGGCCGAGATCTGGTCGATGATTGCTATCGGGAACCTTCAGGCGAAAGGCGTCGGGCAGCCATGAACGACAAAACAGCAGTCGATCCAGCCGAAGCACCACCGCCCAAGACTCGTGTTGTACTGCTTGACGATGTGCCGTCTCCTCAAGACCAATTCTCTGGCAAAGCTCATGAACGCGTGGCGGAGGCGATCGCAGACCTGGTCAAGTCCGAGCCCGGCGGAAGAGTTATAGGTCTCGAAGGAACGTGGGGATCTGGCAAGTCGACAATCGTGAAGCTTGTGCAGACAAATTTGAGTAAGCCAGAGACGACGACTGATTCACCCAAGACAGAGACGCTCGTCTTCGATGCATGGGCACATCAGGGTGATCCCCTTAGGAGGACCTTTCTGGAATCGCTTATGAAATCGATGCGAAGCTGGAGCTGGCTGACCACAGACTATGAACTGGACACGCGCAAGATTGACGGGGAAGCACACGATCGAAAATACCCACTCTTCGGCCACTCTCACCCTGGAAGGAAAACTGATTGCCGTAAGTGCTCTCTTGGTCCCGTTCGGAATCGCAGCGTTCGCGAACATGTTCGGCCATTTTCACCGTGTCTTGATCTACATCGGTGTTGCGCTCATGCTGGTGCCCATCGTCATTGTTGCGATCTTTGATGGCCCAATTCTCTTGAGGTCTATCGCTAGACGCCGAGATGACTCAGACGAGAGCAGCAACGAGCAAGCGACGGGTCGGGATCACCGAAGACCATTGGATTTTTTCGAACGGGATCAGGAAATCAAGACGACTACAGATTCCATAGAGCATGGAGAGCCCACGTCGGTTGAGTTTGAGCGATTCTTCAAGGAGATCCTCGATACGGGTGTCAAAGACGGGACGCGGCTCCTCATTGTGCTCGATAACTTAGATCGAGTTCGCAGAGAGGACGCCCGATCTCTCTTAGCGACTATGCAGACTTTTACGGGGACGAACACTGACCAAGAGCCCCAACTATGGAGCGATCGAGTATGGACCTTGATACCTTTTGACGAGGACGGATTGGATCGCCTTTGGAGTCCCGCAACAGCCCCTGCTGCTCCAGCAATTGACGCCCATGGTAAGGAAGTCGAGAGGCCAGGAGACGAGAGAAGTACATTCGAATACTCCTCGGTGACCGATGCCTTCCTAGACAAGTTGTTCGCCGTCCGCTTTAAGGCACCTCCGATGCTATTGACGGATTGGCGATCATATTTGTCGAGTCTGTTACAACTCGCGCTTCCCGATACCGATCAGGGTGGGCTCGAAGCGATTGTTCGCCTCCGCTCGCATTACTTGAGCGTAAAGCCGGATGGCGTTGTCGCAAACGAAGGGCCGACGCCACGCCAACTAAAGCAATACGTGAACCAGATCGGATCGAGCCGCGTCAGCACCCGTACATGCCGCTTATACACATCGCCTACTACGGGCTTCTTCAACGCGACAGGCGCTTGGTCGAAGACGAGCTTCTCGCGGGCTCTGTGCCGGACGAAGGAATTGGCGATCGCCTCGGATCAAACGCTTCGGACGATCTGGCTGCGCTGATCTTTGGCACCGAACCTGACCTTGCCCGTCAGATACTCATAACCGGTCCCCTTAGCCGGGCCCTGGCAGGAGGCGATTCGGCGAGGGTGAAGGAGCTTGCCGAGTACGCGGGCTTCATTGACGTACTTGAGTCGTTCCCAGTAGATGGCTGGGCTGACAACGGTGCGACGCAATTAGCAACGAACATTGACACATTAGATAACGCAGGGCTGCTGCCCGACACAAAGTTGCGCCCTTGGATCTCCAACGAGCTTCTTCCGTCAGTGCGGCGAGTGCCCTCCTGGAGACTTACAGGAGATCGCAGCGGTCTCGGATTAGCCGCAATAGCCGGGCTCCTTGAGAGTAGCGATGTAAGCCAGCTTGTATTCGACCGGGTCGAGCCGGTCGGAGACAAGTCCGACATCGAGGGATTGGCATCGTTTGCCAACTCCCTGGGTCAGAGGGAGATTTCACTCAGGGCGCTGCGTGTCTCGTTGCGCGTACAGACGGACAGTGTTGTTCCCACGTTGGCGACCTTCTTTACGCTAGTCAAGCGGAAGGCGGCCGGGGGATCATTGCGGTTGATCTCAATCCGGCTGATATCTCGTCAATGATTGTGGATCACGTTACGACGAAAGACGCAATGCAGGCACTCCGTGCGGTCGAAGTGTTGGTATCGCGCAGGGATCAAGTCGATGCTGGTGCTGTAGAGAGAGGCATTGGCAACTGGCTCAATGAAGACGTAAGTGATCAAGTTCGGCTTGAGGCAACGCTGGGCATCATCGATCTCGTTGCTGCGGACCGGCCGAACGACGAGCCTCTTGGCCAGTTGGCCACTGATGGCACCTTGATGCACTATTTCTGGAGGACCGCGAACAATCAGTGGAATGCAGCAGCAGCGCTGGCCTCAATGCTGTACTTGGAGGTGCGATCGAGCACTTTCACGCCAACAGTTAACCGAGACTCGGGCGCTGGTATTGACCGCCTGCGAGAGGCACTCACTAACCCCCCAGGGCACATTGGGCTGGTTGCGGCTCAGGGTGAGTGGCTTGCACGCCATGAAAGTCGCGCAGTACCTCTATTGCTCGAGCGGCTTGCCGAAGACGCTTCGATCTCTCCCTGGGTAAAGGAGCAGCTCAAGGGCTTATTCGCAGCCAGGAGTTTGAGGCTCACCGCCGAGCAGTTCATCAACAACCGCAGCTTGCTAATCGAGGCCCTCGGCGACAGTGACTATGAGATCGTTCTCAGAAGCGAACTACAGGACGTGACAAAGTTGCCGAAGATTTTGGCCGAAATCAAGGACCCATCCTTCGCCCTAACCGCACTTATGTTGGAGGGCTTTGACGAGCTGAACGGTAAAGATCAGATTGAAGAATTGGCTCGAAATACGGTAGGTGCGGCGACCAAGGACGAATGGTTATCGGAGCTAAGTGGTCCGGCCGGCGGGCCATTGATCGACTTGGCAATCGCCTCTGGAGAACGGCAACTCGTCAATAGAACGCCCTCTGGTCTCAGTGATGCCCTTCTTGATCATGCAGTGATGCTCGCTGATGGGCAATCTGTATGGGCACCTACCTCCGCTGTCTTTTCTGGACTGGTTGCGTTGTTGGATGATTCGGCTCGTACGACGTTGGCAGTCCAGGTCGCGGTGAAGCTGGAGGCGCGTGACCAAGTCAATTCTCAGCTGTTTGAGGTCTACGGTGACTTCCTTGCCGGTGAGCAACTGTTTCGTACCCATAATGACTTGCCGCTAGTTGTTGAGCGGCTCGTCAATCATGACAACTGGGATGGAGTCCAGTGGTTTGCCACCATCGCATCGACCTATTCAGACACATTCAGTTCCCCAGGAAGTCAAGCATTTGTTGACAACCTAAAGAGAGTCGTTGGCGAGAAGTGCGAGGAGTTCAAGAAGGATCCACCAGGCGCCCTTGGAGCGTTGGCTCGTTACTTGAATATTGAGATGCCGACAGCCGAGCAAGAGGATTCCGAGCAAGAGGGCGGTGATACCGCACCGCCGAGTGGTGAATGATCATCAACGAGGCGCCCGGTTTTGGACGAGTGTCCGTACCGCCTTAGGTGTTGAAACGGATTCCTCAACGGCGAACGCCCCGAGCGGGCTTTTTTCGGGACGTAGAGGAGGATTTGGGGACGTCTGGCGTGCGACGGCTCAGGGCCACCTCGCCCCAGAGCTCCTCGGCGGTGCCGCCGATCTCGGAAACTCCCCACTCTCGATCACTGAAATTCCCCAGTTGATCGCCGGGGTGGGTTGTCGCTGTGAATCGCCCTGGGTTTCATGGAGGCTCTGAACCTTTGGAAAGGTTGGAGCCGTGCCAGACAAGAGACCACCCTCAGCGAAGTACCCACCCGAGTTGCGTGAGCGGGCCGTGCGGATGGTCGCTGAGACCATCGCCGAGACCGGAGAGCGGTGGGGTGTCGTGGCCCGCATCGCCCGCCAGCTCGGGATCGGCGAGCAGACCCTTCGAAACTGGGTCCGACAGGCCGAGATCGACGTCGGTTCCCGTCCTGGGGTGACGACTGAAGACAAGAGCCGGATCGCCGAGTTGGAGAAGGAGCTGCGGGAGCTCCGACGGGCGAATGCCATCTTGAAATCGGCGTCAGCTTTTTTCGCGGCGGAGCTCGACCGCCCAGCCAAGTAGTTCGCTACATCACGACACACCGTCAGGAGTTCGGGGTCGAGCCGATCTGCAGGGTCCTGCAGTTCGCCCCCTCCACCTACTACGCGGCGATCACTCGTCCTCTGTCTGAGCGCGCCGTCCGTGATGCCGAGCTCGAACCGGAGATCGTCCGGGTGCATCAGGAGAACTTCGACGTCTATGGCGTCGACAAGGTCTGGACCCAGCTCCAGCGTGAAGGCGTCGACGTCGGCCGGGACCGTGTCGGGAGGCTGATGGGCAACCTGGGGCTGCGTGGTGTGCGCCGGGGCAAGTTCAAACGGACCACCGTCACCGACGGCGACGCCGGGACTCGGCCCGCCGATCTCGTCGAGCGACAGTTCACCGCCGTGGCCCCGAACCGGTTGTGGCTGGCGGACATCACCTACGTGTCGACGTGGTCGGGGTTCTGCTACGTGGCGTTCATCACCGACGTCTTCAGCCGAGCCATCGTCGGGTGGCGAGTTTCGAAGAGCCTGCGAGCCGACCTCGCCCTCGATGCCCTTGAGATGGCCATCTGGGCCCGCTCGGCAGACGACCTCGGCGACCTGGTCCATCACAGCGATCGCGGCAGTCAAGGCGGATTCAATCTGCCGTCGCAACACCTCGACGACGGAGGTGACACATGGCGACGATGCGCGAGCGACAGCGGCAGGTCCAGCTGTATCGGGGGCAGATCCCGTCACCGGGTGCGCCAACGATCGCATGGCGTGAGGACCGTGTCAGGTTCTGGGCGGCGATCGCTCGAGGGGTCAAGATGGAAGACGCCGGGAATGAGGCCGGAGTGTCATCCCCCGTTGTCTATAGGTGGTTCCGTCACGCTGGTGGCGTGAACCCGTGCCTACCTCCGACAGTCTCCGGTCGCTACTTGTCCTTTGGCGAACGTGAGGACATCGCGATGTTGCACGCGCAGAAGCTGGGTGTTCGGGAGATCGCCCGCCAAATAGGCCGGGACCCCTCGACGATTTCTCGCGAGCTCCGGCGCAACGCGTCGACGCGGACGTTTCGCCTCGAATACAAGGCGTCGACCGCCCAATGGCATGCCGAGCGTCGGGCCCGACGCCCGAAGGTGGCGAAGTTGGCAGCCGACGATCGGCTGCGCGAGTACGTGCAGGACCGCCTGTCTGGTGCGGTGCGTAGGCCCGATGGTCGTCCCGTTGGACCGGAGGGTCCGGCCTGGAAGGGCAGGAACAAGCCGCATCGCCGGGATCGCCGCTGGGTGAAAGCCTGGAGTCCGGAGCAGATCGCGAAACGGCTCCCGGTCGACTTCCCCGAGGACGAGTCCATGCGGATCAGTCACGAGGCGATCTACCAGGCGCTTTACGTCCAAGGCCGCGGTGCGCTCAAGCGCGAGCTGGTGGCCTGCCTGCGGACCGGGCGGGCGTTGCGGGTCCCCAAGGCCAGGTCTCGCCAGAAACCATGGGCACACGTCACCTCTGACGTGCTGATTAGCGAGCGCCCGGCCGAGGCCGACGACCGTGCAGTGCCCGGGCACTGGGAGGGCGACCTCCTCATCGGCCTTGAGCGTTCTGCAGTCGGCACCCTGGTCGAACGGACCACCCGATTCACCATGTTGATCCACTTGCCCCGCGAAGAGGGCTACCACCACAAGCACAGCGTCAAGAACGGGCCGGCGCTTGCCGGCTATGGGGCAGTCACCATGAAGGACGCGCTCGGCATCGACGATGTCCGTGTTGCCCGAGCACCTTCGTCGTTCATTGACATGGGACCGCGGCAAGGAGCTCTCCCAACACGCGGCATTCAAGGTCGAGACGGGCATCCCGGTCTACTTCGCCGACCCACGCAGTCCTTGGCAGCGAGGCTCCAACGAGAACACCAACGGACTGCTGCGCCAATACTTCCCAAAGGGGACTGACCTGTCGCGCTGGGACGCCGAGGATATCGAGGCTGTCGCCGCAACGCTCAACAACCGACCCCGCAAAATACCCGGTTGGAAGACGCCCGCCGAGGCATTCAACGACCACCTATTGTTAGTCCAACAAGCCCGTGTTGCCACGATCGATTGAGCCCGGACAATACCTGGCTATCCGCTACACCGAGCGCCTGGCCGAGGAGGGCGCGGTCACCTCGGTCGGATCAAAAGGTGATTCCTTCGACAACGCCCTGGCCGAGACCGTGAACGGCCTCTACAAGGCCGAGCTCATCTACCGCCGTGGTCCGTGGAAGACGATCGAACAGGTCGAGCTCGCGACGGCCGCCTGGGTCCATTGGTGGAACCAGAGCCGGCTCCACAGCGCCTGCGGGAAGATCCCGCCAGCCGAGTACGAAGCGAACCATTACCGTGCCAAGAGCGAAGACCCTCGGGTCGCGTAATCCCCGACAGAAAAGCCTCTACCGAACCCAGGGCGATTCAGATTCAAAAATCGCGGACACCAACGGCGCCCGAAGACATAAACCCCAGGTACGTTGGGCACCTTTTCCCAATCAGGGTCGGCATAGATTTGCTTCCCGTTCGGTCTCGACTCATGGGAACTGGTTGACTCCATTCCACTCGCAGTCTCATTTTGCCGATCCTTCGCTCGCGGCTGAGCCTAACAAGCCGGACTTGCTGCACGGGCTTAAAGACCACCGTTGGGCGTGCAACAGTCTGCTGGCCGGGTCTCGGTCTCTGTTCTTCCGAGCGAGCCAGCATGCTCCGAACGTGGCGGCGTTCTGCCCTCGTCGGGGCGAGCGGCGACCATAACAGCACCGTGTCCTGCACTAGCCAGACCCTGCTCACCGCTGCCCCAAGTTCGTGGGCGTGTCCCCGGTGTCATCCACTCGTGGTCGGTAATCCACCGGGGTCTTGATCAGGGTCCCACTGTGATCCCCGTCGGCCCGTCAATCGTGGCATCGGTGAAGTTCGTGACCGCGCCGGACGTTGTGATTCGCCCGATCGAGCCGGTGTTTGACGGGCCCCCGCCAGCGTTTGTGAACCACAAGGCACCGTCAGGACCCAGTGTGATCCCCGTCGGCGCATCAATCGTGGCATCGGTGAAGTTCGTGACCGCGCCGGACGTTGTGATTCGCCCGATCGAGCCGGTGTTTGACGGGCCCCCGGTGTAGTTTGTGAACCACAAGGCACCGTCAGGACCCACCGTGATTGCATTGGGTTCGGAGATTGTGGGATCTGTGAATGTCGTGACCGCGCCGGATGTTGTGATTCGCCCGATCCAGCCGCTTGGCCCGCCATCGTCTGTGAACCACAAGGCACCGTCTGGACCCATTGTGATCCACCGTGGGTTACTGATCCCTGAGTTGGTAAATCCCGTGACCTGGCCGGCTGTTGTGGTTCTGAGAATCTGCGGGGGTCTGCTTAAAAAGGACCCCCACGTCGCCCACAGAGCGCCGTCAGGTCCGACAGTGACCCCGAATCCCCCGGCGTCCCCCACGTGAGAGAGGCCGCCCGAGGTGGTGATGCGGCCCAGGCCAACATCACCACTGGCGTTTGTGAACCACAAGGCACCGTCTGGACCCAGTGTGATCCCCGTCGGCGCATTCATGTTGACCCCTGCAGCTGAGTCCTCGTAGTTCGACACCTGACCGGAACCGGTGATGCGACCGATTGAGCCACCGCCATAGGTGCCACCGGTCTGGTTTGTGAACCACAAGGCGCCGTCTGGGCCTTGTGTTATTCCAGTCGGCTCGTCGATAGTCGAGTCGGCGTAGTTGGTGACGGTTCCCGAGGTGGTGATGCGGCCGATAGAGTTACCGCCTCTGTTTGTGAACCACAAGGCGCCCGGGCTGGACGAGGTCGAAGTGGAGGTCGTCCCTACCGTGATGGTGCCGTTGAGGCGCACCTTCGTGATGCTGCCCGTACTGCGTTTGCACCGTATTATGGGAAAGACCGCCGGCTCCTCAACAGCCATCTTTGCATCACCCGCGAACGATCCGGTGGCAGTGCCCGCAAAAGGAGTGGCGGTCACTGTTGTAGGTGTGAAGCTTGCCTTGCCGGCGTAGGTAGTCGCGCCCACAATGCCGTTGACCTTGCCCGTCCACGAGATGGTGAGCGAGGCCGCGACGTGGGTGAGGGTGAATGGGCAGGCCACCGGAGAGCTGGCAAACGACCCAGTCACTTTGCCCTTGGTGATCTTGACCACGGAGTCACTGGTTTTGCAACTCGACGTCTTGCCCCGCGTCAGTTCAGAGGGGTTGGTGCCACCACCGGATTTGGTGAGGCCCGGCGAAAATGACACTTTGGCCGACCACGCGGAGGTCACCGAACCGGGTGCAGCACCGGAGAACGTGGCCGCCGCGACCTTGGCCGCCACCGGCGTTGCAGGGATCAGTATCCCGATCCCCGCAAGCACCCCTGCTGCCAGCGACAATCCCAAGCGCACTCGACTGAGAGAACGGATCGTCATTTGCAAATCCTCCCGTTGTACTCCACCACGGCGCCTCAATATCAGGTGCCATAAAGAACCCGTGCACTGCTTTTCTGAGGTCCCGCCTCCCGCCGGGCTGACCACGATTAGAGCGATATTTACGCTCCCTGGCTAGCTGTGAACGCCCTTCCTCCATCGGTGAGGGCACCTGTGGTGATGACGTTCTTCTTGCCTTCGTAGTAGTTGTACTTTGCGGAGCTGAGCGAGCCGAGCGGTGAGCCGTTGATCAGCACATTCGCGTAGTTGAACGACCCTAACAACGGGAGTGGTTCTGCACCCGTGCCCTTGGGCGACGTAAGTTTGCCCTTGGGCCACGCAAAGTCCCCCACCAAGACTGCCGAGCAGCTGCTCGGAACCGATGACGACGCAGTCTCGATAGCGCTAGTGGTCTGGTCGTCGATCGACAAGGTGTTGCCAGCTGGGCCACAAGTCACCGAGAACGTGATGACGTCCCCGGCATGCAAGCTCATGGTGGGGGAGGTCAACACGCTGGGTGTGGCGAGATAAGGGGTGAACTGCGTCACAAAGCCCCTGTGGTGCTTCACCTTGGAACAACCGAGGGTGATGTAGACATAGCTGACTAACTGATACCGGTTCGGATCATAGGCATCGAGTTGTGTAGTGACCTCGTCGCTCTTGCTTTTGCAGGTGAATGACGGGAGCGTCACCGTGGCTGACGTCGAGGTCACCGTTGCAGAGACGGCTTCGTAACCAGCGAACCCCGACTTCGCCGTCTTCGTGTGTGCGTTCGTGACCGCTCCGGCCGCTCCAGGGCCAAGGGTAGCGATGAGAATGGTGGTGACCATACCTCCGGTGATTCCGGCGGTTACAAGTCGCGCGGAGATGCCGAAACGCCTCAGGCGTCTCCTACCTACCCAATGCGTTGGGTAAGGGTCCGAGCGGACTTCTCGTCGCACCCGAATCGAATGGAGGCCGTGACACATGGAACACCCCTGTACGAGGGCTCTCGACTCTTGACGCTTGAGTTCGTCTGCTGAGAAGCGGCGGGGTCTTGGCCTCTTCTGCTTTGGAACTATTTAGCACAGCCGTCGTCGAGCGTCATCCTCGAGTCTTGTGGAATACCGTGCCAACGGTTAGTGACAGGTAATCCTGAAGGCATGGCAGCAAGGCGTGTCACCATGACATTTCCATCTGTCACGGATTGCGCCCTTGCGTGCTGCGCTGTCCGTTCGTACTGACTACCACCGAGCGCGCTGCCGCAAGCAAGGGCCAGGTACAGGAGCGCCCCGCCGCGCCGCCTAATGGGACGGGACCGGTTTTCGAGAGAAGCTGGTCACCGAGCCGCCTGATGGGAGCACTTGGTCCGCCCGGGCTCCGAGCCCTATAGCTAGAGCGTGCCCCGTCGGGTTGGTGAGGAGACAGACAGCTGGTGGGGTGTCGTGCCTCGAGCACTAATCCATTAGGTCGCTGCGCATCTCCTCGGGCTCGTGTACGAGAGGAGGAGCGGTGCTCTTTGTGGGAGTGGACTGGGCCGAGGACCATCACGACGTCTGCGTCATGGCCGAGAACGGAACGGTGCTCGGTAAACGCCGGGTGCCCGACAGCGTGGCGGGCATCGGAGAGCTTCATGCCCTTGTCGCCGCGCACGCTGTCGACGATGACGATGTGGTGATCGTCGGCATCGAGATCGACCGGGGCCTGCTCGTCGGGTCCCTCGTCTCGGCCGGCTACGAGGTGTATGCCGTCAACCCGATGGCGTCAGCCCGCTACCGGGACCGCCATGCGGTGTCGGGGGCGAAGTCGGACGCCGGGGACTCCAAGGTCCTCGCCGACCTGGTCCGCACCGATCGCCACAACCACCGCCCCGTGGCCGGTGACTCCGATCTGGCCGAGGGGGTGAAGCTCTTGGCCCGGGCTCATCAGAGTGCGATCTGGGGGCGCCAGCGCCAGCTCAACACCCTGCGCTCGGCGCTGCGGGAGTACTACCCCGGGGCGATTGCGGCCTTCGGCACTGATCTGTCGAGCTCAGACGCCCTGGCTGTCCTCGAGATCGCTCCCATTCCCGAGCTCGGCCGGGGGCTGTCACGTTCGAAGATCGCATCGGCCCTGCGCCGAGGTGGTCGGACCCGCAACGTCGAGCGCCGGACCGAAGAGATCCAGGCGGCCCTGCGGGTCGAGCAGCTCGAGGCGCCGGCCGTCCTCGCCAAGGCGCACGGGCTCATCACCCGCTCGGCCCTGGTTCTCATCTCGAGCTTCAACGCCCAGATCGACGAGCTCGAGACGGGATTGTCGGAGCATTTTGAGCAGCACCCGGACGCCAAGGTCGTCCTCTCCCTGCCAGGACTGGGGACGGTCCTCGGCGCTCGGGTGCTGGGCGAGTTCGGTGATGACCGGACCCGTTTCTCCGGTCCCAAGTCTCGCAAGAACTACGCCGGCACGTCGCCCATCACCAAGGCTTCGGGCCACAGCCGGGTGGTGCTGGCCCGATTCGCCCGAAACCGCCGACTGGCCGATGCGTGCGATCAGTGGGCATTCTGCGCACTGACCAGATCCCCAGGGGCACGGCGTTACTACGACGAGCTCCGAGCCAGAGGAAAGACTCACCGCCAGGCACTACGCCAACTGGCCAACCGCCTGGTGGGGCTTCTGCACATCTGCCTCGAACGGGATGTGCTCTACGACGAGCTGACTGCCTGGCCGAGCGCGTCAGTCCATGCCGCTTGACGCCTTACGGACGTGGGATGTCTAGCTTGATTTGCCGCCCGGTATACACGGCACCCACGCCGCCAGCGTGCGCAAGTTCAGGGCGCGGACATGAGAGGGCCGCTCAGCCGAAGCGCAGTGACGAGCACCACGACGGCGCCACGACCTCAACGAGCGCCTACCGCAGGTCAGGAAATCGTGATCGAAAGCACTTTCGTGGCGGTGTCTGCGTAGCGTGTTGGGTACGGGCTCAGCTAAGCGAGTCACCCATGCTCCCGGATCATGACCTCGGCTGTTGCGCCCTGTCTCAGTTCGCCGGCGTATGAGCTTGACCCTGCCCGTCTAGGCCTACCAACGCCGACAGCCCTGCCGAGGCGTATCCAGGACCATGTGAACGGATTGGGAAGGTCGTGTGAAACCGTGATTTACGCGCTACAAACACCCTGGTGTGCAACCGCTATCAAACCTGCGACATCCTCAACTACCGGTGCGCTAACGGCGTGTATGAGCCGCCGTTAGCCAGCTGACCGTGTTGCGCCCAGAAGCGTCACGAACAGGACAGCCGGTGGAATCCCTGAGGCGCAGTATCGCCATGCTGAACCCCCAAACGCCGGGGGTCCTGGACCGTGAACAGGCCATGGCCCTGCTCAGGGAGGTTCAGGACGTGCAGCGGCGGCTGTGGAGGCTCAGATACGAACTACGAAGAGTGCTGGAGGACGAGGCCTAAGACATCACGGTCAACCCCGGTCATTTCGGGCCACCGCGGGACAACGTGGGGGTGGTCGTGCGCTGCCCGAGACACCGGGCAGTGGGGGTCCTGGCGCAATCAGGAAGAAACGTTTTGTGTCCTACACGTGTCCTGAGGGAGATCGGTGCACCTCCAACAACGTTCTGACCTGCTGCTTCGCAGCCAAAACGCTCTTGGAGGTGGCGGGAATCGAACCCGCGTCCTTCGGCTTCTCATCGGGCCTTCTCCGAGCGCAGCCGGTGGCTAAGTCTCGGGACCCTCGCCGCCGCCGGCGTATTCGAGGGTCCCCAGCCGACTTTTAGTTTCCCCGGCGGCCAGTCGACGGAACCGCCCGGGTAAGCCCCACTAGATGACGCCCGCTACCGGCCCGTGAGGGCTAAGACCGGACGGACGGGCTACGTATTAAGCAGCCAGCGCGAAATCAGTATTCGCGTTTATTTTTTTGTTCCGGCTCTTTAACGTGGCTCCGGAGACCACGGCTCGCTTCTCCCGAATTGACGACCAAAGTCGAAACCGATCACCCCCTGTGGCTGTTGCAGGCAATCCTACCGCCGGGGTATGGCGTACCGGGACGGGGGAGTGACAGGGCACAATCCTGGGCGACGGCCGAGTCGGGTTCCGATCAATCCCGTCGCGCCGCAGCACCACCCTCAGTCGTACTCCTTGCGGGCTCCCCGCCCGACACTCTTGCCCGCCGCGCTGCGCGCTTCGCGGGCCGCGTCGCGCTCCGCGTCGCGCGTGGCTATGGCATGGCGCTTGTCGTACAGGCGCCGGCCACGGGCCAGGGCCAGCTCCACCTTGGCCCGGCCCTCTTTGAAGTAGATCGACAGGGGCACGAGCGTCAGAGCCTTCTGCTGGGTCTGGCCCATGAGCTCGTCGATCTGGTCGCGGTGCAGGAGCAGTTTGCGCCGGCGCTCGGGATCATGGGCACCGAATCCCGCCGCATGCTCGTAGGGAGGGATGTGCACCCCGAGCAGCCACGCCTCGCCTCCCTCGACCCGTGCGTAGGCGTCGGCAAGGGTCACCCGCCCGGCCCGCAGGGACTTCACCTCGCTGCCCTGTAGGGCCAGCCCGCACTCGTAGGTCTCGAGGATGTCGTACTCGTGCCGGGCGCGGCGGTTGCGGGCCACGGTCTTGATCCGATCGCTCCCGTCGTCGGGGACGCGCCGTGGCGCTCGCCGACCCGGGCCCTTGGCAGCTGCCATCCGGCGAACGGTACCCGCCTGCCCCGGTCCATCGGTCCGTGCCGGGCGGAAACGTCACCGCTACCCTCGATGAGGATGCTCCGGCTTCCCGCCAACGTGTACGCAGAGATCGTGGGCCACTGCCTGGGCGGGCTGCCCGACGAGGCGTGCGGCTTGCTCGGGGGCGACCTCGGCTCGGGAGAGGTGGCCCGCTGCTATCCGACCCGGAACCGGCGGCCTCGGCCAAGCTCTACACCGTCGATCCCGGTGACCACCTCCGGGCCGATCGCGACGCCGAGTCCCGGGGCATGGAGATCATCGGCGTCTTCCACTCCCACACCCATACCGACGCCTATCCGTCGCCCACCGACATCGCCCAGGCCCCCGACCCGGGCTGGCACTACGTGCATCGTGTCGCTGCGAGACACCCACCCGACCTTGCGCTCCTATCGCGTCCACGGCGACGTGGTGGACGAGGAGCTGGTGGTGGTCGATCCCCGGTAGTGCCCGATCCCCGGTGGGCCGGTAGAATGCTGACCGGAGTCATCAACATTCACTCGGCCCCCTGTGCACCCGGCGGTGCCAGGCGGCCTCCGACCGGGGAGGACATCGTGGCCGTCGAAGTGAGGCTGCCCACGGTCCTGCGTCAGCACGCCGGCGGGAGATCGGCGGTGATCGCCGAGGGCTCCACCATCGGAGAGGTCCTCGCCGACCTGGTGCGCAGCTATCCCGGCATGGCCGGGCCAGGTGCTCACCGAAGACGGGACCCTGCACCGGTTCGTGAACGTGTACGTCGACGACGACGACGTCCGGTACCTCGAGCAGCTCGACACCAAGGTGGCCGACGGCGTCACCGTCTCGATCCTGCCCGCCGTGGCCGGCGGCTGAGGTCGCCGTCCCCCGACAGACGCTGCACGGGACACCGTCACATGGCCCGGGTCACGAGCATCCTCGACCTCATCGGCAACACCCCCCTGGTCGACGTCAGCGCGCTCAGCCCCAACCCCGACGCCCGCATCCTGATCAAGCTCGAGGGCCAGAACCCCGGCGGGTCGGTCAAGGACCGCATCGCGTTGTCGATGGTGGAGGAGGCCGAGAAGGACGGCCGCCTGGCACCCGGGAGACATCCTCCTCGAGCCGTCGTCGGGGAACACCGGCATCGGCCTGGCCCTGGTGGCCGGGTGAAGGGATATCACCTCAAGGTGGTGCTGCCCGTCGAACGTGTCGGTCGAGCGCCGCCAGCTGCTCGAGGTGTGGGGCGCCGAGGTCATCGAGTCGCCCGGGCGGCGAGGGATCGAACGGGGCCGTGCGCATGGCCGCAGCGCATTCACGCCGAGCACCCCGAATGGGTCTTTCTCTACCAGTACGCCAACGCGGCCAACCCCAAGGCGCACTACGAGGGGACCGGCCCCGAGATCTGGCGCGACTGCCCCGAGGTGACCCACTTCGTGGCCGGCCTGGGGACCTCGGGCACGCTGCTTGGGCGTGGGCCGGTTTCTGAAGGAGCGGAACCCGGCCGTCGAGGTGTGGGCGGTCGAGCCCCCCGCGGGGGAGATGGTCGACGGTCTTCGCAATCTCGACGACGGCTACATCCCTCCCATCTTCACCGACCTCGGCGGCGCGGAGCTGCTCGACCGCAAGACCATGGTTGGGCCCCGCCAGTCGGTGGAGTGGACCCGGCGGCTGGCCGAGGTGGGGGTGTTCGCCGGGATCTCGTCGGGGGCGGCCATGGCGGGGGCGGCCAAGTGCGCGCAGGCCATCGAGGCCGGGGTGATCGTGGTGGTGTCGGCCGACGGCGGTTGGAAGTACCTGTCCACCGGGGCCTGGACCGACGACCTCGACGTGGTGGTCGAGCGGGCCAAGCGGACGATCTACTTCTGATCCGCCCTACTTCCCTCGGACCTTCTTCTGTGTGATCGGCCCTTCTTTGCTCGGCCCTTCTTCTTGGTGTGGTCGGCTCCTCTTGCTTCTTCCCGCCATCAGCTCTTCTTGGCCTTGCTGCGCAGGGCCACCGCCGCGTCGGGCTCGAGGACCCGGAAGCTGAAGCTCTCCTCGAGGTACAGCGCCACGGTCTCGGCGTCGTGCCAGGCGTAGCCGATGGAGATGTCCTGGCCGGACTCGAAGACGAAGTCCCCGCCCCGCAGGCTGAGCACGATGCCGCCCTCGACGCCCGGCGCCCACACCAGGGGGCCGCCCAGGATCTGGCGGAGGTGGTCGAGGAGCAGATGGCCGCCGTGCTCGGCGGTGTGGACGATCTCGGTGTAGATGCCCGGCGACAGGGCGAGGCCGTAGGGGCCGCCGATCCCCGCCCCGCGCAGCACGTCGACGGCTTCGGCCACGGCGGTGGGGTAGTGCTCGGGGTCGGCCGACAGCGTGAGCGCGGCGTGCGAGGTGCTCTCGGTGATCCCCTGGATCTGGCCGGCCGCGTAGCCGTGGAACACGGCGGTGTTCTCGGCCAGGGCGATGCGCCGCCCCGCCTCTTCGAGCCCGGGCAGGTCGAGGTCGGTCGCGCCCCGCTCGGCGTCGTCGACCTCGCTGCGCCGCAGGACGAAGTCGGCGCGCAGCTCCACCAGGGGCAGGACCCGGCGTTGGAGCCGGTGACGTCGGGCGACGGGCCGGCGATCGACGTGATCCGGCCCAGAGCGTGGCCGAGTGGGTCCAGCCCAGGGGCCCTCGAAGTCCACCAGCTTGCGGGCCGCCAGATGGGTCTCGAGGCGGGGCTTGATCTCGTCCTCGATGGCCTGCCATCCCGCGTCGGCGATGGGGGCGAGGTCTCGGTGGAGGTGGTTCATGCATTCGCGTCCCTTCAGGCTGCCGATGCCCGAGCGACCCCGAGCCGCACCGGGCGCCGATGCGTCATCGTCGGGGCCGAGCCCCGCCTCGGCTTCGGCCTCGATCTCGGTGATGGGCTCGGTGCGTGAACAGGTACGTGCGCAGGTGCTGGTCGAGCGTGGGGTCCCGGCGCCGGAGCCACTCGAGGGTCATCGAGGCGTGCTCTTTCTCCTCGTCGCGGTTGTGGGCGAGGACCGCGGCCAGGCTGGCGTCGGATGTGGCCTTGACCCGCTGGTCGTACCAGTCGACGGCCTCGAGCTCCTCGCACAGCGAGGTCATGGCCCGGTGGTGGTCGATGGTCTCCTCGTCGAGGAGCTCCGCCGCTTCGTGCAGCCCTTCGCTCGCCATCTCGTGCTCCTGTCGCCTTGCTGGTCCGACTGCTCGTTCTCGGGACCTACCCCGTCGCGCGGGTCCGTTAGTCGCGTCCGGTCCAGGTGACACGGTATAGGTTTCGGGCATGGCCGACTTCCGCCCCGAGGTCGACGCCCGCCACCGGGCCGGCGAGGCGCCCGGTGACCCGCAAGCCGACCGCCAAGGCGAAGGTGCAGGCGCTGCCCGAGCACCTGCACCGCAGCGAGGAGTGGAACGGGCTGCGGCGCGGGCGACCCCGTCGAGATCGAGGGGCCGCGTGCTGCGGGGCGCGGCGTGGCGGTTCCTCGGCTACGTGCGCAACGAGCGCAACGGGGCCGAGTCGGTCGAGGTGATCGGCGGGCGGCCCGGCGAGGACCGGGTGCGGTCGTTCCTCCCCGAGCAGGTCTTCCCCGTCGGGGGGCGCAAGACCGGGCAGGCCTCGCTCGCCGACGCCCCGCAGCTCCCGCTCGGCTGAACCGCTACCGGCCGGCAGCTGCCCGTGGCCCGGTGCAGCCGCGGGCGGTGTCGTAGCCTCGGGCGATGGACGGCCGTCCCATCGGCATGTTCGACAGCGGGTTCGGTGGGCTCACCGTGGCCCGGGCGCTGATCGACCTCGCCCCCCACGAGGAGCTCGTCTACGTGGGCGACACCGGCCGCTATCCCTACGGGCCGCGCGACCTCGACGAGGTGCGGTCGTTCGCGGTGCAGATCGCCCGCTGGCTGGTCGACGAGATCGACGTGAAGCTGGTCGTGGTGGCGTGCAACACCGCCTCGGCCGCCGGCCTCGACACCTTGCGCGCCCTGCTGCCGGTGCCCGGTGGTCGGGGTCATCGACCCCGGCGTGCGGGCCCTGGCCAGGGCCACGCGCAACCGGCGGGTGGGCGTGGTGGGCACGGTGGGGACCATCTCGCTCGGGCGCCTACCAGCGCGCCATCGGCGGCGCTGCCCGTCCCGCTCGAGCTCGTTCCCGCCTCGTGCCCGGGGTTCGTCGAGTTCGTCGAACGGGGCGAGACGCGCTCGGACCAGGTGGCCGTGCTGGCCGAGCGGCTGCTGGCGCCGGTGCGCGACGCCGGGGTCGACGCCCTGCTGCTCGGGTGCACCCACTACCCGTTCCTGGCCCGGACCATCGCCGACGTCATGGGCCGCGACGTGGTGCTCGTGTCCTCGGCCGACGAGACGGCCTTCGAGGTGCGCGCCATCCTGGGCGCGGCCGAGGCGCCCGACGTGGGTCGGGGCCGACGGGCAGCCCGGCGCGCTGCGGGTGTTCTCGTCGGGCGACGTCGAGTGGTTCCGCACCGTCGGGAGCCGGCTCTTCGGCGAGCGAGCTCGGCGAGGTGCGGCGGCTGTCGTGGCCCGACCCGCCGCCGGTGGCCGACGCCGGCACCTCGTGGCGCCGGGCGGCCGGGCTCGGGGCGCGCGACCCGGCGCGGCGTCGGGCTGAGCCGTGCTCACGCTCACCGTGCTCGGCTGTGACGGCAGCCACCAGGCCGCGGGCGGGGCCGCCAGCGGGTACCTGGTGCGGTCGTGGGCGTCGGGGACCTCGGTGTGGATGGACGCCGGGCCCGGGGACCTTCGCCAACCTCCAGCGCTTCACCGACCCGCTCGCGCTGTCGGCCATCGTGCTCACCCACGAGCACCACGACCACTTCAGCGACATCGAGGGCTTCATCACCGCGGCGCGCTGGGTGTACGGCTTTCGACCGCGACCCCGTGCCGGTGTACGCCGCGCCGGGGTGCTGGCCCATCTGACCCAGGAGGTCGAGGGGATCCTCGACTGGCACGAGGTGGGCGACGGTGATGGGGCCGACGTCGGTGATCTGCGGCTCGCCTTCAGCCGCACCGACCATCCGCCGGTGACCTTGGCCGACGCGCGCTCGACGGGCCGTCGGGCGCGCTGGGCTACTCTGCCGACTCCGGGCCGGAGTGGTCGTTGTCGGCGCTCGGCCCCGGCCTCGACCTCGCCCTGTGCGAGGCCACCTACACCGATCACGGACCACGAAGGGACCCGCCAGTCACATGAGCGGCAGAGAAGCAGGTGCGAACGCCCGAGGCGGCCGGGGCCCGGCGGTCTGGTGGTCACCCACCGGTGGCCCACGGTCAGCGCCGCCGAGGTCCTGGCCGAGGCCACCGAGGCCTTCGGGGGCCCGGTCGACGCAGGCCGCCGTGGGCCGGGGCTACTCGCTGTGACCGATCCGCCGACGCCCGGCGCTGCGCGACGGGCGGGACGTCGACGACCTGCGCCCGGTGTCGTTCGTCCGCGACTTCACCGAGTTCGCCAACGGGCTCGGTCCTGGTGTCGATGGGCAAGACCAAGGTGCTGTGCACGGCCTCGGTCGAGGACCGCGTCCCGCCCTGGATGCGGGGCGGCGGCAAGGGCTGGGTCACCGCCGAGTACTCGCTGCTGCCGGGGTCGTCGGCCGAGCGGGTCGGACCGCGAGGCGGCCAAGGGCAAGCAGTCGGGCCGGACCCATGAGATCCAGCGCCTCATCGGCCGGTCGCTGCGGGCCGTCACCGACCTGGTGGCCATGGGCGAGCTGCCGGTGACGGTGGACTGCGACGTGCTGCAGGCCGACGGCGGGACCCGGACGGCGTCGATCTGCGGCGCCTACGTGGCGCTGCACGACTGCTTCACCCGGCTGGTGCACAACGGGTCATGCTGTCGTCGCACCCGCTCACCGACGCCTGCGCCGCGGTGTCGGTGGGCGTCGTCGACGGGGCCTGTCTGCTCGACCTCGACTACTCCGAGGACTCGCGCGCCGAGGTGGACATGAACGTCGTGATGACGGGGTCGGGGCGCTTCGTCGAGGTGCAGGGCACCGCCGAGGGCATGGCCTTCACCCGCGGCGAGCTCGACGAGCTCTGGACCTGGCCGAGCACGGCATCGCCGTGCTGCTCGACGCGCAGCGCGCCGTCGCTGGCCGAGCCCCCGCCCCTCGGTGAGCGAGCCCCGGCGACGGGAGCCGGCAACGGCGTCGGCGCCACCGGGCGGCTGCGCATGGTGCTCGCCACCGCCAACCCCGACAAGGCGGCCGAGATCGTGGCCCTCGTGGCCGACACGGTGGGTGACCGCGTCGAGCTCGTGGCCCGGCCCGCGTCGGTCGGCGAGGTGGAGGAGACCGGCGACACCCTGGAGGAGAACGCCCGGCTCAAGGCGATGGCCCTCGTCGAGGCCACCGGGCTGCCCGCCATCGCCGACGACACCGGGCTCGAGGTCGACGCCCTCGGCGGTGCCCCGGGTGTGTACTCGGCGCGGTACGCCGGCGAGCACGCCACCTACGACGACAACGTGGCCAAGCTCCTGGCCGAGCTCGACGCGGCCGGGCGCCCGCGAGCCCGAGGCGCCGCCGGGCCCGGTTCCGGACCGTGGCCATGGCCTGCTTCCCCGGGCGGGCGCGAGGTGGTGGCCCACGGGGTGGTCGAGGGGACCATCGCGCCCGAGCCGGCGGGGCAGCGGCGGCTTCGGCTACGACCCCGTCTTCGTCCCCGACGGGGGCGACGGCCGGACCTACGCCGAGATGACCCCGGCCGAGAAGAACACCCGCTCGCACCGGGCCCGGGCCTTCCGGGCCCTCGCCATCGGCCTGCTCGTCGGGCTGAGGCTCGGCCCGGCCGCCGGGGTCGACGCGCCGGGCGTGCCCGTCAGCGCAGGCGCCAGTCCACCCGCTGGCCCGAGGCGAAGCGGGCCTGGCCCTCGGCCAGGGCCTCGGGGTCGTTGCCGAGACCCACGAAGGCCCACCGAGGCCGAGCGCCTGGCCGCGCGACAGCTCGCGGCCCGCCCACAGGGCCCGCAGGGTTCCCTGCACGGCCACGGGGTGCGCCTTGGCGATGACGTCCGCCGCCCACTGGGCCCGCTCGCGCAGCTCGTCGGCCGGCACCACCTCGGTGACGAGGCCGATCTGCAGGGCCCGCTGCGGCGCTCATGCGCTCCTCGCTCCCCAGCAGGGTGAGCCGGACGAGGTCGCCGAAGGGCATGCGGCCCGGTCATCTGCAGCGGCTCGAAGGAGGCCGCCATGTTGAAGGTGAGATGGGGGTCGAAGAAGGTGGCGTGGTCGGCGGCGATCATGAAGTCGACCTCGCCCAGCATGTAGAAGGCCCCGCCGCAGGCGATGCCGTTCACCGCCGCGATGACCGGCTTCCACAGGTCGTTGGACTTGGGGCCGAGGTTCTCGCCGGGGTCGTCGAACATGAACGGCGTCGTGCCCGAGCCGATGTGCACGGTGTCGTCGCCGATGGGGTCCGCGTCGGCCGGGGCCGGACCGCCCGCCCGAGCGCCCGGCCCGGGGCCCTCGGCCAGGGCCTCGGAGCGGTCGATGCCGGTGCAGAAGGCCTTGTCCCCGGCCCCGGTGAGCACGACCACCCGGACGGCGTCGTGGCGCCGGAGCCAGCGCCACAGGTTGCGCAGCTCGCGCTGCATGGTGGTGTTGAAGGCGTTCATGACGTCGGGCCGGTTGAGGGTGACCCAGGCCACGCCGTCGGACTCCTCGTAGCCGAGCGTCTCGAACTCGGGCATCGCCGTCCTTGCCGTGTCGTCGGGCCGCCGACTGTGTCGGGGCCGCGGCACGGTAGCAGGGGCGCGACGATGGGCACGCCGGAGCCCGCCCGATCCGTGGGGGCTGCTGATCAGGCGGGCCCGGCGGTCCGAAGCCCGGGCGGTGGCCGGGGGCATTTCGGCACCGTCCCGGTGCTCGCCACCGCCGGGGAAAGCAGCGGGCGACGAGGCTCCCGGTATCTTCCGCTGACCGCTCCCCACTAGGGACCAAAGTCCCATTGGCGTCGGCGCCGCCGTCCAGGGCCGATCGCAGGGCCGTGGTCCTGGGGAGGGGCCCCGGCGGTCGGCATCGGGGGGCGCCCGCTATTGGCGGCACAGATGCGCGGTCGCCGACGGGGTCGAGCGCCAGGGAGAGGAACACGATGTCCGACGACGAGCTGAGCAGATCATCGGCAAGCCCATGAGCAAGTCGAAGGTGGTCGTCGAGCGCGGGCCGGTCGCCAACTTCGCCACCGCCGTGTGCGACTCCAACCGCGTCTACCGCGATCCCCGCGCCGCGGCCGGAGGCCGGCCTCGACGGCCATCCCGGTGCCGCCCACCTATCCCTTCGTCATGCAGACGTGGGGCGAGTTCGCCGAGGACCAGCCGGCCGACAAGCCCAAGGGCAACCCCATGGGCGAGGTCATCGGCCCACTCATGGCCAGGGGCGGCATCATCCTCCACGGCGAGCAGGAGTTCATCTACCACCGCCCCGTGTTCGTGGGCGACGTGCTCGTGGGCGAGGGCCACGTGGTCGACGCCTACGCCAAGGAGTCCAAGGGCAAGACCATGACCTTCCTCGTCACCGAGACGGTGTGGCGCGACGACACGACCGGCGAGCCCGTGGTCACGTCGCGCTTCAACCTGATCCACCGCGGCTGACGGTGGGCGTCACCCTCCCGGCGCGCCGGCGCGCCGCGCGGGTGACGACTGGTGATGAAGTCCCAGGTCGGGCGGTGCTAGAACGAGCGGCGTGAAGACCTCCCTGCTCACCGGGGCCCAGTGGGCGGCGGTCCTGCGCATCGGGCTGGGGCTGTGGTGGCTCGAGAGCTTCCGGCACAAGAACCTCGAGGCGTGGATCAAGCGGCAGGCGGGGATCAACTGGGCGGCCGACATCGCCTCCAAGCACCGGTGGAAGGTCGTCGGCAAGGGCTTCGACGCGGTCGTGAAGCCGCATCCGAAGGCCATGACCTGGGTGGTCCTCATGAGCGAGCTGTCGCTCGGGCTCGGGTCTCAGCCTCGGGTTCCTCACCCCCGTGGCCGCCTTCGCCAGCATCGCCCTCAACCTCCTGTACTTCGTCCTCATGATCCACGACTGGGCCGAGCAGGGCCAGAACCTCATGATGATCCTGGCCGCCGCGGTGGTCCTGGGGACCCACGGCTGGCAGGTGTGGTCGATCGACCACCTCATCGGCTGGTTCTGACCGGCCTGGACACGAGCACCACCGCCGCACCGGTCACGACACCAGACGGGAGAGTCCGAGCATGCCCATCGGCATCGGGGAGGACCACGAGGAGCTGCGCCGCACCGTGCGCCGCTGGCTCGAGACGCGCTGCCCGCCCGAGGTGCCGCGGGCCCTGCTCGACGCCGAGACCGAGACCATGCCGCCGTTCTGGGACGAGCTGGCCGGCCAGGGATGGCTGGGCATCCACGTGGCCGAGGAGTACGGCGGCCAGGGCTTCGGCCTGCTCGAGCTGGCCGTGGTGGTCGAGGAGACTGGCCCGGGCGGTCATGCCCGGGCCGGCGCTCCCCACCATGCTCGGCCGCCGCCATCGTGGCGGCGGGGGCCGACGACCGCCCAGCGCAAGGCGCTGCTGGCCCCATGGTCGACGGGAGCCGCCCCCACCGCCGTGGCCCTGCCCGGCTCCGGGTCGTTGACGGCGCACGCGGCGGCGACGGCACCCTGCGCGTGACCGGTGATGTCGGTCCGGTGCTCGGCGCCATGCTGGCGAAACGGCTGCTGGCGCCGGTGCCGGTCCGACGCGGCGGGCGCCGGGGCCGGGAGCGCTCGAACGGTGGTGTGGTGCTGCCTCGACCTCGACGGCGCCGGCGTCACCGCCGACCCCGCTGGCCAGCCTCGACCTCACCCGGCGGGTGGGCGCCGTCCGCAGTCGAAGGCTCGGTGGTGGTCCCCGAGCGCCAGCTCCGCTCGGTGTCGAGCGCCGCCGGTGCGGGACCTGGCCCTCGCTGCTGGCCGCCGCCGAATGCGCCGGAGGGGCGCGCTGGTGTCTCGAGGTGGGGACCGGCTACGCCCTCGAGCGCCGCCAGTTCGGGCGTCCCATCGGCCAGTTCCAGGCCATCAAGCACCGTCTGGCCGACATGCTGGTGGCGGTGGAGCAGGTCACCGCCCTGGCCTGGGACACCGCCCAGGCCGCCGACGCCGGGGATGCGGCCCAGGCCCGGCTGGCGGCCGTGCTGGCCGGGGCCTTCGCCCTCGACGCCTACGTCGACTGCGCCAAGGGCTGCATCCAGGTCCTGGGGGGCATGGGCTTCACCTGGGAGCACGACGCCCACCTGCACCTGCGCCGGGCCCTGACGCTGCGCCAGCTGGTGGGGCCAGGGGGCGGATTGCGGGTGGAGGCCACGCGCTCGGCGCTCGAGGGCAGTCGGCGGCGGCTCGTGCTCGACCTCCCCGAGGAAGCCGAACGCATCCGGGAGCAGGTCCGCGCCCTGGTGGCCGAGGTGGCGGCGGCACCGGACCACGAGGAGCGGCGCCGGCGCCTGGTGGACACGGGGCTGCTCACCCCGCACTGGCCCGTGCCCTGGGGCCGTGGCGCGGGGCCCGTCGAGCAGCTCGTCATCGACGAGGAGCTCGCCGCCGCCCGCGTGCACCGGCCGCACCTCGCCGTCGGCGCCTGGGCCCTGCCCACCATCATCGCCCACGGCACCCCGCAGCAGCAGGAGCGCTGGGTCGGGCCCACCCTGCGGGGCGAGCTCGTGTGGTGCCAGCTCTTCAGCGAGCCCGGCGCCGGCAGCGATCTGGCCGCCCTCTCCACGCGCGCCACTCGTGTCGACGGGGGCTGGGTGCTCAACGGACAGAAGGTGTGGACCTCGATCGCCATGCGCGCCGACTGGGGGATCTGCCTGGCCCGCAGCGACCCCGACGCGTCCAAGCACGAGGGCATCACCTACTTCATCGTCGACATGCACAGCGAGGGCATCGAGGTGCGGCCGCTGCGCGAGATCACCGGCGCGGCCATGTTCAACGAGGTGTTCTTCACCGACGTCTTCGTTCCCGACGACTGCGTGGTGGGCGCGGTGAACGGGGGATGGCGCCTGGCCCGTACGACCCTCGCCAACGAGCGGGTGTCGATGGCCGCGGGAGCCACGTGGGGGTTCGGGATCGAGGGGATCCTGAAGGGCATCACGGCGGGCGGGACCGAGGACTCCGTGGTCCTCGACGGAGTCGGGGGCGCTGCTGGCCGAGGCGCAGTCCCTGGCGCTGCTCGGCGCCCGGACGACGCTGCGGTCGGTGTCGGGTGTCGAGCCCGGTCCCGAGGCCAGCGTGCGCAAGCTGCTCGGCGCCGAGCACGAGCAACGTCTCCAGGAGTTCGGGCTCATCCAGCTCGGCCCCCGGGGCGCCACCACCGAGGACGACGCCGGCCGCTGGAGCCAGGGCTTCCTCTCGGCGCGCTGTCTGACCATCGCCGGGGGTACGAGCGAGGTGCAGCGCAACGTCATCGGCGAGCGCATCCTCGGGCTGCCCCGTGATCCCGAGCCCGGGAGTTGAGTCCTCCCGTCACGGTCTGGGCGGTTTGACAGGGCCCGGATACGACGCTCAAGCTGCGAGAACCAGGGAGAAGGGGACCGGACATGGCCGAGGCCACGCGCTATTTCGAGGACGTCAAGGAGGGGGACGAGGCTCCGGCGACGCACCACACCCTGAGTCGCACCGACCTGGTGCGCTACGCGGGGGCGTCGGGGGACTACAACCCCATGCACCACGACGAGATCCTCGCCACCGCGGCCGGCCAGCCCAGCGTGTTCGGCCACGGGATGTTCTCGATGGGCCTGCTGGGCACGGCGCTCACCGACTACGTGGGGGCGGGGAACCTCACGCACTACAAGGTGCGCTTCTCCCGCCAGACCTGGCCGGGGGAGGAGCTCACCACCAAGATCGTGGTCACGGCCAAGCGGGTGGAGGACGGCCGCAACCTCGTGGACCTCGAGTGCAGCCTGGCCAACGGCGACGGCGAGGTGAAGGTCGTGGGCGAGGCGACCGCCCTGCTCCCCAGCAAGGTCTGAGGCCCGGCCCTCGGGGGCCGGCGCTCACCGTGTCTGGGGCCCGTGGCAACTCGACGAAGGCGCTCCGTGTTGAGCGAGGCGCTCCTCCCCCGTGACCGGGGAAGGAGCGCCCCGTCGACCTCAGCAGCCTGGCGGGCTCCCGGACTTGCCCTCCGCCGTGTAGAAGAGGCCCAGCAGCGTGCAGATGGTGGTCTTGGCCACCAGCCACTTGCCGTTGATCATCACCGAGTACCCGGTGTTGCCGGCCAGGATCGCCGATCCCCCCGTCCCCAAGATGTCGTACTTGATCTTGGCGCACGGGTTGGGCAGCGACTCCTTGGTGCATCCCGCGCTGCTCAGGAAGTCCACGCTGTCGACCTTGGCCCCGTGCGCCGCGCTCGCCTCCGATGACGCCAGCGCCTGGGCCATCGCTTTCTTGAGTGACGAGCCGTCCTGGATGACGGCCTCTTTGGAGGCGACGGACCCCGTCGTGAAGTGGAACAGCGAGTCGTAGTTGTTGGAGATGTCGGTTTTCGCCGTGGTCTTGTTGAAACTGGCGGTGCCGGAGCTGCACGCCGACGCGGCCAGCGAGAGCGCCACCATGACGGTGAGGGCGACGAGGCTCGACGACCGCCGCCGTACCTGGTGCCGTGCCCCGCCGATCAAACCGCTCCCTTGTCCTGCGAACATCATGTGGGCCTCCCCCTCGTCTGGGTGTTCCGCCGTTCCCTCGGGCTGCCAGAGGTTATCCGTATCGCCGCCGCCGTACCTGACATTCCTGTCAGGATGGTTGATCGCCTTCCGCCCGCTCCCGCAGGGTCGCCGCGCCGCGCAGAGCTTCGGCCACGTCTGACTCCGACGGGGTGATCCCGTACACCACCGGCGGCACGAGGCGCAGCGCTCCGGACAGGGCGGCCTGGACCACCCCCGCCCCCCGGTACCAGGGAGGGACGAAGACCTCGAACCGGCCCCGTTCCACCGCCGCCATGACGGCGGCCGCGACGCGGGACGCCGGCACCTGGCGAGGCCAGCGCCGCTGATAGTCCGCCCCTCGAGCCTCGAAGAACCCGGTGTCGACCGGGCCGGGGTCGATCAGCGACACGCCGACCCCCGAACGGTGCAGCTCGAGGGCCAGCGATTGGGTGAATCCGACCACGGCGAACTTGGTGGCCGAGTAGGCGGCCTCCCCGGGCGCCGCGAAGCGGCCCGCCACCGACGCCACGTTGACGATGTGGCCCCGCCGCCGCTCGAGCATGCCCGGAAGCAGTGCCTTGGTGGCGTACACGGTGCCCAGGTAGTTGATGGCCATGACGCGCTCGATGGCCTCCACCGGAAGCATCACCACCGGCCCGGCGGCTCCCAGTCCTGCGTTGTTCACGAGGATGTCCACGGGACCGAGGGCCTCGGCCAGCTCGGCGAGCGCCCCTTCGAGCTGGGCGCGGTCGGCGACGTCGGCAACGGCGACCGCTCCGGCGCGCGCGCCTCCGAGGGCCTCCAGGGTGGCCTCGAGGACGTCGCGGTCCCGGGCGATGAGCCCGACCCGTGCCCCGCCCGCCACGGCGTGCTCGGCGATGGCACGGCCGATCCCCCGAGAGCCCCCCGTGACGACGGCCACGGACTCCCGCCAACCCACCGTGCGTCGAGCCACGGCGCCCACCGTACCCAGCCCCGCCCCTGCGACGGGCGGGGCACCCTCAAGACGAGCGGGGCACCCTCAAGACAAGAGGATCAAGGCAGCACGGGGGGATCAGAGGATCAGAACGTGAACGGGGGCAGGCCCGAGTCGCGCTTGGCGAACAGCGTCGACTTGTTGTCGGCCAGTTCCTTGGGCGTCCACGCCGAGTCCCGCTTGACCTGGCCGGCGGGCTGCCACCCCTGCATCACCCAGACGGATCCGCCGTACACGACGAAGTTCTGGCCGTTGATGTCGGCCGCCTCGTCCGAGGCCAGGAAGGCCACCAGCGGTGCCACGTTCTCGGGCGCGAAGGCGTCGAACTTGCCTTCCTCGGCCTTGGCCATGTCGCCGAAGAGGTCCTCGGTCATGCGGGTGCGGGCCCGGGGGGAGATGGCGTTCACGGTCACGCCGTAGCGCTCGAGCTCGCGCCCGAGGATGATCGTCATCGCCGCGATGCCGGCCTTGGCGGCTCCGTAGTTGGCCTGTCCGGCATTGCCGAAGAGGCCGGCCTCGGACGCGGTGTTGATGATGCGCCCCGACACCTCCTCGCCTGCCTTGGCGCGGTTGCGCCAGTGGATGGCGGCGAAGTGCGACATGGCGAAGTGGCCCTTCAGGTGGACCCGGATGACGTCGTCCCAGTCGGACTCGTCCATGTTGAAGCTCATCTTGTCCCGGAGGATGCCGGCGTTGTTGACGAGGATGTCGAGCTGGCCCCACGCGTCGACGGCCTGTGCCACGAGGGCCTCGGCCCCGGTCCACGAGCTCACGTCGCTGCTGTTGAGCAGGGCGTCGCCGCCCGGCCGCTTTGATGTCCTCGACGGTTTGCTCGGCGGGGTGCACGTCCTTGCCCTCGCCCGCCCGTGATGCGCCGACGTCGTTGACGATGACCTTGGCACCTTCGGCGGCGAGCAGGAGGGCCTCGGCGCGCCCGATCCCGCGCCCGGCGCCGCTGACGATGGCGGTCTTGCCCTCGAGCATGCCCATCAGGTGTCCTCCTGCTTCTGCTTCACAGCCTCGTGCCCGACGCCCGCCGCCGGTCTGCGCCGCCACGTTGACGTCGGATCTGGAACCCGGGCAGCATGGCCGATGGCGCTCGCCAGGGTCAACATGGCGGGGCGCCCCGACAGGCCCGCCCGGAACGACCGAGACGACGATCTGAGCGCGAACGAGGAAGAGACGAGACAGCAATGGCGAGGACCCGCTTTGATCTCCCCACTCCCGACGACTTCACCCAGCCGTGGTGGGACGCGGTCGACGAGGGCCGTCTCCTGTTGATGCGCTGCTCGACCTGCGGCGAAGCGCACTACTACCCCCGGCCCTTCTGCCCCCGGTGCGGCGCCGACACCGTGTCGTGGGAGGAGGCCAGCGGGGACGCCACGCTCTACACGTGGTCGATCGTGTACCAGAACGACCTGCCTCCGTTCAACGAGCGGGTGCCCTATGTCGCCGCGGTGGTGGACCTCGCCGAGGGGCCGCGGATGATGACCAACGTCGTCGGGTGCGAGTTCGAGGACCTACAGGTGGGGATGGCGCTGCGGGTGGATTTCACCGACATCGGGGACGAGTACCACGTTCCCCTGTTCCGCCCTGCCGCGTAGCGCCGCCGTCGACATGGACCGGTCCGGGGGCAGGGTCGCGCTCGTCACCGGGGGGAGCCGGGGAATCGGGCAGCGCCTGCGCGCTGGCACTGGCCGGCGACGGCTTCGACGTGGCAGTGAACTACCGGCCGCGACGCCGACGCGGCCGCGCGAGACGGTGCGGGCGATCGAGGCGCTGGGCCGTCGGGCCAAGTCCTATCGGGCCGTCGGTCGAGTCCGTCGCCGATGACGAGGCCATGGTGGAGGCGGTGATGGCGGACTTCGGGGCCATCGACATGCTCGTGCACGCGGCCGGGATCGCCAGCCGCGGCGACAGCGTGGCCGACACCGACCCGGGCGAGTTCGAACGGGTGATGGCGATCCACGCCATGGGCGCCCATCACCTGTGCCGGCTGGTCGTCCCCACCATGCGCACCCGGCCTCGCGGGGACGTGGTGTTCGTCTCGAGCGTGGCGGCCCGGATGCTGGCCGCCAACGGCGCGCCCTACAACATGGCCAAGGCGGCCCTCGAGGCCTTGGCCATGACCCTGGCCAAGGAGGAGCGGCGCCACGGCATCCACGTGAACGTGGTGGCTCCGGGGCTGGTCGTCACGGAGATGGGACGGAGACTGGTTCGGGCTATGGGGGTCGACGACATCGCCACCATGGACGCCAACGCCCCCTTCGGCCGGGTGTGCCGGCCCGAGGACGTGGCCGCAGTGGTCGCGGTTCCTGTGCTCCGACGAGGCCGGGTATGTGACGCGGTCAGGTCATCGCCGTGGACGGCGGAAGCTGACCCTTCACGGGCCGGCCGTGGTGGTCAGGGACGGCAACGTGACCGTCGTGACCCCGGGCGGCGCCCTCCACGCCAGCACGTAGACACCGGCGCGCCCCTCGATGACCCGGGCTCCCAAACGGTGTTCGACATAGCGCACCGCCGCCCTGGTCCGGGCCGGGGGGCTCGCCCACCCCTTGGGTCGGCGTGAGCACGAACACCACGGTGCGCTCCTGCACCGGGAAGGTGGTGGGGGAGGTGCCGGCGAGGTAGTACTGGTAGGGGAAGGGATAGACGTCGTCTCGGCCCGAGAACCTTCCCACGATCCCCTGCGAGGCGATCACCTCGGCGCCGGCCGGGATGTATTGCTGCGCGTTCGCCAATTGGGCGGCGGCCCGGCTGTCGACGGCGATCCACTGGCCCGCCTCGGACAGGCCCGTTCCCAGAACCACGAGGAACGAGACAGCCCACGCCGTGGCGCCTGCCACCATCACCCTGCGGGCGGGCCCGCCCGGGGATCGCCCGCGCATGACCACCATGACCGAGCCCACTAGCACGAAGGGGAGCGCAGGCCAGCTCTGGAACGACGCAGCCACGCGGAGGAAATCGGGGTTGGAGTTCAAGAGGCTCGGCACGAACACCACCGCGGCCATGCCGATTCCCCACGGCGAGACCACGCCGACCAGGCCCACGACGACGAGAAACGCGAAGACCGTCGTCCAGCGCAACTCGACCATGTGCGCCACGGCGGCGGGATGACGCAACACCCCCAACGCGATGCTCGGCACGCCGATGTGCCCGCCGTGGGGGCCCACGAGATAGGCGTAACCCGAGTCGATGAGGCGCCCTCCGAGCCCGGCCGCCCCTGCGACACTCAGGACCACGAATGTCCCCAGTCCGATGGCGGCGATCAACAGGCCGGTACGCCGGGTGTGACGCCCGGCCAGGACGCCCGAGACACCGACCCCCAGGAGATAGAGGCCCCCAAGCACCGACGACAGCAACGCCAGCGTCACCCACCACCACAGGCGTCGGGTCCGGCCCGACCACAGGTCGCGTCCGACGAGGACGACGAACAGCGTCGTGATTGTCTCGAAGTGAAAGTCGAACCCGATGGTCTGGTACACCCACGGGTTCAGGACCATCGACAACGCCGCGCCCGTCGCCAGCAGGTACCCGCGCTGCGCCGTGACCCGGGCCGCCGTCGGCCGATGACGTCGAGGATCCACCCGAGGACGACCAATTCGGTGGCCACGACGGCGAGGTCCTGGACCCAGAGCAACATCACGGCGTGGGGATAGAGGTGGGAGAGCAACGAGAGCGGCCACATCAAGAACTCGGCGTCGTTCTTCCAGAACACCGTGTTGAACACGCTGCTCCAGGGATCGAGCTGGCCGTGGGCGATCTTCCACCACGCCTGGGAGTACGCGCCGAAGTCCATGGTGAGCGCGTACCGGCCGTACTGGACTGTGCTGAAGACGAGCATGCCGACGAGCTGGAGCCCGAGCAGCACCCAGCCCAGGCGGCGCGCACGGTCGAGGGAGACGGAGCGCCCGACAGGACCCGATGTCCGTGCTGTGGGGCTAGACGGTGAACCAGGCTTTCGGGCCGGTGCCGCGTCTTGGAGACGGTCCTCCGAGGGTTGTCCCCCCGCTCCAGGGCCACCCTGGGGCAGCGCGACGGGCGCGCGGAGGAGCCCGACGCGCAACTGGGTCATCTACCAGCATGGATGTCCCGCCAACCCCCGTCCATAGTGCCTGCGACCTATTGGCTCGAGAGGTCGTAGAGCGTGACGCCGTCGAGGGTTTGGGCCGTGAAGTGGTTTTCGACCCACTGCGTGATCTGACCTGCCGTGCTGCCCGAGGTGCCGTTGCCCGGTCCGCCTCCTCCCGCGATGAAGTAGTGGATCTTCTTGCTGGCCACGTATCGCTCGAATTGGGCGAGCGTCGGCGCGGGATCGGTGCCGTTGAACCCGCCGATCGCCATGACCGGATCATCGGTGGCGAGCTGGTATCCGGCGGCGGAATTGGAGTTCACGGTGGCCGCCACCCAGGTGTAGCTCCCGGCGTCGGTCTCCAGGGCCTTGACGAGTCTGGCCCCCGGGGTGCTGATGGAGAGGAACCCTCCCGACGCCGCGCCGCCCCGGCCCCGTGGCAGCGCGCCGGCGCCCCCGGCTCGGCCCGTTGCGGAAGGTCCACCGAAACCGCCCGACGGGAACGATCCGTTGGCGACACCGCCACCGGCCGCGCCGGACCGGATCGGAGCACCATTGGTCGTGCCGATCCCCGGCGGCAGCGCCGATCCCGGGGCGCCTCTGGGGAATCGGGATCCGGCCGCGCCCGCGGGGGCGCCCCGTCCCCCGAAGCCGCCCGCGGGAATGCCGCCAAAGCCGCCCCCGGGAGCACCCGGCGCGCCACCCGGCCCGGCACTGGTGCCCGGTCCCGCCGAGGGGATCGCCCCCGAATGCGCGGTGGCCGCCGTGTCGAGGGCATAGGCGCCGGGCCCGGCCAGGGCCGCGCGCACCCCGACGGCGCCCAGCGCCATGGCCGCCCGTCCCCGCAGGCGCGGTGCCAGCACGAGGACCACGGCCGCCACCAGGGCCACCGTCGACCACCGCCGGAGCCAGCCACGGCATCCACTGCGGGGCCCGGTCGAGCAGGACGTATGCCCACACCGCCGTGGCCACCAGCGCTACGGCGAGCGCGATGCGGGCACCGAGATGAGCTGCGTCGTCTCCCACAGTGCCGAGCTCCCGATGCCGACCATGGCGCCGATGGCCGGGGCGGCGGCGACCGAGTAGTAGGGATGGATGATCCCCTGGGCGAGGCTGATGACGAGCACCGTCACGACGAGCCAGCCGCCCCACAGCAACATGGCGCTGCGCGGCGCGGTCGGTGCGGGGCGCGCCGTCGCCACAGCCACAGCGACGCGACCGCCAGGATCAGCGCGGCGGGGATGAGCCACGAGATCTGCGTCCCGAAATCGGCGCCGAAGAAGCGGAGCATCCGGTGGGCCCCCAGCGCGATCCGCGCCGTGCCCGCGCCGCCCACGCTGCCGGACTCGTTGCCCGAGAGCCGGCCCAGCCCGTTGTAGCCGAAGATGAGGTTGAGCAGGCTGTTGTCCTGCGAGCCGCCGATGTAGGGCCGGTCCGCGGCCGGGGTGAGCTGCACGGCCGCCACCCACCAGCCTGCCGCCACCACCAGCGCCACTGCCCCCGCCAGCGAGCTGCCCGAGGCGACGGCGCAGAGGAGTCGGCGCGGCCAGCAGGTAGACCGAGCGCGAAGGCCGGGACGCACCAGGAAGGCCTGCAGCATCTTGGTGATGAAGCCCGTGCCCACCGCGGCCATGGCGAGCACCAACCACCACGTGCTGGCGCGCTCGAGCGCCCGCACCGTGGCGTAGGCCGCCACCGTGAGCAGGAGCACGAGGAGCGCGTCGGGGTTGTTGTAGCGGAACATGAGCGCCGCCACCGGCGTGGTGGCGAGCACCAGGCCCGGCCAGCAGCGCGGCGCCGGGGCGGAACGAGCGCCGTACCGTGGCGTAGAGCACGGCCACCGAGGCCACGCCCTCGAGCGCCTGGGGGACGAGGATGCTCCACGAGTTGAGGCCGAAGATCCGAGCCGAGAGCTCCATGACCCACAGCGAGGCCGGCGGTTTGTCGACGGTGATGAAGTTGGCGGCGTCGGAGGAGCCGAAGAAGAACGCCTTCCAGCTCTTGGTCCCGGCCTGGACCGCGGCCGAGTAGAAGGAGTTGGCCCAGCCCGACGCGCCCAGGCCCCACAGGTAGAGCACGGCGGTCGCCGACCAGCAGCGCCAGCAGAGCGGGCCGCACCCAGGCCGGGTCCTCGGGTCGGCCCCGCCACGCCCGCCGGATCCGGCCGTGGCGCCGACGCGTCGTCGCCGCCGTCGGACACCGGCAGTGCGTCGAGGGCGAGATCCCGACGGGGGGATCGATGGGAAGGACGTCGGTCGTCATCGCGAGCTCCTCGGCGTTGGCGGCGACAGGTCAGCGGGGGTCGGCGCAGGCGTCCCGGGGAACACCCAGGAGCGAAAGAGCACGAAGCGCACGGCGGTGGCCAGGACGCCGGCGGCGACGAGCACGCCGACCTCGAGGCCGCGGCCCGCCCGGGGTGCAACGCGTGCAGCAGCCACCAGCGCGCCGCTGGTGAGGGCGAGGCCCACGCCGAACACGACGATGCCCTGGAGCTGGTGACGGACATGCGCCCTGGCGCTCGCGGACCCCGAAGGTCACACGCCGGTTCACGGCCGTGTTGGCCACCGCCGTGATCAGCAGGGCCAGCGCGTTGGCGCCTAGCGCGGGCAGGCCGTCGCGCAGCAGCGACGTAGAGCAGCGACGTAGGCGACGGTGCTCACCACGCCCACGGCGGAGAAGCGCGCCAGCTGGCGAACAGGCCCGGGCGCGCCTGGACGGCCTGTTCGGCCGCGGTCGAATCCCGAAGCGTGGCGAGGCGCAGGCTGCCGGTGACGAGACCCCGAGCGAGCCGGGCGACGCCCCTGCAGGTCGTCGACGCGCCGTCGCGACGATGTCGACGCGCGAGTCGGGATCGTCGACCCAGTCGACCGGGACCTCGTGGATGCGCATCCCGGCCCGCTCGGCCAGGAACAGGAGCTCGGTGTCGAAGAACCACCCGCGTGTCCTTGCACGAGCGGCAAGCAGGGCGCGGGCCCGGTCGGCTCGGATCGCCTTGAACCCGCACTGGGCGTCGGAGAACCCGGCCGCCAAGGTGGTCCGGAGCAGCAGGTTGTAGCAGCGCGAGATGACCTCACGCTTGGGCCCGCGCACCACGCGGGCGCCGCGCGCCAGGCGGGTGCCGATGGCCACGTCGCTGTGGCCCGAGACCAGCGGCGCCACCAGGGGGAGCACCGCCGCCAGGTCGGTCGACAGGTCGACGTCCATGTAGGCGAGCACCGTGGCGTCGCTCGGTCGACCACACGTGGCGCAGGGCGCGGCCGCGCCCTTTCTCGTCGAGGTGCACGGCCACGCACGTCCGGGGAGCTCGTCGCTCGAGCGAACGGGCGATCGCCCAGGTGCCGTCGGTGCTGGCGTTGTCGGCCACGGTGATGCGGAAGCTGAAGGGCAGCGCCGCGCTCAGGTAGGCGTGCAGCCTCCTGACGCTCGCCTCGAGGTCGGCCTCCTCGTTGTAGACGGGGATGGTGATGTCGACCTGGGGCCCGATCGTGCCCGACAGGCAGAGAGCGCCGTCGCCGGTCGGGGCGGCGGCCTCGAGCTGCGTCGCATGCCGGGGTGTGCACCGTGTCGTCTCGAAGCGTGGCCGGCTGGACCATGGCCACAGTGTCGCGACCCGAGCGTGGGCCCCCTCAACGCCACCTGTGGGTTTCCTGACAATCCGAGGTGCCCGCTCGGGCGCGGCCGAGGGAGCGGTGCGGCCGAGGGCGCTCAGCGCGCCATGCCGCGCCAATGTCGTCACGGTCTTCCAGGTGCGCGTGGTCGCGGCACCGCCCAGCGCGCGCTCGAAGAAGGCGTTGTTGAGCTTGGTCCGGCCATAGCCGTGGGGGCAGTGCACGAAGACCTCGCGGCCCGCCACCCGGAACTCGTCGGGGAGGAAGGCCTCGGTGTCGAGGGCCGCCGACGCGTGCCGGCGTCGGGTGGGAGCGCCAGGAACGTCACGTGCAGCTTGCGGGTCCCGGCCGCCGGACAGCAGCGGGTTGTGCTCGATGATGTCGTCGAGTTGCGCGCCGGTGCGCAGCACGACCTTGATCCCGAGGCCGAAGCGCGCCTCGAGCGCGCCTTCGATGACCGCCCGCAGCTAGGTGGCCGAGCCGACGCGCTGAACACCACGTTGCCGCTCTGGATGTAGGTCCGTGCGTCGGCGTAGCCCATGTCGACGAAGCGTGGCGCGCAGGTCGGCCATGGCCACCCTGGCGTGGCCGCCGACGTTGATCCCCCGCAGCATGGCGACATAGGAAGTCGTCATCGTGGGCCGTCAGGTGATGGCGATGGTGATGGTCTCGTCCGGCGTACGCTGACACGGTCACGGCCTGCGTCCCGTGAGGTCCAGCAACCGCTGTTGGAGGGGTGCGTCCTCGGCGACGGTCCCCGCTCGGGCCCGCTCCCGAACACCCCGATGTCGCCGATGAATGGGCGCCATGGGCTGCATGCCGTCCCAGATGGTGGCCACCAGCCCCTCGGGCAGGGGCTCGTCGCCGCCGGTGGCCCGGGCGATGTCCCAGCTGTGGAGCAGGTAGTCGGCGGTGCGGAACTCGATACAGGGTGGTGCCGGGGACGTCCCCGGCGGCGGGATGGTGGACCGTCATCGTCGAGGGAGTCGGGCTCTTCGAAGGCGGCCAGTTCCTCGGCCAGCGCCACGCCGAGCTCCGAGGGGAGGTCGGAGCCGTGGGACAGCCCGAAGACGCTGCGCGGCTGTCGGAGGCCGACGCGCCCTGGAGAAGACGCAGGGCCATGTGGCTCCCCTCGATCAGGTGCACGACGAGGTCGGTGACCCTCCACTTCGTGCACGGTGTCGGCAGGTCCCACTGCCGCGGCGGTGATTGCCGCCACACGCTGACGGACCACACCCTGCGGCGGTGGCGAGGTCGTTCACATCTGCCATGTTCGCTCCTTCACCTCGTGTCGACGATCTCGTCCCGACTCATCGCATCTCGACGTCGTCGAGGTACTCCTCGCGCCACAGCTCGTAGCGCTCCTCGGGAAGGTGTAGCGCATGGGTGGGCCGCAGGGCGTCGACGAAGGGTCGGTCGTGGCTCACCGCCACCACCGTCCCGGGCCAGGTGCTCAGCATCTCGCCCACGGCCTCGACCGATGCCGGGTCGAGGTTGTTGGTGGGCTCGTCGAGCACTAGGAGGTTGGCGCGGCCGGCCGACAGCATCGCCAGGCTGAGCTTGGCCCGCTCTCCTCCCGACAACGACGCCGGCAACTGCTCGGCCGTCCCCCCGGTGAGCCCGAACGAGCCCAGCAGGGCCCGGCGCTCGGACACGGTCCGCAGCACGCTGTCGTCGATCTGCGCCAGGGCGCACAGAGCGGGATCGAGTTGCTCGTGCTCCTGGGCGAAGTACCCCAGCGCCACGTTGTGCCCGACGTCCACCGCGCCCTGGGTGGGTTCCTGGACCGAGGCCAGGCATCGAAGCAGGCTGCTCTTGCCGGCTCCGTTGCGCCCGATGACCACCACCCGATCGCCGCGGCCCACCACGAAATCGACGTTGAGGAGCACCTTCTTTGCTCCGTAGGAGACCTGCACGCCGCGTACCGTGAGTGGCACGGCGCCCGAGCGCGCCGGGGTGGGGAGGCGAAAGCGCGTCTTGCGCTCGCGTTTCACCAGTTCGGTGCGATTGCCCTTCATGCGCTCGACCCGGCGGTCGAGGACCTTGGCTTTGCGGGCCCGGTCCTCGGTGCTGGCACGCATGGAGTCGGCCAGGGTGCTGAGCTTGCGGATCTGACGGTCCTCGAGCGGCTCGCTTCTTCTCCCGCTGTTCGATGTCTGCCGTCAGCTGGGTGCGGAAAGCCGTGTAGTTCCCCTTGAACTCCCGAAGACCTGCCTCGGCCAGGCTCAGCACCTTGGTGATGACCCGGTCGAGCAGCTTGAGGTCGTGGCTGATGACGAGCATGGCGCCCGGGAAGCGCGACAGCTCGGCCGTGAGCCAGCGCTTGGCGGCGAGATCAGATGGTTGGTGGGCTCGTCGAGCACGAGCGTGTCGGGCCGCCCGAACAGGACCCGGACGATGTCGACGCGCCGGCGCTGTCCACCCGACAGCGAATCGATGTCGTCGAACAGGGTGTCCTGGCGCAGGCCCGATCCCCTCGGCCAGACGGGCGATCTCGCCCTCGAGGTTGTATCCGCCGGCTGCTCCGTAGCGCTCCTCGAGTCTCGGCGAAGGTGGCGATGGCCTCGGTGGTCGGGTCCGCGGCCACGGCCCTCCGGGCCTTGTGCATCTCCTCGTCGAGGACGTCGAGGCCCCGGGCGGATAGGACATGGGAGAAGCCGGTGGGCTCGAGCCCGAGGCCCCCCGGTCGTCGGCACCTGGGGCAGGAAGCCGACGGTGCCTTGGACAGTCGACGTCTCCCGCCACGCGCAGGTGCGGGGGTGACCTGACCGCAGATGACCGATACCAGCGACGACTTGCCCGTCCCGTTGCGACCCACCAGGCCCACCTTGTCGTCGGGCCCGACCATGAACGACGCGTCGCGGAGCAGGGTCCTGCCACCGATCTCGATGGTGACGTCGCGGCCCGTGATCATCTCGTCTATTGCATCAGGTTGGTGACCAGGTGTTGAACCATGCAGTCGAGTCACGCCCACGACCCCGGTGCGGGCGAGAGGAGTCGAACCTCCACCCCCGAAGGGACGGGGACCTAAACCCCGCGCGTCTACCGTTCCGCCACGCCCGCAGCGCCCCACACCGGCATCGCGCCGCTTGTCGGGACATGCCGAGCCTATCGGGCCGCCTGCTGTACCCTGCCCGACCCGCGCCGACATCCCGGGTAGCCTCGTGGCATGGCATCACACCCGACACACGTATCACCCCTGGTCGCAGACCTGCCCCCCTCGATGCGGACCGGCAACCTGCCCGACCTGGCCTCGGCGGACGTCTTTCAGCGACTCCTCAAGGAGCGCATCATCTTCCTGGGCAGCGCCATCGACGAGGTGGTGGCGAACCAGGTCTGTGCCCAGCTCCTCCTCCTTGCGGCCGAGAACAGCGAACGGGACATCGCCCTGTACGTCAACTCCCCGGGGGGCTCGGTCACCGACGGGCTCGCCATCTACGACACGATGCAGTACGTGAGCTGCGACGTGAGCACGATCTGCGTGGGCCTGGCCGCGTCCATGGGGCAATTCCTCCTGTGTGCGGGGGCGCCGGGCAAGCGCTTCGCCCTGCCCCATAGCCGGATCCTCATGCACCAGCCCTCGGGGCAGATGCAGGGCCAGGCGACCGACATCGCCATCCAGGCCGAGCAGATCGTCTACCTCAAGCGGATGATGGCCGAGCGCATCGCCTTCCACACCGGCCAGCCCATCGAGCGCATCGAAGCGGACTCCGACCGTGACCGATGGTTCACCGCCGAGGAGGCCAAGGACTACGGGTTCATCGACCGTGTGATCGAGCACTCCACCCCGCAGGCGGCCGCACCGCTGAGCTCGGCGCCCGGGGGTTCGATCGGAGCTTCCGATGACCGACGTCCAGTCCGAGGAGGGAGCCGCTCCGGTCGCCGTCGAGCCGTCGGCCCCCGATGACGCTCACAGCGGTGCCGAAGCCACTCCGGACCTCGTCGGCGAGCGCGAGCGGGAGATCGCAGCACGCGCCGAGCGCATCGCTTCTCGACGTTCGAAGCCGACCCGGGTGGTCGCTGCTCGAGTGAGCATCTGGTTGCGTTTGGGTGAGCTGTGGCGGGCGCGCGAGCTGTTCTTCTTCCTCGTGCGCAAGGAGATCAAGGTCAAGTACAAGAACTCGGCTCTCGGGTTCTTGTGGTCGATGCTCAACCCGGCGCTCACCCTGGCCGTGTTCTACGTCCTGTTCACGTTCTTCCTGCCCAACGGCATCCCCAACTTCGTCATCTACATGTTCTCGGCCATGCTGGTGTGGAACCTCTTCCAGACCGCCGTGCTCACCGGGACCAGCTCGGTCGTGTCCAACGCGGCCATCGTCAAGAAGGTCGCCTTCCCCCGTGAGATCCTCGCCCTGTCGGCGGTGGGGTCGGCCTTCATGTTCTTCTTGTTCCAGTCCATCGTCCTGCTTGCCTTCATGATCGCCTTCTGGCACCGACCCGACTGGAGCGCGCTCTGGCTCGTGATCCCGGCGTTGGCCGCCATCATGGCGTTCTCGGCCGCTCTGGCGGTGTTCCTCTCGGCGGTGAACGTCTACCTCCGCGACACCCAGCACCTGGTCGAGGTGCTGCTGCTGGCCTGGTTCTGGGCTATCCCGGGCATCTACTCGTTCTCCGGACGAGTCCACGACGGCCTGGAGAAGCACTCCATCTTCGGCATTCCCGGCACCCATCTGATCTGGCTGTACTTCGCCAACCCCGTCAGTCCCGTGGTGATGTCGTTCCAGCGGGTCTTCTACAACGTCGCCCATCCCCGCTCGACGCTCAAACCGCATGCCGCTTATTCCGAATGGCGTCATGGCGAGGTACGGGATCCACTGGTACGTCGGAGCCGACCTCGCCGTCCTGGCGGTGTCGCTCGTGCTCTTGCTCGGCGCCATGGTCGTGTTCGGGCGGCTCGAGGGCAACTTCGCCGAGGAGCTCTGAGCCTGCGTTGGCTGCGAACGTCGCCGTCGACGTGGAGGACGTGACCAAGAGGTTCCGGCTCTACACCGAGAAGTACCAGTCGCTCAAGGAGCGCTTCCTGCATGCGGGGCGCAATCCGTACCAGGACTTCTACGCGCTGCGGAACATCAACTTCGAGATCCCCGAGGGCCAGACGGTAGGGATCCTGGGACGCAACGGCTCGGGGAAGTCCACGCTGCTCAAGTGCGTGTCGGGGATCCTCCAGCCCACCCAGGGCAAGGTCGTGGTGCGCGGCAGCCTGGCCGCACTGCTGGAGCTCGGTGCCGGATTCCAACCCGAGTTGTCGGGACGCGAGAACATCTACCTGAACGCGTCGCTCCTCGGGTTGTCGACCAAGGAGGTCGACAAACGTTTCGACGAGATCGTCGCCTTCGCCGAGCTCGAGCAGTTCATCGACAACCAGGTGAAGTACTACTCGTCGGGTATGTACGTCCGTCTTGGCTTCGCAGTGGCGGTGAACGTCGACCCGGACATCCTGGTGGTGGACGAGGTCCTGGCCGTGGGGGACGAGGCATTCTCGAGAAAGTGCATGGCGAGGATCAAGGAGTTCCAAGACGACGGGCGGACCATCCTGTTCGTCACGCACTCTTCAGACCTTGTGCGCCAGATCTGTGATTTCGCGGTGGTACTGAGCGCAGGAGACATGATCGGCTCGGGCCCGGCTGCCGAAGCCGTTCGCATCTACCACGAGCACCTCAACACCATCGGCCCGGGGATCGGCGCCGCTCCCCTCGAGGCGCAAGAGGTTCCGGCGCCCGCCGCGCTCCACAAGTCCATCGAGATCACGTCGGTCGAGATCGAGCACCCCGGGGTGGGGTCGCGTCATTACTTGCTTCCTTGGGAAGGCCTCACGGTGCACGTGGCCTTCGAGGCGACCGAGCCGGTCCCCGGCGTGGTGTTCGCCCTGGAGGTCTACGACCAGGAAGGCAGATTGATCTTCGGCTCGGACACCGAGATTTTGGAACGACCCTTCGACGCACCGGTCGGGGCGGGACGTGCCGACCTGAGCTTCGAGCAGGTGCCGTTGCTCGAGGGCGAGTACAGCGTGAAGGTCGGGATCAAGGATCGCCTCGGGATCCTGTACGACAATCGGGAGCAGGAAGGTTTCGAGGTGATGAACCCGGCTCGATCGCGCGGCATGGTTGCGCTGGAGCTGCACGCCGATATCCGAGCCGCCAGTCTCAACTGAATCACCTTGACGTCGAGACTCGACCCCGGCGGCAACCTTTGTCGCAGTCGTAGATCCGAGAGTCGATGGTGCGTTCTGTGAGCCCGGCCCGGTGGAGAGGGCCCTGTCGTCACCTGATCGTGAGCGTTGGCGTCGTGGCGGGCTTGCTCGTCTGGCTCCCGGGCTCACCTCGTGGGGCGTCGACGGCCGATGCGCAGACACCGGCGTCGCCCACCTTCACCATGACATGGGCGAGTGGTCCTCTCGCCGACCAAGGGGGGCCTATCGCCGAGTCCTCCCCGGTTGTGGCCACGCTCGACGACGTCGGCCCGGCCGTCGTGGTCGGCGATCGCAGTGGGTTTCTGTACGCGTACCACCTGGCTGACGGGACGCCGGTGGCCGGATGGCCCGTCAACGACGGTGGCATCCCCATCGACTCGTCGCCGTCGGTGCTGGCGTCGACAGGCGGACAGGATGACGTATTCGTGGGCGGGGGCGACGCCGCTGATCCCACTCAGGGCGGATACGAGGCCTATGGCCCATCGGGCGCGCCGCTGTGGTTTACGCCGGTCACCGATCCCGCCAGTGACGCAGAGCCCGCGGCCGGAGTGCAGGCGTCGCTGACCGTGGCGGATCTTCAGGGCACCGACAGCGTCGTGGCCGGGTCGCTCGATCAGGAGGAGTACGCACTCGATGCGTCGACGGGCGCCACCCTCGCGGGCTGGCCTTTCTTCACCTCCGACAGCGTGTTCTCCACCGCCGCGGTGGGAGATCTCTACGGCACGGGCACCGACGAGATCGTCGAAGGCGGCGACCAGACCGCCGGTTTTGCCGTGGGCCGCAACTATCAGCAGGGCGGCCACCTCCGCATCCTCAACGAGAACGGCGGCATCATCTGCGACTACCAGACCACACAAACCGTGGACTCTTCGCCTGCGATAGGGCCGTTCCTCTCGGGAGGGTCCATGGGCATCGCCGTGGGAACGGGAGCGTTCTTCCCCGGCGCCCCCGACACCGATGCCGTGAAGGCCTTCGACACCGACTGCAATCCCGTGTGGTCCGACACCCTCGACGGGGCCACGACGAGCAGCCCGGCGGTGGCCGACGTCCTCGGGGACGGGGGCCTTCAGGTGGTCGAGGGCACCGACACCGGCTCGAGCGGGTCGGTATGGCTCCTCGACGGCGCCACGGGAGCCACCATCTGGCAACAGCCGGTCGTGGGCCGCGTGATCGGATCGGTGGTGGTCGCCAACCTCGGCGGCGGAAGCTCCCAGGACGTCCTCGTCCCCACCACCGCGGGGGTGGAGGTCCTCGACGGGACCTCGGGGGCCGAGTTGACGGTGCTGAGCCCTGATCTGGGGTTTCAGAACTCACCGCTGGTCACCGACGATCCCAATGGTGACGTCGGGATCACCGTGGCGGGATACGACGGATCCGACCAAGGCGAGATCCGCCACTACGAGATCGTCGGGTCCGACGGCGCGTCGGCCATCGGACCCACGTCGTGGCCCATGTTCCACCACGATCCCCAGCGCACCGGCATGACGGGCATGGCACCGACACAGCCGCCGTGCGCGGTGCCCTCAGGGGCATTCGCGGGGTACACGCTCGCTTCCTCTGACGGTGGCGCCTTCGCCTTCGGGAGCCCCTTCTGCGGTTCGGCTGGTGGCCTGGCGCTGCACGCTCCCATCGTGGGAGTGGCCAAAGCCCCCGACCGCGGGGGCTACTGGCTTGTCGGCGCCGACGGGGGGGTGTTCGCGTACGGGGGTGCCCCGTACTACGGGTCGATGGGTGGTGTACCACTGGCCCGGCCGGTGGTGGGGATAGCGGCCACGCGCGACGGCCGCGGCTACTGGCTGGTAGGAGCGGACGGAGGCGTGTTCGCCTTCGGCGACGCCGGGTACTTCGGCTCGGCGGCGAACCTCCACCTCGCCGGTCCGGTGGTGGGCATGGCCCCGTCGGTGGACGGCCGCGGCTACTGGCTGGTGGGCGCGGACGGAGGCGTGTTCGCCTTCGGCGACGCCCAGTACTTCGGCTCGATTTCGGGTCGGAAGCTCCGGGCGCCGATCGCGGGTGTGGCTGTGGACGTCGCCACGGCCGGCTACTGGCTGGTGGGCGCGGACGGGGGCGTCTTCGCCTTCGGCGCCAGGTTCCTTGGTTCGTTGGGCGCGTACAAGCTGGCCCAACCGGTGGTGGGGATGGCCGCCACCGCCGACGCCAACGGCTACTGGCTGGTGGGCGCGGACGGAGGCGTGTTCGCCTTCGGCGACGCCCCATTCGACGGATCGATGGCGCAGACCCATCTCAACGCACCTGTTCGAGGCATGGCGTCGTGACCGGGTGAACGTGTGACCTACTGAACATGTGACCAGGTGAATCGGGCTCGATGAGTACAATGCCGCGGTGCGAGTCGACCAGGTGATCCCGTCGCTCGCCAGCCGCGACGCCATCGGTATGCACACCGTGGCGATCACCGACGCGCTGCGCCAAGCCGGTATCGAGTCGGACATCTTCTACGGGGCGTGCACGCGCGATCTGTCCGACCGGGCACGGCCCATGAGCAACCTGGGCCGTGCCACCAGGGGTCGTTGGCTGCTGTACCAGGCGTCGATAGGAAGCCCGGTCTTCGACATCTTCGCCAGCAGGTCCGAGCCCAAGCTCTTGAACTATCACAACATCACCCCGGCATCGCTCCTCGACGCATGGGAGCCTGCCGTGGGCCACGAGGTCAGCCTGGGCCGCTCCCAGGTCACCCGAGTGGCCTGGGAGTGCCATCTCGCCATCGCCGATTCCGCCTTCAACGAGGAGGAGCTCCTCGACGTCGGCTTCGCGCACACGGCGGTAGCACCCCTTCTTATCGACATGACCGCCGCCGCCCCCCCCGACCCCGTACTGTCACGCCGGCTGGCTGAGATGAAGAGGGACGGCGGCTCGGATTTCCTGTTCGTGGGCAAGGTGTCGCCCCACAAGGCACAGCACGACCTGGTCAAGATGCTGGCGCTGTACCGGCGCCTCTACGACGACCGAGCCCGGCTCCATCTCGTGGGTACACCACTGGGCAAGACGTACGAACCGGCCCTGTCTGCTTTCATCGCCGAGCTGGGTCTGAGCGACGCCGTCTCGATCACCGGTTCGGTGTCCCCGGAGGAGCTCGAGTCCTACTTGCAGAGCGCCGACGTGTTCGTCTGCGCGTCGGAGCACGAGGGTTTCTGCGTGCCTCTCGTCGAGGCCATGGGTCACGGCCTTCCCATCGTGGCCTACTCCACGACGGCGGTGCCTGAAACCGTCGCCGACGCCGGGCTCCTGCTTCGGTCGAAGGAGCCACTCCTGTTCGCCGCCTCCGTGCACAAGGTGGTGGAAGACAAGCGGCTGCGAAAGCAGCTCATCGAGGCGGGGACGCGTCGAGCCGAGGCCTTCTCCCTCTCGCACGCGCGGCGGCGCTTCGTCGATCTCGTCGTCGAGGTGGTCGAGCGCGACGCCGTGCACACATTGTCGAGCTGAGTCACCGAGGAGCTGAGTCAGCGGGGCTGTCGTCCCATGTCCGGTCGGCACCGGCCCAACGGTCCCAGATGTCGCCAGGCGTCATCGTCCACAGCCTTCGCATTCCCAGGCGCGACCACAGCGCCCAGGGAACCTTGGTGAGCACCGCTTGGCGTAGGTCCGTGCCGGGGTCCTCGTGCAGCGCCAACCACAGGAAGTGCCGGGCCACCTCGAGGGGAGCGTTGCGCATCAGGCACAACAAGGCGTTGCGCTGGGCCAGGAAGCGAACCAACGGCGACCTGGCGCCTTGGCTCGTTGCCGACAGGCGATGGCGCACCGAGGCGCGGGGCTCGTACAGGATGCGCAAGCCCGCCAGCCGAGCGCGTAGGCACCAGTCGGTGTCCTCGTTGTAGGCGAAGAACTGGGGGGCCAGGCCACCGAGCCTCCGCAGGGTCTCGGCCCGGAACACCGGGGCGGTACCGCTGAATCCGAAGCGCTCGGCGGGTTGGTCGAAGCGCCCGTCGTCGGGGGCACTCAATCCGTATTCCCCCGCCACCCCGTGAAACTCGAGATAGGAACCGGCGTGGTTCACGAGCGAGCACGTCGTGCGCACGGGTGTCGGCTCGCCGTTGACCCTGACGTCACCGGCGACAGCGGGGTCTGCGAGGGGGACGTAGAAGGGCCGTCGTCCCGAGGTCCAGCGCCACCGCGTGGGCTCGTGGTCGACGACCCCACGCTCGGTGTCATAGACCCCCGCGCCGCGCACGTCCTCCAACACGTCGTTCGTATCGACCGTGACCGACCGAAGCTGACGGCCCAGTGGTCGAGGGTCACCGGGGGCGAGCCAGGGCTCGTCGTCGAGGAGCACTTCCCCGAACACGCCGTCGAGGACGACCTTGGGGGTGACAGCCGCCACGGTGGGATCGGCCAGCACCGACCGGGCGGCCTCGATCCAATTCGGCCCCGCCACAGCATCGTCGTTGAGCAATCCGATCAGCTCGCCACGGGTGTGGCGCAGGCCCAGGTCGACACCCCCCGCGAACCCCAGGTTCACGGGCGAGCGGACGACGTGCGCGCCCATGGGCGAAGCGATCGCGGAGGCTCGGGCCCCTTCGGACCCGTTGTCCACCACCACGACCTCGGCGCCCTGGGACAGCGCGGAGGACACGCATGGAGCCAGCCAGTCTCCGGGGAGGTACGACACGACGACCACCGAAGCGTCCGGCGGCATCAGCGCGCGGCGACGACGTTCCCGTAGGGCAGATCGAGGAGTTTGGCGCGTTCGATGGGGGAGTGGTCGTCCTCGAGGAGACGAAAACCAAACCCGTGGCCCTCCAACAGGTCCACCAGCGCCTCGGCCTTGTCGCCCACCGCCTCGATCAGCGCCGGAGCCCATTCGAACATGACGGAGATGTCCCGGCTGGTGTCGAGCGTACGAGAGAGGCCGGTCAGGGCCTGCAGCTCGGCCCCCTCGATGTCCATCTTCAGGACGTCGACGGGGGGAAGCCCTTCGAGCAGGTCGTCGAGGGGAACGGCTTGTACCTCGATCATCTCCTCGGTGTCACCGAGACGATCGAGTGCCTCCTGCCCGATGGCCCCGATGCTGGAGGCGCCCGAGAAATTGAGCCGTTGGTGGAGTTGCAGACTCGTAGCGCTCGACCACGCCGCGCGGTGCCACGTCGTGACGTACCCGTAGAGCCCGTTCAAGATCACGTTCCGGCGCAGCAGCTCGGCCAGACCGGGATGGGCTTCCACCGACACCACTCGTCCCTGGGGGCCCACGAGCTGGCCGCCCAGGAGTGTGAAGTAGCCCACGTTGGCCCCCACGTCGACGAACATCTGCCCGGACCGCAGCGTCTGTTGCAGCCACTCGGTGACGTGGCTCTCCCACAGGCCATCGAGCACGATCCACGGGGCAATGGCCGCGTCGCGGGTGTCGACGAGCATCTTGGCACCCCAGCGGGTGGCGACCAACGCCGTGTGGTCGCCGAAGTACAGCGGCCCGTTGGGATACCGGGAGGCGTGCAGGGCGGCCAGGCTGGACTCGATGCCGTCGAGCCTGTGCGAGAGGTCGTCCATTCCGAGCGACCGGCGGGCGCGTGCCGCGATCCGGGACAACACGGGATGACGACCCACGCCGCTCATCCTAACGGTCCTGGTGATCAGCCCGGCGGGACCGTGCTGCGCAGCGTCGTCCGCGCCAGGATGCGGTCGGCCAGCGCTTCGTATCGATCGACGATGGTGGTCCAGTTGAAGACGCGCCGGGTGTAGGACCGACCGTTCGCCACCAGACGATCCCGCAGCGCCCTGTCGGCCAGGAGTCTGTCGACAACGGTCTCGAAGTCTGCGTAGTCGAGGAACCACAGCCCTCCCCGACTGCGCACGCAGTGCTCGTGCGTCGCCTCGCACCGGCGGTTCACGACGACGGGGACACCGGCCAGCCACGCCTCGAGCACGACGAGGCTGAAGGACTCCCACGCCGAGGGGGTGACGGTGAATTCGCACGCCTGCAGCGCCCCCCATTTGACGTCTTCGGGTTGCCGACCGGCCACCACGACGTCGATGTCGCTCTGGAGAGATTCGTGGACGGGGCCGAGGAAGACCAGGCGCGGGGCGTGTGGCCGGCGGTTGCGGTACAGGCGCCACATCTCCGCCAGGACGTGAGACCCCTTGGCCCGCTCGACCCGGCCCACGCACAGGACGAACGGCTCATCGGGTGCGAGGCCGAGCGCGCCACGCGCGGCGTAGGGATCACCTGACCCCTCGACGACGGTGGCGCCGATCACGCTCGCAGGGAGATGGGCGATGGGAAAGGTGCGCTCGACCAATTCCTGTTCGGCGTACGAGTTGTAGGCGAACCCGCCCACGGCGGCGAACACCGGGCGCATCAGCGACAGGTGGAGCTCGGGCTCGTCGTGGGCAGCAGCGTGGAAGATCACCCGTCGACCCAGTCGGGGAGCACCGTGGACGGCGGGCCAGAAGAGATAAGGCGTCACCGCCACGAGGTCGCAATCGGACCGGGCCGCGTCGTCGAGTACGTCGGGGCAGACCGGTCCCACCAGGTCGATGAATCGATGTGCGACCGCGTCGGGCACGAGCGCGGGGCTCCGTCGGATCAGCTCGCCGACCTCGCCCGAGCGAGGGTCGCGCCCCGACACCGAGCGACGGCGGTGGACGGTGACCCCACCGAGCTCGCTGTCGCCGGGGGGAAGATCGTCGGCCCAGGTGGCGGCGGACACCGCACACGTCGTGAAGACCTCGACGTCCCAATCCTTCAAGGCCACGAGGTGCTCACACAGCAGGCGCAGCCAGTGTTCGATCCCCCCCACAACGTCCACCCCGTAACGGGGGACCACCAGTCCCAGCTTCATTCCCGCGCCCGGACCACTAACCGGTAACTGCGGCCGGAGGGGTCGTACTCGGCCGTTCCCACCAAGGCCACGCCGTGAAAGGCGTGCAACCAGGTGTCGGGGTCGAGGGGTCGGCCCGGGGCCAGATCGGCGTTCACCGCCCCCAGCCGGAGCCGCCACCACCACGGTGCCTCGGACACGATCACCACGACCTTGGTCACGCGGCCCAGCTCGGCGACGAGCGGACCGATGGTGTGGGGCTTCATCACCTCCGCCGCGCCCGCCAGCAGCACCGCGCCCAGTGCGTCGTCGGGGACGGCACGCAGGTGGTCCACGAGGTCGCCGTGGCGGACGTCGGGCCCCGGTTGATGACGAGGGTCGGCATCGGTGATCCCGTAGGCGTCGATCCCCGCCGACCGCAGTTCGGCGACGACCTCGTCGGCTCGGAACTGCGCGTAGAGCACCCTGTCGTCGGGCGGCAGCATCTCTGCCAGTCGGTTCCGCCACTGCGTCAGCGCGTCACCGGGCTCGGGTGCGAGCGGCGTCTGCGTGGTGTCGTCGGTCTCCGGTTCGAGGCATCGCACCTGCTCCTCGAGCTGGGCCAGTCGAGCGCTGACGCGTGCAAGGCGCCCGCACAGGCCACTCCCAGTGAAGTCACCCGACCGTCGATCTGCTCCCAGCGCTGTGCCAAGACCTGACGAGCACGGCGCCGTGCGCCGCGTCGCTCCGGTATGGGTGTCGAGCGCTGAGCCCGTGGTGGCCAGTGCCACCTCCTCCACCTGTGCGATGAGCTCGCTCGTTTCGGGCGGTCGAGGCCGGTTGGGGGCCCGGCGGGCCAGCTCGAAGTGCAGTCGAGCGTCGGCATCGTGGGGATAGTCGGGATCGGCGCGCGTGCGGGCCGCTTCGGTTTCGAGCTCGCCGATCAGACGGTCGAGATCCAACTGATCAGAGGAGTCGGGGGTGCCGTGTTCGTTGCTCGCCATGGCGTCGCGCCGTTCCGGAGGGTGCGTCAGAGATCGGTCAGAGGTTTCCAGCCAATCGAAGAGCGACCGATGATCGGATCGGTCAGCTGGTCACGAGCGACATTAGCGTGCCGGCCAAGTGGCGGAACTGGTGGGCCGAGGCGAATCGCATCCCGGCGTCAGACAGGTCTCGTCGCTCACCGGGACGTGCCAGCAGGTCCTGCAGGCGCGCGGCGACCACGTCGGGATCGGCACTGTCGAGGTGGGAGACGGTCCCCTCGGGGTATTCGCCGGCCGTGGCCAAGTTCGTGGCCACCGGGACCCCGGCAGCCAGCGCTTCGAGCACCGCGGCCGAAGATTCCCCAGTGACTCCTTGGCGGAGCTGGACCGCCAGGGTGGCGGTGGCCAGCCGGCGCCGCCATTCCGACTCGTCGACGGCTCCGGTGACCTCGACGCGGTCGAGGTTGCCGCGCACGCGGGCGCGGTCATCGATCACCTGCGCCAGCAGCGGCGGGCACGGCCCCACGAAGGCCAGGCGGCACCCGGCCAGGGCGGCGGCATCCACCAAGAGGTCGGGTCGCTTCGCCATGGAGACGATTCCGAACGCCACGACGACGGGGTTGCGTTCGGAAGCGGCGCGCTCGGTTGCCGATACGGGGGGACATGCGGGGGGCAGCACGTGGATGGGGGGATGATGGGCAAGAGGGGCCAGATCGAGCAACACGAGCTGGCGCGCCACCTCGGAGTTGACGAGAAGCCCCCGGCATCGTTCTGCCAGCAGAGGAAGCAATCCCACCCCCGCCGTCACGAGGTCGCGCACCGAGCGCCCCGCCCGGAGAGCGGCATGCTGCGGTGGCCGTCCCGGGTAGGCCCGATCGAGGAGCCAGCCCAGCGAGCTGGCGAAGTCGGCATCGTCGAGCCGCTCGAGGGCGGTGACGGCGATGGCCGCCAGACGGACCTCGTGCAACCAGATCCACCCCGGGTATCGCAGCGCCGTTTCCACCGTCGCAAGATGGCCGTCGGAATTCCCCACGGTGTAGACGACGCCGTCGTAAGAGGCGGGACGGGCGTCCATGCCGAAGGCGTCGATGGGGACATGGCCCACCCCCGGCGGCAGGGGCGGTGACACGTGCATGGGGGTCACGGCGTCGACCGTCACGGCACCGTCCAACGCCCGCAACAGGCGGTCGTTGTAGATGGCGATGCCGCCGCCCAGCGGCGGAAGCGGTCCCACCAACGCCACGCGTCTCGCCGGCGGCGGGGGCGCCCACACCGATGGAGAAAGCCGCTCGCCCATGCGGTCGATGGCCGACGCCGCCTTGTTCGCCACGGCATCCCACGTGGAGCGCGATGCCAGCTCCCGCTGGGCGTCGAGGATCGCGGCGCGGCGATGCTCGTCGGAGAGGAGATCGGCGATGGCCCGGGACACGGCGTTGGTATCCCCGGGATCGAAGCTGGCCAGAGGAGTGGCGGCCGCCTCGGCCAGGGCCGTGGTGGCGGAGGCGAGCGCCGGAGTTCCGCACGCGGCCGACTCGAGCACGGGCAGACCGAAGCCCTCGGCGAGCGAGGGCATCACCGTCATCACGGCTCGCCGGTAACACGCCCGCAAGAGCTCGTCCCCCACGGCGCCGGCCAGCACGACCCGTCCGTCCATTCCCGCGGTGGAGGAGGCCTCGACCAACCTTTCCTGCCATGGCGCGGTCAGCTCGCCGATGACGAGGAGTCGGAGGTCGAATCCGGACTGCACCAGCAGGCCCACGGCCGATATGAGCCGCTCCGTGCCCTTGCGGATGTCGCTGCCCGAGACGGTCAGTACGAAGGGACGATCCTCGAGCTCACCCAGGAACCAGCGAAAGTGCTCGCCGTCGGTGCCGTCGGGGGGCGTGAAGAACGGCGACACACCGCAGCCGATGGTCACCACCTTGTCGGGATCGCACCCGAGCAGCTCGATCGCCTCGGAACGGGTGTACTCGGAGTCCGCCACCACGAGATCGGCGGCCGCCACCCATGCGGCGCGGGCCCGGTACCGATCGAGGTGCGCGGGGGTAGGAAGGTAGCGATGCGGCGCGCGCAGGGGAATGAGATCGTGCAGGGTCACCACCCGGGGCAGGCCCACGCTCTCCCAATGAGGGCCGATCAAGAGATCGGACCGGTCCAGAGGCCCGCTGTGGAGGAACGGCGCCGGGACATGGTGCGCGATGGGGGCACCGGTGGCGAGGAGGGCTCGCACGGTGGAGACGGAGTCCCAGTGCACGAGGCCGCCCATGGCCAGTTCCGGTGGGAGGCCGAGCGGCGGGGGCAATTCGGGAGCGAGCAAGCCCGCCGCCAATCGGTCGATGCGCTTGAGGGCGGCACTCAGAGCCCCCACGTACCGGCCGATCCCCCGATCGGCGATGCCGTCGACCTGCAACGCTTGCAGGTCGACGGCGAGGCGGATCGTCGTTGTCAAGCGTCGCCCTGGGTTCTCGCTCCGAGCATGTGCTCGATCGCTTCGATCCTTCTGGTCACACGGGCGTGGGACTCGGCGGCGCCGTGCGAGTACTCGATGGACGCCGCTGCTCGTGCTGCGGTCGTCTCCACCGTCGCTTGAACCTCTCCCAGACGACGTTCCAGAGCCACCATCGTCTCGAGGCGGGCATCGAGGGCATCGAGACGGGCGTGGAGTTGCGCGAAAGCCCTTCGTTCGATCCAACCCTGCGCTCGCTGCAAGAAGCGTTTCACGGTCCGTAGGATTGCCACTGCGCCACGCGAGCGTCAAGCGACCCTTCAGCGAGGACGGATGGCCGATCGTGGCCCGACGTCATCGGAGCTCGAGAGCGGGCACATCGGGGGCACGACGCGCGCTGTCCAACCAGTCGAGCAGGGGGTGTGCCACCGCCGGCCACTGGAACTGGGCCAGCGTCGGCCCGAAGTCCGCCTGCGGCAAGCCCTCGGACAACAGGCGCAGCAAGGCCTCGGCGATGGCATCGACGTCGCCCGACGCCACGGTGATCCCCAGACCGCGCCCGGCGACGAGATCGCCCAGCGCGTCACCACCGGTGAGGACCATGGGTCGACGGGCCCACAGGTAGTCGAGAATTCGGGTGCGGAACGAAAACCGTGTCTCGAGGTTGTCGAGGTGGGTGCTGACGGCGATGTCGGCGTCGAGGAGGTAGCTCCCCCAGGAGTGATAGGGCACCCATCGGTCGTTGAAGAAGACGGTGGACCCCGTGAGAGCTGAGCTCGTCACTGACGCGGCGCAACTCTACGGCCCTGGCCATCTCTGCGATGTCGGGGTTGGGATTGCCCATGCCCAAGAAGACGAGGCGGACATGGGGGACGTCATGGCGGACCCGGTCCACGGCACGCACGAGCGAGACGGGGTCGAACCAGTCGTAGACACCGCCTCCCCACACGACCACCGGATCTGTCTCTCCGATGGCCGGAAAGTGCCGGCGGAGCACGGGGCCGGCGGGGAGAGGGGGGTCGGGGGGAAGGCCGAAAGCCACGACGTCGATGAGGCGGCGCAGCGTCGGATCGTCGTCGTACGTCGCCGGATTGACGCGACCGACGTGAGAGAGCGCGCCGAGCCAGAAGTCCCGCTGCCGCTCACTGGCACAGAGGAAGAAGTCGCCCCTGGCGAGATCTTCGTTGATGACCGACACCTGATGGGACACGGCCTGTTCGTACTCCTGCTCGCCACGTCCGCCGCGCTCGAGGTTCTCGAGATGCGTGGGGATGTACATGTCGATGACGACGGGAACGGCGGAGTCCGCCACCTCGGGGTGTCGGCGTACCACGCTCGTGGGGGCGAACACGACGTCGGACTCTTGGACCAGCGTGGCCATGTCCCGCGGCGACGTCGGCGACCGAGCACACCCGCACGATGTCGTGGCGGCGAGACGCTCCCGCCGTGCTGGCGAGGGTGACGCTGAAGCGAGACGCCAGGACCTGGGCCAGGTGCCAGGCACGAATGGCGGGCCCCGCCATGGCGTCGGTCACTGGGTCGAAGGTGAGGACGAGAACGCGGGTTCGCATCAGAGCCAAGACGGTCGTGCCGTCACGGCGCGCCACGACCTCCGATGCCATGGCGAAGAGCCGGTTTTGCGCTCACTAGGCTCGCACCGTGACGAGCACCGGTACGCGCGCATTGGCCCAGTGTGCATCGGGGCCATGATAGTCGGCTCCTCTGAGACCCTCGGTGCGGCGGGAACGGCGACGTCGACGACGAGTGCCACTGGGTCGCGTCGACAACGTGAGCGGGCTCGCCGCGTCGTGGTCATCACCGACGACGTGCTCAGCGCGAAGATGGCGGGGCCCGCCATCCGCGCCTGGCATTTCGCGCAGGAGTTGGCGGCGCGCCACGAGGTCGTGCTGGCGACGACGTCTGCGCTGTGTGAGATGACGTCGCCGCACTTCTCGGTCGAGTCTGCCGATCGGTCGCGCTTTGCCGAGCTGGAACGTTGGTGCGACGTCGCCATCGTCCAGGGATATCTCCTCCACAACGTCCCTGAGCTCCGTCGGTCGGAGAAGGTCATGCTGTTCGATCTCTACGACCCCTTGCACCTCGAGGCGCTCGTGTTGACCCGCGCCGATCCCGAGCCCGAGCGCTCCTTCAACGTGGCCAACACCGTGGGCACACTCGAAGAGCAACTGGCACGAGGTGATTTCTTCGTGTGCGCCAGCGACAAGCAACGAGACCTGTGGCTCGGGTTCCTGGGCGCCCTGGGAAGGATCAACCCCAAGACCTATGGCGAGGACCCCACGCTTCGTCGCCTCATCGAGGTTGTGCCCTTCGGCTTGCCCGATGACCCTCCCGTGCACACGCGTCGGTCACTCCGAGGGGTGGTCCCCGGGATCGGGCCCGACGACGAAGTGGTGATCTGGGGCGGTGGTATCTATGACTGGTTCGACCCTCTGACCCTTATCCGGGCCATCGACAAGGTTCGCCTGCTGCGACCACGGGTACGCCTCTACTTTCTGGGCATGCGCCATCCCAAGCCCGACATCGTGGAGTCGGGAGCGGCCACCGCGGCGCGACACCTGGCCGAGACACTGGGCCTGACGGGAACACACGTGTTCTTCAACGAGGGTTGGGTCGCCTACGACGACCGTCAGAACTTCCTGATGGAGGCCGACGTGGGCGTGAGCCTCCATGTCGAGCACCTCGAGACGGTGTACTCGTTTCGCACCCGCATGCTCGACTACCTGTGGGCCGGGCTTCCCATCGTCGCCACTGCCGGCGACGGTTTCGCCGACATCGTCTCCACCGAGGGGATCGGGACCGTCGTTCCCGGTGAGGACGTGGACGCCGTGGTCGACGCACTGGTGAGCCTGCTGGGCGACGACCGTGCTCGTGCCCGGTGTCGGGCGCGCGCCACCGCCGTGGCGGCCAGGTTTCGGTGGTCGGTGGTGCTCGAGCCTCTGGTGGCCTTCTGCGCCGACCCCCACAGAGCGCCCGACCACCCGGGCTGGCCCGACCGGGGCCAGCCATCGCCTCTCCCCCCGACGCCGACGGGGGCCGGCTCGAGCGGGCTCGGCCGCGTGGCACATGCGTATCGACAAGGAGGTATGCGAGGCGTGGTGGGCGGAGCCGGCCGGCGGCTGCGCCGGTTGCTCGACCGTCTATAAAGGTTGGAGCGGGCGCTGTCGATGTAGCAGGGTCGACATTGGAGGGTGGCACCAGTGGAAATTGCCCTTGGAATGCGCCGACGCGCCCCGACACTGGCCCTGTCACAGAAGCCCGTTGCCCCGCACGACGCCACGGGCGTCCGCCCTGGTGGCTGCCGCGGCCGGCGAGGCCGTCTCGTCCTCGGGGTGGCCGTCGTGGCGGCGCGCTGTGGGGAATTGCACCCTACCGGCGCGCAGGCGGCGGTGGAAGCGCACGCCGTCTCGTTGTCGTTGGACTGGACCCAGACCCTCAACGACGCCGGTGGCCCCATCGCGGAGTCCTCGCCCAACGTGGCCACGCTGGCCGGCGGGCCTGCCGTGGTGGTGGGCGACCGCGCCGGCCACGTCTACGCGTTCAACCTGGCTTCGGGAGCGGGCGTGCCGGGATGGCCGGTGAGCACGGGTGGTGTGCCCGTCGACTCCACCCCGTCGGTGGCCGACACCGCCGGCAACGGTCTCGACTCGGTGTTCGTCGGCGAGGGCAACGCCGCCACCCCTACCTCGGGGGGATACCTCGGCATCACCCCCCAGGGCACCACCAGTGGTTCACCAACGTGCAGAACCCGTCCACCGACACGGCGCCGGCCAAGGCCGTGCAGGCATCGATGGCGGTGGGCGACCTCGAGCGGCGGCACCGACGTCGTGGCCGGCTCGCTCGGTGAGGTGGGCCAGGCCATGAACGCCGCCAACGGTGCCATGCTCGCGTGGCTTCCCCTGGTTCCAGGCCGACAGCAACTTCACGACCCCGGCCCTGGCCGACGTCTACGGCAACGGCCAGACCGACATCATCGAGGGCGGTGACTCCTCGGCGGGCTCCGCCTACGGGGAGACCTACAGCAACGGTGGCCACCTGCGCAGTGCTGAGCCCCACCGGCAACGCCGGCACCGGGAACCCCGGTGGCGGCCTCGTCTGTGAGTACAACACCGACCAGACGGTGCAGTCCTCGCCGGCCGTCGGGCGAGTTCGGCGGCGAGCGTCGGCATCGTCTTCGGCACCGGCGCCACCTACTCCGGCGCCACCACCACCAACGACCTCATCGCCGTGAACGCCCACTGCGATGCCCGGTGGACGGGCAAGCTCGACGGCACCACGACCAGCAGCCCGGCGCTGGCCGACGTCCTCGGCAACGGCCAGCTCCAGGTCGTCGAGGGCACGAGAGTGGGGTCGGCGGATCGATGTGGGCGCTCAACGGGTCGAACGGCGCCACCATCTGGCACACGGCCACGGCCGGGCAGGTCATCGGCTCGGTGGTCACCGCCGATCTCACCGGGGGCGGATACCAGGACGTCATCGTGCCGACGACGGCCGGCGTGCAGATCTTCGACGGCAGGACGGGCGCCCTCGTGGCCACGCTGGGCCAGAGGCCGGCCTGGCGTTCCAGAACTCGCCGCTCGTCACCGACGACGCCAACGGCACCATCGGCATCACCATCGCCGGGTACAACTCGAGCAACCAGGGAGTCGTCGCAGCACTACGAGGTGGCCGGGTCGAACGGTGCCGACGGTGAACGAGACCGGGGCGTGGCCGATGTTCCACCACGACCCGCAGCTGACCGGGGAACGCCGGTACGCCGGCACCGGTGGTCCAGGTGCCCTGCAACGCGCCCTCGGGTGGCCCGGTGGGCTACGACATGACGGCGGCCGACGGCGGCGTCTTCAACTACGGGAACCTGCCCTTCTGCGGTTCCACCGGCAACCTCGTCCTGACCAAACCGGTGGTGGGCATGGCGGTCACCCCCGACGGCGGCGGGTACTGGCTGGTGGCCTCCGACGGCGGGGTCTTCGCCTTCGGCGACGCCGCCTTCGACGGCTCGGCGGGAAACCTCACCTTGACCAAGCCCGTCGTGGGCATGGCGGCCACCCCCGACGGCGGCGGGCTACTGGCTGGTGGCCTCCGACGGCGGGGTCTTCGCCTTCGGCGACGCCGTCTTCTACGGCTCGGCGGGGAACCTCCACCTCGACCAAACCCATCGTGGGCATGGCGGCCACCCCCGACGGCGGCGGGCTACTGGCTGGTGGCCTCCGACGGCGGGGTCTTCGCCTTCGGCGACGCCGTGTTCTACGGCTCGATGGGGAACATCCACCTCACCAAGCCGGTGGTGGGCATGGCCGCCGACGCCGCCACCGGCGGGCTACTGGCTGGTGGCCTCCGACGGCGGGGTCTTCTCCTTCGACGCGCCCTTCCTGGGCTCGACGGGCAACCTCGCGCCTGGTCAAGCCGGTGGTGGGCATGATGGCGACCAAGAGCGGCGGGGGCTACGGCTTCGTGGCCGCCGACGGCGGCATCTTCGACTTCGGGACCGCCCCGTTCTACGGCTCGACCGGTGGGCATCCGCCTTGGCCGAGCCCGTGGTGGGGGTGGCCGGGTTCTGACCGTTCAGCGCGCGGCGCCGGTCGTCGTAGCGCCGGCGCACGGCGGTGAGGAACCGGGCGTAGCGACGGATCAGGGCGGGCCACTGGTAGTAGCGCTCGCACGTAGGCGTGGCCCCGGGTGCCGAGCAGCGTGCGCAGGCCGGCGTCGGCGCACAGGCGCTCGAGGACGACCTCGAACTCGCGGTACGAGCCGAACCACAGCCCTCCGCCGGAGCGCTCGCAGTGCTCGCGGGTGGGATCGCAGGTGGCGTTCACCATCACCGGGACCGACTGCTCCCAGGCCTCGAGGACGACCAGCGAGAAGGACTCGAGGGCCGACGGGGAGATCGAGACGGTGGCGTCGCGCACGAGGTCCCACTTGTCGGCCTCGCTGACCGCGCCGGTGAGGACGATGTCCTCGTGGTCGGCGATCGAGGCCGCCACCGGTCCCACCAGGGCCAGGGCCAGAGGGCCGGGGTGACGCTTCTTGTAGGTGCGGAAGAAGGCGGCCAGCATCGACGAGCCCTTGTGCTCGTCGACCCGGCCGACGCTCACGAGATAGGGCCGGTCACCGATGCCGAGGATCTCGCCCCCGGCCGCCCCCCTTCGACGACCGGCGCGACCCCCAGCCCGAGCACGATCTGGGGGATCTGGGCGACCCGGTGGACGCCGTTGCACGAGCCGACGTTCGGCCGCCGTGTGGTAGCAGATGGCATCGGCGTCGGCGAAGGTGGCGTCGAAGACGGCAGGTACAGGGCGGGCTCGTCGTGGGCGGCCGGGTGCAGCACGCCGGGGCGCCGGCGCCGCCTCCATGCCCACGACGGTCGGGTAGTAGAGGTAGGGGTAGAAGGCGACCACGTCGGCGTCGCTGTCGCGCACGCGCGTCGACCAGGTCGGGCGTCACCGGCCCGTTGAGCTCGAGCCACCGACGGGCCTCGCTCCGATGCTCGCCTCGGCCGGTGCCAGCCGCAGCCGGCCGTCGAGCTCGTAGAACTCCGGCACCCGGCCCGAGCCGACGCGGAACCGGTGGACGGTGACGCCGTTGAGGACGCTGTCGCCCGGCGGGCAGGACGTCGTCCCAGGTGATGTGGTCGAGCGCGCAGGTGGAGAAGACCTCGACCTGCCAGCCGCACTCGGCCACCAGGTGCTCGGCCAGCTGCCGGGCCGCGGACTCGGCCCCGCCCATCACCTCGGGGCCGTAGCGGGGCGTGACGAAGGCGACCTTCATCGTGGTCACCGGCATCCCGGGCCGCGTCACGGGTCAGCGGCGGCGCCACCGAGCGGCCCGGACGAGGTAGTCGCGACCGTCGGGCCCCTCGGTCACCGTCGCGTCGAGCCCGAGCTCGCCCAGGACATGGGGCCAGGTGCCGGGCCGGTAGGGCCGGGCCGCGACCAGGTCGGCCTCGAGCGGGGCGTCGGCGTCCGTCCCAGCTCGACGGGGTCAGGGAGTGCACGAACGAGGACGCCGTCGGGGGCCAGCGCACGCACGGCGCCCTCGAGGAGCCGGCGGCGCTCGCCGAGGCCCGATCCCTCGACGACCCCCGACAGCACGACGCCGGCAGCGAGCCCGAGGCCGACCGCCCCGAGGTGCTCGAGCGACGTCCTCGTCGCGCAGGTCCAGGTCGTCGAGCTCCTGGCCCGGCACCCTGCGGGCGGGGGTCGACGCCGTAGGCGTCGACGCCCCGTGCGACGAGCGACGCCGACGAGCCATCCGTCTCCGCAGGCGGCGTGCAGCACGCGCCGCGCGGCGACCGGCCGAGCTCGTCGGTCACCGCCTCGACCCACCACGCCTCGCGGTGGTGGGCCCAGGCCGACGTCGACGACGACCGACGGCGGGACCTCGAGCGCGTCGACCTTGCGGCGGAGCTCGGTCACCTGCTCGTCGAGGACGTGCAGGGCGCGGCTGACGGCGGTGGCGAACTCGCTGACCTGGTGGGTGATGAAGCGGAGGTACCAGAAGTTGAGCGACCGCAGCCCGTTCTTGACCGTCGTCCCCCCGGGACGGCGCGACTCCACGGGGACGACGGGGTCGATGAACACCGACGCGTCGACCAGCCGCAGCATGTCGTGCAGCTCCGCGCCTCGACCGCCGAGCGGGGAGTGTGCGCAGGAAGAGCTGGTCGAGCTCGCTCTCGACATTGCGGGGCAGGTCGCCCGAGGCCCGCCGCGCCGCACCTCGTCGTCGATCTCGGCGCCGGACCTCGTCGAGGTACTGCCGCGCCGCGTCGTGCTCGTCGTCGTCGGACGGGCTTCGGTCGAGGGACCGGGATCGTCACGTCAGCACGCTGCCTCCTTGCGGACTCGGAAGCCTACGTGGCCTGTCCTCGTCACCGAGCGCGCCCACCACCGAGAGCGCCGTTGCGCTCAGCGTCGGGCGTCCGGCACAGGTAGCTGAGGAGATAGCAGTCTCTCGATCTCGGCGAAGAGGCCCCGGTTGGTGGCCACCTCCTCGATCGAGAACACGCCGTCGGCCACCGAGCGCGCCCGCCAGGTTGAGGCCCTTGGCCTCGAGGATCTCGAAACCGGCGACGCGCAGCTTGTCCAGCCATCTCGCCGTGGGTGTACTCGTGGTCGTGGTCGGGGTCGATGAACCCGGTCTGCTGGAGCCGGCACACGCGTGGCGTTGGGTGTGTCGAGGGCCAGGTAGCCGCCGGGGCGCAGGATCCCGGGCCGCCCCGGCCAGGACGCGTGTCGGCCTCGTCCACCGGGACGTGCTCGATGCTCTGGCCGCTGTAGACGAGGTCGAACGAGCCGTCGGCATAGGGGGTGAGGTCCGACATGGAGTGGTAGCGGTAGTGCACGGGCCCGAGCTCGGTGTGGGTCGACGTGGCGGTGCGTCGGTCCTCCTTGTAGAGGTCGTTGCGGTCGTCGGGGGGAAGGTCGACCACCACGAGCTCCTCGAAGGCGTAGGGATAGCCCATGAGGACCATGGCCCCCTTGTCCGAGCCGAGCGCGGTGCCGCCGAGGTCGAGGATGCGGCGGGCCCTGGGCAGCGAGCGGACGAAGAGGCTCCGGCTGAAGTGCAGCGACGGGCCGAGCTCGGTGAAGGGGCACACCGTCCACCATTCACTCGAGGCGTAGATCCACTCGGCGAGCTGCGACGGCGACATCGAGCCGTCGCGCAGACCGGGGAGATACGACGCCGTTCCCGCCGGATCGGGTGTCCGGCCCAGCAGGGTCTCGTAGACGACGTTGAGCTGCTCTGGGGGAAGAAGCCCGCTCAGCCCCTGCCGGCACCGTGGGCCTGGGCCTGCAGCCGGCGGGCCAGCCCTGTCGACGGCGGATCGTGGGGAGCGAAGCCGGCCCATCAGGAGCTCGTGCCCATGGTCGCGCCACCGTAGGCGCAGGGCGGCGGGCGCTGCAGGCATGGGCGGGCGGCGGGCGCGGCCGGGCGGTCTCACTCGACGCCCGTCGGTCCCGGCCCGTCCGCGGCTGGTCGAGGCCTCCTCGCTACCATCGTCGGTATCCGCTTCGCCTCTCCCCGACAGCGCCGCGCTCTCGTGCGCGCCGTTCCCCTCGCCGCCATGGTCCTGGCGGGGCTGTCGGGACTCGCTGGCCCTGGCGCCGGCCACGCCGGCGGCCGCCTATCCGTCCCCGAACGTGTCTGTGACCGGCCACGGCTTCGGCGCGGGCGCCGGCATGGGCCAGTGGGGGGCGCTCGGCTACGCGCTGGATGGACTGGACTACCGCAGATCCTGACCACGTACTACGGGACGCTCAGTGCCGGCGGGCCACCGACCTGGGCGCACTGCCCAACGGATGGAACGACGCCACCACCGCGGTCACCGTGGCCATCACCGCCAACGCCGGCAACGACGTGATCGTCACCTCCAACTCGGCGTTCTCCGTCGACGGCACAGCGTTGGCGGCGGGGTGGGGCGCCCGGTTCCAGCTGGTCGGCCCGGGGACGAGCAACCTGTGGAACGTGTACACCAGTTCCGGGGGGTGCGCGGGAACGGCAACTGGGGAGCCCCGGTGGCCACCGGTGTCGCCAACCCCACGGCCACGCCGGCGGCCCCGAGCCGTTCCCGTCGGACGGCTACCTGGCCAACGAGGCCCTGCAGCTGTGCCAGCTCCCGGCAACATCACGGTGCGCGGCACGCTGCAGGGGACGGTCAATTCGAACCTGACGCCCGCACCGTGAACGTCCTGCCCCTCGGGCAGTACGTGGCCGACGTGACGCCGTCGGAGTCGCCGGCCTCGTGGGGGGCGCTGGGCGGTGGCGAGGGGCTCCAGGAGCTCGAGGCGCAGGCGGTGGCGGTGCGCTCCTACGTGATGAGCACCTACGGCTCCTTCCAGGGCTACTTCGGCTACGCGGACATCTGCGACACCACGGCGTGCCAGGACTATCCCGGCATCGCCAACGAGAACACCATCACCGACACGGCCACCACCGCCACGGCCAACGTGGCCGTGCTCATGCCCGGCGACACGGTGGCGAGCACCCAGTACTCGTCGTCGACGGGTGGCTACAGCGCGGGCGGGACCTTCGCGGCGGTTGCCGACCTCGGTGACTCGGTGTGCGTGCCCGGCGCGTGCAACTCCGCACCACGACTGGTCGGCGCAGGTGCCGGTGACGGCCATCGACAGCGCGTACCCCCAGATCGGCACGCTCGTATCGGTGGGCGTGTCCCAGCGCAACAACCTCGGTGACCTCGGCGGCCGCGTCGTGTCGATGACCCTGCAGGGCAGCGCCTCGAGCGTGACCATCAGCGGTGACACGTTCGCGTCGCAGTTCGCCCCGTACGGCGTGCAGTCGAACTGGTTCGCCGTCACGGGCCAGGCGAGCGGGGGCATCGGTGGCTACTGGCTGGTGGCCAACGACGGCGGGGTGTTCTCGCTTCGGCAACGCCGGGTTCCACGGCTCGATGGGCGGGAACACACCTCGACGCGCCGGTGGTGGGCATGGCGGCGACCCCCGACCGGCGGCGGCTACTGGCTGGTGGCCTCCGACGGCGGCGTGTTCTCCTTCGGCGACGCCGGCTTCCACGGCTCGGCCGGCAACATCCACCTGGCCAAGCCGGTGGTAGGCATGGCGGCGACCCCCGACGGCGGCGGCTACTGGCTGGTGGCCTCCGACGGCGGGGTCTTCTCCTACGGCGACGCCGGCTTCCACGGATCGACCGGCGCAACAGCACCTGACGCCCCGGTGGTGGGCATGGCCGCGACCCCCGACGGCGGCGGCTACTGGCTGGTGGCCTCCGACGGCGGGCGTGTTCTCGCTTCGGCGACGCCGTCTTCCACGGGTCGATGGGCGCGCTGCGACTGGCCCAGCCCGTGACGGGCATGGCGTCGGACCCCCGACGGTGGCGGCTACTGGCTGGTGGCCGCCGACGGGGGGGTGTTCGCTCTCGGTGACGCGGCCTTCGAAGGGTCGCTGCCCGGGGTGTCCGTGCACGCCGTCGGGGACGGCACTGCTCCCCACCGAGACCGGCGCCGGCTACCTGATCGTGACCACCGATGGGCGGGCCGTCGGCTTCGGGGACTCGCCGCAGTTCGGCGACGTGGCCGACGCCGTGGCGGGCTGGAGCGGACGCCTCGTCGGTGGCGCGCTGGTGGCGGGGTAGGGAGCGCGGCATGGGCGTGCCCGCACGTCGTCTGGGGCGTACCGAGCACCACTCGTCGGTGGCGGTGCTGGGCGGGGCCGCCTTCTGGGGCACCGAGCCCGACGTGACGGCGTCGGCGTTCAGCGCGGCGCTCGATGCCGGGGTGAACCATCTCGACGTCGCCCCCCGCTACGGGCGGGCCCAGGAACTGCTCGGGCCCCTCGTGGCCCCGGTGCGGGACCGGCTGTTCGTGGCGTGCAAGACCATGCGCCACGATCCCGACGGGGTGCGCGCCCAGCTCGAGGAGTCGCTCACGCTGCTGCGGTGCGACTCCTTCGACCTGTACCAGATGCACGCCGTGACCGACCTCGACGAGCTCGACGCCCGCGGCCGGCGCCGGCGCGGCCATCATGGCGGCACGCGACGAGGGCCTGTGCCGGTTCGTGGGGATCACCGGCCACAACCTCACCACGCCGGCGGCGCAGCTCGAGGCCCTGCGCCGCTACGACCTCGACACCGTGATGTTCCCCGTGAACCCGCGCCTGTGGGCCGACCCCGCCTACCGCCACGACGCCGAGGCGCTGCTGGCCGAGGCCGAGGCACGCGACGTGGGGGTGATGGCCATCAAGGCCGTGGCGGCGCGGCCATGGGGCGAACGACCCCACACCGCCACCACGTGGTACGAGGCCTACACCAGCGCCGACGGAGATCGGCCGCGGGGTGCGCTTCGTGCTCGGCACCCCCGGCGTCCACGCCCTGTGCACGCCGAGCGACCCCGCCTTGGCACTGGCGGCCATCGAGGCAGCGGCGCGCTATGAGCCCATGAGCGAGGACGAGCGCAGCGCCGCCATGCGCGACACCGCGGCCGAGGACCACATCTTCCCCATGCCCGGCGCGTGAAGAGCGAGTCCGAGGCCAGGCGGCCTCACCAGGCGGTGAGCACGTCTCCCAGGCGGCGAAAGCCACGCAGCTTGCCCAAGCGTCCCAAGCGGCCGGCGTCGACGCCGATGTCGGCCGCCTCGAGCATCTCGCGGTCACCGGCGCTGTTGCCGTAGGCCCACAGAAACGGGGGACCAGTGTCGTGCATCCGTGCCGCGCACCGACGTGGGCACCTTCGCCGCCGTGCCGTCGATCCGACGAGGCCACCATCCACTGCATCAGCCGGTCGCGCTTTTGCGCCCCCCGGCAGTTGCCTCCCGCGAAATGGCCGGTGAGCCTTCCGTTGCGGTCGACCTCCAAGCGGGTGGCGACCACGCCGTCCACACCGAGCTCGTCGGCCACGGGGTGGACGTAGCACTCCGGAGACGCCGACACCACCACGACGCGGTGCCCCTGGCGGCGGTGCCAGTCGAGCCGGGCCCGTACCTTGGTGCGGTGGCGACGGCGGTAGTGGCCGACGCCGAAGTCCGCGGCGCGCTCGGCCGATCTCCTCGGCAGGGCGCCCCGCCAGCGTGCGCACGAACAGCGCCTCCTTGGCCTCGTCGGCCGCCCCGCCGCCGAACAGGGCGGCCCGCACCAGCTTGGGGAACAGGGAGATCCCCGCCGACACCACGGCGTCGCGCCCGCACATGGCCGTCAGGAACTGCCACACGCTCCCGCCGCGGGTGAGCGTCCCGTCGAAGTCGAAGGCGGCGACCACGTCGTTGCCCGGGATCCGCTCGTGCGCCACGTGGGGATGGGCGTGCCCGGCCGCGGTCATCGTGCCCGGCTCCAGAGGCTGGTGGCCGAGGGGCGAACCGTGGCGGCCCGGCACCGGACGCGAAGCGCGCCGCGCCCGTCGAGCGACTCGCCGCTGGCGATGGTGTCGAGACCGAAGCGGGCCTCGAGCACCAGGGCGTCGGGCTCGGGGAGCCCCCACTGCCACAGCACCGAGCGGCGGTCGTTGCGCATGCACGTCTGGGGGAGGGCGGCGAGCGCCGAGGCCAGCGCGATGGCCGCCTCGAGGGCCCGCCCGGGCGGCGCCAGGCGGTTGACGAGCCCCATGCGCAGGGCCTCGGGCCCGCCCACGCCCCGGCCCGTGAGCACCAGGTCGAGGGCGTGGCTCTGGCCGATGAGGCGGGGGAGCCGGACCGTGCCCCCGTCGACGAGGGGGACGCCGAAGCGCCGGCAGTAGACGCCGAGCACGGCGTCGGTGGCGGCCACCCGGAGGTCGCACCACAGCGCCAGCTCCAGACCACCGGCCACGGCGTGGCCCTCGATGGCGGCGATGACGGGCTTGGAGAGCTCCAGCCGGGTGGGGCCCATGGGGCCGGGCCCGTCCTCGGTCACGGGCCGGCGGTCGCCCTCGGACAGCGCCTTGAGGTCGGCCCCGGCGCAGAAGGTGCCGCCCGCCCCGGTGAGGACGGCCACTGAGGCGGTGTCGTCGTCCTCGAAGGCGACGAAGGCCGCCAGAAGGGCGGCGGCGGTGGCGGAGTCCACGGCGTTGCGCCGCTCGGGCCGGAACGATGGTGACCACGATCACCGGCCCCTCCCGTGAGATGTCGACGGTCTTCCAGACGGCCTCACCCACGCAGGACCTCGGTGGCGCAGGCGGCGTCCGGGGCCAGAGTGCATACCCTCCATTCTCCCAGAGCCGACCGGCCGTCGACGGGGTTCCCTCGAAAGTCGACCCAGCCGGTCGACAATTGCCGGCCCGCCCGGTACACTCCGACGGCGACGTCACCAAGCACCGCCACCGCGAGACGAATGCAGGAGGAGACATGGCAGTCCGCCTAGGAGACATCGCCCCCGACTTCACCGCCGACACGACCGAGGGCACGATCAACTTCCACGAGTGGCTGGGCGACTCGTGGGGGATCCTGTTCTCCCACCCCAAGGACTTCACGCCGGTGTGCACCACCGAGCTGGGTGCCTTCTCCAAGGCCAAGTCCGAGTTCGACAAGCGCAACACCAAGCTCATCGGCCTGTCGGTCGACTCGGTGGAGTCGCACCGCTCGTGGGACAAGGACATCGAGGAGACCCAGGGCCAGGCCGTGAACTTCCCGGTCATCGGCGACCCCGACCGCAAGGTGGCCGACCTCTACGACATGATCCACCCCAACGCCAACGACACCCTCACGGTGCGCTCGGTGTTCATCATCGGGCCCGACAAGAAGGTGAAGCTCACCATCACCTACCCGGCGTCGACGGGGCGCAACGTCGCCGAGGTGCTGCGCGTGCTCGACTCGCTCCAGCTCACCGCCGACTACCAGGTCGCCACGCCGGTCAACTGGAAGGACGGCGAGGACGTCATCGTCGTGCCGGCCGTGTCCGACGAGGACGCCAAGAAGAAGTTCCCCAAGGGCTTCAAGCGCCTCAAGCCCTACCTGCGGGTCACGCCCCAGCCCAACAAGTAACCCGGCCCCTCGGGCCGCCGGCGGCGCCCCCGGGCCCGCGCCGGGATAGTTCAGTCAGCGTTCGAGGCCGGCCCCCGGGCCGGCCTCGGCGCGTGCGGATCGTCAGGGCGACGTCCGGATGACCTGCACCTGGCCCACACCCGTCTGGGCGTCGAGCACGACGCGGTCGACGTGTCGGGGGAATGGGCCGAGGTGCCCGAGGCCCGCACGATCCTGCTCGTCGAGAACCCCCCGTCGTTCTGGCCGAACACCTGGACGTCGCCCAAGCCGGAGTGGGCGGCCACGCTGACGGCGGTGCCCGTAGGCAGGTCCACCACGAGGTTGCCGATCCCGACACTCGCCGTGACGTGGGTGGTGCCCGGACTGAAGGCCACGTGGCTCAGGTCGACGTCCATGTTGCCGATCGCCAGCCGGTAGCGGGGCGCGACCTGGGAGGCCGTCGTGGGCCGCCACTGCATGTCCCCGACGCCGCCGCGCAGCGGCACGCCGCTCAACGCCTCGACCGAGAAGATCGTGGCGGCCGCGACGACGGCGATGGCCACCACGGCCAGGAAAGTGGTCAGGGCTAGCCAACGCAGGGGAGAGCCCTGGCGCCGCCCGCTCGTCACCAGGAGGACCACGGCGAGCGCCAACGCGCACAGGCCCAGGAAGAACCCGAACCCTCCGACGCCGCCGTCCCAATGCGGCCACCACGGGCCGCTTGAGAAGAGGTTCGACAGGGCGACGATGCCGATGACGGTCCCGAGCACGATGGCGACGAGGCTGCGCCGGCGGGGACGTTTCTCCATGAAGTCCTGCACGACGGCGCGGCCGGTGTCGTCGGCGGGGATGAGCAGCCACCCCGCCACATAGAGCAGTACACCCGACCCCCCGAGCAGGGCCAGCACCACGAAGGCGATCCGGATCAAGACCGGGTCGATGTCGAGGTAGTCGGCGAGGCCGGCGCTCACCCCGCCCAGGAGCCGGTGGCCCACGTCGCGTCGCAGCGCCCGCCGGTGCCCGTCGGAGAAGGGGGGTGGGGGAGGAGGGGCTTGGCCTCCCCCCGAGGGAGGAGTGGCTGGGCCTCCCCCGGGGGGATCCGGCGGCGGTGGCGGGAGCTGTGCCGTGGCGTGCTCGGGGGTGAACTGCTCGACGTCCTGATCCGGGTTGAAGTCGTCCATAGGTCGATCATGGGGAGCGCGCCGCAGAAGCGGAATCGGGAATGACCCCGAGGAATACCCCGAGCACGGTGGTCTTGTCAGGGGCGTCACCCGTGGTCGCCCCGGCGCCCGCATGCGATCATCGATTCATCCCCGAATACGCCGAACCGGCCGAGCCCACCGTTCCCATCCCGCCTCTCCCCCCTCCGCCGCCGGGTGTCACGGCGGATGTCCCCCCCGCAGCCGGCTCGGGTCACCGCCGGGCGCGGTGGCGGGCGCCCCGGACCCGGGGCCCCCTGCGGCGCAGCACGTCGGACCGCGATGGGCGGCGGCGTGGCGGGTGGGCTGTCGGCCCGACTTGGGCATCGACGCCAACTTCATCCGCTTCGCCTTCGTGCTGGTGTCCGTGGGCGCCGGGACCGGGCTGGCCGCCTACGTCGTGGCGTGGCTCGTCGTCCCCGCGGAGGGGTCCTCGACGTCGATCGGCGCGCCGTGCCCTGGCAGACCGTCGCACCGTCGGGGTGGCGCTCGCCTACGTCACCGCGCTGGTGGCGGTGCTCCTCGTGCTGGGCGCCATGGGCCTGCGCTTCGCCGTCAACCTGGTGTGGCCGGTGTCGATCGCGGTGGGCGGGCTGGTGCTCGTGTGGCGGGGCGCCGATGACGACGAACGGGCGCATCTGAGCGAGCTCATGGGCCGGGCACCGCTCATCGGGTCCTCCCAGGGCTTCACCCGGCGCGCCACGGTCGCCCGCGTCGTGGTGGGCGTGGTCCTGGTGGCGGCGGGCCTGGGCGGCCTGGTGGCGTCACGCCACCCCACCCTGGCCACGATCGAGACGGTGCTGGGCGCCAACGTGGTCATCGTGCGGCTTCCTGGTCGTGTTCGGCCCGTGGTGGCTGCGCCTGGCGCGCGAGCTCGGCGGTGGAGCGCCGCGAGCGGGTGCGCAACGAGGAGCGGGCCGAACATGGCGGCCACGGTGCACGACTCGGTGCTCCAGACCCTGGCGCTGATCCAGCGCTCCGCCGGTGACCGAGCGGAGGTGACCCGTCTGGCCCGAGCCCAAGAGCGCGAGCTGCGCGCCTGGTTGTTCGAGGGCCGGCCTCCGGGGTCGTTCAACGGTCGAGGTATCGACGGTGTCCCAGGCCGTCTCGGTGATCGAAGGCGACGTCGAGGCCAGCCACCGCGTGGCGGTGGAGTCGGTGACCGTGGGCGACTGCGAGCTGACCGCAGACCTGCGGGTGCTGCTGGCGGCGTGCCGCGAGGCGACGGTGAACGCCGCCACGTGGTCGGGCGCGCCCATCGTCTCGTTGTTCGTGGAGGTCGAGCCGGGCCAGGTGTCGGTGTTCGTGCGCGACCGGGGTCAGGGTTTCGAGCCCGACGCCGTGGGCCAGGACCGGCGCGGCATCGCCGAGTCCATTCGCGCCCGCATGGCCCGCCACGGCGGGAGCGCGGTCATCCGCAGCGCGTCGGGACAGGGGACCGAGGTGGAGCTGGTCATGCCCAGGCCAGGTGCCGGTCGTGAACGACAGTAAGAGCCCGGCGCCGGGCCCCGAGCGCAAGGTGCGCGTCTTCCTGGTCGACGACCACCACCTCTTCCTGTCCGGGGTGCGGGCCGAGCTGGGCGACGCCGTCGAGATCGTGGGGGACGCCGACGAGGTGGGCGCCGCCATCGAGCTCATCGGCGAGCGGACGCCCGACGTCGTGCTCGTCGACGTCCACATGCCCGACGGTGGCGGCCAGGCGGTGATCGAGGCGATCGGGCGCACCCACCCCGAGGTCCGCTTCCTCGCCCTGTCGGTGTCCGACGCCGCCGAGGACGTCATCGGGGTCATCAGAGCCGGGGCACGTGGGTACGTCACGAAGACCATCTCGGGGTCCGAGCTCACCGACGCCGTGGAGCGCGTGGCCGAGGGTGACGCCGTGTTCTCGCCCCGACTGGCGGGGTTCGTGCTCGACGCCTTCGCGGCGGACCCCGGTGCCGCCGGCGGCGCGGTCCCGTCGTTCGACCCCGAGCTCGACCAGCTCACCCCCCGTGAGCGCGAGGTGCTGCGGCTCATCGCCCGCGGCTACGCCTACAAGGAAGTGGCGCGCGAACTCTCCATCTCGATCAAGACGGTGGAGAGCCACGTGTCCGCGGTCCTGCGCAAGCTGCAGCTGTCGAGTCGTCACCAACTGACCCGGTGGGCGTCGGAGCGCCGCCTGCTCTGAAGCGCTGCAGTCGGTTCAGCGGGTCGGTCCACCGTTCGGTTCAGCGGTTGGTCAGGGGTCGCGCCGGATCATGAGGACGCCGCCTATGACGAGGGCCCCCACCGCGTACGCGCACAGGATGGCGAAACCGTGCCAGAACGGGAACGCCGGGAGGAACGAGTCGTGGGCGCCCTGCGACGTCGTGCTGGTCATGGCGGAGCCGATGGTGGCGGGCAGGTACCTGCCCACGGGATGGCCGTACTTGGCGGGGAATGCCGAGACGACGAGGGGCAGGATGAGCAGGATGGCCACGAAGGTGGTGATGGTGCCGGCGGTGTGCCGGATGATGGCGGCCAGACCGAGCGCCAACAGCCCGAGGACGGTCAGGAAGAGGCCGCCGCCGATGACGGCTCGCAGCACTTCGTGCTGCGACAACGTGGCCGTGGGGGTGGAGCCCGACAGAATGGCCTGGCCCACGAAGAACGAGGCGAACGACACCGCCTCGGTCACGACCAGCGCCACGACACCGAACACGACCGCCTTGGCGGCGAGCACCACGGGTCGGCGGGGGATGGCGGCGAACGTGGCGCGGATGGACCCCGTCCCGTACTCGGCGCTCACGGTGAGCACCCCCAAGACACCCATGGCGAGCTGTCCGAACACGAGCCCCGTGAGGCTGATGCTGGTCGGGTCGAACAGCGCCGTGTCGATGAAGCCGGCGTTGCGCCAGTTCGAGGCCTCGCTGGAGGTGGCGAGGATGCCGATGCCGATGCCGAGCACGACGGTGGCAAGAAGGCACCACGCCGTGGAGCGAACCGAGCGGAGCTTGGTCCACTCGGCCCGCAGCGCGCCCGAGAAGCGGTAGCGGCCCGGCGGCGAGCGTGCGCAGACGCGGGAGTGGCGCGCCACCATCAGGGTCGCCCCTCGGTGACGGTGACAGCGGACGGTGGCGGCGGTGCCATCCTCGGCGCGGAACTCGACGCTGTCGCGGGTGAGCTCCATGAAGGCCTCCTCGAGCGAGGCGGCGTGGGGAGCCAGCTCGTGCAGGGCGATGCCGAGGCCGGCGGCGAGATCGCCGATGGCTGCCGCCGCGAGCCCGTTGACGACCAGGGCCCCGTCCGGCTCGACATGGAGTGCGGCGCCCGCCTCGACCAGGGCGGCGGTGAGCGCCTCGGGCCTCGGGGTGCGCACCCGCACCGACGCCCGCGAGCTCTGCGGCCACGAACTCGGCCACGGGCTGGTCGGCGATGAGCTTGCCTCGGCCGATCACCACGAGGTGGTCGGCGGTGAGCGCCATCTCGCTCATGAGGTGGCTCGAGACGAACACGGCCCGACCCTCGGCCGCCAGGCGCTTGAGGAGCGTCCGCACCCAGAGGATGCCCTCGGGGTCGAGCCCGTTGATGGGCTCGTCGAACAGGAGCACGCCGGGGTCGCCCAGGAGGGCGGCGGCGATCCCGAGCCGCTGGGTCATGCCCAGGGAGAACTTCCCGGCCCGCTTGCGCGCCACCGCGCTCGAGCCCCACGAGCTCGAGCAGCTCGTCGACGCGCCGGCGCGGCGATGTCGTTGGTCTGGGCCAGGGCCCACAGGTGGTTGTACGCGCTGCGGCCCGGGGTGCACGGCCTTGGACTCGAGCAGGCCGCCGACCTCGCGCAGAGGCCACGGCAGGTCGTGGTAGCGACGACCGTCGATCGTGACACTCCCGCCGTCGGGCCGGTCCAGCCCCATCACCATGCGCATGGTGGTGGACTTGCCCGACCCGTTGGGGCCGAGGAAGCCCGTGACCTGGCCGGGCCGGACATCGAACGACAGGTCGTCGACGGCCAGCGTGCTGCCGTAGCGCTTGGTCAAGCCCCTGGCCTCGATCACGCGCTGCCACCTGGTCGCGGGCAAGACCGCGCCGGTGTCGGCGCCTCCCGGTGCGCCACGGCGCGGTGCGGTCCCGGTCAGCGTAGGCCATGGGGGCGCGCCTCCCGGGCGCGCCGCTGGCCGCGCGCCCCGGTGCGTCAGCGCTGGTGGGGGCGGCCGCCTCGGAAGAACCGGTCGAAGAGGCCGTCGACGCCGGCGCCGTGGAGCGTCATGCCGCCGTCGACCACGATGGTCTGGCCGGTGATGAAGCGGGCCAGGTCCGAGCACAGGAACACCACGACGTCGGCCACGTCCTCGGGCTCGCCGACCCGGGCCGCGGGCGTGATGCGCCCGTAGTGGGCGTCGGCGTCGGGCACGATCTCGAGGAGGGGCTGGGTCAGGTTGGTGCGGATCATGCCCGGCGCCACGGCGTTGACCCGGATGACGGGCCCGTACTCGAGGGCGGCCGACGCCGTGAGCGCGATCACCCCGGCCTTGGCCGCCGAGTACGGGGTCTCGCCGGCCGAGGGCCGGGTGCGCGCTGATCGACGCCGTGTTCACCACGGCGCCGCCGCCGCCGGCCAGCAGATGGGGCACCCCGGCGCGCATGCCGTTGAACACCCCGGTCAGGTTGAGCCGCACGATGCGGTCCCATTCGTCGGGGTCCCAGCCGGCCAGGCCGACCATGGTGCTGCCCCCGGCGTTGTTGACGAGGATCGAGAGCCCGCCGAGGCGCGTCGGCGGCGGCGTCGACGGCCTGGCGCAGGGCCTCGGCGTCGGTCACGTCCACCCCGACGGCCACCCCGTCGATCTCCTCGGCCGTCGCCTCGGCGCGCGTCGGCGTCGATGTCGAGCGACGGCCACGCGGGCCCCTTCGGCGGCGAAACGCCGGCAGACGGCCCGGCCGATGCCCGAGCCACCCCCGGTGACCACGGCGCGCTGTCCGTCGAGGAGGCCCATGTCAGCCCGTCTCCTGTCGTGGCACGGCGTCATCGCCGGGATGGTCGCCACCGACGAGGGCGTCGCGCAGCTCGCGTTTCAGCACTTTGCCCTGGGGGTTGCGGGGCAGCGGTTCGGACCGGAACCAGAAGTGGGTGGGCACCTTGAAACCGGCCAGGCGCTCCTTCACGTGGCGGGCGAGCTCCTCGGCCGTCACCTTGGTGCCCGGGCGCAGGACCACGGCCGCGCCCACCTCCTCGCCGAGGACGGCGTGGGGCACGCCGATGACGGCCACGTCGGCCACCGACGGATGCTCGAACAGGGCGGCCTCCACCTCGACCGAGTAGACGTTCTCGCCGCCGCGGATGACCATGTCCTTGGCCCGGTCCACGATGTAGACGAAACCGTCCTCGTCGATGCGGGCGATGTCCCCGGAATGGAGCCAGCCCCGGGTGAACGTCGCCGCGGTGGCCTCGGGCTTGTTCCAGTAGCCGCGCACGACGTTGGGCCCCTTGATCCACAGCTCGCCGGTGACCTCGGGCCCGGTGGGGAGGTCGGGCGGTGGGCTCCTCGCCGTCGAAGCCGTCGGGGACCACGGCGACGTCGCACACCGGGACGGGCGGGCCCACGCTGTCGGGCTTGCGCACGTAGTCGTCGCCGCTGTTCATGGTGGTGACCGACGACGTCTCGGTCAGCCCGTAGCCGTTGGAGGGGGCGCTCACCGGGAAGTGCTCCTTGATGCGGCGCACGAGGTCGGGCGGGGCGGGCGCTCCGCCGTAGGCCACCGACCGCACCGAGGAGGTGTCGCGCGTGGCGAAGCTCGGGTGAGTCGATCACCTGCATGACCATGGCGGGGACACCCCCGAAGGTGGTGATCCGCTCGCGCTCGATGAGCTCGAGGGCCCGCTCGGGGTCCCAGTGGTGCATCATCACCAGCTTGTTGCCCGCCGCCGTGTTGGCCACCAGGACCGAGTGGCACCCGGTGGCGTGGAAGAGCGGCACCGACAGCAGGTAGGCGCCCGGGCGCCCGTCGCTCGCCGTCCCCGGGCCGCTGCCGCTGGCCGAGCGCAGGCCCGCGCGGCGTTCAGGAAGAACAGGCTCATCAGGTTGGTGCCCATGTTGCGGTGGGTGCCCACCGCGCCCTTGGGCTTCCCGGTCGTGCCCGAGGTGTAGAAGATGGTGGCGTCGTCCTCGGGCTCGATGCGTCACGTCGGGCAGGGTCGACGTCGGCCGGCGGGCGTCGCCGACCAGCTCGGCGAAGGAGATCACCGGCACCGGCGCGATCTGCCGAGGGTCGGCACCTCGGCTGCGGTCCTCGTGGGTGACCACCACGGCCCGCAGGTCGGGGAGCTCGGCGAGGTGGGGGCGCAGGCGGTCGAGGCGGGCGGCGTCGACGAAGGCGACCGCCGTCCCCGAGTCGGCCAGCCCGTAGTGGAGCTCGGGGCCCGTCCACCAGGCGTTGAGCGGCACCACCACGCCGCCGGCCGCGGCCGCCCCCCAGAAGGCCATGGCCCACTCGGGCAGGTTGCGCATGGCGATGGCGACCCGGTCGCCGTTCTCGACGCCGAAGCGGTCGCCGCAGGGCCCGGGCGATGGCGGCCGCGATGCGGAAGTGCTCCTCGTAGGTGGTGCGCTCGTCCTCGTAGACGAGGTAGTCCTGTGTCGCCGTGGCCCCGCGAGAGCTCGAGGACGACGCGCAGGTTGGCCGGGCAGTTCTTCCACACCCGGGTGGACACGCCCCGGATCTCGACGTCCTCCATCTCGAACATCTGCCCGGGGGCGGTGAGGGCGCGCGTCGCCTCCTCGATCGACATCGGTGGCGTTCTCGGCATGGCTGCGCTCTCCGTTCGGCGGCGGCGCGCTCAGCGCGCGCCGGCCCGAGTGGCCAGGGGCCGGCGCCGCCGCCAGGCGTCGGCCACCGAGGCGGCGTCCACCCGGCGTCGGCGGGGTCGACGGTGGTGCCGGGAGCGACGATGGCGTCGATGCGGTCCAGGATCTCGTCGGAGCAGGGCCACGTCGATGCGCCCCAGCGTGCCGGTCATCTGCTCCATGGTGCGGGGGCCGATGATGGCCGAGGTCACCGCCGGGTGGGTGAGGACGAAGGCCAGGGCCAGGTGGGTGAGGGGGACGCCGGCTTCGTCGGCCACGTCGACGAGGGCCTCGATGGCCTCGAGCTTGGCGGCCACCTCGGGACGTGACGGCGAGAACCGGTCGGGCATGCGGCTGGCCCGCCCCCCTCGGGCATGGGGGCGTCCTTGCGGTAGCGGCCGGTGAGCCAGCCGCCGTTGAGGGGGCTCCAGACGATGACGCCCATCCCGTAGCGCTGGCAGGCGGGCAGCACGGCGGCCTCGATGCCCCGGGCCAGGATCGAGTACGGCGGCTGCTCGCACTCGAAGCGCTCGCGGCCCGCGCCGTTCGGCCACCCACTGGGCCTCGACGATGAGGTCGGCCGGGAACGTGGAGCAGCCGATGGCCCGGACCTTGCCCTGGTGCACGAGGTCGGACAGCGCGCCCAAGGTGTCGTCGATGTCGCAGGTGGGGTCGGGCCGGTGGATCTGGTAGAGGTCGATCCAGTCGGTCTTCAGCCGCCGCAGGCTGGACTCGACCTCGCGCATGATCCAGCGCCGCGAGTTCCCGGTCATGTTGGGGTCGGCCCCCATGGGGGCGTGGAACTTGGTGGCCAGGACCACGCCGTCGCGGCGACCTCCGGCCAGGGCCTTGGCCACGATCTCCTCGGACTCACCCGCCGAGTAGACGTCGGCGGTGTCGACGAAGTTGATGCCGGCGTCGAGCGCGGCGTGGACGATGCGGACGCAGTCGTCGTGATCGGGGTTCCCCCAGGCGCCGAACATCATCGCCCCGAGGCACAGCGGGGACACGTGCATGCCGGTGTGGCCCAGGGTGCGAAGGTCCATGTGGTTCCTTTCGTCGTTCTTGGCTGTTCGAGCTGTCGGCGTGTCCGGCCGCTGACGAGTCCGTCAGCGGTGGCGTCCTCAGGCGTCGGCTGGGGCCGTGGCGTCGGGGAGGCGAAGATGGCCTCGCGGTAGTAGGCCAGCTCGGCCACCGACTCCCGCACGTCGTCCAGGGCGCGGTGCGCGGTCTTCTTGTCGGGCGCCTTGGCCAGGACGTCGGGGTACCAGCGCCGGCACAGCTCCTTGACGGTGGAGACGTCGACCGACCGGTAGTGCAGCCAGTTCTCGATCTCGGGGAGCTGGGCGGCCAGGAACCGGCGGTCGGTCCCGATGGAGTTGCCGCACAGCGGCACCGTGCCCTTGTCGGGCACGTGGGCCTTGAGGAACTCCAGGGTCTGGCGCCCGGCGTCGTCCAGGGTGAGCGTGGAGGCCTCGATGGCGGCCAGCAGCCCCGAACGGGTGTGCATCTCCCGGACCACGGGCTCCATGGCTTGCGAGCTGCTCGGGCCCGGCGTGGACGACGAGGTCGGGGCCCTCGGCCGATCACGGTCAGGTCGTCGTCGGTGACCAGGGTGGCGATCTCCACGATGACGTGGCGGGCCGGGTCGAGGCCGGTCATCTCGAGGTCCATCCAGACGAGCACCGGGGGATGCTACCGGTCGAGCCCGAGGCGTCCCGGGCCTGGCGTCCGGGCGCCGCATCGTGTGACGGACGATAGGGTCATGCGGTGCTCGAGGTGCCCCTCGTCCTCCTCGATCCCGACCTGCCCGTGCCCTCCTACGCGCGCCCGGGCGACGCCGGGGCCGACCTCTACGCGCGCGAAGACGCCGTCCTCGCCCCCGGCGGAGGCCGGGCCCTCGTGCCCACCGGGTGTCGCCTCGCCCTGCCGCCGGGCTACGCCGGCTTCGTCCAGCCGCGCAGCGGGCTGGCCCTGCGCCACGGCGTGACCTGTCTCAACACCCCCGGGCTCATCGACGCCGGCTACCGCGACGAATTGCGCGTCCTGCTCGTCAACACCGACCCCTCGACGCCCTACGAGGTGCACCGGGGTGACCGCATCGCCCAGCTCGTCATCCAGGCGGTGGAGGAGGCCAAGTTCGTGGAGGTAGACGAGGGCGAGCTGCCCGACTCCGCCGGGGTCTCGGTGGCTTCGGCCACACCGGCCGATGAACCTCGGACCTGGACGTCGGAGCCGAGCGCCATGGACCGGGGACCGAGAGCCGCGACCGATGCTGACGTGGAGCGTCTCGAGCGGGCTCGACGCCGCCTTCCTGGCCCTCGAGACCGACACCATGCACATGCACGTGGGGGCGGTCATGGTCTTCGACCCGACGTCGACCGACGCGGGAACGACGTGGCACGCGCGTACTTCGACCGGCTGCGCGCCGTCGTGGAGGAGCGCATCCACCTGGTCCCGCCCTTGCGCCGGCGCGTGGTGCGGGTGCCCTTCGGGCTCCATCACCCCGTGTGGGTCGAGGACCCCGACTTCGATCTCGACTACCACCTGCGCCGGGCGAGCCTTCCCGGCGCCGGGCGGGCCCGCCGAGCTGGCCGCATTCGTGGCCGACCTGGCCGGCCGGCCACTCGACCTCGAACCGCCCGCTGTGGGAGATGCACGTGGTCGAGGGGCTCGAGTCCGGGCACGTCGCCGTGGTCCCCAAGGTCCACCACGCCCTGTTCGACGGCGCTTCGGGAGTCGAGGTGGTGGCGTCGTTCTTCGACCTCGGACCCGTGCCGCGCGTGGCGGCCCGTCCATCGCGGCCGTGGCGACCCGACCCGATCCCCACCGAAGCCGAGCTCATCGGCTCGGCCGTGTCGTCGCTCGTCCGCCAACCCGAGCGGACCGCGGGCGCGCTGCGGCGCACCTTCGGCGCCGTGCGCGACCTGGCCGAGCGCAACCGACGGCTGCGCGAGGAGGACGACGTCGCACCCCCGCCGGCGCCCTTCCGAGCGCCCGCGGACCTCGCTCAACGGTGCCATCTCGCCGCACCGGCGGTTCGCCTTCATCGCAGGTGCCCCTGGACGAGATCCGTACCGTGCGGCGAGTCTTCGGGGGCACGGTCAACGACGTGGTGCTCGCCGCCGTGGCGGGCGCGTTGCGGCGGCTGCTGGCCGAGCGCGGGGAGCGGCTCGACGAACCCGTCGTGGCCATGGTGCCGATGTCGAGGCGCGCCGAGGCCGACGCGGAGTGCTCGGCAACAAGGTGTCCGCCATGCTCGTGTCGCTGGCCACACAGATCGCCGATCCCGTGGAGCGCTACACCACGATTGCCGCCGGGCACGCGCCTGGCCAAGGACCAGGCGCGGGTGCTGTCGGAGGAGCTGATCCAAGGGTGGGCGCAGCTGGCCTTCCCGGCCCTGTCGTCACGCATCGCCCGCCTGGCGGGCAACCTACGCCTCTTCGATCACGTGCCACCGCTGTTCAACGTGCTGGTCTCGAACATGGCGGGACCGGACTTCGCGCTGTGGTGCGCGGGGGCGCGGCTGGTTGCGCTCTACCCGGTGGGGCCCCTCATCGAGGGGGTGGGCCTCAACGTCACCGTGGTGAGCTACGAGGGCACCCTCTACGTCGGGATCCTCGGATGCCGAGAGCTCGTGCCCGAGGTCGCGCACTTCGGTGACCAGCTCACCGAGGCCTTCGCCGAGCTCGTGAAGGCGGCGGAACGGAATGGGGGACATTGGGCCTGAGGCATCGATGGCATCTCCTCGGCGGCCCGGAAGTCAATCCAGCTCCATCGACGGCGGCGCATGGCCCTGCGCCGTTGTTAGAATCTCTGCGCTGCAGGCGGACGTGGCTCAGCTGGTAGAGCATCACCTTGCCAAGGTGAGGGTCGCGGGTTCGAATCCCGTCGTCCGCTCCAGAGAAAGTCCAGGTAGCTCTAAAACTGACGGAGTCTCTTGACACTCCGGGTCTCCAGAACCTACGGAGATCGGATGACCGAAAAGGAAATCGATCGCGAGGTGCAGCGGCGCCTGGCGATCTTCAGCCACGCTGAGGAAGTCACCGGCAATGTGGCCATGACCTGCCGCTACTACGGGATCACCCGCCAGACCTTCTACTCCTGGAAGCGCCGCTTCGAGGAGCTCGGCGTGGAGGGTCTCAGACCCCGCTCAACGCGCCCCAAGGTGAGTCCCAACGCCACCCACGTCGACGTGGTGGGCAAGATCATCTACCTGCGCAAGAACTACCACTTCGGGCCGGGCAAGATCGCCATGTATCTCAAGCGCTACCACGACGTGGAGATCTCCAAGTCGGGGATCTGGCGGATCCTCAAGAGGCTCGACATGAGCCGGCTCCCCACGTCTCAGCGCTACAAGCGGCTCGACAAGCGCTGGCAACGCTACGAGAAGCAACTCCCTGGTCATCAGGTACAGATCGACGTGAAGTTCATCGAACCGATCAAGGGAGCGCCCCGCAAGAAGTACTACCAATACACCGCCATCGACGACTGCACTCGGCTGCGGGTGCTGCGGATCTATCCCCACAACAACCAGAAGACGGCCATCCAGTTCGTCGACTACGTCCTCGAGAAGCTCCCCTTTATCGTCCAGGTCATCCAGACCGACAACGGGTCCGAATTCGGCTCTTCGTTCCACTACCACGTGCTCGACAAGGGGGTCGGTCACAAGTACATCAAGCCCCGGACGCCCCGTCTCAACGGCAAGGTTGAGAGGTCCCACCGCATCGACGCCGAGGAGTTCTACCGGCTCTTAGACGGGGCGGTCATCGACGATGCCCAGATCTTCAACAACAAGCTCCAGGAGTGGGAGGACTACTACAACTACCATCGCCCCCACGGCGGCCTAGACGGCCAAACACCCTACGAACGGCTCAAGCAAAAGACCACGGCCCGCGTGTAAGCGGAGACCGTCAGTTGCACAAAAGTCCAGGTGGGATAGGAGATAAGGGGGGCGCAAACGCCGCATTCACGGACAGTGGTGGGCCACTCTGACCTCGAAACCGCAATCCCCGCCTCGCGGCTGAACTCGCGGGGGCGACCGATGAGTCTAGTTCGACCACCGGAAGCTCAAGACTGACTGCGGAGGAAATTGACGGGATCGTGAATCCTTCTCCACCTGCAGCGATAGTGACGTTGGCATACGTCTGGGCGCTCTGATTGTTCACGTAGAGACCGATTGTACCGTCGGGATTGACGGCTCCAGCTACCTGTAATGGCGATTTGGGTCCATTCACTAAGGAGCTTCCTTTCACGGGAACGTCGCGGGCACCTGGGCTGAAGGCTGCAGATGCCTGGGAGATCAGCCAGTACTCCACACTGTATGCAATGGGGTCAGCCATATCTCCGTCCACCGTTACCACGCCTCGACAGTCACGACACTGTGAAGACCCGTTGGGGCTAGCGACACACTTATTCACACCGTCTACGAGAAACTGTGGGCCGCACTGGTCATTGAGGGCAAGGTTGAAGAAAATCACTCCCGACGCCGCGTTGTTAAGGCCGCCCGTGATCAAATTCCCCGAATCCCAATCAAGATTGCTGGGGAAATTGTTCTTATTGTCTGTTATTGCGTCCGTTTTGCCGTTGTCATTCGAGCTTAGATGACCTGTGCACTCGGTTATGAAGTTGACCGCTGTCGGGAAGTCCGATTCCGCGCTGGGGCCAGGCTGACCATAACCACTGGTATCGTTGCCAGGAGCTGTATAGCAGTGCCATCCGACCCCGGCGACATTAGGTGGTGAGTTGAAGAGTTGCTGGATTTGTGCCTTGTTCCAGCACTGAGGATTACCGTGAGTGTCAGGGCAAGTGCTTGTCGGATTACCTTTCGCGAACCAGTTCCAGTCGTAGCCGAGAATCTGAGTTGATAGGCGATTCGCGGGATTTGCAAGGTCAGGAGCGAGGTTCATATTTATGAACGTCGACTCCTCCTTAGCGCTCATAGTCATCCCCGGTGAGGTTGTTGCCTTGATGTTGCCAGGCTCATTCTGAACGGTCAGGTAGTTGACGTGAATCCCGTCATCGGCGTAGGCCTGGAGAAACTTCACAAGATATAGCGCATACGCGCCGTAAAAGCTTTGTTTGAGAGTCCCGCCCTCGACGGTATACGCAGAGTTTCCACTGCCACCGGGGCTCTTCATCCAAGGTGGTGCCGTCCAGGGTGAGGCGATAATGATGAGGTTTGGATTCAGAAACTCCGCCTCGTTTAAGACGAGGAGGATGTCTGACTCGTATTTGTCATCGAAAAGACTGAAGTGAGTCATGTCTGTATCCGTCGGAGTGTCGTAGCTAAAGTCTCCTTGCGGCGAGAAGTCGTTTGGACCTACCGGTATCCGAAGGACTGATATGTCGGCTCCTGACGGACTGAATAGGTTCTCCATCAATCGGGTGTAATCGGTTGGGGCCACCTCGTCCAATTGTCTCAGCTCATACGCAGACGAATCGGTCAACATCGCTCCGAAGCCGTCGATCACTTGATTCTGTTGGTCAAGATTCAGTGTGATCTGTCCGGAACTCATAGAGGTCAATGGCAACGACGACGAAGGGAACATACTCAAGGTCGAAGGGAACAGACGTTGGGAAGCAACGGTACTGTCAGTCAGATACTCGTCGACGGATCCAGTTGGCGACAAAGCCGGGCCGGTAAGTGCCATTGCTTCGCCGTTACCCGCATTGTCTTCGTATCCGCCGACGGCAACACAACCCGAGGAAGAGCAGGTAACGCCCTCAATAGTAGCGCCTGGGTATTGAGTGGCGTTGGCTGGCTGAACTCCGGTGGTCGCGGTCCAAGTGCCAGCGATGTCCGTGGCGATAAGGCCAAGCGAATATTCGCTTCCGTTATAGCCAACCGCTGTGCAGAAGTCGGGGGCCTGACACGAGACTGAGACAAGGGCGTTGTATGTGTTGCCTCCGACGACTGGTGGGCTAGCGATATCTGCTGCAGGCCCCCAACTCCCATTCGACTCGGTTGTGGCCATCATGTCGGTCGCTTGGGACTGCGTGAGATATCCGCTGACGACCGTACATGAGGCGGCGGTGGCACACGATATCCCGCCAGCGTTCGCGTATGCCGCAGGAGCTAGACGTTGTCCACCTTGCGGTAGCGGGATCTCGAATGTCGACCTCCAAACTCCGTTGCTCTCGGAGACGACCATCATCTGCGAAAGACCATCTATTCCATTTTGATATGCGCCGACGGCAGTACAGTCATTCGCATCCACGCACGAGACGCCGAATAGTCTGCCATAGGGATCAACTTCACTAACAGGTGGTGCTGGAAGTTCGGTGGCCTGCGTCCAAGAGCCCATGGTCCCACTGATTGCCATGGCCTGTGTAACGCTGCTGTTGTTGAGATAGTAGCCGACGGCTGTACAGGTACCAGAGGGTTGACAATCGACGCTTTCGAGTTCATCCGACTGGTTGGTAGAGGCGTCGGCGGGCAGCAAGATGGAGTGAGTGATCGGCGACCAGGATCCGTTGGTCTCGACGGAGACGATGGGCTCGTTCACTTCCGATATCCCAAGGGGCTGAACGCCGACTGCCACACAGTTACCGACAGAGCTGCAGCTGACACTCAGAAAGTTGCCAGCCGCACCATCGGCGTTCGATGGTGCAGTAATTGCGCTCGTTTGCCACTGACCATCGACCTGGGATGCGACCATCGGGCCAGCTGGTCCCGTGTACAGACCACTGCTGTAGGCGCCCACGGCCACGCAGGAATCAGGCGCGGGACAAGCTACGCTTGTCAATGCTGCACGTGGTTGGGGCGAGACACCCGGAGCCGAAACCTCCACCGCGGACCAGGCAGCGTCCGCATGCGCGGTTCCCGTCGTGATGACTGCCCAACTGACCAGACTTGAAACGAGGAGAGTCGAAGCGGCGATGGCGCGCGATCGCCAATTCTGCCCGCTTCGCTCGCGCCGAACCGAGTGTTTTCCGGTTTTAGACATTGAGCAATCCCCGTTCTACAGAGACGTTCAATCAGCGTCGCTAAGGAAGCAAGCCCACCCCTACAGCCATTGACGAGTGTCGTCGAACTCGGGCTTCGATGTGCAAAAGGTCCAACCCAGTCATCAGCTCCTCAACACTTTTCGCGTCGCCGCTCCGTCATGTGAGTCAACCACCCCGGCCCCGATGGCGGGTGGATACTCGATGTCGGAGTCTATGCTGGTCCTTATGGGCCGCAAGAGCGTTTTCGAATATGTGTGGTGCTCGGTCGGTTGAGGCGTCAGTACTTACTGCGGCTCAGTGACCCGAGATGGCCAAGATCGGAAGGGCTGTTTGGCAGGTCGACGCAAGCTCGACGGGTCTCCGACTTAAGTACAGGTGCATCACTGCTGTCACGTCACCTGGAGTATTCACCTGCCATGCAATTAGGTGGTCGGTGGCATGCTGCACTGCCATCTTGGTCAGCACTTCCCGATGCCGACTCCTCGGGATCATCCTGTCATACAGGTAGCGCTCGATCGTCCGGCGGTGTAGCCCTGAGCCCTCGATGAGCTGTAGGGCACCAAAATGTCGATCGCGGCACCTAGTCATGGCGATGTCGCAATCCGAGATGGGGACACGAGCTCGCGACGATCATTGATCGAGGCCAGGGGTCGATCAGGCGCACGACGACGTTCCGCTCGGAGTGGTGTCGGCCTGCCGGGCGGATGAGGCAGGGTGACCGCTGTTGCCCTGCCAACGTTTTTGGGCTACGCGGCCTGCCGGAAGTACTCGTGGATGAGGCCGCCCAGTACGTCGTGACGCTGGACGTGGAGCGACGGGGGAGTAACAACGGCGGTCCCGGCGCTCGACACCGGCACGCCAAGGTCAAGTCCCCGGTGCGGACGCTGTTCGTTGTAATGCCTGACGTACTGTCGCAGAATCCCGTTGAGGTGACGACGGCCGAGGATGAGCACCCAGTCGAGGCATTCTGTGCGCGCCGTCCTCACCCAGCGCTCCGCGTAGGCATTGGCTCGAGGCGAGCGAACGGGGGTCTTGATGACCCGGATGCCCTCGGAGGCAAACACCTCGTCGAAGCTGGCCGTGAACTTCGCATCCCGGTCCCGGATCAGGAACTTGATCGATCGACCCCGGTCGACGAGGTCACCGACGAGGTTGCGCGTCACCTGGGTGACGAAGGCAGCGGTGGGATGGTCTGTGACGCCGAGGATGTGCACTTCTCGAGTCCCGAGTTCGATCACGAACAGCACGTAGAGCTGCCTGAAGGAGATCGTGTCCACGGTGAAGAAGTCCGTGGCCAGCACCACACGGGCTTGCGCTCGCAAGAACTCCGACCATGTCGGTCCGCCCCGAGGCACGGGACCGAGACCATGGTGGCGCAGGACCCTACGGATCGACGTGGCCGAAACCCGGATCCTCAGCTTGCGCAGCTCTCCCTGGATGCGCACGCATCCCCACCGCCGATTCTCCCTACCAATACGAATGATGAGTTCGACGAGCTCATCGGCCATTGGCGGCCGGCCCGGACCCCGTTGTGCTCGCCATCGCAGCCATTTGCGCGTTGGCAAGCTCCCGGTGCCACCTGAGCAGGGTGTCTGGAGTGAGGAGAAAGCACCGCCAACGTGCTCGAGGGAGAACCCGGCTCAACGCGGCAAGGATGGCCCGATCGGCTGGCCGGAACCGGACACGTCCATGGACCTGACGTTCGAGGACTCGCACCTGGTGCCGGAGCACCATGATCTCCATGTCCTTGTCCGATTCAGAGCGACGGCGCGAGACAGCAAGCCCGAGGAGTCGGCACATCCCGAGATAGAGGAGGGAGAAGACCACGACGGATGATGCCCGACGACGACGAGAGGTGCCAGCTCAGAGCCCCGATCGCAGTTTTGGCGCCCTTCACCTGCCGATCATGCCATTCGGGTTAACGGTCGACGGATCGGAAGGGCAGGTGGCACGGCAGAGACGGACCGACAGATAATCTCGGCCAACGGCGTTCCTCGAGAATGCCGGGTACAGGGCGCCCTGACGGGGCCAAGGTGCACGACGCCGGACCGAGCGGGATCACTGTTGGTATGGCAAGGGAAGGGTGAGACGCGACTAGTTCCTCGTCGGCCGACAGACTGCCCAAGGCAACCTCAGGCCATCCGATATCGCCATGGTGACCGGGCCCAAAGTCGCCACCGTCACCGAGTGGTACTGCCGGCTTGCGTAACTCCGTCGCAACGTCGCTCGACCCGGAATCGCGCGCAATCGCTCTGGTTTCGCGAAAACCGAGCACGTCATCGCCGCCCGGGTGCGAGCGGGATTGGCAGGCGGCGCGCCCTACTTGCCGAGGTGTACACATTTAGGTACACTGGTGGCATGAGTAAGACGGTTCCCGTTCGAGAGCTTCGTAGCGAGCTGAGCCAGGTCATCGATCAGGTTGCCGACCTCCGAGAGCACGTGATCGTCACCCGGCGAGGTCGGCCCGCGGCCGTGCTTGTCCCTGTGGACGAATACGAGGCCTTGGAGGAGACCGCCGAGCTCCTCTCCGATACCGAAGCGCTCACTGCCATCGAAGAAGGTCGTCAAGAGGTCGAGCGTGGAGAAACTGTGACGCTCGATGAGCTGCGCAGAGAGCTCGACCACCGACACCGGTAAGTGAGCCGGGTCGAGCTCGCCCGGCGGGCCCGTAAGGAGATCATCGATCTTGACTGGCCGCTGTCCGATGCCGTCGTCGAGGCACTGGGCCTCCTCGAACGCGAACCCGATGCAGGTCACGCGCTCCGAGGGCGTCTTCGCGGGCTCCGGTCGCTTCGCGTCGGTGCTTACCGGATCATCTACCAAGTCGATGGCGATGAGCGCGTCGTCCGTGTCCTCACCGTCAGGCACCGTTCTGTGGCCTACGCCACGGATCCACGGTGATTCCAAAATGGAGGGGACGAGCGCACGGCTGAGCCGTTCGCGCCCGTCAGCGAGTTTCGAATACGATTGCCTACCGCGCCCGCCTGAGCAGAACTCGACCGCGTATCTCCGCCATCGTGTTCAAGATGGAGTGACTTCCGTGACCATGCCGTGGTGCACGTGGTACAAGATTCCGTGGTTCGCGCTCCTGTAGGGTGCCACTTCAGAATCGGTGTCCTGAGTGCGGCCGCGGATCGTCACTATGGTCGTGCAAAGCCCGACTCCGGAGCACCCGAGCAAGCCGACCTTTCCGGGGCGCGACCGATTCCTATTTCGAGGGTCTCCGATGACTTGATTGAGGCTGGCGGATGCCCCAATCGCAGCGGCTTACGCAGCTCTTCGGTAGTACTCGTGGATTAGGCCACCCAAGAGGTCCCGACGTCTGACCGAGTCGTGGATCGTTAGCGGCGAGACGTCTTCCGGTCCCTGCGGAGCAACAAGGTCGAGCCCGCGATGAGGTCGCTCGCAGTTGTAGTGCTCGACGTACGTCTCCAATACTGATCGAAGATGCCGTTTGCCCAGAAGGAGCACCCGATCGAGACACTCGGTGCGGATTGTCCGGATGAACCGTTCGGCATAGGCGTTGGCCTTCGGTGCCCGCCACGGTGTGCGCAGGATCTCGATCCCCTCGGCCCGGAAGACCTCGTCGAAGATTGGGCAGAACCGCTTGTCCCGGTCATGAACCAGGTAGCGGATCGCTGTGTCGCGGCCTTCTCGCGCCTCGGTCAGGTTCCGGGCGATCTGGGCGCACCAGGTGGCGTTGGCGGCGCCGTCGGTCGCCCCACCGATAAGGACCTTCCTCGTGTGCAGGTCGATGAAGAACAGGACGTGGAGGGTCTTCAAGCGAACGGACTCAACGGTGAAGAGGTCACTAGTGATGATCGACGAGGCCTGGGACCTCATGAACTGACGCCAGGTCTCGCGCTTTGCCGGGGGTCGACGCTTCTCGGCCACGATTCGCCTGATGCTCGTGGTGGAGATCTCGGCACCGAGCTTCTTGAGCTCTCCTCTCAGGCGGCAATAGCCCCAGGTCGGGTTCTCGCTGGCCAGGCGCCCGACGAGAAGCCGCACGTGGTCGGGGATCCGCCCCCGCGAGACGACCCGATGACGGTAGCGCCACTTGGCCCGAACCAGGTCACGGTGCCAGCGGCGGATCGTGTCGGGCGTGACAAGCGACGACAGACGATCGCGCGCTGGCCGCAGGTACTGGAGGACCGTGAGCACCCATCGCTCTTCGGGTCGGAACCTCGGCGGGGGCACCTGTCGGTTGAGCACCTCGAGCTCTTGGCGCAAGACCAACAGCTCGAGGTCTTTGGATCGGGAAGAGCGACACCGAAGCAAGAGCAGGCGAAGGATTTGTCGGAGACTGATAGCGGCGAGACGGAAGGCCATGGGGTCATTGTCGCGGTGCGACGAGAGGATCGCAGGGGAGGAAGAAGTGCCTGGTAGAGAGCCGACCCTCGGGTGGCATCCTTCACGAGCGACCGAAGAGGCGAAGCTCGCTTGTCGGTCGCCGGAGGTCAGCGCTTGGCAATTGCTTCGCGGACGGCGGGCACGACTTCGTGTGCCCAGAGGTTCAGTGTCGTGTCGCTGATGATGTCGCCAGGAGGGAGCAAGTAAATGAAAGCGGCGGCGCCGTGTTCAAGCACGGCGAAAAGTCAGTTCCTCTACCCACTGCGTCACTCCGCCCCCGATCCAGCGGCCCTCGTCGTCGCGGGTCTCTGGTAGCGGATCCTCGGTAAGGCGTCCTGACACGTTGTAGATGGTGTCGACATCAGTAGGGTTTCTCCCCACCGAAGCAGCCGCTTTGTCCACAATGGGCCGTGACTCGGACACCAGCATGCTGCGCCAGTCGGCGAGGTGTCCTGGTATCCATCCGTCCGCCTGTCGCCCCGTTACTGCCAGCGCCTTCGGGCCGAGCGATCCGATCCAGATCGGCGGCGTTGGTGCGGCCGCGGGTGTCAGCCCGGTGACGTGGTAGAACTCGCCGTCGAACGTGACCGGATCGCCGCCGCCTGAGAGCGCTCTCACGACCATGATCGCCTCTTCCAGCGCTCGTACTCGGGCTGCGGGCGACAGGCGGGGGACACCGAGGGCGACGATTTCCTCTTCCATCCCGCCCGAGCCGATTCCGACAACGACACGACCGCCGGAGATCGCAGACAGTCCCGTGACGGTCCGAGCGAGAATGGGAGCGGGACGGCTTAGCGGGTTTGTCATGATCACCGCTCCGGTGATGTCGCTGGTTGCGCCCAGAACGAACCCCAGCGCGGCGTAGGCGTCGACTCGCTCGGCAAAGTAGGGATGGTCGGAGAGGCTGACGACGTCGAGGCCCGCCTCGTCGGCTAGGCGGGCGTGCCCGAGCATCTCGCTCACTTGGTGGACGCCGGTCTCCAGCCCGAGGCCGAAGAGGACTTTGTGGTTGGTGGTCACGACACGAAGAGCGTAACTGGCGCCGCCCGATGCGGTGTTCGGGGGGTCAGCGCGAGCTATCGCTCGGGGGAGGAAGTCGCAGAATCCTTATTTGTCCAGCGACGCCAAGTTTGGAGGTTATTCCTCCTCTGACGATCCGTTTCAAAGGCGCGGACGGCAACCTCTGGGACGAACGTGCGTTCGCGCAGCGCTCGAACCGATTCATGCAACAGCGTGTGGTCGCGATTTGCGGGAAAGTCGGTCAGGGATGTTCCGATCCCTCGCTGTTTGGCTATCAACCGGAGCACGCGGCGAGCGCGGCATCCCAGACGTTGTGGCAGTGGCCGATGAGGGGTTCACCTATGCCACCAACGAGGGACCGAGATCCGCCCTCGTAGCCACGCTGGCAGGCCTCGACCGCCGCGTAGTCCTCGCGGTCGAGGATGCTGAGGTTCACCTCCATCACCTCCTCGCAACTTGCCCGGGCGGCGTCGTCCGAGGGGCCGGGCCGGCCTTCGATGAGGTGGATCGTGCTCTCGCCGGGACGCGTACCCGGCGAGACCCGGTGCATGGATCCCCCCTCCATGTGGTCCACCAGCACGGTGGCCGGGAAGATGCAGGTGACCATGATGGTGTCGAGCCGCTCTGGCCAGTCGGCTTCGGAGACGTCGGCCAGCTTCTCGAGGCCCCTGAACGGCACACACATACGGGCGTGCGGCCCGAAGGTGTCGATTGCACAGTTGTCGGAGAGGAATGGAAGGAGGCTGTCGCGGTGGAGGGCGGGAACGTGATAGGCCTCGTTGTTGAGGTCGATCATCAGCTTCCAGTTGGCCGCCTTGCGCAGCACCCGCTCCGACCCGCTGCGATACCCGTCGTATCCCAGCCAGGCGTACTCGTCGCCCAAGGGGTCGAGGAACCCCGCCACGTCGACCTCAGGCCGGAGCCCCACGACGACCAGCCCGGCCTGCACGGCGACGGGAAGAGCCGGTAACCCGAACGCCCCGGCATCGAGCTCCGGAAATCGGTCGCGGTTGGGGACGCCGACCAGGTTGCCCTGCAAGTCGTAGTTCCAGCCGTGGTACGGACAGGTAAGCCGCCGCCCGTTGTCGACGCCGTCGCACAGGGTCATGCCGCGATGCGAGCACACGTTGAGAAAGGCGCGCAGCTCGCCGTCGTGATGACGGGTGACGACGACTGGCACGCCGGCGACGTCGCGAGCCACGATGTCGCCCGGTTCGGCCACGTCGCCGGCCCAGGCGATCACCTGCGGCGTGCGGCGGAACAGCACTTCTCGCTCCCGCTCGAAACGCTCGGGATCGGTGAAGACCGACCCGTCGCCGAAGAACGTCGAGCCCCGGAGGTCGGTTACGCCGGCGAGGATGTTGGCGATCATGCGCCGGCCGAGGTCGATCATCTGTTTGGAGGCCACGCCCGGCGACGTGGACGGGTCGCGCGACGTGGTGGTCACCGCACGCCTCGGACCAACCGCCCCGGCCGGGCCCCCGTGTCCTCGCCGTCGACGAACGTCACGACGCCGGACTTGATCGTTGCCGTGTAACCCCGCGCCCGTTGCAGGAGCCGCGACCCGCCGGCGGGCAGGTCGGACACCACCTTGGGCGGCTCGAGTTGGAGGTTGTCGTAGTCGATGACGTTCACGTCGGCGAGCATCCCTGGTTCGAGCGTGCCACGATCGCCCAGGCCATAGAGCCGTGCCGTGTCCCTCGTCTGCTTACGCACCGCAAGCTCCAGGGGGAGGCGCTGACCTCGTCGGCGATCCCGGGTCCAGTGTGTGAGCATGAACGTTGGGATCGACGCGTCACAAATGACGCCGCAATGCGCCCCGCCGTCGCCCAAGCCACAGGCTGAACGGGGGTGCAAGAGCATCTCGCGCGCGGGCTCGAGGCTGCCGTCGGCGTAGTTGAGGATCGGCAGATACAACAATCCGGTCCCGTCGTCGGCCAGGAGCGCGTCGTAGGCGACCTCGACCGGTGTTCGACCCCCCGCGGCCGCGATGGCCGACAACGAGCGTTCGGGGCCGGGTTCGTAGTCCGGTGGGTCCCCGAGCACGTACGTGTGGTCGCAGGCGTCGGCGAGGCGTATCGCCGACTCGGGATCGGGCTCCCACTGGAGGATGGCGCCGCGCACCTCGGCCGTCCGCAGGGCCGAGACGAGCTCGGCGGGTGACAGCTTCCGGGCCTTGAGCTCCTGGTAGGCGGGGAAGGAGTCGAAGAGGCAGTAGGTGGTGAAGTGCCCCGACAACAAGCCGGTGGCCCGACCGGCGACCTGAGGCCACAGGTCGGCACCGTCGGCGGCCGCGGACAGCGACATGTCCATCAGTTCTCGCCACAGGTCGGGCTCGGCGTCGACCTGGACCAGGGCGAAGGACACGGGTCGCTTGATCTTGGCCGACAAGCGACGCATCCAGTCGACCTCCTTGGCCGGGGCGAGGATGTCCTCTCCGGCAACGCCGGCGGGGGCGAGCTCGAAGACACCGGCCCCAAGCTCGCCCAGTGCGTCACCGATGCCGAACAACTCGTCCTCGGCGGCATAGGTGCCCGGCACAGGCTCGCCGTCGATGGCTCGGTGGGCGATGGTCCGCGACGTCGAGAACCCGAGCGCTCCGGCGGCGATGGCGTCCCGGACGATGTCGCGCATGGCCTCGATGTCGGTCGGGGAGGCCGGCTCGTTCCTGGCCCCACGATCGCCCATCACATACGAACGCACCGCCCCGTGGGCGATCTGGGTACCGACGTCGATGGCCCAGCACTTGCGATCGAGGGCATCGAGGTATTCCGGAAACGACTCCCACTGCCAGTCGATGCCCTCGGTGAGGGCGGTGCCGGGGATGTCCTCGACGCCCTCCATGAGCCCGATGAGCCACTCGCGTCGTTCGGGGAGCACCGGGGCGAAACCCACTCCACAGTTCCCCATGACCACCGTGGTGACACCGTGCCACGCCGAGGGGGCCAGCACGTCGTCCCAGGTGGCTTGGCCGTCGTAGTGGGTGTGGATGTCGACCCACCCGGGAGTGATCACCACGTCGGTGGCGTCGATCTCCGGGCCACCTGTGCTGGCCAAATCGGGACCGACGGCGACGATGCGGTCGCCTTCGATGGCGACGTCGCCACGCACCGGTGGTGCCCCGGTCCCGTCGACGATCGTCCCGTTCCTGATCGAGAGATCGGACATCGCTTTCCCCCTAAGACACTTTCCCTTTTTGTCTCAAGAGACGGTAACATCTCCCCTGTGGCGGTGACAAAACCATCGGACCTCGATCTCCGCGAGCGCCTCGTGGCCGCCACCGGCGAAGTCATCGACGAAGACGGACCCCTGGCCGTGCGGGTAGAGAAGATCGCCCGCCGGGCCGGATGCTCGCCGCGCCACCGTATACAGGTATGTCGCCGATAAGGACCAACTCGTCCGAGAAGTGCTCGTGGCGCGCTCGGCTGAGATCGCGGCCCGACTCGAGGCCGACATTGACCACGATGGCGACCCCGCCGATTGGATCGTCGACGGTTTGCTCGGTCACGCCGACGCCATCCGGGCCGAACCGTGGTTCCAAGCCCTCGAGCGCCAAGGTGCGACAACCGCCATCGCCCGCATCGGTGGTGGGCCCCAAGCTGTCGCCGCTCTGGCGGCCCCGATCGTCGCACGATTCCTGGAACGCGTCACTGATCGCGCCGCGCTTCGCCCTGATGTCAGTGTCGAAGAGGCGACAGAATGGCTCATCGACGTCCATATCACCCTCATGAGCCCACTCTTCGCCGACCGCTCCCCCGACCAACGAGCCGAGGCGCTCCGCAAGTTTGTGGCCTACCCGCTGCTTACCCACCCAGCGCCTTGAGGCGTTGGTGAGTGCTCCTCGGGGCTCGCACAGACCATGGCGGCCTCGGTCGATGGCGACACTCCCGGGTGCGAGCATGGCAAGGGATCGGCAGAGATCCTCAAGCTCGTAGCGGTCTACGGGGGGTGCGTCCGCTTGGCTGCCCAACGCAAGGGATCGCGGCCGATCGGGATTGCTGATGATGCGCTACGTGCCGTCGGTCAGTTAATCAGCGGGGCCACGCGTATCGCTCGGCGCGGTGGTGATCCCGGGCGGGTCGCCCGTTGGTCGGCCCACCCGAATCCGGTGCAACGTGTCGGACGCAGAGGAAGTAACCGGGAGCGCATAGCATCAATTACCGGGTGGGCTCGAACCGTCGATCTGGGGACCTGATTCCCGAGCGACTTTCGGCATCTGACCGCGAGCCGATCGGGATGCAAGATCAGTGGTCCAGCACAGCGCCGAGCCAGGGAACCGATCGACGTGCCGCCTCAATGACCTCGGATTCAGTCGGGTACTCACGACCCGAGAAGTAGCTAATCGGGGTCCACGCTCCCATGTCCTCAGGGTCCCGCCGAAACTCCTCAAAACCAAAGGTGCCGTTGGGCCGGGAGATGATGTCAACGCAGCGATTGGCCTCTGCTGTCTCGTGGCTGGCAAGTACGATCCAGGACTTGTCAAGCCGTGACGACATGAACGCGATCCTATTCCGACGCCATGGTGACCGACACCGCCCGATCCAGGCCGCACAAATCGGGTCCAGGCAGCGCACAGGATCCCGATTGCGCCATCTGGACCGCCCATCACGTGAGCCCGGACCAGGTCTGGAACGGCACGACCCGATCGGCCGTCGGTGATCCTGCTAGATGAGCGTTGCCGCTCGCCTATGGGAAACTGATCTTCAATGCGAATCGCTCTGCTTACCCATCCTGGCCGGGGTGACACCGAGCCGTTTATCGCCCTGGCACTGCGTCTGCGACAGGGTGGTCATACGGTCAAGCTGACATCCCGCCCCGACCTCGCGGACGTCGTGGCCGAATACGGGCTGGACTTCTTTCCGATTGGGAACCCGTACCAACCCTTCATTGCCGGAGCAGCAGACGCCGGGGCCATGGGCTCCGGTCATCCTTTGGCCAAGCTGCGATTTGGCATCAAGAACCGCACGTATGTCTCGAAGAACCTGAACCACGACGCCCTCGGCGCTGTCCGAAGGAACCGACGCCATCGTCTACAAGTGGCCATGGATCTCCGGCCACACGATCGCCGAGAAGCTCGGGATTCCCTGCATCCCCGTGATGCTCATGCCGCTTGTCCCCACGGCTGAGTTTCCAGCATTCGTGCTGGGCCGAGGCATCGACAGGGGACCGCTCGTCAACAAGCTCATGTGGACGCTGCCCTGGCAAGTCATCTGGTCGGGCCTGCGCTACGAGGACGGCAAGCTGCGCCGACAACTCGGGCTCCGTTCCTTGCCGAGGCGAGCGCCATCCATCCTTCGCCAGCCGGGCATGCCGGTGCTCTGTCCGTGGAGCCCCGATGTTCTGCCCGTGCCAAGGGATTGGCCTCAATATTTGCATGTCACCGGCTATTGGTTCCTCGATCCCCCGAAAGGTTGGCAGCCACCACTGGACCTCATTGACTTCATCGAGGCGGGGAAGCAGCCCATCTGTATCGGTTTCGGCAGCATGGTGAGCGCCGATCGACATCAACTGCTGAAAAAAATCCTCGACGCCGTGGAGCTGTCCGAGCAGCGTGCCGTGTTGTTGAGTGGATGGGGCCAGCTGGGGGAGCAGATGCCGCTGCCGGACACGGTGTTCTGCGCCGAGAGCATTCCTCACAGTTGGCTCTTCCCGCAGAATGGCGGCAGTCGTTCATCACGGCGGTGCTGGGACGACAGGCGCCGGATTCCGCTCAGGAACCCCTCAAGTGATCTGCCCCTTCGTGGCTGACCAGCCCAGCTGGGCCAAGCTGGCTCATGGTCTTGGCGTGGGACCTGCCCCGCTCCCCTTTGACGAACTTACTGCTCGACGCCTGGCGGATGCTCTCATCGAGGCGGTTACCAAACCTCAGATCGCGCAACGGGCGCAGGATGTGAGACGGCGAGTTGAGGCAGAAGACGGCATGGGGCAAGCTGCCGACCTCATCCACCTCGCCCTTGGGGCGTGAGGGTCTGCGCCCAGTGACAAGCACGGGTCCTTGTGTTCGACACGCCCCACGTCCCGAATGCGATGTCTCGCCAAGACCCGACCGGAAATGTGCCAGCTGCAGCCAGCTGGGGGCAGCTCCAACCGATCGCAAGCTCCGGAACCAGCTCGCCACAAAGTGCCAGTGTGCCCACCGACGGACCGGTCGGGATCACCGGTACCGGTTGTCCCGTTTGGGGACGAAGACCGCTCGGCGTTGCCGGATACATCACCCCCGGTACGCCCTAAAAGGTGCCCCCGAACCACCCAATATCGCGCGTCACAATCTTCGAGATTGTTGTCCGTCCGCTGCGAAAGCCCTGGATCGCGTGCCGTCATACAGCCAACGTTTCGTGTAATAGACGATGTGGTACCCAATCCATGTGGTGCACGTGGTACAAGATTCCGTGGTTCGCGCTCCGCAGAAATACCACGCGCCATTGACAATTACGGTCAATAGCGGTTTGCTGTGGTCAGTCGAAAACGCCGAACACACTGCGTCAATTCGCAAAGGTGCAGGTAGGGGAGTCGGGGTTCCCCGGTAGCTTTTTTTTTGCCAAGGTGAGGGTCGCGGGTTCGAATCCCGTCGTCCGCTCCAGAGAAAGTCCAGGTAGCGGCGGTGCGAGGGGCCGAAATCGGGCCCCTCGTGGCGCGTCTGGGACCGTCGCGCACCACATTTGCACCACATTTTCTGGCGTTTTTCGGGGGTCCGGCCGTTGACCCTTTATTTTTGCGTGTGAGGGTCGTTCGGGCCGATTGCAACGCACCCGATCTCGGGGAGAAGGCAACGTGAAGATCCGCCACGTGAGCTGGAAGAACTATCGCCGCCTGAACGACGGGCGGATCGATGTGCATGATCACCTCGTACTGGTTGGACCCAACGACTCTGGCAAGAGCAGCGTCCTCTGGGCGATTCACCTGTGTCTCGGCGTCTTCGGCGCCCAGCTCGCCTCTTGGGTGCACCCTCGGGATCTCACGTCTGAGGACGAGCCCCTCGTCTCGAAGTGGTGCTGGTCGACTTCACGGGCGAGGAACGGGCGCCTTCCCCGACGAGATCGATGTCGGGCTGCCCGAGACCCTCACGATTCGCCTGGAGGGGACAATCGACCGGGATGACCCCTCAGCAGTGCACGTCGAACGGCGCTTCCCGCTCGCCGGTCATGTCCACGGTATTAGCCGAGTTCAGCTCGATGCGATCGGTTGGGATTACGTCGCCACTACGCGGTCACTCTTCCGTGAACTCGGCGGGACCTCGGCGGGAGTAGCCCGAGACCTCCTGTGGGGCCTCGATCTCTCGGAGGACGCGGTCGCCTTCGACGCTGCCAGAGAGAGCTACCGCACTGCCACTTGATGAGTCGTCCGCGTTGGGGGAGTTCAGGTCGACGCTCGCCGACGCCCTGAGTACCGCCCTGCCCAAGACCGTCACCAATGAGGATGTCGGCATACGCTCCGCGGCCGACCTTCTCAACAACCACTCGCGGGTGCTTCGGTGACACTCCGCGACGGCGACGACGTTGCTCCCCTCGCGGAACAGAGCGATGGCATCCTTGCCTCGGAGCACATCTGGCGCGCCGAGAGTTAGGCGTAGTCTTCCGCCAACTGCTGACCCATCTGCCGGACATTCAACCCACGGGACCGCCTGACTACCTCCAGGCCATGACCATCCCACTCGTCGGGGGGGTCAAGCACCTGCCCGTGGCGTTTTCACCCACCGCCCGGCAAGGCCACAGATGAGAGGAGCCGCAGGGACGTCGGCGTGTCTTCGAAACCCACCGAGGACTCCGAGCATCCGAAGATCACCCAAGGCCACCCGCTTCGCTGTCGTCCCAAGGTGCTCTGGCGCCATCGTCGGGCCAGGATCCTCGTAGTGGTGCTTGGAATAGCACGCTCGATAACGCGCGCTTTGGTTCGCACCGCCCGCGGGTCCGACCCGATCGCAACTGCCGGGGTGTTCGCCCCTCGGCCGAGGTCGATCAGACCAGGACCTGAGCGGTAACGCTCTCGGCCGCGAATACCGTGCTGTCGCATCTCAGCGCCGGGTTACCGGCATCGGCTGCTTTGCGAGCGGGATGCCAGACTGACGTGATGCCAGTTGACCCAGCCATTCAGCAGGTCCTCGACGGCGTGGCGGCCATGCCGGGAACCACCGCTCTGGAGGAGATGAGTCCATCCGAGATCCGCTCGATCATGGATGAGATGGCGGCGATCTTCTCCGGCCCTGAGGTTGAGACCGAGGACCGCACCATCCCGGGGCCAAGTGGCGACATTCCCGTGCGTATTTACCGTCCTGAGGGTGACGGTCCGTTTCCGGTCGTGGTGTTCTTCCATGGGGGTGGCTTTGTCATCGGCAGCATCGCCAGCCACGACGCGACCTGCCGTTCCTTGTGCCAGAAATCGGGCGCGGTCTTCGTGTCCGTGGAGTACCGCCTGGCACCTGAGCACCCCTTCCCAGCCGCCCCAGAGGACTGCTACGCCGCGACGAGGTGGGTGTCCGAGCACGGCGCGGAGCTGGGCGTGAATCCGTCACGATTGGCGGTGGTCGGGGATAGCGCCGGTGGAAACCTGGCGGCTGTCGTCTGCCTAATGGCAAAGGACCGGGGAGATCCACCGATCGCGTTTCAGGCGTTGGTGTACCCAGTCACCGATCATGTCGAGACGGCGTCGCGGACTGAGAATGCCGAGGGCTACTTGCTGACCACGGCGGCAATGGACTGGTTTATCGACCACTACGCCGACGACGAGGCTCGGAAGAGCCCGTGGTGCGCCCCTCTTCGGGCCGTGGACCTGGGCGGGCTGCCCCCGGCGTTGGTGGTCACGGCGGAGTACGACCCGCTTCGGGACGAGGGCGAGGCCTACGGGCGGCGGCTCCAGGAAGCGGGCGTGCCTGTTGCGACCTCTCGCTACGACGGGATGGTTCACGGCTTTTTCTCGATGACAGCGCTTGTCCCGAGAGCAGTCGACGCCGAGGATGAGGTGGCGCAGGCGCTTCGACGCATGCTTGCCTGACACCTGGAATCTGCCTCCTGGAGGTCGCCTGGCTGCGTGATCTCGGATGGTTACCTGCCCGGGGCAGGTAGCTCTGGTCGGCACGTACCGGTCGCCCCGGTCGAGCGTTTCTCCCCCCGAAACATCGGGTAGTAGGCCGACGCGACAGACGTCCGCCGTCCTTGTCGGATGGCGGACGTTGGTCCTCACAATGTCAGCGCCCCGGAGGAATGACCGAACCCGCGTTTTAAGCTCAAGATGCCTGGATCTTTGCGACTGGACCCATCAGTACCGGTCGATTGTCACCGCATTGCTTCGAGGTTCGTCCCAAAGAGGCGCTCTGTATAACCGAATCGGAGCAGGGGCCTCACCTCCTCCACGGTGCGCGGAGATCGTGTTCCTTCTGCGATAGCGCGAACTTGTGTGCTAGGTCCCACATGTCGAGGTTCGCGAACGGAACGAAGCTGACAGAAGCCTCCCGCGAGGAGGAGCACAGCTCAGACTCGATGTCGTCGATCTCTCCGCACACTCCATGACCGATGACGATATCGAGCAACGTGGCCTCCCCTCGCTGTTGGAGACTCTGTCCTGCTCTTGCTACTCCTCGACTCGGACTTTGAATAGAGCCGAATGGCCCTGTTGAATCCGAGGCAGCTCCGCCAATGGAGATTGGGCGGTGAGCCTGTGCTCTTCTGGTTGTGACCGAGCGATATTCGCGCTGGCAAAACTCTTAGGACGCATCGACTCCCCGTCGGTCATGCCGGCTCCTGCGCCCCCGGGTTGAGGCTGGGTGAGCAAGCCACCGACCGGAATCGCTCCGTCCGTCGTTATAGCGACACGGCGGGCAGAACAAGCGCCCCATGAACCACGTTGGCGATCGTAGGGTCGGTCCCCTAGATTTTGATCGAGCACGGGTTGGGAACGTGGGGAGGATTGTCGATGACCCTGGCAAATGAGACGGCCGCTTCGTTGAAGCATGCTGACCGGTTCTTCATCGGTGGCACGTGGGTGCAACCCTCTTCGGACGCAACCATTCGAGTGATCGATTCCACCAACGAGGAGGTCTTTCTCACGGTGGCGGAGGCCCAGGACACGGATATGGCCAGCGCCGTCGCGGCCGCCCGGGAGGCATTCGACAAGGGGCCCTGGCCCCGGATGTCCCACGCTGAGCGGGCCGGCTATCTGCGGGCGATGGCCGAAGGGCTGAAGCAACGGACTGCCGACCTCGGCCAGGTGTGGCCCCGCGAGGCCGGCGTGCTGCACTCCATCGCTCAGTACGCGGGCATTGGTGGTGCCTCGACGTTCGAGTATTACGCCGGTTTGGCCGAGACCTTCGCCTTCGAGGAGCCGGTCACCCCGTCCGGAGGCGAGTTCGGCCTGCTCGTGCGCGAGCCGGTGGGCGTCGTCGGAGCCATCATCCCGTGGAACGCTCCGATGACCCTGATCAGCTACAAGGTGGCACCGGCGCTCCTGGCCGGCTGCACGGTCATCCTCAAGTCCTCACCTGAGGCCCCGGCCGAGGGGTACGTGGTGGCCGAGGTCGCCGAAGCGGTCGGGCTCCCGCCGGGCGTCCTCAATGTCGTCACCGCCGACCGGGAGGTCTCCGAGCTGCTGGTCCGTGATCCCCGCGTCGACAAGATCACCTTCACCGGCTCCACGGCCGCTGGCCGGCGCATCGCGTCAATCTGCGGCGAGCGGATAGCCCGATGCACCCTCGAGCTCGGCGGGAAGTCGGCTGCCGTCATCCTCGATGACGTGGACATCTCGACAGCGGCGGCCACGCTGGCCCGTGCCGAGTGCATGATGACCGGCCAGGTCTGCTCCTCGTTGACCCGCATCGTGGTCAGCCGAAACCGGCACGACGAGATGGTCGAGGCTCTGGCCGGCGCCTTCTCCCAGGTCCGCGTGGGCGATCCCTTCGACGCCAGTACCCAGATGGGGCCCCTCGTCGCCGAGCGCCAGCGCGACCGGGTCGAGGGGTACATCGCCAAGGGAAAGGCGGCAGGGGCTACCCTCGCCACCGGTGGCGGCCGTCCAGAACACCTCGATCGGGGCTATTACGTCGAGCCCACCGTCTTCGGCAACGTCGACAACTCCTCGGCCATCGCCCAAGAGGAGATCTTCGGCCCGGTCCTCAGCGTGATCCCTGCCGCCGACGAGGAGCAGGCGGTGGCGATCGCCAACGACACCATCTACGGACTCAACGCCTCGGTCTTCACCAATGACGTCGACCGGGCGCGCGAAGTGGCTCGCCAGCTCCGCTCGGGGACCGTAGGCCACAACGCCTTCCGCACCGACTTCAGCGTCGCGTTCGGCGGGTTCAAGCAGTCCGGGATCGGTCGTGAAGGCGGCACCGAAGGACTGCTCCCGTTCCTCGAGACCAAGACTGTCATCCTGGACGGACGGCCGGCTGGTTATACGGAGTAGGTCGATGACTGGGGTGGGTGACACCGCCGGTTCGAACCGGATTGCCCCCGTCGTCGGCCGTGCCCTCCTCTAAGCCGGCAAGCCCAACTGGGACCCGTTGGCACCCACTTCGCTGACATCCCGAAGAGCCGGCTCCACCACGGGCACAGAGTTAGACCTGGGGAGCCGACAAACAAACGGTGGGCACGACCAGGCAATAACACCGCCCACCCGAATGGGCCGACTTCTACGCTGACCGCTCGAGAATGCCTGTGATCTCGGGTGGTGTTCGGATGATCTCCGCGACTGGATATGCACGATATCGGTCTGAGAGTGGTGGTTATCGGGCGGGCCCGGCTCATCGCCCGGCTACTGCAATGAAAGCCCCCTTGGTGCGCGCGTGGTGCCGGCGGCGAAGCGGTCACCAGGGTTTGCTAGGAAGCCAGGCGCGCCTACACACTGGGTTCGATGCAGGCGCTCTACTACGAAGGTGAAGAGGCGCTCATCACCAGCGGACCACTTGCCGGTAAGGATTGGCAAGATCGCGAAAGTCGAGGAATCGAAGCAAAGGGCGGCACTTCTGGTGAGCATCTTCGAGAGAGATGAGAGACAATCGTCGATGTTGACGTCACTCGGTTGCCGCCTCCGGATTCAGTCTGAGAATGCCATGGGCGAGCTCTAGTTTCGGAAAGTCGGTCACACTCTGACTGCGGTGCCACCCCTGAAGCTGGCTGTGTTCGCGCCATTCTGCTCCATGGGTTCATTTCACGAACAACTTGACGCCGCAACAATCGCTTTGGCGGCTCCTTCACCAGCGCCTCGTGGATCTCGATCACGATGTCGAGTCCGCCATCGTCTGCCTCTACAGATCCCTTACCGGGACCGGAGCCGGGAAGGTGGACCGACTCTGCGCGTTCCATGTTCTGTCGTGAACTCGTGTCATGATCCCCGGCATCGGACACATCCTGTTCCTTGCACACCGCTCGTACACAGTGACTTCGGCACCCTGGCGGCTGTCGTGAGAGTCAACGACACCTGCTGCACAATGGCGGGTCAAACTTGAGTTTGGGTAGCTAACGAGTTTTGAGCTGGCCGATCGTGGGTCGTGAGGATGAAACATGGGCACAGATCCGGACGTTGACCAGTGAAGCGCCGAACAGATCGCAAGTGGGGGCCAGCGTGCAGGCGCACTGTTCGGGCGCCCCATCGCCCACGCTCCTACGACGCCGGCCGAACCAGCAGCTTATATCCTGGCGCGGTAAGATGGCCGGAGTTGCCGGGGCAGTAGAAGCCGGTTGCGGGAGTAGGGGCAACGCGTACGATCTGATTCTTGTGTACCTGAGCAAGAAGGAAGCAGTCAGAAGGAATGTTGAGCGCCGGATCACTCGGCGGGATCAGTCCGCCCGTGTTGAACGCATTGATCTGGTTCAGCGCAGCGATTAACCCCGCACGTGTCGGCGGATTGCCAGCATGTTTGAGCGCGTCCACAAAGAGCTCTGCGGAAGTCCATCCATATACTGCCGTGATGGCAAGGGGGGACTTTGGGTCGACCTTTTTCACCCACTTCACGAAAAGTTTCACAGCCGGCAGGGTCTTGGCGTCCTGACCCAGGTACAAGGCGTACGTCTGATAAATGAGCATGTTGTTGGCGGCACCGCCGGCGAAGCTTAGAAACTGAGTTGAGTAGGCATCCCCCTCGACGTTGATGGGCTTGAAGTTCTGCTGTTGCATCTGCTTGGCGAGGGTGGCCGCATAGTTGTCTGGTAGTTCATAGGCGATGAACATCTTGACTCCGTCATTCTTCATGTCAATGATGTCGGGGAGGAAGTTGGTGTCGAACGGCCCGATACCGTGGTCGTAGAGGATTTTGAATCCCACCGCCTTCATCGCAGCCTCCTCGCTGTCCTCGATGGTGGCGGTCGCGCTCGTGGCGTTCTCCCAAATGATTCCCACCTTCTTGACCGCCGCCGGGTACTTTTGCTTGAGGTATTTGTCGAACCCGAGGGGCAGATCGTCGATGGGGCTTGGCAGCGGGCTGTAGACATAGGGGTCGCTCAGCATGGTGGGGTCGAGAGGCAGCGTGATGTCGGGCATGTGAGCGAGGTCGATGAGGGGCTTCTCCGCCGCGTCGAGAATCGAGAAGCCGCCTACCAGAGCGAGGTCGTGACGAACCTGCGCGCCCGTCTCGGTAGCGACCACGCCCCCCTGGAAGGTGCTGTCCTGAGAGTCGAGGATCAGCTTGCGTCCGTTCACTCCACCAAGGCTGTTGATGTAGGCGACGTATGCTTCGGTCCCGTCTCGGGCCGAAATAAACGGGCCCGGAATTGGTGAGGAGAGGTCGTCCACCTGACCCAACGTTACCGACGTGGGAGTCACTCCGGGCGACGAGCCACTCGCGCTGTTGGTGGATCCTCCCCCCACTGAAGAGCTCGGCGAGGTTGATGGCGTCGATGTGGTGTGCGACAGCGCGCCGGTCGATGAGCAGGCCGCGACACCGACGGCGAGCGCCAAGAAGGAAATCGTGGACATCCTGCGTCGGCGGCGAGACCCACGCGGCCGACCTTGATACCGTGTCTCACTCGGACCGTTCGAGTTCATCGAGGTGCTGCCCCTATTCACTTTCTTGCACTTCGCATCGAGGGTCGGAAAATCCGATGTGGCCGTTGGAGACCGAAGTTCCCGAAACATCGATCGTGGCCGACGTAACTGCATACATGCCGATCTCTTCGACTGGTCGCGAGTATCACGAAGCACGTTCTTACCGCGGGGCAGCGCACCTGAGGACAGCCGATCCATGCCTCAAGTAGGTCGGACTGTTGCGCGACGATCCAGTCATAGAGGGCTGGGACGACAGCCACCCCGAACTGTGCTCCCCGACCTGGCGAGCGGCCTCCTCAGCCTTGTTCCGGTCGATCAGCACCGGGGTACCCGCACCCTCGCCGGGAAGTTGCGTCTGACACGAGCGCTCCATGGCGATGAACCACCACGCCGCCTCATCGACGGTGTGGCCCGGGGTCAGCCAGCCGTGGTTCGCGAGGATTGCCGCCGTGCAACCGCCGAGTGCGTGCGCGAAGTGCTGACCCTCCTCAAGGTCGAGTACGACACCTGTGTAGTCGTTGAGTAGGGCATGGGCTCCGTAAAATGCGCATGTATCCTGTGTGAGGGGATCGAGCGGGCGGCGCAGCGATGACCACGCCTTGCAATACACGGAGTGGGCATGCGCGGCGGACACGACATCGAGTCGCGCGGCGTGGATCTGTGAAGGGATCACGAGCGCGGCAGCGTCCACTGGCCAGTTGCCCTCGACCACCTCGCCTCGGCTATTGACGAGCATGAGATCCTTTACTCGAATCTGCTTAGAGTTCATCGCCAACGGGTTGACCCAGAAATGGTCGGGCAGATCGGGGTCTCGGGCGGTGACGGGGCCGCCCGCACCCTCGTTTCCTCGACCTCGAGGTCTGATTCGCGTCCGATAGGAGCAGCGCGTTTTGCCGGGGCCCACTCGATGTCCTAGCTTGAGGGCAGGCTCTTGACCAAGCTCAGCACGCTCACGGTCTCGGTGCCTTCCTTCTTGAGTCGGGCTGAGGACCGGTAGCCGATGTCGACGTCGGAGGCCTGAGCCCGGAGCGCTCCGACCGTGAACTGCTCCTTGGGGATGTGCCGGAAGGCGTCAAAGGAGAAGATGCGCAACGCATTCTCATGCGTCATCTTGGCCACGTCCCCGTCGGATACGCCGGCGAGGCAGCCGGCCAGTGTCTCGGGTCCGAAGGGCCACGTCGAGTCTGAGTGGGGATAGTCGCACTCCCAGGTGATCATATCGGTGTTGAGCTTTGCCCGGGACTCGATGCCGAAGGCGTCGTCGATGAAGCAGGTGACAATCCGCTCCAGGAAGACCTCGCTCGGGAGCTTGTTGCCGAAGTCCTGATGCGTCCACGCCCGGTGCATCTTGTAGACGCGGTCGATCCGCTCGAGGAAATAGGGGATCCATCCGATACCGCCCTCGCTCAAAGCGAAGGTGAGATCGGGGAACTTGCGCAACAGGGGCGACCACACGAGATCGGCCGCCGCCTGCACGATGTTGATCGGCTGAAGCGTGATCATGGTGTCGACGGGTGCCTCGACCGAGGTGACCACGACCTGCGACGAAGACCCGATGTGCAGGCATACAACCGTGTTCTGCTCGCTACAGGCTCTCCAGAACGGGTCCCAATGCTCGTTGTGGATCGATGGGTACCCGAGCTTCTCGGGATTCTCCGAGAATGTCACCGCATGACAACCCTTGTTGGCTACGCGGCGGACTTCCGCTGCCATGGCGTCGATGTCCCATATGGGAGGGATCGCAAGCGGGATCATGCGGCCTGGATACGTGCCGCACCACTCGTCGACGTGCCAGTCGTTGTATGCCCGCAACACCGCCAGACCGAGGTCCTTGTCGATGGCCCGGGAGAAGAACTGCCCGCAGAACTGGGGATAGGAGGGGAAGTTCATCGAGGCGAGCACGCCGTTTGCGTTCATGTCACGGATCCGCTCGTGGATGTCGAAGCAGCCGGGCCGTATCTCGCTGAAGCGGGTCGGCTCCACGCCGTACTCGTCCGGTGGCCGACCGGCCACCGCGTTCAGGCCGACGTTGGTCGCCTCCTGTCCTTCGAAGACCCAGGCGTCGGTGCCGTCGGGCTTGGTGATGACTTTCGGAGCTTGGTCTCTGTAAACCTGGCCGGGATATGACCGTCGAACATGTCGGGGGGTTCCACAACATGGTCGTCGACCGACACGAGGATCAGATCGTCCGTGTTCATTGTGCGCTCCTCGCCGTCGGAATGATCAATCGAAGAGCACCGGGATGGCCGTCGGGGAGCGGAATACCTGCCCCCGGATGTGGGGGTCGTTGGCATCCGGGTCGAGCCGCAGGTTGGGCAGCCGGTCGAGGAGCAGGTTCAGCGCCACCCGCATCTCCATCCGGGCCAGGTGCATCCCGAGGCACACATGCGGCCCGTGACCGAACGAGATGTGAGGCTTGGGGTCACCGCGGCCGATGTCGAAGCGGTCGGGGTCGGTGTGTCGAGTTTCCTCCCGGTTGGCGGCGGCAAGCATGAGCATGATCGTCGACCCGGCCGGGATGGGCACACCGTCGATCTCCGTATCCCTGGTGGCCAACCGGGTAATGTTGAGCAGAGGGGTCTCGAAGCGCAGCGACTCTTCGATGGTCTGCGCGATCAAACTGCGATCCGAGCACACGGAGTCGAGCTGGCCGGGGTCCGACAGGAGGGTCAAGAGGAGGTTCCCGGTCGAGCGGTACGTCGTCTCCACGCCTGCGGGCAGGAGGAGCCGAACGAACGAGAAGATCTCCTCGTCGCTGAGCCGCTCGCCGTCGAGCTCGGCATTGGCCAGGTCGCTGATCAGGTCCTGGCGAGGCTGGCGTCGACGGTCCTCAAGAATGTCGGCCACGTATGCCTTCACTTCTTGTGAAGCGGTGATGGCCTCCTCCTGCTTGCTCAGGAAGCTGAGGATGGCGATGGACCAGCGCTGGAACTGGCGGTAGTCCTCGCGTGGCAATCCCAGGATCCCCGCGATGATTTTCGTCGGGTAGGGGAAGGTGAAGTCCCGGACCAGTTCGGCGCAGCCCCGACCGACGAACGCGTCGATGAGCTCGTTGGCCACTCGATCGGCAAGCTCGCTCTCCCACCGGGCCATGACCTTTGGTCGGAAGGCGGTGGACACGAGGGCCCGGTAGCGCCGGTGTCGGGGACCGTCCATCCCCAACATGATGTGCTCGCCCATCACGGGGCCCATGATCAGATCAATGATATGGCCGGATGAGAACGTCTCCGAGTCGCGTAGCACCTGGGACACGTCGTCATAGCGGTAGACGAAGAATACGGGGGCCGATTCCTCGTGCGGCATGAGCGACGAGTCGATGCGCTGGATGGGGTGTTCCCGACGCGCCGTTGCCAGCTCCGGATACGGGTCACGCGTATCCCCGGCGACGGCGTCGTCGAAGAGACCGAACTCTTCGCCCTCGTCGTCGCCTACGTGGCGGTCGACGGCTGCGTGCGCTGCGCCCTGCTCCAGCGACGATTCCACGTGCCCTCCCGGCCGTCGCCTAGTGTAAACCAAATATTCGTTCACCCACGACCGTAACGGGCGGGCCTGGGCTTCGTCAATCGAGGAAAGTGGCTCCGGCGGCCCAGACACTTCGCCTGACGGCCCGACGGTGGTGTAGACCAACCTGGGCCCTGGATCCTTTCGGGGCAGTCCGAGGAGGACCGATGAATCTCCGCGTTGATCTCGGCGGACGACGCGTTCTCGTAACCGGTGCGTCGAGCGGCATCGGAGCCGCCGCCTGCCGGTCGATCGTGGCGGCCGGTGGATCGGTGGCAATGTTGGCGCGCCGCAAGGAGCCGCTGGCGGCGCTCCAGGCCGAGCTGGGAGAGCGCGCCCTGCCTGTCCCCTGCGACGTGACCGACCTCGACGCCTTGCGAACCACCGTCGACGAAGCGGCCCGGACGCTCGACGGGCTCGACGGCGTGGTCGCCGTGGCCGGCAAGTCCATGGTGGGGACGATCATGACCGGAACACCCCAGCGGTGGCGGGAGCTGCTCGAGCTCAACCTCCTGGGTCCGCTGGCCACGATCCGCTACGCGGTCAGCCACTTCCCGGCTGCCGGCCGCCGCGACGTCGTGCTCGTGGCCTCTACTGGAGCCATCACACCGATCGCTGGCGTCGGGATCTACGCCGCCTCCAAGCGGGGGCTCCGAGCCGCCTTCGACGCCCTGCGGCTCGAGCTCGCTCCTGCCGGGGTCAATGTGAGCTGTGTCATGCCCGGCATGTTCGAGACCGAGGGCCTCACCATCGAAGGCATGGTCTTCGATGGTGATGTCCCGCCTTCCGACATCCCCTGGTTCGCCCCGGACTGCGGGCCCGGATCGGCAGCTGACCTTGCCGACGCGATCGCCTTCATGATCAGCCGCGCCGAGGGCTTCTGCATCAACGAGCTCGTGGCGCGGTCCTACCGGGCAGCTCAATCCCTGAACTCGGTTCATCAAGCCTTTAGCCGCTCCTTTAGCCGCGCAAGGGTCGCCTGCATGCCCGCCCGGTTGTGCTCGGCCCGGTCGGGGATCCTCATCACGACGCCCGACAGCTTTGCGAAGAATGGAGGCCGGTGGTCGTGGCACTCCTCAGTGGCCGTGCACCCACTCCCGTCGTCGTCGGGCTCGAGGCGATAACTCCAGCGGGCGTCCGGGATGGGTGCGGGCCGAAGTGGACGTCGAAGCCGAACTCGCGCCCCGGCTCGCACGCGACCACCACGCAGTCGGTAAACCAGCGTACCCACTGGTGACGGTTACGACCACGGAAACTCGCGCCGAGGGCAGGGCCTGTCGCGTCGCCACGCCAGGCGCAGCTGGTTGTCTCGGGACTCCACTCGCCCATGCGGCGGACGTCGGATAGCTGCCCAGACACCCTCGGCCCGGATGTCGATGTGGATGGCGCTATTGACTGCGGCGACCTCTTTCACGGCATCGGGCACGGTCGCTCCTCCTCGCGAGGTCAGGCGACAGGCCAGGCGACCGATTTGACCTCGAGGTACTGCTCGAAGCCGGCGACGCCGTTCTGGCGCCCGATCCCGCTCTCCTTGTAGCCGCCGAAGGGCACGTCGGCGAAGTAGGGCGCGCCGCCGTTGAGCCCGATGAACCCGGCGCGTAACCGGCGAGCCACGTCGACGGAGTGCTCCAGGGATCCCGACATCACATTGCCCGCCAGACCGTAGGGGCTGTCGTTAGCGATGCGGATTGCTTCTTCCTCGTCGTCGAAGGGGATGACGACGAGCACCGGACCGAAGATCTCCTCGCGGGCGATGGTCATGGCGTTCTCGACGTCGACGAAAAGGGTGGGCCTCACGTAGTAGCCCTTGTCGAGCCCCTCCGGTGCGCCGGTGCCGCCCACCAGGAGCTTGGCACCCTCGTCGATGCCCTTCTGGATGTAGCCCTGGACCCGCTCTCGCTGCTTGGCCGAGATCACCGGGCCGCACAGCACGTCTGGCTCGCTGCGGGTCGCCCGGTACCACCGACTCGTAGATGCCCTTCAGGATCTCAACACCCTCGTCGTAGCGGGAGCGAGGGAGCAGCATGCGAGTCGGTGTCGCACAGCCCTGGCCGGCATGGATACACGGCGCGATGCCGATCATGCAGGACAGGGCCAGGTCGGCGTCCTCGAGGACGATGGTGGCCGACTTGCCCCCGAGCTCGAGGAACAGGCGCTTCATCGTTGCCGCGCCCTTCTCCATGATCCGCTTGCCCACCGCCGTCGAGCCGGTGAAAGAGATGAGGTCGACCTTGGGGGACAGGGTGAGCTCTTCGCCCACCAGGTGATCGGAGGCGGTCACGACGTTGACGACCCCGGGCGGGATGTCGGTTTGTTCGGCGATCAGCCTTCCCAGGCGGGTGGCGTTAAAGGGTGTGTCGGGTGCGGGCTTGAGCACGACCGTGTTGCCGGTGGCGAGCGCCTGTCCGAGCTTGTGGATCGTCACCTCGAAGGGATAGTTCCAGGGGACGATCGCCCCCACCACGCCTACCGGTTCGCGCCAGACCCGTCTGGCGGTCACCTGGTTGGTGAGCTCGGACAGCTCGTCTCCCAGGTCCAGCTCCCAGGGGTACTCGTCGATCAGCTTGGCCGGGTGGGTCAACCCGCCGGCCAGCGGCGCATCGAGCTGCGGGCCGTGCGTCACCATGCGCGGACACCCGACCTCGAGGATCAGCTCCTCACGCAGCTGCTCCCGCTCCGACTCGAGTGCCTGCTGAAGCTGCTCCAGGCAGCGCTTGCGGAAGGTGCGATCGACAGCCCAATCGGTTTCGTCGAAGGCGCGTCGTGGCGGCGTCGATGGCACGGTGCATGTCCGCCTTGGATGCGTCGGCGACTTCCCCGAGTACCTCCTCGGTGGCCGGATTGACGTTCGAGAACGTTCCCGCCTCGCCCTCGACGAACTTCCCGTCGATCAGCATCCTCGGCTCGAACCGGACCTTCGTGTCTGACATCGTGCTCGCTCCTCTTCGGCTTGTGTCATGTGCTCTTGGAATTGCAGGGGCCGCTGCTAGTTGCACTCACCTGTGGCCGGCCGGACTGGCCGGTCTCCCAGCCGTCCCAGATGCCGGCCGAGTATGGACCGGGCTGGCCCGCCTTGGCATAGAAGCCCTGTGGGTCATACACCTTGGCCTCGGGATAGGGGAACGGGCATGCGACCGACGTGGCGGCACCACTTCCCCGGATGATGGCGAAGCCGCCACCGTAGAGGAAGAAATAGGCCCCGTTGATGAGAACGAACATCACGGCAAAAGTGCCGAGGGCGGGGCGGGTCCGTAAGGCGCGGATCCGGATGCGCTGGGCCAGCTTCTCCGCCACCGTGGCCCCGGTGTCATCCCGGTAGAGCAGCACGCCGGCTGGGATCATCACCGTGGTGACGAGGGACGATTCCCACAGCAGCGGGAACTGGTAAGTGTGGCCGGTGAAGACCGATCCCCACGGAATGACCTGGGAGTAGATGTACATCCCGGTGCGTACCAGGATGATCTCCTGGATGGCGTCGTAGACGAAGCCGACCACGTAGATCGTCAGCGCCAGGCAGACGAGCGGGTGGCGCCACACGAACGAGTCGACGGGGCGACGTCGCTGGACGCTTCGCAGAATCCATACGGCAGGGAAGAACGGCGCAAGGTAGAACATGACGTATCCGATGACGACGAACGGTTCGACCGTCGGGGACAAGGATACGAGCGGCCACGTCTCGGGCCAGTGCCACAACTGGGGGTTGTACACCGCGTACGGCGCCCAATTCATGATCGGGTCCTGCCAGACGATGGCGGTACAGCAGATGGCCATGAGCAGGATCGGATGCTTCGGATGGCGCCGCCACATGACCACGAACGTGCAGGCGATCAATACCATGGCCACGATGGTCCCGGCCTGCTCCGCCGCCAGCCAATGGGTCCAGCCGAACAGCGGCGCCACCGGGCGCGGAGCACCCTGAACTGCAGAGTTGGCGATGCGGGCCGCCACCGCGCCATGGCGGGCGTTGTGGGCGACGAGGACTAGGGCGAGCACCACGACACAGGCGAGGAGCGTGCATCCGAGGGTGGTGCGATCTGGCTTCCGCAGTTGTCCGCGCGACGGCGTACCGGTGGCGACGGGTTCCCGCGAAGTCAGCTGCACGGTCACTGCTCAGAGCTCTCCGAACCGGCCGACCAGGCGCGACTTGCCGAACTCCGGCTCGAGTTGCCGTGCCACCAGGTACCCGGCACCCACCCAACCCCGGTGAATCCAGTTGCCGAACGACAGCCGGGTCCCCGGCGCGCCCGACGCAGCTGGCAGCATTTTCACCCGCTCCAGGCTCTCCCTGACGCCGCGTGGCGTCAGCGGGTTCGCCCCGGCGAAGGCGTGGAGTAACACGGTGGCCAGGTCGCGGTTCACCACCGGGACGCAGTACTCCGGACGCCGACCGTAGGCCTCTTGGTACTGGTCGAGGAAATGCTGTCCCACGGGGTTGGACTCGTCGTACTGGTCGAGACCGGTCCAACCGAGGATGGCATCCCACATGATTTGGTGTATCCACGCATTTTGGAAGGCCGTCCCCAGAAAGCGCGGCGGATTCCAGCCCAGCTCCCTGAGCACGCGGTTCACATTGAGCAGCCCGAAGCCGAAGCCGCAGTGGACGAAGGCCGAGACCTTGGCCTCCTGCAGGGCATGGAGTTGGCCGGTGATGTCCTGGGCGGTCTGGGGGATCCGCTCCTCGACGGCGATGCGGATGCCCCGGGCGTCCGCGGCCTGGCGAAAGTTGCGGATGTAGGACTCCCCGACCAGTGATTGCTCGACGAGGGCCCCGACCTCCTGGTGGCCGCCCATGGCCAGGAGGTCGGCCCAGAAGATCGGCTCATCGGTCATGGAGCCCATGGACAGCGAGAACGTCCACTTACCGAGCCATTCTTCGGAGCCCGTCACGCTGATCGCCGGCACGTGGAATCGCTCCTCGATGGCCTCGCGCGCTGGGACGCAGTTGTCCGTGATCGCAGGACCGAACACGGCCAGACAGCCTTCGTCGACGAGTTCTCCATAGGCATCGATGACTGCCTTGATCGTCCCCTTGGGCAGACCTTCCACCTCTCGGAAGATGATCTGCACCGGGCGGTCGATCATCCCCTGCTCTAGCCCGTGTCTGAAGACGAGCTCGAAGGGCCGCACCAGATCCTGGCGGGACTCCTCCGGATAGCCGTCGGGGAGTTTGAAGTCGAAGAGGTACCCGAGCTTGATCGGCTCGGCAGTGCTCTCGTAGGACGACACCGCATTCCCCCTCTGACGCCGCCGGTCGGGTGTGAACGCCCCGTCCCCTTTTAACCTGATATTTGTTCCGGACGGTAGTGGGTTGTCCGCGAGGCGTCAATCGCCGTTAGACCCAGTGTGGTCGTCCACGTACGCGTCGATCATCTCGAAGAGCCCGGCCGTCACGAGAGGATCGTCGGTCAGGGGCCCAGCCACCGCGGCGCGGGTCGCATCCCGGAGACCGAGTCCATCCGCCACAAGCAGGCCGGCCGCCACCAGAAGCCTGGTGGACGCCACCTCTCGCAACCCGACGTTCTGCAGGCGGCGGATCGCCTGACCGAGCTGAACGAGCGACGCCGCGACCGAGTGGTCGACGCCAGCTTCGTGGACGACGATCTTCTCTTCGATGTCGGGCGGCGCGAAGTCGAGCTCGATGGCGACTAGGCGCTGGCGGGTCGATTCCTTCAGGTCCTTCAACACGCTCTGGTACCCCGGGTTGTACGAAACGACCAGGCAGAACTCGGGGACCGCGTCGAGAGTCACGCCGAGGCGATCGATCGGCATCTGGCGACGATGGTCGGCCAAGGGATGCAGCACGACAGTCGTGTCCTGACGGGCTTCGACGATCTCGTCGAGATAGCAAATGGCGCCCTCACGGACCGCACGGGTGAGCGGGCCGTCCACCCACGTGGTATCGCCGCCTTGGATCAGAAACCGTCCCACGAGGTCGGCGGTCGTCAGATCGTCGTGGCAAGCAACCGTGATCAGTGGCCGCTCCAGGTCGAAGGCCATGGATTCGACGAACCGCGTTTTCCCACAACCGGTCGGCCCCTTCAGGAGAATGGCCAATTGCTGGCGGAACGCCGCCTTGAACACCTGCTCTTCACTCCCGACAGGGACGAAGTACGGCCGCGTGCCTCGGTTCATGCGGTTCTCCTCTCGGCCCCGAGGCGCGTTCTCGTCCGCTCCCGCCGCTGGGACAGCCTCCGCTGGAGCTCGGCCGATCGGAGGGCGGAACGGAACAGAGGGCCGACGACCGCTGGGAGCTGGTCCACCAGGGGTATGGCGGCGTGGGCTGCGGTGCCGAAGACTCGCCGCAGGGCGCCCGCATCGGTCCGTGCCGCGACGCTGAGACACAGGCATCCGATCCCCCTACGCCGAGCCTCTGCTAATGCTCGACGGGCATCGGCTTCGCCATAGGATCGCTCGTACCCGTGGTCGTAGGCCAAGCCATCGGAGAGGACCACGAGTAGCCGTCTCGTGGTGCCCGCGCCCTGCTCGAGAACGGCAGTGCCGTGGCGAATGGCCGCGCCCAATCGGGTGTAGGCACCCGGCACAAGTCCGCCCAGACGCTGCATCACCAGGGCGTCGGGTTCCTCCCCGAACCGCATGACGGGCACGATGTGGACGGCCGACCTGCCCTGGGACCGGAAGCCGTAGAGGGCGACCCGATCGCCCAGCTCGTGCAGCCCCAGGGCGAGCGCTGCGGCCGCGGCACGCTGGTGCTCGTGCACCGGTACACCAGTGGCACTCGGCTCGCCGGCCGAGCCGGATACGTCGAGCAAGAGCAGCACGGACAGATCGCGCCGGCATCTCAGCGTGTCGATGTAGACGGCTTCGTCTGGCACTGAACCTGCCCGCAACTGCACCTGGGATTCGACCGCAGCGTCGATGTCGACGTCGTCGCCTTGTCGCTGCCGGTGATGGCGTTGGAACTCCATTCCCAGGCGTCCCAACGCTCGGCGCAGGCCGAGGGTATCGGCCGGCGGGAACGGCGCCAGATCCGAGACCGGTGGGTCGATCATCCGGACGGTGCACCAGTCGAGCTTGTACCCCCTCTTGTTGCGGTCCCACTCGGGGTAGGTGATCCCCGAGTGCTCGATCTCTCTCGTCCCGCGAGGGGTAGGCGCTGCCGTCGTCGATAGCCAGCGCGTACGCGAGGTCGGTCTGCCGCGTCGGGACCAGTGCGTCGGCGCATCGGCACCGGGAGGACCGTCCCCTTCCGAGCGCGCATCGCCCAATAGCCTCTTGATCAGTCTGCCGATACCTCCTCCACCTCCGACGGGACTCGACAGTATGTCCGCGGCGAGACCCTCGTCCTCTTCGCCGCTGTCGAGCTCGTGGCGCTGTGCCCGGTCGTGACGCCGGGGTGCACGCAGGTGGGGCGCTTCGCCCTCGCCGAGAGCGGGCACCGAAGGAGGCGCCACACGCCGCGGCACGATGATCCCGAACATCTCCGGCGGCTGTTCCAGAGGCTCCCGACCGCCGGCGATGGCGAGCGACTCCACCGGCGATGCCGTGCGGAGCGCCAGTGTTCGGTCGATCATGGGACGCACCGACATCGGCAGCAGATGTTCGTGTCTGCTTAGGGCGCGCTGACCCTCCACAGCCAGATACCGGCGCGCCAGCGCCGGGCGGCGTTTCAGCGCCGCCAGGACAGCTGTATCCAGGCTCCTCGCTCCGATGAGCGAGGACTGGACGGCGAGCATAGCGACCTGGTGACTCGGATCGGCCTCCGAGTCGATGAAGATGGTCACGCCGTCGGTCCACGCGCGTTCGCCGGCACCGGCCGACGCCACTTCGACCGCTTGTCCGGCGATGGCGGAGGCCAGAAGCCGGTACCGCCCGATCCCGCTCGAGCCCTCCCGCTCGCCTCCGCCGCCCGACGGTGCCGGTCCCGTCAACAGGGACAACGCCTCACGACCTCCCCTGGGCGTCGCCTGCCAAGGCATGGCGAGGGCGTCAACTCACGCCCGCTTGCGGGCCATGGCACCACGCAGGACGGTGTCCCTGGCCAGAGCTCGAGCGGCGCGAGCGCCGGCGGTCCGCACGATCGTCGGAGGGAAGGTGATCACTTCCTGTAGGCCACGGGCTCGAATCTCCGCGTTGCCCCCTTCGATGTGGATCTCGCCGGCCTTGCCGCCCTCCGCCAGCAGCGCCTTGACCTGGCGGAGGTGCCAGCCGAAAGACAAGCCCAGGTTGGGCGTGCTCGGCGGGGACTGCCGGAGCCAGGCGAGCTGGATCCTGAATTCGTCGCTGAAGCGATCGGTCACATGGATATTGGCCCACATGAGGGCGTCGATCTTTTCGAGCGGGGTCGACGCGGTGCTCAGCGCCGCATCCCAGGCCATTTTCACCTTGTCGGAGTACGAGCGCATGATGGAGACGAGGAGCTCGTCCTTGGAGCTGAACGACCGGTAGACCGTACCGGTGCTGATGCCGGCTGCCGCAGCGATATCCCTCATGGTGGTCGCTTCATAACCCCGGCGACCGAACTCCTTGCGGGCAACGGCTCGAAGATGGGTGGTCCGGCTGTCGCTGTCCTCAAGTTCGTCATCCCAGGTAGCGACGACCTTCTCCACGGCCTGGCTGGAGTGCGAGCGGTCGAGGGTGGCGTTCGACGGCGTTCGAGGAGAGATCCCGTCCAGTAGGAGGCGGAGCCTGACCTCTGGGACCTGGTCTGCGCCCGGAGTCATGTGCGATACCCCCGCGCCGACATGCAGCATGCTCTGGCAGAGGCGGTCACTGAGCAGCGTGAGGTCGATGCCCCCCCGGATCGCCCTTGACGCTCGGCCTTCTCGAAGAAGCCTGAGCATGGAGCGCTCGATGGCAATCGGTGCTTGGCTCGCCAGCCGCGCCAAATCGTCTCCGAGCACGGAAGGAGGTTCGTACAGACTGAGGAGCAGGGCGGCACGATGCCGGACGCCGCAGGCGGCGATCGCCCGCCCGAACTCGATGATGCGCTCTTCGATCAGTTGGGATGTCGGACTCTGCAGGTCTTGGAGTGCTCCGTGCGCGATCCCATCGAGCTCGTCGCGGTAGCTCCTGACCAACTCGACGATGATCGCTTCCTTCGAATCGAAGTGGTGGTAAAGACTCCCCGGGAGGATGCCGCAGGCATCGGCGATCTCCTGCAGCGAGGCACGGAGCCCTGCCGACGCGAACAGGATGGCGGCGGTCTCGAGAATCTCGGTCCTGCGGGCGCTGTCGGTCGGCATAGTTGGAAATCGTAGTAACAGACTCGACGGCTTGCGGACCAATCGTTAGGTTCGCAATCTATTTTTTCTTGGGCTTCGGATTACCGAATGGGGTGAGAACGAAACCCGTCAAGGGCGAGGCAGCAGTCGAGGAACTAGGGACCCACCCGATCGCCGTCCTCGGACAGGTCGATCTTGATGCCGCGGAAGTCCTTGAGCACCCGGCTCCACACAAGGTTGGCGGAGGCCGGTGCGATCGTCATGGGCGGGAGCGTGATCGGCACGTCGACAGGTGCATCAGGAGTGGTGATCGCGAGCTTCCTCCACGAAATCGGTGATCATCTCGGCCCAGTCTGCCCGCTGCCGACCTGTGTGCAACGCCCCCTGGAATCCGCCGTCGACGGCGAAGACCTCGCCGGCGACGTAGCTCAGGCGGGGACTGCCGAGTACGACCATCGGCCACGCTTGCTCCTCGGCTCGTGCGTAACGCCCGATCGGCCCGATCGCCTCGTCTACCACTTCCTTGGTGGCGAAGTTGTGGAAGGCCGGCATCATCGCCGTATCAGTGGGGCCGGGGTTGATGCAGTTGATCCGGATGCCAGCCTTTGCGAGATCTGGATACCACCAGCCAACCCAGGCGTCGACGACCCACTTAGAGAACAGGTACCCGCTCCAGGACCACGCTTCCTCGTGGGCCATCAACCATTCGACCGCCTCGTCGAATCCTTCGGTCGCCAGCAGCTCGCCGATGGTGGCCATCTGGTCCTGCCAACCGACGGCAGCCGACGACGAGATCGCCGTTATCGACGACCCCGGCTGCATCTTGGGAACAAGTCCCTGGGCGAGGTGGCGGGCGCCGACCCAGTTGACCAACATCGTGTCGAGTTCCGAAAAGGGTGGGCCCGGAAGCCCAGCGCAGCTAAAGAGGCCGTTCACCGGCGCGCCGAAGGACGCGACTGCTCGGTCGATGGCGGCGCGATCGCGCAGGTCCACCTCGAGAGCTCGGCTGACCGCCACCTCGGTCGGCTTGATGTCGATCGCTGTGACCTGCGCACCTAGGTCGACCAGCACCTGGGCGGTGGCTGCACCCATGCCCGACGCGGCTCCCGTGACGACGACCGAGGCATCTCGGTAGCCGAGTATGTCTTCCATTCTTTTCCTCCTTGGTGCCCGCCGCCGACCCGGTCGGCGGCAGCCGGTCACTGGTTCTTCGACCAGACGAGCTCGAGATCAGGCACGATAGGTTCGACTATCTAAGGATCTAGAGCTCGCATCGAAGGAGTGCAGACGTGGGCGCAGTCATCATGCTGGGCACGCTGTTCGGACTGATCGTCCTCATCTTCGGCATGGTGCTTCGGTACGACCCGGAGGCACGTCGTGCTCCGAACCAAGAGCGTGACCGATGAGCCATGAGTTGACGCCCTTGCTGAAGGCGTCCATCGGCTTCGCCTACGTCGGGGGGTTCGCGTTCGTCGCAATCGGCGTGTACCTCACGTACCGCCGCCGCCGCCTCCACCCGCTCCTGCTCGTCTGCATCTCGGCGATCTCGTTCTCCTGGATCGAGGCGCCCTACGACTGGGCGATGTACGCGCAGTTCGCGCCCGCCATCCCCCGCATGCCGTCCTGGTGGCCGTTGAACATGACCTGGGGTGGGCTGCCAGCGTCGGTGCCCCCCGGCTACATCGCCTACTTCGTGCTGCCTGCCGTGATCGGCGCCGCGCTCGGGCGACGGCTGAGCTCGAGGTTCCACTGGCGCAGGCCGACCACCCTCCTCACCGTCGGGCTCGTCGTCGGCTTCCTCTGGGCCTTCCTCTTCAACGGGATCCTGGGGGCCCGGCTCGGCGTCTTCTACTACGGCCGCGTGATCCCCGGGCTTGCGCTGTGGGAGGGGACCAAGCACCAGTACCCGCTCTACGACGCCCTGGCGATGGGCGTGCAGATGATGGTCTTCACCTACATCCTCGGACGAACGGATCCCGAAGGACGTACCGTCATCGACATGTGGGCCGACAGGAGGTCGACGAGCCGTCTTCGATCGTCGGTCCTGTCCACCATCGGTGTCGTCGTCATCGGAAATCTGCTCTACGGCGCGGTCTTCGCGCCCCATCTCGTTACGAAGTTGGAGGGTTGGGTGACCGCAGGACCCGCGGCTCCCTTGTTCCCAGGCGTGCCGAACCAACCCCTCGATGGCAACCCTCACCCGGGTCCCTGACCGATCGATCGAAGGACGCGCATGACCCCGACAACCCCCGCTGCAGCTGTCCACTACGACCCCTACGACGTGGACATCGACAACGATCCGTACCCGACCTGGCGCCGGCTCCGGGACGAATCTCCGCTGCGCTCGGCGTAGAGCCCGACGAGGCGACGCACGGCATCGACGCGCGCCGCCGGTTCCTCGCGGGGCCAGGGGCCGTCGTCGATAGCGACACGGGCCGAGGTGACGGCCCGTTCGACGTCGGCGGGGCCGGCGCTGGCCGCGGTGGCGATCTCCTGCTCCGAGTGGGGGGACACGACCGACGACACGGCGTCGGTGCTCGGCTCTCTCCAAGCGCCCCCGATGAACAATCGGCCGTGGTGCTCGGTCAAGTCGCCCTCCGATCGGTCCGGCGTCGGGAGCGCGAGGATAGCGTTTTCGCAGGACGGGTTCGAGGCGCCGTTACCGGAAATGGACGTTACCGACGACGGCGCCGTCACATTGCTTGCGTCAATGGCGCCGTCGCAGCTCCCGTTTGAGCACCTTTCCGGAGGGGTTCCGCGGCAGCGCGTCGAGGAAGCTGACGTTCTTTGGCACCTTGTAGCGGGCCAGCTGGCCGCGACAGTGCTCGAGCAGCTCCTCGGCCGTCGTCGTGGCGTCGGGACGCAGGACGACGAAGGCCACTGGTACCTCGCCCCACCGGTCGTCATCGCTACCCACCACGGCCGCTTCGAGCACCGCCTCGTGCTCGTAGAGGACGCGCTCTACCTCAGAGCCGGCGATGTTCTCGCCGCCCGACACGATCATGTCTTTCAACCGGTCGACGATGAAGAGATACCCGTCTTCGTCGCGCACGCCGATGTCCCCGGTGTGGAACCAGCCGCCGGCGAAGGCCGACGCCGTGGCCTCGGGATCGCGCCAATACCCCTTGAAGACCTTGGGGCCCCGGACGACGATCTCGCCGCGCTCGCCGGCAGGTACTGGCCGGCCTTTTTCGTCCCAGATGTCCAGCTCCAGGTAAAGGCAGGGATGGCCCACGCTGCCGAGCTTGGACACGACGCTGTCGCGGTCGAGGAAGGTGTCACCGGAGACTGTCTCGGTCAACCCGTAGGCGTCGGCGAACCACGCCGAAGGAAATGTGCGCTGGACCCGCTCGATCAGCGGGATCGGCATCTTCTCGCCGCCGTTGATGATCACCCGCAGCGAGGACAGGTCGTGGTGTCCCACGTCTGGTAGCGACATGATGGCGTTGACCATTGCCGGTGCCAGCCACACCGTCGTCACCCGCGACCGTTCGAGCTCGTCGACCACGGTCGCCGCGTCGAACGTGCGGTGGATGATCGTGGTGGCACCCGCCGCGATGAACGACGTCGTCGTGAGGTCGAGCGCGCCAACGTGATACAGGGGACCGCAGGCGAGCCCGAGATCGGCACCGGTGAAGCCGAACTCCACGATGTGGGCGAGGTTCTTCCAGGCGAGGTTGGCATGCGTGAGCATGACCCCCTTGGGGCGTCCGGTGGTTCCCGACGTGTACATGAGACGGTGGACGTCGTCAGCCTCCACCGGGGCTCGAGCCGCACCGCTCGCCGTTGTCCGCAGGTCGGCGATGGCGGTGAAGCCCTGTCGGGGCGGTCGCAGCGATGCAAGTCCGGACGAGGGCATCGTCCATGCCCGCTGTCGCCTCATCGGCCAGAGCCACGAGCCCTTCGTCGCACGCCAACGCCCGGGCCTGGGAGTGCTCCAGGATGTAGCGGACTTCGGGCGCGGCCAAGGCGCCAATTGATGGGCATGGCGATGGCACCAAGGAAGTTGGCGGCGAAGATCGTCTCCAAGAACTCGGGGCAGTTGTAGGACAGGAGCCCGACGACATCCCCTGGCCCGACGCCCCGTCCGTGCAGCCCGCCGGCCAAGGCGACGGCGCGACCGGCCATCTCCCCATAGGTAATGGTCTCGTCCCTCGAATACGGTTATCGGCTTGTCGGGCGTCCGCGTGGCGTGATGTTCGAGGACGGCGAACCAGTTCATGTCGGGCTGCATGGCGGTGGCCGGTTTCATGGGCGGAACATCACCGAGGTGATCTGGCGGCAGGCAGAGGGCTTGAGCGAGTCTTGTACCGACCAGTCAACCTATACTTCGCCTGCAATGTCTCCGGCGCAGGTGCGCGACGAGTCTCGGCAAAGCCCGAAGTGGCAGGTGCGCCGGGACGCCATCATCGACACCTCGGCACCCCTGTTCGCTCGGCGCGGCTATCACGCCACGGGCATTTCCGAATTGTGCGAGGCGAACGATCTGGGCAAGGGCGCGCTGTACCACTACATCGGCTCCAAGGAGGAGCTTCTCGCCGCAATCCACGACCAGGTCATGGACGAGGTGATGGCTCGGCGCGCGAGCGCGTCGCCCAGGCGGGGGGGTCGCCGCCCGTGCAGCTGGCCAATCACGGGGACGAATTGCTCAACGTGATCCACCGCTTTCCCGACCACGTCTGGGTCTTCCTCCACGAGTTCCCTGCTCTCACCGGTGAGCGTGCCGAGCAGTTCCGTCAACGGCGCCGGGAGTACGAGGCACGGATCGAAGCGGTGCTGCGAGCCGGTGTGGAATCCGGGGAGTTCCGGGATCTCGACCCCTGGCTGACGGCACGGGCGTGGCTGGGGATGCACAACTACACCTACCTGTGGTTGCGGCCCGGCGGCCGGCTTTCTGCCCGCGACGTGGCCAAGCCGTTTGCCGAGATCTTCATGCACGGCATCGAGCGGCCGTCCGGTCGATCAAGGCGCCGAGTAGCCGCCGTCGACGACCAGGGCGGAACCAGTCGTCCAGCGGGAGTCGTTGCCGGCCAGATACGAATAGGCGCCGACGAGATCGTCGGCCGCGCCGAGGCCGAGCGGGATGGCGGGCGGCGATGGCGTCGATCGCCTCCGGCGGCAGATCGTCATGAATGGCCGAACGGAACGTCCCCGGGCACACGCAGTTCACCCGTATGCCGTCGTTGGCGTACTCGACGGCTGCCACCTTGGCCAACTGGATCACGGCGGCTTTCGTGGCGCAGTACGGCGCGGCGTGCGACCATGCGGTGAGCCCCGCCACCGATGCGGTGAGGACGATGGAACCGGACTGCTGGCGACGCATGACCGGCACGGCCGCCCGGATGCCGTTGACGGCGCCGAGGAGGTTGATGCGGATGACCCGCTCCCAGTCCTCGCTGCTCAAGTTGTGGATGCGGCCGTTGGGTGCGAGGACGCCGGCGTTGCTGATCAGCACGTCGAGCCTCCCGAAGCGCTCGACGGCCAGCGCCACCACGGTCTCCACCTGGGCGAAGTCACCCACGTCGGCTGTCATCGTTTCGACCGCGCCGTCGTGCTCCGGCAGGCCCGCAAGTGTCGACTGCAGCGCCGTGGCGCTGACATCGCTCAGCACGAGATCGGTGGCGGGCTCGCCGGCCAGTTGCTGCGACACCGCCGCACCGAGCGCGCCACCGGCGCCGGTGATGACGACGACCCGCTGCTGCTCCTTCTCCACCGTTTCGCCCTGCACCGTCATACGAGCAGGTACCCGCCGTCCACGGTCAGCACCGTGCCGGTGACGAAGGCCGAGGCATCCGACGCCAAGAACTGGTAGACCCCGGCCAGATCCGTTGTTGCGCCCCATCGCTGCTGGGCGGTGTGGCCGGTGATCTCGGCAGCCAGGGCAGGACGCTTCTGGAACCCGTCGGCCAATGGCGAGTCGAACCACCCCGGCGCCACGACGTTCACCGTGATGCCGGCGGGAGCGAGGTCGAGGGCAAGCCCCTTCGCCATGCCCACCAGCCCGGCTTTCGACGCGCCGTAGGCCGGCAGCCCGCGGCGCGGCCGTTCGCCGAGCACCGAACCGGTGAAGATGAGCCGCCCGCCCGCCGTCATCACCCGGGCGGCGGCTCGAGCCCCGAGGAATGCGCCTGTCAGGTTCACCTCGAGGATGTCGCGCCACACCGACGCGTCGGTGTGGCGGGGGCCGGCCACGATCGGCGAGATCCCGGCGTTGCAGATCCACACGTCGACCCCGCCCCATTCCGCCACCGTGGCGTCGGCGACCGACTCGTTGAAGTCCTCGTCGGTGACGTCGCCGCTGCACACCAGCGTCGGGCCCGGGAGCGCTTGCGACAGCGCCTTCAGGTCGCGCTCGGTGCGGGCCACCAGGGCCACGCTGGCGCCGGCGAGCGAGAAGGCATGGGCCAGCAGTGTTCCGAGCCCCCGACTGGCGCCGGTGAGCACCGCCCGCTTGCCCATGATGTCGCCCGGGCGGGGAAAGACGTCTGGAATCGTCGATCGGGTCGGCCACCGCTCTTTCCTGTTTGTACCGACCAGTACAATACACTACGATCCCGCCTCGGTGTCTTCCGGTCGATCCTCGCAGGCGGCGTATTCACCGGTCGGAGCTCCTCGAGATGCACCGCCGCATGCTGCGCATCCGCGGTTTCGAGCAGCGGGTGGCCGTCCTCTATCGCGACGGCGAGATCCCCGGCTTCGTCCACCTCTCCATCGGGCAGGAGGCGGCCGCGGTGGGGGCGTGCTGGTCGCTGGGGCCGACCGACGTCATCACCTCGACCCACCGGGGCCACGGGCACTGTCTGGCCAAAGGTATGGAGCCCCTGGCCATGTTCGCCGAGCTGCTGGCCCGCGACCGGCGGCACCAACCGAGGGCGCGGCGGATCCATGCACGTGGCCGACCCCACCCTCGGCGTCTTTGGCGCCAACGGCATCGTGGCCGCGGGCCTGCCTATCGCCGCCGGAGCGGCCACCGCCGCCCAGCTGCGCGGCGACGGCACGGTGACGGTGGCCTTCTTCGGTGACGGCGCCCCTGCCGCCGGCGCCTTCCACGAGGCGGTGAACCTGGCGGCGGTGTGGCAGCTGCCTGTCGTCTTCTTCTGCGAGAACAACGGTTACGCCGAGTTCTCGCCCGACCTCCTCCCAGCACGCGGCGACGCTGGAACAGCGGGCCGGCGGGTACGGCATTGGCTACGTGGGCGTCGACGGCAACGACGTGGTGGCCACGGCCGCGGCCATGGCCGAAGTCGTGGCCGGGGTGCGTGCCGGGAGCGGCCCGGTGCTCGTGGAGGCGGCCACCTACCGTTGGCACGGTCACTACGAGGGCGATCCCGAGAGGTACCGGTCGGCCGAGGAGGTACGCGCCTGGAGTGAGCGCGATCCGATCGCTCTCCACGAGCAGCGGCTACGCCAGGCCGGGGTGGGCGACGACGACATCAAGGCCCTCGAGTCGTCCGTGGCCGGCGAGCTCGACGAAGCGGTCGAGGCGGCTCGTCGTCTCCCGGCACCGAACGCTGCCTCGCTCACCGATTTCGTCGTCCGGGCCCGGCCGGTGATCGTCGAGCCGGCTCCGCCCGGGAGCGATGCGCCGGTGTTCCGCACCATGGACGCCGTCCGCACGGCCCTCGAGGCGGAGCTCGAAGCCGATGACCGTGTGTTCGTGGCCGGCATCGACGTGGGCGAGGGCGGCAACGTCTTCGGTCTCACCCGCGGCCTGCGCGACCGGTTCGGGGACCGGGTGCGCGACACCCCCATCTCCGAGACGGCCATCATGGGGCTCGGCGTGGGGGCGGCCATGGCCGGCATGCGTCCGGTGGTCGAACTCATGTACCTCGACTTCCTGGGCGTCTGCTTCGACCAGCTGCTCAACCAGGCGGCCAAGCTGCCGTTCATGACCGGCGGCGGCGCCCAGATGGCGTTGACGGTGCGCACCCAGTTCGGCGCCGGCCGCTCGTCGGGCAGCCAGCACTCCCAGAGCCTGGAGGCGCTGCTCGCCCACATCCCGGGCCTCACCGTCGTCATGCCGTCGACGCCGGCCGACACTTACGGCCTGCTGCGGGCCGCCATCGAGGATCCCAACCCGGTGGTGTTCATCGAGAACCGGCTCCTCTACGGCATGAAGGGCCCGCAGCCACCGGCCGATCACCTGGTTCCCATCGGCCGGGCGGCCGTTGTGCGGGCCGGCACCGACGTCACCGTGGTGTCGGTCTCGCGCATGGTCCACGAGTGCCTGGCGGCAGCCGAGGCCGTGGCCGGGGACGGGATCTCGGCCGAAGTGATCGACCTGCGTACGGTGGCGCCGCTCGACATGGACACCGTCCTGGCCTCGGTGACCAGGACGAGCCGGCTGCTGATCGCCCACGAAGCCGTCGTCCCCTTCGGCATCGGCGCCGAGATCGCCGCCGCCGTGGCCCGAGAGGCGTTCTGGGATCTCGATGCGCCCGTCGAACGGATCGGTGCGGCCGCAACCCCGCCGCCCTATGCGCCCGAGCTCGAACAGGCATGGCTTCCCGAGCGCGACGACGTCGTCGAGGCCATCCGCCGCCTCGCCGCCGTCTGACCGGCTTGCCGATCTGGACGGAGCGAGTCGTTACGGTCAGCAGCCCAGCGCCCGGGCGATCACCAGGTGCTGGATCTCGTTGGTGCCCTCGCCGATTTCGAGCACCTTGGCGTCGCAGTAGAAGCGGGCCACCGCCGTGTCGAGCATGTACCCGGCGCCGCCGTGGATCTGCACGGCCTCGGAGGCCGCCCAGGTGGCCAGGCGGCTGGCCTTCAGCTTGGCCATGGCCGCCTCCTTCAGGAAGGGCCGGCCGCCGTCGCGCAGGGAGGCGGCGCGGTAGGTGAGCCACCGGGCCGCCTCGAGCTCGGTGGCGATGTCGGCCAGCTTGAACTGCACGGCCTGGAACTTCGAGATCGGCTGTCCGAACTGCACCCGGGAGCGAGCATGCTCGGTGGCCAGGTCGAGCACGGCCTGGGTGAGGCTGAGCGACAGGGCGGCGATGGAGATGCGCCCCACCTCGAGCGTCCGCAGGAACTGGTTGAGCCCGAGGTTCGGATCGCCGAGGAGGTGGTCGTCGGGCACCCAGACGTCGTCGAAGTACAGCTCGCGGGTGTCGAGGCCGCGCCAACCGATGCCGCGCATCTTCGGGCCCATGGTGAAGCCGGCCGTGTCCTTCTCGACCACGAAGCTGGCGAACCCGGGCCTTCCCTCCTCGTCGTCGTCGGTGCGGGCCAGCAGCGTCACACCGAAGGACATGTCGGTCCCGGCATTGGAGATGAAGGTCTTGCGGCCGTTGATCAGCCCATCCGCCGTCGCGCCGCGTCGGCCCGGGTGCGGATGCCCCGCGCATCGGAACCGGCGTCGGGCTCGGTCAGCCCGAACGCGCCGAGGGCGCGTCCCTCGGCCAGCGGACGCAGCCAGCGCTCGCGCTGCGGGTCGGTGCCGAACAGATAGCAGCGGGAGCGAGCCGATGGTGACGTGCGCCTGCCAGGCGGCCGCCACCGACTGGTCGGCCAGCCCGATCTGCTCCATGGCGGCGACGAAGCCGACGGTCGACATGCCGATGCCGCCCCACTGCTCGGGGACGAGCATGCCGAGGAGACCCGAGCGCGCCCATCTCGCGGAGCAGGTCGGTCGGGCACCGCCCCTCCTCCCAGGCCGGCGGGGCCCGCCGAGCGATCTCCCTCTGGGCGAAGTCGCGGCACAGCTCCGCCAGATCGCGTTCGGACTCGGTCAGCGCGAAGTCCATCGGCCGATCCTATTGGACCGAATGACACGAACTTCCAGGACGCGAACGGTGCGATCAGCTCGACGAGTGGCTCCGCCGCTCCGCTCTCACGATCCGGCGGATGGATCGTCGGCCGGCAGGTGGGCCATGAAGGCGGCCGACCAGTCCATGAGATCGGCGGGACGAAGTAGCCGGTCTCGTCGTTGATCGTCGTCCCAGTGCTCGGCGACGTCCTCGATGGTCGGCTCCCGTCCGGGGTGGACGTACCCCTCGGTCGAGGCGATGAAGATGCGGGCGAAGCGGCCGGCGCCGGCCGTGTAGATCTCGCCGTTGACCGGGCAGTCCTCGTGGGCCAGGAAGGCGGCCATCGGGGCGACGAGCTCCGGCGCCATCCGTGGCCATCGGTTCGCCGGTAGCTCGTCGCCGCCGTGGCCGGCCATGCGGGTCAACGCCGCCGGGGCGATGCAGTTGACCTTGATGCCGTGGCGGGCGCCGGCAGTCGTCAGGCTGCGGGTCAGCCCGATGACCGCCGCCTTGGCGGTGGCGTACGAGGTGTTGTTGGGCAGGCCGAGCATCCCGGTGGAGGTGGTCATGACGATGCGGCCGTAGCCCTGCTCGACCATGTGGGGCCAGGCGGCGCGGGTGGTGTTGAACGAGCCGACGACGTGGACGGCCAGGTGCCGCTGCCAGGTTGTCGGCGTCGGCCTCCGGGAAGTCCGGCCCAGCGGATGATGCCGGCGTTGTTGACCAGGATGTCGATGCGTCCGAAGCTGCTCGACCGCGGCTGTCGACGAGTGCCTGTGCGCCGTCGACCGGTCGCCACGTCGCTGGTGTCGGCGACGGCCGCTCCCCCGTGCCGACGATCTCGGCCGCCACCGTCGGCGGCCGGCCCGTCGTCGGCCCCGACGCCCTCCATCGAGCCGCCGAGGTCGTTGACCACGACGCGTGGCCCCGCGCTCGGCCAGCAGCAGCGCGTAGGCCCGGCCGATGCCGCGCCCGGCCCCGGTGACGACGGCGACGCGTCCGTCGAACGAGAGCGGCGTCACCCGTGGTGCCGTCGAGAGCGCTCGGATGCCGGCTCAGGCCGGCACCGGAGCCTCGAACCCGAGGAGCCCGCCCAGGGTGCCGCCGACGCATGGCGGCCCGCTCGTCGGCCGGGACGCCGGCGAACTGGGTGGCGATGAGCTCCCGGCTGCCGCGGAACGTCCCTTCGGCGTGCGGGTAGTCGTTGCCCCACACGATGGTCGACACACCCGGTGATGTGCCGGCAGGCGACGGCCACCGGGTCGTCCTGGAACGAGACGTGGAACTGGCGCTGGACGTACTCGCTCGGCTTCAGCGGGTAGGGCCACTTCTCGTTCAGGCGGAACAGCTGGGCCATGCTGGGCTGGTCGTCGGCCGGGCGGGTCTCGTCCCAGTACCCGAGCCACCAGTCGGCGTCCTGGCCGATGCCGGTGACCCAGCACTTGTCCATGGCGCCGACCAGCGACGCCAGCCAGTGGGCGTTGAACTCGATCAGCGCGAAGTGCAGGTCGGGGTAGCGCTCGGGGACGCCGCCGCCGATGAGCTCGCAGATGACCTGCTGGGGGACGATCGTGCTGTAGATGCACTGGGTGATCATCCGCTTCGACGCCGACTTCTCGGTCATCGGCTGGTTGACCTGCGCGGCCGACTCCATGACCACCTTGAGCGTGGTGGACGTCCGGGTCGTTGACCTTCACCCCGCCGGTCTGGGTGTGGATGAACACGTGCACGCCGTTGGCCTGGGCCGCCGCCCACACCGGGTCGAAGTCCCGCGAGTAGTAGGGCTTGGGCGGCATCGCCGGCAGCAGGATGGCCCGGAACCCGGCGGCGGCGACCCGCTCGATCTCGGCCACGGCGTCGTCGATGTCGGTGATGGGAATCGGGGCGGTGGGGGCGATGCGCGAGAAGTACGGCGTGAACCGCTCGATGATGTAGTCGTTGTAGACACGGGCGTGGGCCATCGACAGCTCGTGGTCGTCGGAGTAGAGCCCGAACAGCGACAGGTTCGGGTGCATGACGCCGACGTCGACCCCGTCGAGGTCCATGTCCTCGAGGATCATGTCGGGGTCGCCCTCGGGCATCCGCCCGCCGGTCTGGCGGTAGCGGGAGATCGTCCAACCCTCGAACCCGGGCGTGTGCAGGCGCCGGAAGATCCGGGCGCCCACCCTCGACCAGCGGCTCGATCTCGAAGTCCTCCTCCCAGACGCCCCGGTCCCGCAGGTGCTTCGGCAGGCGGGTGCGGAACAGGTCGGTGGGCTCGAGGATGTGCCCGTCGGCGGAGACGACCAGTTCCTTCTGCGTCATGCCTGCTGACCTTCCTGCGCTGGACCGGATGCCCGGTCGGGACGCGGAACGCGAGCCGCGGCTCGCCGGCGCGACCCTCGTCCGCATGCTAAACCAACCGGTCGGTACAAGCAACGCGACCGAGGCGCGGCGCCGATCGAGCGCGGCCAGAAGGGAGCAGAGCGTGGCGAAGCGGTGGAAGCAGCGCCCGCCCGGCTCGACGTGGGGCGACTGGGGCGACGACGACGAGCTCGGCCGCATCAACCTGCTCACCCCGACAAGGTGCTCCAGGGGGTGCGCGAGGTCGAGGCCGGCATCAGCTTCTGCCTCAGCCTGCCGCTCGACTACCCCGGCGGGACGGCGCTGAACCAGCGGCGCCACCCGCCGGTCCTGGCGCCGACCGAGGACATGCGGGGCAACGCCGGCACCTTCTACAACGTCCACATGAGCGAGATGGAGGAAGGGCGACCCGCGGTACGTCGACGTGTGGGCCGACGACGTGGTGACCCTGTCCCTGCAGTACTCGACGCAGTGGGACTCCCTCGCCCACGTCGGTGCCGAGTTCGACGCCGACGGCGACGGGGTGGAGGAGGCCGTCTACTACAACGGGTACCGCGCCGGCGTCGACCTGGTCGGGCCCGAAGCCCGACGCCGCGGGCGACGGCGGCGAGCACCGCTGCTTCGCCCACCACCTCGGCCTGGAGCACATGGCGCGCCACGGCGTGCAGGGCCGGGGCGTGCTCGTCGACCTGGCCCACCACCTGGGCCACGACTGGCGCGGGGTCGACCTGCAGACGCTCGAGGAGATCATGGCGGCCGACCAGCGTCGTCGTCGAGCCCGGCGACATGCTCCTGCTGCACACCGGCTTCGCCACCAAGGTCCTCGAGTGGGACCGCGAGCCCGACCCGGTGCAGATCCACACGATGTGCACCTATCCTCGACGCCCGCGACGAGTCGCTGCTGGAGTGGATCGCCGAGTCGCAGATCTCGGCGCTGGTGGCGGACAACTACGCGGTCGAGGGGCTGACCGGCAGGGACCGCGACGAGAGCCGCCACTCGTTCCTCCCGATCCACCACCTGTGCCTGTTCCGGCTCGGCGTCCCGCTCGGCGAGATGTGGTACCTGCACGAGCTGGCGGCGTGGCTGCGCGCGCACGGCCGCAGCCGGTTCCTGCTCACCGCGCCGCCGCTGCGGCTGCCCGGGATGGTGGGCTCACCGCTGACGCCGGTCGCCACCGTCTGAGCGTCGCCGATCGCCGGTCGTCAGGCGGCGGCTCGGCGAGGCTCGGACGAGCGCGACAGCCGGAACGCCTCGTAGTCGTTCGTCACCACCTCGTCGATCTCCTTGAAGAGCTTCGGCCGGCCGCCCGAGTTCAGGAGGTACTTCCGGGGCTTGCCCGGGGATGTTGGTGCCGAAGAAGTAGCTGATCTCGCCGAACGGTCGACTTGGCCGCGCCGCGGTCGACCATGGCCGTCCACTCGTCTTCGGCGCCGGCGTCCACCTCGATGGTGTCGTAGCCGTGGTCGCGCAGGTAGACGAGCGTGTCGGTGATGAAGTCGACCTGGTCGCCGTTGTACCGCGGGTTGTTGCCGGCCGCGGCGTGCGGACCGCCGGGGAAGAAGAGGTTCGGGAAGCCGGCCGTCTGGACGCCGAGGAACGTCTTCGGGCCGTCGGCCCAGTGGTCCTCGAGCGCCAGGCCGTCCCGGCCCACGGATCCCCATGCGGCAGCAGGGCGCCGGTGCCGAAGTCGAAGCCGGTCGCCCAGACGATGATGTCGAACTCCCGCACGCCGTCGGCCGTCTCGATGCCCGTCTCGGTGACGCGCACGATCGGCGTCTGCTTGAGGTCGACCAGCGAGACGTTCGGGCTTGTTGAACGCCTCGTAGTAGCCGGTCACGAACGGGGGCCGCTTCTCGCCGAAGCGGTGGTCCTTCGGGATGAGCTTCTCCGCCGTCTCGGGGTCCTCGACGATGCCGCGGATCTTGTCGGCGATGAACTCGCACCACTCGGCGTTGGCGGCGTGGTCGAGCAGCAGGTCGGTGTAGTTGCTGATGAGCTTCGAGAAGCCGGGGCTGTTCCACATCGTCTCGAAGAAGGCCTGCCGCTCGTCCTGCGAGTCGTCGAAGGTGGCTCGGTCGTGGGCGAGGTGGAGGAACCCGGACGGCGAGGTGTCGAGCGATCTCGCGCATCGCCTCGAAGCTCGGCCCGGAGCTGCGCCTGCTCCTCGGGCGTGATCGGCCCGTTGTTGAGCGGGGTGCACCAGTTGGCCGTGCGCTGGTACACGGTCAGCGAGGCGACCTCGTCGGCGATGACCGGGATGATCTGGACGCCGCTCGACCCGGTGCCGATGACGGCGACCCGCTTGCCGGCGAAGTCGACCGGCGTCGTCGGCCACAGCCCGGTGTGGTGCGACTCGCCGCGGAAGTCCTCGCGCCCGGGCACGTCGGGGAAGTACGGGCACCGACAGGACGCCGGTGGCGGCGACGAGGAACCGGGCCCGGAGCTGCGGCGCCGTCGCCGGCCGTCACCGTCCAGGTCCCCGACGGCTCGTCGTAGACGGCCGAGGTGACCGTGGCGCCGAACCGGATGTGGCGGCGGAGGTCGAACCGGTCGACCACGTGGTTGAGGTAGCGCTCGGTCTCCGGCTGCCCGGCGAAGTGCTCCTGCCACTCCCACTCGTCGAACAGCTCCTTGGAGAACAGGTAGGCGTAGGTGTAGCTCTCCGAGTCGAACCGGGCCCCTGGGTAGCGGTTCCAGTACCAGGTGCCGCCCACGCCGCCGCCGGCCTCCGAGCAGCTGGGCCGAGAAGCCGGCCTCGAGGGCGCGGTACAGCTGGTAGATGCCGGTGATGCCGGCGCCGACGATCAGCACGTCGACGTCCGGTGTCGGCCCGCGCCGCGCGGCTGGTCCTGTGCGGGTCGCGGCGGTGTCATGGCCTCCGTCGTCGCCCGTCATGATCGTGTCCCGGCGTCGATCTGCCGTTCTGGAGCGGCGCACGGTCTTGTACCGACCGGTTGGTATACAGTAGCCGTCGAGCGACGGCTGAGAGGGAAGGTGACGGCATGGCGATCGTGGATCAGAAGTGGTCGGCGCTCCCGGTGCCCTTCGCGATCGAGGTCCCGGACCGGGTCCCGAAGGAGCGCTACTTCGACCCGGACTTCTACCAGATGGAGGCCGAACTGCTGTGGCCCCGGGTCTGGCAGATGGCGTGCCGGCTCGAGGAGATCCCCGAGCCGGGCGACTTCGTCGAGTACGAGATCCTCGACCAGTCGATCGTCGTGGTCCGCGGCGAGGACATGGGGTGCGGGCCTTCCAGAACGCCTGCCGCCACCGCGGCGTCAAGGTGGTCGAGGGCCGGGGGACGCTCGACGAGCGGGTTCATCTGCCCGTTCCACGGGTGGTGCTACGGCCTCGACGGCACCAACACCTTCGTGTCCCAGTCGCGGACCTTCTCCGAGCACAACCTGCGAGCCGGAGCGACATCGACCTGACGCCGGTGCGGTGCGAGGTGTGGGGCGGGTGCGCCTGGATCAACCTCGACGACGACGCCCCGCCGCTGCGCGAGTGCATCGAGCCGTTCGCCACCATCCTCGACGCCTGGAAGGTGGAGTCGCTGCGGACCGAGTGGTGGTACGCGTGCCGCCTCCCCGTCAACTGGAAGCTCGCCCAAGAGGCGTTCCTCGAGCAGTACCACGTGCTCGAGACCCATCCGCAGCTCCGCCTTCCGGGGCGGTACCCGTCCCGGGACGGGCGGTTCGACCCGAAAGTGTTCGTGGACGCCGAGCTCCAGTACCTCCACGTGATGAGCGAGGGCATGGCGCGGGATGGTCCATGCCAGCGACGTCCGGATCGCCGAGGGCCTGCGCGACATCGAGCTGCCGGCCGAACCCGAGTTGGCCATGGACACCTGGCACCGGGCCCTCAACGACGCGGTGGTGCGCTGGCACCGCGACGCCGGGCACGACATGCCCGACATCAACGAGCTCGACGGGCTCGGGATCAACGAGCCGATGGCGTACTGCTTTCCGCACTATCTGGTGCTTCCCATGTACTAGCAGCGCCTCGGCCTACCGGTTCCGGCCGCTCGGTCCCGAGGAGACCCTGATGGAGATCTGGTCGCTCACCCGGTTCCCCGCGGGCCAGGAGGCCGACAGGCCCACGCCTCCCGAGGTGTGGGACAGCGACGACCCCCGGTGGCCGCCGATCCCGGCCCAGGACTTCTCCAACCTGCCCCGCCAGCAGCGTGGTCTGCACGCCAAGGGCTTCGCTTACATGCGTCTCTCGGAGAAGGGGGAGGGTCACATCTCGAACTACCAGCGTATGATCGACGGGTTCCTCGCCGGGCTTCCCCACGAACGCCTGCTCCCGGCAATGCGGTCGATCAACGTGCACCCGCTCGAGATGCCCGTGCTCGACCTGCGGTTCTGATGCGCGCCGAGACCACCTCCGGGGGCTTCCACCGGCGCGCGCCGCGCAGTTCGTGCAGTTGCCGTCCTGACGGGCCTATCCTTTTTGGAGAACGACCTTTCCATTCCTGAGAATCCCATAACAGCCGAGTCCGGAGGCAACGATGACCGACTTCGAGGCCATCGATTTCTTTCGCGACCAGACTCTGGTCGCTGACCCGTACCCGTACTACGACTTCCTGCGCGGCGAGTGCCCGGTGCGCCCGGAGCCGCACCACGAGGTGATGATGGTGACCGGCTACGAAGAGGCGCTCGCCGTCTACCACGACCCCGGGCTGTTCTCGTCGTGCAACTCGGTGACGGGGCCGTTCCCCGGCTTCCCCGTCCCGCTCGAGGGCGACGACGTCAGCGACCTCATCGAGCAGCACCGCGACCAGCTGCCCATGAGCGACCAGGTCATCACCTTCGACCCCCCGAAGCACACCGACCATCGCGGCCTGCTCATGAAGCTCCTCACCCCCGGGCGCCTCAAGGAGAACGAGGCGTTCATGTGGGAGTACGCCGACCGCCAGATCGACGAGTTCATCGACAAGGGGGAGTGCGAGTTCATCTCGGAATTCGCCAGCCCTTTCGCCATGCTCGTCATCGCGGACCTGCTCGGCGTCCCGCAGGAGGATCACGCGCTGTTCCGAAAGAACCTCAACCGGACGACCGGCCTGGGCAGCACCGGTGACAACACGCTGGCGCACAGCCCGCTCGAGTTCCTCTACCAGCAGTTCTCCATGTACGTGGAGGACCGTCGGCTCGAGCCCCGCAACGACGTGTTGAGCGGCCTGGCCAACGCGACTTTCAAGAACGGATCGGTACCCGAGGTCATCGACGTCGTCCGGGTGGCGGCCAACGTCTTCGCCGCCGGGCAGGAGACCACGGTGCGGCTGCTCGCGGCTCGCTCTGCAGTACCTCGGTGATCACCTGGAACTGCAGCAGCGGCTGCGTTCCGAGCGTGACCGCATCCCGAATTTCGTCGAGGAGATGCTGCGCTACGAGGGTCCGGTCAAAGGCGACTTCCGTCTGGCTCGGAGGGCTACCACGGTCGGTGGGGTGGAGCTTGCCGCCGGCAGCACGGTGATGGTGCTCAACGCCGCTGCCAACCGCGATCCGCGAAAGTTCGAGCGGCCGGAGGTGTTCGATCCCGACAGGGAGAACGCTCGGCACCACATCGCCTTCGGCCACGGCGTCCACGTCTGCCCCGGGGCGCCGTTGGCCCGCACCGAGGGCCGTGTCAGCCTGGAGAAGCTGCTCGACCGGATGGCCGGCATAAAAATCTCGGAGAGGGCGCACGGCCCGGCGAACGCCCGTCACTATTCCTACGTGCCGACCTACATCTTGCGGGGCCTGACCCGTCTCCACCTCGAGTTCACGCCCACCGATCGGTAGATAGCATGCCGGGAATTCACATCATGAGGATCGGCCTGATGGTCGGCCCCGAGCGGGGCCGGTACTCGACCAAGGTGGAGCGGCTGCGAGCCGACGCTCGCTGGGCGGAGGAGGCCGGGCTTCATACCGTCTGGATCCCCCAGATCCCCGACGAGTTCGACGCGCTCACCGCTGCTGCCCTCGTCGGAGACGTCACCTCGCGCATCGAGATCGGCACGGCCGTGGTCCCGGTGCAGCCCCGCCACCCGGTGGCACTGGCACAGCAGGCCCTGTCGGTGCAGGCCGTGTGCAAAGGCCGCTTCTCGCTTGGTCTCGGCGTTTCTCATCACTGGATCATCGACGAGATGATGGGTCTTCCTTACGAGCGCCCGGTTCCCACCATGCGCGCCTATCTCGACGTGCTCGACCGGGCGCTGGTCGGTCCCGGCACTGTCGACGTCGAGAACGACGCCTTTCGCATCCACCAGCCGCTCGACATCACCGATGTCACGCCGACCCCGGTGCTCATCGCCGCCTTGGGACCCCTCATGCTCGGGCTCTGCGGTACCCGCACGGCGGGCACCATTCTCTGGATGGCCGACGAACGGGCCATCGGCACCCACGTGGTGCCGGCTCTTTCCCGTGCCGCCGAGGCGGCCGGGAGGTCGATGCCCCGGGTGGTGGCCGGAATCCCGGTGTGCCTCTGTCTCGATGAGGAGATCCCCCTCGCCGTGGAGCGCACGAACCGCATCCTGGCCGAGGCCGAGGTTTCGCCCAATTACCAGAAGCTTCTCGAGCACGGCGACGCCCGAGCCGTCGGCGACATCCTGGCCGCCGGCAGCGCCACCACCATCGAGAAGCGCCTCCAGGCCTTCGCCGACGCCGGCGTGACCGACGTCTCGATCCGGGTCGTCCCCATCGGCAACGGACGCGACGAGCTCATTGCCTCGTCCACGCGTACCCGGGAGTTCCTCGCCTCGTTGTCCGCCCGCGCCGCGGCTGCCTGAACGCGCCCTTCCCCTCAGAGAGGAAGGGGGGGTGGCAGCTGTCGCCGGCCCAGCACGTCGCGGCCAAGGGCGGCGGTGAGCGAGCGGGCCGAGCCGAACAGCTCGTCGAGCACCAGGACCCGGCGGACGTAGCGGTGCAGGGGGTGTTCGGTGGTGAAGCCGATGCCGGCGAGGACCTGCTGGCAGTGGCGAGCCGCCGTCCGCGCGGCGCGACCGGCCACCGCTTTGGCCATGGCCGCTGTCTCGTCGGTGGCGTCTTCCCACGCCGCGTCGAGCAGGGCGCGGGCCGACTCGATGGCGACGAGGGTGTCGGCCAGCCGGTGGCGCACCGCCTGGAAGGCACTGATGGGCTGACCGAATTGCACCCGCTCGAGCGCGTGGACCCGAGCAAGGTCGAGCATGGCCGCGGCGGCGCCCACGAGCTCGTGACCCGATGGCGAGACGTGCTCGGGTCACGGCTGCGCTCCACGTGCCGGGTCGAAGCGCCGAGGTTGGCCCCACAGGCGTCGCCGTGCCGGTGACCTCCACCAGGCCGAGCCACGGATCCATGCCCTGATATCGGCCGGCAGCGTGAGCTCGGCCGTCTTCACCGCGGCTGTCCACCACGGCAGGGTCCTCGCCTTGCGCACCGGCTGCCGCCACGACGGCCGTCTCTGAGTGCAGGAGTCGGGCCGTTGCCAGACCGTGCACCACGAAACGATTGGCGTCCTGGCGGGCGGGCGGCTCCGAACGGCCGAGCGCCCGGGAGCACCACCGCGGCACCCGAGCCGGCGTCGGTGCCGAGTGCATCGGCGATCACGTCGTCGAGCGCGGAGCTCGTGGCTCCCGCCCCACCCTGGTGCTCGAAGAGCAGGGGCACCGCCGACCGTGGGTCGTGCGGCCAGGGCTTCGTGCCAGCCGAGCTCGGCCAGCGCCGCGTCGAGCGCCGCGCCGGTGTGCGCGTCGGTGGCGCGGCGCAACGTGCGGTCGAACAGCTCGAGCTCGGCGGCCTCCATCAGCGGTCGTTCCCGAGGTCGAGCAGCCGCCGGGCGATGATGTTGCGCTGGATCTCCGCGGTCCCGCCGTAGATGGTCGCCGCCCGCGAGTAGAGGATACTCGCTGCGCCACCGGGCGCTGGCCGGGTCGTCGCCGAGGAGCACAGTCGGGAGCCAGGCCGGCTTCGGCGGCGAGGTCGAAGACCGCCTGTTCGGCCGTGGCCACCAGCACCTTGTCGATCGAGGTCTCCGGTCCGAGCCGCTCGCCGGCGGCCAGGCGGTACTGGGTCGCCCGCGAGCGGGCCCGGAAGGCGGAGAGCAGCTGCGACGCTCGCCGACGCTGGCCGGGTCGAGCGCGTCGTCGGGCACGATCTCGACGAGGTCCTGCAGGCGACGCTGCAGGTAGGCGGCGCGGTGCCACAGCGCCGTGCTCCGCTCGAAAGGCAAGCAGGTCCATGGCCACCGACCACCCCTGGCCCTCCTCGCCCAGGGTGCGGTCGAAGGGCACCGCCACGTCGTCGAAGAAGACCTCGCAGAACTCGGGGCACCGTGCATCGTCTCGATCGGCCGCACGGTGATGCCCGGGCTGTCCATGTCGACGAACAGGGCGGTGATGCCCCTTGTGGGCCGAGTCCGGCGGTGCCGGTGCGGGTGAGCAGGACGCAGCGGTGGGCGTACTGGGCGAGGCTGGTCCAGACCTTCTGGCCGGTGACCCGCCAGCCGTCGTCGGCCCGGGTGGCCCGGCAGGTCAGCGCGGCCAGGTTGCTGCCGGTCCCCGGCTCCGAGAAGCCCTGGCACCAGGTCTCGTCGCCGCGCAGCAGGCGGGGCACCATGGCGGCCGCCAGCGCCGGCGGCGGCGTAGTCGATCATGGTCGGGGCCAGGACCTCGGTCATCGAGTAGATGCCGGGCTCGACCAGGTCCCGGGCGGTGAGCGCCTCGCCCAGGTAGGCCCGCAGCAGCGTCGATCCGCCGAGCCCGCCGACCCGCTCGGGCCAGCCCCAGCGCATCCAGCCGGCGTCGTAGGTGAGCCGCTTGACCTTGGCCAGCTGGGCCATCTGGTCGTCGAGGGTGCTCGTCGGCGCCGGGCCGGCGCCGAGCGCTCGGCCGTGTCTCGTCGAGCCAGGCGTCCAGCGACGGCCCGGAAGGCGTCGAGCTCCATGTCAGCGAGGTGGTGCGGGGCCGGTCGGGTCGTCGTGCGGCCGCCCGCTGTCGCGGGCGCCGCTCTTGCGGAGGAAGGTCATCGACCGGGTGTGCAGGCGCCAGCCGCTCGGCAGTGCGGCGGTAGCTGTCGGTGTACTAGCCGATGCGCATGTCGTGGGTCTTCTGGTCGACGAAGCACAGCGGCTGCTGGCCGGTGCCGGCGTCGCCGTCGAGCTCGAGAGACCGGGGGGCCGACCAGGAACAGCCCCTTCGGGGCGGCGGCCACCAGGGCGGGGAAGTCGGACCAGCTGGTAGGTGTCGCCGAAGGCGCTGTAGGTGCCGTCGGGGGTGAACACCTCCATCACCGACTCGACGTCGTCCTTGGTCATGCCGACGGCGTAGCGGGCCAGCAGCTGCTCGATCTCGATGACGTCCTCGACCGGCGGTCGACCCATGTCAGCGCTCCTCGTAGCCGTAGACGACGCGGACCGACGGCGTGGTCGGCACCGACTGGCAGGTCAGGATCCAGCCTTCGTCGACCTCGTCGTCGGTGAGGGCGTTGTTGACGAACATGGAGACCGACCCCTCGACGAGCCTGGCCATGCAGGTGGCGCAGCTGCCCGACTCGCAGGAGAACGGCGGCGACATGCCCATCTGGCGGGCCGTCTGCAGGATGGTCGTCCCCGGGCGGTGATCGGTGGTCATCGGCTGCGACCGTCGAGCTCGATCGGTGACCCGGGTGCCGCCGGCCGGTTCCGGTGGCGGGGCGGCGCACCGACGAGGAGGTCGGCCGGGGTGAAGCGCTCGATGTGGATGCGGCCGCCCTCCACCCCGAGGCCACGCAGGCCCTGCTCCACGATCTCCATGAAGGGCGCCGGACCGCAGACGTAGAACTCGGCCGGTGCCGGCTGCCTCCCCGACGAACGTCGTCACCGTGTCGGGCGTGAGCAGCCCGTGTTCCACGTCGTGTGGTGCGGACCACCGTGAGCCGCCCCGATGGCGCCCCTCGAGCTCGTCGAGTTCGGTGCCGAAGATCACACTGGCCCGGTCACGATTGGCGTAGAGGAGCCGAACCGTCCGCTCGGTGGTGGCCAGCGCCGTCTTCACCAGCGAGAACACCGGGGTGATGCCGCTGCCGGCGGCGAAGGCGACGAGGTCACCGCTGTCCCCCGGTCGAGCTGGAAGAACCCGGTCGGCGGGGCCAGCTCGACCAGGTCGCCGGCTGGCACAGTGGTCGATGATCCAGTTCGACACGACCCCGCCCGGCACCCGCTTCACGGTGACCTGCATCTCCTCGCCGAGGGCCGGCGACGAGGACATGGAGTAGCAGCGCATCGTGGGCCCGGCCCTCGACCTCCACCCGGAGGTTGCAGAACTGGCCGGCCCGGTAGGCAAAGGTCTCGGCCAGCTCGTCGGGCACCTCGAGCACGAAGGACACGGTGTCGGCCGTCTCGAGGACCACCTGCTGCACCCGCAGCTGGTGGAAGCCGTGGTCGCGCAGGCGGGCGCGGCGCGCTCAGGGTCGGCTCCGGGCGGGCCATGTCTCCACGATAACGGGGTTCTCACTAACTGCCAACGAGGCTCGCACGAGAGCGGCCGCTCGTGCCATAGTGCCGTCGGGGTTTCGACAAGGAGGAGGAGCGTGGGGCGTCGGGAGCGGCGCGGCCACCGAGCGGTGGGGCGTGCGGACGGTGCCCGCCCACCTCGTCCGCAGGTACCGGGCCGAAGGGTGGTGGACCGACGAGACCCTCGGCGCCATGGTGGCCGCCGGGCCTCGAGGACATGGCCGGCGCCGACTTCCGGGTGCGCTCGAAGTCCCGCCCGTGGGACGGGACCTTCGCCGACGTCGACGCCGCGGCGCGGGCCCTGGCCGGCTCGCTGCGGGCCCGCGGCGTCGGTCCCGGGGACGTCGTGGTCTTCCAGCTGCCCAACTGGGTCGAGGCCGGCATCACCTTCTGGGCGGCTGCCTACCTGGGCGCGGTGGTCGTCCCCATCGTCCACTTCTACGGGACCAAGGAGGTCGACTACATCCTGCGGGTCACCGAGCCCGACGTGGTGGTGACGGCCGACCGGTTCGGGCACAGCGACTATCTCGCTGTCTACCGCGAGCTCCTGGCCGGGACCGACGCCCAGTGGTTGGTGGTGGGCGACACGCCCGTCCGGCCAGCTGCCCGCGGGAGCGATGCCCTTCGCCTCGATGCTCGGACACGAGCCGGTCGAGGGGCCCGCCCCAGTCGACCCCGACGCCCCTGCGCTCATCGGCTTCACCTCGGGCACGACGCGTGACCCGAAGGGCGTGGTGCACTCCCACCGCACCATCGGTTTCGAGGGCCGCCAGCTCGACCACATGTTCCCCGGCGGGGGCCCGCCCGCAGATCACCGGGGCGCCGGTCGGTCATTTCATCGGCATGGTCAACGCCTTCCTCGTACCGCTGCTGCGCGAGCGGCCCGTCAACCTGGTCGACGAGTGGGACCCGGCCGACGTCCTGCGCCTGATGCGCGACGAAGGGCTCGGCGTCTCCGGTGGGTCCACCTACTTCCTGCTGAGCCTGCTCGACCACCCGGACTTCGGCCCCGAGCACCTGGCCCTGATGCCCTTCGCCGGCCTCGGCGGGTCTCCGGTCCCCGTGGCCGTCACCCAACGGGCCACCGGACCTCGGGATCACCTGCTTCCGCTCCTACGGCAGCACCGAGCATCCCTCCATCACCGGCTGCCTCCTCGACGACCCCGAGGCCAAGCGGCTGCACCACCGACGGGCACGTGCTGCCCGGGGTGGAGATCCGGCTGGCCGACGACGGCGAGATCTGGAGCCGGGGGCCCGACTGCTGCATCGGCTACACCGACCCGGCGCTCACAGCGGCAGCCTTCGACGCCGACGGCTGGTACCGCACCGGGGACGTGGGTGTGCTCGACGAGGACGGATATCTCACCATCACCGACCGGATCTCCGACATCATCATCCGCGGCGGCGAGAACATGAGCGCCCAGGAGATCGAGGAGCTCCTGCTCGGGCTGGACGCCGTGGCCGAGGTGGCGGTGGTGGCCGAACCCGACCCTCGGCTGGGGGAGCGAGCCGCCGCCATGGTGCCGGGTCCGATCGGGCGCGGCGGTGCCCGACGCTCGAGCAGGTGCAGGACCACCTGGCCGCCGACGGTCTGGCCCGCCAGAAGTGGCCCGAGTCGATCCACGAGGTGGCCGACTTCCCCCGCACCGCCTCCGGGAAGGTCCAGAAGTTCCGGCTTCGCGAGCAGCTGCGTGACATGGCACTGTGATGAGGACGGACCGAGAGGAGCGCGACATGCCGACGCCGACCATCGCGTTGCACGGCGGCGGGGCCGTGCAGTGACTCCGGGGGGCCCGAGCACACCGGAGCGGACCGCTGTGGTCACCGGCGGCGCGTCGGGAATCGGCCTGGCCATCGCCGAACGGTTGGCGAGCGACGGGCACCAGGTGGCCGTGTTCGACCTGAACGGCGAGGCAGCCACGGCCGCGGCCGAGAAGATCTCCGCCTCGGGGGCGAGAGCCATGGCGGTGACCGCGGACGTCACCGACCGCGCCGCCATCTCCACCGGTCTGGAGCAGGTGCGCGAGCGGCTCGGCCCTTGCACCGTCCTCGTCAACTCGGCCGGCCTCGACGGATTCGACCCGTTCCTGAGGATCGGCCCCGACACATGGGATCGCCTCCTGGCCGTCAACCTCACCGGTACCTTCAACATGTGCCAGCTGGTCCTCCCCGACATGATCGAAGCCGGCTGGGGCCGCATCGTGAACATCTCCTCCTCGAGCACCCACAGCGGCCAGCCCTTCATGAGCCACTACGTGGCGGCCAAGTCGGGCGTGAACGGGCTCACCAAGTCCCTCGCTCTCGAGTTCGGCCCCAAGGGGATCACCGTCAACGCCATCCCGCCGGGCTTCATCGACACCCCCATGCTGCGCGCCGCGGAGGAGAAGGGCCGGCTCGGGGGCACGGTCGCAGAGCACGCCCAGCGCACGCCCGTGCGCCGCGCCGGCCGTCCCGAGGACATCGCCGCCACCTGTGCCTTCCTCGTGCGCGACGAGGCGAGCTACATCACCGGCCAGATCATCGGGGTCAACGGCGGGCGGAACACCTGACATGGCCCGCATCGCCCCCGTGCCGCCCGGCCAGTGGCCGCCGCAGATGCGCGACGCGCTCGCCGCATTGGTGCCGCCCGACGCCCGATACCCTGTCCCGCCGCGACGCGAGGGCCGGCCCAAGGGCCTGAACATCCTCGGTACCTTCGCCCACCACCCGGCCCTGGCCAGGGCGTACCACGTCTTCAACGGTCATGTGCTGTTCGCCACCACGCTGACCGAGCGCCAGCGCGAGCTGGTGGTGCTGCGGGTCGCCGCCGTGCGGCGCGCCGAGTACGAGTGGCGCCAGCACGCGGTGCTGGCCGAGGACGTCGGCATCAGCGAACGGGAGCTAGCCGCCGTGGCCGAAGGACCGGGGGCCCCGGCGTGGGAGCCGCTCGAAGCCGCCCTGCTGCGGGCGGTGGACGAGCTGGTGGCCTCGGCCACGATGACGGACTCGACGTGGGCGGTGCTCGCCGCCTCGCTCACCACCGAGCAGCTTCTGGACCTGGTGTTCACGGTGGGTGCCTACGACCTCCTGGCCATGGTGTTGGGCGCCCTCGAAGTGGAACTCGACGACGACCTGGCCGCCGGGGCCCCGGCTTCGCCCTTGACCGGCCCGGCCTGACCGGGCGCGGCGGAAAACGATATTCTCATTACCAAGACGCCGGTTATCACCGGCCCACTCGACGGTCGGGAGGTGCGCCATGTCGGATCGGTCCCTCGGTATGCCTGTCTTGGATGCGGACAACCATCTCTACGAGACGCGCGAGGCACTGACCAAGTTCCTCCCCGACCGCTACCGCGGGGTGATCGACTACGTGGATCTCCGTGGCCGCACCAAGATCGTGGTGCGGGGCCGTATCAGCGAGTTCATCCCCAACCCCACGTTCGACGTGGTGGCGCGACCTGGCGTTCAGGAGGACGACTACCGGCGAGGGAATCCCGAGGGCAGGAGCCAGCGCGTCACGGTTCCCCGAACTCAAGGTGGCTGTCATCGAGAACGGGAGCTCGTGCGTGGAGCCGCTACTCAAGCGCATGGCCGAGACCTACAAGAAGATGCCACAGGACTTCGCCGAGGACCCGGTCATGGTGGTGAAGCGGCAGTCCACATCGGCCCCTTCTGGGAGGAGGACCTGGCCGAGCTGGCCGGCGTCCTCGGGGTCGACCGTGTGCTCTTCGGCTCCGACTACCCACACCCTGAGGGGCTCGGTGATCCGGTGACCTACGCCGAGGAGCTGCAGGGGCTCGACGACGACGCCGTGCGCAAGATCATGGGCGGCAAGCTGGCCCGGCTCACGAACATGGACGCCGCCGTTCCGGCATGACCGGAGACAGGGGGACCATACCCGCCCTGCTGCGCGCCGCCGCGGCCCAGTACACCGACACAGTCGCCGTCTCCGACGGCCAGACGCACCTTTCGTACCCGGCGCTCTACGAAGAGGCCCGGACCTTCGCCGCCGCCCTGGTGGCGTCGGGCGTCGAGCCGGGGGAGCGGGTCGGCATCTGGGCCTTCAACTGTGCCGAGTGGATCGTCGCTGCCATGGGACTGTGGCAGGCGGGCTGTGTGCTCGTCCCGGTCAACACCCGCTTCAAGGGTCGCGAGGCCGCCGACGTCCTGCGCCGCAGCCGAGCGCGGCTGCTCGTGACCGTGACCGACTTCCTGGGCACCGACTACGTGGGCCTGTTGCGCGGCGCCGGTCTGGAGCTTCCCGACCTGCAGTCCGTCGTCGTCGCCCGCGGCACGGGTCGGGCCGGGACTGTGTCGTGGGCCGGATTCCTCGCCCGCGCCACGGATGGCGATCGGCTCCAGGCCGCCCGGCGGGCCGCCGCGCTCGGGCCCGACGATCCGTCCGACATCCTCTTCACCTCGGGCACCACCGGGGTGCCGAAGGGCGTCGTCCAGACCCACGGCCGGACGCTGTGCGTCGGGACGGACTGGGTGGCCATGACCGGCCTGCGGTGCGGTGACCGGTACTTGATGGTCAACCCCTATTTCCACATGTTCGGGCTGAAGGCCGGCATCCTCGCCTCGGTTGCCGCAGGGGCCACCATGCTCCCCGTAGCCGTGTTCGACGTGGACCGGGTGCTCGCCCAGGTGGAAGCCGACAAGGTCACGGTGCTGCCGGGGGCGCCGACGCTGTACCAGTCGATCCTCGACCACCCTGGCCGGGCCGCACACGACTTGTCGAGCTTGCGGGTGGCGGTTACCGGGGCGGCGGACATCCCTGTGGAGCTCATCCGACGTGTCCGCCGGGAGCTTCCCTTCTCGCTCGTCGTCACGGGCTACGGGTTGACCGAAGCGGGAACAGCGGCGTCCACCTCACCCGAGGACGACGCCATCACGGTGGCGACCACGGTGGGGCGACCACGTCCGGGCTTCGAGCTGCGGGTCGCCGACCCCAAGGGCCGGGAAGCCCGCGTCGGGGAGGCAGGGGAGATCCTCCTGCGTGGCGGCAGTGTGCTGTCGCACTACCTCGACGACCCGGAGGCCACCCGGGCTGCCTTCACCGACGACGGCTGGCTCCGTACCGGAGACGTGGGCGTGCTCGACGAGGCCGGCTGTTTGCGCATCGTGGGTCGCTCCAAGGACATGTTCATCGTCGGCGGGTTCAACGTGTACCCAGCTGAGGTGGAGAACTACCTGCTCGAGCACCCCGCCGTGGGCCAGGCGGCCCTGGTCGGTGTTCCCGATGAGCGCATGGGCGAAGTGGGCATGGTCTTCGTGGTGCCCCGCCCCGGCTCGGTGCTGTCCGGCGACGATCTCGTCGCATGGGCACGCACCCGCATGGCCAATTATAAGGTGCCCCGCTTCGTCGAGCTCGTGGACGAGCTGCCCGTCAACGCCACCGGCAAGGTCCAGAAGGGCGTCCTCCGCGAGCGGGCCGCGCGGCTACGCGTGGAGACAGCACCGTGACCGACTCGGCGCCGGAACCATGCGAGAAGCATATAAGCCACTTGTGTTGACAGCGATCTTCGTGAGCGAGAATAATGTTCTCATATGGGGCTCGGGCCGATGCACGGCGGGCTCGAACGGGCGGCCAGCCACCAGCGGGACCGTGTCGCCGTCCGGGCTCTCGACCGGGCCTGGACGTTCGGCCAACTGGACCGGTGGACCGATGCCCTGGGTGCGCAGCTGGCCGAGGCCGGCGTGGGCCCGGGCGACCGGGTGGCTGTGCTCATGGCCAACCGGGTCGAGTTCGTCGTCGCCGTCCACGCCGTGAGCAAGCTCGGTGCGGCCACCGTGCTGATCAGCCCGGCCTGGAAGTCGGCCGAGGTCGGTGCCGCCCTGGCCCTGACCGAGCCCGTCCACGCCGTGGCCGACGCGGCCGGCACAGCGCTGCTCGCCGGATCCCTCGGGGACGACCGGGTGACCGACGTCGACGACCCTGTCGTCGCCGCGCTGGCGACGGGCGGCGCGCGGACACCGGAGCGGCGCGCCGTGGCGGCGGAGGCCGAGGCGGTGCTCGTCTTCAGCTCGGGCACGACAGGACTGCCGAAGGCTGTGCGCCACACGCACGAGTCCATCGGGCATGCCACCGTACACTGGGTCGCTGCTCTGGGCCTCGGTGCCGAGGACCGGTTCCAGGTCGCCACGCCGCCGTCGCACATCCTCGGACTGCTCAACCTGCTCGCCGCCATGTCGGCCGGCGCCACGGTGCGCCTGCACCGGCGCTTCGACCTCGACGAGGTCCTGCGGAGCATCGAGACCGACAGCATGACCTTGGAGATGGCCGTGGCGCCTATCGCGCTGGCCATGGCGAACCACCCCCGCCTCGAGGAGTACGACCTGTCGTCGCTGCGCTACATCATGTGGGGCGCCACCCCAGTGACCGCGCACGTGGCCGAGATGGTCACGGCACGCACGGGCGTCCGCTGGCTCCCGGCGTACGGCGCCAGCGAAGTGCCCGTGATCGCCGCCAACCCGGTGGACCGCCCCGAGCAGTGGCGGGTCGACTCGGCCGGACTTCCCCCGGACGGGGTGGAGCTCCGGGTCGTCGACATCGACACGGGTGGCCCCATGGCGCCGGGCGGCGTCGGGGAGATCCAAGTGCGCAGCCCTTCGCTCATGGCCGGCTACCTGCCTGACAGCGCCACCGCCGAGTCCGTGGTCGGCGGCTGGTACCGCACCGGCGATGTCGGATTCCTGGAGACCGACGGTTGGGTGCATCTCACCGACCGGCTCAAGGAGATGATCAAGGTCAACGGCTTCCAGGTTGCGCCGGCCGAGATCGAGGCCGTGCTCCTCGGGCACCCCGCCGTGCTCGACTGCGCCGTGTTCGGCATCAGCGACGAACGGGCGGGCGAAGTGCCGGTCGCCGCCGTGCAGCTCGACCCTGCCGCCGTCGTCGCCGACGGCGAGCTCCAGCGCCTGGTGGCCGACACCCTCGCCAATTACAAGCAGTTGCGGCACCTGGTCGTAGTCGACAACGTCCCGAGGCTGCCGTCGGGCAAGGTGTTGCGCCGGACGCTTCGCGATCAGTGGGCGCCGATCCTCGCTGGTGCTGCGGCGGGGGCGTGATGGACGTCCGCTTGTCCCCGGAGCAACAGGCCCTGCGCGACGGCGCAGCACAGGTGGTCGACCGGCTGGGACCGGACTCCCTGGCGGCCCTCGACGACACCGGGCGAGCCGGCAGGCTGCGAGCGGCGGTGGTGGCGTCAGGGTGGCACGAGCTGCGTCACGGCACTGCGGGCGATGCGCCCGTGGCGTCGGGCGTCGAGGTGGCCATCGTGGCCGAGGAGCTCGGCCGCGGCCTGGCCGACGTCGCCCTTCTGGGCCCGATCATGGCTGGCGACCTACGTCGCCGAGCCGGGGCGCCGAGCGCCGCCGAGTCCCGAGACAGTGGTGCTCGACCCCACCCTTTCGTGGCCGGCGACGTCCGTCGACGGCGAGTCTCCCGCGGGCGTCGCCCTCGACGCCAGCGGGACGACCACCGCGTTGGTGCTCGTGGCCGACGATTCGTCAGGCGGGTGGCGCCTCGGTCACGTGCCGCTGAGCGCCGCTGCAAGCGAGCTCGATCTCACTCGGCACAGCACCCACCCCGACAGGGGCGCAGCCGTGACCCCGGTCGAGAGCCTTCGTGCTCTTGACAGCGACGACCTTTCCTCGTGGCTGGCGCTGGGGCTGGCGATCACGTGCGCCGATCTGGTCGGTGTCATGCGCGGCGCCGTCGAGCTGGCGCGGTCGTACGCCCTCGACCGCCGCCAGTACGGCGTGCCCATCGGGTCCTTCCAGGCCGTGCAGCACCTGCTGGCCGACGCTTTCGTGGCCATGGAGGGTTCGCGCAGCGTGGCCCTGCACGCGGCGTGGGCCGTCGACGCCCTGGCTCCTGGCGACGCCCTGGCTGCCGGCGGCCGCTGGCAAAGGCCTACTGCGCCCGGGCGTGCCCGCACCGTGTGCGAGATCTCGGTGCAGGTGCACGGCGGTATCGGCAACACCTGGGACTGCCTGGCCCATGTCTTTCTCCGCCGGGCCCTGCTGTCGAGCGAGTTGTTCGGGGGAGCCGACATCAACGTCGGCCGGGTGCTCGCGCACCACGGCATCGCCACCGCTGTCGGGAGTGGTCATGGACTTCGGTGACGCGCCCGCCGAGGGGGACTTCCGGCTCCGCCTGCGGGCGTGGGTGGCCGAACACAACCCCGGGCTGCCGGCCTCGTCGACCGACGACGACTACTGGGCCGGTCAGGCCGCCTGGCACCAGGCACTGTACGACGCCGGGTTCTTCGGCGTGTCGTGGCCGGTCGAGATCGGCGGGCAGGGACTGCCGAGCGTCTACGACGTCATCGTCGACGAGGAGCTCGCCGCCGCCGGGGCCCCGCCGCGACCGAGCGTCGGGTACCTGGTGCAGGGGATCCTCGAGCATGGCAGTGACGACATCAAGCGTCGTTTCCTGCCCGGCATCGTGAACGGGCGCGAACGCTGGTGCCAAGGGTTCAGCGAGCCCGACGCCGGCTCCGACCTGGCCTCGTTGCGCACCCGGGCCGATCGCCACGGAGACGACTACGTCGTCGACGGGCACAAGGTGTGGACGAGCTACTCCGACGACGCCGAGTGGTGCCTGCTGCTGGCCCGCACCGACCACGAGCGTGCCCAAGCACAAGGGCATCTCGGCCTTCGCCCTGCCGATGCGCCAGCCGGGCGTGCAGCAGCGCCCGCTGCGCATGATCAACGGCATCACCAAGGAGTTCGGCGAAGTCGTCTTCGACGGCGCCCGCGTGCCGGCCGCCAACATGATCGGCGTCCCGGGCGAGGGCTGGGCGCTGGCCATGACCGTGGTGTCGCACGAGCGCGAGCCCGGCGAGCTCGGCTACGTCGCCCGCTACAGCAAGCTGGTGAACGAGCTGGTCGACCGCGTGCGCAAGGAGCCCGACGCCTACGGGCCCGAGCAGGTGCAGCGCCTCGGCTGGGCCATCGTCGAGGCGGAGATGCTCCGGCTCCACGTGCGCCGACGGCTGTCGGACCGGCTGAACGGGATCTCCCACGGTCCCGAGGGATCGGTCGACAAGCTGCTCATGACCGAGGTCGAGCAGGCCGTGGGCCACGCCGCGCTGGCCGTCGGCGGCAGTCGGCGTCGGCATCGGGCGACGACACGTGGCTGAAGGTGTACCTCTACAGCCGGGCGCAGAGCGTCATGGGCGGTACGTCGCAGATCCAGCGCAACCTGGTGGCCCGCCGCATCCTGGGACTTCCGGCCTCATGAGCACCTACGACGTCGGACCCCACATCCAGGTGGAGGCCGACGGGCCATGTCCGCATCGTGCGCCTGGACCGCCCCGAGCAGCTGAACGCCACCAACCACGAGCTGCACGCCGGGCTGGCCGCGCTGTTCCCGCAGATCGACGCGGATGACGACGCCCGGGCCGTGGTGCTCACCGGCAACGGGCGGGCCTTCTCGGCCGGCGGGGACTTCTCCTATCTCGACGAGCTGGCCCGCGACCCGGTGCTGCGGCGCCAGACCCTGGCGCACGGCCGGCAGATCGTGCACCGGCATGGTGGCGTGCCGGGTGCCGGTGGTCGCCGCGGTGAACGGCCCGGCCGTGGGGCTCGGCTGCAGCCTGGTGGCGCTCTCCGACATCGTCTACATGGCCGAGAGCGCGCACCTGGCCGACCCGCACGTGATCGTGGGCCTGGTGGCCGCCGACGGCGGGCCCGATGACCTGGCCGCTGCTCACCAGCCTGCAGCTGGCCAAGGAGTACGCATTGACGGGCGATCGCATCCCCGCCCGCCGGGCGGCCGAGATCGGTCTGGTGAACCACGTCGTGCCCCGACGACGAGGTGCTGGACGCAGGCGCTGGCCTGTGCCCAGCAGATCGCCGCGCTGCCCCGCGGGCGGTGGAGGACACCAAGCGCGTCCTCAACCTGCATCTGGAGCGGGCCGTGCTGGCCACCCTCGACTTCGCACTGGCCGCCGAGGACCGGTCGTTCGGCTCGCGCCGAGCTGCGGGCCAACCTCGACCGCCTGCTCGCGCCACGCGCGACGGGGAGCGGCAGGCCAGCAGGGTAGGGCGGACATGAGGGTTGCCGTCGTTGTCATGTTTCGGGCTCGGATGAAGTTCCCGCAGAGGAAGGCACGCTACATGGCGCATTTCGCGAAGCCGGCCGAAGGAAGCTGGACCGAGCACTATCCCGAGCTCGGTACCGGCCCGGTGTCCTACGAGGACTCCATCTCACCCGAGCACTACGAGCTCGAGCGCAAGGCGATCTTCGCCAGGACATGGCTGAACGTGGGCCGGGTGGAGCAGCTTCCCCGGGCGGGGAGCTACTTCACCAGGGAGCTGGCACGCCGCGGGCACGTCGGTCATCGTCGTGCGGGGCACCGACGGTGAGGTGCGGGCCTTCCACAACATCTGCCGCCACCGGGGCAACAAGCTGGTGTGGAACGACTATCCCCGCGAGGAGACCTCCGGGAGTCTGCCGCCAGTTCACCTGCAAGTACCACGGATGGCGCTACGACCTCGAAGGGGCGTGCACGTTCGTGCAGCAGGAGCCGGAGTTCTTCGATCTCGACAAGGCGCACTACGGCCTGGCGCCGGTGCAGTGCGAGGTGTGGGAGGGGTTCATCTGGGTGAACGTCGATCCCGACAACGCGACTGTCGGTGGCCGAGTACCTCGGCGATCTCGGGGCGGGCCTCGCCGGCTACCCGTTCGACAAGATGACCCAGGTCTACAAGTACCGGGCGCACGTCGGGGGCGAACTGGAAGCTGTTCATTGACGCCTTCGCCGAGTTCTACCATGCCCCCGTTCTCCACGCGAGGCAGGCGGTGGCGGACGAATCGCGCAAGCTGCAGGGCTTCGGGTACGAGGCGCTCGCCTACAAGATGGACGGGCCCACGGCATGGTGTCCTCGTGGGGCGGTATGGCGCCCCCGAAGGACCTCAACATGGTGAAGCCGATCGAGCGGAAGTTGCGCAGCGGGCTGTTCGGACCGTGGGACCGTCCCGACATCGAGGGGCTCGGACGCTGCCGACCGGGCTGAACCCCGCCGGCAGCCGCGCATGGGGCATCGACTCCTTCGTTTTCTTCCCCAACTTCATGCTGCTCGTGTGGGCCCCGGGCTGGTACCTCACGTACCACTACTGGCCGACGTCGTACAACACCCACATCTTCGAGGGAACGCTGTACTTCGTCCCCCCCGCAAACGCCACGGAGCGTCTGCGCCAGGAGCTGGCCGCGGTGACCTTCAAGGAGTACGCGCTCCAGGACGGCAACACCCTCGAGGCAACGCAGATGATGCTCGAGTCGCGGGCGGTGACCGACGTTCCCGCTCAACGACCAGGAGATCCTGCTGCGCCACCTGCACAAGACGGCCCGCCATTACGTCGACCGCCTACGAGCAGGACCCGAAGAGCCCTTACCCGCCGGTGCCGGTACCGGCCGCGTCGTGAGCGAGGAGCACCCCGTGCCCGTTCTTCCTGCCGAATTCGCCGATCTGGAGCCGTTCGCCGACTGGTCGCTGCGCACCGAGGCCGAGCGCTACGCCAAGCGCCTGTCGTCGACCATGGACGAGCTCCAGGCCTTCTACGACGCCGCCTTCCCGCGCCTCGAGGCCATGCTCGCCTATCTCGACCAGTTCGAGCTCAAGGACCTGTCCGAGCCGTCCACGCGTCTGCTGTGGCTGCGCTACTCGCTCGTGAACGTGTCGTTCCCCGTCGAGGTGTGGCGCCAGGCCCGGGTGCCCGACAGCGGGGCGGCCGCCATGGACGTGGTCATCGAACCGGCCGTTTAGGACCGCGCGGTACGCTTCTCGTCGTGTCGCACCACCGAACCCGCAGGAGATCCGCCTGAGGAAGAGGGCGTCAGCTGGCGAGAGCTCGCAGTGGCGCGCTCGCTCGACTCGGCCCGGACCCGTGCCGAGAACCGGGTGCAGCGCTTCATCGGCGGCGGCCACTCGAGCTGATCCACTCGGGCAACGGCAAGGACTTCACCGTCCAGGAGGTCGTCGAGCGCTCAGGCCAGTCGCTGCGCAGCTTCTATCAGCATTTCGAGGGGAAACACGAGCTGCTGCTGGCGCTTTTCGAGGAGTCGGTGGCCTCCACGTCCAGTTCCTCCACGAACAGGTGGCGCAGGAGTCCGATCCACTCGAGCGGCTGCACCGCTTCGTGGTCGAGTACTACCGGATGTGTGGCCGCCCGATCAGCAGAGCTGCCCGGCCCCGCAAGGGCGCGCCGCCCGTGGTCACCGATTTCGCCCAGCAGCTGCTCACCGATCGCCCCAAGGAGGCGGCGCGGGCGTTCGCTCCGCTCGTCGCCATGTTCGGAGAGCTGCTCGCCGACGCCACCGCCGCCGGGTTGGTTCGTCCCGGACTTGCCGCCCGGCGGATCACCGGGGTCGTGCTCGAGGCGGTGATGTTCAACGCGTTCTCGTCGACCATCGGCGGCACCTCGGCGCGCGCCGACGACGATGCGGCGGCCGAAGAGCTGTGGTCCTTCGTCGTCCACGGCATCGGCGTGGCTCCGACCTGAGCGGGCCCATCAGTGGGCGTCGTCGGGTGGGCGGTAGACAGCGCCGCCTTTCATCACAAAGCGGACGTCCTCGGTGACACCGATGTCGGCCAACGGATCGCCGGGCACGGCGATGATGTCGGCCAGCAGGCCTGCCTCGAGCCGGCCGCGGTCATCTATGTCGATGAGCTCGGCCGATACTGTCGTGGCGGCGCGCAGCGCCTGCAGCGGCGTCATGCCCCGGTCGACCAGGGCCAGCAGCTCCTTGGCGTTGTGTCCATGGGGGATGGCGGGCGCATCGGTGCCGCAGGCGATCCTCACTCCCTTGGCGATGGCCTTGGAGATGGTCCGCCTTGGCCGTGGGGAAGACCTCGGCCGCCTTGGCCTGCAGCTCGGGGGCGGCGTGGGACACGTCCATTCCGTCGGCCAGGTAGGTGGTGGGCACCAGGAAGCGGCCCCGCTCCACCATGAGATCGATCGTCTCGTCGCTCATGAGCGAGCCGTGCTCGATGCAGTCGATGCCGGCCTCGATCGCGGCGCGGATACCGTCGTCCCCGTGGGCGTGGGCGGCGACCCGGAGCCCGGCCCGGTGCGCCTCGTCGACCACGGTGCGAAGCTCTTCGTCGGAGTACTGCTGGGCGCCGGCCGGTCCGGTGTGTGACATCACGCCGCCCGAGGCGCAGACCTTGATCAGCTCGGCGCCGTGCTTGATCTGGTAGCGGACGGCTTTGCGCACCTCGGCGACCCCGTCGGCGATGCCCTCCTCGACGGTGAGGGGAAGCACGTGGGGGGCGAAGGCCTGGAACATGGTGGGATCGAGATGTCCGCCGGTCGGGCTGATGGCATGGCCGGCGGGGACGACCCGGGGGCCTTCGATATAGCCGCGGTCGATGGCCTTCCTGAGGGCCACGTCGAGCAGGAATCCCCCGGTTTGCACGAACAGCCCGAGGTTGCGCACGGTGGTGAAACCGGCTCGCAAGGTCCGGCGGGCGTTGGCCACGGCGCGCAACGTGCGCAGGGCCGGGTCGTCCTGCACGGCGTTCAAGGGGCTGCGATGGTCGGGGCCCCCGAGCAGCAGGTTCACCTCCATGTCCATGAGGCCAGGTAGCAGCGTCAGGTCGCCGAGCTCGATGGTGACTGTGGCGTCGGGGACTGCGCTCGGCTGCAGCTCGGCGATGCGCTCGCCCACGACGAGGACGTCGCCTGGCTCGAGCATCTCGCCTTTCACGACGTCGAGCATGCGGGCGCTGCGCAGGCGGATGGCCTCGGTTCGGCGGGGAGGGTTCATGGTGCGCTCCTTGTGGGTGTCGTCGTGGGGATCGCCGAAGACAAGACGGGGATGATCTGCGGCAGGTCGGCAGTGGTGCGGATCCCCGGTGCGGCCTCGCACAGTGCCGGCACGGCGTTGACGGCGCGGTTGGCGGTGAAGCCCGGCGACAGGTCTCCCATCCGCTCGATGGGAACGTCAAACCGGATCTCGACGTCGAGCGGCGCGTCGCCGTCGACCAGCAGATGCCAGCCGGTGGCTTGCACCGGCCAGGCCGGCTCCAGGTCGTTGCTGCAGTACCACATGGCCCGAAACGATCACCCAGGGTCGCCCGCCCCGCAGGCCGGAGACGGTCATGCGCTGGGCGGCCACCGTGCCGGCCTCGATGGTGCCGGCGGCGATGGTGGTGCGCCGGCGGGCACAGGCCACCTCGCCGCTGGCCACCACCGAGTCGAGGGGAGGGCCAGGGCCTCGGCCAGCATCCGCAGCGTCGGGCCGAAGCTCTGGGCGCCGTGGGCCCAGCGACCGGGGTCGAAGGCCGACGGGTCGGCGCCGTAGCCCATCAGGGCGAAGAGCAGCTCAGGGGAGTCGCGGCGGGATAGATCGGCGAACTCCTCGATGACGAGCCCGTCGAGGCGCCGCTGGATCGAGGTCAGCACGATGGGCACCGCCTCGGAGATGAAGCCAGGGCTGCTGCCGGTGCTGTGGATCGAGCTCAACCCCTGCGGCGCAGGCGTCTTCGATCTGGGACCGCGTCGGGTCCATGCTCGGGGGATGGTGGAACTCACCTGTGGTGGTCACCACGTTGGCGCCCGAGGCGAGGAGCCCGGCTCAGCGCGTCGAAGTCGCAGCCCTGGGGCATGTAGAGGACGCAGTCGGCTCCGAGGGCGAGGATGTCGTCGATGTCGCGGGTGGCCGCGACTCCCACCGGATCGAGCCCGCACAGCTCGCCGGCGTCGCGCCCGGCCTTGTCGGCGCCGTGTACCAACACCCCGACCAGCGTCATGTGCGGGTGCTCGATGACGGCCCGCAGGGACCGGGCTGCCGATGTTGCCGGTGGCCCACTGCACGACCCGGTAGGGACGGTCGGGCGTCACGGGGCAGGCGGCGTGCCTTCGGCCAGCGACGCCTTGTAGAGCACGTTGGCGGCCAGCCGCATGTGGGCGGCGTCCACCAGCTTGCCGTCGCGGCCGATGGCGCCCACGCCCTCGGCCTCCGAGCTGCGGTAGACGGCGTATGGACTGCTCCGGCCTCGGCGATCTCCTGCGCGGTGGGAGCGAACACCTCGTTGGCGATGGGGATCTGGTCGGGGTGGATGGCCCACTTGCCGTCGAAGCCCAGCAGGCTGGCGTGCACGGCGGCCCGGCGGTAGCCCTCGGGGTCCTTGTAGGCGGGATAGGGCGCGTCGATGGCGTCGATGCCCGCGGCCCGTGCCGCGGCCAGCACCTGGACGCGGGCGAAGTGCCAGAAGTCGCCGGGGTAGCTCGCCCAGCGGGTCGAAGTTGCCGTCGACCCGGGCCTGCAGCGAGGCCGACAGGTCGCCGGCGCCGAAGATGATCGCCTCGAGCCGGTCGCTCGAGCGGGCGATGTCCGCGGCGTTGGCGAGGCCCTCGGCCTCCTCGATCAGCACCTCGAGGCCGATGCGCTTGGTCAGGCCGAGCTTGGTCTCGAGCTGGGTGAGCAGGACGTCGACCCACCACACGTCGCGGGCCGTGCGCGCCTTGGGCACGATGATGACGTCGAGCGCCTCGCGGGCGCCGGTGACGACCTCGATGATGTCGCCGTGGCACCACGGGCGTCTCGAGGCCGTTGACCCGGACGGCCCGTACCGTCCGGCCCCAGTCGAGCTCGGTGAGGGCGCGCGACCGCCGTCTGGCGCGCGCCCTCCTTGGCCACCGGGGCGCAGGCGTCCTCGAGGTCGAGGAACACGAGATCGGCGCCGGAGCCGGCGGCCTTCTCGCACATCTGCTCGCTGCTGGCCGGCGTGGCCAGCTCCGAGCGTCGGGCGCGGGGTTCGTGCACCGCGATCCCCGTCATCGGATGGTCCGGTCATCAGATGACGCCGGCCGCCCGCAGCGCGGCGAGGCGCTCGGGATCGACGCCGAGCAGCTCGCCGAAGACGGCGTCGTTGTCGGCGCCGAGGGGCTGGCCCAGGTGCGCGATCTGGCCCGGCGTGTCGCTCAGGCGCGCCACCGGCGCCTGCACGGTCACGGGCCCGAGGTCGGGGTCGTCCACCGGGACGAAGGTGCCCCGCGCCCGCAGGTGCTCGTCGGCCAGGAGCTGGGCGGCGTCGTAGACGGGGGCGGCGGCCACCTCGGCCGCCTCGAACACCGCCATGGCCTCGCTCCAGAGTGTGCCGGCCGACCCAGTCGGCCACCACCTCGTCCACCTCCAGCGCGCGGGCTCTGGCGCCGGACCGGGTCGACGTAGTCGGGGTTCTCGGCCAGGTCGGGGCGGCCGATGGCCCGGAAGACCCGGACGGCGATGTTGGGCGACGCGCTCGAGATGGCCAGCCACTTGTCGTCGGCGGTCCGGTAGGCGTTGCGCGGCGCACTGGCGTCGAGCCGGTTGCCCACCCGGCCCGGGATCACGCCCGAGCTGGTCGAAGGCCAGGGTGGACGACTCGATGAGCCGGGCCAGCGGCTCGATCAGGTTGACGTCGACCAGCTGGCCCTCCCCGCCGTGCAGGTCGCGGTGGTAGAGGGCCATCATCACCGCGTAGGTGGCGGCCAGGGCGGCCACGCCGTCGGCCAGCATGAACGGCGGCAGGGTCGGCGGCCCGTCGGGCTGGCCGGTCACGTGGGCGAAGCCGCTCATGGCCTCGGCCAGGGTGCCGAACCCGGGCCGGTCGCTCTTGGGCCCGCCGGCGCCGTAGCCGCTGACGTGGAGCATCACGATGCTGCGGGTGGGCCCGTGGACCGACTCGTAGTCGAGCCCCCACCGGCGCAGCGCGCTCGGCCGGTTGCCGACGACCAGCACGTCGCTCACGTCGAGCAGCTCGTGGAAGAGCTCCTGGCCCTCGTTCTGGCGGAGGTCGAGGGTGACGCAGCGCTTGTTGCGGCTGATGCTCTTCCACACCAGGCCGATGCCGTCCTTGCGCTCGCCCCAGGTGCGCAGGGGGTCGCCGACGCCGGGCTGCTCCACCTTGATGACGTCGGCGCCGAACTCGCCAAGCGCGGTGGCCACCAGCGGCCCGGCGGCCAGGGTGGCGGCGTCGACGACCCGGAGCCCGTGCAGCGGGCCCGACGGCGTCAGGCATGGACAGCCGCTTCGGGGCGGGCCAGGCCCGAGGTTGTCGCGCAGCGTGGCGCCGGCGTAGCGGTCGCGGAAGACGCCGCGGCGCTGGAGCTCGGGCACGACCAGCCGGACCACGTCCTCGTAGGCGCCGGGGGTGTGGGTGGCGGCGATGACGAAGCCGTCGCAGGCCTCGGCTCGATCCACTCCTCCATCTGGTCGGCCACCTCCGTCGCCGGTGCCGACGAAGCGCGGGCCCTGGAGCAGCGTGGCCCGGTGCCCGGCCAGGTCGGCCAGGGTGACGTGTCGCCGATGTGGGTCCGGAGGTTCTGCACCAGCCCCCGGATGCCCGACACCGACTCGATGAGCTCGTCGGTGATCGGGGTCGTCGAGGGCCATGCCCGGAGAAGTCGTAGTTCATGAGCTCGGACAGCAGGGTCAGCGAGGCCATGGGGTCGACCAGGTCGTTCAGGAACACCTGCTCGCGCTCTTCGGCATGGGCGTGTGACTCGCCGACCACCGTGTAGACCATCGGCAGCATCTTGACCGACTCGCGGGTCGCGCCCGCCTGCGGCGATGCGCTCCTTCTGGTCCTTGTAGTGGGCTCGGGCGATCTCGATGTCGGGGTCGCCGGTGAAGATGAGCTCGGCCCAGCGGGCCGCGAAGTCCCGTCCCCGGCCCGACGAACCGGCCTGGAGCAGCACCGGCCGGCCCTGGGGGGAGCGGGGGACGGTGAGCGGGCCCCGTACCGCTGAACCACTTCCCGTCGTAGTCCGAGCTCGTGGACCTTGGTCGGGTCGGCGAAGATGCCGGCTTGGCCGGTCGAGGACCAGGGCGTCGTCCTCCCAGGTGTCCCACAGCCCGGTGGTCGCCTCGAGGAACTCGTCGGCCCGGTCGTAGCGCTCGTCGTGGCCCAGGTGCTCGTTGAAGCCGTAGTTCTGCGCCTCGCTGTCGTTGACCGAGGTCACCACGTTCCAGGCGGCCCGGCCGCCGGTCAGGTGGTCGAGGGTGGCGAAGGTCCGGGCCACGTGGAACGGCGAGTAGTAGGTGGTCGAGTAGGTGGCGCCGAGGCCGATGTGCTCGGTCACCCCGGCGATGACGCCGAGGACGATGCTCAGGTCGAGCTTCACCGGCCGGGCCCCGAGGCGGACGGCCTCGGCCACCGACCCGCCGTAGATGCCGGGCATGGCCAGGCGGTCGTCGAAGAACATCATGTCGAAGCAGCCCTCTTCGAGGACGCGGCCCAGCTTGGCGTAGTAGCTGGCCGTCAGGAATCCGTGCTCGGTGGCCGGATGCCGCCAGGAGCCGGCGTAGACGGTGGTGCTCCCCGCCTGCATGAACCCCACCAGCGACATCGATCGTTTCGCCATGACGTGCCCCTTCCGGCCAGCTCCCCTTCGACCAGCCTCGGCTAATGTAATATCTGATATGTCAGATTTCAATCGGATCGGCGAAACGGTCCGGTCCCGGCCGCCCGGGAGCTGCGGGACCGCATCCTCACCGGCCGCCTGCCGTCGGGCACCCGCCTCGATCTCGACGAGATCACCAGGGAGTTCGGCACCAGCCGCACGCCGGTGCGCGAGGCGCTGCTCGAGCTGTCCTACGAGGGCCTGGTGGCGGTCGCCCCCCGCAGCGGCATCACCGTGCTCGGCATCAGCCCGGACGACGCCGTGGACAATTTCGCCAGTTCTGGCCGCCCTGTCCGGCAAGGCCGCCGAGTGGGCCACCGCCCGCCTCGGCCCCGACGGGCTGGCCGAGCTGCGCCTTCTGGCCGGTGCCGTGGAGGAGGCCGACGACGTGGTCGCCGCCAACTGGCGATTCCACCGGGCCGTCAACCAGGCATCGGGCTCGCGCCGCCTGCTCGTCCACCTGCGCCAGGCCGTGCGGGCCGTACCCAGCAGCTATTTCGAGCTGTTCCCCGCGCAGGAGGAGCGCAGCCGTGAGGAGCACGCCGCACTGCTCGGCGGCCATCGCCCGAGGCGACGCCGCCGCGGCACGGGCCCTGGCCGAAGCGCACGTGTTGCGAGGCCGGCGCCGCCCTGGGAGACTGGCTGCGACGCAGGGCGACCCGACGGCGTCGTCCACGTCAGCCGGCGCCGGCAGCAACTCAGCTGCCAGAGGCAGCCATCGCCCGGCGGGCTCGCTGGCGAAATCCCTCGAGCTTCTCGTCCGGGGTGCGCACCCGGGTGCTGCGGGCCATGATCGACACGTCGTGGCCGGCGGCCTTGCGGCGCAGCGCCCCCACTGTCGCCTCCTCCTTCGGCACGTGGGCGAAGGGGTCGAAGGAGTACCAGCGCATGGCGTTCTCGTGGGTCATCTTGGCGATCTCGTCGTCGGGCACGTGCGTTGGCGTCGAAGACCCCGCCGCAGCTCCTCGGGGGCGTCGGGCCACATGGAGTCGGAGTGGGGGTAGTCCGCCTCCCAGGCGATGTTGTCGATGCCGATGCGGTCGCGCAGGGCCACGCCCACGGGATCGCTGATGAAGCAGGTGAGGAAGTGCTGGCGGAACACCTCGCTCGGCAGCCTCCCGCCGAAGTCCTGCAGGGTCCATGCGTGGTGCATCTCGAAGGTGCGGTCGACCCGCTCGAGGAAGTAGGGGATCCATCCGGTGCCGCCCTCTGACAGCGCCACGCGGAGGTCGGGGAAGGTCTTGAGCACCCGGGACCACAGCAGGTCGGCCGCGGCCGATTGGATGTTCATCGGCTGCAGCGTGATCATCACGTCCGGCGGCGAGTCGACGGCCGGGATCGACAGCTTCCCCGACGATCCCAGGTGGATGGAGAGCACGGTGCCGGTGTCGCAGCAGGCCCGCCAGACCGGGATCCCAGTACTCGTCGTGGAAGCTCGGGTACCCGAGCGCCGCGGGGTTCTCGGTGAAGCTGAGCGAATGGCAGCCCTTGGCCGCCGTCCGCCGGATCTCCTCGGCGGTCGACTCGGCATCCCAGATGATCGGCACCGCCATGGGGATGAAGCGCCCCGGGTAGGCGCCGCACCACTCGTCGATGTGCCAGTCGTTGTAGGCCCGCACCAGCGCATTGGACAGCTCGAGGTCCTCGGAGAGAAACGTCCGGGCGGTGAAGGTCGGGAACGACGGGAAGTTCATGGACGCCAGCACCCCGCCGGCATCCATGTCCTTCACCCGCTCGTGGACGTCGTAGCAGCCGGGACGCACCTCGTCGAGGCTCTGCGGCTCCAGGCCGTACTCCTCCTTGGGCCGGCCGGCCACGGCGTTGAGGGCCGCCGTCTCCATCACGACCTTGCCGAACACCCACACGTCGTTGCCTTCGTCGTTGCGCACCAGCTTCGGGGCCCGATCGAAGTACTTGGCGTCGAGGTGGTTGACGAACAGATCGGGCGGCTCGATGAGGTGGTCGTCGACACTGATCAGGATGAGGTCATCGACTCGGCTCATCTGCCCTCCGAGAATACCGTTTCCGCTTTTAAAGAGGCAGGATATCACGGGCGACTCAGCGTCGCTCGTCGGACCCCAAAGCGATAGGCCCCGGCTGCTCGGGCCAGCCAGGCATCGAGCTCGGGACTCGTCTCCCACCCGGATTCGAGGAGGAACAGCGCCGGGCTTCTGCACGGCGAGCTCACTGCCATGAGCGACGAGGACTGCACACCGCCGCCCACCACGGCTCGGTGCTGGCTCTCCTCGGCGAACCGCGACCGCGGGCGTGGTGAGCGGCTTCCATCGAAGCGCTGACCGGGTCGGGAAATCAAATTTCACGTCGAATCAAAAAGGGTGCCGCCGGCGGCGCGCTCCTACAATCCGGAGGTGGTGTCCTGCCCGACCCGTGCCTGCGCCGGGCACGTCCTCGTGCAGGGTGGCCGATTGCCGGACTGGAAGGCAACGGCGGCGTTGGGTTCACCACGCATGGCACCAGGCCACCCGGTCGACATCCGCATCGCCGGAGGGCGGATCGTGGCGGTGGGGCCCAGCCTGGACCCGCTCGCCGGCGAGGATCTGCTCCAGGTTCCCGGCACGATCGTCCTGCCCGGCCTCCACGACCATCACCTCCACCTGCGGTCGCTGGTGGCCGCCGGTCGCTCGATCCCGGTGGGCCCCGAAGAGGTACGCGGACGAGACGAGCTGGCTTCGGCCCTGCAGCGAGCTCCCGTGGACCGGCTCGGCTGGCGAAGGGCCGTCGGGTACCACGAGTCGGTCGCCGGCGAGCTCGACCGGTGGTCGCTCGACGCCCTCGCTCCTGGTGTGCCGACACGCGTCCAGCACCGGTCGGGGGCGTTGTGGATGGTCAGCTCGGCGGCCGTCGACGCGCTGGGCCTCGAGGCGCTCGACGTCGCCGGAGTCGAACGCGACGAGCAGGGCCGGGCGAAGGGGCGGCTCTTCCGGATGGACGACTGGCTGGCTCGCAGGCTTCCCGACGGGGACCCTGTGACCGAGCTGGCCGCGGTGAGCCGGCAACTGGCGGCCCGAGGCCTGACGGGGGTCACCGATGCCACGCCCGATGCCACGCCCGACAGCGTGGCCGGGCTCGCCGCCGCCGTGGAGGACGGACGGTTGCTGCAGCGGCTGCACGTCATGTGCGCACCCGACGTCGACGTGCCGGCGCACCCGCTCGTTACCCGCGGTCCGCACAAGGTGATGCTCGACGACGACCGGCTGCCGGTCCTCGACGACTTCGTCGACGTGGTGCGGTGTGCCCACGGGTGCGGCGTGCCGGTGGCGGTGCACTGCGTGACGCCGGCCCAGCTTGCCCTGACCGTCGCCGCCCTCGAGGCTGCGGGAGCCCGACCCGGTGACCGTGTCGAACACGGGTCGGTGGTCGCCGCCGAGTTCGTCGCCGCTCTCGCCCGATCGAGGCTGACCGTGGTCACCAATCCCGGGTTCGTGTACGCCCGGGGCGACTCCTACCTCGAGGACGTCGACGAACGCGACGTTCCGTTCCTCTACCCGTGCGCGTCGCTGCTGGACGGCGGGGTCACGGTCGCAGCCGGAACCGATGCGCCCTTCGGTCCCGCCGACCCGTGGACCGCCCTGCGAGCCGCGGTGAGCCGCCGCACGCGCGGCGGCCGAACCGTCGGCGCGCCCGAGGCGGTGCCACTCGGTACGGCACTCGCCCTCTTCACCGGCGCGGCGACAGCACCCGGTCATCCGCGCTCGGTGGCGGTGGGACAGCCCGGAGATCTCTGCCTGCTGGCCGACGGCGCCGTGCCCGAACCCGGTCAGTCAGATCCTGTCGTCGCCACCGTGGTGGCCGGCCGCGTCGTGCACCGAGCCGGCTGAGCCTCATCGGCTCGGTCGCGCACAGGCACGACCTCGCCGTCGACCATGACATGCCACGTCGACCCGTTGCGCTGGGCCGCTACGGCAGGAACCGCAGTCCTAGGCGGTGCCAACCACGCCGCGCACGCCGCCAGGGCGACGTCGAGGACCACCCCACCGCCGCCGACGATCGACTCGAAGGCGGCCGCGGCGGCGACCATGCCCGTGGCCGGATCGGCCAGTGCGTCGCCGCAGAACATCGGGTGCTGATCGTCCTCCCAGACGACCAGCCCCCCGGCCACCGCGGCGTCGTCCCCGAAGGCCACCCACTCCCGCTGTCCTTCGCCCCGCCCGTACCCGGTGATGCTGACCCAGACCTTTCCCGGCGCACCGTCCACGTCGCCGGGACCGCACCCGAGCTGCTCCAAGGCCGCGGGCGCGAAGACTCGATCACGACGTCGGCCTCGTCGAGCAGCGCGTACAGCTCTCGCCGTCCGTCTGCTGTGGTGAGGTCCAGCCTCACCACCTCTTGGTCGTCTGGGTGCAGCGTCCGGTAGAAGGCGGGCACGGCTCGGGCGCCGTCAGGTCGCGACGCGCTCTCGACTTTCACCGGGCGCCCACCGCTGCGCGACAGGAGCATGGCGGCAAGGGGCCCGGCCCACATCGACGACAGGTCGACGATACGGAGATCGGCGAGATGGCGGCGCTCGCCGGGGGACCAGCGCGGGCACGCTGACCACGGCAGCGCCGGCGCGTCTCTGTGTGTTCCGAGCGGCGCCGCCGGCACGCCGAGGAGCCGGGCCCGTTCGACCAGGCTGGCGACGGAGGTGCGCTGCAGGGCGGCTGTGAGCGCCTGCCACGGGTCGGCCCCAGCGCGGCCCTCGACGATGGCGTCGACTGCAGCTCGGTCCTGCGGGCGCGGCAGGTTGATCGCCATGAAGCCCTCCGCACCGCGCAGGAGCCGGCACGTGCCGTTGGCCGACACGGGGCCCTGCCGACGCAGTCCAAGGAGCCGGGCCCGCCTGGTGAGCAGGTCGCCCCAGTCCACCTCGACTGGCTCGCCGGCTTCGGCCGACCACCGGGTCACCGAGTCGGCCAGCCGGTCGAGCCCGGCCACCAGCCCCGGCGGCGGGCCCAGCGGTGGTCCGTCGGCTCGTCCGGTGAGCGCCATCAGTCCCGATGTCGCCGCCCTGCGCAGCTCGTTCGCCTCGACGTCACCGGAGTCGTGCACGATGCAGAGGGTACGCTCCCCGGCATCGCCGCCACGTCGCCAGGCGCCGTCAGCGCCACGACCGCCCGTCAGCTGTTCGATGCCGCGCACAGCGGCAGCCGCGAGATCCTCGGTGCGCTCGACGACCGCGCCGCTGCTCGTGGTGGAGCTCGGTCCGGGAGACGACATAGCCCACGCGCCGCCTGTGGGATTGCCGTGCGTGGTGGTGGCCGTCGCCCGGGGCCGGGCGACGCGCCCGGCACCCGCCGGCGTCGACGTGGCGCTGTGCCGGTCCGATGCGGATGCCGTGCCTCCCGGCTGGGTAGCCGTTCCCGATCCGAGCGCCGAGCTCGAACGTCTCGCCGGACGGGTCGGGGGTCGTCCGCAGCCGTCGGTGGTCCTCGCACAGCTGCTGCGCTTGGCGCCGGCGCTCGACGCCGAGGCGGGGCTTGTCGCCGAGTCCCTCGCCTACTCGACGCTGCAGGCCGGCCCCGCCTTCGCCGCCTGGCTGGCCGAGCGGCGGCGGGTGAAGACGAAATCGCGGGCCGAGCCCGACGACCCCGTGCTCGTCGAGCGACACGGCGACCGTCTGGCGGTGACGCTCAACCGGCCCCATGTGCGCAACGCGGTCAACACCCGCATCCGCGACGCCCTCAGCGACGCGCTGGCGATCGCCTGCGCCGATCCGTCCATCAGCGGTGTGGAGCTGCACGGCGCCGGCCCAGACTTCTCGAGCGGCGGTGACCTCGACGAGTTCGGCTCGCTGCCCGACCCGGCCACCGCCCACCTGGCGCGCACGAGCCGGAGCCCGGCTCGGTTGCTCGCCCGGCTGGGGGAGCGCGCCACCGCTCATCTTCACGGGTCGTGCATGGGTGCGGGTGTGGAGCTCGCCGCCTTCGCCGGGACTGTGGTCGCCACCTCCGACACTCGCCTGCAGTTACCCGAGGTCGACCTCGGGCTCGTGCCCGGATCGGGCGGCACCGTGAGCATTCCCCGCCGCATCGGTCGCCACCGCACCGCGTGGCTCGGGCTCGGAGGCGCCGTGGTGGATATCGCCACGGCGGTGCAATGGGGACTGGTGGACGAGATCGTTCCGGAGTCGTAGGCGCCGATCGTGCCGGTGCAGAATCCTTCTCCGATCAAGCGGGTCGGCGGAAGGCAGGGAGCACCTTGTGCTCGAAGAGGGTCAGGCTGGACCAGGCCAGGCCGAGCGGCATCCCCCCGCACAGCGGATGCAGCATGGCGAAGGGGAACGGGGCTGCTTGCTGCTCGGCGACGAACTGCTCCGGCGTGACGACCCGGTACTGGCCGGTCGCTCGCAATGACTCGATGCTTCGCGTCTTGCGGTAGGGGGTGGCGACGCCCTCCTGGGCCTGCCACGTCCCGTAGGCGTTCATCTCGTGGAGGAAGTAGGGGGCCATCTCGGCCCACCCCTTCTCGGGATCCTCGGCCAGAGCCACCACCTGGTTGGAAGGGATCGGGCAGGGCCCGGGGTCTGGGCGGCCGAGCACGAGCATCTCGTCGCGGTAGAAGTCCCAGACCTCGGGGACCGAGGGGATGAAGCCGTCGGCAATGCGCGCCGCCGCGCCGAGCCGCGGCTTCGCTGCTGCCACCCAGCGTGATGCTCGGTCCGCCGGGGCGGAAAGGAGCCGGTGTCACGTGCACGGTGCGGCCGCGGTACTCGAAGGGCTCGCCGGTGAAGGCCGCCTTCAGCGTGGACACCACCTCGGTGACGCGCTCGGCCCGTTCGCCCATGGGCACGCCGTACATGGCGAACTCGTCACGCACGTACCCTCCGGCCACGATGAGGTCGATACGTCCCCGGCTCAGGTTGTCGAGCACCACGAGGTCTTCGGCCAGGCGCAGCGGCTCGTAGAACGGGGCGATGAGAGCGGCCGCCATGAGCCGAACCTGTGAGGTGCGCGCCGCCATGGCTGCCAGGAGGGGAAGCGGGCTCGGCACGTACTCGTCAGGCGAGCCGTGGTGCTCGGACACGGCGATGCTCACGCACCCAAGGCGATCTGACCATTCGGCCATGTCGAGTGCGGCGGCATAGCGATCGGCGACCGCCGTGCCGGCGAACGCGGGATTCCGGAAGTCGAAGCGCATGCCGAACAACATGAGCGTGCCGCCTCTCAGGGGCCGAACGTACGAGCGGTGGCGATGGCGGCCAGCCGGTCGTGGCTGCCGCGGTCTCGCACCTCCACCTGGCTGAGTCCGGCACTGGTGTGGGCCGTGGCGGCCGCCACCGGACCCATTCGCACGGGCTGCAGGTAGCGCACGTCGAGCACGCACAGGTTGTGGCCCGGCGACTGCGACAAGGCGGCCTCCTCCACCGCCAAGGCGAGCGGGCCCCCGTTCACCGTGTTGGCCGAGTTGAGCCCGTCCTCCGAGCGCGCCAGCGATGCCACGCCCGGGCGCAGGCGCTCGCAGCATGCCCGATGGACGAGCGGTATCGACAATGTCAGCACGCGCCCGCGGCGCGCGCCCAGGTGAAGCGGATGCTGAACGAGCGCTACGGGCACGTGGACTACCAGACGATGTTCTGGGCCATCGGGCAATCGCCCGAGCTGCGCGAGGGCATGCACGCCTTCATGGAGAAACGGCCGCCCTCATGGATCCCGGGCGACGTCCCCCTGCTGGGCCCCCGCATCTGACGCTCAGCCGTCGGCTCGGACCTTGTCCTTGACGGCCGGGACGATAGGCGGGGCATGGCGCCAGTTCGGGATGCCCGGAGTCCTCCTTGGCCGCCGGGTAGTGGTCGTCGTTGACCCAGGCCCAATGGGAGTGGTTCAGCTCGTGCAGGGTGAAGCAGGCGTTCAGGGCGTTGTAGAAGCCCATGTTGTCCACCGACTGGTTGACCGACTCCTTGATGAGCAGTGACGACATGGTGGGGAGCTGGGCGATCCGCCGGGCGAAGTCGAGGGTCATGGTGTCGAGCTCGTCGGCGGGGAAGATCTTGCTGATCATGCCGAGGCGGTGCGCCTCCTCGGCGTCGATGGCGTCACCGGTGAGCAGCAGCTCCTTCGCCTTGCGGGCGCCGAACTCCCATGGGTGGGCGAAGTACTCCACACCGCACATCCCGAGCCGGGCACCGACCACGTCGGCGAAGCGCGTCCCTTCGGCGCACACGATGAGGTCGCAGGCCCACAGGAGCATGAGCCCGGCGGCGTAGACGTCGCCGTGGGCCTGGCCGATGGTGATCTTGCGGAGGTTTCGCCAACGGCGGGTGTTGTCGAAGAAGTAGTGCCACTCCTGGAGCATCAGTGACTCGGATGCCTTGCGGGTGCCGCCGTTGACCTGGCGAGTCGGGTGCTGGTTGGGCCCCGGGGCGAACTCCTCCAAGGAGACCTTCGACCCCATGTCGTGCCCGGAGGAGAACATCGGCCCGGTCCCCCCGAGGATCACGACCCGGACGTCGTCATCGGCCTCGGCGTGAAGGAAGGCCTCGTGCAGCTCCACCAGCAGGCCGCGGTTCTGGGCGTTGCGGGCGTCGGGCCGGTTCAGCATGATCCGGGCGATCTTCCCGTCGTCGAAGGTCTCGTAGAGAAGAAACGTGTACTCGGGCATCTCCCGGCTCCTTGTCGTTGGCCTGGCTGTTGCGGGGGCCAGGGTAGCTTCGTCTCCGTTCCACGGCGACGTCGATATCAGTGTCGACGGAGCTACATCCGGCCGCAAAGGAAACGGGCGATGTCGGTGGCCGCCGGGTAGGAGGCGGTGAGCCCCGAGCTGATGTAGCCGGCATCGGTGATGAGGATGGTGCCGTTCACCGCCACGGCCGCGTCGCTGCACAGGAAGACGAGCGGGTAGGCCTGCTCGAGCGGGGTGGACGCTTCGATGCCGAGCTCGCCCCGGTAGTCGGACCCGAACCCGAGCCACATCTCCTTGTTGGCCTGGGCCAGCGGCGTGTCGGTCGGGCCGGGGCAGATGGCGTTGATGCGGATGCCGCGCTTGAGCATCGGGAAGGCCTGGGAGGCCACATAGGCGCAGATGGCCTGCTTGGTCGACATGTAGTCGGCGCCGCCGTTCTGCTCCACCCACTTCACGGCCGAGTCGAAGTCGTCAGTGGCCAGGTAGTCCTGCAGGCGGGGCAGAGTTCGCTTCCCACCCGAGGCCGGCGGCCGACGAGATGAACCCGATGGCCGAGCCTCGAGGCAGCAGTCGGCTCGGCCAGCAGCCGGTCGATCAGTGGCGGTGGCCGATGAAGTTGATCTTCTCGATCCCGGGCGTGCCGTCGGCCACGCCGGCGCACGAGAACAGAGCGTTGACCGGGCCGCCGATCTGATCGACCGCCTGATCGACGGAGTCCTTGTCGGCCAGGTTGACGTGGATGAACTTGGCGCCGGCCAGCGTCGGTTCGGCGATGTCCATGATCACCACCTCGGCTCCGGCGTCTTGCACCAGCGCGGCAGTGGCGGCGCCCATGCCCGGTGGCGCCACCGACGACCAGCGCTCGCTTTGCCTTTGTAGCTGAATGCGTCGAACAGTCCCATCTTTTTCGCTCTCTTCCTTGTGCGGCATGGTCGGTCAGGCGACGACGCCCCGGACTTTCAGGTCGACGATGGTGTCCCAGTCGAGTCCGAGGTCGGCGAGGATCTTGTCGCCGTGCTCGTTGAACTCGGGGGCCCGCCTGATCGGTGCGGCCGTGCCGTCGTACTGCACGGGCGCGGACACCAGTGGTGTAGGGCGTGCCATCGGCCGTCTCGCCGCTCTGGACGTAGTCGTTGGCGACCGACTGCGGGTCGTTGGCCACTTCGATCGTGTTCTGCACGACGGCCCACTGGCCGGTGAAGTGCTCGAGCTTCTCGCGCCACTCGTCGAGGGTGTGCTCGGCGAATGCCTCCCGGAGGATGTGCGCCGGCCTCCGCGCCGTTGGCGAGGAGTGACGTCGTTGTCGGCGAAACGTGGATCGGTGGCCAGCTCGGGTCGTCCGATGACCTCGGCCATCGACGGCCAGTACTTGCCGGCTTGCAGGCACGTCAACGCGATCCAGCGCCCGTCCTTGGCCCGGTAGTTCCCGGTGAGTGGGTTACGCGGCGCACCACCCGGCGGTGGCTGCCACGGCGTGTTCGAGCTGCAGCGACAGGCTGATGGTCTGGCCCATGGCCCACATGCCCGAGGCCAGCAGCGACACGTCGACGGTGGTCGCCTCGCCCGTCCGCTCGCGATGGAACAGCGCGCCCATGATGCCGCCCGCGATGGTCATGGCGCCGATCGAGTCGCCGAAGCCCGGGCCCGGGCGGTCCCACCACGTGGTCGTAGTCGGTCCTCGTCACCGCCAGGGACACCCCCGCTCGCGCCCAGAAGGCGAGCGAGTCGTAGGCGCCCTTGTCGGCATCGGGGCCGCGCTCGCCCTGTCCGGTGCCCCGGGCGTAGATGATGTTCGGGTTGTGGGCCCGGACGTCCTCGACGTCGATCTTGAGCTTCTTGCGGACGCCGGCGAGCTTGTTGGTTAGGAAGACGTCGCACGTCGCCGCCAGCTTGTAGAGGATGTCGAGCCCCTCGGGCGACGTAAGGTCGAGGCCGAGGCTCTGCTTGCCCCGGTTGGAGTGCTCGAGCAGCACGTGCACGCTGCCGCTGATCATGGCGATCCCGGACGAAGCCAGGCCCCGCATGGCGTCGCCCCTCTCGACGTGCTCGATCTTGATGACCTCGGCGCCCCAGTCGGCCAGCAGCGCCGAGGCGGCAGGCACGAAGGTCTGCTCGGCGACCTCCAAGATGCGCACGCCCTCCATTACGTCAGTCATGGATCTCCTCCTGCGAATGGGGTTCGTTCGTCGAAATGTGTGGTCGACGCTGAGCTTTCGGTGAGATGGTGATGCTAGCCCTGGTCTTCCGAAGCGGCCCGCTGCTCGGCACGGACGGCGTGCTCGGGCGTCCGCCCTGGCGGCGACGGCCCACGTGGCACCTCTCGAAAGGGTAAGTCCCGGTCCACAGCGCGCTCACGGGGCATGCCGAGCACGCGCTCACTGATCACGTTGCGGGCCATCTCCGTGGTCCCTCCGCCGATCGATCCTGTCTGGCGCATGAGGAAGTCCACGCCGCGATCGACGAGCGGCCCGTCGTCGGACGTCCACGCACCGCCCGTCATGCCGGCCAGCTCGAAGACGATCCTGAGGGTCCGGGCGGAAGTCATGCCCTTGAACAGGCGGGCGATGGCAGCTGCCTGGTCGGTGTTCAAGCCCGACCCGATGTCGCGGCCGATGCGCTCCTGGAGCCGTTCGCTGACCACGTCGAGCATGTGAGCCCGAATTGCCCCGGCGAAAATACCTGATATTGACGTCGCAGTCAACCTGGCCCTACCGTCCGGGCCATGCAGCTTCAGGGACGTGTGGCAATCGTGACGGGCGGCGCCGGCGGCCTAGGGTCGGCCACCGTCCGCCGGCTGGCCGAGCTCGGCATGGCCGTGGTCGTCTTCGACCTCGATGGCGACCGAGCGGCCGATCTGGCCAAGGAGCTGGGCGGTGCATCGGTCGGCGTCAGCGGTGACACCACCGAGGACGAGGACGTCGCCGGCGCCATCGAGGCAGGCCGCGAGCTCGGTCAGCTGTCGGTACTGGTCAATGTGGCCGGCGGTGGCGTCGGAGGCGGGCGGACTGTCGGGCGCGACGGCGCACCACACGACAAGGTGTCATTCGTCACGACCATGGAGATGAACGCACTGGGGACGTTCAACATGACCCGCCTGGTGACCTCGGCCATGGCAGCCAACGAACCGGACGAGGAGGGCCAGCGCGGTGTCGTGGTGAACACGGCTTCGATCGCCGGCATCGAGGGCCAGACGGGACAGGTCGCTTACGGCTCGGCGAAGGCCGCCATCCTCGGGATGACGCTGCCCATGGCCCGTGATCTGGCCCCGCTCGGCATCCGGGTGTGCGCCATCGCCCCCGGGACGATGGGGACGCCGATCATGCTGAGCGCGCCCGAGCAGATGCGCCAGAAGCTCGAGGGCGACATCGTCTTCCCCAAGCGCATGGGTCGGCCGGAAGAGTTCGCCCTGCTCGTGGAGTCCATCGTTCGTAATCCCTACCTGAACGGGGAGAACATCCGCCTCGACGGCGCCCTGCGCTTTCCTCCGAAGTAAGGTTTCTGCAGTCGAGAACGATCTTCTCTTGACTTCGATATCGATATTGGTACCGTAGGCGGAGTCGCCGCCGCAGCATGGGTGGCGGCCCGGGGGAGGGGGATCGTCGGGGTGACGCGGTGCTGCAGTACGTCCTAGCCGGCCTCGCGCTCGGCGCCATCTACGCCATCGCTTCCGCCGGCTTGGTGGTCACGTACGAGTCCGCCGGCGTCCTCAACTTCGCCTTCGGGTCGATGGCCTATGTCGTCGCCCGCTTCTACTACTGGTTCAACTCCCAGCACGGCTGGTCGACCGTCACCGCCGGGTTGATGTCCATCCTCGTGGTGGCACCGCTTCTCGGCGTCGTGCTGTACAACGTCGTGTTCCGCTTCATCCGCGACAAGTCGACGCTCATCAAGCTGGTTACCACGATCGGGCTCTCGGTCGCGCTGCCACCGATCGTGGACTTCCTCCTCGGAACCCAGACGATCGAGAGCGCACCCGGTCTGGCCTTGCAGAGCGATCCGCCGCTCCATCTTTTCGGCACGGCGATCGCCACCAACCAGGTGGTCACCTACGGGTTCCTGCTCTTCATCCTGGCCGTCGGCACGGTCGTCATCCGGGCCACGGGCGTGGGGCTGCGGGTGCGGGCGGTTGTCGACTCCGAGGCGCTGGCCACGCTGTCGGGGACCAATCCCGGGAGGGTGGCATTCGGGGTGTGGGCCGCCAGCTCCATGCTCGCCGGTGTCGCCGGGATCCTCGTGGCGCCGGCCGTCGGGCTCACCACCACGGGGATGACCACGCTCATGATCGCAGCCTTTGCCGCCGTGGTCTCGGCGCGCCTGCGCTCACTGCCTGTCGCCGTCCTCGTAGCCCTTTCCATGGGTGTCGTGACCGACGTCATCCAGAAGTACCTGCCGCCCAACAGCGCATTTACCGCTGACGTCATCCCGAGCGTGCCCTTCGCGGTGATGCTCGTGTTCCTGATCTCCTATGTCGTTCGGGCCGGACCGATCGTCGAACATTCGGGCACGGGCGGCCCTCTCGACCATGCGATCCGCCCGGCCGGAGACACCGTGGCCCGGGCCGGCGCCATCCTGGTGGCGCGTACTCGCCGAAGCCAGGCCCTGTCAGCTGTGCCGCTGGTGGTGGTCGCCGCGCTGCCGCTCGTCTTCCGCGGCTCTGCCTATTGGCTTGGTCTCGTCGCGCTGGGCATCTGCTATGCCGTCACCTTCCTCACCTTCACCGTCGTGACCGGTGAGGGCGGGATGCTCTGGCTGTCGCAGATCGTGTTCGCCGGGATCGGCGCCCTGGCCGCGGCGCAGTTCGTCACGGTGTGGCACGTTCCCGTGCTCTTGGCGCTCGTGCTCGGTGGCGTGGTCGCCGCGCTGATCGGCGCGCTGATCGGCGTGCTCACCATCCGCCTCGGCGAGCTGTACGTCGGGCTCGGAACGTTGACCTTCGGCCTGCTCGCCGAGAACCTCATCTTCGATCGCAGCCGGTTTTTGCGGGGCGGCGTCGGTGTAGCGCTGAGCCGGCCCACGTTCGCCGGGAGCGATTTCGCGTTCTCGTACCTGGCGCTGGCCGTTTTCGCCGTGTTCGCCCTGCTGATCGTGAACCTTCGCCGCTCGACGAGCGGAATGGCCCTACGAGCGGTGCGCGACAGCGAGGCGGCGTCGCGGACGCTGGGCCTCAGCGTGCTCCACGTGAAGGTCATCGTCGGGGCGTTCGGCGCCTTCGTGGCGGCCGTAGGCGGCGGATTTCTGGCCCTCGACGTGGGGGTCGCTCTCCCGCAGTTCTACGACACTTTCGCCGGACTGGTCTGGCTGGCGGTGGTGGTGACCCTCGGGGTGCGTTCCATCGCGGGGGCGGCGCTGGGTGGCATGGCCTTCGCCCTGATTCCGGGGCTCTTCCAGACCTACATACCGGCGCGTTGGGGCGAGGCGCCGGCGCTGCTGTTCGGACTGGGCGCCGTCATGGTGGCGCGCAATCCCGAGGGTGCCGTGCTCCACACCGGTCGGCAGGTGCGGGCGCTGCTCGACCGGATCCTGCCCGGTGGTGGCTCCCTGCCCGGCGCCCAGGGCGATGGCAGCCTCGGTACGGGTGCGGCGGAGCAGGCGACGTCAGTGGCTCGCCCGGAGGCCGGTGCGTCGATCCAGGCCCGACGATGACGACCGACGTAGCTTCCGCCAACGGCAATCGAGACACACTGCGATCGGACGGCACCGCCCGCCTTTCCTGTCGCGGTGTCACGGTGCGGTTCGGTGGGTTGGTGGCCGTGGACGGGGTCGAGTTGACCGTGCCACCGCACACCATCGTCGGTCTCGTCGGGCCCAACGGCGCCGGGAAGAGCACGTTGTTCGGCGTGCTCTCGGGCCTCCTGAGGCCGACCGCGGGCACAGTCCTGCTCGACGGCGAGGACGTCACCCGTGCCCGTCCGCAGCGTCGGGCCGAGCGGGGACTGGCCCGCACCTTCCAGCACCCCGAGCTCTTCGGCGGCCTGACCGTGCGAGAGCACTTCGTGCTCGCGCATCGCGCCAAGCACGCTCGCCGGCGGGTGTGGTCGGACCTCTTCACGCTGGGAAGCCTCCACCCGGTCGACCCAGCCGAGCGGCAACGCGTGGACGAACTGATCGAGCTGCTCGAATCTGACCGACATTGCCCATCATCCGGCCGTGGGTCTGCCCCTGGGTGTGGCGAGGCTGCTCGAGTTGGGGCGGGCCCTTGCCACCTCGCCCACCGTGCTGCTGCTCGACGAACCGTCGTCGGGGCTCGACTCGTCCGAAACGGCGCGGTTCGAGGTCACGCTGCGTCGGGTGGCGGCTGAGCGCGGCATCTCGGTCCTCCTCGTGGAGCACGACGTCGAGCTCGTCATGCGGATGTGCAGCACCGTCAACGTGCTCGACTTCGGCAGGCTGATCGCGTCGGGGACTCCTGCGGTCGTGCGGGCCGACGAGTCCGTGCGGGCCGCCTATCTCGGCGAGCAGCCCGCCGGTGGCGAGGCCGGACCTCTCGACGCCACGGACGCGAGCATCGAGAACCTAGCGCTGGTGGAAGGCAGGTCGGCCGGGCGGGCGACGACGGATGAAGCGTCCTCGACCATGCTGCGCGTGCGCGACCTGAGCGTGCTCTATGGCGAGGCCACGGCCTTGTCCCACGTCTCCTTCGACCTGGCGACCGGCGAGGCGCTCGCCGTCCTTGGCGCCAACGGCGCCGGAAAGAGCAGCCTGGCCCGGGCCTTGTCGGGTCTGGTGCGTCCCTCGAGTGGGCGGATCGAGCTCAACGGCGAGGACATCTGCCAGTGGCCCGGGCACCGCTTCCGGCGCGCCGGCCTCATCCACTTGCCCGAGGGCCGTGGGGTGTTCAGGGCGCTCACCGTCACCGACAACCTGAAGATGGCCGCTGGCGTCCTGCCGACCCGCCGAGACCGGCACCAGGCCATCGAGTTGGCATTCGAGATCTTCCCGGCCTTGGATCACCGGCGCCGCCAGCTCGCCGGGCTGTTGTCGGGAGGAGAGCAGCAGATGTTGTCGTTGGCCCGCGCCTTGGCGACGTCGCCATCTCTACTCGTGGCCGACGAGATGTCCCTCGGGCTCGCTCCCATCTTGGTCGACGTCGTGTTCGACGGGCTCGCTCGGGCAAGGGACAGCGGCGTGACCGTGATCATGATCGAGCAGTATGTGCACCGTGCGATCACCTTCGCCGACCGTTGTGTCGTGCTCCAACGCGGAAAGATCGTCTGGAGCGGACAGGCGAGAGGCGCCGAGGAGGAAGTGATTCGCCACTACCTCGGCGACGGCATGATCACGGCCACGTGACTGCATCGGCCGGGACGGACGATCCGCACCTCGACCCGAACGCTCCCGGCCCGAACCACATATCGACAGCAGTGCCGAGCAAACCAGATAAGGAGGAGTCCGACAACATGCGCAAGAGCAAGAAGGTCCTTTTGGCCCTCGTGGCCGTTATGGGGCTGGTGGCTGCCGCCTGTAGCTCCACATCAAGAGCCAGCGCAGGGAACGGCAACACCTACACCGTCGGCGTGCTCACCGATCTGACCGGTCCGGCGGCATCGGGCAACAAGACCACCCCCGAAGGCGTCAAGGCAGGCGTCTACTACGCCAAGGACCAGGGCTACACCATCAAGTACGTGGTGGCCGACACCCAGTCGTCGCCGACCGGAGCACTCTCGGCGGCGCAGGAGTTGGTCGAGCACGACCACGTGCTGGCCGTGATCGCCGTGTCGTCGTTGACGTTTCTGGCCTCGACCTTCCTCACCCAGCAGCACGTGCCGGTCATCGGAGCGGCCGAAGACTCAGGCGAGTGGGTCACCAGCACGAACATGTTCTCGGTATTCGGCCCAGAGGATGCCAGCAAGGTGGCGACCACCACCGGGCAGTTCTTCAAGATGGAGGGTGCCACCAACATCGGCACGCTCGGCTACGGCATCTCGCCGCAGTCGGCTGACGCTGCGCAGGGGGCGGCCGTCTCGGCTCAGTACGCCGGGATCAAGGCCGGGTATGTGAACGCCAACTTCACGTTCGGGAGCACCAATGTGCAGCCCATCGCCCTGGCGATGAAGTCGGCGGGCGTGAACGGCATGACGGCGGAGGTGGACCCGAACACCGGGCTCCTCTTGGTGACGGCCCTCCGCCAGGCCGGTGACGACGTCAAGGTGGCGCTGCTACCCACCGGATACGGCGGCGACCTGGTGCAGGCCGGACCCGGCGCGCTCTCGGCTGCCCAGGACGTCTATTTCATCTCGACGTTCGAGCCGATCGAGATGCACACCGCCGCCACCGAGCAGTTCCAGAAGTACTTGAAGGATGCCGGCATCTCCGGCGACCCGACGTACGCCGAGGACGACGGCTATACGTCGGTTGCCATGCTGGTGCAGGCGTTGAAGGCGGCCGGGTCCAAGCCGAACCAGGCCAAGCTCATCACCGCGCTGTCAGGCATCAAGAGCTTCGACGCCGCCGGCCTGCTAGGCAGCCACATCGTCGACCTGGGCGAGCGTGTGGGGCTGCCCGCCGGCCCCGACAGCTGCGAGTACTTCACCAAGCTCTCGGGTTCCGCCTTCAAGCTGGTATCGGGCGCCGATCCCCTCTGCGGGAGCCTCATTGCCGGTAAGATCGTCTCGGCGCCGTCGTCGTGACGAGACCACTCCCAGAGCTGACGCCTGGCACGGCGTGGTTCTGGAAGTCCGGTGAGGACGGGCGGTTGCGGATCCAGGGGTGCACCGACTGCGGCACGTTGGTGCACCCCCCGGTGCCCATTTGCCCGCAGTGCCGGAGCCGGTCGTGGAGCCCGACAGACGTGTCGGGTGACGCAACGGTGATCGGGTACACGGTCAACGCCCATCAGTGGCTACCTCACTTCCCCCCGCCCTATGTGGTGGCCAACGTGGCTCTGGCGGAGGACCCGACCATTCGGCTGACCACCAATATCGTGGGATGCGACCCGGGCGACGTCCACATCGGCCAGCGGGTCCGTGTCCGGTTTGAGCAGCACGACGACGTATGGTTGCCGCTCTTCGAGCCGATCGGCACGGACGCCGAGACGGACCCTGTCGAGCCCCCGACCCGGCCCGTCCCGCGGGCCCCGGTGAGCGACGAGCGTTTCGAGCACCGTGCGGTGTTGTCAGGCATCGGGCGATCGGCGATCGGCCGCAGGCTCATGCGGGATCCGCTCTCGCTCGCCGTCGACGCCTGCCTCGAGGCGGTGGCCGACGCCGGACTGGCGCTCGAAGACATCGACGGGTTGTCCACCTATCCCGGCATGGCGGGCATGGGCATGAGCGAAGGCGGCGTCGCCGCCGTCGAGGAGGCGCTGCGGATCCACCCCACCTGGATCAACGGTGGCGGTGACCTCCCCGGTCCCGCAGGATCGCTCATCGCGGCCATGCTCGCCGTGGCGAGCGGCCTCTGTCGCCACGTCCTGTGCTTCCGCACCGTGTGGGAGTCCACCTTCGCCTCGCTCGGGCTTCGCCCGAGCGGAGGCCGGGCCGGCGGGTACATGCAATGGCGGGCGCCGTTCGGTGCCATGTCGGCGTCCAACTGGATCGCCATGAACGCCAACCAGTACTTCCACCGCTATGGAGCCACCCGGGAGATGCTCGGTTGGATCGCTATCAACGGCCGCACCAACGCGGCTCGCAATCCGGTTGCCATCTACCGCGAGCCGATGACCATGGACGACTACCTGTCGGCCCGGCCCATCACCTCGCCGTTCGGACTCTATGACTGCGATGTGCCGTGCGACGCCGCCATAGCCGTGGTTGTGTCCGACGCCTCGGTGGCGCCGGACCTTCCCAAACCCGCCGTGCGGGTCGAAGCCGTTGGCACGCAGATCCTCGAACGCGTCTCGTGGGACCAGGGCACCGTCACCCACGAACCACAGGTACTCGGACAAGCAGCGCATTTGTGGACGCGCACCTCCCTGCGGCCGGCCGACGTCGACGTCGCCCTCGTCTACGACGGCTTCACCTTCAACGCCATCTCCTGGCTCGAGGGGCTCGGCTTCTGCGAGCTGGGGGAGGCGAAGGACTGGTTGGACGGGGGACGCCGCATCGCCCTCCACGGCGACCTACCCGTGAATCCCCATGGTGGCCAGCTATCGGAGGGGCGGACCCACGGGTTCGGCTTCCTCTTCGAGGCGGTCACCCAACTGCGCCACGAGGCCGGTGACCGCCAAGTCGTCGGCGCGCGCACGGCGGTGGTGACGTCCGGAGGTGGCACGCCCTCGGGCGTGCTGCTGCTGCAGCGAGACGGAGCATGAAGCGCCGGCCATGACGATCGACGCGGAGAAGCCGATCGGACCCCGGTCGTCCAAGGGGGAGCGCACGCGGGCGAAGCTCCTGCAGGCGGCCAAGGAGATCTTCGAGGAGCACGGCTTCATCGAGGCCCGCATTTCCGATATTGCCGAGCGGGCAGGGTCGTCTTACGGCTCCTTCTACCACTACTTCTCGTCCAAAGAGGAAATCTTTCGCGAGGTCGCGGCCTTTCACGAGCGCCAGCTGGGGGCGGCGGTGGTGAGTGAGACGAGTCACGTGGACGCGGCTTCAGGTTCTCCGGTGGTGGCGCGCTTCGCAGCAGCGAACCGCCGTTTCCTGGCCGAATACCGTCGGGAAGCCCGGCTGATGCGGGTGATCGAGCAGGTCTCGCGCTACGACGCCATGCTCAACAAGGCGCGGCTCGACCGCCACATCGTCTATGCCGAGCGGCTGGCCGACGCCATCCGAGCGCTGCAGCGTGACGGTGAGTCGGATCCCGGTGTCGATCCCACAATCGCCTCACAGGCAATCATGGCGATGGTGACGCGGTTCGCCGAGGCATGGTTCGTGCAGGAGCGGGTTGATTGTAGCTTCGAACAGGGCGTGGCCCAGCTCAATCGCCTGTGCCTGAACGCCCTGTGCCTGGCCGGCGAGCCAATGCCCGAACACTCCTGAACCCGAACGTGCTGAGTCTCCTCAGATGTACATGCCGCCGTTGACCGCCAGCAACTGACCGGTGACGTAGCTGTCCTCGCCGCACAGGTAGGAGCACGCGTGCGCGATGTCGTCGGGCGTTCCGGCCCGGCCGAGCGGGATCATGGGGGCGATGACGTCGATGCCGGGGAAGTTGCCCGCTTCCGTGGCCTCCCGGACCATCGGTGTGTCCACCAGGCTCGGGGCGATGGTATTGACGGTGATCCCTTGGCGGGCCAGGTCGACGGCGAGCGACTTGGTGAGGGCGATGACGCCGCCCTTCGACGCCGAGTAGTGGGCCATGTTCGGCGCACCCGACTGGGCGCTCTGCGACGAGATGGTGACGATGCGACCCCAGCCGGCAGCGAGCATGTCGGGGACGGCCGCCTGGCAGCAGGCGAAGGTGCCGGTCAGGTTGACGGCGATGATCTGCTGCCATCGCTCAGGGGAGATTTCTAGCAGCGGATCGAAGGCCTCGATCCCGGCACTCGTCACGAGGATCTCGACCGGACCGAGTTCGGACTTCACCCGTGCGAAGGCCGCTTTCACCGCGGACCAGTCGGCCACGTCGACCTCGATGGCGACGGCTGTGCCGCCGTCGCCGTTCAGTTCTTCGGCCGCTGCCTTGGCACCGGCGCCGTTGCGGTCGAGGATCGCCACCTTTTGGCCGTCGGCCGAGAACCGCTTGGCGACACCGCGACCGATGCCCGACGCCCCACCTGTCACGACTGCTACCCGGCTCATCGGGCCTCCTCGATCGGCGTGAACTCGATGTGCAGCTTGCTCAGACCGCGCAGGACCCAGGTGGGTTCGTACCGGAACGTGCGCGCGCCAGGCGGCCCGTGGTGCTCGTCGGACAGGCGGATGTCGCGCATGCGGTTGAGGATGCGCTCCAGGCTGACCCGACCCTCGGCCCTGGCCAGAGGGCCGCCCGGGCACGTGTGGTTGCCGCGGCCGAAGGCCATGTGGGCCCGGGAGTTGTGTCGGTCGACGCGGAACTCGGCCGGGCACTCGAAGCGCCGGGGGTCGCGGTTGGCGGCGCCGTTCAGCAGCATCACCGGCGTGCCGGCGGGGATGTCGATCCCGCCGATGGATGTGGAGCGCCGGGCCAGCCGGAAGTCGGCCTTCACCGGGCTCTCGATGCGCAGCGACTCTTCGATGAAGTTCGGGATCAGATCGTTGTCGGCCCAGAGCTCGTCTTGCAGCTCGGGGCGTTCGGCCAGGTACTTCAGGGCGATGGCGAGGAGCCGGGCCGTTGTCTCCTGCCCGGCGGCGAACAGGAAGGTGGCCGTACGGACCACCGCTGTCACGTCGGGCATGGTGCCGTCGGGGTAGGTGGCAAGGGCCAGGTCGGTGAGCACGTCGGTGCCCGGATTACGACGCCGGTCCTCGATGTAGCCGGAGAACCAGTCGTCGAGCCACGACAGGGGATTGAGGTTCCCCCCGGCGAAGGTCTTGGACCCGATTTTGCCTGGTGAGTGGCTCAGACCGAACCCCTCACGGAAGCGCTGATGGTCGGATTCGGGCACACCCAGGAGGTCGGCGACGACCAGCATGGCGAACGGTTGCGAATAGGCGCTGATGAACTCACACGAGCCATCGCTGACGAACTCGTCGAGGAGCTGGTCCGACAGGCGGTACATGAACTCCTCGTTCTCCTTGAGCCGCCGCGAAGTGATGAGCCGCATGAGCAATGCCCGCTCGCGGGTGTGGGCCGGGGGATCCATGGTGACCATGTGCTCGTTCATCGGGAGCTGGTCGCGGTGGCGGTCGATGATCTCGCCGACGTCGTCACCCTCGAGCGGCACGGGGAACTGGGCGAACGGACCGATGACAGAGTTGCACGACGAGAAGTTGCTGCCCTCGAGATAGACCTCGCTGGCTTCCTCGAAGCCCGTCACGGCCACCACGCCGTTGGGCAGCGGCAGCACGGGGCACTCGCTGCGCAGCTGGTCGAAGTAGGGATAGGGGTCGTCGACAAGCTCCGCGTCGCTGAAGAAGTCGACGGTCTTCCAGTCGCGCATCCGGGCTCCTTCCGACGGCCGCGGCGACAGGCCGAGCAGCCAAGTCTGCTGAGCGCCCGCTCAGCAGATTTTGGCACGTGCTTAGCACCAGGCCCCGAGTGTGGCAACTTGTGGGTGTGGCGACCACATCTGCCTCCCGTCGCATCGGAGCCCCCGACTCGAAGACGCGGGCCCGACTGGTGGACGCCGCCGAGCAGCTGCTGCTCGAGGAGGGGTACGCCGCCGTCACCTCGCGACGGGTCGGGGCCAGGGCCGGACTGAAGCCGCAACTCGTCCACTACTACTTCCGGTCGATGGAGGACCTGTTCGTCGAAGTCTTCCGGCGCCGAGCGGAGGAGAACCTGGCCCGAGCCGAGCGGGCCGTGGCAGCCTCGGCATCGCTGCGGACGCTGTGGGAGATCAACGCCGATCCCCGCGGGGCCGCCTTCTCCATCGAGTTCGTCGCTTTGGCCAAGCATCACAAGGCGATCAGGGCCGAGATCGCACGATACGCGGAGCGTTTCCGCTCCGCACAGCTGCAGGCGCTGACCAGCTGCCTTAGAGCGCGATGGCCTCGGCGAAAGCGACATGCCGCCGATCGTGGTCCTCATGCTCATGACCGGCCTGTCGCAGGTGCTCTCGCTCGAACGGGCACTCGGCGTCATCGCCGGCCACGACGAGGCTTCGGCCTTCGTCGCCGGCGTGCTCGACCGCCTGGAACCGGACCGGTCCCGACACCTGACGTAGTCCGCAACGCCCCCGTAGGGCAGAAGTCGGTCGAGCTCTGTCAGTCCGAAGGTGGCGCCCGGTTAGCTCGACGACGACCGGCAGCGTCTCCCAGCCGCGCACCGTCGAGGTGCGGGCCTGCACGGCGTTGTCGTAGTCGACCTCCCAGTCCGGGAACCGCTTCAGGACCTCGTCGAGCGCGACCCGGCCCTCGAGCCGGGCCAGCGCGGCCCCGAGGCAGAAGTGGATGCCGTAGCCGAAGCTCAGGTGGTGGCCGATCTTGCGGTGGATGTCGAAGCGGTCGGCGTCGGGGAAGCGCCGCTCGTCGCGGTTGGCCGAGCCGTTGAGCAGCACCATGATGCTGCCCTCCGGCGATCGTCTGGCCGTAGTGCTCCACGTCTCGGGCGACGTAGCGGGCCTGGACCGGGGAGGGGGCCTCGTAGCGGAGGATCTCCTCGATGGCGTTGGGGACCAGCGAGCGGTCGTCGACGAGCTCGCGGCGCTGGTCGGGGTGCTCGGCCAGCAGCTTGCCGGTCCAGCCGATCAGGCGGGTGGTCGTCTCGTTGCCGGCGCCCGCCAGCAGGTTGCACGTAGGTGAGGACCTCGTCGCGGGTGAGGCTGCGGACGGTGCCGGTCTCGTCCTCGAACTCGGCGTTGAGCAGCTGGGTCATCAGGTCGTCGGAGGGGTGCTTGGCCCGCCAGTCGATGTACTCGGCGAACAACTGGCGCCGATCCGACGCCTTCGGCGTCGAACGTGCCTTCCTCGCCTTCCTCGAGGCGCAGCCCCTCGTCGAGATGGTCGCGGATCGCCTCCTGGTCCTGCTCGGGGATGCCGAGCAGGTAGCCGATCGTCCGCATCGGCATCTCGCGCGCCGAGGTCGCTGATGAAGTCGAAGCTGCCCGATCCCGACGAGTGGGTCGAGCGACCGCTCGCAGAACTCGCGGACCTTGGGCTCGAGGGCGTTCATCTTCCTCGGCGTGAACACCCGGGACATCAGCGCGCGGTGCACGTGGTGGTCGGGCGGGTCCTCGAAGAGGATGATGCCGGAGGGGATCTCGATGTCGGCCCGGATGAGCTCGAGGATCGGAGCCCTTGCCCGACCGGTAGGTCTCCCAGTCGAGCAGGCCCGTCTCGACGTCGTCGAAGCGGCTCAGGGCGAAGAAGTCGTACTTCTCGTTGTAGTAGAGCGGCGCCTCGTCGCGCAGCCGCCTCCACACCGGGTACGGGTCGGTGTCGATCTCGAAGTCGTACGGGTCGTAGTAGACGTCGCTGCCGCTGGTGAGCGTCACCGAGTCCCGACCTCCTCGCTCTACGCCGTCCCGCTCGGTGCCGGTGACCGCTTCGGCAGCCCGCCCTCGCGCTTCGACGTCGACGTCAATAATACCCCAGACTTGCATTGCGGTCGTAGTTCTCGATTTTGACGTCATTGTCGATAATTGGAGGTCGCGTCATGAGCACGGCACGAAAACTGCGATTTCCCGGTCTTCGACTCGGACAACCACATGTACGAGACCAAGGACGCCTTCACCCGGCACCTCCCGGAGAGGTACCGGCGAGGCCATCAAGTACGTGGAGATCGACGGCCGGACCAAGATCATGGTCCGGGGCGTGGTGAGCGACTACATCCCCAACCCCACCTTCGACGTGGTGGCCCGGCCCGGGGCCCAGGAGGAGTACTTCCGCAACGGCAACCCCGAGGGCAAGTCCTTCCGAGAGATGGTCGGGGAGCCGATGAAGGTCATCCCCGCCTTCCGTGAGCCGGAGCCGCGCTGGCCGTCATGAACGAGCTCGGGCGTGGACCGGGCCCTCATGTTCCCGACCCTCGCCAGCCTGCTCGAGGAGCGCATGCGCGACGACCCGGAGCTCATCCACGCCGCCATCCACGCCCTCAACGAGTGGATGTCCGAGACCTGGACGCTTCAACTACGAGGACCGGATCTTCGCCACGCCCATCATCACCCTGCCGATCGTGGACAAGGCCATCGAGGAGCTCAATGGGTGGTCGAGCGCGGGCAAGCGGTGCTGTCCGCCCCGCCCCGGTGCCGGGGTATCGGGGCTCACGGTCGTTCGCCTACCCCGAGTTCGACCCGTTCTGGCAGAAGGTGGTGGAGGCCGACATCCTCGTCTCCATGCACCCTCTGACCGAAGTCAGGGCCGGAACCGGGATCCCAAGGCGGCAGCCTGCAACCCTGGGTTCACACCACCGGCCGGGGGGCTACGATCACCGACGAGACGATGGTGTCCCCACCCAGGTGCAGCACATGGTGGACCGTGTGCACGAGGTTCTCCACGTCCATGACGGTGCCGCTCAGGTAGCTGCGTGCCGCCCACGTTGCATGGAGTTCGCCGAAGAGGCTCATGTCCCATCGGGAGGCGAACTGGGTCATCGAATCGCCGTCGCCTCCGGCGCAGTCACCGACGACGACCCGGGTGAAGCCGAGCCGTGGATGCTCCGCCCGCCAGGCCTCGACGAGCTTGTCGAGGGCGGCCTTGCTCACCGCATAGGCACCGAGACCGGGCCATGGTGGTGTCATCGAGGCGCTCACCGACGACAGATAGGCGGCGACCCCACCGGACTCGGTCAGGTGGGGGATCGCCGCGGCCGTGACGAGAGCGGCGCCGATGACGTTGGTGTCGAAGGTGGAGCGCCAGGTCTCCGCGTCGGTATCGACAAGGCGGGCCAGGTGTCCTACGCCGACGGTGTAGACGAGCGCGTCGATCCCCCCGAGGCCCTCGGCGGCCTCGTCGATGGCACGGCGACACGAGTCCTGGTCAGTGACATCACAGGCGATGGCGAGCGTGCCGGGCCCCGCTTCCTTGGCCGCCTCCACCAACATCTCCTGGCGACGGGCCATCACCGCGACCTGATCTCCCCGGCGGGCGAGCCCGGTGGCGATGCAGCGGCCGAGTCCGCTCGAGGCGCCGATGACGATCACTCTCACACTGAGCCTCCCGCCTCGACGTCTACGTCGTGAACGAGATTATCGCGCCCTCCCCGTACGTCGGAAGCGCGCGAGGTCGGGGCGCTCCCCACACCGCCGGCTGCGTCAGCTGGCCTTCGTTCTCCGCCCCGTGCCGGCGCGCTCCTCGGTGAGGCCGAGGGAATTGACGAACATCTTGGTGAGCTGTTCGACCGCCTTGCCGAAGCTGCAGGTGATCGCTCCCTGGACCAGCCACATCTCGGGGAAGCGGCTGGTCATGGCGCCGAGCGCGGCGGCGGCGATCTTCGGGTCTATCTCCGGGTCGGCGAGCCCGTGCTGCTGCAGGGCGCGGATGGAGTCCGCCACCTGCCTGGAGTAGTGGTCGTGGCGGGCCATGCGGAGGTCGTTGAGCTGTTTGTCGTAGCGCGACATCTGTTCGATGACGCCGATCATCTTGGCCTCGCGCCGGTAGCTCTCGAGATGCCGTCGCAGTGCCTCACGGATGCGCTCGGGTGGCGGCGCATTGGACTCGGGGTCGAGGATGACGCCCGCCATCGGCGCGCTGAGTTGCTCCTCGACGGACTCGGCCACTTCGCGGAAGATCTCCTCCTTGGAGTCGAAGTAGTGATAGAAGGATCCGTGCGACAGCCCGGCCCGCTCGGCGATGTCGGAGATGCGGGCCTCGAGGAAACCATCCTCCTCGAAGACCTTCTTGGCCGCCTGGAGCAGCCTCACCCTGGTCTGAGCCCCCTTCTGCGAGAGTGGAGCGTTTGGTTTGCCGCTCTCGGGCTGCGAAGCAGTCGGCAACCGGACTCCTCTCGTGGGTCAGGGGCGGGTCTACCCAGGGTAACGCGCACGGCCTGCCGGGAACCGGGTTTCCGGCCATGGCCTCGACGATGGCAAGATTTCCGGCGATGACGACCAACCGACCGACACGCGCGGCGGCCGGCTCGGGGATCCGAATGAGGGGACGGGCGAGCTCATGCAGCTGATGGTCGGGACCCTGGCGGAGTCCTCGCTCGACGCCGCGTGGTTGATCGCCCGTCTCGCTCTCGGTGCCGTCCTCCTCGGTGCCGCACTGCTGCTCGTCACACTCTGGCGCCCGGCGCCCAAGATGGACGCGTAGATGGACCTCGAACTGCTGCTCAGAATGGCCGCTTCGCTCGACGAAGGACGCACGGCTGTCACCGGTCCCGATGGCCGCGGCCTCACCACCGGCCAGCTGCAAGCGGCGGCCGGTGGAGCGGCGACCTTGCTGCGCGACGCTGGCGGCAGCCGGGTCGCGTTCTGCGGTGCCAACGGGCTCGCCTTTCCCGTGACGCTCTTCGGCGCTGTGGCAGCGCGCCTTCGGGTTCGTACCGCTCAACTACCGTCTGGCCGACGCCCAGCTCGGGCAGATCGTCACCGAGGACGAGCTGGCCGTTGCGTCGGCCGACCAGGGCGGGCGGTTGGAGCGGCTGGGGGCACGCCGCATCTTCGACGCTGGCGCATTCGTGGACGGCGCCCTTGAGGCGACACCGTTCGCCGGTGCGGCGCCGCTCGACCCCGATGACGTGGCGCTGTTGCTCTACACGAGCGGCACGACAGCGGCGCCCAAGGCGGCCCTGCTGCGCCACCGTCACCTGGCTGCCTACGTCATCGGCACGGTGGAGTTCGGCAGCGCCGCCCCCGACGAGGCGGCCCTGGTGAGCGTGCCGCCGTATCACATCGCTGGTGTCACGAACCTGCTTTCAAACCTGTACATGGGCCGGCGTGTGGTCTATCTCGACGCCTTCGACCCCGAGCGCTGGCTGCAGGTCGTCCGGGAGCAGTCGATCACCCACGCCATGGTTGTGCCGACCATGTTGGCCCGGATTGTGGCCGCGCTCGGCGGCATGCAGGCGGACGTGCCGATCCTTCGCACCATCTCCTATGGCGGCGCCAAGATGCCGGCTGCTGTGATCCTGAAGGCACTGCAGCTTTTCCCTGACGTCGCCTTCACTAACGCATACGGGCTCACCGAGACGAGCTCCACCATCTCGGTGCTCGGTCCCGACGACCATCGCCGAGCTCTCGCCAGTGACGACCCGGCGGTGCGGGCGCGCATAGGATCGGCAGGGCTGCCGCTGCCCGGCGTCGAGATCGAGATTCGCGACGAAGAGGATCGTGGCTGCGCTCCAGGCGTGAGCGGCGATATCTACGTGCGGGGAGAGCAGGTGGCAGGCGAGTACGTAGGTGCCGGCGGGGCCGCCGATGGCTGGTTCGCCACCCGCGACCGCGGCCATGTCGACGAGGCCGGCTACGTCTTCGTCGAGGGTCGCTCGGACGAGACCATCATTCGCGGCAGCGAGAACATCGCCCCGGCTGAGATCGAGGATGTGCTGCTCACCCACGACGACGTGTCTGACTGCGCCGTGGTCGGCATCGACGACGAGGAGTGGGGCCAGCGGATCGCCGCCGCAGTGGTGCTCGTGAAGGGTGCGGTGACAACACCCGATGACATCCGTTCGTGGGCTCGTGCACAACTGCGGGGCTCGAAGACGCCGGACATTGTTGTTGTGTTCGACGAGCTTCCCTACACCGACACCGGCAAGTTGCTGCGCCGGGTCGTGCGCGAGGAGCTAACCCGCCAGTCTGTCGGTTCGGATCTCTGACGTTCAGATGAAGTTGACGTTTCAGCACAAGACTCAGAAGAACAAGGAAGAGGATGGAACTCACCGCCGGATCTCGTTGGAAGAGCGTCGTGTCGGACACAGAGGTGGTGGTGGTGCGGCCGATCGAGGGTGACCACCATCTTGGCTGTGGGGGTGTCGACATGGTGCCGGTCGGAAGCGACGCGCCGGGCGGCAGTGTCGACCCGGCGCTGGCCGAGCCCACGCTCCTCGGCAAGCGCTACGAAGACGAGGTGTCGGGCCTGGAGGTCCTGTGCTCCAAGGGCGGAGACGGGACGCTGACTTTTGACGGCAAGGCGCTGGCAGTAAAGGCCGCCAAACCCCTGCCTTCCTCCGATTGATGCCCACACACTTCATCCTTTGGGCCGATCGTGGACAGGTCCAACCTTGGCGTCGCCCCAAGGTTTACGACGGTAGCGAGGGCGAGAACGTTTTGGTCAGCGTCTAGCGTCGTCCACAAACGGATCCAGGTCGTGTCTGTGAATGCCCTGGCGCCAAGAGGTGAGAAATCGAGACGCAACACGGCGACGGAGCCGACAAACGTAAGGTCAAAAGGCTCGGAGGGCCACCTCCGCTCTCACCTCGGTTGGTCGAACAGTGTCTGGATGTCCGGTCAAGGCTTCCACGTGAAAGTTCTCGCCACCGCTAGTAGTGCGGATAGCGGCCGTCGCTAGACGAGGGGCCGGCTTTCGCGCGCGAGTTGATCCTCGTCGCGTCCACGATCCGCTCCCGGGTCTCGGCTGCTCGCTCATGGCGAAGTGTGGTGTCGTGTCGGCGGGCCCCCGCTCCACCGTTTGCTTCGGCTTCTTTCGGCGTGCTCATGTAGTCCATAGTTGTCTCACTGGGTAAGCTGCACAACTCGGGTCGGTACCGACGAGAGGGAAGCAGCGATGCGCGACGTCTTCGTGGTGATCGGTGTCGGTGGCATGGGCCACGCGATAGCACGACGCCTGGGATCGGGGCGGGCGCTGCTCCTTGCCGACTTCGACGAGAAGACTCTCGCCGCCGTCGGCTCGGCCTTGTCCGGCGAGGGCCACGACGTGATGACGTCGCAGGTCGATGTGTCCGATTCGGACGCGGTTGCCCGGTTGGCTGCCACAGCCGCCGACACCGGCGCAGTGCACACCGTCGTCCACACCGCCGGATTGTCCCCGGTGCAGGCTCCTGCCGAGGTGGTTATACGCGTCGATCTCCTGGGCGTGGCGTTTGTCCTCGAGGAGTTCGCCAAGGTCGTCGCCCCGGGCGGTGCGGGTGTCGTCATTTCCTCGATGGCCGCCTATATGGGACCAGCAATAGACGCCGAGGAGGAACACCAATTGGCGCGCACACCAGCCCGTGAGCTCTCCGAGCTGGCCTGCCTCGACCCGTCCCGACACCCCGACGACGGACTCGCCTACTCATACGCCAAGCGGGCCAACCAGCTGCGGGTGCGTGCCGCCAGCGTCGAGTGGGGCCGCAAAGGAGCCCGGGTGAACTCGATCAGCCCCGGCGTAATTTCTACTGCCATGGGCCAGGCCGAGCTCGCTGGGGGCGCGGGCTCCTTCATGCAGGCCATGGTGGAGGGGTCAGGAACGGGGCGCCTGGGCACGCCTGACGACATCGCCGCCGCCGCCGAATTCCTCCTGAGCCCGGCGTCGTCGTTCATCACCGGTACTGACCTTCTTGTCGACGGTGGCGTAGTCGGCGCCATGACGACCGGTCAGATCACCTTCGGCTGAACGCCACCGCGTCGCCAGCACAACTTCTCGGGGCCGCGCTCACGCGGAAGTCGGCGGTAACCCACGCAATCTCGCGTTGAGTGGGCCGGGTGTTCTGCCACAGGTGATCCGAGAGCTGCCCGAGCACCGCATGGGCGGCGAGCGATGCGTCGAGCTCGGGTTGTGGGCTGCCAGATTACAACCATGGACCCTCCAAGCACGTATAAACTGCACTGCCCGACCCGGCTGTAACTGGAATTCCCCGCACCGGAACAGAGACGGGCTGATCCCGTAGGAGAAGAGGAGATTCAGATGATTGTCGTCATCGTCAAACAACCGGTGCGCTCCAAATACGCGGATGATTGGCCGTCCCTGGTACAGGAGTTCACAAGGGCGACACGGGCAGAGCCGGGCAATATCTCCTTCGATTGGTACCGGAGTGCCGAAGACCCCAATCTGTGGGTGTTGGTCGAGGTCTTCCGTGATGCCGAGGCAGGAGATGCCCACGTTCAGTCGGCCCACTTCAAGGCGGCGATGTCGGAGATGCCCCACCTGCTCGCCGGGGTCCCCGAGATCATCCACGTCGAGGCGCCCGGCGACGGCTGGGATCACGTGAGTGAAGTCTCTTGACCGGCGGAGGGAGCAACACCTGACGTGGCCGGTATCGCGCCGCTCCATCGAAGCAATGGCCGGAAGATGCGCGCTGCCATCGCCGCGATGCGCCCTGTCAATTTGCGCTTTTGCACCATTCAAGCGGGAAGGTCGCTCCAAAGGGCTGAACGCCCTCGAGACGCTGGTCCATCATCCTGAGCTGGCCCACGCCCTCCATGTGTTGAACGGGCACGTGTTGTTCACTCGACGGTGTCTTAGCGTCAGCGGGAGCTCCTGGTGTTGTGGGTGGCCGCTCTGCGCCGGTCGGGTCGGCACACGGTCATCGCCACCATGAGAATTGGCCGCTCGCGGCAGAGTGTTGATGCGATTTCCCCGCGCTCGCCGGTTTCATCGTCGTCAAACAACCCGTACGTTCCAGGTACGCCGATGACTTGCCCTTCCTGGTAGAGGACTTCACGAAGGCGACACGGGCAGAGCCGGGCAGTATCTCCATCGATTGGTACCGGAGTGCCGACGACCCGACTCTGGGTGCTGATCGAGGTCTTCCGTGACGCCGGAGCGGGACAGGCCCATTTTCGAATCGAACCATTTCAAGGACGCCTTGTCGCAGATGCCCCGTCTACTCGCCGGGGTCCCGGAGATCATCCACGTCGAGGTACCCGGGTATGGGTGGTCCCGCGTGGCCACAGTCCCTTGACCGGCAGATACCAGCTCCGGGGCCAGCCCGGCTCACTCCTCGAGCAAGTCGGGCTGGATCGACACGATCCACTCGTAAAGGGGTTGGAATGACAGCCATCCGGTCCGTGGCAGTCCGACCTGTCGCGCGGTCTTCTGCGCTTGATCGGGATCGATGAGCACAGGCCTGCCCGCCGCCTCCGCTAGCAACTGCGCCTGGCACGTGCGCTCCATCGTGATGAACCACCATGCTGCCTCGTCGACCGATGTCTGCCCGACGGTCAGTAAGCCATGGTTCGACAGAATGACGGCTTTGTGCGCGCCGAGTGCGTGCGCGATTCGCTTGCCTTCCTCGAGGTCGAGCACGACGCCGGTGTAGTCGTCGAACAACGCATGGTCGCCATAGAACGCGCACGAGTCCTGGGTCAGGGGGTCGAGCGGCCGGCGCAACGACGACCACGCCTTGCCGTGCACCGAGTGAGCGTGCGCGGCAGCGATCACGTCCGGCCTCGCCGCATGGATCTGCGAATGGATCGCGAACGCGGCCGCATTCACCGGCCAGTTGCCGTCGACGACCTCACCACGATCGTTGACGAGGATTAGATCCTTGACGCGGATGTGCTTGAAGTTCATCCCGAGTGGGTTGACCCAGAAGTGGTCGAGCAGCTCGGGATCTCGTGCGGTGATATGACCCGCGACCCCTTCGTCGAATCCGAACTGTCCGAACAAGCGGAAAGCGGCGGCGAGGCGCTGCTTGCGGTGCTTGCGTTCGTCCTCGACGTTGTCGAATGCAGGGAACTGCGGCGGAAGTCGGTCTGACGGCATGATCACATCTTACCGGGGTGCGGGCCAACGTTCTGGTCGAGCGAGGTGACGATGTACCCGGTTTAGGTGTCAGTCCTTCCTCCCATTCTTGTCTGGGCCGAGGATCGAGGACTGGTCTCTCGGGGACTTCTCAGGCCGGTCCCAGAGCGGATCGAGTTCGATGTTCCCGAGGATTGACCGTCCCTGCGGAACGCCGACAGGAACCCATACGCGAACCCGAACACGTGGCTGCCGGGGTCTGGCTCACCCACCCTTCTGGGAAACGGATCTGACCCAGCGGACTGTGCCGCCGAGCAAAATGAAAGGGCTTCATATCCGAGATACCTCATGGCGAGATCCCAGCTTCCGGGCTCTGGTACGAGGAGAGAAGGCTTTACGCCACCCGGATCGGCAACTCCCGCATGAAGAGCAGAATCGGATTGAAGATCCCAAGGGAGCGTGTAGGAGGGAGCTCCTGCCAGCTCGATGTGCGCGGGTGCGTTCGAAGAGAACCTCTAGGAGTGTGGCGAGTTCCGGCGGGCCAAGTGGGCGCCGAGGCAGAAGTGCACGCCACCACCGCCGAAGGTCGACGTGAGGGTTCGGGCTCCGGGTGATGTCGAAGCGGATAGGGCTGATCGAAGACGTCCTCGTCTCGATTGGCGGATGGGAACCACATGGTCACCCTGTCGCCCCGGGCGATGGGCACGCCGCGGATTTCAGTGTCCTGCGTAGCCCTTCGGGCGAAGTATGAAACCGGCGAGGACCACCGGAGGATCTCCTCCACTGCGAGCGGAATCGCCCCGGGGTCGCTGCGGAGTTGCTCGAGCTGTTCAGGATGGTCGAGTAGCGCAACCAGGCCTTGGGACACGGCGTTTCGGGTGGTCTCGCTCCCGGCAATGGTGAGCAGCATGAAGAACAGATCAAGCTCAATCTCGCTGAGCGTGGTCCTGCTCGCCATCGTCGGTTTCGATCTCGACCGTCGACAGGATCGTCCAAACGTCGTCCTGTGGATTGACCGCGCTTCTCCTGCCCCAGCCTGTGGGCATATTCGAACATTTGAATCTGGCGCCTCGAGACTGCTCTTCAGGTGGTCGCGGGTTCTCGGCAAACCGCCTTGCAGAGCTTCATTCGTGAGAGTGAAGAGCCAGTCACGATCCTCGATTGGGATGCCGACGATGTCGGCGATCACGTGCATCGGAAGCTTGTAGGCGATCTCGACGACGAAGTCGCATTCCCCTTGTTGGAGCGCACGATCAACAATCGACTCGGCCCATTGCCGGATCTGCAGTTCGAGATGCTTCACCATGCGCGGCGTGAACCCGGCGCTGACGAGCCTCCTCTGCCGGACGTGGTCCGACCCGTCCATACTGACGAGCATCGACCCGGCGATCTCGGGCTGGTGGCTGAGTTGAGGCCCGTCAAAGGCACTGAAGAGTTCAGGGCTGTCGGCTCACGGCCTGGACGTCCTCATGCTTCGAGAGCACCCAAAATCCGTCGTCGTGGTTGCCTGGAAACCGTTCAGGAAACGCCTGCCACGTCACAGGAGCGCTCTGGCGCAGAACAGAAAAGACCTCATGCGGGAAGCCCTTTGCGTAAAGGGTGCCACTGGTGAGGTCGATGCCGAGTTCGTTGGTGTCGAGGTGTCGTCTCACTTCCACCTGCCTCGTCGAGCAACGTGGCATGCGAGGCAACCTTGTCGTTCCCCTCATCCACCGCCGTGGCCACCCAGGCTATGATATTACACCCTGACCTTGGCACCGGCCCTGGCCAGTATGAGACATCTCCTGGTGACCGAGGACCCGTATGGTCCGAAACTCAATCCAGTGCCGTTACGCCACAAGCTCGTACTCGTGGATGAGCGCGTCCATTCGGTCATGTGGTGAGCTCGTTGATGGCTAGGGTGATCCTAGTTGGCACCGTCGAGGGAGGGATGTGACATCATCAACCGGGCCCCTGACTCGGCTCCTGGGATCTCTTGGGAGATGCCTTGGGTGAGGACGATGGCGATTGAACTAGCCGATCAACTCACTACTTTGGCTTGATGAGTGATCCCGGGGCTGTGGACGCGCACAAAGTCACTCGGCCCATACCCAGCGCCGCGCAAGCTCGGATCATCAGCTCCGCCCTGGAACTGTTCGCTCGCAACGGTGTTGGAGGGACCTCCTTGCAAATGATTGCCGACACCATCGGCGTGACGAAGGCTGCGGTCTACCACCAGTACAACACCAAGGACGAGATCGTTCTGGTCGTAGCCGAAGCCGAGCTTGCAAGGCTGGAGGCCGTGGTCGATGCAGCTGAGGCTGAGCCCTCGCGAACGCGGGCTCGTAAGACGCTGGTGACAGGGATCGTCGACCTCGCGGTGGCTCACCGGCGCACAGTGAGCACCATCCTGAACGATCCGGTGATCGTCCGCTTCTTTGCCGAGCACGCATCGTTCCGCAACGTCATGGATCGAATGACTCGCATCCTTATGGGTGACGACGGACACGAAGCGCGCGTTTCGACCGCCATGCTGACCGCCGCTGTCAGCGGCACAGTTACGCACCCCCTCGTCGCAGGCCTTGACGACGAGATGCTCCGATCCCAGCTGCAACAGTTGGCCCGTCGCCTCCTCCCTGCCATGAACATGAAACCAGGGGCGCCGTAACCCTTCGTCTGACGCTGCTGGAGGCAACCGCCCGGTACTAGCCGCTGATCATATGATCTTCGCCGGGCCGAGCACAGCGGGGACCTTGTCGATTTGGGCGTAGAAAGGCGGCTCAACCGACAACAGCGCGAGACCGAAACGGACGTTCAGCTCAGCGTTTCGCAGCGTGCTCCCCAAACTAAGCGGTAGTCTGCCCGGTGCCCTCTTCGGTGCGAACGTACTCGGGATCTGATTCGTCCCGAATGGACAGCCGCCACTTGCAACAGACATCGTCTTTGCTCACACGTGGCGGAATCGCCAAGATTTCGACTTTCATATTCGGGTTGTACATCTTCGCCGTCTCGATAATGGCGGCGGGACACGAGGTATGAGACGCCTTCTCGGCGATGTCGGGGCGACCCATTGCTTCCCATTGGTCGACCGAAACGCATTTGTTAAACGTGAAGATTCCGACTTCCTCCTCGGGCATCTCGAATGTCAATTCGAAGGCCTTACCGGGGAATGAGGTCGCGTCCACCTGAATATCCTTCATGAAGGCTTCGACCGTGTCACCGGAGATCCTCATCCAGCGCGCCTTGATGTCTTTTGCCGCGGGCAGCAGCTTCTCACTCCACAGAGCCCACTGGAAGGCGAACATCTCGTCGAGGCCGTCCCTCATGACGATCGCGAGGGCCCACGACTCGATAGCTGCCAGCAGGAATTCATGGCTCCCGAGCGCCAGCTTCACCAGGCGCTCTTTTGTGTACTGCGCCCATTCCGGCCCGGGTTTGTAGGGGTTGACGAGGACCACACGCCCCGCCGTGACCTGGGCCGCCACCTCCTTTTGCGTCTCGGTGATGAGGGCCTCGGCCTCATCGCCGGTGAGCTCCATCCATTCGTCGATCATCCCCCGCAGTTGGGGAAGAATCATGTCCCGCCAAGCTTCCGATTGGATGCGGTGCATGTCGTCGCGTCCATAGCGCTCCGCAACCGAGTCCGCCCAGCCCTCGATGCACACCCTGTAGTACTCGTCACTCATCCCCAGCATGTTGATGAGCGCATCGTTCGAGAAATCCGAGAACCTCAGGTTCTGGTTGAACGGACCGCCGTAGTCGGGCAGTTCGAGGCTGTCGTCGGGACTGATATCGGACCGCGTATCGTGGCCCTCTTTCTTGTACTTGCCCGGAGGATCGACGACAGGGAACTTCTTGAAGTGCACCAAATCGACTGGTATATCGAGCCCAACCTCCTGCTGGTGCTCCTCGTAGTTCGCGCCAACCTTCCGAACGTCCGACAACTTGTTCTTCACGTTGTCGTCGATTTCTGTCACGACGGCACCCCCTTTACGCAACGACTGGCCTAGGCAAAAGTAGCCAAACGGCTAGCTATTGGTCAATAGGCCTGGGCCACCGCAGGTGTGAATCGCTCGGGCGGCGCAGCGAACCGCAGGAACCGTCGACCGAAGCACTGGAGGCCGTCGCGCTCGGGCTTTTTCCTGATGCTCACCTAGCTGTACAGAGTGGCTCGGGTCCGTGGCATTGAGCTCGAATCGTCGGTGGTCACGAGCGCATTCGTGGCGCGCTTCGAGGGCCAAGCCGCGTTTGCTTGGCTTCAGAATCAGGGCGTACATACCCAAGATTCGCTGCCAATGGTCTTCCGTGGGCTCGTCCGCGCTGCGCTGGGTCGACGACGCCATGCCCGCCAACACTCGTTGGCGCATTACGTCAAGCGACTCGCCCTGTCGATCGGCCAGCTCCTGCACGGTCTTTTGGAAGTCGGGGGAACGGGAGAATTGGACCAGCGACTGCGGGGCCGACGCCAATACCTCCTGGAGAGGCACGGTGGGGCTGCTGTTGCCAACCAGGCTGGCCATCGGAACGTCCAAGGATTGGGCCAGAGACTCAAGGGCTTCAAGGGTTGGATTAGCGCGATCCATTTCCAGGTTCGAGATGTACGGGATGGACAGCCCCGACCGCTCGGCGACCTCGGCCAGCGTGTGCCCCCGTGCCTGACGCATCGACCGGAGTCGCTGCCCTACGGTTTCGTTCTCGTTCGCCATGACCGCATCCTATAAAATGAGAAGGAGCCGAGCTTGCCGAAGGACATGGTCAGCCCACCGTCTGGAAGCCGGTCGGACTTCCATCGTCCCCACCCCAATCAGTTCTTGGGGTTGAGGAAATGCCTCGGTCGAGCGATCGGTCGCGAATCGTCCAGTTAAGACCACGCAGGTGGAACCCTGACTGACCAGGCGCCATCCGTAATCGCTCAGGGGGCCGCGAATACTGCTCGGGTCCCTCCGGGGATGGGCGCACACCTCCGGCACATCCCGTCCGGGTCGAGATGGGTACATCACGTGCGCGGGATCCCCGAATATGCGTGGCTTCTACGGTGGAAGGCTTCCTCCAGACGTCGACCAGTACCTGGGCTTATAGGTCGGTCATCCCGATGGCGCAACGAGCACACGCCCATCCGAGCGAGCGGTCTGCACCATGTCGAATGCCTCGCCAAGCTGGTCGAGGCTTAGGACCGACCCTACCACCTTCGATGGGTCGATCACTCCGGAGGCGAACGCGTCGATCACCTCTCGGAACTCATTCGGTCGGTAGCAGACCGAGAATCGGAGCGTGAGCTCCTTCAAGAGCGCTGACACCGGCTCAACCACGATCGGCCGGTCGCAGGCGCCGGCCACGACGACCCGCCCACGAGCACGGACGCATGCGGGGGCCGCGGCCACCAACTCCGGGTGGCCGACGCACTCGACAACGGAGTCGTAGCCCTCGCGTACGGCGTCATCGATCGAGGCGAGCACATCATGGGCACCCGTGACCAACGCCGCCTCCCGCCGATCGGCGTCCGGGTCGACCGCTGTGACCCGTCCGGCGCCTCGAGCCTGCAGCCATGCCACCGTCGTGAGCCCGACGCCTCCGGCGCCGATGACGAGCACGTGATCGCCCTGGCCGACCTGGGTGGCGTTGACGGCGTGCAATCCCACGGCAAACGGTTCCACCAGGGCCGCGTAAAGCGATGGTAGATCGCCCGGCACACGGAAGGCGTGCCGAGCTGGCACAGCGGCAAACTCTGCGAACCCTCCGCGGTCCGTGCCCATTCCGATGAAACGGACGGAAGCGCAATGAGCCACGTCGCCGGTGACGCACCACTGGCAAGATCCACAGGAGACGACCGGGAGTACGGCGGCGTGGGTCTCCTCTCGCCAGCCCTCCTCACGGGCTGCCGCTCCGACGGCCACGACCTCACCACCGAACTCGTGTCCCATTACCGTGCCAGGTTGCATGAACGGCCGGGCCTTGATGTCGGAGCCACACACCCCACAGGCCCCGACGCGAACGACCAACTCGTCGGGTTTGGGGGACGGGTCAGGAAGTGTGACGACCTCAAAGAAGCCAGCTTCGGTCGTGATCGCCGCCTTCATTACACCCCCTCTAGCTCGATGCCAAACGTCGACAGGTACTCCTCGTACAATGGCTCGAGGTCGGAGATGGTGAGCCCGTACGCATCGAGCGAATAGGGCTTCATACCGAAGCGGTCCTGTGGATGGGTATCCAACCAGCGGTGCATGGCCGTCTCCACGGAAGGCGCGAGGTCGTCACCCGCCCACTCATAGAGCTCCCGCATTTGGCCAATGGGGTCACGCATCAGGGCCGCGTAGTGGAGGTCGAAGAACCGGTCATCACCGATGCGTCGGCGCGCCGCCAGGGGTCGTTCGACGTGCGCTCGCGCCTGCTTCAAAACCGTGGGAACGAAGCCCACGATGTCCGGGTTTGGCACCATCATGCTGCGAGCGAGATGATTCATGTTAAGCAGCGAAGCGGTGGCTTTGAATGGATCTCGATGAGCCCACACGATGCGCGCATCGGGGAACGTCGCGAGCAACGCCTCGATGTGGACAGCATGCGAGGGCATCTTTAGCGACCAAGTCCCCGGGGCGTGTGACTGGAGCATTCTGAAGCAGGGTGCGTTCGTACTCGTAGGCGCTCGCCATGTCGACCGCGAGCAGCCAGTCGGAATATGCGGGCGTGGGCATGAATGCCTCCCAGAGGAAGGCCTTGAAGTCTTGGTTGTGCACGAAGGTGCACTCCGTCGGTCCGTCCGCCTCCTCCCAATGGGGAATCGGCGTCTGCGAGGCCTCGAGCGCCTCTGCGAACCCGTCGAGGACTCCCTTTTTGGCTAGGCACCGGGGATCGGTGCGCAGCGTCTCGGTCGTCGCTGGTGGTACCGAATCCCCAGCTTCCCAGTTCAACAACGAGCGCCGGTTGGGGTCCTGGTCGAGGAGGTAACTGGCGACGGTCGTTCCAGTGCGAGGTAACCCAAGGATGACCACGGGTCGCTCGATGGGCACCCCGAGCACCTCTGGATGCTGCTTGACGTAGTCCACGACGTGCAGCCGGTTGCAGAGCGCGTCGACGTACTGGCGATAGAGGTCATTGCGTCCTGTCACGGTGATATCGGGGGCGACTTCGAGGGTGTGCACGAGGATCGAAAGCCCCTCGCGCCACGAGTCCGCCCCAAAGTCCTCCAGGCCCGCCCGCTCGCGGGCTTGGCTGGCAAGGGCATCCGCCGTCACGACCTGTGTTCGGGAGCTAGAACTAGGCACGGAACAAACGTTAGTCTCGCGATGCCAAGGGCGCTTCGGAGGGGCCGGTGCCAGAATCGCTGGACGAGCTGATCAAACGAGGTGAAGGTCCGCAGGACGCGGTGCACCTTGGCGACGGCGTCTTCATGTCGAGAGGGATCGCCAACACATATCTCGTGACTACTGACGACGGCGACCTGCTCATCAACACGGGGCTCGACTTCGAGGCCGCAGAAATCAAGGCACGCTTCGGCCGTGTGAGCAGCAGGCCGCTGCGCGCCATCGTATTTACGCAGGGCCATCCGGATCATGTCGGAGGTTGGTCATACTTCGACGCGCCCGGAGTCGAAACGGTCGCTCAGGCTAACCATGTCGACGTGCGCGAATACTGGCGTCGACTTCACCCCTTCTACGTCCGCCGAATCTTGAAGCTCTGGGGTCGATTTACGGCCGACATCGACACCTCGAACCTACCGCCTGAACCCGTTGTGACGACCTCGTTCATCGACAACCATACGACGGAGCTCGGGGGTCGTCGCATCGACCTGTACTCGGTCTCCGGCGGTGAGGCGACCGATGCGCTCGCCGTGTGGCTGCCCGAGGAGCAGATCGTCTTCACGGGAAACCTCCTCGGCCCGATGTTCGGCCACGTGCCCAACCTGTACACGATCCGGGGCGACAAGATACGCAGCGCGATCGCCTTCATCCACTCGGTGGAGCGGATCATGGCCCTCAAGCCCCAGGTGCTTGTCAATGGCCACGACGTGTTTCGAGGACCGATGATCCCCGAGACGCTGGCGAAGGTACGCGACGCCACGATCTACCTGCGGGACAGGACGATCGACGGCATGAACGAAGGAACCGACCTCTGGACGTTGATGAGACAAGTGACGCTGCCCCTGGAATTGGCCCTTCCACAGCTCCACGGCAAGGTGCCCTGGATCGTGCGGGCCATCTGGGAGGAGCACACGGGCTGGTTCCGATACGAGTCGACAACCGAGCTCTATCACGTGCCCGCCGCTGCGGTCTGGCCAGATGTCCTAGAGCTTGCCGGCGGTAAGGCTCGATTCACGGAACGGGCTCGTGACCACCTCCACGCCCAGCGTCCGTTGCACGCCTTACACCTGACCGATATGGTCCTTCGGCACAACCCCGGAGACCGCGATGCCCTTCAGGTCAAGCGCGCCGCTCTCGAACAGCTCCTGGAAGCCAGTGGACGCGAGAACTTCAGCGAAGTGCAGTGGCTGGGGTCCGAGATCCTCGACACCGACGCGAACCTTGGCTGATGTGCCTGACAACACTCCAACCCCGAGAAGGTCGCATGAAGCCTGAGGACTTCTACCACACCGGCATCGTCGTCGAGGACTTCGACGCGGCGCTTCGATGGTTCACCGATGTCGCGGGGTATCGCTGGTGCGACGATCTGGCCGTCGAGCAGGAAGTCTGGACTCCCGACGGTAATCGGGTGGTCCCAATCCACTTCGCCTACTCGATGAGCGAACCCCGGCTCGAGGTACTGCAGACCGTGCCAGATACGGTTTGGGTCCCGTCGAATTCGGGTGCCCACCACCTCGGTTACTGGTCCGACGATGTCGACGAAGACATCCAGACGCTTGTCGAAAACGGATTCCAAGTTGAGGTAAAGGCGCCCATGCCAGATGGCTCGGCGCTATGGGCGTACTGCCACGGACCCAGGGGACCTCGCGTCGAGCTGGTGAGCAGGTCGCTCGAGCCGATGTTGGCTGACTGGTTCGCCACCGGCCGCAGCCCCCTTGGCTGAGCATGAGGACCCGAGCAAGCCTACCGATAATGCACCGGTTCTGTGCGCCCTGACGGGGCCAACCCGGCCACCCACAGGCCGACCGAGATCACCGGTACCGGTTGCCCCGGTTGGGGACAAAGACCGCTCGGCGTTGCCGGATACATCACCCCCGGAACTCCCTGAAAGGTGCCCCCGAACCGCCCGATATCGCGCGTTCACAATCTTCCGGTTTGTTGTCCGCTCGCTGCTAAAGCCCTGGATCGCGCGCCGTCGTACTGCCAGCGTTTCGTGTAAAAGACGATGTGTTACCCAATCCATGTGGTGCACGTGGTACAAGATTCCGTGGTTCGCGCTCCTGTAGGGTGCCACTTCAGAATCGGTGTCCTGAGTGCGGCCGCGGATCGTCACTATGGTCGTGCAAAGCCCGACTCCGGAGCACCCGAGCAAGCCGAACTTTCCGGGGGCGCGACCGATCCCTATTTCGAGGGTCTCCGATGACTTGATTGAGGCTGGCGGATGCCCCAATCGCAGCGGCTTACGCAGCTCTTCGGTAGTACTCGTGGATTAGGCCACCCAAGAGGTCCCGACGTCTGACCGAGTCGTGGATCGTTAGCGGCGAGACGTCTTCCGGTCCCTGCGGAGCAACAAGGTCGAGCCCACGATGAGGTCGCTCGCAGTTGTAGTGCTCGACGTACGTCTCCAATACTGATCGAAGATGCCGTTTGCCCAGAAGGAGCACCCGATCGAGACACTCGGTGCGGATTGTCCGGATGAACCTTTCGGCATAGGCGTTGGCCTTCGGTGCCCGCCACGGTGTGCGCAGGATCTCGATCCACTCGGCCCGGAAGACCTCGTCGAAGATTGGGCAGAACCGCTTGTCCCGGTCATGAACCAGGTAGCGGATCGCTGTGTCGCGGCCTTCTCGCGCCTCGGTCAGGTTCCGGGCGATCTGGGCGCACCAAGCGGCGTTGGCGGCGCCGTCGGTCGCCCCACCGATGAGGACCTTCCTCGTGTGCAGGTCGATGAAGAACAGGACGTGGAGGGTCTTCAAGCGAACGGACTCGACGGTGAAGAGGTCACTAGTGATGATCGACGAGGCCTGGGACCTCATGAACTGACGCCAGGTCTCGCGCTTTGCCGGGGGTCGACGCTTCTCGGCCACGATTCGCCTGATGCTCGTGGTGGAGATCTCGGCACCGAGCTTCTTGAGCTCTCCTCTCAGGCGGCAATAGCCCCAGGTCGGGTTCTCGCTGGCCAGGCGCCCGACGAGAAGCCGCACGTGGTCGGGGATCCGCCCCCGCGAGACGACCCGATGACGGTAGCGCCACTTGGCCCGAACCAGGTCACGGTGCCAGCGGCGGATCGTGTCGGGCGTGACAAGCGACGACAGACGATCGCGCGCTGGCCGCAGGTACTGGAGGACCGTGAGCACCCATCGCTCTTCGGGTCGGAACCTCGGCGGGGGCACCTGTCGGTTGAGCACCTCGAGCTCTTGGCGCAAGACCAACAGCTCAAGGTCTTTGGATCGGGAAGAGCGACACCGAAGCAAGAGCAGGCGAAGGATCTGTCGGAGACCGATAGCGGCGAGACGAAAGGCCATGGGTCATTGTCGCGGTGCGACGAGAGGATCGCAGGGGAGGAAGAAGTGCCTGGTAGAGAGCCGACCCTCGGGTGGCATCCTTCACGAGCGCTTCGTGGGGACCGTCCGTCGCGAGTGCCTGGATCGGACCCTCGTCTTCGGTCGGCGCGATCTCGAGCAGGTCCTGACCGAGTACTTCGGGCACTACAACGAGCACCGCCCGCACCGATCTCTCGACCAGCAGGCACCGCGCAATCTGGGAGCTCCGCCGAACCCAATCGACAATCCCGACTCGAGGCAACTACGACGGAGGGAGGTTCCGGGGGACTGGTTCACGAGTACTGACTCGTAGCGTGACCTGATCGGATGAATAATCGGCACGCACAGGGCTACCCCTGAACGTTTCTCTAGGTCGCGGGGACGGACAGGCACTAACCGCGAGCAAAGGACGCACACAATCCCGCCCGGAGAATCTGAAGCCCATCAACCAACGAGGCAGCCCGCGCGGTCGTTCGGTGCGATGATTAGGAGGTATCCGTTGACGCCGGCCATCTCTGTTCTTATCCTTTGAATGGAGTGTTCGGCACGACGAAGGCGAGCTTGACGCGGGGGACGCCCTGCCGAGTGAGCGTCAAGATGCCGAAGTGGCGGGGGTGGCGATTGTGGCGGCGGCCGCTTATTTTTGGTTACTTCTGATCGACGATATTGGGACCGATGTGTGCTTCGCACGCGGACGGCCATTGACGCCTTGCGGAATGGTACTGCCGTTGCCCCCAACGCTCTCACGGACCAGCGTCTGGCTAGATCAGTCAAGACTGATGGTGAGGCGTGGCTGCAAGAAGGGGAGCCATGTCTAATGTGCGCCAGCCCCGCTCGGCAGCGGGAAGTCAGCCACACCATGGAACGGATTCCGTCAGGAGGGCAGGGGGCTTCTTGTCATGGAACCTCGTAAGACTTGTAGTAGCGACCGCCCTCGTTGCGCTAATCGTCGCAGTGATGTCAGTGTTGCCAAGCTCAGCCAACACAGGTTCCTGGTCAACTGCGCCCAGCCCCAACGAGAGCACCGGCTCTCTGTACAGTGTCAGCTGTGTCAGTTCCACCGACTGCTGGGCGGTCGGAAACAACGACATCAGCGCAGAACTGGCGATGCAATGGAACGGCACCGGCTGGTCTGCTGCTGTAAGCCCCGCCCCTGGCCCTCGCAAATTCGACGAACTGAACGGCGTGTACTGCGTCAGCACCAGTGACTGCTGGGCGGTCGGCCAGTACACCCCAAGCTCCGAGGCCCAGACGCTGATCGAGCAATACAACGGCACATCATGGTCAGCGGTGACAAGTGCCGACGCCGGCACGAATACATACAATACGTTGCAATCAGTCACTTGCGACGCCAGTTCCGACTGCTGGGCGGTGGGGTACTACCTCAACAGCGGTAACTACCAGACGCTCACCGAGCACTATAACGGCACGTCATGGTCGGTGGTGAGCAGCCCCAACCAGGGTACAAGTTTCAACGAGCTCTATGGAGTCAGCTGCAACAGCAGCAGTGACTGCTGGGCGGTGGGCTACTACATCGAGACGAACCGCCAGACGCTCACCGAGCACTACGACGGGACGTCGTGGTCGATCGTGACCAGCGCAGATCAATCGGGGGACGACAACTACCTGACAGGCGTCACCTGCACGAGCAGCAGCGACTGCTGGGCGGTGGGCTATTACTTGAGCGGTACGAACAACCAGACACTCGCAGAGCAGTACGACGGCACGTCGTGGTCGATCGTGACCACCCCCAATGTGGGCACGGGCAGCAACGTCTTGGATGGAGTCAGCTGCAACAGCGGCAGCGACTGCTGGGCGGTCGGTCCGGGGACGCTCGTGGAGCACTACGACGGTACGTCGTGGTCCGTCGGCACTAGCGAGAATCCGGGTGGCTCGGACGCCACCGATTCGCTCTACGGCGTCAGCTGCGTCGCCAGCAGCGACTGCTGGGCCGTGGGGACGGAGAGCACCGATAACCTCGCGCCGCTGACCGAGATGTACGACGGCACATCGTGGGTGTCCATGACCGGTGTCGGTCTGGGCAATGACGACCAGGGACTGAGCGGTGTTTCCTGTGACAGCGCCAGCGACTGCTGGGCTGTCGGTAGCTACGGTACTCCGACGGGGAATCTGACACTTACCGAGCATTACGACGGCACATCCTGGTCGATCGTGGACAGCCCCAACGCTGACACTTACAACGAGCTCGTTGCCGTCACGTGTCTCAGTAGCACTGACTGCTGGGCGGTGGGCAACTCCAGCGACTCGGGCGGGAACACGGACGAACAGACTCTGATCGAGTACTACAACGGCACATCGTGGTCGATCGTGAACAGCCCGGACCAGACCGCACCCAACTACCTCTCGGGAGTGACCTGTGTTAGCGCCACGGACTGTTGGGCGGTGGGTCAATACGGTTTGGATCCGGGTGTCTCTCCAGGTATGACGTTGGTCGAGCAGTGGAACGGCACCTCATGGTCCATCGTGAGCAGTCCCAACGATGGTACGGGGACGAACGATCTCGATGATGTCAGCTGCAGCGGAGCCAGCAGTTGCTGGGCCGTCGGAGACTATGAAAGTGGCACCCTCGATCAGACGCTGGCCGAGTACTACGACGGCACCTCGTGGTCCGTCATGACGAGCGCCGACGAGGGCACGAAGAGCAACAGCCTGACCGGTGTCACATGCAACAGCAGCGGTGATTGCTGGGCGGTGGGCCTCTACGTCAGCGGGTCCACCGAGGAGCCGCTGGCCGAGTACTACGACGGGACGTCGTGGTCCGTGACGAGCACCCCCTCCCAGGGTACGAGCACCAACTATCTCCAGAAGGTCACCTGTACGAGCAGCAGCGATTGTGAGGCTGTGGGCGAGTATTACGATGGCTCGGCCGATCAGACGCTGGCCGAGCACTACGACGGCACGTCGTGGTCCATCGTGACCAGCGCTGATGTCAGCACGGGCAACAACGATCTCAGCGCGGTCTTCTGTGTCAGCGCCAGCGACTGCTGGGCTGCGGGTTCCGGCAATGTGACCGGTTTCGGGGCTCAGACGTTGATCGAGCAGTACACGGTGGCCCAAACCAGCCCGTCCACCACGGCCACCACCGCCACGGCGGCCACCGCCCCGGGCACCAACGCCTCGGACAGCGCCACCGTGACCGGAGCCCCGAGCGGACCCGCGCCCAGCGGGACGGTGACCTTCTACGTCTGCGAGAACGCCACCACCAGCCCCACGGGCTGCAACGCCACCACCGACAGCCCCACCCAGGTGTCCCAGGTCAACCTGTCGAGCGGCAGCGCGGGGACCTCGGGCACCTCGCCCACGGTCACGGTGTCGTCGGGCAACTACCCGGTGCTGGCGGCCGGCGACTACTGCTTCTTCGCCAGCTACTCCGGTGACTCCAACTACACCGGTTCCTCTGACACGTCGACCGGGCCGGAGTGCTTCACGGTGGCCACGGCGTCCTCCACCACGGCCACCACCGCCACGGCGGCCACCGCCCCGGGCACCAACGCCTCGGACAGCGCCACCGTGACCGGAGCCCCGAGCGGACCCGCGCCCAGCGGGACGGTGACCTTCTACGTCTGCGAGAACGCCACCACCAGCCCCACGGGCTGCAACGCCACCACCGACAGCCCCACCCAGGTGTCCCAGGTCAAGCTGGCGATGGGCAGCGCGGGGACTTCGGGCACCTCGCCCACGGTCACGGTGTCGTCGGGCAACTACCCCGTGCTGGCGGCCGGCGACTACTGCTTCTTCGCCAGCTACTCCGGTGACTCCAACTACACCGGTTCATCTGACACGTCGACCGGGCCGGAGTGCTTCACCGTAGTGCCGGTGGCCACGGCGTCCTCCACCACGGCCACCACCGCCACGGCGGCCACCGCCCCGGGCACCAACGCCTCGGACAGCGCCACCGTGACCGGAGCCCCGAGCGGACCCGCGCCCAGCGGGACGGTGACCTTCTACGTCTGCGAGAACGCCACCACCAGCCCCACGGGCTGCAACGCCACCACCGACAGCCCCACCCAGGTGTCCCAGGTCAACCTGTCGAGCGGCAGCGCGGGGACCTCGGGCACCTCGCCCACGGTCACGGTGTCGTCGGGCAACTACCCGGTGCTGGCGGCCGGCGACTACTGCTTCTTCGCCAGCTACTCCGGTGACTCCAACTACACCGGTTCCTCTGACACGTCGACCGGGCCGGAGTGCTTCACGGTGGCCACGGCGTCCTCCACCACGGCCACCACCGCCACGGCGGCCACCGCCCCGGGCACCAACGCCTCGGACAGCGCCACCGTGACCGGAGCCCCGAGCGGACCCGCGCCCAGCGGGACGGTGACCTTCTACGTCTGCGAGAACGCCACCACCAGCCCCACGGGCTGCAACGCCACCACCGACAGCCCCACCCAGGTGTCCCAGGTCAACCTGTCGAGCGGCAGCGCGGGGACCTCGGGCACCTCGCCCACGGTCACGGTGTCGTCGGGCAACTACCCGGTGCTGGCGGCCGGCGACTACTGCTTCTTCGCCAGCTACTCCGGTGACTCCAACTACACCGGTTCCTCTGACACGTCGACCGGGCCGGAGTGCTTCACGGTGGCCACGGCGTCCTCCACCACGGCCACCACCGCCACGGCGGCCACCGCCCCGGGCACCAACGCCTCGGACAGCGCCACCGTGACCGGAGCCCCGAGCGGACCCGCGCCCAGCGGGACGGTGACCTTCTACGTCTGCGAGAACGCCACCACCAGCCCCACGGGCTGCAACGCCACCACCGACAGCCCCACCCAGGTGTCCCAGGTCAAGCTGGCGATGGGCAGCGCGGGGACCTCGGGCACCTCGCCCACGGTCACGGTGTCGTCGGGCAACTACCCGGTGCTGGCGGCCGGCGACTACTGCTTCTTCGCCAGCTACTCCGGTGACTCCAACTACACCGGTTCCTCTGACACGTCGACCGGGCCGGAGTGCTTCACGGTGGTGGGATCCCCTCCGCCTCCCACTGAGACCATCACCTCGGTGGGAGGCTTGGCTACTAAGGCGGGCGACGACACCTCGAGTCTGTCGGTGTCGCCCCAGCACGTCGGTGACCTGATGGTGCTGGCGGTCAAGGTCTACTGCTCCACGGCAATGGTGACAGGGGTGTCGGGGGGTGGGGTGACGACGTGGACCAGGGTCGACGGGCCCTACTACGGCTACGACGACGCCGACCTCGAGCTGTGGATGGGAAAGGTCACGGCCACGGGGTCGTCGACCATCACGGTGAGCTTCTCCACCAACGTGCGCCACGTCTACGTTGGACTCGCCGCCCATGAATTCTCCGCTTCGAGCGGGGCGTCCACGATATGGAGCCTCGACCAGGCCGGGAGCCTGTCCAACTCCTCGTCGACGACGGTCACCTTCCCGAAGCTCACCCCGGGCGGCACCGGTGAGCTCTACATGGGTTATGGTGCCGTGGGCAAATACGCCTCGGCCGGGTCCACGTCGGGTTTCACCTACGCCATCACCGCCGACGACGACGTCGTGGCCTACGACACCAATGTGTCGAGCACCGTCCAACCGACGGCCAAGCAGAACCCGGCAGGGTACTCCGGCGCTGTCGCTGTTGTCGTCAAGGCGTCGCCCGGTGCGGTGGCTAAGGCGTCCTCCACCACGGCCACCACCGCCACGGCGGCCACCGCCCCGGGCACCAACGCCTCGGACAGCGCCACCGTGACCGGAGCCCCGAGCGGACCCGCGCCCAGCGGGACGGTGACCTTCTACGTCTGCGAGAACGCCACCACCAGCCCCACGGGCTGCAACGCCACCACCGACAGCCCCACCCAGGTGTCCCAGGTCAACCTGTCGAGCGGCAGCGCGGGGACCTCGGGCACCTCGCCCACGGTCACGGTGTCGTCGGGCAACTACCCCGTGCTGGCGGCCGGCGACTACTGCTTCTTCGCCAGCTACTCCGGTGACTCCAACTACAACGGTTCCTCTGACACGTCGACCGGGCCGGAGTGCTTCACGGTGGTGGGATCCCCTCCGCCTCCCACTGAGACCATCACCTCGGTGGGAGGCTTGGCTACTAAGGCGGGCGACGACACCTCGAGTCTGTCGGTGTCGCCCCAGCACGTCGGTGACCTGATGGTGCTGGCGGTCAAGGTCTACTGCTCCACGGCAATGGTGACAGGGGTGTCGGGGGGTGGGGTGACGACGTGGACCAGGGTCGACGGGCCCTACTACGGCTACGACGACGCCGACCTCGAGCTGTGGATGGGAAAGGTCACGGCCACGGGGTCGTCGACCATCACGGTGAGCTTCTCCACCAACGTGCGCCACGTCTACGTTGGACTCGCCGCCCATGAATTCTCCGCTTCGAGCGGGGCGTCCACGATATGGAGCCTCGACCAGGCCGGGAGCCTGTCCAACTCCTCGTCGACGACGGTCACCTTCCCGAAGCTCACCCCGGGCGGCACCGGTGAGCTCTACATGGGTTATGGTGCCGTGGGCAAATACGCCTCGGCCGGGTCCACGTCGGGTTTCACCTACGCCATCACCGCCGACGACGACGTCGTGGCCTACGACACCAATGTGTCGAGCACCGTCCAACCGACGGCCAAGCAGAACCCGGCAGGGTACTCCGGCGCTGTCGCTGTTGTCGTCAAGGCGTCGCCGTAGGCCGTAAGGTCCGAAAACGGATCCTGGCCCCAGTGCGGTCGGTTGTAATGCTCGCCACCTCACCTCCACGTGTTGATGTCGTCGGGAGGTGTGAGGTCCTGAGGTAGGAACGGAAGATCTATGTCAGCAGGACGTCGCGACGGATGACCTTGCCGTCACCGGTGGTCGAGATCGCCGGGCGGGGAGCGGTGGGTCGAGATCGAGACCGCGGTGGGGCCTGGCTTCATTGTAATGGCAGACGTACTCGTCGAGCACGGTCTCCAGACGTCGTTGTGAGACGACGAGGAGGTGGTCGAGGCAGTCCTGGCGGACGGTCCGCACGAACCGCTCGGCGAAAGCGTTCGCCTTCGGTGAGGCGACCGGGGTTCGTAGGGCCTCGATGCCGATGGTGGCGAGCACGGCGTCGAAGCTTGCGGTGAACTTGGTGTCGCGATCACGGATGAGAAACCGGAAGTGGCGCCCGGCCTCTTCGAGGTTGGAGGCGAAGCTGCGGGCCACCTGGGTGACCCAGGGACCGATGGGGTTGGCGGTGACACCGAGGAGGTGCACCCGTCGCCGGTCGATCTCAATCACGAAGAGCACGTAGAAGCGCCGCAGCGTGATCGTGTCGACGGCTAAGAAGTCGGTGGCCAAGATGCCCTTGGCCTGGGAGCGCAGGAGCTCGCTCCAGCCAGGGCCCGAGCGCCGTGGCGCGGGCGGGAGGCGATGGCGGGCCAGGACCGTGGCGACGCTGGTCTTGGAGACGGCGACGCGGAGCTTCTTCAGCTCGCCCACGATGCGCAGGTAGCCCCAGCGCGGATTCTCGCGTGCCGAAGGATAAGTTCGACGGTCTCTTGAGGCAGGGCCGGACGGCCGGGCTTCCGGTGGGGATAGGTCCACCGTCGTCGAACGAGGGCGATGCCAGCGAAGGATCGTCTCGGGCGTGACGAGAAAGGACGTCCACAGCTCACGAGGGACCAGGCGAGCGAGGGCACTCACGAGGGCTCGATCTGACCAAGTGAAGCGGGGACGGGCGACCTGGCGCTGGAGCACGGCCAGCTGATGGCGCACACGAGGATCTCGGCGTCCTTGGCCACTGCGTCCATCCGATGGACCCAAACCACCGCGATGACACGGCGGACGAAGCGGTAGAGGAAGGAGAGCGCCACAGGCGAGCCTCGCCGAACGCGTCTTGCCTGGTCAAGCCGCCGGAGGAGTAAGTGAACCGTTGCTGAGCTGGGACTGTGTCTCAAAGCGGGCATTACCCCGCTGGGTTCCACCTTGTGCCGCATCAAAGTATGAAAATCGGACTATCCGATATTTGGAACGTCTGTTAGGCTGGGGTTCATGTCGAGAACCACACTGCGGGCCAAAGGGCAACTGACTCTCCCCGAGGAGATCCGCGCCGCCGCACATCTCGAAGAAGGCGATCTCCTGGATGCCGAGATCACGGCCGAGGGGATTCTGCTCCGGCCGCAGAAGGTCATTGACGCCACCCAGGCGTGGTTTTGGACGAAGGAGTGGCAGGCGGGGGAGCGGGAAGCGGATACCGATCTTGCCGGCGATCGTCTGGAAATCTTCGGCTCCGGCGAGGAGCTCCTCACGGCCTTGGGGAGTCGGGCAAAAGCTCCGGGGCGGCCGCGGCGCGCTCGCTGACAGAGCGTGCCCACCTTTGCCTGGTTGGCCCGCTTCGGCGCCGACTTCGACGCGCTCTCGGCTGACCAGCAAGCAGCATTTCTAGCGGTGGTTGCGCACTTCGTAGCCGACCTCAAAGCAGGAGCGTTTCGATCGAGTCTTCGGGTGAAGGGCGTGAAGGGGGCCGCCGGCATCTTTGAGATGACGTGGGCCGCCGACGGACGAGCGACTTTCGAGTATGGGAGCGAGATCCGCCCTGGTGAAACTCACATCATCTGGCGACGCGTGGGTACTCATGATGTATTCAGAACGCCCTGATAGCGGCGAACTGTGGTACACGTGGTACGGGATTCCGTTGCGCGCGCTCCACGGAAATACCACGCGCCATTGACAATTACGGTCAATAGCGGTTTGCTGTGGTCGGTCGAAAACGCCGAATACACTGCGTCAATTTGCGAAGGTGCAGGTTAGGGGAGTTGGGGTTCCCCGGTAGTTTTTTTTGCCAAGGTGAGGGTCGCGGGTTCGAATCCCGTCGTCCGCTCCAAAGAAAGTCCAGGTAGTTCTAAAACTGACGGAGTCTCTTGACACTCCGGGTCTCCAGAACCTACGGAGATCGGATGACCGAAAAGGAAATCGATCGCGAGGTGCAGCGGCGCCTGGCGATCTTCAGCCACGCTGAGGAAGTCACCGGCAATGTGGCCATGACCTGCCGCTACTACGGGATCACCCGCCAGACCTTCTACTCCTGGAAGCGCCGCTTCGAGGAGCTCGGCGTGGAGGGTCTCAGACCCCGCTCGACGCGGCCCAAGGTGAGTCCCAACGCCACCCACGTCGACGTGGTGGGCAAGATCATCTACCTGCGCAAGAACTACCACTTCGGGCCGGGCAAGATCGCCATGTATCTCAAGCGCTACCACGACGTGGAGATCTCCAAGTCGGGGATCTGGCGGATCCTCAAGAGGCTCGACATGAGCCGGCTCCCCACGTCTCAGCGCTACAAGCGGCTCGACAAGCGCTGGCAACGCTACGAGAAGCAACTCCCTGGTCATCAGGTACAGATCGACGTGAAGTTCATCGAACCGATCAAGGGAGCGCCCCGCAAGAAGTACTACCAATACACCGCCATCGACGACTGCACTCGGCTGCGGGTGCTGCGGATCTATCCCCACAACAACCAGAAGACGGCCATCCAGTTCGTCGACTACGTCCTCGAGAAGCTCCCCTTTATCGTCCAGGTCATCCAGACCGACAACGGGTCCGAATTCGGCTCTTCGTTCCACTACCACGTGCTCGACAAGGGGGTCGGTCACAAGTACATCAAGCCCCGGACGCCCCGTCTCAACGGCAAGGTTGAGAGGTCCCACCGCATCGACGCCGAGGAGTTCTACCGGCTCTTAGACGGGGCGGTCATCGACGATGCCCAGATCTTCAACAACAAGCTCCAGGAGTGGGAGGACTACTACAACTACCATCGCCCCCACGGCGGCCTAGACGGCCAAACACCCTACGAACGGCTCAAGCAAAAGACCACGGCCCGCGTGTAAGCGGAGACCGTCAGTTGCACAAAAGTCCAGGTAGTGGCGGTGCGAGGGGTTGAAATCGGCCTCTCGCTGCGCGTGTGGCCGCGTCGCGTACCACATCCGCACCACATTTTCTGGGTGGTTTTCGGGCGCCGGGTCGTTGACCTTTTATTTTTGCGAGTGAGGGTCACTCGGCCTGAATGCAAGCCGCCGTTCTCGAGAAGGCCAGAAAGGGCACGTGGAGCGGGGCGGTGGTTCGATATTCGAGTCCGCAATCAATGTCAATCGGCCCCCGACGGATCCCCCTCCCGAACGCCGCCCTGAGCCGGCTACTTTCGGATAGCGCGTGGCGGAGGAGGTATCGGCCGTCCGCGAAACGTGATTTTCCTTCCCTTCCGCCCAGCTACGCCTCAATAGCTGGCGAGGAATGGCGTGAGCGTACGTTGCATTTGCATAAGACTGGTTGCGCTTACGTGGGAGGCAACGTCGGACTCGGTCGCGAGGAAAAACGCCAGACTTGCAGTGCAGATGTCTCGCTGTGTGACCGGAAGAGTGCAGACGACCATTTGGGCTACGGCGGACGGATCTTGATTCCCGGGGATCGCCCCGACAGGAAACAGCTGGGCCGTGTACAGCGCCACCGTCGGGTCCATCCCATCACCCGAGCTGCGAAGGTTCGGATCCTTCACCTGAGCGGGGACCCAGACCGCGGCAGCATAGAGGTTCTTCGTCCCGGTCGGAATCTGTTTGACAGCGTCTTCAGGGGGATGGGCACAGGAGGGCGAGGTCCCTGAGAATGCCTGGCCAGCGGCGCGGATGGCGGGAATGTAGGAGCAGGCCAGAAATGTTTGGGGGGCGATCCCGCCTGCGTTGAGCACCATCGCGACACCCTGGGACTGGTTCGAGGTCGAGGTCGCCGTCATGGTCTCGCCGCCATCGGCGTTGGACCAAGCCCCTTGGCAGGGCGCGTGTGCGGGGCCCAACAGGTACGAGGGCGGACGGTCGGGAAACTTGGTTCCGTAGATGGCGGCGCCCGCAGGTGGCGAGAGGGATGCCGCCACGCTCACTATCGAAGCCGGCGGCTCTGGTTGGGAGGGCGAGTTCGTGTAGTCAGAGGCAGGGATGGGACAGGGGACGACTGGGACCTCGACCGACCTTTGTGGGGAGTTCGAGGCCATGGTCGACGCGATCGTCGACGGAGTTCCTGGCCGAGGCTCCGTCGCGGTCGACCGCGACGCGCCGCCGCTTCCGCAGCCCGCCAGGGTGATCGGCCCGACGCCGAATGTTAGGACGGTCGCGATGAACACAATGCTTCGGCTCGCGCTGATTCCTCAAATCGACGGTTCTGCCGAGGACCAGCTTCTTGGTCGAGGTACCGATCGCGGTTCCAGGGCCTTCACGAGCATGGTTTGTATGCAGAGTGCTCATCATGTCGACCCCCTTCGTCTCGATCGCCATCAATGCTACGAAGGACTATCTGCTTCTGAGTCCGTCTCGCCCAGAGCGAAAATGCCCAATTGACTGTGGGTGCGAGTACCTAACCGTGTTCGCCCAGACTCGGCCCAGAGTTTCCGGACTATCGGGCCACGCAGCGCCCGCAAAGCGACGGTTATGCAACCGGACTGAGGTCCTGGTGGAGGGTCCAGGTCCTCCCAATCGCTCGAAACCCGACGCGCATATGGAGGTCTTTCGGCCAGTCTTCGTCGTCCGCGATAATGAAGGTCAAGTCGTGATGCGCAGATCTGGCGAGCGCCGTGGTGTGTGTGACAAGCATGCGGGCATAGCCACGAGAGCGAGCTTCGGGCACCGTGTATACGTCCTCAACCCACGCCGTGGTTCCTTCCGAGCGCAGTTTGGTGACGGCCATCGAAAACCCTCTTCATCGACGATGCCAAATCGTTGTTCTTTCCACAGCCGTCCCTCGCGCCTGCTGTACTCCTCTAGTTGATCGAGGCCGTCCACCGAAATGTCCGGATGGTCCTCGGCGTTCCACCGTCTCATGAGCGCCAACATTTGCTTTTCGCTGAGCTTTGTGACTGTGCTCGTGTCGACGTCGCGATCCGGCGCCTCGGCCAATGTCATGAGCACCTCGCGGTCGACCCTCCAGCCAGCGGCGCCAAACGCATCTTCGAGTCGCTGTCCCGGGGAGCCATCCTCGACGACGATGTGGCGGTAGGGCAGTTCAGCCCGGTATTTCTTGACCAGGGCGACGACATCGCCAAAGTTGGCCGGCTCTCTGATGCGGATCTGGTTCAGGGTCCAGACCAAAGGCAGGGAGGGCGATCGCACGAGCCAGCCTGGCCCGATGGGACGCATCTCCTCAGCCGTAAACTCCAAGGTTCGTCGGAGATGCTCCAAACACTCGCGTAAGAAGATCAGGGGCATCGCCATCTTCCTGGATTGGCACATTGGTGATGGTAGACGTCCTGTCGGATATCGAGCTCGGTGTCGCGCTCGCCGGAGCGCGATCCCTTGAGTATTTCGACCTGGCGGCACCTCGCCGGCACCGAGAAGGACCCGGCCGCATCGCTCGGTCGCAATTGGGGCGGGTCTAGGGTTGCTCCCGTGATTCAGCAGCGGGCACTTCGTCTCGACGCGAGCCCGTAAGGTGAAGGGCACGAATAAGTCGATCGCTTAGCCCGATCGCAGTTGGATTCGGCGCTCCGGCGTGGGGTACCGGTGGTGTTTTCGACCCGCCATCCGAGCATGGGCTGGGAACCGTTCTGCCCCGAAGACTGCTATGCGGTTGAACAAGTGACCGAGTTGTTGGTGAAAGGCTCCCGAGAGTTTAGGTGACGTTTTGGCGCCGCCCGCTGACAGCCATGAACCGAAGCGATTGCTCCGTCGGGATTCTTAATCGAGCGACTAATCGAGCCCCAACCCGGACCTGAACTCGCGAATGCGACGCTGAGGCGTGCCTTAAGCTCGCGAAAAGGGCCCGGTTCCTATTGTTTTGGCGGGGTCCTCAGGCGGTGGGTGGTGCCTCGAGCCCTCGGAACGCGAGCAGGCCCCCGGTTGATCCGGGGGCCTGCATCGGTCTGTCCTCGATCAGGAGAACGGTGGGATCAGGATGAAGCTCTCCCCCGCCTGGTCAGAGACCGTACGGAAGTCGTAGGCACCCACACCGGCGGGCCCGTTCATCTCGTGAATCTGAAAGGTCCCGTTGCCGTAGACAGCGGTGACCAGAGCGACGTGCCCGAGGCTCTCGGCCCCCTGCACGCCTGGCTGGAAGACCACCACCGAGTCGAGTCGAGGGGTGTTGGTCACCGTCCATCCGTTGGACGCTGCGCTCGACGCCCACTGGTCAGCGTTCCCCCAGATGTCGATGTAGTCGTGGCCAGCCGGGTAGTTGCCGGGGTCATTGACCATCATGTCGTGGACGAGCTCGTCGGCTCCGAAGGTGCATTGTCCGGAGGGGAAGGGGTTGTCGCCGACCGTGAGACCCTGAGCGCCAGCGCTCGAAGGCTGGGGCACCACGGGGAGGTCCGGAGGCGGGGGCACCGAGGGGCCGGGCACGCAGCGCGGGATGCCAGGGCTGAACGTACCGACGGCCGGGGTGTTCACCCAAAAGTCAGCCACGTAGCTACCCGAAGTGAGCTGGTCCCAAATGCTGTCGGTTGCCGGCGAGCCACCAGTGGCATAGGTGCCGCCCGACGTCTGACACGCGATGTCAATCGTCGACGCGTTCGGCAAATTGCCCACAATCGTCCCGGAGGTCGACGGCGACGACCGCTCGTTTAGCCCGTCAGACCCCGTACCGATCACCGTGTAAGTCCCGGGACCAGACGAGGCAGGGGAGGAAGCTGCCGCAAGGCTGACGGCGCCCCTTGGGGCGAGGGTGACGACTGCCATCGGCCCGAGCAGGGCGAGACTGCTCATGACCGCCACTCGACGGAGGCGCCCACGGATCAGACGATCACTGGCCCCTTGCGCCGGCGACGTCAGTTGGGAGCCCGCGTTCGCCGATTCCTTTCCTCTTTCTGAGGTACGAAGATGCTTCATAGTGTCCACTCCTTCATCTCGTTGGCCACACCCGAGTGGCCGCCTTCGAGAAGTCATCATGCGCACTCGATCTCAGGCTGAGGCAGAGGAACTGTTTCCCCTTTGCTGTAGGCATTTCTAACCACACGTTCATGGCCCGTGTTGAGATCCACGAATCCGAGGCGGCTCTACGAGTGTTACGGCCGGCAAATGTGGACTTGGAAAGCAGGACCAACGCGAGTCAAGGTCAATCCATAAACTCATGAAACTCCGCAGGTCAGCCCATTGTGCCGTAGGGCGATACTCGGCGAAGATGCGATGTGAGCTACCTACAAACTGAGGACCGAGAATGGGTCGTTCTCCCTCTACTGGACTCGCTGTCTCAGCGTCACGATTTCAAAGGTCAGAGAACGCGCCGAGACACGCAGAGGGAGACTCCCATGGAGACCAGAACGAACCTCGAGGACTGCGTTGGTGACACTCACCACGTGCCAGCTGGACTGGAATGTGGGGTCCCCTCGGCGACTGAGCGCAATGGCTCCTCGGCCGCTGGCCGTGATCGGAGCGCTTCCTGCATTCGCCGACCTCGTCCTGCACTCGACACCTGGTTTGAGCAGGTGGAGGCAGTCTTGGATATTGAGGGTCCAGCGACGGTGGAAAAGTTCGAGCACCTGTGCACGATTGGCAGGAAGTAGCCTGCCCCGGTCCAGGCCCTGCCCGGAAACCACCCGAGAACCGGCATTTAAACGATTGGTCAGCTGTCGAGACCGAACTCTTGCCAGGCGAGTTAGCCCGGAACGGCGCCGACATTTCCCCTATCTCTGATGCGGTCCAAATGGGACCGCACGTGGCAAGACAGATGAGCAACGCCTCGGCGATTTGCTGATTGGTCGAGCCACGGCAAACAGTCCGAGGCTCCTTCTCACGGGACTCCGACGGCCGTCGCCGACCGTGGGTTTGGGTCACGCATTCCTTGTGACCCAAACGCATGTCGATGTAGGTACCCTGATGCGCCTTTAGGGGCAGTTTGACCCCTTTCGATGCCATGCGGAGCTTGGCACGATGGCAACAAGGGTCCGTCAAGCTGTGTAGTCGTGAAAGTCGTACGTGGGGGCCAGCTGCTTGGCCCTGATTGCGGCGCTCTAGAAAGGTGAAGAAAATGGGAGCCGACGTCCAAACGATCGTCGTACCGTCTCCAGAGCACATGGAGCAGACAATCACAGGATACATAGGGCAGGGGTTCACGGTGCAAACACGAACTGTCGATTCCGCCACGCTTTTCAAGAAAAAGGAGTTCAGCACCCTCTGGCTCGTCATCGGGCTGTTGCTGTGTCTAATTCCGTTGATCGTCTATCTCTTCGTTTACGCTGGTCAGAGGGATCAGATGATCGTGGTAAGGGTTGTGACGGCAGGTGAACTCACAGGCGTGATGTCGGGGTTGCCGGCACAACAAGACATCTCTTGGTCGCCTGACCGAAAGATGTGGTGGGACGGCACCAAGTGGCTGGACGCTTCGATAAATGTACCGTTGACTGCTACATACTCCGACGACCACGCTCATTGGTGGGATGGACAGGATTGGCGTCCAGTTCCCGAGACAGAACCACAATAAAGGGAGACCTGGTACGTATGAAGCCGTTCAGCAGGGTGGGACCCAAGGGGCAACCATTCTTGGCGCCGATACGCCCGCTACGTGAGCAAGGCCTGAGACGGGTGCCTACTTCGCCAACGGTCAAGGCCACATTGGCACGTTCCATGGTCCTGGTGGTAGGGGCGGCCTTCGTGTATGCGTTCGACCCTGCTCAAAGTGGTCGCTACCCACCGTGTATCTTTCGCGCTCTGACCGGATTGTCGTGTCCCGGGTGTGGAAGCCTAAGGGCACTGCACCAATTGCTGCACCTTCGTCCCAAAAGGGCGATTGGCTTAAACCCTCTATTCGTTGTTGTCATGCCGGTGGGTCTGTGGTTTGGCCTGGTCTGGGCGGTGCCCACCTATGGGGAACAGACACTGCCGAAGTGGCGACCATCGCTGTCGCTGTCATTTTCGTCACCCTGCTCATCGTCTTCCTGTTTGGACTCCTACGGAACCTGGCCTGGAGTCCATTTGCGGAGTATTCCGCACCATAGGACCCACCGGCATGGCTCATATCGACGTGGCAGTCGAGCCAACATATCCCGTTGAAACCGTCAAAGATTTGACACCACACAGAAGCTCAGATTGTGTCAGGATCTCGCAGAGCCGGCTGGGTTTGAAGGGTATGCAGCACAAGTCTTTTCGTAAGGCTGCCCCGGCAGGTAGGTCGCCCACTCAGTCCTCGACATATTGGCTGCAACCTCTTTGCAGACGTCTCGCTCCGAGGAATCGAGTCCAGATCTCCAAAGTGACGAACTGAAGATCACGACGTTGCCAGCGTCGTCGCCGGTGGCGAGACGAGTACCGTCGGTGCTTATAGCCATGCTGTCGACCGGGTGTCCGTCGCTAAAGCTCTCCGTCACCCCGCCGGTAGAGGGGTCCCACACGTTGACGTTGCCTGCGATGTCCGTTGTGACCAGACGCCCATCGGGGCTGAAAGCGACTGCGGTTACCGATGAGCCGTCACTAAAGGTTCTCTTGGCCCCGGTGCGCACATTCCACACCACGACATTGCCAGCGTCGTCGCCGGTGGCAAGGAGCCGACTGTCGTGGCTGAAGGCCACGCAGAAGACCGCGGAACCGTCAGAGAAGCTCCTCTCTTTTCCGGTGGGTGTTTGCCAGTTCCACACCACGACGTTGCCAGCGTCGTCGCCGGTGGCAAGGAGCTGACCATCGTGGCTGAAGGCCACGCTGAACACCGCGGTTCCGTCAGAAAAGGTCCTCATATGGTTAGTCAAATTCCACACCGTGACCTTTCCACCATAATCACCGAAGGCCAAGTGCTGGCTATTGGGACTGAACGCCATGCTGTCGATGGAGGTCCTGTGCGGCAGGGTCTCCAACATCTTCCAGGTGTTTGGGTTCCGCACCACGACGTTGCCGCCGGCGTCGCCGGTGGCGACGTCGTGGCCGTCGGGGCTGAAGGCGACGGCGTCGATTGGCCAGAGTTCAACACCTTGTGCCATCGGAGCGCCGTTGTTCATGCTCCGCATGATGATCTTCCCGTTCAAGTCGGCGGTCGCCAAGCTCTGGCCGTTCGGGCTGAAAGCCAAGCTGTCGATCTCGCTGCCGTCATCGAAACTGACTCTCGAGGGCTTCGCCATGTCCCACACCACGACATTGCCAGCGTCGTCGCCGGTGGCAAGGAGCTGGCCTGAGGGGTCGCCCGAGCTGAAAGCGATGCTGTCAACCTCGCTACCATCACTGAAGCTAGTGGTTTGGGTGCCGTTCGGGGTCCACACCACGACGTTGCCGGCGGCATCGCCGGTGGCGACGAGCTGGTCCTCTGGGCTGAAGGCGACGGCTTCGAGCTGCCGGCCATCTTGGGTTGCCACTGCGCTGACGCCCGGGGTCCAATTCACGACGTCGCCGGCGTAGCTACCGACGAGGATCCGCCGGCCCGAGGGGTCGAAGGCCACGCTCTCGACCTCGCTACCGACCTTGAGACTCTGCCCCGGCGTATCCGTGGCGACGTCCCCGTCCGCGACGTTGCCCCCGTCGTCCCCCATGGCGAGGTGCGTGCCGTCGGGACTGAATGCGAGGGTCACCTCGTTACCCTCATGACCCGTGCCCACCAGGAAATGTGCTCCTGTCTTTTCGGTGCTCACGTCACGGACCCAGACGTTGCCGTCGTCGTAGCCGACGGCGAGATTCGTGCCATCGGAGCTGAAAGCAAGGGCGTCCACAGCGTGGCTGTCTTTGAAGTTCACCCGCGTGGTCACATGGATGGTTGGGTCCCACACCACGACCCTGCCGTCGTTGTCGCCAATGGCGAGACTGCTGTCGAGAGGACTAAAGGCAAGCGCTTCGACCGGAGTACCGTCGGGGAGGCGCACTGGTGTCTTCTTGCGCGTGGTCATGTCCCACACCACGACCCTGCCGTCGTTGTCGCCGGTGGCGAGATACTTGCCGTTGGCGCTAAAGGCTACGACGTTGACAGAGCTACCGTCTCCGTAGAGTACAGCTTGCAAGGGCTCGACAGCCCCGTCATCCAACGCCTGGATGGCCTGAGGAGTGGGCGCGCGCTTGACCGCCTCCATGCCGACCAACATTCCCAACGGGGTATTGGTCGAATCGAGACTCGCCGCGTCCGCGGCCATCTGATCAGCCTGCGCGATGTGCGAGCGATCGATCGCACTGGTGCGTTGAACGGCAGCAAAGATAGCCACGCCGGTGGCGAATACCGCGAGGACTAGGATTACCATCAGCGCGCCCAAGGCCATTCGTCGTCGACGGCGCACTGCTCGTTGGGAAGAGCGGATGTATTCGCCTACGACGCCTCCGCCCGACACAGCTCCTGCCTTGGAGAGCCAGTTGGTGGCAACGTGAGCAGCGTCCCGACCGAGCAATTCACCCGTGCCCTGCATCCAGTCGTTTGCCTGCCGTTCCAGCCTGGCCTGGAGCAGGAGTTCGTCCCTGCGGTCGGCCACGGCCCGGGAGAGCGTCGGCCAGGACGTGATGAGCTGTTCGTGCACGAGGTGGATGGTGTCTTCTGTTCCCGTCAGCAAGCGCTGGTCCTCGAGCTTGCGCACAATCGCTTGTTCGGTTGGCGTGAACTCGTGGCGGTGCACGGATCGACCGATGGGTGAACGCTCGTTGCTCAGGGTGACAAAGCGTGGTAACAGTTGCTCGAGCACCAATTCACTATCAGGGGGGAGCGAGGACTCGGCGACCTGAGCTCGCCGGGCAATGGCACCTCCGATACGGCCGACCTGCTCGTAATCCTCGATGGTGATGGTGCGACGACCATCAGTGACTACGCGATCGTACATCTCTCGTAGTGTGAAAGCCAAAAGAGGCAAAGCGTCCACTGTCTCGGTAACGCTTCCCCGCATAGCGTCATCGATGAGAAGGTTGACAAGGCGAGCGTCGAAGACGAGTCCACTATGCCTCGCAGGTCCCTCAATGGCGGCGGCTAGCTGGGAGCGGTCCATGGCCGAAATGACTAGTGGCCTATCAATCGCCGCTCCAATGGCTGGCAGACGTTGTGCCTCATCCAATCGATCGGAACGCACTGTCATTACCAAGGTGAGCGGTGAGCCGAGGGCCAAACCCTCTGCCAGCGCTGCCAGAAACTCGTCGCGCTCGCCACTTTGGGTCACCGTCGCCAGTTGCTCGGCCTGGTCGAGGATTATGAGCAGACGCTTGGCGCGTGGCCTCTGGTGTTCGACCAGCCACTCAGCAAGGGCGCCCACCCCTGTCGTCAAGAGCCTCCGGCGGCATTCGTCTTCCGAAATCTGTCCAGGTGCCAGGTCGACGAGGCGATTGGCAAGGCGGTCGAGGGGCCGAGGACCGGGTTCGAATGGTGCCGCTACGACCCAAGGAGATCCCGGTATCGACAAGCGGGCACACAGACCGGCGCGCACCAGCGAAGACTTCCCGGCTCCGGAGGGGCCCACGACGACGACGAAGTCGCCATCGGGTTGAGCGGATTGCCCCTCCACGCGTTGGACCAACCTCGAGACATCGCTGTCTCGTCCAAAAAAGACATCGGCATCCTCGACGTCCATGGCGGCAAGGCCCGGATACGGTGGTCGTGCTGCTAACTTGGTTGACGAACCAGCGCGCTGCGGGCGAACACGGCCAATTCCCGACTCCGGACCTTCGATGGCAAACGAACCAAAAGCCTGGACCATGTCGCTGGCGCTAGGAAAGCGTTCGACAGGGTCCTTGGCCAGTGCTCTCATGACCGTCTCAGCAAATGCCTCAGGAATATCAGGCAAGACTTCGTCCAATGGCTGGGGTAGTTCGAACTGTTGCTGTGCGACAAGCGCGGCAATGTTGTCGGCGGTAAAGGGAGGATGACCGGCCAGGCACTCGTACAGGACGCATCCCATCGAATAGAGATCGGAGGGTGGACCAAGTGGATGGCCCGACAGCTGCTCGGGGGAGGCATAAGAGACCGTTCCCAGGATCGCCCCACTATCGGTAAGGGTCACGGTTTCTTCTGTCATTTTGGCGATGCCGAAGTCAGTCAGTTTGGCGACTCCGGACTCGGTGACCAAGATGTTGCCCGGTTTGATGTCACGATGGAAGAATTCCGACCTCGTGGGCGCTGGCTAGGCCCGCCAAGACATCGACAGCAAGATTTGCGACGATTCCACTGCCCAATGGAGAGGATTCAGCGAGGAGCTCGCGCAGCGTTGTCCCCTTGACGAGCTCCATGACAATGAAGAGTCGATCCCCATCACTGCCAGCGTCGTGGACCACCACGATGTTGGGATGGGCCAAGGAGGCGATGTGGCGGGCCTCGCGTTCGAATCGTTGGCGGAATCGCTCGTCGGTGGCCAGGGTCTCTGACAACACCTTGACGGCGACCTCTCGGCCCAGACGCCGATCGAAGGCGCGCCACACCGTGGCCATCCCTCCAGAACCAATGCGGGCCCGCAGTTCGTATCGATGGACCAGCACCGTTGAAGGCATTCTCGTGCCTCCCCCGCCTAAGGAGCACCACGCTCGACGGCAATAATAGCTGGAGGGATCCCGCCTTCAAGGCCCACCTTCAAGGCGGGGCTGGGACCGGCCCTGGGGCTAACGTTCACCGCAGCACCGGTCGAACACCGGGGTGGTCTGGGTTTCTGGTTCGGCCCGAGGAGGGACGGGTGCCTTATCTTCAGCAGAATGACCCTGCTTCTACACGACATGCGATTGAAGGCAAGAGGATCACGATCGGGCGTCAGGACGACAATGACATCGTCTTGCCGAGCGATATGCGTGTATCTCGGCACCACGCGGCAGTCGAGGACCGCGAAGGTGAGTGGATCCTGCGAGATCTCAGGAGCCGCAACGGGAGCGTTTTGAACGGGCAACCCGTAACTGAGGGTCGGCTCCGTGGCGGCGATCGCATCAAGATCGGCGGTACCACCTTCGTCTTTAGCGAAGAGCGTGATGCGATGTCGACGATCACCGATACTCACCTCGCCCGCACGGCGGCGAAACCCGATCTCTCGGCCCGCGAAAAAGAGATCCTCAAACTGCTCTGCCGTGGCTCGACCGATCAGCAGATCGCCGAAGCACTCTTTATCAGCCTCTCCACTGTGCGGTCCCATTTGGATCGCATCAGGGACAAATCCGGATATCGTCGCCGCTCAGAGCTGACGCGACTGGCCATCGAGCTCGGACTCGACATTCTGATATTCGGCTCGAAAGCCGAGTAAACGGTGGCGATGGCGCCAAGGCGCGCCCGACGATCATTCGACGTGTTTCCGCCGTCCACGCTCTAACGGAGGACCCGATTGACAGCACGGCAACACGTGACTTCCACCCATGATTGATCGCCCAAATGGGTCCGCTATCCCACCTTTGACTGCATGCGCAGAAATGGCCATTTGCCTCGACGATGACGAGATCGCCCTTCAATAATCGCGGGCCTCTCTCGACCGGTCTTGACAACGTTATCTACAGAATGTATTGGTCTTCGGCAGAGCCAATAGGCGCCAGGCGGAAGTAATACCAGACTTGAGTTCTCGCCCTAGCGGGAGGTTGAACACTTTGCCAGGAGATAGCGTCAGCCGATGCGAAGTCCGGACGAATGCGGATGCGAACGGTGCAGAATGGAGTCCTGACCCCTCGGTTTCGATGAATGCAGGCTTCGGGATTGCAATCCCGGTGCTTCGCTAGACATATCGTTAGACGATAGCCAATGGCATTCCTTCGGCGTGACGATGATCCCACGACCCAATACGAGCTCATCGGATGGCGTGTGAGCGTGGGTCGCGATCCGAATAACGATTTAGTCCTTGAGCGCGATATGGGCGTGTCTCGTCATCATGCAGTTTTCGAGGATCGCGATGGGCGATGGATTGTCAAGGATAACCAGAGCGCGAATGGAACGTTCGTAAATGGCCTACGTGCAAATGTCTACCCTCTGCACAACAGCGACCGGATCAAGGTGGGAGCCACTGTCCTCATCTACGTGGCTGGCGCCGATCCCCTCGACACTGTCACGGAGAAGGACCGACTATCCACGCCCCTGGACGAACGTATTCTGGTAACGCTCTTATTCACAGACATTGTGAGCTCCACCGAACAGGCAAACAAGCTCGGGGATCTAGAGTGGAAGAGCCTCCTTGACCAACATGACAACGTTGCTAAAGAGCAGGTGCACCGCTTCAGGGGGCGATTCATCAAACAGACCGGAGACGGGCTGTTGGCCTGCTTCGATAGTCCCGCCCGAGCCGTTCGCTGCGCATGCGCTATTCGAGATGGTGTGCGCTCGATCGGTATCGACGTACGCTCCGGATTGCACATCGGTGAGGTTGAACTTCGGGGCGACGATGTTTCTGGAATGGCGGTCCACGTCGCTGCGCGAGTGGCGGACCTGGCGGGTCCAGGGCAGGTCTTCGTGTCCGATTCCATGCCAATGCTCGTCGCGGGCTCAGGTATCGTGTTCGCCACTCAAGGCGAACACGAACTGAAAGGCATTCCCGGATCCTGGCGGATCAGCTCCGTTGAGGGTTGACACGAGGGCCGGGAAGTGCAGGTAGCCGAACTTCGACGTGACCCAGATGGTTACGAATGTCCAGCTGAGACGAGGGATGGAACTCTCGAAACGCAGGGTAAAAGATGATGTCCAGCGCCGACTCTGGCCAAAAGACGCGCCTCCCACCAGCTACTGGGTTGCTTGCAGGAGTGAGTAACCTCTCAAGGCATCCAATCCAGTGACGCCGCCCATTCCTCGGCTATGACGATCACCAGGTCGACGACAGGGTCCTTGGCCTCGGTATAGCGATCGATATCCAGGGTGGCCCTGGCGAGAGCCGTCTTGAATGCGGCGTATGCAGGTACTGCTTCGGGGTTCGCGAGAAACCAATCTCGAAACAGCAGCGCTAAACGTTCGTTGGGTGAGCCGGTGTGCCGGACATGGAGGTTCGCGTCGCCCTCGACATGACCCCGTCGCAACCAAAGGCGCTTCTCCCACTTCGCAGGGCTATTCGGTCGCCCTGCTGGGACATGGTCCACCTCGTGGGGTGAGCGTTGGAACCCAAGTGGAGCAAGGAGAGGATCGAGTGTCGGAGTGGCGAGGCCAAGGTCGGCAACGCTCGCCTGGAGGTCGAGAACATCCTTAGCCGCCATACCCGGGATTGCCGTGCTCCCGATGTGTTCGATGCGATGAACAAATACCCCAATAGCGTCGTCAAGTTTGGCGATCAGTCTGGCGGCACGCTCAGGCCAGTCCCTTCGATAGGTGACCACCACCGGCTTCACCGAACACATGACCCTGATTCTCTCCAATCCTGGATTGTGGAGGGAAATCGCTGAGGCAGGCTCTTCTCAGAGGGTGGCCGTCGAGTGGTGACGAGCACACGGGTGATGGACGTACCGCCCACCTCTGGGAACTCCTCATACCAAATCGGACTCAAGAGTTGCGCCTTGCAGAGGTAATCGCTCATGCCCCTGAAGGTCGAGACCTTCATTCCAAATGGGTACCAGAGAGGCGCGCAAATGCCGCTGTCAGTGTGGGGGCTCTCCGGGGAGGCTCTGATCAACTGGACCGACCGCCCCGCGAATACTGCTTGGGCCGCCGCCGGACCGAGGCGCTGAAGAACGGCACCAACGGATGGTGTGGGTTCCGTGAGCGCTGCGACGGCCCAATGCTCGCGGCATTAGCCGGGAGCCGTTGGCTTCAATTTGGCGAGTACCACAGAGCGGCCATCGGGATCGGCCAAGATGACGAATCGCCCCCAGCCTGCATCTTGCGTCGACCAAACCATCAGCCAGCCCGCGCTCGACAGGGCCGTTCGCCGTTAGGGCGCGTGGGTAGAAATGCGGCGCCTGGTGGGGTCGAACGGCCTCTTCTCAGCCTGATCGGCCGTGAATACCCTTAGCAGTGAAGCCAAACGACGTCCGGCATGCAGCCGGCGGGAAAGGAATAACTGCAATGACTGCCGACATAAATGCCGACAACATCGGCAGGACCGCACGTCTGCGTCACAAGGCGGGGCGCATCCTCGTCGGTGCAATGGCCCTTTGGGTGGCATTGGTCGGAATCTCGGCCCTAGGCGCTACGGCGGCACACGCGAGCACCACGTCGCATTACGAGACACTCGCCGAGCCTAGTCTGAATGTGCGCGACTACATGAGCACGTCCTATCCGGTCATCGGCAGCCTGCCGTACCACACAACGGTCACGGTGCTTTGCCAGGCTACCGGGACCTCGGTAAACGGCTCCGACATCTGGGACGAGATTTCCGGCCACTTCGCTGATGGCCTCACATGGGGCTGGGTGTCCGACTACTACGTGAGCACTCCGAACGTCGGTACCTATAGCCCAGGACTGGGGGTGTGCCCGATCATCGTCGTCCCCTATGTGGGGCCGAACCCGACGTCGTGATCAACGCACCGCCAACCCTTGGAGCACCTTTGCCAGAGAGGTGAAGGGCCTCCTTAGGGTTGGTCTCCTTGCCTGCAATCGAATATCGCGTGGAGGCAAGGTCATTCTGCTGGGGGTAGGGCACGAATCCACCTCCTATAGCCCGACGACCCCGTATCGGTTGGCTCAAACCGCATTTCAACCGGTGCTGTCTCTGAACGTCAGCGCCACGAGTACGGTCCAGCCGGGCCTCGCATCGAAGGAGAGGAACCTGGAGATCCTTCGGATTACCATTTTGGGTGCACTTCTTGCTCTAGGCGGATAGAGGGGGCCCCACTGGTGCCTTCGGTGCTGGTCGACCGCTACGAACTGCGGGCCCGCGTCGGCTCGGGGGGGATGGCCACGGTGTGGCGCGCCTTCGATCGACGCCTGGGCCGGGAGGTGGCCGTCAAGGTCCTGACCGAGACCTTGGCCGCCGACGAGAGCTTCCGCCATCGCTTTGAACGCGAGGCCCGCCACATCGCTTCTCTGGCCCATTCCAACATCGTGGTCGTCCACGATTTCGGCACCGACGGCGACCGGCCCTTTATCGTTATGGAGCTGGTCAAGGGGAAGGCCCTGCGCCAGTCGCTCGCCGAGTCCTCCCCGTTGCCGCCTCTCGTAGTGGCCGACCTGGCGAGCGATGTTTTGGCCGGTCTGGGCCACGCCCATGAGGCCGGGATCCTCCACCGCGACATCAAACCCGGCAACATCCTGGTCACCGAATCCGGCGTTTCCAAACTGGCCGACTTCGGTATCGCCAAGGCAACCGAGGAGACAGTCGACCTCACCGACAGCGGGGCCATACTGGGCACGGTCTCCTACGCCTCACCCGAGCAGCTATCCGGCGCAACCCTCGGTCCTCCATCGGATCTCTACTCGCTTGGTTGCGTGCTCTACGAGTGTTTGGCCGGTCGACCTCCCTTCGTGGCCGACAACCTCGCCGCCCTTGTCTCCCATCAGCAGTTCGCCACGCCCGAGCCCCTGCGAGTCGTTTCGCCCGAGGTTCCAGCAGGGCTCGCAGCCGCGACCATGCGGGCGCTGGAGAAGGAACCCGGCCAGCGCTTTGCCAGTGCCGACGCGATGAAGGAGTCGCTTGTCGGCTTGGTCCAGGGCCAGCCGAGTCGCCGTCACCCCATGCCCACCCAACGACATCCGGGTGCGGCTACCGCGAGCCAGGGTCGAAATGCCCCTTCTGCTTCGGGGCCAATGTTTGGGGTTGGGCGCCCCACAGGAACCGTGACCTTGCTGTTCAGCGACATCGAGGGCTCGACTCGTCTGTGGGAACAAGCGCCAGGCGCCATGGGAAGTGCATTGAAGCGCCACGACGAGCTGCTGCGCTCGGCCATCGAGGAGTCGGGGGGCTACGTCTTCAAGACGGTGGGGGATGCCTTCTGTGCAGCGTTCACCACGGCCAAGGAGGCAGTGCAGGCGGCGGCAAGCGCCCAGCGCGCCCTCCTGGCAGAGCCGTGGCCGGAGGAAGCGACCCTGCAGGTGCGCATGGCGCTCCACACCGGGGAGTGTGAAGAACGGGATGGTGACTATTTCGGTCCAACGCTGAACCGATTGGCTCGACTCCAAAGCGTTGCTCACGGGGCCCAGGTGGTCATCTCTCGTGCAACCGCTGACGTCGTGCGCGATCGCCTACCGGCAGGGGTGGGTTTGCGGGCACTCGGGACCCACCACCTCAAAGACCTCAGCCGCCCCGAGGAGGTGTTCCAGATCGAGATCGAGGGCCTGAATGCGGAGTTCCCACCGCTGCGCTCCCTCGACAACCCTGACCTGTCCAACAACCTGCCCATTCAACTTACGAGCTTCGTGGGTCGAGAGAAGGAGGTCATCGAGATCCGGGCCCTGTTGGGCGAAACCCGCCTTCTGACCCTCTCCGGCGCAGGGGGATCCGGAAAGACTCGCCTCGCTTTACACGTGGCCGCCGAGTTGGTTGACGCATCCAGAGATGGGGTGTGGTTCGTGGATCTCGCTCCGCTGGCTAATTCGGAGCTCGTTGCGACATCGACGGCCTTGGCCATTGGGATACGCGAACAGCCCGAGCGGCCGATTGTCCAGACGTTGGTAGATGCCGTGCACGACCGAAACATAGTCCTCGTCTGGGACAACTGCGAGCACGTAGTTGATAGCTGTGCCAAGCTCGCCCAAGAGCTTCTGCGCTCATGTCCCAAGGTCCAAATCTTGGCCACGAGCCGTGAGCCGTTTGGTCTTGCGGGGGAGCGCGTCTACCAGGTACCGACATTGAGCTCTCCTCCCGATGAGCGCCTCGCAATATCGATTGAAGAGCTCGGATTGTTTGAATCGATTCGGCTCTTTTGTGAGCGAGCCCAAGATCAACAGCCACAATTCGTGCTTGATGATCAAAACGCCGTGGCGGTTCAGTCAGTGTGCCGCCGTCTTGACGGAATCCCGTTGGCCATCGAGTTGGCCGCAGCCAAACTCCGCGCACTATCGGTCAACGACATCGCCCTTCGTCTGGACGACCGCTTCGAGCTACTCACCGTTGGAAGGCGCGCGGCCGTACCTCGCCATCAGACTCTGACAGCACTCATCGACTGGTCCTACGACCTGCTCACTGAGCACGAACAGGGCTTGCTAGGCCGACTGTCCGTCTTCGCGGGCGGCTGGGACCTGGAGGCCGTAGAGAGGGTTTGTTCGAAGATCGTTCCGGCTGGGACCGGAGCCCTAGACCTGTTGATCTCACTGGTCGAAAAGAGTCTGGTCCAAGCCGACGTGACCCGATCGACAACTCGGTACCGACTCCTCGAGACAATCCGGCAGTACGCGGCGGAGAAACTATCGAGAAAAGGTCAAATCGAGATAAACGAAGTCCGCTGTGCTCACGCCACCGTATATCTCGACCTGGCGGAAACGGCCTCACCTCACCTTGCGGGCGACGCACAACCAAACTGGTTCGATCGCCTCGAACTCGAACTGGACAATATTCGAGCTGCACTCTCATATTGGCTGGCTGACCGTTCTGAGAGGGCTGAAGCGCTTCGCACCAGTGTCGCCTTGCGACAATTCTGGTTTTGCGGATATTGGAGCGAAGGTATTTTCTGGATCGACAAGGCTCTGGTGGAGTCTGAGCCCCAACACCTCGGCGCCCTTCGTGCAAGAGCGCTCGAGATCAGCGCGTATCTGCATTTGGAACAAGGCGACACGGCGAGCTTTCAGACGCGACTTGAGGAACTCTTGGCCCTGTCAAAGGAGCTGGGAGAACCAGGTCCTGCGTCAGCGGCCCTCGGTGGACTGAGCCTCCTGGCGTCAACCCGCGGCGACGAGAGCTCGGCCCTGCAGCTTGCCGATGAGTCCGTGGATCTGGCCCTGATTTCAGGAGACCCCTTCGTGGCCGGTGAGGCATTTAATCATCGTGGTCTAGCTCGATCGAGATCGAGAGGAGTTGGCGCTCACGAGGATCTCTCACAGGCGGCGGAATGGTATCGGGCTGCCGACGACACTTTTGGCCTAGCACGTGCTCTCCAAAACCTGACGCTTCTCGACCTCAAGACCGGTGACATTGCTGGGGCAAGGAGGCATATTGGCGAAGCCGCCGCTTTGCTCCGGCCAATGCACGGGCGTGGCATGTTGGTGGAGCAATTCACTTACGTTGGGCTGATCGAGATCATTGAGGGTAGAATCTCGGCTGCAGGTGAGGCATTTCAAGAGGTTGTCCGCATCGCTCAGCATTCGGGTTCTCAGACCGAAGCGGCGTATGGTCTGCTCGGTCTGGCATTCTGCGCCCATGCTGACGGTGTGCATAGTAGGGCGACCACGCTTCATAGCGCGGCTGACCGAATTTTCACCTCACTTGGGGTCGCCCTTGATCGCGAGTTGGCATCGTTTCGCGACCAAGAGCAGCAGCAGCTTCGCCAGAGGCTGGGCAAGAAGGGCTTCGACGCTGCCTGGAAGGCAGGGCGTCACCTCAGTACAAACGATTCTTTGACCTTTGCGCAATCGGCGTCGGACGCTCCCTAAGCAACCCTAGTTCCATCGGAGCCGGACGGGGGCTGCCGGCATCTTTGAGATGACGTGGGCCGCCGACAGACGAGCGACCTTCGAGTATGGGAGTGAGATCCGCCTTGGTGAAACTCACATCATCTGGCGACGCGTGGGTACTCATGATGTGTTCAGAACGCCCTGATAGCGGCGAACTGTGGTACACGTGGTACGGGATTCCGTTGCGCGCGCTCCTGTAGGGTGCCACTTCAGAATCGATGTCCTGAGTCCGGCCGAGGAACGTTCTTGTGGCCATGCAGAGTGCGACTGCGGAGCACGCCGAGCAACCGATTCTTGCGAGGGCGCGATCGAGCCCCATTCTGAGGATCTCCGATGACTTGATTGAGGCTGGCGGGCGCCTCGATCGCAGCGGCTTACGCAGCTCTTCGGTAGTACTCGTGAATGAGGCCACCCAGGAGGTCCCGGCGTCTGACCGAGTCGTTGTTGGTCAGCGGCGAGACGTCTTTGGCTCCTTCCGGCGCAACAAGGTCGAGCCTGCGATGGGGTCGTTCTCGGTTGTAGTGCTCGACGTAGGTCTCCAACACTGATCGAAGATGCAGTTCGCCAAGAAGAAGCACCCGATCGAGGCACTCGGTGCGAACGGTGCGGATGAACCGTTCGGCATAGGCGTTGGCCTTCGGTGCCCGCCACGTGTGCGCAGGATCTCGATCCCCTCGGCATGGAATACCTCGTCGACGACTGGGCAGAACCGCTTGTCGCGGTCATGAACCGGTAGCGAATCGCTGGATCGCGGTCTTCTCGCGCCTCGGTCAGGTTCCGGGCGATTTGGGCGCACCAGGCGGCGTTGGCGGCACCGTCGGTCACCCCGCCGATGAGGACCTTTCTTGTGTGCAGGTCGATGAAGAACAGGATGTGGAGGGTCTTCAAGCGAACGGACTCGACGGTGAGAGGTCACGGGCGATGATCGACGAGGCCTGGGCTCGCATGAACTGACGCCAGGTCTCGCGCTTTGCCGGAGGTCGACGCTTCTCGGCCACGATTCGTCGGATGCTCGTCGTCGAGTTCTCGGCACCGAGTTTCTTGAGCTCGCATCTGAGGTGGCGGTAGCCCCAGGTCGGGTTCTCGCTGGCCAGACGCCAGACCAGAAGCCGCACGTGGTCGGGGATTCGTCCCCGCGACACGACCCGATGACGGTAGCGCCACTTAGAGCGGACCAGGCCCGATGCCAGCGGCGGATGGTGTCGGGCGTGACGAGGGACGACAGACGTTCCTGGACTGGTCGGAGGTGCTGGAGGACAGATAGCACCCATCGTTCTTCGGGTCGGAACCTTGGGCGGGGCACCTGACGGTGGAGGACGTCGAGCTCTTGGCGCAAGACCCACAGCTCGAGGTCTTTGGACCGCAAAGAGCGACACCTGAGCAAGAGCAGGCGAAGGACCTGTCGGAGACTGATAGCGGCGAGACGGAAGGCCATGGGGTCATTGTCGTCGTGCGACGAGAGGATCGCAGCGGCAGAAGAACTGGCTGGTAGGGAGCCGACCCTCGGGTGGCACCCTTCACCTTCGTCGCTGGGCAGATGCTCAGTGCCTAGGCAAAGTCAGCCTCGGTGATCCCGGGCGCATGCCTGGGCGGCCACTCGACCAGTTCGATCCGATAGCCGTCGGGATCCGAAAGCCACGAGGTGCGTGGTCCGCTCGGCCCTCCGGGCTGCTGCGGCGGCTCAGGGACAAGCCTCGCCGCGATCAACGTCTTACAGGTGGCCGTTAGATCATCGACTTGGACGACGAGGTGACTGAACCCATTGCCGATATCAACATCCCCCTGAGCGGGCCGGAACGCCAACTCGAGCGTAACGACCGGCTCGTCAGGAAACTTGAGCATTGTCAGGCTGGCGCTGCCATCGAAGCGGACGCTGCCGACCACCTCGTAGCCGAGTCGCGTATAGAAGTTCAATGCCCTCTCGAGGTCGCTGACTCGGTATGCCGTGTGGAGCGTCTTCATCTCACGTCGGCGGTGGCTGGGTTCGGTAGACGTGGATAGCTGTGCCCGAACCGAAGGTGTGCGCTTCGAGCAGATCGAGTCGCAGCGGCGCGGCTAGGCAGCTGAACAGCCCGGTACCGTGGCCGATCACCACAGGGTGGATCACCAATCGGTACTCGTCAATGAGCCCGGCTCGAATCAGTGATTGGATGAACGTCGCCCCGCCATGCGCGACGATCGGGCCGCCGTCCTCTCCCTTCAGCCGATCGATGTCCTCCCCCAGGTCACCATGGGCGATCCGGGTCTGCGCCCAATCGGCGCGGGTCAACGTTGATGAGAATACGACTTTGGGGATCTCGTTCATCACGTCCGCGTAGACGCTATTGGCTGTGGGCCACACCGCCGCCATCGCCTCATAGGTTAGGCGGCCCATGATGTGAGTGCCGGCCTGGCGCAACGAGTCGACCTTCCAGGTGATCACGGCCTCCTCCTCAGGCGGCAGACCCCAGTCCTCATATCCCTTCGCTCCGTGAACGTACCCGTCCAGAGTCACACCCATCTGCAGCACAACCGGTCGCATTCGCTTCTCCTTGGGTGTGAGAGCCCGACGAGCTCGTTATTCTTCTATACAGACGCACAGGAGTCGGACAACTCATCGCGACGGCGCTCATTTCCGCGGACGCGGCCCCTAACCGCTGGGTCACACCGCGGCCCAGAATGAGATTCCCGAGATTCTGCGTTCGCCACCCAGGGCCAGGGCGCGCGTTAATGTCGGTTCTGCGTGCCCAGGCTGGCCGGGTCTTTGGGCCGCCACACCAGGCCAGATCACCCGGACTCGGGCGGGTGGCCCTCCGTCTTGAAGTGGCGAGCCAGTCCGAAAGTGACGGACTCGCCTTGGACCTGACCCATCCGCTATCGCTCAGCGACGCGAATACTCCGCGGGTCGCCGTCCGGCCCGGTTACCCGAATCCGGTGCAACCTGTCAGACACACAGGAACAGACCGGGAGCGCATAGCCCCGCCCATGAGAAGGGCCGGTGTCAAGAGCGAGTGCAGTTGGACGTAGCTCCTGGTAGATGACTTGCGCCGATCCGCAGGCGGGGTCACGGTGGAGCGCCCGGAGCGCGCAGAAGCGCGCGAGGACGAACGACCGTGATGCCGGCGAGGACCGGCGCATCATGTTGATGGAGCGAAGTCTTGACGGAGTTGGTCTCGCAACCGCCCATTCGGTCCCGATCGGGACACACGACGTCAAATGCGAAAGCCGGGCTCTGTCACTCGAATATTCGGCGCCATCAGGCGCGCACGGGGTTACCTCGGACTCGCCCGGCCGATCTGACCAATCTCACGAACATTGGCGCTGCTCGTCCTCAAGGGCATGCAGTGCGTAGAAGGATTCGGTGAGCAGTTTGCGCGCACCCGGATCAGGGCAATGCCTGTTCCTCGCCGGCGCTTGGTGGCGAGGAAGTCGGAGTGATATGGCTCTTTCCGGATGGCCGTTTGTGCCGCTTCGGCCAGCACGTGGCGCACGGCGGCAGGCCCCGCCCTCGTGATGTGGCCATGGTGCAGAGTCCGGTCCGAGTTGCGCATGGAAGGGATAATCCCCGCCCAGGCGCACAGCTTGCGGGCCGTGGCGAAGCGGCTGACGTCCCCGATCTCCGATACCAGGGTCATGGCACTGAGGAGCCCGATGCCGGGGATCGCCGTCAAGGCGTCGACGCGTTTGTGGGGCTTGGCCTGGCGACGGACCTCGGCCTCGAGCAACGAGATCCGGGACTCGAGAACCTCGATCAGGACCTGGCAGCCGGTCACCACCCAGCGGTGCATAGGCGAGAGATCGAGGCTTTCGAGGAAGGCCGCTCCCTGCTTCGTCCACAGACCGTGGCCCGGGGCACCCACACCCTCATCGGCGATCTGGGCCCGGATCCGGTTCTTGGCCGACGTGCGGATTCGCACCAGCCGGGCCCGTTCCCGCAGCAACAGGCGCTGCTCGCGCACCTCCTTGGGGGCGAGCCAGGCCTCGGCCAGATAGCCGGTCCGCAACAAGTTGGCGAGGGTGCGGGCATCGACCCGGTCGTTCTTCAACTTGGCATCGGCGATGGCTCGACATCCCCCAGGATGGGCCAGGTGAGCCTCGAAGCCGAGGTCACCGAGCAGCTCGGCGATCCATCCCGTGCCGTAGGCGGCCTCGAAGGCGACCGGGGTGCCCCGTCGCAGTCCCGCCAGCTCCTTTCTGGGTGACTGGCGGTCGTTGGAGACGTTTCTGTTGCGCACCTCGATTCCCTTGCGGTCCAAGACGCAGACCTGGGTGCGGTTGCGATGCACGTCCATTCCGACGAACATGGCGGTGGGCCTCCTTCCTGAGCTCGTCAGCAGCTAATGGCCCCCAGATGACCTTGAGCGGACCGTCAGGTTCCAGCTCGTAATGGAGTCTTACTCCAGTGAGCAGGGAGGGAGGCCCGTGCTCATAGCGTCGATTATCGGGTGCCGTCAGACTCCGGTCCTAGGGGGTCGGACCCCATCCGACTCCGGCACTTATCGTGCGGTCAGCGTCGACGAGTCGTCGGATCACTCGTGCCTCTGCGCCCTTAGTCAGCGCGAGGTTCCTCCCCACGTCGTTCGCGGCGATCGAGGACCGTTCGCCTTGCAAGAACAAGCCAGCACAGGATGGCCACGCCAGACAGGATCGCTGGGACCGGGTGACCAAGCAGTACGGAGGCCCCGACGGCACATCCGAAGGCCGTGAGATTCGCCGCGACGTCGTAGACGGGGGCGACGAATCGCTGATTCGCGACGTGGGCGACAGCTATGAGGACACCGCACACGAAGGTCACGGACAGGAGGACGCTCACCACAAGCGCAGTCTGGCCGAAATCCCGCAGAATCAACCGCCACCGACGGGGCACGAGCGGAATCTGCCGGGACTGCTCGGCCAGCCGGAGGCCCCAGACCAGCCAGGCCGCTCAGGATCGCTCACGGCTGCCATTACCGCACGGCGCGGCTCCGAGCCGGGGTGCGCGCCGTCCGGCACCTATGCGCTTATCTGTCTGGCGCTGGCCTCAAAGTCCTGGACGTAGTCCTCCGCGGGGCGAGCCGTGTCAACTCCGCTGGCATCGGCCGTCGTCCCCTACGAGCACTGGCCCATTGCCGCGCGCTCCGGATGGCCCTGTCAGACGGCGGGCCACGCATAGCCCCGACTACCGGTCGCCCTACGACCCCCGCCGATGCCTCTCAGACCCCGGTCGGTCAGGCACATCCCGGGCTGATCACTCGATCGGTGCGGGCCTGCCGAAATGAAACCCTTGTCCGAAGTCGACTCCTTCTTGCCGGAGAAAGTCCCACGTCTCTTGGTCTTCCACACCTTCGGCAACGGTTTGAAGGTTGAAGGCTTTCGCCATGCCGACAATGGCGCGTACAAGAGCTTGATTGGCCTCGCTTGTAAGAAGTTCGCGTACGAAGTCGATGTCGATCTTTAGGTAGCGGATCGAGAGTCTCTTGAGATAGGTGAAGCTGCCGTAGCCAGTGCCAAAGTCGTCTAACGCAACGCCGCACCCAAGATCAGCCAAAGCCTTGGTGAACTGTTCGCCCACTTCGACGTCGCGCATGAGGGACGTTTCGGTGATCTCGAAGGTCACATTGGCCGGATCGGCACCAGCTGCAATAAGTTCGTCCTCGATCAAGGGAAGGATATCGAGGCTGCCAACGGTTGCGGCCGACAGATTCGCCTCCACCCGCCGCCCGCTAGCGGCGAGACGAATGGCTTGGACCACGACCCAACGGTCGATTTCGGTAATGAGCCCGTACTTCTCGGCGACTGGGAGGAAGGCACCCGGCGGGATGACCTCGCCCGTCCGGCTGATCATGCGGAGCAAGAGTTCTTCGCTCGGTATGCCCTCGTCGGCTGGGATGACGGGCTGCGAGTACAGGACCATGCGGTCTTCATCGAGGGCATCGCGGATGCGTCCCAGCCAGCTGAGCGCCGCTAGATCGCGCTGTGCCCGGCCGAGCTCAGTATGCTCTTCAGTAATATCGCGGAAAACCACGACAACACCTTCGATGCTGGCGTCATTGCATAATGGAGCCGACGAGTAGGCAGTAGGGAAGATCGACCCGTCCTTGCGGGTAAATGCATCAGAGGTCACTCGGACGGACTGTCCAGTCGAGTTCACCTTGAGCAGCGGGCATTCGGAAGCAGGCACCGGCGTGCCGTCCTCCTTTTGGAAATGGATTGTCTCATGCATCAGCTTGCCCAGCAGTTCCTCAGGGGCCCAGCGGAGCATCTTTGAGGCGGCTGCATTGACGTAAGTCACCCGCCCTTTCACATCGAGAGCGTAAAGGCCCTCGGCCATGTTCTCCATGACGACAGAGCGGAACTCCTCATTGCGCTTGTGTTCGCTCACATCCGTCATGACCACCCCGACGCCCTGAACCTCATTTTCCACAAGGACCGGGTAGTAGCTGGTCAACCAGTGACTCGGCAATCCGTCAACACCCGGCCGTGCGACCTCGACGTTTGCGATTGCCTTGCCGGAGTTCAGCACCTGCTGGTAATGAGCTTGGACCCGGGGCCATACCGACCCCAACACCTCGGCGAGAGTCCGACCCTGGGCCTCCTCCGGCGTGGTCCCGTTGAGCCCTGCCATCAGCTCGTTCACATGCACGATTCGGAATTCGCGGTCGACGAATCCGATTCCAATGGGGGCCGTCTCTTGCAGCGCGTCCAAGATTGCCAACGACGCGGCCACTCCGCCTATGCTGCCACCGAGTTTGTCCTGAAGGTGCTTGATGTCGTCGATATCGGTCCACGTGCCAGCCCACCGGACAACCTCGTCGTCAAGCCCGAGTACCGGAAGTGCCCGGGCGACCATCCAGCGGTAGTCACCACCGATGGTCCGCACTCGGTATTCCACCTCGAAGGGAGTGTCGTCGCGAAGGGCGCTCTGCCAGGCTACCCGGGCCCGGGAGACGTCATCAGGGTGGACGACACGCAGCCAACCCCAACCCGATGTCTCTTCGGGTGTCAGGCCGACGAGGTCATAGCCACGACGATTGAAGTACTCGGTAGAGCCCCCAGCGTCGGTCACCCACACGACATGGGGAATCCACTCGGCGATGAGATCCCACGGTGGTGTCACGTCAGAGTGACCCTCGCGCATCTGACCTCTCTCACTCGCCGGTACGTCATGAAGCGAAAAATAGCCAGTCGGTCGAGCCGTTTGGCCTAGACAACGGTCCTATTGTCTAGACGAATGTCTAGGTGAGTCAGTCGGGAGCCCTGAGGAGCGTCGCCAGGAGCTGAGTTTGGGAGTGAACACCGAATTTCTTGTAAATGGCGGCGAGGTGGTTCCGCACTGTGCTGGGGCTCAGGTAAAGGTCGGCCGCAATGTCTTCCACTCGTTCACCGCGTACGAGCCGCGTGAGAATCTCCCACTGTCGCGTTGAGAAATTCCCAGACGGCATGTGCGACCGAAGCTGGTCCATACCGTCAAGCACGTCCCCACCGAGAACAGCGAGTTGTCGGTGAAGCTCCGAGGTCAGCTCAAGGCCGAACTCAGACATAGCGGCGACAGCCAGACCAAGGCGAGGGGGTGAATGTTGACACATCGCCACGACCATGCACCAAACATCTCGCCAATTGGCATCGCCATCACGAACGTGCATCCGCAGCGTTGCTTTGCTTTCATCGGCTGCGACTCGGGCGGCAGCCGAAAGGAAATTCTGGACGTCGGCGGCCTGAAACAGGCCCAAGAGGGAGGAACCCTTGAAGTCCTCAGGGCTGCGCCCGAGTATTAGTTCGATGTCGCTACTGACTAGTTCAATCGTCCAGTCATGGTCGGTCACGATGCCCGCGATTGTGATGCTGGCGTCAAAGAGCGGCCAAGGAACTGCCGCGGCGCCACGCTCGATGATGGCAAGACCGAATCTGTCAGCATCTGTGGTCGTGAGTCGCACCCACACATTCGCCTCGAACTCCGTGTCGTCAGCCTTGCGAAAGTGACGGAGCGCCCTATAGCCCTGTATCGCTCCCGATGCGAGCATCGTCCGCGCTGCTTCCACTTCGGGTTGGTCGACCGGGCTCAGAATCTCAAAGACGGGGACACCGTCCAACGAATTGGGGGCCCGGCCGAGAAGCTCGCAAGCAGCCTCGTTCGCCTCAAGAATGATCAGGTCATCGAGGTCGAAGGCTATGAGTGGGTACCGGCTTTGGCGCAGGGCTCTAGCGACTACAGACGGCGTTGGTCTGCTTGTCATCGCAACCACCTCCCGTCGAGCGCCGTCCGCGAATTTCGCGCCCAGTATCCCGGACCATCCGCACTCAAAGATTCTTGACGGAGATCGATTACGGTGTGCAGCCTACGCGCGTTCAGCCGCCCTTTCGCCATGGTGGCAGCGGAGCGGTCGCCACCATGCTCTCCGCTGCTCTCCGCTGCGGGGCATGGTCGCAGCCGCGACGGCAGCACCGAGCAACATGAGGGCGGCCGCGGCCATCAAGGACAGATCCATCCCGTGGGAGACCGAGCCGTAGGCAGCTTCATTCACCCGGTAGGCGATCGAGGCGACGGCAGGGTTCTTCCTTGCTGCAGTCGCCGGACCGGACCGCTGACATTTCCAGTCGTAACCGCTGTCACGACGTCTGATCGGTACTGCCTCCGTATTCACACTTCGTCGTTCGGGGGCCAATCCAGAACAATCGCTCCGTTTGAGCTGCGCATCATCATTCTGGAATCTGCCCTCGCTACCAAACGACCTTCATCTCCTCGATCACCCCGATGATCGCTCGTTCGGTCTCCGAAAGATCGACGAATTCTATCCCGACTCGATTCTCGCCTTGCGGTCCCAGAAGGTTGTTCTTGATTTCCCCGACCAGACGGAGACTCACAGATTTCCCGACAGGCGCATGGACTTGGACGACAATCCGGCGTCCGACTAGGTCGTCCCGCAAAGTGCCAAAGAGTTCGAGTCCCACGCCGAGGACCGAGAAGTCGATCACGGCGCAATCGCCCCACCCCGGTTGAGAGTCATCTTCGATGATGAAGGTGCCGAGCCAGCCACTGGCGGCGACCCGAGGGACGCGCCTACGAAGTTCCATATCCCTCTCACGCCTTCCGGGAGACGATGTGCGTAGTCTCGATCGGAGCGCCACGACGGGACGCTCGCAACACTATTCATCCAACCCGAGGTCACGCCTTACTCACAGAACGCTAACGACACTTAACGTCGGCGTGTGCTAGGCAACTACCCTGGCTGCCTAGACAAATATCATTCTGTTTGGACTTGGTTGGAGTTGAAGTAATGAGGGTCTTCGCTGCGGTCTGTCCATCGCAGCGCGAACGCAGGGTTGTGAGACTGATGAAAATGGGAGTCCGGGGCGGGGTGGAGATCCGCGCTCACGACAAAGCACCTATGGGGACTGGGTAAGGCCACGGGCGTTTATGCACCCATCGTTGTGGCATCGCGCTCGGGAGAGCCCACATGGACGTAGGGAACTAGACGCACTCATCAGTTCACTTGAGGGCTGCTGGTGGCGGCGATCTTGACCGAACTCCACACCCACACGTTCATCGCCGCAAACGACGGAGCCTCAGGCCGATCGAGATCACCCGCTCCCGGGCGTCCGATCCATGGGCGAAGACCGTCCGAACATGGTGTACGCATCACCTGCATCAGGACCGGAAAGGTGCCTCCGACCCAGCCGGTATCGCGCGGGCGTAACCTGATTACTTTCAGTTCAGGCCGGAGAGCCTTAGTTGTAGGAGCCGATCCTCGGTGGCACCCTTCAGGGTCAATCCCGATTGATTGAGGACGTCGTTGGCCACGGCGCCTTCGTCCGCCATCTACTCATGGTCTTCCTGTCTTGTGCGCGGTCCATAGGCCTCGAGATGGATTCGATCAAGCGTTCGGTGGGCTGTCGAGTTGGCGACGCGCTTTATCCAGGGCATGCTCAAGTCGGTTCTTGGCCGGCCCGAGAAGCAAAGAGTCTGGTCCAAACGAGCGAAGACACTGGCGCCAGTGCACGAGTTCTTCTCCGACTCGGATGGCCCAGCGGGCCTGGGCAAGAGCACGAAGTAAATCAAAGGGCTGCCTGGCTAGGGAGAGCTCGTCGACCACGACGTCGAGACCCGCCACCGGGGGGTTCTCGGCGTATGCAGCAACGAAAAAGACGCGCTCATACCAGGCGACGAGACCGCGAACGGCTTCGGAATGCTTGGGGGTATCGAGTAGCGCCAAAGCTTCGCGAACCTGTCGATGCCAGCCTCGCAGCGCATCAGCGGTGTCCGCCGCAATATCGATTTCCTGTGCCGGTCGACAAGCGTTTGTCACGTGGTCAACATCCATGGCGTTGTCCTAAGTGAGGGAAAGACACCGTACGGGCCGGATGGCCACAGAGACGCTTCATCCCAACTACGGAGACCCGGGTCCGCCGACCGTTCTCAGGACGAGATTAGGGAAGAGGCCCCAGCCCCGGTGGGCGGCAGCTCGGACTCCACCGGGGCTGGGTCTTCGTCAAGATGCGGCTGTTGCCAACTCCTTGGCGGTGTCATTCGACGTAATGGCGAGCTTGCGGGGCTTCGCCGCCTCGTGGACGGGGATGGTCAGAGTTAATACCCCGGCGTTGTAGTCGGCCTTGATGTTGTCCGCATCGAGCGTTTCCCCTAAGAACAGCTGGCGGGTGAAGGTCCCCGTAGGACGCTCGGTGACGATCGCCTCCGCCCCTTCGCTAACCACCGGCCTCCGTTCGGCTCTCACGCTGAGCACATTCTGTTCGACGGTGAGATCGATCGAGTCGGGTTCGACGCCAGGCAGGTCGAAGTGGACGTAGAACTCGTGACCCTTGCGGTAGGCGTCCATGGGCATCGCCGTCGGCCGGGCGACACTTCCAAAGACCTGCTGGGTCAGCCGGTCCAGGTCCCGAAAGGGGTCGGTTCGCATGAGCATCGCTGTCCCTCCTTCTTTGATTGCTTCTGATCCTCTGCGGCTACCGATGATCTGTTCTCAGCCCCCTAAGGCTGGGGATCAGGTGTTATGGTATAAAGGCATCAGAGAATCTGTCAAGATAAGGCTTAGATCTTATGACGAACGACCCTGATTCCAGTCCGGCCGAGGCCCTGTACTTGCGCCTCGAGGTGACGCCCGATGCCTCACAGCAGCAGATCGCCAGCGCCTACCGGAGGCTTGTTCGTGGAGCGCATCCCGATGCGCGCCCCGGGGATCCCGAGGCGGCGCAGCGCTTCCGTGAGATCACCGAGGCCTACGACGTGCTTTCCGACCCGCTCCGGCGCGCCCGGTATGACCGGTCCCGCGGTCTCGAGAGGCTGGACCTGACCCGCCTCACAAACACGGCCGAGCGCCCGTCGGACAAGACACGGGATCCGGCACGGCGTAGGGGACCAATCACGCTGGGGATCGATCTTCCTCCGATGAGGTCTTCCGCTGTCCCGCTGTGGGCCGGGCCCGTCCGAGTGGAGCCGGCCTCGAAGCCCACCACCCCCCCGTATTCCCTCGATCGTCCCTTCTCCGAAATCGCGTCGCTCCTGTCGGAAATCGTCGAGTTGTGGTGGAGGTTCTGATGGACTGGCCCGACGTGCGTCGGGGCGTGTTCGCCATCTCGGTGGCAGCGGAGCTCGCGGGTCTGCACCCTCAGACCCTTCGCATCTACGAGAAAGAAGGTCTCATCGAGCCCGACCGAAGCACCGGCGGGACACGCCTCTACTCCAACACCGATGTGGAAAGGCTCCGTGAGATCGCCACGCTGACTGGTTCGGGACTGAACATCGCCGGCGTGAGGCTCGTCCTCGAACTCCAAGCCGAGCTCCGGCATCTTCGAGCCGAGGTCGAACGTCTCTCCACCGAGCTAAACGAACCAGGCTAATCGGACGGCGAGAGGTTCGATCATGGGCGATTCGGCGGCCGACGATCGTTTCAACGAGGGGCAGCGGGCCGGCCTCACGGCGCGCCAGCTCGATCAAGATCGAACCTTGGCGGCTATGCACAGTCTCGAGGCAGCCCTGGCCGAAGCGGCACCGGGACGAGAGGAGAGTTGGCGAGAGGCCGTCAGTGACGCCTTGGTCGTCCTCAGTCGAGTAACAACCGAGGAAGCCGAGAACGCCGATCGTCCCGATAGCCTCCTGTCTGACCTCGCCCGAACGCAGCCAAGGCTCCGCAATCGAGTGCGAGGGGTGCGCCTCCAGTATCGGCAACTTCGCGACACCATCGCATCGATTCGCTCCGAGCTCGATGGGCATGCGCAAGAGAGCCTCGACTTTGCCGACGTGCGCCAACGCCTCGGCTGGGTCCTCACCGCTTTTCGCCACCAGCGGGCGAGGGAGTCGGATCTCATCTACGAGGCGTACTTCGAGGCCTTCAGAGCAGAGCTCGCAGCAGAAGACTACCCACGAGACAAATAAGGGGTAGAAGGGTGGCATCGCCGAGGCTGTCGCCCCTGGCGCGAGCAGGGGCGTCCCACGGCTTTTCTGACTCGCATGATGGACAGCTTCTAGGCAGCGCTGGATGGCAGGACCAATCGTGGGTCACATCGCCGCTCACCACCTGCATATGAATGGACCCGGCGTTTGGGGACGTCGGGATCCGTGAAGGGTCCAACTAACCGAACGTGTCGCATCGGCGACCCCGATGCCGTGGTGTCTCGGACATCAATCGCCGTTCGAGGCTCGGGGCTTCATCAGGTCAGTAGCGGATCGAGACATTCGACCGGGGGACTTACGCTGTGGCGGGAATTGGCCGTAGGCGATGGTCCGTCGTCGGTACGGCCGAAGGGGGTTGTCTCAGCTCACGCAGCGCGTTCGTACTCGTGGACGATGCCGCCGAGGACATCGCGACACATGACCCTGCCGTCACCGGTGGTCGAGGTCGCCGGGCGGGGGAGCGGTTGGTCGAGATCGAGACCGCGGTGGGGCCTGGCTTCGTTGTAATGGCAGACGTACTCGGCGAGCAGGGCCTCCAAATGTCGTTGTGAGACGACCAGGAGGTGGTCGAGGCAGTCCTGGCGGACCGTCCGCACGAACCGCTCGTCGAAGCGTTCGCCCTCGGTGAGGCGACCGGGGTTCGTATGGTCTCGATGCCGATGGAGCCGAGCACGGCGTCGAAGGTTGCGGTGAACTTGGTGTCGCGGTCGCGGATCAGGAACCGGAGGTAGTGCCCGGCGTCTTCGAGGTCGGAGGCGAAGTTGCGGGCCACCTGGGTGACCCAGGGGCCGATGGGGTTGGCGGTGACGCCGAGCAGGTGCACCCGTCGCCGGTCGATCTCGATCACGAAGAGCACGTAGAAGCGCCGCAGCGTGATGCTGTCGACGGTGAAGAAGTCGGTGGCCAAGATGCCGCTGGCCTGGATGCGCAGGAACTCGCTCCAGGTAGGGCCCGAGCGCCGGGGCGCCGGCGCGATGGCGGCGAACGATCAGTTCGACGGTGTCGTGGGGCAGGGCCGGACGGCCAGGTATCCGGTGGGGGTAGGTCCATCGCCGTCGAACGAGGGCGCGATGCCAGCAGAGGATCGTCTCGGGAGTGACGAGGAAGGATGCCCACCGCTCACGGGGGGACCAGGCGAGCCAAGGCACTGACGAGCACGCGATCCGACCAGGTGAAGCGGGGACGGGCGACCTGGCGCTCGGGCACGGCCAGCCGATGGCGGAGCACGAGGATCTCGGCGTCCTTGGCCACCGCGTCCATCCGATGGACCCGAAGCACCTCGATGACACGGCGGACGAAGCGGTAGACGAAGCAGAGCGCCACAGGCGCCGAGCCTCGCCGAACTCGTGTTGCCTGGTCAAGCCGCCGAACGGGTAAACGGACCCCTTCAGGGTCGGGCGAGCCACCTGAGGATTTGGTTTTAGCGTTCGCCCTCAACCTCGCGGTGTTCGCCACCCACGCTCTCATGGTCGATTTTGATCAGACGCCGGCCCAGATCCGCGCCATGACCGCCGACATCTTGAAGACGCTTCTCTGGCATGCCGTGGAGGCCCAGCACTCGGAACGCATCAGTCGGCACGGGTAACGATGTCGGCGAGAGCCTGACCGGATGTCCGTATAGCGCGCCTGCTGATGGGAGAACGTTCAGCATTCGCGACAAGCGACTGCGGCCCGCGCGGAAGGCAGCGCCAGCCTCTTTGAGAGTAACAGGGTGCGGTTCCGACACGCGGGCGGGATCACCAAGGGCCTGTTTGGCCCTGCGCTCGGATCCGGGCCACAATAAGTGACACATGGAGAGCACCTTTGAGTCAGCGATGGAAGGGCTGGAGAGCACCGGCGCAAGCGAAGACACCCGCGATCTGGTGGAGCTGCTTGCCAGGCACTGCAGTGAGGAAGGTGCCATGCTCCACCACTACCAACGTTTCGCTCTTGAAGCCGAAGGGCCCGAGACACGCTACTTGGTGCTGCTGGTTCTCGACGACGAGCGCCGGCACCACCGCCTCCTCGTCGAGATGGCCAACTCTATTGCTTGGGGCATGAGCAAAGAGAGTCCAGCACCGGCTGTACCGGACATAACCCACAGGGATATAGGTAACCAAGCATTAGCCGACGAGACGCGGCATCTCCTCAAGGCTGAGGAGCATGATCGTCTCGAGCTGAAGAGATTGCGGAAACGTTTGAGACCGTTCAGAGATATAACGCTGTGGGAGCTGATTGTTGATCTAATGCTCATGGACACCGAGAAACACATTCGGATCCTCCGCGCCATTGCCAAATTCACTGCAAACGACTGAGTACAAACTGCTAATGGCCGGCCAGTAGCGACTCAGAGCGGTCTTTATTGCTTCTCGTCGCTCCAAATGCTACTGGCACAGGGCCAACACCGCTACCGGCCGTCATTGGCGGGGCAGAGCGATTGGGGCTGTTCCGACTTGGTCGGTATCTTCGAGGCAGCGATGTGCGGGGCCGAGGGTAGCTCTCAGCGAACTCTTCGCTTCACGCTCGGTCGTCAAGGGACTTCTGACTCTGTCCAGCATCATGCGAGCGGTGTACGACAGTACCAAAGGAGCCTTCGCAGGGAAGGGAGCTACGATGCAGCAGACGATGGTTAGGTCTGGTGACCCAGGCCGAGACGACGATCCGGAAATTGACGACATTGAACGAGAACTCAGTTGCTCGACACGAGAGGTGTGTCTCGGGTTCGTTCCTTTCGCAAACCTCGACTTCACCAGAGTTTCGAAGATGACCGAACAAGGGCTCAAACGAACAGGGATGGGTCCCAAATCCAGTAGATCCCCACTGTGGCTCTGGAATCTCAGGGAGTCCCGAAAGAGCGCGTAGGGGACCAGTGCCCCGTCTCCACGGAAACCACGTCTTCGTCCTTGTTGCTCCAACGTAAACCAGAGAGAGTTGCGAGCCTTGAAACAGCAAGTCCAGGTGGAGGGCTCACGCGGGTTCCTGAAACGCCGTACAGGGCGGTCGACGGCACATCGTGGATCAGGGTGTTCCCCCCTTTGCCGGTGATCGACCAAGGTGGCCAAGGCGTGCCCCCCAATCCGCGCCCGTTCGAGTTCACCGGGCAGGAGGTGGCTCCCCTTATCCACAAGGAAGCTTTCGGGCGGGGCGACCACCAAGAGCCCGTGGCGCGACAGCTGGCGAGCGATGCCCTTGGATGCTCGGCCCGTGAGCAGGACCGGACCGTTGATGCGGGTGTCGAAGGCCGCCCCCTTGGTGTGGAGGCTTCCGATGGATGCGAGCCATTCCCGCACGCCGCCTTCGGTACTCGCACCGGGCTCGAGCATCAGGCCACTGCCGGGCCTTTGGACGCGCATGGGCGCGGCCCTGCGGGTGGACGGCCACGACATGCTCCATCCCTGGGTGGGGCCACCGACGAGGACGAGATCAAAATCGTCGAGCACGAGTTGCGCTGTCTGCTGGTCCGCGACGCCGGTGACCTGCACGTCGGCCTCTGCTTTTAACCCCTCTCCAATTGCCTCTGCGATCTGACGCGTGCTCCCGAAAATTGATTCGTAGACGATCAGCGCTCGCATAACCCGTCTCCCTCCGATCCTTTCCAGTCCCAGAGTTTCATGGCCTAGTCACATGGTCCAGGGTCGAACGTCACCTGTGAGCAGGCGTGGCCATGCCGCTAACACCAGTTGCAGACGGATGTGACGAGTCTCGGGACCGAGCGTCCCCTTGAGCGATCGCCTGAGTCCGATTTGGACCGAAACGCAACCGAAGCGGACTACGTCGGCCCCAATCCAGAGCAGCGATTGAGCAAGCCGAACCGTCGACGCAGGGAGACGAGTCAGGCGCTGACAATCCGGACCTCACCCGTGCCGTCGACGCACCGGCCCGAGTCCAGCCGTCTGTCCATGGGTCTGCGGATTGCCGATGCGCTTCGCCATCATCAAAACGCGGACGTACCCGGCCTCAGATTTCGAAGCCGGGTACGTGTTCCGAGACCGCCCATCGTTGTGCTACACCGTCTCGAGCACCTTCTCAGGCTGGTGCACCTTGGGGAACTCCTGGTCCCCGGGCACCCGGCGCAGGTGGATCACGCCGAGCAGGCTGAGCAGGAGCATGATGCCCGCCAGCACGAAAGAGACGATCGAGGCCACCAGGGCAATCTGACCGAAGGTCCCGAAGGCATACGCCTCGAGCAGCAGCCCACGTAGGGTCGTGCCCTGGAACACCGTCTGGACCTTGCCCTCGGCCGTTACATAAGCCGGAGAGCCCTTGGGCAGCGCCATGGCCTTCGCCGACAGCTGGGCGTAGGTCAGGCCCCCGCCGATCTCCTGCAGGTGCACGGCGATGAAGTCATTGGCATACACCTCGGCCTGCTGGCCGGTGACCAATGGCTGCCCCGCGTACTTGCTCACGGTTCCGACCATCGAAGGCGTGATCTCGGTGCCCGCCACGGGGTGGGCGAAGGCCGCCTTGGGTGGGAAGGTGATCTGCTGCTGGGCGAGCTGGTTGTGGACGTTGGAGTTGGCGAAGTTGTAGCCCCACAGCCCCAAGCCCCCGGCGACGAGCAGGACGACGACAAGGACCGCCCCGCCAGCGCTCAGGATCATGTCGAAGGTCTTGCGTCGCATGTCCGTCTCCTTTTGATGTTCGTTGCACTTTGCAACTGGCTTGACATCGTTGCCGAGCCTCTAATTGCACGATGCTTGAAGTCAGGGGATCCCTGGCAGGGCCGAAGGTCCCCCGGTGGGTGGGCTGTTCGACCCTCAGCGCGCGAAGACCCACCGAAACCCTCTTTCTTCTCGGTACTAGCAAGGCCGAATTCCGGCCTCAGCAGTCCCCCTGGGCGTGCCTACCGGTTAGCCAGCAGGCCGTGGTATCGGAAACTCCTAGCGGAAGCGACCGACGTCGTCGGCTCGAGCCACGGCGTCGGTGGAGACACGCATGCGGGCGTCCACCACGAAGGCGCCAGTGGAGGTGGCGATCACCGGGTTGCAGTCCGCCTCGGCGATCTCAGGGAGGTCCTCGGCTAGACGTCCGAGGCGCAGGACGGCGTCGACGAGGGCGTCGATGTCAACCGGATCGCTGCCGCGGTAGCCGAGCAGGAGCGGCGTGGCGCGCAGCCCGAGCACCATGTCCCGGGCGTCGAGGTCGGTGAGCGGCGCCAGGCGCGTCACCACGTCGCCGAGGAGCTCCACGGCGGTGCCTCCCAATCCGAACACGACCTGGGGCCCGAACTCGGGGTTCTGGACAAAGCCGACGATGGTCTCGACGCCACCGCTCACCATCGGCTGAACCACAGCGCCCTCCATGGCGTCGCCCAATGCTCCCGCCATCTCCGTGAAGGCGGCCCTGACGGCGTCGGGGCCGGCCAGGGCGAGGCGCACCCCGCCGACGTCGGTCTTGTGGATGATCGATGGCCCCCAAGCTTTGAGGGCGACAGGACGCCCAAGTCGTTTCGCCTCGCCGGCGGCGGCCTCTGCGTCCCGTACCAACGTCGTGGGTAAGACACCGAGCCCGTAGGCGGCGAGCACGCCATGCGCCTCGGCACCTGTAAGCCAGCCCGAGCCACTCGGACAGCTGGTCGCGATCAGCCGGCGGGCACCGTTGGGCTGTGTATTTTCCAGGAGCGGTATGGCTCCGAGGGGCCGCGCCCGCCACTGGCCGTATGCGGCCGCATGGGCGAGCGCCCGAGCCGCGTTCTCGGGGTAGTCGAAGCACGGCACGGGCCGGCCCCCTCCGTGCAGGATGGGACGTGCAGCCCCTGCGCCGAGGAAGCTCGCTACCACCGACTTGTTCCGGCCCGCGACAGCTGAGGTGTCCACGGCGGCCACCACGGCGTGGGCGACGTCGTCGGCTCGGGTCACAAGCGGTGGGGTGAAAATTACGATGACGGCGTCGGCCTCGTCGCTGGCCAGCAGTGCGTCGAGGGCGTGGGTGTAGCCCTGGGCCGTGGCCGATGCGGCCAGATCGATCGGATTGCGCACGCTGGCGCCCGGGGGCAGGAGGTGGGCGAGGACCGACTGGAGCTCGGCAGACAGCTCGGGGACCTCCAAGCCGTGGCTGATGCATGCATCGGCCGCCAGGACACCGGGGCCGCCTGCATTCCCCACGATCGCCACGCGCCGCCCGGCCGGCACCGGCTGGTGCGCCAGGATCTCACCGACGTCAAAGAGCTCCTCGATCGTCTCCACCCGCACCACGCCTGTCTGACGGAACAGGGCGTCTACCGCTTGGTCAGACGACGCCAGCGCGGCAGTGTGGGACGACGCCGCGCGCGTCCCCGCCTGGCTGCGTCCGCTCTTCACCGCGATGATCGGTTTGCTGCGCCCAACGCGCCGGGCTATCTGGCTGAATTTTCGCGGATTCCCGAACGACTCCAGATACAGCATGATCACCTGCGTGGCGTCGTCTTCTTCCCACCACTGCAGAAGATCGTTTCCGCTCACGTCGGCCTTGTTTCCCATGGACACGAAGCTCGAAAGGCCCAGGTCTCGAGTAGCCGCCTCACCAAGGATGGCGATCCCGAGTCCTCCAGATTGCGACGCGAACCCCACTTGCCCGAAGATTGGAGTTTCGGGGGCGAAGGTGGCATTCATCGACACCGACGGATTGGTGTTGATTACCCCGAAGCAGTTCGGGCCGACCATCCGCATGCCGTGACGATGGGCCAAGGTGGCCAATGCTCGCTGAGCGTTGGTGCCTTCTGACCCCCTTTCAGCAAAGCCGGCGGTGATGATCACCAGAGATGACACGCCCTTGTCCCCGCAGTCCTCGACGGCTTGCTCGACCGCAGGCTCCGGTACGGCAATCACGGCCAGATCCACATCACCCGGGATGGCCTTCACGCTCGGCCAGCATGGAATGCTGGCAACATAGGACGCGGCAGGATTTACCGGGTACACCGGTCCTTGGAAACTGTTCGCAAGCAGGTTACGTAGCAACTCATGCCCGATCGTTCCTCGTTGTCGTCCAGCGCCGACGACGGCGATCGAACGTGGTTCGAGCATACGCGCCATTGAACGAACGGTCGCCGTTCGGTCGCGCGCCTGTGTGGCTGCTAACGCCTCGGTACTGGGTTGGATGTCGAGCACGACCCGCACCACCTCGGAATCACGATGGTACTGATGTACGAAACCGGCGTCGGCAAAAACGCGCAGCATCTTGTGATTCTCAGACAGGGTGCTTGCCACGAACCGTTGAATGCCGTGTCGGCGCGCCTCGCTCGCCAGGTGCTCGAGCAGAATTGTGCCGATGCCGTGCCCTTGGTAGAGGTCATCGACCAAGAAGGCCACCTCCGCCTCGTCTCGCCCCGGTTCGCGGTAGTACTCGGCGATAGCGATGATCATTTCGTGGAGCTCGGCAACGAGCACGACGATGTCAATCCCATCGGGCGTAGTGAGTTGCTCAATCTCGGTTGCGGACATCTGCGGGTGTGGGCTGAAGTACCGCAACACGATTGACTCGTGGCTGAGGCGCGAGTAAAACGCACCGATCGCAGGCGCGTCTGCAGGCGCGCTGCCCCGGATGTGGGCGGTGGTGCCGTCGACCAGGAGCACGTCGAACCCCGAGGGCGATTCCTGAAGATCCACTGGCATCAGCATCGCCGCTCATGCCGGCCACTACAAGCGACGAATACCCCAGCTTTCGAAGCATGCCGTCATGCCCTTCGGGGTGTCGACAGGGCCGTTGGGCCCTCCGGCAGGGTACCGACGCGTGCGTCACTCCGGCCGCTGGACCGGGGTGGCGATCGCCTGGGTGAATGCGAGCCGTCTCCACGCCCTGGCTCCACAGCGGGCGAAGGACGCCATGGCTTTCGACTTACGGGTACCACCAACAGCACCAGCAACGGCCACACGTCGCCGGGTCACGGCCTTTGCGGGTACTGACGACTCAACATGAACGAACGCCTCAAGATGAACGAAGCACCTCGGGCCTTGGTATCAAGTGGTCACCAATTCGAATGTGGGGCCCGTTGAGATCTGTTGGAGTGGACCTACTGACTGATCGGTACCTGCCATGTGAGCAAGGTGCCGCCGGCCTCACCGCTCTCAATGAAGAACTGCCCGTTCAGTTTCTCCGCCCGACGCCGTAGGTTTCCCAGACCGAGCCCTCCGTTTGCTGCTTCGCTCTCGTGCAATCCGCGCCCGTTATCGCTGACCAGGAGCTGGCAGACACCCTCGTGCACACGCACCACCACGCGGGCTTCAGAGGCCTGGGCGTGACGCCCGATGTTGGTCACCGCCTCTCGGATCGCGGCCAGCAGATGTTCGGCGAGGTCGTCGGATATAGCGGCATCCAGCGGGCCGTCGAACGAGAGCCGGACATCGAAGCCCACGACGGGGTTGAGCTCGCGAATAAGCGAGAGGAGGTTCGCTCTCACCCCTTGGTCGATTGCGGTCGATCCAAGTTCATAGATCGTTGATCGCACCTGTCGGATCGTTGCGTCAAGATCCGAGACCGCTTGGCTCAGTCGATCTGCTATGCCTGCTGCTTGTGCGGCGCCGGCCATGCTCTGGAGGGAGAGCGTCACTGCGAAGAGACGCTGGATCACCGTGTCGTGAAGATCTCGGGCCACCCGGTCCCGGTCCTCATATACCGCCGCTTCTTGCACCCGCTGATGGAGGCGAGCTCTTTCGATAGCGATGCCGGCGGCGAGGGCAAGGGCCTCGACCAACGCTTCGTCGTCTCGGGTGAATTCCGACCAGCCGATTTTCTCGGTGAGGTAGAGATTGCCGTACACATCGCCTCGCACCTTGATGGGCACGCCCAGAAACGAGGTCATGGGCGGGTGCTCGGGAGGGAAGCCGAAGCTGTCGGGGTGTGAGCCCAGGTTGGCCAGGCGAAGGGGTCGAGGGTCGGTGATGAGTAGTCCTAGTACCCCTTGTCCGGTCGGGCGAGGTCCGATCCGCCGTTCCTGCTCTGGTTCAAGCCCCACGGTGAGGAACTCGGAGAGCGCTGTGCCTTGATCGTTCAGTACCCCGAGCGCACCGTAACGGGCGCTTGTCATCGAGCAAGCCTCTTCGATGAGGTGGCGAAGCAAGACGGACAGGTCGAGATCCGCCTCGAGTAATAGCGTCGCCTCGAGCACACGACGGAGCTTGGCGGGATCCTCGATCGATCGAAACGGCACCAAACGCAAGCTTACCTCGGCAGCCTTTTACAGGTCCGGAGCCGTTCACGGTGATCTGGTTCAGAAACCGGGCGAGACCAGGTCGTTCACGGACCATGGTTGCCCTCGTAGGGTTTCAACTGGGAGGATGATGTCGTGGCACTCCGCGTGTTCCTTCTTGACGACCACCAAGTCGTGCGAACTGGCCTTCGGGCGTTACTCGAAGCCGCTGACGACATCGTCGTCGTGGGGGAGGCCGGGACCGTGGCCGAGGCGCTAGCCCGGATCCCGTCCACGCATCCGGAGGTGGCCATTCTCGATGTCCGTCTCCCCGACGGTAGCGGGGTGGAGGTCTGTCGAGAGATTCGATCGAGCGCACCGGAGATCGCCTGTGTGATGCTCACGTCCTATGCCGACGACGAGGCGCTTTTCTCGGCGATCATGGCGGGTGCCTCCGGCTATGTGTTGAAGCAGGTCGAGGGCAGGGACTTGGTGGACGACATCCGCCGTGTCGCTGCCGGCCAGTCCCTGCTCGACCCGGTGCTTACCGAACGGGTACTCAGGCGACTGCGAGAGGGACCAAAAGAGGACCCGCGCCTCGCTAGTCTCACACCACAAGAGCGGCGCATCCTGGATCTCATAGCCGAGGGACAGACCAACCGTCAGATCGCCGACGCGATGTACCTCGCCGAGAAGACCGTGAAGAACTACGTCTCCAACGTGCTAGCGAAGCTCGGCATGGAGCGACGCACCCAGGCTGCGAGTTACGCGGCGCGCCTCGACGAACGCTCGCAACAGTCAACCCGCATTGATCCTACGGGTACGTAGGCCCATCTTCATCGCCCAGCCCGGGTGGGGTCGGATCCATCTCGCTGGTTGGGCTCAGTGAGCTGGTTGAGGTGGATGCCTTTTGTCTCGAGGGCTCGTTCCAGTTGAGCGCGCTCGTTCTGCTGCTGGGCGAAACCGCTGAGATCGACACCGAGCCCAAAACGTCGAGCAAGGCTAATCAGCGCGATGTCGTAGGCCAATTGGTCGGCCACAGCGGCGGGAGCCCAGCCTGACTCTGTCTCCGACGAGATATCGGCGGCCAGGCGACTTCGGCGCTCGAGCGCTATGGCCAACACCTCACCGGTCGTCGGTTCGTCGTCACCCCTCTCGCTCTGGTCGAGCCCAATGCTCAGGAGTTGGGTATAGATCGACATCGGCTTACCTTCGCTTTCCGCCGGCGGTACGGCCCCCACGCGTCGCGGGCAACCCAGGATGCCAATTCCTCAACTTGCAGTCCTTCACCGCTCTATCCTGCCCTTCGTTGACGGGATCCGACCGTCTTCCTGCGCATCTACCCGTGGTCGATTTCGATCGCAGCCAGGCATTTCCATCCCTTCAGTGTGTGCCCGACGTCGTCGATCACGGAAGTGCCAGAGGTCCCAAAGGCCGGCTGCCAACCTGCGGATATGGCACCGAACAGGGACAATTCCTCGAGAGAGACCGAGCCCCCCTTCGCCCCCGCCCACTGGTTCCTAGCACCCAGAACGGGACGTTGTTCCCTGGCGGACAAGGAGGCAGGGCGCGATGTTAGGGCTGCCGGGTGGATGGCAACCCGGCGAGCGCCGAAGCGTTTCGAGGACAAGGAGGGCCCATGCCGGTACGGATAGGGATCAACGGATTCGGTCGCACGGGGCGTGCCCTGTTGCGTGCCGCGCGCCGTCCCGAACTCGACCTCGAGGTGGTCGCCGTCAACGACCTTGGGTCCCCCGAGGCGCTCGCACGTCTCTTGGCGCGCGACTCGGTGTTCGGGCGGCTCGAGGTCCCGGTGACGCTCGAAGACGGTGTGATGGTGGTGGGCGACCGGCGAGTTCGACTCCTGGCGGAACCCGAGATCAAGGCCCTTCCGTGGGGCGACCTCGGCGTGGACGTCGTGGTGGAGTCGACGGGGAGGTTCACGGCCCGTGACCGCGCCGCCGGGCACCTCGACGCCGGAGCCCCCCGCGTGGTGGTCTCAGCACCGTCCAAAGGTGCCGATGCCACATTCGTGATGGGCGTCAACGACGAGCAGTTCGACCCGGAACGTCACGTGGTCGTATCGAACGCGTCCTGCACCACCAACTGCCTGGCTGTTCTGGCCAAGGTCCTCGACGACGCCTTCGGCATCGAGGAGGGCTTCATGACGACGGTGCACGCCTACACCGGAGACCAGCAGCTGGTCGACTCGGTGCACAAAGACGCCCGCCGGGCCCGGGCGGCGGCGATCAACATCGTGCCTACCACCACGGGAGCGGCGCGAGCCACGGGTCTCGTGATGCCCTCGGTGGAGGGTCGGCTGGACGGCTTCGCCCTGCGGGTCCCGGTCCCTGATGGGTCGGTCACCGATCTCGTCGTCAATCTGCGAGTCGGCTGCCACTGCTGACGACATCCGCGCCGCCTACCGGGAGCGGGCCTCGTCGGGAACGCTCGTGGGCAAACTCGAGTACAGCGAGGAGCCTCTCGTCTCGAGCGACATCGTGGGTTCGCCGGCCTCGTGCGTGTTCGACGCCGAGCTGACGATGGCTCACGGCCGAATGGCCAAGGTGATGGGCTGGTACGACAACGAGTGGGGCTACGCAAACCGGTTGGCCGAACTGGCGGTCCTGGTGGGCGCCGCACCCCGCCCGTAGCAGCCAGCGCGTCCTGGAAGTTTCGGACGTCTTTGAAAGGGTCGTTGGGCTCTGGTCGAAACGGCGGACTACGCGCAAGGTGTCTTATGGAGAAATTCTCAGACGCGGACACGAACTTCTCCCTGATTGGGCTGGGTCGAGAGGAATGCCTGGAGCTCTTGGGTCATGCTGGGATCGGCCGAGTGGTGCTGAGCGTGAGATGCATCCCCGTCGCCCTCCCCGTCAATGTCGCCGTGCTCGACGGCGACGTCGTGTTTGCCACCAACCAGGGTGCCAAGCTCGACGCTGCTGTTGGGGGGACGGTGGTTAGCGTGGAGGTCGATGGCACAGACCGCCTGTACCACACCGGGTGGAGCGTCCTCGTGACAGGGGTCGCCGAGCTGCTCACCGACCCGCACGACCTGGAGCTGGTACGCCAACTGCCACTGCAGCCGTGGGCGCCCGGCTCCCATCCCTTCTGGGTGCGGGTGCCTTCGACCGTGGTCTCGGGGAGACGCATCGTACGGGAACCGGTGACAGACTCTCGGATGCCACTATGACTGGTGACGGAGGGAACTCTGGCTCGGGGCGAATCCGACGCATTCCCGCCCGGGTGCCGGCCCGCGTCGACGGGCTGGCAAGCCTGCGCCTCGTGGCAAAGTCCATGGTGAAGTCGGGCGTGGGCGCGGTGCTGGTCGAGAGCCCCCTCGGTCCGACCGGGCTCGTGACGGTCAAAGACGTCATCGAAGCCATTGCTAGCGGCGTGGATCCCGACACGGTCTGGGCCGGGGAGATCGCACGTCCGGCACCCCGGATTGTGAGTTGCGAGCAACATCCGGTCGAGGTCGGCGAGGAAATGGCGGCGTACGAGCTTGAGGTCGTCGCCGTGGTGGACACCGACGCCCCTGTGGCACTGGCGTCCGCCCTCGACGTCTTGGGTGCGGTGCTGCGGGCATCGAGGGAGCCGAGGCAACCGACTCGGACTGACGATGTGAGTCCGAGCGATTCCTCCTAGCGACTGGGAGCCTGGAGGGGGACCACGACCACAGGGCGGTCGGCCTGGTAGACGAGCTGCTGGCTCGTGCTGCCCAGGACTAGTCCGGGATGAGCACCCGCTCCTCGACATCCCACCACGACGAGGTCAGCGACCTCCTCGCGTGCCGCCCTGAGCACCGCCGTCACGGGGTCGCCGTCGACTACCAGGCAGCGGTGAGTGACCGAGGCCTCGATGAGCGGTCGACACCACTCTCGCTCGAGCCGGCTGCTCACCTCGCTTCGGTGCCCCATTGATGGCACGACCGACGCGTCGCTGAGATGTGTCAACAGGCCCATGGCATGGACCGCGACGATCTCTCCAGCCGTTCCTTCGACGAGACCGGCTGCCCACGTCAGGGCGCACCTGGAGTCTTCGGAGCCGTCCACGCCGACCACGATGCGATCGGGCACGCTCATATCGGCTGTATTCGCGCCCGAAACGTCTGGCACCTCTCCACCAACCAACAGAAAGGACTCATCAGCATACGCGCCTCCACATCTTTCCCCAGTATTTCGCAGTGCGGGGAGCGAACCTGCTCATCTGGCTTCGGCCGGTCATTACCGCACGCCCGGAGCTCGCCAGTGCCGTAGGTCAGATCGGCCCCATGCCGACCGGCGCCTGCATCCCGGTGGCACATCCCCGGGGCGTTCACTCCGGTTCTTCGGAAAAATCGAACCGCTTCAGCGCACGACCGGATCGGGCGTTGCGGATTGGTTCGGGCACTTCGGATTGGTTCCCCTCGAAGCGTTAGGTGATGCGCTCCATCAGCACCTTGAGCGCTCCTGTCTCTCCAGCCCGCGCGAAGGTGTCATAGGCCTCCATGGCCTGGTCGAGACCGAAAGCGGTGGGTGGTGAATCGAAGGGGGTCGATTCGCCCGGCGCTTGATCAGACGAAGGAGCGTGGGGATGCTGGAGGTGTCGACCAGCCCGGTGGTGATGGTGACGTCCTTGATCCACAGTGACTCGAGGTGGAGGGTGGCCGGTTTGCCGTGGACACCCGACATTGGCCACGTGCCCACCGGGACGCACCAGCTCGGTGCACAGCTCGAAGGTCGTCGGGCACGCCCACGGCCTCGATCGCCACGTCGGCCCCCAGCCCGCCGGTGAGGATCCCCGACGGTCTGCGCTTCCTCGGGCGCCACCGCCCGATCGCGCTCCGAACTCGAGCGCCAGGTCCCGACGGCTGGCCACCGGGTCGATGGCCACCACGGCTGCCGGTGAGAAGAGCGACGATGCGACGAGCGCGGACAGGCCGATGGGGCCACATCCGACGATGGCCACGACGTCACCGGGTCGAACACCGTCCGGCAGGACGCCAACCTCATAGGCGGTCGGCAGGATGTCGGCCAGGTAGAGCACCTGCTCGTCGCTGACCCCGTCGGGGACCGGGATACGTCGAGGTGTCGGCGAAGGGTACCCTGGCGTATTCGGCCTGTACGCCGTCGATCAGGTGTCCGAAGATCCAGCCTCCGCCCCCGAGGCATTGGCCGAACCGACCTTCCCGGCAGAAGCGGCAGTGCCCGCACGCCGAGATGCACGACAGCAGGACACGGTCGCCCTCTCGACGGCGTGGACACCGGTGCCCCGCTCGACCACCGTGCCGACCGCCTCGTGGCCGAGAATCCGTCCCGGGGTCACCTCGGGGACGTCGCCTTTCAGGATGTGAAGGTCGGTGCCGCAGATGGTCACCGAGTCGATCCGCACGATGGCATCGGTGTCGGCCTCGAGCTTCGGGTCGGGGACCTCGTCCCAGCTCTTCTCGCCAGGGCCGTGATAGACGACAGCTCGCATGTGCACCTCCGATTCGCATTGCTCACAGCCATGGTCGCCCATGAGTGCCCTGGTCACCCAGGGCCGAAGGTCCCAGTTCTTCGGCCCGGACTCTCCGCACACGGCAATGGCTTCGGCCGTGAAGGGGTGGCGGACCAATCCTCAGTGGACGTCGCCGATGTGGGTGGCGGCACTCACCAGCTCGCGAAGCGCTCCGGGATGGCATCGGCCAGGTCCCAGACCTGGGGCATCAGGTCGGGGCAGGTGATGATGCCGAATCCGACCCGATCCTCCTCCGACAGGACCGTCACGTTGAGCCCCGCCCCGTCGGTGATCGGCCCGAGCGGGTAGAGGCCCACGAGGCGGGCGCCGGCCATGTAGAGGGGAACCGGCGGTCCCGGCACGTTGGACAGGATGAGGTTGTGCACGACACGATGGTGGTCGGCGACGTGCAGGGTCGAGTAGAGGCGGGCACCGAGGCCGAAGGCATTGAGCCAGAAGTGCTCGGCCCAGCGCATGAGGGTGTCGGCGCCGACCATGTTGTGGATCTCTTTGGCGCGGGTGTTGGCGGAGGCAATGGTCCGCAGTCGCTCGACGGGGTCCTTTTCGTCGGTGGCCAGGGTCGAGAACATCACCGAGACCTTGGTCGTCCCCTCTCGCTTGGTCGTTTGATCATGGACGGAAATGGGTGCGGCGGCAAGAAGTGGCCGGTCGGGTAGCTCGCCGAGATCTTCGAGGTAGTGACGAAGGGCGCCACCGACGACGGCCGTCACCACGTCGTTCACTGTCACCCCGAAAGCGTTCTTCACCATCTTGATGTCGGCCAGAGAGACGTCGGTGAAGGCGACTGATCGGCGTGCGGTGATGGTTGCATTGAACGAGGTGCGAGGAGCGGTGAACGGCATGGCCGCCGGCGCGTCATTGCTCTCTCTTCGCCCGAGCCGCCACAGCGTGGTCGCCACGCGGAATGCGGTGGCCGGCACCAGACGGGCGAGATCGAGAGGCTCGGAAAGCCGAGGCGGCCATGCTGTGACCGAGGAGCTCGAGCGGACTCGGCGATCTTTTCGGCATGCCATTCGTGCGAGGACTGGGGACCGGGGCGGCGGCGCGGGCTCGAGGTCGAGCAGATGCCCCATGATGTTGGCGCCCGAGACGCCGTCGATCGTCGAATGGTGCATCTTCACCAAGACGGCGACACGTCCGTCGGCCAGTCCTTCGATCACCCACGCTTCCCACAGCGGCCGGTCGCGGCGCAGCTGCTAGCTGGCGATGTCACCGACGACGTTTGCAAGAGACCGTTCGTCGCCGGGCGGTTCGAGCGACAACACGATGGAGATGGCGATCGATGTCGAGATCCGGATCGTCGATCCAGAAGGGCCGGCCGAGATTCAGCGGGGCCTTTGCCAGCTTCTGGCGCACCGAGGGAATCTTGGGCAGGCGCTCGAACGCCATCGCTCGGATCCGATCGTACGAGTAGCCGGAAGGCATCGTCGAGGGATCGAGGAGCAGCAGTCCGCAGACATGCAGATGCATGGTGGGGGTCTCGCAGTAGAGGAACGCCGCATCGAGCCCGCCAAGCTGCTCCATCAGCCCGTCTCGATCAATCGGTCCGAAGGAATCTCAGGCTGGAGGCGAAACTCATCCACTCGCCTGCCCGAAGGTTCATCCATGACTGCCATCTTCCTCGACGAAACCACGTCTCCATTATCCGGTCGGGTGCTAGGTACGCACAGTGACAAAGGTCCCAAAAGACAGTAGTGAGAGGCCAGGATCGTCTGCGGATGCACGGCGAGTTTGATGCATGGGTCAAACGGGCTTCATCGAGCCAGGATGAGCCCTGAGCGTCCTGCCACCGCCTCGCAATCGGAGCCCCGGATCTCGTCGAGTCCGGTCGCTACTCGGAAAGGGCAACGGGCTCGGAAGTCGTGGTAGCCGTGCTCGTGTCGATGTCCACTCCGTGGGGGCCCAAATCGAGCACCATTCCCTCTGCTGCCAACACGGGAAGTTGTGCTCCGACCCACAATGATTGCGCCTGGTCGCGAAGAGATTCGAGCTCGTCATCGCTGTGGGCGGGGTCGTGATGGAACAGCACGAGGCGATCCACCCGCGCGGCCTGTGCGAAGCTCACGGCGTGGTCGATACTCGAGTGTCCCCAGCCAACGTGGGAGCCGTACTCGCCATCGGAGTACTGGGCGTCATGCATTAGTACGTCTGCTCCTTGCGCCACGCGGTAACCGGATATCCAGTCCGGTTCGAGCGTTCGGAGATCCACGCCCAGGGAAGGCTCGTGATCGGGGATATATGCCAGCGTCCTTTCATCCGCGGTCACACGGAACCCCATGGCGGGGCCCTGGTGCACGACCGGATACCCCGCCACCAGGGCGGAACCAATCATCCACGGCTCGTCGGGGACGTCGTGGAAGACCGGACGCGACGGTACGTCAGAGAGGTGGATGGGGAAAAGCGGTGGGGACACATAAGCCGCCACCCGGTCAGCCAGGCCCCGGCTGGGCGAGGGCGGGCCCCAGATGTGCAACTCCACGTCATCGGCCCAGAACGGCAAGAAGAATGCCAGTCCTTGGAGGTGGTCGAGATGGAGATGGGTAAGCAAGACGTGAATCACCCGAGTTCCACTGGCCGCCAGCTCTCGACCGAGAGGGCGCATTCCGGAGCCGGCGTCCAGAATGATCACAGTGTCATCGTCGACTCGTAGCTCAACGCACGAAGTGTTGCCTCCGTAGCGCACGGTGTCGGGGGCGGGAGCCGGCAGCGACCCACGACATCCCCATATTCGCGCCCTCACCCCTCTTCCTCCCAGAACACCGAAACCGCTCCGGCGAGGTCGTCCACACGGGCGAAGAGCGGGAACGAGGTGGCTTCGATGGTGCGCTTTATGCCGTCAAGACCGGTGATCCGAAACCGGGCGTGCTCCGGTCGGCGCTCTCTCATGGTGTCCACCAGCGGGAGGTCGTTCACCGTGATCGGATTGCCATCGAGGTCCTCGGGCTGGAACATCGTCCCGCCCCACTGGTTGGGACCTATGGGCCCGGTCACCGCAAAACTCTGACCTAGCAGCATCTCGGCGGCTTCGTTGTAGAAGACCAGCACACCGTGTACGTCCACCACGAACATCGGAGTTGCCAGGTTGCTCGCCAGCTCCCGCGCCAGAATCAATAGCAAGCTTTTGTGCTGGTCGACCCCCACGCGCGCAGCTTACCGACCGACACCCGAGGCCGCCGCTGTCTTGGTGGCGCCCTGCAGTGGGGACGCGAGGGCCAAGACCTCCTCGAAGCCTTCGGCAAGACACGCCATGAACACCTCGGTGTCAGGCACCGAGGCGGTGTCCATCGTGACTCCCACCCCACACGTGCCGTTGTAGGTGAGCAGGGTGACGTTGAGGGCTGCCCCGATGGTAGGGCTAAAGGGGATGTACCTGGTCATGCGGGCGCCGGCGAGGTATACGGGGAAGGTAATGCCCGGCACGTTGCTGGCGAGGAAGTCGATGTGTTTGAGCATGCTCCCGACGGCCCGCGTCGGCAGCAGGTTGAGCGCTCCGGCGATGGTGTTGGAGTGGGGGACCGAACGCTCGTCGCACGCCACGCGACATCGCTTCCCGATGGTCTGGATCCGAGCCGCAGGGTCAGGCTCACCCACGGGTACCGTAAAACGCTCGAGAGTGATGCGGTTTCCTGCTGCGGGGTCGCCGGGGACGCGGATGCTGATCGGCAACGTGACTCGGAGCTCATCGACAGAAGCACCGTGGTGCTCATGGTAGCGACGCAGGCCACCTGTCACCGCTGCCATGAACCCGTCGTTCACTGAGCCTCCCGCGGCCCCGGATGCCGCGTTTCAAGTCGTCGAGTCCGACTTCGAGCATGGCGAGGCGTCGTCCCAGGCTTCGCCTCGTCATGATCGGCGAGAGCGTGTGGGAGACCGGAGCGACGGTGCGTCCGACCGAGCGCATCGTCTCGATGACATTTCCGACGCTGCGCACCGGGTGCCGACCGGTCCGCCACATCGAGGGAGCGCGGCGTTCGCCTGGTTCCGTGCCACGTCGAGGAGGGTCCGACCTCCGTGGAAGATCGACGCGGTCACGAGTCGGCCGTTCCCTGATGAAGCGCCGACGGGCGTTTCGGGGAGGGTTCCCTGAGCGGGTGCCACGGAGTCAGTGTCGAAGAGGACAAGGAGTAACTGCATCCCTCCGATACCGTCGGTAAGGGAGTGGTGCAGCTTCATGACCACGGCGGCACCCCTGTCCGTCAAATTCTCGACGAGGGTGAACTCCCACAGCGGATGGGCGGTGTCGAAGCCCGACATGGCCGCCATGCGAGCAAGTTCGATCACGGTGTCGGGGGTGTGGGGAGGAGGAACCCGACGCGCCGCAGGTGCCGGGAGAGATCGAAGTCGGGATCCAGTGTCCAGCGGGGTGTGGCCAGGCGAGCGGGCGGTGCTACGGGGCGCTGGCGGAAGATCGGTACCAATCGGGTGGCGCGCTCCAGGCGATCGACGAGGGTATCCCAGTCTGGCGACTGCTCGAGCCACGCTACTGCAACGATTGTGGCGCGCAAGGCGGGGTCGCTCTCCACGTACCAGGAGAACGCATCGCTGGCCCGCATGAACCCATCGACTTGGCCGGTCACGGCTCCTCCTTGGCAGTGGAGCTCATGCATCCTGCTTAGAGCAGCCGGGAACTGTGTACCAGAGGCCAAGGTCCCGACTCCTTGACCCGACCCGAGTCCGCCGCAACAGCGCCCAGCACCGCGGGGTGCAGAAGTGCATGGGTTCTCGCCGGGGTATGGGGCATTTGGCCCTGGTGAACCGTTACCGGGTCCGCCAGCATCATCGATAGAGAGTTCTGGTTCGGCACTCGCGGCGAGCTGCAGTTCCTATGAGGAACGGTCCATCCGGAAGATGACGGGGAGTGCCGGCACACCCCGACAGCCAGTCAGCCTCGACACACGTAAATCCGCGACCTGAGGAGACCGTCGTGAGCAATGGACCATCCGTGGCGATCCAAGGTGCCACCATCATCGAGGCTTTTCGCGCCAACGTGCGCAGGATCCCGGTACGCCCGGCGATGCGTCGCCGCACGCGGGACGGATGGGAGGTGTTCACCTGGGCTGACTACGGACAGGGGGTGGCCGAGGTCACCGCCGGCCTGGCGGACCTCGGCATCGGGCCCGGCGAACGGGTCGCCATTCTGTCGAGCAATCGGGTCGAGTGGCACTTGGCTGACCTCGGGGCGCTTGCCAACGGTGGCGTGACGGTACCGGTCTACCCCACGAGCTCCGCTGAACAGGTGCGCTACATCCTGGGTCATTGCGGGGCCCGGTTGTGCTTCGTGGAAAGCGACGAATTGCTGGCCAAGGTCCTCGAGGTGCGAAACAGCCTGCCGAAACTGGATCGGGTGGTGGTCTTCGACGACGCCGAACGTCGGGACGACCCGTTCCTCGTTGGCTTCTCCGAGTTGCGCGCCGTGGGGGCCGCACGTCTGCAGCGCCAGCCGGGCCTCGCCGAGGAGCGAGCGTCGGTCATCGTCCCCGGGCAGCCGGCCACGTTCGTCTACACGAGCGGCACCACGGGCCCACCCAAAGCGGCGATATTGACGCACGCCAACATCATGTGGACGATCCGAAGCGCCGCCTCGCTCGTTCACCTAGAAGCAGGCGAGCGGTTCCTGTCGTTCCTGCCTCTCAGCCACGTGGCCGAGCGCGGCATGAGCGAGTTCGCTCCCATCACCATCGGCGGCGAGACGTGGTTCGCCCGGAGCCTGGCCACAGTCGCCGAAGACCTCCTCGACTGCCGGCCGACGGTCTTCTTCGCCGTCCCTCGTGTGTGGGAGAAGCTCCAAGTGGCGGTGCTCGAGAAGATGGAAGAAGCGCCGTGGCTGATGCGACGCATCGTCCGGCGCTATATCGAGATGGGCCGACACCTCGAGGCCGTTCACGAGGCGGGTAGGCGCCCGGCACCGTGGGAGAGCCTGCCCCACGCGGTGCTCGACGCGGTGCTGGGCGCAAGGATTCGCCAGGAGATCGGCCTCGACCGGGCCCACATCCTGATCACCGCGGCCGCTCCCATCCACCCGGACCTCGTCCGCTGGTTGCACGGAATCGGGCTACCGATCATCGAGCTCTATGGACAGACCGAGGGGTGCGGGCCCACCACGTGCAACCCGCCTGAGGACAACCGGGTGGGCACGGTGGGCCGTACCCTTCCCGGTGTACGGGTACGCATCGCCGGGGACGGGGAGATCCTCGTCCAGGGGGGCAACGTGTGTGCCGGGTACTTCAACGACCCGACGAGCACGTCCGAGTTGCTCGACGCCGAGGGTTGGATGCACTCGGGCGACCTGGGAACCCTCGATGCCGACGGATATCTCCGTCTCACGGGTCGGAAGAAGGACCTCATCATCACGGCCGCCGGGCAGAACATCGCGCCCCAGGACATCGAGATTGAGCTCAAGGGTCACCCGCTGATCTCTGAGGCGGTTGTCGTGGGTGAGGGTCGCCGCTATCTGACGGCGCTGGTCACCCTCGACGCCGAGGTCCTGGGGGAGTGGGCGCATGGGAAGGGCAAGGTGGCGGACTACGAGGAGTTGGCCGCCGACCCCGATCTCCGTGACGAGATCGACGCCCTGGTGGCGGCGGTGAATGCCCGCCGCTCTCGCGTGGAGGGGATCCGCAAGCACCGGATCCTGGCCCACGAGCTCACGGTCGCCGCCGGCGAGCTCACACCGACGCTGAAGGTCAAGCGAAACGTGGTGTGCCAGGTCAACAGGGAGCTCATCGACGAGATGTACGCCGAGGAAGCGTGAGCGACCCGGATTTGCGCTTCAGAGTTCCCCAATTGCCCTGAACAGCTCGCCAGAGCGAGGATTCATCGCCATGCCGACATTGCCGCCACCTCGCGAGGTCGACGTGCCCGTCGTGGAGTTGGCGCGCCTCCGGCCTCTTGTCGGGGAACATCGCTACGCCGATCTCGTGGGCGAAGCAGCTCGCACCCGGGAGGCGCTCCGGGGTTGCACGGTCTGGAATATCAACTCGACGGCCACGGGCGGGGGAGTGGCCGAGATGTTGCAGGTGCTCGTCGGCTACATCCTCGGCGTCGGAGTGGCGGTGCGCTGGCTCGTCATCGCCGGTGATCCGGAGTTCTTCTCGGTCACCAAGCGTATCCACAACCGCCTCCATGGCGTGAGGGGTGATGGAGGAGCCCTTGGCGAGAGAGAGGCCAGCGCCTACGAGTATGTGCAGACCGCCAACGCCACGGCGATCGTCCCGCGGGTTCACCCCGGAGATGTCGTCATCCTGCACGATCCTCAGACCGCCGGTCTGGCACAAGCCATGAAATCCGCCGGCGCGGCGGTGCTGTGGCGATGTCATGTGGGGACCGACGTGACGAACCCGTGGACCGAGGAAGCATGGAACTTCCTTCGACCGCATCTGGCGGCCTGCGACGGTTTCGTCTTCACGCGCCGCCAGTATGTGCCGCCCTGGGTTCCCATGGGCCAGGTGTCGATCATCCCGCCCTCGATCGATCCGTTCTCACCCAAGAACCAGGAGCTCTCAACGGCTGCCCGGCTGCGAATCCTGGCTGCCATGGGTGTGCTCGACGGAGCGCCGACAAAACAAGCGACCTTCACCCGCCGGGACGGCTCGGCCGGCTTTGTCACGGGGCGGGCATCGGTCGTGGCCGAGGGGCCGCTCGATGTGGGCGCGCCCCTCGTGATCCAGGTGTCGCGTTGGGACCACCTCAAGGACATGGCCGGAGTCATGGCGGGCTTCGTGGCTCGGGTGGAGAGCCGTAGCGACGCCCAGCTCGCCCTGGTGGGCCCCGCCGTCGACGAAGTCAGTGACGACCCCGAAGGCGCCGAGGTGCTCGGGCAGTGCGTCGAAGCGTGGAATCTCTTGCCTCTCCAACGGCGGCGGCGGATCCGACTCTTGGTTCTCCCTATGGACGATGGGGACGAGAACGCGGCGATGGTCAACGCCCTGCAGCGACACGCCACCATCATCGTGCAGAAGAGCCTGGCCGAAGGGTTTGGTCTAACGGTCGCCGAAGGTATGTGGAAGGCCAAGGCGGTCGTGGCCTCGGCCGTGGGCGGCATTGTCGACCAAGTGGCCCCGGGGACCGGCGTGTTACTCGAAGATCCCAGCGACCTCGACGCCTTCGGCGCGGCGTTGGTATTGCTCCTCGGTCGGCGTGCGGAGATCGCGCGACTCGGGCAGAATCGCGCGCCGCCACGTGTTGGAGAGCTTCGTGGGAGACACGCACCTCATGCACTATGGCGCGTTGATGGAAGCGCTAAAAGCACGCTAAACGAGCCCTCTTGTCGACCTCTACTTGGTGGATGAGGCAGCCCGAAGATGGCGGCCCGTGATCTTGCGGGGAACGATCTTGAGCCAGCGGTCCGCTGGCGGGGGGGCCCACGAGTCAACACTGAGCGAACGCAGGAGCTCGGAACGCTCGTCGAGGGCCGAGGAGATATCCTCGCCAATCCCCTGGATCAGCACGCTCCACCCCTCACCTTTGTCCCAGTCGACGTGGTCGACCTCAAAGCTCACGGCATTCAGGGGCGCATGAAAGACCTTGGCCCCCTGGTTCGTTTGGAGGACCACCGTTTCTCCCTCCATGGCGAACCGCATAGGCAGCACGAGGGGAACCCCGTCCACCACGACGCCAAGTCGACCGAGGCGCTGCGTGGCCATGAGAGTCAGGCACTCGTCGTGTCCAAGCTCCTCAATGGTGCCCTCCTGCCCCATAGCCAATCCTCCTGTCAACGAGAAGACTCCGAGCCGGGAATATATCTGTGAATCTCGATCCCTGACCCTAGTGTGTGGGAAGTACCGACGAGCCGGGGGGTGCACGAAGATCGCTGGCACGGGGACGCGTAACACGGTTGCTCGTTTGCCGGCCAATAACGCACCCGTCAACGCGCTGTGTTTGTGCAGAGCGCGGACTCAGTCACTCTCTAAGTGGTCCACAATCCCTTTTAGGAGAGCAGTGAGATTGCGCAGAGCGCCTGCCACCTCGTCAATGTTGACCTTGGCCGGAGGGCGCTGCTATGTGGTCGCAAGAGAGAGAGAGAGTCTCTGTTTCCAGCTGCTGGAGTGCACGGTGAGAATTCTCGTCGAATACCTGAGGCGTGAGTCGACCCTAGGTCCGGCGGAGGGCGCGTCGCTAGCTGGTGTAGTGCCTGGCACTGTGCCCCTCTCCCTCATGCCAGTAGTGAACGTAGTTGTCGTTCATGTAGTTTCTTGTTTGCGGTTCTACAGTTCTTGCTCGTCTTCTTCTGAACTCTGACCAGCCACACCCCGCTCAAGCCACCTCCCAGGCGGTGTGATGAGCACCGGAGCTTCGTCTCCCAGTTGGACGCGGAGAGGGGTGGAGCTATGCACGTGGACGGCGTCGCTCCGGCATCGCAGACTCACTCGATGACCGTGCCACTGGCACGTAATGCACAGCTCGTGCCATTGGGTGGGGATGTGGGGATCGAGGACGAGGGCGTCGTCGTCGGGGCCGGTGACACGGACTCCTGCGAATCCTTGGACCAGGGCTTGCCACAGTCCGGCCAGTGACGCCAGGTGCAAGCCGTCGGCGGTCGTACCCGCCACATCGAGAAGGTCCAAGCCCTTGGCCAGTTCGAGGAGGACGAGTGCTTCCTCCAACCTTCCTGCCCTCGCCAGGAGGCCCGCATGAATTGCAGGCGACAGAGAGCTGCCGTGGGCGGTCCTCGGGAGGTAGTGGTCAAGGTCGCGCTCAAGGGTCCCGGGACGTAGAGCACCCGGGATCATGTGGTGCGCCATGAGCACGTCTGCTTGCTTGATGATCTGCGAGCCAGCCACACGCCCGTGGCCGAGCACCCGATCGGCGGCGAGGGGAATCGGTCCCACGTCGGCGACGAGGAGCGGTTCCAGGTCGTCGTAGCCGGTGAACTGGACGTGACGACCCGTGTCTGGGTCATACCCGTCGGCGAGCGCGCCAGCCACCGAGCGCCATCGGTGGGCCTCGGCCTGCTCGGGAGTCGCATCGACCTGTTGGACCAGCTCTGCCGCCCGCACCAGGTTCCACGCCGCCATCTGGTTGGTGAAGGCGTTGTCGTCGACGTCCTCGTGGTACTCGTCGGGTCCGATGACGCCGTCGATGTGACCCACGCCTGCCGAGTCGAGGCGGACCCTGCTAGCCCAGTACCGAGCGGTCTCGGTCAACAGGGGCCGACCAGCGCCTTCCAGGAACGCCCAGTGGCCCGACCAGGCGCCCAGCTGCCACGCCGCCCACGCCACGTCAGCGGTGATGTGCTCCTCGAGCTCACCGGTGCGGACGGCGACGGTCTGGCCGCTTGCATCGACCATGTTTTTCGGTGTGACGTCGTTGCCGCGAGAAGCCGACTCCCAGGGAAAGCGCGATCCACCGAGGTTGAGTTCTGCCGCCCATTCAGTAGCGGCGGGAAGTCGGCGAAGTCGGTATTCGAGCATGGCACGCGCCGCCGCAGGGTGAGTCGCCGCCAGCACTGGCAGCACGAACACGTCCGCGTCCCAAAAGACATGTCCGCCGTAGGCGGGGCCGGTGAGGCCGCGCGCTCCGACAGCGGCTTCGTCATTGTCGGCGACCGACGCCATCAGGTGGAAGAGGGCCAGCCGAACGGCCCGAGTGAGCTCGGGATCGCCCACGACCTCCACGTCCGCTTCGTCCCAGCGCGCTGCCCACGCCGCCTTCTGCTCGGTGAGAAGACCAGGGGCACCGATGCGCCGCGCCGCCTGTTGTGCCTCGAGTTGCCTATCGTCGTGGGTCTGATCGTCGATCCGCCCGTAGGACCCGATGCGGACGAGCCCGAGCGTTTGTCGATGATCGGGTGGGGCGGGATGCAGTTCGCGACGCGTCTCCACCACAGCGCCCACCTTGTTCCCAAACGTCACCCGTTTCTGAGCGAGCTCCCCGCCGCCAGAGGCATCGAGGATGGTGGACGGGCCCTCGGCGACGAGCACCACGGTGCCAGGGCGGGCCAAACACGCCCATCGGGCCGTGTACAACGCCAACCCGTCCTCGATCGTCACGATCCGCCACAGCACGCCCGATCGCAGATCGAGCATGCGGGTGCCCGGAGGCAGCTCGCCACGGAGTGAGAGGTTGGTCCAGGTGGGCACGACCAGCAACGACTCGGTTCCATCGTCACGACACTCGTAGACGCCGGCGACCAAGACGCCTGAGCGGGTGCCGACGGTGTCCTCCTCTAGGTTTCCTCTGGTACCCGTGACCCCATCAGCCACGGTGAGCAGGCTCTCGTAGCTCCCTGCCATGCCCGGGGGGGTGTCGTTCGTGAGGAGTACCCAGGGTGAGGGGACAGGGAGCGGCCGTTGATCGAGGACTTCAGCGGCCTCCGTTGCCGACGGCCTCGCGCTCGGCTCGTCGGCGGCTGATGGCGGACTCGAGTCCTCCGCGATCACGGTGGTAAGGTAGGAGTGGCATCTGACCGCCGGGCGCTTCCGGTCCTTCTCTTCGTCGCCGAGGTGCCTCGGGGAGCCCGGCCGGCGCTACGACCGGCAGAGACGGCCTGAGCCTTCTCCAGGGGGAAACGGCGTCCCGTCACCACGTCGAGGCGGACGACGAAGACGGCGTCGCCGGGCACGGGGACCAGGGGTGTGGGGGCGAACTTGGCCGCCGCCCGGCCCCCGGATTCCTCCAACGGCGTGGCGAGGCCCCGTACGAGGACGCTCCACGCCGTGTGGGTCTTTTGGTCCACGTGGTCGACCTCGAAGGCCACGAGGGCACCAGAGATGATGTCCGCCATGTGGCCAGACCCCAGACGTACGACGATCTGGCTTTGGTGGTAGGCGAAGTTCACCGGTTGGATGATCGGCGCCCGCTGGGTAGAGATACCCAGGCGCCCGGTGAGCCCCTCCTTGGCCGCCGCGGCCAGCAACCGGCGGCACTCGGCGAGGAAGAGCAACTCTGATCCACGTTGGTCGGTCCACATGTCAAAATCGTCCCACGACTCGCGCATCATACCTAGGGCCGTTGGTCCCTCCTGATCACCGCTTTTTGCGTTGGGTGACGCTTCCCGAGCCCCCACTACCAGCCCGAAGCGACCGACGTGTGGCGATCCCGGCGGCCGTCTCGAAAGACTGCTGCTGGGGTAGGTTCGACCCGAGTCTCTGTAAGGAGGCCGCAGTGCACCTCGGTTTCGACGGCACGTTGACGGCGGTCGATCCCGAAGATCTCACGGTGACCGGCCATCGCTTGCAAACAGCTGTGGTGGCCACTTGCGTGGATCCTCCATTGACTCCATAAATTGCGTAGATATCAGGAGTCAGGAAATGGGCAAGAAAACAATCTCTCCGCGTAACGCGAAGATCAGCACTGTGCTCACGGTGGGCCTGCCCAAACCGGTGCGAGCGTGCCTGTTCGATCTCGACGGAGTCCTCACCGAGACGGCCAAGGTTCATGCCGCGGCGTGGAAGGAGATGTTCGACGCCTACCTGAAGGCCCGGGCCGAAAAGAGCGGGGAGTCCTTCGTCGCGTTCGACAAAGAGGCCGACTACGACACGTACGTCGACGGCAGAACCAGGGCCGACGGGGCGCGCTCTTTTCTTGAGTCTCGCCAGATCGATCTGCCCGAAGGCACTGCCAGTGATCATCTGGGTGCCGAGACCGTGAACGGGCTCGGCAGTGCTAAGAACGAGATCGTTCTGCGAATGATCCGCGAGGACGGTGTCAAGGCCTTCGAGGGGTCTGTTCGCTACGTCCGGGCCGTGCGCGCCGCAGGCCTGCGGCGCGCGGTGGTGTCGTCGAGTGCCAACTGCGCCGCCGTGCTCGAGGCCGCCGGTATCGCCGAGTTGTTCGAGGTTCGTATCGACGGTGTGACGGTCGAAACAGACAACCTTGCTGGTAAGCCCGCTCCTGACACCTTCCTTGCTGCGGCCCGCGCTCTTGCCGTAGAACCTAAGCGGGCCGCCGTTTTCGAGGACGCCCTGTCCGGGGTGGAGGCCGGCCGAGCCGGAGGATTCGGCTTCGTGGTGGGCGTAGATCGGGTCGGTCAGGCCGAGGCTCTGCGCCGCCACGGCGCCGACACCGTGGTGACGGACCTGGCGGAGCTCTTGGCCCGATCATGACGCATCCCCCGGCTCCCAAGCGTTCGCGGGTCGTCATGCGGCTTGGAGCAAGGGCCTCGTGGGGACGTCGAGCGCTGACTCCAGTGTTGCCGACTGTGCTGCTTGGCCTGTCGACTTGCGACGCAAGGGCAGGGATGCAATACACGCATAAAGCGAACTATCTACGTATCGTAAACGGCAGACATGGAGGTGGCCGCCTGTGGGAGTCATGGCAATCCGTACGGAGGGCCTCTCCAAACGCTACGGCGATGTCGCCGCCCTCGACCACCTCGACCTCGAAGTCGCCCAAGGTGAGGTAGTCGGATACCTGGGTCCCAACGGAGCCGGCAAGACGACCACTATCCGTCTGCTACTGGGGCTCATCCACCCCACCGAGGGGCGTGGCGAGATCTTCGGGCTTGACTGCCAGCGCCAGCCCGTCGAGACCCACCGGCATCTGGCCTTCGTAGCCGGAGAGGCGAACCTCTGGCCGTCCCTCACCGGTGCCGAGACGCTCCATCTGCTCGGGCGAGTCCAAGGTCAGGTCGACGAGGCCTACCGGGACGAGCTGATCGCGCGGTTCGACCTCGATCCCACCAAGAAGGTGCGCGCCTACTCGAAAGGGAACCGGCAGAAGGTGATCCTGATCGGCGCGTTGATGGTGCGCCCCGACTTGCTGGTGCTCGACGAGCCGACCAGTGGACTCGATCCGCTCATGGAGCAGGCGTTTCGCCATTGCATCCGCGAAGCACGCGACCGCGGCCAGACCGTCTTTCTCTCGTCTCACATCATGAGCGAGGTGGAGGCACTCTGTGACCGAGTGGGCATCCTCCGCGAGGGAAAGCTTGTCGAGATGGGCACGTTGGCCCAGATGCGACACCTGAGCGCGCTGACCGTGGAAGCGACCTTCGACGATGCGATCCCCGACCTGTCCCGGGTGCCCGGAGTGACCGCGGTAGAGACCGAGGGCCCAGTGGTCCGCTGCCACGTTCGGGGATCGATCGAGCCGTTGCTGAAGGTCCTGGCCGCCGCCGGCGTCAACCGCCTCGTGAGCCGCGAGCCCTCTTTGGAGGAACTGTTCCTCGCTCAATACGGCGGCGACGGCCGACTCGATGAGCCCGACCACGTTGCCCACTGAGCTCGCCGTCCGCGGGCAACGTTCTTCGTCTGCCCGGCGTTCACCTCGCACCGTCGTCTTCGGCCTAACGGCTCGGAAAGCCGTCCGGTCCGGGATCGTCTGGGGCTACATCTTCGGCATCGCCATCGCCTCGTCAGCTATCAGCTACACGACGATCTACAAGACCCAGGCCCAACGTGACGCCCTGGCCGCCACATACGGCTCGAACAAGGCGACGAGCGCCCTGTTCGGACCAGCTCCGGACCTCCAGACCGTCGCCGGCTTCACCGTGTTCAAGATCTCGATGACGCTGATGCTCCTCGGTGCCGTATGGGGACTGCTGACCAGCACCCGCCTGCTGCGGGGTGAGGAGGAAAGCGGACGTTGGGAGCTGTTGCTCACCGGCCAGACCACTCGCAGGGCTGCCGTCATCCAGGCACTCGGTGGTTTGGGGACCGGCGCCCTGGCGTTGTGGGCGCTCACGGCTGTGATCACGGTCCTTTGCGGTGTGGACTCGAAGGTGCACATCGCGGTCGGTTCAGCCCTGTACTTCGCCCTGGCCATGGTGGCGACGGCGGTCATGTTCCTGGCGGTCGGTGCGTTCACGAGCCAGCTCGGCGCGACCCGACGCCAGGCCGCCTCTTATGCAGCGGCGTTCCTCGGCGTCGCCTACGCCGTTCGGATGATCGCCGACGCGGGAGTGGGCCTCGCATGGACTGATCTGGGCGTCGCCGCTCGGGTGGGTGGAGGAGCTCCGACCTCTCACCGCGCCCCAACCCCTGGCCCTTGTGCCGATCATCGTCTTCACCGCGCGTGCTGGCGATCATCGCCGGGCGCCTTGCCGGTTCCCGCGACGTGGGGGCGAGCATCGTGCCGGACCGGGCGATCAGCCAACCCCATGATCGGCTCCTCACTGGACCCACGGGCCTTGTCGTCCGCATGGTGCGCCCCACGGTCATCGGCTGGTGGGTGGCGATCGGCGTGTCGGGATTGCTGTACGGGCTCATCGCGAAGTCGGCCGGTGCCACGATCTCGGGGTCATCGGTCCACAAGGTCTTCTCGAAGCTGGGCGCCCCGGGAACCGGCGCCGATGCCGTGCTCGGCGTGTGCTTCCTCATCCTGGCCGTCCTGGTGGCCTTCGTCGGCGCTGGCCAGCTCACCGCGGCGCGCTCGGAGGAGTCAGGCGGCAGGCTCGACCACCTCCTGGTCCGTCCGGTCTCTCGCACCTCGTGGCTCGGTGGGAGGCTCCTCGTCGCCATCGCCGTGCTACTGGTTAGCGGCGTGGGCGCAGGGGTGTTCGCCTGGCTCGGCGCCGCCAGCCAGCACGCCGCGGTGAGCTTCACGACCTTGCTGGAGGCCGGGGTCAACCTAGTTCCTCCAGCCGTCGCGATCTTGGGCATCGGGGTGCTGGCCTTCGGGTTACGCCCTCGGATGACGTCGATCGTCGTCTACGTGCTGCTGGGCTGGTCGCTGCTCATCGTGATCGTGGGCGGCATCGGTGCCGTGAGTCATTGGGTGCTCGACACCTCGGTATTCCACCAGATGGCTTCGGCCCCTGCGGCTTCACCACACTGGGAGGCGAACGGAGTCATGTTCGCCATTGGTGTTGCAGGCGCGATCCTCGGGGGATTCGCGTTCAGGCGGCGCGACCTGCAGGGCGAATGACCTCTGATCCTCATACACCCTTCGAGCTGGCGGTGGACTCGGAGGAAAGAGCTGTGGCATTCGAGGGCCCCGCGGCGCGAGCCCGGATCCGCGAAGCAGCCCTCATGCATTTGGCCGAAAAGGGTTGTCAGCGTGGGACGGTTCTCCGATGTCGTGGTGAACGCTGACGCGCGACTGGGCGGGCTCGCCGCCGTGGCGTGTCGCAGGTGCTTCTACCCAGCCACCTGCGATCTCAGCTTGGAATGGGTCCTTGGACTCTAGATCGCGAAGAGCGGCGAACTTACGATTCGTGGAAGAGGCTCAGTGTTCAAGCTTACTGGGGCTTCCGTAGAGGCGGGAGGTTCACATGACTGATCCCGTTGACCGCCAAAAGATGGATTATCACGTCACATCTCGTGTGTCCCCGTCGTATTACGGCTATTGGGCGTGGTCCGAACAAGCGCAGCGATGGATTGACTTAACGTTCCAAGAGCACCGGGCTTGGCTCACTCGTCCCGACCTCGATCCCGTCGAGTTCGCTTCCGGTGTGGTGGCATCCTGAAACCAATAGACAATCTGTTGCAGCGTCATGTGAATGCTCCCGGACGCCCTGTGCAGCCAAATATGGGACGCCCAATCTTCCCGTCGCCATGGCGCTTCCTCGCGCATGTCTCTTCCATCGGCCTGCGCGCCTATGTCAACACGGCGTGTCACCTCCGAATCAACCCGGCCAGCACCAATCCGTGATGGCGGGCGCGTCCTCGCCGTGCTCTCGCGTGTAGCGCCTGGCCTCGAAGCGGGCGTCGACCATCTACTGGCGCAATGCCGCCGAGGGCACCTCGAGGCCTGGGACCCCCAGCTGGGCCACCATCCTTGGCTCCCTGTACCGGTCGCACCAGGGAGGCGTGCTCAAGCAGGTCATCTCTCTGGCGTATCCCATGAGCGACGTCATTATGGTTTCGCTGGTCATCATCTTGCTGTCGCGTGCCAGTCACCGTGGGCGGATGAGCTTGGCCCTCGTCATGGCCGGTGTGGTTGCCTTCGCCGTGGCCGACAGCGCCTTCGCGTACCTGACGGGGGTGAACACTTACAACGGTGAGAGCTTTCTGGACACCGGGTGGGTCGCGGGCTACCTGTTCATCGCCTTGGGGGCATTGTGGGCCATGACGTCGAAAACGACCGCCTCGGAGCAATCCGACGAATCGACGATCTCTCTTGTCGCTCCGTACGCGCCCGTGCTCGTCATACTGGTCGTGACGTCCGTCGAGCTACTGCGCGGGAAGCACGTTGAACCAGTTTCGTGGATCATGGCCTTCGCACTTGTGTTGCTCGTTCTTGGACGCGAAGGATTGCGTTTGTGGGACCAGGCGGTCAGCCCTCGCCTATGGCTCACCACGTCCAGTCAGAAGAGGATTCGGAAGACTCTGATGACTTGGATGCAGGAGCCGAGCTCCTGAGGCGTTGAGCATATTGAGCACATACCATTCCGGTGCAAGGCCGAGTGATGTCACCGTTCGACTCCTCTCCCCGCCAGGTGTCTCGCGTTCCTCCACCACGAGCCGTCGTGGTCCGGCACGACCTGCTCAGAGTGCCAGAAGCCTGAAAGCGTGGATCGTCCGCTCCATCATGTTTGCGACGGCTGGCATTGCTTTTCTCGACCTCCTCCTCCTGGCCTCGGGTGTACATCATTAGTGCAAGGGAAGTGCCAGAGCGCCCATATCGGGCCGCCATCAGTCGTGGATTGGGCGGGCGAGCGCGAGATGCCGGGAGCAAGGCGGGCACTTGAAGGCTTGACGGGATACAGGCCATCCCCAATCGCTCCGAGCCGCGGATACCGCTCGGGCCGCGCCTCGGCTCTGACCAGCTCACACACGCACGTCTCGCCTTGGCAACTTCAACAGTCGGCTCGTACGGTATCCCCGTACATCAAATATGCGTGGCTCCGACGGTGGGAACCTCCCCGCCAGACGTCGACCGGTCACTGGCACATTGCGCCAGCGTCGGAAATGGGGATACCGGGCGGCTCGGTCCGTCAGTCGCTCACCGCGAAGAGCCTCCAGGACCTGGGAACACCCTTGAGTTCGTGCTCACCTTTGTCCTCGAAACGCAGGTCCGATCCGGCAACCAAGTCGACGACTGTCCTGGATACAAGGATCTCACCTGGCTCGGCTCGGCCCTGCACACGCTGAGCCAAATGCACGGCTACGCCAGACACGTCTTCGTCGCGGCGTTCGACTTCACCCGTATGGAGGCCTGCCCTAATCTGCAGGCCTAACTGCTGTAGGGCTTCCCGGACTGCGCCAGCGCATTCCACGGCTCGCGCCGGGCCGTCGAATATGGCGAGGACGCCGTCACCGGTCTGCTTCACCAAGTGTCCTCCGTAACGGCGTAGCTGGCGGTCAACGGCCCTGTCGTGGTTCTCGATTAGATCTTTCCAAGCTCGGTCTCCAAGAGCACTGGCGTGCTCTGTGGAACCGACGATGTCTGTGAAGAGGACCGTTGCGAGCACCCGACTCGAGGGGGCGAGTTGCCGCGTCCCCGTCAGGAATTCCTCGATCTCGCCCGCAATGTCGGCCTCGCTAGCCCATGGCACATGGTCGGCAGTATCGAGTTCAACGAGTTGTGCATTGGGGATGTGCTCGGCGAGGTAGCGCCCCCATTCGACAGGAACAAAGGCGTCTCTCGTGCTGTGCACCACCAACGTAGGCACGGTGATCAAGGGGAGGGCGGCTCGGAGGTCGGTTCCAATTGCTACGCGCCAGACGGCTCGCGACGCAGCAGGGCTCGCGCCACGGTGGCTGGCCCGGTCCCACCACGAAGCAAAGGCGGCGTCGGAGGTCAAGCTCGGAGCCATGTAGGGGAGGTCGCCGGCAGAGGCGTCGAGGATTTGTGAATCTCGGGGGGCCTCTTCGGAGTTGGTCGCATCGCCCCCCGGCTCGGTCAACTCTCCAATGAACTGCTCGACGACGTGAGATGGATAGCCGATCGGGTAATCGTGATCTTGCAGGACTCGTGCGTAGGCATTCACGAGCACTAAGGCCCGGACTCGTTCTGGATGGCTGGCGGCCATGAGCATCGCGAGAAGTCCGTTCATGGAACACCCGAGAAGAGCCGCCCGGTCGACACCCACTCGGTCCATCACAGCCAACGCATCGACTGCCCAGTGATCAATCGTCGGAGGCTCTGACGAAGCGACCGGATCCGACAACCCCACTCCTCGAAGGTCGAAGCGGATGATGCGGGAAAATGAGGCCAGACGGTCAACCCATTGCTGCCATCGGGGTTGTTCGCCGGTGGCGTCAATGGAAATGAGGGTCCCATCGCCGGCATCGACCAAGTCCAGTGGGCCAACGCCTTCGACTTGATAGGCGATATGCAAGCCATCGCTGGTGGTTGCGTAACGGGTCTCGGGGGGCTCGATCACCGGCCTCCAGTCTTGCCTGCCATCTCCGCTGATGCTTGGAAACGTCGGCGGACGCTCCATCGTGGGGCTCAACAGAGCGGGCGCTCGGGGCACGAACACCGCCACCCAGCCCCAGGAGGCCAGGGACCGTTCTGGATCGCTCAGCGGCGTCGGTCGCGAGTGGGTCAAAGCCCGCGGAGCTGGGAGCTGCATCGAGGCCGATCGCTGGGCCCCTATAGATACACAGGCGGCTCCGTATCCCCGGCGGTCTCTACCGGTCGACGCAACAGCCTCGGCGAACGCCTCAGATGGTGACACACCACCGAGTGTTCGTCTAGGGCGCCCGTTGAGTTCGCGAGCGACGGCGTTGAGCTGTGCCTGGGAGTAACCGGACAGCTCACTGTGCTTGGGGAAGTACTGACGCAGCAGTCCGTTGGTGTTCTCGTTGGACCCGCGCCGCCATCGGCTCTTATGCCGCCATGGGCTCTTCGGGTCACAGAAGTAGATCTGCACCCGGTGTCGACGGTGAAGCCCTCGTGTTCCGCCAGCTCTTTGCCTTGGTCCCAGGTGATCGAGCGCCGCAGCTCCGTGGGGAGTGTGACGATGCGCTTGGCCAGAGCCTTGCGTACCGCCGGCGCACTCTTGCCGTCGGGAAGTCGGACCAACATGACGTAGCGGGTGGAGCGCTCCACCAGGGTGCCGATGGAGCGCTGTCCCTTGCCGGAGATGAGGTCGCCCTCCAGTGGCCGGGCACGGCCCGGTCCTCCACCTCGGCGGGGCGCTCGGAGATCATGACCATGTCGTTGATGATCCCCTTGCCGCTGGGCTGGCGGGTCCCCTTCGGACAGCACATGGCCCGGCCCTGGCGCAGGCTGCGGAACAGCTCCTGGCGCAGCGCGCCTCGGCCCTGGACAAACAGCGACACGTAGATGGCCTCGTGGTTCACACGCATCTCCGGGTGCTTCGGATACTGCTTCGGCAACCAGTCGGCGATCTGCTGGGGCGACCATCACTTTTCTAGCTTGGCCTCGACCACCCGCCGGAGCCTCGGACAGGCGCCAGCTTGGCAGTCTTCGGACGACGGGCCCCAGGCGAGCGAGGGTGTGAGCGTCACAAGCCCGGTAGGAGAAGCGCCCGCCGTTGGTCGTGACCTCCCTAGACCGTCGATGGGGCGCGACCCAACCGCAGCGCGATCTGACGAAGAGACTCTCCGCCGGCAATGCCACGAGAGATCTCCTCGCGCTCAACCGGTGACAGCCGAGCACCGGACCACTCGGTCGGCACGAGGGGCCGCACGCCCCCCGTCGTTGCGATCAGGTCTCTGATTGTGCGCTGAGAGCGACCAATCGCCCTGGCAATGGGTCGCATGTACTGGCCGACTTCATATCGATCCCAGACCTCGGCCTGCTCGGCCGCTGAGAGCCGCATGTCCATGTCACAACTCCGGTTCGGCGACAGCCTCTGCTGTCAACCGAGGTGGTGCGAGGATCCCTTGAGACCGCCCCCATTATCGGGTGCCACCAGACGCCCATGCCAAGGGGTCGCACCCCATCTGACTCCGGCACTTCTCGCTCGGCCCTTGTACCGGTGCCGCTGGCCATTTCGCGTCAAGTCAGAGGTGGGATACCGACCATCTCGCGGAACTCGTCGGTCGAATTCGTCACAGGGAAGGGTTCAGCAGGCACTGACAACCCGAGGCGTTCGCAGATCGGGTCCCAGCCGTCCCCGAGGTTCCACTCGACCAGTCGACTCGCGGGAACTTCTGCGCGCACTGCGGCGTTGTGACGACTGTAGGCATCGATCATGGCCGTTGGGTCGTCGAAGCGGTCGCTGAATCGGTCCCGCAAAAGCTTGCGCACCTCGTCCATCCAGGGCGCGACCTCCGGCGGCATGTGATCGAATGTCAGGAAGATCGTGTTCGTGGCACTGCGATACCACTCCTCGGGATCACGAACCGAAAGCAACACGAGCGCATCCGGGTTGGCCCGAGACAACTCCCGCCAAAATGAAGCACCGGGCCAGTCCACTACTGCTCGATACCTCACTAGCAACGCTGACCAGTCGACGGGCCGGCCTTCGATGGCATCGGTCCAGCCAGGAACCTGGTCGGGATCTCCGAGTACTTCGAGCATGTGGTGACATGGACCGCCGAGGAGCTGCTCGAGCGCCAGCTTGAGTGAATGCGTCCCCGTTCGGCCCACGCCGGCACCAACGACTTTGAGTTCCACGAGTCCCCCATGTGACCGACAAACGGAGACGCCGGCCGTCGACTGCCAAGGGCAGTTCGAGCACGCCTGACGCCGGCAGATCCTGCCATAGATTTACAGCCAAGGCGCCTCTCAACGCTGTCGCCAGGGAACTCAACGAACGCCCTCGACGGACTCTCGGCGGTATGTCACCATCTCAAGCGTTCGCCGAGGCTGTTGCGTCGATCGGTTGAGCCCGCACCGAGTACCAATCGGGTCTCCACCAGTCGGGGGTTCGCTAGCGTGACACCTCGGGACTGGTCCCGATGGATACACAGGGGGCGCGGGATCCCGAGTATGGGCGGCCCTTTGACCCGTTGCCCGGAAACGCAACCCCGATCGGAACCGGCCCTGCCAGGTAGGTCGCGACCCGCAGAGTTCCCCCTCGTGAGCGCCCCGGTCACATTCTGGGGACGACATACGTCAACATGGCGTGAACACTAGGGAAGGAAGAGAGGCTCATGAAGACGATGACTTGTCAACAGTTGGGTGGCCCATGCGATCTTCCGCACCATGGCGCGACGGCAGACGAGGTCATAAAGGCGCAAGATCGACATCTCAAGGAAATCCTGGCGAAGAGTGACACGCGACACGAGCGGGCCGCGAAGGAGATGAAGGGCCGGTGGAAGAACCCCATCAAGGGGATGGGATGGTACAGGCAAGCCAAGCGTGACTCTGCTGGTCTTCCCGAAGCTTGATCCGATGAGTGCAGTCAAGGGGATACAAAAGAGGGTGAACCAACCATGAGCTATGTCGTCGATTTCGTCAACGTGTCCACCGTCGGACTTGACTCATCACCGGTGGCGGTCGCGATGGCAGGCCTGCGGGCAAACGAGGCTCGGTACTTCAAGAACAAGTACGACCACGTCTTCACTGTCGAACCGGCCGCGAAGGCCAAGAAGGCCATCGACTTGGTGCACCGCATCCTCAAGGATGAGCGTGACATCGTGGTCACATCGCCCCCGGTCGAGGCGACGGCGTTCCAGGTCGAGAACATCCGCTGGACCTACGTGTTCTACGAGAGCGGGCTCTCGATCAACGTCCTGTACACGCTCGACGGACCGAATCCGAAGCGGGCAGTTGGGTTCAAGCTTTCCGAGGGGATGGACATCCCCGCCGAGTTAGCCTCGTTCAAGTTCGCACGCCAGAAGTCGAAGCTGGCAGGGACGATCCGAGGCTCGTACTTCGTGATCAAGGGCGAGTATTGAGCCAACCGAGTTTCGGACTGGTCGGCGTCCAGCCCTGGCGGGGTCAACCCCAATCCCCTCGGACCTGAGCGGGATCACCGGCGGTCCCGGGCGCCCGCGTTGGGGGCGCAGACCGCTCGAACGTGCCAGATCCCGGGATGCCACAAGTAGGAGGCTCGTCGCCGAACCCGCGCGTAATCATTCAGCAGTGTCATCCCGGTCGAGTCCCAGGACCAGGTTCGATGCGTAAGGCAGCGCAAAGCAAAGCCCAAACCCGGCTCAGTTGATCGTGCGGTCCCGACCCTTCCAGTGGGGTGCGCGCAGTTCTCTTTTCAGCACCTTCATGGCGCCCGACAGCGGAAGTGGGTCCTTTCGGAACTCGATGCTCTTGGGCACCTTGTAGCCGGCGATCCACTCGCGAGTGTGGGAAATCAACTCCTCGGCGCTGGCAACTGCAGCCTCCTTCAGGACGACGACCGCGTGCACGGCCTCGCCCCAGCTCTCATGAGGTATGCCGATGACTGCCACCTGCTGCACCGCAGGATGGCTGGCCAGCGCGTTTTCCACCTCCGTGGAGTACACGTTCTCACCGCCGGTGACGATCATGTCCTTCACCCGATCGACGAGGTAGAGGTAGCCGTCATCGTCGAGATATCCCGCATCGCCCGTGTGATACCAGCCGTCGGCGAACACCTCCGCGGTGGCTTCTGGCTGATTCCAATACTCGATCATGAAATTACCGCCTCTGGCCCAAACCTCACCCGTCTCACCGGACGACAACTCCCTACCCGCCTCGTCGCGAATCGAGAGCACGACGCCGGACAGTGGCATTCCTGCGCACTGGAGGTACTTGCCGCCCATGCGGTGTTCGTCGGGTCCGAGAAGGGTGAGCACCGCGCTCGCCTCCGTCATGCCGTAGCCCTGCCAGATGTTCATGTCCGGGTACAGCGCCAGTAGCCTCTCGAGCAACGCCTGAGGCATCGGTGACGCGCCGTAGACAAGGTGTTCAAAGCTCCCCAGGCGCTCGGGCCGGAATTCGGGATGCGACATGGTAAGAGCGATCATCGTCGGCACCATGGCGGTGAACTGTGGTCGGTACTTCTCCACTGCTTCCATCACCGCCGCGGGCTCGAAGAATGGCAGGATGAGTGTGTGCGCCCCCATGGCCGGGCCACCGAGCACGGCGAACATCGACGCCGCGTGGAACATCGGCGTCTGCAGAAGGCTCACGGAATCGCGATCTCGCTCGAGGGTCATCATGATGTGGTACACGTTCAGCATCTCGGCGCGCTGGTCTAGCAATACGCCCTTGGGCATGCCCGTGGTGCCACCGGTGTACATCAGAACTGCTGGGTCGGTCTCCTCGCCTTCATCAGGGATCACCGGGTTGGATGTCGCGATCAAATCGTCGTACTTCGCGGTGTGAGGCACATCGCCCGGCCCTACGAGCACGACGTGGTCGAGATCGGCATCTGCTTTTAGCGCGTCTATGACCGAGGCGAAAGAGGCATCCACGAAGCACACCTTCGTGCCCGAGTCGCGCAGCACGTAGACGATCTCTTTCGGTGCGAGGCGCAGGTTCAGTGGATTGATGACACCGCCCCCCAGGAAGCCGGCGTGGTAGAGCTCGAGGTATTCGGGTGAGTTGAGTGCCAACACCGCGTAACGGTCCCTACGACCAAGGCCGAGTTCCTGCAAACCTCCGATCAGTTGGCTGACTCGGTCGAGGTGCTCCGCGAAGGTAGAGCTGAAGCCTGAAACGGCATTCGTGGCGCAGGGGTGATCTGCATTGCGGGCAACTGAGGGCAGCAACAGGCGATGGTAGATCAGCTCCTTCATGGCCTGACGATAGCGAGGCTGCGTCAAGGTCGCCTGTGTTCCCGAGTTGAGGCGAAATGTCAAACCTGACAGGCATCAGATCGGCGCAACTCCACCGTCATCCGCACCCCAAATATCGGGCGAGGTTCGTCATGTTCCTTGTAGGTGCGAGTGTCCCTCACTACCTGCGCTTCGGGGCTAGCTCCTGCCGGGCTTGATTGGCCACTTCTCGGGTCTCCTCCCAGACGACGTCCCCATGTCAGGAAGAGTCCGACTAGTTAGGCGGCGTTCTGCCCGAAGCCGCCCGCCATGGGGAGACGTCGAGCCCGGGATACTTGGCTGCCATGGCGCAACCGCATTGCTGTAGAAGTCGATTCGAGCGTCCATCTGATCTCCTTAGGTTTCGGATTCCCACCACAATGACCCCGTGGGACCGCAAGATGTGACAGGTCGGTCTATTTGGCCCGGCGGCTCAGTCCACGGCCCGTGTGGCCGGGCGTGACGAACGTGGCCGCTTCGTGGTGCATGTGGTGCAAGAATCCGTGCTTCGCGCTGCACGAGAATTGCACGCACCACGGGCAACTACGGTCGACAGCGGCTCCTCCGCCAATATGGCGTTACCGACCACTGAGGACAGCTAATGCGACTCGGCGCCCGCAGTCCAATCGACCAACGCGGCGGCGTCGTGTGGCGATGTCCTCGGCAGCGGTGCACTCAAGGGCGGTGTCGTTACATGCGCAGAGGTGTGGGGTTCGCCACAAGGGTGGATCCAGTTGCCTCCGAGCCGCCTGTCGGATCGCCGTTCGGGGGACCCTCGTGCCGGTCCCGGCCACGCCAGATGAGCCGGTGCACGGGGACGAGGCGGGGGATGTCGCGCAGTCCGGGGAGGAACGGTACGGCCAGCAGGAGGATGGTGGCGGCCCCCGTCAAATAGATGGCGATCAGGTCGACGTTGGTCGAATTGTCGAAACCGGGCACCTGGTACCACAGCGTGTAGAGCCACAGCCAGGGCTGGCCGGGGTAACTCCCCGTCTCGTTCATGACTCCCCACTGGGCGCCCGAGAGGTGCTCGGCCGTGGCCACGTTGACGAAGTACTGGCCGTCCTCGAGGAACAGCAGGGGTTTGGTGAAGTTGGTCCCGTAGAAGGCGTCATTGGCCAGCAGGTCGGCGTCAATGGCGCCGCTGCGGGCCAGGGTCACCTCGGTGGCCAGCATGGTGGGCACGGGCCCGTCGGCCGCCGCCGGCACCACCGGAGTCCCGCCCCGGAATGTGACCTTGGTGACGGCCTTCAGATAGGCGGCATCCCACCCCTGACGGATCGACGGGGACGCCGACGCGTACCGGTGGAGGGCGGTGGCCAGCGTCGGATCGGTGGGGGCGACCTTGGCCAGAGGGGACAGTACGAAGGTCTGGGCCGCGTTGATCGGCTGGCGGACGCCGATGAGCGTCGACGGAGCGAAGAGGACGCTCTGAGAGTTGCCGGTGGCGTGGTTGTAGGGAGGGCCGTACGTGGCCGTCTCGCTCGTCCCGGCCAGTTCGGTGGCGGCGGTGGCCACGAAGTCGGCCGGGGCGATCCGGGACCAGGAGGCGACGGTCACCGGTGGCACATCGGGGGAGGAAAGGAGGCCGGCCAGAGCGACGACCAGGATCACGGCCACGACCGTGGCCACGGTGGCCTCCTTCACGATGTCGTAGCGCCGCGTCGGTCCCCGCCAGGCGGCGGCGTCGGCCACGGCGGCGGCCTGCCGGGCGGCCCGTCCCTTGGCCCGGTCGACGGGGAGGGGGTGGACGACCCCCCGGACGCGGACGGCCAGGATGTGGGCGCCGACCAGAGCGACGAGCACCACGGGGATGAGCACGACGTGCCACAGGAGCATCTGGCCGACGTTCATGAGGTTGAAGAAGGCGCCCACACCGACGGCGTCGAAGGCGTCCTTGCCACTGGTGGAGATCCACTGGGAGTCGAAGTTCTGCTGCGACAGGTAGCCGGTGAAGCATTCGACCACCGAGGCCAAGAATGCCACCACACCGGTTATCCACGTGAGGCCCCGCTTCCCCCGCCAGGCGGCCATCCAGAACTTGCCCCACAGATGGATGACCATGAAGGCCATGAAGGCCTCGACGCTCCACAGGTGAAGGCTGTTGAAGAAATGCCCGACCGGGTCGGTGTGCCACCAGTCGGTCCCTCCCAAAGCGATGGCGAAACCGGAGACGATGACCACGACCAAGGTGGCCAACGTGGCTACGCCGAAGACGTAGACCCAGGAGGCGACGTAGGCGGGCTGGCGGTCGGGCAGCAGTTTTCCCGGCGGAAGAAGACCCAGGGCCCGACGGCGCACCCGCGACGTCCACATGGCGGCGTCGGCATCGTCGCCGAGGTCGTGGCGCCCCATCTCGGCAGTGGAGGACGCCACCGCCTTCCTCGGCGCTGCCCGGGGCGGGGGCCGACTCGTGATCGTGCCGGCGCCCGGGGAACGGGATCATCAAGGCGGCGCCGAAGATCACCACCATCACGGCGATGAGGACCAGGTTGGCTTCCGAGACGGTGAAGATCGACCAGTGCAGATACCGGCCGGGGCCGTTCAGGTTGCCCAACGTGGCCAACGACGAAGCGGTGATCATGATGGCGTCCCTCCTCGAGTTGCCGACCGGCAGCGGCGCAAAACGACGTTCAACTCATCAATCGGTCTTCCCCGCTCGGCCCCGAACAGGTGGCTCATGTCGAGTACTTGCGCATCAAAGGCCTTACGGCAAATGGACATCCGACAAGGAATGGCGCGGATCGACCTTTACGGTCTCCACCGTCAACCGCCCACGCTCCTGGCGATCGCCGAACCGAATCATCGGGCTGGGATTGGCACACCGACCGACAAGTCACTGTCGTGACTCGTCGAAGGTCGACTCGGTAAGAAAGAAGACCGCGGGAGACATGACGCCGTCCGTTCTGGGCGTCGCCGGGGTCTGGGGCGAGGTTTAGGGGTTCCCGTCTGGGCCCTCAATGATGGAAGGCTACTCGGGCTAAGCCCGGCCCGCTGCGGTACCCTGTTGCCGACCAACGCACTCGACCACTAACCGTGAACGAGGCTCAACGCCTTGACTATGGACATACCGCGTGAGTCAGGTCGGAGGCGAGTCCGTCATCTTCGGACTCGCTCGGTTCTTGGCAGACGGCGCGTCAACCACACTGGTACGGGTGATACCGGGCCCCCGGTGATCTGGGACTCCCAATCATGCGACATGAGACTCCCCATTTGCGACTATCAAAGCCTCCCCGTCACGCAATATTCGGAAGTCCAAGCCTGATTCACGGAGATGTTCCACGGCCTTTTCGGCATCGGCGCTCTCGGGGTGATCCGACCGCCAGTGAGGAACTATCCGCCACGGCACGAGGTGGAGGGTCTGTGGAGTGACGTCCTCCAAATACCCGTCAGGGATAATTTCGGGATCGTCCATCAGCTGAATGCCTTCGAGATCGGGGGCTGCGACACAGGAGCCTGCGCTGTATCCGCCGTAGACCAGCCGACCGTCCGACATTGGCCCATGGAGGGCCTCTCCCAATCTGGACTGCGTCATTGCCCGTGCCAAGACGAAGGTGTTCCCGCCCACGACCCACAGGAACTGCAAATGGCTGAGGCGATCGCTGAGGCCCTCCAGATCATCGAAGTACGAACGAAGATCCAGTTCCTCACACTCGAAGCCGAGGGTACTCAGGTCGTCCGATTCCCGAGCAAAGATACGTAGACGATCAGCAAAGCCATCAAGCGCATTGAAGACGAGTCCAGCCCGCCCAGGTGTTTCGACCAATTCAGCCAGGGCGTTTCGATCAGCGCCGATGCGGTAGGAGCTGAGATAGAGCTTCACAGGTTCACATTCTGACGGAAAGACCCTCGACCCATAGCGACCTCAACCCGGGGATCTGGGGCAACCCTCAGAGGGCCCCTACTGCTCACCCCACTGTCGACGAGTTCAAGGGCGTATTTGCGTAGCGGCGACTTGCACCGAACACGACGGACTCGCTGGCTGACGGAGTCACTCAGCTCGTTACAAAGGCCGACAGCTCCTCGGCGAAGCGGTGGCGCTGTCGGGTGACGAGCGAGATATGTCCCCCGGGGACCTCCACCAAGGCTGATCCGGCGATCTCCGCCTGCAGCTCATGCGCCAGCGCGAGCGGCGTCATGTGGTCACGCCGGCCATGAAGGATGAGGGTGGGAACGGCGATTTCACTCAAGCGGGCGGTGGCATCGTAGGCGGCGGAAGCCCGGCGTTGGCACTCCCAGGCCCACCGTGGTTGCCTGTCGCCAGGCGTCGGGAGCCGGCTCAATACCTCCAGGGCTAGCCACCGGCGACTGAGCATGCGGCTCGCCGGCGGCCTGGCACTGGTCGCGGCCAGGACCAGCCGGAGCACGCGCGCCGGATGGTCGAGCGCCAGGCTCAGGGCGATACGCCCGCCCATGGAGTAGCCGACCACGACCGCTCGCTCGATCCCGAGGACGTCGAGAAGCCCTTCCGCGTCGTTGGCCATCTGCTCGATGGTGTAGGGGCCCGCCGGCTTGTCGCTCCGTCCTCCACCGCGGGGATCGAACCCAATCACTTGGCAAGTTGCGGCCAGCGGTCCGATGACCCCGCCGAAGAGACGGGTGTCGGCTCCAAGTCCAGGGACGAGCAGCAGCGGCGGGCCGGTGCCGTGGCACTCGTAGTACAGCTCGATGCCGTTGACACTCGCCCGGGCCATTTCGTGTCCAGTGTGTCTCGCCTGGCACCGGACTGGCGCGATGAGGGCCGTAGGACCGGCTAGGGCTGGCCAACAGGCGGCGAGCCCAGGCGGCACCGTGACGGCAGGTGACTGCCATGTGGTGGGGCCAGCGACTCGCTGACCATCCTGGATGCCGACCCCGACCCAGGCGAGGGCCATGGTAAGGGCCAGTTCAGCCAGTACAAAATCGGGGCTATGCCCTCCCGGTGTCTTCCTCTGCGTCCGACAGGTTGCACCGGATTCGGATGGCCCGGCCACAGGACGACCCACTCGGGATCAACACCGCCGAGCACCGCGTGGCCCCGCTGACTAACTGACGACGGCACGTAGCGGATTACTGGCAATCTGCACGGTTTGAGGCGTCACTTGGCGCTCCGATTTCGGTGATAGTGGGCACACCAAAGGCAGGAGGCAAAGGGTTCGCCCAAGCGGGCGGGAGGACTTTCTCGGACACGATCTGACGGCATCATGTACCTTATGGGTCGTTCATACTTCGGGACTCACGGTGTCGAACGCCGCGTGTCCTTGTGCGGGGAGGTGTCGCCATGTTCCACGACTTCCGTTCGTCACGAGCACGCCGAGAAGTCCCATCGCCTGACAAGACCTCGTCACGCACGGGCGTCGCCCGACGATGGTTCGGTATGCGGGGGCTACTCGCAATGTCCATCGTCGCCGGAACCACCGTCGCCACCGTGGCCATCTTGCCCGTGGCCAGCGCCGGGGCTTGCACGAGCTTTGTGAGCGGCACTTACCTCGGCACGTGGCAAGTTAACTCAGGTCCAGCGGCAGGGGCGTCGGGAGCGGGTGAGGAGACGGTCACCTTCAGTGGATCGTCACTCTCGGGGAGTGTCTTGTTTGTCACCGGCACCACCGCTGTCGCCGCTGGAGATACGTTGAGCGGGACGGTCGGATGCAACAGCTTCAGCGGGACATTGGACAACTTCACGTTCAACGAGACGTCTTCGACCGCCACCAACCTCTCGGGGACTTTTTCGGACAACTTCGGAGACATGGGTACGTGGGCTGTGGGGCTAGCCTACGGCCAAGTGTCGAACCCATCGACGACCTCACTGACAACGGGCAGCACCACGTCACCCACCGATCCGATTCAGAGCGGCGTCACGTCTCCTACGACGGGGGCAATCTCGATCAGCACGGCGCTGGCAACCGGAACCTCGCTGCCGGGCTACACCACGCTCAACCAGTATGTGGAGATCAGCGCTCCCACCGCTTCCACGTCTGCTCCATTGACGCTCACGTTCACACTTGACGCCTCGGTGGTGAACGGGACTTCCCCATCGGCGATCACCGTCTTCCAAAACGGCGTAGCCGTGCCCATGTGTACGAGCACGTCACCCACCATTACCCCTGATCCCTGCGAGTCGAGTGCGACGTTATCGAGCACGAATCCCCCAGGTATTGGCGACGTGGTCATCACCGTGCTTACTTCTTCGGCAAGCATCTGGGGATTCGGCATCTCGAACTCTGTCCTGTACTGCACCACTGCGTCACTACTTCCTGGGGTAGGACGGACCAAGTATTCGGCCACGCTAGCGGCCAGCGGGGGGAACCCCCCCTACAAGTGGTCGGTATCGTCGGGACACCTACCGAAGGGTCTGCATCTGAAGAGATCCACCGGCGTCATCTCGGGTACGCCTAACAAGCATGACAGTGGGACGTACACCTTCACCGTGAAGGTCGTGGATAAGAAGATCAAGACAAAGCACCATCCCGCCACGCAGAACACTGCCACAAAGGTGTTTTCCATCGCGATCTCGTGAGTCTTGATTCGTCGACTTCAGCTAGGTCTTGGGACCGCTCCTCGGACACCTGTAGGGTGCCACTTCAGAATCGATGTCCTGAGTCCGGCCGCGGATCGTTCCAATGGTCGTGCAAAGTGCGACTCCGGAGCACGCCGAGCAAAAAGATCCTTCCGGGGGCGCGACCGATCCCTATTTCGAGGGTCTCCGATGACTTGATTGAGGCTGGCGGGCGCCTCGATCGCAGCGGCTTACGCGGCTATTCGATAGTACTCGTGGATCAGGTCACCCAAGAGGTCCCGACGTCTGACCGAGTCGTCGATGGTGAGCGGCGAGACGTCTTTTGTTCCCTCCGGAGCAACAAGGTCGAGCCCGCGATGGGGTCGCTCGCAATTGTAGTGCTCGACGTAGGTCTCCAACACTGATCGAAGATGCCATTCGTCCAGGAGGAGCACCCGATCGAGGCACTCGGTGCGGCCCCCTCCAAATGAACGGTTTGGGCACAGGCGTTGGCTTCGGTGCCCGCCACGGCGTGCGCAGGATCTCGATCCTGAAGGGTCCAAATATCGGGATGCAGTCTGTCGCCGATGGCGAATCGTGTGGCAGAAGAGCGTTAACTGCCCTGTAAGGAAGGGGTGTCACGTGGCTGACACCGCGAGCGAGAGACGAACGAGGCGGTAGAGGAAGGAGAGCGCCACGAGCAGCGAGCCTGATCGACTTCGTCGTACCTGGTCACGCTAGTGGACGAGTAACTGGACCCTTCAGGCACCCTTCACGACCAAAGCCGCCCAAGTGCGGCGTTTGGAGTGGCCACATTAGGTGGACTTCGATGAACCCCACTCGGCGCCGCTCAGTAGTAGATGGCCGGCTCTGGCGCTCCTCGCCGGCCGCGGAGAACCTCGAAGTCGCAGCCCTCGTTCGCCTGCATGATGTTCTGGTCAAAGAGTGCACCCCAGCCACGCTCGAATCGAGGCGGAGCCTGTTTCCAAAACTTGCGGCGTGCCGCTAGCTCATCAGGGCTGATGATCAGCTCGAGGCGTCGGCCGGATACGTCCAGTTCGATCATGTCCCCGTCACGCACCAGGGCGAGCGGCCCGCCAATGAATGACTCGGGGGCGACGTGTAGGACGGTCGTTCCATGGCTCGTCCCGCTCATGCGGGCATCACTGATCCGGACCATGTCGCGGACGCCAAGCTGAATGAGTTTGAACGGCAGCGGAATCATCCCCCATTCGGGCATGCCGGGACCGCCCCGGGGCCCAGCATTCTGGAGGACGAGCACGGATTCGGCTTGGACATCGAGCTCGGGGTCGTTCAGGCGGCGGTCCAAGTCTGTCCGATCCTTGAATACGACGGCCGGGCCCCGGTGCTGGCACAGCTCCGGACTCGCTGCACTGACCTTGATAACGGCCCCATCCGGCGCCAGATTGCCGTGTAGGACCGCCAGTGCCAGCGGTTGAACTGGATCGTCGAGCTTCCTGATCACTTCGGGTTTGAATACGGTCGCGTCGGTGATGTTCTCTCCAAACGTATGGCCGTTTGCAGTCAAGCACGAGGTATCAAGATGTTGTCGGATCTGTTGCAACAATGCCGGCAGTCCACCAGCCTCAAAGAAGTCCTCCATCAGGAAATCTCCCGATGGTTCGACATTGGCCAGCACGGGAATGTCTCTGGCGATCTCGTCGAAAAGCGACAACGGAACATCGATCCCGGCTCGCCCTGCGATGGCAGAGACATGGATCGTGGCGTTGGTCGAACCACCGAGCGCCATCATCGCCACGACGGCATTGCGAAACGACGCGGCGCTGAGAATCTTCGAAGGCCGCAGCTCTTCGATGGCCATGGCAACGGAACGATGCCCGGCATCAGCGGCCAGACGCCTCTGGTGGGAGTTGCCGGCCGGAACCGAGGAGGCCCCCGGCATCGTCATTCCGAGCACTTCGGCGACGGCGGTCATCGTGGATGCCGTTCCCATGACATTGCATGTGCCTGGTGAACAGGCGTAGCCGTCCTCGATCTCGTACCAATCATCCATCGAGATGTCGCCGGCAACCAACTCTTCGGAGTACTTCCAAGCGGTGACCGCAGCGCCGAGCCGCTTGCCCTGCCAGTTGCCGTGCATCATGAACCCGGCAGGCACGTAGATCGATGGTATGTCCGCGCTCACTGCACCCATAAGAAGGGCCGGGGTTGTTTTGTCACAGCCACCCAAGAGCACCGCCGCATCCAGCGGATGACTTCGCAATACCTCCTCGGTCTCCATGGCTGCCAGGTTCCGATACAGCATCGTGGTGGGCTTCATCAGCGTCTCGCCTAAGGACATCACTGGAATCTCCAAAGGGAATCCTCCGGCCGACCAGACTCCTCGCTTGACGGCGTCGGCTACGTCGCGGAGGTGGGCATGACAAGGGTTGGCCTCCGACCACGTTGTCACGATTCCAACCACAGGTTTCCCGTCAAAGTCCTTGAGCGAGAACCCTGACTGCATTGTTCGACCCCGGTGTTCGAACGAGAAAGGGCCCTGGGCGTACCAGCGCCTGCTGCGTAGCTCCACAGCCACAGGCTTGGGGACGCCAGCTGCGCCGCTGTTGTCTGGACCCATGTCGACCGCCAGTCTTCCTACTCGAGGGAGGATCATCCACTCAAGATGAGGTATTCGACGGTACAGCACAGCGACTGAAGACGGCGGTCCCAGATGGGATCCAGCTGCCACGGCCAGCCGATCGCGATTAGCCGCCATCGGAGCGCCAGACGACGACATCTGACCGCTGCAACTGCTGCTCAGAACCCGGTCAGGCTCGTAGCGTACTGCCTGTCACCGGACGATGAGTAAGCCCGGTCTTGTTGTCAGGTCCTTTCTTCACGGCCGACAGCTGCGTCACTCTTTCGAGAGCTGGGGTAAGGACCTTGAATCGGAACGGCCCCCGCGTTATTGCGATCCAATATCAATGAGCTGTGGCCCACAATGACGGCGATCGCATGGCTGTATCCAAGGGTGGGCCGGTCGGGATTGTCGATGTGCGTGCGCTCCCCAGGATGTCCCGGACCGAATCAACCGCCCGGGGATCACCCGGGCCGCGAATAGGGCTCGGGGTCGCCTCCGGGCCAAGGTGTGCGCTCCAGGCTGGAGTATCACTGAGGTTGGGCGCGCTTCTCACCCTGCCTGGATCATGCTCAGCCCTCGCTTTACGTCGACGAGGTGATGAATGGAGTCGTGGAGTGCGTGTTCGATCAGTCGTCGCACATCCATGCGTGACAATCCAATCGTCAGTCCGCACGACCACATCTGAGTTCCCGCGTCGTCGGCCAGCCGGGCCATGCGGGTTGCTTCGCCCTCCAACCCATCGACCACCTGAACGGGGTCAGCGTCGCGATAGGTCGTGGCCGCGGACTGGATCAAATCCTCCCCATCGATGGCCGGGAAGATCGGCTCCTCAGTGGTTAGAGCTTGTTCGACCCCAAAAGCGTGTAAGGCCGTTACGTCGCGGCTGTGGGCTGCATACTCAATGGCACTCCAGACCTCTGGCTCGGGACGAACCCGAAGCGCACTACCGCACGAGTTTATGAGCATCCGCCAGCTTGGTCCTAGAGTACGAAGCGCTGCGAGCAATGCACGTTCGTCGTAGCTGGCGCCGTCAAAGCCGCACGAAGCGCAAGCCTCATTTTCCATCGGGAACAGGCTACGCCCGGCCAGCACTCGGCATTCCCCAGGTGCGTATTCCCCGTTGTGAGGCCGGGTATCGAAAGCAATCTGCTCGGAATCACCCTGAAGGACCCCGCTGACGAGTGGTATCTCACCATGTACGGGTTCGACCCCGCCGACTACGGGATCACGCCGCCCCCGACCATTCCGGGGCACTCGTTCGAATGGGTGCATGGGATGTGGATGCCCACGTACATGGTGGAGCAAAAGCTTGCCTTCCACATGGCGCAAAGCATCAGTCCGTTCCATCCGCCCCGCCCCGGCCAGCAGAAGACTGGCATCTACTTCGCTGGGAACAACCTCACGATGGACAGTGAGGAGGGCGCCTTGATGTCGGCGTTGTGCCTGGCAAAGTACGCATTCGGTGTTGACGCCACGCGCACCCTGCTCCCGCCGCCGGGGCTGAAGGACTTGGAGACGTGGTTTCTCGCCGTGGCCGAGTTCGACGAGTTGTATCCGTTGATGTTTCCGCCCCTGCTTTCGGACTCGATGACCACGGCTCGCTCACTCGATTCGCTCCTGGGACGAATGATCGCCCTTCGTCGTTGAGGCTGAGTGCTGCAGTGAAGGACGTGACGTTCCTTCCCTTGCAGCTGTGCGGGAAACAGCCAGAATCTCCTGGCCGCGGAGAAGGACGAATCACCCAGGATCAGCGATCCTCGGGCAAGAGGAGTCCGTTCACTTGAGTCTCGAACGCGGTAAATCCATAATGCTTGGCGCTGTCGAGCACATTCATGAGCAGAGTACCCGCAGTGCGTACATCGTCTTGTCGGGCTCTGTGAAGCATCATCCTGGCCCACTCCACCTGGGTACTCCCCGTCCAGTAGGGAGCCCGGAGACTTCGACTCGTACGCCAGCTGCCGGTGAGCCTCGACCGATTGGTGCCCGCAGTCGAGTCCGAAGACTTCGGCCCGACCCTCGGTGGGTCGGATGAGCCCCAGCAGCAGACGGATCGTGGTCGTCTTGCCCGCGCCGTTGGGTCCGAGATACCCCACCACCTTGCCCGGCGCGATCTCCAGGTCGAGCTGGCTGATTGGCGTCCACCCCGTCGTAGCGCTTGGTCAAGCCTTCAGTTCGAATAGCCGGCGTCTGCAATGCGTGTCACCTCCGAATCAACCCGGCCAGCACCAATCCGTGATCGCGGGCGCGTCCTCGCCGTGCTCTCGCGTGTAGCGCCTGGCCTCCAGGCGGGCGTCGACCATCTGCTGGCGCAATGCCGCCGAGGGCACCTCGAGGCCGGGGACCCGGTCCAACACGTCGATGACGAGATGAAAGCGATCGAGGTCGTTGAGCATGACCATGTCGAAGGGGGTCGTGGTCGTGCCCTGCTCCTTGTAGCCGCGGACATGAAGGTTGCCATGATTGGCACGTCGGTAAGTGAGCCGGTGAATGAGGGTGGGATACCCGTGGAACGCGAAGATCACGGGGCGGTCAGAGGTGAAGATGGTGTCGAACTCGGTGTCGGTCATGCCGTGGGGATGTTCGGACTCGGGTTGGAGCCGCATGAGGTCGACCACGTTCACCACCCGTACCCGGAGATCGGGGAGATGGCGGCGAAGCATGTCCACCGCAGCCATGGTCTCGAGGGTGGGTACGTCCCCACAGCACGCCATGACCACGTCGGGGACACATCCCGCGTCGTTCGAGGCAAAGTCCCACACCCCGAGTCCTCGGGTGCAGTGCACCATGGCTTCTTCGGGGGACAGCCAGTCATGGAGGGGTTGTTTGCCGGCCACGATGACGTTGACGTAGTCACGACTTCGCAGGCAGTGATCAGCCACCGACAACAGGCAGTTGGCGTCGGGGGGCAGGTAGACGCGAATCACCGACGCCTGTTTGTTGACGACCAGATCGATGAAACCGGGGTCCTGGTGGGAGAACCCGTTGTGGTCCTGGCGCCACACGTGGCTGGACAACAGGTAGGTGAGTGAGGCCACCGAGCGGCGCCACGGGATGGCGTGCGCCGATTCGAGCCACTTGGCGTGCTGGTTGAACATGGAGTCCACGATGTGGATGAAGGCCTCGTAGCAATTGAACAGCCCGTGGCGGCCGGTGAGGAGATATCCCTCGAGCCAGCCCTGGCAGAGATGCTCGGAGAGCACTTCCATCACCCGTCCTGTGGGAGCGAGGTGGTCGTCCCCTTCGACCTCGAGCGCATCCCAGGCGCGGTCGGTCACCTCGAAGACGTCCTGGAGGCGGTTCGACGCGGTTTCGTCGGGACCGAACAGGCGGAAGTTGGTCGGGTTGTCCCGGATCACGTCGCGGAGAAATCCACCAAGGACCTTCGTCGGCTCCCGCAACGTGGTCCCCGGGGCCTCAACTTCGACGGTGTACCTCGACCAGTTGGGGAGCTCGAGATCGCGCAGCAGGGTCCCCCCGTTGGCATGGGGTGTGGCGCTCATGCGCAGCTCGCCGCTGGGACCAAGGGAGACGATCTCGGGCACGGGGGCACCGTCTTCGTCGAAGAGCTCCTCGGGGCGGTAGCTGTGCATCCATTCCTCGAGCTGTGCCAGGTGGGCTGGGTTGGTCCGCACCTCTCCCAGGGGGACCTGATGGGCCCGCCACGTCCCCTCCACAGCAACACCGTCGACGAACTTCGGCCCCGTCCACCCTTTGGGGGTGCGCAGGATGATCATGGGCCACGCCGGACGCTCCTGGGTCGCCCCCGATCGGGCCTCGGCCCAGATCCCGGCGATGTCGTCAAAGGCCATGTCCAGCGCTGCCGCCATCCTCCGGTGCACGGGCATGGGGTCCTCGCCGTCGAATCCACCCTGTACCAGCAGGGGTCGGTACCCGTACCCGGTGAAGAGCGCGGTCAGCTCGGCGTCGGGGATCCGGGCCAGCACCGTGGGGTTGGCGATCTTGTACCCGTTGAGGTGCAGGATCGGAAGCACAGCGCCATCGCCGACAGGGTTCAGGAATTTGTTGGCGTGCCAGCTGGTCGCCAAGGCACCGGTCTCGGCCTCTCCGTCTCCCACCACGCAGGCCACGACGAGCTCAGGGTTGTCGAAGGCCGCACCGTAGGCGTGGGCGAGTCCGTAGCCGAGCTCACCACCTTCGTTGATCGATCCCGGGGTGTCGGGAGCGGCGTGGCTGGGAATACCCCCCGGAAAGGAGAACTGTCGGAACAGGCGGCCCATGCCCTGGCCGTCTCTCGCCACGTGGGAGTAGAGCTCGCTGTAGGTGCCCTCCATCCAGGCATTGGCCACCATGGCGGGCCCACCGTGGCCGGGCCCGCACACGTAGAGCACGCTCGTGCCTCGACGGACGATGACGCGGTTGAGATGGGCGTAGACGAAATTCAGCCCCGGGCTCGTGCCCCAGTGACCGAGAAGTCGAGGCTTGATGTGCTCGGCCCGCAGAGGCTCGCGTAGCAGCGCGTTGTCGAGCAGATAAATCTGTCCCACTGCCAGATAGTTGGTTGCTCGCCAGTAGGCATGCAGCGGGGAGAGGTCCTCAACCATGGATTCGTGCATGGGCGGTTCCTCCTTGGCATGGTGGGGACGTGCGAGTCCTCGTCGTCAACGTGGGGTCCAGCAGTTTCAAGCTCCGCGTTCTCGGAGACGATGATGCCGTACTCATGGCCTCTGACCTGGCGATACCAGATCCGGGCGCCATCGGCATGCTGCTCGAGCGGGCGCTAGATGATGCTCCGGACTTCGATGCCGTCGGACACCGGGTGGTGCACGGAGGCCAAGAGTTCACGAGCCCGCTGCTCCTGGACGCAGATGTTGAGGGCCGACTCGGGAGACTCGCGAAGCTGGCCCCCCTCCACAATCCGCCTGCCATCGCCGCCATCCTCGACCTGCGGTCCCAGTGGCCGAAGCTCCCTCAGGTTGCGTGCTTCGACACCGCGTTTCATGTCACCATGCCGCCCGAGGCCTCAACCTACGCCCTGCCCGATGCCTGGCGTGCCCTGGGTCTGCGTCGCTTCGGCTTCCACGGGCTTAGCCACGCCTGGGCCAGCCGGCGCGCCGCCGAGCTCATCGGGATCCCGCTGGAGGAGCTGCGCCTCGTTTCCGCCCACATCGGCTCGGGAGCATCGCTCGCTGCGGTCAGCGGAGGCCGGTCTGTCGACACCACGATGGGTTTCACACCCCTCGACGGCCTGGTCATGGCCACTCGTGCGGGGAGTCTTGATCCTGGGGTACTGATCTGGCTTCTCCGGCACGAGCACGTGACCATCGACGAGCTCGAAGACACCCTCGAACGCCGTTCAGGATTGTTGGGCCTCTCGGCGGTGTCGGCAGACCTGCGCGACGTCCTGGAGGCTGCGGACCGAGGCGACGATCGCTCGCAGCTCGCGTTCGGGGTCTACCTCCACAGACTGCGCGCCGAGATCGCCGCCATGGTCGCGGCTCTGGGCGGGCTCGACGGGTTGGTGTTTACCGGCGGCGCGGGGGAGGGGTCAGTTCGGTTGCGCCAAGAAACGTCTGCGGGCCTCGGCTTTCTGGGTATCGCGCTCGAGGATGAGCTCAACGCCACGGGTGAAGAGAACGATCGGGTGATATCGCGGCGTGGCAACGATCCGGCTGTGCTCGTGGTCCACGCCAGGGAGGACCTTGAGATCGCCCGGCAGGTTCGAGCGCTCATTGCCAACACTCATTGAGGCGTCTGGCCTCAGCTGGTGCGACTTACCGTACAGACGGCCTGACCCTGGATATTCGGTCAAGTCTCGGTTCCGAAACGAGCACGGGAGACTCGGCACGCTGCAGGAGCGTAGTTCAACCTACATCTCCCTTCAGATCTGCCGACTCCAGGCAGAATGTCCTACGTGATGTGAACGGGTGGTCGTCAGAGGCGACGAGAATACATGAGGCACATCCCGGTGGGGGTCGACAAGACGGGAGACTGCCGCACGGCGGACGCCGCCGCGAAGGGAGGAGCCGTCAAGACCGCTGGGCCGACGACTGGGCGTGGACTGTGTCGCGGATGAGCATGAACCTCATCGACCAGTACCCCGGGCGTGGCTCGGGAAGCTCGTACCGGGACCAGAAGAACCCCGTCAACGTGACGACTGCGGCGGCGAACCAAATGAACACCCCGACGGCCAGGACCCACGGCGTGGATCCCAACGACATCACGATGATGCCCGAAATGGCAACGGTCAGCCCGACGTACCCCATTCGGAGGGCCCAGACAGCCATCCTCCAGTGTCCGTTGTATTTCAGCGCCGGCGGCTCGTCCATGCCAGGGGATTGTTCCACGACTTGCGCGACCAGGGTCATTGGTCCTCCGGCTCGGTCCATCCTCCGGGACCCGGCCGGGTGACCGATTGATAGGGCGGACCATCCGGGAATGCCGGTGATGCGCTGCTTGTCGGTGGTCGGTTGGTGACAAGGGCCACGCTGTATTGCTCGACAGTGGCGATCCCGGGCGGGTAGCCCAGCACTCTGGCCATCCGACCCGAGTACTGGACCCCCTGCGGCCACAAGTTGTCCGGCCGCGACCCCAGTCGGGAACGGCATCCCGGGCGGTTAACGTCAGAACGGCATTGCTAGACAGACTGACGCCGGACCTGCACCGGTCACGACAAGCTGAGCACCTCTGAAACCGAGGCCACAAAGTCGATGTGGTCGTCGACGGAGTCCAGGCCCAGGCCCATCGTGACAACCGATACATGGGTGCCACCCGCATTCCGCCACGCGTCAATCTCCCTAGTGAGCTCGGCTAAGTCACCCCCGCTAAGCGCTACATACTCGCCGCCAAAGTTTGTGACCGACCTGCCGAGGTTGCTGACTTGATCCCGCATCCGATTCCAGGCGTCGATGGCGTCATCGACCCCACCACCGAAGAAGATGAAGCCGTCGGCAAGCCGGGTGGCCCGGTCGAATGCCTTCTCGCCAGATCCACCAAGCCAGATCGGGATGGGACGTGCTGGTTTCGGCACGAGTGAAGCCCTATCAATCCGGTCGAAGCGGCCAGAAAAATCGACGACCGGCTCTGTAAATAGCCGGCGAAGCAACTCGATCTGCTCCTCCTGTCTCGCGCCACGAGTGCGGAAGTCCTGCCCTAACGCCTCATACTCGACTTGGTTCCAACCGATCCCGACACCGAGGCGCAGCCGACCGCCCGATAGAAGGTCCACGTCGGCTGCCTGCCGTGCCACAAGCGCCGTTTGGCGCTGTGGAAGGATCAAGATTCCGGTGGTGAACCGGATTCGCTCGGTGATCCCGGCCAAATAGGCGAACATCACGAACGGATCGTGGAACGGGTCGTGCTCGGTGTAGGGACCCACTAGTTGAGGCGTTCGATTGGCGTGAACAGCCCCGACCACATGGTCGTACGCGAGGAGGTGGTCAAAGCCCCGGTCCTCGACCGCTCTCCCAAAACGTCGAACAGCGGTTGGATCTCCTCGAAGCTCGTTCTGTGGGTAGGCGACACCGATTTGCATGAGAGTGAGCCTGCCACGCGATGACGGATCTCGTCCCGAGATCAGACCCGATCGGAAATGTCGGTTCTGTGTGCCCACGCTGACCGGGTCTTTTGGGCCGCCACACCAGGGGAAATCACCCTTACCGGTTGCCCCGGTTGGGGACGAAGACTGTTCGGCGTTACCGGATACATCGCCCTGGTACGCCCTGAAAGGTGCCTCCGAACCACCCGATATCGCGCGTCACAATCTTCGAGTTTCTTGTCCACCCGATGTTAAAGCACTGGACGCGTGCCGTCGTAAAGCCAGCGTTTCGTGAAGAAGCCGATGTGGGACCCAATCCATGTGGTTCACGTGGTACAAGATTCCGTGGTTCGCGCTCCACAAATACCACGCGCCGTTGACAATTACGGTCAATCGCGGTTCGTTACGGTCAACCGAAAACCCGAATCGTCCTGCAACTATTTGCAAAGCCGCTGGTAGGGGAGGTGGGTCTGTAGGGTGCCACTTCAGAATCGATGTCCTGAATCCCGCCGCGGATCGTTCCAATGGTCGTGCAAAGTGCGACTCCGGAGCACGCCGAGCAAACCGATCTATTTGGGGACGCGACCGGTCCCTTTTTCGAAGATCTTCGATGGCTTGATCGAGGCTGGCGGGAGCCCCGATCGCTGCGGTCTACGCAGCTCTTCGGTAGTACTCGTGAGTCAGGCCACCCAAGAGGTCTCGACATCTGACCGAGTCGTCGATGGTGAGCGGCGAGACGTCTTTGGGTCCCTCCGGCGCGACAAGGTCGAGCCCGCGATGGGGTCGCTCGCGGTTGTAGTGCTCGACGTAGGTCTCCAACACTGATCGAAGATGCCGTTCGTCCAGGAGGAGCACCCGATCGAGGCACTCGGTGCGGCCCCCTCCAAATGAACGGTTTGGGCACAGGCGTTGGCTTCGGTGCCCGCCACGGCGTGCGCAGGATCTCGATCCCCTAGGCCCGGAAGACCTCGTCGAAGACTGGGCAGAACCGCTTGTCCCGGTCATGATCCAGGTAGTGGATCGGCTCGTGGCGGCCTTCTCGCGCCTCGGTCAGGTCCCGGGCGATTTGGGCGCACCAGGCGGCCTGGGCGGCGCCGTCGGTTACCCCGCCGAGGAGGACCTTCCTCGTGTGCAGGTCGATGAAGAACAGCACGTGAAGCGTCTTCAAGCGAACGGACTCGACGGTGAAGAGGTCACAGGCGATGATCGACGAGGCCTGGGATCTCATGAACTGACGCCAGGTCTGGCGCTTTGCCGGGAGTCGACGCTTCTCGGCCACGATTCGTCGGATGCTCGTCGTCGAGATCTCGGCACCGAGCTTCTTGAGCTCTCCTCGGAGGCGGCAGTAGCCCCAGGTCGGGTTCTCACTGGCCAGACGCCAGGCCAGAAGCCGCACGTGGTCGGGGATCCGCCCTCGCGGCACGACCCGATGACGGTAGCGCCACTTGGCAGGGACCAGGTCACGATGCCAGCGGCGGATCGTGTCGGGCGTGACGAGAGGAACGCCGGAGCGGAGGAAGTGCCTGGTAGAGAGCGGACCCTCGGGCGTCACGCTTCAGGGAGTCGTTCGGGGCCTGAGACGGGGTCGGACAGCCGGTCCCAGCGGTATTGCTCAGGGGCCGCGACCCCGCCCGTTCCTGAATAGCGAGCGAGTTGGCTCAGGAGCCTGGCGAGCTGTAGCACTAGCACTAACCGGATGGTCGGCCTCCTGGAACCTAGTCGCATAGATGGGCAGACTGAGGAGATGACCACTCTCAAGCACTCCGAGGCGATCGTCATAGGTCGTTCTCCAGAGGATCTCTACGACTTGGTGTCCGATGTCACTCGAATGGGGACGTGGAGCCCGGTCTGCAAGGCATGTTGGTGGGACGAAGGAGCCGGCCCCGAGGTGGGAGCCTGGTTCACAGGGCGAAACGAGCTACCCGAGCGAACCTGGGAGACGCGATCTGAGATCGTCGCGGCCGACCGAGGTCGTGAGTTCGCATTCATCGTCAATGGCACCTGGACGCGGTGGGGATATCTTTTCAAGCCAGTCGATGGAGGGACAGAGCTGACCGAGTCGTGGGAGTTCCTGCCCGGTGGCATGGCGATGTTCGAGGAACGCTTCGGCGCCGACGCTGGTTCTCAGATCGCCGACCGGCTCGAACTTGCCAAGAAGGGCATTCCAGCGACGCTTGCAGCGATCAAGAAGGATGCGGAAGCAGGGTAGGAAGACAGTCAACCCGAGCCGTCGTTACCGTTGACTCCGAAGGGAGGGAGCCCCAAAATGACTATTCCAGCAGGGTCCGATACTCCGACCGACCTCCCGGCGCGTCTGCACCATCACGCCTTTGTCACCACCGACCAGGAGGCCACCCGCAAGTTCTACGAGGAAATCGTGGGGTTGCCGCTGGTCGCCACCTGGACCGAGGTGGAGAACCTGATGGGTGGGGAGGAGCAGGAGTTCTGTCACACCTTCTACGGACTCGGTGATGGCGGAAGCTTGGCCTTCTTCCAGTTCGCCAACCCCGAGTTCTCCACTCAGTTCGCCGCACCACCACCGGCCTCCCTCTTTCGCCATGTCGCCCTCCTCGTCAATACTGAGAGCCAAGAGGGAATCCGTGACCGGGCACAAGCCGTAGGGATGGAAACAATGACTGCCGACCACGGTTACTGTAAGTCGCTGTACATAACGGACCCGAACGGGCTACTCCTGGAGTTCACCGTCGATCATCCAAATGTCGACGAGATCGATGCCATCCGGAGGAAGGACGCTCACGCTGATCTCACACGGTGGCTATCGGGGGATCACACCAGCAACAACGAATGGCGTCCGGCCTCCTGAGCTTCGCTAGGAGAGTGGGATTGTGGCCGCCTTTAAGAAGGAATCCAAAGCTTGAGGCTGAGGACAGGCACCGGCGTGGGGACCTGCCCCGGCGATCTCAAGGAACTCAATTCCTTGCGCGACGAGCTCGGACTCGACCTTGGAGTCTTGACCACTGTCGCACCAGTCTCTCCGATCAAGCTATCCCACCTCGATAAACTCACCTTCTTTGCGATCGGTCACCCCGCCGAGATTGCCGAATTGATCGGGCGGATTGAACTAGCTGTCCTTGCTGAGGGATCTAAGCAAAATCGCGATGGCCTCCTCGCGGTGCGTGCAGGCGAAAGTTATGCGAACCGCATCCCTCTGCAAGACAAAGAACACTCTGTGCAGTTAAACCTCGTGTTAGTGGTGCGTCCCCGACTTATATCCACAGAGTCTTAGGCGTCGCCTATCACCCGGGGACTGTCCGTCGTCGCATACCTGCGCATGGCCGTGGGTAAGCTGGCTGCTTCGTGAGCGATGGAGGCATAGACGATCGGCGCTAACTTGAGGCTTCGAACTCAACCGACAAGGCCGTTTAGCTGAGCATGCCGGCCGATCAACATCACGACGTCATCGTCATCGGTGGTGGGCCCGCGGGCGCCAACGCCGCGCTCGAGTCCTTTGACATAGGCCTCGACACGGTTGTCCTGGAAGCGCTCCCGACGTTAGGCGGACAGCTGCGCGAGGTCCCCAACAGCATCCGCAACGTTGCTGCCGGCGTGTTCGAGGACGGCCCAGCGCTCCAGGCGGGGCTGCAACGAGCAACGGCGATCCTCGGTGACCGAGTCCTGACCGACCACAAAGTCACCGAAGCCAATCTTCGGGCCGGCTGGGTGCAATCCGGTGACCGGCGCTTTCACGCCAGAGCGTTGCTCATCGCCACCGGATCGGTCCCACAGGCACTACCGGCTGCTCCCGATGGCGCCTTCGGCGGCGACGTCACCTATCACGTTGAATCCCGACCCGATCACTTCGCGGGTCGTGACGTCGTCGTGGTCGGCGGTGGCGACAGCGCCACACTCGACGCTCTGGAGCTTGCCGCCACGGCATCGTCTGTGAGGCTCGTCCACCGCTCGGACACTCTCACGGCGCGCCCGGACATCGTCGAGCGGCTACGCGAGGACCATCGCATCGAAGACCTGCCGGGCTGGGAAGTCGAATCCGCCCAAGGCACGGATCGGCTCGAAGAGGTCGTCCTCGTGCATCGGTCGACGAACGAGCGTCGGAAGGTTGCAGTTGGCGGCTTGGTCGTGAAGATCTCCAGAATCCTCTCCACCGCGGTCTTCCGCGGTCAGCTCGACATGGACCGGAGAGAGGCGATCGTGGTTGATGGGACCCTGCAGACGTCACAGTCAGGCGTCTTTGCCGCCGGCGACGTGGTTGCCGGCTCCTACTGGCGGGTGGCCACCGCCTTCGGGCAGGGCGTGCTTGCAGCAAGATCGATCCTGCGCCATCTTGGGGCGACTCAATGACGGTGGAGGCAGCCGTTCCTCCCGTCAACGAGATCGTCGCCGAACTCGAGCGCGCCCTCTCGAGCGAAAGACGGGAGTTGGAGAACGAGGTCCTGTCGCTACTTCTCGAGCTTCATGATTCAAATCTCAGGCAGTGGGACCTCGAAGACGGGACACGCGTCTCCGACGCGAGTGATACGGTCGTGGCCGACGCCAAGCGGGCGATCGACAAGCTGAACCTGACCAGGCACCACCTCATCGAGAAGATCGATGCGGCTGTGCACGCCGAGGTGAAACAGTCGGTTACGGCCCCACTCGCTACCGAGAGCCCGGCGATGGTCTTCGACCGCCTGTCTGTGCTCGTCATCCGCATTGCCCGCACCGTCGAGAAAGCCGGGTCCGACCCCGACGGTGCAGACGGCTTTGCAGATCGACTCCCGAGCCTGCGGAGACAGCTGGACGCGTTGTCGGCGGCGCTGGAATCCCTTCTGCGGGACGTGCGCGACGGCACCCGTCGGTTCCTCCCCTACGAGCATCTGAAGTTATACAGCACCCAGCCTGGAATTATCCGTACAGATGGAGCTGATAGTCCCCCCGGTTGAACCCGAACAGGAGCCGCTGTCCCACGGCGTCGGCGTGGGCCAACCCGAGAGAAGCAGTGGCGAGCGGGGCCGTGGAGCGCCATGCCGTCGGGCGGCGCGGATCGAGGAGGTGGACACGGCCCGTTCTTCCCACGGCAGCGAGCAGGGTTCCGAGGAGGACGACGGCGACGGCACCGGTTCCCCAGGCCACGTCCTCGGGAAGCTGTCCGGCCACGACGACATGTCCGTCCCGGCCATCGAGCCCCGCAAAGCCGCCGCCGCGCCGGCTCTCCCAGTCGTAGTCGTCGACCCCGGGCGTGCTGGCGCTGCCGGCCGCCCACAGGACCCATCCGTCCCAGACCACGACGGCGGCTCGGAAGCCGAGCTTCACCTCCCACCGGGGACGGAGGAGCCTTCCTCGGACGAAAGGCACGAGCGCCAAACGCTCGTCACCACCGAGGGCCACCAGGGGGTCGGTTGCGGCGCCCACGACGGCGAGGGCAGTCACCTCGCCGAAGCTCTCCGCCGCCTGCTCGGTCTCGATCGGTGCTTCGAGAGTGGCGGGCTCGATCGGTGCCGAGACCAGCACTCCCTCGGCACCGTCAGAGCGCGGCCGCGAGCCAACGAGGTGCGTCCCGGCTAGGACCGTGCGTTCGACGTCGGCAGCGAACACCGTCGTCATCGTGGGCTCGACCTCACGGGGCGGGCCCGGCTTCACGAGCTCGCTTCGCCGGAAGCATCGAACGCACCCCAGGTGGTTCAGCACGAGCACCAGGTCGAGTGCAGACAAGTCGAGTACGGCGTGGATGTCGAGGTCGTACTGAGAGGGCTCGTCCTCGTCGGGGAAGAGCGTTCGACCAAAGACCGAGCGAGGGCGCAGCTGCCTGTCGGCGAAGACGATGTTGCGACCCAGGTTGTTCCAACAGGTCACGTCGCCGAGGGCGACGACCCGGCCGATACCCGGGGGCTGGCTGTTGCGCACGCCGATCTCGGCAGCCGAGGGGAGTCCCGTGACGCCGGGGATCGGTCCAGGGAAATCGCTGGTCAAAGAAGCTCCCCGAGGAGGGCGAGCGTCCGTGCTGGAGTGGTGGCGTTCAGACACGGCGAGCCGGACGGGCACAGGCGCGGTCGTGGCCGGAAGCCCCGCAGGCTCACCCGCTCGTTGTAGGCGTACCCGGCCTCCACAGCGAGGCACTCCTCGGTGCACGGATCGCCGCGCAGTACTCGGCTGTGACCCCAGGGACGGAAGTACACGGAACCTTTGCGGCAAATGTGAACTGTCGGCGTACCCTGCTGGACGGCGATGTGGGTCAGCCCGGTGTCGATGCCGATCACCGCCCGGCACGACGTGAGCACGTCCACCGCATCGCCGAGTGTCGGGACGCGTAGTTCGGGGATTCCAGTGCCGCGCATTGCGGGTGTGCATCTCGAGCGCGTGACTTGGCGGACCTCGATGCCGCCGGCCACGAGCTCGGCTGCCACTGCCGCCCAACGCTCCGCCGGCCAGACTTTGTCTGGTCCGTCGGTCTCAGTTACGAGCAAGACGGAGTCGCCGAGCTCGTGCCGCCGGTGTGTTTCGAGGGGGATCGGTCGGGAGAAGTCGGCGTCGATGCCCAGGTCGGCACAGATGCGCTCGAGGATCTCGTTGATACTGAGGGGCCCGAAGGCCTGCTCGAACGCCGCCGAGCCCCACCAGAAGTCGCGCTGGATGGGGTGGTCCCGGAGATCCACCAGCCGGTCGCAGTGGTCGGAGTCGAAAGACGCCTCATCCACGCATCCCGCCAAGCCGAGGATTCGGGGTGCGAGCCCCTTCTGTGCCGACGACCGGGCCAGGAGCCAGGTCTGCTCGCTGCGGCGGCGTCCAGCGGCGACGAGGGCCTGGATCGCCGGAAGGGAGACGACGAGATCCCCGATCCCGAAGGAGATCGGCGCGACTAGCACTCGACCCGTTCCTCAGCCGGCCGCGTAGTGGGTGCGGTCCTCGATCCCGGCCTGGGCAAAGCCGTCCCGGCGCTCGGCGCACTTGTTACAGCGTCCGCAGTGGCGGGCGGCAACCGGGGCGATGCACGAGAAGGTGTGCTCGAGCGATAGGTCGCGGCCGAGCTCGAGGACCTGTGCCTTCGTGAAGCCTGCGAACGGCGTCCTCACCTCCAAGGGGTGGTCCAACCCGAGTTGCACGAGCGACCCGAAGAGCGACATGAACTCTGGGCTACTGTCGGCGAAGGGATTACCCTTCAGCGTTCCGAGGGCGATGACCTCGACGCCGTGGAGCGCGCACCAGACCGTGGACTTGGCCAAGAGCAAGAGGTTGCGGCCCGGCAGGTAGACGGCGCTGTCGGGGGTGGAGTCGTCAGGCACCTCGGAGCCGGACATGCTCCAGTGCGCGCCGTAGACATCGGCGATAGGGAGGTCGAGCGCCACCAGTGGGAGCGGTCTGAGGTCGGCCGGAAGCACGTCGAGGAGCCGTCGAAGATAGGTCTCTTCAGTTGTCTCCCAGGCGAGGCCGAGGCGGATGTAGAGCGGATGGACGACCGAGCCTTGTCGGGCCAGCTCGGTCACCAGGACTGCGCTGTCCACTCCGCCGCTGGTGAGGACAGCGAGGGGGCGACGGTCGGTCAAGGTTCGCCCCGGTAGACGCAACCCGATGTGCAGGTCTCTCGCACCACGATCTGGGAAAGGTCAGGCAGCGACGGTTGGAGTCGGTCCCAGATCCATCGGGCGAGCACCTCGCTCGTCGGGTTGTCGAGGCCGTGGATCTCGTTGAGGTAATGGTGATCGAGGCAGTCGAGGACCGGCTCCATGGCGCACCCCAGCTCGGCGAAGTCACGCACCCAGCCGGTATCACTGTCGATCGGCCCCTCGACGTGAACCGTTACTCGGAACGAGTGCCCATGCAGACGTGCGCACTTGTGACCGATGGGCACATGGGGAAGCTTGTGCGCTGCCTCGAAGCCGAACTCCTTGAAGATTTCCACCGAGCTGGCGCCTTCCTCTGTTGATCCGACTGATGTGGTGAAGGCTTGGGGCAACTTATTACTCAGCATCTCTCGTTTGTCATCGACCGCCGAGTCCCGCACGCCGAGGTCGTTGACGTAGGCCACGACCCGCTCACAACGTAGACGACATCGATCCAGCAGGGAAATGATCGTCGCCCTTTACTCAAGGGCGACGATCACTTTGTGCAGTTAGATCTTGTGCTCGTCCTCCGTCCATGGCTACCAACGGCCGACTGACGTGGGAGCGCTATTCGCTCCGATCAGGAATAGCGTTGCAAGGCCCGATGGAGAAGGTAGCGACACGACTTCCTAGCATTGGTAGCTTGACTGGGTGATCCCGCCATCCCGCCATCTCCTGCGGGCCAAGGACATAGCGGACGCCCGGTACTTCGATCCGCTCACGGTGAAGGAGCTGGCAGCTGCCGCCGGGCTTTCGCCCTCGCATTTCAGCCGAGAGTTCAAACGAGCCTTCGGGGAGTCTCCGCATCAGTACTTGCTGACCCGTCGGCTGGAACGAGCTGCGGCGCTCCTCCGCAACACTGACCGGAGCGTGACCGAAATCTGTTTTGCCGTCGGTCTCAACGGCCTCGGATCGTTCACGTCAAGCTTCCGGCGCATCTACGGGACCACGCCCAGCGCCTATCGGCATGGGTTCCCGCCGGCAAGGCGTCACATCCGCATCCCGGACTGTGTCGTCAGGGCCTATGCCCGTCCCCAGAACCGCACGTTTCGAGAAGCGACCCTACCCTCGGCCTCGTAGTGTTCAAGGGGACAGCGACGCCAGGAGACTGAGATGATCAAGATCGCCAACGCCCAGTTCTGGGTCCACGACCAGGACGACGCGCTCGCCTTCTACACCCAGAAGCTGGGCTGGGAGGTCCGGGCTGACGTGACCGTCGAAGAATGGAGCTTTCGCTGGCTGGCCGTCGGGCCGACGCAGCAGGAGGGGGTAGGCCTGGTACTGATGCCCATCCCCGGACCGCCCATGCTCGACGAGACCAGCAGCGCCCAGCTGGCTGACCTGGTCGCCAAGGGAGCCGGCGGGACGCTGTTCTTAGAAACCGACGATTGCCAGGCCGCCTACGACGAGCTCTCCGCCCGCGGAGTGGCATTCAACGACCCACCCACACCACAGCCCTACGGGATCGACACGTCGTTCCGGGACCCTTCAGGCAACAACATCCGCCTGACCCAGGTGCTCGAGTTCTCACTGGACCGGCACTGAGGGCCCACAGGAGGGGCCTGGCTGGTCAGCACCGTCGCTGATGCATTTCCAGCCGAGGTGACATTCAGTTCGCTGACGTTCGAGACACGACCCACAGCCAAAGTTTCATGCATGGAGCCATCACCCATGACCGAGGACACTGATCTGCAGCCAGAAGCAGCCGAGTATCTGGCGCTCGCCGACCTGCTTGCCTCAATCGCCGAAGCGGAGTGGGATTGTCCGTCTCTATGCGATGGCTGGCGAGTCCGAGAGGTGGTTGCACATCTCACGATGCCCGCCCGCTATGGCAATGCGGAATTCATGACCGAGCTCGAGGCCCACGGGTTCGATCATCCGGCTCCGACCGGTACTAGAAGTGTCTGGCGCCGGTTGCCTGGAGATGAGGAGGTTCCGCCACCGCGGTGTGGCCGATTGGCGCCCTACGCATCGTGGTGATTGTGATCGGTCCCCGCGTCGTAGCGACGCCTCCACGTGCGGCGGCGCCGATGGCGCAGGGATGCGGGGACGACTAGTAGGGACGACCCCAGTCGGCCCGCTGGAAGACGATGGCGCGGTCCTCGGGCTCGGGGCCGGCCAGAAAGCGGCCGACGCGGACCAGGGCCAGCCCGATGGCGCGGATCGGACCGCGCCGTGGTGAGCGCGGCTTGCGAGTCGCGGTGGAACGAAAATGACAACCCCGAGAGGCCAGCCGGTGGAGCTCGCGCATCCGGTCCTCGGTCAGGCGGCCTTCCATCCCAGGGTTCATGGTCGACACCTCTCCGTCTGCACTCGTTGCGGTGTCTGAGCGTACGCCGGCGTGGTTTGCATATCAAGCTAAATAGACATATAGTCGAATAACGATGCAAGAGGTGGAAGAGTCTCAGCCGGAAAGCCGCCCGGTCGTCCTGGGGCCCTCGTTGGCCCTGGACCTGTCATGGGCGCTGCACGCCGTGTGGAAGCCACGTCTCCAGGCGGCCCAGCCGGTGCTCGGCACGCTCTTTGGTGAACGTCCCGAGCTCGCGCAAGCGGTGCGGGAACTGTGGGACGACGAGCTCGGTTGCCTGGCCGAGTTTCAGATCTTGGCCATCTGGGCCGAAGCGCTCGAGGTCACCGACTTCGACACCTTGCTCCCGATGCTTTTGGCAGCCATCGACACCGTGCCGCTCGACCTGGCTCTCGAGTCCGAGACGGAGCGCGATCGGGAGCTCATCCTCGGTCGGCTCGCCGCCCTGCGTGGTTCGCCGCGTCTGCGCCGGCGTTGGGGGGACGTGCTCGCGCAGGTGTGGGCCGGCCTCGACGAGGAGTGGCGGACCTCGTGCGTCCCCCTCATCGAGAGCGCGGTGCACGAGGCCCGGGGCCAGCTCGATCGGGGCACAGAGTGGTTGCAACTCATCGTTTCGAAGTGCGAAATTTTCCAGGATCACCTGCCGCAGATCCTCGAGCGCCACCGCGCCGGCCGCCCGGTGCTCATGGCCCCGTGCGCGTTCTTCGGCAGAGCGTTGTACATAGAGATGCCGTCGTGCATTCTCATCGGCCTCGGGACATCGGGGGTCGACAGCGTGGCCCGGGCCCGGGCCCGGACCGCGGACGTGGCCCGTCGACTGCGTGTCCTGGCCGACCCCACCCGACTGGCCATCCTGGACCATCTGGCCGACGGCGCACGTTCGGTGGGGGAGATCGCCTACTCGTTCTCCTTGGCCCAGCCCACGGTGAGCACCCACGTCAAGCATCTGCGCCAAGCGGGATTGGTGTCAGCCGATCGTCACGGCACGCGGGTAGAGGTGTCGCTGAACCGCGACGCGGTCCAAGCCCTGGCGGGGGAGCTCGGGACCCTGCTGGTCCACTGATGGGCGCGCGTCAAAGTGGGAAGGTGCAGCTGCCAAAGTACCAGGTGGGACGTCCTGCAGTCTCTCGGGTGGCCGGCTACTTGCGATAGCTGCCGGTGCGGAACTCCTCGACGAGCCCAGCGTGAGTGGGCTCCCACCCGAGTTCGGTGCGGGCTCTTGTCGCATGCCCGGCCTGGTCGAGCTGGAGGACCTCGGCGAAGTAGTCACCGAATCGCCGCGAGCCTCCTCCTCTGAGCCGGGGACGGCCCCGGATGCGCCCGCAGCGACGGTGGCCGCCTCGGTTATCTCGGCAACGGTCGGATTCAGGCCATTGCCGATTACGTATGTCCCACGAGCCGAGTCACTCTCAAGCACCCGGCGGAAGAAGTTCGCCAGGTCAGCGACGTGGACCGTCGACCAGTGCTGGCGTCCCGTGCCGATCATGATCAGGTTGCCGGCCCCCACTGTGTACAGACGCCAGGAGCCGTAGGCAGACTCGCCTTCCTGGCCGCAAGGGTCCTTGTCCGGCAGTCAAAAGCACCGCGGGGTTTGAAATGCCCAACCTTGCCCAGACGCAGATGCCCCTGGGGGTGAGCAACTTCGTGATCTGGGTGAGAGCACAGACGACCGGTGATTACCCCCCTGGTGCGGGCAGGTCGCCGACGAAAACCGTCCGCAACTGCCGGTGTGAGTACAGGTGCATGAAGGCGCGTCGGGAGGCAGGCCATCCGCAATCGCTCCAAGGGGCCGCGAATACCGCTCGGGTCCCCGCCGGACTGAGGCGAAAAGGATCGGAGCGTTGCGGTCGGGCCAAATGGATACACGATGCGACCGGGATCCCCTGCGATTACAGGACGGTCCGGGCTGTCCCTCGTGGACCCATCCGCCGACCTGACTGGCGCTCTTGGTGCGCCCCCGCTCACCACGAGCGCCCTGTGGAACCGAGTTTGCGCTAGCCAGCAAGCGCGAGCGACCCCTACCGAAGCCTATGAGGCAGTCAGAATCAGTTCTGACAGTAGAGCTTGAACCTTGTCGGGAAAGCCTAAGCGCGGATCTGGCTACGAGGACGAGCTGTCGCCCAACCGAACTCGGATGTGGTCCGCACACCCAGTCCATCCACATAGAGCGGGGCGATCACTTCGCTCAGGGACCGGCAGTACTCGTCGTATCCGACAGCCTCGATCGCAGGCACAGACGGCCCAGCGGCAGCCATGGCGCGCACCGCAGTAGCCACGTCGGGCGACTCGGTGACTACGTCCACCGTCCCTTGCTCCACGTCGCCAAATCCCGCAGTCGTCAGCAGATCGACGATGACATTCCGCGTGTCGCCCTGTTCCATGCTGGCTGCGACATGGCTGGCGGGAGACAACTCGAAGGCCTTGAGGAGGTAGGGCAGGAGTCCATTCCGCTCGGGTCGCCCCCAGAAGGTGACGCCCAAGCGACCCTCGGGGATCAGAACGCGTCTCGCCTCTTCCAGGGCACCCTCGCATCCCTTCCAGATCCCATTGAAGCTGGTGACAACATCGAAACTGTTGTCCGGGAAGGGCAGTGCGAACATATCCCCCGTCTGGAAGCTCCCACTCGGAGTCCGCGCGGCGGCAATCCTGATGAGTTGTTCGGAGGCATCGATTCCCGACACCACAGCACCTTTGCGGGCAGCCACCGAGGCGGCCAAGCCGGACCCACATGCGATGTCCAGAAGAAGAATCCCGGCATTGAGGCCAAGACGATCGAAGACCAGTTCATACGCTGGAAGCGCGTAGGGCTCCGCCAGGTACGCCCACTCCGTGGCCCGGGCCCCCCATCCTTGTCCGGCTCTCTTCCAGTCCACGCGGTCTCCTCTGCGATCGAGGCCGGCGGTCCACCGCAAAACTACTGGGGCGGACACGGGACCGGTCACAGACTTGCGGATACCGAGAGGGGTCCAGGTGCCCCCTATCGCCGGTTCGGTGGACATGATATGCGGTGCAGATCACCCAGACCGAGCAGGGCGTTGCGGGTTCCGAATCCATCGTGCACACCTGCGAATACCCGTGCGACCCCAAGCCGATGCGTGATCCACTCGGTGCCCAGGTCCAGGTCTGCCGAAGCAACAACGAGGTGATCGATTGCCAAGGTCACCCTCCCGTTGTGCCCGTTCCAGGTAGGCCGGGCAGGCCGGGATTTACGAGTGGGGTCACCCCCGGCCCAGATAGCGCATCACGGCACGTTCCGGTCGGCTCGGGTCGATACGCAGGCGGCCTGGTATCCCGATTATCGGGTGCCACCAGGCCCCCATGCCATGGGGTCAGACCCCATCCGACTCCGGAACATTTCGCGCCGTGCAGATGAATACACAAGGCGGTTGCCCACTCCTGCTCTTCCAGGTCGCCCGTAATCCTACGTGCTGGGGTGGAATTGTCGTGCCCAGTGGCGGAAGCGGGGGATCGGTCCGTCTCCTTTGACGAGTCGTGGGTGATCGACGTGGCGCAGTCCCTCCCAGATGGGTATGTCCTGCTTGACCCCACTGAGTGCCCCACGGTGCATGAACTCGGCGATCTCGTCCACTCGAACCCCGGCAATCAGATCGCCGGAATCTGGACGCTGGACGGTCGTAGCGATGGTGAAGTCGATGCTGTCAAGAGTGGTGGGTGTTACGAGGAGCAAGACCCGGTAGCGGAGTCCGACTGCCTCGGCGGTGTTTAGTGAGTGGGCGTAGCCCAGACCGTAGGTGTCGGTGTCGAAGAATGTCGCGATCTCGTCGGGTCCTTCCCGCAGGAAGTTCGGTGTGGCGAAGTGAAACTCGGAGTGGAATGACGCGCCGCGATCGTCGTATGCGGGTTCCGAAAGGAAGAACCCATGGACGATTCCGAAGTGCGCCGTGTCGACGCCGTTCTCGTGGATTGTTTCGACATGGGCCTTGATGGGGAGGGTGGTGACCTTAGGGATCGTCCATCCTTCAAGGTCGAGGTCGGGGATGTCGAAAGTGGGGCTGCCGCCGGCAACGTCGTGCCACGCAAACAGGAAGCCAAAGCGCTCGATGGCCGGATAAGCGGGGATTCTTACCTGGTAAGGTGGATTGCCGGGGTATTCGGAGCCGACGCAGCTTCCGTCGACGCCCCACCGCAAACTGTGGAAGGGGCAGCGGAGGCTCTCACCTATCACTTTGCCCCCCCGGGCGAGATTTGCTCCGAGGTGTGGGCAAAACGCGGAGATCACTGCGGATTGTCCTGACTCCGTCCGGAACGCCACAACTTGCTCGCCGAGAAAGGTACGCTCCACCACGGCGCCGGGTTCGATCTCGCCTATCGCGGCGACCTTGAACCAACCGACCGGGAATCGCGGACGGGGGTCAACATCCAGTACGCGCGCTGCCTCGTCGGTCATCGTTCTAGGATCCCTGATGCAAAGCGTCCAGCGAACGCGCGCAGCGGAAGGTCCGCACTGGTGATAATTCCGGGCGGAGCGGAGACCACGGAGCGGATGGCATTAAGGGCCGGCATACCGGTGATGGTCATGCCGACCGAGGCAAAGGCCTCCGGAGAGGAGAAGTCCGTCCCTGGCTTCGGGAAGATCATGTGCTTGGAGTAGATGCAGGGATCCCCGTCGATTTGAGTGATGTAGCAGGCTTGGATGTCCCAGTGGGGGTCGGTGTGGGGCGTCATCTGCCACTCCAGATGCATCTCGATGCGAGGCTCGCCGTCGACGGTTCCCATGTACTTGAGGTAGCACCCACCGAGCGAGCCTTTTGGAAGCTGGTACCAGTCGAGGTCAACGTTCTTGGTACATGCGCCGAGTTCGTACTCGAAGCGCACTTCATCGAGGGTGAGACCCATGGAGTCGGCCATGAGGCGGACTGCGTCTTCGAAGACCCGGGTGTGCTTCTCGAGCATCCCCGGGACTGCCGGGTCATCGACTGGGCGACCGAACCCCACCTCGTTCCAGGTGTCGACCGAATGATGGCACGATACGTCGACGGACTCTTTGCACAGCACTCGCTCGATTTCGGTCACATCTGCCGAGTGCACAATAGTCAGGATCTGGGCGAGCCCAGGATTCATGCCCGTTCCGTAGAAGGTTGATCCGCCGCGCTCACAAGCGGCCTGGATGACCTCTTCTTCGATGTGTCCCGAGGGGTGCGGATGGTTCGCGTTGCGGTGGTGGCCGGTGATCCAGTCTGCGGTAGTCACGATGTTGATTCCTGCCCCGAGAATCTTCTCGTAGAGATCCAAGTCGGGGAACACGCCGTGGAAGGTGAGGCAGTCGGGTCGCGCGGCGATGATCTCTCCTACGGTTCCGGTAGCCGTGACTCCGACGGGAGGCAGTCCCACGATCTCACCGGCGTCCCTGCCGATCTTGTCGGCGGAGTAGCAGTGCAACCCGATCAGCTCTAGGTCAGGATGGCGGCCGATTCGCTTGATCATCTCGGAACCGACGTTGCCGGTGGCGACTTGGAATACCCGGATCTTTCGGTCTTGGACAGAATTCACGCGGTCCTCCGATCACGTCGATCATCAGGGCAGAGCGGCCCATCGCCCTGATGGAAACTACCGTCCAGACACGTGTCCGACAAAGGGCAATCCGGAGACGGACTTAATCATCGGGTCGTTCTTGACCCGGCGGTTGCCCCAGGCATTGCCGAGGGGATGGGCGAGATGGACCCTCGCACCCAGCTCCTCGAGCAGGTCGGCCGCCCAGTGCCAGCCATAGGTGCTTTCGAGGACGACCTCGGGGGACTCGCCCGCTTCGGCCATGGCCTGGGCCAGCTCGACAGGTTGGCTTGGGAACCGCACGCACGCGAGCATCTCCCCCTCCCCGTTCATCCGGTAGATGGTCGAGCTGCGCCGGTGCAGGTCGATTCCGACATACTGTCGCTCCATAGGGGCCTCCCTTGCCGCGGGTTGCTTGTGAGAACCCCGAGCATTGCAAGGCTCGGATCCCACGGGGAGCGGAGGCCCCGCTCCTTCATCGCATCAATTACCGTCCGACCTAGAACGCTAAATCGAGCCTCTCAGCCTGCTGGCGGAGTCCTATCCAAAGCCGCCCGCCATGGGGAGACGTCGAGCCCCGGGTACTGGGCGGCCATTGCGCCCACCGTCGCCTTGTTCCAGTAAGGGTGTCCGGGCCGGGGAACACCGAACAAGGCCAACTCCTCCGGTGACTTGCCGACCGCAAAGGAGCGGAAGGTGGCATCGCCGCCCAGCCGCGGAAAGGCGTCATAGCCGAACCAATCAGCCTGAGCCGGCCGGAAGGCAACCACGAGCACGAAGCGGGAGGCGTCGGAGCGGTTGAAGTCGGTGCCGCGGTGCCACACGTCGGAGCGGTACGCCAAGAGCGACCCTCGGCGGCCCGTGGCGACGACCTCACGCTCGTAAAGATCTTCGTAGGCGACAGCTGAACGGCTCCTCGGCACAAGCCGAGGCGGGGCGCAGTCCTTGTCGACGTCGGACAGGTACAGGAACGATTCCAGGTGCCAGAACCCAGGCTCCATTCGGGGAGGAAGAAGCGAGTGGTTGCCGTCCTGGTGCAAAGGCTGTTCGTAGTTGACTTCCCCCGCCCACTTACCCCACACCGCGGCCTGATAGATCCGCAGGTCGTCGTCATCGAGGGCCAGACGGACGAACTCGATCAGCCGCGGATGCACAACGAGGTCATTCAAAGCTGAGCACCCTGGCTGTGGGAAGCCGCGCATACCGTTGAACTGGGTCGAGCGGAACTGGCGACCCTCCGGCGAGCCGTCACCGATGCCGGCACACCGGTTGTAGTCGGCGAAAGTGCCGGCGGCGAACAGGCGGTCCAGGTCGCCAGCCACCGCATCGACGTCGCGCCCAGGGACCAGCCCGTCAACGAGGACCCAACCTTCGCTCTGCCACTGGTGCGCGGCCGCGAGCAGGTTATCTGCCACGGGGTCAAAGGTAGACGGGCAACTCACGCCAGAGATTGTTGCCCATTCGAGAGCCCTTAGGCGCCTTGCCTCTCAGCGGGGTGGGAGACCGAGAGGCCGATCGGGTCCCTCGAGTACCGATCGACCTACTGCGCTCGTCAGATGCCGATCCGGATCAGGCACATCCAGGGCTGGCTAGGGCCGCTCGTGGCAGCATGTTGGGGTGCCAAAGCGCCGCGAGGAACAGCTTGACGGGCACCGCCGTCCTCGCCCATGGTCCCCACTGCCGGAACATCAGGTTGCGAGGTCAAGGGTGAGGGATGACGCACGCCCAGCTTGTCGAAGCGCTTCGTGGCGTCGGCGGGCTGGTGGCTGTGACGGGTGGCCAAACGGACCGACCGAACTTCCACTTGCGTCACAAGCCATTCCTTCACTTCCACGTCGACGCAGCGAGCGGCGGGGTCTATGCCGACGTGAAGTTGGGAGGCGGTCCCACCGCCGACTTCGAGCCTGTGTGGGCATCCACGCCTGCCGAGCGCGTAGCGCTACTTCGTCGGGTCCTCAGACATGCCCGACGCGCGAGTCGCCGCTGACACTCCCGCGTCGCGCGGGATCGCTCGGACGGCAACCGCACTGGCAACATACTGACCCAATCGGTACTGCCTTGTGCACTTCGGCCTCAAGCGAGAGTAGCGGAGCGGCCTCTGGGGTCGGTAACGCCCGTCCCGTCCCAGTGGGGTGAGGAGTCGCGTCCGAGGAGTCAGGAATGCCGGGTCCTGCTCGTGCCGGGGAGTGGTGCCACCACTCCGAAAGCGCTCAGGACCGCCCCGGGTCAGGATTTCCGAGCGAAAAGGCTCCGGGCCTGACCGCTGCGTCCGATACGTTCGTGCGACAGCCTCGGCCCGACGTTATGGGCGGGTGGCTAGCACGGACGGGGCGAGCCACACTTTGCGGTCGGGGGTTCGTGGCCTTATCTCGACCGATGTGCAGCTCGCTTTGGTTGCTTCTGGCGGGCCGGGTCCATCGGAGCCCGGCCCGCCAGACGAGTGCTGCGATCAGGCCAGCTTTGTGTACAGAGTCTGCTGGGTAATAGCGGCATCCTCGGCGAAGCAGCCCTCGGTGCTGTCGACGAGGGTGAGCCAACCTGGGTCGACGGCCAGCTTGTCCTGCGCTGTCTCGAAGGCAGCGAGGTCCGGGTAAGCGCTCAGCCACCCCACGGCGCCGTAAGGTCCGGTGATGGCCCGCATGAACAGCGTCCGCACTCCCGAAATGGCCTCGCCCTTCTGAGCTAACTCGACGCCCACCGTCATGGCGCGAGCGATGTTGCCCCCTGCACACACGGCTTGGACACCGGCGACGTACTGGGCCTCATTCGTAGCTGACGGGTCAGGCTCGCCGGAGACGGTCTGGAGCAGACCGTCATCGACGATGCCGTCGATGAACGACTCACCGTCCGCGGCTAACGCCGTGAACTTCGCGTCGCCCTGGAGCTTGGCCATGGCGGCCTCGAGCGAGGCGAGGTCCGCCCACCACGAAGTCCAACTGACGGTGCCGACGCCGGGCGAGAAGGCATTGGCCCAGAGCTGGGCACCACTTCCCGTCACTTCGTTGACGCGACCAAGGATGTTGGTTGCCCACTCCACGCCTGCCGCACTGCTCAGGTGTGCCCGCCGTGAAAACAGATACATGTTTCCCCCTCTTGAGTTCGTGCGCCTCTCGCGTCTGGCTGGAGGTGCGACCGGAGCGTAGCGAGGAACGGGGGAAGATTCCTCTGGACTTCGGGAGCGACGGCCGCGGCGCCTAGCTCAACGGAGGAGCCGGGCGTGCCGGGCCTGCCCCGTGGCAGGCCTGGTAGCTGGCCGTTGAGGGCGAGGGGGTCGGTATCACACCCGCTATCTGAGGTCCCGACGATGGCCTCGGACCGCTCGCACGTGCTGGATCTGTGCGGTGCCCGGAGTGTGCCCGGCCAACTGTGCTGGCCGCTCATATCACCCTGAGTCGGATGGCCTCCCTGGCCCAGATTCGCCCCAAGTTCGCCTGCCCCCATGGGGCCGTCCGGAAATGTCCAGCGCGACGCGAATACTGCGTGGGTCGCCGTCCCGACCCGACGACGCGACTACGAGGCCAGTGGTCATGCCAGAAACGCATACACGGGGGCTCGGTACCCCCGACTACCGTGCGGCCCAGCGCTGTCGGCAGTGCGACCCCTTGGCCACTCGGTAGCGAACTCATGCGCTCTCTCTCAGTATCTCGCGATTCGTTGGCGCAGCGGCTAGGTTGGACCCAACTCATGAGGAGAGATGAAATGAAAATCGTTGGCCTTGTTGCGGCCGCACTGGCAGCACTTCTTTTGGCTGCCTGTAGTTCATCAAGTACCGGAGTCGAAACGATCTCCGGTAGTACCACCAGTACTGCCAACAATCCCACTGTTCCTCTCACAGCATCGGGTGTCTTCTCTGACACAGGCTCGATCTCCCTGGGAGGCAAAGGCACGAAGAGTTTCCTTAAGTTCTCCCAAGGCAAGCTGGCTGTCACTCACACCAATCCCTCCAGTCTTAACAATCCCAGCAGCATCAATAACACCACCTGTCGTGTCGTCTTTGCTGGAAACGGCACCTTCACAGTCACAGGCAATGGCACTGGTCCGTACAAGGGTGCCTCTGGGCATGGAAAGTTTGCTGTGACCTTTGCGGCGACCTTCCCCAAGCTGGCCAGCGGCAAGTGCAACTTGTCCAACAGCGCCAACCCACTCCCCGGCACGTCGTTGACGACCTTCAAGGCCACTGGGAACATCACCATTCAATAACGCCTGACCTGAACGGAGAGTTTGTCACTAGCGCAAAATGCCGGGAAGAGGATGCCCCGGGAGGGCCGCACGCCACGTCCTGAGGGAGCACGTATTACCCGATACGGGAGCGCACGACGGCGACCTCTGACCGCTCGGCACCGCGGGCTCCCTCTCGGGGTCCAAGGGTGCTCCGAGCTGGGTGACCCATCCGGTAATGCCACGGTGGAGACGTCATCGACGCGTGCCTTTGACTTTTGTGTTGACGTGACTTGGGTGTTGATGTCCCCTTGTTCCTTTAGGTTCCATGGCGGGTTCGAGGGGTAGCCCTCACGCGACTGACCCCGAGCACGCGGCCCGGGATCCATCTCCCTTGTTCCTTCAGGCCCATTGGGGTCCTCAGGTGTCACCATTTTGAGCGTTGCCTGAAGCTGAGACAAGAGTCCACGCCGAGTACCTGGCAAGGAGACTGCTCAGCGCGTAGGTCCGATGCTTATCCAGGTTGTGACGAGCCCGGTCATGCCGCCTCGTCGGTCTCGGTCGGGATGGCTAGGTCTCGTCATCGTTTGTGCCCTTTGCCATGTCGGCCATTGACGCGCGTCACCCTCTTGGCCTTTGCGGCATGGTGGCGGCGATGGACCAGATGGGGATGTCCATGGCCCCGCCGCACAGGCGGCACGATTGTGCCAGAACAGAATCGGGCCGTGTCGTAGCCGTAGTGGCTCGATGCCCATGGTGAATGGATTACAGCAGTGGCGAAGTTGAGGCAAGAGGTTTTTCCCGATTTGAGCACCTGCAGGATTTGTGCATATGCCTGATTCGACAGGAGCGTCGTCGCCGTGGCCCCGATACCGGCCGTTATGCTCGGGAAGATCGGAATGCCGGTGTCCTCGCCGCTTGTCGTGAACTGATGCGGGTACGCGGCCGAATCCAACGAGGTGTTGAGGGGGTTGTCGGCCCAGAAGCCTCCCTCGTTCGCCATCCAGCGATCCAAAAGACTTACATTGTCTGCCGTCACCGGGATGTGTTCGGTCCCGTTGGACTGCTGATTGACCGCGCGGATCAGCCCTGCGGCGACCTGGGCGGTCGTTCTCTGACCCACCGCTGGTGCGGCTGTAGCTCGCTCCCGTGGCAGCGGAGGCGTCGTTGGGGGCGAGGACCTGCTCGTGGCGGTCGTCGGCGGGGTAGGCGTCTGGGGAGGAGTCAAAGAGGTGGGGGTTGGAGCATTGGTCCTGGTCGTCGTTCCCGACGTCGTCGTTGGCACGACGGACTCCGTCGATCCCCGAGGAAACGACGTAGGGGAGAGCTGGGTCACCGGGGTCGGGGACGTTGTACTCAGAGCGTTGGAGCTTTGGGAGCTGGACGTCGCGGGCGCTGTGGATCGGGGGAGTGCCCGAAACGCGCGCTCAAGTGGGGTCAACGTCGTGGGGGGTGACAATTCCCGAACAGGTGGACTCAACTTTGTCGCCGTCAGAACGCTTCGGTTCGTCTCTCCTACGATCGCCAAGACTGCGACGAGGACTCCCACGGTTGTAAGAATCAGGGCGATCGTCTGCACTGTCTTGGCCCGATACTTGATGGCCCGTCTCACCTCGACGAGGCGGCCGATTGACGGATTTAGATCTCGCTGCGACACAGTCCCAACGGGGTCGCCTTGGTTCGCGGATGATCCGGCACTGTGGTGATGCCGGTGCCTATCCACGGCGAGGTCTGAGCACGAGGCTGTGGGAGGTACGAGAACGCTGGCGACGGACATCATTCCCGCAGGAGAGCCGTCGACATGGTGTCGCGCTGTTGCACTCGCGCCTTCTCCAGCATGACGCGGTGTGACGGGAGGAGCGTCAAGCGACCCGATGCCGTTGTCCTTAACCACTGCGGTTGGCTCGCCCTGCGTGAAGAGTCGCGTCTGGTGAATCCCGAACGGGTCAGGATGCCAGCCGTCAAGATCCATTGCCCCCACCCACATCGAAGAGCCGCATCCCTTACCGAAGCTCAACTTCGTCAAATGTAGTTCTGACCCGGGTGTTTGGAAAGTGTCCCCAGCCCGGTCACCTTTGCCCTTCGGGCTCTTTGCGCGAAGCATCTCGGGACCGGTCCGCTCCTTCGGGGCTTATGGGCCATCCGGTTCTCGCGCCACCATTTCACTTCTCGGACCGACGGCAACGCATGATGAGTGCGCGGCCGAACGTCGCCCCCCAGGCCGAGCGACCCTCACCGAGGCTGCCGACTCCCTCCAGAATCCTTTACGCCATTGACGCGGGGGAGTTGGACGTCTCCACCCCACGCGACGTCGCTCTCCTTCGGCGCTTCCAGGGCACCCTGGCGGGCTGGGATGAGGCCCTGGGGAAGGGGTTCCAAAGGCGACGACCACACCGAGTGACCGCTTGCGCTGGCCGCCGATCGGCCCGGTCGCCTGACTCCGGTGCAACCTGTCGGAGAGAAAACACACCCGGGAGCGTATGGCCCCGATTGCGCTCCGCAGCCGCCGTCGTTGTCGGAGTCTCGACCCCAGTTGGTCAGCAGGCACTTCCCGGATGGGGGCTGTCGTCTCCGTGGATCCTTCAGGAAAGTGCTTCGATCACGGCGGCGAAGTCTGGCCACTCCCCGCCAGCATCAATAACGGTAGTCAAGAGGGCTTCGGCTGCGGGTCCGACGCGCACACCAACCCCGGTCTGCTGGGCGAGGTCGATGGCGAGGCGAAGATCCTTACGGGCCAGCGCCGGAGAAAACCATCCCGGGTGCGTCGCATCGAGCAGACTGTCCAACCGGAGATTGCTGGCGAAACTGACCACCGGGCTGTCGGCAAGGAGGGTCCTTAGGAACTCGTCGGGGATGGCCTGCTGTCTGGCCGTGGCGATGGCCTCGGCGAGCGAAGCCACCCCAGTGATCAACAAGGAGTTGGCCAGGATCTTCATCGTTGCCCCGGCTCCGACCGGCCCACAGTGGGTATAACCGGAACTCAGGTCGTTCCACAGGGGTTCAATGGCGGTGATCGCCCCGGCAGGACCGCCGATGAGGAATCTCCCCAAACCCCCGACGATCATCGGTGGCGTTCCCATCACGGGAGCGTCAAGGACCCGACCCTCAGGTCCCACCTCGGCCAGGCGTCGAGCAGTCTCCGGGGAGACAGTACTGATGTTGGCGAACACGGCATCGGGTTCGAGCGATGCAAACACACCATCGTCGCCCAGGCATACGTCGAGGACAGCTGCGTCGTCGGCCAGCACGACGAGGACGGCGTCGGCTCCCGCCCCCGCCGTCCTGGGGGTGTTGGCCTCGATAGCACCGCTGACCACGAGGGCCGTGGCCCGACCCGGGGTGCGATTCCAAACGGTCGTCTGGTGACCAGTTTCGATGGCCCTGGCAGCGAAAGCCCGACCCATGTTGCCCATTCCCAAGATGGTGATCCGCATCAGGTCAGCCTACGTTCGCCATGGAGCACCATGAGTTGGATTCCCTTGGTGCTGTGAGGATCGGGCGTGTCACGCTCCAGCTTCCAGTGCCGAGTCAGTCCGAAGGTGACGGGCTCCCCTCAGGCCTGACCCATCCGCTATCGCTCAAGACGACGCGAATACTGCGCGGGTCGCCATCCGGCCGGGTACCCGATCCCGGTGCAACCCGTAGGACGCAGAGGAAGACAGCGGGGCCCATACCCCCGGCTACCGGTCGCCCTACGGCCCTCGCCGATGCCTCTCAGACCCCGGTCGGGAACAGCACTTTCCGAGTCGTCAGCGGCGCGGTCGCAGCAGTTAGGGGCGCTGCCCTAGGGCGAGGGAGCCACGCTCGAGCCACAGGGCGGCATCTTCGGGAAGGCGCTCGGCGGTGAGTTGCTCCTGTCGACGAAGTTGCGCCTCACTGAGCTGGGCGCCGTCACCAGCTGCTGGGTGAGAGAATTGCTGGAAGTAGCCATGACAGGGGAGAGCAGTAGTGCCTGCACTGCCACGAGCACGCCACCTGAGATCAGGAGGGCCTCCAGTACACCCCGCACCCGGGACAACAGACCAGCCGAGGTGTCGACGAAACGAAGCAGCCCTATGACAATCAGTACAGGAGAAAGCAAGAAGCCGGCGTCACAGGGAGACGGAAAGATCGGCTGGTGGCCGAAGCCGACCTCGTAGAGTGTCCACAGAATCTGGCCCGCCCCCCATGCAGCAGCACCGGCCCCGATGAGGCCCAACAAGACCCGCTCCCGACCCGAACTGCGCCGGGCGGTCAACCAGCAGGCGGCGGCACCGATAAACGGCGTGATGCACTGACCGAAGTCGTCGAAGGCCGTCCAGATCGACGTCCATCTGTGGGTAGTGCCGGGGTGCACCGATACCGCGGCGAGATAGACCAACGTGGCGATGATGGCGAGCACGGCAGCTGTCCGGTGCGGTCTCGTTCCTGATCGGAGTACCTGCCATGACGTGCCGTCCCCAATAATCGAGCGTCGGATCTCTCTCCAAGAATCGGGTCGGAGCGGCCCGGCGCCCAGAGACGTCAGATGTCGACGCTCCCGAGGGAACTGTCAGCGCCCTCGAAGTGAGGATGGGGAGGCAAATAACTGGGAAAGTGGATCGACATGGCAAATGCCAACACGTTTATCAGGGCTGTTATTACTGAGGCTCAGTAGTCCTCGATCGTGGTGTGTAGCCAACCAAATGATCGAGCGCGAATCGTGACGGCAGGTGGGATTGGGGCACGCAATGTTGCGGCGAAGGGGTCCACGGCGCGAGACATCGGCGAAGAGCCGGCAGTACTTGACGAGATGGGCGGAATAGGGACTTGTGGCCCTACGGTATTTTCCGAATTCGAGCCGATATATAAGACTGATGGTGAAGGGTCGAACTGATCTAGGCGTTGGCCCGTGTCTATCGCTTTCGAAGGCTACTGCATTGACACAACTATATAGATAGGCCTATGCTTAGCGTCATGGTCGAGGGCAACGAAATCCTTGGCGAGGCGTTGTTTGCGCTGGCCGCGCAAGCGGTCCGCGACCGGGGTCGGGAACTGAGCCTGACCGCGGCCTCGACCCTGGCCACGATGGAGCGGACCGGGCCGCGGCGGCTCACCGATCTTGCCCTGAACGAGGGGGTGACCCAACCGTCGATGACGGCCGTGGTGAGCCAGCTGGAGGCCCTCAACTTCGCCGAGCGTCGGAGTGACCCGGGCGACGGCCGGGTCGTGCTTGTGGCGATCACCAGAGCAGGACGACAGCATTTACGTACGATGCGACGTGTCGGGGCGTCGGCCTTCACGACGCTGGTCGACAAGCTGACAGAGTACGAAGTGACTTCGCTCGAGGTTGCCCTGCCGGCGCTCCGCCACCTGCTGGACCTGGCGGAGCAGGGGCAGATCGGAGTTGGAGACCCATGAATCTGCTCCCAACGAGGCCGCGGAAGGCCTCAAATGGAACCCGCTGATGGAGGCAATAACATGACCAACGTCCAAAGCACGTTGCGCCTGCTCGACTCCTCGACTACTGCCAGCGGTGGCAGAAAGGTGATTGTCGTGGGCCTGGACGGCTCACCCACCAGCTGGGACGCGTTCGCGTGGGCGGCCGAGGAGGTCACGCGCACCGGCGGCAGTCTGATCGCCGTGTACGTCGCACCGACGGTCGAGCCAGGCGCCGAATTCGGCGCGCCGATCAATTACGGCGCTGCCGAGGAAGCTAGGGACGAGATGGTCGTGCAGCTGATCGCCGAGGCCGACCGGCGAGCTCGTGATCGTGGCGTGCCACTACGTTTCGTGCGTGAAATTGGCGACACTGCCCATGCCCTGATCCGCGTTTCGCGATCCATGAACGCCGATCTCATCGTGGTCGGCAGGTCCGCCAAAGTTGTGCACCACCTCGCCGGATCGCTGGGCCGAAGGCTTGTGTCCCGTCATGACGCGCCGGCGATCGTCGTCGTGCCTTAGGCGTCACACAGCGCTCAACTAAACTTGGTTCGCGCTCGCTGCTGAAGCACGCCGTCGACGTAGAGGTCAATTTTCTCGTTGTAGAAAGCGGCCAAGCCGGCGATTTTCTGGCTCTCTGGCAGCGGAGCCCGGTAGATCCAAACGAAGTCGTCGTACTGATGACCATTGACGTCGAGGTGCCAGTAGGTCGCCGTGCCCTTGTAGGGGCAGTGCGTTGCCGTCTGCGATGGCGTCAGGAGGTCCAGCCGCACGTCGGGCAGGGGCAGGTAGTAGCGCGGTGGGAGCCCGGTCTCGAACAGGATTCGGGGCTGGTGCGAGTCCGCGATGGTTTCGCCGTCGACGACGACCTGGACGTGCCGGGAGCTGGCCAGAATGTCCACCTGGGTGTACGGGTCGCGAGGATGGACGTACACGGGCTCGTCCTCCTCCAGCCATTCGTCCATGGCTCTCCACTCGAGGCGGACGGCGTCACGAATCTCCTCGATCGGCGAGGCCCGGTATCGCCGGGCCGCGCCCGGAGCGGTGGCCCGCTCCACCTTCACGTCGTAGACGTCGGCATCGCCCCGGCTCGGGGAGTGGTCGATCTCAGTCGTGGGAACGAGCTCAGCCCGGATGTCCGATGACGGGATGTAATAGGCCGGGTAGTAGGGAACCTCCCAGACCAGGAGAGGGTGTGTCGTGTCGGCGACTAGTTCCTGGCCCAGGTACGTCCTGACCCGCTTGTGGGAGGGTTCAACCCGGACCCGCCCTCGTGAGTGCTCGGTCTCCATGCCCATTGCAACAGTGGGGTGTACAGAGAGCTTCCCGAGTCGGCCTAGAAATCGGCTACGCCCCGAGTCACCTACCGCGAGACCGGCACCCTGCCCGAACGCTGTCGTACGCGGGCGGTCACCTGACCGCGATATGGCCCCAGCACCGCTCGGGAAGGTACGCATTGAGCTTGTCCAGGGACGGTCACTGCACCGGTCGCAACCTCAGTGAATTCGGGCGACGAGCCCCTCGGGCTATATCACGCCGGCCGGTCCGCTGCGATCACCGGTCCTGAGCATTACCGAGCACCCTGCGCCCAGGCCGAGCTAGCGCAACACGTTGGGCGTGCCTCGATGTGGCTTTCTGAGTCCTGGGCAGGGCGAATGGTCCGCTGAGCGATTCGGCCATTGCCTGGATTCTTGGTTGAGGGCGAGTGTTAGGGCCTTCCACCCTCGTCGAGTTCAGCTCGATTGCCCGAGCCGGCATCCGAACCGTTCTCGCCGAATGATCCGTCATCTCCGGATGATCTGGAGCCGTTCGACGGCTCCTCTGGTAGCACCCCTCGTAACCCGTTCATGAGTCCCCCGAGCAGCTCCATCGGGACGACGATTTTCGTTGAGGGAGCCGTGCCGACATGCTTGAGCGTCTCGAGGTACTGGAGTTGCATTGTGTTCCGGTCGAGACCTCGTCCGACGACCAGGATCCTCTCCAGCCCTGCTGCGAGCCCCTCGGCGCGGAGAATAGCGGACTGCCGCTCCCCCTCAGCGCTGAGGATTGCCGCCTGCTTGGTGCCCTCAGCGAGCGTGATGGCTGCCTGTTTCTGGCCCTCAGCCTCCGTGATGGCTGCCCGCCGCGTTCGCTCGGCCGACATCTGACGGGTCATGGCGTCAAGGACACCAGCAGGCGGGTTGACCTCGCGGACCTCCACGGTGGTCACTTTGACGCCCCAGCGCTCGGTGACCTCGTCGAGGCGAACGCGAAGCGACGCGTTCATGTCTTCGCGTTTTGACAGCACGTCGTCAAGCGGCATGTCGCCGACCACACTTCGCAGCGTGGTCGCTGCGACGTTTTGTGCGGCAGCGGCGAAGTTTTGCACCTCGAGCACCGTCATCGAGGGGTCGAAGACCTTGTAGAAGATGATGAAGTCGATCGAGATCGATGCGTTGTCCTTCGTAATAGCTGTCTGGTGAGGGATCTCAAGAAACCGCTCGCGAAGGTCAACCCACGAGGTTCTGTCTGTCACGGGGTTGATGAGGACGAGTCCGGGACCTCTCGTTCCGATGGCCCGCCCAAGCCGGAACAGCACAATCCGTTGGTACTCACGGATGATTTTCACCGAGAACCCGAGTACGACAAGAAGGAAGAGAACCACCACCCCGACAACGATGCCTACGATCACGTGCCCGGCTCCTTGCTCTCGCCCTCTTCGAGGCTGAACCCTCCCGCTGTGGGCACCGCCTCCGCATCCTCGCCCCAGACCTCCAGATGGACTCCAGCTCTACGGAGGACCTGCACTCGGGTGCCTGATCGCACGGTCCCGTTGACCGACGCTGCAGACCACTGCTCTCCGCGGACACGGACGATGCCCTCGGGCGCCAAGTCACTGATGGCAACACCCTCCGCGCCCTCCGGGGAACTGACGCGGTGCGCTGAGGTGACGCGCCGCGACAGGCCATTCCACGCCATGACGCCTACGCCTACCGAAACCACCAGATCAGCGCTCAAGAGCGCCCACAGGACAGGCGCGGATCGCCCGTCGACAGCCATGAAGACGAGCCAGACAGCGGCAAGGACACCGACCACGCCAGCTACGACATGTGCGTGCGGCCCCGAGTGGAAACCGACCAACGAGGTAAGAACTACCAGTCCGAGCAGAACTCCAGCGATGACCCACATAAGCGCCTCCTCAGCCGGTTGCGCCCATCTCCATCATAGCGGTGTGGTGCCTCGGAGATCTGGGCGGGGCTCGATTCAATGCCCTAGCGTAGGGACGCTGTGGTGCGTCATTTCGGACCCATCAGCGGTCAAGAGGCGCCCGTGCTCCTCTTAGCCGACAAGAGGAATAGCTGCTCAGTGCCAGGGGGCCCGTTCTTGGGCCGACTTGTCGTTCGTGGGCGTCGCCCCGTACGTCCTGCAGCACTGGCAACTGCCGCTCGTCGCGCGGTGTGACCAGAAGACCCGGCCGAGACGGCCATCCGGGAATGCTCCGGTCTAGTGACATGGGCGACCACTCAACCGGCGCCGGCAGTGTGGATGACGCGGGTACGTGTGCTGCTGCGAACTCGAGCGCCTCGTGCTCGCTCATGGCCGCCCCGTGAAACGACAAGCGAGACATAACCCTCCGCGCCGAGACGGTCAGGCAGTCTGGCGAGTGCGTCGACGACCATCGCCGATGGCTCGTGCCGCCTCGACCCACCGCGACGCTTGGAGCCCGCCATCTCGGCCCAGCATCACCGCGCCTCCCATCAGACCCAACAGGAGCCTCAGGATCGCATACCCCCGAGTACCGTGCGCCCCACGGCCCTCGCGGATACCTCTCAGACCCTGGTCGGAAACGGCATTCTCGCTCGGGCTCGATAATCGCGCCGTGAGCGCGTTATGCGCTGGCATCCTCGTCCATGGGGGTAGCACGTGCTAGCTCGACACGGTGGACAAGCGACTCCTGACGGCTGATCGAGCACGGGCAACCACCGCCAGGTCATCGTGAAGAACGCTGACGAGGTTCGTCCCGGCGAGGATGACACCCATCTCGAAGGCGAGCTGTCCGGGGTCGGTGCCAACTGGGAGTTCATCGTGTTCAACGGCGGTCTTGGCTTCACGCTCCAGCAAGTCACGCCACTGCTGTTGGATGCGGGCCACCTCGTCATGGACACGGCCAGAGCGACCACCAACCTCGGCCGAGGCGGCGACGAAGAAGCAGCCACCGGGAAAGATGCGCCGCTCCACGTATAAGAGGAAACCTTCACACAGCGCGAGCAGGCGCTCGCGCCCGGGATTGGTCGCATTGAGCGCAGGGGCGACCACTTCCGTGATGAAGCTGTCGCGTGCTGCGGAGATGGTCGCCAGTTGGAGTTCTTCTTTGGAGCCAAAGAGCGCGTAGACAGTGCTCTTCGCTATGCCGGTGGCGTCAGCAAGCTCACCGATCGAAAGCCCCTCGATTCCCTCGATCGTTGCCAGCTGGGCTGCTCGCTCCACGATCCGGGCACGCGACCGTTCTCCCGGGGCTCGGGTCTGCTTGATCGGCGTGTCCTCCTCGGGCATCGGCTAATGGTCCCTGATCTCTCGACTGGCCACCGTGTTCTCTCGACTGGCCACTTGCATCTTAGACGAACGATCGTTTAGAGTTCTTGTACGGTCGTTCGTCTAAGGAGAGGGCCGACGTCACAGATCGTCATGGACTGGAAGGAAGCAGGGCGGGGTTGGGGAGCCCGAGCCACCGACTGGGCCTACCTGTTCGAGCACTATGCCCGACCCGCGAACGAGGTCGTCTTCGACCACCTGGCCGTCGGTCCCGGCATCCGACTCCTGGACATCGCGTGCGGGTCCGGTCTGGCCGCGCAGTTTGCCTGTCGCCGGGGTGCGTTCGCTTCGGGACTGGATGCGTCAGAGGCGCTTGTATCGATCGCCCGGGTCAGGACGCCGAGCGGCGACTTCCGGGTGGGCGACATGTTCGGCCTCCCGTTCCCTGATGCCTCGTTTGACCTCGTCACCAGCTTCAACGGGATCTGGAAGGGGTGCGAGGGGGCGCTTCGAGAAGCCCGGCGCGTCCTCATCCCGGGAGGGCGGCTGGGTTTGACCTTCTGGGGCCGTTACGAGCATCTCGGTCTGATGCCCTACTTCTTGAAGGTCATCGAGTTCTCGCCGCCCGGCCATAGTGAAAAAACCCGTGAGCAAGGTGACACCGGGCGTCTCGGGGTTATCGAGGACATGCTGCTCTCGACGGGGTTCCACGCACTTGAGCGCGGGACGGTGAACGTCACGAACGAGTGGCCGGATCTTGAGACCGCGGTCCGGGCGCTCGCCGCCGCAGGACCTTCCATCCCTGCGATCGAAGCCGTCGGCTACGAAGCTTTCTGCGACGCCTTGGGCGAGGTGATCGAGCCCTTGCACGTCGACGGTCTGGGGATCCGCATCTCTTCCGAGTTCGGATGGATCACGGCTAGCAGTACCGAGAGCTGATGGGCGCATAACGACGGAGCGTTCAACCTCTCGGCGACGAACCAGCCGCTCGGCGATGCCTGGTACGGGGCACCTGCACCGGGGCGATCCGGCGCATCCTTGTAGCGCAGAACACCTGGTCCAGTGCGGGTCGTGTCCGCTCTGCCCCTCCCGAGTCAGTCCGAAGGTGACGGGCTCGCCTTCGACCCGACCCATCCACTATCGCTCAGCGACGCGAATACTGCGAGGGTCGCCATTCGCCCCGATTACCCGAATCCAGTGCAACCCGTCGGACGCAACCGGAAACACAAAGAGCGCAGACCCGAGTACAGGTCGACCACTGATGGCGTAGTCCCACGCCGCGTTGGCAATCGGGATCGGCAGATACGCGATCGTGCGGGAAGACGTTCCGCCAACTACAGAGGTGCCGTGTGCTGCGTCGGTGATCGCACTTACGCAAGCCAGAGGAATGCCAGCCCGACCAGGAGGATGACGGCAAGCACGATACAGGAAGCTCGGCTTGGTTCCCGATCTACTCGACATTGCAGGCCAACCTTGTTCACGTCCTGGCCGGGGTTGGCCTTGCTTCCAGTGGGACCGGCGTCGTTCTGTCGGCAAAGGGGAAACTCGGTGCCAGCGGGGCCGTGGCCATGCTGACGATCCCTGGCTCGCCTTCGGTGCCGGCGCCCGACCCGAGAACCCTCTCACCAGGAATGCGGTACCTGGCCTGACCCTCACCGTTGGACTGGACCCGGTCGGGAACAGCACTTTTTCAGTGCGGTCTACAGGCGACATACTCTTGTACGATGACCGAACTCCAAGATAGGTACCGGCTGGTGTCAAGCGGCTTCGGTGCCGCCGTTAGGGCGGTTGCCCCTGACCAGTGGGGAGCTCAATCCCCCTGCGAGCAGTGGACAGCACGTGATCTGCTGGCGCACGTTGTCGAGAATCATCGGGGCGTGGTCGCCAGTGTCAGAGGTGGGGAGTCGGAACCACTGGGTGCTGACGAGGACCCGAAGCAGGCCTGGGAGAACGTCTCTCGTGCGATCGACGAGATCACCGGAGATCCGAAAGCGAGGGCCAAGGAGATGGACGGGCCGACGGGCAAGATGCCTGCGGGTCAGATCATCGGCCAATTCGTGACCATGGATGTGCTAGTCCACACATGGGACCTGGCACGAACGATCGGTGCGGACGAGCGCCTCGACGAAGACTCGGTCCGCCAGGCCTATGAGGCCCTCAAGCCGATGGACGCCATGATCCGCCTGCCGAACGTCTTCGGGCCCAAGTTGGAGCCACCCACGGGTGCGGACCTGCAGACCGAGTTCCTTTACTTTCTGGGGCGCCGGGCATAGGAAGGGCGCGGGCCCAGGTCGGTACTGGCATGAGTTCGACCAAGTAGCGCAAAATGCCGGGCTACAAGGTGCCCCCCTAGGGGGCACCACGGTTGGCCGTGGGGAGCGCAGAACACTCGGACCCGGATGGGCGACGCTCCGTCTGCCAGAGTCGAGTCAGAGCGAAGGTGACGGACTCGCCTCCAACCTGACCCATCCGCTATCGCTCAGCGGCGACGCGAATACTGCGTGGGCCAATCGGCCCCGGTTACCCGAATCCGGTCCAACCAGTCGAACGCAGAGCAAGACACCGGGGGCGCATAGCCCCCCGATTACCGACCGCCTCCCCTCTTGCCCCCTGCTACCCGAAGAGCCGCCACTCACGAGAACCTCCAGCGGGTCTGGCTGTACCGACTGCCCTTGCCGAAACCAAACGCAACCGCGGGCGCGACTCGATACAACAGGGCATCGCCTTCCCGAATCGCGTCACCGAGCCCCGCCCAGGTTCCATCAGGGGCTTCGAAATGCGAACCATATTTTGACTCAAAGATGCCAGCGACGTTCCGACGCTCAAGCCCGTCACTCACAGTTGTGGCGTGACCCTCGACGACAACATCGAGACCGTCGAGATCGTTGCGTCCCGTCGTGAGAACGCAACCCCGGTTCTGCGCGAGGTTCTTTGCCTTGCGCTCGTTCGGACCGGTGCAGAAGTACAACGCACCGTCGAGCCAGACGCCAAGTAGCGGAGTGACATGCGGTCGCCCATCTGGACGAACCGTGGATAACCAGTAGAGCTCGGCATCTTGAAGTTCCCGACGCCCCCGCTTCCAGGCTGTCGAAACTGCATCTGGACTGCTGAATGGACTTAACTCAGTCACTGGCTCACGTTCACCCATGTGGTCTCCATGTCTGTCATGACCAATCGAAGGTGAGACGACGTTAACGTTGATAGTCACCTACACAGACCCGGCCACCTTGCCCACGTTGCCTGGGCCCGACAGCAAATATTGCGAGGGCAAGATGCACTGGTCCGGGTGGGACCCAAGGCCCGGCGGTATCATGCGGTTGCGTGCGTCAGGTTCGCCATCTTGAACCGAGCAGAATTGCCGGTGATGCGCTGGTTTTCGGCGGCGGTCTGGTCCAGACAGTCGAGGACGATCAGCCGGCAGTGAGCAGTAATGGCGGGTCGGGGAGCGGTAGTTGGCGGCCGCGGGAGGGTTGGGCCAGGTACTCGTCTAGTTGTTCAGTCGTGAGCGGACGTGCGATGAGGTAGCCCTGGCCGATGTCGGCGCCGAGGCTTTGGAGCGCCTCGAGCACCTCCTCGGTTTCGATCCCCTCGGCCACGAGGGTGAGGCTGAGGGCGCGGGCCAGTTCGATGGTGGAGCGCACGATGGCCTGGGCGCGCGGGTCCGAGGTGAGCCCAAGGGTGAAGGACTTGTCGATCTTTAGCTCGTCGATGGCCAGCCCTAGCAGCTGTGACATCGACGAGTACCCGACTCCGAAGTCGTCGATGGAGACGCGCACCCCTAGGGTTCGGAGCTGGCGCACGCACCGTTCGGCCCGCTGGGGGTCGCCGCCGAGAGCAGACTCGGTGACTTCCAGCGTCAGGCGGTCGGGGGGAAACCATGGAGTGCCAAGACGCCGTCGACGTAGCTAGCCAGGTCCTCGTCGACTAGGTCGTAGCGCGAAATGTTCACGCTCATCCCGAGCCGTGTGGCCGGCGCGGTCAAGGCGGGCGGCTTGGCCCACGGCCATATCGAGGACGGTGCGGGTGAGCTGTGGCATCAACCCGTTCTGCTCGGCTAGAGGGATGAAGCTGTCGGGGTAGAGCAGCCCGAGGCTGGGGTGTGGCCAGCGGACGAGGGCTTCGAGGCCGCTGATGGTGCCGGTGCGCATATTCATTGTGGGTTGGTAGTACATGATGAGAGCCTGGGAGCCAATGGCGTCTCTCAGGGCGTCGATGAGGGCGAGGCGTTCCCGGCTGTGGGGATCAGCTTCGGGTCGGTAGGCCGACACTTCTGAGTGCGTTCGCTTGGCGTCGTACATGGCGACGTCGGCGCAGCGCAGCAGCTCGCCGTTGGTTTTGGCATCAGGGCGCGATAGGGCCACACCGATGCTCGCCCCGACGCGTACGCTCATGCCGTCGAGCACGCAGGGGTCGGAAAGGGTCTGGGCTAGCTCGTGGGCGATGGCCACCAGGTCGTCTTCGTCGGTCATGGGGCAGGCACAGGCGTACTCGTCGCCCCCGAGGCGGGCGAGTACCCCGCGATGGCCTAGCCGGTGATCGAACCGCTTGCCCACCACGCATAACAGCTCGTCGCCGGCGGTGTGGCCCAGAGCATCGTTGACTTCCTTGAAGCCGTCGAGGTCGACCAACAACACCCCGGTGTTTCCGGCGGCGTCTGGCTCGGAGAACAACATCGACTCCAGGCGTTCGAGGAAGGCCCGTCGGTTCGGGAGCCCGGTGAGGTAGTCGGTGCGCGCGTCCTGGTAGTTGGCCATCGACTGGCGCACCTCGCGCAGCGTGACTGCCATCCGAAAGATCACGAGTCCAAGGGCGGCGATGGCCAAGATCAGCACCACCGAGGAGTTGTGCCGGTAAATGGAGGTGACGAGCACAGCCAGGGAGACCAGCCCGAACACTACGGGGACCACGGCGATGCCCGCCGGCGAGGTGACTGGGGCACGAGCGCCCCCCGAGCGGCGTCGGTCGCGCACCGTTGCCGCCAGGCCTATGAAGAAGAAGCTCATGAGCCAGGTCTCTCCGAGCAGAGTTCCCGCTACGTAGGTGCCGGCGGCGCTCTGGTTGAGAAAGATCACGCTGCCGGCCACGGACCACGCGACGCCTATCATGAGCAGGACGGTGGGCCAGTTGGGCCGGTAGTGGTGGGGGGCTAGGCCGGCCACCAGGAGCACGGTCAGCACGAGGGCGCACACCGGGTAGGCCAGGTCCACTGCCGCCTGAAGGGGCCGGCCGCTCACGTGCAGCACGGGCTCGAACCAGATGACCCCGGCAACGGCGGCAATAGCCAGGCCGGCGATGGCGCCGTCGAGGCGCACGCTGGTGTGGACGCGGCCGAACGATGATTGCGTCAGGATGGCGAAGCCGACAATGAAGGCCAAATTGCACGACAAAAAGAAGGCGTCACTAGGGGCCGGGCTGGGGATGGGCCTGAGGTTCTGGTCGTGGTAGATGTAGACGAGATCGGCCAGCGTGTACAGCATGACCCCGGCCGCCATGGCCAGCCAGGCCGAGCGTAATTGGGGCGAGCGCCGGGCGCGCAGCAGCAGAGGGATGACCGGCAACGCGCTGGCGATGTTCTGGACCCATCCGTCCCAGAACGTGTTGTATCCGCTTGGCGGCCGGTGCACGACCAACGTGGACACGCCGTAGACGACCATGGTCAAGGCGATGAGGCCCTGCAACCACCATTCTGACCGGATGGAGCCCAGTGTCTTTGGCAGAGCGGCGCGACGCCTGAGCCTAGTGCAACGATGTCCAATGAGGCTCGACCCGCCGATAAGGGCTGGCGCGTCGGTGGGGTGCTCCATCCCCTTTTCATCGGCTCGATGAGAGCCCGAGACTAGGGTCCTTCGTCACATTTCGGGGTCATCCCGAAGGGTTTCCTCTCCGGATGGACTGGAGCAGACCATGGCGCTGGTCTGGCCCACGGGAACCGGTAGCGCCGGACCCCCGGCCAACAACTGTAGCGCGGACTCAGTGCCCCTCGTCCCCATCTGACACCACGAAACGGACGTCAACGGTAACCGGCGCTATCCCACCGTTGGCAGGAAAGGAGGATCCAGTCACGAATCCGGAATCGTCACTCGCCAGGTACGCCACGGTCCCTGCATACTCGTAGATGGCTTTCTCGGCCGCTAAGGCTGCTGTCATCCAACTCTCCCGTTGCCGAAGCGGCTCGTCCACAACCCAATGGGCCGTTTTGGAATCCTCGAAAATACTCATCGGGCGGAAGGGCGTCGAAGAGGGCCCTGACCTTAGGAGTCTCGATGGTCCAAGGCACAGTGAATTCACGTGCACGCCCCGCCGGGCCAAGTTGGAGGTCGCTGCACCCATTTCGGCGAGAATTGACCCTGTGTTGATCACTGAGCCCGATGGTGGGTCGTTCATCAGCATTGAGGGTCATGGGGACGACGCTTCCGAGTCCGGCTCCGAGCAATGCGAATCCGACCAGCACGCTCACGGGACGATCGATGACGAGACCGCCGGCGAATCCGAGCGTGGCGATGACAGCGAGCAGCGGGAGCAAACGGTGGGCGGCGAACCTGTTGAAGAGCCGATTGCCGGAGAGCCGAACGGCCAGCATGGAGGGCATATGTCGCAAAGCCCATTCCTGCCACAAGGGGCACGGTGTGCATCGAGTTGCGGAGGTAGACGGCGGCCCAATCGGCTGCAGAACCTTCGCACAGCATGTCGGCGAAGGCAATGCCCCCAAGGACAATGAACTCTCCTTGCAGGACGCCGTGGTGCCCCTCGCGACTGCCTTTCGAAGATTCGGGGTCGTCACCCACCGGCCGGTCGGGGATCATTCGGGTTGAAAGCCAGCCGACCACCAGCATGCATGGTGCGGCCAGGATGAGCAGCTGCCCACTCAGGGAGAGGCCCAGCGCCACGCCAGAACGCCCCCTTGTAGGGTGTGCTAGCAATGGGACCGCGCTTCCGCGCAGTCACCCCGATGGAATGGACGGTAAACCCGTGTTTGTGACAGTCATCCACCGAATTCACGACCCCGAAGGCTTTCAGGCCGCCGAGGCTAAGGCACTCGAAGCTGGGCTTCCTCCCCATGTTGCGTTGCCGATCCATGCTGCTACCAACGATCACGGCCTCGGCATCTGCATCTGGGAGGGCGAATCTGTCGACGCTGTGCGCGACGTGGTTGAAGGCGCGGTCGGACCATGGGCGAACAACGAGTACTACGAGATGCACGTGGACGGACTTACGCCGCAGCTCGGAAAGTAACCGGCTGGTCGCCGCGACCAGATCTGCGGATCGGCGTGGGGGACCGGGTTCCGCAACCTCGAACAAACAGACGGTCCAAGAGTACTGGCCGACCCAGGCAGGAGGTCAGGTCACCCAGGTCGTGCGCACGCGAACACGCTCTCGCCATGGGCTGTGCGCGGGGTGTTCCTTGTGTTCGTGGCCATCCTCACCATTCTCGCCTCGTGCTATTGAGCTGCCGCGACGCCTAGAACAACGACGAAAAGATGTCTCTTCAACGAACCAGGAAGGGCCGACGGGTTATCTATTGTGACGCTGCTCCCACTGCGTCTCCGACTGCCCCGAAAAGGGGGTATCTCGCGCCAGGACCGCATCGTCGATGTTTCGTGGAATGCTCATTCCCCTGCGAAAAAGCCTGGCGGAGAATAGCCCGCATTCCTCTGAGACATCTTCACGCAGCATTCCGTGCCATCTGTGCGCCACATGTGGCGTTGTAGGGGTAGTTGGGCAGGTATTGGGCCCACTCGGTTCGGGTGAGATTGCGGTCGGCAATGGCGCAGGCTGCGGCTCGTAGATGGCCAGGATCGATGTTATATGTCACGACTGTCCCATCGGAGGCGCCGGCGACGATCTCGGAGCCATGGTTGACGAACGCCAGAGCGGACACATCTCCGGTCTGTGAGGAGAGGGCCGGACCCAGCGCTGTCCGGGTTGCCACATCCCAAAGTGTGACGCTACCGTCCTGTCCCCCCGCTGCAAGTGTGGAGCCGGTCGGATCGAACGCAAGACTCAAGACGCCACCGTGGTTGGAGACAAGGGGAGCCGTCTCAGCACTTGGACGCGAAGGATCGATAAGCAGGAGTCTGCCGTCGCTGAGACCGACCGCAAGCTCTCCTCCGTTGGGCGAGTACGCCAAGCTGTCGACTGCGCCAACGGCCAGCGTAAGGCGCGGCCGCCCGCGACCATCGAGGAGTTCGACGCCGGTCGGTCCGCTGATGGCGATCTGTGCTCCGTCGTTCCGTATGACCATGCTGATTGGTGTTGCCTGTCGTGCCTCCACGGTCACCTCGTTGCGTAGACGTCTATGAACCGGGTCGATGTTGGCGATAGTGCCGGCACCAGTGAACGCGAACAGAGCATCGTCGCTCTTGTCGTTCGCAAGAGCCCCGATCCCCACCCCGACCGTGCTGACGTTTGCCAGGGCGGGCTGCGTCAGCGTGATCGGACTGCCCTCTTGGTGGCCGTTGTTCGCATTCCAGAAGCTGACCTGGCCGTCATCGCCTGCTATGGCAAGCGTGGCGGAATTCACGAACACAGCAGCCCGTACCCCGCTACCGGCATCGTCGGTTGTGATTCTGATCCGCCTCCCACCACTGGAGATGTTCCGGAGTGTGACGGCGCCGGAGCTGTCCGCTGCGGCTAATAGCTTTTGATCCGGACCGACGGTGACAGCATTGATCCCAGACTCGGAGGCACCGTCGGCGTCGGGAGCGAGCACGCGTGCGAATCGACCTGAGGTATCGAACATCACGATCTCGCGGGAGGTCACTTCGACGATGTGATGGTCGTCGGAGGTGAACGAAAGACCCAAAGGCGCGCGGCTCGCTCCCACAAGAGGTGCTTGCAAGGTAACACCGGAGGTGCCGTCCCATAGCTCGACCGACCCATCCGCCCGGCCACCCGCAAGGACGGTACCATCCGAGCTATAGGCGAGCTTCACGACCGGGGCACCGTCTGCTCTGGGGATCAACGGCCCCACCGAATCGCCGTCGCCGGGGTCTCGAAATGAGATCCCGTTCTCTCCGGCGACGGCGACGAGTCCCCCATCTGGAGAAAAGCGGATTGCTTCATCGACATCCTGGCTATTCCCGAGGATCTCCTGCTGATACAAAGGAGAAACAGTTCGCGCGTCATACACGAGTCCGGGGTCCCCGGTCGTCGCCAATGTGTCACTATCGGGACTAAAATCAACCTCCGGTTGGCTGTCCGTGGACGCGCCGTTGACGAAATGGCCGATCACCTGACGATCCCAAGTTGCCCAAACGGTGCCCCGTCCATCCTCGTCTATCTCCGCCAACATCGCTCCGTCGGGACTGAACTGGATATCCGCGACAGGATCAAACGTATTGAGATTCTCAGTCGACAGTGTTGGTCCAAGGCGCGCTCCGGTCTTTGCATCAAGGACGTAGACGCTTCGCTCTCCACCAACCGCAAGCATGGTGTTGTCCGGTGACACGTCGAGGCAGCGCGCGTCCGGTGGTGCCGGGTCCGGAAGCTTGAGGACCCGACCGGTAGCGAGGTCCACACGCGAAATAGTGGCGCCGCCGATGACAAACACAGCGCTTCCATCCTGGGTAATGGCTGCGGCCTTCCACGAACCGTGAATGATTCGCTTTACCTCTTGCGCACTCTGCACCACCGTCAGAAGGGCGCCGCGAGTTTGGGCGTCATTGGCAAGTCGCTGCCCCTCAATAGCGAGTAGCAGCGCCCGACTGAGGTCTGAGTCAGTAGACGACACGGCCAAAGCCGAGAGTCGGTGAGCGTCCGCGAGTCGGGCCTCGTCTCTAGCTTGATCACGCTGTACAAAGGCCGCCACTGCTGATACGACAGACACAACGAGCAGTAGGGTGAGAATGCTCACCGCGAATCTTACGGCACGTATCGTGCGACGGTGTTGACGAACGTCTTCGCCCTCGAGTTCGTCCTTGGGAATACCATGGATAGGTGCCGCGAGGTCGGCGATGGCGCTTCGGAGCGCCAAGCGTTGTCGATCGAGGTCAGACGTCGTCCGCGCCCAGCGCATGTCAAGATGGCGCGGTTCGGCGGCGAACAAACCCCGCAATACGGGCGGCACGGACGTGGAGTCATCGGTGAAATCGTTGCGGAGGTCGTCCCAGCGCCACTCGCCATCAGTGACGACGACGAGCACTCGGTCCACACCGTTGGTGTGGAGCCAATGTTCGAGCTCACGCTGAACCCAGGGCGAATTGGCTGCTGGCGGCGACGCCAACAACACAAACCAGCGTGAGTCACCGAGTGCCATTGCAATGGAATTCCACAGACCGGGGTTGGTCGCCAGCCCGGTTTCGTCTCGAAACACCTCCATTGCGCGGCGCTGATACCAAGGCTTGGCGAAATGGGACAATTTGCGTTGAACTGTCGAGGCCAGTTCACTATCGGATTCGTGGCTATAGGAGATGAATGCGTCGTAGCGACGACTTTGTGCTCCGGAATTGCGTGGTAAGTCTCGCTTCGAGAAGGCGTTCACCGGGAATATACTGGCATCGGCGTCCGGGGCCGACAAATGTAAGCGACGGGGTTGCTCCCTTTCAGAGGCATGTCTCGCCACGCCCTGCCCCGTTGGCTGCCTATAGCAGAGTGAACAACAGGAGGAAATGGGAAGGAATTATCGCCGGAGCAAACAAGAACCAGCACCCGCTATGGATCTCTCTACACTCTGCCCGCGTCTGCGCCACGAGGAGAACATGACAATGGGAGGTGTTATTGAAGTTGACCCTCCATTCGTCGTAGTCGATACATTGGAATTGTCTCAAAGTCTTTAGCGGTCGTGACTCGTCCCACGTATTCACAAAGGACGCCAGAGCGCGGTTCGAGAGCAAGCAACGCCGCGAAAGCGTCAGTGGTGTAAACATTCCCTACGGGAGTCCTGGGTTCGATGCGTGCGGCCCTCGTTAATTCACGGCCCCAGACTGCCTGGATGCGACGAATTGGATCTGCAATCGAAACAACGCGTCCGACATGCACCGACATGCGCAAGCCTAGATCGCCGGGGAAGTTAGCTCTCCGAGAATCGAGCCCCGCAACCACCTCTTGAATATCTAGGCTGCACTGCGCCGCAGATACCACGTCCTTGAGCACGAGGGCGATTGCATCGCCCCACGTGTTTCGATACGAGACCTGCTCTTCGAACTTCTCGATGGCGGCGGCAATGGGTCCGAGAACATCAGTCACAAATCGGGCATAGTGCTCGTCGCGCAACTGACTGAAGCCCTGAAAGTCGGCAAATAGAATCGCAGATATCTCGCTCTGAATAGGATCCGTGTTTGGTACTGGGATGGAATGTTGAAGGGGCGGTATCCGGATCACATGCGTGTGTCGGCCAGCACGTTGCCAGGCCTCAACGTCGTGCGCGGTCCCCTCAGGCGCTAACGCGGGCAGTCCGTCCCATACTGCGAGCTGCTGCACCTCCACTCCGAGAAATGTGGCACGATTGATCGCGTGGCCCATGGCAATACGGCTGGAGTAGCCGAATAACACGTGGTCTTCCAAGTACGCAGAGTCAGAGGCAAACGTTGTAGAGGTAGCCTGCTCGAGGCAGGATCGGTATCGATGACGCCACTCAGAGGTGTCTGATTCGACAGACGAGCGTTCGAAGTCATCAACACCGAATGGCAAGACTACGTGCAGCTCGATCCCTCGCTCGAGTAACAGCTCCGCGATGACGATATCGGCGCCGCGACCGAGTGAGCCGTATGCGATTCCTATATGCTGCCCCCGGAGGAAATCATCAACCGCTTGGTCGATGTCATCACTGACGGCAAGATGTCCGCAGTAGTGAAGGACCGATGGGACTATGAGTGATTTCAGTATGCTGATGTCCTGCTGCGTCGCGTGACAGATAAGTGCTAGTTGGTGCTGCGTACGAGCACGCGTCGCTATGTCGCCAAGTGCCCTCTCTTCCACGCGCCTGAGCGCCTGTTGAGCCCGGTCATAGTCTTTCCTGATCAGCGACGCCTCTGCTTCGGTGGCAAGACGCCAATATTCATCGCCTTCGTCAGCTATGGCTGACAGAGCACGTGCAGCAAGCTCACGAGCACGCACGAAGTCGCCAGCCAGAAGTCGAAGCGTCGCAGCGTTGATGTACGGATAATGACCACCGTACCGTTCGGCCACCCCTTCGTAGCGATCGGCGGCTTCGGCGGCCAGCTGTGGCCGGTCTCGGTCAGATGTGCTCAGGGCGCGGTCTTTGGCGAGGCGGGCGAGTAGAGCTTCCGCGTCCTGCTGAAGCTGGGGCGAAACGCCGCGTGACCGCGAGATCCGAATTCGTAGATCCTCAGTAGACTCGAGAGCTCGCTCGGTCGCACCGGAGCGTACAAGCGCCAAGCAAGCGAGGTATCGTGCTTCAAAATTGTCGGGTTCATCAATGAGAACTGCTGTGGCCTCGTCGTACGCGATAATGACGTCACCCCGAGCCAGTGCTTCTCGCGCAAGGGCCATACTGGTCACGGTATGACCTTACAGTCGCAATGCGTCAGCATCCAGAGCGATGTGCGTACACAATGAGACTAGGCTAGGACCTAACGACGTAGGAGGCTCAAGCCCGATGACAGGTCCGCGTTTCGCAGCTGGACGGGCGATTGACGGTTAGACGATGCGATATGGCCCCGCGACTGCGAGGCACCGCGGCGTCTCTCGAAGCGAGTTGCGCGAAGAGGCGGCGGGAGATGAAGAGCGCAAGCAGGATGGCGGCGGCGAGAGCAATGAGGATTGTTCCCACAAGCGCCGCTAACCAGAGGGCGAGCCCGATGCCAGTGAAAGCCAGAGAGCTCGAGGACGCCGAGGTCACCAGTGGAGCGACCGATGTCGAGGGGAGATCTGAGGGTCGTGGGGGTTGGCGTACTCGACATCGTCTGCGAGAAGCTCGAAGAAGTGGTCTCCGTCGGCGAGACCCTGCGAGCCCTGTTCGACTACGCGGATGAAGGGGTCCAAGGCACGAAAGTCTCCAATGTCACGTATCAATGACTGTCCTCCTCATTGTGGTGGGGCGCTGGTCACGCACGCCGCGGCTGGCGACGGCGACGGGGAAGGGCAACAGGGTGCCCGTGCTCGCGGGCGTCGATCCGCTTCTCGAGCACGCGAATTGGCGAGCAAGCACCTTCTAAGGGCTCGATGCTCGCACCCGGGGCTTCGGAGACCTGCACAGCCGACAGGGCCCATACCGTCACCCGGTCCGACGTCGAAACCGGGGGCGTGATCAACTTGGCCACAGCTCTTGGCGCACCCCCATCGGGATCGGTCATCACATCGCTCCCCTCATCTACCACCGTGCGCGTGGGTCCGATTCCGTCGACCACCACCCGCGTGACGCCCACGTCCCTGGCTGTTACTGGAATCGACACGGGCCCCTGCTCGACAGCGGCCTCGTTCTGGGTGCTTCCGGCCTGGCATTGATCATCCTGGGCCCGACCTCGGCGAACCAGGATGACGTGTAAAAATCGATGAATTCGGCCGGCAACGACATTGAGTCGACGTTATGGTCGGGGGCGAGTCAGGGCGGGTAGCGCATCACGGCACGTTGTGAGGGGCCTGGGTGCACCGGTGACCCGCGAGTGAGGTCGTGACGGCGGCTACGTGTCGTATTCGTCGTGGCGGCACCACCAGAAGCCGGTTTCGTTGCGTCCCAACGGCGCACGGTCGAGCCACTGATACGCGCCCCACAGCGCGTCGAGTCCCCGGGCGTAGGCGGAGTAGGTGTGGTACACGACGCCGTCGTCGAGGGCAAAGGCGCTCATGCCCGGCATCTGGCGGGAGTAGGTGGCCAAGTCCGTGCCCACCGGTGAGGCGTCGGGGCCGTCGTCGGCGTTTGGGTCGGGGCGCATGTCCACGGTGCGGAAGTTGTACTCGACCGCCCCCGTCTGCTGCTGCTCCTCGGTGATGGCCGCCTGGAAGTCGTAATTGAAGTCGGTCTCGTGCGACGACGCCCATGGAAAGCTCCATGCCATGCGCTGCTTGTACGCCTGGATCTTGGCCAGCGGGGCGCGCGACACCGCGCAGAGGGTGACGTCGTGGTTGGCCAAGTGAACCACGAAGCCGTTGAAGCCGTCGGCAATTGCCGAGCAGGCCGGGCACCCGGCCTGATACTCGGGGCCGAGCATGAAGTGGTAGACGAGCAGCTGTGAGCGCCCGCGGAACAGATCGGCGAGGGTGGCGGGTCCCTCGTCGGTGTCGAAGCGGTACTCCTTGTCGACCCGGACCCAGGGCAGCTGTTGGCGCATCTGGGCCACCTGGTCGCCTCGCCGGGTGAGCGCTTTCTCGGCGTCGAGCAGCTGGAGGCGGGCCACCCGCCACTCCTCTCTCGTTCCTACCTTGTGATCAGCCATAGTCGACTCCCCACGCTCGGGACCGGAGGGGGTGGCGCAACTCGTGACGGCGAACGGCGACCGCAGTTGGGACAGTACCCGGCCAGCCCCACTTGCGCTCTCGACACTCACTCAAGCCCGCCCAAGACTTCCGGGTCTGCTCGGGTGCCTGGGAAAGCTAGTCAGACCAAACCGACCGGGGATAGTCCGGGCCCGGGATATCGACAAGGGTCACCCCTGGCCCCAGGTAGCGCACCACGGCATTCACGTCTCGGATGTGGCCTACTCCTGGGCCTGGCGCAGCCTGGTGGTGACCAACCTCCTGACGAGCGCCTTTGGCAATGGGGCATCAACGGGGAACTGCAGTGCGCCGACCGAAATCTTGTACCTGGCGAGATCATCACCTAGCTCGGGGAAGACCGAACCGCTATGAGGTAGATAACTGACGTGGTTCTTGAAGGCTCCAAAACCGGCGATGACCTTGCCCTGCACACGAAAAGCTGGCAGTCCGTATGAGATGCACTGCTCTGCCTCGGGGATGACGTCGAGGATCGATTGGCGAAGGGCGGTCAATGTGCTCCGCTTTGGTTCCTCCAGCGAAGCCAGGTAGTTGTCAATCTCTTTCTTGGACACAGCCACTCCTCCCATTTGACGGTGTTGACCGAGCACCGTGCTCAGAATCATCGCCGTGGGACCCCCACTCGCAATTCCGAGATACATCACCTCAATAGATGACAAGTGCCAACCCGTCGATCGGCGGCCGTTCGAGCTATTGGTCTGACGCAAATGGAACCTGTACGTGCCGCACCCGGTCGCCAGGACCGGCGACCGTCCCGTCCCGTGTCGCTCCGGGACTCGCTGGGGCGGAACCTCATGAGGTGGCCAGTCGGGCTAGGTGGGCCAGCGAGTTTCCCAAATGGTCGGGAGGGAACGGGGGAAACTCGATGTGCTCGCGGAGGGAGTCTGGGACCGCCGACCAGTCATAGGAAAGTGTGACTCTGGTCTTGGCCGGCCCGTCCGGCGTGAGATCGTAGCGCCACACCCAGCCGCCGAAGCTCAGATTGCCGTCGCCGGTGTCCTGGCCCGGCTCCCACGAGATGAAGTTGGGTGGGTCGAACGCCTGCACCCGGTTGACCATATGGTAGCCCCCGTCCGGGTGGTTTTCGTGGTACATGGCCATCCGGAAGGTCTGCCCGGCCGCGGTCAACGGATGGCTGTCCAGAGATTCGCGGACCCAGCCAGTGCCATCGATCGCGGCGTGCTTGGCCGGATCGGTAAGTACTGCGAAGATAACTGCCGACGGGGCATCGATGACGGTGGTGGCGCTGACGCTTTCGTCGGCCATGTAGTCGCCTCCTAATGGACTGAGCCGGTTTGCTGGTTCTGACGGTAGCCAAGATCGGAACTCATGGGTCGAGCCACCAGCGCCTGGACGCCAACCGGGAGGTGCTTTGAGGTCAACCGGTCTCCGGCCTGACTCGTCGTAGGCAGTAGACGGCGCACTCCGACTGATCCAGTGAGGACGAGGCGACGAATCGGGGACTGCGTCCGCACGACATAATATCTGGTGACGGCAGAGGGAGATGACGCAAACGAGGACTGTCGGCAGCCGGACAAGGACCACAGAGGATTCACGCCAAGGAGACCATCATGGCAGCCACGCTAAGGGTGACGCGAGAAGGCGTTGGAATTGAACTCCGGCGCGGTCGATTCGACATTTCCGTCGATGGCAGCAGTGTCGGTTCCCTCGAACGGCATGAGAGCATCGAGATACCAGTGGAGCCCGCACACCACACGCTTCGAATTCGGGCAGGTCGTTACTCCAGCCGTGATCACTCCTTTGATGCCGCCGACGGCGAAGCCGTCAATTTCCGATGTCACGGCGCCATGATTTGGCCAAGGTACGTCGCGTCCATCGTGAAGCCCGACTTAGCAATCTCGCTGAAGAGGGAGTAACCCCGCAACGACCCGAGGTCTCCATGACCCGAGGTAGCTCAGCGTACCTATCCGCTGTTCCCGGTCGAATCGTGTATCTGGGTGCCGCGGCGTGGAGGTGCCAGTCCCGATCGGGGACCGGGTGCTGGCCAACGCCGCCACGCCGGGAGGGTGATGTACCGGGCATCACGCGTCGGTCGGCCCTCGGCGGCAGTGACCTGACAACTGGCAAGCTGACAGCTCGATGATCGCAACGCGCCCGACGGCCGACGTCAAGACGAGGACTACGTGAAGATCCTCGCAGTGGCTACGCCAGGAGCCGGTCACGTCAGCCCCATGCTGCCTTTGATCGAAGCGTTCCTGGCTCAGGGGGACGAAGTAACGGTTGCGGCCGGCAAGGATCCCGATGGCGTGGTGGCCCGCACAGGTGCGGCCTTTCGCGTGGCGGGCCGCGGCGAGATGGAGTGGTTCCACGACCTCCAAGTCCGGGTCCTCCACGGCAAACCCGGCGACGGGATCACCCCGGAGCGCATCAATCACTATTTCTTTCCCCGGTTGTTCGCCGAAGTGGGGGCGCCCGACATGATCGACGACGTCGTCGCCCTCGGCAAGGAGCTAGGGCCAGATTTGGTGGTGTTCGAGACATACGCGCTCGCCGGGCCGCTAGCCGCCGAGGTGCTCGGCGTGCCCGGTGTTCATCACCTGATCAGCCCGATGCTCCCCCACGACGTGAGTGAGCTCGGCAACGACGCCGTGTCGCCGATGTGGCGTTCGTTCGACTGCTCCACACCGGGTTACGGCGGGCTGTACCGGGGGATGACGATCGAGCTCAGCCCGCCCTCTCTGGAGGAACAGACGGTGCCGGCTGGCGAGTCCCTGGTCATGCGCCCGGCCCCCATGCCGGCCGCCGAGCCGATGCATGCCGATCCCCCTTGTGTGTACCTGACACTCGGGACGTTCTTCGGCAGCAACACCGAGGTGTTCCGGACGGCGCTGGCCGGTCTGTCCAAGGAGGACATCGAGGTGGTCGTCACGGTCGGCGCCAACAACGAACCCGCCGCGATCGGTCCTGTCCCGGCGAACTCGCAGGTGAAACGCTACGTCCCGCAGGCCGATCTGCTCCCCCGGTGCTCGGCGGTCATCCATCACGGCGGTGCGGGCACCATGTACGGCTCGCTGGCCCACGGCCTTCCCCAGGTGGTGCTGCCCCAGGGCGCGGACAACTTCGTCAACGGCAGACTCGTGGCCCGCTGTGGTGCAGGGTTGAGCATCGGGCCTGAGCAGCTCACCCCAGAGGCGGTATGCGACGCGGTGCGCTCGGTGCTGACCGATCCCTCCTATCGCGACACGGCACGCCAACTCGCCGAGGAGCTCGCCGCGCTACCCGAACCGGGAGACGTGGCGCGGGAATTGCGCGACCGCTTTGGAGGCGGTTGATCACCCAACAGTCGGACCGGCCTCAGGGGATGGCTCCGCGTCAAGACAGGGTCGCCCAAGACTCGGGACCGAGTCCTTGCTCAATCCGACCGACTCGAAGGTGGGCATCCGGTACGCGTCGTTTGCGATTACCCGGTCATGGGTCCAACGACCGACGGATGGGTCATCGTAGGAAGACCTCGTTCTGTTGTTCTGACATGTGGCCAAATAGCTAGCAGCCGGGTGCCTGGCGTCTGAGCGCATACAGGTGTGTGGGCGCTTCGAAGCCGCTAACGGTCAGATGGCCAAGATCCTCAAACAGGTACATCGGATGCTGCTCAGGATCGACGCTGGCTCGAAGCTCGGAGGAGACTACGACTGCATCGGATCCGGCGAGCTTCGCTGCCCGGGCTGCCAGGTTCACCACCGGTCCGAAGAAGTCGCCGTCTTTGCTCAAGACCTCCCCCATTGCCATGCCGACCCTGAGGGTTGGCAACACTTCGTGGGCGGCGACGAGTTCTCTCAAACGTAGGCCGATCTCGCAGGCCCGAGGGGCGTCGAATGAGACGAACATGACCTCGTCTCCGATGAGCTTCACCAAGCGGGCCCCCTGACTGGTGACGACGTCCAAGGCCATCGTCTCGAACTCGCCGAGCACTGCTCCGAGTTCTGGCGTTGATAAGTGCTGGGCGAGAGCGGTTGAACCAACCAGGTCGCCGAAACCCACCACCAGCCGTTGCGTCTCGAAACGGACCCCTGGGTCCAGGACTGTGAAAGGTCGCCGCGCTGGCCTCGATGTGGCGACGGAGCAGCACGTCGAGGAACTTGGTCGCCTCCGGCAACAGGGCGATCGCCTCGGCGTTGGCCTTGGCCACGGCGAGTCCTCCTGCGTCAAAGGCGCTGGTCGGCGCCACCACGTTGACGATGAAGGCCGAGACCATGGCATCCGCGACTCGGGCCATGGCCGAACCCATCACCCTGGTGAGTTGGAGAACGGCGTCACGGCCCATGACCGATTCGGCATAGTGAAATGAGGCGATGAGTTCGACTTCGACCTCGCTGAATAGGGGCGCATCGGGGTCGGGTTCGGGTAAGCCGGTTGCTCGCCAAATCCGCCTGACGTCGTCGATAGAGACCTGGGCGCGGTCAGCTACCTCGGTAGTCGTCAGCCGCTCCCGTCCCGACCGCAGGGGCAGAACCGAAGCGAGGACGGGCAGCTCATCGCGCCACTCGAGCAGGTCCTCGAGAGAGGCTCCCAGGCCAAGAAGGAACTCGAGGAGCACTAGTCGTTCTTGAGCGCCCCGAGCCGCCGGATCGTAGAGTCCTGCCAACCGCAGATCCGCGGTGGTGATCTCGGCGGATTCCTCCACGTCGAAATCCTAGAGGTGAAATCGCCTCGCCCGTCTTGCGGTCCGCCGACCGTTTCGACATCAGGCGTGGTTACTACCGGTCGCCACAGTGAACTGGCATTAGCAACCGTCACTTGGATGCGCCAACCGGGACCCCCGGCCCCACCCGATCATGCCAGCGCTCCGCCATGCCGCGGCAGAGACCTTGGGAAGACCGGTTCGCCGCCCATCTTCCGATCTGAGGCAAGGATGTCCGACGCCGACATGTTGGGCTTCGGTCTGGCACGATGACGTCGGAAGCGGCCGTCGGCGCCGCCCGCATCACGGTGCTGGACGGACGGGTGGAAAGCCCCATCAATGCACGCCGTCCGGAGATCAACGGCGAGCTGCAGTAGGGCCGATTGGCAGAGAGTGGCGGCCGGATCAGGTCCGCCGTCCAGCGTTGGGCTCAGTGGCCTTCGTGCGGCCGGTGCGCCGCCTCCGGGATTCCGACACGTACACGAGCATGACCGTCATGCAGGAACATCATCCCTGCCGGGAGGAGTGCGGCGGGACGCTCGGGCTGGAACGAGCGGGCGCTTCGATTGCCGCCTATTGGTTGCCGCTGCGGGACTGTTCGAAGCCCAGGTCGTGATCGACCATCATGGTCACAAGGCTTCGGAAATTGACCTTCGGCTCCCACTGCAGGACATGGCGGGCTTTGCTGGCGTTCCCGACTAGGAGATCGACCTCGGCGGGCCGCAAGAATCGCTCGTCGGTGTGCACATAGAGTCTCCAGTCATCAATGCCAATGGCCTGGAAAGCGGCGTCGAGGAGTTCGCGGATGGTATGGGTTTCGCCCGATGCAATGACGTAGTCGCCCGGTTCGTCCTGCTGGAGCATGCGCCACATCGCTTCTACGTAGTCGCCGGCGTAACCCCAGTCTCGCGATGAGTCCAGGTTTCCGAGGGTCACGGAATCCTGGAGGCCCAGCTTGATTCGCGCAACGGCATTGCTGACCTTGCGCTCTACAAACTCGATGCCGCGCCGGGGGCCACCGTGGTTGAACAAGATGCCATTGGACGCGTGCAACCCGTAGGACTCCCGGTAGTTGAGTGTCGTGTAATAGCCGAACACTTTCGCCGTCCCGTATGGCGAGCGAGGATGGAATCCTGTCGACTCGGTCTGCGGAGTCTCCTGTACCTTGCCGAACATCTCAGACGAGGACGCTTGGTAGAAGCGGATCGGATTGTCCCGGCTCCCGCCGACGACGCGGATGGCCTCCAGCATTCGTAGGACTCCAGTACCCGTGATGTCCGCAGTCAGCTCCGGCTGGCGGAACGAGAGCGGCACAAAACTGATCGCCCCGAGATTGTAAACCTCGTCGGGCTGCACTTGCTCGAGTGCAGCGATGAGCGACGACAAGTCCTGAAGGTCCCCGCCAAGCAGTTCGACCTCGGGAACCTCTTCCTGAACCATCGCCGCTTTCGGATTGGACTGCCCCCGCAGCAGCCCGTAGACCTCGTAGCCCTGTCCCACGAGGAACTCAGCCAGATGTCGACCGTCTTGGCCTGTGACGCCAGTGATCAGCGCTCGCGGCATGGCAACCTCCTATCAGCTCGACGGCGACGAGGCTACCCCGAACCCTTCCGAGCCAGGCCCGTCCTGGTCCACTCCTGCGCAGCGCACGTGCGCCGAGGATCCGGCTATCTAGGACCTCGGCGCGACGCGGGATCGCGCTGTAATCGGTCATTTCGGCTTCTGGTGCCCGTGTCACTGAGGACTCAGCAGCCAGCTCGATGCTAGTCGAGCAGTGCGGTGAGCTTCTTCGGCGCGAGGACCCGGTAGCTCTCGGTCACGAGCTCACGGATCTCCTCCCAGTCCGTGTCGTCGGTGAGCAGCACCCCGATGCGATCACGACCGGCCCGCAGGGCAAAGAACGGGTGACCAATCGACAGCAACGCCTCGCGTTCATCCGGTTCCGCACGCAAACCGAGCAGCGGGACGGCCTTGCCGGCCGGTCTCGCCACTGCCACGAGCAAGCAGTACGACCTTCGGCGGATCGAACGACTGCGCCGTCGATCTTGTTCTTGTTAGCCAATAGTCGACGCGCATCGTCACCTGGGGCAGCGCCAGGCATAGTGTGCGGACCCGCTCGACGATGTCCTCCGGGACCTCTACGGGCGCGCTCACTCTGTCGTCGGACTGAGCCGTCACTACCGCATGATGCCACGCCAGGGTGCCCCTGAACGCCGGCTATGGGCCAAGTCGGAGTACCTCCGTCGTCGTGACACGGGATCCGCCCAATCGGTAACACCACCCAGTCTTGGATGTTGGCATCGGATCGAACGGCTCGACATTTGACCGGGCCATGCCCGGCTTTTTGGATCAGCGTGGTGTCAGTCGGAGAGCTCGGGCGCCCGCGCCCCACGCCAGGTGAAGGTCTTCCGGACTGGGGTTGCCGGCCTGATCAAGGCCGACCTTGTTGAACTTGGCGAAGTTGTGGTTGTCGCGCGCCATGACGGCGTAGTGCTCTACGACGCCAGCCTCATCGACGAGGACTTCAACACCCGCAGGGCGCCGCTTGCCCCTGAACCGAATGTCCACCGGCTCACCGGTACGCAGGTTGCGCCCCCACGCGAACGACGTGCCGATCAGCAGGATACCGTCGTGACGGGTGTACGCGACCGGGACGGCGTAATGCCGGCCGGAGTGGCGACCAACGACATACACAGTGATCAAGCGGTTACCCACGACCCGACACAGCAGCGGTGTCCGCAGCATTCCTCGAACGATCCGGTTCACCAGCCCCTGGACAGCCAAGGTCTGCGCCCTGGCGCCCGACGTCGGTTGCCTATTTGGCGACGAATTCGGGGGCTCGGAGTTCACCGTTCGCATGTTACGCCGTCGCCATCATCCCAGCCGGGCCGGCTCTCCAGGCTGCGACGGTGCTGCAGCGCAGGGACACACCGCCATGACGTCGGTTCTTGAACCGGCGGATGCAACCCAGAATCGCCCCCCGGATACCGGGGCCCCACTGGCTCCCGACTGCCGGAACGGCGGGTGCTCGGGCACAGGGGCACGGCTTCGATCGGCCTCAATGTCTGGCAAGGCGCCTTGACGGGTGTCGCAGCCCTTTCAACCCGAGGGGGCTAGGTGGCCGCCGAAGAGCAACATGGCCAGCCCCATGCTCACCAGCCACGTGCGGTCGTTAAGCGGTGCAGCGATTACACCCCGCACGCCGTGAGCTCCCCGCGCCAACGCCTGGCGAAGGTCGATCCTTACAAGACGGACCGTCAAGGGCGCAGTCTTGCCACGACGACGTCGGGCCCTGGGGCACGGAATGGAAGGTCAGGCGACGGTTCGTTCCATGACACCCTTAGCGGCGAGGAGTCGAAATCGGCCTACCGCGGCGCGTCTGGTAGCGGTGTGCCAAGTCTGCACCATAGTTTCTCGAGTTTTGGCCTTCGGCCCGTCGCTTGGACCTTGATGTCAAGTGTTCGCTCAGGTGATCTTGAGGTGCTCGATAAGGCGTAGGGACCCGGCTGGTTGACCCCAGCTGGAGAACGTTCCATAGCCGGCCAGCGTGTCCAATCCACCTCCGACGAGAGCGCCGCCAGACGTGACGACGAAGGTGCCTTTGGTAAGCCCATTGGCAGACGTCGTCCCGTAGGCCCTAATGGTCACCATGCCACTCTGGCCATCGAAATTGCAGTCGCAGTTATCGATGGCGGTGAACGATTCCGAGCCGTCACCATGGACGGTGGCCAAGACTGCCTCCCCGGTACTCCCCACCGGTGCGGACATGGTGGGCGGGTACACCGCCGTGATTGTCCCGGTGAGGCCGGATCCAGCTAGCATGTCGTTGTTCAATTCGGCGACAAGCGTGTCACCCGATTCCGTGGCCCCGAGGGGGAGCGTTACGACATTCGATGTCTGGGTGTGAGTCCCGTAGTACTTCCCAAGGCTCGATGTGCTGACTGCGATGTGCTCCGAGATGCCGGGTCCTTCCATCGCCTCAGGCGCCGGGCTCAGGACCTTCACGTGGAATCCGCATTCGCCCATCCCGAACCCTCCGACCATGTTCGGGGCGGCTCCGCCGTCCCCAAACTGCACCGCCGGCACGTTGGCCAGGCACGTCAGGTTCCCGCCGACCAAGTTGTTGCCCATCTCCAAAGCGTCGGGGTCGCCCATGACGTTGGCGGAGAAGTTGGCATTACCGCTGACTTGATTGCGTAGTCCTCCGAGCCAGCATGACTGCAGACCGATAATGCTGAGATTCCCGCCGATCACGTTGTCCTCGGCGTCGCTGTAGACGGGGATCGGCATCCCAGGTCCCTCGCCGTTCGCCAGTGCCGGGTCAGCCGCCCACAGCGAGGGGACGGGCGCGGGCACAGGTGGGACAGTGGCGGGGTTGCCGTCACACACTCCGGTGGCTGTCCCCCCGACAACGCCGCCACCACCACCGAGCAGGGAGAAGTTACCGCCGATGGAAGTTGAGTGGACCACGACGCTAAGTGCGCCGGTGGCAGTGAGGCTCCCGCCAATGCGGTCATAGGTGACGGCCATCGGACACGAGATATTCGGTGAACAGCCGAGGAACAAGACCGCTCCGTGACCAACCCGGACGTTCCCTCCGACGAATACGGTTGCCGGCAGGAGTGCGCCGGGTCCGGCAGGGTCTCCCGGTGTGACGGCGTCGAGCAGGGCGCCAGGGGCAACGCTGAGATCTCCCCGGATGACGACCGTGCCGGCCGGCATGTAACACACGCCGGTAATGATCATCGAGTTGTAGGTGCCCGGAGAGACGTTGCCGCCGGTGCAATCGTAGGGGTGGCCATTTGCCTGTCTCGGGGGGGCCGATGCGCTAGCTGATCCCGCACCGACGAGAACGCCGGACAAGGCCAGCACCATGACCGGAACGAGCCGCAACAGCTTCATAGTCTTTCTCCCCCGTGGTCAGACCCGACTTCCTGGAGCGCCAGCGCAACAGTGCTACGGAGTCTCCGCGAAGAGCAGCTTCACCGCAAGAGTAAATCTGAGCAGATGGTCGCCCAGGCGAAACATTCTCGATGGCGAGGTTGTGGAGTGACTCCAGGGGACAGTGAGACTGAACTACTACGGGGAGTGACGGGACTAGGACATTGGGTTGCGATCGATAAGTCGCCCTGCCGGCGACGACGGTCGACCCACTGTTGCGTCTCGGCGTGAAGGGTCAGTCGTGAGTGCTCTCGCGGAGTCGTAGTGGGTGGAAAGCAAAAGGAGGAAATCCTAGGCAACCCAGGATTCAGAACCCCGCCCAGAGCGCCCCCGGAGCCATGGATGCTGTGCTGTCTCTGGCCAAGGTCGCGAACGAAGTAGCCGCCAGGCCGGCGTGCCGGAGTCGACCGTCGACCTGATCGAAAGCCGTGCCAGCCAGATAAACGGCTGTGCCGTCTGCCTTGACATGCACAGCCGCGCCGCCAAGAAGCACGGTCTCACCGACCAGCAGCTTCACACGCTGGCCGCGTGGCGCGACTCGCCCTACATCGACGACGCCGAACGCGCGGCCCTGGCGCTCACCGAGGCCGGCACTCGCCTGGCGGACCGACCCGACGCCGTCCCCGACGACGTGTAGGACATGGCCGCCAAGCACTTCGACGAACCGGCGCCCGTCGCCATCGTTCTGAACATCGTGCTCATCAACACCTTCAACCGGCTTAACGTCATTACGGGCCAGGCCGCCCGAGAATGGACGGCTCAGTACGCCGGCTAGGTTCTAGGAGAACCAGCTGCTGGCGCGGGCTACCTGCCACGGTCGTTCAGCTCATGTACCTCCGGGGTGCGAGGGAGCTCCTCTCCGCCTCTCCGGTTATCAACGCTCTACGTCACGTCCGGGATCCAGTTGCCGTGAGCCAGTAGCAAGGCATCGACCATTTCGGCGACCTGATCGAGGTCGAGTTCGGCCGCGGTGTGAGGATCGAGCATCGCCGCGTGATACACGTGGTCGAGCCGCCCGGTCAGTGCCGCCTCGACCGTCAGTTCCTGGACGTTGACGTTGGTCCTGATGAGGGCGGCGATCTGTGGGGGCAGGGCACCAATCCGGGTCGGCTGTACGCCGTTGCCGTCCACGAGACACGGCACCTCCACCGTGCAACCACGGGGGAGATCATCGATCAGCCCCTCGTTGGCGACGTTGCCGTAGATCACCCGGGGCCGGCCCGTTTCGATGCTTCGAATGATCGTTGCCGCATACTCAAAGCTCGGGCTTACCTCGATGATGCCGTCGCCCTCGAGACGCTCCCGCTCGGCCTCCCAGTGCGCCATCTGGGCCACGCAGCGTCTCGGGTACTCATCGAGCGGGATGTTGAAACGTTCGACGAGATCGGGCCGATCGCGCTTGATGAACCACGGAACGTACTCGGCGAAGTGCTCGCTTGACTCGGTCACGAAGTAGCCGAGCCGGCGCAGCACTTCATAGCGCACGCGGTTGTCTTCGGGCACCTGGCCTGACTCGGCGAGAGCCCGCAGGTGGGGGTAGAGGTCCTCACCGTCCCGCTCGAACCGGAGGTAGAAGGCCATGTGATTGATCCCTGCGGCGAGATAGTCGATCTCGCCATAGGCGATGCCGAGGTCCCGGGAGAGCTCGAACGCGGTGCCCTGCACACTGTGGCACAGACCCACGGTACGGATCCGGCTCGCCCGGTTGATCGCTCGGCAGTTGATTGCCATGGGGTTGGTGTAGTTGAGGAACCACACGTCGGGGCACAGCTCTTCCATGTCCGCGCACATCGACAGGATCACGGGGATCGTGCGCAGGCCTCGCATGATGCCGCCGATACCGAGCGTGTCGCCGATCGTCTGGCGGAGGCCGAAACGCTTCGGTATCTCGAAGTCCGTGACAGTGCAGGGTTCGTAGCCGCCAACCTGGATCATGTTGATGGCGTAGTCGGCGCCGTCCAATGCTGCACGCCGGTCGGTAGTAGCGGTGATCTTGGCGGGCGCGTTGAGTGCGTCGCAGACCCTGTGAGCCACGAGCTCCGAAGTCTTCAGGCGTGCATCGTCGATGTCGTGCAACACGATCTCGGAGCCGGCCAGCTCCTCGTGGCCGAGGATGTCACCGAGCAGGTTGCGGGCGAACACAGTGCTGCCGGCACCGAGGAACACCGTCTTGGCCATCGGCCGGAGGTTACAGCCCGGCGCCATCCTGTGTCCGACCCCGTCTCGCCATGACGACGGCGCTAACCGACTACGCCCGCAGATGACCGACGAGAGAGCGTGCGCTCCGTCCCGTGGCGGTGCAATGGTACCGGCGTCACCCGCGCTATCCGGTCCCGACGTGGACGGTCGTGGCCGCCGTATTGTTGTGGGCACGGCGACCTGTGGGACTTCGGACGAAGGCCCTGCGTGCAGGTCGACACCGTGCGATAGTTGGCCCCTGTCGGGTCCACAGCCCAGGGAGTCACATGAAGAGTGCAGGCGGCTTGGCTTCTGTGCATCGGTTCTGGCGACGGTTCCGTCGCCGCTCGCCACTCGTTCAGGTCGCGATCGTGGCGGCTGGCTCTGGTGGTCATCGCCGGCGGCGTCTACGCCGTCGAGTCGCGCCCGGCCTCGTCACCCGGGAGTGCCGTAGGCACGACGTCCAGTGCAAGCGCCCAGAGACAGCGGGGGGCGAGTGTCGTCACCCCGCCCGATCGCACCAGCCCGACGACGACTTCCGCGTCGACCGGCGGACCGAGCTCGGTCACGACGGCGAGCACCTCGTCCAGGGGGGTGACCAAATCGAGCATCAATGTTGTCTTCCCTGTGGTGTCCCTCAACTCGTTGGCCGGGCAAGAGGGATTCGCCGAGGATGCCGAGTTCGGAGAGCAGACGAAGGCCATCACGCTCTTCGTCAAGCAGATCAACGACACCGGGGGGATCAATGGCCGGAGGATCAATCCGATCATCGTCAACTTCGACCCGACCAACGAGGCCTCGATGCGGGCACTGTGCAAGGAGTGGACCGAGGGATCCCCAGCCGCCTTCGCCGTGTTGGACGGCCTCGGGGACTGGACGGGGGACGATGAGCTCTGCATCACCCAGGAGGGCCACACCCCCTTCATCGGCGCGTGGACGACGGTCACCAACTGGACCGATTTGGGTTCGCCCTATCTCTGGTGGACCGGACCCGACCAGGCCGTCATCCTTCAGGCGGTGGTGGACTGGGGACTCAGCGCCGGTCTGATCGGCCGCGGAATCAAGGTGGGGATCATCGCCGGCAACCGAGCCTCGGACCAAGTGGCTCTCGACGACTATCTCCTTCCCGACCTGCGCAAGGTCGGCATCACCCCGGTGGTCAGGAGCATCGACGCCTACCCTGATGACACGGCCACCACGGACGCGGGGTCCACCCTGGTCATCCAGCAGCTCCGCAACGCCGGAGTCACTTCGGTCATCCCCCTGATCCCCATCAACGTCTTGTTCCCGGTGCTCCAGGCCGAGACCACCCAGCAGTACTTCCCCAAGCTCCTCCTGAGCGACTACGAGGAGAGTATCGAGACGACGCTCGGTCTATTGCCGCTCTACGCCAAGGCCCTCAACGGCCAGGAGGGGCTGACCACCGAGACCCTCGGTGGCATTGACAGTCCCCGCCCGCAGAGCCAGGGCGGCTATGACCCCGGCGTCCGCAGCTGTTGGGTGCTGTGGCACAAGGCCTATCCCGAAGTCCCTCCGGGCAACATGAACGACTTCATCGAGGAGCAGGGCCCGATCGCGGGCTGGTGCCAAGTCATCGACCTATTCGCCACTGCGGCCAAGAGCGCCGGGCCGTGATCTCGACCGGCGCACCTTCGTCACCGCCATGTCCAAGATCACCGACTTCCCTGGCACCTGGTCGACCGACCTCAGCTATGGACCAGACAAGCGGTACGGCCCAACGCAGTACCAGGTGGTCAAGTTACGCCTCAACTCGCCGCCGTCGCCTCTGTGCAAGACGACCCCAGGCCGACCTCCTCCCGGGACCTGCTGGGTCTCTGTCCTACCCTTCGCACCGCTGCCCACCGGTTGATCGGTTCTTGAGGGACTCGACGCCCCGCGATGCCCTCTAACAAGGCTACCTTCGACACCTCATAGAGCCGCAGCAGCACTCCTGATCAGACTCCTAGGTTGCGCGCCACCTGTCAGCCGTCGTAAAACCCCAGCGGATGGAGGCCGGCGAGCGTCCTCTGTCTCGGTGTCCGGGCACGCGCCAACGCTTCGTCCGAGAGATGGTTGACCAAGGATGTAGGCCGGATTCGTTGGGCGATGTCCCGACGCCCGTAGTGGCACTGGATGAACATCCGGCCCGGATCCCCGGGGCCCGGTGGCATCCGTCTGTGCCAGATGTCCGACACAAAGAGGGCAACGTCACCCGCTTTGGCGACGATGGAAACGGCGCGGCGGCCGTCCCACTCGAGGTCGTCGTCGGCAGCTCTGTCGATTGGTGGTGCTTGTCCCGACGTGTGACTTCCGGGAATCACTCCAGTCGGGCCAGCCTCGATCGGGCAGTCCCAGAGGTACAGGTGGGTCGCGATGGCAAAAATGGGATAGGGGATCCGGGCATCCCAAGGCACATTGGAATCACGAGGTACGTGCGGTCCGCTGTCGATGTGCCAGAAGCGTCCGAGGTGGTCGTTGTTGCCCGATGGCTGCCACCAGGCGGTGTTGGCGATGACATGGCAATCCTCCCCCAAAAGGGCCTCAACGACCTCGAGGATTCGTGGGTGGCCGATGGCGCGCTGCGACGAGGCCGCTCCGGTTGAGCATTTCGTAGCGAAATGGGGCCGCCTGCTCGGGGAGGTCTCCTCGTTCATCGCGGTGGGAACTCGTCAAAGACCCGTTCGACCTCGGTACGGAGCGCGGCGACCTCATCTCCCGCGAACACGTCATCGAGTAGGACGTATCCATCTGACTGGAGGCTTTCCACCGAAGTTGGAACGGGGCCAGCTCGGAGAGTCAGGAATCCAGAAGAAGACCGAGTGAGCATTGCCCCGATTCTGCCGCCAACCGGCCGTGAGGACAATCGAGTCCCTGGGGCCGGCAGGGGATAACGATGCCCTGCAGTCACTACTGGCGAGCGGGCCATCGTCGGTGGACCGTCAGTGGCCAGCGATCTGGCCGCCGTCGATGTGCAGGACCTCGCCGGTAATGAACAGCGACGACTCCAGGAAAAGGATGCCGTCGACGATGTCGCGGACCTGGCCCACGTGCCCAACTGGGGGAAGCTGCGCGCCGAGCCCGGCGTAGCTCTCTGCCGGATGCACTGGCGTCTGGATGATGCCGGGCGAGACAGCGTTCACCCGGATGCCGCGGGAGGCGTACTCGATGGCCAGTGACTTGGTGGCCGAGGCAAGGCCACCTTTGGTGAGCGAAGTCAAGACAGAGGGCGTGCTCGAGTTGGCGTAGTCGGCCAGGGTAGTGGTGATGTTGACGATGTGGCCGTCTCCTCGCTTGAGCATTTCAACGATGGCGCGCTGGGTCAGCATGAAGAATCCGGTGAGATTGACGCCGACCACAGCTGCATAGTCGTCAGCGGTGTAATCGGTGAACGGCTTGGAGATGTAAACCCCGGCATTGTTGATGAGGGTGTCTATGCGGCCGAAGCGCCCGAGTGCGCCGCTGATGATCCGGTCGGTGGTGGCGGCTTCAGAAATGTCCCCATCAACGGTGAGCACGGCCGGATCCCCATCGGGCTTGATTGTGCGGGACGTGGCCACGACTGCCCAGCCCCGCCGCCGGTACTCGGCGACGAGGCCAGCGCCGATGCCCTGAGAACCTCCCGTGATGATGACGACCTTGCGGTCTTGTGTGCTCATGACCTCTCCCATCATCAGCCGCTGGTGAGCGCCGGATCACTGGGGTGTCGGTTGAGCGGCGTGGTCTGCACGCTCACCCAGAGGGACAACGGCAGCGATGCGAGGATCGCCTTCATTGCGGCCCAGTCGGGGGCCCGCCACAGGCCCAGCGCGCGGCCCTGGCCAGGCAGCGTCCAGAGTCGCTCCAGGGATCCCTGCCCGGCGAGCTCCCGCGCCCGATCTGCTTCGCGCCGCATGGTGGCATCGACGGTCTCGGGGGCGGTGTCCGCCGGAACGGCCAGGGTGAACGTGGTCAGAAACTCGCCGCCCCCGGGTTCGGGCGCGGGCGGTCCGGGCTTTGCGGTCGGTCGGGCCGGGTCATTCGGGTGAGGCGACAGCGGAGTAACCTCATCGGTGCGCCAAACCCGCAGCGGCATCGAGGCGAGGACTTCCTCGAGTTCGACGCCGTCGTCGGCAGCGAATAGGCCAAGGGTGCGCCATTCACCCGGTTGCAGCGGCGGGCGCCACAAGCGCAGGAGGTGCCCCTGCGTCGCCAGCTGGCCCGAACGTGCTCCCTCGCGGGTGCGGATATCTTGGACGACCCCCTCAGATGTTCCATCCGGGACGTGGGTGGTCATAGTGACGAAATACTCCATCGTGAGCGCCTCCTAGGGCGAAGTCGGGGAAGTGGTTGGTGGAAGCGGCGATGTGCTGATGCCGCGTTGTGATTCGTCACTCCCGGCTCGGGAAACGCCCGCCAAGGCGCCGTCGACCAGCGTTACGTAAAGAACCGGTCGGCCGCCTCTTGATCTTGGAAGAAGACCTTGATATCGGACAGAAGATCGTCGGAGTCGGACTCGAGAAGATACAGGTGATGCCCGCGATAGATCCTGTGGGCATTCTGGACCTGGGCGTACTGGAGCGCAGCTATGTGGGTTTCACCCACCATCCAATCCATCCACTTCAACACGTCGAATGTGGCCTTGGAGTAATCGACCAACGCGGCGATGTGACTTCTCACCTCCTCGGGTCCGTGGAATACTCCGGAGAGCTTGTGGTGTCCCGGCACCGTATAGACAACGTTTGGCGAAAGCAGATGCACCGCGTCGTCGAGGTCTGTCAGCGAGTAGTTGAGAAAGAACTGCCTCGCATTGATCAATCGCTGAGGTTCGGGGGAGCGCGCCATCACTCGATCTTAGGCACGCCCCAGCACTTCGGTGAGGGCAGGCCTGGCCCGTGCAGGCGAGATGCTTCCAGGCAGACGCAGGGCCACGCGTCCGACACTATGGCTGGGGCGGCCCCGGAGCTGGAGGCAGGACGAAGCGTTCGACAGCGTCGGCAAAGCCCTCCTTCTCGTTGGTCTCCGTGACCCGACGGGCGGCTCGTTGTACCTGAGAGTCTGCGTTTCCCATCGCGATGCTCAGGCCTGAGTGCGCGAACATTAAGACGTCATTGGGCATGTCTCCGATGGTGGCGATCTCATCCGTGGACAGGCTTGTATTTCCGTGCGAGGTATTTGGCAACGGCGCCCTTGTTGGCGTCGGGGTGGGTGACGTCTAGGTAATAGGGCTGGGACGCCGCCGCCGTGACGTGATTCCCGAAGCGCTCGTGCGCTGCTGCTGAAGCCTTCGACACAGCGTCGTGGTCGTCACTCACGCCCACGAGTCTTTGCCACGTCGCCAGTGAGACCTTCGATACTCGTCATGACCCTGGGTTCGAACTTGACCGTCCATGCCTCACGGTCCACGTGTGGTCCCTTGGGGTCTGGGACGTACCAGTCGGCACCACGGTAGAGCCACACACTCAGGTCGAAGGAGGCCATGAGCGCAGCGATGGGACTGACCAGGTGCTCGGGGACGATGCGCTGTTCGATGACGGTCATGTCGCGATCGACGAGCAGCCCCCCGTTGAAGGCGGCGATGGGCGTCTGCAGATCGAGCGGCTCGACGAGCATGGCCATTCCTCGAGGAGGACGTCCGCTCGTGATGGCGAAGAGGATGCCGGCATCGCGCAGGCGATGCACGGCGGCGATCGCCCTCTCGGTGAGGACCTTGTCCTGGGTCACGAGGGTGCCGTCCACGTCGGCCAGCATCAGGCGAATGGGCGGGGGGGTCACGGCGCGGCCTCGGTCTGTCCGCTTGTGGCCCCGTCGTAGGCGTCGATGAGCCTTCGGTAGCGGTCGGCGATGACTTGTGCCGTCTCGGTGTCCGAGGACCGGCCCGCAAGGTGATCGACCAGTGCGTCGTGCCACAGGGTCCGCCCCACGGCAAAGCCCGCGAACCCAGGTACGCTCGCACCGACCTCCAGCCAGCGGACCACGCTGTCCCAGTCCGCACCGCGTCCGAGCACGATGCACACCACGTGGTCCCTTCCTCCCGAACGCGCCTGTCGGACCACGGCACTGGCATCTTCCTTGGAGTCGAGCCCTTCGATCTTCCAGATATCGGGCTCCACCCCACCGGCCTGCAGCGAGGCGACGGTCTGCACGACAAGCCGAGGGCGCAGGTGACGGTCGTAGTCCTGCTGGTGGCCCTCGAAGCTGTCCAGCTGTGCGGTGGTGGCCGGGACGAGCAGCTCGAAGAGGAAGGTCCGGTCCCGGCCCCGGAGCCACTCGCTCAGACGGGCCAACCGTTCTGTCTGGCGGCGGTTCAGATCTGGGTCGCCCTCGGGGTTGAAACGGACGAGAACCTTCACGAAGGTCGGGTCGAAGGCCTCGATATGTTCGGTGAAGTGGGCGCCGTATTGGAAGTCGAACTCGTCCTGGCCAGAGCGCTCCACCGGCATGGCCAGCGGGACGCCCTCCTCCAGGGCACGTCGGGCCACTGCCGAGCCGAACTCCTCGTCCACGAGCACTCCCGCTCGACTACGGGGCGCGCCGGATGTGACCGCAAGCCGGTTGGCCTCGAAGATGATCTGCTTGGCTCTCACGATGCCGTCGCGTACCTCCGGCGAGAGTGGAGGCGTGGCGCCGAAGAGCCCGCGCTCGAACGAGGAGCGGTGGTCGAAGGCGAGAAGGTACAGCGGCGTGCCGTAGGGCGATGCCATCTCAGTCCTCCTCGGGGAGATGCCAGCGGTGGGGCTTGACCACCGTGTCGATCGAAGGTGGGCCCCAGGAGCCGGGCGCATAGGGCTCGACCGGCGGAGGGCGCTGGAGCAGGGGCGCCGAAACCTCCCACAACCTCTCCACCTGGTCGGCGCTCGTGAAGAGCGACTGGTCACCGAGCATGGCGTCGAGGATGAGACGCTCGTAGCCTGTCAAGTCGTTGGAAGCGGAGAAGGAGTCCTGGTATCGGAAGATGAGTTTCGCCTCTCCGAGGCGCATGTTCGGGCCCGGCTCTTTGGCCAGAAAGCGCACTCCTATGGAGCCCGGGTCGCTGAAATCGATGTTGATCTCGTTCCGCCGATCCTCAGGCTTGGAGCGAACCTCCAACGGGAACATGCGAAGGGTCGGCTCGTGCAGTCCAAGGGTGACGACCTGGCGGCTGGCCCCGAGCGACTTGCCGGTGCGTAGGTAGAAGGGGACGCCGGCCCAGCGCCAGTTCTCGACCTCTGCCCGTAGGGCTACGAAGGTCTCGGTCTGAGAGTCGGGCGCCACCCCTGGCTCGGAAAGGTACCCGTTGTACTGGCCGCGCACTACGTGCTTGGTGTCGACGGACCGCATGGAATCGAAGACCTTCTGCTTCTCGTCTCGAAGCGCTTTTGCCGACAGGGTGGTCGGCGGCTCCATGGCGACGAACCCGAGGACCTGGAAGAGGTGGGTGACCACCATGTCGCGGAATGCCCCCGTTCCTTCATAGAAAGCGGCCCGCCCTTCGATCGACAGCGTCTCGGGGACATCGATCTGCACGTATTCGATGTGCTCTCGGTTCCACACCGGCTCGAAGAGTCCGTTGGCGAAGCGGAAAGCGAGGATGTTCTCGACCGATTCCTTGCCGAGGAAGTGATCGATCCGAAAAATCCGCGACTCGTCGAACACACCGTGCACTTTGTCGTTCAATGCTCTGGCCGAAGCCAGGTCGGTGCCAAAGGGCTTCTCGATGATCACCCTTGCCCCCTGCGCCAGGCCGGTGCTTCCAAGCATCTCGACCACCGATGCGAACGCCACCGGGGGGACGGCCAGGTGGTAAAGGCGCTGCGGATGGCCGCCGATCTGGCTTTCGGCGTTCTGCACTGCTGAAATGAGCGCGGACGGGTCGACAGGGTCGGCGGGGGCGAAGGCCAAGGCGTCTTCGAAGGTCTTCCAGGCCTCTCCCTCGGGCTTGGTGGTTCCGAACTCGGCGATGGCTTGCCGGGCATGTTCCGTGAAGTCGGCTTCGGACGGGGCGCCCTGAGCCGGAGCCGTGCCAACGATGCGGTATTTCGGTGGCAGGAGTCCCGCCACTGCGAGATGGAAGAGCCCGGGAAGTAACTCGCGTTTGGCGAGGTCCCCCGTGGCGCCGAACACGACGATCACATGGTCCTTGGGGCGGCCCGAAGTGGGGCGGGCTGTTGGGGGTGAAGGCTTACGGCTCATCACAACCTCCCCGACTCACTTCGATCGTCCAGGGTCGACAGGGCGGCCCCGGAGACGACGATTTGGCCTCCTCATAGCGGTCGGGTTGCGGACCTCGAAGGTGGCGACCCATCCTGAGTGGCGATGCTCTCCGAGGTGGAGAAAGACAAACAGCGCGCGGCGAAGGCTGCGGCGGAGTTGGTGGAGGACGGTATGACCGTCGGGCTCGGCACCGGCACCACTGTGGCGTATCTGCTCCCCGTCCTGGCAGCCCGGCAGCTGTCGCTTCGCTGTGTGGCGACCTCTCCCCGGACCGAGCAAGTCGCCACCGAGCTCGGTCTTCGAGTAGAGCGCTTCACCCTCGAACGGCTGGACATCGCCATCGACGGGGCCGACCAAATCAGTCCCGATGGCTGGTTGGTCAAGGGCGGCGGGGGTGCCCATACCCGCGAGAAGCTTGTAGCGGTCACCGCAGACCGCTTCGTGGTGATAGCGGACTCCACCAAGCTGGTGGCGGCTCTGCACCCACCGATCCCGTTGGAGTTGGTCGCCTTCGGCCTCGAGTCGACGCTGGCACGAATCAGGACCGTCCGGCTGCGAGACATACCACCCAGTCCCGACGGTGGAGTGATCGCCGACTTCACCGGCGATGTGGGCAAGCCGGGCGCCCTGGCAGCGCGTCTCGAGGCGATTCCCGGGGTGGTTGAGCACGGTTTGTTCCCATCGGAGATCGTAGCCACCATCTTTGTGGCGCGTGGCAAGTCGGTGCAGCGGATCGACTGCACCCCTTAGTGAACCTAACTGTCGAATCGACCTTGGTGGGGTGTAGTGGCGGCCCATGGCGAAACCGATCTGCCTCAGGTCGCGGACGAGTCAGCAAGAATCGTGGAGTGCCGGGCCTGCACACGCCCGGCAGGGATCGACCTGTCGCCGGCCAGCAACATGGCCAGCGCGTCACGCTTGTCCTCCCCGCTTACGAGCCAGAGGATCTCGTCGGCGCGGGCTAGGGCCGGATAGGTAAGCGTCATACGCCTGTGCTCCTGGTAGGGCTGCGTCACGGCCACCAGCCGGTCGCTGACCTCGAGCACCGGGTCGCCGGGGACGAGAGAGGCTGTGTGGCCGTCGGGTCCCAGGCCGAGATGCACGAGGTCGAAGCGGTCGGGAAGAAGCTCGGAGTATGCGGACGCAGCCTCCTCCAGGTCCGGGTTCGCGACGGGCATCGCCAGTACCCTGGCGGGCGCCTTTCCCAGGCTCTGGTGCAGGTGGGTCAGGTTGCGGTCGGGGTCGCCGTCGGACACGACACGCTCGTCGACCTGGAAGATCTCGACCGCCTTCCACGGGACCTCGTCACGTGCCAGCTGGGTGAACATCGCCCACGGAGTCTTGCCCCCGCTCACCGCGAAGGTGAACCGGCCGCTGTCGGCCACAGCGGCGCCCGCCCGCTCTTTCACGAAGGTTGCCGCCGTGGTGGCCAGGGACGCCGCGTCGTGCACGATCACGAGGTCGTGTTCCATCGCTATCCCTTCTTCTCGGCGTGGCCGCCGAACTCCGAACGCATGGCCGAGAGGATCTTGTCTGTGAAATCCCCGTTGCCCCTGGACTCGAAACGCTCGTAAAGGGCGGCCGTGATGACGGCGGCGGGGACGCCGGTTTCGACGGCCGCCTCCACAGTCCAGCGACCCTCGCCCGAGTCCGAAACCCGGCCCGCGAAATCACCGAGGTCGGGGGAGCGGGCAAAGGCGTCGGCAGTGAGGTCGACGAGCCACGATCCCACCACCGAGCCACGTCGCCACACCTCGGCCACCTCGGCCACGTCGATCTCGTATTGGTACACTTCGGGGTCGCGAAGCGGTGTCGTCTCCGCATCCACTTCGGTTGAGACCCTCTTACCAGCGTCGGCGTGCCCAATGATGCTGAGCCCTTCGGCGATGGCGGCCATCATCCCGTATTCCACACCGTTGTGGACCATCTTCACGAAGTGGCCGGCGCCGTTGGGTCCGCAGTGGAGAAAGCCCTGCGGTGCTGTCCCATCCTTACGGGTGCGATGAGGTGTGGCGGGGGCACTCGCCTCCCCCGGCGCGATGGTCTTGAAGATCGGCTCGAGGTGCGCGACCGGACCAGGCTCTCCGCCGATCATGAGGCAGTAGCCCCGCTCGAGCCCCCACACCCCTCCACTCGTGCCGCAGTCCACGTAATGGATGTTCTTCTGGGCCAGCTGTTCGGCTCGCACGATGTCGTCTCGGTAGTACGAATTGCCACCGTCGATGATGATGTCGCCCCCGTCGAGCAGGCTGGCGAGCTGGTCCAAGGTGCCCTGCACGATCCCGGCGGGAACCATGATCCACATTGCCCGTGGCCGCTCCAGCCTCCCGACGAAATCCTCGAGCGACTTCGAACCCGTCGCCCCTTCCGTTTCGAGCGCCTTTACGGCGTCCGCGCTCACGTCGTACACGACGCAACGGTGCCCGTCGTTCATCAGTCGGCGAACCAAGTTGGCCCCCATACGGCCGAGCCCGATCATGCCGAGCTGCATCGGTTTGTCCGTCGCCAAGGGACTGCCCTCCTTCAGCTGTAGTCTTCTCTTTCAAGAGTGCTTCCTACCCTCGCGTCACCGTGCTTTCAAGGCGCGATAACGACGGATCAACGAGTTGGTCGACGAGTCGTGATGTAGCTGGGGTTCGCTTTCGCTTTCGAGCTCGGGGATGATCTGTGTGGCCAGGACCTTTCCGAGTTCTACCCCCCACTGGTCGAAAGAGTCGATGCCCCAGATCACTCCCTGGGTGAAGACGCTGTGTTCGTAGAGGGCCACGAGCGACCCGAGCAGGCGGGGGGTCAGAATCTCGGCGAGCAGCACGTTGGTGGGGCGGTTCCCCTCCATCACCCGATGGGGCACGACGTTTTCGGGTGTGCCCTCGCCACGCACCTCTTCCTCGGTCTTGCCGAATGCGAGCGCCTGTGCTTGGGCGAAGACGTTGGAGGACAGGATGTCATGGTGGTCGCGCAGTGGATTGAGGCTCTTGGCGAACCCGATGAGGTCCACTGGGATCAGCTTGGTCCCCTGGTGGATGAGCTGGTAGAAGCTGTGCTGGCCATTGGTGCCGGGCTCACCCCAGTAGACGGCCCCTGTCTGGTAGTCCACGGGCGTGCCCTCGAGCGTGACGTGCTTGCCGTTTGACTCCATCGTGAGTTGCTGTAGGTAGGCGGGAAAGCGCTTCAGGTACTGGTCGTAGGGCATGACCCCAGAGCTCTGCGCGCCGAAGAAGTTTCCATACCACACCGCGAGCATGCCCATGATGACGGGGAGGTTCGTTTCGAGCGGCGCCGTCCGGAAGTGCTCGTCCATCTCGTGGAATCCGGCCAGCAGCTCCCGGAACTGTTCGGGGCCCACCGCCAGCATGGTCGAGAGACCTATGGCGGAGTCCATGGAGTAACGCCCCCCTACCCAGTCCCAGAAGCCGAACATGTTGGCCGTGTCTATACCGAAAGAGGAGACGCGCTCGGAGTTCGTGGAGACTGCGACGAAGTGCTTGGCCACAGCGGCCTCGGCCCCAAGTTGATCCACCACCCAGTTGCGCGCCGAGGTGGCGTTGGTGAGAGTCTCCAACGTGCCGAAGGTCTTCGACGAGACGATGAAGAGGGTCTCTTCTGCCGACAGGTCAGCTGTGGCCTCAGCGAAGTCCGTCGAATCGACATTTGAGACGAAGCGAAAAAGCATGTCGCGGCGCGAGTAATGCCGCAAGGCCTCATAAGCCATCACCGGTCCCAGGTCGGAGCCACCGATGCCCATGTTCACGACATTGCGGATCGGCTTTCCGGTATGACCCTTCCACTCGCCTGATCTCACCCTCTCAGAGAAGGCTGTCATGGCGTCGAGAACCTGGTGGACTTCTTGCACCACGTCGACTCCGTCCACGACGAGCGAGGTCTCCCGAGGCATGCGGAGAGCGACGTGCAGCACCGCTCGGTCCTCGGACACGTTGATGTGCTCGCCGGCGAACATGGCTTCGCGCCGTTCCTCGAGGGCTGACTCCCGTGCCAGGTCGGCCAGCAGACCCATGGTCTCAGTGGTGACGCGGTTCTTCGAGTAGTCGAGGTAGAGACCCGCGGCGTCGGCGACGAAGCGTTCGCCACGCCCGGCGTCCCCGGCGAAGAGGTCGCGCAGGTGCAGACCCTTGATGTCGTCGTAGTGCGTCTGAAGCTTCTGGAACGACCCACGCTGACGTAGGGGGATCGGTGACACTGGTACTCGCCTTTCTCGTGGGCCGGGGAGGTGGAAGGCGCGGCTCTGTGATGAGTTGCGGGTGGATGGTCAGGTGACAGAGGACGCTTGTGCGGCGATGTGTCCCAGCAGATCATCCCATGGTTCGCGAACGATTGCGCTCCATCGCCTTGGAACCGTCAAGGCGATGAGAACTGGCTGTCCGGATTCGGCCCGGACGTCAGTCGCCATTCGACCTCCTTTGCATGTCCTCCAGGGTGATTCGCCCAGCGAGTCTGGTGACACTGCCAAAGATAGGCCAAAGGCCTCGTACGCAGATCTCAGTGTGCTTGGGTGGGTGTTACAGGCAACTCACGGGGCGAGGAAAGAACTCGATCGATTCGAGACCTCATGGCTGTGATCCTTCGGCGACCCACCTCTGAAAGGCAGCAACGCGATCGTTCGACCATGCGCCATCGCAGGGCATCGTTCCATGAGCGAGCCGGGACGCTATCGAATCTTGATGTACGACAACGTCATTGTGTGACCACAGATCAAACGCTTTCAGCATCGAGTCGCGATCCTTTTGACGAAACAAGGGACGGATGTCCCGCTCGAAGCTGAGAGGCGATGTCGCGCCATGTGGCTCGTCGGTCATTCTCGCTCCTTCGTCATGCGGCTCTTTCACGACTCTCCGAATTCTCAGCTGGCGAATTGCAAGGCGTAGGAGAACACGCAGTCGACCATATGGTCGAGGGTCTGCCAGCAACTCCATTCGAATGTCCCTGCCCGGGCGTTCCAGGCTTCTGGGATGAGCGGACGGAGCGTACTTCTCCAAGGCACCGAACTCTCAGGCTATTCCCAGGCGCATCTCGACGTCGTCGCCAGAGAGCTCAAGGATCGTCCTCGACGGACTCTCGGTGGTAGATCACCACCTGAGGCGTTCGCCGAGGTTGTTGGGTGGCTGGTTGAGCCCGCAGCACATGCCGACCGGTCACCGCTATACCTGACGTTGCACGAGGCCTTTGGCTTCCTGGACGTCAAGTTCGCCCGCGAACTATCCCGGACCCCTTATTCAACGCGAGGTGGAAGAGCACGGCAGCGGGTTTGATGTAGCCTTCGACACAAGAGGGGGGCCTTGGGGTGTTCCTCTACCAACGACAGGAGGGGAAGATGCGAAGGTTTTTCATGTTGTCAGCGGCGCTGGCAATCGCGGCCTCGGGGGCCACCTTGGCGCTCAGTGGCAGTCAGGCGTGGGCTAAAGGAGGGCCGAACGGGAAGATGACCTGTTCGGGGATGAATGGGACCGCATCCGGCACCATCACGATCAGCGGGTGCGTCGACACCGGCAGCGCTACGGCTACGCAATCGCAGCCTCTTAATACGACGGCGCTGGCAACCGGCGGGACGGTTACGTGGACCAATGGCACGACGTCCACCTTCGCTGCTCCGGTGCTTGTGAGCATCAAGGCCAAGAAGTGCCCTGGATACATCAAGTCCACCAAGAAGGCACCCGTCCCCGCGGCTAACGAGCCCACGGCCGACAAGTACTCGGGTTCAGTGACGGCCGATACGAGTGGCCTCAAGATTCCTGGCAAATACAAGGGTGAGGTGTGCATCAGCACTGGTGGGAACGTCACGTCCCTCAAGGCGCTGAAGGTCAGTTAAATCAGTTACCCTGCGAGGTCTCCGAGACCTTCAGGGACAGATGCATTCGAGCGACACGGGAGGGCTTCGGCCCTCCCGTGTCGCGTCATCGACCATGGGGAGAAGGTTCGCATAACGGGGGCTCTTGTGGCAGCGTGCTGTACGCATGCCACTCACGGACCGACCCGGAAGGGTCGGGTCGGTCCCTGGGCCCTTGGCAAATGGTGCCAACCACGGCTCACGTGGCCACGAAGCACGACGCGAGGACCGTGGCCCGGCGTCAGGCTCACAGGTCTGGCTTCATCCCTCCGGACCGAGCAGCGGTAACGATGCTGCTGTGCGCCCTGTCGGATCCAGCGGGATCGTGGGCCTGGGTTCCGGCGCGTTGCTCACGATCGGTGGACTCTACGACGCGTTTTGTCCGCCACTGAGTGGACGGCGGAGCGCCCGGGCACTGAGGTTCCTGTTACAGCCGACGACCCTGCCGGTTACAGGGGCGGGTCACCTTCGAGGGGGCGCAGCTATGCCTTGGACGGGCGCAGGCCGTCGAGCACCATGGCCATCAGGCGGTCGCCCTGATCGGCGGTGAGTGTGCTGTTCATGCACATTGGCGACACCAGCTGCATTAGGTCCGCGCCGTCAATGTCACGTCGGGCTTCGCCCGCCTTTTGGGCTCGGCGCAGCACGCTATCGCAAGCGGCCCAGATGCGGTCTCTCGACGCCGGCTTCAGGTCGGGGTTCTTCTCGAACGCCTCGTGCAGCTCGTTCAAAAACGTGCGTTTGGATCGTCCGTAATCCACGTAGGCCCTCAGCCACGCCTCCAGAGCGGCCCAAGGCTCGAGCTCAGTGAGGCCCCGCTCGGCTGAGCCGACTAGAAGGTCGACCTCGTCGCGGTAGACGGCCTCGACGATGTCGATTCGCTTGGGGAAATGGCGGTAGAGCGTCCCGACGCCTACACCCGCCTGCTTGGCGATGGCCTCCATCGAGGCGCCGCCGCCCTGGTCGGCGAACACCTTCCGGGCCCCGTCGACGAGGCGCTCGTAGTTGCGCCGGGCATCCGCCCGCATGGGCCGGCCGGACTCTTCCTCGCCAACGCTTGTTTCGAGCTGGCTGCTCACGGCCGAGGCACCTCCGTTGGAAAGCACTTGCAAACCGGAGGCACCCTCCGTATAGTAACCGGAGGAAGCTTCCGCTTCGTCCCCCCAGAATACCAGCGGAAAGGCCGTAGTCAATGCCCGAGCAGCCCACGCCCAGCCGGCGCCCAGCGGATGGCGTCGCCGCCCCTCTGTCGTTCTCGCCGTCATCCTCACCGCCCAGCTGATGGTGGTGCTCGACGCCACCATCGTGAATGTGGCCCTGCCCCACATCCAGCGCAGCCTCCATTTCTCGAGCTCGTCGCTCTCTTGGGTGCTCAACGCCTATGTCCTGACCTTCGGAGGCCTCCTTCTCCTCGGCGCCCGCTCCGGCGACCTGCTCGGGCGGCGGCGAACCTTCATGGCCGGGATCGCCTTGTTCTCTTTGAGCTCGCTGGCGGGTGGATTCGCCACCTCCAGCGCCATGCTGTTGGCCGCCCGCGCTCTGCAGGGCGTGGGCGGAGCACTGGCCGCGCCGGCCGCTCTGGCCCTGCTCATGACCATTTTCCCGGAGGGGGCGCCGAGAGTGCGGGCGATCGGCCTGTTCACGACCGTGTCGGCGGCGGGCGGGGCCTTGGGCCTGGTGGCGGGCGGCCTGCTCACCGAGTGGACGTCGTGGCGCTGGGTGATGTTCGTCAACGTCCCCATCGGTCTCACCGTGCTCCTGGTCGGCGGGGCCGTGCTGGTCGAGACCGAGCGCCGCCATGGCCGCTTCGACCTAACCGGGGCGGTTACCTCCACCGCCGGCGCGACGGCCGTCGTGTTCGGCCTGGTCGAGGCCGGAAGCCACGGCTGGGGGGCGCCCGTCACCCTCGGCTCGCTCGCGGTGGGCCTGGCCTTGCTGGGCCTCTTCGTCCGGGTCGAGAAGACCGCCCCCGAGCCGATCCTTCCCCTGCAGATCCTCGCCGACCGGACCCGCGCCTCGGCCAACGTGGCCCGCGGTCTCGGCTACGCCGGGATGTACGGGATGATCTTCTTTCTCACGCAGTTCCTACAGGACATCCAGGGCCACTCGTCTCTGATCACCGGCATCGGGTTCCTACCAACCCCCACATCGGTCTTCCTGTCCTCCCAGCTCACAAGCAGGGTGCTCGTCAACCGCCTCCCGGCCAAAGTGCTGATGATCGTCGGGTTGACGTGCTCGGCATTCGGGTTGCTTCTAGCGACCCAGCTGCACGCCGCCACGCCGTACCCGCAAGTCCTAGCCAGCCTGATCCTGATCGGCACCGGCATGGGAATCTCGTTCGTCAGCCTGACCACCGCCGGACTAGCCGGCGTGGCCCCCGCCGACGCTGGCGCCGCCTCGGGCTTGATCAACGTGATGCAACAGCTCGGCGCCGCCCTCGGCCTGGCCGTACTGGTCAATGTCTTCGACAGCGTCACTCCGAGCGCCCGGTCGGCCGGCTTCATCCACGCTGCCGAGGCCGGGGTGGCGGCCCGCGCGGCGCTGGTGCACGGGTTCGACCTGACCATGGCCGCCGGCGCCGGGTTCGCTTTCGTGGCCCTCGCCATCGTGGCGCTCTGCGTCCGCGCGCCGGTCCAATCCGCGATGCTGGAAGAGGCTGAGGTGGAGCTGGAGACGGCCGCCGCGTAAGACGACCGTAGGGCTTGCACCTCAGGCGGGGACGGCACCGATTCGAGTGGTCCTTTGGGTCGGCGCCAGGCGAAGCCATGTAGTGCGACCAGTGGCGCACCCGCACTGGCGTCGATTGGGACCTTGAGCCGCGTCACCAGGCCGGCCCGCTCTGGCCGTAGCTGGCAGCCGTCCAAACAAGAGTGCGGCTGAGGGCTGGATCTGGAAAAGACAGCCCAGAGTCGGTCGTGGTTCTCGGTCCCTCGATCTCTGGGGTCGATCACCCTCGCCGAACGGCGGGGGAGTGACGTCGTCTTCGTCACGAGGCCGCCGCGGACGTTGGGATCTTTCTGCTCGAGCCCTCTCCGGGTTCACTGTCCCGATGGGGAGCCGTAGAGTCCGGGACCGTCGACTTGGAGGTCGTGGAGGAAGGAGAGGGCGGATTCGTATGCGCCTTCGATGAGGAGCTGGGTGGAGTCGAATTTGAACGGTGAGCAGCGACAGGCGACCGGACCGGGGAGGTACACGACCGGCACGTGGGCGGCGACAAGGGGTGCTTCGAGGATGGACTGGGAACGCATGGTGACCATGGCCGTGAAGAGCACGGTTTCGGCCAGCGACTCGGGCGGGGGGAGGAGGTGTCCCGGAAACGTGCAGTCGAGAACCACCAGGGAGCGGGCGCCCATGGCCACGGCTTGCCGGAGGGGGACGTTGGCCACCACCCCGCCATCGTAGAGACGTCGCCCGTCGTAATCGACGGGAGGGAACACGCCGGGGATGGCGGCGCTGGCGAGCAGGGCGGGTAGGAGTGAGCCGGCCTCGATGACAAAGGGAGTGGCGGTGGCGATATCCATCGTGACCGCAGCAAAGGGAAGCATGAGGTCATCGAACGTCGTCGTCACACCGAGGAACTCAGCGATCACCGCGGCCAGGCCGGTGTTGGGAAAGAGGTGCGTCTTCGAATGCTGGAGAGTCCTCGCCTGCGCCAGCAGCCCACCGGGGAAGATCTGGTTCCGTGTGATTCGTGCCCATGCGTGGGACAGACGGTTGGCCGCGCCTGCGGGATTTACTGCGATGACGGCGCCATTGAGTGATCCCACAGACGTACCGGTGACGAGGTCCGGAGTTATCCGCTGGTCCGTCAACGCCTCGAGCATGCCGACCTGGACGGCGCCCAGACTGCCGCCGCCTCCGAGGACAAAGCCCACGGGACGCGGGAGGTTCAGCTCTGAGTGAGACGGTTCCATCGTCCCGTGGTTGGCCCTAGGTCACCGGCTGGAGGATTCCAAGAAATGCGTTTCTCGATTCGGTCGTCGTGCCGCGCACACTCGGTGAACAGATCACGCCGGCAGGGCCGGTCGGTGATAAAAGGTGATCAGTGTTTGGACTCCGTCGGCCGCTGTCACGTCCACCGTCGACTCCTCACCGGGTGCAGGAGCAGAGACGACGACGCGTTGGGGATGTTCGATGGTATGCCGCAGTGCCACTGGATAGCGCCCGTCACGTCCGCCGACGGCCACGTTGACGGCATCATCGTGACTGTCGTACTCGAGATAGGCGAAGGGGACCTTTTCAGCTTCGTATTCGTCACCAAGATCAAGCGCAAGCACCTCGATGGTGACGCCATCGCCCTCGTGCTGCTTGGTCAGGGACTCCAGCGATTCGTGCCAGCTGGATGGAGGGATCTCTTCGCTGTCCTGTGTCATGGATAAAGTGTTGTCCAGATCAACGTGAATCTGCAACAGACGGAAACACGGTGAGTTGCCGGCTTTGAACCCGTCAGCTCCCCAGGAGAGCAATCAAGCGGGTGTGTGACTCGCTCATGACGTTGCCATGGTTCAAGATCACGAAGTCGAGCCATGCTTCGGGAGCTGCCGGGATCGTGTAGGGAATGGCGAGCGCCCAGTCTCGCCGCTCGTTCCAAGGTAAGGGGCTATGTGCGCGCATCGCCGAGCTACCTCACATTTCTAGGGGTCTTGTTGTCCTGCTTCCGGGCGTCGATTGGCGCCGAAGCGGTCAATAGCGGCCGTAATGTCGGCGAAGACCCTGTCGACTGGCTGTTCGCCGTTGATGTCGATGAGCAATTCGCGTTGAGAGTAAAAGGCGAGGAGCGGCTCTGTCTCGGTGTCGAACACCTTGAATCGATGCACAATGACGTCCTCGCTGTCGTCAGTGCGCCCTTTCCGGTTCGCGCGAGTCCGGAGTCGGTTGCGCAACTCATCGTGGCTGACTCTGAGATGGACGACAGCTTGGAGTTCGATACCTTCAACCTGCTGGGCCACCGCGTAGGCCTCTTCGGCTTGGCGCAGCGTCCTCGGGAAGCCGTCGAGAACATATCCGCCGCTGCCAGCCGCCTCGAGCACCGGCACCGACAGCATTTCGAGGACCAGCGCGTCAGGTACGAGATCGCCTCGCCCCAAGTAGTCAGCTGCGATCCGCCCGATCCTCGTGCCCTGAGCCACCTCAGCCCGCAACAAAGCCCCGCTGGACAGATGCGCGATCCCATAATGGGCGGCCAACTTCGCCGCTTGTGTGCCCTTCCCGGCCCCGGGATAGGCCACGAGCAAGAGTCGCATGCCTGTCACGATACGGCCGTGTCTGTCGCTGAGCGAGTGTCACGAGAGTTGAAGATGCCCCGAGTCCGGCTCTGTCTGTGCATTGGCCGTGTCCTCGCAGAGATCCCTGTGATCCTGCATAAGGGCGGATGAGCCTTCTGCGACGACGAGGAGGCAGAGGGCCTACGATCGGGTGCGGAATTCGATGACCCCGAAGCTCTGGTCACCCTGGAGGGAGGGATCGACGACCCCGATGGTCTGGGGGAGCCGACGGATCGACTCGCAGCCGACTGGCCGGCGAGGGCAGTTGGGATCTAGATGCAAGCGAATGAGCGCAGTGAACGGTCGGATGGTGTTCTGAAAGAACTCGGAGAGTGAGATGGCAAAAGGCAGCCAACTGGACGCGCATCATCAGGCGACGGTGGAGAAAATTCTCAATCACCCCACGAGTCACAACATCCAATGGCACGACGTCTTGTCGCTCCTCGAGAGCGTCGGCACCGTCACCGAGGAGCGCGACGGTCGGTTCAGGGTGACATTGGGTTCTGAAACTCAAACGTTCGATGCGCCGCGACATCACGATATCGACGAGCAGCAGGTCATCGACCTGCGACGGATGCTCAGGGGCGCTGGCATTGCCCCACAATCGAAGTAGCCGGTCAGCCCTCGAGGGTCTCTCTTCGAGATCCCGGTTAGTCGGCGGTTGAATGCAGCCAGGAGCGCACGATCAGCAGGCTCGAAGTACGGGCGTATCACTTGGCGTCGATGGCGTGGGCTCGGGCCACATCATGTGAGTGCGCTCGCTCGGAAGCGGTCATGCTGTGGTCAAGAGTGTGACCATCCTTTGTCAATCCCGGAAATGTCACTGCCTCTTACGGGCCGAGGAATCTCTCAGCGGACCGCTGGTCTTCGAAGAAGACTGTGATTTCATCAATCTTGTCGTCCATATCGAATCGCACGAGGAATAGATGCCGCGCTTTGTAAATCTGTCCTTTGGTGTTTAGGTGAACCTTTGCCAGGGCAGCCACGTGATGCTCACCGAGCATCCAGTCCTCCCATTTGAAGGCATCAAAGGTCCCCCCTGTCCGCTCGAAGAGGCTGATGAGATGACTCATGATCTCGTCCCGGCCGGAGAATGTTCCAGCGAGAGTGTGGTTTCCGGGAACGCGGTACGTCGCATTGGGCGATAGCAGCTCGGTGCCCTGATCAACGTCACGGTGTCCGACTAGCACCAGGAACTGTTGCGCAATCGTCATGCGAGTTGGGTGTGCTCCTTCGGGCATATGGCCTCCTCACATGTTCTCTGCCGGCACTCCAAGTGCATTCAATCCTACAAACTGGGCCGTTCCCCTCACTACGTCATACCCGCAACGCCAGTGATGCCCATCCGATCTCCGGCGACTCGATTGTCAATGTTCGCTGAGGGCTCGCCTGTGGGCGAGCAATCCGAGCTGCACCTCGGCAAGGGTTGCTTGTGACCGGGGATCGTTCTGCGCCGCGACGGCCGCTGCGACGTGTTGTTCGAGCTTGTCGAGATGCTCGCGGACGATCCGGCGGACCTCTTCGTCGGTCGTATTCCCCGGCCAGAGGTTGGCTGGCGTGCGACCGGCAACACTTGGCATGCTCGCCAGTGGCGACACACCGAGTGTCTCATCCTGCTCGATCAGCAGGCGAGCCCACATCTTCAGGTCGCTGAAGAGCCGGTCGAGCTCGGCGTGGAGAGCCTGCGTCGCGGGGATCTTCACGTGAGCCTGTTTGACGTCCTGCACCATATCGATGACCTCGCTGAGCACCTCGTTGAGGGCGTCGATCGGATCGTTGGGCGGTGACAAGCTCATGCAGGCAAGGGGTCGCGCCGACCGCCTCCGAAGATGTGAGGTCGTATGACCCGGTTGCGCCATCCACTGCTGACAGATCGTGGTGTCTCTGACATCTGGCTCCTCTCGACAATTCGCGCAGGTGGGATGGTTTCAGTGTCCAAAGGCCAGGTACTTGTCCATCGAGCCTACCGAAGCGCCGGGGACGCCCCCACATGCTGATTGTCGGCACTGGCCGAGCTGGGCGCCACCGAGGTGGTGCGCCCGAGGGGCGGGACGAGGCAGAATCTCGCACCGTGACCATGACGTGCACACCCGAGGAGGCCGCCGCCCTGGTGCGACCGCGTGACACCATCGGTTTTGGTCTCGGGCCCGGCAATCCCGACGCATTCTTGACCGCCCTCGGCAGCCGCGACGATTGGGAGGATCTGGTGCTCGGTGGGGCACTCTTGCTCGGGTACTACACCGTCCTGACCAAGCCGGGCGTGTCGTACCGCTCGGGATTCTTCGGGCCGGCCGAGCGCATGCTGTTGGCCGAGGGCCACGACATCGAGCTCGTCCCCGGCGGTTTCCGCCAATTCGCGCCGATCCTGGCCCGATTCGCCCCGCGGATCATGACCGCCCAGGCCGCACCTCCCGACGCCGACGGCCGGGTCAACCTGTCGCTGCACCTGGGGGCAACCCGCGACGAGCTGATCCAGGCCGGCACCGACCCTGATCGAGTGCTCCTGGTGGAGGTCAATCCGCATCTGCCCCGGACCCGCAGCCTGCCGCCTCGGTTCGACAACACCCTTCCCGTGGAGTTGATCGACGTGCTGGTCGAGGCGGACGGCGAGCCCTACGTCCTGGAGGATCCGGCACCCACGGAGCAAGACGCAGCGATCGCCTGCACACGCCCTGCGATTCGTGACCGAAGGCAGCACGCTTCAGACGGGCATCGGTGCGGTGCCGAACATGGTGGCCACGGCGTTGGCCGACGGCGCAGGCGGCGACTACGGCGTGCATTCGGAGATGTTCACCACCGGCCTCATGCGCCTGCATCGAGGCGGGCAAGGTCACCAACGCCGCCAAGGGAGTCTTCGACGGCGTGTCAGTGACGACGTTCGCCCTGGGGACGGCAGATCTTTATCGCTGGCTCGATGGCAACGCCCAGGTGGCCTTCTTGCCGGTGGACGTCGTCAACGACCCGACCGTCATCGGACGCAACCACAAACTGGTGTCGATCAACGGTGCCCTGTGCCTCGACCTGTACGGGCAGGTGGTGGCGGACAGCATCGACGGCAAGCAGATCTCGGGCGTCGGTGGACACGAGGACTTCGTGGCCGGCGCCGACCTGCACGTCGACGCCCACTCACTGATCTGCCTCGGTTCTACCGTCACGGTGGGCGGTGTCGTGCGCTCGCGAATCCTTCCTCTTCTTCCCGAGGGGGCCGTGGTCTCCACGCCGCGCCATCACACCGGGGTGGTCGTCACCGAGTACGGCGCCGCCGAGCTGACAGGGCTCACCGTCCGCGAACGGGCGAGAGCCCTGGCCGACATCGCCCATCCCGACTTCCGTTCCCAGCTGCACGCGATGGGCGAGACTCTGGGCCGGCGGTAAAAGGATGAGGTTGACGGGCGGGTTAGAGGCCGACATTCGGGCCTGCCAGGTCGCTAGGGTGATCTCGATGCCCGTCGGATGGCCAGCGCTTCCTTACGAGGCCTGGAGTGCTACCTGCGATACCTTGCACGCCCACACCCAGGTGCTCGGCAAGCTGGCGGTAGCCCTGGCACCACCGGAACCGCAGCTTCAACATGCCGCTCTGCACCTGAGCGCCCGCGGGTGGGAGACGCGGCCGCTTCCGGCCCCCAACGGCTCGGGGGCGCTAGTTGTCGCGTTGGACTTGCGGAACCACGAGGCGGTGGCCGAACACAGCGATGGCCGCGTGCGCCGCGTCCCTCTTGCGCCAGATCGGGCGGTAGGGGAGGTGACGAGGGAAGTCTTGGCGGCCACCGGCGAGCTGATCGGCCCGGTGCGAATCAATTTGCGTCCCCAAGAGACCACTTGGACCACATCGCTCGACGAGGACGACGAGCACGCCACCTACGACGCCAGCCAGGTCGCGACCTACTTCGCGGCAGCGACCCAGGCCGCGTTAGTGCTGGCAGCGCTGCGCGCCCCCTACCGGGGGCGATCGACTCCGGTCAACGCCTGGTGGGGTACCTTCGACCTTGCCATCAGCTTGTTCTCCGGGGAGCGGGTTGACCCGCCTTCGACCGAGTTCATCATGCGGAACTCCGCCAACGCCCAACAGATCGAGGTTGGCTGGTGGCCCGGCGATGCCCGCTACCCACGCGCCGCCTTCTTCGCCTTCGCGTTTCCCGCCCCAGCTGGCCTTGACACCGCCACCCTCTCACCGCCAGCCGCCCACTGGAACGCGGACCTGAAGGAGTTCGTACTCGACTGGGACGACGTTCGCGGCGCGCTCGACCCGCGGCGTGCCGCAATCGACTTCGGCATGTCGGCCATCCACCACGCCTGCCTGGTGTGCGGCTGGGACCCTCTCTTGGCGGCCAGCGTCGAGGGAGTTCCGCCCCCAATTATCTGACCTTCGGGCTTGATAGCGGCGGAAGATGGCAACCGATCGCTATTGCAATGTCCTGCTCGAGGTGAACGTGTACCGGCACCAGTCGGCACGTCGCCATTCCATTCAGCAGTTCCCTTTGGTGGCACGGCGCCGCGCTACGGGAGCGCCAGCGGCCGTCCGTGGCCCGAGCCAAAGAGCGACCCTGGTGCGACGGTCGCACATGACGAACAGTGCTCTTTCCCCTACGGTTGAGAAATATCTAGCGGGAGGTGCAAACATGACCAATTCCTTCGATCCAGAAGTTCCACCCAGCGGGACCGGTTGCGTGGAGTGTCTCGAGTCTGGGGGTTGGTGGTTACACCTACGACGGTGTGCCGAGTGCGGCCACATTGGATGTTGCGACAACTCACCCAGCCAGCACGCGACCGGGCATGCGAACTCGTCAGGTCACCCTGTCATCCGCAGCTTCGAGCCAGGCGAAGATTGGTTTTGGAACTACCGAACAAACGAATACCTGGAAGGGCCTCGCCTCGCACCCCCGCAGCATCATCCCCTCGACCAACCCGTGCCCGGACCAGCCGGACAGGTCCCCGCCAACTGGCAGGACCTCTTGGTGGACTCATGAGCACGCAATGGGTCGCGACCGCCTTGGGGGGGCCGGAAGTCCGGAAGTCCTCCGCATGCGGACCGTCGAACTCGGGCCTCCGGGACCGAGAGAAGTGACAGTCAGGTGTGGGGCGGTGGGGATGAACCCGGTCGACTACGAGCACTTTGAACCCAAGCACCGTTGCACGAAGGTCCCGACGCCTACAGCGCATGATCGTGCCACTTCTGACAACGGGGGTGCGTTCGCTGGGCCCGCGTCCTCACAAGACCCCTTTCGTCGGTTGCGCGAGATCGTCAAAGAGTGCCGCGCATCGACCTGGCACGATCGATGGTAGTCCGCTCGGACGAGACCACGGATCCGAAGCACGCCGTTGGAAGCGACCACCGAACGGGATTGTCGGTGACGTTCGGGGTGGCCGGGGTGCCCCTGGCCGACTCAACCGCCCGGGTCAGTGACCCGTCGATACCGCTCGGGTCACACTGGCGAAGGTGACCGACCGCGGCACATTGCGATCGGCTTGTCGGGCCGCTCGATCTACTTGCGACGGACCGAGGCCTGGTTCAACGCCACAGCTTCCCGGATTAGAGCCTCTAATGCCGGTTCGTCGATCGTGTCCGCCTCATGAACATCGATGGCACGGCGGGTGCTACCTTCGAGGCTGGAGTTGAACAGGTGCGAAGGATCCTTCAGGGAAGCGCCTCTGGCGAAGGTGATCTTTACGTGAGTCTTGTAGGTCTCGCCCGTGCAGATGATGCCGTCGTGTGACCAGACAGGAACACCTTCTGGATTTGCAGCCTTTCTCCACTTCCATTCCTCAACCACTTCGGGATCGGCCTGTTTGATCAATTTGCGAATCCGGGCCAGAGCGTCGGCCCGCCAATCGTCAGGTTCCCTCTCGGCTTTGTCGCTTTTCGGCATGCTTGGTAAGAGTACTGTCGGGATGGATGACCATCTATGGCACCGGGACCAGGGGGAGTCTTCAGGACCTCCTGCGGCCGACCATCCTGGTAGAGGGGCGCGGAGCGATCCCGGGAGGTTGACCCCCCGGACCAGCCACCCGCACACGGCATAGCCAGGTCGGTCGAAGGAACCGTCCCCTTACCGACTACGGCATATTCAGTTGCCAGGTCACCCCAAAAGCGGTCGGCCACCCAGCAGAACGGGTTACTGAACCCGTAACTGCCGACGGGCACGAGCATGGTGCCTCATTCGGCCAAAGACGCCGCCAGCCGTTCAAGCTCCGCTCGTGACGTGCAATCTGTCCACAGCGAGGTCGCGGGCGTGAAGGTGAAGTCGTGTCGTCCAGCCCTGTCGATCGCGGCCAGGAGCCCGACCGACGAGCCCTTCGTTCAAAAGCCAACCCGAAGGCGCCAAGCACTTCGTGAGCCGACCGGCCGAACTCCTGAGCCGCTAGAACGTAGGTTCAGCGCCCACCCCAACTATGAATGAGGCACATATTGCGTGTTGCACCTCTGTGCCCCGATTGCCGTTTCTGCGAGAAAAGTCGAGTGCCTGAGCAAGGAGGACGTGTCGGGCTACGAGGAGGCGTCAGTGCACTCGAGCATGGCTTTCCTCAAGTGAGAGGCCGCGCAGCTGACCGTCTATGATCGACCAAAACCGCGAGCATCGCACCGGCTCACCAGCTGGGCACCGCCGAGCGTGCTCGAGCGCGGCACGGGCTACGTTGAGGCGGTGTTGCTGTTCGTCTAGCTCCCTCAACTTGCGGTCGAGGATCTCCTGCCAGTCCCGTCGCTCGCCTCCGGCGACGAGGGAGCCGATCTCGGTCAGCGAGAAGCCAACTTCGCGAAGAACGAGGATCGCGCCTACCTCTGCGACGGCCGACTCCGCGTAGCGCCGCCGCCCCGAGGCTCGAGTCACCGGTCGTACGAGTCCGAGGTCGTCGTAGTAGCGAAGCGCGGTCGTCGCGAGGCCGGTGTGCTCAGCCAATTCTCCGATCGATAAGAGCCTCGGCGGGAACTTCCGAGCTTCTTTGGCAGGAGGCATTGACTTCGAGCGTACTCGAAGTCGTTTACTTGCCTCATGGGCATGAGGCAGCGTCTCTTCGATGGTGTCGTTCGACAATTTCACAACCCAACCGGGCCAAGTGGGCACGTGGTCGGCTGGATCATGGGACGGCGCTCGTCGAACGTCCAGCGCAGCCGATGGGCAGTGGAACTCCTCGGTATCCAGCCGACCGACCGGGTCATTGAGTTCGGTTGCGGGCCAGGGGTCGCCATCGCTGCTCTCGCTAGCCGGGCCAGTCAGGGCCTGGTGGTCGGTGTCGACCATTCTGAGGTGATGATCAGGCAGGCCAGTAGGCGCAATGCGGCAGCGATTCGTGCGGGACGGGTTCGACTGATACACACTCCGGTCGAAAACATGCGGTTGATTGACGGGTTGTTCGACGCGGCGCTAGCGATCAACACGGTCGGCTTCTGGCACGAGCCTGAGGCCCGGTTGCGGGAGATCGGCCACATGCTGCGGGCCGACGGTCGGATCGCTCTCATATCGCAGCCCCGCAGCCCCGCTGCCACCGTGGCGACATCGGTTGCGGCCGCCGAAGGGCTGGCGGCCCTCCTCCGGGACGCCGGCTTTAGGGTCCTCCGCCGCGAGACGCTCGACCTCGACCCGCCGGCTGAGTGTGTTCTGGCAGTCCTCTAATACCGGTTCTGCGCTATCGGGACTGTCACAACCGCTGGGCTCACACCGCCCGAGATCGCCGATTCCAGCGGAAGCGGATGGCCGACCATTGTCATTTGTACAGGTCAAGCGGGGTGAGGCGGGCGTCGTCGGGGTTCGAATGCATTTCTCCAGCTCGAGGGGTGCTGGGGGAGGCCGTGAGCACCCCTTGGAGGTGCGCCAGTCGCCATGTCACGGTCGTCGGTGTCTGCGCCCACGATGGAACAGCGATCGGGAACGCTGCGTTCCTATAGCCGGGCAGGATCCTGGTTTGTTGGGCAGACTGAGCGCCCAGTGCTCCACATGCCCGTGACGCAGTACGCCCAGACACCGGACGACGCGGGCATTCGCCAATGAGCCTGAGCTTCCCTGGGGAGAGGGCCGTTTCACCCCGATGTTCGCCACGCTGATGCGCCTCTTGCCAGCCGCCTTCCCACCCGACGAATAAGAACAGTGGGAGGAAGCGCTCGCCGCTACGCCTCGAGGTCGAGGGTCTGCCGATACACGTTGGTCATGCAACTGATTTTGGCTCGGTGACTTGCTGTGTTGACCGATCGAGAATGCCGAGGCAGTACGGCCTCTGAGGAGGTCCTGACCGACCCGCGGACCTTGAGGGACTGAACTGTGCACCCGGCTGAAGGCGGGCGTGTTCACCAGCTTGTGAACCCAGTCACTTGGCCCTTCTGGCGCAGCACCGAATCACTTGTCCGTTACCTCTGATCTTGCCAGAATGCGACCGTTGCGGGGAGGGGTTGACCGGAGCGGCTGGGCATGAGCCGTGGCGCCAACCGACCTACGGAGGTGAGCATGCGGACCAAGAAGGGCTTGTTCGTGTTGGCCGTCGCAGTGCTGCCCCTGGCCACTGTGGTGCTGCCGGAAGGCACCGCCGTGGCGGGGAAGATGACGGGGATGGGGGTAGTGAGCTGTCACATCTCGGGCATGCTCCAATTCAACCCGCCGCTGACTCCCACCGGGACCAAGGCGGGCAAAGAGGTCGTGACCGTGTCTTCCCAGTTGGGAGATTGTAGCGGTGGCTCACCGACCGCCTCGCCCGGGACTACGGTGACCAAGCCGATAAAGTCCAAAGCTACCAAGGTGGGAAAGACGAAGATCGCGGGTTCGTGCGCTAGCGCTTCGATGACGTCGGCAACGGTCAAGGGCAAGCAGGACTGGAACGGAGGAGTGAAGCCGTCAAAGTTCCTGCTGTCAAACGTGAAGTTCGGCCTCGACTCGAACGGTGAGGTTGACGAGGTCGGTACTGTTTCGACGAGCGGCTCCTACGCCGGGAACGGGACGGTGCACATCGACTTCAATTCGTCGAGTTCGTCCGCATTGGAGGGTTGCGAGCTCGGCACGTCAAGTACACCGGTGGAGTCGGCCACCATCGACATGGCGAACAGCACGATCGGCGAGTAGCTACCGCTTAGAAGGCAGCCACTCGAGCCTTCGGCAAGAGGGTGGGCGGAATCCCACCCTCTTGCGCGTGCGCCGGGGACCAGGTGGCCCCTGTCGGTGACCGCTTTCGGGCGTCCGGCGTTGATCATCTCTCGGCGGCCCGCCCCATGCCTACCGGGTACCCGACTCTCAAACGAGAGGCATATCGCTAGGGGAGCGCCCTTCGAGGATGTCGCCCATCCGGGTCTCGACCATTTGCCTGGAGTCGTCGTGAGTCAGGATGTAGAAGGTGTCGGTTCGCACCGCGTCGAGCACACGATCCGCGACCTCGCTCGGTGCAATGCCCCCCGCCACTAACTGGTGGACCACGTCCCGGAGCACGTCGGCGGCCGGGTCGTCATCTGGCGCGGGCGCCCATTGAGGGCGATTGCGTTCGGAGTCGCCGATACCCGTTCGGACGAAGCCTGGGCACAAGACCGACACCCCGACAGAGGAACCCGTGGCCCGCAGGTCGCGGTAGAGGGTCTCTGAGATCGTGGTGACGGCGTGTTTGGTGGCGTTGTATGGCCCTAGGAACCCGGGCGAGGTCAAGCCAGCCACCGACGCCGTGTTGACGATATGGCCCTCGCCCTGGTCGATCAACAGCGGTACGAATGTCCGGATGCCATGAACGACCCCCCACAGGTTGACGCCGAGAATCCATCTCCAATCCGCTTCGGACACCGTCCACAACGGTCCACCCACACCGACCCCGGCGTTGTTGTGTACCAGGTGAATTGCTCCGAAGCGCTCAAGCGCCCGATCGCGCAGAGCCTCCACGTCGGAACCGTCAGACACGTCGGTGGGGACCGCTTCCACTTCAGCCCCTGACGCTGTGAGTGCGTCAGCCGTCAACTTCAGCGGAGCCTCTTCGATATCGGCGAGCACGAGCTTCATGCCCTCGGTGGCGGCCCGTTCCGCCACCGCCCGGCCGATCCCGCTGGCACCTCCGGTGATGACCGCTACTTTGCCTCGAAGTTCCTTCATGGCTGCCTCCTGGCGCCCGTCCCTTTGGCAGCGATGCTCTCACAGAAATGGACATGCGCCTTAGTCCGACCGAGCAGCACGCCGGCATGAATACTTTGAGCATTTCAGGCGGTCAGTTCCTTGCTGCGAAGACCCTCCAGGTCCCCGGGACGCCCCTATGTTCGTGCTCGCCTCGATCCATGAACTCGATGCCGGAACCGACGACGAGGTCCTTCACGGTGCGCGAGACCATGACCTCTCCGGGACCAGGCGTTGCCTGCACCCGCGGCGATATGGACCGCCAGTCCGCCCAGTCCGCCCAGGTCGTTGCCGCGGACCTCGCACTCCCTGTGGTGCACGTGGTACAAGATTCCGTGGGTCGCGCTCCACAAAACCCGGCTGAGCCGCCCCAACTCGCTGGCGTGGAGCTTGATCCGACGATGTTGGCTCACGCCCCGGGGACCGATGAGTCTCCCCGGGCAGGGTCGTCACAATTGGTGCCGTCCACACGCAGGATCCGACACGAGGAGGCCCCTTCATGACCGAGGTCATCGCCGCCCTGACAATGTCTGTCGACGGGTTCGTCGCACACCAAGACGACAGCGTCGGGCACCTCTTCGACTGGTACGAACACGGCGAAGTGGAAGTGCGTTGGCCGGGCAACGACATGGTCTCCCATGTGACGCCCAAGAGCGCCACGTATCTCGCGCACACGATCGAGCGAGCCGGCGCCCTCGTGGTGGGGCGCAGGGTTTACGACTACACGAATGGCTGGGGTGGGAGCCACCCCCTCGGCGTGCCGCTGTTCTTGGTGACACACCATCCGCCAGAGGTGTGGCCAGCTCAAGGTGCGCCCTTCACTGCGGTCCCCGAAGGAGTAGCCACAGCCATCGAGCAGGCCAAGGCCGTCGCGGGTGACAGGACCGTGGCCCTGGCGGGCCCGAGCGTCATCCAGCAGGCCCTCGACCTCGACCTGGTGGACCAGATTGCCATCGAGCTGGCGCCGGTGCTTCTCGGACAGGGCATCCGCTTCTTCGGTGAGCTGAACGCCCCTGTGCTGCTTGAGGACCCCCAGGTCATCGAGGGCGAGCGCGTCACCCACCTTCGATTCGCAGTCCGCCACAAGAGCGCGTAAGAGGAGCAGAACCTCCTGAGCAGAGTTCGCTGACACTACCCCGAAGGGAGGCGACCCATGACTGACCGCGAACCGACTGAGACGCAAAACCTCGACCGATACGGGGACCCGGTGCTTCCTTGGCGCCGAGCCCATGAGCTGCTCGAATCAGGCCCCAAGGGGCCGCTCGCCGGATTCTTCCTCGGGACGGTCGGGCCCAGTGGCCGACCGCATGCCACCGGCATCGGTGCAGTTTGGTACCAGGGCGATCTCTATTTCACAAGCGGCCCCAGAACCCGCAAGGGACGAAACCTTGCCAGCAACCCCGCGTGCACGATCGCTGTCAAGTTTCCCGGAATGGATCTGACATTCGAAGGCGACGCCGTCATGGTCACAGATCACAGCGTCCTGGAGCAGGTAGCTGCCATCTACCGGGATCTCGGATGGCCTGCCGAGGTAGCCGACGGTGCGTTTACTGCACCGTACAGCGCGCCGAGCGCGGGGCCACCGCCTTGGTACCTCTATCGTTTTATCTTCGATACTGTCGTCGGCTTGAGCACGGCCGAACCCAATGGCGCGACACTTTGGCGCTTCGATCATTGAGGGTTTCCGACAAGGGTTCGTTCAACCGGAGAAAAGTGCCGAGACCAGGTCGCGCGGTGTTTCGGCTGTCTTGGGAGAGCGCCCTCATGATGACGTACGTTGTCCAGGTGAGGCTGCTTGGGGATGACGCGGATTCTGTGGTTTCGCCGAACAGATCGATGCCATGACGGCCATGCGTGACGAAGGTCTCATCGGCGCCGTCGGACTCAGCAACGTGACCCTCGACGACTACCTCACCGCTCGTAATCGGAGCGAGGTGGCCTGCGTCCAGAATGCCTACAACTTGACGAACCGCGCCGATCAGCCTGTTTTCGATGCCTGTCGAGCCGACGACGTGCCTTTCGTGCCCTTCTTCCCGCTCGGTTCGGCATTCCTCCCGGAGAATCCCGTGTTATGCGCCCCGGCAGCCAAGCAGACGGCGGGGCGCCTGGGCGCCACCCCTGCCCAGGTGGCGCTGGCGTGGCTGTTAGCCCAAGCGCCCACGGTCCTGCTCATCCCTGGAACGTCGTCGCTGGCGCACTTGGAGGAGAACTTGGCCAGTGCCGAACTCGTCCTCGACGAGGCGGATCTTGCCATCCTCGACCAAGCGGTTGGCTCGTGAAAGTCCTGGCACGTTGGTGCTTTCGTCATCGCAGGATCGTCCTGACCCTTTGGCTAGTGGCGTTGGTGGGGTTCTTCGTCGTCGATCGGGCCGCCGGCAACGCCTTCTCCACCAAGTTTCAACTGCCCAACACCCAGTCCTTCACGGCCTTGAGCCTGCTGGAGAAAGAGTTTCCGGCGGTCTCGGGAAGTTCGGACCAGATCGTCCTCCACGCCACCTCGGGCACCGTCCGGGATGCGCCCGTGCAGACCAGAGTGGAGCGCATGCTGCAAGTGGTGGCTACCTTGCCCCACGTGCGCTCGGTGGCAAGTCCCTTCACCACGGCCGGGGCGGCCCAGATCAGCGAGGACGGTACCGTGGCGTTCGCCACGGTCACCTTCGACGAACAGACCCAGGCGCTGCCCAAAGCCGCGGTGGAAAAGGTCATTACGACCGCGCAGGCGGCCGGGGACCGGCAAGTGCAAGTGGAGCTGGGCGGTCAGGACATCGAGCAAGCCGAATCCCAGCCCGGATCCAAGAGCACCCTGCTGGGCGTCGTGTTCGCACTCATCGTGCTGGGGCTGGCGTTCGGCGCGCTCTTTGCTGCCTTCCTCCCGCTGATCACCGCCCTCATTGCCATAGGCACCGGTTACTCGATCACAGGGTTGCTCAGTCATGCCTTCTCCGTGGCCAGCTTCGCCACCATCCTCGGCGTGCTGATCGGCCTCGGGGTAGGGGTCGACTACGCCTTGTTGATCGTGACTCGCCACCGTACGGGGTTGAAGGGTGGACGCAGCATCGAGGACGCGGCGGTGAACGCCGTCAACACCGCGGGGCGAGCGGTGTTCTTCGCCGGGATCACCGTGTGCATCGCGCTGCTGGGCCAGTTCGCCCTCGGTATCTCTTTTCTCTACGGTATCGCCGTGTCCGCGGCCATCACCGTGGCACTGACCATGTTGGCGTCGCTGACGTTGCTTCCTGCACTGCTCGGCTTCCTGGGAATCAAGGTGCTGAGCCGCCGGCAGCGGGCAGCGATGCGAGAAACCGGTCCGGTCGCCGAAGAGGTCACTGGCCTGTGGCGGCGCTGGGCGACGACCATCGAGCGCCGACCTACGCTGCCTGCCGTCGTTGCCCTAGCTGCCGTCGTGGTGCTGGCCCTCCCATTCTTCAGTCTCCACCTCGGACTGGACGACGCGGGCAGCGATTCGTCGGGCACCACGACCCGCCAGGCCTACGACCTTCTGGCCCAGGGCTTCGGACCCGGATTCAACGGGCCGTTCCAGTTGGTCGCCGAACTGCCCTCGCCGAGAGACGCGGCGACATTCGTCGCCCTTACGCAAACCCTGTCGCACCAACCCGGGGTGGTGGCAGTTACTCCTCCGATTCTCAGCCCCAGCGGAACAGTGGCGATCGCCAACCTCTACCCGTCGACCAGCCCCCAGGCGTCTCAGACTTCGTCTCTGTTGGCCCGACTCCGCCACGACGTCATTCCCAAAGCGTCAGCCGGTACGGGCCTAACCGTCCTGGTGGGGGGCGCCACCGCCATCCAAACCGACTTCTCCCACGTCTTGTCCTCGAAGCTCCCGCTCTTCGTCGGAGTCGTCGTCCTATTGGCATTCCTACTGCTCATGGCTGTGTTCCGAAGTCTGATGATCCCACTGGTGGCGTCGATCATGAACCTTCTGTCGGTGGGGGCTGCCCTCGGCATCCTGAACGCGGTGTTCTCATGGGGGTGGGGACACTCGCTGTTCGGGATCTCGGGTACTGCCCCCGTCGAGGTCTTCGTCCCCGTCTTGATGTTCTCTATCCTCTTCGGGCTGTCCATGGACTACGAGGTGTTCTTGGTGAGCCGAATGCACGAGCAGTGGCTTCTCAAACACGACAACCGGGTAGCTGTGACCCTCGGCCAAGCAGAGACAGGCCGGGTGATCACGGCGGCGGCCGCCATCATGATCCTGATCTTTGCGTCATTTGTGCTGGGAGGAAGCATCGTCATCAAGCAGTTCGGTATCGGCCTGGCCGGCGCCATCATCATCGACGCCTTCATCGTTCGAACCGTGTTGGTCCCTTCCCTTATGCACCTCATCGGCAAGGCCAACTGGTGGCTCCCGGGGTGGCTGGATCGGGTGATTCCGCATCTGTCGGTCGAAGCCGGTGACATCTCCGAGCCCGCACTCGCCGATCGTGTCACCGCTCGCTCGACATCGAAGTAGCGAAGGGACGGCCGGTGGGTCAGACCGCTCGGGATCACCGGAAGGTGCCCCCGACCGACCCGGTCCATCCGCAATCACTGAGTCCCGCAAGGACTGAGCTGAGCGCCGTTCGATCCGGACCGCCCTCACAGGGGACATACCATGCGGGGTCGTCAAGCACCTCGTCGACCGGATCGGTAATTTGAGGTGTCTACGCATCGCCAATCTGACCGGCCGCCGTCAGGGCAGACGCAGGATGTCGCGGTGGGCCCTCGCACACGTCGCGAAGGCTGTATGGAATCAGGGGCCGGGGAACACGCGTCGCAGTTCGTCCAGGTCGGCACGTCCGCGGGTCGGGGGCGTGTGCTCGGAGTCGAGTCGGCCATAGACGAGCCGGAGGAAGGCTTCGGCAGGGATCTCGAGGTCAGGCTCGTCTACGAGATCGGTGGGGTCCAACGAGACGGCGTCTGCTGCGAGCGTGATCGTGAAGTCACGCCGTGGTCCGCTCGTGCGTACCGTAACCCGGTGCTCTGAGCCGGTGGGTTTGCCGGTAAAGCGGGCGATCATCTGGAGGTTGTCGACGACGAGTCGGGTCGTGTCGGGGGCCACAGAGGCACCAGCATCGAGGGTCACCTCGATGTCCCAAGAGTGGAGTGCGTGCTCGTTGAGCCTCAGTCCGACGAACCCGGCGAAGTCGAAGTTCATGGGTCCCATGGCGAAATGGAATCGGGCGCGCTCGTCGTCGGCGAGCGACCCGAGACGATCCACGAAGGCGTGATCCGCGACGAGGGCGTCGGCTGCCTGAGCTTGCTGTGACTTTGCGTTCCAGGCGTCCCATATGGGTTGGGCAAAGTCGGATGGGGTCGTGCTCCCAGCGATGGCGTCGTCGAATCGACGGTGCAGGATCTCTGCCCCGGAGCCGATGTGAGACAGGACGTCGGCGATGGTCCACTTGGTCGGGTAGGCCTGCATCTCGAGTTGGGCGGGCTCAAGTCCCTCGACGATCCCGCGCAGCCGCCCGACGGATGCCCGCAGCACATCTACGTGGTCTGTCATCGATTGTCCTCTGCTCATGGCGCGTGGGCATTGACCCTGGAGCGCGTCAGGACCCTAGCGTCTCAAGAGCAGTCATCCCGGTGGTGTCATCGGATGTCAGTGCGAGATGGTCCGCCCGTCGTCCTCCGGATCGTGCCTATCCTCTTGGCGTGATGTTGGGTGCCACGCGAGATCGGCGAAAGGTGCTGTGATGTCGGGTTCGTTGCGAAAGAGCGTGGTGCTGGCGGTATTGGGGATCACCTTGTCGTGGGCGACGATGGCCGTGTCTGCGACCACGGCGTCGGCCTCGGCGGCGACTGCTCCGACCTTCTCGCTGGGGACGAACGCCGAGACGGTTCCGAGCGGCGTGTGCTCCATCACCTTCGACGTGGTCGGCGGTGAGGGCGGCAACGGCGGTGACTCCGCGGCTCCCTACGGCCTGGCCGGATTGGGTGGCGTGGTGACCGGCACGGTGGCGGTGACACCCGGTGAGTCCTATTCGGTGTACGTAGGCGGTGCCGGAGCCACTGAGACTGCCGGGGCGAACACCGGCGGGGCGGGCGGGACCGACGCCGGTGACGGCGGTGGCGGGGGCGGCGCCTCCATCGTCACGATCGGCGGATCGCTCACACCCGTGCTCGTGGCGGGTGGCGGTGGCGGTGGCGGTGCGTACGGTCTGGTCGGCGAAGGCGGGGACGGAGGCAACGCTGGTGCCGCAGGCACCAACGGGCCTACCGGGGGTGCCACGCAAGGCCTCGGGGGGGCGCCAGGCACCACCAGCGGACCGGGCGCCGGGGGCGCCGAGACCCCCAACCAGGGAGGGAGTGGCTCGGCGGGATCGGGTGAGAACGGTGGTGTCGGCGGTTCCCACCTCGACGGCGGGGGCGGGGGAGGGGGCGGATACTTCGGCGGAGGCGGCGGGGCGGCCAGCGCAGACGCCAGTGGCGGTGGCGGGGGCGGCGGCTCGAACTACGTGGGCCCGTCCGTCACCAGCTCCACCAACGCCGTGACCACGCAAACCGGGAATGGGACGGCCCTCGCCACCTACGCGGCCTGTCCGATTGCCCCCGTGGTCCCGGCCGCGAGCGGCGGCTACCTGCTGGTGGGATCCGACGGAGGGGTCTACGCCTTCGGCAACGCCACCTTCCACGGCTCGGTGCCGGGACTGGGCATCCACGTCAGTGACATCGTCGGTATCGCCCCGAGCCCTGACGGCGGCGGCTACCTGCTGGTGGGATCCGACGGAGGGGTCTACGCCTTCGGCAACGCCACCTTCCACGGCTCGGTGCCGGGACTGGGCATCCACGTCAGTGACATCGTCGGTATCGCCCCGAGCCCTGACGGCGGCGGCTACCTGCTGGTGGGATCCGACGGAGGGGTCTACGCCTTCGGCAACGCCACCTTCCACGGCTCGGTGCCGGGACTGGGCATCCACGTCAGTGACATCGTCGGTATCGCCCCGAGCCCTGACGGCGGCGGCTACCTGCTGGTGGGATCCGACGGAGGGGTCTACGCCTTCGGCAACGCCACCTTCCACGGCTCGGTGCCGGGACTGGGCATCCACGTCAGTGACATCGTCGGTATCGCCCCGAGCTCTGACGGCGGCGGCTACCTGCTGGTGGGATCCGACGGAGGGGTCTACGCCTTCGGCAACGCCACCTTCCACGGCTCGGTGCCGGGACTGGGCATCCACGTCAGTGACATCGTCGGTATCGCCCCGAGCCCTGACGGCGGCGGCTACCTGCTGGTGGGATCCGACGGAGGGGTCTACGCCTTCGGCAACGCCACCTTCCACGGCTCGGTGCCGGGACTGGGCATCCACGTCAGTGACATCGTCGGTGTCACGAATAACTGACAACGAAGACGCAAGGGGCTGCGCTCATCGGATGAAGGGACCGTTATCGTCTCGGAATAGATCTCCAATGACTGGACGATCTGGTCCGAACAGGTCTGTGGGCAGCTCCTCAGGAGCGAAGTAGCGCACAGGAAGTAGTTTCGGCATCGGCGGGCCGTGCAGATTCACCTTCAACTCCTCCGGCGAAGACCACGCCGACAAACTGGACCTCGGTGCCGTCTTCGTACCCATAGACCTGGTTATTCGGATCGCTGTACACGCCCAAGAGCTCACAGATCGTCACGGTTAGGCCGGTCTCTTCCCGAAACTCCCGTTCGGCACATTCACGCCATGATTCGCCGATTTCTAGCCGTCCGCCGGGAAGACACCAGCTTCCATCGTCGGCACGCTGGACGAGAAGGAGACGGCCTCTTTCATCCCGGGCTGCGACACCGGCGGTGGGAGCAAGGCGCACCCCGGCATGATCTCATCGCCGCGGCTCGAAGGTAGCAAGGTCGATCCTTGCCAACATCCGCCGGGGCAAAGGTGGGGACAGATCGAGCATCACAGACCAGCCAACGGGATCAGTTACCGAGGGCGGCGTACACCAGTTCCCGGAGTTCGTCGTCGGTGATGCCTGCAGCATCGCCGGGTCGAAGTTGCATCGTTCCCGTGCTGGTCTTGAGCGAGGGGTGGTTCGAGATGAAGCTGTCAGCGCCACCGTGTCCCCAACCGTAGATCGAGACGCCGTGCTTCCACACGCCGACGTAGAGGCGGGTCTTTCCGACCTTGTAGGTCGGCATCCGATACGACAGCGTCACCGTCGCCTCAGGGAAGCAGTCGAAGATCAACCGCTCGATGCGGTTGAACAGGGGGCGGAACTCGGGCGCGATCAATTCGATGTAGTTCCGCACCGAGTCGTCCATTGCCACACCATGTCTCACCGACTGCTCGCTCGGAACACCGGGGCTCGACGGGACCTTATCCTTCATGTGAGATCGACTGCTAGACCTCGGAGACACATCGGGTAGCCCGAGCCGGTCCATCGAGTTCCGCGAGAACGGTCGACACGGGGGTGGCCTTGGCCGGTGTCTACGGACTGGCTGTTCGTCAGTTCCAGCGCGGTAGCCCTCTTCCGCCGTGTCGGCGATATCTACGGGAGCCGAACCAAGGCGACCAGTACCAGACAGCAAGCAGGCCGAGGCCCACGACGCCAACGATGAACAGCAACACGGCAAAGGGATGGAAGTCGACGCCTAGGATCTGCGTCCCCACGAACGGCGGGCTCAGGGGACCGGGGACCACGATCCGCCCCGGGCCAGGAGCGAAGAGTCGAATCGGCGCGGATCTCGCGATCTGGCGAGTCGCAAAGGCGATGGAGCTACTGCTGCGACCGCTCAGAAGGGCCAAGCCGGCGACGACGGCAAGGACGCCCAGGACGGCGGCGAGGGCGATCGCCACGGGTGGCCGCCAGAACGACGGACGGTCGGGGGCCGGCGGGGCCGTCACGCCTCGAGCGGCGGCCCACGCCGCCGCGAAGCGGCGAGGGTCGAAGGCACTGTTCCCGAGCACGTCTTCCGGCGAACCCCCTTCGGCTTCGGCCTCTTCGAGGTCGGCCGTCAGGTCGGCGGCCATCTCGTTGGCGACGGGATCCGGGACTCCGAGCCGCCGCCACTCCCGGCGGCACTCCTCGACGAACTCACTCACGGCGCTTACCTCCGCTTTGACCAGACCGAGGGCACCATCGACGGCGTCACGCGCCGCCTGCCATTCGATGACACCGGCTTCCAGCGCCCGCTCACCCTCGGGCGAGAGGCTGTAGTACTTCCGAGGCGGGCCTCCGTTGCTGGCTGCCCGACGGGTCTCGACCAGGCCATCTCGCTCCAGCCTGCCCAGGAGGGGGTAGATCGACCCTTCCCCGACGATGGAGAGGCCGCGCGCCCGGAGCCGCTTGGTCATCTCGTAGCCGTAGGCGGCCCCGTCCTCCATCACCGCCAGAAGGCAGAGGTCGAGGACGCCCCGCAGCAGCTGGCTCCGCCGGCCCTCCGTACTTACCCATGCACCACAAGATACCGTTTGCTATCTTGCTCTGCAAGCCACCCAGTGGCCGGGGCTCCGGCAGGTAATCGAGTTTCCCGGGAACGGCCCCAAGAGGTCCACGAAGGACGGGCTCGAACCCGACGTGCTCGAGCACCGAGGACGATCCTTCCAGGAGAGATGATCCGCTGATGACCACCACCACATTGCCCGCCACCTCCCCCCAGGCGGGCAGCCGACAGCCACTGGGCCGTCGAGACCCACGGACTGACCAAGCGGTTCGGGGAGAACGTCGCCGTGAACGGCGTCGAGCTCCTCGTCCCCCGGGGATGCGCCTTCGGCTACCTGGGCCCCAACGGCGCCGGGAAGACCACCTCGATCCGGGTGCTGCTGGGATTGACGCACGCCGATGCGGGCACGATGTCCCTGCTCGGATACCCGGTCCCCAGACATCGCGCCACGGCCCTGGCCACGAGTGGGGGCCATCGTCGACGAGCCCCGGTTCCACGGCCATCTGACCGGGAAGGCAGAACCTCCAGATTCTCGCCGCCGCCCGCGAACCGGCGGCGCGGGACCGAATCGGGCCCGTCGCTCGAACGGGTCGGCATCCTTGCACCGTGCCGATGACCGGGTGTCGAAGTACTCGATGGGCATGCGCCAACGCCTCGGCGTGGCTGCTTGTCTCGATCGGGGATCCCCAGCTGCTGATCCTGGACGAGCCGATGAACGGGCTCGACCCGGCCGGCATGCAGGACATGCGCGACATGATCCTCTCCCTCGTGGCCGAGGGCCGCACGGTCGTGTTGTCCTCCCATCTCCTCGACGAGGTTGAGCGGACCTGTGATGCCGTGGCCATCGTGGACCGAGGCAGCGTGATCCGTCAGGGGTCGATCTCCGAGCTCTTGGCGGGTGCGTCCCTCGTGCTTCAAGTCGATTGCTCGGAGCCCGATCGAGCCCGCTCGCTCTTGGACGCCACCTTCGTCAAGGCCGACATCGAGGTCGGACTGCTGGGATTGGGGATCACCCTGCCCGCCGGAACAGGACGCGAGGTCATCGCCGAGATCAACCGGGTGCTGGTCGAAGGTGGGATTGCCGTGTACCGACTGCAAGAGATCCAAGCATCGCTCGAATCCTGGTTCCTGCAGGTCACGAGCCGCCTAGGGGCCCCGGAATGACGACGATGTCGGACGTCGGCGCAGCCGGTTCCCCCCCGGTTCCAGCAGGGCGAGTTGGTGTGAAGCCTGACCGGCGGGGATCCTGGATCCCCACGGGGCGCATGATCGCCACCCGGATCATGGAGCTGCGGAAACGTCGCGGCCTCATGATCACCCTGGCCTTGGTCACTGTCGGGATCCCCACGGTCTTCCTGGTGATTCGACTACTGCTCCATGCCTTTGCGCCCAAGACCTACGGGCCTGCCGGCGGCTATGCCATCTACACCGCGTTTGTCTCGGGCGTGCTGTACGTCTTCGGCTTCATCGTGGCCGCCACCCTCGGCGCCACGGCGGGTTCCGCCGACCTCACCGACGGGATGTTCCGCCATCTGGTGGTGACCGGCCGTTCCCGATTGGCGCTGTATCTGGCTCGGATCCCCGCCGGGTTGGCGATCATCCTGCCGTTGGTGGCGATCGGCTTCACCGTCGTCTGCGCAGTGTGCGTCTTCGCCGCTCCGACCCAGCTCAACTTCAACAGTGTGAACGTGCCCGTCAACCTGTCGCGCGCCGGCCTCGAGAGCTGGGCCGCCGACCACGCCGGACGAGGTCATCTGCAACTTCAACTTCAGGATCGGACCGTCTTCACCGATCGCCGCGGTGGCCAACAGCGTCCCATGCGGCAACGGCCCCAACGGTGGCCCCACGCCCATCGGGCAGCCTCCAGGGCCCCAGGTCCAACCGCAACCCTCCCAGGCCCAGATCAGGCAGGCGGCCCGTCTGATCGCCCAGATGGACTATTCCGACTACGCCCGACAGTTCCTGTACCCCTCGGACTCGCTGATGATCAAGAGCGGGCTGTGGCTCGAACTCGAAGCGGTCATCGGGTTCGTCGTCGGGTTGGGGCTCGGATCGCTGATCGGGCAGCGGACGGTGGCGGTGATCATGATGATCGTCCTCGAGGTCGTCTTGACGCCGATCCTCTCCAGGGCGCGTATCCCACACCTGTCGAACCTGCAGCGTGCGGTGGTCGGCCTGGCCACGGCCCACCTGGCACCGGGCGGGCTCCCCGTGCTCGGTGGTGGTGGCGGCGGCCCGGCGGGCGGCTCGGGGAATCCCGGACTGCTGCCGGAGTCGACGACCGTGGCCGTCTGCGTGATCATCGCCTGGCTGGTTGGCTGGACGATCCTCGGTGCGTGGCGGATGATGACCAGGGACGCGTGAGAAACGCCCAGTAGCCGACGCACTCTGACGCGAAGCTTGTCGGCGTGGACGGGGAGCGCGGTGGGTTTGGAGCCACGGCGTGGGTCGGAGCGAGGTGAGCCGCAGTGACCATGTATGGACCCGACATCTATACCGAGCCCGACGGGGACCCAGACACGTTGGCGAATCTCGGGCCTCTGCGCCCCATGGCTGGGGTGTGGGAAGGGACTAAGGGCTCCGACCGGCATCCCGTCGTCGACGGGACCGAGCAGAACGCTTTCGTCGAGCACTATGAGTTGCACCCGATCGACCGCCAGACGAACGGCCCCCAGCTCTTCTACGGTCTGAGGTATCACACCCACATCACCAAGCCCGGTGAGGCCGAAACGTTCCACGACCAAGTGGGCTACTGGCTCTTCGAGCCCGCGGCTCAGATGGTGACCCTCACACTCGGCATCCCTCGGGCCCAGGTGCTCCTGGCGTCAGGCTCGGCCGGGTCCGACACCACCGACTTCGAGCTCACGGCGACCCTCGGTTCCGAGGTCCACGGCATCCTGTCCAACCCCTTCCTTTACCAGGCCTTCCGTACTCTCAGCTATCGGATCCACGTGACCGTGAACGGCGACGGGACATGGTCCTATGAGGAGGAAGGGGTGCTGCAGATTCCCGGCAGGGAGGAGCTCTTCAGCCATGTCGACCGCAACACGCTGACAAGGATTGCTCCGCCCGAGCTCAACCCTCTCGCCAGGGCCGCCTCGAAGGCAGGCTCGGCCCTTGACAGCACAGGCAGCCTTGGCATCGGCTCACTGCGGACGACGGGGCCAAGCCCCTGAGCGCAGGAACACCACGAACGTGGGTCCGGTTCGAGTGTCTCCCGGGCTTGCGCGACGGAGACCCCGTGGCCGAAGCTGGCTGTAGGGGTCGTGCCCGACCGAGAGGAGGAGCATGACCGATCGAGACTTGTTCCTCCCTGATCCGAGCCCTCGCGAGGTCCGCGTCTCGATCATCTCGGTCGACGACCACGTGGTGGAGCCACCCGACACCTTCGAGGGGAGATTGTCGGCCCCGCTGGCCGACCGTGCCCCGCGGGTCGTCGAGACCCCCGAGGGGCACCAGGTCTGGGAGTTCGAGGGCCAGCGCTACACCCAGGTGGGCATGAACGCGGTGGCCGGCCGGCGCCCCGAGACCTACAGCTTGGAGCCGTTCCGCTTCGACCAGATGCGCCCCGGCTGTTACGACATCGAGGCCCGGGTGCGGGACATGGACATCAACGGGGTGTGGGCGTCGGTGAACTTCCCCTCCCAGATCACCGGCTTCTGCGGCCGGGTGTTCTTCGCTGCGGTCGACCGCGAGCTCGGTCTGGCCTGCACCCGGGCCTGGAACGACTGGCTCTTCGAAGACTGGTACCAGGTGCATCCCGAGCGCATCGTCCCCCTGGGGATCACCTATCTCGCCGATCCGGACATGGGGGCCGCAGAGATCCGCCGCAACGCGGCGCGTGGCTTCACCTCGGTGACCCTCCCGGAGCGACCACACGAGATCGGCCTGCCGTCGCTGTGGGACAGGGGCCACTGGGACCCGATCATCGAGTCCGTTGTCGAGACCGATACCGTGGTGTCGTTACACGTCGGCAGCTCGGGAATGCCGAAGGCGCCCCCTGGTGGACCGATCCTGCAACTGGGCGCCACGCTGTTCGGTCAGCAGTCCCTGCAGGCCTGCGCCGAGTGGCTGTGGTCGGGCTACCCGATGCGCCATCCCGGGCTCAAGATCGCCATGAGCGAAGGCGGGATCGGCTGGGTGGCCATGCTCCTCGACCGCCTCGACAACATGGTCGACCGCTCCGGCTACGGACTTGGCTGGGACCTGCGACCGTCCGAGGTGCTCCAGCGGAACTTCTGGTTCTGCACCATCGACGACCCCTCCACCATCGACACCCGGCACCGGATCGGCATCGGCCACATCATGGTCGAGGTGGACTACCCCCACGGCGACAGCACGTGGCCCGACACCCAGGACGTGATCGAGAAGTGCTGGGGCCATCTCCCGGCGGCCGAGCTGCGGGCCATGTGCAGCGAGAACGCAGCCGCGCCTCTACCGCCATCCACTTGCCCGACCCGGTCCTGCCCCGGGGATAGGAGAGCCCATGGATTTCGCGCCCACCGCCGAGAAGCTGATCCCCGACCTGTCGCCACGCGAGGAGCTGGTGGTGCTGGCTCGTGCCCTGTGGCGCGAGGGCTACAACGACCATCTGGCCGGCCACATCACGGTCAACCTGGGCGACGGCACACTGCTGTGCAACCCGTGGCTGCTCACGTGGGCGGAGATCGCGTCCGGCGCAGGTGCTGCGCATCGATCTCGACGGTCGGGTGGTCGAAGGCGACTGGCCGGTGCCGCTCGGCATCCCCCTGCACCTGGAGATGCACAAGCTCCGCTCCGACATCGCCTGGGCGGTGCACAACCACCCCCTGTACGGGACGGTGTGGGCCGACATGGGCGAGGTCCCTCCGGTCCTGGACCAGAGCTCGGCCCTGGGGGGCGGTGGCGATCTCGCTCTTGTGAACGAGTACTCCGGTCCGGTCAACGACCCGGTCAGCGCCCGGCGGGCCGTCGAGCAGATGGGCGATGCTGCCATAGGCCCTTCTGGCCGGCCACGGGGTGTTCGTCCTGGGTGGATCGGCACGGGCCGTGCACCAGCGGGCGGTGGCCCTCGAACAGCGGTGCCAACGTGCCTGGCACGTGCGGGCGGCCGGGAGCGCGGCCACGTCGCCTCTGCCGAAGGCGTTCCTCGACTTCATGGCGGCCAGCGACGGAGAGGGCTTCATCGGTTTCTGGGAGGCGGCCGTGCGGGCCGAGCTCCGGGCCGACCCTCACCTGCTCGACTAACGGCGCACGAGTTGCTCCGCGAAACATCGCAAAGGAGCGCACGATGAGAACGATGCGGTTCAACCACATGGAGCTGTCGTTCTCGCCGGGGACTCTGACCCAGGAGTTCCGCCACGACGTGGACGCGTTCTACTGCGAGGTACTCGGCTGGGCCGCCCTCGACACTGAGGTGGTCGGGCAATCCTGTCATCTGCTGCAGCCCGACGATGGCCAGTTCCTCCTGCTCGCCGAGAGCAACGAGCCGATGTCGTCACCGGGATACGACCACCTCGGCCTCCTCGTGGACACCCGCGACGAGGTCGACTCCGCACTGGCGGAGTGCCGCCGGTTCCAGGCAAAGGACGATCGCCTTCGCATCAAGGAATACGAGGACCTCAACGTTCCCACGGTGACGGTGCACGCCTTCTACGTGAAGTACCTCCTTCCCATCTGGTTCGACATCCAATGCATGGAGTGGGATGCCGGCATGGAACCGGCTCGCCGCTGGCAGTACTCCTGATGTCCCGGAAGTGATAAGCGGCACCCACCGGGGCTTCACTCGGGGCACTTCCCCCCACCGGGACCGTGGTCTGTCAACACCGACGCCACCCGGGGCTCTGCGAGCAGGAGGACTCCCGATGGGCCAGCGCCGAGACGCGGGTGAGCCGTGAGCACCGACACGGTCCTCGTCACCGGCGGCTTCGGTCTCGTCGGAACGGTGGTCGTTAGCCGGCTCGTCGAAGAGGGTCGGCACGTGGTGGCCACGGATCTGGACCTCACGAACAACCGCAAGAAGGCACGCGGCCTTCTTGGTTCTGATCAGGTGGAGGTCCGCTGGGTGGACCTGACCGACGCCGGCGCGGTGGACACCCTTGTCAAGGGCGTTGACCCCGGCGCCATCGTGCATCTCGCTGCCGTGATACCGCCGGCTTGCTATGCCCGCCGCAACCTCGCACGCATGGTCAACGTGGATGCAACGAGGTCACTCGTTCGTGCCGCGTCCCACGCTGCACGTCTCCGCCGCGGTTCGTCCTGGCGTCGAGCGTCGCGGTCTACGGCGCTCGCAACCCACACCGCAGCACCGCCGTGTTGACGGCAACGACTCCATTGGACCCCTGCGACCTCTATGGCGCCCACAAAGTGGAGGCGGAACAGGCGGTGAGATCGTCCGACCTGGACTGGTTGATCCTCCGCCTCGGTGGTGTGATGACCCCGGTGCTACGGTCGGATGCGGGACTGGACAAGGTGTACTTCGAGGGCTTGTTACCCGTCGACGGCCGCATCCAGACGGTGGACGTCCGCGACGTGGCGCGCGCCTTCGGCGGAGCCACCACCACAGGTGCCACCAAGGAGGTGCTCCTCGTCGGCGGTGACGACTCCCATCGGTTGGTCCAGGGGGCTCTCGGATCCGCTTTCGCCGGAGCAATGGGACTCGTGGGCGCGCTGCCGCCCGGTAGGCCGGGTAACCCTGACAGCGATGGCGACTGGTTCACAACCGACTGGATGGACACCGCTCGCGCCCAGGAGGTGCTGTCGTTCCAGTACCACTCCCTGCCGGAAATGCTGGCCGAGACCCGGGACGAACTCGGGTGGTGGCAATGGCCTCTCAGGGCGACGGCACCGGTCGTGCGCGCATACCTGGGATCGAGGTCGCCGTATCGCCGCCATCCCGGAGTGTACGCAGACCCGTGGCGAGCCATTTCCCGTAGGTGGGGCGATCCATCACCAGGTTGATCACCATCGAGGACGATGATGATCACGTCGAAGGGAACCGTGCCGCAAACGCGTGCGCCGGGTGAGCCACGGGCGCCCGGTTCAAACCTCTCTCCGGCCACGTGTGCGTGGCGCACCACACCGAAGGTGCAGTGAGCAATAGTCGGTGTCGTTGTAGATGGAGATGTGTGTGTCACAGCCGTATTCCGCGCACTGACGTCCCGACGCAAACCTTCGGGGAGGCCGGTCATGGTTGTTGGACGTCTCTGCGTTGATGGTGCCGTTGAATTGCGTGTGCGGTTGCACCTACTTCACCTTCTGACCCACGAACCTCACAGTGCCATGACAGGCTGCCTGGCCCCGACGGGACGTTGCCCCCGTGCCGCCCCATCGGGGGGCAGGACACCTCAATCGTGACAAATGGCACACGGGACGAATAGAGGACTAGGGCACAACGAGACGAGCAACGCGGCGTGACGCGACGCGATGTCGCAATGTCGCACACAGTGGGTACGACGTCACACCCTTTGACCATCGCACGTCGTCCAAGAAAGGTGCTGTATGGGTCGTCCCAGGCAGTTGTGTCTTTCGCCTCTGGGGCAAGATGGCGTTCGGTGACAGTGTGGCCCTTGCGGGCGTGGACAGCTGTGTCCCTGCTTGTGAGTGGCGAAGTCACGAGGGGCCGATGCGGACTACATCACTATTGGAGTGCTCGGGGACCGTGGTCGTCCACCGTGACCAATCCGTCTCCTGCACGACGAATGCGTGTCCCAGTGACTTGCCCAGGGGAAGTTGGTTCAGTCTCCACTCGTCGTTCGTGAGATGCAGCACGGCGCTCGGCGGCGACGGATGCCTCTATTGCGAGTTCAACGTTCCCTTCACAGGAAGGATACGGCGACGGCAACGAGACGTCTAGCGAGCCGACCGTTTTACCGCAGTCAGTCGAGTACGGCTCGGATGCGGCGAACGCCGGCGCTCGAAGACTCCTCCTTGACGATCCTGAACCGACCAAGCTGACCAGTGTGCGAGACGTGCGGGCCTCCGCATATTTCCTTGCAGTACCATTCGCCGTCGGGGTCACCAGCCGTGTAGACGGTGACCGTTGGCCCATACCGGTCGCCGAAGGCTCCGAGGGCGCCTTGGGCGAAGGCCTCATCGGCAGCCATCTCGGACACCCTCAGGGGCCAGTCGCGCGAGATGCTCTCCTTGACGGTCGCCTCCACCTACGAAAGCTCCTCGAGCGTCATGTTGGCCGGGAGGGAGAAGTCGAACCGGAGCCGTTCGGGGGTGACGTTGCTTCCCCGCTGCACGACGTGATCTCCGAGGACGAGGCGCAACGCCTTGTACAAGAGATGGGTAGCCCGTGTGCAGGTGCGTCGTCGCCTCCGTCGATGTCCTCCGCCCCAAAGCACACCTGGGAGTCGACCAGTCGATGCCCCGCCGGGTGAGGTGCGCCAAGCAAGTACGGGATGAGCGGGCTGCATGCCCGAGCCGGTGAAGAGGGTCGTCGGATCCTCGCGAGGAACAAGGTTCGCCGGCGCTATCTGGGCGTGGCCGCGCCGGAGGAAGAAGTTCACGTATGCCTGGCGGATCGTGGGTGAGTCCGCAGGCAAACGCTAGCGGCGGTCACCAGGCTAAGAGATGGCGACGCAGTGGAGCGCTATCCGATTCCACGTCTCAAGACATCTCGAGCGAGTCAAGAGCCGCAAGCGCGGCTCCGCGGGCACCCGCCATGTCCAGATCCGGGATGAGGGCGAAGGTGGCCACCTCGAGCTGCTCCTCGCGCAGCGACGTGTGCTGGCGAACCCGGGCCAGGAACCATTCGCGGAACCTTGGCGAGGCCTCGACGACCCCGCCCCCGACGAAATAGGCGCTCGGGTCGATGAAATTGCCCGCGATCGTGAAGAGCCGCCCCAGTGCCATCGCCTGCTGATCGAAGATCTTGCGCGCCAGTGGGTCTTCTGCGTCCCCGAGACCTCTGACGAGCTTGGCGGCCTCGCTCATCGAATCGACCCTCGCGAGCTCGTGGTGGGGGAAACGTGTCAGCCAGTAGGGCAACAGATTCCTCTCGATGCCTGTTAGCGACGCCACGCTCTCGGCGTCGGCGACGAGGCCGCACTTGCATTCCGGAACCGGCTGTCCATCGGCGAGCAGCCCTTGCATCGGTATGTGGACGTGGCCGAGCTCGCCCGCCATTCCCGCTGCTCCTCGGATGACGCGGCCGGCCTCGATGACGCCACCTCCCAGACCTGTGCCGACGATGGCCGAGACCGACGATCGCTGCGACGCTTCGAGCCCGAAGTGTTCATGATGGGCCCACAGGGCGGCGGCATTGCCGTCGTTGTTGTAGATGACGGGAACGCCCAGTTGACGTTCGAGAGCACGGCGGAACTCGAAGCCGTGCCACGCCGCTTGGGAGAAGTTCGTGGCGCCCTTCGAGGAGATCACACCATCCGCACTGGCCGGTCCCGGCGTCCCGAGACCGACGGCACGCACCGACTCCACCGCTACTCCCGTAAGTCGGAGGACCTGATCGATAGCCTCGATGAGAGCCTCCACCGCCACATCAGGCCCTTCTCCGACACGGCTCGGACTCTCCACCAGCCTGTCCACCAAGAAACGCCCCGAGTCGTCGAGGAGCGTCGTGCTGTTGGAGGTGGCACCGTTGTCTAGGCCGACGACGACCCTTGAGCGCGAGGTCAAGTTCCGCCTGCCGCTGCCTCACGCTCCACTCTTGCGACCTGCCGGTTGCTCGCGGTCCAAGAGCTCTGAACCATCTGCATCAGCCTAGCCACCGAAGGCGCTGATCCGATCGAGCGGACATGCCCGTGCGCCTCCGTCAGGAGGAAAGCGCTTTCAGCCCGAGGTGGTCGAGATGGTCGAAAAACACCTGGGGCTGCTGGAACATCCAGTCGTGATCGAAGGACTCTCCATCGGCTCCGGCCGCGACCGTGAACGTGGCATTGAGCTCCTCGGCGAACCGGAGTCCGTCAGACCGCGAGAGGATGGAGTCGCGATTCGCCCACAGGACGTGCGCGGGTAGGCCGGCTCGAGCGATGACCTCGGAGTCGGACTCTCGCCCGCTCGTGAATCCCCACCAGGCGGCATCGGCCAGTTGGCGGGGATGGTCGACGCAGGTCCGGGCGAAGGCCGTCGCAGCTGTCGGAGTGGCCAACCGCAGGAGTCGCACTGGATGGTGCAGCACCTCGGCAGCGAGCTGCCATTCCCGCGAGGCGCCCAGCGAGTCGGAAAACACGACCTCAACCACACGGTCGGGGAACCGTGAGGCGAAGCCGAGCTCGATTCCCCCGCCGAAGGAATGACCGATGAGGGTGACTCGATCAAGACCGAGGACGTCGATCGTCTCGAAAAAGGCATCGAGCACCTTCGGGTACCTCCACCGGCCCTGCACGGCAAACAGGTCGGGCACGTAGACCCTGCAGCGCTCGGCGAGGAGCCGCACCAGCCCACCGTAGGTGGCCGGGCGCATGGCGAAGCCGTGAAGGACGACGACGGGCGGGCCGTCACCAGTCTTTATGGGAACGTCGAGATGCATGAGAGCTCCGCGCCCGTGGGATCGAGTGCGATCACAGCGCTATGGGTGACCCCGCTATGGGTGACCCGGCGGAGGTACCGATGACGAGATCTGGTGTCACCCGTTGTCCCGTCGGTCCCTTCACACCGCCCTAGCGTAGACGCCCTCGGATCGATCATTGTCCCCCGGGCCAGACGGGCGGTGCAACATTGGTCAAGCGCCCACTTCGGTGTGCCCTGCCTCACGGAGAGCGCGGCTTCATCGATCCCGATGTGCCCGAGCAACGCATCGCCCGTACTGGTCTCCTGCACCATGCCGACAACCATCGGTCACGAACAGGATCGCGCACTTCCCAATGTTCATTCTGGTCAGGCCTCGATGGCGGCTGTCGGGCTCGGACCGGTAGGGTGAGGAATGGCCGCTTCCGGCAGTCTCCCGTTTGGGCCAGTCGAGTCCGGTTCCGGAGAGAGAGGGTGTGTCGCTGACACTGAGTCGTAAGATGAATTCGCGTCGACGCATTCGCCCCGCCACAAGTTCGGCCCGACCTGGCCCGTCTCGTGACAGGCCACCGGCCCCAGCGCCGCCCCCGCCGCCGAGGTGGCGTGCTTGGCTCCTTCCGATAGGGCTCCTCGCCACGATCCTTCTGCTTTTCACGCCGCACATGTCGAGCACGCCGACGCACAGCTACAGCTATACGAAGTTCCTCTCTCAGGTGGACGCCAATCAGGTCCGAACCGCCTCGATCAACCCCACCGGTGCCATCTCGGGCGCTCTGAAGAAGGGGGGCAACTACACCAGCCAGATCCCGGTGGCCATCAACGACACCTCGTTGGCACCCACACTGAAGCGCCACGGGGTGACTGTCACAGGGGTGGGATCGTCCTCGAGTGTCCTCCTCGACTTGTTGTCGTTCTTGCCGTTCGTGCTTTTGATCGGGGTGTTCTTGTGGATCGGACGCGCCTCCCGCCGGCAACTGGCGGGCGGGATCATGGGCATCGGAGGATCAAAGGCCAAGGTCTACGACGAGTCGCGACCGACCACGCGATTCACCGACGTGGCCGGCTACGAAGGAGCTAAGCGCGAGGTGGTGGAAGTTGTCGATTTCTTGAAGAACCCAGAGCGCTACGCCCGTGCTGGTGCCGTAGGCCCACGCGGGGTTCTCATGGTGGGGCCCCCGGGCACGGGCAAGACCCTCATGGCCAGGGCTGTCGCCGGGGAGGCAGAGGTCCCCTTCCTCGCTCTCACGGGCTCGAGCTTTGTTGAACTGTTCGTCGGCGTGGGGGCTTCCCGGGTCCGCGACCTCTTTGCCGACGCCCGCAAGCGATCCCCCTCGATCGTGTTCATCGACGAGATCGATGCCATCGGGCAGCGCCGGGGTGGATCGATCGTGTCCAACGACGAAAGGGAGCAGACCCTAAACCAGCTCCTGGCGGAAATGGACGGCTTCGATCCCCAGACTGGCGTCGTCGTCATCGCCGCCACCAATCGTCCCGAGGTCCTGGACCCCGCGCTTCTGAGGCCGGGGCGCTTCGACCGCGAGGTGGAGATCCCTCTTCCCAACCAGGCCGAACGCGCCGCCATCCTGGCCGTGCATGCCGAGCACAAACGTCTTGGAAAAGACGTCGACCTCGACGCCGTTTCCCGCGCCACACCGGGTTTCTCGGGCGCGGATCTCGCCAACCTGATCAACGAAGCTGCCATCGTGGCCGTTCGGCACGATCGAGACGTCATCTCTGCTCAGGACATCGACGAGGCCCGTGACCGGATCATCCTGGGTCGGCGCGACGGGTCTAACGCCCTTCTCCCCGAAGAGAAGCACGCCGTGGCTGTGCACGAGTCGGGCCATGCACTCGTGGCTCTGTTGTCCGAGCACGCCGATCCCGTCGCCAAGGTCACGATCCTGCCCTCGGGCCGTGCCCTCGGGGTGACCGAGCAGCTCCCTGTGGACGAGCGTCACCTCTACGCCGAGAGCTACCTTCACGACTCGCTGGCCATTCGCCTAGGAGGGCGCGCCGCCGAGGTCCTCGTTCTCGGTGAGGCATCGACGGGAGCGGCCAACGACCTAGCCGGGGCCACCGACCTGGCCGTCAAGATGGTGCGGGAATGGGGGCTATCGGCACGACTGGGTCCCATCGGTTACGGGCCCGACGGACCTCAGTACCTCGGTGGCTCTGCGCTGGGCCAGGCCCGTCCCTACGCGGAGGCCACCCAGCGAGCCATCGACGAAGAGGTGAGCCGCTTGCTCCTCGAGGCCGAGGAACGGGCCCGAACGTTGCTGAACGAGAATCGCGCTCGCTCTTGACTGGGTGGTGGACGTCCTGCTCGAGAAGGAGACCATCAGCGGCCAGGAGCTCACCGACGCCGTCCGAGCGGCACGCACCCCCCGTCCGGCCGAGGCACCGAGGCCCACGTGAGCGTGTGCATTCAAGTTGTCAGGATAGGCACATGACGATGCCAGTCTTCGGGTGAGCGAAAGGGTCGTTGCGCGATCTCGCGCGAGCCATGGAGCGCCATGCAGGTGATCATTCTCGGAAGTGGAAGCCCGCTTCCCGATCCGCAACGTGCCGGCCCGTCGACACTGGTGCGTACGACGGCGGGAGACCTGCTCTTTGATTGCGGGCGTGGCGTGTTGATGCGCGCCGCAGCGGTGGGGTCCGGTGCTGGGGCGTTGCGGGCTTTGTGTTTGACCCACCTCCATAGCGACCACATCACCGATCTGAACGACATCTTCACGACACGCTGGGTCACGTCTTTGATACCCAGGCCATTGCCCGTCTTCGGTCCGGGCGGCACGGCCGCTCTGCTCCATGCCACCGAGGCGATGCTGGCGCCCGACATCGACTACCGCCTTGCCCACCACGCGGATCTGCAGTGGCGCCCCACCGCCACGGTGACCGAGGTTGATCGTGGTGTCATCTTCGAAGAGGGCACCGTGCGGGTGACGGCCGCCCCCACTGATCACGCCCCTGTGCGTCCGACCGTCGGGTTCCGCATCGACGAGGCAGGGCGGTCTGTGGTTGTCGCCGGGGACACGGTGCCCTGTGCGGGGCTTGACGAACTTTGTTCGGGGGCCGACGTGCTGGTACATACCGTCGTGCGGCGCGATCTCATTGAAAGAATCAACCTGCCCCGTCTTACCGATGTGCTGGACTACCACTCGTCGGTGCCCGATGCCGCGCAGACCGCGGATCGAACGGGCGTCCGCACGCTCGTCCTCACCCACCTCGTGCCCGCTCCCGCCCCGAGTACCGAGCAGGAGTGGCTCGACCAGGCCACGCACCATTTCAAGGGCAAGGTGTTGCTGGCCACCGATCTGCTGACGCTCGATGTGACTCGCTGATTGCGAAGAAGAGTTGCTCCGAAGAGGCGGTCAAAAGGCTCTGTTCCGTCAGGTGTACGTGTCCTCGCGGCGGGCGACGTGGCCGTGACCGTCGTCGACAATGGTGCGATGACGACGCCAACCGCCCTCGATGAACGCGCCCGAGGCAAGTGATGCGACAAAGCCCACGGCGCCGACGATCATGAGGATCACACCTACCGTCTTGATGTTGAACCCGTGTTGCGTCGTGCTAGCCGTTACGGTAAAGTCCAGGATCGCCCCCACCGCGAACACAATGATGCTGATGATTGTGCCACCGACCATTTTCTTCCTCCTAGATCGCGTACCGCTTGCGAGGCAACCGGGTGCCCCGGACGCTGGTTTATGCAATACCCCAAGAGGGTTACCGCTTAAACCGAGAATTCGGGTCCGTGCATGGCGAGGTCCCCAGGGGCCGCTCGGACGCCCCGGTGAACCTGGGGAGGCCGCCGCGCCGAGGTCCTCCGCACCCTTCTCTTCCCGGCTTCAACAGCTACCAGGGGCGACCGTGACGGTCACGTCCGTTGCTTGCCCCCCATTGATGATGTCAACGTAGCCGGCGTCAGGTGGGGAGGTGATGCGAGCTCCAATAGCCCTCGCGCAGTACCCGCTCTCGTAGTGCATGGCAACCGGTACGAAGATGACGGTCGGCTCGGATATGCGAGGGTTCGCCCGGAATTTCAACGTAAAATGGCCCGAAGCAGGGTCAAAGGACATGGCTGTAGGCGTGCCTGCGATTGCCGACGGGTACGTTCGGGAGAGTACCTCGAGCATCGTCTGGGTGGGTGCGGTCGGCGGCCAGAGTCCCGAGGTGTGGGAGCCGGTCGGGTCGTCGTAATTCAGCCACTGCCAATAGATCCACCCCACCAAATGCGAGTCGGCGTCGGCGGTGACTCGCCCAAGGTCGCTGGCGTCGGTCGTCGCTCCGAATTCCGTCAGTAGCCAAGCTGGTCCTCCGGCTTGTTCGGGGGTTGAGTCTCGAGCACGCTCGGAGGAGTGCTCGTCGAAGACCAAGTTCTCGGTCGGGGCGCACACAGCCGCAAAATCTGGGGGCTCGGGGCCGTTCGGGACGTGCAGGAAGCAGTAGTCATGGAAGTTCAGGACCAGGCGTGGGAACGGCATGGGTCCGATGTGATTGGCGGGACCAGAATCTGTTGTGTAGTTCCCTTCGTAGAACACGAGGTGATTCGGGTCGGCAGCCTCAATGCGGGGAATTAGACCCACTTTGGGGTCGTCGGCCGGACACGTGATCGACTTTCCGGACTGGCTCACTCCAGGATCGGCCCGTCCGGCGTAGAAACATTGCAGCTCGGCGTCGAACGACGCCCCGGTGCCGTAGGGGGGAATTCCCGGACCGTAGGGCTCGTTGAATGGATCGTAGCCTATTACCCACGGATTTCGCCGGAGGTGAGCGGCCACCCCCGTCCACACCGAGTCGAATTCACCTTGCAGGTTTCCCACGACATCGTTGTTCCAAAAGTGCGCGTAGGCAGTCGTGACCCCGGGGCCCCGAAGGTTCACGCTCCAGTCCGGGACGTTCAGTTTCGGCTTGGGCTTTGCACCGTTGGTGCACACCGCCCAATCGGGAGCGCCTTCACCCCCGAAGACATCGCTGTAGACATCCTGGTGCATGTCGATAAGGGAGTAGATGCCGTATTGGCCCAATAGGGCGATGGTGGCATCGAGTCTCGTCAGATATGCATTGAACACTGAGGTATTGAACTGGTGAGACCCCGATGCTCGCGGCGTTCCGGGAGCGCAGATGGCCGGATCGTTGATCGGTGCGCTGCCTGGTTCGAGGCCCTTCCAAATGATCCCGAGGCGCACCACGTCAAACCCGAGCGAGGCCATCCGTTGGACTTCGGGCACGGTAAGCACGTTGGAGCCTGTACCGCTCACCTCGACTTCGTACGGTGGCACTTTGTACACGAGGTCGACACCGTGCATGAGGACGACTCGACCGTAGCGGTCATGGAGGAAGGGGCCACCGGGAGCGCCGAGAGGTCCAACCGGTCCCGTCGCTGGGTTGCCTGTCGCCGGAATCGTGGGCGCCGGCACGCTCGGCGGGGGCGCCACTTTCCTTTGAGTCCCGGTACACCCCGAGGCGATTGCGACCGCTGTCACCATCACCATCAATGTCGTCGTGTGTCGGCGCACTCGACTGACCTTCGAGCCGGTTCGAGTTGTCACGGCGACTGGGTCTGCCTTGGCATCAACTGTGCTGCCGCCCGGCGGACGCGTGTCGCCTGTCCGACTTGGCCCTCGCTTTTCGAGCTACGCAGCCGGGCGTGCCGCCTCTCGTTCGTCGAGGAAGGCCCACCAAGCCTCGGCAATACGGTGGACGGACCGGGCGACGAGCTCAGGATCGGCACCCAGGGCGTCCAGCGCTTCGACGGTCCAGCGGGCGTGGGCGACGTCGACGGTCGCGTGGTGATCCCAGAAAGCAACAGCCCGAGCGTCGAGGTCGTAGTGGGCGCGTAGGCCAGCAGCCTTGGACGCGGCTACGGCTGGGGCCTGGCTCTCGTAGGCCACCAGACCGGCCAAGGCAGCCACCGCACCGTCGGCCAGGAGCGCCTCGTAGCTCGCGAGCAGTGCGGCCGTGGCCGCTGTGGGGCCGGTGAGATCGGCGCCAACCGCGGTAGCGAACCTGTCGAAGAGCTCGAGGTGGGGGATGGGATCGCCGAGCTCGTCGTCCAGGTTGGCCGCAACTGCGTCACGTGCATCTCCGATGGGGAGCGCCTCGGCCACCCTCTCGAGAAACTCCGGGAGCATCGCCTCGAAATGGCGGTACTGCCCGGCGTAGGTGGCCAACTCGCTGGGTAACAGCTCCGCGGCTTCCCACCGGCGGTAGAAAGGGTGGTCCAGGAGTCGCAGCCCCCTCGTGGCGTCGGAGATGGTGAGGTCGATCGAGATGGTGTCCATGAACCCAGGACCGTAGCGACCGTGTGCGGTGGGAGCAACCGGCTTAGGGTCCGCACCCGAGGCCAGGCCCTTGCGATCGCCTGGCCACGGGCTTGCCGGTGAGTGTCTCAACTCATGGTGACTCGGAGGCGGGCGGGTGATCGCCCCAGTACCGTCCGCCACGGGATCGATGCCGGATCTTCTATTAGCCGTGGGGGTCGTTCCAGATTGAGCACGGCACGCGCGCATTCTTCGATGGTCAATCGCGCCAGGGCTGCCCCGAGGCAGTAGTGCGGACCAGCACCGAATGTGAGAAGGCGCGGCGTGCTGGGGTCGGTGAACCTGGCCGACTCGAAGTGCTCGGCATTCTTCCAAACCGATGGTTCGCGATTGGCGGCCGCCGTACACAGAAAGACCATCGAGCCCGCCGGCAAGTCCTCACCGGCGACGGTGATGGGGGCGAGAGCAGTTCGAGGCATGGCCGGAATACTCGGTTGTAGGCGGATGGTTTCGGCCACTGCGCTCGGCATAAGGTCGGGCCTTGCTCGCAGGTGGTCCGCGTGATCGGGTTCGCTCAGAAGTGTCAGCAGGCTGCAGCCGATCTGGCTGGTCGTCGTGTCGTGTCCGCCGACGAGCAGGTTTGTCACCATCGAGACGACTTCGGCGCGTGTCAGGCGATCATCGTTGGCCTCGGCATGAAGCAGCGCAGTCATTAGGTCGGGTCCTGGATTGGCGCGGCGTTGCTCCGCCAGTTCGGCAACGTACTCCAAGAGGGCAGTGATGGCTGAGGTAGCGTCATCGATCTGGTCAGGTTCCATGTAGCTGAACGTGACACTTAGGGCATCCGCCCACTTGCCAAAGACAGCGACGTCGGCATCTGGAACACCGAGAAGGCGGCACATTACCCGCATGGCGAGCCAAGCGTTGGCCTCAACGAGGTCTCCGCCGCCAGCCGCAGTCATCGGTACGAGACAGCCCGCCGCGAGTTCGGCCGCCGTGGATCGGATTGCCTCGACCGCCTTGGGGGTGAAGGCCCGAGCCACCAGGGCCCGCAACCGGTGGTGCACCTCTCCCTCGTTTGTGAACATCAAGCCGCCGTACCAGTCCCGAAGCGGCCCCTCGTCGAGGCCCATGAGATCAAAGACCGTGAGGCCAACCCCCGCCAGCCGGGGATCGCGCGCAAGTGATTCCACATCGGCGTAACGAAGGATGATCGGGGCGCTGCTCAGAATCTCGGTCGCCAGGGGTCCTTGCGCAGCAGCTGTGGTGACCGCCTCGATGACCGAGGCGCCGCCTTCGGCACCAAAATCGACCTGTTCCCGCACCGCTCCCTCCCGTGTCGTGGCACTCGAGCAACGCTACCTTCGAAAGGGTCCGAGTGAGACGGCGGATGGGCAGGATTGCTGAATCTATAGTGATCTCCTGGAGCCGCAATCGAATGATGGAGGGCAGAGGTGGCTGATTCCGATGCCGAGAAGGAAGTGCGAGCGCTCATCGATGGCATGACCGAAGCGCTCCACGCCGGGGATGGCGAAAAACTGAACTCGCTTCTGTCGGACCGACCCGGGTCGATCCACATCGGCACCGATGCGGACGAATGGTGGACGAAGCAAGAGCTCGTTGCTGGGATCAGGGAGGCCATGTCGGTGGGAGAGAGTCAGATCCGTGCCGAGCATGGGCAGATTTTTGTTCACGTGCTCGGCGACGTGGCTTGGACAGAGGGTACAGGGAAGTTCACCAACAGCGAGGGGGCCGAACGCGCTACCCGGATGACAGGAGTCTTCGTCCGGGAAGACGGCCAATGGAAGGCGGTCCAGATGCACGCTTCGATCGGGGTGGCCAACGAGAAAATCTTCGACTCCTAGGGCAGCGCCCCGACTGCTGGTCAACGGCTCCGCGCAGGCAAACGATCAGTTCAGACAAGGACACCGGTGGCGGCAATCGGTCGCCAACAGGCTCGGTCTTCCCTTATACGGCGAGGCGGGCCATGGCCGCGAAGGCATTCAGCTCACGCGCCACGTCGCGTCCGCCCGGCTGTAACACGACCTCGGTGGCGCCCGACGCCTCCAGACTTGCCAGCCTTTCCGCCAACTCTTCGACTGTTCCCGTGAAAGTCAGCTCGGCGATCATCTGGCCTGTGACGACATCGCGGTCGCGCTCGGTGACGTAGACCATATGGCCTTCGTGGAGGGCCAAATGGCGAGTGCGTTGGGGGATCGCTTCGATCTTCGCCCGCCACTCGGTGCCGCCGGGCATCCCTTCGACGCCGACCGGGCTCCATTGGTAAAGGCCGTGGTAGAAGGAGGCAGCAGCATGGCCGGAGGCGTCGAGAACCCGGGGCGAGTCATAGGGCTCGCCGTCCTCCAGCACGGTACCGAACTGCAGGACAGCGCACCAAGGAAAGCCGGGCTTGGCGCCTGTGACTGAGAAGATGCCATCACCGAGCTGGTGGGCCACCTTTATGCCCCTGGGACCCTCAGCGCCAATAAGGACCGGCACGTTGACGGGACGAGCGGCGGCATAGCCGTCAGGATGGATCATGCGAAGCACGTTGCCCTCCCACTCCACCTCTTCGCCTCGCAGTAGCCCCCGCAGGGCACGCACGTAGTCCTCGACATCTGCCCAACGCATCGGCCTCTGGCCCAGTAAGGATCGCCCGGTGGAGCCCGTGCCTACGGCGACCGCCGTCCGACCGGGGGCGAGCGCGGCCAAAGTGGCGATTGCGGCGGCGTTCGTCATCACGTGGCGCAGGCTGGGTACCAGGACGGCCGGGCCTAGTCCGATTCGCTCGGTGCGGTCGGCGGCCCGGCAAAGGGTCGCCCAAGGATCGGCGAAAGCGGCAGGTGTGTCGTAGCACCAAGCTCGTCTGAAGCCGAGCGACTCGGCGAGAGCGATGTGGTCGGGTGTCCTCAGACCGGGCGGGAAGGCACACGAAATGTCCATCGCATCAGCTTGCACGTACACCCTTGGTGTGTCGAGTGGAAAGTCACGGCCGTTGTCGTGTGTGCTCGCAGCAACGCCCGGGCAGATCAGGGTCTTGAGCGGGAACTCGACGGCTTCGTTAGCCTCCGCTGTGTGGGAGAAATACCTGAGACCCGTTATGCCACCACGATCGACGGCCTGCACATCGCGTACCAGGTGGAGGGATCCGGTTCCCTGGACCTCATCGAGCTGAGCAACGGCACGCTCATCTCAGTCGACTCCACCGTCGAGCAGCCTCGCTGGCAGGCATACGTTGGCCGTCTGGCTTCGTTCTCACGGCTGATTCGGTTTGATCTGAGGGGTATCGGGCTGTCGGACCCTTTGGGCACGTCTGATCCACCGACGGTCGAGCAATGGGCAAGTGATGCCCTGGCAGTGATGGACGTAGAAGGGGTAGGGCAGACGGCCGTTCTCGGCGTCACTTTCGGCGGGCTCGCTGCCGTGTTGCTGGCGGCGACGCATCCGGAGCGCATCCGCGCCCTGGTGTTGGTGAACAGCTTCGCCCGTCTCACCCGAAGCGATGACTACCCGTTCGGAGTGCCTGCTTTCGTCCTGGAGCGCTTCGAAGAATCTGTCATCGAACCAGGAGCTACTGCTGGGGACGACTTGCCCCTTATGGCTCCGAGCATGGTCTCCGACGCGGGTTTCGGCGCCTGGTGGCGCCGAGCTGGCCATAGGGGGGCGAGCCCGGCGACGGCGCGGGCGGTGTGGCGAGCCGCGCAAACCGATCTTCGATCCGTTCTCGCCACAGTGCGCGTGCCTACCCTCGTGATCCATGGCCGTGACAACCAGTTTTGTCGGGTGGGTCACGGTCGTTTTCTCGCCGCGAACATTCCCCACGCTCGCTACGTGGAGATCGACACCGCCGATCACGTTCCGTGGGCAAGCGATGCAGACTTCGCCGGGGAAATCGAGGAGTTCCTGACGGGAACCCGCCAGATGGCGGCCAGCGATCGCCTCCTGGCCACCGTCCTGTTCTCCGACATCGTGGGTTCCACCGAGCAGGCGTCGGCGCTGGGCGATCGCGCCTGGGGAGCACGCCTCGAACAACACGATCAGGCTATCGATCGACAGCTCGCTCGATTCGGCGGCCATCTCGTGAAGAGGACGGGCGACGGGGTCCTTGCCACTTTCGATGGGCCCGCTCGGGCCGTGCAGTGTGCGGCGGCGATCCGAGACGCTGTCCGTCAGCTCGGCCTGGAAGTCCGGGTCGGACTGCACACCGGAGAGATCGAGCGCCGCGGGGACGATGTCGCGGGCATCGCCGTGCACCTTGCTCAACGTGTTGAGAGCATGGCTCGGCCTGGAGAGGTACTGGTGTCCCGGACTGTGGTAGACCTCGTTGTCGGGTCAGACCTCCGGTTCGAGGACCGCGGCGAGTATGAGGTCAGAGGAGTGCCCGGCGCGTGGCGCCTCTTCGCATTGGTACGTTGACCGGGGACGCCCGACGTGTCGACGAACCAGTACCCGGAGTGAAGGCGCCAATGCCACCTGACGATGCCTGCTCGCCCGAGCCCGGGGACCGAGACCGCCGACCGGACCGCTACCGCAACCTCACTACGACCGACCCCACGGCGTGGTCGTGCCAGGCCTGTCGCTTGCCGTCCCACATGGGGGAGAGCGCGTTCAACAATCCCGGGATCACCAGCACGTAGAAGAGGGCGACGTAGATGAACCAGCGGCCGAGGGCGCGGCCGAACCCGATCGGTTGGCCCGAGGACTGAGCTCGAACCGCGATTCCCAACACCCGCTTGCCGACCGTTTGGCTATGCCCGTCCAGGGTCGCGAGGTAGATGATTTGGGCGGCCACAACGACGGCCCACGTGAGGTTAAAAGGTGAGGGGACATACCGGTGCGTGCTTCCGGTGAACGTGTCGACGATCGTGGTTGACGTCGTAGCATCGACAATCCCCAGAATGATCGTGCCGGGAACCCAAATCACGAGCGTGTCGATGAGAAGTGCGACGACGCGCTGCCACCAGGTGGCAAACGGCCGGCCCAACACATCGAGGGATTCCGAAGCAGAGACACCATAACCGTAGGGAGGAGCACCTGGGTCATAGGGGCCGGCAGGCTGGGGTGGTTGAGTCGGGTGCTGAGGTGGTGGAGGCGGGTACCCGGAAGTCGGCGAACGGAGAGCTGAGTAGCCAGGAAACGACGGAGAGGCTGGGCCGCCATTGACCTGAGGTGAAGAATTACCCGAGCTACCCGACCTCTCGTCGACCACGAAACCTCCTGTTGGATCTGGCTCTACCGAAACGCTACTCCGCCGATCGGATACGGCGTCTGATCGGCCAGGCGAGCGTCGTCGACGCGTCCTGCCCCGCCCCGCCACATCTCCGGCGTGCGTTCCTCCGGGATGGGCCTGCATTTCCATCGGGCATGATGATTCGGATGCGGAACCCATTTCGAAGGGTGAGAATCGGTCTGGGGGCCCTGGCGCTGGTGGTCGTGGCGGGCACCACGGGATACCTGCTGTTCGGGTTCGACTTTCTCGACGCGCTTTACCAGACTGTCATCACCGTCACGACGGTAGGTTTCAACTCTCCGCATGCGCTAAACGCAGGGAGCAAGGTCTTCACCATCATCCTGATTCTGGTGGGGGTGGGCACGGCGCTCTACACTTTTTCGGCCGTGCTCGAGGTGCTCATCGAAGGCCACATGCAGGACCTCGTGAGGAGGCGCAAGATGGCGCGGGACATCGCCCACATGTCCGGGCACGTGATCGTCTGCGGTTGGGGACGGGTTGGACGTGAAGTGGCGCAGTTCCTAGCCAATGCGGACCGCGATGTTGTCGTGGTCGACCGCGACTCTGAGCGGCTCAGCGAGGTGCCCTACGCGTCAGTCCATGGTGACGTGAGCGACGACGAGATCCTTCGCCAAGCCGGCATCGAGCGAGCAGCCTCGCTGGTGGCGGCCCTCGACACCGACGCCGATAACCTCTATGTGACGGTGGCCGGGAAGTCGATGCGACCCGACCTTCAGATCATCGCCCGGGCTCGCAACGAGTCCTCGGAACCGAAGCTCGTGCGCGCTGGAGCTGATCGTGTGGTGAACCCTCAGCAACTCGGTGGTGACCGCATGGCGTCGTTCGTGACGCAGCCCCACGTGGTGGACTTTGTGGACATCGTCATGCACGACGGCACACTCGAGTTCCGCCTGGAGGAGCTGGCCGTGTCACCTGCCTCGCCGCTGTCGGGGAACACCTTGCGCTCGGCGCAGCTGCGCGACCGCACCGGGGCCCTGGTGCTGGCCATTCGCCGTCCCGACGGCAGCTTCGTGACGAACCCATCGCCCGAAGACGTAATCCAATCTGGCGACGTACTGATCAGCGTGGGCACCGCAGAGCAGCTCGGCTCGCTGGCTAAGTACGCGGCCCGCCCCTGAGCACCCAACCGCTCGTGACTCGACCTCGCTGAACCTCGGCCCGCCTCGCTGGCCATCGGTCGGGATCCGGGTCATCCAGGGCCGGCGATATCGATCCCGGGCTCATTCTGGGAGCCGCCCAGACCACTCGGAATTGGCTAGGGGCTCGAATGACCCACCGGTAGCGTCGTGGCTTCGGCGAGCACCTCATCGGCGAATCGCCGCAAGCCATCGATGGTCTGGCGCCCACTCGACCACGGCCTCACGAGCGCACGCCCGACGCCCGCTCCGGCGGCGCGCCGAAGTGCATCGAGATCGGCCTGAACGCCCATGGTGATCTCGACCGCCCCGGGGCGTCCCGCTTGCTCGCGCATCTCTGCAATGCGCGCGGCGGATGGTGGGATCTGCTCGATGGTGTGGTTCATGGGGATCCACCCGTCGCCAACGCTCGCGGCACGTCGCAGGGCGGCGGGCCCGTCGCCCCCGATGTGCATCGGAGGCCACGGGGACTGGACCGGTTTAGGCTCGAACATGACGGGACCGAAATCGAAGTTCTCGCCGTGGTATTCGACGACCGGATCGCTCCACAATCGTTGGCAAACCGAGATGGCCTCGTCGACGCGGTGTCCCCGATTGGCGAAGTCGAGACCGACGGCATCCCACTCGGCCTCGAGCCAACTCGCCCCGACCCCGAACTCAGCCCGGCCGCCGGAAACGATGTCGAGCGTGGTGACAGCCCGGGCCACGACGAAGGGGTGCCGGAGACCGATGTTGTAGACGTGGGTTCCCAGCCGGATCCGCTTGGTGCAACCTGCCAGGTAGGAGAGATAGGCGAAGGAATCGAAGACGGGGACATCGGAGGGGATCGGGGGATGGTCCGCTCCGGCGTAGGGGCTTCCGTCCGAGGCTACGGGCAGTACGAGATGCTCGGGCATCCAGACAGACTCGTACCCGAGCCGGTCGGCTTCGCAGCTGACCTCGGTCCACCGCTCAGGTCGGACCGTCCCCAGAGCGATGCCGATCTTCACCGCGCCGTGCCTTCGAGTGGCCTGAGGGTCATGGTTGCCGAGCGTACCTATTGGATGACAAGGCATTGCCAATTGCATCCTCCGGCGAGCGCGCCATGCCTCGATCCGTGATCAGCCCCTAAGGGGAATCGAGGGGAGGCACCCGGGGGAGTGACATGCCATCGGGCTCGGGGCCCGGTGGGCGGCTGGTCACGAGGTGGTGACCGGCTCGAGTAGGTCGCAGAGCGGCCCAAGCAGCGCTCGGACGAAACCCGTGTCGCAGTACAGCCGCTCGCCGGTGAGCAGTCCGGCCTCCCCGTTGACGGGCATCATCGACATGACGTGATAGGAGGCGGTGCGTTCCTCCTCGCGTACCTCGATAACGTATTCCTGGATCGCAGCGTGCTCGTTGGTCCACTCGCCGAGCAACTCAAAGCCCACCACCCGCGACGCGAACCTTGGGTACTGGTCACGGTAGAAGCGCTCGATGTTCTCCCCCCCGACACCGACTTGGCGAGAGGGAAAAACTCGAACCGTGGAGCCGGCACGAGAGTTGCCAGCACCCGGGCGATGTCGAGCTCGGCTTCGGCGCTGGCGTGCTCGTGGCACAGGGCGAGGACGGCCTGCGGATCCATCGGCGGAGACCTCCAATCGGAAAAGGTCCGGTCACCGACATCGGCGGGGGGACCCAGCGACGACCGAAGAAACGATACCGTTCGGCTGCCGGCGGGCTTTTCGTGATGCGAGGGGATTCCATCTCGGTCCCGTTAACCCCAAAGGTGCGCTACGCACCCGCTCGCTCTGCCTTGCCGAGGGCCTCGAAGCTCGGCCATGGCTAGTCTTTGCCGGGCATTGGCTGACGGGCATCGAATGGGGGCCATCATGGGGCTACGGGTCGTAGGTGCGGGAGTTGGCCGGACCGGCACCATGTCGCTCAAGACCGGACTCGAGCAGCTGCTCGACCAGCCCTGTTACCACATGCTCGAGGTCTTCAGCCACCCCGAACACGTCGTGCGGTGGCGTGAGGCGGCCGAGGGCGGCAAGGTGGACTGGCCTTCGCTGCTCGAGGGGTACGGCGCCACCTCCGATTTCCCCGCGTGCCTGTTCTGGCCCGAGATACTCGATGCCAACCCCGACGCCGTGGTCGTCCTCTCGACCCGCCGGGACGGCGAAACCTGGTGGGACAGCGCCAGCCAGACGATCTTTGCCATCGACGGGACGCAGCTGCCACCGGAGATAGCTGACTGGTTCGAGATGTGGCGCGTCGTGGCCTCGACTCGCTTCACCTCGGATTGGACCAACAAGGACGCAGCTCTTGCTGCCTACGAGCGTCACAATGCCGAGGTGCGTGCCTCGGTATCGTCCGCGCGCCTCGTGGATTGGCAACCGGGTGATGGGTGGAGGCCATTGTGTGACGCCTTGGGCGTTGCAGTGCCTCACGACCCATTCCCACACCTCAACACGCGTGAAGATTTTCCGAGAGTCAATGCGGACACATCCGTATCGGAAGCCATCGAGCTGCTCAGTCGCGGAGACCCTGGCCGAGGGACCGCCGCCGTAGACCAGGTTGAGGAGAAGCGTTGAACGCCAATTCCGAGCAGGTCGAGCGGTGGAACGGCGAAGAGTCGCAGCACTGGGTCGAGCAAGCCGACCGCTATGATCGCCAGCTCGCTCCGTTCGCTGACGCGCTGCTCGCAAGGCTGACTACCGGTCCCAGCGCGCGCGTGCTCGATGTGGGATGCGGCTGTGGCGCCACGACGCTCGAGATCGCGAGTGGCGGAGCCCATCATGTCGTCGGGGTGGACATATCCGCCCCGATGCTCGATGTAGCACGCCGACGTGGGAGGGAGGCGGCAATGTCGAACGTCGATTTCATTGAGACTGACGCCCAGACACACGCATTCGCCGTCGAGACGATGGACGTAGTGGTGAGCCGTTTTGGGGTGATGTTCTTCGACGACCCGGTGAAGGCGTTTGCCAACCTACGATCGGCGCTCGTGGCCAATGGCTGGTTGGTGTTCGTGTGTTGGCAGCCGCTGGAAGCGAACCCGTGGCTCTTGGTGCCGGGGCTCGCAGCAGCGGCACATGTAGCGGTGCCGGATCTCGGTGGGGGAGATGGTCCGGGGATGTTCTCACTGTCGTCCTCAGACAAGATCCGAACGGTGCTCCTGCAGGCTGGCTTTTCGGGGGTGGAGATCGAGTCCCTCGCTCCGACGATCATTCTTGGTGGAGGCGGGACTCTCGACGCCAGTCTGGAGTTCTTGCTCGGTACCAATATTGCTCGGGCACTCCTCGACCCCGCGCCCCCCGATGCTCGCGCTCGGGCCGTCAACGCCGTGACGGAGGCGCTCGCCGAGCACTTCGAACCCGATCATGGTGTGCGACTGGGTTCCGGGGCGTGGCTTGTCACCGCACGACGCTGATGCTGGGAAGCGCCCTGGTGAGTTTCCACATTGGGTGTCGGCTCCCGAGCGTGTCGCCGGCGGACCGGGCATCCTGACCCGGCAGATTTCCCGATTGGGCCACCGTCCCGGGGCCCCAGGGGGACGGGGCCTGCGGCCAGTGTCAGGCGGTACTGCGGTCCTGAAACGTGTGGCGATAGGCCTGGGGACTGATGTGGACGATCCGGCTGAAATGCTTGCGGAGATTGCCTGCCGTGCAAAGACCACTTTTCTCTGCCACTGACTCGATTGATAGGTCACTGACTTCGAGCAGCCGTTGAGCGAGCTGGACACGCTGGCGGAGTAGCCATTGGTAGGGAGTGGTTCCCGTGGCAACCAGGAATCGACGGGCGAACGTTCGGGGACTCATGGCAGAACGGAGTGCAAGGTCTTCGACGGTCACTGGTTCGTCGAGATGGGCCTGCACCCATACAACCGTGTCAGCGAACATGTTGGAACTGTCAACTACCGGAAGCGGGTGCTCGATATACTGGGCTTGGCCCCCGTCGCGTTGCGGCGGAACAACCAGTTGACGGGCGAGTTGCGTGGCGACCTCGCTCCCGTAGTCCTGCCGGACCACGTGCATACAGAGGTCAATGCTGGCGGCACTGCCTGCGGACGTGAGGATGTCGCCCTCATCGACAAAGAGGACATCGGAGTCGACCGACAAGAGGGGATAGCGGCGGGCCAGGTCGTCGCACTCCGTCCAGTGCGTGGTGGCACGTCGCCCATCGAGTAATCCTGCTTCGGCCAGGACAAAAGCTCCCGTGCACAGGGAAAGGATTCGGCACCCACGGGCGTGCGCTTGCCGCAGTGCTTCAAACACGCTTTGCGATATGTCTCTGGGTCGGTACGTCGGTGACACGATCAGGGTGTCCACCTCGGCGAGCATCTCTAGCCCGTGAGGCACCAGGATCTGGAAGCCACCGTCCGCTGTCACCGGAGCCGAGTTATCCCCACAGATGAAGAGGCGGTACCACGGATCACCCGGAGCCACCCATCGGTCGTCGCCGAACACTTCACAGACCACACCGAGCTCGAATGGGGTGAACCCGTCGTAGACCACGATGGCGACATCGTGGGACGCACGCTTCGACACACCGCGGCGGTCAGCCGGGGACCGGTCTGGGTCCCGAAAACTTGATGGGCTGGCTGATTTGGCTGGTTCGCCCCCTTTGGCAGGTTTGTCGCGCACTATGTCAATCATGCCACTTTCGGAGCTCGGTGTCTGCGCCCACCATGGGGGTATGACTCCAGCCGGGTTCTTTCGAGTGATTGCACGTGAGAGGGCGAGCGAGGAGCGAGGGACTACCCGACGACAAAGCCGGCAGGAGCGGCGGTCGGGGCGCGTTCAGTCTGAAGGGCCATGTGCAGGATCGACGACGTTGCTCGTCATGGACCCTGACGACCCTCAGCAACTCAGGGCTCGATCCATTCGGCGATGGGACCGCCTTGTGGGCCGATTCTTGGCCTCCTCTCTCGATCGCCAACTCGCGCTGGGACGCCCGCCCGAGTCCAACCGACGCTTGGCCGCCCGAGCTCATGTGCTCGTCGCACCGCTCAAGCGTGGCGAATTGGTCCAAAACTGGGAAAACGTCCTGGTACAAGCGCGTAGGCCTCCCGTCATGCGCAATCTGCGAGTGCCCCTCAACCGCGAAGATATCCTCGTGTGCGAACCTCACATACAAGAGATGCTCAACTCACTCGTGGCTCCACGACCGGCTCCGGCACGCGGCACGGCCATGGTGAGTTGGCTTCTCAGCAATGGCGAGGGACCCCTCTACAATCCTCGCCGCTCGGCTGAATTGGTCATTGCCATAAGGGAAGCGATCGCGCTTTTGGACCCATCGGTGCCGCTGTAAAACAGAATCTGCCTAAACCGGCTGGATGCAGCCGCTGCCCATGGCGCTCTGAGAGACGTCTAAAGAGATAGCAGCGCGGCGTTCCTCTGGGTTGGGGATTCGGTGATAAGGATCACGAAAAAGGACCAGGTAACAGAGGGGCTCAATCATGTCCATTGACCACGTGCTTGCCGTTGTCCCGGTTGCCGACATGCAAACGGCGCGGCCGTGGTATGAGCTCCTCATGGGTCGCCCGGAAGACAATCATCCCATGACCACACTGGTCGAGTGGAGGATCGCCGACAAGGGTTGGATGCAGGTGTTTCATGATCCAGAACGAGTCGGGTCCACGCTCCTCAATTTTGCCGTCGACGACCTGGAAAAGCACATCGCCGAACTCATGGCAAGGGGTTTGACTTCGGGCGATATCGAAACGGCGAACAAGGGCGTGCGGCTGTCGACCATCATCGACCCCGACGGCAACCGGATCACCTTTATCGGAGGCTTCCGCGAAGTGCACGCTAGCGAGCGCGAACGCTCCTGAGATCGTGGCCTCTGTGGAGACCTCGAGGTCGAAGTGTGGACTCGCCGGCAAAGGGCTGGGCCAAGTCCCTAGGCCACGCGAAGCGAGTGCAGGATAGCCCGGGCTGTTACGCCCGAGCCTGCCAGTCCAACCTCGATCGCCACCGGCTGGGCTCTTCCGGGAACGTGAACAGCGGCCACCAGGATTCCGTAAGGGTCGCTCACCGAGGGGCAGACGCTCAGCTCGTGGATGTTCAGGCACGTCCCGAGGCCAGTATCGGGGAAGATTGGCCCGTACATCCCGGGGTCGATCAGCAGCCCGTCGGTGGGCAACTGGGTTGGTTGCCCACCGAGCGACTGGCTGGGGCAGCTCGGCAGGATCGAGGTGGACCCGCGATCGAAAGTCACACCCGATTCGTTCATGACAAATTCGAACCCGCAGCCGGTGGTCCAGTTCGACAGCACTTGCGCCGGCCATTGGGCCGGGACGCTAACGCTGATCCCCCCGAAGGAGACGAGGTGCCACCCGGCAGGAACAGGGGGCACAGAACCCGAGGCGAGCGCCACCGCCCGCGGCGAATGGGCGAGTGTGTCGATCACCGGGGTCCGTTCGCCGAGACTTTCGTCGTCGACGATCTCGACCCCGAGCGACGGCACCACGTACCAGGTGGGGCACGGCCCCGACGCCGCACAGGCGGTCTCTCCCGCCGTGTCCACCACGATCCCGTTGATCACCACTGGTGGGGGGTTGGTAAACCGCCCCGATATCTCGATGGGGCCGACTTTCACCCCCGACGACCCTGCTTCTGGCACCGTCTCGATGGGACAGGGCGGCGATCCCTGGCCAGGTGTGGTGGCTGTACTGCCAGGTCGTTGCAGCATCATCGTCCCTGGCGCATTGGGTGCTTCACAGCCATCGAGCGTGACGTACCAGTCCGCTGGAACTGAGAGCTGGGCATCGCCGTAGTCAACGGGTACCCATCCGGCAGGGGTGGCAGCGGCGTCCACGACGATCTTGGACGAGATCCGAGCCGGTATCTCGCTGGATGCGGATCGAGACGGCTTCAAGGTGTGCCGAGGGTCCCCGCAGGCGACGGCGACAATCGCTACGACCGCCAGAAGTGCTCCGACCACTTGCCGCCCAGCCATTTCGACCTCCTGGTACTCGCGCTGCCCCCAGTCTCAGACGTTGACGACTGAGAAAGAGTTCCCGGCCCACAGGCATAGTGGGCCCGTGAAGGGAGAATCGTGGCTCCTGGCCCAAGCAACGGAGCTGAGTCACGAGCGCGAGTCCATGGGGGGAGCCGCGAGGATCGCAAGGCGGCCGAGAATTTTGCCGGAGATCCGAAGGCCGTAGGACCTATTTAGTTCGTCGTGCCCTCATCAGTGGGTCGCCGACAGGAGAGAGGGCCGAGGTGCGCGCACTCGAAGGCTTCCGGATACGGGTCAGAGAGGGCGGAGGTGCTACCCCTCCGCGAGTGCGAGAGACCGCCAATGAACGTAAGAGGACCAAGGTAGCTACGGCGATTGCTATTGCTACCCGCTCTGTCAAGCCACGAGACGCAATCGTGCTCATCTTGTAACCCAGAATGGCGAAGAGTTCTGCAACGCCCAGGGATCGGAGCAATTGCACCCGAGCTGCGCTGGTTTTTCGCGCCAAGTCGAAGCCCAGTGCGAAGGTAGCCGCCGGCAACGTGAGGCAGATGATCAGCATGCCGACGCCGTGTACCGTGCCATCGACGGTTTCCGGAACTCGAGGGTGGTCGGTGTTGTAGCCGGCGTCGAGAAACAACCCGATGGCAGTACAAGCGAGCAGTAGAAGTCCCACAGGCCGCCACGAGGAGGACTCGGGCATGAGATGAAGACTCATTGCTGTAGCCAGCACGCCGAGCCCCAGAGCGACAAAGGCGGCCCGCATGAGCCAGCCGTAGCTGCCCAGTGAGTACTCACTGACTGTGTGCTGTAAGGGATTCAAGGCGCCGCGAAGACCGTGAAGAGCCAGGAGTGCCACGACAAATGCGGCAAGCCCTCCGAAACTGATGAGGTGGGAGAGCAGGAGCCAGTTGGGCCTCTTGGCCAGAGGAGAGCCTGCGTCTCGACTCATGTCAGCTGGGCACGACGAGGTCGGCGGTACCCGGATCATGAAACCGTACGTCCGCTCGCCGACGCCAGGGTCTGGGGCGTCGTCAGGGTGCCCTCCCTTCGGGGATCACCTATCGCTGAGGATGGTACTCCCAAGACACGCCCGCCGCCGCCGGCACTTCGTCAGCTCAACCCGAGCCGGCGCGGGACGATAGACCTCGTTGTTGGGGGTCTGCTCGGATCGTAGAGTGCTGTCGTGAGCGGCACGATGCCGGGTGGAGTGGCGGGAGCTTCGTCGCCGTCCACCCTTAGGCTTCAACCGATGCCCGCCCCCGATCAGGCCACCCGTTTCACCATCGAAAGGGGGTTGCATGCGATTGGGCGGGCAGAGGGGCTCGTGGGGATAGTTGCAATGTCCGGAGGTGCCGTTGCGCAGACTTGGCGATTGACCTACGCCGACGGCTCCCATCTCGTGGCCAAGACCATGACAGACGTACCACAAGGCCTGTTCGGGGTCGAAGCCTCTGGCCTGGCCGCGCTTCGGGCCACTTGCTGTGTGCGAACCCCAGATGTGCTGGCCGATCTCGAGAACCTTCTCCTCCTGGAATCGCTCCAGCCCGCCGAGGATAATCCTCGCTACTGGGAGCGACTGGCCACCGATCTCGCTGCTCTGCATGCGAGCACAGTCCACAGTCGTTTCGGATGGCACCATGACGGATTCCTTGGTCGACTGGCTCAACACAACGATTGGACGGTCGGGGGGCATAAGTTCTTTGCCGAACATCGCCTTCTCCGATACCTCAGAGAGCCTATGACCCAACGAGTCATGGCCCAGCAGGATCAACGTGCGCTTGAGAGGCTCTGTGACCGACTGCCGTCGCTTGTCCCCGACATGCCACCGGTTCTGACCCACGGCGACCTGTGGAGCGGCAATTTGCTCACCGCACCTGATCGCCGGCCAGTGCTGATCGACCCCGCGGTCTCATTCGGGTGGGCTGAGGTCGATCTTTCGATGATGTGGTGCGAGCGTCGTCCGGAGGGTTCGATTCGCTTCTTCGATCGATACCGAGAGCTTCAGCCCCTGGCTCCCGGCTGGAAGACCAGAATGCCTATCCTTCATCTCCGGGAGTTGCTCTGTGTCGTCGCACATGTGGGAAACGCGTGGGGAACCGCCGACCTCGTGAGCCAGGTGCTGGCCCCTTTTCGTGCGACGTGAGTAGCTGGAGTACGTAGGCACAGGGCTGCCAGAAGAGCATGGCGAGAAGTAGTTCCCTAGGATCAGCTCGTCTAGTTGAGGGGTGCCCATGGTCGACGACGAACAAGAGAACCAGATACCGCCTTCTGGTCCGGTCGGCGGTCAGGCACCCGCTCCCGGCTCTCTTCCCCAATACCCGGCGCTCCCTACCACGCTGGGCGCTGGTTCGATACCGGGGCCACCGCCGATGCCCTGGGCCGACCGCGTCTACGCGGCTTGGCAACGCCGTGTCGATACGGACTACATCTTCAATTATTGGTCAGCATTGGGCTGGACGGTACTCACCCTCGGGATCTACGGCCTTTACGTCTTCTATCAACTGGTACGTCGCATGAGGGACCACAACATGAGGCGTGTCGAGTTACTTGACGCCGCCCTTGCCTTCGGCTGGGAAACGGCCGGCCGGCGTGGACTGCAAGCTGAGCTCACCCCGTCGTTCCAGAGAGCTGAGGCCCACATGTCGGTGCTCCGACGCATGACGGCGGACTTCCGCGACCCGGTCATTTGGCTGGTCCTCTCCATCGTGGCCCGAGGAATCGTCGAGATCGTTGCCTTCGTCCTCTTGGATCAAGACCTCGTGAAGCACGATCGTGCCGAAGTCGGCGTCGAGTACGAGCTGTCTCTCATATTCGGACGGCTCGGCCATGCCGTGGCTGCACCCGACCAAGCTCGGGTGAAAGGCCAGAACAACTACGCCGGGCGCGTCGTGGCAACAATATTCTCGTTCGGGGTCTACCTGTTCTGGTGGTACCACGACCAGATGATCGAACCCAACCGCCATTTCCAGAACAACTGGATTCAGGAGGACACCTTGGCGGCCGCGGTGCAGCAGCTTCGCTGACGTAGGGGTGATTGCGCAAAGGCCAAGGAGATGATCGACGAGGCTGTTGCTGGCGCGTCGAGGAGGGCCGTCTCCTTACGAGTCAAGGGCGGCGCAGCCGCGGACCGCTGCCTCGGCCGCCATACGGGCGGCCAGGGTGGTGTCGCGACTCAGGCGCTCGAGCTTCACCGCCAACTCGGGCTCGGCGGCGATGAGCCGCCCGATCTCAGCCATATTGCCCGAGCCGTCGGGGTTGGTCGCCGCCACGATCCTCTGGTCGAGCAGGCCGTCGAAGAACCTGTCGCCGATGCAACGGTAGACCGACCACGGGCAACCTTGGGCCTCGCAGACCTCGGCGACGGCCGAGGACTCCATATCCACACCGAGGCAGCCCTCGTCTCGGAAACGCTGGCTCAGCCCGCTGTCGAGAGTTGCGTTCTCGGTAGTCATGAGCTTGCCGGCCCGGGGGACATCTCCCGGGGGGGTATGGAGGTAGGTGGCGCCGGTCGCGTACTCAATGATGAACTCGGGATTGATCAGGGTTCCGACCTCGATGTCGGGGTCGAGACCGCCGCAGATTCCGGCGATCATCACGTGGTCGACCGGTACATGGTCGGGCACCGTCTCGTCGAACAACCGGGCCGCGGCCACTCGGGTCAAAGTCGGCCCCATGCCGATGTGCATGGCGGTCACACTGGAGTTGCCGACTTGACCCGTCCAAGGTGCGCTCGTAACGCCGGCGGTGCGGCTCAGCCCGAAAGCGGTCACGATGGCGTTCATCTCGAGCGGCATGGGCGCCAGGATCACGACGTGGCGGTTGGCGGCGTCATTGCCCATGGCCATAGCTTTATCATCGAATGCGATCTCTGTCTTCAAGGCGGCAGCGGTCGACGGGGGAACGGCTTATCAGCGCCGAGAGCAGCTTTGTGGTCTGGGCAGGGGGGCCATCTGACCGGGGGCAGGATCAACGGCCTGATTGGACGCCTGCCTCGTGAAGGCATGCCTTGTCCCACTGCCACTGAAACCGGGAATAGCCTCGTCCCGTGGCCCCCATAGGCCGGTTCTCTCGAAGGAAGCGGGAGCAGGACGGTGCACCCGACCACCTGCCGCTATTCGCCGGACCGGTATCCAATGGCGAGTTCGTCCCGGCGTCAGCTAGTGCGCGTGACCAGGACATGAACGACCACATTCGCTCGTCTATCGATGCGGCGGCGAAAAGTCTCCACGTAGACCGTCGTCGATTCCTGCAGAGTGCGGGTGCCGTGGCGGCAGCACTTGCCACCTTCGAGCTGGCTGGGTGTACGGCAGCCGCGAATCGATCGTCGAAACACGCTTCGGTCGGCCGAGGAGGCACGTTCAATGTACCGAACCCCGAAGACACCGCAGCGTGTCAACAGGCATTGAACGGCAGCGGCGAGTTCATCTTCGATGTGCACACCCACCACGTGATCCCGAGCGGTCCTTGGGTCCAAAACGCCCCAGAGACAGTCGGCCTCATCCTCGGCATGCTCCCACCGGGGTGCTCCGACGACCCTCGACTCGACTGCGTCGATCGTGCCACGTACCTTCACGATCTCTTCCTGGCGAGCGATACGACAATGGCGATGCTGAGCGACGTCCCCAACTCGGGCAGCTCGACCGCACCCGTACCCTTCCCCGACGCCCTGGGCACCCAACAGATCACCGCCAGGCTCGATGGTGGGGGAGCGAGTCGTCTGTTGGTCCAGAACATCATCGCTCCCAACGTCGGACCCATTGGTGCCACGCTCGATGAGATGTCAAGCGCCGCGCAGTCAGGTCCGCCTGCTGCGTTCAAGGTCTACACCGCTTGGAGCCCAACGGCCCAGGGGTTCTCATTGGAGGATCCAACCATCGGCCTTCCGACCGTCCAACACGCGCACGACCTGGGAGTGAAGGTCTTCGTTGGCCACAAAGGACTCCCGTTGGTGAACTTCGATCCGGCCTTCAATCATCCCGACGACATCGTCGCAATCTCACGACAGTTTCCCGATATGAATTTCGTGATCTACCACGCCGCTTGGCAGCCCTCTCACGTCGAAGGCCCTTACGATCCGACCGCCACCGTTGGGATTGACAGCTTGCTGGCCGCCCTCGACCGTCACAACGTGCCACCGAACGACAACGTTTGGGTGGACCTGGCAACAGCGTGGCGACAACTACTCACTCAGCCGGACCAGGCCGCACACGCGCTGGGGAAGGTGCTCAGCCGGGTAGGGCAGGACAGGGTCATGTGGGGAACCGACGCCATCTGGTACGGCAGTCCCCAGCCGCAGATCATGGCCATGCGCGCCTTTCAGATCACTTCCGAGTTCCAGGATCTCTATCGCTATCCGGCCCTCACAGACGACTTGAAGGCAGCCATATTCGGCTTGAACGCGGCGAGCCTCTTCGGTGTCGACCCGGGTGCAACTCGTTGTGGACTCACGACAGATCCTCTCACCGCGAATATCGAAGAGTCTGCCGAGCTTCGCAACGTCGGCGCGGTTCCTTCTGCGTGGACTCCCCATGGTCCGACGACTCGTCGCCAAGTACTGCAGTGGCTCGGATCGCCCACCACGCGGTGGGTACCTTTATAGGGAGTCGGACGCCTTGCGGATGTCGTGTCGGTGCGTGCTGCAAGATTCGCTTGTTATCTCTCGGTGCTGCTCAGCCTAGGCACGCCAGTGTTGCCCGCAAGTGTAGCCTCGGTCGTTGTTACTGTTTGTGCCGTCTGGGCAAATCGTGTTGCTCCATATGATGTGCCTGAGGTTGGAGCGGCTGAGGGTGGCGCCAAAGAGGTCGGCGTTAGTGAGATTGGCGTGTTCGAGGTAGGCGTACTTGAGGTGGGCGTCGGTCAGGTTGGCGTCGGTCAGGTTGGCGTAGTCGAAGTACGCGGCCTTGAGGGGAAGGTCGGCGAGGTTGATGCCGGTCAGGTTGCGGTACTCGAGATTGGCGCCTGGGCCGACGAGGTAGCCGTCGACGAGTGACCAGTACGGCGGCAACGAGGCCGGGGGCTCGGCGATCCCGGCCGAGGACATGTCGAAGAGGATGGCTCTGGTGAAGTTGGCGCCGGAAATATCGACGTCTTTGAGATAGGCGCTCGTGAGGTTGGCGCCGGCGAGGTCGGCGCCGGCGAGGTCAGCCCCATCGAGGGTGGCGTACCTGAGGTTGGCGCCGGCGAGGTCGGCACCGGCGAGGTCGGCGTTTCTGAGATGGGCACGGGTGAGGTTGGCGCCGGCGAGGTTGGCACCGGCGAGCTCGGCCCCCGACAGATCGCACCCCGCGAGCTTCGTACCGACACCGAGGACGCAGCTGCGGACAGTTCGAGCCGCGAAGGCCGGTGTCTGCAGGAGCGCCACGCTGGTGAGCGGTAGCGCCACGGCCAGGACCCCCATGAAGATCTGGCGTCCGCGATGGCGGATCGTTCTAGAAATCGTGCCCCCCTAACCGGCCCTGAACTCATGGCTGGATCGGCCGGTGTGGTCCACCGAGGCCAGCCCCACCCCCCAGAAAGCCCTTATCGAGGACGCGTGCCCCCAGCTATCGGCCGGCCTTGGTCCCCCGCAAGCCCCAATAGTCTCATGCGACGTCCCGAGGGTACAAGACCTGAAGAGTCATTTTTACGGACCCCATGGAATCCGCACGCTGAGCGTTGGAACACGCACAAAGTCTCCAAGGTGCGGATAGCGTGTCGACGATCCTGCGCCCGGTTCGATCGGGACCCCCGCGCAAACGGCGCCCCGGCCTGGGGCCTGGGCGCCGTTTCCAGTCACCTTCTCTTGGTGGAGAGGTGGCACTGTCACGCCCGACCGGAGCGGGGCGTTTCTAGGCCCCACGGTACGCTCGCACACCCGCAAATGCAATGGGCACAGCGACCGGTTGACGCCTTGTTGAGTTTCGACGAGCCACATGTTCGAGGGAGACGAACACAGCGTTCGCCTCCTCCTCCCGTTATGGCTTTGGCTCTCCTTCGAGGACAGTGCGGTCCGCGGGCGGAATCCGCGCCACCAGCGGCTCGACGCTCGCTTTCAATCGGGACATCTCGGAGGCGAGCCGCCCACGAACGTCCGTGCTTGGGACAGCCGCAGGCGATGCAGAGACCCAAAGAAGCATGGACGCGGAGAGCCGTTCGACCTGCTCGAGAAACTGACGTGCCTCGGGATCGTCAAACAGGCTCGGCGATGCCGCCAGCAGCATGACGGCCAAGGTCCGCAATTCCTCAGAAGCACCATTCGCACCCAACTGGTCGACGCCGCTCGCCGAGATCGCGTCGTAGGCTCGACGAGCTTGGCCAAACACGATCAAACCCTGGACGGCCACCGTGACGGCACGGTCTCGACGCTGACGATTCGCAACCACCTCGTCGACGATCAGCGCCGTCACGGCGAGCACCAACAGGCTTGAAACGACTGAACCCGTGAGTGAGTGTCGATCCCACCAGGTCCGGAAACCAACAATCCACAAATCGCAGGCAACCAGCGCGACGAGGCCCAGTGCTACCGCTTCGGCCGCCACTCGGCGGAAGCGCGTTGTCACTGGTGAACAGCTCCGTGCCCACGCCAACGATGGGTTGTCGCCCCCCGTCTTCGGTGTGGGTGTTCCAAGAGATGAATGTGCCAACCCTAACGGGAGAGCGGCGCTCGATCCCGGGGCGACCCGTCACGCCACCGGGACCGGGTGCAGCACGAGGAAAGGCAGAGCCCGCCATCGACAATGCGCTTTACCCGGAGCAGATCTCCGCCGGATCCGTCGACTGGCGAGACCGTCAAGTCGAGGAATCTACGACGGGGAGATGGTTCGTGAACGTGACTTGGCGCAGGTACAGAAGGCGACTGTGGGGGTAGCCAACTGCCCCTGACGACCAGGCATGGAAGGCGATCCAAAGGTCACCTTGGGTGTCGGTGAACAGCGAGGGGCCGCCAGGACCGGACATCGTCCCCTGCGAGCTGATGATGGAATGGTCAAAGGGCTTGGAGCACGGGCCGCCCGGACCCTGGCACAACGCCACGCCGATGGCGTAAGTGGCCTTGTCCCAGTTGTTGGCCGAGTAAAAGAGGTAGTACTGGTCCGATGACACCAGCATGAAGGGACCCTCGACGACGCCCGCCTCCCACCCTTGACTGGGCTGCAGCAACGCCGTGGGGGCGGGCCCGACGAGAGCAAGGCCGTTGGCACTCAGCTCCTGGGACCAGATGGTCGACGGCTGCCCGTTCGCTCCCTCGGATTTCCACGCCAGGTACGGGGTCCCATGGGCATCGACGAAGGGGCTCGGGTCGATCGAGCCTCCGAGGTCCAGTTGGCACACGAGAGGCGACGTAGAGCTGTCGACGAACGGCCCTTGGGGTTCGACGGCCACGGCGACTGAGATGCACTGCTTCCCGGTGTGCCCGTCCAAGGCGGCGTAGTAGAGGACGAAGCTACCGTTGAGCTCGAAGACTCCTGGAGCCCAGGTGCCACCGGGTTTTGCCCACGAAGCGAGGTGGGGCAGTGCGTCGCCGAGCACTGTCCATTGCTTCAAGTCAGTGGACTGGATCATCTGGATGTTCCCGGCCGCAGAAATTTGTGGCGTAGGCGTAGTAGGTACCTCCCACCCGAAGGACATCGGGGTCGGGAAAATCAAAAGGGGAGACCGGACCCCCTTGGCCCTGACTCTGAACCGACTGGCAACTGCCCGCTACTGCTGACATTGAGGTCACTGCGCCGTTCTGATCGCCAACGGAGATCTGATTGAGCGCCTGTCCCACTCCGGCCAAGCAGGTGTTGAGCGACGCGATGTCAGCTCCATCCGAAGAGAGCCCCGTGTTGGCGTTGGCCAGTTTGGCTTGGGTACTCGCCAGGTTCGTCTCGGAGCCGGACAGCTCCCACGCCGTGATCTTGAGCGCCACTTGAAGGGTGTCGCGTTCGCCCTTGGTTGCGCTCAAGGTGGTCTGAACCGATGTCAGGCGTCTTAGCGTGACGGCGAGGCGCGACCTCATGACCCCGAGCGCCAATCGATCTTGACGCAGTTCTGATCGGACCTGGAGATCCGAGCGGACCGCTGCGGTGAGCATTGCCAAAGCGCAGAGCGCCGCCACGAGGGCGAGGAGACGCCGCCGGCGGCGGCGGACAGACTTTCGGCGCGGCGCAAGTGCTAAAGCGAGCGACTTCGGACCAACGGGAGTGCCCGTCTCGTCATCAGCGTTCGGAGGCAGACCGGTCCCATTCAGCAACGAGACGCCGTTGAGCGACACTGCTCATGATGATGACTGTCCACTCTCACGAGATGGACAACTACCCCTCAACGGTTGCTCAACGGGGACGCTTTGGTCGCTTTGGTTCGTTGGTTCGCGGTCCAGCCCGGGGTTCCGGGGTGGGAGCGATGGGCGTTGTTCGGTTCATGCGGGGTTTGCTCGACCGAAGCCTTTGCTCGGGTTTGCCACTAGCCGGGAAGGGCCGCGTGGAACTCTGCGGCTAGCGCCGCCGCGGTGTCTCGTAGACGGTTCTCGTCCGGACCACCAAGAAGCAGTGATCGAGACGCGCTGGGCATGACTCGGTTCGGGCAGGTGGCAAACACTCGGGCCACCTCTAAGGCGGTGGCGCCCTGTGCACCCACACCAGGTGCAAGGAAGAGGCCTTGTGCGGAAAGGAGGTCAAGGCCCGGGTCAATGTGGGTGGGGCCGATTACGGCACCGATCGGCCCGATCTCTTCGGGCGCCAGACGGGCATTCAAATCCCCGATGTGGACGAGCAAACTCTCTTCGACGCTGTGACCCGACCGACCGAGCGCGGACTGGATCGCTCGACCTTCGGGGTTTGAAGAGCGCGTAACGACCAGAAGGCAACTCCCCGCTTCGTCGCGCGAGCAATGAAGGAGCCCATGGCTGCCAGGCCGAGGTAGGGATGGACCGTGAGGGCATCGGCTCCGAGCGGGGCATCGGCTCCGAGAAACGCTTCGGCGTAGGCGTCGTTGGTTGTCCGGACGTCTCCCCGTTTTGCGTCCACGATGACCAAGAGCCCCACGCTGCGCGCTCCGGCGACCAACCGCTGCAGGGTGCGAAACCCACGCCACCCGTGACGCTCGTAGAAGGCCGACTGGAGTTTGACAAGACCGACCGTCCCCGCTGCTGCGCCGAGAGATATGTCGGCGAAGCGATCCAACCCCTCTGGCGTGTCCCCGACTCCCCAAGAATCCAGGATCGCACCAGAGGGGTCCAGTCCCCAGGCCAGCGGTCCGTACTTGGATCGCACGGCCGCGAAGCGGGCGGCGAACGAATCAGTCACCGCGCCATTCTGGCCGATCGACTGCGGCAGATCACCTCAGGGGAGCCGGTCCCGGCATTGACGCAACGCCTGGGCGAACGCCCCAGCTGAGTAGGACAGCAGGGCCGAGCGAATCACGTCTCCCGTGGGAAGTCTGATCCTCGACTGGCTTCGGTCGACCGGGCAGTAATTTACCGGGTCAGCTCGGTGGGTCGAGGGGCCCCCACCCGGAAAGAGGTGGTCAGTACCGGTGGGATGTAAACGAGCCGTCGATCGCCGTCACCCCTCGGGGTCATGGAGATGAGGCGAAGTGGAGTTACGCGACCGATCGCGTTGGGGATCGTTGTGCTCATGGCCGCCACTCTCGCCAGCCTGGTGCTGACGAACCTGGGGACCTCTGGCCCCCCTCGCCAAACGGGGGGTCCACGTCCACGCGTTGTTGGGTCACGTGTGTTCGAGGGATGGCAACACCCGGCATCATCGGTGCTCCTAGGCGCTGCGAATCCGGCCACCATTCTCGACGTCTTGTTCGCGCTCGTGCTTCAAGATGCGAACCTCCAGGGACTCATTCAGTCGGTGAGCGATCCGAACGCGTCCAGCTACCGGCACTACGAAACCGTGCCGTGGTTGGCGAGCCACACGGGAGCAACCTCTCCGACAGTTAGCGTCGTGCTCGAATATTTGAGATCGCAAGGCATCGTCGGCCACCTTGATCCGACGGCGTCCTACGTAGAGGCAGCCATTAGCATCCGGCAAGCTGCCAGGATTTTCGACACATCCTTCCGCGTCTACCGGGTGCTTGGAAATGGCAGCACTACGGTTGTCGCCCCCGAAACCGAACCGCAGCTACCCCGGACGCTGGTCGGGAGCGTTTCGCTCATTCTCGGCACAACAACTGTGCTCTCGGCCGCCCCTGTCCGACCTCCCCCACGCACCGCAACACCAGTGACACGGTCGTTGCTCGGCTCAACGTTTGGAACGATGGGAACTCCCGGCGGGTGTTCGGCGGGAAGCCATGTTGCTGGAGAGTCGACCAAACTCTTCACTCCTAAGCAATTTCTTACCGCCTACGGTGTCGAAACCCTTCACGAAGAGGATATCTCGGGTCAGGGCCAGACGGTGGCGATCTTGTCTGGTGTCCCCGGGAGACAGAGCGACCTCGCTACGTTCACGCACTGCTATGGGCTCCCGACGCCACAGATCGAGAACATTCCGGTTGGCCTCGGTACTCGCGCATCGCTGAACTTTCCCGCGGCGCATGATGAGGTATCTCTCGATACGGAGATGGTGGCTGCCATGGCCCCCCGGCTGCGCGCCATCGATGTCATCAACACAGCGGACGAAGGTACCGCTGTTGGCCTTGTCGAACTTCTCGATGCACCTCTGAATCGGGCGCTCCTGCACGGTCAGACGCCTAACGTGGTCTCCATCAGCTTCGGGTTCTGTGAAATTGGTGGAAGCGCTTCTTATTCGCAGGATCCACTTGCATACACGCTCGACGAACATCTCCTCATGGACGCCGCCGCCAACGGCATCACTGTCGTGAACAGCTCGGGCGACACCGGATCATCTTGCAACCTCGCGGCACCAAGAGATCACTCTGGTGCCCGCTTGTCGGTCCAATACCCGTCGTCGTCTCCGTTCGTGACCGATGCCGGAGGGTCCCTCCTCGGGCTAGATGTCAATGACTCGATCAAGAATGAAGAAGCTTGGAACGACCTTCCATTGGGTCTTGGTGTGGCAAGCGGGGGGGACAGAGCGCGGTGTTCGCCCGTCCGTGGTATCAACAGGCCCTTGGAATTGCGGGGCATGGTCGTCTTGTGCCCGACGTGGCGCTCGAAGCTGACGTGCTCTATCCGATCGCGACGTACTGCTCGAGGGGCTGCACGTCGTCGGGTTGGCAACCAGGTGGCGGGACGAGCGCGGCAGCTCCGCTTCTCGCCGGAGGGGTCGCCTTGGCAGATGAGCAAGAGGCATCTCAGCACGACGCCTCGCTCGGTCTCATCAACCCGCTGCTCTATCAGCTCGGTGAGGAGCATTCGGGCGCCCTCGTTGTCATCACCAAGGGCAACAACGATGTATACGGCCTCGGTTGTTGCAAAGCCGGGCCCAGTTACAGCGAGGTCACTGGCTGGGGATCGGTGAACTTCCCGCTGTTCGTTGAGGCCGCAACCTCAGTGGCACACTAGGCCGACTCCCTGTATTGCATGGCATCGAGATTCTCCTCGAAGAGTCGACGCAGGGCTATGCGTGCCGCTTCGAGGTGAATCAGCAACTGGGCTGCGTCGCCGTCCGTCCCGACGTCACGTCGTTTGGTCAGCCCGGTCATTCTGCCCATGTCCCGATGCTACGCGCTCGACGTCGATTTTCCAATGAGTGATGCTACCTAGTCCGCGCCGTCTAGGCGTTTCAGCTGGACTTGCAGCCGTCCCGGAATTTGCATCAGAGGTCATAGGTCTGCCCGGCGGTCCGGTGGATCGTCAGGGTGGCCACCATGGCGCCCACAAGGAGGAGCGCCCCGGAGATCTCCAATGCCAGGTGCAGGCCTGAGCCGAAGGCCTCGTAGGCTGCGTTGACGACCTTGGTGGCGATCTTGGCGATCACCGCGTTCTTAGAGTGTTCAGCCTGGTTGGCGGCGCCACCGCTGCCGATTCCACCTCCGGTGACGGCGTGGAGGACGAGGCTCTGGAAACTCGGTGGGATGCCAATGGCTTTGAGGCGTGCCGCCAGCTGGCCGGTCAGTTTGGCGTTCACGAGAGCCCCGAGAATCGCCACTCCGAACACTGCACCCATTTCCCGACTGGTGTTGGTAGCCGACGCGGCCATGCCCGAGCGCTCGGGGCGCACCACCGTCAAGGGCGTAGAGGTCACGGGGACCAGCGCCATTCCGAACCCGATTCCGGCGATGGGCAGCACCCACCCGAGGGTGGCGAAGTCCACGTGCGGCCCGAGGACGGTGTTCGTCAGCAAGATCCCCACACCGGCCAGGACACAGCCGACGGTCATCGGGATCCGTGGGCCGATGCGCGCCACCCAGGGCCCGGTTAGAGCCGAGGTGATGATGAGAGCTACGGCCATGGGGATGAAGTCGAGCGCAGTCTCATAGGCCGAGGCGTTGGCCACCTCCTGGAGGTACAGAGCAGTGAAGAAGAAGATGGAGAAGGTTCCGAAGTAGACAGCGAAGGCGACGAAGTTGGACCCCGCGAAAGGCGGGCGGCGGAAGAGTGAGAGATCGAGCATCGGATCGTGCACCGTGCGCTCGACGACGACGAATATCACTGCACTCAGAGCCGACAGGGCGAACAGGGCGATAATCCACCAGGTGTGGTAGCCCGACTGTTCTCCCTGGATGACGGCGAAGGAGGCAGACGCCAGGGTCACTGCACCGAGCACGATGCCGGAGAAGTCGATTCGCCGATCCCCCCGATCAGAGCTTTCGGGGACAAAGGCGAGCGCCATGGTGAAGGCGATGACCCCGACGCCCAGGTTGAACCAGAAGATGGCCCGCCAGTTGGAGATGCCTACCAGCACTCCTCCGATGACCGGGCCGAGGGCGAGGGCCAAACCCGACACCGCGGCCCACACTCCGAGAGCGTCGGCCCTGGTGCTCTTATCGGGGTAGACGTGCCGAATGATCGACAGGGTTCCCGGCTCCGAAGCAGCAGCACCCAGGCCCATGACGACCCGGCCGGCTATCAGCCAGTCCACGTTGGGAGAGAGTGCGCCCATCACCGATCCGGCGCAGAAGACGGCCACCCCTCCGAGCATGATCTTCTTGCGGCCCAGCAGATCGCCCAGGGTCCCCCAAGCCAGCATGAAGGCCGCAAACGTCAAGGCGTAACCGTTCACCACCCACTGCAGGGAGGCGACGCCCGCATGCAGCGTGCTCTGCACATTGGCCAGGCCCACGCTCACGATCGTGTTGTCGAGGAACGTGAGGAACAGGACGGCGCAGAGAGTAGCCAGAGCGAGTGTCTGGGCCGAAGAGCCGAGGCCTCCACGTCTGATCTCCATCCCGGGAACCGCGCCCGTACCGATGCCTTCGTCGGTGGTCATGCCCATCCTCGTCCCATCAAGGACCTGGGTTTTGCGGCTCGGGCAACGTTCCAGGGGGCATCAGCAGCAGTCGCGTCATGGAGCCGAGACCGAGGAAACGCGCCGCCGTTAGGCCGAAGCGGGCAGCAACAGTCCATCAGCTCGGCAGGCACACGGGCAGGCTGAGCAGCCCACGGAAAGGGCTCGAGTGCAGGCGCTGTGGCGCCCCAGTGACTCGCCAGTCGAGCGAGCGCGAGTTGAGCTCCGAGAACGCGATTCTCGGGACTTGCGTCACCCATGCCAGGAAAGATTCCCTTGGCCGACGAGAAAGTGGCGGGATCGTGTACTGGCTGCCAACGTAGCCGAAACGGCTCAGAACTCGGCACCGCCGGCTCTCGCAGTAGTACAGAGGGTGGCAATCTCGAAGAGTCCGGCATACCGGATAGGGATCGTCGCGCAGCTCGTGCGAAAACGGGTCGTAGAGTTCGTTCATCTCTTGCTCCCGACGGTCGCCCGCGGACCTAGGTGGACGCCCCTTTGCATACGACGGTGCGAGTCTGGCACATGTCGAGATACCGATGGACGTGCGCAGGTGGTCGGGGCGCGTCGTCGGCGGATCGAGAACGACCCCGTCAGCGCGACGGCGATCTGGTGGATCTCCCTGACGTCCCCACCCACACTCAGAGTCATCACTGCCGTCGATGCCGGGCGGCCCGCACTGCCCAAGTGAGCCTAGGAGACGGTTCTCACCGAGAGCCGGGCCGGCCCTCGGGGCTGGGCCGGAGCGGAGCACGAGCTGGGCAGCTCGTCTTGTCGTTCAGCCACCGGCATTGCGGGTGATGGGAAGAAATGATTGCCTTGTGACATGAGGCTCGTCACTCGCCGATACAGGATGACTCTGAGTGCAGCGTTCGCGGGCTGTCTCTTGATCGCCCCGACCATCGCACTGGCAACGGCCACCGCCGCGATGGCAACTGGATACCCAGATGTTGCCGCCGAGCCCGTGGCGTTCGGAGACGCGGGATTCTTCGGATCCATGGCCGGGGTGCAGCTCAACGCCCCCGTAGTGGGAATGACGTCGACCCCTGACGGCAACGGCTACTGGTTGGTCGCTTCGGACGGCGGGGTGTTCAGCTTCGGTGATGCCGGGTCGTATGGGTCGATGGGCGGACAGAGACTGAACGAGCCGGTAGTCGGCATGGCCGCGACCGCTGACGGCAAGGGCTATTGGCTCGTCGCCGCCGACGGAGGCGTGTTTGCCTTCGGTGACGCCCGGTTCCTCGGGTCGACGGGAGGCCAGCACATCAACGCGCCGATCGTCGGTATCGCCGCGACGCCTGACGGCAACGGCTACTGGTTGGTCGCTTCGGACGGAGGGGTGTTCTCCTATGGCGACGCCCCGTTCCTCGGCTCGATGGGGGGACAGAGACTGAGCCAGCCTGTCGTCGGTATGAGTGCGGCCCCCGATGGAGTTGGCTACTGGTTGGTCGCTTCGGACGGAGGGGTGTTCAGCTTCGGGGACGCCGGCTACTTCGGCTCGATGGGGGCCGTCCACCTCGACGCCCCGGTGGTGGGCATGGCGGCGACTCCTTCTGGACGCGGCTACTGGCTGAGTGCGGCAGACGGAGGGGTGTTCAGCTTCGGAGACGCCGGCTACTTCGGCTCGATGGGCGCTCAACAACTCAAGAACCCGATCACGGCGATGGCGTCCACCCCCGACGGTGCCGGCTACTGGCTCCTGCCCACCACCCCGATTTCGTCGACATCTGTGGGACCCGGCGCCAGCGGGTCCGCAGTGCTTGCAATTCAACAACGACTCTCGGCCCTGGGCTACTGGTTGGGAACCCCTGACGGCACGTTCGGCGACAGTACTGAACAGGCGGTCTATGCCCTTCAGAAGGCCGCGGGCATCAGTCGTAGCGGCATCGTCGGTCCCGCCACGGAGGCGGCTCTCGATGTGGGCGTCGTTCCCCACCCCCGCAGCACGTCCGGCTACGTGATCGAGGTCGACCTCCAAGATGATCTCGTGATGTTCGTGACGAACGGGACGCTCGACTACGTGTTGAACACCTCCACGGGTGGTGGCTACACATACACCGACGACGGGGTAACCGCGGTCGCTGTGACTCCGGTCGGCCATTTCCAGATCTACCGACAGGTGGATGGCATGGTGATCGACTCGCTCGGACAGCTGTGGCGGCCAAAGTTCTTCGATGGCGGTTTCGCCATCCACGGGGACTCGTCGGTACCGCCTACTCCTGTCTCCCACGGCTGCGTCCGGGTGAGCAACGAAGCAATCGACTGGATCTGGGCCAACAACCTTGCACCGATCGGGACGACGGTCTGGGTGTACTGAAACAGGCGCTCGATCTTGCCGATCCGGCTCGGCGTCGCAGAGCCGGTCGCAGAGCCGACAGAGTGGGTCCGGTACGCAGCGCCTCGGACTGAGCCGGGCCGAGCGACTGCCGACGAAGACGCATCGCGGACGGTCCCATTTGGCCGGGCAAAGGAGATTCACGTTTGGCTCTCTTGAGGCCAGAGCGTCGCCCCGCAGAAGCCGTGGTGTAGACTTGGAATGTTCTCTCGTGGGAGTGACGCCTTGTTTGGGCAGGACGGCCGTTTCGGTTGTCGCCTCGTGCAGGCTCGACGCCTTCTTCTGAGTGACCTTGGAAGGAGAGCCGATGACTGTTGACCTCACTGGCGGGTGTGTTGGCGCCTTGGGACACCGGGAGTAGCAGTGTGCTTCTCTCCTGAGGGGGACCTCGTGGGTGGAATCGTCGTCACGGCTATCGGTGTCGACGCGGTGCGCCACCTGCACCACCGTAACGACCACCTCGCCCTGGCCGCGCTCCCATTGCTCCTCGGCGTCCACGAGATCGACGAGGCCTTCGTTTGGTGGGGACTCCAGGGGGTCGTGCCCCACGGCCTCGGCCGGGCGGCCATGTGGATCTACCTCATCATCGCCTTCGTCGTGCTGCCCGTCTTCGTGCCGCTCGTCATCATGCTGCTCGAGCCAACGGCTCGCCGAAGATTGAGGATCGTGCCGTTCTTAGCGATCGGGACCGGGGTGTCGACGGTGTTGTTGGAAACGATTCTGGTGAACCGTCCCACAGTCACGCTGGGCGCGTACCATCTCGCCTACTCGATCGGGTTGCAGCACGGAGTCGTCGTCATCGGGCTCTACATCGTCGCGACATGCGGGTCGCTTTTGGCGTCGGGGTTTCGCCATATTGTGGTGTTTGGCCTGGCAAACCTTGTAGCCGTCTCTATCTTGGCTCGGCTGAGCGCCGATGGGTTCGCCTCGTTGTGGTGCTTCTATGCAGCCGTCGCCTGCGGGGCGATCATGTTGCACATGCGTTATGCCAAACCCCATAGAGCCACACCGTATGCAATTAGCTGACGCAGCGTAGCTTGGTGGGCTCCGCCGTTGGGCAGTGCTTCGCCGCTCGGCCTTGTAGACGTGACACGCTGAACATGGTTTCGGCCCGTCCCACACAACGGATACAGCGCCTGTGGTCCGTCAGGCTTGTCTTCATTCAGATCACGCGGACGTAGAGATTCGTCGGACTTCCTGCACGAGCCAACCATTGCCGTCAGGATCGCTGAAGTCGAAGAATGAGTTGTAGTCGCTCCGTTGAGGATCGGGTCCCGGCACCTGGGTGCCTGATTCAAAGTGAAAGACGTCACTCACTTCGGTCCCGCGTGCGACGAGTTCTTTCCGCGCCGCGTCGATATCGGGGACGACGAGGTGCAGACCCTTGACGGAGCCCGGCGCATCCAAATTCCTCATGAGGGCGATGGAACATGGTGAACCAGGCGGCGTCAGCTGCACGACCCGAAACTCGTCGCCAGCGCTGTGGTCGACGAGCAGGTCGAAGCCTGCCTTCTCGAGATAGAAGGTCTTGGCCTGGTCGATATTCGAAACGGGAACCACGACGAGTTCGAGCCTCCATTCCACGATGCAGTCTCCTTGTCGCTCGGGGCGGATGGTGGCCAACTCGGACCGACTCGTGCGCGCCGCGATACGGCGCCCGCCTTGCCTACTCGTTGGGCGTGCGCAGTTTGAACTGGGCGCCTGCTGGGTCTGTCACGGTGGCCAGGCGGCCGTAGGGGGTGTCCTGGGCGTCGAGGACGACCGAGCCGCCGTGGGCCTTGACCGTGGCCACGGTGTCGTCGACGTCATCGACCTCCCAGTAGACCCACCACTGCGCGGGGACGCCGGCGGGGAGGAAGGCTGAGGCGTCCATGATCCCCGCCAACTCGCCCTCGCTGCTGGGGTGGCGCATAGTGGTGTAGCGGAACTCGTCGCTGTCCCCGACGGTGTCGGTGTCCCAATCGAACACCGAGCGGTAAAAGGCCACGGCGACGGCATAGTCCCGGGTGTGCAGCTCGAACCAGCTGGGGGCGCCGTGCTCATTGAGGACGGTGAACCCCGGGAAGGTCCCGGGCTGCCAGGTCCCGAAGGGGGCGCCGGTGGGGTCGACGAACACGGCCTGAATGCCGAGATCGGCGACGGCCATGGCCGGGGCCATGACCTGGGCGCCCTCGCCCTCGGCCCTCTGCAGGGTCTTGGCGACGTCGTCGGTGTCGAGGTAGATCTTCCATGTGTCATTGGCCCGGAGCTCCCCCATGTCACCCATGGCGCCGGCGACGGGGACACCGTTGCGGGTGAACATGAAGTAGCCCCCGAACTCGGGGCTCGGCTCCTGGGCCTCCCAGCCGAAGAGCTCGCCATAGAACGTGGCGCTGCCTTCGACGTCAGATGTCCAGAGGTCAGCCCAGCACGGCGATCCCACGGGGGCTCGGTCACGGGTGGGCATGGTTGCTCCTTCGGATCGGGTTGATCATTGCATTGCTTCGACGGGCCCGGGGCACCAGATTCATCGGTCCTCGGAGGTCGCTCGGAAGTGAAGCTCCACGGGCTCCCTGGCGACCCAGCAGGCTTGGCTAGCAGTGACCCCGTGTCTATATACTCCCGTGAACCATACTCCCGTGAACCCGAAGCAAGGGGCAGCGGAATGCGGAAGGTGTTCGTCGTACCGACGGCGGTGGTACTGACCTTGGTGACGCTCGGAGCCACCGCCTGTGGGAGTAGCACCAACAACACGGCCGCAGTCGCCGCGGCACACAAAAAGACTTTCTGCGCCGCGAACGTCAAGGTAGACAAGGCCGGCGCCAGCGTCGACACCACCGCCGCCTTTCTTGTCGTACTCAAGGCGAACAAGGATGCGCTCAAAACCATGGACGACAACGCTCCTGCGGGCAAGGTTGGCCGGGAGGCGCGCGCACTGGTCAAGCTCGCCGACACCGCTATCGCCACGAACAATCCCAATAGCCTGTTCTCCAGTAACAACGGCGGGGACGTGGACACGTACTGCGGGGTCGACGCGAACGGCGACCCGCTGCCCGCCGACTTCGGGGCCGGTAAGGGAACCGCCTTCTGCTCGGTTTCCGACGCCATTGACCAGGGAACGCAAAATGCCTCCTCCGCCGCCCAAGTACTGACCTTCCTGTCGGCTCATCAGACCCTGATCAACCAGTACGCGACCTACGTCCCGGGCCTGCCCAGTTCAGTGCGGACCGACGCCCAGACCCTTGTCACTACGGCCCGGGCCGCCATCGCAGCCAACAACTCCAACTCGCTCGGAACCTCGGCCATCTCCCAAGACAGCATGGCGGTAACGCTCTACTGCGGAAACAACGAGTAGCTCGGCGAACCGTCTTGCAACAAGAGGGTCGCCCTATTCTCGGTCCTCGGTGTGTCACGCCGCGGGCGGACCAATCTGCATAAGGTCGGTCCCATGGACCCGGGGATGGACGAGATCCGCGACGGTGACACCGTCTGGCGCTTTGACCGAAGCTTCTTAGAGTCGAGATGGGTTTGTCTGTGGGGCCGAGGTTGCCAGGGTATCGGTCCGCAACCGGCGGAGCATCTTGGTCTGGGCTGCTGCTCGATCGGGGCTGACCTGGGAGATGCGGACGAAGCTCGGATGATCGCCGCGCTCGCGGCCACCCTGGCGCCAGCCCAGTTCGAGCGTCACACCGAGGCCCGAGAGGGTGGCATCTTCAGCGACAGCCTCCGCACCCACACCCGGGTTGTCGATGGTTCCTGCATCTTCCTCAACCGCCCGGGATTCGCCGGCGGCGCGGGCTGCGCGTTGCACTTGGCGGCCATCGAGGCGGGTGAGTCACCCATCGAGTGGAAGCCGTCGGTGTGCTGGCAGCTGCCCATCAGGGTGGACTGGGAGAGGGGCGATGAGGATACCGAGGTGGCGACGGTGCGCCGCTGGACGCGCCGCGACTGGGGTATCGAGGGCGAGACGATGGCGTGGTGCTGCACGGAAGGTTCGTCGGCGTACGTGGGAGATCGTCCGGTGATCGAGTCTCTGGGCGCGGAGTTGGAGGCGATCGTCGGCACCGAGACCTACGTCGAGTTGCGCCACCGGATGACAGGGAAGTAGCCGCTCGGGCGCCACCTCTTCTGGTGTGCCCTTCGAAGCCCGAAGGACAGGTCGACTACACGTTGGGCGCCACCCAGGCGAAGGGCACAGGCTCGCCTTGTAAAGTGGTCGGAAGATGGCCACTTTAAGCGGTAAGAAGGTGGTCATGACGACTGAGCGACGCAACGACAGCCTCGAGCGAGAGGACCTCCTGGAGACACTGGCCAAGCACCGGGCCTTCCTGCGCCAGACGGTCCAGGGCCTCACCGATGACCAGGCGCGCCAGCGCACCACCACGAGTGCGCTGTGCCTGGGCGGGGTGATCAAGCATGTATCCCTGGTCGAGCACCGCTGGGTCGAGTTCATCTTGAAGGGACCCGCAGCCATGCGATCGGGAAGCGAGACGGCCCGGCAGGAACACGCGGCGGGGTTTGTCATGTCGGAAGGAGACACGCTGGCCGCTCTGCTCAGCCATTACGACGACGTGGCCCGTCGCACCGATGACCTGGTGTCCTCAATGGCTTCCCTCGACCCATCGCATCCCTTACCGGAGGCCCCCTGGTTCGAGCCGGGGGCTCGTTGGTCAGCGCGACGGGTGCTTTTGCACATCATCGCCGAGACAGCCCAGCACGCCGGACACTCCGACATCATCAGGGAGTCTCTCGACGGCGCCAAGACCATGGGCTGAGCGGGTCCGAGATTGCAGACCGAGGACTGGTCATGCCGTCGACCGAAACGATCAAGGGAGCTGGACGCAAAGCACCGTTCGTCGACCCCGAGGGGAACAGGATCACTCTTACGGGATTGAGGTATCAGGCGACCAGTCACGACCAGCGATGACGCGGCGGCCAGGACTCCACAGGGGCTGGGGGGGATTTTGGGCGCCGCCAGAGCACGCAGTGCCAGGCCTGTTCGGCCGCGAGCAGGCGTTCACCTGGGCTCGGCGCCGGGATCACGACGATGGGGCTGCTCATGGGCATCTCTGTGCCCTATCCTCGACCCCCCGACGACCCCGGTGCCAGGCAATTCGCGCGAAGATCGGTACGTCGGGCGGTATCCACCTCAATCCGACCTCGCCCGGGTACGTATAGCCCATGACAACTTCGCATTCGCCAACCGACGCCAGCCCGGCGGCAGTTCCGGCGCTGCCCCCGCACGTGTTGGTGCTCTTCGGGGCGACGGGCAACCTTGCGCAACGAAAGCTGCTGCCCGGTATCCTCCACCTCGCCAGGGCGGGCTTGCTCCCTGAATATCGCATCGTCGGCACGTCACTCGAGGAGATCGACGAACAGCAGTTTCGGGATCTCGCTTGGGATGCGTGTAAACAGTTCGCCCGCCATCACGTTACCGACACCGAGTGGGCGGATTTCTCGAAGCGCTTGACCTACATTCCCCAAGGCGCGGGACCGGGTGGTCTGTCCGACGCGGTGGGAAGGGTCGAGGCGGAGTTGCCCGGCATTCCCCGGCGGTTGCACTACCTGAGCATTCCCCCCAGCGCGGCTCCTGCGGTGGTCAACACGCTTGCCGAGGCCGAACTTGGCCGAGCGTGCCCGAATCATCATGGAGAAGCCCTTTGGGACTGATCTAGTCAGCGCTCAATTACTCAACGCTATGGTGCACGAGGTCTTCTCTGAGGACCAGATCTTTCGAATCGATCATTTCTTGGGCAAGGAAGCTGCGCAGAACATCTTGGCCTTTCGTTTCGCCAACGGGTCTGTTCGAGCCGATTTGGAACCGTGAACACATCGAGCACGTTCAGATTGATGTCCCGGAGACACTCTCGGTCGAGGACCGCGGTTCTTTCTACGATTCCACCGGAGCCTACCGAGACATGGTTGTCACGCATCTTCTCCAGATCCTGGCCTTCATGGCAATGGAGCCCCCGACCGCCCTTGAGCCTCGTGCGATCAGTGAAGAGAAGAACAAGGTGTTCCGATCCCTTCAGGACATCGACGTCCAACATGTTGTGCGTGGACAATACGAGGGATACCGGTCGACTCCCGGCGTGTCGCCCGACTCAGAGACCGAGACGTTTATCGCGCTGCGATGTGAAATAGACAACTGGCGGTGGGCGGGGGTCCCTTTCTACCTCCGTACTGGCAAACGCATGGCCGAGAGTGCACGGATCATCTCCATTGCCTTCCGGGAGCCTCCCAAAAGCATGTTCCCCGCCAATTCGGGTGTCGGTGCCAAGGGGCCCGATCACCTCACCTTCGATCTTGCTGATGCCTCAAAGCTCTCGCTGTCCTTCTACGGCAAGCGGCCTGGGCCCGGAATGCGCCTCGACAAGTTGAGCTTGCAGTTCGCTCTTCACGAGACCGACCAGGAAGGCGATGTGCTGGAGGCGTACGAGCGGCTGATTTATGACGCCATGAGTGGTGACCACACCCTCTTCACCACCGCTGAGGGCATCGAGCGGCTGTGGGAGGTGTCGATACCGCTCTTGGACTCACCGCCCGAGGTAGAACTCTATCGTCAAGGCTCCTGGGGACCGAGCTCGATTCGGGAGCTCATCGCACCGCGCGCATGGCGGCTTCCTTTCGAGCGCGCATGGCGCCGCGGCAGCTGATTCGACTGCGAGTGTGCGGCCCGCCCCGAACCTCGTGCTGACCCGGCGATAGCCATTGGCGGTTCCTCTAAAAAGACCCTGGACCAGCGACAAGACAGGGGGTCATCTACCGTCTCAACCATGCGTGTCGCGGCTTGCGGGTGCTCCACAAGCAGCAGAACCACCGACGCATCGGCGCTACGAGGGGCGTGATGGACGGACTTCCCCCGTGGGACGTGCCGCGGGCCGTCCTGGACGCGTTCTGTTTCGAAGGGGCCCGGATCGGGGTTCAAGGGCTGGCCGGCGGCCATATCCACCGGAACTTCGTGGTGACGTGCACCGGGAGTCGCTATGTCCTGCAGCGGCTCAACGACCGGGTGTTCCCCGATATCGATGCCGTGCTGTCCAACGTCGAACGGGTGGTGGCGCACCTGCGCGGCAGTGGTCGGAGCGGGCCGGACCTCGTCGAGACCCCAGGCGGTGCACTGTCGTTTCGGGCCGCCGACGGCTCGACGTGGCGCGCGTTCCGTTTCCTCGAGGGAACCGTGGGGCGCGTCACGCTTCGCGGCCCCTGCGATGCCTTCGAGGTGGCGCGGGCCTTCGCCGACTATCTGGTGGCGTTGAATGGCCTCCCGGGCCCGCCCCTGGCCACGACGATCGAGCGGTTCCACGACCTTGACCACCGGCTGCAGACGCTCGACGCCGCCGCCGCCGCCGACCCGGTCGGGCGTCGATCCGGAGTCCTCGCCGAGCTTGGCCGTGCTCGGCGGTTAGGCCGGCATGTCGCCGAGGAGCTCAGTGCGCAGCATAAACCGTCACGAGTGCGAGTTGTCCACAACGACGCCAAGCTCGCCAACGTGCGATTCGACGCCGGTACCGGTCTGGCGGTCTGCGTGGTCGACCTGGACACCACCATGCCGGGCCATGTCGGGTACGACGTGGGAGAGCTGGTGCGCACAGCCACCACACATGCGGCCGAAGATGCCACCGATGCTGCGACCGTCGACTTCGACCTCGAGCTTCTCGATGCACTGTCCTCGGGTTACTTCAGCGCCCATCCCCGGCTAGCGCCATCGGAGGTCGACACACTGACTCTGGCCGGGCCACGCATGGCTGTCGAGAACGCGGTGCGCTTCCTGACCGACCATTTGGTTGGCGACCGCTACTTCGCCGTTGAGCGTACGGCCCACAATCTCGACCGCTGCCGGACCCAACTACGGCTCACTGAGCTGATGCTCGAAGCTCAGGCCGAATCCGAAGCCTGCATTCTCCGAGCCGCTCGGAGCGACGAGTCTGACAAGCCGCACCAAGCCTGACGGGAAAAGAGCCCCGTCTTGGGTCTCTGGGATGAATTGCGGTCGGCGCTCATGTATTGCTCTACATCCGACACAAATCGGCCACAACCTTCACGTCGCGTTCCCGGGCCGGCTCTCGAAACTTCAAGCGGGAGAGATATTTGGTCGAACCTAAAGGCGGCAGACCGGGGAAGACGTGGGATTGGAGGTGGGGGCGCCCGCCGAGGCCCGGCGGCAGGCGGACGGCGCGGTGGGGTGCTTCCCGGGATGGGCTGCCTTCCGGTGAGGTATGTCGGGACTCGGCTTCTTTCGGCTTGGTCGAAGCGGCGAACCTTCAGGAGCTCGTCGACGCCGCCAGCGACGCTTTCGTGGCCTTCGATTCGGTAGGCCAAATTCGCAGCTGGAATACCGCCGCCTCCCGCATCTTCGGCTACGGGCCCGACGAGGCGTTGGGCCAGCTCACGATGATGCTGGTGCCTGACATCCAAGAGTCTGCGCAACAGGCGCGCGTGGAACGGGTCCTAGACGGCGAGCACATCTACAGTGTCAACGCCGATGGTCGACGACGAGACGGCGCCGTGGTGCCCCTGAGGTTGGCCTTTGTTCCGACCGGTGAGGGCCGAGGGGATTGTGTGATCGCCCGCGACCTGACCGAAGAGCACCTGGCTCAGACGACCTTGACCGAGGCCGAGTTCCGCCTCGGAGAGGCTCAGGAGCTTTCACATGTGGGGCTTTGGCTCTGGGATGAGGCGACCGACTTGCTGCAGATCTCCGACGAGCTCTACAGGATCTACGGCATCAGCCCCCGTAGCTTTGAAGGCACCATGACGGCTTTGTTGGACTACAGCCATCCTGAGGACCGCACTGCACTGACCTCGGCTATGCAGGAATCCTTGCGAACGGGTGTCGACTACGAGCAGGAATACCGGATAGAGCGCCTCGATGGCTCTCTCGGCTGGATCTACAGCCGAGCGCGGCGCCCAACGTGCTCATGCTGCGGATCTATCCCGATGTACGGGTCCAACTCTAGCTGGAGGCCACGCCGACAATCTGAACTAGGAGCTCCATCCAAGTCGTGATGTCAGAGGCGCCGGCGGTCAGACAGAAGCGCGGGCGTCTATTGTAGAAGTGCTCGTGCCGAGTTCCGACGATCGTGCACGCAGTCGGCTCGGCAGAAGGAGGTGAGGTCCATGGGGATCTTGTTGGCTTTTGCGGTCGGCTACGTCGTCGGGGCCCAGGCTGGCAACGAGGGGTATGACGAAGTCGTCACCTCGCTGAAGTCGGTTCGAGACTCCGAGGAGTTCAAGGGATTGGTTTCGGCTCTTCGATCCCATGCCAGCTACGCGCTTACCGAGATTGCGCAGCGGCTGACCGCCGAGTCGCAACACCCCGGGCCGGTGCAGGAGGTTCTGGGCAGGGTCCGTGGCCTCATCGGCCAGGATGCCCTCAGAGGGACCGCATCTTGATGTACCGGGCCAGGCTCGGCAGGGAATGAATCGTGAGCCAACCCACTCCAACGATCACGCACCAGCGGACGAGTCGATACATGAGATCCCCTGGATGTCCCTTCGTCAGCGAATCAGTACCAGCCCCAATCTAGACCCGACTGCGGCGTCGTGGTGGCCGACCCCTTGTGCCGGTTCGGGCTCTTGATACGACCGGGTTGGCGCCCGACGCGAGGGGTTGGATTTGGGGTACCGTGCCGATCAGCACTGGCGCCGGCTGCGCAGCGTCGTGGCCGGGTTGTTTTGGTGTCGACTCGAAAGGGAATGGATTGACACCGTCACCCCCCGGTGACTACGAGGAGTGGTATCCGCGGGGGCCGCGGGGGGATGGGTTTGGCCATGCGCAATGGGCACGGTGAAAGCGTGACGGTGGCTTCCGGATTGACTTGGCCGAGTGCAGTAGACACCGTGCCCGAGACGCGATGTCAGTTCACGGTCGCGCCACCCCGCCACTTCTTGTACCCCGCACTGCTGCTCTTGCTGACAGAGCAACCGTGCCACGGGTATCGGTTGGTCGACGGCCTGAACGAGCTCGGGCTGGGTCGCATAGACCGTCCCAGTGTCTATCGGGCTCTCGCCGACCTCGAGCGCGATCTCCTGGTGGTGTCGCGGCCCGAGCCGCCCACCGCGGGCTCGATCCGTCACGTCTTTGCCATCACTCCCAAGGGTGATCAGGTGTTGGAGGCGTGGATGTCGGTTGTGGCCCAGGAGCGATCCAGCCTGGATCTGGTTCTCCGCCGCTACTGGTACTGCAATGCGCAGCGGTTGGTCGGAATGCCCGGCACGCTCGAGGACCCCCCTGCGTGGGCCGCGCCGACTCGCACCGGCCCCGTCGGAGGGGCCTGCCGAGCTCGAAGGCGGATTCCATGCCGTGGCGACCACCAGAAGAGTTCGGTTCGACGTCTTGGGTGACCGTTCCACGCTGGTAGTGGAGGCCCGGTCGAACATCGGGCCCATTGCCTTCGGCACTACTGGGCTCTCGGGTTGGGTCGAGGCGACGTTCTGCAACGGTCTCGTCGTCGACGAGCCGCCACCGGAGGGGTCCATCGAGGTGAGGGTGGGTGGGCTCACCTCGGGCAACGCCCTGTACGACACGGAGCTGCTGCGTCGGGTTGATGCCCGGCGCTTTCCCATCGTGACCGTGGAGCTCAAGGCAACCAGCCGGATGGGCGAAGGGAACTGCTACCGCGTCGATGGCGATGTCACCACGCACGGAGTCACCCGGACTCTCCAGGGCGTGGTGACGGCAACCTTGCTCGAGGCCCAGGGCAGGCCTTCGAGCGGCCCGCTGTCGGGCCATCGTCTCGTCGTGGGCGGGGAGTATGTGCTCGACGTACGGGAGTTCGAGATGGCCGTGCCCACCATGCTGGGTTTCAAGATCTACCCCGACGTCCGTCTCCATCTCCATATCGAGGCATCGGGGCGCGTGACCGGCTGACCGGCGCCGGCCGCCGTGTAGCGGGAATCGGATAGGTAGAAAACACACTCATTTCCCGCTCGCAGTGGTTGGTATAGACAAGTTCTTGGAGTCACGCGGGGAAGCGCGCGCGCTCAGCGACGTCTCGTGCCATTGGCGCCTTTCCGTGCCGGCGAGCAGGGAGGTAGGCGGTGACGGTGGATGCCCCAACCGAAGAGGCAGTCGTCCACGTTCTGTGGATAAATGCCGGTTTGAGCTGCGACGGGGACTCGGTGGCCCTGACGGCTGCGACCCAGCCGAGCATCGAGGAGATCGCTCTCGGGGCCCTGCCGGGCCTTCCCAAGATCGCTGTGCACTGGCCGCTGATCGACTTCGAATGCGGCCCGGTTGGCGGCGCCGACGACTTCATCGAGTGGTTCTTCAAAGCTGACCGAGGTGAGCTCGACCCCTTCGTCTTGGTCATCGAGGGATCGATTCCCAACGAAGCGATCAAGCGGGAGGGCTACTGGTGCGGCTTCGGGAACAACCCCGCCACCGACCAGCCCATGACGACCAGCGAATGGCTGGACCGGCTGGCTCCCAAGGCCCTCGTCGTGCTGTGTGCGGGGACCTGTGCCTGCTACGGCGGCATCCACGCCATGGCGGGGAATCCGACGGGAGCCATGGGGGTGCCCGACTATCTGGGCTGGGGTTGGAAGTCCAAGGCGGGCATCCCGATCGTTTGTGTTCCGGGATGCCCGACCCATCCCGACAACTTGTCGGAGACGATCCTCTACCTGCTCTACCAGGCCACCGGCCAGGCCCCGATGATCCCCCTCGACGAATCGCTTGCGGCCCCAGTGGCTCTTCGGTCAGACCGTGCACGAAGGTTGTGACCGAGCCGGCTACTACGAGCAGGGGCAGTTTGCCGCCGAGTACGGATCTCCCAAGTGCATCGTCAAGCTCGGATGCTGGGGACCGGTCGTCAAGTGCAACGTTCCCAAGCGAGGGTGGATCAACGGCGTCGGTGGATGTCCGAACGTCGGTGGCATCTGCATCGGGTGCACCATGCCCGGGTTCCCGGACAAGTTCATGCCGTTCATGGACGAGCCGCCCGGAGCCCGGGTCTCCACCACGGCCAGCGGCCTGTACGGCGGAGCCATCAGGGCGCTGCGCAGAATCACCGCCCACACCCTCGAGGACGAGCCGAAGTGGCGATCGCCGGGCCGGGAATTGTTGACGGGCTACAGGGAAACGTGGAGGTAAGGAGATGGCCACCAAGAAACTCACCGAAGATGCCAACGGCCTGGTGGAGATGGCGTGGGATCCGATCACACGAATCGTCGGCAGTCTGGGCATCTACACCAAGATCGACTTCGGGAAGGGCAAGGTTGCCGAATGCCACAGCACTTCGTCGATCTTCCGGGGCTACAGCATCTTCATGAAGGGTAAGGATCCCCGCGACGCCCACTTCATCACCAGCCGAATCTGTGGCATCTGCGGGGACAATCACGCCACTTGCTCCTGCTACGCCCAGAACATGGCCTACGGCGTCACGCCTCCGGCCTTGGGCGAGCAGATCGTCAACCTGGGCGAGGCGGCCGAGTACATGTTCGACCACAACATCTTCCAGGAGAACCTGGTCGGCGTGGACTTCTGCGAGAAGATGGTGGCCGAGACGAACCCCGGGGTGCTCGAGCAGGCCAATCGCACCGAGTCTCCCCACGCCGCAGACCACGGCTACAAGACCATCGGCGACATCATGCGGTCACTGAACCCCTTCTCGGGCGAGTTCTACCGCGAGGCGCTCCAGGTGAGCCGGTACACCCGGGAGATGTTCTGCCTCATGGAGGGTCGGCACGTGCATCCCTCGACGCTGTATCCCGGCGGCGTGGGCACCACAGCGACCATCCAGCTGTTCACCGACTACTACATCCGGCTCATGCGCTACGTGGAGTTCATGAAGCGGGTGGTCCCGATGCACGACGACCTCTTCGATTTCTTCTACCAGGCGCTGCCCGGTTACGAGGAGGTGGGCCGACGCCGCATGCTGCTCGGCTGTTGGGGTGCGTTCCAGGACCCGGCAGTGTGCAACTTCAATTACCGCGATATGACCCGATGGGGTCGGGCGATGGGGGTCACGCCCGGGAGTGGTCGTCGACGGAAAGCTCGTCACGAACGACCTGGTCGAGATCAATCTCGGGATCCGCATCCTGCTTGGGCACTCCTTCTATGACGACTGGGAGGACCAGGAGATGTTCGTGACCCACGATCCTCTGGGAAACCCGGTCGACCGCCGCCACCCGTGGAATCAGCACACCAATCCCCAGCCGCAAAAGCGAGACTTCGACGGCAAGTACAGCTGGGTCATGGCCCCCCGCTGGTTCGACGGGAAGGACCACCTGGCTCTTGACACCGGCGGGGGACCTCTTGCTCGACTGTGGTCCACGGCGCTGTCTGGTCTCGTCAACACCGAGCACCTCAATGCCACGGGCAACAGCGTGGTCATCAATCTTCCCCGGACGACGCTCAAGCCCGAGGTCACCTTCGAGTGGAAGATCCCGCAGTGGTCCAACACCATCGAGCGGGATCGGGCCCGGACCTACTTCCAGGCCTACGCCGCCGCCGCCGCTCTCGACTTCATCGAGAAAGCCTTGGCCGATGTGCGTGCCGGCAAGACCAAGACCTGGGAGCCCTTCGATGTGCCTGATGAGGGCATCGGCTGTGGCTTCACCGAGGCGGTCCGAGGTGTGCTGTCGCATCATATGGTGGTCAAGGGAGGAAAGATCGCCAACTACCACCCGTATCCGCCGACGCCTTGGAATGCGAACCCACGGGACTTCTACGGGACGCCGGGGCCCTATGAGGACGCCGTGATCGATAGCCCCATCTTCGAGGAGAACACCCGAGAGAAGTTCAAGGGCATCGATATCATGCGCTCCGTTCGGAGCTTCGACCCCTGTCTGCCCTGCGGAGTGCACATGTACCTCGGAAAGGGCAAGGTCTTGAAGAAGTTGCACTCACCTACCCAGGTGGCCCATCCCGACCTGGCCGACTGAGCGAACGAGGGACAGCGATGCCCGCACCCCCAGGACCTCAGGGTGACCGGTGACCGCATCGAGCAGCTGCTGGACGAGTTGCGCTCGATCTGCCGACCCGCGGTCGTGCGGGCTGGCTGAAGAGCTGCTGCGCCTCGTTTCCGAGCTCTACGGTGCGGGCATCGGCCGAGTGGTGGCCCTGGCAGAGGAGCGAGCCCCGGACCTCCTTGACGCCTTTGTCGAGGACGATCTGGTCGCCAGCCTCCTCCTCGTGCTGGGGTTGCATCCCAAGCCTCTCGAAACCCGTGTGGCCGACGCACTCCAGGAGGTCCGGCCATTTCTGGCTTCGCATGCGGGCGGCGTCGAGCTACTCGGTGTCGATGCCGAGGCTGGCGTCGTGCACTTGCGACTGCTCGGCAGCTGCGACGGGTGCCCCTCGTCTGCGGTAACGCTCCAGATGGCCGTCGAGCGGGCGATCGTGGAAGCGGCGCCCGAGATCATCCGCATCGACGTCGACGCGCCCTTCGGCTACCGCGCCTGGTGTGCCGGTGGCGCTGAGCGTCAAGCCCAAGTACACGGTATGCCCCGCTGATGTGGCCCGCGCATGAACAATCCGCTGGCCGTGTTGCAGGCGATTCGGGAAACTCGTCCGCGTCAAGCGGATCGGGCGGGGGAGCGCTGCGAGCTCTGCTCGGAGCCGATCGCCGATGAACATGGACACCTCGTCGATCTAGACGCCCGCAACCTCATGTGTGCGTGTCGGGGCTGTTACCTGCTGTTCACGTCCGAGGGGGCCGGAGGTCTGCGCTATCGGGCCGTTCCAGATCGCTATCTCTGGCTCCCAGACCTCCGGCTGTCCCCCGAGCAATGGGACTCGTTGCAGATCCCGGTCAGCGTCGCCTTCTTCTTCCTCAACTCTTCGCTGGGCCGTGTCGCCGCCTTCTATCCGGGACCTGCCGGCGCCACGGAGTCCGAACTTCCCTTGGACACCTGGGCGGATGTGGTGGCCGGCCATCCGGAATTGGCCACCGTCGAGCCTGATGTGGAGGCATTTCTCGTGCGCGCCAAGCCGAATCGAGGTGGGGCGGAGTGCTACGTGGTCCCGATCGACGCCTGCTACGAACTGGTCGGACACCTGCGCCGCTTGTGGCGCGGGTTCGACGGCGGTCGAGAGGCTCATGAGAAGCTCGATTCCTTCTTTGCCGCTGTGCAAGCCAAGGCCCGATGACCGCGCTCGTCTTCGACGTGGTGGCATGCCGCTCCGAGCCACACGCAGCGGTGCCCACGATCATGCTGCGACTGCGAGCGGCTGAGATGGACGGCGGTGCCGTCCATGCGCTGGCTCTGCGGTGCCAGATACGAATAGAGCCTCAACGGCGGCGCTATACATCCGAAGAAGAAGGCCGCATGTATGAGCTGTTCGGCGAGACACCCCTTTGGGGTGACTCGCTGCGCCCCTTCCTATGGACACACGTGTCGACCATGATTGCCGGATTTCAAGGTTCGACGGAAGTCGACCTGCCCCTCGAGTGCACATACGACTTTGAGGTTGCCGCAGCCAAGTATCTGCATGCATTGTCCGACGGAGATATTCCGCTGCTCCTGCTGTTCTCGGGAACCGTCTTCACCCGTGGCTCGTCGGGCTTTTCGGCTGAGCCTCTTTCGTGGGCCCTGGAGGCGTCCTATCGGATGCCGGTGACGGTATGGCGCGACGTGATGGACATGTACTTCCCGAACAGCGGCTGGTTGCGGGTCAGACGCGACACCCTCGATGAGCTGCAGCGCTATAAGGCATCTCGGGCTCTCCCCACATGGGACCAGGCGTTCGAGCAGCTCCTCCAGGAGGCCCGGGAGGACTCGCCATGAGCTCGACCGAAGTCGACCGGTTCGCGGCGGCACGCTCCGTCGCCGATGCCGTGCTCTACGAAGGGTACGTGCTCTACCCGTACCGGGCGTCGTCCCGTAAGAACCAGCTTCGATGGCCGTTCGGTGTCCTGGTCCCCCGGGCCTCCAGCGACGTGGAGGGATCGGAGCGATGGTCCATGCGTACCGAATGCCTGGTCGAACCCGGACCGGAGTCCGCCATCGACATAAGGATCCGCTTCCTCCGAGTCCAACACCGCACCGTGGAGGCACTTGTGGCTTCCGGCAGCCCACCTGAGGAGGATGGCACGTTCCTGCCTGTCGAGCAGCTCACCGTGGGCGACGCCATGTACGTGGAGTGGGATGAGGCGCTCGACCAGGTCGTCGACATGAAGGCCCTACCTTTGTCGGTGGATGAAGACGGACGCCACGACGAGGTATTCGAGCTCAGCGGCGGGACCGACACCGAGTTGATTCGGTCCGACGACGAAGTGATCGTCGGTCGGATCGTGCGTACCCACGAACCGGTGGAAGGGCGCATCCGCGTCGAGACCAGCAAGGTCCGTGACGGCCGTCCGCTCATCAAGGTCGCGGTGACGGTGCAGAACGCGACGAGGTGGGCCGCCACCAGCGCCCGGCGCGACGAGGTATTGCGTCACTCCCTTGTTGCTGTGCACACCATGCTGGCCGTCAACGGGGGAGCGTTCGTATCGCTCCTCGATCCTCCCCCCGACGCTCGCCAAGCGGTGGATGGATGTCGCAACGACGGGGCCTTTCCCGTGTTGATCGGCGCAGACGACGTCGTACTGTCGTCGCCCATCATCCTCTACGATCATCCGGAGGTCGCACCCGAGAGCCCCGGTGATCTCTACGACGCCACCGAGATCGACGAGATCCTCGCGCTTCGAGTGCTGACGTTGACCGATGAGGAGAAAGTCGAGGCTCGCGGCACCGATCAGCGTTCTGCCGCCATCATCGACCGCTGCGACGACATGTCACCGGAAACGTGGGACCGGCTTCACGGTTCCATGCGCGCGCTTCCCACCCTTGCCGCGGCCGAGGTCGCGTCGGACGCCATGCACGTAGATCTCAACGTTCCGTGGTGGGATCCGGAGGTCGACGCCTCGGTCGACCCATGGACCGACTCCGTGACGATTGCCGGCATCGATGTCACCAAGGGGGCCGCCGTACGTTTGCGGCCGTCGCGGCGTTCCGATGCCCAGGATCTGTTCCTCGTCGGCCTGCGCGCCACAGTGGCCGGGGTTTTCACCGATGTCGACGGGAACGACCACGTAGCCGTCACCATCGATGACGACCCTGCCGCCGAGGAACTTCTTTGGCAGGGTCGGTACCTGTTCTTCCACCCCGACGAGATTGAACCCCTCGTCGGACAGGACGGGGCCCGATGAGCCCCGGCGTGCTAGTGGCCGGCATCGGCAATATCTTCTTGAGCGACGATGGATTCGGTGTCGAAGTCGCCAACAGCCTGGCCGCTCGATCCCTCCCGCCCGGGGTTCGGGTCAGTGATTTCGGGATTCGCGGCGTCCACCTGGCCTACGAGTTGCTCGACGGCTACGAAGGGCTCGTATTGATCGATGCCGTCCCCTTGGGTGAGGAGCCGGGCACCCTCGTGGTCATCGAACCCGACGCCGACGGCTCGTTCACGGCGCCCGACGAGGCCGCTGCGATCATCGATGCCCACAGCATGAGTCCCAGTGTCGTGCTCGGTACGTTGGGTCGACTGGGGGGGACATCGGATGGACCATGGTCGTGGGCTGCCAGCCTGCGTGCCTCGAGGAGGGGATAGGTCTTTCCCCGCCCGTGGCAGCAGCCGTCCCGAGGGCGGTCGAGCTGTGCCTCCAACTCGTTGCCGATGTCGTGCAACCGGTGGAAAGGGGATGACCGATGATCTTTCGGATCGTCAAGACGGTGGTTCTTGCCTTGGGAGTCGGGCTTGTCGTGAAGGCGGTTCCCGATATCGCTCGATATCTCAAGATCAGGTCGATGTGAGATGGAAGGAGTACGCGGCTCCGGGTGCGGTCGACGCCGGTCCCGTTCCAGGAGTCGTCGTGGTCGTTGCATCGGCCTCGGACATCTCCCTTGGCTCGATTCGGGGTCAGTAGCACCTGTGGCGCGCTACCGAATCGTCCCGGAGCACTCGCACGTCATATTCGACGGGCGCTCCACCCTCCACCCCATCCACTCGAGCACCGATGGGCTCGAGGGCTTCGTCGATCTCGAGCTCAAGCCCGACGGCGAGGTGGACCTGACGAAGAAGCCTCTGGGACAGCTATCCCTGCAGGTCAGGCGCCTTTCGTCCGGAAACGTCTTGGAGGACCGCGAGCTGCAAAGACGCCTCGATGCGCGGCGGTATCCGACCATCGAGGGCGTCATAGGACAGATGGGTCGATCAGGCGATGACGGGACCTACCGAGTCAGCGGTGACATCACGGTCCGGGGTGTCGTCCGCCACCACGAAGATCAGATGACGATCGTCTCTGTCGACCCGCAGACCATCCAGCTTTCGGGTCATTCGCGCTTCGACATCCGTGATTTCGGGATGGAGCCCCCCCGCCTGCTGATGCTGAAGGTCGAGCCCGAAGTCGAGGTGCGGGTTGAGATCCTCGCCGTCAAGGAGGGTGACGATGCATGAGCTCGGTCTGTGCACCTCGATCGTCGAAGCGATCGAGAGACGTGCCGGGGAACGGTCCGTCGCACACGTGCGCGTGCGCGTGGGAAGGCTCCTTCACGTGCACCCTGAGGCGTTCGATCAATCCTTCGCAGTGGCGGCGATGGGGACCGTCGCCGAGTCGGCCGCTACCGAGCTCGTGCTGCTGCCGGTTCAGGCTCGCTGTTGTAGTTGCGACACGGTGTGGGCGTGCAACGAAATGCCGCTGGCCTGCTCCGAGTGCGGCTCGGTGGATATCGAACTGGTGGGCGGTGACGAGTTGGTGCTCGAGTCGATCGAATATCGCTGAGGGAGATCGCCATGTGTCTGGGGATACCGGGCCAACTGAAAGAACTCGTCGACGCCCACGAGCACCTGGCTCGAGTCGATGTCGCCGGGGTGACTCGGACCATCAATATCGGGCTGCTCGAGGACCAAGCCCTCACACCCGGTGACTGGGTCTTGATCCACGTCGGATTCGCCATGTCGAAGATAGACGAGGAGGAAGCCAGCCTGGCCCTGGCCTCGTTGCAGCTCATGGGTCAGGCCTACGACGACGAGTTGGAGGCGTTCTGGACCTCCAAGATCGCCAGTGCCACGTAAGGAGGTCGACATGAGGACCGTCGGGGGCATCATGATTGGCTCCACCCTCGGTCCCCTCGCCGGCGACAAGTTCTGTCGGCCTGAATAGGGGGTCGGAATATGCGATTCGTCGACGAGTACCGGGACCCCACAGCGGCGAGGGCACTGGTGGCGCAGATCACGGCGCGCGCCGGGGACCAGCACTTCAAATTCATGGAAGTATGCGGGGGACACACCCACACCATTTACCGCCACGGCATCGAACATGTACTGCCGGCGACGGTGGAATTGGTGCACGGCCCCGGTTGTCCCGTGTGCGTCATCCCCATGGGTCGAGTGGATGATGCCATCTCGGTGGCTCAGGAGCCCGGGGTCATCTTCACATCGTTCGGCGACATGATGCGGGTGCCGGGCAGCCGCGGCAACCTGCTGAAGGCCAAGGCCGAAGGAGCCGACGTCCGGATCGTGTACTCGCCTCTCGACGCGCTGCGGATCGCCGTGGAGAACCCGACGCGCGAGGTCGTGTTCTTCGCGGTGGGTTTCGAGACCACGGCCCCGTCGACAGCGCTCACACTCCTGCAAGCGCGCCACCGAAATTGTGCGGAACTTTCGGGTCTTCTCCAACCACGTCACGATCGTGCCGCCGCTCAAAGCCATCCTCGAGTCACCCGACCTTCGTCTCGACGGCTTTCTCGGCCCAGGTCATGTCTCCACAGTCATCGGTCAGAGGCCGTATCGGTTCGTCCCCGCTCAATATGGCAAGCCGGTAGTCACGGCCGGCTTCGAGCCACTTGACATCCTGCACGCCATCTCCATGCTTCTGGGCCAGATCCGGGAGGGGCGGTGCGAGGTCGAGAACCAGTACTCCCGAGTCGTACACGAAGAGGGCAACCCCAGAGCATTGGCCATCCTGGCCGAGGTGTTCGAGTTGCGGCCCCATTTCGAGTGGCGCGGCCTGGGCTTTATCTCCCAGAGCGCCTTGAAGCTCCGGGCAGAATTCGAGATGTTCGACGCCGAGGTTCACTACCAGCTGCCGGGGGTTCGAGTTGCCGATCCCAAGGCTTGCCAGTGTGGTGAGGTCCTGAAGGGAGTCATAAAACCCTGGGAGTGCAAGGTGTTTGGCACGGCTTGCACGCCTGAGACCCCCATCGGGACCTGCATGGTCTCTTCGGAGGGGGCGTGCGCGGCGTACTACAACTTCGGCCGCATGCACCGCGAGGCCGCGGTGACGCTGGGCCGAAGGAGCGTTGTCAACGCATGACCACCCTGGTCACCTCGGATGTGTCGGTTCGTCATCGCATCCGCGTGGTTGGTGTGGTGCAAGGCGTCGGATTCCGGCCCTTTGTGCTGCGACTGGCATCCGATCTTGAGCTCACCGGGCATGTCGGCAACGACACGGAGGGTGTGTTGGTCGAAGTCGAAGGCTCCCCGCATCGGGTGCAGCGATTCGAGGCGCGCCTCGTCGACGATGCTCCACCCTTGGCGAAGATCCACCGGATCGACATCGTGCCGGTCGAGACCCGCCTCGAGCCCGGGTTCCACATCGTCGAGAGCCGTGGCGACGGTGCTGTCTCGACCTTGGTGTCCCCCGATATCGCCGTGTGCGACGATTGCATGGCCGAGTTGTTCGACCGAAGCGATCGTCGCTATCGCTACCCCTTCATCAACTGCACCAATTGCGGACCCCGCTTCACGATCACCGCTGCTCTACCTTACGACCGTCCCAACACGACCATGGCCGGCTTCGATCTGTGTGCGCAGTGCACCGCCGAGTACGCAGACCCACACAGCCGGCGCTTCCACGCCCAGCCCGTCGCCTGCGCCGCTTGCGGGCCTCGCATCTGGTTCGAGGGTCAGGGGGCTAGCGTCGGAAGCGACGCTTCTCTGGTGGCGGTCCAAGAGGCGCTAGCCCGAGGCGAGATCGTGGCTATCAAGGGTCTCGGTGGTTATCACCTCGCCTGCGACGCCACCCGTGACGCGGCGGTGGAGGAGTTGCGTCGCCGCAAGAACCGTCCGGACAAGCCCTTCGCGGTGATGGTCGGCGACCTGGCCACGGCGAACACCCTCGCCGTCCTCGACACCAGAGAGGCCGAGGTCCTCTCCAGCCCGATGCGGCCGATCGTGCTGCTGCGTCGGCGCCACGTCGATGCGTTGAGTGCGTCGGTCGCCCCTGCCAATCCCTTCGTGGGGATCCTGCTGCCCTATACGCCCCTGCACCACCTGCTGTTCCATGCCGTTCCGGGCACGGACACGCCCGTACCTCGCGTGCTGGTGATGACCAGCGGCAACCTCAGCGACGAGCCGATCTGCTACGAGGACGTCGACGCCCGGCAGCGGCTCGGACCCATCGCCGACGCGTGGCTGGTCCATGATCGCCCCATCCACGTCCCCTGCGACGATTCTGTCGTGCGGCTCGACGATGGCGAGGAGCTGCCCATCCGGCGCTCTCGTGGCTATGCGCCCCTGCCCGTGCCCCTGCCGTTCGATTCGGTCGGGCTGGTGGCGACAGGAGGGGAGCTGAAGAACACCTTCTGCATGGCGGCGGGTCGTCACGCCTGGATGAGCCAGCACCTCGGCGACATGGGCAGCCTCGACACCTTGCAGGCCTTCGAGCGGTCGACGGGGCAGTTCACCGACCTCTACGACATCGAACCCGAGCGGATCGCCACCGATGCCCATCCTGGCTATCAGACCCGGCGCTGGGCGGAGCACGTCGCCGGGGTCGAGGTCGACCTGGTCCAGCACCATCACGCCCACATTGCCGCCGTCATGGTCGAGCACGGCGTGCCGGTGGGCGAGCGGGTCATCGGATTTGCCTTCGACGGGACGGGCTATGGCATCGATGGTGCCATCTGGGGAGGCGAGGTCCTGGTCTGCGGTTACGACCATTTCGAGCGCCGCGCCCACCTTCGCTACGTGCCCTTGCCCGGAGGGGATGCCACGATCCGCAAGCCCTACCGCGCCGCCCTGGCACATCTTTGGGCTGCGGGCATCGCTTGGAGTCGGGATCTCCAACCTGTCGGTGTTGCGTCGGCCGCGGAGCTGGTCGTGATCGAGCGTCAACTCGAGCGGGGCGTGGCTTGCGTCCCGACGTCGAGCATGGGTCGGCTCTTCGACGCCGTGAGCTCGCTGCTCGGAGTGCGGCACGCTGTCTCCTACGAAGCTCAGGCCGCGGTGGAACTGGAGGAGTGGGCGGGGGCGTTTCACGGGGTGGCGCGGCCCTACTCGTTCAGCATCGAAGACGATGAGATCGACCCCGCCCCGGTGCTCAGAGCCATCGTTGACGATCTTCGTGAGCAGCTCCCCATCGGCGCCATCGCCGCGGGCTTCCATGTGGCGGTGGCCCGTCTGGTTGCCGATAGCGCCGACGAGTTGCGCCTGAGGACCGGCATCACGAAAGTGGCGCTGGGCGGAGGCGTCTTTCAGAACGTCGTGCTGGTCGGCCTGGCGCGCGCCGAGCTCGCTCGACGTCGGTTTCACGTGCTCACTCACCGAATCGTCCCTCCCAACGATGGCGGTCTGGCTCTCGGCCAAGCTGCCGTGGCAGCCCAGCGAGGCCGCGTGCCGAGGAAGGTCTGATGGCGCTTCTGAGCGCGTTCGCGCAGACCCAGGACACCAGGACGGCTGACGACCTGGCCGTCGCCGCGCTGGCCCTGGCCCGACGGTACGCGGCAGGGGCGACGATGTGGTGCGTGGCACCACAGTGGCCGGACCACGGCCGCCACGTGGCGGTGGAATTCGTTCACCCCGTCATCGTCGGCAAGCGGGCACTGCCTGCTGTGCAAGTCGCGGCGCCAAATGCGGTGGGGGCTCTGCGCCTCCTGGTCCGACCCGGTGACGTCCTGCTCGCCCTGAGCTCGTCCGGCGACGCGCGGAGCGCTGACCTGTTGGCTCGGGGTGAGGCCTGGGGACTGACCCGCATCTGGTTGGGGGCCGGTAGCCGCCCCCCGGCCGGTGCCGCTGAGCACGTGGTCTGGCTCGAAGGGATCGATCCGAGGTTGGCAGCCCGGTCCGGGGTTCTCGTGCTCCTGTACCACCTGCTCTGGGAGCTGACCCACGTCGTGTTCGAGCATCCCGGACTGCTCGAATCCGAGCGGGCATCAGCCGACGACGTGTGCATTACCTGCTCCGACGAGGGACGCGTCGCCGAGGTCCAAGCCGTCCGCGACGGTGGAGCGGTGGATGTGGTGGTGGCGGGAATTCCGGGAACCGTCGACGCCAGCCTTGTCGACCCGGTCGCTCCCGGTGACCTGGTGCTCGTCCATGCCGGGGTGGCGCTGACCACGCTCCGAGGTACCACAGCGCCACCCGGAGACGCACCATGAGCGAGCCGACAGCCTTCCTCTACCCCTTCATCGACCGGGACGAGAGCGACGCTGGGGCTCTGGTCACCGATCTCTCGTCATCGGCGCGGGCCAAGATGGCCGACAGCAGAGAGCTCCGGACCGCCACTCTCCATCGCTGTGACGACGTCCTGGAGCGCGCCGCCACGGCGATGGCGGACCGCTTCCGCTGTGGGGGCCGGCTCTTCGCCTTCGGCAACGGCGGCAGCTCCACCGATGCCGAAGGGACCGTGGACCTGTTCGCCAACCCCCCGACGGGACGGCCCCTCCCGGCGGTGTCCCTCGTGGACGATCCGGCCGTGCTCACGGCACTTGCCAACGATGTCGGCTTCGACTTGGTCTTTTCCCGACAGGTCATCGCCCACGCCCAAGGTGGCGACATCGCTGTCGGCTTCTCGACCAGTGGCGACTCGCGCAACGTCCTCCGGGCCTTTGAGGAGGCATCCCGTCGGCACTTGCTCACCGTGGGACTGTGTGGTTACGAAGGTGGGGAAATGGCCCGCGATGACGCGGTGGACTACTGCCTGGTCGTGCGATCCGAAAGCGTCCACAGGATCCAGGAGACCCAGAACGCCTTGGCGCTGCACCTGTGGTCCTCGGTTCAGCGTCACCTCGACAGAGAGAGCACGCCGTGACCGATGTTGCCCACAAGGTGGGCGCTACGGGCCGGGAAGCGGCCGTATTCGATCGTATCGAGGCGTTTCGACGCCGCAAGCCGCGCCTGCTCGACGAAGTCGTCACGCTGGCGCACGGGGCCGGCGGAAAGGCCTCCGCGGCGTTGCTCGACAGCGTCTTCCTTCCGGCGTTCTCCAACGACGCACTGGCCGAGCAAACCGACGCCGCCGTCCTCACCCTGGGATCGGGGGATCGCCTGGCATTCAGCACCGATTCCTTCGTCGTAAAGCCGTTGCGCTTTCCGGGCGGGTCAGTCGGCCACCTGGCCGTGCATGGCACCATCAACGACCTGGCCATGATGGGCGCCCGCCCCCTGGCACTTTCGGCGGCCTTCGTGCTCGAGGAGGGGTTCTCGATCGAGTCGCTCCGCCAAATCGTGGCCGACATGGCCGAAGCGGCGGCCGTGGCTGGCGTCCCCATCGTGACCGGTGACACCAAGGTGGTCGATCATGGTGCCGCCGACGGGCTCTACATCTCGACCTCTGGTGTGGGCGTGCTGCCTGCCGGAAGAGAGCTGACGGCGGCGAGAGTGGCGCCAGGCGACGTGGTGATCTCTTCGGGCACCATTGGTGACCACGGCACAGCCGTGATGCTGGCGCGCGGTGACCTGGCGCTCGAGGCCGACATCGTGTCGGATACGGCGCCTCTCCATGACCTGATGGAGTGTCTGCTGATGGCCGCTCCCTCGACGCGATGGCTGCGCGACGCCACCAGGGGGGGCGTCGGTACGGTTTGCAACGAGTTGGCACGCGCCAGTGACCTGACCGTCGTGCTCGAGGAGTCGGCACTTCCGGTTCGGCCGACGGTAGCGGCTGCGTGTGAGCTGCTCGGTATCGACCCGCTGTACGTAGCCAACGAAGGAAAGTTCGTGGCGGTCGTAGCGCCACAAGAGGCTGACGCGGCGCTGGCTGCGCTCAGAGCCCACCCGCAAGGGCTCGATGCAGTGCCGATCGGCGCTATTCGAGCCGAACCCCCCGGTATCGTCGTGCTTCTCACCCTGTTCGGCGGCACTCGAGTCGTCGATATGCTGGTGGGCGACCCACTGCCGCGGATTTGCTGAGTGACCGACACCGACAGGCACACCTTCGCCATGCCCGCGGCCGCCCCTTGACAAGCCCGAAGCAGAGCTCGCCGCGCCCAGGCAGGCTGGCCGGGTCGAAAACTGGGGCGAGCTAACCTCTGCGGCTTGGGTTCGTCTCGTCGGTGTCTCGCCGCATCTCGTTCATGAGGGTCAACGGAGCCTTGGTATTCAGTAGCTGCACGGTGAAGAAGGAGGGCCCGAGGCGTGGATGACTCGACGTTGCTGGCCGAGCTCCAGCCCACGGCAGAGCGCCTCGTGGAGCGCCACTTGGGTATGGCCAAGGAGTGGTTTCCCCATGACCTCGTCGAATGGCGCCCGCCTCCGGTGCCAGGGACCGCCTATGGCCCCCAACCCCTCCCCGAGGGGGTTGCCAGTGCCCTGTTCGTCAACGTCCTCACCGAGGACAACCTGCCCTACTACTTCGCCTCCATCGACCGCCTGTTCGGCCGCGACGGCGCCTGGGGCTACTGGACCCGGCGGTGGACGGCCGAGGAGGGGCGGCACTCGATCGTCTTGCGGGACTACCTGATCATGAGCGGGCATATCGACCCCATCGTCTTGGAGCGGGCCCGCATGGCCCAGGTGACCGGCGGTGTCACCCCTCAACCCACGAGCATCGCCGACGCCTTCGCCTATCTCGCCCTGCAGGAATTGGCTACCCGGATCGCGCACCACAACACGGGAAAGGCGCTCCCCGACGGCGAGGGATACACGGTCATGAAGCGGGTGGCCGCCGATGAGAACCTCCACTACCTCTTCTATCGGGATGTGGTGTCAGCGGCGCTGGAGGTCGACCCCTCGGGAATGATCGAGGCCATCAAGCGCCAGGCGTTGAAATTCGAGATGCCCGGTGCCGGCATCGCGGGCTTCTCCGAGCACGCCAAGGCTATCGCCCGAGCCGGGATCTACGACCTGTCGTTGCACCACGACGCCATCCTCCGTCCCGTGATCATGGGCCACTGGGACGTAGCGGGAAGACAAGGTCTGACCCCGGCCAGCCCACGCGGCCCGGGACCGGCTGGTGCAGTTCGTCACCCGCATGGGTCGAGCGTCTGCTCGGGTCAAAGACCCACGACCAAACTCCGTCGTCGAGGCGGCGCGGCATTAGGGCGCCAACCCCCGATGTCAACCTGCAACGGTGGGCTCGGGCGTCACGGCCCGAGCTCCTGAGACTCTGCGTCGCTCTCGCCAGAAGGGGGCGTCGAGCAACGTCAAGAGCACGAGGGCGACGCCCGCTGCGCTGGCGACGTACCAAGGCCAGGGGCCGAGGACCCGCAGTAGGGTCCATTCGCCGGGGGGCGAGCGCAGGAACATGTAGTTGGCTCCGGTGAGCGCGTCCACGATCCCGACCAGCGTGGTGTAGCCGAGGGTGATGGCGAATACCCGGACCACCGATCGCGGGCGGGGCACGATCCGCATGCCGACCACCAGGAACAGGGCGGCAACCACGATCCCGACATGGCCCACCACGTATTGGAAGAACACGAGGTGGGGGAACCCGACGTTGAGGTCCGGGGTGATGACTGCCTGCAGTGTGCCCGCCAGACCCCAGAAGTAGGTCAGCTCGACCAGCAGCGTGACACGCCACCAGCACGCCGCCGCCGCCACCAGGACGCCGGCGTCGCACAGCGCCAGGGGCAGCGACGTCTTGGCGGACCAGGTCCCCTGGAGCGCCAGCCCGATGCTGTAGCTCAGGGCATCGGCGAGGAGCAGGAGGGCGATGACCCGCGCCGTGACGATCCTCCACGCCCCCGGCCGACGCCGCGCCCCTGCGCACAGCACGACGCAGGCGATCGCACCCAGAGCCACTGTCGACCAGTAGGGGAGAGGTGAGACCGTCGCCAGGGCCATCGCTCCATCGAAGCAGGAGGAGGATCATTGTGTCTCGACGCGGCGACCCCGTGGCAGAGTCTTCACACAACGTCTTCGCAACCGATCCGGGAGGAGTTCCATGCAGGCCGCAGACGAAGGGTGGGAGCGGGCGGTGGCGATCGTGGCCCACCCCGATGATCTGGAGTACGGCGCCGCCAGTGCCGTGGCTCGGTGGACCGCGCAGGGCAAGGAGGTCTCCTACGTCCTGGCGACCAAAGGCGAGGCCGGGATCGACGGCCTGGCCCCCGATCGCGCCGGTCCCCTTCGTGAGCAGGAGCAGCGTCGGAGTGCCGCCCGAGTCGGGGTCACCCACGTCGAGTTTCTGGGCCACTCCGACGGGAGCGTGGAGCCCGGCTTGACGCTGCGCCGGGACCTGGCCGGAGCCCTGCGCAGGCTTCGCCCCGAGGTCGTGTTGACCATGAACTTCGAGCTCACCTGGGGCGAGGGCGGGAGCGTCAACCACGCCGATCACCGGGCGGTCGGGATGACCACGCTCGACGCCTGCCGGGACGCCGCCAATCGCTGGATGTTCGAGGAGCTGGGTGACCCCTGGCAGGGAGTCACGGTCGTCTACGTGGCCGGCACGTCGGCACCCACGCATTTTGTCGACGTGACGGCGACCATCGACGCCGGTGTGGCCTCATTCCGCGAGCACCAGGCCTACATCGACGGCCTCGGCACCGATTTCGATCCTGACGAGTTCCTCCGCAACATCGCCGGGTACGCGGGGATGGCAGCGGGGTGCGAGTACGCCGTGCTCCTCCAGGAGTTCCACGTCTGAGCCCGGCTCGAGCCGGGTGTCAGGGGCGCCGGACCCTTCCTCGCAGGGCCAACAGTGCCAGCGACAGCGAGATCGACCCGAACACGGCGATGGCCAAAATCGCCTGTCCGAGATAGGCCAGGTTCCAGGCCGGCTCGGGGCCGGGAACGCCGCCGCCTCCCACGATGAGCGACCGCAGTCCCTGGAGGATGTAGGTCATGGGGTTGTAGTTGGCCACTGCGCCCAGCCATCCCTGCAGGTAGGGCTTGGCCACGAAGGTCGTGCTCAAGAAGGTGATGGGGAAGAACAGGATGAAGCTGGCGTTGACCGCCCCCGGGTTTCCGGTTTTGAGCGCGATGGCGTAGGGCAGGCCCGTGAACACGAGGCCCCAGATTCCCGACAGCACCACGAACACCACGATGCCGAGCACCCCGGCGTGGAATTGCACACCCAGGGCGAGACCCACGATGACCACCGGCACGGCGAGGGCCATCACGAGGGTGAGGTCGGCGGTCATGAGGCCGAGCAGAAGAGGGAGGCGTCGGACCGGCGTGATCATGAGGCGGTCGAAGTAGCCGTTCTGGATGTCGGTCACCAGAGCCGATGCTCGCGACACCCCGGTGACGGCGAAGACCACGGCCACGGGAAGCTCGAAGGACTTGAAGCTGACATGGGCAGCGTCGTGGGTGATCTTCGAAAGGGCGCCGATGTTGAGGACGTAGAAGAAGATGGGGACGATCAAGGCGGGAACAACCGCTTCGGGCTCGCGCGGAATCTGGCGGATGGCTCGACGGGCGACAGAAGCGACGTCGACGAAGAAGCCCGCCGGGCGCGCCTGGACCCGCAATGCCGTGGTGGGCGCGCTGGCAGTGGTGATCATCAGGCCCGCGCTCCCTCCGCCGAAGGTTCGGTCGGCCTGGCGCCGTCGAGCATCTCCTCGGCCCCCGTGCCCTCATGGCGGGGCCCGGGCTCCAATGGCGCCGAGGGTCGTCCCGGCCCGTCCGAGGACGCCTCGAGGAGATGGGAGCCCGTGAGCTGGAGAAAGACGTCGTCGAGCGTCGGTGTGCGCAGCGTCAAGCTCGCCACTGTGGTGCCGGCGGCGTGAAGGGCGAGGGCGACGGGGCTCATGACGGTGGCGCCGTTGTCGGCGTGCACCGTGATCTCGGTGCCCGTCGCCACCACCTCGCCCACTCCGGGGACCGCCTGCAGCGCTTGGAGGGTGGCGTCGGTGAGGTTCTCCACCTGGGCGACGATGACGTCGGTCCCCACCGTCCGTTTGAGCGCGTCGGGGGTGCCCTCGGCGACGAGGCGACCGCCGGAGATGATGCCGACCCGGTCGGCCAGCTCGTCGGCCTCCTCCAGGTACTGCGTCGTGAGAAAGATGGTGGTGCCGTGCTGCTCGTTGAGGCTGCGAACCTCGTGCCACACCGCGGCGCGGCTTTCGGGGTCGAGCCCCGTGGTGGGCTCGTCGAGGAAGAGGATCTCGGGGTCGTGGATGAGTGCCGCCGCCAGGTCGAGCCGCCTCTTCATCCCGCCCGAGTACGTCTTGATCTGGCGATCGATGGCCGTGCCGATGTCGACGAGACGGAGAACCTGCCCCACTCGCACGGACCGCTCGTTGCGCCGTAGCCCGTAGAGCCTTCCCTGGAGGTCGAGGAGCTCTCGTCCGGTCTGGCGGTCGTCGAGAGCGGCGTCCTGGAGGGCGACACCGATCCGTAGCCGGACCTGCTCGGGCTCCCGAGCGACGTCGTGGCCGGCCACCAGCCCCCGCCCCCGCGAGGGCCGCAGCAGGGTGCAGAGCATGCGGACCAGGGTCGATTTGCCGGCGCCGTTGGGGCCCAGGAAGCCGTAGATCTCGCCCGACGGGATCTCCAGGTCCACGCCCGCCACGGCCCAGAAGTCGCCGAACTGCCTGGCGATGGCCTCGGTGGCGATGGCCGGCTCGGTCACGAGCGCTCACGCTACCGGCCGCCACGGCAAGGTCGTGACGCCCGGTCGACGAGGAACCCACGATGTGCCCGGTCCTATGGTGGCGTCATGGCACTGGCCGACTACGCAGACTTCGAGCACCTGGCCTTCGAGCGCCGGCCCGACGGGGTCGTGGTTGTGACCTTGGATCGCCCCGAGGTTCTCAACGCCGCCAACGTCCGCATGCATCGCGAGATGTCGGAAGTATGGGATGTCATCGACGCTGATCCCAACGCCCGTGTGTCTGTCGTCACCGGAGCCGGTCGCGCCTTTAGTGCCGGAGGTGATCTGGACATGATCGCCGAGATCACCGAGGACTACGGCGCTCTGCTCGAACAATGGCGCGACGCGCGCGCCATTGTGGAGTGCATGCTCAGCGCCGACAAGCCGGTGGTGTCGGCCATCAACGGTGTGGCGGTCGGCGCCGGCTTGGCGGTGGCGCTCATGGCCGACATCAGCATCATGGGGGAGTCGGCGCGCGTGTCGGATGGACACGTGCGTCTCGGGGTGGCCGCCGGGGACCACGCCGCCTTGCTATGGCCGATCCTGTGCGGGATGGCCAAGGCCAAGTACTACCTGCTCACTGCTGATTTCGTGTACGGCCCCGAGGCCGAGCGCATCGGGTTAGTGACCAAGTGCGTCCCCGACGACGACGTCCTTCCCGAGGCGTTGGCGGTGGCAGGCCGGCTGGCGGCGGGGAGCGCCACCGCGGTGCAGTGGACCAGGCGGGTCATGAACCACTGGCTTCGCCAGGCCATGCCCACCTTCGGGGAGTCGGTCGCTCTCGAGATGTTGGGATTCCTGGGGCCTGATGCGCGACGAAGGTCTGACGGCGGTACGCGAACATCGCGAGCCGAATTTCCCCTCGGCGCCCAATCCCTAGCACCGCCCGTCATGCCGGCGGAGGGGTCCCGGCTCAGCGCTTCAGAGCGTCCAAAGGCGCGGTCACTCGACGGTGACGAGGGTGCCGATCGGCGTGTAGGGGTACACCACAGCCGCATTGGCGGGTGGCATCTCCACGCATCCGAGGCTCTGGGGGTAGCCGTAGCCCGGCCGGATGAAGCCGTGCAGAGCGTCCCCACCGTGGAAATAGCTGACCCAGGGCACGCCCGGGTCGGCATAGAGCGTGCCGTCGGGGTTCCTCCCTCGCATCGTGGTGGAGAGGTAGCGCGCGTACACGGGGTACGTGCCGAGCTCTGTCGGCGCTGCTTCGATGCCGGTATTGGCGCGAGTGCTGTACACAATCTGTCCGTCGCGCCACACGTTGACGTGCTCGGGAAGCGATGTCGCCACATCCACCCAGTCGTAGTGCCCGTAGGCGTCGACCTGGTTCGTGGCCACCGCCTGGAGGAGGGCCTGCCACACTTTGGGACCGGCCACGCCGTCGGTGGCCATGTGCTCCTGGCTCTCGAACGCCATCACCGCGCCTTGGGTGATGGTGTTGAGCTCACCCGGCGACCACAACGCGGTGAAGTAGCTCGGCATCGTGGACCACCGCCACGCGAACGAGCCCACCTGGGGGGTGGCCGCTTCGACCGGAGCCACGCTGGCGGGATCAGCCGGGGTGAAGGACACCGGAAGGTAGCCGAGGGTGGCGAGCAGCTGCTGGAGCCGCAGCGTGGACATGGGCGCCACCGTGAATTTCGTGGTGACCGTGTCGGCCAGGCGTTGCCCCTGGCTTCCCTCCACGCCGTTGGCACCGCCGGGCACCGACACCGACACGGTCGCGCCCGGTGGCAGCGGAGCGGCAGCGTCGAAGGCGAGCGTGTTCGTCGAGGTCTGCACCCACGAGCCAGGGACGGCGGGATCGAGCGTCGGCATGGGGGTGTTCGGCGCCAGGGGCACGGTGAAGGTCACCCCTACATTGGCGTCCGAGGGTACGTCGGCAGCGTTGGGTGCTGGCACGCTTGTGACCACAGAGAGAAGGGCAGGCGCCGCCGTCGGTGTGGCTGAGGCGGAAGAGGGGTGGACCCGCGTTGCTACCAGGGCGGTCGAGGCGGCGGCGAGCGCGCAGAGCGCGACGATCACCGCGGCAATCAACCAGTGATGCCGAGCGTCGCTCTTCCGGCGTCGGTGTGCGGCTTCCGGCATGGCAGGCAGCTCCACGATGATTGTACCCGTAGCGGCGGGGTCCAGAACGTCGGACGTGCGAATTTTGTGGCGATTTGTCCTACATCCCGTTCACGTCGGGCGGGACGACTCCGTTGTCGTCGATCGCCGACGCGTCGATCGCACGCACGACGCCGTTTCTGATCCGCCGGATCTGCCCGGGGTCCGCCACCTTTCCGCCCGTGGCGGCGTCGCGGACGTAGAAGGCGTCTACGACTTCATGGCCGGTGGTTGACACCCGAGCCGCCACGACGTCGAGCTGCAGTGTGAAGAGGGAGGCGGTGATCCTGTGCAGCAGTCCGACGTCGTCTTCGGCCCTTACCTCCACCACCGTCGAGCCGGCCGAGGCGGCGTTGTCGATGTCGACGTCGACCTCCACCGGACGCGACGACACCGATCGCCGGCCGTCGGCATAGGTACGAACCTGCTCCGCGAGCTGTTTCTCGAGCGGGAAGGTCCCCCGTAGGACCGCCTCGAGCTGGTCGGCCACAAGCTCGAAGTCCGGCCACCGGCCCCGAGAGGGCTCCACCACGAACGACTCGACCGCGAAGCCGTTCTCTCCGGCAACGTCGGCGGAGCGAACGTCGAGTCCGCGTAGCGCGAACACGCCGGTGACGGCCGAGAGCAATCCGGGCCGGTCGCGCGCCACCACGGTGACGTTGGGGGGATCGGCAGCGACCACCGAGCGACCCAGGCGCTCGACCTGGCGCATGAAACCGCGGTGCCGATCGGTCACCAGTGGTGTCGTTCGACGCAGCTCGCCGCCCGAGAGATAGGTCGACACCCGGTGCACGAGGTCGGCGACCAGCCCCGCCTTCCACTGGCCCCACGCCGCTGGTCCGGTGGCCAGGCTGTCAGTCTCGGTCAGCGCCGCCAGCAGGTCGAGTTGCATCTGGTCCTTGACCGCCGCAGCCACGGCCTCGACGGTGGCGGGGTCGTCGAGGTCCCGGCGGGTGGCGACCTCGGCGAGCAGCAGATGATTGCGGACGAGCCCGATCAGGACCTCCACGTCCTCGGATGCGAAGCCCATCCGGCGTCCTATCTCAGCGACGACCCTCACTCCGGCATCGGTGTGGTCCCCGGGGAACCCCTTCCCGATGTCGTGGAGCAGCGTTCCCACGAGGAGCAGGTCGGGTCGACTCACGCTCCCGGTGTGCTGCGCCGCCTGGGCGGCGGCCTCGAGGAGGTGCCTGTCGACAGTAAAGCGGTGATAGGCGTTGCGCTGCGGCCGGTTGCGCACCGCGGCCCATTCCGGCAGCAGCCTGACGAGCAACCCGCGCTGGTCCAGAGCCTCGAGCGCCGGAATGGCGGCCGACCCTGTGGCAAGCACCCGCACGAGAGCGGCCCGCATCTCCTGTGGCCAGGGGTCGGGCGGAGGCGGTGCCGCCGCGGCCATGGCGTCGAGCGAGCTCCGGCCGATGGGCAGTTCCCGCTCGGCGGCGACAGCGGCCACACGCAGCGTCAGCGCCGGATCGCCACTGGGATCGGTCCCGGGCGCGAGGACGACTTCCCCCTTGGCATCGCTGCCATGGATCTGCTCCAGCGCGATGCCTGATTCGACGGGGACGAGGATGACGGCGGCATCGTCGTGCGAAGGTGCGCCTCCGGTGGGCCACCAGCGCCGACGGCGCCGCGCCGTCGGCCACAACCAGCGCCGGCGCCAGACGTCGTCGGTTACCCAGGCGACGGTGCGGCCCGCTTCTGCGATGGCTGCCATGAGTGCATCGGCGTCCCGGTAGCCAAGCGCCGCGGCCACCTGGTCCTGTTCCTGGAGGAGCAGCCGGTCAGTCGCCCGCTTGGTGAAGCGGTGCAGCTCCACGCGTGCCGCGGTGAGCGCGGCACGCGGCGCCGACAACGAAGCCATGTCGACCTGTTCCGCAAGTGCGGGCACGGCCAGGGAGGCGGAGCTCACCGCGTGGAGGTCGCGCAGGCCGCCATGGGCCTCTTTGAGGTCCGGCTCGAGCAGGAAGGCCACATCGCCATGTGCACGGTGGCGTTCGTCGACTTGGCGGGCGAGAACGGGGAGCCACTGTCCTGCCCGAGCCCGCCACAGGTCGAGGGCGGCGGCGAGCATGGGTTCGGCCACCGGGGCGTCGCCGGCGACGACCCGGCCGTCGAGAAGTCCGAGCTGGGCTCGCAAGTCTTCCTTCGCCACCTCGAGGACCTCGGAAGGGCGGCGCACCGAGTGATCAAGGCGGATCCCTTCGTCCCAGACCGGGTACCACACGGCATCGGCCACGCGGCCGATGTCCCGACGTCCTCTGTGGACCAGCACTACGTCAAGATCGCTGTACGGGCAAAGCTCCCCGCGTCCGTAGCCGCCGACGGCGACGAGTGCCACTCCGCGGGGATCTCCGTCGGTCGCCCCCTCGAGCAGACCGGCCAACCACTGGTCGGCGGCCGCGGAAAAAGCGGTGCAGAAGGCTTCGCCCTGGAGATCGGATCGCGCCAGCAGCTCCTGGCGCAGCGAGCGGAGAGACACGGTCGACGGTAGCACTGGCACGCCTGCCCTCCGGGCACGAGCGCGGTGGCAAGCCTGGCCCGGCCCGGGAGGGCAGCGACGAGTCGGTCCGGGAGTCCGCCGCGGCCGTCTTGGTTGGGAGGCTCTTTGAGGGCCGCCCCCGCTCGCGCTCGGGTTCGGCGTAGCGTGGTGGTTGGCATTCCGGGCAGCCGGAGCCGACGGAGGGTCAGATGAGCGACAGCGATACCAAGGGATCCGGGCTGAGCGTGCTCGACACCGCACTTGTGGTGGCGGCGGTGATCGGGGGGATCTTCGTCGTGCTATGGATCGCTCACGCCGTGCTGGGATTGGTCTTGTTCGCCTTCAAGATCGTCATCCTGGTCGTGATCGTGGCGGTGATCGTCCGCATAGTCCACGCCGTTTCGCGTCGCGGGGACTGAGGATCCTTCGGCTCACGCCCTCTCAATGTCGGGAGAGCTCCCGGTACAGCTCGATGTGGTCCGCCACCATGCGTTGGGTAGAGAAATACCCTTCCACGGCGGCACGGCAGTCGGCTCGCGAGAGCTCATCGACCCGCCCCACTGCCTCGGCCATGGCCGTTTCGTCCTCACACAGGAAACCGGTCTTGCCGTCCTCGACGACTTCGGGCACGGCACCCTCGGGAAACGCCAGTACGGGCGTGCCACACGCCATGGACTCCAGCATGACCATGCCGAACGGCTCGTTCCATCTGATGGGGAAGAGCAAGGCTCGCGCTTGCGACAACAGCTCGAGCTTGTGTTCATGGGGGACCTCACCCAAATACACCGCGTCGGGCCCGAGTAGGGGCGCGACCTGCTCGTCGAAGTACGAGCGCTCCCATTGCTCGCGCATTTTCGCTGCCAGCAGCACTCTGGTTCCCGCCTTCCGGGCCACTTCGATGGCACGATGCGCACCCTTGTCCGGTGCCATTCGCCCCAGGAACAAGCAGAACTCGCCGTCGTCGTCGCCGGTGCCGTCACCGAAAGGGAAGACCGACGCGTCAAGGCCGTGATGGATCACGCGGGCGATCGGTATCTCGGGCGCGGCCCGGTGTTGGGCGTGCGAGATGGCGACGATGGGTACACGCGGCGCCAACACGCGGTAGAGGTCGGTGAGCTCGTCATTGAAGGGACCGTGGATGGTGGTGACGACCGGGAGGTCGGGGTAGCGCTCGGCGTAGAACGGCCCCATGACGGTGTGGTCGTGCACGACGTCGTATTTGGAGACGGCTTCGTAGGCATGGACCACGTGGCGGAGCTCGGGCACCGCCATGCCGATGCGCATCCCCTCGGCGTGCTCCAGCACCCATGCCTTGGGCACCGGGCACGTCGAGTCTCCGGTGGTGAACAGGGTGATGTCCTGACCGGCCGCCGCCAGACCGCGGGCCATCTGGTCCACCACGAGCTCGATCCCCCCGTACAAGGGGGGTGGGATCGGCGTCCATGGGGGAGCGATGAGCGCGATCCGCATGGACCGATTCAACCACTTCGGCGCCACGATCCCACGCACCCGGCCCGCTGGGCCGGTGGATCGAAAAGGAAATGGGACCCTCCACGCGCCGAACTGCGCCTCGCCGGATGCTCGGTGCCAGCGGATAGGCTCGCTGCTCGGCGCGGCGGCGTGGCCGAGTGGTTTAGGCAGGGGCCTGCAAAGCCCCGTACGGCGGTTCGATTCCGCCCGCCGCCTCGGGTGTCGGGAGCCTGTCGACCGGCGCCATGAAGACAAGGAGATGGAATGGCCGCAGTCGGTGACCGGGTTCAAGTTCCTTCGAAGCGGGTGGGCCAGTTGCCCCGCAATGGGGTGGTCACCGGCGTTTCCGGGGGCCTGTTGCGGGTGAAGTGGTCCAGTGGGGAGGAGTCGACGATCACGCCGTCGATGGGCTCGCTGGTCGTTCTGAGCAAGGCGAAGGCCAGTGTCAAGAAGAGCGGCCCCTCAGCCAAGACCCCCTCCAAGAAGGCCGCCCAGGCGTCGGCCAAGAAGGCGACCAAGCAGTCCCCCCGAGCCAAAGGGGCCGCGGGCGCCAAGTCGTCGGCCAAGCGATCAGGGGCGCACAAACGGGGCAAGTGACGTTCCGCCCGTCCGAGCGCCACCCGGGGACGGTCGATCAGGCCTCTGGGATGGCGTAGTCCCACACCAAGGAGGAGTCCTCCTCTGTGCCCAGGAGCAGCTTCCCGGGATGCTGCTTTTCGATGTGGCCGATGAGGCCGTTATAGATCGAGAAGCCGCACAGCTCCTGCAGACGGCGAGGGAATCTTCGCACGGTCTCGAGCGGGATGCCGAGCTGCTGGTTCTCCTGCTGGCGGACATAGCCGGCGCAGTAGTTCATGGCGATGCCAACACGGCGCTGCGTGGTTGTGTTGGCGCCTCCTCCGTGCCACAGACTTCCCACCCAGACCAGAACGCCGCCCTTCGGCATCTCCGCTGGAATCGAGTCGTGATGCTCAAGTGGATTGGGGGAATGATCGGCGCGGTGGGTTCCGGGGCACAGACGGGTGGCGCCATTCTCCTCGGTGAAGTCGGTGATGGCCCACATGGTGTTGCAGATCAGTGGAGGGTGGGGCTTGGGCAGCGGGATCAGTTGATCATCGGAATGGATGGGTTGGGCTTGCTCGTCCGAGCCGATGGCAATCGACGAAAGCGACGAGATGAGCAGGCCGCGATCAAGGACCTGTTCGACGACGGGGAGGACGTTGGGGTGGACAGGGATCCTCTCGTACAGAGGTCCATGGACCAGGAGGTTGTAGATGCGGGTGGTCCTACGACCCTCGAAGAGATTGTCGGCCGGCAGAATGTCGCGGTCGTGCTCGATCCGGAGAAGGTCCTCGTAGATGGCGTCCGCAAGGCCGGGATCGATGGCCTTCTCCATGACTGTCCAGCCCTCGGAGCGCACCTGTTCGGCGTGGGCTGCAATGGTGGCGTCGTCGAGGGTTCGTCGGTCTCGTGCGACCTGATCGGCTGCAGTCCTGTCCATCGTCGCTCCCGAGTGGTTGGTCGAACGGACCAGGTCCATGGTGCCACGAAGTCGGCAATGCCGCTGTGTCGGGGGATCTCCGCACCAAGTGCAGTGATAAGGTCGTGGCCACGGGCCGTTGGCGCAGTTGGTAGCGCACTTGCACGACACGCAAGGGGTCAGAGGTTCGAGTCCTCTACGGCCCACGAACCGCTAGGTCCACAGATGATCGAGTGTCACAGCTGCCGGTTGGTCGGATCAGGACCGGGAGCGACTCGCCAACTGCGTGCGCCACGACGGCGTGCGTCACGAGATGTCCGGGCGCACTTCACGTGTTGAACAATGTTCTTTGGGTTATTGTCGCAGCCCTCATCGGCGTGGGTGTGGTGCGGACCCGGGGGGCGGGGACCGTCGGTCTCGGAGCGGTGGCCTCAGCCGCCATGCCGGCCGTCTTTGTGCTGGCGTGGCCGGTCGCGGTGGTTGCTCTCGTGGAACACGAGTGGTTCCTGCTCGGCGCGGCGACGTTCCTGGCGGGGTGCGAGGTGGTGTGGTTGTACCCGCGGCGAAGCCGTCGGAGCCGATTTCCGATCGGTACCGACCCGAGGTTGACCCTTTTCATCGTCAACGCGTTCTTCCGCAACCCTGACGCGCAACCCATAGCCGGCGAGATCGCGGCCAGCGATCCGGATGTGGTGATCATCCTGGAGCTCACTCCCGCGCACGTTGCCACCTTGCTGGGCTCGGGCGTCCTCGACGCCTACCGCTGGAACATGGTGCTCCCTGACAAGAAAGGAGCGTGGGGAATCGGGCTCTGGTCCAAGGTGCCCGTGGTTGATCTCGAACCGTGGGACTTGCAGGGCGTTCCACAGCTGCGCGGGCAGCTCCAGCTCGCCGGCAACCGATCGCTGGGTATCGTCGCCATCCACGTTCCGGCTCCCTGGCCCGGGCCGGCCCTGCGCTGGGTCGCCGGGCTCGCCGAGCTCGGGCGTGCCGTCCGGCTCGAGACCCGACCATTGGTAGTGGCGGGGGACTTGAACGCCACGTGGGACCATCGTCCGTTTCGCGAGCTGATGAGAACCGGTCTCCGGGACGCTGCCGTCGAAGCGGGTCGTAGCAGGGCGAGGACGTGGCCCAACGATTGGCGTCTCGTACCGCCGTTCCTCCGTCTCGATCACATCCTGGTCTCCGGAGACGTGGCCGTCGCCGGGTACAGGACGGGACCGGGACTGGGGAGCGACCACCGCAGCGTCATGGTCGAACTCGCTGTCTCGACCGCAGAGGCAACCGACGAACAGGCCCGCCTTCGGTAGCGACCCTGGCGAGAAGCCAGCGAGGATATCGGGCTGATCGACAAGTTTCGACACGACGCGCTTCGAGGTGTTGCGACGCCTATCGATGGTCGAGTGCTCGTGCCGTTATGACAAACTGAGCGCCTCGAAAGGGGGGCACATGTCACGATTTCGCGACGGTCGACTCCAGAGGGTCGAGGCTGGTGCACCGCCCGAGCAGGTCGCGGACGCGCTCCTGCAGGACGGCGCCGTTATCGTCGAGGATCTGCTGTCTCGGGACGTCGTCAGCATGATCAATGCAGAGGTCCAACCGTTCGTCGACCTGGCCGACCCCGACATGCGCCATCTCAACCCCGGGGTGCAGCTCTTCCACGCACAGACCCGCCATGTCTCGGGGCTCGCCGGCAAGTCTCCCACATTCGCCACCGACGTCATGGTCCATCCCCTCCTCATGGCCCTGTGCGACACCGTCCTCGGACCGTCGTGTGCCCGCTACCAACTCAATTTGGCTCACCTGCTCGAGCGTTTGCCGGGCGCCGGCGACCAGTTCTGGCATCGGGACGAGATCGTGTGGAACCTGGTGCCCGAGCCCAAGCCCGAGCTGCAGCTGGCCTCGGTGATCGCACTCGTGGACTTCACGGCCGGCAACGGCGCGACTCGCGTCTTTCCGGGAAGCCACCAGTGGGAGGCCGGGCGCTACCCGACCAACGACGAAGCGGTGGTTGCGGAAATGCAGGCCGGCTCGGCGATCGTGTATCTCGGATCGACGTTCCATGGTGGGGGTGCTCATCGCGGTTCGGAGCCCCGCCGTGGCGTGCACCTGTCCTACACATTGGGCTGGTTGCGGACTGAGGAGAACAACTACCTGGCTGTGCCGCCGGAGCTGGCCTGCCGGCTTCCCCGACAGTGCCAAGAGGTGTTGGGCTACGCCGTGCACGATGCTATTGCGCGCGGTGGAGGTTACCTGGGCATGCTCGACCTTCGCGACCCGGTGGAGCTGTTCCAAGAGGGTTGGCAGGGGTTGGTCCAAGCGACTGAATTAGTCGTGGACCGAGGTCCCAGCCCACGGAGCGCTTGAGACTCCCCTAGATGTCCTTCTTGTCCGGCGTAATGCAGTAACCGGCGCATTCAAATAAGGAGTGGACCAAAGTCACGGTCCAGTTTCACCGTGTCACGCTTGTCTGCCATTTTGGCGCACACTGGAAACCAAGAGTCAGGGTCCAGCTTCACCGTGGCAGGTCGATCTGTCATTTGGGCACACACCGGTGCTCGTCATTCTTGAGGATGCGAGGGAGGTGCTGGCGCGGCGGTGTGAAACGCAATCGGCGCGTCGCGGGGACGCACAGATCTTCAGGCGAGCACGAAGGTGCTTCTGACCGGCGTGTCTTTCATCCTGAGAAGGAGCAAACAAAGTGCGAAAGATCCTGATGGGACTGGCGGTTCTATCCTCGATAGCGCTGGTGGGCATCGCGGCGTCCCCTTCGGCTGTGGCCAAGGTCCACAAGGTGAAGGTGCACGATCCGACGATCTACGACAGCATCGTGGATCCGAGTCCGGGGGCTCTGCCCAGCTGGGGGTTCCAGGCCACACAGACTGCTGAGTTTGGCAACGAGATCACCTTGGCGGGTACGGCTCGGGTCCTCGACACCGTCGTGGTGCAGATGCAGAGCTACGTCTGCGGAAACCTTGCCAGCGGAACGTCTTGTGCAACGACTCCGGGGCAGACCTTCACCGAGCCGATCACGTTGAACGTTTACAACGCTCCCGCGCTCGGCAATTCGGCGCCTGAGGGCACCCTGATCACCCCTGGCGCTCTGCTCGCCACCCAGACTGTGACCTTCTCCATTCCCTATCGCCCCTCCGCGGACAACGTGAACTGCACGGGTGCCAGTGCCGGCGACTGGAATGACACGGACATCGATCAAGCGACTGGCGCGCCGATCGGGTGCTTGGATGCGCTCCTCGATAACGTGACCTTCAACTTTGGGCACGTGACCCTGCCCAACAATGTCGTTTACGGGATCGCCTACAACACCACTTCGTGGGGATATCACCCCTACGGCAACGCCAACGCCTGTGACGCCAACACAAGCTGCGGCTACGACGGGCTCAACGTGGGCCTTACGAAGGCCTCCGCCCCCGCTGTGGGCAGCGATCCCGATCCGGGCTCCCTCTTCCACAACGCAGCGGGCACATACGGCTACTGCGACGGTGGTACCTCGCCAGGCGCAGGGGTGGGAGTATTCCGCCTCGACTCACCGGGCACGGACCTCCAGTGCTGGGAGCCAGGTCCAAACGACACGCCTCCGTACTACATCCCCTCGGTGCAGTTCAACGCCGTGAACAACTCGGCACCATCCATCACCAGTCTTGCCTTTGGCACGGTGGCAGCCGGTACGCCGTTCTCCTTTGTCATCACCACGACGGGCGTTCCCGCACCGACGATCACGGCCACGAGGCTTCCCAAGGGTCTCACCCTGGTCCACGATGGCAATGGCACCGCCACCATCTCGGGAACGGCATTGAACACGGACCACGATCGGACGTACATCGTCCACGTCACCGCCAAGAATCACCGGAACTCGTCGGCCAGGCAGCGTCTCCTGCTCACCTTGACCGGCGGGAAGTCCTAGCCGCGGGAGCTCACTTCCCGGGAGTGCTCGGGGTGTGATTCGTTGGTTGGGTTTCGTCGCCCCACGACCTCTGCCCCCGGAGGTCGTGGGGCGACCTCTGCCGGGCCTGGGGACTCAGCGCGGCTCGCGCCACATGACCCACATCGTTGGGCCCTTCGGGACCTGCATCTGCTCTGTGACGGTGAAGCCGTGACGGGCGTAGAAGGAGATGTTCTGCTCTTTTGACGCCTCCAGGTAGACACGCTGGCCGCTTCGGTCGCATCTGTCCAGAACCGGGGCAAGCAATGCGGAAGCGATGCCTTTTCCCTGGAACTCGGGCTCGGTCCCGAGCATCTGGAGATACCAGTGGGGCTCGGTGGGGTGGTGGCGGTCAAAGTACATGAGTCCACGCGCGCAACCCAGGAGCCGCTGGCGAAGGAGGCGCGCCATGGTCCAACCCATGCGCGCATTGGTACGCCAACCGAGGGGAAACGTCCCCGGCGGGTTCCAGAATGCCGCGCCTCGGAGTGACTCGACGGTGTACACCTCGTGGAGCGGGAGAGCCTCGTTGAGAAGCGCCGCGAACAAACGCGGAAGCCTCTGGTGGCGGCTCAACGCCTCGGGGAACATCCATGTCATGAGGGGGTCGTCGTCGAAGGATCGAGCCAGTGTTCGAGCCAGCGTCTCGATGTCTGTCGAGCACGCCTTTCGCACGTCGTGCCCGCTCGTGTTGCTCGGCTCCATCGGCCCGACGCTACCCGGCTGTCTCCACGCTGGGCGGACGGACCCGTACTTGCCTTGGCGCCGCCCCGTCAGCCTTGATGGGGCTCGGGCTGCGGGACACGCTTGATGGACCTGTACGTGAGGAAGAACGCGGGGAGACCGACGACGACGATGCCCAGAGGAAGAGATACCGTCAAGGCCGTCAAGGTCCTGTACCCCACGAGTATGGAGACGATGACGCCCATCGTCGCCCCCCAAACCAGGCCCAGGGCGACGCCCAGCGCGATTGCTCCGGCCCATCGATGCCCCGTCATCCAATTCGGCCACCGAGAGCCTGATGCGAAGACGGGCGTCTCGGTCACGTCCCAATCTTGCCGCAAAACCCCCATCGGGAGACCATCTGGCCACCGCGGTCCAACTCGCAGAGGCGAGCGGCCAGGGCCCAGGGGACGATGGCTCTTTCCCTGCGATCTCCTATATGCGATGTTGGGCAGGCGGAGTCCGAGAGCTGGTTGTTAGGATCGCCGAAGGGGCTGTGATGGGGGGAGTACGGGCGGGGCGTCTGTGGTCGGCGGTCGTGACCGTCACGGCCATCGGGGCCCTGGTCTCGGGCTCGTGGTTGGTGGTGGGAGCCGCAACAGGGTCAACCCCCGTGCGCGGGACGGTCGCGACTGCCGTCCATCACGAGACCGCGAGCCGCAGTCTCGACCCTCCGACGACGGGCACCACCACGCCCGTCGCGACCGCTCAGCCCGTCGCCACGAGCGTGGCACCGCCCACGAGCGATCCCGCACCCACCACGACGGCCGCCCCGGCACCGGCTGCGAGGCCTGTCCCGGTCGCGCCGGCCGTGATCACCACAGCGCCGGCGGCGACACCTCGGGTCCCCAAGCAGCGCAGCGTGAAATCGGCCGTCGCGGTTCCCGCCCCGACCCAGAACGGCCCGGTGGCCGCGCAATTGATCGGCGTCATCAATCAGCAGGCAAAGCAGCAGGGCCCGATTCCAGAGACGGCGGACAATGTCGGTCTCTTGGGGCGTTGGATGGCGAACGAGGGAGGTCTGTGGGCCGACAACCCGCTGAACACTTCGCTTGGTGCGGCCTCGTACCCCCACCAGTACACGGCAAGCGGTCAGGACACCGGCATACCGATCTTCCCCAACCTTTCTTCGGGTCTCGCCGCCACGGCTACGACCCTCCTTTCGAATCCGTCATACGCAGGGATCTTGAAAGTGCTCCGATCGGGGAGGGCTTCTTGCCTCAAGTTCGCCAAGGTCGTGATCCAATCGCCATGGGCGTCGGGTCACTACGACCACAACCCGGCCGGATTCTGTTCAGGCAGGATCGTGCCGGCCCCCAGGGGCCATAAGCCGCGCCATGCCCGGTAGATTCGAGGGTCCCCCTTCCTTTGCACCGGTGAAGCTCGTGACGTGCGCCTCCTGGACCGTCTGACACCAACGACGAGAAGCCGCTCACGATGACAGGCATCGCCATCGTCTCGGTCTGGGTGCTCGACCAGGACTCGGCCAGAGAGTTCTACACCACGCAGTTGGGCTGCGAGCTCACCAACGACATCGTAATGGACAACGGTATGCGCTGGCTGACCGTGCGGCCCCCGGGAAGCAACCACCAAGAGCTGTTGCTCATGGATCCGTCACATTCGATGCTCGACGCCGAGACGGCCACGCAGGTCCGCGCCCTCGTGGCCAAAGGGGCGTTTAGCCCGGGGGTGATGGCCACCACCGATTGCCGTTGGGACCATGTGGTCCTCACCGATCGGGGTGTCGAGTTCACCCAACCTCCGGCCGAGCGCCCCTATGGCGTCGAGGCCATCCTGCGGGACCTCGGGCAACTGGCACAGCTTCACGCAGCGTTTCCCGTGACGTCGACACCTTCCCTCACGTCGCCCCAGGGTCGCTGTCAGCATCCGAGGACCTAACCCCGGTCAACGAGCCCGAGGTCAGCGCGCCATCATTCGCAGCCCGCCATGACGGGCGCGGGAGACGGCTCGGTACGCGACGGCCACGGAGGCGGCCATCACGATCAGTCCGGCGACGTCGATGACCCCGGCGTGGAACAGGTTCCTCGGTCCGGGGCCACCGTCGACGATCCAGGCGCAGGACGCGCCGAGAAAGACGAGCATGCCGAGGGCGGCGGCACCCGAAAGCCGTGCCTCGTATCGCAAGGCTCGAGGAGACAGGTCCAGACGGCGGACGGTCTTGGCGGCTCCCACGACGACGCAGATCATGGCGACGGGACTGACGGCCATCCAGCTGATCTCGGTGGCGGGAAACGACAGCAGTGCTCCGGGATGAGCCCAGTACGACGAGATCGAGAGAGTCGAGGCCCACGAGAAGGCGGCCACCCCACCGGGCACGAGACCCTGATGGGCCCATTGGTGACCGCCGGTCCCCGGCCAGCCATTCCCGAAGTGGCGGCTTCCGACGACCAGGAGCACGCCACCGACGAGGAAGAGCCACGACGGCCACACGAGCCCGTGCCAATCCCGGCGTGCGAAGCGCGTGAGAACGCTCCACGCCATGGGGAGGGCGGCGAGCAGTGCCAAGGAAAAGAAGAACAACATGGCGCCCGACATCACCACCATCGCCGCTCTGGTGGCGGTGGTGGTGGGTTCTGACCACTGCCAGCCGATGGTCAGCTGCGACCACATGGCGACGCCGAACGCGAGGAACGCCGCCGCGGCGCAACCGACGGTCGCCAGGCTCGACCGGACCTGGTCGGAGGGCTCGAGGGTGCGCCCACCGAGGCCGGCGCCCGAGAGTCGTGCTACGAGTCCGCTGCGGGCCACGTCCGCGGCGCGCCGCCACGAGGATGGTTGTTCGCAGAGCTCGGCGACCAGCAGCTCGGTGAACTCGTCACCGTAACGGGACCGCCAGTCCTTGGGGTACCAGCGCAGAAGGTTCTTGGCGCGGCGAAGGGCGTCGAGCGAGGTGTCGTTCACGTCATCCCCAGCTTCTGGCCAGCCGCCGCAGTCCTACGTCGACGACACGACGTTGGGTGTCGAGGTGGGTTCGCAATGCCGACGCCCCGACGGCGGTCAGGCGGTAGGGGCGGCGACGGTCGTCGCTCTCTACGGCTTCGATGAGCCCCTGCCCTTCGAGGCGGCCGAGCGCCTCGTACATGGTGCCCGGTGCCAGCCGGACGCCGGCGAAGGCCTCGATGTCCTTGGTGAGGGCGTAGCCGTGCTTGGCGCCCTCGGCGAGGCTGGAGAGGATCAACGTGGCCGGACCGGCGTAGCGTCCGAAGGTGCCGAGCGAATCGGGGTGCGAATCGGGGTGCTTGGGCCGTGAGCCCTGTCTCCCCGACTTGGCCACCGGGACATCCTATATCGGCCACCGATCCATCGCCGCTGGGACCGTGGGGACACCAGCTCACTGCCGCGTGCACGCCCCGGGTTCGAACCGCAGTTCCGGGCCGACTTGCAGGCCCTTGGGAGACAGAGGCGTTCAGTCGACCCAATCGCCTGCCGGAGACCAGGGCTCGCGCACGTCGCTGAACGGGATGACCTGAGGGAGGACCGCTCCGTCTGATGTCCGTCTGATGGCGAACCCGTCGAGATACAGCGCCACGACTTCGAAGCCCGCGCTCCACGTGCCGAGGTAACGGTTTCGCACGGCCACCTTCATACCCACGCCGGGGGTCGGAACCGCCTGGGGATGATTGGGGATCCTGGAGTCGACGACGCTCACGGGGACACCTCCGGGCGACACCGGTCCGGGCCTCTTCCGCACGCGCGCAACGTCACGCCATCATGGGTCGGCACGTGCCACGGAGAACTTGAAGGAGTCACTGTGCGTGTTCGTCTTCGACACGGTGACGTATCGGAAAGGTGCGGCGAGGTCAGGTGTAGGACGCAGTCGCGTTGTGGCCGGGCGGTGGGCCGCGCCGATGGGAGCACGGCGGGGCCAGCGGTTGGCGCGGTGTCGCGTGGCCCTTCTGGAGGTATGCGGCGCTTCACCTGTCGTCCTCGAGATGCACCAGCCGCGCCACGGCCACAGGCATGACCGTACCTCGCTACGGTGCCCGGTTCGTGGATCCGATCAGAACCGCGAGGTCGAAAGGCGCAGGTGGGCGCTACCGGGGCGCGTCGGTCGGCTCCACCTCGGTCCACTCGCCTCCGTGCCGTGTCGAGTGACGAACGGCGTCCAGCACCGCCATCTGGGCGACGCCGTCTGCGAAGGTGGCCGGCTCTGGTCCGGTCAGGGGAACTCCCCGGATCCTGTCTCGAAAGGCGGCCGCGAGGCGTGTATAGGGCCCGTACTCGACGCCGAAGGTGATCATCTGTTCGTAGGTGGTGGTGACGGCACCGGCGGGCAGGGGCGGAGCAGGCTCGGAGTGCAGCTCGTCGGGAACGGGGAGGGTGCGCACCCCCGAGCTGTCGGCCACCTTGACCTTGTCACCCACGCCCTCGATCCAGGCCGTGCCCGCGGACCCTGTGACCCTCGTCTCGACCAGGATGCCGCGATCTGACGCCGTGCTCTGGAGCACGCCGACACACCCGCTTCGCAATCGGAAATGCACGACGAAGCCGTCGTCGGCGGACATGGGTCGCTCGATCACATGGACCACTGACGCGCTCACCCCGGCGAAGTCGCCCAGGGTGGCCCGGATTTGGTCGATGAGCTGCGATCCGTGGGCCCCCAGCCACCCACCGCCAACCGACGCATCGGCCCACCACTGCGGTACGACGGCGTCGGGGTCGGCGAGCATCGGGACGTGCATGATCCAGGTAGCCATGCGGGGGGCGCCGATGAGATCGCTCCGCACCGCCTCGGCCAGTAGGGCCTGACCGGCGTCGTAGCGGAACTCCGTACCGAGCAGGTGCACGGTCCCGGCCGCTTCGGCAGCCGCCCACACGGCCCGCCCCTCGGCGGTGTCGCGGGCGAAAGGCTTCTCGCACAGGACGTGCTTTCCCGCCGCGATGGCTTGGAGCGAGAGCTCGGCGTGGGTGTGCGGTGGGGTGGCGACGGTGACGGCATCCACGCCCGGGAGCGCCAGAGCCTCGGTGAGCGTCGCGGCAGGCCACCGGCACATCGAACATCCGAGCGCGCTCGGCGGTCTTTTCCGGATTGCGCCCGACCAGGGCCTGCACCTCGAATCCGGCGTGACGCAAGGCGCGCACGTGCGCGTAACAGCCGAAGCCGGTTCCCACCACGACGACGCCGAGGGGCGCCTTCGCTGCACCCGGGGCGTTCACGACAGTGGCCATGGCACAGTAGCGAGGACCTGTCGGGTGGCATCGGCCGCTGCTCGTGCCGCGGCCGCGCTCCGAAGCGTGTAACGCGTCGGAGAAGACCTCCACTCCCATCGGAGCACACACCCCGATGTCGCCCAAGGCGCCGAGGTAGCCCGCCAGGTCGAGCTCACCGTCACCGGGAAGGGCCCGGTCGTGCAACGTGGCGTCGATCAGGTTCGCTTCGGCCTGCTGGGGCGCATCGCTGAGCTGGATGGCGAGCACGCCACCGCCCGGTAGGGCCCGCAGGTCGTCGGCGGTGGTGCCGGTGCGAGCGCAATGCCAGGTGTCGACATTGAGGCCGCCGTTTGTCCGGTCCGCGAGACGCACCATCTCACCCGCCGTCGCCACGTCGGGGATCCGAGACCACGCCAGCCATTCAAGGTGCACGAGCAGCCCGTACTGGGCGGCGCGGTCGCAGAGCAGTGCGAACGCCTTGGCCCCCTCGTCGACGCTCCACGTTCCCCCGAGGACGTCGACGGCGTTGAGCGAACGGGCCCCTACGGCTTCGGCCACGCGCAGGAGGTCGTCTTCACCGTGGCTGAACACGTCCATGGTGTCGAGCTCGGCCGGGATGTGGATCTCGCTGGCACCCGGTGTCCACCACCAGGCCGGGTCGACTTCGGCCACCACGAGGCCGTAGTCGTCGAGCATGGTGCGCATCTCGGCATCGCTGTGGCCGTCGCTCCGGGCCCGGGCGTAGTCCCGCCCCCACAGAGATACGGCGCCGAACCCGGCGTCGGAGGCGACCGAAAGTCGCTCGCGAAAGCTCGTGTCGCGCGGGATCGTGCCCGAGCACAACACGAGCGTGTCCGGGCCGAGCATCACTGGGCTCCGACAGCGGTCAACCGAAATCGGCGCTGAAAGCGGCCAGCGCGTTGGGGAAACGGCCGTCGGTGATGTCGTTGTCCTGGCCCCCGGCCGTGTCGTTGTAAGAAAAGATGCACGTGAACGCCACGTTGTGGGCGGCGATCCAGTTGGCGAACTCGTTGATGAAGTAGGGATCGTCTCCCAGCCCGTACCCGTCCGTGCGATAGTCGTCGCCCCACTCCGGCAGGGCGATGGGCCTCGCTTGTTGGGCGGCGAAGTTCACCAGCCAGTTGAGACCCCAGGTCTGGTTGACGGCGTTGGCCCACGAGGCTTGGGGAGTGAACGGTGTTCCCCAGAACTCGTCGTAGACGTCGGTGCCGATGTAGTCGACGTAGGCCGAGCCGGGGTAAGCGAGCTCGAGGTTCCAGCTCGACGATCCGCCACCCATGGGATTCCACAGGAACTGGAACCGCTGGCCCGGCACCCCCCGCATGGTGTCGACGATCTGGCGCCAGAATTCCCGCGAAGTTCTGGGCATCGGTGTTGTTGGCGACGCTCCACGGATACCACGTGCCGTTGAATTCCCACCCCAGCCGCAAGATGGCGTTGGCGGCCCCGTCGTGTACCAGTGTCTGGGCCAGAATGGTGAAGTACTGGTTGTAGGCGCCCGTGGCGCCGGCGGCGAGCGTTCCTCCCGAGCCGCCGGGGAGGATGGGAACTCCGAGCACGAGCCGATAGCCGCTGTTGCGCCATTGGTCGAGCATCCAGTCCTCCGAAGCACCGGCGCCGTCCATTGCGTTCCAGCCGCTGGTGCTCAGGAGGTAGTCGGTGGCGAGCACAGGGTGCGTCCCGGTGATGGAGGCGAACCTGGCCAGCGCTGCCGGGTCCCCGGAGCCGGCGTAGTCGCCGAGCGGGATCGTCTTGGCGGTGTGGGGCACGGTGAGGGCCGCCGACAGCGGCGTTCCCCCCGCCACGGGAGCCTTGGCCGGAGTTTTGGCGGAGGCTCGGACGGGAGTCTCCGAACTGCGCAGTGCCGTGGGGGCAGCGATGGTGCTAGTGGGCCACAGGTGCGTCGTGGTGCTGGTGGGTCTCGTGGAGCTAGGGGGCAAGGCCACCGTGGTAGTCGGCGAGGGAAGGATGGCCTGGGTGACGTGTTGCAACGACGAGCTGGCCTGCAGGGGGGCTGTCCGTCGCGACGCGTTCGACGTCGCCCCGCTCCTCTGGGGTGCAGAGGTGGTGCTCAGCGAGTCCATCGCCACCACGACCGTGGCCGTCACCAGGGGCGCAGCCACCACCTTGGTCGCCCGATGGTGGATCAAGCCGCGTCTTTCGTGTCGCACGGCGTGGCGCGGCGTCGATAGTCGGATCAGGCTGAACACGGCTGCTCCCTGTGAACGTGTGTCACACGTGCCGCTCGTGCATCACAAAGAGCCCCTCCGCCCCTCACCGTGGCTCGCGCGCGCCGAAGACCCTTGGAGATTTGGAGTCTTGGGCAAGCAATCGGCGCTGCCCATGCGGCGTGGACCTTACTGAGCACTGCGCGACGTGTCGATTCGATCCGATCTCGGTCGCCGAGTCGAAATCAACAGTCGGCGACGACGAAGTGCAGACCGAACAAAGGAATTCGCCACCGTGAACTCATCGAGCCGCCGGGTACCGCGAGCGGATGGCGACAGATGCCCGCCGCATGGTGTTGAGGGCCTTCGCCCACTCCGGTAGACCCTGTCCATGTCTGTGCTCGAAGCCCTCGCCATCGTCGGCGTGGGCTTGGTGGCAGGGACGATCAACACCATCGTGGGATCGGGCTCGCTCATCACCTTTCCGACCTTGCTTGCATTCGGGTTCTCGCCCGTGGTGGCCAACGTGAGCAACACCGTGGGCCTCGTGCCCGGTTCGCTGAGCGGGGCCATCGCCTATCGATCGGAGCTGCGCGGGCAGCGGCCGCGGCTGCTCGTCCTGGGGTGCGCCTCGGTCGCCGGAGGTATTGCTGGCGCGGTGCTCCTTCTCGTCCTTCCGGGCAGCGTGTTCCGGCACGTTGTGCCAGTCTTGATCCTGGTCGCCTGCGTTCTGGTGGCGCTGCAGCCGCGCCTGTCGGCGCGCCTGGCCGACAAACGCGATCGCCACGCCCACGGCGGCCCGGTGCTGTTCGGGTCGGTGTTCGTGACCGCCGTGTACGGGGGGTATTTCGGGGCGGCCCAGGGCGTGATCCTGGTTTCGCTGCTCGGCGTGTTCTTGGCCGACCATCTCCAGCGCCTCAACGCCGCCAAGAACGTGCTCGCTCTGCTCGTGAACGGCGTCGCCGGCCTGCTCTTCGTGGTCTTCGCCCATGTGGCGTGGGATGCCGCCGGCCTCGTGGCGGCGGGATCCGTGGTGGGGGGCCAAGTCGGCGGCGTCCTGGGCCGACGCCTGCCCGCCCCACTGCTGCGGGGCATCATCATCGTCGTGGGCGTGGTCGCCGCCGTGGCCCTGCTCGTCTGAACGCGGCCCACTCGAGCTCGGGGCCGACGCCGGACCGTCAGGTGCCCGGAGGTTGGTACGAGACCTGCTTCTTGGCGGCCTTGTCGATATCCTTGGGAGAGACCAGGACGGTGGTGCGCACCGACGCCCCTCCGCTCGAGCCCACGGCGAGGGCGAGGGCGGCGGCGGAGACGTTGTCGGGGAAGTCGGCGATGACGATGACGTCACAGTCGCCGAAGGCGAAGTAGAAGGAGTCGACAGTTCCACCCACGCTCTGGGCTGCGTCCTTGGCCGCCTTCTCTCGTGCCGAGCCCCCCTTGGTGGCGACGCCCTTCAGTCCTTGGTGTGTGTAGCTGACTTGTAGCAGGTACTTCGCCATGGGGCCTCCTCGATTGAGCTGTTGCGTGCCCCACAGGGTAGGCGGGAGCCGCGTGGGGGCGAAAGGAAGCGGGGGCGAAAGGAAGCGGGGGCGAAAGGAAGCGGGGGCGAAAGGAAGCGGGGGCGAAAGGAAGCGGGGGCGAAAGGAAGCGGGGGCGAAAGGAAGCGGGGGCGAAAGGAAGCGGGGGCGGAAGACCCGCCCTGGGCGTGCACGTCATCCTCGAGTCAGGGGCGGCTCCGGGCGCCCTTGGCGGAGCGGCGCCAATGATCGTGGGCGCGGATGCCGCTCGCTACGCTCGCCTCTCGACACTCGACCGTTTCCTCATCGGGAGCAGACCCCCTATGCCTGGCCCTCATGATCCCCCAGACCCATCGGCACGAGCGGCCGAGCTCCTGGCTCTGGGGGCGGCCACGGTGGCCGAGTCCGGTGGCCGTCCCATGCGGGCGCGGATCCGAGCGGTGTGGCGCGGCGCTCGCTTGGCTGCGCCCGCCTTTCCCGTGCGCTGTACCCCCGGCGACAACCTTGCCATCCATGTGGCGGTGACGTGCGCGCCCCCTGGGAGCGCGCTGGCGGTCGACGTCGGGGAGGAGGACGAGCTCGGGTACTGGGGCGAAGTGCTCACCACCGCCGCCGAGTTCCGGGGTCTCGCCGGCCTCGTGATCGACGGCGGGGTTCGCGACACGGGTGCGCTGGAGGCCCACGGGTTCCCGGTCTTCTCCACCACTGTTGCGCTGCGTGGTGCGTCCAAGAATTCTCCGGGAACAATGGGGGTGCCGACCGTGGTGGGCGGTGTCCCGGTCGCGGCCGGGGACTGGCTCGTCGGCGACGGAGACGGCGTGGCCGTCGTGTCCGCCGTTGCCCTCGAGGGAGTGCTGGGCGCCGGTCGAGCCCGGGCCGACAAGGAGAACGCCATGTTCGAGGCGTTGCGCGCCGGACGCACCACCGTCGAGCTCCTCGGGCTGGACGCCTCGCCGGTGGAGGTCCCCTGAGGGCGAGCGCACCGGGGGACCGTGCAACGCTGGGACGGCGACGAGGTCACACGGTCGCAGGGTCACGGTGTGACACGGTCACGAGGAGACACGGTCACACGGTAACGAGGTTCTCAGGTCGGCGACCGGCGAGCACCGCACACACGCCCTCGCACGCGACGCCGCGCCATTTGGGTCCTCGTGGCGCGGCTGGCGCTGGCGATGTGGGGGAGGAGCACCGTGCGGGGAGCGCTCAGCAGGCGGGGGTGCACCTCGGGCTCGCGCTCGTAGACGTCGAGGCCGGCCGCGAAGACGGTTCCGGCGTGCAGGGCATCGGCAAGAGCCTCTTCGTCGACCACCGGCCCTCGAGCGGTGTTCACCACCACGGCGTGGGGGCGCAGCAGTGCCAGCTCCCGGGCACCGATGAGTTGTCGGGTGGCGTCGCTCAGCGGGACGTGCAGACTGATCACATCGGACTCGGCGAGAAGGTCGTCGAGCGCGCGATGTACCCGGGCATCTCCGTGGGGTGGCGGGCGTGGTGCAGGACCTGCATGCCGAACCCCGAGGCCCGCCGGGCGACGGCTCGGCCGATGCGTCCGTAGCCCACGAGGCCCAGGGTCGCTCCGTGCACGTCGTGACCCAGGTACTGGGTGACGCCCCAACCCGCCCAGGCACCCCTGCGAAGGTCCCGCTCGGCCTCCGATGCCAGGCGTGATGCGGCCAGCACGAGGAGGAACGCCAAGTCGGCGGTGGTCTCGTCAAGCACGCCGGGGGTGTTGCACACGTCCACGCCCAACTGGCGGGCGCTGTCCACGTCGATGTTGTCGTAGCCCACCGCCACGTTGGCCACCACGCGGAGCTTCTCCGAGGCGCCGGCCCGAAGCACGGGCTCGTCGATGCGGTCGGTCAACAGGCAGACCACGGCGTCGAACGTTCCGGCCAGCTCGACGAGCTCCGCGTGCGTGTAGGGCGTGTCGTCTGCGCGCTGGACCACGTCGTGGCCATCGTTCACGAGAGGGTCGAGGCCCCCCTCGGGGAGCAGGCGAGTCACCAGGACGCGAGCCATGACGGAGGCGAAATCTTGGGCTCAGGACCTGACGAGTGCCGCCGGCACCGCCAAGTGCTCGAGGAGTGCCAGCGTGGACGCGTCGTCGATCACGATCAGTGGGTGGTGTAGTCGATCGGTCCCGAGTCCTTGACGCCGACCGCGAAGCAGAAGCAGTGGATGGGTGCGTGGTCGCTCACCGGGCGGAGGCTGTGCACCTTGTCGGGAGGGATGTGCACGAGATCTCCCTGGTTGACGGGCCGGTCCTCGCCCTCGATGGTCATGATGCCGCGTCCCGAGGTCACGTAGTAGAACTCGTGGGTGGGGTGGGAGTGGGGGTGGACGTAACCGCCCCCGGCCACCTCGAACTCGTTCACGAGCTCGAGAAATCCTCCGTCGGTGGCCTCTTTCATCTCGCGCGACTTGAACAGCCACCACACCGGGACCGTGCCGTTGTGCTCGACCACGGGCTCCACGTCCTCGATGCTGCGAACGTCCATCGCCATGTCCTCCTCGCTCCGTTCATGCGCCGTAGACTGACGGCGCCGTCAGCGTAGATCAGGGGGGGTCGTATGGCCGAAGCCACAAGGCGCCTCGTCGCCGGACCGATCGTGCCCGACACATGGGCCCCGTTCGGCTGGGTGCCCGTGCCCGACACGGACCCATCCGACGGGGTCGGTCGGCTCTCCTACGAGTGGGCGGACCCTCACGTCAACGTGATCAGCCATGCACCCGATGAGGTCGAGCGGGACGGGGACGGGCTGCGGTGTGAGCGGATGTACCGCCATGACACCCACACCCAGGTCCTGCTGGCGCTCAACGGACCGTCGGTGCTCGCCGTCGCTCCTGCTGATGCCGATCTGTCGACAGAGGCCGGTCTCGACGCCGTGCGGGCCTTTCGCCTGGAGAAGCTCGACGCCTTGGTGTTGCATCGCGGTACCTGGCACTGGGGCCCCTTCCCTCTCGGCGACGAACCGGTGGTGCTCTTCAACGTGCAGGGCCTGGGGTATGCCCGCGATAACGCGTCGGCCGAACTCGGCTCCCACGGCGTGCATCTCGTGATCGTGGGGGCCTGATCGCCTCGTCCGCGGTCCGGGCCGCGCCGGCCATCGTCGCCACCCGACGGAGAAGGCGGACGACTCGGGCCGGTGACGAGCCAAATGTCGCGCCGTCGGGCACAATCACCGCCTCATGGGGGATCGCTCGAGTCGCCCACGACCGGAGCCCGACGACGGGGGTCGACGCGGGAGCGCACCGATGAGGATCTCGAGACGAAGCCTGCTGGCGGCGGCCCCTTTGGCGCTGGCTGCCGCCAGCCTCCCGGGATGCGCCGACGCCGACGAGGTGGCCGACCACCCCGTCGGCTTGCTCGGGGGGGCCTACCTCTGGGACATCCCCGACGCCGCCTGGCGCCGTGCTCTGGGGAGCCACCCGCCTGGGGCGACGGGCACGGTGTCGCCGCTCGGCACCGCGGCCCGGCCGGTGAGCCGCACCAAGCGAGGGATACCGGTGGGTGGCATCGGGACCGGCGCCTTCATGCTCAATCTGTCGGGATCGTTCGGTCCGTGGCACCTCGACATCGGCGGGGACGATTCGGTGGGCTCGCATTGGGGGTCACCTGCCAACAGCGGGTTCGAGGACCGCTATCTCGCGCAAGCCGCCTTCCACATTTGGACCTCCACGGGGGCGGGCACAGCCGTGAAGGCCCTCGCCACCGAGGATCTCCTTCCCAGCTGGCCGTTGCTCGATACGGGATCGGGTCTGTATGCGGCGCTGTTCCCCAAGGCGTGGTTCGTCTACGAGCAATTGCCGTTGCCCGTGGCGCTCAAAGCGCTGACCCCGTTCGTGGCCCGCGACGTGCGGCGTTCGTCACTTCCCGGTGGGCTCTTTCAAATGGCGGTCGCCAATCCCACCAATGCCCCGGTCGAGGTGGCGTGCATGCTCAGCTTCCCCAACGCGCCCTTCCGGTTGCCCACCGCTCAGTACGACTACACGCGCCAGGGCCTGCGGTCGTCGATGGTCCAGGTCCCGGGCACGGTTGGGGTGCGACTGCAGGCTGAGGACGAGCGCAACGTGCCCGAGACCCAGAACACCGAGTGGGTCATCGCAGCACGCGGACCGAGCGGGTCGGTTGTCAGCGCCACCGACGACTGGGCCGGCGATGGCGACGGCTCGGACCTTCTGGCTGCCTTCAGGGCGGGTCGACTTCCCGACGCGCCCCTCGACCCGCGGCGCCTCGGGCTTGCCGGCGCCGTCTGCGTGTCGTTCTCCCTTGCACCCGGAGAGAAGCGTGCCGCCACCTTCGCACTCGTGTGGGACTTCCCCGTCGTGCAGTTCCGAAACCCGATCGACGGGACTCTCTGGCGCAAGCGCTACACGGAGTGGTACCCGGGGTCGTATCAGGGATGGGCCATTGCGCGCGACATGCTCGACGACGTCTCGAGGCTCGAGCGCGGTATCGACGCGTGGTGGTCGGTAGTGGCCGACGACGACGATTATCCCCTCTGGCTGCGCGGCGCGGCGCTCAACGAGCTCTACTACGACGTGTTCGGCGGCGTCTTCTGGGAGAACGGGTGTATCTCCAAGCCCAAACGTTTCGGTGCCCGGCCTGGTCAGCACCTGTACTTCACGTTGGAGACCGATGTGTACCGGGACTGTGAGTCGATGGACGTGCGCCACTACGAGGCTCGACACCTGCTCGAGCTCTTCCCGACGGTCGAGCGCGACGTGCTGTTGGGCTGGGCCGACATGGTCGTCGCCGATCCCTTGGGACGGACTCCGCACGACGCCGGCTCGCCGGTCGACGATCCCTGGTTCGTCGTCAGCCAGTACTCCGCCACCCGCCCCGGAGAGCCGCCGCTGCGCGTCGACTGGCTCGATCTTCCCTCCAAGTTCGTCCAGCAGGCTCATGCCTACTGGACCTACACCGGCGACGACACCTTCGGCGCCGAGGTCTATCCGGCCCTGCTCCGGACCATGACCCATCTGCTCTCGCTCGACACCGACGGCGACGGGATCCCCGACGCGCACGGGTTGTGCACCACCTACGACGCCATCGAGATGTTGGGCGCGGCGAGCTATGTGGGCGCCTTGTGCATCGGCGCGTGTGAAGCCATGGTCGACTTCGCCCTCGCCTTTGGCAGCTCTGCGGAGCAAAGCCAGTGGTCGGACGCGGCGGCCAAGGCGCGCGCCACGGTGGAAACGGCGCTGTGGAGCGCCGCCGAGGGCTACTACCAGCTCGATAGCGCTGGCCCCTTTAAGACGGCGCTGCTGGCCGACGCCTTGTGTGGTCAGCGCTATACCGCCCGGGACGGGCTGCCCGATGTGCTCGACGTCCAACGCATGGCGTCGCATCTGGGTCGGGCCTACCAGCTCAACGTGCTCGCCGTGGCCGACGCGCAGATGGGAGCGGTCAACGCCGTGTACCCCTCGGGTCAGCCTGTCGACACGGCGCAGGGCAAGGCCGTGTGGCCGGGGGGCACGTACTTCACCGCTTCTCTCATGCACACCCTGGGCCAGACCACGGGACAAACCGACCTCGTGGCCGCCGCTCTCACCACCGGGTACGGCGTGTACCGCACCACCTACGACGACGACCGCACGGCGTTCTGGTTCGACACCCCCGCCCTGTGGATACCCGAGTACCCCACTCCGTACCGGGCCGCGGCCTACAAACGGTGTCGGGCGGCGTGGGAGCTGCTCGTCGCCATCAAGGACCCGTTCCCTCCCGGTTGGTCGCCGTCGGTGTGATCGTGGGAGAGCCACCTGTGTGATCGGCGGGACGGGCCATTCGAGCGGTGGTCATCACCCGGCGCGGCCACAGGCCATGATCAGGTCGTGCCGGGAGCTTCCTTCGAGTCCAGCCCGCCGGGAGGCGAGCTCACAGGGCGCCTCTTGGTGGCGTCGACGAGGCTCGGTGACTCCAACTTCGAGCGCGCCGTGGTGCTGCTGCTGGACCACGGCGACGACGGGGCTCTGGGTGTCGTCCTCAACAAACCGACGCACGTGCCGGTGGAAGAGATCCTCGAGCCGTGGCAGGACCAGGCTCGGCTGGTGCCGCCCGCCGTCGTGTTCCGAGGGGGGCCGGTGTCTCCCGATGCCGTGATCGGCCTGGCGCGGCGGCGCGGCCCCAGACCGCCACCGCGGCAGATTGGCGCGTGGTGATCTCCTCGGTGGGCACGGTCGACCTGTCGGTCCCTCCGGACGACCAGCCTCTCGAGCTCGGTGGCGCGCGCCTGTTCTCGGGGTACTCGGGGTGGGCGCCGGACCAGCTCGAGGTCGAGCTGGCCGAGGGGGCGTGGTTCGTGCTCGACGCGGTGGCGGCCGACGTGTTCTGCGTCGACGCCGATCGGTTGTGGCACGACGTCATGCGCCGCCAAGGTGGGAAGCTCGCCTTGCTCGCCACCTACCCGTCACATCCCTCGCTCAATTGAACCTGTCGCCTCCTTGATCGCCCGGCCATCGACAGATGGCACCGGGTCCCACGGGCGCGACGGTACGATGGAGCATCAGCGGTCCGGGGCCGGAGGGCTGGGCGATGACCCGCATCGAAGGCGATGACCAGAGCTCACGCGACGCCGCGTCGGGGTTGGGGGCGCGTCGAACGGATCATGTCGTGCGGCGCGTCGTCCCCGCCGACGTTGAGACCTTGGTGGAGGTCCTGGCCCGAGCCTTCGATGACGACCCGGTGCCCCGATGGTTGTTTCGCGGCGAGCGGAAACGACGGCGCGGGCTGCGCAAATTCTTCGCCATTCAGCTCCGCCACACCTATCTCGAGCGAGGCGAGGTGTTCACCACCCGGGACCTGGCCGGCGCGGCCATGTGGTCGCCGCCCGGCAGGGCACGCCCGGGGTGGCGCGACCTCGTGCGCCTCGTGCCCGTCATGCCCTACCTCACGGGGCTCGGGCGCGACACCCCCGAAGCCGCTCGGTTGCTCTCCGCCGTCGACGCCGCGCGACCCCGGGAACCGCATTGGTACCTGGCGACGCTGGGCACAGACCCCGAGCGACAGCGCACCGGGGTGGGCTCCGCGCTGTTACGGTCGGTGCTCGACAGGGTCGACGCCGAGGGACTGCCCGCGTACCTGGAGTCCTCCAAGGAGAGCAATCTCGCCTTCTACGGCCGGCACGGCTTCGAGGTCACCGGCGAGATCCACACCCCTCGGGGAGGACCCACCTTGTGGTTGATGTGGAGACGGACGCGTCCGCCGGCGGCGTGACGCGTCGGCTGTGCTCAGCCGTTGGGCATCCCCATGGCGCGCAATGAGCCCTCGGCGCGCGTGCGCTGGGCTCCGATCACCGGGTGCACGCCCGGTGGGAGCAGGTCGGGTCGGGCCAAGAGCTCTCGCAAGGTGTCGAGCACGGCCCGCGCCGGAGCCGAGGGCAACCCCCGGCTGCGCTGGGCGATCCCGACACGGCGCGGCACCAAGCCGTCCACGTCCACCAGACGGAACCGGGGGCGCAGATGGGGTGGGACGGCGGTGGCGGGCAGCACGGCGGGGCCGTAGCCCTCGAAGGTGAGCGAGGCCAGCAGTCGCACACCGTCGAGCTCGACGCGGGGTCGCAGCCGGACCCCCGCCGGCTTCACCGCCGCGTCGATCTCACCTCGAAACGGTGTGCCCGGTGCGGGAAGCAGCAGCTCGAAACGCTCCAGATCGGTGATGTCGATCCGTTCGACCCCCGACAACGGGTCGTCGTCGACCGGGACCACCAGCACGATGTCCTCCTCGAACAGCGGTTCCGACACGAGGTCGCGCCCGGGCACGGGGAAGGTGAGCACGGCCAGGTCGAGGCGTCCGGCGGCGAGCTGGGGCTCGAGGCCCAAGGTGGTGCCGTCCGCCACGACCAGGTGGAGACGGGGGTGGCTCTCGGACAGTTCGGCCAGCAACAGGGGCACCAGCCACCGGGCCGTGGTGCCGAGGATGCCCACGCGGACGTTGCCCGCCACCGCTTGGCGCAGGGCCCCGACGTCGGCGACCATGGCGTCGAGCTCCCCCATGATGCGGTAGGCCCGGGCCACCACGATCTCGCCGTCGGGGGTCAGTCGGCCCGCGCCGCGGTCGACGAGCGTGCTCCCCACCTCACGTTCGAGCCGGGCCACGTGAGCCGAGACGTTGGACTGGACCGTCCCCAGGTAGTCGGCGGCCGACGAGAACGACCCGTGCTCCGCCACCGCCACCAGCGCCTGAAGATGCCGCAGCTCCATCGCTTTTTACGATACTGCAAATCTGTATTAGCTGTTTGACTGATCCGCGACGATGCTTCACAATGAAACCCGTAGAGACCCCAGGACCACGGAAGCCCCCCTCCGTGCCTGTCGAGTCGGAGCAAAGGGACCGGCCTCCCCCTCCGGTCCCTTTGCCGCGTCAGGGGGCGGGTTGCTCGGGCGGCACGGCCACGCCCGGGGTGGACGGCGGTATGGTCTCGGCCATGGTGACGGCCCGCTCGCCGAAGACCCATCACCACAACGGCACGGGCTCGGCTCGCCACGACGCCCCCGCCTCTCGTGCGGCGGTGTTCGTCGATCTGGACCGGACCCTGTTGCGAGGGGCGAGCGGCCTCGTCCTGAGCGCCGCCATGCATGCCGAGGGTCTGTTCGCGGGACGTCGCTCGCTGCCCGGCGAGCGCCTCGTGTACGGGCTCTATGACCTCATGGGCGAGAGCCTGGCGTTCATGGCCATGGTGCGTGCCGCCCCCCGCTTCACGCGGGGGTGGGATGTCGATGCGGTGTGTCGAGCCGGCGAGCTCGCCGCACCGGAGTTGGTCGAGCTCGTGCAGCCCTACGCCCCGGGGGTGCTGGCCGAGCATCGCGAGGCGGGCCACCTCGTCGTGCTCACCACCACCTCGCCCGCGGATCTCGTGACCCCCTTCGCCGGAATGCTGGGTTTCGACCATGTGCTCGCCACGCGTTACGGGCGCGCCGAGGGCCGCTACACCGGGGGGATCGAAGGCGAATTCGTGTGGTCCACGGGCAAACTCGCCGCCGTGCGGCGATGGGCGCAAGAGTCGAAGGTGGACCTGTCGACGAGCCATGCCTACTCCGACAGTGTGTTCGACCTTCCCCTGTTGAGCGCGGTGGGGCGTCCACACGCCGTCAACCCCGACAGGCGCCTGCACGCCGTGGCCAGGTTGCGACGGTGGCCGGTCGAACGGTGGGACCGACCGCCGGGCGTACCCAAGGTGGGTGGGCTCGAACCCTACGACATGCTCCGGCCCCTGGTGCGCCCCGCCATGTTTCCCTACGCGCGCTTCGACATCGACGGTGTGGCCCGCGTGCCCCGGCGCGGACCGGTCATCTTGGCGTCGAACCACCGCAGCTACTTCGACGTCGTCGCCCTGGCCATGGTGGCGGCGAGGCTCGGCCGCCCGGTGCGGTTCCTGGCCAAGCGCGAGCTGTTCGACGCGCCCGTCGTCGGCCAGCTGGCACGGGCCTTGGGAGGGATTCCGGTGGACCGGGGCAGCCGCTCGAACACGCCCTTGCGCGAAGCGCGACGGGCGCTCGAGGCCGGCGAAGTGGTCGTCATCCTGCCGCAGGGGACGATCCCGCGGGGCAAGAAGTTCTTCGATCCCGAGCTGCACGGCAAGTCGGGCACGGCGCGGTTGGCGGCCATGACCGGCGCGCCGGTGCTGCCCGTCGGGGTGTGGGGGACCGAAGCGGTGTGGCCCCGCTCGGCGCGGCTCCCCGCCCTGGCCAACCTGCTCCACCCCCCGACCGTTCGGGTCCGGGTGGGCAAGCCGGTGCACTTGGCGTTGTCGGACGCCGCCGCCGACACCGAAGCGATCATGGCGGCGATCACGACCCAACTCCCCGCCGAGGCTCTGCGCCGGCACGAGCCCACGGCCGAGGAGCTGGCGCGCACCTTTCCGCCCGATCACGCCGACACGTGAAAGAGCGGCCCGGCGAGGGCGCGCTGCCGGTGCGGGCGCGCCTGGCCGGACGGGCGTCCACGGCGGTGAGCGCGGCATCACGTCGGCTGCACCTCGGGGGCGGGTCGGTCATCGGCGGCCGCGTGGGGTTGCTCATCGCTCCTGATCTGCTCGGCCGCCTGGCGCAGGGCCGACGGGTGGCCCTCGTGACCGGGACCAACGGCAAGACCACCACGACGCACCTGCTCGCCGCGGCGCTGGGCGGAGCCCCCCGGGTGGCGACGTCGTCCGCGGGCGCCAACCTGCCGCCCGGGTTGGCCGCCGCCCTGGCATCGGCGGCACAAGGGGTGCCGGCGGTGCTCGAGGTCGACGAGGGATACCTGGGCACCGTGGCCCATGCGGTGCACCCCGAGGTGGTGGCGCTGCTCAACTTGTCGCGAGACCAGCTAGACCGCGTGAGCGAGGTGCGCATGGTGGCGGCGCGCTGGCAAGGGGCACTTGCCTCGGCCAGTGACACCACCGTGGTCGCCAACGCCGACGACCCGCTCGTGGTGTGGGGCGCCCAGGGCGCGGCACGGGTGATCTGGGTGAGTGCGGGACAGCTGTGGCGCCAGGACGCCGCGGGTTGTCCGGCGTGCACAGGCCGGGTCGTGTTCGGCACCGACGGGGACTGGTCGTGCTCGTGCGGGTTCCGCCGCCCCCGCCCCCACGCCGCGCTGCGCGGGGAGGTGCTGGTCACCACGGACGGCCGCGAGCTGCAAGTCCGCCTCGCACTGCCCGGGAGGTGCAACCTCGCCAACGCCGCCATCGCCGCGGTGGTCGCCGGCGTGCTCGGTGTCGACGAGGCCGCCGCGCTGAGTGCCATGGAAGCGGTCGCCGACGTCGAGGGAAGGTTCGCCACGGTCGTCCACGGCGGTGTGCGTATGCGCCTACTTCTGGCCAAGAACCCGGCGGGTTGGACAGAGCTCCTCGACACGCTCGAGGGGGGTACCGATCCGGTGGTGATCGGGATCAACGCCCGCGTCGCCGACGGCCATGACCCGTCTTGGCTGTGGGACGTTCCCTTCGAACGGCTGGGTGGGCGTCTCGTGGTGGCGACGGGGGAGCGCTGTCGCGATCTGGCGGTGCGCCTCCGCCACGGGGGGGTGGCGCACCTCACCGTTGCCGACGACCTCGAGGCGTTGCGGGCGGCGGCATCGGACCGGGTGGAGTACGTCGGCAACTACACCGCCTTCCAAGCGTTGCGTCGACGCCTGGCGCAACCCCCACCCCGAGCACCGAGACCGGCGCGGCCCGATGCGTCAGCGCCCGCCGTCGCCCTCGTGGCAACGGGGATGCCCGTGGCTGTCACCGAGCACACCGTCGGCGGCGCCACCGGAACTCGCCGCCGCGCTCGGCCGCGGTCCTCGGGACCTTCGGCTCTGCGCGTGGTGGTCGTGCACCCGGATCTGCTCGGCACCTACGGCGACGGTGGGAACGGGCGCGTGCTGGCCGGACGCGCCGTGTGGCGCGACATCCCGGTCGAGCTCGTGCACGCCCTCTCCGACGCACCCCTGCCCGCGGGGGCCGACATCTACTGTCTCGGCGGGGGCGAGGACGGACCGCAGGTGCAGTCGGCCGAGCGCCTCCGAGACGGCGTGCTGGTCGGCGCGGTGGAGGCGGGGGCCGTGGTCTTCGCCGTGTGTGCCGGCTACCAGGTGATCGGCCGGACCTTCCCCGGTGCCGACGGGCGGCCCCATCCGGGGGTGGGCCTGCTCGACGTGGTCACGGTGAGAGGGCCGGCGCGCCGGGCGGTGGGGGAGCTCGCCGCCCAGCCCATCGGCGTGCCAAGCGCCGACGCCAGCCCCGACCCGGTGATCCTCGAGACCTTGACGGGGTTCGAGAACCACGCCGCGGTGACGCGGCTCGGCCCGGAGGCGCGGCCGCTGGCACGCGTGCTCTCGGGGGTGGGCAACGGGGCCGGGGACGGCACCGAGGGGGCTCGCCGCGGTTTGGTCCTGGGCACCTACGCCCACGGGCCGGCCCTGGCGCGCAACCCCAGTCTCGCCGACCTGCTCCTGGCGTGGGCCACGGGCTCGGTGCCCGCTCCCCTCGACGACGTGGAGGAGCGGGCGCTGCGCGCCCAGCGGCTCGAAGCAGTCGGTGCCCGGGGCTGGCGACAGGCGACGACGGGACCAGCGGACGCCATGCGCCGTGTCACCGAGCTCGTGAGGGTTCGCCGGTCCTAGCGCCAGCGTTCAGTGGTCGGCGAGCGCCCAGCGGGTGTCGTCGTCCTCGTGACCGGCGTGCGGGTCGGGGCCCAGCGCCCAGGCCCGGCGCCAGGGCGAGGCCGCGGGCCCCCGCGGGGACGGTGTTTCACCGGCGGCGGCGCGACGGCGCGCCGACCACCAGTCGGTTCGGGTCTCGTCGGCCAAGGTGGCGAGCACAGCGTCGATCCGCGCCTCGAGCCGCCGGGCGTCTTCGCCCTCGGCCGCCACGATGGGAGAGCCGAAGGTGATGCGCGTGGGACTCCGGCGCAGGCGCGTGCCGCCCCGGGGCCAGATCCGATAGGTGCCGTCGATGTGGACGGGCACCACCGGTCTCCCCGTGCGGGTGGCGAGGTAGGCCGCGCCCCCGCGCATGGCCTGGAACCAGCCGTCGTGGGACCGACCGCCCTCGGGGTAGATGATGAGGTTCCAACCCTGGCGGAGAAGGGCGGCGGTGTCCTCGGCGGACTTCCGGTTGACGCGGTGGCGCTCGATGGGGATGGCGGCGAGGGAGAGGGACCAAAGGTGTGCCTTCCAGCGCCGGTCGAAGAAGTGATCGGCGGCGGCGGCCACCACCATCTTGTGCCGTACCCGCGTGGGCAGCACCGAGAGCAACAGCCCGGTGTCGATGTGGCTGGCGTGGTTGGCCACGTAAATGGCGGGCGCCTCGACGAGCTCGAGCATCTCCTCGCCGCGCACCTCGGGTGACGCCACCATGTGGGCGAGGGGACGGGTGACGTTGTCGAGGATGACGGCCCGCGCCAGGCGGGCGGGGTAGCGCCGTGTCCACTCGGTGTCGTAGTCGACACCCAGATGACGGTCGGGCGCAGGGCGCTCGACGCTCACGGGCCAGGTCGGCGCGGTCCACGGGAACCCCTGGGGGCGCAACCGGGGCGCGCTCATCGGACGTCGGCCATCAACAGGGGGGGCGAGTGCAGGTGCGTGATCGACGGGTCGCGGCCCACCACGTCGGTGGCCATCTCGAGGGCGTCGGCCATGGAGCTCGCCGGTTTGAACCCGAGGCGGCGCACCGCGGCCCGGTCGCCGCCCACGACGATCACCGAGCCCACGTGCTCGAGCGCATGCGCGCACCAGTACCACATGTAGAACGGGTGCACGCCGTGATAGGCGTTGCCCGTCCGGTACAGGTGGATGTACCACGGGTCGGTGGCAAAGGACTCCTCGTACTTACCGACCTCGGCGGGGTCGGTGGTGTCGGCCAACACCTGCTCGAAGAAGTCGATGTAGCTGGGGTGATGCCCGGGGTGAAAGGCCCAGGGGGTGGGATGGCTCATGATGACCACGCCGCCGGCGCGCACCAGGGGCCGGCCCCGGTACATGTTGAAGAAGTACCCGAGCCCCAGACACGCCACCAGGATGGGGTTCATGATCGAGTTGACGTTGTAGGGGCAGATGTAGGGCAGTCCCATGGTGAGGATGTCACTCTGGCCCTCCACCTCGAGTAGCTGCTGCGCATAGACGTTCTCGGTGGTGCGCGCGTGCACCGCCTCGACCTCCCCGGCCTGCACCGAGCTCATCTTGTGGGGGGACCGAATGGAGTGGAAGATCGATCGCGCTACGCGCTCGGGAGTGGCCTGGAGTGCCGTGGACGACGCCAGGAAGGCGGCGCGGTCGCGCGCTGTCCACTCCCACTCACGGCGTTGGAGGAAGCGGAACTGCTCGGGGAAGGTGTCGGTGTTGAGATTGGTCTCGATCTGGAACACCTTCACCCCCGATGCCGCGATGAGCCGGCCCATGCGCCAGTTCGACGAGTGCAGTTCGGAGTGGTGCTGATCCATGAAGGACCGGCTCTGGGCCATGGTGTGGGCGTTGTGATGGTGTCGCAAGCTCTTGTAGCTGGCGAGGCCGGTGGCCACCGACTTGTGCCCCCCGTCCATGGCCACCAGGTTGATGTTGACGTAGACGAGCAGGTCCGAGGTGGCGGCGCGCTTGTTGATCTCGACGTCCTCGCCCTGTTCGGTGAGCCCCAGATGCACGAGCTGGTCGGGGTCCTCGGCATCGTGTTGCCACAAAAGGCCGTGCGGCGCGAAGGCGTCGAAGACGCGCTCACCCAGTGCATGGCGGAGCTCGGCGTCGGTCATGCGCCGGTGCAGCGCCAGCGCCGCGATCAGCACCACGTCGTCGACGCCCGCCTCGGCGGCCAGCTCGAGAACCTGCTCGATCACGAGTTGGCGTACGTCGGGACCGCGCATGGGGGGAAGCGGCAGCGACACGTCGTCGAAGGCGATGGTGAGCGCCATACCCGGGCGCAGCTGGGACCGCAGCGGCGCCGCATCTCCCAACGGCTCTTGGAGGGCGCGCCGGATGGCGCCGACCGGGTCGGCCAGGGCGTCGACGGGCTCGGGTGCGTACAGAACCCGGCTCCCGACGGGGAGCTTCTCGAGCCGGTATCCCTCGCCGTGCCAGAACAATGTGGACGGGGTGGAACCGTCGACCTCGAGGACGAAGCCGGGCCTGGGGCTCATGACACGAGTCCTTTCGTGGCGGGGTGGGTGCCCCGGTGGCGCTCTCTGGCGCGCAGGTCGAAGACCACCTTCACCGCACCGTGGCGCCCGGCCCCGCCGGCGTGGGCGAGTGCCTCCTCGAAGCGATCGAGCGGGTAGCGCGCGGAGACCAGGCGTCCCAGGGCCGCGGCCGCCACGACCTCCATGGCGAGGTCGAAGGTGCGACGCAACAAGCCGCCGAGGTCCTCGGTTCCGTACGCGTAGGCGCCGGTGACCGCCACCTCCCGGTGCCAGAGCGAGGCCAGGTCGACGGTGACCCGGCCGGGCATTCCCACCAGCACCACGTGGCCCCGAGGCCGCACCATGGACAGGGCCTGGGCCAGTGACTCGTCGCTCCCCACGCAGTCGATCACGACGTCCGCACCACCGGTGAGCGTCCCTGACGCCTCGAGCGAGCGCGAGCTGCGACGCACGGCCCGCGCCAGTTGGTCGGGCTCCACCACCGCGTCGGCACCGAGCTCTTCGGCCAGCCGCCGCTGGTGCGCGTACCTCGCCCCCACCAGGAGCGTCCCCGGTCGGGCCACGTGCACCAGGGCGGCCACGGTGCACAGGCCCAGCGTGCCCGCCCCGAGCACGGCCACGGTGTGGGTGGGGTCGACCCGAGCGGCCAGGGCGGCGTGGACGGCGCATGCGGTGGGCTCCACCATCACGGCGTCGTCGTCGGACAGCGCCTCGGGCACGGGGTGCAGCTGCGCCTCATGGGCCACGAGGCCGCCGCTCGACCATCCCCCGCCCGTGTCGCTGCAGAACCCGATCTGCAGGCCGGGAGCCAGGTGACCGAAGGCGACGCGTTCGCACCCTCCGGTACGACCCTCGGCACACGCCCCACACCGCGGGACGATGCCACGTGCCACGCAGCCCAGGACGGGCTCGATTACGACGCGGGCGTCGGTGTCGTCGAGGGTGCCCACGACCTCGTGGCCGGGGACGAAGGGGAAGCTCACCACATCTTCGAAGTAGCGCGAGCTCCGCCCGTCGATCGTGGACAGGTCCGATCCGCAGATTCCGGCGAGCAGTGGATGCACGCGGTGCCATTGCGGGCCGGGAAGCTCGGGCGGCTCCACGTCGGTCAGATGCAGGGGCCCGATGGTCACCCCTCGGCCCGATCCCCCGAGCCCCGACACGAGGCGCGACGCCGCGAAGCGCGCCAGGTTGCGCTCGAAGACGAGGCCCTTCACCGCCGCGCTCCGCCCGCCGCATCCGAGGGGGCCGAGACCCGCTCGGCCATGGCCCCGAGGCGAGCCCACCAGCGCGACACGTCGTGGTCGACGGGGCCGAAGGGGAGCGGCGGCCGGGCCCCGCCCCCTGCCTTGTCCCACTGCTCGACATGCCATCCCCGCCGGCGGGCGATGGCGGCCAGGCGAGCCTCGGGGTTCACCGCCACCGGGAACCCGACGCACTCGAGGAGCGGGAGGTCCGACGCCGAGTCGGCGTAGGCCACGGACTCACCCAGGTCGAGTCCCTCGAGCGCGGCGTACTCGGCGAGGACCAGCGCCCGTGCCTCACCGGTGGGCGGGAGCCGGTCGAGGCGTCCGGTGAGCCGGCCCCGGGCATCTTGGCCGAGCTGCGCGCACACGACCTCGTCGAACAACGGGCGCAGGGGCTCCACCACGAAGTCCAGGGCCCCGGTGATGAGGACGGTGCGATGCCCGAGCGCCCGGTGGGCTCGTACCCGGGCGAAGCCGGCGGGGAACGACTTGGCCAACAGCAGATGGTGGAACATCTCCACCGCGTCGTGGCGAAGCACAGCGACGGGGGCACCGTCGTAGCGCCGGTAGAAGCTGCGCAGGAAGTCGCCCCGGTCGCGCCGGTCCAGCGCCAGCAACGCCGGCGCCTCGCGCAGGATGCGGGCCGTGAACCTGACGCGCTCGCCGACGGGCAGGTGCCGGCTCGCCAACCACGCGTAGGACTCCACCACGTTGGAGGCCACGAGGGTGTTCTCGAGGTCGAAGGCGGCCAGGTGGCGCTGGGGCGACAGGATGGCGGCGAGGGCCCGGTCCGAGCGGTTGGCCACCGTCGACCGTCGAGGCGAGGAGCGCACCCGGGCGTGCTCCACCACCGAGGGCAGGTGGACGTCGTGCACGTAGCCGGCCCAGGAGATCACCCCCGGGTCGAAGCAGAACAGGTCCTTCTCCGCGGGGGAGAGCCGGTCCCACAGAGACAGGAGGCGCTCGACCCGGAAGTGCGCCTCGGTCTCGGTGTAGGCGCCATAGAGCTCGGTGTAGCCCAGGGCCCGCTCGGCCTGCGAGCGCCGTTCCTCGACGCGCGCCGCCAGGTCGGCGCGCTCGCCCCGCACCGGCAGCGTGCTCAGGACGCGCTCGGCCGTCGTGAGCGCCCTGGTGGCCCGTTGCAACTGCCGCTGCACCCGGCCGCGCCCGGGGAACGACCACTCGGGAACCATGATGGGTTGGCCGTCGGAGTCGTACAGAGGGTGCTCGGTGAACCACGACCGCACCAAATCGACCAGCTCGCCGTAGCGCAGCGGGTTCCGCACGCTCGAGGCCACGTGGTACACGGTGGGGCCGGCGGGGTCGGGGCCCGCCGCGGATACGGCGATGATGGCCGCCACCACCATGTCGACGGGGATGACGTCCACCACACCTTCGGGGACACCGGGGAACTCGCGCAGCAGCCCGCGGGCGTACGAGACGATGATGGGCTCGGCCATGCGGAAGCCGCGGATCCACCCCGGACGAGGTTCAGCCAGCGCTGACTCGATGATCGACGGCCGCACAATGGTGATGGGCACGCCGAGGTGCGATCCCACCAGGGCTCGCTCGCCCAGGGCCTTGGTGAAGGCGTAGGCGTCGGGCCAGCCGAGGGCCTGGGCGCGTGCCCGGCCCCGCTCCACGAGCTGGGTGCGGACCCACTCCTCGCGCAGCTTCTCGGCCCGCTCCGCCAGCAGGTGGGTTCCGGCCGCTCCCAGCTCGGCGCGCGCCCCCTTGGTGAACCGGGCCAGGCGCTCGGTTGATCGCGACCACGACTGGAGGTCGTCGCGCAGACGGCGCGCCGCGGTCACCTCGGCGTCGATGTCCACTTCGGTGGTGACCGTGGTGTGGGTGCGCGCCCGCGCGCCCGACGCCAACGCCTCGGTGGCAAGGGTCTCGGTGGCGTCACCCTGGTGGGTGCCGGCCACGTAGGCGGTGGACACGGTGACGAGATGGGTGGGTGGCGCGTGCGGGTACTCGCGGTGGCGGATGCGCAACAGCGACTCGATGGCCGCGGCCACGCGCGACGGACCCAGCAGGTTCACCTCGACGGCGGTGTCGAGGGGGGCGTCGAAGGCCACGGTGGCCGCGGCATGCACGACCACGTCACAGGAGGCGAGCACGGCCCGGCCGTCGTCGTCGAGGTCGAGCCCGTCGCGGCCCACGTCCCCGGCGACGGCGCTGAGACGGGTTGCCACGACGTCATCGAAACGGTCGCCGAGCTCGTGGCGCAGGCGGTCGAAGCAGTCGTTGCGCACCACCTCTCGTGCCAAACGGGCCGCGGCGTTGGACCGGCGGGTGGGACGCACCAGCACCGCCACCTCGCATCCCGGCACGGCGCGCAGGAGGCGTTCCACCAGGGCCGTGCCCAAGAAGCCCGTCGCACCGGTCACGAGGATGCGCGTGCCCGCCAGGGCGTCGGCGATGGTCAGGGGGCCGGTAGGCACCGCTGTCGTGGGGGTCGTCACCTCGGCCACGATCTCTGTCTACCATATGGTAGGTGGATGGGGGAACAAGGCCGAGCGGTGGGTCCCGGCGCCTCGAGGGTGGCACCGCCGACCGCATCCTCGACGCCGCGCTGTCCTCGTTCGGGTCACGTGGCTACGAGGCGACTTCGCTGGACGCGCTGGCCGAGAGTCTCGGCGTTCGCAAGCAATCGATCCTGTACTGGTTCCCGTCGAAAGATGCCCTGCTCGAAGCCTTGATCGATCGCTCGGCCTCGGAGCTGGCGGGGGCGCTCGAGGAGTCCCTGGCGAGCGCCGGGCCGGGTTGGGGGCGCGTGGAGGCGGTGGTGCGATCGGTCTTCCGCCTGGCGGCGCGGCGTCCCGAGCTCCTCGGGCTGCTGCGTGAGGTCGGTCGGCTGGGGCCGCCGTCGGCGACCCGGCTCATGCTCGTGCTCGAGCCACTCGTGTCGCGCGCGTCGGGGTTTCTCGAAGACGAAATGGACGCCGGGCACATGCGGCGCCACGAACCGCGACTGCTGCTTCTCGCCATCTACTCCACGGTGGTGGGCATGATCACCGAAGTCGAGGTCCTCCGGGCTCTGGGGGAGGAACCCTCGCCACGCTCCTTGGTGCGGCGCCGCCAGGAGATCCTGCGGTTGCTGCGCTCGGCGCTCCTCGTCGATGGGGGAGCAGAAGCGTCAGGCGCTCACGACGGCGGGGCCGGGGGCCGGGGTCGCGTCGGCCGGGGCGGGGTATAGCGCTTCGACGGGGTGGGACCGGTGGGTGCCGGCTCCTTGCGACTCCGCCGGCGTTGCGCTTGGGTGCGCTCGCGAGCAGCCGCGGCGCCGGCGCGTCCTGCGGCGCGGGGGTTGGCCGGCAGCCGCCCGCCACCTCCCGCTCGTCGCGTCGTGGCGCCCTTGGCGTTCAGGGCCCGTTGGTACTTGAACACGCGCCAAATCAGGTAGCCCCCGAGCCCCCAGAAGGGCAGGGCGAACAGCGGGGCACCCATCGACGTGCCGAGGAAGAGCAGTGCGAACCCCACGAAGGATCGCCGACGAGTCAGCGCCGCGGCCACCACGATGCCCGACAAGAGGATGCGGGCACCACCTTCGAGGTAGATGGTCGAATCGGCCACGTGTTTGGCATTGCCCGGCGCCGGGTTCAGGTGCACGGTGACCAGGGTGAGCCCGATGCCGACGGCGACACCGAGCGGCGCGGAGGACAGCGCCAGGAACCGCTCCCGTTCGTCGAGCCTCTTGATGCGATAGGCGATCTCCTCTCGGCTCAAGGTCTGGAGATCCTCACCCGGACGCTTGGCCCTCTGAGGTCCGGGCTTCGACATGGAGCCGCGGAGCAGCGCCCCGAGCCCGGTGCCGGTGCCGTTCACCGCTCCGTCGGTCGACGCGGTGTCGGCCGCGTCGACGACGTCGCTGCCTTCGGCGACAGCGTCGTCAGCGTCATCACCGCCGGCACCGGCTGGGCTGCGTGTGCTGGTGGGTCGCGCTGGCCGGGTTGGGGGCGCGGGCTCGCGCTGAAGATTGGGCAGCGCCGTCAAGAGGCGCTGTCCGATGGTCAGTTTGGGCGGGGCGCCGTCGGGGGCGCGGGAATCGTCGTCGGTCACCGGTGCTCGTTCAACGTGCCCACCAGGTTAGTGCTGGTGGCGCCGCCCCCGACTGCGCGACGAGGCGTGAGACACTCACCGAGCCGGTTACGGGCCGGGCGCCTGATCAGCGCCAGTCGCGTGCCGAGGTTGTCCGGGGGCTCGATCACCAATGTCGGGCCGTCGGCCGGGAGCAGTCCAGGCACGTCGGTCTGACCCTCGACACCTTGTTGTCCGGTGCCAGGTCGTTCGGTGCCAGGTTGTCCGGTGCCCGTGGGTTGTCCAGCGCTCTCGGCGTCGAGCACTGGTGGCGCCATCGCGAAGGCCAGGTGGTGTAGTCGGCCCGGCAGCTGCCCCAACCACCTCAGGATCGGGGTGTCGACAGCGGACGCGGCGCCGGGAACCGCTGGGGGTGCCACCAGGCGTAGGGCGGGAGGCCCGGACCACTCCAGGTCGGCGAACGCCCAGGTTCGGTCGGGAGACACTCCGCGCGCCACGCGCCGTCCACCCAGCAGCACTTCGAACAGGGCCAGGCCCGTGTCGAGATCGGCGACGGCGTGTGTGACCCGTAGCAGGGACGCCGGCGGGTCTCGTCGTGCGGTGGGAAACCCCTCGGGTGGTGGTGATTCCCACGCGTAGGAGGCTTGTGCCATTTGCACCACGATGCCCGTGGCCTGGCGCGGATGGAGGAAGGCCTCTTTCCAGTCAGGGCCCGAGAGGTCTACTCCCACGGGCACGAAGCCCGCTTCGCGGGCGAGGTCGATGGCCGAGGCCAGATCGGGAACCTTGAAGGTGAGGTGGTGGGGACCGGGCCCGTGGCGGTCGAGGAAGCGCCGAAGGAAGGGGTTGTCCTGGGGCTGCCAGGGCTGGAGGATCTCGACCCGCCCACCGTCGGCGTAGCGGAGCTGGGCCGGGCCGAAGCCGACGTTCAGGCCCCCCGAGCTCCATGTCCCGCCGAGCTCGATGACGTAGCGGGGCCACGCGTCGGACCAGCGCTCCACGGCCACAGCCACGTGATCGAGCGTGGTTCCGGCGATGGGGGCGGGCATCGGTCCAGGTTGCCGTGCGCCGCACCGACGTGTCCATCTCCCTCGTCGCTCCGATCGTCCGACCCGTCGTCGGGGCGCCGAGCGCCTCGGCGTGCTATGCGTGGGCCATGGACTTCCGACGAGAGGCGCTCACCGTCCTGGCGGGCGAGGTGCGGTCGGGCAAGCGGGCTGCACGCGAGCTCGTCACCCACGCTCTCGAACGCATCGAGGCGCTCAATCCCCGTGTGAACGCCTTTGTCGCCGTCGACGCCGAGCGCGCACTCGAGGCGGCGGCGCGCGATCGACAAGGCGGTGGCGGCCGGAGAGGACCCCGGCCCTCTGGCCGGCATCCCGCTCGGCGTGAAAGACCTCGACGATGCGGAGGGCTTCGTCACGTCGCACGGCTCCGCCATCTTCGCCGGCGACCCACCGGCTAGGGCGGACTCCCCCTTGGTGGCGCGTCTGCGGGCCGCCGGTTGTGTGGTGGTGGGGAAGACCAACACGCCCGAGCTCGGATGGAAGGCCGACACCGACAACGCCGTCTTCGGCGCCACCTGCAACCCCTGGAACCTGGCGCACAGCCCCGGTGGCTCGTCGGGTGGGGCGGCGGCGGCCATCGCATCGGGCATGGTCCCCCTCGCCACGGGGTCAGACGGGGGAGGCTCGATCCGCATCCCCTCTTCGTGTTGCGGACTGAGCGGCGTCAAGCCGTCGCTCGGGCGGGTCCCCGCCGGGGGCCCGCATGGCTCAGGTTGGCTCGACCTGTCGACGAAGGGGCCGATGGCTCGGCGAGTCACCGACGTGGTGGCGGCACTCGACATTGCCGTGGGGCCGGATCCGACCGACATCCGCTCGTTGCCGAGGCCCGAAGCATCATGGCCCGCCGCTGTGCATCACGCCCAGCTCCCCACCAAAGTGGCGTGGTCGCCCACCCTCGGATACGCACCTCTCGACGATGAAGTGCGTGCACTGTGCAGTGACGCCGTAGGGCGCCTCGAATCGCTCGGGACCGAGGTGGTCGAGATCGAGACCGTGTTCGACGAGGACCCCGTGCGCGACTGGCTGACCATGGCCATCGCCTACAACTGGCGGACACTGGCGCCCTACCGGGGCACAGACGTGTGGGACAAGGTCGATCCGCTCCTGGCCGCACAGGTCGACTGGGCGGCCGAGCACCTCTCGGCCCTCGACCTGGTGCAGGCGCTGGATGTCTGTCACGACTTGAATCTCCGCTTGGTCGAGCTCTTCCGCGACGTGCGACTGCTGCTGACACCGACGTGCGCGGGACCGCCGCCACCTCGCGCTCTGGATGGTCAGGGCGTGATCAACGGCGAGGTCGAGCCCAATTGGGCGCGCTTTACCTATCCCTTCAACATGACGCGGTCCCCGGCTGCATCGGTGTGTGCAGGGTTGACCTCCGAGGGCCTGCCGGTAGGGATCCAACTGGTGGGGCCCCAGCATGCCGACCTGGTGGTGATCCGTTCGGCTGCCGCGCTCGAGAAGGCCATCGGCTTCGACGAGGTCGCTCCCATCTGACGTTGCTCTGTAGGTTGAGCGCGAAGCGCCGGGTAGACAGGACGCGGAGCCGGTGGCGCCACTTCTGAGGGAGCGGTAACGTGTTGGCGCTTCGGTTGCCAGCCGGAGCGGTGTAGGCCCAGCGAAGGCCGGTGAGATCCCGGCGCTGTCCCGCAACGGTGATGCCCTCTCGGGGGACGAGCCCGGACGCCTGTCCTGCACCGGCGAAACCTGTCCTCGGAGGAAGGGCGGTTCGTTGGACACCTTCGTCGGGTGTCGCAGCGGGCGCACTTCGTCCTCCGCGACTCGATGGAGGATGACCACATGGCCAAGCGCCCGCAGCGACTCCTGCTTGCCCTCGGCGTCGGGCTCGGCTTGTTCGGCGCAGCGTGTAGCAGTGGCGCCAACGGCGCGTCCGGGGCCGTGACGTCGGGCACCGGCTCGTTCCCGACGACGATATCGGCCGCCAACGGCACGGTACGGATCACGGCCCGCCCGACCGCCATCGTGTCGCTGTCGCCGACGGCGACCGAGATGCTGTACGCCATCGGTGCCGGCAGTCAGGTCAAGGCGGTGGACAAGTACTCCGACTATCCGAAGAAGGCACCGCGGACGAATCTCGACGAGCTTCAGCCCAACGTCGAGGCGATCGTCTCGTACCAGCCGGACCTCGTGGTCGTCCCGGGCGACACCACCGGGCTCACGGCCGGCTGGCAAGACCTTCGGCATCCCGGTGCTGTCCCTCCCACCCGCCGCCACGCTCGCGGAGCCTACGCGCAGTACGACGAGCTGGGCCAGGCCACGGGCCACGTGCGCGCAGGCGGAGGCCGAGGTGCCCACGATCAAGTCACAGATCGCCCAGATCGTCCGGGAGGCGCCCCAGGCCAACGCGGGGCAGACCTACTACTACGAGCTCGACCCGACCTACTACTCGGTCACGTCGTCCACGTTCATCGGCAAGATCCTGGGCCTTCTCGGGCTGCGCAACATCGCCGACAGCGCCCCGTCGGCTGCGTCCAGCGGCGGCTACCCGCAGCTCTCGGCGGAGTTCATCATGAAGTCGAACCCCGACTGGATCTTCCTGGCCGACACCATCTGCTGTGGGCAGACGGCGCGGACGGTGGCCGCACGTCCCGGATGGTCGACGATGAAGGCCGTTCAGAAGGGCCAGGTGGTTGGGCTCAACGACGACATCGCCTCGCGTTGGGGGCCCCGCATCGTCGACCTGCTGCAGACGGTGGAGACGGCGATGGCGAAGCATCGGGCCCGCACGTGAGCACGACCCTGCCCGATCACCGCGTCGCTGCGGTGAGCCCGCTCCCGGGGGTGGACGAGGGCGGTACCGCGTTGCGTCGGGTCTCGGCGCGTGGCGCCGTGGTCGTGGCCTTCGGGGCTCTGGCGGGTGCCGTCTTGCTGGGCGTGTCGATAGGCCCCGCAGACCTGTCGTTCTCCGCCGCGCTCGCGCGTGTTGGTGTCGCACATTCCGTTTCTGCACTTCCATTCCGGAGTCAGCCGCATCGACGCCGACATCCTGTGGCAGATCCGGCTGCCGCGGGTCGTGCTGGGTGGCATGGTCGGCGCCATGCTGGCGGGGGGCGGGGCCGCCTTCCAGGGGGTGTTCCGCAATCCGCTGGCGGACCCGTACCTCCTCGGGGTGGCCGCGGGGGCAGGGCTCGGAGCGACCCTGGTCATCGTGGCGGGGGCGCAACTCTCCGAGGTCCTGCCCTTGGCGGCCTTCGCCGGAGCGGTGGGCGCGGTGACGCTGACCTACGTGGTGGGTGCGACCGTCGGACGCCAAGGTGCCACCGTGTCGATCGTGCTCGCCGGCGTGGCGGTGGCAGCGTTGCTCACCGCCATCCAGACTTTCCTCCAGCAGCAACACGCCCAGGACCTCCAGGCCGTCTACGGGTGGATCCTCGGCAGCCTGACCGTGGCGACATGGTCCGACGTGGTGCTCATCCTCCCCTATGTCGCTCTCAGCGCTGTCGTCTTGCTCGCGCACCGACGACTTCTCGACGTGCTGCGGGTCGGTGAGGACGAGGCCGACAGCCTGGGGGTGAGATCCGCTCGCGTCCGCATCATGGTGGTGGCGGCGGCCACCCTGGGGACGGCCGCGGCAGTGGCGGTGAGCGGTCTCATCGGGTTCGTCGGCATCATCGTGCCCCACACCGTGCGCCTGACCACCAACGCCAGCTACCGAGTGGTCATGCCGGTGTCGATGATCGGCGGAGCGGCCTTCTTGATCGTGGCCGACGTCGCGGCCCGGACGGTGCTCTCGCCCAGCGAGATCCCCATCGGGGTGGTGACGGCCTTCGTGGGCGCGCCGTTCTTCCTTTTCGTGTTGCGGTCTCGGCGGGTGGGCTCGAGCACGTGAAGGTCCTGTCGTGATCTTCCTCGAGAACGCCTCGGTGCAGTACGGCTCGGTGCTGGCTCTGTGCTCGCTGACCGAGCAGATCGAGCCGGGGGAGTGGGTGGGCCTCATCGGGCCGAACGGGGCGGGCAAGACGACCTTGCTGCGCGCCGTCGGCGGTCTCGTCCCCCACGACGGTGTGATCAGGCTCGACGGCGCCCCGGTGTCTTCGTTGTCACCCAAGCGCCTGGCGCGTCTGGTGGCCTACGTGCCCCAGCAGCCCGAGCTGCCCGCCGACATGACCGTCGGTCACTACGTGTTGCTCGGTCGCACGCCGCACATCGGGTACTTCGGATTCGAGACAGCGCAGGATCGACGCATTTGCGGCGGCCTGCTCGACTCCTCGATCTCTCCGCCTTGGCGGATCGCACGCTCGCCACCCTGTCGGGTGGCGAGATGCAGCGCCTGGTGCTCGCCCGCGCCCTGGCCCAGGAGGCGCCGGTCCTGCTCCTCGACGAGCCGACCAGTGCCCTCGACCTCGGTCGGCGTGTCGAGGCGCTCGAGCTGGTCGACACCCTGCGCCGTGAGCGGGGCCTCACCGTACTCAGTGCCCTGCACGACCTGACCCTGGCCGGCCAGTTCGCCGATCGCCTGATCCTTCTGGCCGAGGGTCGGGCCGTGGCGACGGGCAAGCCCGACGAGGTGCTCACCGAGGAGGCGTTGACGCGGCATTTCGGTGGCAACGTCCGGGTGATGCGATGTGACGACGGGGACCTCGTCGTGGTTCCCCAACGTGTGCGATGACGAAGGAGGACGACATGGCGGGTACAGACGGTGCCGAGATCGATGCCCCCGACGACGCCAAGGAGCCGCGGTGCGAGCGGCGTCGCTGGTCCTCATCAACACCGGCCACGGCAAGGGCAAGTCGTCGTCGGCGTTCGGCGTCATGGGGAGGGGATGGGCGCGGGGCTGGACGGTGGGCGTCGTGCAGTTCGTCAAGAGCGGCAAGTGGAAGGTGGGTGAACGCAAGCTGGCCGACCATCTGGGCATCGAGTGGTCGACGATGGGCGACGGGTTCACGTGGGAGTCCACCGACCTCGACGAGACGGCGGCCAAGGGCCGCCACGCCTGGGAGGTGTCGCGGACCAAGCTGGCGTCGGGCGACTACGACCTGCTCATCCTGGACGAGCTGACCTACGCCATCACCTACGGATGGATCGACGTCGCTGACGTGGTGGCGGGGATCACCGAGCGCGCCCCGCGGACCAACGTGGTGATCACCGGGCGCGACGCGGCGCCCGAGCTCATCGAGATCGCCGACACGGTGACCGAGATGCGCAAGGTGAAACACGCCTACGACCGTGGCATCAAGGCGCGCAAGGGGATCGAGTACTGATCGTGGCCGACTCCTCGCCCCGCCCCCCGGAGGCGGACATCGAGGCGGAGCTCTTCGAGCACGGCCTCCCCGAGGAGCATCTCACCGTGCGCCTGTGGCGGTTCCCCGCCCCCCGATTGGCGGTGTCCTCCGCACCGCTGGGCGGTGGGCTCGGACGGCGCCAGTGGGTGGTCAACGTCCAGGTACCCCATTCCTACGCCCGTCTCGATCCCGAGGCCCATCTCGCTGAGCTGGCGTCGGCACGGGGCCTCGCCGGACCGGGTGTCGGGATGCTCACCGCCGTGGATCTGCGCCAGGTGTGGCGCCAGGAGGACGAGGGGGCCCGGGTGGAGGTCTCGGTGGGCATCACCGTCCCGACGTGGGCGGCCGCGCCAGACGTGCCGCTCGAGCACCGAGGTGTGTCGCCCGGCACCATCAACGTCGTTGGCTTCGTCCCCGAACGCCTGTCGGCGGCGGCCATGGTCAATGCCGTGGTGAGCGTGACCGAGGCCAAGTCCCAGGCCCTGTGGGACGCCGGAGTCCCCGCCACGGGCACCGCCTCGGACGCCGTGTGCATCGTGTGTCCCGACGACGGTCCCGCCCAACCCTTCGGCGGGCCGCGTTCGCAATGGGGTGCGCGCCTCGCCAGGGCGGTGCACAGCGCCGTGTTGGCGGGATGTCGTCCCCGAGCGTGGGCGTGATCACACTCGTGCTGGGCGGCGCCCGATCGGGTAAGTCGGCAGTGGCTGAGCGGCTGGCGGCCGTGCTGCCGTCGCCTGTCACCTACGTGGCCACCCTCGAGGTGGGCGACGACGCCGATCTGGCTGCACGGGTAGAGCGACATCGGGCGCGGCGCCCCGCGCCCTGGCACACGGTGCAGGTCGGCGCGGGGCTCGTCGAGGTGCTGCGCTCGGTGCCGGGCTCGGTATTGGTCGATTCGCTCGGTCCGTGGGTGGCCGCGGCCCCCGCCATGGAAGTGGACGGTGCGGCGCTGTGCTCGGCGCTGGGCGAGCGCTCCGGCGACTCCGTGGTGGTCTCCGAGGAGGTTGGCTTATCGGTCCATCCCTCCACCGAGGAGGGCCGCCGGTTCCGCGACGCGCTGGGCGCGCTCAACCAAGCGGTGGCCGCCGCCGCGGACGAGGTCATTCTGGTCGTGGCGGGCTGCGCGCTTCGTCTCGATGGGCCCCGGGTGCCTTGATGCGCAAGGCACTGGCGTTCCTCACACCCTTTGGCACCAGCGCGGTCCCGACCCCGACCACCCTGGACTGGTTCCCCGTCGTGGGCGCGCTCATCGGGCTCGCCGTGGGGGCCGTGTGGTGGTTGGCCGGACGGCGTGTGGCCGCCTGCCGCCGCGGCCGGGATCGCGCTGGCGTCCGACGTGGTGCTGACGGGGTACCTGCATCTCGACGGGTTGGCCGATGCCGGCGACGGACTGCTGGCACCCATGCCACGGGAGCGTCGACTCGAGGTGATGGCCGATCCGGCCGTGGGTGCCTTCGGCGCCGTGACCGTGTTCGTCGTCCTGGTGCTGCGCTTCGGCGCCTTCGCCTCGACCCCGGCGGCTCCTCTCGTCGTGGGTGCCTTGTGGTGCGCGTCGCGCGCGGCCATGGCGGTGGTCGCCAGGTGCCTGCCCTACGCCCGTCCTGGAGGTCTGGCCACCGCCTTCGTCGACCCCGCACCGGCCGAAGGAGCCGTCGAATCTCCGAGCCAGGCCGGAGTCGATGACACCGGTGTTCAGGGCCGTGCCCTCATCCGCCCCCGGAGCATGTCCAGCGCCATCGTGCCAGCACTGGTGGGGGCCACGCTGGCCGTGGGCATGGCGATCGGAGGCCGCGGCGCCCACGGCCTGGCCGCGCTGGGAGCCGAGGTGGTGGGGATCACGGTGGTGGTGGTGGTGGCGCACCAGAGGATCGGGGGTTTCACCGGCGACGTGCTCGGTGCGGCCGGGGTCGTGGGAGAGACCTTCGGTCTTCTCGTGCTGGCGGCGAAGTGGTGATCGGCACCTGCGCCCGCTCGTCGCGAGTGCCGGGACACGTCGGGCTCGGCACGCGTGCCGCGACCTTGGCGGTGGCCGTCGGGGTCGTGGCCGACGGCGTCTTCGGAGAGCCACCTGCTCGGGTGCACCCGGTAGGGCTGTTCGGGCGATGCATGGAGCACGTCGAACGAGCGGCCTATCGAGACCACCGGGCCGCCGGTGCGGTCCACGCCGTGCTCGGGACCGGACTGGGAGTGGCCGCCGGTGCCATCGTGGGCTCGACCGCAACGGCCACTTACCTCGCCGTGGCCGGCCGGGCCCTGCGAGACATCGCCGCGTCGGTCGGCGAGGCGCTCGAGAGGTGCGACCTCGGCCGCGCCCGTGCGCTGCTGCCCAGCCTGGTCGGACGCGACGTGGCCGGCCTCGATGCGTCGAGCATGGCCCGCGCCGTGGTGGAGTCGGTGGCGGAGAACACCGTGGACGCGGTGGTGGCTCCGGCCTGGTGGGCCGCCGTCGCCGGCGCCCCTGGCGTCCTCGGGTACCGCGCCGTCAACACCATGGACGCCATGGTGGGATATCGCGACGACCGGTATCTCCGCTACGGCTGGGCGAGCGCGCGCCTCGATGACGTCGCAGCGTTCGTTCCCGCCAGGTTGACCGCCTTCTTGGTCGCCATGGTGCGGCCCCGCGCCGCCCCTGCGATCTGGCGGGCCGTCCGGGACCAGGCGCCCTCGCACCCTTCGCCCAACGCCGGCGTGGCGGAGGCCGCTTTCGCGGCGGCTCTGGACCTTCGCCTCGGCGGTGTCAGTCGGTACCGGGACAAGATCGAGCACCGCGCCGGCGCTGGGCACCGGGCGCGGCGTCCGCCCGGGCGACATCGCGGCGCGCCAACGAGCTGTCGAAGGACGTGAGCGTGGCCTTGGCGTTGCTGCTCGGTGCCGTCGGACTCGTCATCGCGGCGCCGGGCCCCATGCGGCGGACCCAGGTCGAGCACGCCGGCGCCAACTTCGACGAGGATCCCCGCGCCCGTGCCGGGCGCCCTGGTGGCGAGGGTGAACGCGCTGCCGCCCCCCGGACGCCACGGGGGCGACGCCGCCGTGGTGGCCGCCGCCCTGGGCCTCGATCCCGACGACGTGGTGGATCTGTCCCAGTCCCTCAACCCGGTGGCGCCGGATCCGGTCCCGGTGTTGCGCCGTCACCTCGAGTCGCTGCGTCGCTACCCCGATCCGGCCCTAGCCACGGCCGCGCTTGCCGGTGCCATGGGCGTCGACCCGAGCCAGCTGCTCCTCACCAACGGGGGGGCCGAGGCCATCCACTTGGTGAGTGAGGAGATCGGGGGGCGAGTGGACGAGCCCGAGTTCTCGTTGCACCCTCGCCGAGGTCGCCCCGCTGTGGCGCTCGAACCCCCACAACCCCAGCGGACTGCTGGCGGGCGAGGACGAACGCGCCGATGTGTGGGACGAGGCCTTCTATGCCCTTGCCGCCGGACGGTGGACCCGAGGCGACGCGGAGCCGATCGTGGTGGGCTCGCTCGACCAAGCTTCTCGCCTGCCCGGGTCTGCGCATCGGGTACGTCCTGGTACCCCCGGGCGCGACGTCGATGATCGACAGCTGTCGACGCCGGCAGCCGACGTGGGCGGTCAACGGTTTCGCCGTGTCCGCGCTGCCCGATCTTCTGGCTCCTGTCGACCTCCCCGCCTGGTCGGCTCGCATGGAGGAGCTGCGCCACGAGCTGGTGACGGTGCTGCAGAGTCCACGGGCTTGCGACCCCAACCGTCGGACGCCAATTGGGTGCTCGTGGAGGCACCCGGCCTGCGGGCGCGCCTCGCGCCTCACGGGATCGTGGTGCGGGACTGCACGAGCTTCGGGCTGCCCACATGGTGCGCATTGCCGTTCCCGACCCCCAAGGTCTGGAGCGACTGGACTCGGCGCTGTCCTCGATCGAGGAACCCCAGAACCACCAAGGGAGGACCATGAGAACGGCGTACAGAAGAACATCCGATGGACTCGAGACCGCCCACGAGAAAGGCGCATCATGACCGGTGAGGGTTTTGTCGAAGCCTGTCGCAACGTGCGGCCTGTCGACGGCACGATGGCGTCAGCCGCAGCCGAGTACCAGGACCGCCTGACCAAGCCGCGGGGGTCGCTGGGTCGACTCGAGGAGATCGGTATCCGTCTGTGCGCCATCGCCGGTGCCTGTCCGCCCCCGGTGCCCGCGCCCGTCACGGTGGCCGTGTTCGCCGGAGACCATGGTGTCGTGGCCGAAGGCGTCACGCCGTGGCCCCAGGAGGTGACGGCTCAGATGGTGGCCAACTTCTGTGCCGGCGGCGCCGCCATCAACGTTCTCGCCCGCCACGCCGGCGCGGAGGTCGTCGTGGTCGACGTCGGCGTGGCGACACCGATTCCCACCGACTCGGATGCGCTGGTGCGCCGCAAGGTCGCCCCCGGAACTCGCAACCTGGCCGTCGAGCCGGCCATGACCCCCGAGGAAGTCGACGCCGCCCTCGATGTCGGCGTCGACGTGGCGCGACGCGCTGTCTCGGCAGGTGCCGCGCATGCTGGTCATCGGGGACATGGGCATCGGGAACACCACGCCGGCCGCCGCGCTGATCGCGGCGTGCACGGGGCGGTCCGCGAGCAGGTGACCGGGACGGGGGACAGGGATCGACGATGCGACGCTCGCGCGGAAGAGGGCGGTCATCGAGCAAGCGCTCTCCCGTGTTCCCCGGCATCCGGAGCCTCTGGTCGGCACTGGCCGAGCTCGGTGGACTCGAGATCGCCGCGCTGTGCGGTTTCGTCGTGGGCGCGGCGTCGAGCGCGGGTGCCGGTGATCGTCGACGGCGTCATCGCCGCGGCCGCACGCTCGATGGCGGCGGCCTTCGTCCCCGAGGTCGTGGACTATCTCATCGTCGGGCACCGTTCGAGCGAGCCGGGGTCGTCGGCCGTCCTCGACGAGCTCGGGCTGTCGCCGGTCCTGGACCTGGACATGCGACTGGGCGAAGGCACGGGTGCGGCCCTGGCGGTGCCTACCGTGCAGGCGGCGGCCAAGATCCTTCGGGAGATGGCCACGTTCGACTCTGCCGGGGTCAGCGACAAGGCCGGTCCCGCCCATTGACGGGCACGGTCCTCGTGGCCGGGACCTCATCGGGTGCCGGCAAGAGCACCTTGGTGGCCGGCCTGTGCCGCTGGTGCGCCAGAAACGGCATCTCGGTTGCTCCCTTCAAGGCGCAGAACATGTCGCTCAATTCGTTCGTCACCCGCGGAGGGGGAGGAGATCGGCCGCGCCCAGGCCTCTCAGGCCCAAGCGGCACGCATCGAGCCCGAAGCCGTCATGAACCCGGTGCTCCTCAAGCCGGGAACCGACTCCCGCAGCCAGGTGGTCGTGCTCGGACAGCCGGTGGGGGAGATGGAGGCCGCGGGCATACTGGAGCGACAAGGCGAGGCTCCTCGACGTCGTCGTCGAGGCCTACCGGGACCTGCGGGCAAGGTTCGACGTCGTGATCTGCGAAGGGGCGGGCAGCCCCGCCGAGATCAATCTCCGCGCCGTCGACATCGTCAACCTGGGATTCGCCCGGGCGGTGGATGCGCCGGTCGATCGTGATCTCCGACATCGACCGGGGAGGGATGTTCGCGTCGTTGGTCGGCACCCTCGCCCTCCTCGACGACGAGGACCAGCAGCACGTCCAGGGCTTCGTCGTGAACCGCTTCCGTGGGGATCGCAGCCCTGCTCGAGCCCGGCTTGGCGATGCTGCGGACCCTGACCGGCCGACCAACCTTGGGGGTGCTCCCGCACCTCGAGGGTCTGTGGGTCGACCAGGAGGATCGCCCGGATCCTTCTGCCTACCGCGACCCGGGTGCGCCGCTCGGGCGCGGACGTGTTGCGGGTGGCCGTCGTGCGCTTGCCGCGATCGAGCAACCTCACCGATCTCGACCCTCTGGCCGCCGAGCCCGGGCGTGATCGTCCGGTTCGCCACCCGTCCCGAGGAGATCGTCGACGCCGATCTGGTCGTCGTCCCGGGCACGCGTGCCACGGTGGAGGACCTGGCCTGGCTGCGAGGTCGGGGCATCGACCGCGCCCTCGCGCAGCTGGCCCGGGCGGAGCGCCCGTGCTGGGGATCTGCGGCGGTTACCAGATGATGGGTGCCATCGATCGACGACACGGTCGAGAGCGGGACGGGGAATGGTGGATGGTCTCGGCCTCTTGCCCGTGGAGACCATCTTCGGTGCGCACAAGGTGCTCGGGCGTCCCCGACGGAACCTCGCGCGAGGGAATGATCGTCGAGGGGTACGAGATCCACCACGGCGTGGTGCGTCGACGGGGCGGGCGCCGTTGTTCGCCGACGAGGGGTGCCGAGTCGGCTCGGTGGGGGGAACGTCATGGCACGGCCTGTTGGAGAACGACGCCTTCCGGCGGTCATTGCTGACCGAGACCGCCCGGCGCGCGGGTCGGGCCTTCGCGGTTTCTCCCGACACCAGTTTCGGCGACGTCCGAGAAGCGCGATTCGAGATGCTCGCCGACATGGTGGCCGAACACCTCGACACCGAGGCCGTGATGCGGATCATCGAAGGCCACACCGAGAGATACGCCCGGCTCGAGATTTCATCGGCCGCGAGAAATCGAAGACGGCCGGTGCCACAGGGGCCGGTCAGCTGTGACGCCAGGGCTCGAATGCTCGAATGCTCGAAGGTCCGGGGCCGGAACCGCAGTGACGCGGTACCATCGCTGGCTCGGGGCGCATAGCTCAGTTGGTTAGAGCGCAGCCTTCACACGGCTGAGGTCGAGGGTTCGAGTCCCCCTGCGCCCACCCGATTCGATCCCTGGTCAGCCGCGCTTTCTGCGCGGCCCCTTCACCGCAGGCCCACTCCGTGGTCTGTGTAGTTCGCGGTCGAATCCTCCCACCAACCGACTTCGGCCGCCTGACGGCCGTCCGCAAATGTGGCCGACATGTGCTGTCGCAGCGATTGACCGAAACGTCGTGGAAGACGACACCGGGTGAGGCGTGAGGTTACGACCAGTGGCTCCGTAAGCGGATCGGCAACGTAATGGGTCACCTATCACGGGAACGAACCCGAGCCATCTGCTGACGTGAACTCGATCATCTACTCCGACACATCGAGCGCTTACGGCTGTGGAATTGGTTCAGCACCCGGAGCTTGTGGTGGTGCCAACGGGCCGCCGGAGAACTGACATGTAAGAGCTATCTTGGTGTCGTGGGCGATGACACCTGGGCCGCTTTGGCTGACCGATTCGCCGATGAGGCCTATGCCTCGGTGAAGGGGCTACGTGCGCACCTACGTGATGCACCAGCAGCTGCTCGAGCATCTGCCGCGCGCCTCCGGCGCACGGTGCTCGACGTCGGCGGCGGCGCGGGCCATCAATCGTTTCCGCTGGCCCAAGCCGGCTACGAGGTGACACTGCTTGACCCGTCGCCGGCGATGCTGGACAAAGCGCGACAGCGACTCCAGCGGCTGCCTGCTGAGGCCCAGCGACGGGTGACGCTCTTGCAGGCCGACGGTGAGAACGCCGACGAGGCGGTGGATGGTCGACGCTTCGCCGCCGTGTTGTGCCATGGCGTGCTCGGGTACCTCGAGCAGCCGGAGCCGTTGGTCAACCAGCTGTGCCGGTGCGCCGCTGCCGGTGGCGTGGTCTCGATCATGACGGGCAACGCCAAGGCGATGGCGGTGCGCCCGGCCTTGGAACGGCGGTGGGACGACGCTCTGGCGGCGTTCGACGCCAGAACCGAGATCGGGGTGCTGGGAGTGCCGGGCCGAGCCGACACGGTGGAGGAACTCAGCGAGCTCATGCGGAGCCGGGGCGTGGAGCCACTGCGCTGGTACGGGGTATGGCTGTTCGTCGACTGGCTCGAGTTCAGTGGAGCCGAGTTGGACCCCAGCGATGCAAAGCAGGTGGCGGCGACGGCCGCGGTCGAACTCGAAGCCAGCCGACGAGACCCCTACCGCCAACTCAGTCGCGTCTTTCATCTCGTGGGACGCAAAGGTCCGAGCTGACGGCAACAAAGGCGAAATGTGAGGGTCAGCCCGACTCGTTTGCGCCGCGCTGAGGTTTCGGAGGGGCGCACCTGGTAGGGGGCTTCCACCATCGGAGTTGGGTGCGATATGCGCTGCCTTCGGGGTATGAGATGCCCAAGGCCGGTCGTGACGGAGTCAACCTCTGTCCCGGTGGGAGCTATCCCCAACGTGTGAGGACCTCGAAGTGGCAGCGTTCCTGTCGTAGTCTTCGGTCGTGGTCAAGAACACCGTCGTGGTGAATCGACCTATCGAGATCGTCTTCGACTACGCGTCGCATTTCGAGCGGCACCCGGAGTGGCAGCCAGATCTCAAAGCCGCCGCGTTCCAGGGCCCGGCAGGGTAGGGCCACGGGGAGCGAGACACGACAAATGGGACGGCGCGTCCAGACGTACGAGTGGCGGGTGAACGAGTGTGAACCCCCACATCGGCTCGGTTTCGAGACCACCAGCGGCCCGATGAGGCCTGCCGGCACCATGGAGTTTCGGTCCGAAGGCGAGGCTACCCGTGTCGATTTCACGATGGCGCTCAACCCCCGCGGGTGGATGAAACTTCTGGGATCCATCATCGAACGCCAGGTACAGAAGACGAACACCGAGCATCTCGCTTTGTTCAAGCAGCGGCTGGAGGCAGATAGCTCCTGATGTTGTCGTCCACGAATCACGACACTCGAGGCCGCGCTAACGAGTAGTTGATTGCTCGGATTCTTGGGGGTGTGGGAGGGCACTACTCGTCCTGCACAGTGAGATCAGAGGACTCCAAAGGTGACTCTCCGGAGTGCCGGCGAGGGCGGGCGATGCGTCAGGATTCGCCCAGACAACCGCCGCCTACTTCAGGGTCACGCGTCCTGACGTCACTGGTATCGAGGTCAGGCCACTTGCTTTGCAAATGGCGAGGAGCTGCGCAGCGGTCCGGTTGAAGAACACCGTCGCGGTTGAGCTGGAGCCGTTGTCCGAGCCCACGAAGGATCCGGTCACCTTGGCGGTACCTCCGGGATTGGGAAACGTGAAGCCGACGACACCGGCCCGGCTCGAGGTGGCGCCGTATTCCGAGAACGTGATGAGACTGGGCCGGATCGTCGCCGGGGTCCAGGTGACCTTGAGGGTCAGGGCCCTTGTCGTGAGCACACGATTACAGGCATTGGACGGGCTGGAGATCGCGGTAGCTGATCTGCCGCCCGTCACAGCGGAGACGTCTGATCCTGAGGTCGTGCAACCGCTCGCCCTCAGCGAGATTGCCGCGGACTCTGCGCTCTCACCCCCGCTCGCGAGCGGGGGTGAGAATGCCAGTCTCCCCGTGATATTGGAGCAAGTGACGCTGCCGGTGGCGAGGGTCCCTGTGGCTGGGCTCGAGCTCGAACTACAGCCGGTCGTCAGCAGAGCCACCAAGGCGAGCGGAAGGAGCCACGCCGACCTCGCCTCTCCCGTCACCACCATGGATCGTTCTCCCTTGGTTGGCTCTCCTTGCACCCACCGTGTTCGACCCGACGGTAGCGGGGATTTCGACCACTTCTCGGCCCAAATCAACTCGAACGCCGCTCAGTCTGCCCCGTCGTCGCTTTCGGCGTTTCGGGCCGGACGCGCACCATGGCGCCGCCGAGGCTGTCACACCTTGCCGGGAAGCCATCGATGGCAGTCCATCTCCCGACCCCGAGCCGTTGGATTCCCGAGGATCAATGGCCGATCGCCGCTACTTGGCGCCGCGGCCTGGTCGCCCTTTGAATGCCTCGACGCAACGCGCAGCCCGCGTTCAGGACGGCCGTGCGGCGTACCCGCTCAGTCCCCTTTATAATACGTACACATAATAACGACGCACAACAGTAATAACGATGCCTGCGCCTATAGAGTCGCTGGGACGAACGCCGGGACGACTGAGGTTACCGTGCGGACGAGGTTGACCAGATTGGCGCTGGGAATCACCGGAGTGGCCGGCGCGGCAGGCGTCGGTCTAGAGCTCGCGGGCGCACATTCTGCGGCCCGGACAGCGTTGGTGCTGCTGTTTCTCGCCACGGCACCGACAGCAGCCATCGCCGGGCTTCTGCGCACCTTCAACGGACTTGCCCGTCTCGTCATCGCCTGTACCGCCAACGTCATCGTTCTCACTCTGACGGCGATCATCATGCTGACCCAAGGAATCTGGTCTCCCACGGGAGGCCTGATCGCAGTTGTGGTCGGCACCGCGGCTTGTGCAGCGGTCCAGTTGCCGCCCGTTCGACAGTATTTGACGGCCAGGGCGGCGTTATGGCGGACGGCCATGCAGAGCCGGGTGGCGCTGACCAATGGCCACGTCGTCTCGGCACGGAACGGCTCCCTCGAGCGGATTCTTTTCGGAATCGGTGTTAAAACTGATTCGGCGGCGACGAGTCACACGAGCCGGCCCTATGGGGATTTCTACGAGGCGCCATTGCCGTCGACCAGGCTGGTCGGGGGGACTCAAGTGAAGCAAAGGGAGCGCATTGTGGGTCTTGTCGCCAATGAGGGCAAAGTGACCGAAAGGCGCAAACACGAACTTTTGGAGCTCTACGCCCAGCCGTCGTCGTGGTCTCCGGTGCAGCCGTCACGGCTCGGCCAGATCTACCGTGACGGGGCGGAGCCGACGACTCCGTCGGTCTTCACGCGTGACGACGGGGTGGCCCTCCTGTACCCGAGACGTGTCAACCTCTTCACGGGCGAATCGGAGAGTTGCAAGACGTGGGCAAGTCTGCTCGCCGTGGCGCAAGAGATTCACAAGGGCAATGTGGTCTGTATCGTCGATTTTGAGGACTCTCCGGAGACGACCGTCGATCGCCTCCGTCAGCTTGGGCTGACCGAGGCTCAGATCACCGAGGGCGTCGTCTACTGCTCGCCGGACTCGCCCTTCGACCAAGTAGCCCGGGCCCACTTGGAAGGGCACCTCCAGCACTTGTGCAACTCGACCAAGCGCAACCTCACCCTGGCAGTGGTGGACAGCGTCAACGAGGCGATGTCGGTCGAGGCGCTCGACCCGGACGTCGGCCGGGACGTGGCGCAGTTCTGCCACGGTCTTCCTCGGTGGCTCAAGGACGGAGGCGCAGCCGTCCTCCTCATCGAGCACGTCACCAAGCCGAGCGATTCTCGGGGCCGTGGGGGCAACGGGTCGGAACGAACGATCATCGGAGTGGACGGCGCGGCCTATAGCTTCAAGGAGATGTCGCCATTCGGCCGCGGGGTCACAGGAAAGATAAAGGTGATGGTGTCGCAAGACCGTGGCGGCTTCATCACGCGGCATGCGCCCGGGAAGGTCGTGGGGACGCTCACACTCACGTCTTCACCCCGCGATGGGTCTGTGAGCACCTCCTTCGCCTCGTCGCCCGGGAGTCGTTCGGCGAGCAGGCGAGCCCCCTCCAAGGCATCCGGCGCCAGGACGTCGCAGGTCATCCGCGATCCGGTCGTCGGGACTCCCCCCACCAAGTGAGGTTCTGACGACGCGGTCGTCCCAGACCGCCCACGGGGGCGTCCGGCAGCGCCAACCACCGATGATCCGCCAGTGATCCAAGCCACTTCGAGTGATTCCACCTATCGATGATCGGGCCTCATTGGGCGCCAAGGTTGGGGCTGGCGCCGGTCTCCGCGCATGGTGCGACGAGGCGACCCCTCAGTGTGGTCCTAAGGGCCCTTTATCTCTGTGTGTCGCTCTATTAATACAATAAGTGGCGAGAATCATGGTTGGGTGTACCAGCCGAGACATCGGGGCAAGATTTCCGTTGGTCGGACGCGGGCGTGAAGGAATCCGCTCGACGGCCCGTATAAGGGGACGGCCCCGGACCGTGCGTATGGCGCGGGGCGGAGCGCTTCATACCCGGTGGTGACGGAGGACGCCATGCAAGTGCAGGACAGAGAGCTGGGCGCGCGACGATGTCCGTGCCCCCAGCGTCAACGCGCCCGGTGCAGGCTCAGAACCAAGTTGTCACAGCAGCAACATAAGCGGGCAATACAACCATTGACCACATGTACCCCACAAGGGACGCGGTCACAATCGAACTCACGCTTCACCACGCATAGTCCTTGTCGACGCGCCACGCCACGAGAAAGTGACGCGCTGTGGCGGATCTCGAGTAAAACTCTCGTACTGGCGCTACACTTCTGCATTGCGTGGCTAAACGGCACGGAACGTGAAATTTTCTGTGACAGATGACGGGCGCGTGGCTATTGTCAGGCTTCGCCTCGGGCCGGTTTGGCTCTAGGCAAAGGCGGTGGGCGCGGAAGTGAGTATCTCATCGACGACGGATCACGGACGCCCCCAGGTCGGTCGTGGCCAGCCTCAGTATCGGCCGGTTTCAGACGCTCTGGCCATCGCCCCGACCGTGAGCGTGGTGATCCCCGTCAAGAACGAGGCGCGGAACCTGCCGATCGTGCTGCGTTCACTGCCGGCCTGGGTGGACGAGGTCGTGCTGGTGGATGGCCATTCGGTGGACGACACCGTGGCGGTCGCTCGTGAGTGTCGGCCGGACATCAAGATCGTGACGCAGCCCAGAAAGGGCAAGGGCGACGCCTTGCGGGCCGGTTTCAAGGAGTGCACGAGCGACATAGTCGTGATGATGGACGGAGATGGTTCCACCGCGGGCAGCGAGATCGTTCGCTTCGTGAGCGCCTTGGTGGCGGGCGCCGACTACGCCAAGGGATCGCGCTTCGCCAGCAGCGGCGGCAGTGATGACATCACCCCCGGTCGCCGATTTGGGAATCGGCTCCTCAGTGGGATCGTGAACCTGGCGTTCGGCACCCGGTACACGGATCTGTGCTACGGCTACAACGCTTTTTGGTCAGAGCATCTACCTGCCCTCGACCTTGATTGCGGCGGATTCGAGATAGAAACTGTGATGAACATTCGCGCTGCCAAGGCGGCACTGCGCGTACAGGAGGTTCCCAGCCACGAGCGGCGGCGCGTGCACGGGGAGAGCAATCTCCACGTGTTCTTCGATGGCTGGAGGATCCTCAAGGCCATCAGAGCCGAAGCGTTTGGTCGCCTTCAGCGCCGGCGACAACGTGAGGCGAGAATACCCGACGTCCGAACGATGGTGGAGTCCAGCACTGAGGAGGACGTGCTTGTGACTGAGAACCCGTCGCCTTCTCTTCCAACCCTGATCTCCGTCGTGATCAGCGCTCATACGCAGCGGCGATGGAACGAGACCCTTGCTGCAGTCGAGTCCGCCCGGGAGCAGAGCTTCCCCAACAAGGAGATTATTGTCGTCGTCGACCACAATCCCCCGCTTCACGCCGCCCTCGCAGACGCGCTCCCCGACGTCATGGTGGTGGAGAACGCCGAACAGCGAGGGTTGTCGGGAGCGAAGAACACAGGCGTCGGTCTTGCCAAGGGCGAGGTCGTGGCGTTTCTCGACGATGATGCCGTCGCTGACCCGGATTGGCTGAAGTTCTTTGTCGATTCGTATGCCGATCCCGATGTCATCGGCGTCGGTGGTCTCACGCTGGCTGATTGGAAGATCCCGCGTCCGTCGTGGTTCCCGACCGAGTTCGACTGGGTGGTCGGCTGTAACTATCGCGGTATGCCCGAGTCGCGCACTCCGGTCCGGAACCTCCTTGGCGGGAACTCGTCATTCCGGCGGGAGGCCTTCGAGCTGGCGGGAGGATTCCAGAACGGCATCGGACGGTCAGCCGGCAAGCGACCACTGGGGTGTGAGGAGACCGAGTTCTGTATCAGGCTCAATCAGCGGTCGCCCGGATCGGTGTTGCTCATCGACGAGCGGGCCATGATCTGGCACCTGGTTCCCCCCGATCGCTGCCGGCTCTCCTACTTCCATAGCCGCTGCTACGCCGAAGGCCTCTCGAAGGCGCTGGTCACTGCCAGCGTCGGGACCCGCGACGGGCTTTCGGCCGAGCGGCACTACACCACGAGGACTCTCCCCTTGGGGGTGGCTCGCGGACTTCGGGACTTCCTGCGCGGCGACGTGTCGGGGCTTTCCAGAGCAGGCGCCATCACTACCGGCGTGAGCTGCACCGTGGCGGGGTACGTCGTGGGCTCGGTAACCAGGCGAGCGCGACGGGTACAGTCGGCGACCGCTGCCAAGATTGCGGCGCGCGCGACCTCCCGGCGGTCGTGACGATGGGTCAGTCTGTACGGATGCCGATCTTGATGTATCACGAGATCGCCCCGCGCTCGGAGACCAGCAGCCGCCTGGCCGTCTCCCCCGATGCCTTTGGCGCCCAGCTCGCGTACCTGCATGACGAGGGCTTCCACACCGTGACCGCGGCCGAGCTCTCGAGGGTGCTGTCCGGTGGCGACGGCAAGCTGCCCGATCGGGCTGTCGTGCTCACGTTCGATGACGGCTTCGCCGATTTTCACAGCCGCGCCATGCCGTTGCTCGACCGCTTTGGTTTCACCGCGACACTGTTCGTCACCACGGGTTGGGTGAGCGACGCCGGGCCGCTTCCAGCCGGGCGGCGACCCGGCCCCATGCTGAGTTGGGGCCAGATCGACGAGGCAGCACGGTCGGGCATCGAGATCGGGGCGCACAGCCGCCTGCATCCTCAGCTGGACCAGCTGCCGCCGGGACTGCTCCGCGAAGAGCTGTACTTGAGCAAGGCGAAGCTCGAAGACAAGCTTGGATCCGCGGTGACCGGCCTGGCGTACCCGTTCGGCTACTCCAACGCCAGGGTAAGGAACATGGCGCGGGAGCTGGGCCACGGCTATGGCTGTGCCGTTGGCAACGCCATGATCGGTGGTGAGCCGGATCTGCTTGCCCTGCCGCGGCTTACCGTGGCGAGGTCGACTGGGATGTCGACGTTCGCGACCCTTGTCCGAGGTAGCAACGTCGGGCGGGTATTTCTCACGGACCGAGCCCTGACCAAGGGCTGGGCGATCGTCCGCCGCTCCAAAGCAGCCCTGGGCGGCGTTGCGCGTGACAACTAGATCGACTCCCCGCGACGATGCCATGGGGGATCCGGGGGGCCCCGATAACCGCAAGCACCCAGGGCGACCCGAACCTCGTGTCCGTCGTTTCGCGCCGCACCGGGCCCGGCCCGGCGCTCCAGCACGATCGGCATTGGTCCCGGTGCCGGTGCCCGTGCCGGTGCCGGTGCCGGTGCCGGTGCCGGTGCAGTCCGGAGATCCGCCCACGGGGCAAGGCCCTCTGCAGCGAAGAATCCAAGGAGTGCGGAATCAGCTCGCCGATCCACTGACCTTCAACGGCTACGCCCTGATCGCCAATAGCGGCGTGACAGGAGCGCTCGGCCTCTTCTACTGGCTGCTGATGGCGCGTCTGTACCCGACCGCGGCGGTGGGAAGGGTGTCGGCGGTGTATGCGGCGATGAACCTGCTGGCGGGGATCACGGCCCAGAATTTCAACGGGGCGCTGACCCGGTTCCTGCCCCAGGCCGGTATGCGGACGAGGACGTTCATCACCCGCTCCTATGCGGTGAGCGCAGGGGCGTCAGTGGGGGTATCGGTCCTGTTCCTTCTCACGATCAGGTCGTGGGGCGGATCCTATTCGGAGCTGGGCGGACCGGTGAGCGGTCTGATCTTCGTCGCCTGCGTGGTCGCTTGGGCCATCTTCACCTTGCAAGACAGTGTCCTGGTCGGTTTGCGCAGCGCGGTGTGGGTACTCGTCGAGAACGGCATCTTCGGCGTCGTCAAGCTCGTGTTGCTCGTGTTGCTCGTGACCGCCTTGCCGCGCCACCTCGGAATCTACGTGTCATGGATGCTTCCGGCCATCCTGGCGGTACCGCTGATCAACATGCTCATCTTCCGCCGTCTCGTGCCGCGGCACACGCTCCTGACCCGCGATTTTCAGCCCCCGAGCAACCGTCAGATCGGTCGCTTCCTCGCTGGTGACTATTCGGGGGCCTTGTGCTTGCTCGCCACCGGCAGCCTCGTCCCCGTGGTAGTGGCGCTCCGCACCGATGTGCGGGAAACCGCCTACTTCTACGTGGCGTGGGTCATTGCGGGAATGGTCGACATGATCGGCATCAACATGGGTATGTCGCTCACCGTCGAGGGCTCCTTCGATGCCGGGGCCCTTGCCGTCAACTGCCGGCGAGCTCTTCGCAAGATGGCTTCGATGCTCCTGCCCTGTGCCATCCTCTTGGGCCTCTTTGCGCCGTGGTGGCTGAGGCTGTTCGGGTCTGCATACGCAGTGCACGGCACGCCGGTTCTCGAGCTGCTTGCCGCCGCCACGGTGCCCCGGGCAGTGACGGAGCTGTATCTGGGCGCGCTGCGCGCCCAGAGCCGGACCTCTCTGGTAGCGCTCATCCAGTCGGCCCGGGGTGTCTTGATGCTGGGACTTGCCCTTGCCCTGACCGGTTCCCTCGGGACCGTCGGCGCGGGGGTGGCTGTCGCCGTGGGTCAGGGCGCCATCGCCCTTCTGACCAGCGTTGGCTTGTGGAGAGTCCTGACCGGCCACCGCGAGCGGAAGGTGGCGCTCACGCAGGAGCTGAGTAACTAGTGAGCGAGGGCGTGCTCCATGAGACCCTGTGGGTCTCGCCCGACCAGGCGACGGTCGTTTCGTCGGGGAACGGCGCGGTGGGCGTGCCGTTCGAGGCTCGTCAGCCGAACGACTGGCGAGCGGCCGCGGTCCTGTGCGTGGCGGCAGCCGGCGGTTTGGCGCTCTTCCTGGTCTCGTTGCGTGGTATCGATCTCGCCCGGATGAACGGTCTGGGCCTGCTGTCGGTACTGCCGGCGGGAGCCATCGCCGGAGTGATACTCGTCGCCCTAGCCTTCGTGCTCGGGCTCGCCCTCCCCAAGGCCCATCCGGTCGGTTTGGGCGCTCTCCTCGTCACCGTGGTCGTCTGCCTGGACGGGATCACCGCCTTCATCGAGCCCCAGCCTCGCTTCCCGACCACGTATCAGATCCTCGGATTCGTCGACTACGTCAGCAAGACCGGGCATACCGCCCCCAGCCTGGCGGCATACTTCAGCTGGCCCGGCTTCTTCGCGTTCATTTCCTCTGTGTCCGGCGCGGCGGGGACACACAGCATCCTGACCCTGCTGAGGATATGGCCGACCCTCATCGACTTGCTCTATCTGCCGCCGCTCTTCCTCATCATGCGCAACTTGCGCCTCCCATGGCGCGCCCAATGGCTGGCGGCGCTCTTTTTCACGGTCGGCAACTGGGTGGGTCAGGACTACTTCTCGCCGCAATCGTTCGCGTACCTGCTCTACCTCGTTTTCGTGGCGATCCTGGTCAACTGGTTCATCGACCCGGGCCGCAGCCGGCCTCCGCGTGTGGTGCGGGAGTCCCATGTGGCCCGCTGGCACCGACGCATCTTCGGGACGCTACGGCCCGGTGAGTTGCCTCCCTGTCCGGCCACCACCGGCCAAAGAGCCTTTCTCCTGGCGCTGCTCATCGCCATCTTCACCGTCTCGACGGTAAGTCACCAGCTGACGCCCCTGTTCATGATCGCCGCCTGCGCTGGGCTTGTCCTGGCCAGGCGCTGCACGCTGTCGGGACTTCCGGTCCTGTTCGGGGTGATCATCGCCGGCTATGTCAGCTTCGCGGCCGTGGGTTATTGGTCGGGGCACTTGTCGAATGTCTTCGGCGGGATAGGCGATCTAGGTGTCAACGTGAGCACCAGCGTGGGTAGTCGGCTGGCCGGGAATTCACCGACGCATCTGCTGGCTTTGCACGCCAAGGTTCTGCTTGGCGCGGCCATCCTGGGGTTGGCCGGGATCGGTTTGCTGCGCCGTCGAAGGCAGGGGATGGACGATCGTGTCCTCATCGTCCTCGTCGTGGTACCTGTCGTGTTGATCGGTGTGGTCAGCTACGGCGGAGAGATTGCGCTCCGCACTTACTTGTTCATGCTGCCGGCCGCGTCCGTCCTGGCTGCTTCCGCCTTCTTCGCTCATCCCCAATCGACTCGGCCTCGCCGGCTTTCGATGGTCCTCTTGGCAGGGTGCGCCATCGTGCTACCGGTGGCATTCTTCCTGGCCCGCTACGGCAACGAAGCCTACGAGCAGGTGCCGACGGGTGAGCTGGCCGCCACGAATTGGGTCTATGCGCACGACGCACACGGAGTGAAGCTGCTGTGGCTGAGCACGGACCCCGAGATCGACGTCACGCCCCAGATGCCCTGGGCGTATCGGGATCTTCGCAAGGTCGACTACGTTCCTACGCTCGCACCTCGCGATCCGGCAGCGTGTGGGCGGGATCGTGTCGGCTCTCCGCAACTCCGGGCCCGGGTCCTACCTGATAGCGACCCAGACCCAGGTCGCCGCCATGCAGCAGACCTCCAGTTACCCGTCGGGGTGGGGGCAGCGGTTCGAGAAATCCCTCTCCGGGGCACCGAACGTACGGGTGGCGTTCTCGACCGACAGCGCTGTCGTCTACACGCTGCGCTGGCCACCCGGCACGAAACAACAGCCGCTGGCCACAGGCGCGGTGGGCACCGCTCCACATCGCTTCACCTGGACCGAGGATGGTTTGATCGTTCTTTGGCTGCTGATGGGCCTGATCGCGATGATCGAGTTCACCCGCCTGTGGCGCCCGTCGGCCCGCCTGCGGCTGCTCTGGATCGCCTCGCTGCCGCTGTTCGTGCTGCTGCTGAGCGATATCGCCTTGCGCTTTGTGGTGCTGTCATGAGGGGAGAGGGCCAGGGGGCCACGGGCCAACCGTCTGTGGGATGGATCACTGTTTACCGAGCCCACCACGGTCACACGCCGGATCGCAACGGTGTCGTGTCCCGGAAGTGGGTGCTCACATGAATCGCGAAATTACCGAAGGGAAGGCAATGGAGAACACGGGGGGGCTACGGCAGAAAGGGGCGTCGCTGTCGTATGAACAAGAGCGGCTGTGGTCGTTGCACCGGCAGATGCCCGAGGTGCCGTTGTGCAATGTGTCCACGGCAGTGAGGCTGTGCGGAGCACTGGACGTCGACGCCCTGCGCGACAGCATGGAGGCCTTCGTCGACCGCCACCACATCTGGCGTACCGTCTTCCCGACCGTGGGCGGACGGCCCACGCAGGTCGTGCGGCCTCCGGGACGGTGGGCGTGCTCGATCATGGACCTGTGTGAGCTGGCGGAGCCCGAGCGAGAGGGAGAAGCCCTACGCAGGGCGGCAGAAGATGCGAGACAGCCTTTCGATCTGGCCCGGGGACCGCTCGTGCGTGCCCTTCTGGTGCGGGTGGGGGATCACGAGCATCGGCTCTACCTGACGCTGCACCGCATCATCTTCGACAGGGCGTCGCTGACCCAGGTCTTCCTTCCGGAGCTGCGCGAGCTGTACGAGGCGAAGGTGCAGGGCCGCCAGGCCGAGCTGGAAGAGCCTCTTCAGTACGAGGACTACGCCACCTGGCAGCTGGGCGCGCAGGGTGATGGCAACGCCCTTGCCGCCCAACGGGAGTACTGGAGGGAGTACCTGGCGGGCGCTCCCACGGTGCTGGAGCTGCCTCGCGACCATGGCGGGCCCGGACATCGCAGCTACCGGGGAGCATCACTGGAGTTCGCGATCAGCGAGGAGCTGATAACCAGGCTGCGGGAGCTGGGCCGCCAGGAGCAGGCGACGCTGCGCATGACGCTCACGGCGGCCTTCGCCGCCCTGCTGTACCGCTATACGGGTCAGGAAGACTTGCTGTTGGGACTGGCGCTGTCCGGACACGAATGGGGACCGTGGCAGCGGACAGTGGGTTGTTTCGTCAACCCGGTGGTTCTCCGCATGGACATGGCGGAGGAGCCCAACGTGGTCGAGTTGCTGAAGAGGACGCGGGTGGCATGCGAGGCGACGCGCCAACACTCCGATCTCCCCTTTGCTTCTGTGGTGCAAGAGATCCAGCCGGAGCTGAGCCCGAACCGCCACCCACTGGTGCAGGTTCTGCTGGCGTTCGCGCCTCAGCCCCCCGTTTCGCCCGAGGGATGGGAGTGGGTGTCGAGTGGTGTCAATGAGCAGGCCACGGAGTTCGACCTCAGCCTGGAGCTGGAAGAAGGCAACGGCGGACTGACCGGCCGGTTCGTCTACGACAGCGACAGGTTCGACCTCCGAGACGATCAGTCGTCTGATCGGGCACTGGCGACTGCTGCTCGAGAGCATGGTGGCCGAGCCCCGGTGCCCGGTCGGACAGCTCCGGCTTCTGGCGCCGAAGGAGAGAGGGCTGCTGCTGGGCCAGTGGAGCGCGGGCGAAGTGGTGGTCCCGGGTCCGGACGTCGCCACGCTCATAGCGGAGCAGGCCATGGCGCGGCCCGACGCGGTGGCGGTGGTGTGCGAAGGTGCGCAATTGACCTACCGCCAGCTCAACCGACGGGCCAACCAGCTGGCGCGGTACCTGCGCAACGAGGGAGTCAAGCCGGAGGTACCGGTGGGGGTATGCCTGGATAGATCCCCCGACCAGCTCGTCGCCCTGTTGGGGATCCTCAAGGCGGCAGGGGCCTACGTGCCGATCGACCCCGAAGCGCCGGTCGACCGGATCCAGTACTTGCTCCAGGACACGAAGATGCCGCTGGTGCTGACGCATGAGCGGCTGCGCGACAAGGTGAGCGGCGCAGGACCTGAGGCGCTGAGCCTGGACCGCAACTGGGACGTCATCGAGCAACAGTTCGACGAGGAACCCGACGAGCCGGCCGGGGAGGAGACCCTGGCGTACGTGGTCTATACCTCGGGCTCGACCGGGCAGCCCAAGGGCGTGATGGTCGAGCGGGGGGCAATCTCGGCGCACAGTCGGGCCATGATCGCCACCTACGGGTTGGGGCCCGAGGATCGAGTCCTGCAATTCAGTCAGTACACCGCCGACGCGTCGCTGGAGCAGATCCTGCCCACCCTGGCGGCGGGGGGGCGTCTGATCATGCGGGGGACCGAGATCTGGACGCCGTCACAGCTGTTGGAGGAGCTCAAGGAGCAGCACATAACGGTGATGAACCTGTGGCCGGCGTATTGGCAACAGGCCGCGCAGGAGTGGACGCGCACCCCGCAAGCCATGGCGGGCACCGAGCTCCGGCTGGTGATCGTGGGAGGAGAGCGGCTCGGCGCGCGGGCGGTGCAGCTTTGGCGAGAGCTGGGACTGCCCGGTGCGCGCCTGCTCAATGCCTACGGGCCCACGGAATCGACCATCACCGCCACCCTCGGCGAGGCGGGAGAAGAGGACGAGAAGATCACGATCGGCCGTCCTCTGCCGGGGCGAAGCGTGTACATCCTGGACCCCGGGGGTCGGCCCGTGCCCGTGGGGGTAGTGGGAGAGCTGCACATCGGCGGAGCGTTGCTGGCGCGGGGGTACCTGAACCGGCCCGAGCTGACGACAGGGTGTTTCGTGCCCGACCCCTTGGGACCACATCCCGAAGGGCGCCTGTACCGCACCGGGGACCTGGCGCGCTATCTGGGAGACGGGCGCATCGAGTACATCGGGAGAAAGGACGAGCAAGTGAAGATCCGGGGTTACCGGATCGAGCTGGGCGAGGTGGAGTCGGTACTGGGAAGGCACCCCGCCGTCGACGAGGCGGTGGTCGTCGCGCGCGAGGACAGCGGCGAGACGTATCTGGTGGCCTACGTGGTGGTACGAACGACAGAGCCGCTGCACGGGGAATTGCGTGCGTACTTGGAGGAGAGGCTGCCCCGGTACATGCAGCCGGCGGCCATCGAGCAGCTGGAGGAGTTCCCGCGCCTGGCCAGTGGCAAGCCCGATCGTCGCAGGCTGCCCGAGGTGGAGCGGGGGAGGAGGACCGAGGACACACCGTTCCTCGCGCCACGGCTGCTGGCACAGCAGCAGCTCGTGCAGATCTGGGAGGAGCTGCTCGAGCCCAGGCCTATCGGGATCAGGGACAACTTCTTCCACCTGGGGGGGCACTCGCTGCTCGCCGCCCAGCTGGTGTCCCGGATCGAGCAGGTGTTCGGCAAGCGCCTGGCGCTGTCGACGCTGTTCGCCAAGCCCACCGTCGAGCAGTTGGCGGAGGTACTGCAGCAGGAGGATGAAGGACAGCAAGGCAAGGCCCGAGTGCTGCCGGTGCAGGTGGACGGGAGTCGGACGCCGCTGTTCTTCCTGCACGGCGACTGGACGGGAGGGGCTTTCTACTGTTTCGCCCTGGCCCGAGCGTGCGGGGAGGACCAGCCCTTCTACGCGCTCGAGCCGTACACGTTCAGTCGACACGAGCAGACGCCGACGGTCGAGGCAGTAGCAACCGCCCACCTCGAGGCCATGCGGAGGGTCCAGCCGCGAGGACCGTACCGGCTGGGAGGATTCTGCAACGGAGGGTTGCTGGCCTACGAAATGGCGCGCCAGCTCGAAGCAGCAGGCGAGCAGGTCGAATTCCTGGGACTGGTCAACCCCTCGGTGCCGGTCCAGTTGAGCCTGTTGCGGCGAGTGTGCGAGGCGGTGAGCAGGTTCGGGCGAGTCGGGAGAGGGCGTCAGGCTGACTTGTACTTGCGCACGCGACACGCGCTGCGCAATGTCTATTGGCGTCTGCGGCCCGGAGGGAGCCGGGTGCAGGATTTCGGACAATTGCTGGTGATAGAGCCGCGACTGCAAGCATTGTTGCCGCCTCGAGACGCGCTCTACCAGGATTATGTGGGCGTGCTCAGCTGGGCGGCGGCCGCTTACAAGACGGGAATCTATGGCGGGAAGATCACCTTCTATTGGGCGCGAGAAGAGCCGGAGATAGCCCGAACATGGGAGCCGGTCATCAACAGCAAGCGACCGGAAGACGTCGAGGAGCACGTGGTGGCGGGGACGCATATGTCCTGTGTCACCGATCACATCCAGGATCTGGCCGACGTCATGGGCGATTGCCTCAGCCGGGTGGAGATGCAGCCAGGCGTAACCGATCCCTCCAGCGCGGCGGATGAAGATGCACTGGAGACCGATGATGAGCTCTCGGGATTCGCCCGGGTGGTCGGATTGGACGGCGCATGACGCGATCTCGCCACCCCCAGGGTGCGGGCCGAGGCGCCGTGTTATCGCTTGGGGAGAACGGAGCCCGTCCGAACCGCGGCTGCTGCCGCGTAACGAGGAGGAACCGGTACCTCGAGTACGGACCAGTCAAGAGAAGCCCCGTCCCGCCTCTCGGGGTCCACGTGCTCGGTCGTCAGCCCATGGGCCACTCCCATGCCGACGCCTTTCAAATATGCCTCCTTCCTCGTCCACAGGCGCGCGAACACCATGGCCTGCTCCGAGGGAGCAGCGGCATCCAGCTCCGTTCGCTCCGTCGGGTGCAAGAGCTCGCCCACGTCGCTGATGGTGTGTGGTTGAGGAAGGGCTTCGACATCGACGCCCACCGGAGCGGTGGCGAGCCCGATCAGGATCAGCTCGCCGCTCGTCGAAAGGGAGAAGTGCACGGGTCGTGGAGGTCCGGACACCGCCGGCCGCCCGTTCGGCCCCCCGCAGCTGGGGCACGGCTCACGCACGTACGTGACATCCTCGGGGGTGAGCCCGAGATAACGGCCCAGCACTTGGCGAAGGGCCACGTGAGCGAGCATGTAACGGACCCGGTCACCGGGCCGCGTCAGCGTGGCGGCACGTCGGGCCTCGTGGGGATCCAGGTACGATGACTCGAGTTCCCCGCGTCGACGTCCGCTGCGTGGAGCACCCACAGCTTCAGCGACTCCCCGGCGAGCTGCTGCGACGAGGAGAAGCGGACCGCCCCCGAGATCGGTGAGGCCGTGAGGTCCGTGTCCCCGACAGCATCCTCCAGCTGGCCTCTGAGAAGTCCCATGCGTTACTCCGCCCGAGCCCGTCCGTCGCTGGCGCTCCCCCTCGACTCTACCTACGAGGTAGCGCCGCGGTCGCCACGGTCGCGCGTCAGGGTACGGAGCGCTGCCTCTGGCCCTGCCTTCGGACCGCGCCTGGCGTTGTCGGCACGAAATGTGCTCCTCCGGCTACTGCACGTCACTCATCAAATTTGCGGATTTCACGTCAGGAATACGGAGCAGATCGAAATGGGGCGGAGGCGAGGGCATGGGCTCCGCCAGTGGGAGTAGAACGAAGGCCGTGACGGGTCCTCGGAAGCGCCATCATGGATCCCCCCGCCATGCGAGACGGCGCGTCGCCGCTCCTCTACGCAGCACGGTGATGGCAGTGCGCCATCATGGATCTGCCCGCCATTCGAGGCGCCGCATCGCTCCTCGACGCGGCACGGTGATGGCAGTCTGTCTCGTGTCGGTGATGATCGTCGCCGCCGGCTTCACCGCCTCGGCTGGCGCCGCGGGGTCGCGCCATCAGCACCTCCGCGTCGCCCACCGCGACACGTCGGGTCCGATACAGAGGCAGGGCTCAAAGCATGGCCACAAGCGATCGAAGCGGCGAGCGGTAGGGGCCGTGGTCAGAACATCGGACAGGGTCGTGGGGACTGCCAACTTCCAAGTCGGCGACGACTACACCCAGAATTCGCACTTGTCCTCGGGTGCGGGAGGGAGCACCTCCGCGGTTGCCTCGGCAAAGAGCTTGTTGACGTCTATGGATACCTTCCAAAATGTCGCCCTCATGGGGTGGGGCTCGGATGATCCTGAACCTTCTCCGGGCACGTACCAGTGGGCTTCTTTGGACAACGAGGTTGATGTCATGGGGGCCACCGTTCCTGCCAGTCAGAGGATGATCACGCTGTGCACGGCCCCCGGATGGATGAAGGTGGGCGGCGAGAGCCAGGAGTGGAACATGGAGGCCGCCGTGGCTCCGTCATACTTCCAAGACTTCGCCAACCTTGCCGCACTCGTCGCTGAGCGCTACGACGGCACGCACACAGGTGCGAATGGCCAGCTGTTGCCAAAGGTCGACTACTTCGACGTGTGGAACGAGATGAAGGGCTTCTGGAACACCTCGGCGAACACCTGGGACTACCAGGGTTACACGACGATGTACAACGATGTGTACCGAGCCATCAAGGCGGTCCGACCGGATGCCCAGATTGGGGGCCCCTACGCCCCGGTGGGTGCGGGTACTGCCGCAACTACCAGCGATCCCTCGTCGGTGCAGGGCGCCTTCGGTGTCGTTGACTATCGTGCTCTCGACGTTCTCACCTATTGGCTACAGCACAAGGTCGGCGCGCAGTTCGTCAGCATGGATGGTGGACCGGCGGTGACCGATGAGAGCGGTTTCGCCTCCGGCCAATATTTTGTAGCTGTCGTCAACTGGCTACGGGGGCTCAACGACACGCTGTATCCCGGGGCGACGACGTTGCCGATCGTGTGGTCGGAATTCTATTCAGGCCTAGATTCGACGACGGGGTTGGCCTTGGGGCAAGAGGCAGTGGCGATCGACGTCAGCAACATCATCCAGGCTGGATCTGCCGGCGTGAACTACATGCTGATCTGGGAGATGGGAGGCAGCCCCGGGGGCCTGGGCCTGTTCGACGGCGAGAGTGTCTGGACCGACACGGCAGATGCGGGTGGGGGACAGCCAACCCCCCTCTATGCCGCCCTGCCGCGACTTGCACGACTTCTTTGGTCCCGGCACCCCGATCTATCAAGTCAGTACCTCAGGGCCTATCTCGGCACTCGCCAACAGGAACAGCGTTCTCCTCGTGAGCCACTCATCGGGTGGCATGACTGTCGAGGTCAACAAGACCCGTGTGCACATGGCTCCCTATGCAGTCATGGTCGAGGGCGCGGCCAAGAGGTCTGCAAGACGGTAGCGCGCCGTGACACGTTCGGGCCGCCGTGTCTCAACGCACCCCGTGGCGCCACCGCCTCACCAGGTACCCCCACAACGTCGGCTGCCACCAGAGCTGCGACTCGCCCGGCGTCGGCGTCTCCCCCGGCGCACCGGACGCGCCAGAGGGGGGCGGCTCTGGCGTCGGTGATGCCGGCTCGGCTGGCTCGCCGGCCACCAGGCGGGCCACCTGCTCGGCCAGCGCCGGCAGGCCCGACACCAGATGCAGGTACGGATAGGTGGCGATGGAGTCTTGGGGGCCGGGCGTGAAATACGTGCGCGCCAGCACGCTACCGGTGTCGATCCCGGGGTCCACGAGGTGCACGGTCGTTCCCACTAGGTCGGGCCGTCCCTCGGTGAGGGCCCAGTAACCGCCGTTCATGCCGCGATAGCGCGGCGTGATGCCCGCATGGGTGTTCACGAACGGGCAGCCGACGGCGGCCAGAACCGTCGGCGAGATGATGCGCGTGCCCTGCACCACTACGACAGCCGGCGCCAGGTCTCGTAGCAAGGCGATGGTCTCGGGCGCGTTCACCGACTCCACGTGCCGGACGTCGGTCAGTGGGCTGGGGTCCAGCCCGGCGTCGGAGAGGATTGCCCGCACCCGTTGCTGTCCCCGCCTCTGCAGCACGGGCAGGACGAGCGCCGCAAAGGCCAGCTGCCCGACGACGGGCACCCATCCGAGCCGCCGGGCACGGCGCCGGGCGATCGCCGCGCGCGACCCCGACTGCTCGACGACGGTGACGATGTCGTCGAAGTGGTCGGCGAGGTAGTGGACCACGATCGCTGTGGCGTCGTTGGACCTGGCCAGCACGACGATGCGGCGCGACGATCCGGGGTCTCGAGAGGTCATGTGGTGCCGGTGCCTCGGGCACGGTGTGGGACCGGTGTGGGGGTCGAGCCTCCACGTCCTACGGGCTCCCGAGGTCCTGTCGGCACGTCACCGAGGCACGTAACGTGGTGGCCGTGGCTGGCAAGGCGAAGATGCCCAACCCCGACACGATCGGCGCTCGCCCCGCTGATTGCTCCGGGGGCTCTATGAAGTCCGTGCATGGTGAGGTCCCGCCTTCCTTGATCTCCGCCATGATCGCGCGCAAGGCGAGTGAACCGAAGGACACGAAGGACAACACCCGACTCGGCGTCTTCTTGGCTGGACAGGAGTCAGCCTTTGACAGACGACTGCCAGCCACTGCATTAGGGTCCCAGACGCCAGGTCTTCGGGTCAGCTCGGGGGAGGATCGGTGAGGCAAGGGACGGGAGAGGATCGACACAGAATCCTCTGGTGGCTGGTCCCGGTCTTGCTGTTGGCAGGTTGTTCGGGAGCCCAGTCCGGCAACCCCACAACGGCCCCGCCCTCGGCACCGACCACAACCACGACCCTCACCGGCAAAGCTGCCATTCGCCAATGGGAGAGCACCAACCTGAGTGCTCTGACCAACCTTGTCACCAACGTCGATACCTTTTCGATTACCGCTGATGACTGCTCATCTGAGCCTACGTCCACTTGTAAGGCCTTGATCCAGACGGCCTGCCCGGGGCTCGAGGGGACGGCGCGATCGGCCCAGGGTATTGCTGCCATTCCCGACGCCGCTGCCGAACAGGTGTGGTCGATTGCTGTCTCTGACTATGTCCAGGGAGCCCAGGAGTGCACGGACTCCGCTAGCACCGGGGATTTCTCCATGATCTCGCAAGCTGCTCAGCAGCTGACGGCGGCCAAGGCTCAATTACTGAACCTGGAGCGTCTGGGCGGAAGCGCTCTGTCGGAACAGCAGCCCACCGACCAGGTGGGTACCGACCGGGGGGTTAGCGGCGGCCCGAGCCCCGTTGTGTAACGACAGCTTTCCCGTGCCCTTGGCCGGAGTTGGCGGCGACGGGCCGCGGCGACGCTCAAAAGAGTAGCGGGCGCTAATATGTTGCGAGAGGACGGGGGGGTTTAACGGACATCACGTGGGCGGCGCGTGGAGTCACGAGACTGGATAGGCGCGGCAGAGCGCCGATTCCCTATCTCTGGGCTCCGTATTTGCTCATTTGCCGCTCCCGTGTCCGTAGCCGCAACTTGTTCGTTCCGTCGCAGCACGGAACGGGGGATCATGGCGCCGCAGCACAGTAGTTGGCTTCATTCGACTGGGCGCCTGCCCGCCGCGCCGCGACGCCGCCGACACCCCCATCACGGCCGCAAGGTCCGACGCTTGTCTGGGGTGCTCTTGCGCCGCCGCACCGATCGTCAACAGACCCCGGGCCTCTGGCATGACCAGATCCCACTCGACCTCGGCGTGACCCAGGGGAATTCCCCTCATCGGCCCCGTCGCCGCTTCGAGTCACGGAAGCCGAAGCATGGCCGCCCGCGGCGAATGGGGCGTCTGTCGAGGACGGCCGTCGCCGTCGTGGTGGCCTTCGCCATCGTTGCTGGGGTTGTGGTCCTCCCCGGCGGTTCCGTGTCGCCGACGCCGGGAAGAGCCCTCGACATGGACGCCTCGAGAACCAACTCCATGCGCGCTCCTCCGGGCTTCTCACACAAGATCTTTCAGGACTCCTTCAGAGGCAGGAGTCTCGACAAGAGAAAATGGAATACCTACATCACCAGCAAGGCTACCAATGGGGGGCCTTGGAACTCTGACGGTTCGGGTGGGAGCGGCATCAATCCGGGGGGATACAACGCCGAGTACTTCCAACCACGCCAGGTCTCGGTCGACGACGGGCTCGTTCTGACTGCCGTACGTGGATCGACACGCTCGGGATACGCATGGACCTCTGGGGTCGTGTCCACCTTTGGGAAATTCCAATTCGACGGCGGGTACGTCCAGATCAAGGCCAAGATGCCCAGCGGCGACGGCATGTGGCCAGGATTGTGGATGCTCCCGGGACCGGGCGGCTCCGCCGGAGATAATTTCGAGCTCGACATATTCGAGGGCAACTACCTCGGGAATGGCGTCAACCCGAATGACAACGATGCCTGGAACCTACACACGCTGTCGGTGACTGAGGGTGGAGTGACGAACACCGGCTGGAATTTGGCCGGCGGGTATCACATCTACGGCATGAACTGGATCCCCGGTCGGTCAGTGACGTGGTACTTCGACGGCAGGCAGGTTGGGTCAGTGACGAGCGCGCAGGTGTCTATCCCCGACGAGCCCATGGAGCTCATCATGGATCTGCAGGTCGCGAGCAGCAAAGCATCGGGTTTCGTCACGACCTCTGACGGCTCCACTCCGAGCCCGTCCACCATGGAGATCGCCCAGGTGCAGGTCTTCCGGTCTCGCAGCGACCGCCGAGCGGCCAAGTAGCGGTCCAAACATGCACATCCTGATGGTGACGCAGTTCTACCCTCCCGTTGTGGGAGGTCAGGAGCGACACGTCCGAGACCTCGCTCACGCCCTCGCCGCACGGGGCCATGTCGTAGAGGTGGCCACGATCGCCACCGACGGCGTCTTCGGGACGACCCTGGACGGGGCGGTACCGGTACACCGACTGCGCACGACAGCGCAGCGGGTGGCGAGTCTCTACACGGAACCAAATCGCCCCCATGCCCCGCCGCTGGCGGACCCCGAGTTGCGGGCCGGGATCGGGCGCTTGCTGGCGGACCGTCGATTCGACGTGGCTCACGCGCACGACTGGATTGTCAACTCTGTTCTCGGCCCTGCCCGGCGAACCCGCACGCCCGTCGTCCTCACCTTGCACGACTACAGCCATGTGTGCGCGACGAAGCGGATGATGCAAGGCGACGAGGTATGTGCCGGCCCCTCACCAGTAGCATGTATTCGTTGCGCGTCGGCCAAGCATGGGCCGGTCGTCGGTCCCGCCGTTGTGGTCGCCAACTTCGCCGCTCGCCACGCCCGCCAGGCGAGGGTGGCGAGATTCGTGGCGGTGAGCGCCGTGGTCGCATCGCGCACCGACCGGATCGGGAGAGGCCAGCACGAGGTGATTCCAAACTTCGTGCCCGACGACATCCTCGTCGATCCTGCCACGCTCGATGACGGAGACCGAACCGGCCGGCACCTGCTCTTCGTCGGTGACGTGACCCGGGACAAAGGGGTCGGTGTCCTGTTGGCTGCCTACCGGCAGCTGTCGGACCCACCGCCCCTCGTGCTCGTCGGCAGGGTGCTGCCCGACGCCCCCACGGATCGGCCCCCCGGTGTCGAGTTGCTCGGCGCCGTCGCTCCCGAGGAGGTGCTCGCTCTCATGCGAGGGGCGAGCTTGGTGGTTGTCCCCTCGATCGTTCTTGACGCATGTCCCACCGTGGTGCTCGAGGCCATGGCTGCGGGCCGGGCGGTGGTGGCCTCGTCGAGCGGTGGGATCACCGACCTGGTTGCCGACGGCGAGACGGGGATCCTGGTTCCCCCCGGCGACTCCGGCGCCCTGGCGAGAGCGTTGAGCTCCATGATCGCTGATCCGGACCGGGCCAAGTCCATGGGCCGCAACGGGCTCGAGCGGGTGCGCGCCTACACCGCCTCTGCCGTCGCCGGGCGTGTCGAGGACCTCTACCGACAGGTGACGGGGTCAGGATGAAGCTGAGGGGCCAATGAGGTCCGAGCGAGGTATTGCGCCCACCCTGCCATCGGCCGCCGAGCCCTCCCGGATCTGCCACCGTCAGTGATGGCCAGAGGCCGGAGCACAGGCCGGGGCGGGCACCCGGCTCCTACTCGCCTCCGCGTAGCCCCGGAACAGCCTGAGGGATAGTCGCAGGTAGAGGCCGTCTGTCGTCCGGCGGACCGACCACTGTCCGCGAGATAGTCACATTTGGTGATGTTGATACCACCCAGGGTTCAGTACGGTTGCCTTGTCCAAGCGAACCGCGGGCCCACCTCGGACCGTGAGGTTCACGCGGAAAATCGGTTCTGTGGGGATACCGAGACAGTGGTGGAGACGTCAGGCGGAGGCCACGAAAGCGACAGGCGTGTCCTGTCGTGGCCCGGGAGATTGGGTGCGAGCGGGCTTTCCGGATGACTGGCGAATTGCAAGGCTTACCCCGGCGGACTGACGATCGCGCCCGACGGGGGGCGACTCGGCCCACCACCGGAGCCCACCTGGACGACAGCCCAGGTGCGGTCCAGTCGGTGCGGGCGTGGCACGGCGTCGGCGAGCAATCGGAGCCGCCTTGTCTCCCCGGGGTTCTCATGGGGTTAGGGGACTCCACCACCGGCGATGCGAGCGCCACGTCGTCGACGCATCCCACCGTGAGCCTTGTGATCCCGGCGAAAAATGAGGCGCGCAATCTCGGGTCGGTTCTCAGCCATGTACCGAGATGCGTCGATGAGGTCATTCTCGTTGACGGGCAGTCGACCGATGCCACCAAGCTCATGGCCTTGTCGTGCCGGCCTGACATCCGCATCGTCTCGGAAGACGAACGAGGCAAAGGCCACGCACTTCGTGCGGGTTTCGCGGTCGCTCGAGGCGACATCATCGTGGCAATGGACGCCGACGGCAGCATGTCTCCGTTGGAGATCCCTCATTTCATCTACTTCCTCGAGCACGGATTCGACTATGTGAAGGGATCGCGCTTTATCGGAGGCGGGGGCTCGTTGGACCTCACCAACGTGCGTCGGTTGGGGAACAGGGCGCTGTTGGCGGTCGCCAACACGCTCTATCGGACCACACTCACCGATCTTTGCTATGGGTACTTCGCGTTCTACCGAAAGTACTTGGACCATCTGGACCTGATGTCGTCGGGTTTCGAGATCGAGACCGAGTTGACGGTGCGGGCAGTGCACGCTGGGCTCCGGATCGCCGAGATCCCCAGCATGGAGATGCCCCGACGAAGCGGGCAATCAAGCCTTCGCTCCTTCCCTGACGGCGCCCGGGTGCTGCGCACCCTCCTACGCGAGCGGCGCTCCACCGCACCGCACCGAGCGTGATGGGCTCATCCGGGGTGTCGCCGGATCGCCAAGGAAATGCGGCGTGACACAGGTCGACGTAGCTCCCGTCCGGGTGCTGAAACGTCGTGGCGGGCACCGCCCGTACACGGTGTCACCTGTGGTCGATGTACGGGTCAACGGCCCCACCACGGTCCTGGCGCCGGCGCCTCCCCCCCGCACCGCCATCATGATCGCCATCGTCGGGGCCGGAATCTTCCTCGACGGGCTCGCCGATGCGCTCGCTCGCACCGGTCGAACCGGCCCTGTCCTGCCCCTGTTCTTCCTCGGTCTCCTTGCCATCTTCCTGCCGTGCGCCTGGCGACTGACCAGTGCCCACGCCAGCCGCAACCAGCGCGTCGGTGCGGCTCTCGTCCTAGGCGTCGGACTGCTCGTGTCCTACGTGCTGCGAAGCCCCCTCATCTTCGATTCGTTCGACGAGCTCATTCACGGGGCGAACCTGTCGCGAATGCTCGACAATCACACTCTCCTCGTCCCCAACACGCTCCTACCGGTGAGCACCTACTATCCGGGGCTCGAACTGCTCACCAGTGCCGTCAAGCTGGTTACGGGCCTCCCCCTGGTGCTGTCCCAAGTGGTGGTGCTGCTGGTGGCGCGCGTCGTCCTCACTCTGTGCGTGTTCCTCGTGGTCGAGCGAGTGTGCGGATCCGCTCGTGCCGGCGGCATCGGCGTCTTGGTCTATGCAGCCAATCCGGAGTTCTACGCCTTCGATGCAGGGTACGCCTACGAGACCTTGGCGCTGGCCTTTGCCGCCGCCGCGGTGTACCTGATCATCGCCTCGATTGACGAGGCCGGTCGTCGCCGAAGCGGCCGACGCGCACTGTCGTTGGCCGAATCGATGGGTCAACTCATGGTGCCGCGGTCGGAATTGTTGTTCGCAGCTCCTGCGGTTCTCGGCCCGATGGGCTCGTCCACAACGCCAAAGACAGGGGCAGAACCATCTGGCCCCATGGAACGCGCACAGGCGCTCCGCATGGCTCGGGACCTGGGGCTGGCCATGGTGTGCATCGGCGCCCTTGATTGTGACCCACCACCTCACCTCCTGGCTGACGGTCGCCTTCCTGGTGGTAGGGGCGGTCATGTTGCACCGGAGCGGTCGGCGGGTGGCGGCCCGTGCGGTGATCGCATCGGCGGTCGTCGGCGTCGTGGCTGTCACGATATGGACCGCCATCGTGGGTCATCGGCTCGTGGCGTACCTGGGACCGATCTTCGGTGGCGCCGTGTCGGGCATCTGGGCTGCGCTGGGCCAGGGGCACGGGGACCGCCAGCTCTTCAGTAGCGCGGCCGGAGCCAGTCCCTCGCCGAGGTGGGAGATCGTGGTCATGCTGGCGGCTGCGGTAGCCTGGTGCCTCGTCCTCGTCTTGTCGCTCCGTGTTGCCATCCGGGGCAAAACGGTGCGCGGCGGCGTGCTGCGGTGGGTTCCGGTGATGATCGCTGCCGCATACCCGGTGGCTCTTTTGACCCGACTCTCGGCGTCGAGCGCCGACGTCGGGGCCCGAGCGATGGCGTTCATCTTCTTCGGCATGGCCGTGGTCGTGGGCGGATGGCTGGCGGCGCGCATCACCGCCGACCTCCGGCCGCACTGGCGCGGCGTCATCCTCACCGTGGCCGCGGTGTGCTTCCTCGGCAGCATGATGCTCGGTTCCGGGCCCGACTGGTCTTATGTCCCGGGGCGTTACCTCGTCGGCGCCGATCAGCGGTCTGTCGGCGCTCCCTCTTGGCCGTCGCCCAATGGGCCTCCACCCACCTCGCCGCGGGCTCCCATGTGGCAGCAGACCGCGTGAACGGAGCGCTCCTTGCCGATCTCGGGCACGTGGATCCCGTCACGGGGATCAGCGGCCAGGTCAACCCCTCTCCTCTGTTCTTCGATCCCACCATCGGCCCCTACGAGACAGGCCTGATACGCGAGGCATCGATCCGTTACATCGTGATCGACCGTCGTCTCGCCAGCGGGCTCCCCTTGTTCGGTACCTACATCGAGCCCGGAGAGAGCAAGACTCCGACACGGCTCACCCTGGCAGAGCTGGACAAATTCGACTCGATGCCCGGTGTCCGCCGCATCTACGACAACGGTCCGATTCAGGTCTACGACCTGTCTGCCTTGTTGGGGAAGGCACCATTGCCCTTCGAGCGCGTCGGAGGGTAAGGCAACGGGGACGAACTTCGTCGTCCTGCTGGCGGCCATGGCAGTGGCCATCGTCGTGGCTGTTCGCTGGCGCCGGCGCCGAGACCAGTTGCGGGTCACCGACCGGGCCGCGGTCAGGTGGATCGTCGGCGCCATGGTGATCGGATTCGTCGTCGCTTGGGCCGTGGTGCCCGAACACGTCTCGGCGACCGCCGTCGGCCTGGCGGGCGTGGTCACCGCACTGGTGATCGGTCTCGCCGTGACTTGGCGGGCCCCCACATCCGGTGCCGTGCCGGGAGGAGTCGGTCCGTCGCGCCCCGACCGCGCTCGACGCATCTCGCGGCGGCGGTGGGTGCACGTTGGCATCGGGCTCATGGCCCTGGGCATTCTTCTCGCCACCCTGACGGCCAAGGGGGAGTGGCGACCGCCTGACCAGCTGACACTCGATGCCGGCCATCGGGGACAGACAACGGTCACTGCGCAACTGGCCACGGCCGGCCACCGGTGCGCACCTCGAGGTCGTCGGCCCCGACGGACTCGTACTGTCGCGCCCGCTCCAGCCCACCACCGCAGCACAGACCGTGGTGGTGCCGGCGACTGTGGCGCCTGGTTTGTTCAAAGTCCTCTTGATTGCCCCCGGCTCGTCGCTGGTTGTCGGGAGCTGACGGGTCTGAAAATGGTGGCTTCCCTACCCGTCACACGTGCAGAGGCTTTCCCGGCCGTCGCTCCTACGGTCACCGTCGTCGTCTGCACCTACAGCGAGAGCCGTTGGGAGACACTGGTCACAGCGCTGGCATCGCTACGCACCCAGAGCTGTCCACCGGATCAATACGTGCTGGTCGTGGATCACAACGACCTGCTCCTGGCCCGGGCCCGTGCCACATTCGGGCGCACCGTCGAGGTGGTTTCCAACGAAGACCAACGCGGCCTTGCCGGGGCCCGCAATACCGGTGTCCGCTGGGCCACCGGCGACGTCGTGGCCTTTCTCGACGACGACGCCGAGGCAGAGCCGGGGTGGCTGGCAACGATGGTCGAGCACTACGGCAACCGACATGTGGCGGGTGTCGGCGGCCTCGCCGAAGCGAGTTGGCCCGAGGGTGGGCGCCCACGGTGGTTCCCTCCGGAGTTCGACTGGGTGGTCGGTTGCAGTTATCGCGGTCTGCCCGATGTCGTGGCGCCGGTCCGCAATCCGATCGGTGCATCGATGTCGCTACGCCGCTCCCTTTTCGACGAAGTCGGTGGCTTCGACACGGCTATCGGACGAGTGGGAACGACGCCGCTCGGATGCGAAGAAACCGAGTTCGCCGTACGGGCACGCCAACGCATCGAAGGGATCGAATTCCTCCATGTGCCGGGAGCCGTCGTGCACCATCTCGTCACGCCCGAGCGGGCTCGAGTGCGCTACTTCTTGCGGCGTTGCTACAGCGAAGGTCTCTCGAAGGCCGCCGTGGCTCGGCGCACGGGGGCAGAAGCGGCCCTATCGTCGGAGCGTCGTTACGCCGCGGTGACACTGCCCCGGGCCGTCGCGGCCGAGTTCGCCAATGCCCTCAGAGGGGACCCCATGGGCTTGGCCCGAGCGGTGATGATCACCGTTGGGCTATTGGTGACCACCTTCGGCTACGTGGCCCCTTCCGTGGCGTTTCGGCGCCGGCCTCGAGCTCGCTGAGATTCGGTGATGACAACGTCAAGGAGACGGCAAACCGAGCCGCCAATCGACGCATCCCCCAGGGTTTCGCCGATCGCCCTCGAAGATCGAGACGACGAGCGGCTGATTGCGCGCCGAGTCCGGTCCACGATCAAGCTTCTTGTACGGTCTGTCGTTCCTGTGTCTCGTGACCAACGCCGGGTCGTCCTGATTTTCGGGTGTCAACGATCGGGCACGACCTTGTTGCAACAGACGCTCCTCGACAGATCTTGGCGGATCCTCATTCTCGAGGAGCACGCCCGCCGTCTTGTCGGTGGCAATCCGGAGCCAGAAGCAACGGACTGGCAAGACAAAGACGTCGTCTTCGGTCGCATTCAACGTCTTCCCTTCGAGGTGGTCGCGGTCAAACCCCTCGTGGAGAGTCATCGGGCCACCGAGCTTCTCGAAAGCACCATCAATGCCCGCGGAATTTGGATGCTGCGCCACTATCTCGACGTGGCGCGCTCGAACCTCAGGCGCTTCGGTCAGGGGAACGGCCATCGGGACTTGGCGCCCTTCGAGTCCGGTGGCTCCCTCGACTGGCGCTGCAGAGGTGCCACCGACGACACCCGCGCCACGGTGGTCGCCCTTCTGCAAGAGGGCCTGGCGCCTCTCGATGCCGCGGCTCTCTTCTGGTGGACCCGTAACCGGCTCTACTTCGACCAGCACCTTTCCCAGGACCAACGAGTTCGGGTGCTGCGCTACGAGCGGGTCCGCAGTTGTCCGGGCGATGTCGTGCGATCGCTGTCCGATTACATCGACATTCCGCTGCCGCTGCACTCGTCTGTCGCCAAAGTGAGAACGCAGCTCACAGCCGCGCGCGTGGGTGATCTCAACCCCAAGGTCGAGGAATTGTGCGAGAAGTTGTGGGAGTCCTTCCAAGGGTGTCCGGAATTATGAACCGGTCGACTCGACAGGCAAATCGATCGAAGCCGGCTCCATGAGAGCGCGCCTCGCAGACGCGGGCCGTGACAGCACCCTTATTCTCTGCTATCACCGTATCGCGGAAGGTGTCGAAGACCCTTTCCGGCTCTGTGTGCATCCCGAGAACTTTGCCGCGCACCTCGAGGAGCTGACGCGCAGTCGGGAACCGTGCAGTCTTTCGAGTTTGTCGACGCCGTCGAGTCGCCCTCGGGTGGTCGTGACGTTCGACGACGGATACAACGACAATCTCGGCAACGCATTGCCGATTGCCGAAGCGAAGGGCGTTCCGATCACCGTCTTCGTGACAAGTGGCATGCTGGGTGACAAAAACGGCTTCTGGTGGGATCGTCTTGCCGCTTTGCTCCGTTCTCGTCCGAAGGGAGCGAATGAGATCTCCTTGCCGATAGGGACGAGTACCGTGAGCATCCCGATTGGAGCACGGGGGTTCAGAGCAGATCTGGCAGCGGTGCATAGTCACCTGGTACCGCTTCCCATCCCCGAGATCGAGCGCGCCCTTGATTCGATGGCCGCACAGTGGTCAGCGCCTTCGACAGCCCCCCCGGACGCTCGTGCTCTCACTCCGGACGAGTGTCTCGAGCTCGCCGAGGCCGAATCGGTCACCATCGGCGCACACACCGTAGATCACGTGCGGCTGCGGGGCCGTGCCGGCGAGGACCAGCTCCGAACCATCACCGACTCGAAGAAGGAGCTCGAGCAGCTGCTGAATCGGGAGGTCTCCCATTTCGCCTATCCGTTCGGGCGTTTCGGCGATTTCGACGACGGTTCGGTGGACGCGGTGCGGCTGGCGGGCTTCGAAACGGCGTGCACGACCCTTCCGGGGACCACCACGGCTTTGACCGACCGGCACCTGCTGCCGCGACGCCTCGTCATGAACTGGGGCCGCCTCCGCTTTCGAGCGCAGCTTCAGCGCTGGAAGCTCGGGTGAGTGGCGTGGTCCAACACGCTGACCACGGTCCACGGGCGGGCACGCAACCCGTGAACTCGATGCGGGTCGCCATGGTTGCCTCTCGTTATCCGCCTCTTCTGGGTGGCATCGAGACGCATGTGAGCGAGGTGGCTCGCAGAATGGCCGCCAGAGGCCTCGAGGTTACGGTGCTCACCACCGACCTCAGCGGCCAGCTTCCCCCTTGCGAACGACAAGGCGAGCTCACTGTACGCCGGTTCCCCGCCGGACCACGCGGAACCGACTTCTACGTGTCGCGGGCGCTCGCCCGTGAGGTCGCCGAGGGGCACTATGACCTCGTTCACATGCAGGGTGTGGCGACCCTCCTGCCTCCCATGGTGCTCGCCGCCGCCCAGCGAGTGGGAATCCCGACCGTGGCTACCTTCCATACCGGGGGGCACTCCGGGCGTGTGCGGACAGCGGTGCGAGAGACCCAGTATTGGGCATTGCGACATTTTCTTCGACGATCGAACGCGCTCGTAGCGGTGTGTGCCTTTGAGGTTGAGCTGTTCGCTCGCCTGCTGAAAAGAGAGCCCGGGACGATTCGGCTGATCCGCAATGGTGCCGAGCCCCTTCCCGTGACCGACGTGAAGGCCGAAGTGTCGGGGTCGCCGCTGATCTGCTCGGTGGGGCGGCTGGAGCGCTACAAGGGTCATCACCGCCTTATCGCAGCCATGCCGGCGCTCCTCGAGATTGCACCCGGCGCGCACCTGGTCGTCGTAGGGCGCGGCCCGTATGAAGGCCCCCTTCGCCGCCTCGCCGCCTGCCTAGGTGTCGAGCGCGCCGTGACCTTCACTGCGTTCGACTCCACCCAGCGGGCGGCGTTGGGTGCACTGGTCCGATCGAGCGACGTGGTCGCGCTCCTGAGCGATTACGAGGCCAACCCCGTGGCTCTGATGGAAGCGCTCGCCCTCGGGAGAAAGGTCGTCGTTGCCGCCACGTCAGGACTGACGGAGCTGGCAACGGAAGGGCTCGCCACTGCCGTTGCACCCAACGCGCCGTCGGCGGTACTGGCAGCCGTGCTCGCTCGGGTGGCTGCCGATCCGGATGCTTCGGCTCCCGAGCTCCCCACCTGGGACCACTGTGTCGACGAGCTCCTCGGGGTCTATGCCGAAATCGCTTCGATCCGGCTCTGACGTCACCTTTCGGTTTGTCTCTGTGCTGAGCGGGCACCGACGGTGCGCGGAGCCCGGAAGGGCCCGGGGTTCAGGACCATCACCCACGGTGCCTCGTCAAATTTGGCGCCACCGGGGCCGTGCCCTTGGAGAAGTTGCCGTGACCGCGCCGAGAGATGGTGCGTTACCGAGCGTGTCAATCCATTGACAAAGCCCACTACGAGTGGGCAAAATTGTCCAGCAACAGCACTCTCGGAGGCAAGAACGTTGCGAACCAGTTCGGCCAGGCAGGAGCCTCCGACACTCGAAGAGATCCCGTTCGGCGGAGCCTTTCCCGATCAGCCCGCGGAGTTCGTCCATGGGTTGTACCAGGACGAGCGCTTGGATCTTCGGTCGATTGCGGAGCTGGCTGACCGCCTGCCGCAGTCGGTCATCTATGACACCGCCGCTCAGCCCCTCCTGGTTCCCCAGGGAGGCCCACCTCGGGGTGCGCTGGAGAATCCCGGCGACGTCATACGCCATCTCGGGGACGCCAACGCGTGGCTCACGCTGCTCAACGTCGAGGACGACCCGGCGTATGCGGAGATGATGCATACCACGCTCGACCAACTTGAACCAGGGATGCTTGGCCGACAGGGCAAGATGCGCAACAGGGCGGCGTTCATCTTTGTGTCCTCACCGAACTCGGTCACCCCCGTCCACTTCGACATCGAACACAGCCTCCTCATGCAAGTCAGCGGGTCCAAGAGGGTCAGCCTCGGTCGGTTCGAAGACGATGCTGCCTGTCGGTACGAGACAGAGCGGTACTTCGACGGCTCTCATGGGCGCATAGAGTCACTGCCTGAGGAGATGGCGTCGTGCACGCTCGAGCCTGGAATAGGGGTGTACATACCGCCCGTCGTACCTCACTGGGTGCACAACGGCCCGGCCGTGTCGATCTCGATCACCTTCACGTATTTCACCACCGCCACCGTGCGCAGGAACCGAATCGAACACCTCAACGCGCGTCTGCGCCGGTTTCATCTGACTCCCCGGCCGCCCGGTCAGTCGCAACCCGTCGACGCTGCCAAAACAGCCGCCATCGGAGCACTGGGATTCGCCAGGAATCTGGGATCAGGTATCGCCGGTGCCGCCACACGAGGGGGACGCCGCCGTCAGGGTTGAGCGGCTTATGAACGCCAAGGGCTAGCGTTTTGCCCGAGTCCGTATCGTGCGGCCGGCGCCGACCAATCGCTCCGCCACGAGCTTGGCAGTAGAGGCTGAGGCCGTCGCCTTCAGAGCAGCTCGACCGGCGCCTCCCGTGGCGGCGAGAAGCCTGAACATTTCTCGTCTCTGCGGAGCGAACCTGCGCTTGTAGGGTTCCTCACCTCGGAGGAAGTCGACTTCGGTGAACCCGCGATCACATGCCTCGCTGATGATGGTCGTCATCAAGACAGTGGTGGCCTCGCGCCAGTGAGCCTCGGTCAGCCGGGCGCTCTGATAGAGGCTCACGCGCCGCGCCACCTCGAAGCTCACCACGATGGATATGACCGTCTCATCGTTGGCGAGCTCATGGACCACGACCTCGTCGGCCTCGGCTCCCAGGCGACAGGCGGCAGCAAACCGATCGAATTCGGGGAGGAAGTGGGACCGGCCTCCCCACTGGGCCCTGTGAAGCTGCCGCAAGGTTTCGAGAGATCGGACTGCTGACGGGCCCCGGTTGGCGCGATGGGTCGCGCCTTCAGCTGCCAGACGAGCCGACGCCCGCCGGATCTGGCGCCGGAAACTCGAGGAAAGAGCAGCGACGTACGTCTTGGAGTCGTCGGGCAGGGGAGTCCACGGCGCCACGGCGCATGGTTCGCGGCGAACGGGACTCGGTAAGGCCCTGATCAGCCGGGCGCCGGCGGGGACCCCTTCCAAATCCAGTAGGCGTGCTCCTGGGCGGCATAACCAGGTTCTGATGAGCCTGATCGTGGCGTCCTCGTCCTCCGGAGCGGCGAGCAGATCCATGTGGTCCGGACACAGTCGACCACTCCCCATCATGCGCAGACACTGCAGTCCCAGTCGGCGTTTTTCCTCCAGGGCGAGGCCTCCGAGGAGGCGGTCGTCGTCTACGACCAACAAGAACCGGCGACGAGGGCCGCCGGCACCAGCCAGCCACCACGAACGCAAGAAGGGGGAGGGCAGGGGAGACAGATCGACCAGCTGATCCCATTGCGATTCCCACCGCTCCAGGTGGGGAACGACGAGCAAGCTGGGCACCGATTGCCTCACCACCCTCCTGTGCGAAGCGCAAGGTGGAAAACGAGGCCAAGCCCCCGTTGTCTCGTGCACAACGTCAGAATGTCATGTATTTAGCAGAGTCACGACGACTCGGGGTGCCCACGGGAGGCGGCTCCGCGTAGAGCTCTACCTCTGTGCCGGCCGGCGAGTTGGGTCAACTTTCTTGTCGGTCCAGAGCCTAAGTAGCCCCTGGTGGAGAGCTAAGATTCGTACTCTCACCGCCCGGACCATGGTATGGAGGTAGGCGCGATGGGCCCGGCTCACGTCTTCGAGCCCAGCGAAGGGAGAAGGGGTACGGCGACGTCCACGACGAGCGTTTGCCCTGGACACCGGAGCGCCCTCCAAGTCCAGTCTGTCTCAGTCTCCAATGACGTAGCCGATGCCATCTTTGCAACGCCACGGACCTTTGGCGCGCCTCGCCATGCGACGACCGGCGCGCCGGGCCGACTTTCGTCGACAGGGTCGGGCCCGACCGATGGTCTGTTGAGGACCCCAGCGCATGAGTGATCTCGTCACCGACGAGGTGAAGGAGACGGGGGAGAGGAAGCGCCTCTTCACTACGTTCGCGTACCTCGTCGCCAAACAGGGCGCCACGGCGGTGCTCGGCCTCGGCTACTGGATTCTTGCCACGCGGCTATTTCCAGCCCAGGACGTCGGTCTCGCCGCCGCTGCGTCGTCAGCGGCCTCCTTTCTCGGGGCCATCGGCGTCCTCGGGATCCCGATCCTCCTACTCGCAGAGCTCAACTCCGTGGAGGATGCGACGCGACGAGCCATGTACACCACGGGGTTGGCGATTGCCTGCTTCGTCGTCTTTCTCCTTGCAATCGCCGCACTGGCGCTGTCTCCCGCTCTTGGCAAGAGCCTGCGCATCATCGGGCACGACCCCGTAACCGCCGCCCTGTTCGTGGTCGGATCGGTGGCCACCGTAGCGACCATCACCTTCGACAGTGCGGCCATCGGACTGCATCGCGGCTCGGCTCAGCTCACTCGAGGAACCCTGGGTGCCGTGTTGAAACCGGCTTGTGTGGGGATCCTCGTGTTCGCCGGAATGAGAACGAGCGCTGGCCTCCTGCTGGCGTGGTCGGTGGCGCTCGTGGTGTCGGTACTCGCCTGTTCCCCGATGCTCCGGCTCAAGTCAACCCGTGCCGGTGAAGGGACACTGAGTAGCCGGTTGGCGCTCACCCGTCGCTACGGCCTGCTTTCGCTGAACCATCACGTCCTCAATCTGTCCATCAATTCAATCTCCTACGTCGTCCCGCTGACGGCGGCCCTCCTCATCGCTCCCCGACAAGTCGCCTACTTCACAACGGCGTTCTTGCTTTCCGCCACCGTGTTGATCATCCCGTATCTGCTGGCGCTCGCCCTCTTCGCTGAGAAGGCCAACGACGAGGAGCTACTCCATCGCCACGTTCGTCGCACCCTCCCTTTCGGCCTGCTTTTGTGCGTCGCCATCGTGGCGGTCGTCGAACCCGTGGCTCCCTTCGTTCTTCACATTTTCGGCCCCGCTTATGCGGAGAACGGAACCACAGCGCTGCGCCTTCTCATCCTGGTCGGCCCGTCTTACGTGATCAAGGATCATTACGTTGCGATCCGTCGAGCACAACGCCGCCTCACCGACGCAGCGAGGATCATGGCCCTCGGCACATCGGTGGAAGCCGCGGGATCGGTTGTGGGCGCCTTGCTGGGGGGAATGACGGGACTCTGCATCGGATGGGCGATCGCAGCCACGTGTGAAGCCCTGGCACTGTCACCTGCCGTGATGAAAGTGTTCCGTCGGACTGCGGTCACCGCGTCCGACGGAGGTAACCCGTCTCTGTGAGTGGGAGTGCGCCAAGCGCCTTGGCGGCGCCCGCGCGGGTCCACCAACGTATGGAATGGGTAGACGTCGAGCTCAGCGGCCCATGTGCGGATCAGTTCTCGGGTTCGTGGACCTCGTCGCTCAGGGGTCGCTCCAGGAACACATTGAAGGCCTCCTGCCACAGGGCGCCGACACGAGTCTGAAACACGACGATAGGCCCGGCCGCCACCACCGAGACCATGGTCCATCCGTCTGCCATGAGCTCGGTGAGTCGGTCTTCGGTTTCTGCCTTGAACTCCTCCGCCCTGGCGCTCTCCCGCTGGCGATCTGGGGGAAACGACGTTCCCTCCCACCAATGCACTCCACGTAGGTGAAGGCGGCGCCATTCTCGCTTCGTCATTGCAAACCTATCCACGCAGGCCCAGGCGATGTCTTGGTCTTCTGACGGCCACGAACCAGTGGTTCGACCGAGCCTCCACCCATGGTCTTCGACCCCGCTGGATCGACCGATCGAACTCGGAAACGGTGTGTCGAGGACCCGGCTTGATACCTATCTCCCATCCCGTGTCCCACTGGGGAAATCCTGGGCACTCCTGGCTCGACAGTCAAGTGGCCAGTGGCCAGAGCTTCAGGTGAGCACCCTTTGCCTCGTGGGGGACTTGGGACCGTTCCAGACAGTACGTCATGGGGCATGCTGGACCGGTGAGCGACGATCCGCTGCCACCCGACGCCGACCAACTGGAGCGACTGGGATTGTACGATCCGAGCGCGCCCGACGCGAGCGATCACCTCGAGTTGATCCGCTTCGTCATGGCTCGTGGGGCCACTGTCGAGGACGTGGCGGCTGCGAAGACGACGCTCGGGGATGTGGCACTCGACATACAGCTGCGTCCGCGCCCCAATTCCCCAGCGGTGAGGTGATGGAGGCTATGGGCTTGGAGTGGTCCGTAGCGCAGCCGATGATGACAGCTATCGGCCTTCCCTCGGACCCCGGCGCGGCGATCACAGCCGCTGAGGCCGAAACAGTTCGGCTGCTTCTTTTGGCGAGCAGAGACGTCCTTGGCGAAGAAGCAACGATTCAGCTCGCGCGCGTCGCTGGTAACGCCATGGCGCGAGTGGCCGAGACCCTCGTGGGAACCTTTCGACTCCAAGTCGAGGTACCTCGCCGCGATGCCGGCACCCGCTATGTCGACATCGTGAAGGAGTACTCAGACTTGACCGACACGTGGCTTCCAGCCTTCGTGCGCACCCTCGATACCGTGTTGCGCCGCCAGATGGTGGCGGTGGCTGAGCGGATGTGGTCGACGGACGAAGAACGATCGGCGGTGACGCTGCCGCGCACCATCGGGTTCGTCGATCTCGTCGGGTATACGTCGTCGGCGTCGACCCTCTCTGTTCGTCAACTCACCACCGTCCTCATCGACTTCGACAAGCGCACCGCCGAAGTGGTGGCGAGAGGAAATGGCCAGATCGTCAAGACCATCGGAGACGAGGCGATGTTCGTCACCGAAGATGCGGGAGATGCCTGCCGTATCGCTCTGGATCTCGTGGAAGCCTCGGGCGGCGAGCTGCCGCCGGTCAGAGTCGGGCTCGCCACCGGAGACGTGATTTCGGTATTCGGTGACCTCTATGGGCCCGACGTCAATTTCGGCAGCCCGTCTGGTTGCCGTGGCTGATCCGGCAACAGCGGTCGTCTCCGAGCAAGTCCGAGGTGCCGCCCGTGGCTTCCGGTTCGAGCCCATGGCGCCACTCACGCTCAAGGGCTTGCCGAACCCGACAGTCGCCTATCGACTGCAACGGTGATCGTTGGGCCAGGGGAGTGATCGGCCAAGCGCTCAGGTTGAAGTTGTGACCTGCGACACCCGACTCCGACGGGTGGCGGGCGTCGGTCCCGAAGATCGAGACACTCCCGCGTCATCCCCTGGTGCTACACCGCGGCGGATGGCCCGACGGCAGTTGATAGTTGACGCTGATAGATGACGCCCGATAGCGGACCGATCTGGCCTCTCAGTGGAACGGGAATTGGCCGTAGGTGCTGCACAGACCGAACGCCTCGATCAACAAGAAGGCGCCCACGAGAGCCAAGATGATGGCCTGCCGTCGGCGTCCACTGTGCCGGGCCATCACCGGTGCCATGTACCACTCAGGCAGAGGCCCGGGCGAAGTCGCCAGATAGACGGCAAGGGGCACCGCATCAGCGTCGAGTGCTTGATTCGGGTCAGCGGCGAGCGCAAGGGCCGTGAGCTCTTCGTCGGAGATGGCTCGGGGCACCTCACGAAGCTCGGTCATCGGAGCTCTGGCGGGGATGTCTTGCACTGCGCTCATCGGTGACCTCCCGGCGCCAATACGACTACTCCCCATTGTATCGGCCACGGGGAGATCCGAAGTCGCGGAGCCGACGAGCCTGGTCTAACGCGGCGAGGAGCCGTTCACCGCCACGATCCGCTTCGGGGACCGCGCCGTGATTGACGCCGGGTAGGCCGTGTCAGACGAGAAGGGTCGCACCCAACGACGGATATCGCTCGACGTGGGGACCAACGACAGCCCTTCGTTCTCGGCCATTTGGGAGATCACGAGCTCGTCCCCCTCCATGGTGTCGGGGTCACCCTCGACGTAGTTCACCACGATACGGTGTCCCCGCTCGTGCCAGACGACACTGGCGATCTCACTCTGGAGCATCGGCAGCTACATTGACATGCGAAACCTGCCACGTGTCAGGAGTTCGGATCGGACTCCGGACCCACTGGAATGCTCCTGCCCGGGTGGGGACGATCACGAGTCCGGCGGCGGCCGCTAACTCGCTGGCGTCCAGAAGAGTCCCTTCGCGGTATTCCTCGTCGCCGTCGGAGAAGCACACCAGGAACCAGGTCAACCGACTGTCGTCGTTCTCTGCCAGGTGCCCGGCAATGCTCTCGATCTCGGCGTTAGGCACATCGCCAGCCTAAGACTCCCGAGAAATCGGCAACAGGGTCGTACTGCCCTAATGACGCCCACGGGCCTCTATCGGGATTGGCGACCGATCCCCAGGCACGAACCGTACCTCTCACGACGGTGGTCGATAGCTCTGTGAACCAGGACCTCTGTGTGGACGCCAGCTCCGGCTACCGCTTCTACGGTCCCGAACAGATCGAGACTGCGCGACTCGTCGGACCGTTGCGGCGACTGGAGATGCCCTTGACGACCATGGCGTGGGTGCTCGAAATGAGCGCCGGCGATGCCGTGAAGGCCATCTCGGCGTATTGGCAGGAGGTCGAGGCGACGATGGCTGATCGCCGAGCCCTCGTCGCTCACCTCCAAGCCCGACTCATGGGAGGAGACCGGACCAGGTACGACATCGACCTCCGCCGTATGCCCGAGCGCACGGTGGGCTCCGTCGGGAGCCTTGCGCGCGCGTTAGCCGCTCGGCGCGTGAGGGAGCACCTCTTGGGACACCAGACGCAGGTGGTCGAGGTCCGAGAGATCGAGGACCTGCAGGTACAAGCGGGCGGCCCCGTTTTCGGCGAACACACCCAGCTTCTCGAGGATCTCCGCGGGCGAACCAGCCAGGCCGTTCTCGCGCAGCTCGGCGACGTCGCGCCCGATCGCCGCCGCCCGCCTGGCGACCTCGACTTCGGACCGGCCGCAGCACAGAACCTGGCCGGAGGAGTACACCAGCGCCGAAGGATCGCGGCCGTGACCCTCGCACGCCCGTCTGACGCGGTCGTGGACGTCGCGCATCGTGGCGGCCGGCACGAACGAAGTGTTGTACTCGTCGGCATACGCCGCGGCCAGGCGAGCCGAGCGGGGCCCCTCCACCGCCCAGGACGATGGGGGGATGGGGCCGCTGATGGGGCCGGACCGTCTCGACGTCGATGTGTACCGAGCAGGTCCGTCCGGTCAGGTCGAAGGTGGGGCCGGGTGGGGCCGACCAAGTGCCGCGGAGAATGGCGAGCTGGTCCTCGAGCATGTCGTAGCGGATGCCGAGGGGCGGGAACGGCAGGCCGTAGGCCTGATGCTCCGCCTCGTACCACCCGGCCCCCAGACCGATCTCGAGGCGTCCGCGCGCTCATGTGGTCGACCTGGGCGGCCACAACCGTGAAGGTCCCGAGGGGACGCAACGTCACCGGCGTGACCATCGTCCCCAGCCTGATCGTGCTGGTATCGCGGGCCAGACCGGCCAACGTCACCCAGGCATCGGTGGAGGCGGGCAGTCCACTGGCCGAGCCCATCTTGAGCACATGGTCGGAACGGAACAGGGCATCGAACCCGCACTCCTCCACCGTGCGGGCGACGGCGAGCAGCTGGCCGTAGGACGCTCCCTGTTGGGGTTCGATGAAAATTCGAAGCTCCATGCCCCGGAGGCTAGGCGCGATGGGGGCGCCGCTTTCAGGTAGGGACCGCGCCCGTGGGCACGCTCACGGATCCACCCGGCATCTCCACGACGACGACTAGACCTACGGCGTGGGTCGACTGCAGCGACTGGTCTGGACTCCACGGCGGGTCACCGCCGGCGTCACGGCGGGCCTCGCCTATGCGGTGCTCGTGTCGTTCACCCGCCCATTCACCTGGACGGCCGATGTCGCCATCGCCATGGCCCTCGTCCTCGCCGCTGTGGTCACGATCGGGGTTGTCCGCAACCCCGATCGGTCTGCCATGAAGAAGCGGGCCGACGAAGCCGATCGCCGGCATGCGATGAGCCCAAGGTGGATGCTGTGGATGGCGCCCATCCTCGCCGTCACCGGCTGGGAGCTGTACTGCTTTGTGAGCCTGCCCCGTGTGGAGCATCCCACCCTGAGCTCACTGATCGACATGCTCGATGCCACTCGACCGGGCAAGATCGTGGCGGTTTGCTCGTGGCTCGCGCTCGGGTGGTTCCTGGTGACGCGATGATCGACCGGCACACCACGTTGCTGGTGTGGGCGGTGCTCGGGGTCACGGTGGTCGTGGGCCAGATCGTCGCGCTGTATTCCAGAGGTGGTGTTCCCGGCCTGGGCACAGTGGTGGCGCGAGTCACCAGGTACCAAGTGGGGCGATGCGTGCTCGTGTTGGCGTGGATGTGGCTGGGGTGGCATGCCTTCGCCCGGTGAGCACAGCCGTTGTGGTGTGGACCAGGGTCTAGGTTGGCGCTGTGGACATCCGCGCCGTGAGCCCTGCACTGGGGGCGGTCGTCGAGGGCGTTCATCTCACTCCGGGCATGGACGACGCCACCACGGCGGGCATCAGATCCGCGCTGTTGGAACACAAGGTGCTGTGGTTCAGAGCCCAGTCCCTCGACGCGGCATCGTTGCGCGCCGTGGCGGCCAGCTTCGGGACACCCACTGAGGCCCACCCCGTCGAGCCCAGCTTGGAGGGCCATCCCGAGGTGCTTCCGCTGGACTCCGAGGAGGGCGCTCGAGCCGACGTGTGGCACAGCGACCTGACGTTCCAGGAGTGCCCACCTCTGGGTGCGTTCCTGTACGCGCTCGAGGTCCCGCCCGTAGGCGGCGACACGATCTGGGCGGACATGGCTCGTGCATACCGGTCACTATCGGCGCCACTTCGCTCCTTCGTCGACGGCCTGACGGCCACCCACACGGCACAGAAGGCGGGTGGCTACTTCGCCGGGCGCGATCAGACTGGTGGCGAGGCCGCCGGCCGGACCGCCGCGACTGCGGCGCGACATCCCCTGGTGCGGACGCACCCCGAGACCGGTGAGCGCAGTCTGTTCGTGAATCCTCTCTTCACCGACAAGATCGACGGGTTGCGTCGACGTGAGAGCGATGCGTTGCTCGGGCTGCTCTATGAAGCCGCCGCCGCGCCTGAGCTCCTGGTGCGGTGGAAATGGGAAGTCGGGGACGTGGCGTTGTGGGACAACCGCTGCACGATGCACTACGCCCTGTTGGACTTCGGGACGAATCGCAGGCGGATGCTCAGAGTGGCACTCGAAGGGGATAGACCAGTCGGAGTGCGAGATCCCTGACGGGTTGCCCACCCCTCGGCGAGCCCGGCGCCCCTCGCTGCTCTGTCGACGCTACCCCTCACCTCGTTTCAGAGGCGAGTTGCAACGATGGTCCCGTGGCCGCCGCTGGAGCTGGAAAATTCACCTTGGATCCGAAGTTTGCCGTCGACGGTCGTCACCGTCGCGCTGCCGCTGTCGATACTCTTACCCAGGCTTATGCTGAAGGTCATCGTCGAACCCTCGACGGTGCCGCTCATCGTCTCGATACCGACCGGGGACGTGATGGCGGCAGAGAATCCGCCCGTGGCGAGATCCTCGGTGTCGATGTGCAATGGCTCGGTGTAGAGCGTCGAGCCGAAGCCGACGAGCGCATTCCACGTACCACGCACGTCGGGGGGAGGACTGGCGGTCGTGGACGGTGTCGATGCCCCGCCCGGATAGGAACTGAAGGGACCGATATGGGCCACCGCCAGCAACGTGGTCGCCACGACGCAGAAGATCACCACACCTGCCAGTCGTGCCGCCATCCCGGCGCGGGGACGAGGCGAGGGTTCGCCGGAACTGGCCACGTACGCAAACCCGGGGGGAGGTGACCCGCGCTGATCGAGGAGCTCGTCGGGGAGGAACCGCGATTCGGGTTCCCGCGGCGCCACCTGGGACGGTGCGGTGGTCCCCGGGCCTCGCTCGACGGGATCGACCCGGGGGGCTCGGAAGCGGCGCAGCAGCAGCGAGGCCGGCTCCGTGGGAGGAGTGGGGCTCGGAGCGTTCCCCTGGGGTGGGGGTGGAGAGCCGGTCCAATGGCGGGGAGGCGCGTCACCGTTGCTGTGGGGGCGCGCGTCGGTCACTGTTGTGACATCGGCGGGTGGCAAATGGGCCTTGAGCCGGACCGACCCGTGCGGCGGGCCGTGATGCCCAGGTCAAGGGGGTCCTGACCCCCACTGGGAGTCCCCGCCCCCGAGCTCCCAAACGGCGCTCTCGAGCCCATCTCCGTCCCGAAGGCCTGGTCCCGGGTCAGGCATGATGGGCGAGTGGAGCCATCAGCCGCCGCCCCTCGCCAGGGGCATTGCGTTCGATGAAAGCCCAGCCAACCGACCCGGCGCCGGAGTTCGGCGACCCTTCGCGCCGGACCTACCTGGCCCAAGAGCGGACCCTGCTGGCGTGGTGGCGCACGGCGTTCACCGCCATCGGAGTGGCCCTGGCCGTCGGGCGGCTCCTCCCCGATATCGCCCACCTCCCGAAGGCGCCGTTCCTGGTCCTCGGCACCGGGTGGGGACTCCTGGCCGTGGGCTTGGTCTTCGCCGGCCTCGTGCGTCAGCGCGCCGGGGAACGGGCCATCCGAGCCGGCGGCTTCCTCCACGTGAGCTCGCAGTGGTTGGTGGTGCTGACCCTCTACATGGTCGCCTTGATGGCGGCCACGATCGTGGTGCTGTTCATCGACTGAGCTCTGCGCGCGGCCCCGGCGGCGGTCACCGTTGCAGAGACTGCACCATGAGCTGGACGGTGTTGCGTTCGCCCGTCGGAGAGCGCAGCCCGGGCGCCGACGTCGGCGCCCCGTGGCGGCGAAAGCCCGTCGACTCGAAGAAGGCGATGGCCCCTTGGTTCTCGCCCAGGGTCTCGAGACAACAGCCCGGTACGCCGGTTTCCCGAAGCATGCCCAGCCACCTGTGCATCAAGGCGGCACCCACCCCGCGGCCCCGGATCGAAGGGAGCAGGTCCACGTGCAGGTGGGCGGGCCAGCGCACGTCGTACACGGTGACGGGCGGGAGCCGGCGACGCAGAGCGTCGGCGATGACGTCGCCGAAGGAGCGCCACACCACCCCGGCGGTGCCAGGCCGGAACCCGATGCCGCGTCGCAGGAAGTGACGCCCGAAGATGGTGGCGGGATTCCACGCCCGGCGGGAGTCCACACAGCCGAGGAGATAGCCGGCCACGACACCGTCGAGCTCCGCCACCAGCGCGGACTCCGGCTCTGCGTCGGTGTAGTAGGAGGTGAACAGGTCGGCAAAACTCTCGGTGTCGCGCCACAGCCAGTCGACGGGCTCGCCCATGTAGCCGGTGGCGTAGCAGACCTGTCTCACCTGGGCTCGGTCACGGCCTTCGTATGTCCTGACGACGACATCTGCCCCTGTGCCGCTCACCGAGCCGCCAGCCGTCATGACGCGCCTCCACCCCGATCCCTCGGTGCCCTCATGGCCCGAGCTCCCAGAGGAGCCGGTAGTAGTGGGTGCGAGCCGGATCGGGTCCGATGCCGTAGGCGGCGAGCAAGGTGTCCTCCCAGCCCGGCCCGTAGTTCCACTGCGTGCTCCACGTGGCGATGGCCAGGTCGGCCCAACGATCGGCCACGCCCAGTTCTCCGAAGTCGACATGGCCCGACCACCTGCCGTCGTCGGTGAGCACCGTGTTCGGAGCACAGGCGTCTCCGTGACAGACCACGACCCTGTCGATCGACGGTGCACGGCTGAGGAGATCGAGGGCCTGGGACACGGTCAGGGACCGATGGGCCGGGTCCCACCGCGCCGGATCGATGTCTCCGAGCGACGCCCGAGCTCGGGCGTCGAGCACCCGGGCTTCTCTCGACCACGAGAACGGGCAGCTTTCAACGGGGAGTGCGTCGTGCAGGGCCCGCAGCCCTTCGCCCATGGCTGTCACCGCCGTGGCCGGGTCCTTCTTCCAGCGATCGGCGACGGCACTCTCGCCCGGTAGGGGGCTGGTCACGATCCAGCGTCCGGTGTCGTCGGCGCCTTGGTCCAGAACCCGAGGCACCGGTGTGAAGGCGCGGGCCCAGCGCAGCCTGGCCGCCTCTGCATCCAGGTCGATCCCGCTCGCGGCGGGCGCCCATTTGACGTAGCACCGACCGACCCCGCGGCCGACCTCGAAGGTGAGCCCGCCCAGCTCGTTCTCCCAGACCGGTTGCAGCAGCCTCTCCCCGGCTAGCGCCGCGACGGGCTTGGGTACGGTCACGCGTCGGGGTCGTCCCGCAGGCACGCGCCGAGCCTCCCACCGGTGCGGATCAGCGGCCGCGCCAAGAGCCCGGACGCGCCTGTCGGGCCAAGGCGGCCAGATAGGCGTTGTAGGCGGCCAGTTCGGGATCTTCGGCCTCTGCTCGCGCCAGGGCGAGGGCACGCATGTCGGGCTCTTGGACCTCGGGCCCGTGGGGATCGGGCTCGGCCGTGGCACGGGCGGCGGCGGCCTGTTGCAAGCGGCGCAAGCCTCGGCGGCCGAGGGTGTCGGGATCGTCGTGGACGAAGTGCCACCAGAAGACGGTCCCGAACACGGCGAAGGCGGGCCACATGACCGAGTAGATCCAGCCCAGCGAGTCACCGGACAATCCCACCATGACCTGCCACCAGCAGGCGACGCCGCACCCCGGGACCCACACGACAAGCGCTCCGTGGGCGATGAGGGCTCGTCTCGTCGACCAACGTCGGCGGTCGGTGACGAGCACCGAGGTCTGGGGGGGGACAGACACCTTGGGGTCAGGCCTCCTGGGGCGCCGTTCCCGCCGTCCCGGTGTCGGCATCGGGCGGGCCGCCCGGCGCGCCTGTTGCGCCTGTTTCGAGAATTCAGCGGTCAGTCTGCGTTCGGCGATGATCGCTCCGAACGGCACCGTGCCGGCGAGCAGGACGAGGATGGTGCGGCCCAGTGGGATGTGCATCTTCCGGGTCAGCTCGAAGGCCACGAAGAGATAGACGATGTAGAGGAAGCCGTGCAGGGTACCCAGGATGTGGACGGCGCCGGGGTGCCCCGCCGCCTGGAGCGGGACGGCCACGAAGACGAGGGCGATGAGCAGCACCGCCGTCACGTAGGCCATCACCCGGTAGCGCGTGAGCACCGCCTGTTGCACGGCTCAGATTGTACGAGGGCGAGCCTCACCCATCCCATCGCCCCACGGTGGCCTATGGCCCCGGCGGCCCGGCGACCTTGGTGGCGGGGAAGCGTTGGCGAAAGGCCCGCACGGTGTAGCCGGTGAGGCGGCAGGGTACTCTCGCCCGTGCGTAGGCACTGCGGGGGAGGTTCAGGATGGGCCCCAGCTCGCCGAAGTAACCGCCGGCCTCGATCACCGTGAGCGGTTCCTCGCTCCCGTCCGCCCGGACCTGGTAGATGTCGACTTGGCCTTGCTCCACGACGTAGACGAGGTCGCCTCGATCCCCCTGTTTGAACAAGACCTCTCCGGCGGCCAACGACACTTCCTCGGGGTCCCGGTCGGTGACCGCGAAATGCGGAGCGAGCTCGATCACGCGGTCCGCGATGTTGGTGATGCGATCGTCGTGCGTCGACACGAGCACCATGCGGCCCGGGGCCGACACCTGGCGTAACAAGCGCAGCACCCCCTCGACTTGGATGTAGTCGAGATGCGCGGTGGGCTCGTCGGCTACCACGAGCGGGGGGTCATGGGCCAGAGCGCGGGCGATGGCGACACGTTGCTGTTGCCCCCCTGACAACTGGCCCGGCCGGTGGCTGAGCCGCTCGGAGAGACCCACGGTCTCGAGGAGATCGTCGGCGCGGCGCGGCTGCCACCTTGCGAGACACCCCGGCGAGGCGAAGCGGGGCCATGACATTGGCGCGCGCCGAGAGGCTGCGGATGAGGTTGAAGGCCTGGAACACCACTCCGACGGTGTAACGGCGGTACTCACCCAGCGCCGGCCCGGTCAATATCCCCACGTGCTTGTCGCGAAACAAGATCGACCCGGACGTGGGTGTCAACAAGCCGGCGAGACACGACAGCAGCGTCGTCTTCCCGCACCCGCTGGGTCCGAGGACGACCACCAGTTCGCCGTCGTCGGCGTCGAAGGAGAGGCCGCTGAGCGGACGGACCACGTATCCGCCCGAGCTGAACTCGACCGTGAGATCGCGGACTTCGAGCTCTGGCATCGCCGTCACCCCGCGAAGGCGACGGCGGGGTCGGCCGAGACCGCCCGCCGCAGGGCGGCCAGGCTCGAGAGGATGCCCACCACCAGTGCTGCCACGGGCAGGACCACAAAGGCACTCCCGGGGATGTCGACGGGTTGGGCGAAGAGCCCCTTCATGAAATTGGAGATCAGGGCGGCGATGGCGGCGGCAGCCAGGGAGACGAGGACCGCTTGGAGTGCCAGTCCCACGAACAACATGGTCGACGAGGAGCCCAAGGCCTTGAGCACCGCGAAGTCACGGGTCCGCTCGAGCGCCGTGACGTAGACCAAGGCGGCGACGATGAATACTGCGATCACCCACATGAACCCACGAGAGTTGCTGATCGACGACACCGCCGGTGCCATCTGGTTCAGGCTGGCGCTCTCGATCTGTTGGTTCGAGTACACGCTGAGCCCGGGCGGAAGGTGAGACGGTGTCCCCGTCGCCACCACAGCACCGATGAACGGTCGACCCCCGTAGAGGATGGACTGGGCGTCGTGCAGCGAGACGAAGACATCGGGCTGTCCCCCGAACAACGTGGCGCCCGAGACGGTCCCCACGACCGTGAAGGCGCGCCCCGAGACCGTGAAGGACCGGCCGATCCCGAGTCCGAGGCTGGTGTCGACCACCGCTTCGCCGTTGCTCCGGACGCCTCGACCTGCGGTGGCAATGGCGCTGCCGAGGTCTCCGGAGCGCGCCCCGATCAAGACGACGCTGCTCATGGCGGTGCCGACCTGTGCGGCCTCGGGGATCACGATGATGGGTGCGGCCCGGGTGACTCCGGGATCCCGAGCCACGATGGACACGATGGACGACGGCATGGTCGAGAGACCGGCGATCCGTCCCGATGCGCCCGCGGTCTGCACCCAGGAGTCGGCCCGCACCACTGCGACGGTCTGGTCGATCTCGTGGCTGAACCCGGCGACCATGCCCGACAGGAGCAGTCCCATGGCGAACACCAGCCCGGCCCCGACCACGGCAATCAGGAACTGGCGAGCGCGAAAGCGCAGATCTTGCAGCGTGATGGCCAGGATCCCCACGGTCCCCTCAGCTCCTGTCGATCTCGGATCGAGAGCGACGTGAGCATAGGAGAAGGGCGCCTGGCACGCCCGGGCTCGGCCATCGCACTCCTCGCTACGATCCAGCGATCCATGAGGAAGACGGCGTTCGGTGACCAGACTTCGGTCGAGCCCCACCCCGAGGGCGGGGGTCGCTATCGCGCTGTTGTGAGCGACCAGTGGACGCGCCCGTGTTGCCTCAGGGTGGGATCATCACCGCTCTGGCCTTGCGAGCCATGGCGACCGAGCTCGGCGCGCCCGACGAGGTCCTTCGCTCGGTCACGACGGTGTTCGCCGCCCAGGTGCCACCGGGTCCCGTCGACATCGACGTTGCGGTGCTGCGACGGGGACGGACGATGTCCCAGGCCACCGCGACGGTGCGCCCCCGGGGGCAGACGAGCGGGCACAGTGCCATGGCGGTCTTCGGCGGAACGCGTCCGCGGTTTCCAATTCACCGACATCACCTGTCCGATCGTGGCACCACCCGAACAGTGCCCCTCGTTCCGTGATCCGCCACCTCCGGGTGTGACCGGCTTTCGCCCCGCGTCGTTCTGGCAGCGCGTGGAGTCACGTGTGGCGATCGGTCATGCCCCGTGGGAGCGGTGGGACCCCTCCACCTCAGAGCGCGCCTACTGGTACCGGTTCGACGACCCGCCTCTGGGCGACGACGGCGAATGGGACCCGCTCGCCGTGGTGGCGCTGTGTGACACCATGCCCGGTGCCGTGGAAGAGCGCATGGGACCCGACGTGCCCATGTGGTTCGGACCCAGCGTCGACCTGACCGTGCACGTGCTGGCCCGGGCCTCGTCGCCGTGGCTGCTCGCTCACAACCGCGCCCGGTACGCCGGCGACGGTTACGCCTCTGCAGAGCTGTCCATGTGGGACCCGGCGCCGCGGGCTCGTCGCCTATGCGACCCAGCTGATGTTCTTCACTTTTCCCGACAGCGCGCCTGGACCGCAGTAGAGACCCGGGCGACCCTGTTCAGACCTCGACCTTGACGGTTTGCGAGAGGCGCTCGACGGCCTCGACGTACTCCTCCACGAGGTCGTAGATGACGTCGCGGGTCTTGCGGACCTGGGTGGCGCGTCCGATGACCTGCCCGCACGGGTTGAACGCCACGTCCTTGGCCTCCTCAGGATGACGATGCGTGGCGCCCACCGCTTCGATGGCCACCATCATTTGCAGCGGCATGGGAAGCGGGTCCGGCGTATCGGGTCGGTCCCAGGCCTCGGTCCAGTCGTTCTTGAGCATGCGACACGGCTTGCCCGTGAAGGACTTGGACCGCACCGTGTCACGGCTGGTCGCTTCGAGATAGCTCTTCATCTGCCCCGGGGAGGTGTTGGCCTCTTCGACGGTCAGCCACAGCGTCCCCGACCACACGCCCTGAGCGCCCATGGCCAGAGCGGCGGCGATCTGCCGGCCGCTGCCGACACCGCCGGCGGCGAGCACGGGCAACGGGGCCACCGCGTCGATGACCTCGGGCCACAAGACCAGTGACGCGACGTCACCGGTGTGACCTCCCCCCTCGGTCCCCTGGCACACGATGAAGTCGAGGCCGGCCTCTTTGTGACCCAGTGCGTGCTTGACGGACCCGGCGAGCGCCCCAATCATGCGGCCCGAGCCCTTCACTTGCGCGATCACGTCAGCCGGAGGCGTGCCCAGCGCGTTTGCGATCAGCTTGACCTTGTCGTGGCGCAACGCCGCCGCCAGCAGGGGCTTGCCCGTGGCCTCTGTCCACCCCATCATCCCGCTGCGGCGCTGGTCCTCGGCGGGCTCGGGCACGCCGTGCTCGGCCAGCAGACGACGGGCGAAACGCCGGTGGTCGTCGGGCACCATGGACTTCAATTGGGCTTCGAGCTTCACCGGGTCCGTCTCGCCCATGCCCTCGTACTTGCCCGGGATGACGATGTCGACGCCGTAGGGGTTGTCGGCGACGTGCTCGTCCAGCCACGCCAGCTCCATCTCCAGCTCCTCGGGAGAGAAGCCGATGGCTCCGAGTACGCCGAAGCCGCCGGCGTTGGACACCGCCGCCACGACGTCGCGGCAGTGAGTGAAGGCGAAGATGGGGAACTCGATGCCGAGTCGATCGCAGATCTCGGTGTGCACGGCTGTCTCCTTGCGTTGGGGGACTCAGGAACTGTGGTCGAGAATTGTCCTCAGGGAACGGTGCGAACGTGTGAGGGACGCGGTCGTGCCGGCGCCGGGTGCGGCTCCGGTCACCATGGCCAGTGCCGACGCCACCTCGGCGGTGTCGAGGCTCGTGGGATCGAGGCGGTGTTGTGTCTCGAATCCGATGACGAGGGCGCGGAACACCGTGGCGAGCACCTCGGGCGGGGCTATCGGTGCCACGAGGCCGTCGGCGATCCAGGCCGCGAATCCCCTCGAAAGCCGCTCGTGTGCTTCGCGCCACCGGCCCCGCATGGCTCGGGCGACCTCGGGGTCGCGCGTGGCGCGGAGCCAGAGCTCGCGCTCGAGCAGCAACAGGCGGCGAGTCTGGTCGCTGGGGTCGGTCACCACGCTGGTGGCGACGGCACGCAGACGGTCCTCGACGGTGGCGGCCAGCTCGAACTCGGCCGCGATCACGGTGACGAGCGAGTGCGCCCACTCGTCGAGAAGCGCCAGGAGGAGGCCTTGCTTCGACCCGAAGTGGGCGTAGACGGCACCCGAGGTGCGTCCGGCTGCGTCCGCCACGGCGTCCACCGACACGGCATCGACGCCTCGCTCCGCGAACAGGGTGGCGGCGGCGTCGAGGAGGCGGGCACGAGTCTCGGCCTTGCGCTCTCCTTGGGTCCTGGACATGGGCTCCTGTTTCTGCACCGGGCGCTGGCGCTACCGGTACACGGCGCCTGCGCCGTACTTACATAGTGAACCCTATCTAAGTCCGGCCGGCCCGACCAGCTGGCCGGGGCGGGGGAGCGGGGCGCGTGGAATACTGACGGGCCGTCAGGCACCACCACCCGGTCCGGTCGCAGGCGGCAGGCCGGCGCCGCGCCTGGGACAGTCGCCCCGGCCGATCGGAGCACCCAATGTTCAGGACCTCGCCCGTCGTCGCCGAGGATGAATGGCATCTCGACTTGAAGGTCGAGGGCCACGTGGCGGTGCTCACACTCAACCGGCCCGACAAGCTCAACGCCTGGAGTTGGGAGTCCACCCGCCAGCTTGGGGCGCGCGCCGACCAGATCCGCTTCGACGAACGGGTGCGCGCCGTTGTCCTGCGGGGAGAGGGCCGGGCCTTCTGTGCCGGAATCGACCTGGGCATGCCCGAAGACCGGGTCACGGGCCGGTCCCCGGCGGAGAAGGCCCGCAACTACTACGAGGGCATCCGCTGGGCCCACGAGCGTTTCAAGGTGTTCGCCGAGCTTCCCCAACCGATCGTGGCTGCGGTCCAGGGATATTGCCTGGGGTTCGGGTTCGAGCTCGTGCTCATGTCCGACATCCGCGTGGCGGCCGAGGACGCCGTCTTCGCGCTGCCCGAGGCCCAGGTGGGTGTGGGCATCGACGCCGGGGGGGACCTCCGGTTGGCCCACGAAGCCGGGGCGGGTTGGGCCAAGCTGCTTGCCTTTACTGGTCGTCGTCTCGACGCCCGCACCGCCGAGCGCATCGGCGTGGTGCAGCAGGTGACCACCACCGAGGAGCTGCTCCCCACGGCGATGGCCGTGGCCGAGGAGATCGCCGCCAATGCCCCGCTCGCCGTGCAGAGCATCAAGCGCACCATCGACGGCTTCACCTACCGCGGCTTCACCGAGGCGATGCGGTTCGGGGCCATGAGCTCCTCGATCGAGTTCGTCTCCGACGACATGCCCGCCGGGTACGCCGCCAAGGCCAACAAGCAGCCCATCGTCTTCGAGGGGAAGTAGCCGGCGTGCCGCTTCCCGAACCACCCCCGGCGGGACACCCGATGCTCCCGCCGCGCACCTTCGAGGGGACCACGGTCATGGTCACCGGCGGTGGCACGGGCCTGGGCAAGGCCATCGCCGTCGAGTTCGGCCGCCTGGGGGCGGCCGTCGGCATCGTGTCGCGCCACGAGGGGCACCGACTGGCCGGTACCGCTGCCGTCGAGGCAGTGGGGGCCCGGGCCGCCCATGCCGGCGCCGACATCCGCCGCGCCGAGGACGTGGCCAGTGCCTTCGACGCGCTCGAGGCCGCTCTCGGGCCGGTGCGGGTGCTCGTGAACAACGCCGCCGCCAACTTCCCGGTTCCCGCCGACGACCTGAGCCCCAACGGCTGGCGGGCCGTGACGCAGATCGTGCTCGACGGCACCTTCTTCTGCTCCCAGGAGTTGTTCCGCCGGACGAGCCGCGCCGGCGAGCCCGCTGCCATCTGCAACATCTTGGCCACGCAGTCCTTCACGGGTGGCCCGGGGATGGCCCACAGCGCCGCGGCCAAGGCGGGTGTGGGCAACCTCACCAAGACCTTGGCCGTCGAGTGGGCGCCGTATGGCGTCAGGGTGAACGCCTTGGCACCGGGCCTCTTCCCCCACGAGGACATGCGGGCCGATCTGCAGGCCCTGCGCACCGAGGGCGACGACGTCGATGCACGGCGATCTCCGGCGGGGCGCCTCGGGCGGCTCCACGAGCTGGGCTGGGCGGCCACCTGGCTGTGTTCGCCCTACGCGTCGTTCGTGTCGGGCCACACCCTGGTGGTCGACGGCGCCAACTGGCTGCGACGCGACTTCGTCATGCCCGAATTCGTGCCCATTCGTGCCCAGATCGCCGCTGTGCTCCCCCCGACGGCCGTAGTCCTGTCGCCACGCCTCGGTCGTCCCGGGGCCACGGCGGGCGCCGGTCCCGGGCACCGCCACGTAGGCTCAAGGGGATGGGCGGTCCTCATGGGGCGGGACCGGGCGATGGTTCGCTCGTGTCGGTGCCGGGGACTGCCGATGGCTCTTCGGTGAGTGACGTCGTGTGGCGCCGAGGTCGTCGACGCAGGGGCCGGGGGTGCCGACGGCGGCATCGACCGTATGCGCCTGCGGAGCTTCATCGGGCTGACCCTCGGCCTGGTGGGGCCCCGCGCCAATTTGGCGGTGTCGGGAGTGCTGCTCACGCTGCTCGTCTCGGCGCGGGTGTCGAGCGCGCTGGCCATCACCTTCGCCCTGACCGCCAATCGTCTGATCGGCTGGCTCGCCTACCCCTTGCTGGGGCGAGCCAGCGACCGCACCCGCACGGCGGCGGGACGCCGGGCGCCGTACATGGCCGCCGGCCTGCTGATCATGGGCGTCTGTACGTGGTCGTACACACTCGTGTCGGGGTTCTGGCCCCTCGTCCTGTTGATCGTGCTGGTGAAGACGGCGAGCGTCGTGTTCGGGCTCACCAACGTGGCGGTCATCCCCGAGACCTTCGGCAAGAGCCGAACGGTCAAGGCGGCGACGCTGATAGGCGTCCTCGGGGTGCTCGTGAGCCTGGTGATCAAGGGCACCGTCATCGCCACGTGGAAGGCCAATGACCCCGCCACCTGGAACCTGGCGTTCAGGATGGCTGGCGGCTTCATGGTGGTGGTCGCCGTCGTGGTGCTCCTGCTGGTGCGCGAGTCGGCGGCGGCGCGTGAGGTCGCTGACCGAGAGCGCCACCGTCGCGCCCGCCCGTGGCGCGACGAGATCGCCGAGATCCTGCAGGTGCCCAACGCCAGGGTCCTCGTGACCGGGATCCTGGTGTTCTGGTCCGGGCTCAGCGCCACCGGCTATCTGGCCATCGTCTACTTCGAAAGGGTGCAGCATGCCGGCGCCAACGCCCAGACCATCGCCGGCTGGGTGAGCGGCGTACCTGTGGTGATGCTCGGGCTCGCCCTCGGTTACGGGCTGAGCCGCGTGCTCACCCGCAAGCAGATCGCCGTTCTCACACCGTTGGCCGGTTCGGTCGTCTCGCTCGTGCAGTTCACCACCACACACATCTGGCAGTCCGTCATCCTCGCCTTCGTGGGCGGACCGCTGCTCGGCGCCTTCGTCATCTCACTGGCACCCATGCTTCTGCAGCTCCTGCCGCGCTCAGGAGGGATGGGTGAGCTCCTTGGCAAGCTGGTGGCGCCCTTCAGTCTGTTCGCAGTGGTCTTCTCGTTCCTGGCCGCGTGGGTGGTCGACCTGACCGGCGACTACCGGACGATCTGGTTGTGGCCCGCCGCGGCGGGGGTTTTGCAGGCCGTGGTGATGTGCTGGCTCCGCGTCCCCAAGGGCCAAGAGCGCGCCGACATGGGAGACCTGATCCAGCGCATGGGTGACTCGATCATCGAGCAGGTGACCGGGCGGGGACGCTCCCTGCTCGGTGGCGTGGTCACCGCCGCCGACGCCGACTCGGCGTCGGTCTTCGACATGGCCCGACACATCCTGGGGAATCCCTACGAGGAGCAAAGCTCCGGTGACCGGACCGAGCAACCCGGTGACCGGACCGAGCAACCCGCTGACCGGACGGGTTCCTTGGCGGACTGCTCCGACCGGGATGTGGAGCACGCCGGGGGGACCCAGGACCCCACCGTGCCCGGCCACGATCCGGGCCCCGATGCCGAGCGCGCCGTCGAGGGGGAAGAGGGGCGGTACCCCGAGCCGACGGGACCGCCCTTTCCCGAATAGCATCGAACGCGTCACAGGTGCCACGCACCGGCCCGGGACCGGCCCACCGGCCCGGGGAGCCAGCCAGGAGGGGTACGTCATGGAGGTACGCGACAAGCTCTACATCGGTGGTGCCTGGGTCTCCTCCACGGGCAAGGGCACGATCGAGGTCTTCAACTCGACGACCGAGGAGGTCATCGGGACGATCCCCGAGGGCACTCCCGAGGACGTGGACCGGGCGGCGCGCTGCGCCGCCGACGCCTTCGCCGAGTGGTCGACGACGTCGAGGGACGAGAGGTCCAAGACACTCGAGCGCGTGCAGGAAGCGCTGACGGCGCGCACCTCCGAGATCGCCACGCTGATCTCTCAGGAGGTCGGAATGCCCTTCACGCTGTCCAATCTCATCCAAGTGGGATTGCCCGTGATGAGCTTCGCCTCCGCCGCGCAGCTCGCCACCGAGTTTCCTTTCGAGGAGGAGGTCGGCAACTCCCTCATCGTCCGGGAGCCCGTGGGGGTGGTAGGAGCCATCACGCCGTGGAACTATCCGCTGCACCAGATCGCGGCCAAGGTTGCACCGGCCCTCGCCGCGGGCTGCACCGTGGTGTTGAAGCCGAGCGAGGTGGCACCGCTCAACGCCTTCATCCTCGCCGAGATCCTCGACGACATCGGCCTTCCACCGGGCGTGTTCAACCTCGTCACCGGATTCGGCCCCGTCGTGGGCGAGGCCATCGCCTCGCACCCGCTCGTCGACATGGTGTCGTTCACGGGATCGACGCGCGCCGGCAAGCGTGTCATGCAATTGGCTTCCGATGGTGTCAAGCGCGTGGCCCTCGAGCTCGGCGGCAAGTCACCCAACGTCATCCTCGAAGACGCCGATCTGTCCGCCGCGGTGCCGGCTGGTGTGGCCGCCTGTTACATCAACTCCGGGCAGACCTGCTCGGCGCTGACGCGCATGCTCGTGCCTCGGTCTCGTCTTGCCGAGGTCGAAGCACTGGCCGTGGAGACAGCGGAGACCTACAAGCCGGGCGATCCCTTCGAGGGTGACACCCGCCTCGGGCCCCTGGTGTCGTCGACACAGCTCGCCCGCGTGCGCGGCTACATCAACAAGGGTGTCGACGAGGGTGCGACGCTGCTCACCGGCGGACCGGACCTCCCCGAGGGCCTCGACAAGGGGTACTTCGTCCGGCCCACGGTGTTCTCCAACGTGACGCGCGACATGACCATCGCCCAGGAGGAGATCTTCGGACCGGTGCTGTCGATCATCCCCTTCGACAGCGAGGAGGAGGCGGTCGAGATCGCCAACGACACCGTGTACGGCCTCGCCGGTGGGGTGTGGGCGGGCGACAAGGAGCACGCCGAGCGCGTGGCCCGGAAGCTGCGCAGCGGTCAGGTGGAGGTCAACGGGGGAGGGTTCAACCCGCTGGCGCCCTTCGGCGGCTACAAGCAGTCCGGCATCGGCCGCGAGCTCGGCAAGTACGGCCTCGAGGAGTACCTGGAGGTCAAGGCTCTGCAGCGCTGAGCGCGCCGGTGGCCTGACTGAGCGCCTTTCGGCGCGTCGATCCGGCGCGTCGCGCCAGCCCCCTTTCGAACGGTGCCGTTGTTCTCCGGCCCCATTTCCGCGGCAACGGATGCGCACCAAGCCCTCCGTTATGTGGAATTCATCAATTCTGGTGAGGGCTGGGACCAGCGGGACCGATCAAAATTGAGGCGTCGGGGCCTGTTCGCGTCCCGACGGAGAGGGACAGTGCAAACGCGCAGGGTCTTCAGGCGGCGCAGGCCGATGGCGCCGATCGTGGTGGCCGCAGCCACAGCCGTCTTGGTGGCGTTCCTCGGCGTGGGAGCCGGCCCCGCCGTGGCGAAGACCCAAACGTACAAGGGCGCGGCGCCCGGGCAAGTGACCTGTCGATTGTCGGGCACCGTCTCGTTCTCGCCCAAGGCCTCGTCCTCAGAGGGGGTGCCGCGCTGCGGCGCGTCTCAAGGGAAACCTGTCGAGCTGCCACACCTCGAGCACCAAGGTGAGGATCATCTCGGGCCGGCTGCGGGAGTCGTTTTCGTCCAGCCCGTTGAACTGCGCCACGTTGTCGAGCACCGGCGCGCCGGGCATCTTGATCGTGTCGTGGAGAGGCTCACTCTTCGGCCACTCCGCCACCTTCACCACGACGACGGTGACCAACTCCGGTTCGCAGGTGGTGACCAACGTCGGTGGTCTCGAGGGTTTTGCCATCCCCGGTGGTGGCGGCCACTCCACGGCCAGAGGGTCGTTCGCGTCCGCTTCGGGCTCCGCGGCCGACGCCTTCACCAGCTTCACCCGGGGTGTGCTGGCGTCGATGTGCCGCGAGCCGCCGGGGGGTCAAGAGGCTGGCAGTAACGGGGTCCGTCACCGTTGGATCGGCCGCCGGTGGGGTCGGGTCGTCTGGATCGGGCGGCAGCGGTGGTTCGTCGGCGATTCCCCTGGGTGACTATGCCGGGTCCGACAATCCCGACGGTCTTGTCAGTTTCGGCATCTCCACCGGGACCGACCCCACGTATGCCACCGACTATCTCGACCAGGCCGACGGATGGGCTGCGATGGACGGCGCCGCCATCGCCCGGGGCTGGACCGGCACCGGCTATCGCTTGGTGCTCGGCGTCCCCATCCTGCCCGGGACGGGCACCTTGGCCGACGGCGCCGCCGGGGACTACAACAAGTACTTCACCACCCTGGCCCGGAACCTCGTGAACGACGGGGAAGGCAACGCCATCTTGCGATTGGGTTGGGAATTCAACGGCTCTTGGAATACGTGGTACGTGGGGAGCGCCACCGATGCCGCCAACTTCGACAAGTTCTGGCAACAGATCGTCATCACCATGCGGGCGGTGCCCGGGGAGCAATTCAAATTCCTGTGGAATGCCAGTGCCAATACCAGCACCAGCTACGACCCCGCCCTGGCCTATCCCGGCTCCGCCTATGTGGACTACATCGGCACCGACGTCTACGACGATTTCTGGGGGACCCCGTTCACCGACGCGGCGGCGTGGTCGAACCAATTGACCGAGCAATGGGGGCTCGACTGGCTGGCCTCGTTCGCGGCTGCCAACGACCGGCCCATTGCCATCCCGGAGTGGTCCGTCGAAATCCGTGACGGCGGCCAAGGCCTCGGCGACGACCCGTCCTTCGTCAACAACATGGCGGCCTGGTTCGTGGCCCACGACGTGGCATTCGACGACATCTTCGCTTTCGACTCCCCCTCCCAGGGCATCTACAACGACATCACCGACGGGCAGTTCCCCAAGTCGCTGGCGGCGTTCGAGGCCGACTTCGGCTGATCGGGGCGCGCCCCCTGCCAGGCGCGTACCCCGAGGCGTGCCACCGGGGGAGCCCGCCCCCGTCCGACGCGGAGGAGTCCCGACCCGGGAACGGCATACCCGGAGGCCGGACCGGTTCAGTCCTCACATGGGGCGTGGGGGTTGCATTGAGATATATACCGATATATCATGTAAGTACGAGAACAGTCCGGACCACTCGGGTCCGGACACCCGGAATTCGAAAGAGAAGGTGATCAGCCATGCACGAACGCATGCGAATGAAAGGACGACACGGTCATGGGCCCTGGGCCGGCGAATGGGGCGGGGACCGAGGCAACTGGCGAGGCGGTGGCAGGCGAATGCGCCGAGGCGACATCCGCACTGCTCTGCTCCTGGCGCTCACCGACGGCCCCGCCCACGGCTACGAGCTGATCGGGCGCCTCGAAGAAAAGAGCGGCGGTACCTGGCGGCCGAGTCCCGGCTCGGTCTATCCCACGTTGCAGCTTTTCGAGGACGAGGGGCTCGTGCGCTCCGATCAGCAAGACGGCAAGCGCGTCTACGAGCTGACCGACGCAGGCCGGACCGAAGCGTCGGATCGGGCGGAGCGGTTCGGAAATACCCCCTGGGACCACGACGCGGAATACGCCACCGAGTTCCAGGGGCTCATCAAGTCGGCCGTGCAGTTGTTGGCGGCGGCGAAGCAGATCGGCCGGCAAGGTGACCCGTCGCAGATGGAACGGGCCACCACTGCCATTCGCGCCACGGGCAAGGAGCTCTACAGGATCCTGGCCGAGGACTGACCCCGGCACTCGAGGGACGGCCCCGGCGAGGAGCCGGTCGCGGCGCCTCGAGCGGTTCAGCGCAGCGCGAACAGACGAACGGGCTCAGCCACGCCACGCAGGGTCTGTGCCGAGAGCTCGACGACCTCTCCGCGACCGCCGGGTCCGGGGGAGTCGCCGAGCTCGGCGCGCACGGCCTCGGTGACGACGACCGACCCGGGGTCGGCCAACTTGACGGCGCGCGCCACCAGGTTCACGAGGGCGCCGAAGTAGTCACCGTCGCGTGAGCCCACGGTGCCGTATCCCACCGCACCGCGGGCCTCGGGCAGGGCGTCGTCGGCGGCGACGGTCCGGCACAGCTCGAGGGCGATGCGAGTGGCGCCGGCCCCCGTGGGAGCCAGGAACATGGCCTCGTCGCCGATGAGCTTGACCACGCGCCCGCCGTGGGCCGAGGCGATGTTCCACGCCGCGGACTCGAACCCCGCCAGCGCCATGGCGTGGTCCTTCAACGTGAGCCCACTGGCCCAGGGCGTCGATCCCACCAGGTCGACGAAGCCGAGCCCGACGGTGACGGCCCGCTCGTCCACCTCGAGCGTGCGCTCGGCGACCGAGCGACGGATGGCCAGGGTCATGTGCTCTCGCAACAAGTTGGTCATGAGGTCGGGCGTAGCGCTGATGAAGGTGGCGGTGCCTTCCTCGGCAGCGCGTGCTCGGGCGCTCTCGCCGGCGTCGGAGCTCAGGGCCGGCATGCGCTCGGTGAGGAACAGGCCCACAGCTGCCTCCGCGATCCGGGCGACGGCCGCGCCCATGACGCGCGTGAACGACAGGGTCGGTACCTCGCCGAACAGGGCCGCGCCCGCCTCGAACGACACCATGTCGTCCACCACCGAAGACGGCAGCCCGGGATGGCCGGGGTCACCGAGATCGGCGGGGAGCCCCGCCGCCACCCGGACGCGGCGAACCCGGTCGACGCTGCAGGCACTGCGAGTGGCGACCTCTTCGATGCTGAGGGGATCCCCCGGGGCCCGCAAGGGGAGCTCTGACGCCAGCGCCACGAGAGCGCCGGAGCGGTGGGCCTCGACCATGGCGGCCAACCCCACGCCCTGCTCGTCGAGGTACTCCAGGAGCTCGAGACGCTCGGCGCCGTCGGCGGCCTCGGGGTCATAGATCCCCGCCGCCTGGAACTCCGCCGCAGTGACCCTCGCCATGGGGACGGGACGGACGGCGTCAGGCGCCCATGGCGTGGACGCCCCCGTCCACGTGCACCATCTCGCCCGTGGTCATGGGGAACCAGTCCGACAACAGCGCCACACAGGCGCGGGCCACGGGCTCGGAGTCGTTGACGTCCCATCCCAGCGGCGCCCGGTCGCCCCAGGTGTCCTCGAAGCCCTTGAAGCTGGGGATGGACTTGGCCGCCATGGTGCGCACCGGACCGGCCGCCACGAGATTGACGCGTACCCCCTCGGGTCCCAGATCCCGTGCCAGGTACCGCGCCAGGGACTCGAGCGCGGCCTTGGCCACCCCCATCCAGTCGTAGGCGGGCCACGCCACCCGGGCGTCGAAGTCGAGCGCCACCACCGATGCGCTGCCCGCGGCCACGAGCAAGGGCCGCAGTGCACCGACGAGAGCCTTCAGTGAGTACGCCGAGACCTCGAGGGCCACCGCCACCGCTTCCCACTCGGCGCGCAGGATGTCACCACCCAGACATTCCTGGGGCGCGAAGCCGATGGCGTGGAGCATGCCGTCGAGCCGTCCCCACCGCGCCATGAGGTCCTGCGCCGCAGCCGCGCAGGTGCGCGGGGTCGGTGACGTCGATCTCGATGACGTCCACGGGGATCTCGAGCTTGCGCGCCGTGCGCCGCGTCAAGGACAGTCCCCGTCCCGCCCCCGACAGCACGAGCTCGGCCCCTTCGGCCTGGGCCCGCCGGGCGACACCGAACGCCAGGGAGGCGTCGGTGAGCACGCCGGTGATCAGGATCCGCTTTCCGACCAGGAGCCCACCACTCGGTGACACTGCGGGCGACCCTACCCGAGCGCCACCGCCCGGTGACACGGACCCGACTCCGTGACGCGGACCCGGCCCGGTGACGGGCTGGCCCGGTGACAGGGGCCGAGGCCTGAACCTGGGACCGGAGCCGTTGTGCCAGTGTGTCGTGATGCACGTCGGGATCCTCGGTGGCACCGGGCCGCTCGGTCGAGGGCTCGGGTTGCGGCTGGCCGACGCCGGGGCCTCGGTGACGATCGGGTCGCGACGAGGCCTCGCGCGCCGCCGAGGTCGTGGGCGCCTTGCACGATCGATGGCCGCGCCACCTGGCCCTCGAGGGCGCCGCCAACGACGAGGCCGCCGCGGCCGAGGTCGTGGTCGTGGCCACCCCCTGGGACGCGCTGATCCCCACCGTGGGTCCGTTGGGCGCCCGCCTCGACGGCAAGGTCGTCGTCTCGGTGGCCAACGCGCTCGTGAAAGAGGGCCGCGAGATGCACGCCCTGGTCCCGCCCCGGGGTTCGATGGCCGCCGCCGTGCAGGCCCAGCTGCCCGCAGCCCTGGTGGCAGCGGCCGGGCACCACCTGCCGGCGTCGGAGCTCGAGGACCTCGACAAGACCCTCGGCGCCGACGTCCTGGTCTGCTCGGACCACCCCGAGGCCACCGGGGCGACCATGGCGCTCATGGCCTCGATCGGGGGCCTGCGCCCTCTCGACGCCGGGAGCCTGGCCCAGGCGTCGGCCATCGAGGCCTTCACCGCCGTGCTCGTCACCGTCAACATCCGCTACAAGGCGCACAGCTCGCTGGGGCTGACGGGGCTGGACCACGTGTGACCATGGAGCTCTACGACACCACGCGCGGCGGGATCGTCGCCTTCGACCCGGGCCCGGTGGTGTCGATGTACTCGTGCGGCATCACGCCCTACGACGCCGCCCATGTCGGCCACGCCCAGGTGTACCTGACCTTCGACATCCTGCAGCGGCGGCTCATCGACCTCGGCCACGAGCCCCGGCTGGTGCGCAACGTCACCGACGTCGACGACGACATCCTGCGCAAGGCTCGTGAGCTCGGTGTCCACTATCTCGACCTCGCCGCCGAGGAGATGGCGCGCTTCGACGCCAACATGGCTGCGCTCGGCCTGCTTCCCGTCTACCGCGAGCCCCGGGCCACCTCCGCCATCCCCGAGATCCTCTCGCTCATCGGGGCCGTGCTCGACAGGGGCCACGCCTACTGCGTCCAGGGAGGGGTGTACTTCGACATCTCCTCGTTCCCCCGCTTCGGCCAGGTGAGCCACCTGTCGCGGCCCGAGATGTTGGTCCTGGCCGCCGAGCGCGGCGGCCATCCCGAGGATCCCAACAAGCGCGACCCGCTCGACTTCGTGCTGTGGCAGCCCTCGGCGCCCGACGAGCCGTCGTGGGAGTCGCGCTGGGGCCCGGGCCGGCCGGGCTGGCACATCGAGTGCTCGGCCCTCGCCATGCGCGAGCTGGGTGGCACCGTCGACCTCCACGGCGGGGGTACCGACCTCATCTTCCCCCACCACGAGTGCGAGACCGCCCAGTCCGAGTCGGTCACCGGGACCACCTTCTCGCGCCATTGGCTGCACGTGGGGATGGTGGGCCTCGACGGGGCCAAGATGTCGAAGTCCCTCGGCAACCTCGTCTTCGTGGCCGACCTCTTGAAGGAGTGGGATCCGATGGCCGTGCGCCTTGCCCTGCTGGCCCATCACTACCGCACCGACTGGGACTGGGAGCAGGCCGACCTCGACGCTGGCGCGCAAGCGCCTGGAGCGGTGGCGCGCCGCCGGCACCAGCGGCACCCACGCGGGTGCGCTCGACGCCGTGCGCCGGTGCTTGGACGACGACTTGGACGTGGCTGCGCCTTGCTGGTGCTCGACGACGAGGCGGCCGCCGGCCGCAAGGTGGGCCCCGGGGCGGCGCTGCTGGGGGTGGAGTTGTGATCACGGTCCGGCTGCCCGACGGTTCGGCCAAGGAGCTCCACGACGGCGCCACGGGCCTCGAGCTGGCCTCGTCCATCGGTCGCCGCCTGGCCAAGGCGGCGGTGGCGGTCTCGGTCGACGGCGCCCCCGTGGACCTCGGGACGCCGCTGCCCGACGGCGCCGAGGTGGCGGTGATCACCGAGGACACCGATGCCGGGCGGGCCGTGCTGCGCCACTCCACCGCCCACGTGCTCGCCCAGGCGGTGCTGGAGCTGTGGCCCGGCGCCCACTACGCCATCGGCCCCGCCATCGCCGACGGCTTCTACTACGACTTCGAGCTGCCCGGCGGGGCGACCTTCAGCGACGACGACCTCGAGCGCATCGAAGAGAAGATGCGCGCCATCATGGCCGCCGACCAGCCCTTCGTCCGCGAGGAGCACTCGGTCGAAGAGGGTCTGGCCCTCTTCGCCGACCAGCCCTTCAAGCGCGAGATCATCGAGGGCGTCGCCGGCGCGTCGCCCGACGCGGCGTTGTCGGAAGAGGCATCAGGCGACATCGCCCCCGATGCCGCCGCGGTCAGTGCGTACCGAAACGACGGCTTCGTCGACCTGTGCCGCGGCCCGCACGTGGCGTCGACGGGCCGGCTCGGGCATTTCAAGCTGCTGCGCGTGGCCGGCGCCTACTGGCGCGGCGACGAGCACCGTCCCCAGCTGCAGCGCATCTACGGCACCGCCTGGGAGTCCGACAGGGCGCTGGCCGAGCACCTGCACCGCCTGGAGGAGGCCGAGCGGCGCGACCACCGCCGCATCGGCGCCGAGCTCGACCTGTTCTCGTTCCCCACCGAGATCGGCTCGGGGCTGGCCATCTTCCACCCCAAGGGGGCGACCATCCGCCGCTTGATGGAGGAGTACTCGCGTCAGCGCCACATCGACGGGGGCTACGAGTTCGCCTACACCCCCCACATCGCCAAGTCCGAGCTCTTCGAGATCTCGGGCCACCTCGACTGGTTCGCCGAGAGCATGTACCCCCCCATGGAGCTCGACGAGGGCCAGCGCTACTACCTCAAGCCCATGAACTGCCCGTTCCACGTCCTCGTGTACCGGAGCCGGCAGCGCTCCTACCGCGAGCTGCCCCTGCGCCTGTTCGAGTTCGGGACCGTCTACCGCTACGAGAAGTCCGGGGTCGTGCACGGCCTCACCCGGGTACGGGGCATGACCCAGGACGACGCCCACATCTTCTGCACGCGCCCGGAGATGGGCGAGGAGCTCGGGGCGCTGCTCACCTTCGTGCTCGACCTGCTGCGCGACTTCGGCCTCGAGGACTTCTACCTGGAGCTGTCCACCCGGCCCCCCGGCAAGGGCGCCGGTGACCGACGAGGAGTGGGCCGAGGCCACCGAGGCGCTGCGCGTCGTGGCCGAGGGTCGGGGGCTCGAGCTCGTGATGGACGAGGGCGGGGGCGCGTTCTACGGCCCCAAGATCTCGGTGCAGGCCCGCGACGCCATCGGCCGGTACTGGCAGGTGTCGACCATCCAGCTCGACTTCCAGACCCCTCAGCGCTTCGGCCTGGAGTACGTCGGCGCCGACAACGCCCGGCACCGGCCCGTCATGATCCACCGCGCCCTGTTCGGGTCGGTGGAGCGTTTCTTCGCCATCCTCCTCGAGCACTACGCGGGGGCGTTGCCCACGTGGCTCATGCCGGTCCAGGTCGTGGTGCTGCCGGTGCGCGACCTCACGACGACTACGCCCGGCACGTGGCCGCGGCGCTGCGTGCCGCACAGGTGCGCGTCGAGGTGGACAGCGCCGACGAGCCGCTCAACGCGCGCATCCGCCGTTGGAAGCTCGAGAAGGTGCCGTATGTGCTGGTGGTGGGCGACGACGACGTGGCGGCCGGCACCGTGGGCGTGAACCCCCGGGGCTCCCAGCGCCCCGACCGGGGCGTGGCGCTGGAGGAATTCGTCGCCGAGCTGTGCGCCGAGATCGCCGACCGGGGCTCCCCTGAGAGGGGTGGGGACCTCGGACCGGAAGCATCGGTGAGTGAATGAGGCCGGGATGAGTGAGTCGGGCCTCGAGCAACTGTGGGCCGGATGGCGAAGCGAGTACGTCGTCTCGACCACCGACGCCGAGCGCCGCGGCGCCGATGGCGGGTGCGTCTTCTGTCGCATCGCGGCGTCGGGGCCGCCCAGCGTCGACAACCTGGTGGTGTGGCGCACCGAGCTCAGCTACGCCGTGCTCAACGCCTATCCCTACGCCAGCGGCCATCTCCTGGTGATGCCGCTGCGCCACGTGGGTGAGCTCGACGCTCTCAGCCCCGAGGAGTCGCGCGACCTGTGGGACGGCACCCAACGGGCTGTGGCGCGCGCTCAACGCCGCCTATGACCCCGACGGCATCAACATGGGCGCCAACCTGGGGCGCGCCGCCGGGGCCGGGATCCCCGCCCATCTCCACCTGCACGTCCTGCCCCGGTGGGCGGGCGACACCAACTTCATGACCACGGTGGCCGGGGTGCGGGTCATGCCCGAGTCGCTGGTGGTGGGTGGGAGCGTCTCCACGCGGCGTGGCCACCGGACTGAGCACTCCAGGCGGGCAGGCCCCGCTCACGCGCCTTGGGGGTCAGCTCCCGTTGGCCTTGGCCTTGGCCATGCGCTCGACCAGGTTGGCCGGCATGACGTCGTAGTGGTCGTGCGTCGGCGCGGAACCGGCCCCGCCCGCCGGTGAGCGAGCGGAGGTCGACGGCGTAGCGCTGGATCTCGGCGCGTCGGCACAGCGCGGTGATCTTCTGCAAGCCGCCGTCGACGGTGTCGGTTCCCTGGACCCGGCCCCGCCGGGAGTTGAGGTCGCCGAGGACGTCGCCCTGCATGGTGGCCGGCACGGTGACCTCGAGGAGCGACACGGCTCGAGCAGCACCGGTCCGGCCTTGGCCATGGCCTCTCGGAACGCCAGCGCCCCGGCCATCTTGAAGCTCATCTCCGACGAGTCGACGGGGTGGAACTTGCCGTCGTAACACGTCACCTGCACGTCGACGACGGGGTAGCCGTAGACCCCGCCCTGGCTCATGGCCTCGAGGACGCCTTTCTCCACGGCCGGGATGTACTGCCTGGGGATGGCCCCGCCCACGACCTGGTCGACGAAGTGGAAGCCCTCGCCGCGCTCGAGGGGCTCGATACGGATCGACGCCACGCCGAACTGCCCGTGGCCGCCGGTCTGCTTCTTGTACTTGCCCTCGGCCTCGGCTTGCTGCGAGATGGTCTCGCGGTACGGCACCAGCACCTCCTCGGTGGCGACCTCGACGCCGAACTTGCGGGCCAGGCGCTCGGCGGCCACGGCCAGATGGGTCTCGCCCGTGCCGCGCAGCATGGTCTGGTGGGTCTCGTCGACCCGCTCGACGACGAGGGCGCGGTCCTCCTCCTGGAGCCGGTGCAGGCCGGTCATGAGCTTGTCCTCGTCGCCCTTGGACTTGGGCCGGATGGCCACCGACAGCACCACGGGCTCGGGCGCTGCCGCGGGCACGATCACGGGCGTGCCCTTGGGGGCCAGGGTGTCGCCGGTGGCGGTGTCGGACAGCTTGGGCACGGCCACGATGTCACCGGCCTGGGCCTCGCTCGACGGGTTGCGGCCTCCTTGCCCCGCAGCAGCTGCAGGACGTGGAGCCTCTGGTCGGCGTGGGTGCGGGGATTGGTGAGCACGGTGTCGGGACGGATGGTCCCCGACAGCACCCGCAGGAGCGAGATCTTGCCCACGTAGGGGTCGGAGATGGTCTTGAACACCTGGGCCAGGGGCGGCGCCGGCGGGGTCGCAGGCCACCTCCTGGACCGGTGTCGCCCGCCTGGACCTGCACCGGCGGCCGGGAGTCGGGGGTGGGGGCGATCTCGGCCAGCAAGCGTGGCCAGACGGTCGATGCCGACCCCGGTGACCGCCGAGCCGCACACCACCGGGAACACGAGGCCCTGGGCGACCCCGTGGGCCAGGGTGGCCTCGAGCTCGGCCCCCGACAGGGCCTCGCCCTCGAGGTAGCGCTCCATGAGGGCGTCGTCGCCGACCACGATGCCCTCGACCAGCTGCTCGCGCACCTCGTGCTCGACGGCGGCCAGGTCGTCGGGGATCGGGCCCGGGTGCGGCTTGCCGCCCTCGTAGATGATGGCGGTGTCGGTGAGGAGGTCGGCGATCCCCCGGAAGCCCGACTCCTCGCCCACGGGGAGCTCCAGGGGCGCGATGCCGGCACCGAAGCGCTCCTGCAGCGCGGCCAGGGTGCGGTCGAAGCTGGCCCGCTCGCGGTCGAGCTTGTTGATGAACACGAGGCGGGGCAGGCCCAGCTCGGCGGCCAGCTCCCAGGCGGCCTCGGTCTGGGCCTCGATGCCCTCGACCGCGCTCACCACGATGACCACCAGGTCGACGACCGAGCAGGCGGCCCGGACCTCGCCGAAGAAGTCGGCGTAGCCCGGGGTGTCGATGAGGTTGAGCTTGACGTCGCCGAGCACGCACGGGGCCATGGCCAGCGAGAGCGACATGTGGCGCTTGATCTCTTCGGGCTCGAAGTCGCAGACGGTGGTGCCGTCGTCGACCTTGCCCTGCCGGGTGATGGCGCCGGTGGCGAAGAGCAGGGCCTCGGCCAGAGTGGTCTTGCCCGAGCCGTTGTGTCCGACCAGGGCGACGTTGCGGATGCGGGACGGTGGGTAGCTCGGCACCCCGCGCACCTCCCCTCGCTCGAGATCCTCCGGCGCTGTCCACCGCCGTGGGTGCGCAGCCTACCGGCGCCGCTGCACCTGGGCAGGAGGGAGAATTGTCCGGATCCGATCGGGGGCCCGGAGACGGCCGATGGTACGCTGGAAGCCAAACCCCGCGGAGGAAACCACATCTATGTTCGACGGTCGCTGGCGCCACGCGGTGGACCGCACGACCAAGCCCGTCGGCACCGTCCTGGTGCGGACGGGGGTCACCGCCGACGTGCTCACCATCTTCGGGCTGGTCATGTCGGTCGTCACGGCCTTCGTGGTGGGCTCGGGCCACCTCGTCGCCGGGATCTTCCTGCTCTTCCCGACCGGCTTGCCCGACCTCTTCGACGGGCCGGTGGCCAAGGCGTCGGGGCGTGCCTCGGTACGGGGCGCCTTCTTCGACTCGGTGGCCGACCGGATCTCCGACGCCTTCCTCTTCGGCGGCGTGGCGTGGTACCTCGCCGCCCGCCACCACGGCCAGATGGTGCTGGTGCCCTTCGCCATCTTGGCCCTCACGTCGCTCATCTCCTACCAGCGGGCCAAGGCCGAGCTGCTCGGGCTGTCGGCCAAGGGCGGGCTCATGGAACGCGCCGAGCGTTTCATCCTGCTCGGGCTTGTGCTTCATCGCCGGCGCCATCTCGGTGTCGGCGTTCGTCCCGGCCTTGTGGGTGTTCTTCGGGCTCGTTGTCGGCCACCGCCATCGGGCGATTCGTCAACGTGTGGAAGGAGGCCGAAGGACCGCCGCGCACCGTTGCGGTCCGGGCCGTGTTCGCCGACGCCGATATGGACGTCACCCGCCGGGCACTGGCCCGTTGGCGCGAAGGTCGGGTGGACTCCCGTTGGCGTACGTGGCGAGAGGCCCGTGCACATCGTGACGCCGTGGGTGCACTTCGCCGCGGTGCCGCGGCGGGCCGCCCAGCCCTCGGGCCGGTGGCGGGCCCGGCGCGCCGGTGTGCCATCGAGCCGTTCGGGTCGCATCTGGCGGGCACGCCGTGAGGCTCGGCCCGCGTCGCGCAGCGGCCGGCGCCCCGCCTCGCGCGGCTTTTGAGCCCGGCGCATCAGATCTGATCGGAGACGCGGTCACAGACGTGGGTGACGCGTCCGACGAACCGAGCCCGACAGCGCGGCGGGAAGCTGGGTGGCGTACCTCACCTACCGGGCGCTCGGCACGGCCATGCAGAAGCTGCCCGAGGTCGCCGCCGGGGCGGCGGCCGGGTGCGGTGGCGTTGGTGCTCTCGGCCCTTCGCAGTGATGCGAGTGCGATGTACGCGGCGCCATGCACGACGGGTGCTGGGCCCGGGGACTGAGCGACGCCGAGGTGACGGTCCACCACGCGGCGGGCCTTTCTGAACTACGCCCGCTACTGGTTCGAGGGGGCCGGCTGCCGGCGCTCGGTCCTGACGTCGTCGCCGACCGCATGCTGGTGGAGAGCGGTTGGGAGCACCTGGTGGCGGGCATGGAGGCGGGCAACGGCGTGATCATGGCGCTGCCCCATATCGGGAGCTGGGAATGGGGCGGCGCCTGGCTGGCGCTGCAGGGCTATCCCATGACGAGCGTGGCCGAGCCGCTCAAGCCCCCCGCCTGTACGACTGGTTCGTGGCCCAGCGCCAGGCCATGGGCCTCACCATCGTGCCGCTCGGCGCGGATGCCAGGCGGCGTGCTGCTGCGCACCCTGCGGGCGGGAGAGCTCGTGGGGCTGCTGTGTGACCGCGACATCGTGGGCAACGGCATCGAGGTCGAGTTCTTCGGCGAGCGCACCACCATGCCGGCGGGACCCGGCCACGCTGGCGCTGCGCACCGGGGCCGTCCTGCTGCCCACCGCCGTCTACAGCGGCCCGGGGCGCGAGCACACGGCCGTGATCATGCCGCCGGTGCCGACCGAGCGCACCGGGGGCTGCGGGCCGACGTGGCCCGGGTCACGCAGCTGATCGCCGCTGACCTGGAGCAGCTCATCCGCCGGGCGCCCGAACAGTGGTACCTCTTCCAGCCCAACTGGCCGAGCGACACCGCCACCGGCTCCGCCGGCTGACGGGCGGAGCCCGTCGTGCGCGTGGCCCTGCTGTGTCCCTACAGCCTGAGCCGACCCGGCGGCGTCCAGGGCCAGGTGCTCGGGCTGGCGACGGCGCTGTCGCAGGCCGGCCACGACGCCGTGGTGCTGGCCCCCGCCGACGGCCTGACACCGAGGTGCGCGGCATGGCGCCGGCGGCTCTGGTCCGGTTGGGGCGGTCCGTGGGGCTTGCCCGCCAACGGGTCGGTGGCCCCGGTGGCACTCGAGCCCGGGTGCCGCGCTCCGGGCGGTGCGTGCGGTACGGCGGCGGGAACTCGACGTCTGCACCTGCACGAGCCCCTGGCGCCCGGGCCCGGCTACGCCTGTCTGGTGGCGTGCAACCTGCCCAAGGTGGGGACGTTCCACCGCGCCGGGAAGAGCATCGCCTACCGCGTGCTGGGCCCGGCGGCCCGTGCGCGGCCCGCCGGCTCGGCGGCCGCTGCGCGGTGTCGGCCCGAAGCGCAGGCCACCGCCCGCGACGCGCTGGGCGGGACCTACGAGATCATCGGCAACGGCGTCGATCTCGAGCGCTTCGCACGGCGCCGCCCTGGCCTACCGACGCGCCCACGGTGCTCTTCGTGGGACGCCACGAACCGCGCAAGGGGCTCGGGCGTCCTGCTCGAGGCGTGCGCTCGGCTCGAGGCCGATACCCGCCGTGGCGATCTGTGGGTGGCGGGGGAAGGACCCGAGACCGACAGGCTCCGCGGGCGCCATCCGCCCAGCGACCGCGTGGAGTGGCTGGGCCGGATCGACGACGACGAGCTGGCGTCGCGCCTGCGCGGCGCCCACGTGCTGTGCGCCCCGTCGCTCGGGGGCGAGTCCTTCGGCATGGTCCTGCTCGAGGCCATGGCGGCGCGCACGGCGGTGGTGGCGAGCGACATCCCCGGGTACCGCGCCGTGGTCGGCGGGCCACGGCGTCTCGTGCCCCCGGCGACGTCGGCGGCCCTGGCGCGTGCCCTCGAGGCGCCGTGGCCGACGCCGCCGCACGCCACGGGCACTGCGCGCCGGCCGCCCTCGATGCCGCCTTCGCCCACGCCTCGCACTGGTCCATGCCGAAGGTGGCGGCCAGCTATCTCGCCGTCTACGAGCGCGTGTGCGCCGGAGCCTGACCCTCACGCTGACCCGGCCGCAGCGGGGGCGCCGCCGCGGCGTCGTACACTTCGGCTATGGCTGGTAGCCCCCCGTCTTCTTCGGGCTCTTCTTCTTCGGGTCGGCGCCGTTCACGGCCGCGCCGGCCGTCTCGGGCCCCTCGACCTCGGCGCCCGGCGACGGGCCCGGGGGGGCGGCGGGTCCGAGGCAGGGCGGGCGGGGTCACGGGGTGGGTCGAGCGCGGGCCGCGGTGGCTCAGGGGGCGGCTCGGGCCGTGGCTCGGGTAGCGGTTCGGGCGGCGGCCGGAGCGGGTCGGGTGGGGGCGGTTCAGGTGCTCGCCGGCGCGGCAGCGGCGCCAGAGCGCCGGGCGGAAGTGCGGGCGACAGGGCCGGAGTGCGGGCGCCGGGGGCACCCGCACCAGCGCCGCCCACCGAGGCGGGCGCCCATCGGGGAACCGACCGGCCGGCACCGGGTCCAGCCGCGACGCGACAACGGAGACCGCCGTGGTGGCGGCGCCAGAGACCGAGACCGTGGCTGTCCCCATCCTGCCCGGCGCCAGGGGCGACACGGACGAGTTCCACCACAACCGCCGCCGGGCGCTGCTCATCGCGGCGGTGCCGGGGATCGTGGTGTTCGTGGTGGTCACCGTGGCGTGCGTGATCGCCGGGCTCGACATCGTGGGCGTGGTGGCCGGCGCCGGCGCCGGGCTCTTGGTGTGGCTGTCGCTGTGGCGCGGCGCTACCCGGATCGTGCTGCGCGCCCTGGGCACGCGCCCCGGTGACGACGCGGAACTGGCTCGCGCCGAGAATCTCGTCGACGGTCTGTGCGCCACCATGGGCGTCGACCCGCCCGACATCGTCGTCGTCGACGAGTGGGCTCGGGAGGCACTCTCGCTGGGCCGCAAGAGCGGCGCCGCGGTGCTCGTCGTGACGTCGGGGCTGCTGGACTCGCTCGACCCCGTAGCGCTCGAAGGAGTGCTCGCCCACGAACTCGTGCACGTGAAGCGAGCCGACATCGCGCCGGCCACGATGGCCGCCGCCGTGCTGTTGCCGTTGGCGCCGTTCTTCCCGGTTTCGGGCCTGGTCCATGCGCTGGCGGGCCGGGGTCGCGAGTTCCGGACCGACCGGCTGGCGGTGGCGGTGACCCGCTTTCCGCCCGGGCTGCGCGACGCGCTCGTCGCCATGGTGGACGGGCCCGCACCCCGGGTGCCCTCCGCGCTCGCCCGACGGGAGTGGCGCGCACCACCCGTTGGCTGTGGACCGTGGCACTGCCCGAGGTCGGGGTGGCGACGTGATGCGGTGGGGACGTGGCCGGCGAGCTCGAGCCCCCGCCGTGCGCGTGGCTGCGCTGGACGAGTGGTGAGGGCCAGGCGCTCGACGTAGGGCCCGTCGGGGACCCCTGCCCTCGGGAGTAGACTGACCTCATGGAGGACAGCGCCCACTGCACCGTCCACGGCGGGTACTCCCCGCCGACACCGGGACCTTCACCGTGAAGCGCGGTCTGGCCGACATGCTGCGCGGCGGGGTGATCATGGACGTGGTCACCGACGAGCAGGCCCGCATCGCCGAGGACGCCGGGGCCGTGGCGGTGATGGCCCTCGAGCGCGTGCCGTCCGACATCCGGGCCCAGGGCGGGGTGGCCCGCATGAGCGATCCGGCCCTGATCGAGGCCATCCAGCGCACGGTGACCATCCCGGTCATGGCCAAGGCCCGGATCGGCCACTTCGCCGAGGCCCAGGTCCTCGAGGCCCTCGGCGTCGACTACATCGACGAGAGCGAGGTGCTGACGCCGGCCGACGAGGCGCACCACATCGACAAGTGGGCCTTTCGGGTGCCCTTCGTGTGCGGCGCCACCAACCTCGGCGAGGCGCTGCGCCGCATCTCCGAGGGGGCGGCCCTGATCCGCTCCAAGGGCGAGGCCGGGACCGGCAACATCGTCGAGGCCGTCCGCCATCTCCGTTCCATCCTGGGCGACATCGGCAAGCTCACCCAGGCCGACGCGGCCGAGCGCTACGCCTGGGCCAAGCAGCTCGCCGCCCCGATCGACCTCGTGCACGAGGTGGCCGACAGCGGGACGTCTTCCCGTGCCGCTGTTCTGCGCCGGGGGCATCGCCACCCCGGCCGACGCCTCTCTGGTGATGCAGCTGGGGGCGGAGGCGGTCTTCGTGGGATCGGGGATCTTCAAGAGCGAGGACCCGGCCCGCCGGGCCCGGGCCATCGTGGAGGCCACCACGCATTACGACGACGCGCAGATCGTGGCCAAGGTGAGCCGGGGTCTGGGCGCGTCGATGCCCGGCCTCGAGATGGCCGGGCTCGAGCAGCGCCTGGCCGAACGCGGCTGGTAGGCGGCGGTGTCGCCAGCGCGCCGCCGAGGTGCCTCCAGGTGGAGGTCGGCATCCTCGCCCTGCAGGGCGACGTCGCTGAGCACCGCGCCGCCCTGAGCTGAGCTCGGCGTCGACGCCCGCCCGGTGCGCCGGCCCGAGGACCTGGCCGGGCTGGACGGCATCATCCTCCCCGGGGGTGAGTCGACGACCATGTCGATGCTCCTGCGAGTCGTCGGGGCTGGCCGATCCGCTGGGCAAGGAGCTCGCCGCCGGGCTGCCCGTCTTCGGCACCTGCGCCGGCATGATCCTGCTGGCCACCGAGGCGGTCGACGGGCGGCTCGGACCAGCGCTGCTACGGGGCCATCGACATCACCGTGCGGCGCAACGGCTACGGCCGCCAGCTGGAGTCCTTCGAGTGCGACCTCGACGTGCCCGTTCTGGGGGCGAGCCCCTGCACGCCGTGTTCATCCGGGCCCCGCTGGTCGAGACGAGCGGTGCGGCGGTGGAGGTCCTGGCCACGCTGGTCCAGCCGGCTCGAGGCTCGCTGAGGACGACGACGGGCCGGGCCGTCGCGACCGGGCCGTCCCCGTGCTGTGTCGCCAGGGAGTGGTGCTCGTGGCCGCCTTCCACCCCGAGCTCACCCCCGACCGGCGGGTCCACGAGCTGTTCGTATCGATGATCGACCACGGCGAGACCACCACAACCGGACAGACCCACAACCGGACAAGACGTCAAACGGAGAAGAAGGACGGTAGGACATGTCCGGTCACTCGAAATGGGCCACCACCAAGCACCGCAAGGCCGCGGTCGACAAGGCGCGGGCCAAGGTGTTCGCCAAGTTGATCCGTCAGCTCGAGGTGGCCGCCCGCGAAGGCGGTGGCGACGTCAATACCAACGCCACCTTGCGCACCATGTTCGACAAGGCGCGTGCGGCGTCGGTGCCCATGGACACCATCGAGCGCGCCATCAAGCGGGGAACGGGCGAGCTCGAAGGGGTGCGCTACGAGCAGGTGTCCTACGAGGGGTACGCGCCGGGCGGGGTGGCCATCATCGTCGAGTGCCTCACCGACAACCGCAACCGGACCGGCGCCGAGGTCCGCAACATCTTCACCCGCAACGGCGGGTCGATGGCCGAGCCCGGGGCGGTGTCGATGGCAGTTCGAACGCAAGGGGGTGATCGTCCTGCCGGGATCGCTCGACGAGGACAAGATCATGGAGGTGGCCATGGAGGCCGGCGCCGAGGACCTGAGCGACGAGGGGGACCGGTGGGTGGTCACCTCCGCCCCCCAGGACCTCACCGCCGTGCGCGACGGCCTCGAGGCGGCCGGGATGACGGTGGAGTCGGCCGAGATGGCCATGGTGCCCTCGACCACCGTGCCGGTGACCGAGGAGGGTGAGGCCCGCCGGGTCCTGCGGCTCCTCGAGGCCCTCGACGACGACGACGACGTGCAGAACGTCTGGTCCAACTTCGACATCCCCGACGAGGTGCTGGCCGCCGCGGCCGGCGGACTCGAGCCGGGCACATCCACCTTCGCCCGGCGTGCTCCTGTGCTAGAGTCGAACGCGTGTTCGTCCTGGGTATCGACCCCGGGCTGTCCCGTTGCGGCTATGGGGTGGTGCGGAAGTACGGGAGCGACCTGACGGCCATGGCCGGAGGGGTGGTGACGACCGAGCCCGACCTCCCCTTGCCCGAGCGCCTCCACATCTTGTTCACCGAGCTTCGAGCCCTCGTGGCCGAGATGCGACCCGACGCCGTCGTGGTCGAGCGGGTCTTCTTCCAGACCAACGTGCGCACCGCCATGGCCACCGGCCAGGCCGGTGGGCTGGCCCTGGTGGTGGCGGCCGAGGCCGGGTGCGAGGTCGCCCAGTACACCTCCAACGAGGTGAAGCAGGCCGTGGTCGGCTTCGGTGGTGCCACCAAGGACCAGGTGCAGAAGATGGTGGCCGCCCTGCTGGGCCTGCCCGAGCCACCCCAGCCTCCCGACGTGGCCGACGCCCTGGCCCTGGCCGTCTGCCACCTCACGTCCCAGCCCCTGCGGCGCGCCATCGAGGCGTCGGGTTCGGGGAGTCGACGGTGATCGGCTGGCTCCGGGGGGAGCTGATGTCCCGCAGCGCCAGAAGGCGAGCTCATCGTGGACGTGGGTGGGGTCGGGTATCGCGTGGCCGTGTCGCCGGCCCTTGTGGCCGCCGTGGGCGATCGGGGCTCGCTCGTCGAGCTGCACGTCCACACCCACGTCCGCGAGGACGCCATCGTCCTCTACGGCTTCGCCACCACCGAGGAGCGGCGCTGCTTCGAGGCCCTGCTCGGTGCCCACGGGGTCGGCCCCGCGCTGGCCCTGGCCGTCTTGTGCGCGTTGCGGCCCGTCCGACCTGGTCCGGGCCGTGCTCGAGGAGGACCTCGGCGTGCTGTGCATGGTGCCCGGAGTCGGGCGCAAGACGGCGGCCCGGCTCGTCCTCGACCTGCGGATCGCGCCTCGAGCTGCCCGAGTTCGCCGGCGACGGGGTACCCGGGGGCCACGGTGCACCCGCAGAGGCGCGCGGTGAGGTGCGGGCCGCGCTGGCCGAGCTCGGCTACGGCCCCGACGAGATCCGACGGGCGCTCGAGGGGGGAGAGACCGAGGGCGCGGTGGAGGAGTTGCTCCGACAGGCGTTGCGCGAGTTGGCGGGGGCACGGTGAGCGCCGGCGCGAGGTGCTGTCCCCGGCGCACGACGTCGGCATCGGTGGCGGTGGCCGCGGCGGTGCGTCGGTGGGGGCCGACGAGGTTCTGGCGCGGCCCGTCAACCCCCTGCCTGACCCGGCCGAGCTGGCCGACGAGGTCCGGCTCCGGCCCCGGCGGCTGGAGGAGTTCCACGGCCAGCCCCAGCTCACCGAGCACCTCGAGATCGTGCTGGAGGCGGCCCGCCGCCGCGAACAGCCGGTCGACCACCTGCTGTTCGCCGGACCGCCGGGCCTGGGCAAGACGTCACTGGCCGGCATCGTGGCGGCCGAGATGGGTGTGGGCCTGCGCATCACCTCGGGCCCGGCGTTGGTGCGCACCGGCGACCTGGCCGCCATCCTCACCGACCTGCAACACGGCGACGTGCTGTTCATCGACGAGATCCACCGTCTGCCCCGACCGGTCGAAGAGGTCCTGTACCCGGCGATGGAGGACTTCCAGCTCGACATCCTCATCGGCAAGGGGCCCACGGCGCGGTCGATCCGGCTCGACCTGCCCCGGTTCACCCTGGTGGGCGCCACCACCCGCACCGGGCTGCTCACGGGCCCGCTGCGCGACCGGTTCGGCTTCGTCGGACGTCTCGACCTCTACGACGCCGAGGACCTTCAGGGGATCGTGATGCGCTCGGCCGGGATCCTCGGGGTCGAGGTGGAGCTCGACGGGGCCCGCCAGATCGCCTCGCGGGCCCGGGGCACCCCCCGCATCGCCAACCGGCTCCTGCGTCGGGTGCGGGACTTCGTGGAGGTGCGGGCCGAGGGGGCCATCACGGCGCCGCTGGCCGCCGAGGGTCTCGAGCTGTTCGGTGTCGACGAGCTCGGGCTCGACAAGGTCGACCGGGCCATCCTCGACGCCTTGTGCCGGCGATTCGACGGGCGGCCGGTCGGTCTCGTGACCCTGGCCCAGTGCGTGGGGGAGGAGACCGAGACGGTGGAGGACGCCTACGAGCCCTACCTGCTCCAGCAGGGCCTCCTCCAGCGGACGCCCCGGGGGCGGGTGGCCACGCCCCGGGCCTTCGCGCACCTCGGCGAGGTCGCCCCGGACGATGCCGACTTGCAGGGAGCGGCCCCCAGGCTCTGGTGAGGCCGGGTGGGCCGCTGCCGGGGCCGGCGGGGACCCCTGGAGTAACATCGGCCGTTCTCAGAACGGAGCCCGCCATTCCACTGACCATCTCAGCCTCCCCGCCGTGACGACCGTGTTGGCACAAGCGTCGAGCTCGTCGAAGACCACCACGACCACCAGCAACCCCCTGGAGTCGTTGCTCCGTTCATCCTCATCTTCGGGGTGGCGTACATCTTCTTCCTGCGCCCCCGGGCCCAGGAGGCCCGCCGCCAGCGCAACACGCTGATGGAGCTTTCGGCGGGCGACGAGGTCCTCACCGGGGCGGGGATCTTCGGGACCGTGCTCGACGTCGAGCCCGACCGGGTCACCCTCGAGACGGCCCCCGGCACCCGCATCACGGTGTTGCGCTCGACCATCGCCCGGCGGATCACCGATCCCGGCGAAGAGACACCGAGCTGGACGAGCACGATGAGGACGAAGCACGACGGTGCCTACCAGGACTACGAGCACGACCATGCCGACGACGAGCACGACGAGCACGACCATGCCGACGACGAACACGACGCCGGCGAGGAAGAAGTCGATGCCCACGTCGAGCACGACGAGCCCGACGTGCACGCCGATGCCCCCGACGAACACGATGTGAGTGGCACTGCGAGCACCGACGAGCACGCCGCGGCCGGCGACGAGCACGACGAGGCCGCCGGGATCGACAGTGCCGAGGGCCAAGAGCCGTGAAGCGGTCTCTCGTCATCAGCTTGGGGGCGACGGTGGCCATCGCCATCGTGGTGCTCGCGGCCACCCTCGGGGCGGGTTGGACCCCAAGCTCGGCCTCGACCTGGCCGGTGGCTCCGAGGTGGTCTACAAGCCGGCGCACCCCATCTCGAGCGGCGAGATGAACACGACGATCAACGTCATCCGCAACCGGGTCGACGCCGCCGGGGTGTCGGGGGCCAACGTCGATTCCCAGGGCGGCAACGTGGTGGTGCAGTTCCCGGGCGTGAAGAACCCCCAGGCGCTCATCAAGCTCATCGGCCAGACGGCCCAGCTGTACTTCCGGCCCGTGCTGTGCGGGGCGCCGGCCTACGTCCCACCTGCCAAGGGCAAATCGCCTCCCTCGGGCCCGTTGCCCTCGTGCGGGCAGTACGCCACCACGGCGGCCAACCTCAACGTGAACACGAGCACGCAACAGCCCGCCAACAACATTCCCGCCGACCCGGCCTTCGCGCCCTACCCGTCGAGCACCGAACGACGACCCCAACCAGATGGTGCTGCTCCCGACCGCTCCTTCGGCCGGAGTCCAGCAGTACCTGCGCTTCGTCCTGGCCAAGGCGTCGCTGACCGGGAGCGCCATCGCCTCGGCATCGGCGGTGTTCGATACCAGCCAGAGCAGTGGGTGGTCAGCTCCACCCTCAAAGCGGTCACCCCCTGGGACAACGTGGCCTCGGCCAACTTCCACGAGTACATCGCCATCGACCTCGACGGGGTGGTCGAGTCGGCGCCGCTCACCCAACCCGCCAGGCGACGTTCACGTCGTTCGCCGGCAAGGTGCAGATCAGCGGGAACTTCACCAGCAGACGGCCCAGAACCTGGCCCTCGACCTCAACTACGGCTCTCTGCCCGTGCAGCTGATCATCCAGACCAGAGACGGTGTCGCCCACCCTGGGCAAGTCGTCGCTCAAGGCCGGGCTGCTGGCCGGCATCGGCGGACTGCTGCTGGTCCTGATCTACACGATCCTCTACTACCGGGCGCTCGGGATCGTGGTGGTCTCCGGCCTGCCTGACCACCGCGGCCCTGCTGTGGGCCATCGTGTCGGCCCTCGGGCACTCGGCGTTGAACCTGACCCTGGACCTGTCCGGCGTGACCGGGCTGATCGTGTCGGTCGGTATCACCGTCGACTCCTACATCGTGTATTTCGAACGATTAAAGGATGAGGCTCGCTAGCGGGAGGTCGGTGCGCACCAGCGTGGACAGGAGCTTCCAGGGGGCGTTCCGAACGGTGCTGGCGGCCGACATGGTGTCGTTCGCCGCCGCCCTGGTGCTGTGCCTGCTGGCCGTGGGCACGGTGAGGGGCTTCGCCTTCTTCCTCGGTCTGTCCACCCTGCTCGACGTGTTCACCACGTACTTCTTCACCCGGCCCCTGGTCATCATGCTGGGTCGCAACGCCGGTCACCGAGGCCCGCGTCATCGGGATCGCCCGGGGGCTGGCCGTCGAGTCGGAGGGCCCGTCATGACCATCACCGACGACGACCCTCGACGACGAGCGCCCCCGGGCAAGCGGCCCAACGCCTTCGTCCGTCTCTACCGGGGCGAGACGTCGTTCGACTTCGTCGGCCGCCGCCGGAGGTGGTACCTGATCTCGGGCATCGATCATCGTGGCCGGGCTGGTGTCCATCGGGGACAAGGGCTTCAACTTCGGCATCGACTTCAAGGGCGGGCAGTCGTGGGAGGTGCCCCGCCCACGGTGCCTCGGCGCCAGCGAGCGTGCCAGAACGCCGTGGCGGCGCCGGCGTGACCGGGTGCCCACCGTCGAGATTCCTCGGGCCAGGGCTCCCGCCACCGTGCAGGTCGAGGCCGACCTGAACAAGGATGTCGGCCGCCCAGCAGGCCACCAACGAAGGCACGGTCGACCAGGCCCTGGGCAGGATCGGGACACCACGGCCGGCCGCCGTGACGCTTCTCCGACGTGGGGCCCACCTGGGGGAGCCAGATCACCGACAAGGCCATCCTGGCCGTGCTCGTCTTCTTCATCGTGGTGGTGGTCTACATCACGTTCCGCTTCGAGTGGAAGATGGCCATCGCCGCCCTGATCGCCGTGATCCACGACCTGTTGGTGACGGCCGGGATCTATTCGCTCACCGGCTTCCAGGTCACCCCGGACACGGTGGTGGCCGTCCTCACCATCCTCGGGTACTCGCTCTACGACACCGTGGTGGTGTTCGACCGGGTCGGGGAGAACACCGAGGGTCTTCGGCGCCTCGGGCGGATGACCTACGAGGACGTCGTCAACCTGTCCATGAACCAGACGCTGGCCCGTTCGATGAACACCTCTCTGGTGGCCATCCTGCCCGTGCTGGCGGTGCTCGTCATCGGCGCCCAGCTCCTGGGGGCGACGACCCTGCAGTACTTCGGTCTGGCCCTGGTCATCGGGCTCACCTCGGGGGCCTACTCGTCGATCTTCATCGCCTCGCCCATCCTGGCGGTGATGAAGGAGCGCGAGCCGCGCTACATCAACATCCGGCAGAAGCTGGCCAACCGGGCCGACCGGACGGGACTGCTCACGCCCCGTCGGCCGCGGCGCTCTTGACCGCGACCGCCTCGTCCGCCGGCACGCGCGGCGGGCCACCGGTGCCGGGCGGGCCGGCACGGCGGCGCCGAAGCGCAGGGCGAGGTGCTGCGCCCGGGCAGCGGCCGCCGCGGCCGGCGGCGCCGGGCCGACGACGTGCGACGGACGTCGACGGTGGCGACGTCCGGCCAGCGGCCAACGGGGCCGGCACGCACGGCCGGGCGGGGCCGGCCAAGCAGCCGGCCAGTGCGGCGTCCGGGCGCCCGGCGCCCACCGCCGCGTCCGCGCAAGGGCAAGGGCAGGGCAAAGGCGGCGGACGCCGCCGCTAGACGTGTAGCGCCGAGCCACGCGGCGTGCCGCCGCCGCGAGTCCGCCGACCGGGACCGCCCGGATGGTCACGGCGCCAGGCGGGCAGGTACCGGTGAGTGATGGTTACCGTCGAGCGTCAGGCTGCGCCGTTCCGCCGCCCGGCCCTGCTCGACGACCTGCTGGGCGGGCTGCTGCGGCTACGACGCCCGGCGGCCGCCGCTCCTGTCGTCGGAGCCGACCGCAAGCTGATCGCCCGGGCCGGGGCGGCGGCCGAGGCGGCCCACGCCGGCCAGCTGCGCCAGACGGGCGAGCCCTACATCACCCACCCGGTGGCGGTGGCCAGCATCGTGGCCGACCTGGGTCTCGACGCCCTCTCGGTGGCCGCCGCCCTGCTGCACGACGCCGTGGAGGACACCGGGCTCAGCCTCGACGACGTGGCCGAGCGAGTTCGGCCCCGAGGTGGCGCGCCATCGTCGACGGGGTGACCAAGCTCGACCGGCTCCAGTTCGACTCCAAGGAGGCCCAGCAGGCCGCCACCGTGCGCAAGATGCTCGTGGCCATGGCCAACGACTGGCGGGTCCTCGTCATCAAGCTGGCCGACCGGCTGCACAACATGCGGACCATCGCCGTGATGCCGGAGTGGAAGCAGCGCCGCACCGCCCAGGAGACCCTCGACATCTACGCCCCGCTGGCCCACCGCCTCGGCATCCAGGAGCTCAAGTGGCAGCTCGAGGACCTGGCCTTCGCCACCCTGCACCCCAAGCGCTACGCCGAGATCGAGCAGATGGTCGCCACCCGCGCCCCCGAGCGCGACGAGCTACCTGGCCCGGGTGCTGGTGGCCGTGCGCGAGCGTCTGGCCGCCTCGGGGGTGAGCGCCGAGGTGACCGGTCGGCCCAAGCACCTGTGGAGCATCTACGAGAAGATGGTGGTGCGGGGCAAGGAGTTCGCCGAGATCCACGACCTGGTCGGCATCCGGGTCATCGTCGAGTCGGAGAAGGACTGCTGGGCCGCGCTGGGCTCCATCCACGCCATCTGGAGCCCGGTGCAGGGCCGCTTCAAGGACTACATCAACAGCCCCAAGTTCAACCTCTACCAGTCCCTGCACACCACCGTGGTCGGCCTCGAGGGCAAGCCCATCGAGGTCCAGATCCGCACCCAGCGAGATGCACCGCCGGGCCGAGTACGGCATCGCCGCCCACTGGGGCTACAAGGAGCAGGGCAAAGACGGCGCGGCCGCCGACCACGGCCGAGATGGCCTGGCTGCAGCGCATCGTCGACTGGCAGCAGGAGACCATCGACCCCCTCGAGTTCCTCGAGACCCTGAAGCTCGACCTCGAACAGGACGAGGTCTACGTCTTCACCCCCAAGGGCAAGGTCATCGCCCTGGCGGCGGGGTCCACGCCCATCGACTTCGCCTACGCCATCCACACCGAGGTCGGCCACCGCTGCATCGGCGCCAAGGTGAACGGCCGCCTGGTCCCGCTCGACACGCCGCTGCAGTCGGCCGACACCGTCGAGATCATCACCTCCAAGGTTCCCTCGGCCGGACCCGTCGCGCGACTGGCTGCAGATCGTGGCGTCGCCCCGGGCCCGCAACAAGATCCGCCAGTGGTTCTCGCCGGGAACGGCGCGAGGACGCCATGGAGACCGGGCGCGAGGAGCTCATCAAGGCGCTGCGCCGCGAGGGCCTGCCCGTGCAGAAGCTGGCCGCCTCCAACGCGCCTCGAGCGCCTGGCCGCGGCCATGAACTACGTCGACCTCGACGCCCTGCACGCCGCCATCGGCGACGGCCACGTGTCGGCCCGGTCGGTGGCCCAGCGGCTGGCGCGCGACCTGCGCGGCGGCGGCGGCGAGGACCAGCTGCCCACCACCGTCGGGCCCGGCCTGCGCACCCGCACCCGGCGGGGGTCGCCGGTCGGCGTCTACGTCGAGGGCCTCGACGACGTCATGGTGCGGCTGTCGCGCTGCTGCACGCCGGTTCCCGGCGACCAGATCGTCGGCTTCGTCACCCGGGGCCGCGGCGTGAGCGTGCACCGGGCCGACTGCGCCAACGCCACCGCCCTGGCCGCCGCGGGCGCAGGAGCGGCTGATCGAGGTGGAGTGGGACCGGGAGGGCACCACGCGTGTTCGTGGCCTCCGATCGAGGTGCTGGCCTTCGACCGCTCGCGCCTGCTCTCGGACGTGACCCGGGTGGTGTCCGAGCACCACCTCAACATCGTGTCGTCGTCGTCGCAGACCGCTCCCGACCGGGTCAGCCGGATGCGCTTCGACGTGGAGCTGGCCGACCCCGGGCATCTCGATCGCTGCATCAGCTCGCTCAAGCACCTCGACGGCGTGTTCGACGCCTTCCGCACGCTTCCCGGCCGGAAGGGCTGAGCCGCAGGTGGCGGCGAAGCAGTCGGCGCCGCTGCGCGCCCCGCGGGCACCCACGACGTGCTGTGGCCCGAGTCGGCCCGCTGGGAGGCGCTGGTGGCGGAGTTCGCCGGCGCGGCCCAGCTGGCCGGCTTCGGCCTGGTCCTCAACCCGATGTTCGAGGACGCCCGGCTCTTCCGGCGGGGCATCGGCGACGAGAGCGACGTGGTGCGCAAGGAGATGTACGAGTTCGCCGACCGCGGCGGGCGGCCGTGGCCCTGCGCCCCGAGGGCACGGCCTCGGTGGTGCGGGCCTTCGTCCAGCACCGCCCGCCGGTGCCGTGGAAGGCGTGGTACGTCACCCCCGCCTTCCGCTACGAGCGGCCCCAGGCCGGGCCGCTACCGGCAGCACCACCAGCTCGGGGTGGAGGTGCTCGGCACCGAGGACCCCGACCTCGACGTCGAGGTGGTCGACCCTGGCCGCCGGACTTCTACGCCGGCTGGGGCTCCGCCGGGTCGAGCTGGCGCTCAACTCCATGGGATGCGCCGCAGTGCCGGCCCGCCTACGTCGCCGCGCTGCTCGCCTATCTGGACGAGCACCGCCACGAGCTGTGCGACGAGCACCGGGAGCGCTACCGCGAGCAACCCGCTGCGGGTGCTCGACTGCAAGCGACCCCGCGTGCCGGGCCGTGACCGAGGGCGCCCCCCGCATCGATCGACTACCTCGACGAGGCGTGCGCCGCCCACCTGGCCCGGGTGCGGGCCGGCCTCGACGCGCTCGGCATCGCGTACCGGCTCGAACCCCGCCTGGTGCGCGGCCTCGACTACTACACCCGCACCACGTTCGAGTTCGCCGGCGCTGTCGCTCGACGCGGCCCAGAACGCCGTGGGCGGCGGGGGGCGCTACGACGGGCTGGCCGAGGCCATCGGGGGGCCGCCCACCCCGGGCATCGGCTTCGGCATCGGCATCGAGCGCCTGCTGCTGGCCTGTGACGCCGAAGGGCTGTTCGCCGTCGACCCGCCCCCGGCCCGACGCCTTCGTGGTCGACGTGACCGGGGGGACCGAGGCCCGCGACCTGTGCGCCGAGCTGCGCCGGGCCGGCCTGGCGGCGGTGCGGGCCTACGATGGCCGCTCGCTCAAGGCCCAGCTGAAGCAGGCGGACCGCTCGGGGGCCCGCTACGCCGCTCATCGTCGGTCCCGAGGAGCTGGCCGGCGGGGTCGTGACCGTGCGAGGCCACTGCGAGCGACGGGGCCCGCAGGACGACCGTGCCGCGCCGGGCCGTCGGTGGTCCAGTGGGCTCGCGGCGCAGCTCGATGACGGATCGCACGACAGCAAGGACGACACAGTGACGGCGACGGGCATGCGGACCCACATGTGCGGCGAGCTGCGGCCGGATCACGTCGGCGAGCGGGTGCCGCTGTGCGGCTGGGTGGCGCGACGGCGCGAGCACGGGGAGCACCTGGCCTTCGTCGACCTGCGCGACCACAGCGGCATCGTCCAGTGCGTGGTCGACGGCTCGGTGGACGTGCGCAGCGAATGGGTGGTCCGCGTCGAGGGCACGGTGCGGGCGCCGACCCGAGGGCACGGTCAACCCCGAGCTGCGCCACGGGCGAGGTCGAGCTGGCCGAGTGCACGGTCGAGGTGCTGGCCCAGGCCGAGCCGCCGCCGTTCCCCGTCGACGACCGGGCCGAGACCGACGAGTCGGTGCGCCTGCGCTACCGCTACGTGGACCTGCGCCGGCCCCGCATGCAGCGCAACCTGCGGCTGCGGGCCCGGGTGCTCGCGGCCATGCGGGCCGCCATGGTGCGCCAGGGCTTCTGCGAGGTGGAGACGCCGCTGCTGTGGACGCCGACGCCGGAGGGGGCGCGGGAGTTCGCCGTGCCCGTCGCGGCTGCAACCAGGGCAAGTTCTACGTGCTGCCCCAGAGCCCGCAGATCGCCAAGCAGCTGCTCATGGTGGCGGGCATGGACCGCTACTTCCAGATCGCCCGGTGCCTGCGCGACGAGGACCTGCGGGCCGACCGCCAGTTCGAGTTCACCCAGCTCGACATCGAGGCGTCCTTCGTCACCGAGCGCGACGTCCAGGACGCCGTGACCGTGGCCGTCGTCGACGCCACCGAGGCGGCCGTGGGCGAGCGACCCGGCGGCCATCGAGTGCATGACCTGGCACGACGCCATGGACCGCTTCGGCGTGGACAAGCCCGACCTGCGCTTCGGGATGGAGCTCGTCGACCTGGGCGAGGTGTTCGCCGGCACCGAGGTGCGGGCCTTCGCCGCCCCGTGCGTGAAGGCGCTGCGCGTGCCCGACGGCGGCGCGCTCGGCCGCAACCGGCTCGACGCGCCTGGTGGACCGGGCCAAGGAGCTCGGGGCCAAGGGCCTGGCCTGGTTCAAGGTCACCTCCCATGAACCGGCGGCGCTGACTCGCCGCTCGACAAGGTCCTCTCCGACGCCGAGCGAGCGGGGCTCGTGTCGCGCGACCGGCGCCGTGGCCGGCGATCTCGTGCTGGTGGTGGCCGACGAGTGGCGCACGGTGTGCGACGTGCTCGGGGCAGCTGCGCCTCGACCTGGGCCGGCCGCCGGTGGGCGAGGGCGAGCGGCGCTTTCTGTGGGTGACCGAGTTCCCGCTCTTCGACGGCATCGACGACGACGGGCAACCCCCTGGCCGCCCACCACCCCTTCACCATGCCGCACCCCGACGACCTCGACCTGATGCTGTCGGATCCGCCAGCGGTGCGCTCCCAGGCCTATGACCTGGTCCTCAACGGCTGGGAGCTCGGCTCGGGGTCGATCCGTATCCACCGCGAGGACATCCAGCGCCGGGTCTTCGAGGCGCTGGGGATCCCGCCCGAGGAGGCCGAGGCCCGCTTCGGGTTCCTGCTGGGGGCCTTTCGCTACGGCGCCCCGCCCCACGGGGGGTTCGCCGTGGGCGTGGACCGCTTCGTGGCCCTGCTGGCCGGGGAGGGGAACATCCGCGAGGTGATCGCCTTTCCCGAAGACCCAGTCGGGGACCGACCCCATGACCGGCGCCCCCAAGGCGCTGGCCGAGCCGCACTACGCGAGCTGGGGCTGCGCACATGCCCCGCGGCGACTGAGCCCGCGGCCGCGACCGGGATCGAGGGCGAGAGATGGCTGGCCGGTCGCCGCGTCGCGCCCGGTGCCACGGCGCCCCGACCTCTTCGCCCAGGCGGCCGACGGACCGGCTGCCGCCAGCGGGCCCCGCTGGCCGCGCGCCTGCGGCCCCGCACCCTCGACGACATCGTCGGCCAGCGCCACCTGGTGGCCCCGGACGCCCCCCTGCGGGTCCTGATCGAGCAGGACCGTCTGACCTCGGCCATCTTGTGGGGGCCGCCGGGAACGGGGAAGACCACCCTGGCCGCGGTGGTGGCCGGCCATCACGGCCAAGGCCTTCGTGCCCCTGTCGGCGGTGAACGCCGGGGTGGCCGACGTGCGTCAGGCCATCGACGACGCCCGGCGCCGGCTGGGGGAGCAGGGTCAGGGCACCATCCTCTTCATCGACGAGGTCCACCGCTTCAACAAGTGCCCAGCAGGACGCCCTGCTGCCGTCGGTGGAGGAGGGGCTCGTGGTGCTCATCGGGGCCACCACCGAGAACCCGTTCTTCTCGGTGAACTCGCCCCTGCTCAGCCGGGCGACGCTGTGGCGCCTCGAGCCCCTCGACGACGCCGACCTCGCCGAGGTGGTGCGGCGGGGCCTCGAGACCGAGCAGGCCCAGGCCGACGAGGACGCCGTGGCGGCCCTGGTGTCGGTGGCCGACGGCGACGCCCGGGCCGCCCTCGGGACCCTGGAGGTGGCCCTGGCCCTGGCCGGGGGCGCGCCGTCACCGCCGAGGTGGTGGACCGGGCCCGGGCCGGCCGGCTCCTGCACCAGGGGGCCGACTCCCACTACGACCAGGTCAGCGCGCTCATCAAGTCCATCCGGGGGTCGGACCCCGACGCCGGCTCTGTACTGGTTGGCCCGCATGCTCGAGGCCGGCGAGGACGCCCGGTTCATCGCCCGACGCCTCGTGATCCTGGCCAGCGAGGACGTCGGGCTGGCCGACCCCCTGGCCCTGGTGGTGGCGGACGCCGCGGCGCGGGCCGTGGAGTTCGTGGGACTGCCCGAGGCCCAGCTCAACCTGGCCCAGGCCGTCATCTACCTGGCGGCTGCCCCCAAGTCGAACCGGGTCACGACGGCGCTGGGCCGGGCCCGCGCCGACGCCCGCGACGGCCCGCGCGGCGAGGTCCCCGGCCACCTGCGCGACGCCCGCTACCGGGGGGCGAAGGACATCGGCCACGGCGAGGGGTACCGGTACCCCCACGATGACCCCCGGGGATGGGTGGAACAGGACTACCGTCCTGCGCAGGTGGCCGACCACGTCTACTACGAGCCCAGCGATCACGGCGCCGAGGCCGAGCTCGCAGAGCGCCTGCGCCGGCGACGTGGCGAGGCCGGCGACCGACAGGACGGAGAAGACTGAGCCCTTGATCCTCAGGCATGGCGGAAACCGGCGGAGGATCATGGCGGTGATCGCCTGCCTGGCGGCATCGGGCGTGCTCGTCGTGGCGACATCGGGTGGGGCGCGGCGCGGCGGTGGTCCCTCGACCGACGGCACGTGGGTGGGTACGCAGCACGAGGAGCGTTCCCACCCTTCCGCGGGGGAGCCGGGCGCTGCATCCCGTGCCGGGGGAGACGGCGATCCGTGCCGACGTGGTGCTCACGCCGCGGGACCCGGCCGCGCTGGAGGCGTTCGACACCGCGGTGTCGACGCCGGGGTCGCCGTCGTTCCGGCACTACCTCGCCCCCGGTGCGTTCGCAGGCGTGTTCGGACCGAGCCCGACCACCATCGCGTCGGTGCGGGCATGGCTGGTGGGTGCAGGGTCTGGCGGTCGGCGCCACGTCGAGCGACGGCCTGGTCGTCCCGCTGTCGGGCACCGCCACCCAGATCGATCACGCCTTCGACGTCGGCCTCGAGCAGTACCGCCTGCCTTCGGGCCGGATGGTGCGCGTGCCCGACGCCGAGCCCCTGGTCCCTGCGGCTCTGGCGGGCGACCTCGACGGGGTCGTCGGTCTCGACGATCTCAGTCGACCCCTGCCGCAGCTGGTGCGCGCCTCCCCCCGTGCGCGGGCGGGGGCGAGCCCAACGGCGGCGTCGACCAGTGCCGCGCCCGCCGCCACGGCGCGCCCTGACGCGGCTGGACCGACGCCCACGGCGGGGTGTGAGGGCGCCATCCAGTCCCGCAGCGCCAACTCGGCGCGCTCACCGTCGACCAGCTGGCCCAGGCGTACTCGTTCTCGAGCCTCTATCCCGGCACCGAGGGTTCGGGGGTGACCGTGGGCGTCTACGAGCTCGAGCCGTTCCTCCCATCCGACGTCGAACACCTTCAAGAGCTGCTACTCGCCCGCCATCAGCGCGACGGTGAGCGGGGTCAGCGTGGACGGGGCGAACCCCAACGCGGGGCCGGGGCAGGGCGAAGCCGCGCTCGACATCGAGATGGTCATCGGCATGGCGCCGAGCGTGAACGTCAAGGTCTACGTGGGGCCCAACAACGCCACGGGGCCGCTCGACACCTATCTGGCCATGGTCGACGGGAGCAACCCGCCTCGGGTGGTCTCCACCAGCTGGGGGCAGTGCGAGGCGCAGTTGACATCGGCCGACCTCCAGGCGGAGTCGTCGATCTTCCAACAGGCGGTCGCCCAGGGCCAGACGGTGATCGCGGCGGCGGGCGACGAAGGGTCCGAGGACTGCTACTTGTTCCCGAGCTCCAACGACACGCGCCTGCAGGTGGACGACCCGGCCAGCCAGCCCTGGGTGACCGGCGTGGGGGGGACGACGATCGGCGCCCTCGGGCCCGCCCCGGCCGAGTCGGTGTGGAACACGGGCCTGTTCGCCGGCACCGGAGGCGGTGGGGTCTCGACGGTGTGGACCATGCCCTCGTGGCAGCGCGGCCCTGGCGTCCAGAGCATCTACACCAAGGCCCAGGACACCTTCACCGGGGCATCGCCGTGCCCGATGAGTTCGGGGCCCGGCACGGTGTCGTGTCGGGAGGTGCCCGACGTGGCGTCCGACGCCGACCCCCGCACCGGGTTCGCGGTGTTCTGCTCGTGCTTCTTGGGGGGGTGGGCGAAGATCGGTGGGACGAGCATGTCGGCGCCGCTGTGGGGCGCCCTGGCGGCGCTGGCCGACCAGGGCCAAGCATCGTCGGTGGGATTCCTGAACCCGGCTCTCTACCAGGCCCAATGCCTGGCCAGCCCCCCTTTCAACGACGTCACCGTCGGCAACAACCAGCCCCTGGGGTCACAGCCCAGCAACCCACCGCGCCTCGCCGGCGGGGCCCTACTACCCGGCCACCGCGGGGTACGACATGGCCACCGGCCTCGGGACCCCCATCGCCGACGCCCTCGTGAGCCGACTCCGAGCACCTCCGCCCGACGCCTGCCCGGTGGTGAGCGGGATCTCGGCGTCGTCGGGCCCCGCCGCGGGAGGCACCGTCGTGACGGTGTCAGGGTCAACCTCTCGGCGGTGGACGAGGTCGACTTCGGCACCGGCAACCCGGCGCTGATCGAGTCGGTGACGCCCACGTCGGTGACGGTGCGTACCCCGGCGTCGCCCACCGGCGGATGGGACGACGTCGGAGGTGCTCGTGAAGGCGGGCGACGACGCCCTCGGCTTCGACGGCCAGCATGCTCTTCACCTATCTCGGCCCCCGCGGGTACTGGACCGTGGCGTCGGACGGCGGCGTGTTCTCCTTCGGGCAGATGGGTTTTCACGGCTCCATGGGGGGCAAGCCGCTCCATCAACCGATCGTGGGCATGGCACCCACCCCGTCTTCGCAGGGCTACTGGCTGGTGGCCTCCGACGGCGGCGTCTTCGCCTTCGGCGACGCCGGGTTCTACGGGTCGACGGGCGACATCCACCTCGACGAAGCCCGTGGTGGGCATGGCGGCCACCCCCGACGGCGGCGGGCTACTGGCTGGTGGCCTCCGACGGCGGGGTCTTCGCCTTCGGCGACGCCGGCTTCTACGGGTCGACGGGCGATATCCACCTCGCGAAGCCCGTGGTGGGCATGGCCGCCACCCCCGACGGCGGCGGGCTACTGGCTGGTGGCCTCCGACGGCGGTGTCTTCGCCTTCGGCGACGCCGGCTTCTACGGGTCGACGGGCGGCATCCACCTCGCCAAGCCCGTCGTGGGCATGGCCGCCACCCCCGACGGCGGCGGGCTACTGGCTGGTGGCCTCCGACGGCGGTGTCTTCGCCTTCGGCGACGCCGGCTTCTACGGGTCGACGGGCGACATCCACCTCGACGAAGCCCGTGGTGGGCATGGCCGCCACCCCCGACGGCGGCGGGTACTGGCTGGTGGCCTCCGACGGCGGCATCTTCGCCTTCGGCGACGCACGGCGGGTTCGCCGGGTCGATGGGCGGCATCGCGCTCGCCAAGCCCATGGTGGGCATCGGCGCGCCCTAGGCGAGGCGCGCCGTAGGATGACGCGGCCATGTCCGCCGACCACGTCGCCGTGCTGGTCGCCGCCGTCGCCGCCGGCGCGGCCGCCGTTGTGCTGGTGGTGGTGGTGGTCGTCCTGGGACGCCGGGTGCGCGAACTCGGCCGAGCGGTGGAGGAGCTGCGCCGCGAAACCGTGCCTCTGGTGCGCGACGCCCGGGTGGTGGTCGAGCAGGCCGCCACCGAGATGGTGCGCGTGGGCGACGTCCTCGGACTCGGCCGAGGCGGTGTCGGCCACGGTGGACTCGGCCTCGCGCCTGGCGTACCGGGCCTTCGCCAACCCCGTGGTGAAGGTGCTCGCCTACGGCACGGGGGTGGGCAGCCGCCCTGCGGCGCTTCTTCGGGCGCCACCCCGCCATCGACACCGAGCGAACCGTCGCCGGCAACGGGCACGCACCGCGTCCCGTCCCCGGACCGAGGCGGGGCGCGACGACGGGCACGCGTCACCGAGGGGCCCAGGCGCCGGCGGCGACACGCGGAGACGACGGCGGTGATGCGCAGGCCGTTGTGGCTGGCGGCCGGCGCCGCGCTGGGCGCGGGGCGACGGTGTGGGCGCGGCGTCGCCTCGACGCCTGTCGCGACGCGTGCGGCCCGGCACCATGGCCGGCGGGCTCGTCTCGCGGGCCGAGCGCACCCGACGCGGTGCGGCGGATCGAGTGCGCGACGCGCTGGACACCGGCCGCAACGAGGCCCAACGCCGTGCGGAGGACCTGTGGCGCGATCTTCGCCTCCGACAGCGCGCGCGGCGTTGAGCGAGCGCTGAATTCCCTGGCCGCAGGCCTGATCCTCGCACGACGGCGCCCCGGGCGGTCGCGGACGGCCGGTAGCATCGTCCCGGATGGACGCCAACCAGCTCCGCTCGGCGTTCACCGGCTTCTACGCGGAGCGGGGCCACGCGGTCGTTCCCGTCGGCCAGCCTCATCCCCCACGACCCCACCGTGCTGTTCACCATCGCCGGCATGGTGCCCTTCAAGCCCTACTTCACGGGCGAGGAGAGCCGCGCCGTGGCCCCGGGCCACGTCGGTGCAGAAGTGCTTCCGCACCGTCGACATCGACATCATCGGCACCACCGTGCGGCACTGCACCTTCTTCGAGATGCTCGGCAACTTCAGCTTCGGCGACTACTTCAAGGCCGACGCCATCCCCTTCGCCTGGGAGCTGTTCACCGAGGTTCTCGGGGTCGACGCCGACCGGCTGTGGGTCACGGTCCACGAGACCGACGACGAGGCCGAGGAGATCTGGCTGCGACGCCGTGCGAGTGCCCGACAAGCGCATCCAGCGCCTCGGTGCGGACAACTTCTGGAAGATGGGCGACACCGGGCCCTGCGGGCCGTCGTCGGAGCTGTTCTTCGATCGCGGTCCCGCCTACGGCGACGAAGGCGGTCCCGCCCACGGGGGCGACGAGCGCTTCGTCGAGCTCTACAACCTGGTGTTCATGCAGTACGAACCGACTGGCCGACGGCACCCTCGTCGACCTGCCCAGCAAGAACATCGACACCGGGGCCGGCCTCGAGCGCAACCTCCCCGTGCTCCAGGGGGTGGAGTCGCTCTTCGAGACCGACGTGTTCCGGCCCGTCCTGGCCACGGCCGAGGAGATCACCGGGGTCCGCTACGGCGCCGACGCCCACACCGACGTGTCGCTGCGCATCCTGGCCGACCACGCCCGGGCCATGGCCATGCTGGTGGCCGACGGCGTCATGCCCTCCAACGAGGGCCGCGGCTACGTGCTGCGCCGCGTCATCCGCCGGGCCGTGCGGCGGGCCTTCCAGCTGGGGGTGATCGAGCCCGTCACGCCGCGCCTGGTGGCCGCGGTGGCCGACGTGCTGGGCAGGCCCGTACCCCGTCCTCGTCGAGCGAGCTCGACCTCATCCAGGCGACCGTCGAGCGCGAGGAGGGTGCCTTCCGGCGCACCCTCGACGCGGGCTCGGTCATCCTCGAGGAGGAGCTGCGCGACGGAACGGGCCGGGTGTCGGGCGAGGTGGCCTTCCGGCTGCACGACACCCACGGTTTCCCCATCGAGCTCACCATGGAGATGGCGGCCGAGGCCGGTGTCGAGGTCGACACCGAGGGTTTCGAGCGCGCCATGGCGGCCCAGCGCGAGCGGGCCCGGGCCGACGCCCGGCGCCGACGCCAGTCGCTCGGGCGACGAGGCCGTCTACCGCGAGCTGCTCGACCAAGCGGGGCCCACCGCGCTTCACCGGCTACGAGCACTACGAGGAGCCCGCCACGGTGGTGGCGGTGATGGACGGGTCCGAGCCGGGCACGGCCGAGATCGTCCTCGACCGCACCCCGTTCTACGCCGAGTCCGGCGGCCAGGTGGGCGACACCGGCGTCATCACCACCGAGACGGGCCGGGCCACGGTGCTCGACACCCAGAGCGTGCTCCCCGGGCTCATCGTGCACCGCGCCATGGTCGAAGGCGAGCTGTTCCCCGGCCAGGACGCCCTGGCCGTCATCGACGTCGGCCGTCGCGAGCCACCCGCCGGCACCACACCGGCACCCACCTCCTGCACAGCGCGCTGCGCCAGGTGCTGGGCGACCACGTCCGCCAGCAGGGCTCGTTGGTGGCTCCCGACCGGCTGCGCTTCGACTTCTCGCACCCCAAGGCGCCGCGGCCCGAGGAGCTGGCGGAGGTGGCGCAGGCCGTCAACGCCGAGGTCCTCGAGCGACGACGCGGTCGAGGTCATCGAGACGTCCAAGGCCGAGGCCGAGGCCCTGGGGGCGCTGGCCTTCTTCGACGACAAGTACGGCGACCGGGTGCGGGTGGTGCGGGCCGGCGCCGCACTCGACGGAGCTGTGCGGGGGGACCCACGTCGACGCCCTGGGCATGATCGGTCCCATCACCATCGTGTCGGAGGGGTCGATCGGGTCGAACACCCGACGCATCGAGGCGGTGACGGGCGTCGGTGTCGCTCGCCCTGTCTGGCTGAGAGCCAGCGCGACCTCGACGAGGCGGCCCAGCTGCTGCGGGTGGAGCCCGGCCGGCGTGGTCGACGCCCTGCAGAAGGTCCTCGATCGCCAGCGCCAGGCGGACAAGGAGCTCCAGCGCCTGCGGGCGAGCGCGCTGCAACAGGACGCGGCGCGCCTGGCGCCCAGCTGGCCCACGATGGCGTCGGTGGTGCACCGCCAGGACGGGTTCGCCCCCGACGCAGCTGCGGGACCTGGCCCAGGCCATCCGGCGCCAGGGGGCCGGGTGGTCGTGGTGGCGGGGTCCCCCGACGGGGCCAAGGTGGCGGTGGCGGTGGCGTCGGGCGACGAGGCCGTCGACGCCGGGGCCACGGTCAAGATGCTGGCGCACATGGTGGGGGGCGGCGGGCGGGGGATCGGCCGAGCTGGCCGTGGCCGGCGGCGCCGACCCCTCGAAGATCGACGACCTGCTGGCCGAGGCGGCGCCGGCTCGGCTCCTGAGCTCGGTGCGGGTGGGCTGAGGCCGGTGCGCGTGGTGGGCATCGACCTGGGCGATGCGCCGCATCGGCGTGGCCGTCTCCGACGGCACCGGCACCCTGGCGTCGCCGCGTTGCACCGTCGAGCGCAGCGGGAACGCCGACGCCGACTGGCGCGCGGTGGCCGGTGGTCGAGGAGGTCGGGCGCCCGCAGAGTGGTGGTGGGACTGCCCCTCAGCCTCGACGGCCGGCGCGGCCCTGCCGCCCGTGCCGCCCAGGCGGAGGCAGACCAGCTGGCGCAGACGTTGGAGCCCCTCGGGGTGGCGGTGGAGACCTTCGACGAGCGCCTCACCACGGTGAGCGCGGAGCGATCGCTGGCCGAAGCGGGGCGTCGCCGGGCGCAGCCAGCGCACGTGGTCGACCAGGCGGCGGCGGCGGTCATGCTCCAGGCGTGGCTCGACGCCCATCCCGGGCGCGGCGATGCGTGACGGCGAGGGATTCCCCGTGACCGCAGCGCCGGCGCGTCGCCGGGGGGCGATGCCCAGAGCCGGACCATGACCAGGGCGCAGGCGCGCTCGAGACTCAAGGCGCGCGCGGGTTGAAGCCCGAGGTGTACCGGCGCCGCCGAAGGCGTCTGGGGGTGGCGTTGATCGTTGCGCTGGCCCTCGTTGTAGGCGCAGTGGTCTGGTACGAGAGCGAGGCGAGCGGGGGGCAAGGCGCCGAGGCGGTCGTCACCGTGGCGCAGGGGTCTTCGATGGGCTCGGTGACGGCTACGCTCGTGGCCAAGCATGTCGTGGGCAGTTCGCTGGCGTTCCGTGTCTATCTGACGCTCCACGGCACGCCCACCGTGCAGCCCGGCACCTACCTGCTGCACCGCAACGAATCGTTCTCCGATGTCCGTGCCCGTCTGGCCGGCGGGCCCGACGTCTTCGCGGTGACCGTGCTGCCCGGCTTCACCATCGGCGAGGTGGCGACGCGGGTGGGCGAGATCCCCGGTCACGACGGTGCGCACTTTCTGTCGTTGGCCACGTCGGGCACGCTGCGATCACCGTTCGAACCCGCCGGGTCCGACAACCTCGACGGCCTGCTCGCCCCCGGCACGTACCTCGTCGTGCCGGGGGAGTCGGACCAGACCTTGCTCGGGGACATGATCGAGAGGTTCGACACCCTGGCCGGCTCGGTGGGGCTCACCAGCGGGGCCACCGCCTTGGGGGTGACGCCCTACCAGGCGATCACGGTGGCGTCGATCGTGCAGAAGGAGGGCGTGTACCAGAAGAACCTGGGCAAGGTGTGCACGCGTCATCTACAACCGACTGGGCAAGCGGCATGCCGCTGCAGATGGACTCCACGGTGCTGTACTCCGAACATCGCGACGGAGGTCGGGTGACATCGACCGACCTCGCCCTCAACACGCCCTACAACACCTACCTGCACAGCGGGCTCACCCCCACGCCGATCTGCTTCCCCTCCAAGGCGTCTCTGCAGGCCGCCCTGGCCCCGACACCGGGCGATTGGCTGTACTTCGTGGTGGTGAGCAAGGACGGCACCGAGGCCTTCTCCGACACCTTCGCCGGTCAGCAGGCCAACGAGCGCCTGGCCCAGAGCCGGGGCCTCGGCTAGGCGGACACGGTGCCCGACCGAGGGGAACCGACCAGACAGTCCCCGACCTGGCCGTCGGCGGCCTCCACGGTCGTGGGGGTCATCGGCGACCCCATCGCCCATTCGCTGTCGCCCCTGCTGCACAACGCCGCCTTCGACGCCCTCGGGCTCGACTGGGTGTCGGTGGCGTTCCCGGTTCGGGCCGGAGCGACCGCCGCCGCCCTGGCCGGGATGCGGGCCCTGGGGATGGCCGGGCTGTCGGTCACCATGCCCCACAAGGAGCCGGCCTTCGCGGCGGTCGACGACGCCACCGAGGTGGCCCGCCGACTGGGGGTGGTCAATTGCGTGACCGGCGCCAGGGCGCGCTGGTGGGGGACTCCACCGACGGGGAGGGGTTCCTGGTGGCGCTGCGGCGCGCCCGGGCTTCGATCCCGCGGGGCAAGCGCTGCCTGGTGATCGGTGCCGGAGGCGCGGCCCGGGCCGTGGTGCTGGCCCTGGCCGAAGCCGGCGCGGCCGAGGTGGTGGTGGTGAACCGGACGCGGGCGCGCGCCGAGAGGGCCGCGGCGCTGGCCGGAGACGGTCGGACGGGTGGGGTCGGGCGTCGACATCGACCGGGCCGACCTCGTCGTCCAGGCCACGCCCGTGGGCATGGCGCGTGGGGATGGACCTGCGGGCGAGGAGCTTGCCCTTCGACCCCGAGTGCCTTGCACGCCGGGCAGGTGGTCGCCGACCTCGTCTACCACCCGCGCGGTGACGCCCTTGCTGGCACGGCCGCGCAGGCGCGAGGGGCGCTGGCCGTGGGCGGGCTCGGGATGCTCGTGCATCAGGCCGCCCTGGCCCTCGAACGGTGGACCGGGCGGGCGGCGCCCGTCGAGGCCATGTGGGCGGCGGCCGAGGCGTTCCCGCCTCTGTGATCAGCCCTCCCACAGCCTTCTCCCCAACAGCTCGAACAGGTCCTCGTTGAAGGGGGCGAAGTGGCGCCGTAGGGCCTCGACGACCGACTGTTCTTCGGGGCGAGCCCGGGGCGCGTCGTTGGTGGCGGGAAAGGGCGCGTGGCGCGGAGACAGTCCCAGCCACTCGAGCGCACGAGCGGGTCCGCTCGGATCGTCGAAGAGCTCCTCGCTTTCCATCACCAGGAACCGCTCGCGCTCGATGACCGCGAACCACCGCCTGAGTTGCTCCGCGTAGTGACCCCGCGCTTTGTAGGAGAAGTTGCGATGGGCGAAGCTCTCGCCCCCCGCCACCACGATCTCCTCCTGGCCGGCAAGACGCGTCTCCTCGAGAGCGAGCGCGACCTCGAGCGGCTGGTCCTCGGCGTGCAACCGGCGGGAGTGCCAGTACTGGGAGATGGCGCGTTGCACGGGGTCGCGGAACAACACGACGAAGCGCGCGTGGCTGGAAGGTCGGCGGCGACCCGCCCGGGGGCCGGGGATAGAACAGCAGGTACGGGGTGGCTTCCATCGACAGGCGCGAGCACCAGCTTCAAAGGGAAGTGCTGGCGGTACCAACGCTCTCCGTTGGCGTAGTGCCGGTCGAAGTAGTGAACCTCTTTCGTCGACGCGGGCGCCACCGAGGGGTGGTCGGAGAGCCAGTCGTACAGCGAGGTGGTCCCGCCCCGTTGGGTGCCCAGGATCACCACGTCGGGAAGCGTGCGAAGCGATGCGGTGGCTCGGCGCCATCGGTGCTCCGATGCCGCTCGAGCCCGCTCCAGAACCGGGCTCAGCCGCATCGGCCGGCCATCAAGGCTTCTCGCCGGGAGACCTCGAGGGAGCCGCGGTCGTCTTGCCCGAGGGTGTCGGTGTCCGGGCCTCCGTAGACGCCCGCGGCTTGCAGGCGTCGCGCCGACTCCTGGAGCAGGATCCGGGCGACGCGGGCGCGGTCGGCGGTGGCGGTACGCACCGAGACCCTGCACGTATAGGTATCGGCCGCGGTGGCGACCACCCCCCACAGGCGGGGCGGTTCGAGACACAGTGGCGCATAACGAGGATCGTTCGACACAAAGTCGGCGGCGGCTCGGATGGAATCGAGGACGGTGTCGATGGCGGCGGTGGCGGGAACGGGAACCTCCACGGTGGCCTGGGCCCAACCGCGCGATTCGTTGGCCAGCTTGCGGATCTCGCCGTTGGGCACGAACCAGACGGTGCCGTCGTCGGCACGAAGCCGGGTGACGCGCAACGTCAGGTCCTCGACCGTGCCCGTCGTGTCGCCCACGATGATGGTGTCACCGATGTCGAACTGGCCCTCGATGATGAGCAGGAAGACCGGCCAACAGGTCGCGCACCATGCTCTGGGCGCCGAAGCCGATGGTGGCGCCGATCACGGTGGCCCCGGCCAGCAGCGGAGTGAGGTTGATGCCGATGGTGCCCAGGACGACGAAGAAGGCGATGACGCCGATGACGCCGCGCCACATGTTGGCGAGCAGGGCCGTGAGGGTGAGGGCCCGGGCCGATGGCGCGGCGGCGAGTCGGCCCGGCGCCACGGCCTTGTGGGCCGCCGCCCCGATCCAGCGCCGGATGATCCGGCTGCCGAGCCAGCCGATCAGCACCGCCACCAGGAGGATCACGATGACCGTGACTGGCTTGATGACGACTTCCTGCCAGTGCGCGGCGTGGGTTGGCTCACCCCGGCCCAGCGCAGAACGTCGTAGAGCCAGCCCTGGTCGACCACGATGGGTGAGGTGGCGCCGGGGAGCACGACCGGTATTCTGGTCCGCCGGAGCCCACCGGTTGAGCACCCTCTCGCCCACCGCCCGGCTGCGGGCCGGCCCCTGGTCCTCCGGGTCGACTTCGCGCTGGTCCTGACCACGGTGGTGGTGGCCGGCTTCGGCGTGGTGCTCGTCTACTCGGCCACCCGATCCAAGCTGGCGGCGGCCGAGCATCAACCCCCACTACTTCCTCACCCGGCAGGCGGCCTACGTCGTGGTGGGGGGCATGGTCATGGTCGTCCTGGCGGCACTGGACTACCGCTGGCTCGAGCACGCCAGCGCCGTGCTGTACGTGGGCATGGTCCTGGCCCTGCTGGCCATGTTCACCGGCATCGGGTCGAGCGCGCTGGGGGCGACCCGCTGGATCCAGGTCGGACCGGTCCAGATCCAGCCCTCCGCCTTCGCCACCCTCGTGCTCATCGTCACCGTCGCCACCTTCTGCGCCCGACGTCCCGAGGGTCTGGGGCGAGGCGACCTCCTCAAGGTCCTGGCCCTGGCGGCGGTCCCCATCCTGCTGGTGGTGAAGCAACCCGACCTCGGCAGCGGCATCGTCATGTCGCGTGGTGCTGCTGGTGATGCTCATCATCGCCGGCATCCCCAACCGCTACCTCGTGCTGCTGCTCGTGCTTGCCGTGACGGGTGCGTTCGCCGTCGTGCACCTCAAGCTCCTGAAGGGCTACCAGCTGAACCGGCATCACCGCGGTGTTCAACATCGGGAAGAACCTCCAGAGCACCGGTTACAACCTGGGCCAGTCGGTGGCCGCCATCGGCTCCGGAGGGCTGTGGGGCACGGGGCTCTTCCACGGTCCGCAGACCAACCTGGCGTACGTGCCCGAGCAGCAGACCGACTTCATCTTCTCGGCCCTGGGCGAGCAACTGGGCTTCGTGGGCGCCGCCGGCGTGCTCATCCTGCTCGGCATCGTGTCGTGGCGGCTTCTGCGCAGCGCGCAGCTGGCCCGTGACGCCTTCGGCCGGCTGCTGGCCGCGGGCTGTTTCACCTGGTGGCCTTCAGCGTCTTCGAGAACGCCGGGATGGCGATGGGGATCATGCCGGTGGCGGGCATCCCGCTTCCCTTCTTGTGCTACGGGGGCTCGGCCACGTGGCCTTCTTCTCGGCCGTCGGCATCGCGCTGTCGGTGCAGCTGCGCGCCCAGCGATGACCGACGTCGAGCCGGGGGAACGACGCCGCCGACCTGACCGGCGACGAGCCCGACGACCTCGACGCAGTGGTGACGACGACGCCGGCGGATTCCTCGACCGGGGCTGGGCGCCGCGACCGCCCCTCGAGGCGCTCGAGCCCTGTCCCCCGGTGTGGCGCATCGTGGCGGTGGCCGGCGTCGCCATGGACCTGCCCGAGCGCCAACCCCGAGGTCGTGCTGCACGAGGCGCAGGATCCCTGGCGCGAGCTCCGCATCCCCGTGGGCCTGGCCGAAGGCAACGGCCATCGCCTACGCCTTCCGTGGCATCGACACGCCGCGCCCGCTGACCCACGAGATGGTCACCGAGATCCTCGACCGCCACGACGTGAGCATCGAAGCAGTGCGCATCACGGTGCGACGCGGGCAGCTGTTCTTCGCCGAGATCGACACCATGGGCCCGCGCGGGCGCCGAGTCGTGCCGTGCCGGCCCTCCGACGCCCTGGCCTTGGCGCTGCGTCAGCGGCTCCCGACGCCGATCCTCGTGGCCGACTGGGTGTTCACCGGAGCCGACGCCCCGCCGGAGTCGGCGGGCCGCCTCCCCGAACGGCCACCGGCCGGAACCGCGGACACCTCAGCCTGAGCGCACCCCAGCACCGCCGTTCGCCGTCGGGCGCGCTGGTGGTGACGGAGACGGGTCAGCGGGTGGGGACCGGCACCGCCGCGGTGGACGGAGCGGCGGACACGCATGGCGGTGGCCTGCTCGGCCACGATGGCGCGCTCTCCTTCGTCGGAGATCCGCATCAGCAGCGCGATGAGCACGTAGTTGGCCACCAGCGACGATCCCCCGTAGGCCATGAAGGGCAGGGTGATGCCGGTGAGCGGGAGCAGTCGGACGATGCCGGCCATGATGAACAGGGCCTGGAATCCGAGGATCACGGTGAGCCCGGCCGCCACCATCTGGGCGAACTCCGAGCGCGCCGTCTGGGCGATGCGCATCCCCGCCCCCACGAGCAGCACGAAGGCGAACACGATGGCGGTGGTGCCGAGCAGCCCCATCTCGGTGCCGAAGGCGGCGAAGATGTAGTCGCTCAGCACCTCGGGGATGATGGCCGAGATGTGCCCGAAGCCGAGGCCCGTGCCGGTGAGACCCCCCGTGCCCATGCCGTACAGCCCCAACATGATCTGGCTGGTGGGCACGGGGTGGAGCCAGTCCGCTACCCGCACGTTCACCTGGGTGAACAGCCGGTCGGCGGCGACGGCCCCGGCGACGAAGAGGACGAGCCCGAGCGCGACGTAGTTCCAGCGACCCGACGTGAGCCACAGCATCGCCATGAAGAGCACGAAGATCAGCAGGGCGAAGCCGATGTCGTCCTCGGCCCCGAGCACGAGCATGGCGAATCCCCAGGCCACCAGGATGGGGACCGAGAGGGCGGGGGTCGAGCATCAGGCGGTTGCCGACGCGCAAGGTGGGTACCGACAGCACCTCGCGCTTCTCGGCGAAGTACGAGGCGAAGAAGATGCACAGCGCCAGCTTGGCCAGCTCGACGGGTTGGCCGTTGACGGGCCCGATGCCGACCCACAGGCGCGCGCCGTTGTGGTCTTGGCCCAGGTGGGGGATGAGCGGCGCCAGCATGAGCACGACCGCCGCCAGCAGCAGCAGATAGCGGTAGCGGTCGAGGTCACGGGAACGGCGCACCACCACGAGGGTCAGGATGTAGGCGCCCACCCCCACCGCCGTCCAACCCGCCTGGGCCTGGCGCCAGTGGCTGCCCGATCCGGGCCAGCATCACGTAGCCGAGCCCGTTCAGCAGGGTGGCGATGGGCAGGAGCACGGCGTTGGCGTCGGGGGCGTAGATCCGGTTGGCGATGTGGGCGGCGAGCGCCAGGGCCGAGCACGATGGCCAGGAACGGGCCCCAGGTTGGCGGGGATCTTCGACGTGGTGCCGACCGAGGCGAGCACGTAGGCGGCCACGACGATGAGGGAGCCGAAGATGAGCAGCCCCAGCTCGGTGCGCCGTTTGGGCCTGGGACGGCGGACCCGCATCCCATCGGTGGGAGCGAGGCGACGCAGGAGTCGGGGCACCTGGTCAGCCTACTGCCGGAGCACCCCACGGACCCCGGCACCCAGGTGCACCCGACCAGCGGACGACGGCAGTACGCCTGGCATGTTGATGCAGGCCTCCGAACCGGCGCGTGGCGCCAGCGCGGCCGCCCCCCCGCACCCTCTGTGGGCGAGGCGGCGGTCATCCTGGCCCCGGTGGGGGCGCAGGATCCTGTCGACGGGTCGTGGCCCGGAGCGGTTCTCCAACCGGGAGCTGTCATGGCTCGAGTTCGGGGCTCGGCTGCTCGACCTCGCCGATGACGAGCGCGGTGCCGCTCCTCGAGCGGGTGAAGTTCCTGGCCATCTTCTCCGAGGGCCTCGACGAGTTCTTCCAGGTGCGGGTGGCCGGACTGAAGGACCAGGTCGACGCCGGCCTGCGCACCCGGTCCGCCGACGGCCTGCGTCCCAGCGAGGCGCTGCGGGCCATCGGCGAGCGGGTCACAGAGCTGGTCGACCGGCAGTCGCGCATCTTCCTCGACTCGGTCGTGCCCGCTCTGGCCGAGGCGGGCATGCGGGTGGCGGACTGGTCGTCGCTCGACGACGCCGACCGTGAGTACCTGATCGAGTCGTTCAACCGCCAGATCTTCCCCGTGCTCACACCACTGTCGGTCGACCCCGGGCACCCCTTCCCCTACATCTCCAACCTGTCGCTCAACCTCATCGTTCGCGTCGGCGACCCCGTCACCGGCGTGGAGCGCGTGGCGCGGGTGAAGGTCCCCCCGCTTCTGCCGCGCTTCGTGGTCATGCCCGACGGCGAGCGGTTCGTGGCACTGGAGCAGATCATCGCCGCCCAGCTGGCGACGTTGTTCCCCGACATGGTGATCGGGGAGCACTACGCGTTCCGGGTGACGCGCAACGCCGACCTGGTGCTCGAAGAGGACGAGGCCGACGACCTCTTGGCCGCCGTCGAGATGGAGCTGCGCCGGCGCCGGTTCGGACGGGCCGTCCGACTCGAGGTCGCCGCCGAGATCTCCGACGACATGCGTGACATGTTGGTGCACGAGCTCGATCTCGGTCCCGACGATCGCTACGAGATCGCCGCTCCGCTCGACCTGGGGGGGTTGTGGGGCGTGTACGAGCTCGACCGGCCCGACCTGCACGAGGAGGCGTGGGCCCCGATGACCCCGCCGCGGCTCGCCAACGCCGGCAACGAGCCCGCCGACCTCTTCGCGGTCCTGCGCGAGCGCGACGTCCTCGTCCACCATCCCTATGACTCGTTCACGACGTCGGTCGAGGCGTTCATCGCCCAGGCAGCCGCCGATCCCGACGTGCTCGCCATCAAGCAGACCCTGTACCGCACTTCGGGCGACAGCCCGATCGCGGCCTCGCTCATCCAGGCCGCCGAGGCGGGCAAGCAGGTGGCCGCGGTGGTGGAGCTCAAGGCACGCTTCGACGAGCAGGCCAACATCTTGTGGGCACGAGCGCTCGAGGAAGCCGGCGTCCACGTCGTGTACGGGCTCGTGGGGCTCAAGACCCACTCCAAGGCCGCCCTGGTGGTGCGGCGCGAGGAGGACGGGATCCGTCGTTACTGCCACGTGGGCACCGGGAATTACAACCCCCGCACGGCTCGGCAGTACGAGGACCTAGGACTGCTGTCGGCGGACCCCGAGCTCGGCGCCGACGTCGGCGACCTGTTCAACTTCCTCACCGGCTACAGCCGCTACGCCCACTACCGCAAGCTGGTCGTGGCTCCCATGGCTCTGCGCCAGCGCATCATCGAGCTCATCGAGGCCGAGGCGGCGGCGGGGCCCGAGGGCCGCATCACCATCAAGGTGAACGGTCTGACCGACCCCGAGGTCATCGACGCGCTGTACCAGGCGTCGGTATCGGGCGTTCCCATCGATCTCGTGGTGCGGGGCGTGTGCAGCCTTCGTCCCGGCGTCCCCGGTCTGTCCGACACCATCCGCGTGCGATCCATCGTGGGTCGTTTTCTCGAGCATTCACGCATCTACCGTTTCGGCGGCACGGGCACCCGCCCCCTTGCGCTGCTCATGGGATCGGCGGACCTCATGGAGCGCAACCTCGACCGGCGCATCGAGGTCCTGACCCCTGTCACCGATCCGGAACTGCAGGCGCGGCTGCTCGAGGTGCTCGACCTCAACCTGATGGACGACACCAATTCCTGGGTGCTGGGTCCCAACGGCACCTGGGAGCGCGTCCCCACCATCGAAGGCATAAGCGCCCAGCGCCGGCTCCAGGAGCTTGCTCGGGATCGTGCCCGACGTCGACGTGATGCCGAGACCCTCGGGGCCGCCGGGTAGGTCTTCAGCCCCGGCGTGTCAGCCCTCGGGTGAGAGTGCCTCGGTGGCGCGTCTCACCGTGCTGTCGTCGAGCGTCACCACCTCGTCACGAGCGTGGCGAAGGCGCTGGCGCCAGCCCTCACCCGAGAAGCGCAGGGACAGGTATGCCACGCCCCCGACCGGGATGGGCAGCCAGAAGTTCACGAGCCGGTAGCCGAGGACGCCGAGGATCGCCGTCCCCCGCGGCACGCCGAAGCCGGCCAGCGTGGGGATGAGCACACCTTCGATGACACCGAGGCCCGAAGGCGTGATGGGGATGACAGCGAGCACCTGGGCCAGGCCGTAGGCGACCAACAGGTCGATGGGGGAGACGATCTTCCCCAAAGCCGCGATGAACACGAACAACGACGCCGCGTCCAGCAACCAGAAGGCGGCCGCCCAGCCGATGGCGCGTGCGAGCAGCTGGCGCTCGGCCAGGAACTGGCCGAGACGTTCCGCCACGCGGTGGAGCTGGACTGCGAGCTTGTCGCCGTCGAGAAAAGGGACGTGCCCCGACCACCGGCGGATGATCTCGATCGAGCGGTTGCGCCCCCGGGTGAGCGCCATTACCACGCCGGCGAACAGGCCCATGAGCACGACTCCCGCTCCGGCGGCCACCGCGTACGACGGGTTGTATCCGTGCACGAACACCGACACGAGCAAGGCAGACCACAGGATCGAGTTGAGCACGAGCGCGGATCCGACTCCCTGCATGCCCAGCGCGAAGCCGGCGTCCGCACCCGGGACTCCGGACTGGGTGAGCAGCCGGTAGGAGACCGCCGTCCCCGGCGCGGTGCCCCCCGGCATGATGTGGCTCACCGCCAGGCTCGACAGGTTGACCCGAAGCAGACGCCAACGCGGGGGGCCCTCGTGGTGCAGCACTGTGTCGGTGAGCTGGCTGTAGGACACCAACGCCGCGGTCTCGAGCACGACACCGGCGACGACGTAGACGGTGTTGACTCTTCCCAGGAGGTTCACCGACTTACGGGCGCCGGCCAGCTGGGGCAGGACCAGGTACTCGAGGATGAGGAAGAGCCCGACCGCGTAGAGGCCCCACTTCACCTGCCTGCGCACGCGCCTGCCCCGGGGGGCGACCTCGGCTCCCTCCTCCATCGGGGGCCATGTTTCCACGTCACAGGCCGCGACACGGCCATGTGCGTCTGCCCGGGAATGGTGGCGTCGCCGCCGTCTCGGGGGGCGCCAGTGCCGCGGTGGGCGTAGTGCCAGCTGCCATGCTTGACGCATGCTGGAGGTCCCTCCACCGCCGGTGACTCGGCGCGCCCGGCTCTGGGAATGGGCCGACGAACGAAACGTCCCCCTGCAGGCCATCCTCATCACGGTAGGCGTCGTCGTGGCCACGCTCATGGCCGGAAAGATCGTCTACAAGCTGCGCGACGTGCTCCTTCTCATGGCCGTGGCCGGCTTCATAGCCCTGCTGCTCAACCCGTTGGTCGTCCTGCTGCAGAAGGGGTTTCCCCGACGTGGATACGCCGTGGCCGTCGTCACCGTGTTCGCGGTGCTCGTGTTTGCCGGTCTCGCCTATGCGTTCGGCGCTCCGCTCGCCAATGGGTTGGCCCATCTCATCTCCAAGCTTCCGAGCTACGCCAAGGATGCCGAGAATGGCAGGGGGTGGATCGGACACCTGGCGCGCAAGTACCACGTGCAACACTGGGTGCAGCAGAACATCCCCAAGCTCCAGGCATACGCCAAGACGCTCTCCAAACCGGCGTTGAAGCTCGGGACGGGTGCTCTCACACTCGGCTTCGCCACATTTGTGGTGTTCATGCTCGTTCTATTGCTGTTGCTCGAAGCCCCCAAGTTACGCGTGGGAGTCCTCCGTCTCTTTGCACCCGAGCGTGGCGCCCGCCTCACCCGGGTCGCCGGAGAGGTGCACCGGTCGGTCACCGGCTACATGCTCGGGAACTTCATCACGTCGGTCATTGCGGGGCTCGTGGTTTTCGTTTCCCTGGTGTTACTGGGTGTGCCCTACGCGCTGCTGTGGGCCTTGTGGGTGGCGCTCTTCGACTTCCTGCCTCTGGTGGGTGGGGCCCTGGCGGGGATCCCTACCGCCTTGTTCGCTCTGGCGCACTCGCTCAGCGCCTTCATCGTCTTCGCAGTGGTCTTCCTGGCCTACACCCAGATCGAGAACCACGTGCTCAACCCCATCGTCATGAGCAAGACGGTGCGCATCAACCCGCTCCTGGTGCTCATCGCCATCTTGATGGGAGCCAACATCGGCGACCTGGTGGGTGGGTTTTTCGGGGGGTTCGTGGGTACCCTGCTCGCCATTCCTATCGCCGGGTCGATCCAGGTGGTCGTGAGGGAGATGTGGCAGTCCACCGCTCCCGAGGCGCAGCTGGAAGTGGTGGGTGCCGGGGGCGGCCCCACGCCGGTCCCCTAGGCTGCCGCCGTGCGCGTTCTGGTGGTCTTGCCCACGTACAACGAGGCCGAGAACATCGAGCGCGTCTTGCGCCGTATTCGGGCCGCGCTGCCCGATGGCGGGGTTCTGGTCGTCGACGACGGGAGCCCCGACGGGACGGCGGACATGGCCCAGAGCCTCGGCGCCGAGTTCGGCAATATCGACGTCCTCCGGCGCGCCGACAAGTCTGGTTTGGGGAGCGCGTATCGCGCCGGATTCGCGTGGGGCCTCGAACGCGGCTGGGAAGCGTTCGTCGAGATGGACGCCGATCTGTCGCACGAGCCCGAGGCATTGCCGAGCCTGATCGCTCCCCTCACAGAGGGTGTGGACCTCGTCGTGGGGTCGCGCTATGTCGGTGGTGGCTCCATTCCCAACTGGCGCTGGCACCGCCGCCTGCTGTCCCAGGGTGGCAACGTCTACGCCGCAGTGCTGCTGGGGTTGCACGTCGCCGACTCGACGTCGGGGTTCCGGGCGTACCGCGCCGATGCTCTGCGCCGGATCGATCTCGACAGCGTCCGGGCCGAGGGATACGGGTTTCAGATCGAGATGGTCCTCCAGATCCTGGAGCACGGGGGACATGTCACCGAGGTACCGATCCGCTTCGTGGACAGGGTGGACGGGAAGTCCAAGATGTCCATGTACATCGTGGTAGAGGCCCTGGCCCTGGTGACGTGGTGGGCCTGCAGGCGTGCCGGGCGCGCCCTGGTGCGGGGCGGCGCCAGCCGTGCCCGGACGGGGGCCGCGGCTTAGGGCCGGCAGGTTGACACGCTGGATGGCCCTGTCATCTGAGAACATGGACGCGTGAGCATGCCCACCCGGATCCTGGTCGTCGACGACGAGCCCTACATCACCGACCTGCTCGGCGCCGCGCTGCGCTTCGAGGGTTTCGCCGTGGAGACCGCCGCCACCGGGAACGATGCCATGACACTGGCGGGGCGGGGACACCACGACCTGGTGCTGTTGGACGTCATGCTTCCCGACGTCGACGGCACCGAGGTGTGCCGGCGGCTGCGGGCCCAGGGGAACAGGACGCCCGTGCTGTTCCTGACGGCACGCGACGCTAACGAAGACAAGGTCGGGGGCCTCACCGCCGGTGGCGACGACTACGTGACCAAGCCCTTCAGCCTCGACGAGCTGGTGGCCCGGATCCGCGCCGTCCTGCGCCGGACCACACCGACCAGAGAGAACGGGCGGCTCCAGTTCTCGGACCTGGAGATGGACGACGAGACACACGAGGTATGGCGCCAGGGTTCTCTCGTCGAGTTGACGGCTACCGAGTTCAACCTGTTGCGGTATCTGCTCGAGAACGCCCGACGCGTCTTGTCCAAGAGCGAGATCCTCGATCGTGTCTGGAATTACGACTTCGACGGCGATCCCAACATCGTCGAGACCTACATCAGCTACCTTCGCAAGAAGGTCGACTGCTTCGAGCCGCCGTTGATCCACACCATCCGCGGGGTCGGGTACACCCTCCGCCTTCCACGCGAGAAGGAGTAGCCGATGGCAGGCCTGATTCCCACGCAGCGGGAGACAGGACCGAGGTGTCGCTGAGGCGCCGACTGGTGGTGGGCATGCTCGTGCTGCTCATCGCCGGTCTCGTCACCACCGACGTCTTGACGTCGTCGTCGCTGCGTTCGTTCCTCCTCGGGAGGCTCGACGAGCAGATCGATGTCTCCCAGGACCAGGCCTATACCTACATCTCCCAGGTGTACCAGCGCGACCTCAAAGCAGGGGACCGCACCCCCCTCACAAACCCCCGAGCATGGCTCGACGAGCTCGGCTCGAAGCCCACCGGTGGTGTCCGGTTCGGTACGCGCCCGGACCCGCGTCTGAACAGCGCGGCGTTCTCGGCCCGAGTGGGATCCGATGTCTATGTCGAGGTCATCTCCTCCAATGGCAAGGTCGTCATCCGGGTTCCCTCCGGCGGGGCCGGGAATCCTGACCCTGCTCCCGCGCTGCCCCCGGCGCTTCGCGTGCAGCCCATTCCCAAACCAGCCGTGTTCGGCACCAAGCACGGCCCGTACTCGCCGCAGAGCCGGTCGACCAACGTGTCCGCCGTGGGCTCGAGTCACACCGACTACCGGGTGCAGGCCGTGGCGGTGCCGGGCGGAACCTTGGTGACGGCCATCTCGCTCGACCCTACCGAGAAGACGCTGGCGTCGTTGACACACATCGAGTTGTTCGTGTCCATAGGTGTCATGGTGGCCCTGTTGCTGCTGGTGTTGTGGGTCGTCCGGTTGGGCATGCGCCCACTCGACGACATGACCGAGACAGCGGGGGCTATCGCGGGTGGGGACCTCACTCGGCGTATCCGTCGTGCCGATGATCGCAGCGAGGTCGGTCGCCTCGGTGTGGCGCTCAACGGCATGTTGAGCCAGATCGAGGCCGCCTTCAGGGAGCGCACGTCATCGGAGGCGCGCCTGAGGCGCTTCGTCGCCGACGCGTCGCACGAGCTGCGGACACCTCTGACCTCGATCAGGGGCTACGCCGAGCTCTTGCGCAAGGGAGCATTCGACACCGAGGACGAACGACGGCGCGCGGCCGAGCGTATCGAGGGAGAGGCGTCGCGCATGGGCCTGCTCGTCAACGACCTCCTCCTGCTGGCCCGCCTCGACCAGGGCCGTCCCCTCGAGCGCGACGCCGTCGACCTGTGCAAGGTGGTGGGCGACGCCGTGCACGCGGTGCGGACGACCGACAGCGGACGGGTTGTCACGCTGGAGATGGACGGTCCGGTGATGGTGCAAGGCGATGCCGCTCGTCTGCGCCAGATCGTGGACAACATCCTGCACAACGCCACGGTGCACACTCCTCCCGCCACACCCGTCCATGTGCAGGTCGTGCGGGACGGGCCGAGCGCCGTGGTGAAGGTGGCCGACGAGGGTCCCGGGCTCGACGCCGAGCAGGCGGCCCGGGTCTTCGATCGCTTCTATCGTGGCAGCGAGGCTCGTACTGGCGAAGGTACCGGCCTGGGACTGTCGATCGTGGCTGCCTTGGCCGGCGCCCATGGCGGGCGGGCCAGCGTCGACACCGCCCCGGGTGCCGGCGCCGTGTTCCGTGTGGACATCCCTGCCTGGGACCCCGAAGCCCCAGGGCCACGCCCGGCATCGGACGATACGGCGCAGACTCCTGACGGCACGCCGCTGAGCACTGGTGGTGGGGACGAGCATCTTGCGCCGTCCGTTCGTTCTTGACATCGGCCGGGGCGACCCGGTCCTGTTCGTCCATGGGCAGCCTGGTCTGGGGAGCGACTGGGACCCGGTGGCGGCGGAGCTGACAGATCACCGGCTCCTCATCGTCGACCGTCCCGGCTACGGCCGCAGTGGGGACGAGACCTTGAGCATCGAGGGCAATGCCGAGGTGCTCGGCGGCGTCGTCGCCGAGCTCGACGCGGCGCCGGTAACCGTGGTGGGTCACAGCTACGGCGGGGGAGTCGCCATCGTGCTCGCCGCGCGCCGACCCGAGCTCGTTTCGGGCCTCGTTCTGGTGGGGTCGATCGGTCGCGCCGCCAGCCTGAACATGCTCGACCGTCTGCTCGCCACGCCGTTGGTGGGCGACGCCTTGAGCGCGGCGAGCCTGTTCGCGTTGGGACGCGTGTTGCCGCGCGTGCGTCACGTGGTCGCCGCTCAACACCACACCGCGCTCGAATGGCTTCGCGCCACCCTGCCCGACGAGCGTTATCACAGAGTGTCGGGGCAGCAGGGCCGGCAGGTGTGGCGGAGCTTCGTGGGCGAGCAGCGCGTCCTCGTCCGCGAGATCGGCGTCGTCGAGTCAGCGCTGGGATCGGTGCGGGCGCCCACCATCGTTATCTCCGGGGCATGGGACCTGGTGGTCCCCCCCGTGGTTTCGGCCAGCATCGCGGCGTCGATCCCCGGGAGCGAGTTGGTGACCGTGGCCCGCGCGGGGCACTTCGTTCCCCGCGACGCACCCGAGGTAGTAGCCGCAGCGGTGCGAAGCGTCGAGGCCCGTGCTCGAGACCTGCGGGCGCACGAGTCGGAGTACGACACGCCGCCCTAGCCGTCTGGGGGTGGAAGAATGCGAGCCATGGCCATCGACTTCACCTTTGACCCCGACGTCGAGGAGGCCCGTGTGCGCATGCGGGCGTTCGTGGACGACGACGTGCGCCCCACCGAGGAACGCCTCGCCGCCGAGGGATCGGGTCGCGGCGATTGGCGGGCGGAGCTCGACCGCTTGCGGGCACGGGCACGGGAGCTGGACCTGTGGATGCCCCACATGCCCCGGGACTGGGGCGGAGTGGGCCTGGGGCCGACAGCCTTGGCGGCAGTGTCAGCCGAAGCGGCCAAGGCGCGCTGCGGCGTCGTACGTCGTGAACTGCTACGCCCCCGACGAGGGCAATATGCACACCCTGCTGCACTGGGGGACCGACGAACAGAAGGAGCACTACCTGGCGCCCATGTGCGAGGGCACGGTGCGGTCGTGCTTCGCCATGACCGAGCCCGAGGTGGCGGGCTCGGACCCCACTCTCATGCGCACCCGGGCCGTGCTCGACGGCGACGAGTGGGTCATCAACGGGCACAAATGGTTCATCAGTGGGGCACGCGGCGCCCGGTTCGCCATCCTGCTGGCCCGCACCGAGGACGACCCCGAGGTGCCCCAGGCCGCCACGACGGCCTTCATCGTGGACGTGCCCTCACCGGGTTGGGAGATCGTGCGCGACGTCGAGACCATGGCTGGGAGCCACAACCATTGCGAGATCCGCATCACCGACCTGCCGCGTGGCTGATGCCAACCGGCTGGGCGAGCGCGGCTATGGTCACCGTCTCGGGCAGTACCGGCTGGGGCCGGCCCGTCTGGCGCACTGCATGCGCTGGATCGGTCAGATCGAGACGGCACTGGACCTCATGGTGGCCCGGGCCACGCAGCGCTACTCGCACGGGTCGTACCTGTCGGAGAAGCAGGGGATCCAGTGGCTGGTGAGCGAGTCGGCGATCGAGCTGTACCAGGCCAAGCTCATGGTGCTCCACGCCGCCTACCGGATCGAGCACGGGCTTCCGTTCACCACCGAGGTGTCGATGGCCAAGCATCACGTGGCCAACACGTTGTGGCGGGTGGTCGACCGGGCCGTGCAGGTCCACGGAGCGCTCGGGTACTCCAAGGACTCACCGCTGTCGGACATGCTGCTCCAGGCGCGCTGGAGCCGCTTCGCCGACGGTGCCGACGAGATCCACAAGTGGCGGGTGGCCGAAGCGGTCATCGCGGCGTACACCGAGCACGGCACCACGCGATCGGCTACCGGTGATCTCCCGTTGTGAGGGCGAGCCGACCGACGTCAGGCCGAGCCGACCGACCTGCCCGACTCGTCACCAGTAATAGCGGTAGACGACCTGGGCCACGCACGAGGGCTTGTCCGAGCCTTCGGTCTCCATGGTGATGTCGAGGACGACTTGGACACCGTCTGCCCCGACGCTCTCCACCGAGCCGACGGCGGCCCCGAGGCGCAGCTTGGAGCCCACCTTGACCGGCGAGGGGAAGCGGACCTTGTTGCACCCGTAGTTCACGCCGAACTTGAAGCCCTCGACCCGGATCACCTCGTGCAGGATGGCGGGAATGATCGACAAGGTCAGGTAGCCGTGGGCGATGGTGGCGCCAAAGGGCCCCGACGCGGCGCGATCGGGATCGACGTGGATCCACTGGTGGTCGCCGGTGGCGTCGGCGAACAGGTTCACCTGATCCTGGTCGATCACGTGCCAGTCGGACCATCCGAGGTGCTGGCCCGCAAGCTTGTTGAGCTCCTCGATGCTCGAAACGGTCGTCGTCATGTCACGACACTACGCCGGGCACCGTGCCCTGTGCCCAGTGGGACCGGCCGGCGCGCTCACTTGAACCAGATGCGCTGGTACTCGCGGCTCTGCGGATGAAGGAACAGGGCGATGAGGACGACCATGAAGGCCAGATTGATGATGATCCCGCCGAACCCGCTGGCGAAGAGGACGAGCAGATAGACGAGCACGCTGATCCCGGCCAGCACGATCCCGAGCCAGTAGCCCCACCGCAACTCGTTGGCCACGCCGTAGCCGGCCACGCCGAGGCCGAGCGAGATCACCAGCGGGTACGCCCCGAACAGGACAAAGAGAAGGCTGATGACCGCTGTCGCGTAGGAGAGCATCACCGCACCCTGCAGCGTCTGGGGCTGCGACGGGTCGAACCAGCGTCGGGGCTCGGCCATCGGGTCATTCTTGCAGGTCCGGGTGGACGCCTGAACTCGGCCCGGTCGGTAGTCTCGCGGTGGTGAAGGCGACGGGCGAGCTCGAGGCCAGGGGCCGGACGTCCCGGCTGTTCGGCCGCCGTACATCGGCGGACCACCCCAGCATGCGTGGCGTGGGCGAGGTCCACATGGGGGACCACCACCACCGACAGCGTGCAGGGTGGCGGGGCCCGCGCCGCGGTCTTCGGGGTGGCTGATGGGCTCGTCACCAACGTGTCGCTGATCCTCGGCTTTGCCGGCGCCGACGCGGGGCCGAGCGTGGTGCGCCTGGCTGGGCTCGCCCTGCTGATCGGCCGGCGCGTTCTCCATGGCCTCGGGCGAGTGGGTCTCCATGTCGGCCCAGCGCGAGCTCCTCGAGCGCGAGCTGGCCTTGGAGAAGCACGCGATCAGGAATCGCCCCGAGGGTGAGCGGCGCGAGCTCGTGGGCATCTACGAGAAGCGTGGTGTGGACCCCTCCGTGGCCCGTACCCTCGCCGACGAGATGATGCGGACACCGGAGTTGGCGCTCGAGACCCACGCCCGCGAGGAGCTCGGCATCGATCCGCGGTTCGCTCGGCCGGCCGTTACAGGCGGCGGCGTCGTCGTTCGCCACCTTCGCACTGGGCGCATTCATACCGCTCGTCCCGTGGCTCGTAGCTCGGGGGACCGGCGCGGTGGTGGCCTCTGTCGCCGTGGGGGCGGTGTCGGCGCTGGCCGTCGGCGCCGCGCTGGCAGCGTTCACGCACCGGAGCTGGTGGCGTTCGTCGGTGCGCCAGCTTCTCGTGACCGCGCTACCGGCGGCGGTGACCTATGGCGTCGGCACGGCGGTGGGCATCTCGGCTGTGCACTAACGCCCCGTGATCCACAGGGCCTCGCCGCCTGCCGCTCTGTCGGTCCGGGTGCTGGCACTCGGCACGTCCAGGGCGCGTGCTGTGGGTGGGGTGCGCCGCTGCACCGGGTTGAGATGGGCCAGCCGGTACACGAGCCGACGAGGGGTGTCCACCATGACGAGCATGGCGAAGCCCAGGACGATGAGGGCCCCGCCGACGATCGCCACCCACTGAGCCACTGCGCCCAGGCCCGTGAAGGCCAGAGACCCGGAGCTGGCCTGGACGACTGGGTCCGCGTTGCTGGGTGGGTCCGCCTTGCTGGGCGGGTCCGACGCCCCCGAGAGCGAAGACCCGGTGGCTGCTCCTCCGGGCGAACTCGGGTCCGCCGTGGTTGCCGTCGTCGGTGCCACGCTCGAAGGGCACCCGGGCGGTGACCCGGTCTTGCCCTCGGCTTGGTAGAAGAGTTGGAGCAGCGTGCACGCCGTGTTGGTGGACACGAGCCAGGTGCCGTCGACGGACACGGCCGAGCCCTGGTTACCGGGCAGGAGCGTCGTGCCGCCTTGCCCGAGGATGTCGTAGGACACGGTGGCGCACGGGCTGGGGAGACCGGCCTGAGTACATCCCGAGCTGTCGGGGAACGAGATGTCGTCAACGCTCACTCCCGTTGCCGACGAGCTCAACGAGGACGAGAACGCCTGGTTCAGGTCGGTTTCGATGGAGGTGCCATCCTGGATCGCCGCCACCTTGTCCGCGATCGAGGCGGTTGGATCGAACAGCGTCTCGAACGCCTGGGTGACCTCGCCCGAGGCCGTGGAGGACTGCGTCGTCGTGGTGGGAGGCGACGTCGATCCCACCGTCGTGGGTGAGGATCCCACGGTCGTCGGTGTCGGTCCCACGGCCGTCACAGTCGTCGTGCAGGACGCAGGCCCGGCACAGGTGGAGGATCCAGTCGAACCGATGGCGATCACCGGCGAGATGGGCGAGCCGGCGGGAGCGGTGGAGGAGATGCCGGAGGGGGCGCTGTTGTCGGTGTACGGGGTGCATGTCAGGTTGAGGGTGCTGCCCGACACGACCAGCCCGAGCGAAACGCCCCGGTCGATCGACATGGTGATGGCACCGCCGGCGGCCGTGAACGGGCCCACGGTGCCCGGAGTCGAGGGGAGGCTCAGTGTCAGCCCCGACGACGGCACCGGGCTCGGGATCGGCGCGTTGATGGCGATCGGGCGGGCCGCCACCGACGCCGGGGTCGCTCCGCTGGCATCGATCTTGACTGTGGCGGTACCGGTGATGGCGGAGTTCCCCAACGCGGCGGCAGCCGACACGATAGAAGAGGGAAGGCCGACCTCCGTCTGGAAATTCGACACCGAGAACCCTTGGCCCGGGGACAGGTCGGTGGGGATCGAGGCTGTCGTCGTGACGTCGTTGAGGACGATGTTGCCGACCGGAGTCCCGGGGCAGTACAGCTCGTAGGAGCCCGTCGGCGCCCCGGGAGGGATGGTGACGGGCGTCGTGGGTGGCGTCGTCGGGGTGGTGGGTGTCGTCGGAATCGTGGGCTGGCCCGCCGTCACGATCACCGGCGAGAAGGGCGCATTGGCAGGGGGAGCCGTGGCAATGCCGGTGGGAGCGCTGTCGTCGGGATAGGCGGTACAGCTGAGGTTGAGATTGCTGCCCGACACGACCAGCACCAGATTCACAGCCGCGTTTTGGGCGATGGTGATCGAACTGCTCGACGCCGTGAACGGGCCGACGGTCGTGGGCGTGCTCGGCACCACCAGAGTCACGCCTGACGCGGGCACCTGTTGTGGGAGTGGGACATCGAAGCTCAACGTTCCTGTCGAGATCGTCGACGGGCTGGCTCCGGCCGCGTCGAGGGTGGCCGACGCGGTCCCCGTGATCGCCGTGTTGCCCGAGCGCGGCCGCGGCCGAGGCGATCGACTGCGGGAGGGGGACTTGGACTTGATAGCCCGTCACGTTGAATTGCTGGCCCGGTGCGGGGTCAGGCGGTGACAGGCTCGCCGATGTCGTGACCTCGTTGAGGACGACGTTGCCGACGGGAGTTCCGGGGCAGTACAGCTCGTAGGGGCCCACGCCCCCCGGGCCGATCGGAGGAGGTGGCGTGATGGTGGCCTGCCCGGTGGCGATCACCGGCTCGATGGACGAAACGGTCGGTGCGCTGGTCGTGATGCCGGTGGGCTCGCTGTCGTTGGGATAGGTGGTGCAGAAGAGCCCGAAGCTGTCACCGAACTCGGTGACGTTCAGGTTGATCTCGCCGACGTCGATGGCGATGGGCCCTCCGACGGCCGTGAATGTCTCGGACGACGCTGGCGAAGGTGTGGCGACGAACTGGACTCCCGTGGAGGGAACGGGATTGGGAAGCGTGACGTCGAAGGGCATGTCGACGACCGCGCCGAACTGGTCTGGGTACGGATACGGAACTTGGATCGGCTCGTGCCGCTGTCCGCCGGATTGGCGATGGGGAGCCGGGATCGGCCCGTCCAAGCCGGACACCCCCGTGGTGTCCAGGAACATCGACGCGTCCCCGGTGATCTGGGTGAGCCCGAGGTTCTCGGCCTGCTGGGCCACGGCTTGTGGGATCGAGAATTGGGTCTGCAGGTTGGCCAGCTGGAACTGCTGGCCTTGGGACAGCGTGGAGGGTGAGATCGACGCCGTCGTGGTCGTGTCGTTCAGGACGAGATCCCCCACGGGGCTGCCCGGGCAGTACATCTCATAGGGGCCCGTGCGAGGTGGTGGGAGATGTCGGCGGCACGGTCGGGGGGTCGTCGTGGGGGTCCCCGATGCCGACGACGTGGCGATCACGGGCCGGATCGGGGGTCCTGTGGGGGCGGTACCGGTCGATCCCGAGGTCGCGATGCTGTCGTTGGGATAGGCAGTGCACGACATCTTGAAGGCCTTGCTCGACAAGGCCGCGACCACCAGCGTCGACTGGTCCTGCGCGATGGTGACGGGGCCGCCGCTCGCCGTGAAAGGACCGAGGGTGGCGGGCGAGGAAGGGAAACTCACCGCGAGTCCCGACGACGGCACCGTGCTCGGGATGGGCACATCGAAGGCCATGGAGCCTGTGGAGGCCTCCGGGGGCGTGGCACCGTAGGCATCGACGGCACTGGCGGCCAAACCATCGAAGCTGCTGTTGCCGAGCCCGGCCGCGGCCGACACCAGACCGGCGGGGAGCGGGATCTGGGTCTGATAGCCCGTAACTTGGAACTGCTGGCCCGCCGAGAGGCTCGAGGCCGAGATCGTGGCCGTGGTGGTGACGCCGTTGAACACGAGATCACCCACAGGGCTGTGCGGGCAGTAGAGCTCGTAGGGGCCGGTCAGCGCCGAAGGCGACGGAGGTGTGCTCGTCTGTCCGGCGGTGGCGATCACCGGAGAGAACGGGAGCCCCGGCGGGGTTTGGTTCGTGAGTCCCGACGGCAGGGAGTCATTCGCATAGGACGCACACTGCAGGTCGATCAGTCCACCAGGGCCATCGTCGAAGGTGATCTCGGCTTCCGGACTAGAGCTCACGGTGACGTTGCCGCTCGTCGCCGTGAAGGGGCCGACAGTGGTGGAAGGCGAGGGGATGTCGAGGGTCACGCCCGACGACGGGACGGGATTGGGGATGGGCACGTCGAAGGCCAAGGATCCGGTCGAGATCGAAGCAGGTGTCGCTCCGGTGGCCTCGACCGTGCTCGTCTCGGTGCCGGTGAGAGACGTAAGGCCCACTGCTTCGGCCTGTTGCACGACGGTGGCGGGGACCTGTGCCTGGGTCTGCAGTCCGGTCAGGTTGAACTGCTGGCCGGCAGTGGGGCTCGCCGGGGAAAGCGTGCCTGTCACGACCACGTCGTTGAGGACGAGGTTTCCTATCGGGGTATTGGGACAGAAGACCTCATAGGGAGAGGTGTCGGCGAAGGCGGAGGTCGTTATGGCTTGCGCAATGACGCCCGCCACCAAGGAGGATCCGACGATGAGTGCGAGCGCGCCGACAATGCTGAGTCGGGTGGCCGTGGCCTGAAAGCGTCCCACTTTGCCCCCCTCTGCCCGCCGGCTGGGAGACCGGGCCCCTCAGTCGGCGACGGGCGAGTGTTCACGTGCAACGTCAGCAGTCGGCGCCCGTGCACGCATCCCCAAGATTGATGAACCTCGCAGAGTGGCGGCTTGTGATAGTGGCGTCACAATGCTTCCCCGCGAAGGAGGCGCCGATTCCCGACCGTTGGGGCTCACGAGGCTGGCGGCACGTCGGTGACGTAGGCCCGGTCGGTGTGGTCGACGTCGAAGTCGAGCGTCTCGTAGAGGTGCACCGCCGAGGTGTTGTCGGCGTCGACGTAGAGCATCGCCACGGTGAGCCCACGCGACGACAGGTGATCGAGCCCGGCGAGGACGAGGTCGCGGCCGAGACCGAGGCCTTGGAAGTCGGGGTCCACCGAGATCACGTAGATCTCCCCGAGAGGCGGCTCGGTGTCGTGGTGCACCTTCGTCCAACACGACGCCGCCAGGCGCCCGTCGCGCTCGTGGAGGAGAAATCCCTCGGGGTCGAACCAGGGTTCCGCCTCGCGCTCGAGGATGGTGTCGAGACTCCACCCGCCCTGTTCGGGGTGCGAGGAGAACGCCCGGTTGTTGACCTCGAGCCATGCCACTTCGTCGACGCCGGGCTCGAACGGCCTGGTGGCGACCCGAGGATGGTCGTCTTCGACGGGCAGGGTTCGGCGCATCTGGTAGAGGTCTCGCCCGCGCCTCAGACCACAGGTCTCGGCCATGGCGTCGGTGTGCGGCGTGGGTTTGGGCACCCACAGGTGCAGGTGCCCGCCGCCCTGGCGAGCGATCTCGCGCAGCGCCGCCGCCAGCAGGCTGATCCCGACGTCGGCGTCGGGCTTGCGGTGGTCGGGGCGGATGACGACCTCGACGCCCCACGTGTCGTGCCCGCGGCTCAATTGGGCGTAGCCGACCAGAGGGCCGTTGGAGGGCTCCCGGGCGACGAAGCCGGCGAAACCCTTGCGGCCTCCGTGAACCAGGTCGAGCCACTTGTGCTCACCGAGCGGATAGTGCCCGTCGGCGACGAGCGCCTGCTGGAGGAGCTGCGACACCTCGGCGATGTCGGACTCGCCCATCCGACGCTTCACCTCGACGGGATGCACGGCCGAAGGCTACCTGGGCCACCCGAACGGGCCCGTCGACCCGGGGCTGAGCCGGTCAGCTCGGTACTGTGAGGCGGTGGCACGACCCCGCTCCTTGCGCGGCCGGGCGCGTGAGGTGGTGGCGCGCCTGGCCGCGGAGTATCCGGGCACTGCCGAGGAGCTGTGTGCGCTCCGGCACGAGGGGCCGTTCCAACTCCTGGTGGCGACGATCCTCTCGGCCCAGTGCACCGACGAGCGGGTGAACATGGTGACGCCGGGTTTGTTCGCGGCGTACCCGACTCCGAGGCGCTTGCCCACGCGTCCATCGAGGACCTCGAGGAGCGGATCCGGTCGACCGGTTTCTTCCGCTCGAAGGCCAAGAACCTCGTGGGAATGGCCCAGGGCGTGACCGAGCGCTTCGGCGGGGAGGTGCCGTCATCGATGGAGGACCTCACCAGCCTTCCCGGCGTCGGCCGCAAGACGGCCAACGTGGTGCGCAGCGTGGCCATGGGCCTGCCCGGCCTGCCCGTCGACACCCACGTCGGCCGCGCTGACCCGTCGGCTGGGCCTGACCGCTGCAGACCGACCCGGTGAAGGTCGAGAGCGACCTCGACGCCCTGGTCCCGACCCGAGGAGTGGGGGCCCTTGAGCCTGCGCCTCATCCTGCACGGCCGCAGGGTGTGCGGGGCCCGCACGCCCCGGTGCGAGGAGTGCCTCCTGGCCGACATCTGCCCCTCTTCCCTGGTTCCCGTGCACTGAGCGACCGGGGGGCCGAGTTGGGCTGATGTTTTGCTCGATGTGCCTGGAAGGTCCGGACATGGCGTGGTGTTGTAATGGGTGACGGAACCGGTTCCCGCCACCTGGTTCCGAGGAGCGCGGCCGGGATCCGCCGCCTGGTCCGCTCGCGCGACGGCGCCCGTAAGGGCGCCGTCAGCGCATTCAGTGGCGGCGACGGGGGGCCGAGGTGATGCGACCGAGCCGCCGACCGGCGCCGGTGAGGGCCCGCTCCACGGCGAAGAGCTCGGACGCCGTGTCGTCGTCGTGGTCGGAGGCCGCCTGCTCGGCGATGGTGGCGACGCGATGGCGCAACTCTTCGAGCGCGGTGGCCACCGAGGACAGCTCGGCCAAGGGGGCGGACACGCCCTGATGATGACCTATCCGTCGAGGTGATGCGAAGCGACCGTTCGGTACCGCCGGGCTCGCTGACGATCTCCGCGGCCCTCACCAGGGGCGGAGGACGCAGGTGCCCCGAGTACCATCGGATCCTCGTGCCCATGAAACACCTGGACCTGCGTGGTGTGCCCGTCGCGGAGCTGGCGGGCGCGTTGCCGCGCCCCCCGGTCCAGGAGGACTTTCCCGACCGAGGCGGTGCGCGCCCTCCTCGACCAGGTGCGCGCCGGGGGTGACGAGGCCGTCCGCGCGCTGACGGCGCGCTTCGACGGTGTCGACATCGACACATTGCGCGTTCCCGACCGCGGAGCTCGACGCCGCTCTCGCCGGGCTCGTCCCTCATCTTCGAAGGGCGCTCGAGGTGGCCTACGCGCGCATCCTCGCATACCACCGCCACGAGCCGGAGGCGCCGGCTGATTTCGAGAACGACGGGGTCCTCGTACACCATCTTCTGCGGCCCGTGGCCCGGGCCGGGTTGTACGCCCCGGGGGGACGGGCCCGCTATCCCTCCACGGTGCTCATGTGCGCCGCTCCCGCCCGAGTGGCCGGTGTGGCAGAGCTGGTCCTGTGTGTGCCGCCGGGAGCCGATGGCGCCGTCGCCGCCGAGTCCCTGGCCGCCGCGGCCATAGCCGGCATCGACGAGGTCTATCGCGTGGGTGGTGCCCAGGCCGTGGCGGCCATGGCCTTTGGCACCGAGTCCATACGGCGGGTCGACGTCATCGCCGGCCCTGGCAACCGCTACGTGGCCGAGGCCAAGCGGCAGGTGTCGGGAATCGTGGGAGTTCCCTCAGCCTGGGCTGGGCCCTCCGAGGTGGTGGTGGTGGCCGACGACACCACGCCGGCGGCGTGGGCGGCCATCGACGTCGTCGTCCAGGCCGAGCACGGCCCCGACGGCCTCGCCTGGCTGGTGACGTGGTCGCCCGAAGCCGCCGATGCCATCGAGGTCGAGGTCGACCTGCTGGTGGCGGCTTCACCGCGGCGCGCCGATCTCGAGGCGACCCTGGGATCGGGCGGGTACGTGGCGCTGGTGGAAGGACCGGCGCAGGCGCTGGCGCTGTCCAACGCGGTGGCGCCCGAGCACCTCGAGCTGCTCGTGGACGATGCCGCCGCATTGCTCCCGTTGGTGCGCTGCGCCGGCGCCGTGTTCCTGGGCCCCTACGCGCCGGCCAGCGTGGGCGACTACCTCGCCGGCCCCAACCACGTGCTGCCCACGGCCCGCACGGCACGCTTCGCGTCAGCCCTGCGGGTCGACGACTTCCGCACCCACATTCACGCGGTGTCGATGGACGGCGAGGCGCTGGCCCGCCTCGCACCTCACGTGGCTGCCATCGCGCAGGCCGAGGGGCTGCCGGCGCATGCCCAGTCCGTTGTGGTGCGGGGCGAGAAATGACCGGAGGCCCCGTACCGCTGCGCCCCGACTTGACGCTGTTGTCGGGTTACCACTCTCCTCAGGTCGACGTCGAGGTGCGCCTCAATACCAACGAGTCGCCGCTGCCGCCTCCCCAGGAGTGGCTCGACGAGCTGCGCGCCGAGCTCGGTCGCATCGACTTCAACCGCTATCCCGACCGCCACGCCACCGAGCTGCGTGGCGCGCTCGGAGCGTTCCACGGGGTCGACCCGGCGCGGGTGTTCTGCGCCAATGGGTCCAACGAGGTCCTGCAGTGCCTCTTGCTCGCCTACGGGGGCGCGGGGCGGAGCGCGGCGTTGTTCGAGCCGACCTATGCCCTCCACAGCCACATCGCCTCGCTCACCGCCACGGCGGTGGTGCGCGGTTGGCGTGGTCCGGACCACCGTCTGGACCTCGAGGTCGTCGACACTGTCCTCGACGAGTCGAAACCGGTCGTCACGTTGTTGTGCTCACCCAACAACCCCACCGGGCGTGCCGAGCCGCCCGAGGTCGTGGCGCACGTGCTCGAGCGCGCCCCGGGCCTCGTGGTGGTGGACGAGGCCTACGGGCAGTTCGCGCCGTGGAGCGCGCTCGATCTCATGGGGAGCGGCCCGGCGGGCCCGGACCGTCTGGTGGTCGTCCGTACCTTCTCCAAAACGTGGTCGATGGCGGCCTGCCGCCTCGGCTACCTCGTGGCCCATCCCGACGTGGTGGCGGCCTGTGAGGCGGTGGTCCTGCCGTACCACCTCGACGCCATGACGCAGGCCGCGGGGCGCCTGGCACTGCGCTACGTCGACGCCATGGAGGCGCGCGTGGCGCTCATCACCGAGGAGCGGGGTCGCATCTCCTCGGCTCTGGGAGAGCTGGCCGTGGAGTCGTGGCCCTCGGACGCCAACTTCATCCTGTTCCGTCCCACTAGCCGCGCCGCCACCGACGTGTGGAAGGACTTGCTGGGTGCGTCCGTGCTGGTACGTGATTGCTCGAGCTGGCCCGGTCTCGACAACTGCCTGCGCGTCACGGTGGGGACGCCGGCCGAGAACGACCGCTTTCTGGCCGCCGTGTCCGGGAGTCTGGAGCCGTCTCGGCGCTAGGGCGTTTCGACGCCGGCGGTCCGGCGGCTTCGATCCAGCGCGTAACCTGGGCGGCTTCTATGACCCGAGACGACAACGACCGCGCTGGGCCCCTGCGGACCCGGCTCTGGGCATGAACCCGGCCCGCCGCGCCGCCACGCGCCGGCGGAGGACCAAGGAGACGGCCATCGAGGTCGAGATGGCCCTCGACGGCACCGGGTCGGTGGACGTCGAGACGGGGATCCCGTTCTTCGACCACATGCTCTCGCAGCTGGGCCGTCACGGTGGGCTGGACCTGACGGTGAAGGCCAGCGGCGATCTCCACGTGGACGCCCACCACACCGTGGAGGACGTCGGCATCGTGCTCGGAGAGGCCCTCGCCGAGGCGCTCGGGGACAAGGCGGGCATCCGCCGGTTCGCATCGATCGCCCTACCCCTCGACGAGGCCTTGGTGGAGGTGGCGCTCGACGTCTCGGGCCGTCCGTACCTCGCCTACGACGTGACGTGGGGGCCCGACGTGGCGCCGCTCGGCTCACCCCCCTTCGACCCCCAGTTGGCCGAGGAGTTCTGGCGCGCCTTCGTCACGGCGTCGGGAATCACTTTGCACCTGCGCCTCGTGTCGGGGAAGAACACCCACCACGTTCTCGAAGCCTCGTTCAAGGGAACGGCACGTTGCCTGCGCGACGCGCTGCGCGTGGAAGGTGGAGGCGTACCCTCCACCAAGGGCACGTTGGGCAACGCCGACGGACCTTGACGATGGACGGAGGAATCGCCGTCCTCGACTACGGCATCGGCAACCTCGGCTCGGCCCACAAGGCACTGCTGCACCTGGGGGCCGACGCCAGGCTTGTCACCGATCCCGACGAAGCCGTCGGCGCGGCAGGGGTGGTGCTACCTGGGGTGGGCGCATTCGGCCGTTGTGCCCAAGCGTTGCGCACCACCGGCCTCGATGGAGCCGCGCACCATGCCCTGCAGCGGGGTGTGCCGTTCCTCGGCATCTGCGTGGGCTTCCAGTTGCTGTACGAGGGTTCCGAGGAGTCGCCTGCGGTCCCCGGCCTCGGCGTGCTCGGTGGCAAGGTGCGGTCGCTTCCCCCCGGCGTGAAGCGACCACAGATGCAGTGGAACCAGCTCCTCGTGCGCCCTGGCACCGACAGTGGGCTCCTGGCCGGGATAGCGCCCGAGTCCTGGGTGTACTTCGTCCACTCCTATGCGCCCGAGGCATCCGACGACACCGTGGCCACGTGCGATTACGGGGGCGAGGTCGTGGCCGCGGCCCAACGTGGACCGGTGTGGGGTGCGCAGTTCCACCCCGAGAAGTCCGGCTCCGTGGGTCTTTGCATCTTGGCCAACTTCGTGGCCGCGTGCGGAGACCCGCTGCTGCGCCCGTGAACGGCCCCATGGAGCTCTTGCCCGCCATCGACCTCCACGACGGTGGCGCCGTGCGCTTGGTCCAAGGTGACTTCGGACGCCTGCGCGGGTACGGCGATCCACTGTCGTTGGCGCGCGCCTATGTAGCCGGAGGGGCTCGCTGGATCCACGTCGTGGACCTCGACGCGGCGCGCACCGGCGAAGCGGTCAACCGCCACGTCGTGCTGGAGATCGCCGGCGCCGTCGATGTCCAGGTGCAAGCGGGCGGGGGGGTGCGCGATGGGGCCGACGCCGCCGCGCTGCTCGACCACGGGGTGCACCGGATCGTGCTCGGTACGGCCGCCCTGGAGGCGCCCGAGCTCGTGGTGTCACTGGCGGCGCAGTACCCGGGCCGTGTGGCGGTGGCCCTCGACCACCGTGGTGTCGGCGCCGATCTGGCCGTGCGGGGCTGGGCGCGCCCGAGCGGGACGACCGTGGCTGCCGCCCTCGATGGCCTGGCCACGGTGAACCTCGGTGCGGTGGTCGTCACGGCCATCGATCGCGACGGGACGATGGGCGGTCCCGACCTCGTGGGGCTGCGCGCCGCGCTCGAGGCCACGGTGCATCCCGTAGTGGCATCGGGCGGAGTTCGTTCGCCGACGGACCTGAGCGCCCTGGCGGCGCTCGTTGCGCCGTCGGGCCAGCGCCTGGCCGGGGCGATCGTGGGCACGGCACTCCTCGAGGGTGCCATGACCGTGGAGGAGGCGATGGCGGCGTGCGTGCTGTCCGTGTGATCCCGTGCCTCGACGTCGACGCCGGGCGGGTGGTGAAGGGAGTGCGCTTCGTCGACCTCGTCGACGCCGGGGATCCGGTAGAGCTGGCGGCCCGCTATGACGCCGAAGGGGCCGACGAGCTCGTCTTCCTCGACATCACGGCATCTGCGCATGAGAGAGACACGATGGTGGACGTGGTGTCGCGTACCGCGGCGGAGGTGTTCATCCCCTTCACCGTGGGCGGCGGGGTAAGGGCACCAGACGACGCGCGCCGCTTGTTGCGCGCCGGCGCCGACAAAGTGGCCCTGAACACCGCGGCGATCCTCGGCCCCGGGCTCATTCACGAGTTGGCCGACGAGTTCGGCTCGCAGTGCGTGGTCGTGGCCATCGACGCCCGACGCCGAGCATGGGAGTCCGGGTGGGAAGTGTTCACCCACGGGGGACGCCACGAGACCGGCAAGGACGCCGTGGCGTGGGCCGAGGAGTGCGCCACGCTGGGGGCAGGCGAGATCCTTGTCACGTCGATGGACCGCGACGGCACGCGAAAGGGGTTCGACGTCGAGTTGACGCGAGCCATCGTCGACACCGTCGGGGTTCCGGTGGTGGCCTCGGGGGGAGTGGGGAACCTCGAGCACCTTGTGGAAGGGGCAACCGTGGGAGGTGCCGACGCGGTGTTGGCGGCGTCGATCTTCCACCGACGTGAGTACAGCGTGGCGCAAGCCAAGGCGTACCTCGCCGCGCACGGCGTCGTGGTGCGTCCCCCGGCGTCGGGTTAGGCGGTCGTCACCCGTTCTCGAACCCCGCGCCGGTGGCGGCCAACGGTCTTGGGCGGCGCGGGGGATCGGCTACGGTTCGCCCGTGGCTCCTGAGGGCAAGGCATCTCGATCCACCTCTCCTTCTCCGTCGCCCAAGCAGCCCATCGTCATGCTGGCCGACCGGGTTCTGGCGCAGCAACCGATCGCCGAAGGCGAGCGGCGGTCTCGTTCGGGCATCCTCATTCCCGCCACCGCCCAGGTGTCGCGGCGGCTGTTGTGGGCCGAAGTCGTGGCCGTCGGACCGCACGTCCGGTCGATCAAGATCGGCGACAAGGTGCTGTTCAACCCCGAGGACCGGTTCGAGGTCGAGGTGCAAGGCGACGAGTACGTCATCCTCCGTGAGCGCGACATCCACGCTGTGGCCTCCGAGCGCATCGACAGCGGCACGGGCCTGTACCTGTAGACCGAGAAATCGTCGTTCGGGGGCGCCTCAGTTGGGGCTGGTGTCGCGGAACTGCGGCAGCCACAAGGCGCCGGGGGCGGGCGCGGGGGGCACGTGGAGTCCGGGTGAGACCGGCTGCGGCGAGGGCCCGGGCGGGGACGAAGACGGGGCCGCAGCCGGGGCCGCAGCGGGGACCGGGTACTCCCCGTTCCCGTGGCCCCCGACGTCCACTGGGTACCGTTCGTCGATGGTCTCGTACTGCCGGGGCGGCGCCTTGATGAGCCCGCGCGACACCCAGTTGCGCTGGTCCGCCCATACCAGGATGGGCGGCAGCACGACCAGCGCGCTCAGCAGCGCCACGGTGATGTTGATGGCGACGATGATGCCGAAGTCGCTCAACAACGGGAACGACGACAAGCCCAGGGTGGCCACACCGGCGATGGCCGTCATGCCCGAGACCATGAAGGCCCTGCCCGTTCGTCGGGCCGTGGCGTCCATGGCGTCGCGGGGCGAGAGGCCGCGCCCGCGTTCCTCGACGAAGCGCAACAAGATCAGTGACGTGAACTCGGTACAGACCGCCACCACCAGCGGCCCGGCTACGGCGGTGACCGGGCTGAGCTTGAGGTTGAAGGCCACGGCGATGAGCGACACCGCGCCCACGGCCACGAGTACCGGCACGAGCGACAGCAGCGCCCGGATGAGGCTACGCAGCCGCAGCGTGAGGAAGGCGCCCACGAAGAGGATCGCCAGGTAGGTGAGCTGCACTCGGGACTTCTCGAGGTTCTGGATCAGTCCCACCCCCACCGTGGCGATGCCGCCGGGTGCCACGGTGATCCCCGGCGGCGGGTTGATCCCACCCTCGAGGTCCTTCACCACCGGCGCCAGCTGGTCGAGTGTGTCGGTCCGACCCAGGAAGATGACGTTGAGGGCACGTCCGTTGTCGGCCACCGTCGTCTTGTCGATTCCCGGAGGGGCAATGAGGTAGATGGCTTCCATCTCGGCTCCGGTGGGCGGGATCTCGTTCATGCCCTTGACGGTGACGAACTGATCGATGGTGTTGATGAGGCCGGCTCCGGGGAACAAGGCGTTGGGGTACTTCCTCTGGAGCTGATGCGAGAAGTTGATGACGTAGTCGACGGTCTGGTTGCTCCAGGGATGCGCGGTGGATATCCGCATGGCGATCTCGTTGTTGGAGCCCGTTGCCACCTTGAGCTGGGTGATGTCCTTGATCGCCTGCGACTGGGGGTTCACCCACGAGATGGGGTCGGTCTGGAGGGCGAGCTTGCCCTCGACGGCGATACCCGAGAGCAGGATCACCACGCTGATGACAGCCAGCGGGATGGCGGCGCGTGCGGGAACGCTTCCGAGGAACGCCACGATCCGACTCAGGCGCCCCCGGCTGAAATCCTTTCCCTTGGTGGGTGACTTGTACTCCCGGATGCCCAGGACTGCCAGGGTGGCAATGATGCTGCACACGCACACGGCGATGATCCCGATCACGAGCAAGGAGCCGAACTCGCGGATGGCGGGCGTCCTGGCGAACCACAGTGCCATGAAGGCGAAGACGGCGTCGAAGGTGACGACGAGCAGCGCCGGCCCGAGGCCGCGGCGGCGGCCTGGATGGGGTGGGCGGCGCGGGCGAGCACCACTTCCTCCTCGATGCGCGAGTGCATCTGGATCGCATAATCCATGCCCACGCCGAGGAGAACGGGGAGCGCGGCAATGGTGGCGAGGGTGAGCGGCACGTGGAAGTAGCCGACGAGTCCGAAGCCCCAGACGAGTCCGATTGCCACGATGGCGAAGGCCAGTAACCGCCAGCGCACCGTGAACGACAAGAGCAGGATCGTCATCATGATGACCCCGGCTGCCAGCGCCAAGACGATGATGCCGTGCTTCAGGTAGTTGTTGATGGTCTCGAGCAGGGCCGGTACGCCGGTGGTGATGGTGGTGACGTTCTGGAAGTGCTCGGCGTCGATGATCTTCGTCACCGAGTTTGCTGCCGTGGTCTCCTGGTTGATGTTGAGGTTGCCAATCAGGTACACCGCCATCAAGGCGTGATGGTCGTCGTGGACGAAGGTCTTCAGCGATTGTCGGACGCTGCCGTCCTGTTCGTGGATCACGAAGTTCATCCACTGGGGGTTGGAGAGGACCTGGTCGGCGGGCAGGGTCTTGGCCAGGGCGATGCCCTCTTGGGTCAGGTAGTGGGCGCGCTTGGCCTTGTCGGTGGGTGAGGGGTCTCGGGAAATGGCGCTCTGAAGCAAAGAGAAGGCGGGGCTGTTGAGGGGGCTGCCGGTGGGACTGCTCAGAAGCTTCTGCGCGAACTGGAGCGCGTCCATGGGGCTCACGGCGCTGAACACCCAGGGGTCTTTGGCCAGCTTGGCGGCGATGGTTCGGAATGCAGCCTGGTTGTGCTTGGTCAGGAGGTTGTCGACGGTCGTACCCGGCTTCATGGTGAAGAGGACGGCCATGGGGTCGCCGCCGAAGACCTTCTCGTAGTTGACGTTGTTGATCCAGGCCGGGTCGTTGTTGTTGAGGTAGTCGGAGTTGCTCGTGGTGAAGCGGAGCTTGGTGACACCGAGACCGAGGGCCAGGGTGATGAGCAGGCCGACCATGGCCACCGTCCCGGCGCGCTTGCCCAGGTTGAGGCCCAGCCACTCCCACGTCCGTCTCATGGCGCCCCCCGGCGAGACCCCGCACCGGTGGGGGCGGAGTTACCGAATAGTAGATGCCATCGGCGTCGAAGTCCCGATCGGGGCCCGGGCCGAGACGCCTACGCCGAAACGGCTCGTCGGAACGGCCGGCCTCCGGGCCAGGGCGCTGCGATGCGGCCGGTATCGTGAGGGGGTCATGGAGCGAGTCGCATCCCCCGTCGATTTCACCGAGGACGAGCTCGCCCTGGTGCGTTTCGGCGCCGACGGCCTGGTCCCGGCCATCGTCCAGGACGCCGGCGACGGCACCGTGCTCATGCTCGGCTACATGGACGGCGAGGCGCTGCGGCGAACGCTTCAGACCGGACGATCCTGGTTCTGGAGCCGGAGTCGGGGCGAGTACTGGTGCAAGGGGGAGACGTCGGGGGACCGGCAGTGGGTGCGGGCCGTGCGCTACGACTGCGACGGCGACGCCCTGCTGGTGGTCGTGGACCAAGACGGCAACGGGGCGTGCCACACGGGGGCCCGCTCGTGCTTCTACCGCTCCTTCGGCGCCGACGGCAGCGATGCAGCCGGGGGCCCTCGGGCGCATACGTGAGCGCCCCAGGGTCGCCACCGGACCGTCCCGGGCGCGACGTCTTTGGCGAGCTGTGCCGGCATCACCGCATCGTGCCCGTGTGGCGCGAGCTGGTGGCCGACACCCTGACTCCTGTCAGCGCCTTCATGTTGGTGGTGGGGGAGCAGACGGGGTTCCTCCTCGAGTCCGTGGAGGGCGGCGAGCGCTGGGGGCGGTACTCCTTCGTGGGGCGCAATCCGCTCGCCACGCTGGTGGGGCGGGGGCGCGTCGGTCTCGGCCGAAGGGGCACTCCACCTGCCTCCGGAGGTGAAGGCCCACGCCGAGGAGGGGATCCTCGCCACTGTGGACGCCATGCTGAGCGCCTACCGGTCCCCGGTTCTCGCCGACCTGCCCCCGCTGCACGGCGGGCTCGTGGGGTATCTGGGCTACGACGTGGTGCGCGAGGTGGAGCACCTGCCGAACGTGCCCCGCGACGATGTCGGGCTCCCCGATTCGGTGCTCCATGTGATCGGGCAGCTGTGTGCCTTCGACCACTGGCGCCAGCGTGTGGTGCTCGTGGACAACGTCGTCGTCGGAGAGGGTTGGAGCGACGCCGAGGCTTCTGCCGCCTTCGACGAGGCCGGGTCGCGCCTCGACGAACTTGCCGCTGACCTCTCTCGTCCCCTGGGCGGGCCCCCCCTGGAAGCCCCTCGACGAGACGATGTGATGCCCGAGGTGACCGGGACCATGTCCTCGGAGGAGTTCCAGCACGCCGTGCTCGTCGCCAAGGAGCACATACGAGCCGGGGACATCTTCCAGGTCGTGCTGTCCCAGCGCTTCGACCTCGATCTCGGTGCCGACCCGTTCGACCGTGTACCGGGTGTTGCGACTGGTGAACCCAAGTCCGTACCTCTACTTCCTGCGCACCCGAGCACTGCACCGTCGTGGGAGCGACGCCCGAGCCGCTGGTGCGCCTGCGCGACGGGGTGGTGGTGTCGCGCCCCATCGCCGGCACGCGCCGCCGTGGACACACCGAAGCCGAGGACGACCGCCTGGCGGGTGAGCTCGCCGAGCACCCCAAGGAGGTAGCCGAGCACGTCATGCTGGTGGACCTGGCGCGCAACGACGTGGGTCGGGTGGTGAGCTTCGGCTCCGAGCACGTGGACGAGTTCAAGACCGTGGAGCGCTACAGCCACGTCATGCATCTCACCTCACAGGTGTCGGGCCGCCTGGCCCCGGGTAAGGGGCCCATCGACGTGTTGCGGGCCACGATCCCGGCGGGAACGCTGTCGGGGGCCCCCAAGGTGCGCGCCATGCAGATCATCGACGATCTGGAGCCGACCAAGCGCGGCGTCTACGGCGGAGTGGTGGGGTACGTCGACTTCTCGGGCAATCTCGACACGGCCATCGCCATCCGGACGATGGTGGTCGACCCGGACGGGCACGCCTCGGTGCAGGCGGGCGCCGGGATCGTGGCCGACAGCGATCCCGCCGAGGAGGACCTGGAGTGTCAGAACAAGGCGGCCGCCCTGCTGGCGGCGGTGCCCGCGGCCCGGCGGGCCAGCGCCCAGGACAAGAGGCCCACCGGGGATAGGGCTGCCGCCGGGGCCGATCGATGACCGTGACCGGTCACGGCGTACCCCACCCGAGAGAGGCCCGGCGCTTCGAGGCGGACTACGAGGTCCTGCGCACCGGTGTCGGTGCAGTGGCCCTCGGACGTGACGTGCTGCGGGTGTCGGGGCCTGATGCGGTGGAGTACCTCCAGGGCCAGCTTTCCCAGGACGTCGCCGCGCTCGGTCGTCGGCGGATCGGCGGATTCGCTGATCCTGACGCCCCAGGGGAAACTCGACGCCCTGGTGCGTGTGTCGCGGACCGGTGACCGAAGAGCTGATCATCGACGTGGAGGCGGGCTTCGGCGCGGCGGTGGCGGCGCGCCTGGCGCGCTTCAAGCTACGGGTCAAGGTCGTCATCGAAGCAGTGGCGTGGCGCTGCATGGCGCTGCGGGGGCCCGGTGCCGCCGCCACGGCCGAGCAGGGCGGAGACCCGGCGACCACCTCGCTCACGCCGGCCTTCTCGTGGAACGGTGTGTCGGGAGTCGACTTGTTGGGCGAGGCACCCGAGGTGCCCGACGGGGTGCGGGTGTGTTCGCTCGAGGCCTGGGAGTCGGTGCGTGTCGAGGCGGGGATACCGGTGATGGGCGCCGAGCTCGACGAGCGCACCATCGCCGCCGAAGCCGAGCTTCTCGAGCGTGCCGTGAGCTTCACCAAGGGGTGTTACACGGGTCAGGAGCTCGTGGCCCGACTCGATGCCCGGGGCAACCGGGTGGCCCGTCACCTGCGTGGTCTGGTGGTGGGCGGGCTCTCGACCCATGGACCTGTGACCCCGCCGCAGCCCTTGGCGGTGGAGCCGGGGTCCGAGATCATCTTCGAGGGAAGAACCGTGGGGGCGGTGACCTCCTCAGCGTGGTCGCCGAGGTTCGGATGTCCCGTGGCACTGGGTTACGTGCACCGCACCGTGGAGCCGTCGACGATGGTGGAACTGCGCCCATTGGCCGGCGCCGCCCCCCCCGGCGCCGGTGCCTCGGCGCTCAACGCCGAGGTTCGCACCCTCCCGCTGACTTGACCCCCTCAGCGGTGGAGGGCCTCGAGGATGTCGGCCGATAGCTCGGGCCGGCACACGAGGAGATCGGGAAGCCACGGGTCGGGTCGGTTGTAGATCAGTGTCGATCCGTCGAGGCGGGCCGCGTACGCACCGTACGAGTGCGCCACCGCCACCGGTGCCGCTGAATCCCACTCGTACTGCCCACCCGAGTGCACGTAGGCGTCGGCATGTCCGCGCAGCACCGCCGCGGTCTTGGCACCGGCGGAGCCCATGGGAACCAACTGCGCCCCGAGTCGTGTCGCCACGCGCTCGGCCTCGACAGGAGGCCGGGTACGACTCACGACGATGCGCAGCGGTCCCTGGCCGTGGCGACGTGGCGCCAGAGCTCGATCTCCGCTGCGCCGAGACTCGGTGACGAGGACGAGACCTTGTCCGGGAAGCGCCACCGCACCCACCATGGGCCGGCCCTCGACGACGAGGCCTACATGAACGGCGAAGTCGTCACGGCCCTCGGAGTACTCGCGGGTGCCGTCGAGCGGGTCGACCACCCAGACCCTGCTGGCGTCGATCCGATCCGGTCGTCCCGACGTGTCGCCTCCCTCCTCGGAGAGCACGGCATCGTGGGGACGGGCGACGTAGAGGGTCGCCATGATGAGGTCATGGGAGCGCCGGTCGCCCTCTCGGCCGAGCAGTCGAGGGTCGGCGAGCCCCATGTCCTGGCGGAGCTCCATGAGCATCCGCCCGGACTCCTCGGCGATGCGGGCGGCCAGCTCGTCGTCGTCGGTCGTGGCCAAATCTCGCACCTGGGGGAAGTCGATGCCCGGATCCTGAGCCTGATGACCGTATCGGAAAGGGAGCAGGCCCAGCTATTCTCGATGGTCTATGGGGGGACGTGGTTCTGTGGCGAGTGGCGCGGGGGCCGGGCAGTACCAGCTCTCCGACCTCGAGTCCCTCGAGGCGCAGTCGGTCCACATCATGCGCGAGGTGGTGGCCGAGTTCGAGCGCCCGGTGCTGCTGTTCTCGGGGGGCAAGGACTCGGTAGTCATGCTGCGCCTAGCCGAGAAGGCTTTCTGGCCGGCACGCCTGCCCTTTCCGATCATGCACGTGGACACCGGCCACAACTTTCCCGAGGTGCTCGAGTTCCGGGATCGCCGTGTGGCGGAGCTCGATGCCCAGCTGAAGGTGGCCTCGGTCCAGGAGTCGATCGACAGCGGGCGATCCGCCGACGACCCGGGGCCCAACGCCTCGCGCAATCGCCTCCAGACCAGGACGTTGCTCGACGCCATCACCGAGCACCGCTTCGACGCCGTCTTCGGAGGAGCACGCCGTGACGAGGAGAAGGCGCGGGCCAAGGAGAGGGTGTACTCCTTTCGCGACGAGTTCGGACAGTGGGACCCCAAGAACCAGCGCCCGGAACTGTGGGGGCTGTTCAACGGACGTCACCGCACCGGCGAGCACATCCGGGTGTTCCCCTTGTCGGACTGGACCGAGCTCGACATCTGGCAATACATCGCGCAGGAGGGCATCGAGGTCCCTTCGATCTACTTCTCGCATCGGAGGACGGTGTTCCGTCGGGACGGGTTGCTCCTCGCCGTGAACCCGTTCGTGACGGTGCTCGACGACGAGGATCCCTTCGAGAGCAACGTCCGCTACCGGACGGTGGGCGACATGACGTGCACGGGGGCGGTGGAGTCCAACGCCGTCACCGTCGAGGAGATCATCGCCGAGACGGCGGTGTCCCGGCTCACCGAGCGCGGCGCCACCCGAGCCGACGACCGTTTCAGCGAGGCGTCGATGGAGGATCGCAAGCGCGAGGGGTACTTCTAGACATGGAGCTTCTCCGCTTCGCCACCGCCGGTTCGGTCGACGACGGCAAGAGCACGCTCATCGGTCGGCTCCTCTACGACTCCAAGGCGATTTTCGAGGACCAGCTCGAGGCGGTGGAGCGCCTGAGCCGCCAGCGCGGCGACGAGTACACCGACCTCGCCCTTCTCACTGACGGACTGCGGGCCGAACGCGAGCAGGGCATCACGATCGACGTCGCCTACCGATACTTCGCCACGCCGTTGCGCAAGTTCATCATCGCCGACACACCAGGTCACATCCAGTACACGCGCAACATGGTGACCGGGAACTCGACCGCAGATCTGACCCTCGTCCTCGTGGACGCCCGCAAAGGGATCGTCGAGCAGACCAGGCGCCATGCCTTCCTGGCTTCGCTGCTGCGGGTCCCCCATCTCCTGGTGTGCGTCAACAAGATGGACCTGGTGGACTACGACGAGGCGGTGTTCTCGAGGATCCGCGAGGAATTCAAGGCTTTCGCCACCCGCCTCGAGGTCACCGACCTCGCCTTCATCCCCATCTCGGCGCTGCATGGCGACAACGTGGTCCAGCGGTCTCTCAACATGACCTGGTACGAGGGCCCGTCGCTCCTGCACCATCTCGAGCAGGTGTACATCGCGTCGGACCGGAACCTGATCGACCCCCGCCTGCCCGTGCAGTGGGTGGTGCGGCCCACGGCTTCCACGGTGCCTGACTTCCGCGGCTACGCCGGACGGGTCGCCGGCGGGGTGTTCCGGCCCGGGGACGAGGTGATGGTGCTGCCATCGGGGCTCGTCACCAAGATCGCCGCCATCGACACCTTCGACGGTCCGGTGGACGAGGCATTTGCGCCCATGTCGGTGATGGTGCGCCTCGCCGAGGACCTCGACGTCTCGCGTGGGGATCTCCTGTGCCGGCCGCACAACCAGCCCACGGTGGGACAGGGCATCGACGCCATGATGTGCTGGATGGCCGATCGGCCGTTGGCCGAGGGCGACGTCGTCGCTCTCAAGCACACGACGCGCTGGGTGCGAGCCCAGGTGCGGCACGTGCACTACGCCCTCGACGTCAACACGTTGCACCGGGATGACTCGGCCAGCATCCTGCGGCTCAACGATGTGGGCCGGGTGAGCCTGCGCGTCACCCAGCCCCTGTTCTACGACAGCTACCGGCGCAACCGCTTCACGGGATCGTTCGTGGTGGCAGCCGAGGACACCAACGCTACCGTGGGTGCGGGCATGATCCTCGGGGCGGACTGAGCCATGACCCCGGTTTCGGATCTGGTGTGGTCCGTCGGCCGCCTGGCCCGTGCCGATCGATGGGACACCCTCGGCACGCGGGGGGCAACGGTGTGGTTCACCGGGCTGTCGGGGTCGGGGAAGTCCACCTTGGCCGCCGCCGTCGAGGAGCGCCTGGTGGCGTCGGGTCGTCCCGCCTACCGGCTCGACGGCGACAACATCCGGTCCGGGCTCAACGTGGACCTCGACTTCAGCCCCGAGGGTCGCGAGGAGAACGTGCGGCGCGTGGCCGAGGTCGCCCTGTTGTTCGCTGACGCCGGGATGATCGCCTTGGCTGCGCTCATCAGCCCCTATGCCAAGGGTCGGAATCGGGCCCGAGCGCTGCACGAGGAGGCCGGGATCCGTTTCGTGGAGGTCTACGTCGCCACCCCCTTGGCGGTGTGCGCCCAGCGCGATCCCAAAGGCCTCTACGCCCGGGCGTCGGTGGGGGAGATCTCGTCGTTCACCGGGCTCGACCACCCCTACGAACCACCCACCGCGCCGGACCTGGTGGTCGGCCACCACCTCCCGCTCTCCGAAGCGGTGGGCCGGGTCCTGGCGGCATTGGGGACCGGCGACCCGACCCGATCGCACCAGCTGTGAGTGGATTGCCACATAGCGTGAGGTTTGTGCTAGGTAAGCCGCATCATTCCCGGATGACGGACGTGCCGGCGTTGACTTCGCGCGAGGAGTGGTGAAATGCTTGGTTGTTACCGAGCGCCGGGTAGCGGCCGACCTGGGGACGGGTGATCTGTGCAACAAGGGCCGCAGGTGGATGATCACTGTGAGGCGTGCTCGGGCGGCGGCAAGCGTCGTCCCGGACGACCTGGAACTCGTAGGGGGGCCTTCCGTTGTCTGCGTTTGAACCCAGCGTGCTAGAGGACTCGGTTCTGGTCGTCGACGACGACCAAGCCACCAGGGAGAGTCTCGCATCGGTGCTCAAGGGCGCGGGCATCGAGGTCTTCGTGGCGTCGGACCCCACCGAGGCGCTGACGTTGTACGGCCTGCAGCACCCCGCCGCCGTGGTCGTGGACCACCAGCTCGCTGATCACACCGGGGTGGAATTGGCCCAGAGGCTCAAGCAAGAGGACCCCGACACGCCGGTCCTGCTGCTCACCGGGCTGGCCTCGCTCGACAGCGCTCTGGCGGCCTCGTCACAGCTCGACGGGCTCCTGGTCAAGCCCCTCGTGCCCCAGGCGTTCGTGCAGACCGTCCGCAACGCCCTCACGCAGCGGGCCTTGGCGGTCGAGAACCGCCGGCTGGGCCGAGTCATCGAGGAGATGCACTCGCAGGTCCAGACGGCGGCTCCGGTCGAGATAGCGCCGCCGGTGGCGGCGCCCGCCCCGGCACCCGAGTACGTCGACGAGGTGTTCTCGGAGCCGCCGAGCCGAGCCCTGCTCGAGGACCAGCTCAGCAGGGCGCTGGCCGGCGCCCAGCGCGCCGACAGCTCTCTGGCTGTGTTGTTCGTGGAGGTCGACGGTTGGCAGGAGGTCAACCAGCAGTTCGGAGCAGGAGCTGCCGAGCAGGTGGCGCGTGAAGTGGCGAGCCGGCTCTCGGTGGCGCGCCGCAAGACCGACATCGTGACACGGGTGGCCAATGACAAGTTCGTTGTGGTGTGCGCCGATGTGCACTCCGACACCGATGCGTTGCGCATCGCCAGCCTCATCCTCGACGGCGCGGGCCGCCCCGTGGTCGTGCACGGCGTGGAGCACCGGCTTCGGCCGACCGTGGGGATCGTGCTCACCGACCCGGGCGTTGCGGGGGAGACCGCCGACAGTGTTCTCGAGAACTCCGAGCTGGCCATGTACTGGGCCCGCGACGAGGGTCGGACGTCGCGTGTATTCGACCCTTCGATGCGCGACCGTGTCGTGTCGCGCTATGAGATCGAGCACGGACTGCAAAACGCCATGGACAACGGCGAGCTGGCGTTGTTCTACCAGCCGGTGGTGGACCTCCACAGCGGAGAGATCGTCGGCGCCGAGGCGTTGCTCCGGTGGCAGCGGCCCGACCAGGGCTTGCTCTTGCCCGGCGAATTCCTGGACGTGGCGGGCGAGGTGGGAATGGCCGAAGCCCTGGGCCGGTGGACCATCGACCGAGCGCTCACGGAGCTGGTCCTGTGGCGCGAGTCGGAGAAGCTCCCCGAGCATTTCCGCTTGACGCTGAACGTCTCGGCTCGTGAGCTCAGCGACCCCCACTTCGCGCAGACCTTCGAGGAGCTCACCCGGAAGCACGGTGTGGCGCCGAGCATGCTCAGCATCGACCTGTCCGAAGATGCCGCTCGTGTGGCGGCGGGGTCCCCCGCCGCGGTAAGCCAGTTGAGTCAGATGGGCGTGCGCTTCAACCTCGACGACTTCGGCGGCGCGCGAATGCAATCTTTCCTGGCTGCAAGAGCTTCCCATCACCTCCCTCAAGATCGCTCCGGAGTTCGTGGCCGCGCTCGACTCCACGAGCAACCGCAACGGGGCGATCATGGTGCGGGCGCTGGTCGCCCTCGGACACGAGCTTCGGCTCTCGCTGGTGGCAGAAGGCGTGGAAACACCTGCCCAGGCTGCCGCCCTGCGTGTCATCGGCTGCGAGTTCGCACAGGGATACCACCTCGGCCATCCCGGCCCGCGTCAGCAGGTGTGGTCGGTGCCCGAGGCGTAGCTGGACCGAGGTGCATTACTGCCAAGTTGTAGTTGGACCGAGGCGCAAGACTCCGAAGAGCTCACCCCCGTGAGCGGGATGCACGCGCATTCGTACACGTTTTCGCAGGTCAAATAGTATAAATGGCAAAACAGGAATATCGTCAATCGTGAGGATGCCGTGGGAGCCGAGACTCCGTAACGTTCTGAGGAGGTGTTGCGGGCGAATGCCTTCGCGCGTCACGGTGCCCGACGAACGGGGACCATACGAGCGAGGTGTCGCAGCCGGCTCGGGCGACTGGGGAGGACCGTGACATACATCGATGCAAGAGTGCCACCGAATGGGGGGGGAATGATGGGAAGGTCGAGCCGCAGGGGACGCACAGTCGCGGCTGTCGTCACCGGGTTGGTAGCAGGTAGCGGGGGCATATTCGCCATGTTTGCCGCTACGGCCGCGCCCGCGTTCGCCGACTCCTCCGCGTACGAGCTGTATTGCCCGGGCACACCCGTGGGCAACATCGTGCTGAACGGAGTTATCACGACCGGGACGATCACGCCCGCGGCACCGGCGTCGGGTGCGCAGTTCAACCTGACGAACTACCAGTCCAACGTGTCACTGCCGAGCTCGATCGTGTCGGCCGCCGCCGCGCTGGGCAACTCCTCCATTACCGGCACCGCCTCAGTCAAGGTCGACGCCACCGGCGCCACCCCGGCGTCGGTCGCCGCTCCTCCCATCACCATCAACGCGCCGATCCCGAGCCCGGTGCCGTCGACAGGGCTCACGCTGAGCCTGCCCTCGACGCCGGGGACGGTGGGGCCCTTCACGGCTTCGGGCGGTGCCATCAGCCTCACCGTCGACCCGTCCGTGTCGCTCGGGCTGGTGGTGTCGGGCAGCACCCTCAATCTGACCTGTAACCCGTACCCGAACAACACCGCTCCCACCGGCATTTCCTCGACAGCGCCGGCCGGTGCCAAGGCGGCGCCGGTGATCGCCAGCACCAGCGGTAGTAGTGCTGCCCCCCCTCCGGCCGCCACCCCCACCACGGCAGCGGCAGCCACCCCCACCACGGCAGCGGCCGCCACCCCCACCACGGCGGCACCGGCCACGTCTTCGCTGGCCACTACCGGCCCCGGGCCGCACCTGTGGCTCGTAGCGATAGTCGGATTCGTCGTGCTGTACCTGGGCTCGGTGGTCCTGGCGCTGGTAGAGCGGCCGCGCAGCTTGCTGCGGCGAGCCCTGCGCCTGGCACCGCATAGTCCGGCCATGGCCACACCGCTCCCGGTGGAGATGGCCACCGTGAGCCCGGTCGCGGACCGGGGTGTGTGGTTGTCCGAACCTGCCATGGTGCAGCCGATGGCGAAGCCGGTCGTGCAACCGATTGTGCCGCCGATTGTGCAACCGATCGTCAAACCGAGTGTGAAACCCGCCTATCCGAAAGCGGGCGGATCTTCGGGGTTGTGGTTCGACGGCTGGGAGCCGCAGGACCGCACCCGGGACTGACGCCGAGGGCGCTTGCCCTACACGGGGGGGTGGAGGGGAAGCGCGGGCGTCGGCACGTGTGATGGTGCTCCGGGGACGGGTTCGTCGTGTCCCTCGGGAGCAGGACGACGGTGTAGCCACAACACCATGCGCGCCCCGCGGCCGTCGCGGACCGGGGACTGCGCGTCGACCACGGCGCCCATGGCCGAGGCCAGCTCGGCGACGATGGCGAGGCCCAGTCCGATTCCCACCTTGCGGGCCGGGTCACGACCAGAGGTGTAGTGCCGCTCGAAGATGTGAGGCAGGTCGGCGGGGCTGACGCCGGGACCGTCGTCGGCCACCCACAGGGCGATCCATTCACCAACCCTGTCCGTGCCCACCTCGACCCGGGTGGTTGCGAACTTGAGGGCGTTCTCGATGAGGTTGGCGATGACCTGCCCCACACGGTCGGGATCGGCGTCGGCCCATAGACCGTTTCCCGTAGCGGTGTCGGCGGCCAGTTCGATCCCAGCGGTGTGGGCCTCGAGCTGAAATCCCTCGGCCACCGCCTTGGCCACGGCCACGCAGTCGATCCGCTGGGGGTGCAGCGAGAACTGACGGGCCTGAAGCCGGGCCAGGTCCAGCAGGTCCTGGACCAGGCGCTCGAGACGGCGGGCCTCGCTGCCGATGATGCTCAGCGCGCCGGGGACATCACCGGTGGCACCGTCGGCGATGGCGTCGGCATATCCACGGATCGATGTCAGCGGCGTCCGCAGTTCGTGCGAGACGGACAGCAGGAATTCGCGCTCGAGGCCCTGGGCGCGACTGAGGTTCTCACCCATGGTGTTGATGGCCTCGGCCAACTCAGCCAGCTCCGGGTACTCGTGCCGGTTCACCGGAACGGTGGCGTCGAGGTTGCCGCCGGCTATCTGCCGCGTGGCCCGGACCGCTCGCACGATGGGCGCGCTGATGCGTCGGGCCAGCACCGCCGCCACCAGGACGCCGGCGGCGAGCACCACCCCCGCTACGAGGATGAAGTAGGCAACGCCGTTGAGCGGATTGGGCACGTGGCGGGTAGCCACGAGGAGGGGCACGTCAGCGGCCGGCAAGCCGTCGTTGGACAGCAGTCGTTGTGGCTTGGAGAGGTTGAGCGGCTGTGCCACGAACACGACGTGGCCCACGTTGCCTACCACGGCCTCACCGGCCTGGAGCGCGGCCACCCGCATGATCGAAGCCTCGAGGGGCGCGGGCAGACCGTCGAGCGAGCCCGTGGGCCCCAGCCCGACAAGGGTCAGCCGGTCGAAGGCTCCCACGCGGCGCAGCGCATCCACATCATCGCTGCGGGTGAACCGGGGGTCTGACGACATGAGGGAGCCGATGGCCTGCGCTTCGGAGGTGATCTCTGTCTCTGCCGTGGAGATCGCCGGCGCGCCGCACGAGGAGGAGACCGCCGGCGACGGTGAGGACGAGGGTCCCGAGGACCACGCCGAGAATGGCGACGGTGATGCGACGGCGCATGGACCGGGCGTTCAGCCGAGCCGATACCCGACCCCCCACACCGTCGTGAGGGGCAGGGCCTCGCCCAGCTTCTTGCGCAGCTGCCTGACGTGGACGTCGACGGTTCTCTCGTCTCCGTACCACCCTTCCCCCCATACACCGTCGAGCAACTGCCGCCGAGACAAGGCCAGGCCGCGGTTCACCGCCAGGTACACGAGAAGGTCGAACTCGCGGCTGGTGAAGGCCACCACCGAGTCCCCCTGGCGCACTTCGCGGCGACCGGTGTCCACAGCTACGTCGCCCACTTCGATCACCGTGGGCTCGCTTCGGGTGGGTGACCCGGCCCGGCGCAGGATGGCGCGTACCCGGGCGACGAGCTCGCGCGGTGAGAACGGCTTGGTGACGTAGTCATCGGCGCCGAACTCGAGCCCGATCACGCGGTCGATCTCGTCGTCGCGGGCCGTGAGCATCACGACCGGCACGTCTCCCGCGGCACGCAGGCGGCGGCACACGTCGAGGCCGTCGAGCTCGCCGGGGAGGCCGATGTCGACCACGACGAGCTTGGGTCGATCCCTGTCGACGTAGGCGAGGCCTTGTTCGGCGTCCCCCGCCTGCAGCACCCGGAAGCCCTCGCGGCGAAGGTACAGCGCCACCAGGTCGGAGATGTTCTGGTCGTCCTCGATGACGACGATGGTGTCCCCGTCCGCTGTCACCGGCACAAGCCTGCCACCGGCGAGGTACGACGCACGGGGACCCTCGTGGCGAGCGGGCATCACCTCCATGAGACGACGCTTCGGCCAACGTTTCGTGATGCGGTGATGAGGAGGATGTGAGAGGGCACGGCCGCGGGGTCGAACTCCCCGCGTCCCCGCGGCAATCCCCGGTCCCCCCGAGCCACGGGCTCCCGTGCTCGTCCCGGTAGGCTGGCGCCGGTGCCGCCCGACACCTACCTCACGGGGATCCTGGCTACGCATCGCGCCCGGGCCGAGACCGACCACCGGCACCTCGAGGCCATGGTGGCCCAAGCGCAGTCCTTGCCGGCCACGCGGCCCTTCGCCAGCAAGCTCGCCGTGTCGACCGGGGGCGAGCTCGCCGTGATCGCCGAGGTGAAACGGCGCTCGCCGTCCCAAGGGGTCCTCGACGCCGAGCTCGACCCCGCCCGGGTAGCCGCCGACTACGAGAACGGTGGTGCTGTGTGCCTGTCGGTCCTGACCGACAGGGAGTTCTTCGCCGGATCCCCGGGTGACCTCCAGGCAGCCCGTTCGGCTTGCACGCTCCCCGTCCTGCGCAAGGACTTCACCGTGAGCGGGGCCGATGTCTGCGACGCGCGCCTCATGGGTGCCGATGCCGTCCTCCTCATCGTGGCGGCGCTGTCGGACAAGGAGCTGGTGAGTTTCTTGAGCCTGGCCCAGGAGCTCTCGCTCGACGCCTTGGTGGAGGTGCACGATGAGTCCGAGCTCGACCGGGCCCTCGACGCCGGGGCGGAGCTCGTCGGGGTCAACCAACGCGACCTCACGACGTTCACCGTGGACCACGAGCGCGGGGCGCGCCTGGTGGAGCTGATGCCGCCCGAGGTCGTGGCGGTGGCCGAATCGGGGATCCGGGGTGCAGACGACGTCCGGCGCTTGGCCGAGGTGGGGTATCAGGCCGTGCTGGTCGGGGAATCGCTCGTGCGGGCCCCGGACCGGTCGGCCGCGGTGCGGGCGCTGGCCGGGCACCGGGTCGGTACCCGCACCGGCGCGCGCGATGCCGGCGCCAGGCAGGGGTGAGCCCATGCTGGTGAAGATCTGTGGGGTCACCTCCGAAGCCGATGCCCTTCTGGCCGTGGGGCTGGGGGCCGATGCCATCGGGTTCGTGTTCGCACCCTCCCCACGCCAGGTAGCACCGCAGGCCGTGCGGCGCATCATCGAACGCGTGCCCGCCGGCATCCTGACCGTGGGGGTGTTCCGCAACGAAGCCCGGGTCGCGAGTGGTGGAGATCGTGAACAGCATCGGCCTGCGCGGCGCGCAACTCCACGGTGACGAGACGGCTGAGGACACCCGATGGGTGGCCGAACGCGTCGCGTTCACGATTAAGGCCTTTCCCGTCGGGCACCGCAACATCGCCCGCATCGACGACTACGGAGCGAAGGCGGTCCTCGTGGACGCCCTGTCGCCGGGGTCGGGGGAGGTCTTCGACTGGCGCTTGGCAGAGGGCGTGGTGGATCCGGCCCGGCTCATCGTGTCGGGCGGCCTGCGTGCCGACAACGTCGCTGACGCCATCGGCCATCTCCATCCTTTCGGCGTCGACGTGTCCTCGGGGGTCGAGTCCGAACCGGGTCGGAAGGACCCCCGCAAGGTGCGGGCTTTCGTGATGGCGGCGCGCGCCGCGGCCGGTGAGACCGTCGAGGACGAGGCCGGCGTCGACGACGACTCCGACGAGTTCGAAGCGCCCTTCGACTGGGAGGAGGACCCATGAGCGCGCCCGCCGACTCCGCACGGGGCCGAGGCGACGCTCAGGGCGAAGGTGCCGAGACCTTGCCGAGGAGCTTGATGGGCGAGCCCTCGGCGAGGGGATGCTTCGGCGAATTCGGCGGACGCTTCGTCCCCGAGTCGCTCATCCCGGCGTGCATGGAGCTCGAGGACGCCTTCCGTGCTGCTTGGACCGACCCCACCTTTCACGCCGAGCTCACGGCGATCCTGCGCGACTACGGGGGACGACCCACCCCCGTCACCGAATGCCACCGCCTGTCGGAGCGTCTGGGTGTGCGCGTCCTCCTCAAGCGCGAAGACCTGACCCATACCGGCTCGCACAAGCTCAACAACGTCATCGGTCAAAGCCTGCTCGCCCAGCGCATGGGCAAGCAGCGCCTCATCGCCGAGACCGGCGCGGGTCAGCACGGCGTGGCGGCGGCGACCGCGGCGGCCTTCTTCGGCATGACCTGCGTCGTGTACATGGGTGAGGTCGACACCGGGCGCCAGGAGCTGAACGTGTTCCGCATGGAGCTGCTCGGTGCCGAAGTCCGGCCGGTGCGGGCCGGAAGCCGCACCCTCAAAGACGCCGTCAACGAGGCCTTGCGGGACTGGGTGGCGAATGTGGGGGACACCCATTTCTGCCTGGGGTCGGTGATGGGGCCCCATCCCTATCCGTGGATGGTGCGAGAGTTCCAGCGCGTGGTGGGCGAAGAGGCCCGGGAGCAGTGTCGGGCGCTGCTCGCCGGGGCCGACCCCGACTGGGTGGTGGCATGTGTCGGAGGCGGGTCGAACGCGGCGGGGACCTTCGCCGGGTTCGTCGACACCGATGCCGCGCTCGTGGGAGTGGAGGCGGCCGGTGGCGCCGCTGTGGGTCGGGGAGTTCCCGGCGTCGTGCACGGGATGCGGTCGTTTTTCATGCAGGACGAGGTGGGACAGATCGCCGAGGCCCACTCGATCTCGGCGGGTCTCGACTATCCCGGAATCGGGCCCGAGCACGCCCACCTATCGGCCACGGGCCGGACTCGCTATGAGCAGGCCGGAGACGACGAGGTGCTGGCCGCATTCCGCTTGCTCAGCGAGACCGAGGGCATCATTCCCGCGCTGGAGCCGGCGCACGCGCTGGCGTGGCTGGTGCGCGAGGCGGGTCGGTCGATACCGGCCGGTGCCACCGTGCTGGTGACTCTTTCCGGACGCGGCGACAAAGACGTCGCCCAGGTTCGGGAATTGCTTCGTTGACCGCCTCGGCGCCAGGCCGTCCGGCTTCCGCTCGGGCCGCCCCCACGGGCACGCTCGAGGCACACCTGCGTGCTCGGCGCGACTCGGGACGAAAGCTTCTCGTTCCCTACGTGACGGGGGGAATGGGACCCGATTGGATCGAGTCGATCCACGCCTTCGCCGACGCGGGTGCCGACGCGGTAGAGATCGGCATCCCCTTCTCCGATCCCATGATCGACGGGCCCACGATCCAAGAGGCCTCGCTCCGGGCCCTGCAGCGGGGGACGACCCCGGCTTCGGTGCTCGATGCGTTGGCGCGCGCCGATCTGGCCGTGCCCCTGTGTGTCATGGCGTATTACAACATCGTGTTCCGCGCCGGAGTGCGCCGTTTCGCACGGTCTCTGGCGGACTCGGGCGTGTCAGGTGCCATCATCGTCGACCTCCCTCTCGAGGAAGCGGGCGAATGGTGCGACGAAGCCGACGACGCGGGGGTGGCCACCGTGCTCCTCGTCGCTCCCACCACACCCCCGGCACGGGCGCGCCGCATCTGCGACCGCTCCCGAGGATTCGTGTACGGCGTCGGGGTCATGGGGGTCACAGGGGAGCGGACGGCCTTGGCGTCGACAGCGGGGGACGTGGCCAAGATGTTGCGCCCGCTGACCGATCGTCCCGTATGCATCGGCATCGGGGTGTCGACGCCCGACCAGGCCGCGCAGGCGTGTGCCCATGCAGACGGGGTGGTGGTGGGATCGGCGATCGTGCGCAGGCTGCTCGACGGGGCCGGGCCCGCCGGTGCCGGTGAGTTCGTGGCTTCACTGCGCGCTGGTATCGACGCCGCGGTCTGATCTCGTCAGCGACCGAGGAGCCACGATCCGGTTCGTGAGGCCTTGCGGGCGGTGCGACGGGCCAGGCGCCGCTCTCCCACCATCACCAACACGGCCAGGCTGGTGACGATCAACCCGGCACCGACCACGACCATCCACACCAGGCCCGGTCCCGGACCCGTGAACGCCAGGGAGGTGGGCGACGTCGACGACACCGGGGCCGAAGAGCTTGCCGCCGAGGGTGCCGAAGCTCCGGTCGTGGGGCCCGACCCACCGGAGCCGCCTGCGGGCGCGGCGGCGGGGGCCGTGGTCGCCGGGCTCCCGCTGACGGTGCTCGGTGTGGTGGGTGCCTTTGTCGACGGGGCGGCTGTGGTCGGGGTCGAAGGGACGGCGGTCGTTGGGGTCGAAGGGGCGGCCGTCGTTGGGGTCGAAGGGGCGGCGGTCACCTTGACGACAGAGAACCCCCCGACGCCGTTGCCCGACACCTGCCCCGGGGAGGAGTCGCTCACGAAGGTGTACAGCGGCGAGCCGTTGTAGGTCACCTGGTAGGTGCCATTGGCCTGCAGGACCGACGCCACGGTGCCGGGGACCCCTGAGCCCGCCGTGGGTGTCGTGCCGGCGGGGACGGTCAAGGCCGGCCACACCGTGGCGCAGGAACCGCTACAGCTGCTGATCCCGTTGTGGTCCATCGGGAACGTGTAGAGGGCGAAACCCTGGGAGTTGGTGAGGATGGTGCCGAAGCTGGCACCGGTGGCCACGTCCACGGTGGCTCCCGCCGCCGAGGCAGGCGGCATGGCGCTCCCAACAGCGACCGCCGCCACGGCAGCCGCCGCGCCCAGGATGCGACGCGCCATGCGCAGACTCGAGGCCCCCCGGCGCGGGGCGTGTGTGCTCAGTGTGCTCCCGGGCTTGTCGCTCATCGCCAGAGCCGTCCTCTCCCGTCCTCGGTCGGCGTGGCGCCGATGCCTCAGGAGTACGGCCTCGGCTCCCGATTCGTTCAGGGATCGGCTGGTAATCCACAGTTTGACCACAGGATCGAGGCGTACCGTGACGCTGAGTACGGCTCCCCCGCCGGTCGAAGACGATGGAAGACGGAGAGGCTGAGCAATGGACGACCTGTCAGTGACCCCACCGGCGCCGGAGATTCGCTGGTCCCCACCCCCTCGTCCGGCGCGGGGCAGGCGCATGCTCAAGCTGGCGGTGGGCGTCGGGGCCGCGGCAGGGGTGGCGGTGGGAGCCACGGCGCTGGCCCAAGCCGCCACCTCCTCGAGCGGCACGCCCCACGACAGCGCCGCCGCCGTGACGGCGTCGGGTGCGACGTCCACCACGACGACGGTGCCAGGCCGGCCCCACGGGTTCGGGGGGCCGGGTCGCCGCGGCGGGGCGTTGGGTGGCGCAGGCGCCCTGGGCGGCCCCGGCTTCGGCGCCGGGTCCTTCATCTACGGGGAGTTCACGGTGCAAGGGTCCCAACGGGTACGAGACCATCTCCGAGCGCACCGGCACCGTCTCCGACGTCACCGACACCTCCGGCAGCACCTGGTCCTTGACCGTGAAGAGCGCCGACGGCACGTCGGGCACCTTCACCGTCGACACCGGCACCAGCGTGAACGGCGGTGAGATGGGCATCGGCGCGTCAAATCGGGCGACACCGTACGGTGACGGCGGTGGTCTCGGGCGGCACCGCCACCGCCAAGCAGGTCACCGACCAAACGGTGCTGAAGGCCAACGGTGGGACCTGGCAACCCATGCGCCCCCGGCCGGGCACGAGCAGCAATTCGGGGAGCGGCTCGGGGACACCCTCTCGCAGAGCGACGCCCCACCCGTCTAGCGCGCCGCCGGCTCCTCAGCGCCGTCGACGGCGCCGGCCCCGCTGGTGCTGTTCGAGGCGGCGCCGGATGAGCTCGCGCCGCTCCTGGAGCTCGCGGTAGGTCATGGCGTCGACGGGCTCGGTCACGCCGAGCGAGGCACGGATGCCGGCGACGTCGACGCCGGGGATGGTGCCCGGTTCGACGCCCATCTCCCTGGCGATGCGATCCCCGTGGCGTTCGTGGAAGTACATGACGACCTTGACGATCTCGCCGATGACGTCCACGTTGGGGGCCATCACGGCCAGGGCGCCGTCGAGGAAGAGCATGTCCTTCACGTAGAGCATGAGCTCCTTGGGCATGCGCGCCCCGTAGCCGAGCAGCGCCTTGGTGAGGTTGCGGATCTCGGCGGTGAGCTCCTCGGCGGTGAGGGTGGTGGGGTCGATGGGCGGCCGGTCGAGCCCGAGGTCGCGGATCACGGCGTCGACGTCGACGTCGACGGGCAACGCCCCGAGGTCGCGCATGGCCGCGATCTGTCCGGGGATGTCGTTGGCCGACGCCGCCATGACGAGGCGGAGGAAGGCCAGGCGCTCGGGCTCGTCGAAGCGGCCCGTGATGCCGAAGTCGAGCAGCGCCACCCGTCCGTCGGGCTGCACGAACAGGTTGCCGCCGTGGAGGTCGCCGTGGAAGACGCCATAGAGCAGAGCCCCTTCGAGGAAGGCGATGAGCGCGGCGTGCAGGACCGCCTCGGTGTCGATCCCCGCGGCGCGCATGGCTTCGGCGTCTCCCCACGCGAATCCGTCGAGACGCTCCATGACGAGCACCCGGCGGGTCACGAGGCGGGGATGGGGACGGGGGACGACGATGGCGTGTCTGGCCGGTCTCGGCGAGCACCCGTGCCACGTCCAGCATGTTCTGGGCCTCGAGCCGGAAGTCGAGCTCCTCCACGATGGTCTCTGCGAACAGCTCGACGAGGGCGGGCGGGATTGGCGAGGGCGGCGACCGGGATGCGACCCACGAGGAGCGGCGCGATCCAGCTCATGGCGGCCAGGTCGCGACGCACCAGTGTGGCCACGTCGGGACGCTGCACCTTGACGACGACGGACTCGCCGCTGCGCAGGCGGGCCGCGTGGACCTGGGCCACGGAGGCGGCGGCCACCGGGGCGCGGTCGAACTCGACGAACTGCTGCTCGAGGGGCATGCCCAGGTCGGCTTCGACGATGCGCCGGACCACGGCGAAGGGCTCGGCGGGGACCTGGTCGCGACAGAGCCGGAACTCGGCGACGAGCTCCTCGGGGAAGAGGCCTTCGCCCGAGGACAGGATCTGGCCCAGCTTGATGTAGGTGGGCCCGAGGCGCTCGAAGGCACGTCGGAGACGTCGCGACAGCCCGGCGCGCGACTCGTGCGTGGTACGCCGCCGATCGCCGGCGTACCACCCCGCCACGGCCGTTCCGAGCAGGGCGGTCACCCGCACCACGCGCAAGCCGGGCGGGAAGCGACGCCGGCGCGTGAGGCGGGGAGCCTCGGCGCGTGTTCGGGTCCGGAGCTCGTCGATGCCGGCGCTCCACGACAGGCGATCGAGGTCCAGGACCCAGGGCGGGTGGGAGGAGAAGGCGCCGAAGGCGAGGTCAGCGGGGTCCGGCCCCACGGTCGACCCGCCCTCGGGAATGGTCATCGTGTCGACGGTATCGTGCCCCGCCCGTTCCACGGTGCGGGGCGGGCTCGCCCGTTCATCGAGGGGCAGGACCGATGACCAGGCAGCCGTTGTGGCCGCCGAAGCCGAAGGAGTTCGACAGCGCCGGCGCAGGCTCCCACGTCGCGGGCCTGGCCGTGGACGACGTCGAGATGGATCTCGGGGTCGGGCTGCTCGTAGCCGGCCGTGGGGGGGATGAGACGGCGGTCGATGGTCAGGGCGTGGCCACGGCCTCGATGGCGCCGGCCCCGCCCAGCGCGTGGCCGGTGACTCCCTTGATGGAGGTGACGGGGGGCCGGGGTGAACCGAACACCTTCTCGATGGCCTGGGCCTCGGCCAGGTCGTTGAGCGGGGTCGAGGTGCCGTGGGCGTTGATGTGGCCGATCTCGGTCGGGGGTCACGCCGGCGTCGGCGAGGGCGAGCTCCATGCACGCTGCGGCCCCGTTGCCCCCGGGCGCGGGGGCGGTGATGTGGTGGGCGTCGGCCGTGGAGCCCGCCCCGAGCAGCTCGCCGTAGATGCGAGCGCCCCGACGACGGGCGTGGTCGAGGTCCTCGAGGACGAGGGCGGCTCCGCCTTCGGCGCAGATGAAACCGTCGCGCCGGGCGTCGAAGGGCCGGGACATCCCCTCGCTCGACAAGCGCCGTCATGTTGGCGAAGGCGGCCAGGCCGATCCCGACCATGGCCGCCTCGGCGCCGCCTCCGATGGCCACGTCGCAGCGACCGGTCGCCACCAGCCGGGCTGCCGCGGCGATGGCGTGGGTGCCGGCCGCGCAGGCGGTGGTGATGGTCTCGCAGGGACCGTGCCAGCCGGCGCGCATGGAGACGTGGGCGGCGCCGGCGTTGGCCATCATCATGGGGATGAGGAACGGCGAGACCCGCCGAGCGCCCTTGTCGAAGAACACCCCGATCTGCTCCTGGAGCGTCTCGAGGCCTCCCACGCCGGTGCCGAAGATCACACCCGAGCGGTCGGGGTCGGCGCCGATCTCGCCGGCGTCGGTCAGCGCCATGTCGGCGGCGGCCACCGAGAACTGGGCGAAGCGGTCCACCCGGCGGACCTCTTTGGGGCCGAACCAGCCGAGGGGTCGAAGTCGGCCACGCGGCGTTCGCCCGTCGGGCGCGGGTCGTGCAGTCCGTCCCAGAAGGCGTCGAGGCCGATCCCGCAGCACGCCACGACGCCCATGCCGGTGATGGCGACCCGCCGCCCCGGCACGGGCCCGTCCGGCCCGACGCCGAGGAGCATCAGAGCTTGGCGGAGATCAGGTCGTAGGCCTGGCCGACCGTCTCGATGCCCTCGAGCTCGGACTCGTCGACGGTGACGTCGAAGGCCTCCTCGAGCGCCATCACCAGCTCGACCAGGTCGAGGCTGTCGGCGTCGAGGTCGTCGCCGAAGCGCGCCTCGGGCACGACCTTGTCCTCGGGGCACCTGCAGGACGTCGACCGCGCACGCCTTGAACTTGTCGAAGGTGGCGTCGTCGCTCACTGCTTCCTCCTTGCTCGCTCGTGTCCCGGTCGTCCCGGGATCCGCCGTTGTGGTCCAGTACCCCCGGTCACAGCCCCATGGCCAGGCCACCGTCGACCGGGAGAACCGCGCCGGTCACGTAGGCGGCGTCGTCGGAGGCAAGAAAGACCACCGCCCCCGCAACCTCGTCGGGGCTGGCTGCTGCGGCCGAGCGGCACCATGGCCAGGAGCTGCTCCACCCGCTGTTCTCCCAGGCTGGCGATCATATCCGTGTCGACCACACCGGGCGCGACCACGTTGACCGTGATGCCCCGGCTGCCCACCTCGCGCGCCAGGGAGCGGGCCAGGCCCACCAGTCCGGCCTTGGCGGCGCCGTAATTCACCTGGCCCGGAGACCCGAGGAAGGCCGACCACCGAGGACACGAGCACGATCCGGCCCCGGTGGCGCGCGGACCATGGGCCCGAGCGCCACGGCGCACCACCCGGTAGACGCCCGAGAGGTCGGTGTCGAGGACCTCGTTCCACGCCTCCTCGCCCATGCGCAGCAGGAGCGTGTCCTTGGTGACCCCGGCGTTGGCGACGAGGACCTCGACCGGGCCCAGCGCTTGCTCCACCGCTGCGAAGGCCGCCTCGACGTCCTCGGGCCGGCGCACGTCGCACGGCACCGCGAAGAGGTCCGAGGTCCCCGGACCCTCGCCGGCCACATCCGCAGGCGGCGCCGTCCGGTATGTGACGGCCACCCGGTCGCCGAGGGTCTGGAAGTGACGCGGCACAGGCGAGGCCGATCCCTCGCGAGCCTCCCGTGACCAGCACCACTCGCCCGGGGTCGGAGTCAGAGCCGTGCGGGGCATCGCTCATGGGGTGCTCCGCCCCGAGGCATGCTCGGCCTGAGGGCGCGGGTCGCGCCCGGTGTCGACGGCCCAGCGCAAGACGACACTGCCCCAGGCCATGCCGGCGCCGAAACCCGACAGCAGGACGAGGTCGCCGGGCCGCAGGCGGCCGGCGTCGGCGGCGTCGGCGAGCGCCAAGGGAACCGAGGCGCTCGAGGTGTTGCCCGTGCGGTCGACGACGACAGCTACTCGGTCCATGGGAATGCCCAGGCGCGCGGCGGCGGCTTCGATGATGCGCAGGTTGGCTTGATGGGGCACGAACAGGGCAATGTCCTCGGAGCCGAGCTTGGCCTGTCTCGAGCGCGTTCGAGGCGGACCGACCGTGATCCGCACGGCGCGGCGGAAGACCTCCTTGCCCTCCATCTTCATGTAGCCGCCGTGGGCGCAGGTGAGGAGGTCGTGGGCGCTGCCGTCGGCGCCGAGGTCGACGGCGAGCAGGCCGTCGGCGTCCGCTGGCCTCGAGCACCACCGCGCCGGCACCGTCGGCGAAGAGCACGGCGGTGGCCCGGTCGTCGGGGTCGGTGAGGCGCGACACGCAGTCGGCGCCGATGAGCAGGACCCGACTTGCCGCCGCGGCATTGATCGCCCCGTGCGCCGCCACCAGCGCGTAGACGAAACCGGCGCACGCCGCGTTGACGTCGAAGGCGCCACCGGACAAGCCCGAGCGCGTGGTGCACGGCCGCCGAGGTGGCCGGCACGGCCAGGTCGGGGGTGCAGGTGGCCAGGACGAGGAGGTCGACCTCGGTCGGCGACAGCGCGGCGCGTTCGAGGGCCCGGCGCCCGGCGTCGGTGGCCAGCGACGACACCGTGCCCCCGATGCGGCGCTCGCGGATGCCCGAGCGGGTGACGATCCACTCGTCGGTGGTGTCGAGGCGCGCCTCGAGATCGGCGTTGGTGACGACGGTGTCGGGCAGGGCGCTACCCCAACCCGTGATCACGGCTCCCGGGGTCACTGACTAGTACTTACCCGGGCAGCGCTGGGCGCCCTCGCCGCGTGTGTCGGGCGTGACTCACGCGCCCTCGGCCTGCACCCGCAGCCAGGCGATGGGCTCGCCGGCCGCCACCCGTTCGCCGGGATGGGCCAGGAAACCGACGACTGACGCCGGCAAAGGGGGTACGGACTTCGGCCGTGCCGACCGTGCCCAGAAGGTCGCCCACCGCCACCGGTGCGCCGTCGCCGCCCGGGACGTCGCTCCCGCCGGGCGATAGCGCCCCCGGGCCCGGTGCGGCCAGAGCCGGCGACAGGCTCGAAGACGCCCGCCGAAGGGGAGATCACCACCCGCTCGGAGGTGTAGAGGTGCTCGCCCTGGTGCGCGGCGGCATAGGCGTGCCACGTCTCGCTCCCGGCGATGGCGTTCACCAGGGTGTCGAGGTCGTCGGGGGTGGCGACGGCGGTGGCCAGCGCGTCGGGCAGGGTGCGGCGGGCGAGCCCGGTGAGCACCCCGCCCGGGCCGACCTCGACGAAGCGCGTGGCGCCCATGCCGGCCAGGGTCTCGAGGCTCTGGCGCCACCGCACCGGGCTGCACAGCTGCGCCGACAGCAGCCCGGGCCAGTCCTCGGCGGCGGAGTGGGCGCGTGCGTCCACGTTGGCGATCACCGGGATCTCGGGCACGGAGAAAGCGGTGCCCGACAGCGACTTGCGCAGCCAGGCTCGCGCCGGGGCCATGAGCGTGGTGTGGAAGGCGCCCGCCACGGGGATCGGCATCACCTTGCGGGCGCCGAGCTCCTTGGCGATGGCGCCGGCGCGCGTCACGGCCTCGGCGGTCCCGGCGATGACCACCTGGCCGGGCGCGTTGTAGTTGGCCACCCACACCTCGCCCTCGGCGCGTTGGCAGGCGGCGTCGACAGCATCGTCGTCGGCGCCCATCACCGCCGCCATCGTCCCGGGGTGCTCCTCGGCGGCGTTGTGCATGGCCTCGCCCCGCTCGACCACGAGCCGCACCCCCTCTTCGAAGCCGAGGGCGCCGCTGGCGGCCAGGGCGGTGTACTCGCCCAGGCTGTGGCCGGCGCACAGCCTGGGCTCGATGCCGACGCGCTCGATGGCGTCGAGGACGACGAGGCTGAGCACGAACGTGGCCAGCTGGGCGTTGGCGCTGAGCGTGAGCTCGTCCTGATCGACTTCGAGGAGCAAGCGGGCGATGTCCGTGCCCGACCACGGCCGAGGCCTCGTCGACGACCTCCCAGGAGGGGTGCTCCAGCCAGGCGCGACCCATGCCGGGTCGCTGGGATCCCTGACCCGGGAAGGTGAACGCCAGCACTCGGACTCCTCTTCTTGCGTCACCGATCGATCGGGGTCTGCTCCAGGGTGACACGATCGGAAGGCCCCGGTCACGTTACCGGCAGGTCATGAGGGAGCCGGTTATCCCAGCCCGTGGGCTCGGGCACCGATGAAGTTCATCCCGGCGTCCGACGCGGCAGTTCGCGCTGAGCCACGGGCACAGACGCGATTGGTGCTCTGGTTCGCCACTACCATTCGACGAGCGCGCACCGAGTGAGGGAATAGGCAGACCTGAAGGCCTCAAAAGCCTTTGTTCGAAAGGACGTGCGGGTTCGAATCCCGCCTCGGGCACGAGTGTTTAGACACGAAACACCTGCTCCGAGGGGTTCACTACGACCTCGCGGAGGGTCGGAACCCCCGAAGAGTCCACGGATCGGTCACACCACGCCAAGGCGAGGCCCAGTGGTCCTCGTGGCCGCCATGACGGGCATGGGCACCGCCGGGACGGCTGTGCCGATCGCCGTGGCGGAGGGCGCAGACGACCTTTCCGGCACCCCACACTCCCCAACCCACGAGCATCCGGGCCGAGCCGGTTGCTGGCCCGGCCCGAATCGGAAGGTCGGATCGCCGCAGGTATAACGATATGAACGCACCGAGGCAATCGGCTGACGGAGGTGGAAGCCGATGGTATGTCCAGTTCGTCAGCGAGTGTCGCCCCGCATCGTGCGAGACGCCGACGCAGCTCGCTCGTTCTACCGAGACACGCTGGGCCTGTCCTTCGAGGGCGAAGAGGGCGACTACGTCTTCACCCACAAGCTCGAAGGGACGAAACACTTCGGGTTGCGGCCGCTTTCGGAAGCGGCGATCGCCTGTTTCGGCACCACCGAATGGCCTGCCGACATCCCGGTCCCCCAGGCCAGCATCGAGTTCGAAGTCGCTGACGTCGCGGCCGCAGCCGCCGAACTCAAGGCCAAAGGCTGTCGGCTCATCCACGGGGCCCGCACGGAGCCGTGGGCGCAGATCACCGCCCGGCTGTTGAGCCCCGAGGGCTTGCTGGTCGCCCGTCTGCTACACCCCGTCGTTCCACGACACACGCCACAGCTGAACCTCGTCCCCAATCGACCGGTGCAGCGCATCGAGGCGGGTCACGAAGAGGTCACAGACGCTCTCGGATCACGCTGGACCGCGTTGGACATCCTTGAGGGTGTGGGTGGCTCGGGCACCATCGGCGGGCCTCGTCCGAGTGGCGAACAGGTGTTTGGGCACGGGCCGTGCTCGACGGGCACGAAGTCGCGTAGAATTCACCCTGCATGCGCCGCTCCTTGGTCGAACGATCCCTGCGGGATGTCCACGGGACCCTCGTGCGGGTGCGCGAGGAATTGGCGGTGCTCGACGAACAGCTGGCGGTGCTCAACGACACCGCCGACGACGCCCGCATCCGGTCCCTGGTGTCCGAGACGCCGCTGGCCGGGCACGAGTACGCCGACGCGCAGCGGTCGGTCGACGCCGCCAACCGGGGCCGGGCCGCACTGGTGGCCATGATCAGCGACCTGGAGCGTCGCCAGGACGAGCTCCTCGGCAAGCTGGTCGTCGAGCCCAGGTAACCGGGCCACCGGACCGACGAGCAAGGGGAGACTGACCCGCCGAATGGGCAAACGCGTCGTCATCGCCGAGGACGAGGCCATCATCCGCCTCGACCTCAAGGAGATCCTCGAGGCCGAGGGCTACGAGGTCGTGGGGGAGACCGGCCGCGGCGACGAGGCCGTGGAGCTGGTCGCCCGCCACGAGCCCGACATCGCCATCCTCGACATCAAGATGCCCGGCATCGACGGCATCGAGGCGGCCCGCCGCATCTCCGCCGACCACCGCGTGGCGGTGCTGATCCTGACGGCGTTCAGCCAGCGCAACCTCATCGAGGAAGCGCGCGACGCCGGCGTCGCCGCCTACCTGGTGAAGCCGTTCCAGCGCGGCGAGCTGGTGCCGGCCATCGCGGTGGCCACGGCCCGCTTCGAGGAGTACCGGGCCATCGAGGACGAGCACACCCGTCTGTCCGAGGAGGTGCCCACCCACGAGGACAAGCTCAAGACCCGGCAGCTGGTGGACCGGGCCAAGGCGGTCCTCATGGACAACCACGGCATGGGCGAGGACGTGGCCTTCTCCTTCATCCAGCGCACGGCCATGGACCGTCGGGCCCGGATGCAGGTCGTGGCCCAGGAGATCATCGACGGGACGCTCACCCCCTGACGAGCCGGATCTCCACCTGAGCGACCCTCGGCCCGGGTGGCGCCGCACCACCGCCACATAGGATCCCCGACAGTGGCAACTTCAAGGGCCGACGCTGGCGACCTGTACCTGCTCGACGGCAACTCGCTCGTCTTCCGGGCCTTCTTCGCCCTCCCCATCGACCTGGCCACCAAAGCGGGCCAGGTCACCAACGCCGTGCACGGCTTCACGTCGATGCTGGTGATGCTGCTCCGCGACAACGAGCCCGGCGGCATGGCGGTGGCCTTCGACCGCCCCGAGCCCACGTTTCGCGACGACATCGTGGAGGAGTACAAGGGCAACCGTCCCGACACACCCGACCTTCTCGTGCCCCAGTTCGCCCTGGTGCGCGACGTGCTGCGGGCCCTGGGCATCGTGATGGTCGAGAAGGCCGGCTACGAGGCCGACGACATCCTCGCCACCCTGGCCACCCAGGCGCGCGACGCCGGGCGCAACGTGGTGGTGGTGAGCGGGGACCGCGACACGTTCCAGCTCGTGGAGGACCCCCTCGTCAAGGTCATGTACACACGCCGGGGCATCTCCGACACCGTCGTCTACGACGAGGCCGGCATCGTGGAGCGCCACGGGGTGCCCCCCAGCGCCTACCCCGTGCTCGCCGCGCTGCGCGGTGACAGTTCGGACAACCTGCCGGGCGTGCCCGGGGTGGGGGAGAAGACCGCGGCCAAGCTGGTGAGTACCTACGGCGACCTCGACAGCATCTTCAGCCACGTGCAGGAGCAGACCCCGAAGCTCCGCCAGAACCTGGCCGAGCACGAGGAGCAGGTCCGGCGCAACGCCGAGGTCATCCCCTGGTGCGCGACGTCGAGCTCGAGGTGTCGCTCGACGACCTCGCCCTCGGGCAGTGGGACGCGGCCGAGGTCAAGCGGGTGTTCGGGGAGCTGGAGATGCGCTCGGCGTGGCAGCGCCTGGCACCCATCCTCGGTGGCGACGCCGAGGAGGCCTTGCCGCGCGCCGCGGGCACCCGCGCGCCGCCGACCGTCGACCTGAGGGCGGTGACGGCCACGGTCCCTACCGGTGTCGGCGAGGCCATTGGACGCTCGATGCGGCGGCAAGGCCAGGCCCGGTCGCCCTGGCGCCGGTGTGGTCCGGTGACGCCGGTCGGAGCCCCTTGGTGGGCCTGGCCGTCGTGGCGCCCCGCCGGTGGACGAATCGTCGGTGGATGCATCGTCGCTGGACGCCGACGGCGCGGACGCCGGTGTGCGCCAGCCGATGTGGCTCGACGACCGGTTGCTGGCCGACGGTGGCGTGCTGGGCGCCCTCGGCGACCCTGGTGGGGCCGGGCGGTGCGCCCATCGTGGCCCACGGGTCGAAAGAGCTCATGCGGAGCCTGCTGCCGCTGGGGATCGACATCACGGCGCTTGGCCCTCGACACCGCCGTGGCCGCCTATCTGCTCGACCCGTCGTCGGGCCGTTACCGGCTCGAGGACGTGGTGGAGGTCCAGCTGGGAGTGGCGCTCGACGCCGAGGTGGAGGCGAGGCGGCCGGCCAGCTCGCTCTGGACGGCCCTGCCGAGGTGGAGCTCTCCACGCTGGCGGCGCGCCACGCCGTGGCCTTGGGGCTGCTGTTCGCGCCCATGCGCGAGGCGCTGGTGCGGACCGGCCTCGACCGGCTCCACGACGAGGTGGAGCGGCCCCTGGTGCGAGTCCTGGCCCGCATGGAGGTGGCCGGCATGCGCGTCGACACCACGGAGCTGCGCCGGATCGCCGACGGGCTCGTCGCCGAGTGCGCCCGCCTCGAAGCGTTGGTACACGAGCTCGCCGGGCGAGACCTTCAACGTCAACTCGACCCCGCAGCTGCGCGCCGTGCTCTACGACCGGCTCGGGCTCACACCGGGGCGCAAGACCAAGACGGGGTTCTCCACCGACGCCTCGACGCTCGAGAAGCTGCGCGGCCAGCACCCGATCGTCGACACCCTGCTCAGCTACCGCGAGGTGGAGAAGCTGCGCTCCACCTACGGCGAGACCCTGCTGGCCGAGGTGGCCGCGGACGGGCGCATCCACGCCACCTTCGGCCAGACCGTGGCGCGCACGGGCCGGCTGTCGTCGGACCGGCCCAACCTCCACAACATCCCCGTGCGCAGCGAGGAAGGGCAGACGCCTGCGCAAGGCGTTCATCCCGGCCGAGGACTGCCGCTTGCTCGTGGCCGACTACGACCAGATCGAGCTGCGCGTCATCGCGCACCTCTCCGACGACCCCGGGCTCGTGGCCGCTTTCGCCGAGGGACGCGACATCCACCGCACCACGGCGGCCAGCGTGTTCGGGGTGGCCCCCGAGGACGTGACCACGGCGCAGCGCAACCGGGCCAAGATGGTCTCCTACGGCCTGGCCTACGGCATGGAGGCCTACGGCCTGGCCCAGCGGCTGTCGATCGAGCCGTCCGAGGCGCAGCAGATCCTCGACGCGTACTTCCTGGCCTTCCCCGCGGTGCGGGCCTACATGGACCAGACCGTGGTCGAGGCGCGGTCCCGGGGCTACACCGAGACGCTCTTCGGTCGGCGCCGCCCGCTGCCCGACCTCCACTCGCCCAACCGCAACCTGCGCATGGCGGCCGAACGCCAGGCCATGAACGCCGGCATCCAGGGGCTGGCCGCCGATCTCTTCAAGGTGGCGCTGGTGCGCCTGGACGCCGCCCTCGAAGAGAAGCAGCTCGCGTCCCGGGTGGTCCTGCAGGTGCACGACGAGGTTCTCGTCGAGGTGCCCACTGAACGAGGAGGCGGTCGCCGGCGATCTCGTGCCCGCGGTGATGGCGAGCGTGGCCGACGCCGTGGACCTGGCCGTCCCCCTGGAGGTGTCGGCGGCGTGGGGCGACACGTGGGCCGACGCCAAGGGCTAGGCGCCTCGGGGGGTCGGGAGGGCAGTTCGCGGCGGGGCCTTTGCTAGCTTGTCGGCTGGTCGCCACCGGCGGCCGCTCTCCGCGCTCTCGACGCGTGGGGTGTCCCAATCCCGAAAGCGAGTTCCGAAGTTCATGCCCGACGAAGCTGCCGGTTCACCGGCGAAGCTGACCCGGCGGCTACTCCCGCCGCGGCGGCCGGTGAGGTTCCCGGCGCCATCGCCCTGCTGTCCGATGCCCCCATGGGCATCCTTCGACGAAGCGGGGAACTACGTCCCCCGTGCCATCGTCGAGGACGACCTCGGCGGGGCGTCGCTCGAAGAAGCCATCGACGCCACCATCGTCGAGTTCGACGACGGTGACATCGTCGAGGGCAAGGTGGTCAAGATCGACAAGGACGAAGTCCTTCTCGACATCGGCTTCAAGTCCGAAGGTGTGATCCCCTCGCGCGAGCTCTCCATCCGCAACGACATCGACCCCTCGGAGATCGTCAGCCTCGGGCGACCATATCGAGGCGCTGGTCCTCCAGAAGGAGGACAAAGAAGGCCGTCTCGTCCTGTCGAAGAAGCGGGCCCAGTACGAGCGCGCCTGGGGCACGATCGAGAAGATCAAGGACTCCGACGGCATCGTGAAGGGACCGGTCATCGAAGTCGTGAAGGGCGGCCTCATCGTCGACATCGGGCTGCGCGGTTTCCTCCCCGCCTCGTTGGTCGAGCTCCGCCGGGTACGGGAGCTGCAGCCCTACGTGGGACGCAGCATCGAGGCCAAGATCATCGAGCTCGACCGCAACCGCAACAACGTCGTCCTGTCGCGCCGGGCCTGGCTCGAGGAGACCCAGAAGGAGCAGCGCGGCGAGTTCCTGGTGAACCTGAAGCCCGGCGAGCGCCGCCGCGGGGTGGTGTCCTCGGTGGTGAACTTCGGCGCCTTCGTCGACCTCGGCGGCATGGACGGGCTGATCCACGTGTCGGAGCTGTCGTGGAAGCACGTCGACCACCCCTCCTCGGTGGTGTCGGTGGGAGACGAGGTCGAGGTCGAGGTGCTCGACGTCGACCTCGACAAAGAGCGCATCAGCCTGTCGCTCAAGGCGACCCAGACCGACCCGTGGCAGGAGTTCGCCAATACCCACCAGGTGGGCGAGCTCGTGTACGGCCGCATCACCAAGCTCGTGCCCTTCGGCTCCTTCGTCCAGGTCGGTGACGGCATCGAGGGCCTGGTGCACATCTCGGAGATGGCCGGCCACCACGTCGACCTGCCCGAGCAGGTCGTCACCCCGGGCGAGGAGCTGTGGGTGAAGATCATCGACATCGACCTCCAGCGCCGTCGCATCAGCCTGTCGATCAAGCAGGCCGCCGAGGGCGGCGAGGTATCCGAGGAGTACCGCGAGGCGTTCGGAGAGCACGCCTACGACGAGCAGGGCAACTACATCGGCTACGACTACGGCGGTACCGAGTTCACACCCGAGACCGAGGCCCAAGCGGCGTGGGCCGAGTACGTGGCGGAGCACGGCACCCCGCCCGAGGGGGCCGAGGGAGGTCCCGGTGGCCCCCCGCCCGCGGCGCCGCCCGTGGCACCAACGGCCATGCCACCGACGCCCAAACCACCGACGCCCAAACCACCGACGCCCAAGCCACCGAGCCAACCGAGGCACCGGCGGTACCGAGCGGCGAGTCTTCGGTGCCACAGGCGCCGGCAACTCCTGTCGCCGCGGGTGAGGGTTCGCAGGACGCGGCCGTCGCCCCGAGGGCCGAGGCTCCCGAGCGCGCTGCTCCCAGCGCTGAGGGCTGAGCCCGGGGCGTCGGTCGGGCGTCAGCTCGTCGGATCGACCCAGAGCGGCGGGCGTTCGTCGGTTCGACCCGGCGACGCCGGAGGTGGCGGCCTGCGCGTGGTTGGCGAACGGGGGCTTGCACGCTCCATGCCGGCGGCTCCTGGGCCCACGGGGATGTTTTTTCGGTGACCGGGGCCTGCGGGGTCGCGGGTGCCGGTGGAGTCACCGGTGCCGGTGGCGCGACGGGTGGGGCGAAGGCCGTGGCCGGGTGGGAGCCGAGTGGGAAGTGGCAGGCCACGAAGTGGTCGGGGCCGATGGCTCGCATCTGGGGCTCCTCTTCGGCGCAGCGCTCCTGGGCGTAGGGGCAGCGGGTGCGGAACCGGCATCCCGACGGCGGGTTGATGGGCGAGGGGAGATCGCCCGACAGCGGAGCCTTGCCGTTGCCGGCCGCCCCGGGGTCGGGCTCGGGGATGGAGGTCAGCAGCGCCGCGGTGTAGGGGTGCTCGGGACGGTGGTAGAGGGTCGTCGGGCGGCGCCACCTCGCACAGCTTCCCCAGGTACATGACCGCCACCCGGTCGCTCACGTTCTTCACCACGGCCAGGTCGTGGGCGATGAACACCATGGTGAGCCCGTGGTCGCGCTTCAGGTCGTCGAGGAGGTTGAGGATCTGGGCCTGCACCGAGACGTCGAGGGCGGAGACGGGCTCGTCGCAGATGAGCACGGTGGGCTCGAGCATGAGGGCCCGGGCGATGCTGATGCGCTGGCACTGACCGCCCGAGAACTCGATGGGCCGGCGTCCCCCGGCGTCGTCGGGGTCGATCCCGACCGACTCGAGCGTGGCGCGGCCTTGGCCTTGCGCTCCGTCCTTGGTGCCGATGCCCCAGATGGCCAGCGGCTCGATGACGGCGTCGAGGACCCGGCGGCGCGGGTTGAGCGACGAGATCGGGTCCTGGAAGACCATCTGGATCTTGGTGCGCGCCTGGCGCAGTGCCCGGCGTCGACAGGGCGGTGAGCTCGGTGCCGGCGAACTGGACCGATCCCGAGTCGGGAGTGTGGACGAGGGCCACGGCCCGGCCCGTGGTCGACTTGCCGCAGCCCGACTCGCCCACCAGGCCGAGGGTCTCGCCGGCGGCCACGTCGAAGCTCACGTCGGACACGGCCTGCACGCGGCGGTGCCCTTGCCGAACTCGACCACGAGGTGCTCGACCCGCAGCAGCATGTCGTCGCCGCGCAGGTGGGCGGTGCCGCTGCCGGCCATCAGGCGCCCCTCGCGCGCCGTTGGGAGCCAGCAGCGCCGCGTCGCGCACACGGGTGCCGGTGAAGGCCAGGGCGGCGGGGACGCCGGCGGCCACGTTGCGGGCCAGGGCGTCGTCGCCTTCGGGCGAGCCCACCGGGTACCAGCAACGGAAGAGGTGGCCCTGGCCCCGGCGGTCGCGCAGGGGGGCTCCTCGACGCGGCAGCGGTCCTGGGCGTAGGGGCAGCGGGGGGCGAAGGGGCAGCCCGGGAGCGGGCGGCGAGGTCGGGGGGGCGGCCCGGGATGGCCCGCAGGCGGGTGTGGCGCGGCTCGGTCAGCCGGGGGATCGACCGCAGCAGGGCCTCGGTGTAGGGCATCCGGGTGTGGGAGAAGAGCTCCTTGGTGGGGGCCTGCTCGACGATGCGGCCGGCGTACATGACGGCGATGTCGTCGGTGCGGTTGGCCACCACGCCGAGGTCGTGGGTGACGAGGATCATGCCCATGGACCGCTCCCGCTGCAGGGTGGCCAGGAGGTCGAGGATCTGGGCCTGCAGGGTGACGTCGAGGCCGGTGGTCGGTTCGTCGGCCAGGAGCAGCTTGGGTCCGCAGGCCAGGGCGATGGCGATCATGACCCGCTGGCGCATGCCGCCCGAGAGCTCGTGGGGGTAGTTGCGCATGCGCTGCTCGGGGGCGGGGATGCCGACCGAGGTGAGCAGGGCGACGGCCGTGTCGTGGGCGGCCCTGCGGTCGAGGCCCGGCGGAGGCGCAGGGACTCGGTGATCTGGCGGTCCGACCCGCACGACCGGGTTGAGCGCCGTCATGGGGTCCTGGAAGATGACGGCCATCTGGGTGCCCCAGACCTCGCGCAGCTCGGCCGGGGACAGGGCGGTGAGCTCGTGGCCGGCGAAGCGCACCGTCCCGGAACGCTCCAGTTGGACGTTGGGGAGCAGTCCCATGATGGAGCGGCTGAGCACGGTCTTGCCCGAGCCCGACTCGCCCACGATGCCCAGGGTCTGGCCCCGGTCCAAGGTGAACGAGACCCCGTCGTCGGCGCGGACCAGGCCCCGCGCCGGTGCGGAAGCGGTGTGCAGGTCCTGGACGTCGAGCAGCGGCTCCTCGAGCTCGGAGCCGCGTCGGGGAAGCTGAGGTGCGGGCGGCGCCGCCACGGAGCTCACAGGTTCCCCTCCCGGACGTCGAAGTCGAGCGCAGCCGGTCGGCCATGAGGTTGAGGGCGACGAGGAGCAGGAAGATGTAGATCGACGGCCACAGGGCGATGTAGGGGTTGAGCTGAAGGTTGTTGTTGCTGGACGCCCTCGTTGATGATGTTGCCCGAGCGAGGCCGTGGGCAGGCCGATCGACAGGCCCAGGAAGGCCAGCGAGCCTTCGAGGACGATGGCGATGGCCACGCCGATGAGGGCGAAGGACACCGCCGCCGGGATGACGTTGGGGAGCAGCTCGCGGAACAGGATCCGCGAGGTGGTGGCGCCCATGGCGCGCGCCGCCACCACGAATTCGCGGCTGGCGAAGGACAGCGTGGTGGCCCGGATGACGCGGAAGAGAGCTGGGGAGGCCGGCCACGGCGAACATGATGGTGAGCTTCGAGCAGCGTCGTGGGCGCCAGAAGGCCTCGATGACCATGATGGCCAGCAGGGCCGGGAAGGCCAGGATGACGAGGGACACCGGCGTTGAGCGACGGTGTCGACCGAGCCGCCGCGGTAGCCGGCCAGGAGCCCGAGGGCCCCGCCGACGACGAGGGCGATGCCGACGGAGGCGAAGCCGATGACGAGCGACACGCGCGACCCGAAGATGATCCGCGACAGCAGGTCGCGGCCGAGGTCGTCGGTGCCGAGCAGGTGGTGGACGGTCGGGCCCGACGTTCACCGCCGAGTAGTCCTGGAAGTTGGGGTTCTTGAGCGGGAGCACCGAGGCGAGCATGGCCAGCAGGATCATGAGGGCCACCCAGCCGAAGCAGACCCAGAAGACGACGCCCGAGCCCGCCTCGCTTGGACAGGAGGCCGCTGGCCGGAGTCGGGCCGCCAGGGCCTGCTTCCCGGCGCTCGGACGCGCCATCCCGCGATCGGTGCCAGCGGCGTCGGACTCCAGGGCCACCTGCGAGGGGAGCTCAGGCACGGCGGACCCTCGGGTCGAGGAAGGTGAGGAGGATGTCGACCCCGAAGTTGATGACCACGATAGGCGATGGCCGCCACCAGGGCCATGCCCTGGACGACCAGGTAGTCGCGGGAGTCGATGGCGTGGACGAGCTGGAAGCCGATGCCCGGGAGCTGGAAGAGGATCTCCACCACGAAGGCGCCGGTGAACAGCGAGCCGATGCTGAGCCCGGCCCCGGCCAGCAGCGAGAACGACGACGGCCGCAGCGCGTGGCGCAGCAGGATGTAGGGCGTCGACAGGCCCTTGGACCGGGCCATGGTCGACGAAGTCCTCCTGCAGGGTGGCGATGAGGTCGGCCCGCAGCAGCCGGTAGTAGATGGCCACCGATCCGATGGCCAGGGCGACCGACGGCAGGATGACCGACTTCAGGTTCGGCCCGAGGCCCTGGGAGAGCCGGTTGAACCCGGTGGCCGGGAAGATGTGGAGCTTGACGGCGACCAGCAGCACGAGCAACGGGCCCACCACGAAGGTGGGGAGGGCCAGCATGCCGAAGGTCGAGGTGGTGGCGATCGCGGTCGAAGAGCCGGTTGGGGCGCAGCGCGGCGACCAGGGCCATGGGGATGGCGACGAGGAGGGCCAGGACCTGGGAGACGATGATGAGCTCGAGGTCGATGGGCACGGCCACGCTGATGGCGTTGGTCACCGTCTGCTTGGTGAGGAAGGAGAGCCCAGGTTGCCGTGGAAGACGTTGGTGATCCAGGTCCCGTACTGCGGACACGAGGCCCTTGTTGAGCCCCAGCTGGTTCAGCAGCTCGGCCCGGGCGCTGGGCGTGTCGTTGGGCCCCAGGATGGACAGGGTGGGGTCGCCGGGCAGGAGGTGGACGAGCAGGAAGGCGACGATCGAGATGAGGAAGCTGATGACGACCAGTTGGACCAGCCGGCTGGCGACGTAGCGGAGCATGGCCGCGTGCGGCCTCAGGCCTTGCGCCAGATCGGGCGTGGGGTTGAAGACGCCGGCGGCGAACCCGAGGGCCCTTGGTCCCGTCGGGCAGGGTCGGGTTGGCGAAGTTCTGCACCGTGTTGCTTGCCGGTGAGCGACCAGGTGGCCCGGGAGACCCACAGGTAGGGCAGGTCCTCGGCCAGGCAGCTTGTCCACCTTCTGGTAGGCCTGGACGCGGGCTCCTTGGTCGGACATGGTGCGGCCCTGTTGCAGGGCCGCCTCGAGCGCGTCGTCCTTGTTGCGGGCGAAGTTGAGGGCGATGGGCCCGTTGGCCGTGGTCGGGCTCAGCCACACGTAGTTGAGGTCGGGGTCGGGGGCGCCGAACATGCTCGTCGGTGTAGGCCTGGAACTTGCCCCGTCACCAGGTTGTCGATGAAGGTGACCTGCTCGATCTGCCCACGGTGACCTTGATGCCGGCCTGCCGCCACATGCTGGCGAGGGCCTGGATCTCGTCGAGCAGGCGGGGGTCGGTGATCGTCGCCAGGGCGATGTTCGATGGTGCCGCCGTGGTTGGGGGCGGCCTGGGCCACGAGCTGCTTGGCCTTGGCGAGGTCGTAGGTGGGGTAGCCGTTGTCGGCGGCGCGGTAGGGGGACCCGGGGGGAACAGGCTGAGGTTGGGCTGTGGCGATGCCGGCGCCGAACAGCTTGACGAGCTCGTCGGCGTTGGTGGCGTAGGCCAGGGCCTGGCGCACCAGTGAGGTCGTTGGTGGGGGCCACCGCGGTGTTGAGGATGATGAAGTCCATGTCCGGCTCTGGCCGACGTCGGGTGAGTTCGGTCACCTGCTGGTAGCTGGCGTTGTCGCGGAGGTCGCGGATGGTGTCGGGGTCGCGCGAGACCATCAGGTCGATGGTGCCCGACCGCAGCGAGTCCTCCCGGGACTGGTCGTCGACGATGGGCTTGTAGGTGACGCCGTCGAGGTAGGGGAGCCCGGAGCGCCAGTAGTGCGGGGTTGCGCGTCACGGTGAAGTGGTCGTTGGGCACCCACGACTCGTACGTAGAAGGGGCCCGTGCCGATCGGGCTTGGTCGAGCTCTGGCTCTCGAGCTGGGCCAGGGCGATGACGTAGCCGACCTGGGTGGCCAGGTACTAGGGGAAGGCCACGATGGGCTCGGCGCAGTGAACGTCACCGACAGGTCGCTCGACTTGGTGACGCCGGTCACCACGCCGGCCAGCGGCCTGGCCCGTGAGCGCCGAGGTCTGCAGCGGCTGGAAGTTGGCCACCAGGACGTCGGCGTTCAGGGGGGAGCCGTCGTGGAACGTGACGTCGGGGCGCAGGGTGATCGTCCACACCGTCAGGTCGGCGTTGGGGGTCACCGACTGGGCCAGGTAGGGCTTGGCCGAGCCGTCGGCGGCCACCGCCGTCAGGGTGTCGAAGATGGTGTTGGCGTAGGTCAGGCCGGAGTTGTCGAAGTGGCTCGGCCGAGGGCAGGAAGCCGTCGATCTCCGAGTTCAGCCCGATCGTGACCGTCCCGCCCCGCTTGGGCGTCCCGGTGCCCGATCCCCGGGGTGGAGGACGCGTGCGGTGCCGGGTGGTCCCGCTCCCGCACGCCGCCAGCAAGGCGGGGCAGGCCCACCCCCGCCAGACCGACGGCGCCGCGGCGGTCGAGCGCCACGGGCGAGGAACGCCCGCCGGTCGTATCGATCCGCGGAGTCAGCCATCGGTCCCCCTCGCCTCGCCCCTGGTTGGACGCGCAGCCCCCTGGGCGCCGTTCGGCGCGCCATGGTAGACGGCATGCCGCCGCACGGCCGGGCACTCCTCGGCGCCAGGGCCGGGCCGAGGCGTTCGGCGGTCGTCGCGGCGCGGAGCCGGGGTTGGGCCGAAGGGCGTCGTTACCATGCGGACATGCGGGCCTCGATGCGACGGCACGTGGTGGCCGGCCCGGACGCGGCATCGGCGCCGTCAGGCGGCCACGGTCCCCGAGCGGCGACCGAGTCTGCCCGGAAGGACCCGTCGTCGGTTCGCGACTCGGCTTGCACAGCTCGTACGGCGCACCTGCTCCTCGAGGCGCCGCGGCGCGCGCTCGCGAGCCGCCGTCGGCCGGCGGACCTGTCGTGGGGGCTGCGCACGGCGGTGGTGCCGTGGTTGGTGGCCCGGGTCGTCGTCGGCGGCGCGCTCGCCGCTGGCCCACGAGTTCGTGACGAGGACCAAGCCCTCTGGCCGCGGTGGCGACGCGTGTCCACGAGGGCCTGCTGGGGTGGGACGCGGGTTGGTACGAGTCCATCGCCCGCCACGGGTACGCCGGTGCCGGGCCATCAACTCGTTGCGGTTCTTCCCGCTCGGTGCCACTGCTGACGCGGGCGTTGTCGTACGTGCCCGGGCATCGGGTTCGGCGCCGCGCTGCTGGTGGTGGCGAACGTCTCGTCCTTCGTGGGCGTGGTGCTCCTCGCCGTGCTGGCGCGACGAGAGACCGGCGACGACGCGCTCGCCCGGCGAGCGCCGCGTGGCTGATGTGCCTGGCGCCGGCCGCCTTCACCCAGGTGATGGGGTACGCCGAAGGGACGCTGCTGGCGCTTGAGCGTCGGGACCATGCTCGCCCTGCGGGCCCGGGCGTGGTGGTGGGCGGCCGCGCTGGGACTGGCCGCCGGGGCCACCCGGCCCCTGGGCGTGCTGCTGGTGCGTTCCCGCCGTCGTCGAGGGGCTGCGGGGATGCGCGACGCGCCGCCGGCCCGGCGCGTCGGCGCGTGCTCGCGGCCGTGGTGGGCCCGGCCGTCGGCTTCGGCGCCTTCCTCGGCTGGGTGGGGTGGCGCTACGGCGACGCCCTCGCGCCGCTCGCAGGTCCAGCAACAGGGGACACTTGCGGGGCGGGGTCGCCGATCCCCTGCGCACGTTGGCGCACGACGCCTCGCTCCTCGTCCACGGCCGACATCTCGGCTCGGCCCTGCACCTGCCGTGGGCCGCTTCTCGCCCTGGCCCTCGTCGTCGTGGCCCTGCGCCGCTGGCCCGCTCGCCTACGGCGGCCTTCGCCGCCGCGGTGCTGGTGGTGGCGCTCACGGCGTCGAACCTCGACGGGTTCGAGCGCTACGCGCTGTCGGCCTTCCCGCTGGTGCTGGCCGGGGCCAGCCGTGACCTCGGGGCCGCGCGTCGAGCGGGCCGTGCTCACCCTGGCGGCGGCCGGGCTGGCCCTCTACGCCGTGCTGGCCTTCACCAACCTCTACGTCCCGTGACCTCGCGTCCCGTGGGCAGCCCGGCCGTGAGCGAGGCGCCGTGCTGGGCTCCGATGAGGAGCACCTCGATACCCGGGACCAGGGCCTTGCCAGCCGGTAGCCTGGTGGGGGCCGGAAGCCGAACGGGGGATGCGAGGGCGAGGTGACGCAGACGGCGGCGGCATGGCGAGACGATCGCCCTGTGGTGGTGATCGGAGCCGGGCCGGCGGGGCTCACGGCCGCCTACCAGCTCTCCAAGGCGGGGCGGCGCCGCCCTGGTGCTGGAGGCCGACGACGTCGTCGGGGGCATCAGCCGCACCGTGGAGCGCGACGGATGGCGCTTCGACATCGGCGGCCACCGCTTCTTCACCAAGGTCCAGCCCGTCGAGGATCTGTGGCACGAGATCCTCGCCCCGGGAGACTTCCTCCTGCGGCCCCGAATGAGCCGGATCTACTACGAGGGCAAGTTCTACGACTATCCGATCAAGCCCCTCAAAGCCCTACGCAACCTGGGCGTGGTGGAGGCGGTGCGTTGCGGGCTGTCGTTCCTGAAGGTGCGGGTGTCGCCCGCCCAAGGACCAGAGCACGCTGGAGGGCTACATCGTGGCCAACTACGGCCGGCGCCTCTACGAGCACTTCTTCAAGACCTACAACGAGAAGGTGTGGGGAGTGCCGCCGTCGGAGCTCTCGGCCGACTGGGGCGCCCAGCGCATCAAGGGCATGTCGCTGTTCAAGGCGGTGTGGGAGCCCGTGCGGTCTCGACTGGCCGGGCGGACGCAGTGACCCGGCCGAGCAGGTGACCAGCCTCATCGAGGAGTTCCAGTACCCGAGGCTCGGGCCCGGCATGATGTGGGAGACGTGTCGGGACCTGGTCGAGAAGGCCGGCGTCGAGGTCCTCCTGCAGAGCCCGGTGGTGACGGATCGAGCGGGGCCCCGGCAGGTGCGGTGGCGGTGGCCTTCGAGCACGAGGGCCGGCTCGTGCGGGTCGAGACCGACCACGTCATCAGCTCCATGCCTTCTCGCAGCTCTGGTACGGGCCATGGACCCGCCCGCCGCCCGCCGAGGTGCTGGCGGCGGCTGACGCCCTGCACTACCGCGACTTCCTGACCGTGGCGCTGGTGGTGCCCGAGGCCGGTGGGTTTCCCGACAACTGGATCTACATCCACTCCCCGAAGGTGAAGGTGGGGCGCATCCAGAACTTCGGCGCCTGGTCCCCGTTCATGGTGCGCGACGGCACCACCTGTCTCGGGCATGGAGTACTTCGTGTTCGAGGGCGACGGCATGTGGGAGGGCAACGACGACGATCTGATCGCCCTGGCCACCGCCGAGCTCGACAGCCATCGGGCTGGTCGAGCCGGCGCAGGTCCAGAGCGGGGCTACGTCGTGCGCATGCCCAAGGCCTATCCCGTCTACGACGACACCTACCGGGCGGCGGTGGAGACGTTGCGCCACTGGCTCGCCGCCGAGGTGCCCAACGTGCACCCCGTGGGCCGCAACGGGATGCACAAGTACAACAACCAGGACCACTCCATGTACACCGCCATGCTGACCGTCGAGAACATCGTGTCCGACGCCGGCCATGACATCTGGTCGGTGAACGTCGACGAGGAGTACCACGAGCAGAAGCCCGGCTCGCGCCGCGAGGCAGGCACGGGACGCGACGCGCCGATCCTCCCCCGGCGGGCGACGGCCCTCACCGGTAACGGCGCGCCATAGTGGCCCGCAGAGCAGACGAACCCGCCGAGGGGGAAGGGGAGCTGGCCCCCGTCGGCACGCGACCTGGGGGGCAGTCGGAGATCCGTCACGCCATCCCCTTGGCGATCGCCGCCGCCCTCGTCGGTGTCGTCAGCCTCCTCACGACGGTGTTCGTGGCCCACGTGCTCACCACCCGTGGCTACGGCACCCTGATCGACCTCCTCAGCCTGTTCCTGGTGGTGTCGCTGCCGGGTACGGCCCTTCTCGTCGGCGTGGTACGCCGGGTCTCGGCGTGGCAGGCCAGTGGGCTCGGGGGTCGTGTGCGGCCGTGGGTGGCGCGCGTGCACCGCATCGGCGAGGCCTCGATCGTGGTGCTGGCCGTGGTGACGGTGCTGATCCGCGGCCCCGTGGCCCACGCCCTGTCGCTCCCGTCGCCGAGCGGGGTGGCGGAGGTCCTGACCGCGGGTGGGGTGTGGATCCTCGTGTCCATCGACCGCGGCCTGCTGCAGGTGGGCCGGGACTACCGGGACCTCTCGGTCAACCTCGTGATCGAGGCGACCATGCGCTGTGCCCTCACCCTCGGCATGGCGGCCGAGCTCGGGGTGGAGGGAGCCGCGCTCGGCCTCCTCTTCGCCGGAACTGATCACCGCCATGCACGCCCGCGTCACCGCTACTGCGCGCCATGGTGCGCACCGCCACGTCGACAGCGCCCGTCGGACCCGAGGTGGCGGTAGAGGAGAGCGGGGGGGCTGTGGCCATGTCGGTGCACGGCGGCAAGGTTCTCCTCGCCGACGTGATGACGGCGCTGGGCAGTCTGCTGGTGCTGGCCATCCTGCAGAACACCGACGTGATCGTCCTGGGACGCAGGATGCACGAACATTCCGGCGCCTACGCCGCCATCTCGGTCCCGTCCAAGGCCCTGGTATTCGTGGCCCTCGTCCTCGTCAACTACCTCCTGCCCGAGGCCACCCTCCGTCATCAGCGCGGCTCCCACGCGCTGCGCCAGCTCGCCCACACCCTCGGCGTGATGGCCATCCCGTGCGCGGTCCTTCTCGCCATGGCCGTGCTCGCCCCCCGGCGTGTCCTGGCCCTCGTCTTCGGACACCGGCTCACCGCGGCCGCACCCGCGTTCTCCTCCCTCGTCCTCGCCATGGTGTTCATGTCGGTGACCGTGGCCCTGGCCATCTATCTGCTCGGGCATCGGGTGGCGGTGGGTGGTGCTGGTCCTGGCGGTGGGGGCCGTCGCCCTGGTCGGCCGCCACCGACGCGGCCGGTGGGCAGTACGTGGCAACCGCCCGGGCCGACCTCGCCGTACAGGTGGGCTTGTGCGTCGTCATGACGGCGTGCTTCGTCGCCGTGCACCGACGCAACGCCGGGCGCCGGGCCCTCGCCGACAGTGCCTCGCCGGGGGCCGCTGATTCACTAGCGTGACCCGGGTGCGTATCCCCCGTCGGGTTGTCCCTGTCGTCCTCGCGTGCCTGGTTTGCCGGCACGCGCCGCTGTGCGGGGAACGAGAAGAACCGTGACCGAGGTCCACGAACGGCTCGGCGCGTCGTGGAGCGCCACGGCAAAGCTCGACGAGGTGGCGGCGCGGGCCTTCGAGGTCGGAGTACGCCGCATCCAGATGCTGGCCTGGAGGGATCTCGACGATCCCGAGGCGGGAGGGTCTGAACGCCACGCGCACCGTGTGGCGTCTCTGTGGGCCAGTGCCGGGCTCGACGTGACGATGCGGACATCGGTGGCCCGCGGCCACCGGGCCAAGACCGAGCGCGACGGGTATCACGTGTTGCGCAAGGGCCGGCGCTACTGGGTCTTCCCCCGCAGCGCCGTGAGCGGCATGGTCGGTCGCGGGGGAGGCCCGACGGCTGGTGGAGATCTGGAACGGCATGCCGTTCTTCTCGCCCCTGTGGGCCGGTGCCCACGCATCGTCTTCCTCCACCACGTGCACGCCGAGATGTGGCAGATGATCCTGCGCCCGTGGCACGCCCGGGTCGGCGCCTTCGTCGAGCGACGGGTGGCCCCGCCGCATGTACCGGGGCACCCGCGTCGTCACACTGTCGGAATCGTCGCGCCGCGAGATCGTCGCCATGCTCGGGCTGCGGTCCGTCACAGGTGAGCGTGGTCCGGCCCGGCGTCGACCACCGCTTCGCACAGGGGGTCGCACGGTCGTCCACTCCGCTGGTGGTAGCCGTCGGTCGTCTGGTCCCGGTCAAGCGCTTCGACCTCCTCATGGACGCGCTGGCGCAGGTGCGCGGGCCGTTCCCGAGCTGCGGGCCGTGATCGTCGGGGAGGGATACGAGCGGGCCCGCCTCGAAGCGCATCGCCGAGCGCTCGGTGCCCAGGGATGGCTCGAGCTTCCCGGGTACAAAGAGGAGCAGGAGCTCCTCGACCTGTACCGCCGAGCGTGGGTGGTGGCGAGCACGTCCCAGCGCGAGGGCTGGGGTATGACCATCAGCGAGGCGGGAGCGTGCGCCACCCGGCGGTGGTGTCACGCATCGCCGGGCATGTCGACGCCGTCGAGGACCGGGTGAGCGGTCTCGTGGTGGATGTCGACGCCCATCACGGCCGGCCCGGCGAGCAGGCGACGGCGGCGTTCGCCGAGGCCCTGCGGCACGGTGGTCTCCGACCGTGCGTTGCGGGCGCGCCTGAGCCAGGGGCTCGCACCGCGCGCCGACGAGCTGACGTGGGAGGCCACCGCGGCGGGAACCCTCGAGGCCCTGGTGGACGAGGCCGTGGCCGGGAAGCGCCTCCCGAGGTAGCGGCGTGCTCGCCGTCGGGTTGACCGGAGGCATCGGGTCGGGGAAGTCGACGGTGGGCGAGCTTCTCGTGCAACGGGGGGCCGTGCTCATCGACGCCGATCGCATCGCCCGTGAGGTGGTCGTGCCCGGCGGCCCCGCCTACCAGCCGCTCGTGGACCGCTTCGGCGCCGGCATCCTGGCCCCCGACGGCACCATCGACCGCGCCTCGCTGGCCGCGGTGGCCTTCGCCGACGCCGACTCCGTGGCCGCCCTCAACGCCATCACCCACCCCGCCATCTGCGCCGTCATGGCCGAGCGCCGGGCCGCCGAGGAGGGGGGCGACCGCGTGGTGGTCCTCGACATCCCCCTCCTCAAGCCCGCCCACCGCGAGGTGCTGTCGCTGGACGTCGTGGTCGTGGTCGACTGCCCCGTGGAGATCGCCATCGAGCGCCTGGTGGGACAGCGGGGCTTCTCGCGCCAGGACGCCGAGGCCCGGGTCGCCGCCCAGGTCAGCCGCGAGGAGCGCCGCGAGGGCGCCGACTTCGTCATCGACAACTCGACCGACCGGGCCCACCTCGTGGCCGAGGTCGACCGGGTGTGGGCGATACTCGAAGGCCGGCTCCGCCCCAGGCCGTGAAAGGGCCGCAGGAGGCGTCACACCCCCCCGGTACGATCGGACGGTGCCCCGTTTCGAGGTGGTGACCCCGCTGCGCCCCGCGGGCGACCAGCCGCGGGCCATCGAGTCCCTGGCGGAGGGGATCGAGCCGGGGCGACCGCTACCAGACCCTGCTCGGCATCACCGGCAGCGGGAAGACGGCCACCATCGCCTGGACCATCGAGCAGGCCCAGCGACCCACCCTCGTCATCGAGCCCAACAAGTCCCTGGCCGCCCAGCTGGCCGCCGAGCTCCGGGAGCTGTTCCCGAACAACCGGGTCGAGTACTTCGTCTCCTACTACGACTACTACCAGCCCGAGGCCTACCTGCCCACCTCGGACACCTACATCGAGAAGGACTCGTCGATCAACGACGAGATCGACCGGCTCCGCCACGCCACCACCTCGAGCCTGCTGCTGCGGCGCGACGTCATCGTGGTGGCGTCGGTGTCGTGCATCTACGGCCTGGGGTCGCCCGACGAGTACCGCCAGCGCATCATGGCGCTGCGCCCCGGTGACACGCGTCGAACCAGCGCGACCTGCTGCGCAAGCTGGTGGACCTGCACTACGACCGCAACGACGCCGTGCTCACCCGCGGCCATTTCCGGGTGCGGGGCGACACCGTCGAGCTCCATCCCGCCTACGAGCAGCAGGCGGTGCGCATCGAGCTCTTCGGCGACCAGGTGGAGCGGATCCGGCGCTTCGACGCCCTCACCGGCGACATCGGCGAGGACATCGACGAGCTGGTGGTGTTCTCCGCCACCCACTACGTGGCCGGCGACGAGACCATGCGGCGGGCCATCGCAGTCGATCGAGGTCGAGCTCGGCCAGCGGCTGGCCGAGCTGCAGACGGCCGGGCAAGCTGCTCGAGGCCCAGCGCCTGCGGCTGCGGACCGAGCACGACCTCGAGATGCTGGCCGAGGTGGGGGTGTGCAACGGCATCGAGAACTACAGCCGCCACCTCGACGGCCGCAGCGCGGGCGAGCCGCCCCACACCCTGCTCGACTTCTTCCCCACGGACTTCCTCACCGTCATCGACGAGAGCCACGTGACCGTCCCCCAGATCCACGGCCAGTACGAGGGTGACCGGTCCCGCAAGGAGACCCTGGTGGAGCACGGCTTCCGCCTGCCCTCGGCCCTCGACAACCGCCCCCTCACCTTCGACGAGTTCACCGACCAGGTGGGCCAGGTGGTCTTCTTGTCGGCCACCCCCGGCGCCTACGAGCTCGAGGTCTCGACGCCAGGTGGTGGACCAGGTCATCCGGCCCACCGGCCTCGTCGACCCCGAGGTGGTGATCCAGCCCACCACCGGGCAGATCGACGACCTCATGGAGCGCATCCACAAGGCGTCGGAGGCGGGGGGGCGCTCGCTGGTCACCACCCTCACCAAGAAGATGGCCGAGGACCTCACCGACTACCTCGCTCGAGCTGGGGGTGCGGGTGCGCTACCTGCACTCCGACATCGACACCATCACCCGCATCGAGCTCCTGCGCGACCTGCGTCTGGGCGAGTACGACGTCCTGGTGGGCATCAACCTCCTGCGCGAGGGCCTCGACCTCCCCGAGGTCCAGCTGGTGGCCATCCTCGACGCCGACAAGACCGGGCTTCCTGCGCTCGGCGTCGTCGCTGATCCAGACCATGGGCCGGGCCGCGCGCAACGTGGACGGCCTGGTGGTGCTGTACGCCGACACCATCACCGACGCCATGCGGGCGGCCATCTCCGAGACCCAGCGCCGGCGCGCCCTGCAGCAGGCCTACAACGCCGAGCACGGCATCGACCCCACCACCGATCCGCAAGGCGGTGACCGACATCCTGGCCCGACTCCGCCCCGCCGGCGACCGGCGCCGAGCCCGGCGGCGGGGCAGCGGGAGCCGAGGGGGCCGGGCCCGGCCCGGTGCCCCGGGGCGGGCGCCCGCGGGCCCCGCGCGACGGCGTGGGTGGCCGGCGCCTGATCGGGGCGTCCGCGAGCCGGCGAGGGCGACGACGACCGCCGCCGTCGACGAGATGGCCGAGCTCAGCGCCCTCCCCGTCGACGAGCTGCAGCGCCTGGTGGTGCGCCTCGAGCAGGAGATGCGCCTGGCCGCCTCGGAGCTGCGCTACGAGGAGGCGGCGCTGCTGCGCGACGAGATCGCCGAGCTCCGCCTGGCTCTGGCCGAGGCGGCAGAGTCTCTCGGCCCCGACGGGCTCGCCGGGCTCACCGGGGCTCGCGCTCCCCGTGCCCTCGGCGTGACGCGCCGCGCCGCGCCGACCCCGAAGGCGGACCCCGCCCGCCGGTAGCCTCCCTTCGATGGCCGACCGGCTGGTGGTCCGCGGGCGCACGAGAGCACAACCTGCCGCGACGTCTCGCTCGAGCTGCCCCGCGACCGGCTCATCGTGTTCACGGGGCTGTCGGGGTCGGGCAAGTCGTCGCTGGCCTTCGACACCATCTACGCCGAGGGCCAGCGCCGCTACGTCGAGTCGCTGTCGTCCTACGCCCGCCAGTTCCTGGGCCAGATGGACAAGCCCGACGTCGACTTCATCGAGGGTCTGTCGCCGGCCATCTCCATCGACCAGAAGTCGGCCAGCCGCAACCCCCGGTCGACGGTGGGGACCGTCACCGAGATCTACGACTACCTGCGGCTGCTCTACGCCCGGGTGGGCCATCCCCACTGCCCGAACTGCGGTCGGCCCGTGGCCCGCCAGACCCCCCAGCAGATCGTGGACCGCATCCTCGACCTGCCCGAGGGGACCCGCTTCCAGGTGCTCGCCCCCGTGGTGCGGGGGCGCAAGGGCGAGTACGAGGCGTTTCTCGACGACCTGGCCAAGCAGGGCTTCGCCCGGGCCCGGGTCGACGGCGAGGTGGTGGAGCTCTCCGATCGCGCCGCGCTGAGCCTGGCCCGCTACGAGCAGCACACCATCGAGGTCGTCGTCGACCGCCTGGTGCGCCGCGACGACATCCGCCAGCGCCTCACCGAGTCCATGGAGACGGCGCTGCGTCTCACCGACGGCATCGCCGAGATCGGCGTCATCGCCGAGGACGGGTCCGAGGAGCTCATCACCTTCTCCGAGCACCTGGCGTGCACCTTCTGCGGGCTGTCGTTCGAGGAGCCCGCGCCCCGCAACTTCTCGTTCAACTCTCCCTACGGCGCCTGCCCGGCCTGCGACGGGCTCGGGACCCAGTTCGAGGTCGACCCCGACCTGGTCGTGCCCGACCCGACCCGGTCGCTCGCCGAGGGGGCCATCTCGCCGTGGATCGGGGGCCGCAGCCGCTGGTTCGACCGCATGCTCGAAGCCGTGGCCGACGAGTACGGCTTCTCGGTCGACACCCGCTGGGAGAAGCTGCGCGCCAAGGACCGCAAGAGTGCTCCTGTACGGATCGGGCACGCGCCAGGTGCACGTGCGCTACCGCAACCGCTACGGCCGGCAGCGCTCGTTCACGTCGCACTACGAGGGCGTCGTGCCGTGGCTCAAGCGCCGGCACCGGAGTCGGACTCCGATCGGTGCGGGAGTGGACCGAGACCTTCATGCGCGAGGTGCCGTGCCCGGTCTGCAAAGGGGCCCGGCTCAAGCCCGAGTCCCTGGCCGTGACGGTGGGGGCCTGCAACATCTACGAGCTGTGCAGTCTGTCGATCACCGCGCGCCGCCGCCGAGGTCGACGCCCTGGAGCTGACCGAGCGCGAGCACCTCATCGCCGACCGGGTGCTGCGCGAGGTGCGGGCCCGGCTGCGGTTCCTGCTCGACGTCGGGCTCGACTACCTCTCCCTGGCCCGGGGCACCGCCACCTTGTCGGGAGGCGAGGCGCAGCGCATCCGCCTGGCCAGCCAGATCGGCTCGGGTCTCGTGGGCGTGCTGTACGTCCTCGACGAACCGTCGATCGGGCTGCACCAACGCGACAACCGGCGACTGCTCGACACCCTGGTGCGCCTGCGCGACCTGGGCAACACCGTCATCGTGGTCGAGCACGACGAGGAGACCATCCGCGCCGCCGATCACGTCGTGGACATCGGGCCCGGCGCCGGTGAGCACGGAGGTGAGATCGTCTACAGCGGCGCCGTGTCCGGCCTCCTCGCCGCGACGGCGTCGGTGACGGGGCAGTACCTCACCGGGCAGCGATCCATCCCCGTTCCCGACAAGCGCCGTCCGGGGTCCGGCGACCAACTGGTGGTCCGCGGGGCGCGCGAGCACAACCTGCACGCCATCGACGTGGCCTTCCCGTTGGGATGCCTGGTGGCGGTGACCGGTGTGTCGGGATCGGGGAAGTCCACTCTCGTGAACGACATCCTGCTGCAGTCGATGCTGGCCCAGGTGCACCGGGCGCGCACCACGCCCGGCCAGCACACCGCCATCGACGGGGTGAAGCACGTCGACAAGGTGGTGGCCATCGACCAGTCACCCATCGGCCGGACGCCGCGGTCGAACCCGGCCACCTACACCGGGCTGTTCGACCACGTCCGCAAGCTCTTCAGCCAGACCTCCGAGGCCAAGGTCCGCGGCTATCTGCCCGGGCGCTTCTCGTTCAACGTCCGCGGGGGGCGCTGCGAGGCCTGCGCCGGCGACGGGACCATCAAGATCGAGATGCACTTCCTCCCCGACGTGTACGTACCGTGCGAGGTGTGCGGGGGGGCCCGGTACAACCGCGAGACGCTCGAGGTGACCTTCAAGGGCAAGAACATCGGTGACGTCCTCGACATGTCGTGCGAGGAGGCGCTGTCGTTCTTCGCCAACCAACCCACCATCGCCCGGCACCTCCAGACCCTCGTCGACGTGGGGCTCGGGTACATCCGACTCGGGCAACCCGCCCCCACCCTGTCGGGGGGCGAGGCCCAGCGCGTGAAGCTGTCGTCGGAGCTGTCGCGGCGCTCGACGGGTCACACGCTCTACGTCCTGGACGAGCCCACCACCGGCTTGCACTTCGACGACGTGCGAAAGCTCCTCGAAGTGCTGTCGCGGCTCGTGGATCAGGGGAACACCGTCCTCGTCATCGAGCACAACCTCGACGTCATCAAGACGGCGGACTGGATCGTCGACCTGGGGCCCGAAGGGGGAGAGCGTGGCGGGCGGGTGGTGGCCGAGGGTACGCCCGAGGACGTCGCCGCCATGCCCATGAGCTATACCGGCGAGGTGCTCGCCCCCGTGCTGGCCCGCGCCGACCGCTCGCGTCCCGATGGCCTCGGTCCCGCCCCTCGCCCCCGTTCACCGGCACGACGGGCAAGAGGGGGCGCCGGCTCTCCGGGCTCGGGGGCGGTGAAGACCAACGGGGCGGTGAAGGAGCCCGCCAAGACCACCCGCGCCGCCCGGACCAACCGGATCGGCAAGGCCAACGGGGCCACCAAGACCACTCGCGCCGCCAAGACCAACCGGATCGCCAAGGCCAACGGGGCCGTGAAGCGGGCGAGGACCACGACCCGTGCCGTGGCCGGCAAGCGCCGGAAAGCGGGCTGATGGCCGTCGTCCGCCGCGACCAGGTGGCCCGCTGGGTGGTGGGCTACGAAGAGGCGTGGCGCACCCCGGGCACGGCTCGACTGGCCGAGCTGTTCACCCCCGACATCACCTACGCGCCGTCCCCGTGGGCCGATCCCGTGTGCGGTCTCGACGAGCTGGCGCTGTTCTGGGACGCCGAGCGCGATGGGCCCGACGAGGCCTTCACCATGTCGAGCGAATTGGTGGCCATCGACGCCGACACCGCCGTGGTCCGGGTGTGGGTCGAGTACGACAACGACCCCGACAGGCCCTGGCGCGACCTGTGGGTGCTGCGCTTCGCACCGGGGGGGCGCTGCACGGCGTTCGAGGAGTGGCCCTTTGCACCCGATGGGGACGACGGGCGCGACGACGTGGACTGAGCGCCCCTAACCCCTCGGCGCCGGCGCCGGAGACCGGTGGGTCAGGTGATGGCGAGCATGCGCTCGAGCGCGCGCCTCGCCCACAGGGCGACGTCGGGCTCGACGGTGATGCGGTTCACGACCTCCCCGTCGACCAGCCGCTCGAGCACCCAGGCCAGATGGGCGGCGTCCACGCGGAACATGGTGGAACACGGGCACACCAAGGGGTCCAGGGACACCACAGTCTTGTCGGGGTGCTCGTCGTCGAGGCGCTTCACGAGGTGTATCTCGGTCCCCACCCCGAGGACCGATCCCGGCGGCGCCTCGTCGACGACACGGATGATGAAGTCGGTGGACCCGACCTCGTCGGCCATGACGACCACGTCGTGGGCGCACTCGGGATGAACCACGACCGTACCGCCGGGGTGCTCGGCGCGAAAAGCGTCCACGTGCTCGGGGCGGAAACGCTGGTGCACCGAGCAGTGCCCCTTCCACAGCAACAAGGTGGCTTCTTTGACATCGGCGTCGTCGAGGCCGCCCATGTCGAGGAGGGGGTTCCACACCCGCATGTCGGGCTCGTCCCAGCCCAGTTCGTACCCGGTGTTGCGTCCGAGATGCTGGTCCGGGAAGAACAGGACCTTGTCGCCTTGGGCCGTGCCCGTGCCGGCAGGGTCGAGGGCCCACGTGAGCACGGCCCGGGCGTTCGACGACGTGCACACGGCACCGCCGTGGCGGCCGACGAAGGCCTTCAGCGCGGCCGAGGAATTCATGTAGGTGACGGGAACGACGCGCTCGACGTCGGTGACGGCGGCCAGGGACTCCCAGGCGTCCTCGACGGCGTCGATGTCGGCCATGTCGGCCATGGAGCAGCCCGCGTTGAGGTCGGGGAGGATGACCTGCTGGCCCGGGGCGGTGAGGATGTCGGCCGCCTCGGCCATGAAATGCACACCGCAGAAGACGATGTAGTCGGCGTCGCGCCTCTCCGCCGCGGTACGCGACAGGCCGAAGGAGTCTCCTCGGGCGTCGGCCCAGCGCATCACTTCGTCCCGTTGGTAGTGGTGCCCGAGGATCAGCACCCGGGGCCCGAGCGTCGCCTTGGCCTCGGCGATCCACGCGCTGAGCTGATCGGGTGTCGCGTTGCCGTAGCGCTCGGGGAGCGCACGCTGCAACCGGAACATGGTTGGACCCCCTTCGGGGAGCACTCCGATCACGGCCGGCGGGGACAGCCTGGTCGCCCATCCGCGGGGTTGTCGGCCTCGGAGCGTTATGTGCACCGGGGTACCAGGCCGGCGCTTGACCCCAGTCTATGCCCGCCGCGCCTCGGGGCGCACGGGTCGTTGCGCCGGTACGGCACAGTGGAGTGGTGAATACACGCCCTGCCCCGGGGATCGTGCCCGACACCCCCGGCTCGTACCAGTTCCTGGACGAGGGTGGACGGGTCCTGTACGTGGGCAAAGCCAAGTCCCTGCGCAGCCGGCTGGGCAATTACTTCGCCGACCCGGCCACACTGCCGGCCCGCACCGCCCAGATGGTGGCCCTGGCCGACCACGTGGAGTGGATCCAGGTCGACAACGAGGTGGAGGCCATCCTCCTCGAGTACACGCTCATCAAGCGGCACCGGCCTCGCTTCAACATCAGGCTGGTCGACGACAAGTCCTACCCGTCGCTGGCGGTGACCCTCGCCGACGAGTGGCCCAGGGCGGCGGTGGTCCGGGGCCGGCGTCGTCCCGAGGTGCGCTACTTCGGCCCCTACGCGCACGTGGGGGCCATCCGCGACACCCTCGACCTCCTCCTGCGCACGTTCCAGGTCCGCACCTGCTCGGACCGCAAGCTCGACCGCCACATCAAGCTGGGCAAGCCCTGTTTGCTGTTCCACATCGAACGATGCTCGGGCCCGTGCATCGAAGCGGTGGACCACGAGCGCTACGACGCCATGGTCGCCGACCTCATGGCGTTCCTGGCGGGGGACACCGACGACGTGGAGCGCCGGCTCGTGGCCGAGATGGAGCAGGCCGCCGAGGCCCTCGACTTCGAGCGCGCCGCGCGCATCCGTGACCGCCTCAACACGCTGCGCATGGCGTGCGAACGACAGCAGGTCGTCACCGAGAGGCCCGAGGACCTCGACGTGGTGGGCGTCGACGAGGACGCCCTCGAAGCGGCGGTGTGCGTCTTCCACGTGCGCCGGGGCCGGATCGTGGGTCGCCGCGCCTTCGTGGTGGACAAGGTCGAGGAGCTCACGAGGGCCCAGCTGGTGGGGCGGGTCCTCGAGGAGCTCTACGGCGACGCCGAGCCCATGGCCGTCCCGGCGCGTCGCACGCGCAGGGTGCGCGGCGGCGACAGCTCGGGCTGGACCTCGGGGGCCGGGGACCCGCGGTCGTGGGGGACCGAAGGGGCCGCCGCGCCGGGCGTCCCCCGGCAGGTGCTCGTGCCCGACCTCCCCGAGACCCCCGAGGTGTACGAGGCGTTCCTCGCCGACCGGCGCGGCGCTCCGGTGGCCCTGCGCGTGCCGCAACGGGGCGGCAAGAGGGCCCTGTTGCAGACCGTGACGCGCAACGCCGGGGAGGAGCTCGCCCGCCACCGCCTGCGCCGAGCTTCGGACCACGACAGCCGGGCTCGGGCGTTGGAGTCGCTGCGCGAAGTGCTCGCACTCCCTCACGCCCCGTTGCGGATCGAGTGCTACGACATGAGCCACCTGCAGGGGACCGACTACGTCGGTTCCATGGTGGTGCTCGAGGACGGGTTGCCCCGCAAGTCCGAGTACCGCCGTTTCCGCATACGCGACGTGCCGGGCAACGACGACTACGCGGCCATGGAGGAAGTCCTCACCCGCCGGCTCAGCGCGCTTGTCGAGGCTCGCGCCGAGACCCGGGGACAAGACGCCAGCGCCGGCAGCGCCCGGGCCCGGCGTTTCGCCTACCCGCCCCAGCTCCTCCTCCTCGACGGCGGCAAGGGGCAGCTGGGGGTGGGGGTGCGCGTCCTGCAGCGCCTGGGGTTGGCCGCGGAGATCCCCGTGGCCGCCCTGGCCAAGACCTTCGAGGAGGTGTTCGTCCCGGGGCGGCCCGATCCCGTGCCCATCCCGCGTGGGTCAGAGGCGCTGTTCCTCCTCCAACGCGTGCGGGACGAGGCCCATCGCTTCGCGGTGTCGTACCACCGCGAGGTGCGGGGACGGCGCATGACCCGCAGCACCCTGGAGGGGGTCCCCGGTCTCGGCCCCGCCCGCCGCACCCGTCTCCTGCGGGAGTTCGGCAGCCTGCGGGCCCTGCGCGGCGCCACCGTCGAGGATCTCCGGGCCTTGCCCTGGCTCCCCGACTCGGTGGCCGCGGCGGTGCACGCCCAGCTGCACTCCCTCCCGCCTCGCTCGAGGATTTCCGGTGCGGTCACGTCATTGGCCTCCCAGCTGCGACAGGATGGGAGTCGGTCTTCGCCCGACCCCGGCGACGGCCCGGCCGGGCCGGAATGAGGATGGGCGGCACGTGAGCGACTACCTGGTGATCACCGGCATGTCGGGTGCGGGAAGGTCCACGGCTGCCGCGGCCCTGGAGGACTCCGGCTGGTACGTGATCGACAACATGCCCCCGTCGCTGTTGAGTGAGGTGGCCGAGGTCGTGGGCCGGCCCGGCTCCCCCAGGAGCGGGTGGCGCTCGTGCTGGGTCGGGGCGGGGGCGCCCGGGTCGAAGAGGCGCTCCCCGCCATCGACACCCTGCGGGCGCAGGGACATCGCGTCCTGCTCGTCTATCTCGATGCTCCCCAGGACGTGCTGGTCCGGCGCTTCGAGGGCACCCGGCGACGCCATCCCATCCTGGAGCGCCAGGTGGCCGAGGCCATCACCGACGAGCGTCGCCTCCTCGAGCCCGTGCGGGCGCGGGCCGACGTCGTCGTCGACACCGCCGAGCTCAACGTCAACCAGTTGCGCCAGCGGGTCACCGATCTCTTCGGTGACGACTCGGAGCCGGGTATGCGCATGTCGGTGGTGTCCTTCGGCTACAAGCACGGCCTGCCCCTCGACGCCGACCTCGTCCTCGATTGCCGCTTCCTGCCCAACCCGCACTGGGTGGAGGAGCTGCGGCCCTGTTCGGGCCTCGATGGACCGGTACGCGACTTCGTGATGGGCCAGCAGGACAGCGAGCCGTTCCTGGACCGAGTGGACGAGCTCGTCGGCACGCTGCTGCCCGCCTTCGTCGACGAGGGCAAGTCCTATCTCACCATCGCCCTGGGCTGCACGGGGGGGCGGCACCGCTCGGTCGTCCTGGCCGAGGAGCTCGCCCTGCGGTTGCGCAAGAGAGGCGCCAAGCCCATCGTGATCCACCGGGACATCGACCGGTGAGCGAGCGGGGCGCCACCCGCGTGGTGGCCGTGGGCGGCGGTCACGGGCTCGCCGCCACCCTGCGCGCCGCTCGGCGCTATGCCGGGGAGCTGACCGCCATCGTGTCGGTGGCCGACGACGGCGGTTCGTCGGGGCGACTCCGTCGCCAGCTCGACATCATCCCCCCCGGCGACCTGCGCAAGTGCCTGGTGGCCCTGTCCGAGGACGGCTCGGCGTTGGCCGCCGCTTTCGAGCAGCGCTTCGAGGCCGACGAGCTGGTCGGCCACGCCCTTGGCAATCTGGTCATCGCGGGGCTGATGGCGGCGTGCGGCGATCCCCAGCGGGGTCTCGACGAGGCGGCTCGGTTGCTGGGGGCGGTGGGGCGCGTGGTGCCGGCCGCCACCGAGCCGGTGGTGCTCAAGGCCGAAGCCGACGCCGGCGAGGTCGAGGGCCAGACCGAGGTCATGGCGGCCACCCACATCCTTCGGGTCTCTTTGGTACCCACCGACCCCCCGGCCTCCCCGGTGGCGCTCCAGGCGCTCGAACGTGCCGACCAGGTGGTGATGGGCCCGGGCTCGCTGTTCACGAGCGTGCTGGCCGCCGTGGCCGTCCCGGCGCTCGCCGAGGGCATCCGTCGGTGTCCGGGGCGCCGTGTCTATGTCGCCAACCTCCGCCCCGAGGAGAGGGAGACGGCGGGCTTCGACGTGGCCGACCACGTGGCCGCCCTGGCTGCGCACGGGGTCGAGGTCGACGTGGTGCTGGCTGATCTGGCTGGAATCGCCTTGGGGAGCCTCGAGGTGCCCGTGGTGCAGGCGCCGCTCGCCAAGGCGAACGGCCGCGCCCACGATCCCGAAAGACTGGCGGTTGCCCTCGCCCGTCTGGTCGGATAGGACCGATGACGGTACGGGTAGGGATCAACGGCTTCGGGCGCATCGGCAGGAACTTCCTGCGCGCGGCGCGGGCCCAGGGTGCCGACGTCCAGGTGGTGGCCCTCAACGACCTCACCGACGCCGCCACCAACGCCCATCTCCTGCGCTACGACACCACCTATGGCCGCTTCGACGCCGAGGTGCGGGCCGAGGGGGACCACATCGTGGTGGCGGGGAAGCGCATCCAGGTGTTGGCCGAACGCGAGCCCAAGGCCCTGCCGTGGCAGGAGCTCGGCGTCCAGGTGGTGGTGGAGTCGACGGGACGTTTCACCCGGCGCGACGACGCTGCCGCCCACCTCGAGGGCGGGGCACAGCGCGTGGTCATCTCGGCCCCGGCCACCGACGCCGACGCCACCTTCGTCATGGGCGTCAACGACGATACCTTCGACCCTCGTCGCCACGTGGTGGTGTCCAACGCGTCGTGCACCACCAATTGCTTCGTGCCCTTGGTCAAGGTCCTCGACGATGCCTTCGGCGTCCGCAATGGGCTCATGACCACGGTGCACGCCTACACCAATGACCAGAACCTGCTCGACCTGCCTCATGGGGACCTGCGCCGGGCCCGGGCCGCGGCCCAGAACATCGTGCCGGCGTCGACCGGTGCCGCGCGCGCCACGGGGCTGGTGCTGCCGTCCATGCAGGGCCGTCTCGACGGCTCGGCGCTGCGGGTGCCCGTGGGGGACGGCTCCATCACCGACTTCACCGCGCTCGTGCCTCGCGCCGTCACGGTGCCAGAGGTCAACGGAGCCTTTCGTCAGGCCGCCTCGAGTGGCCCGCTGGCCCGGGTGCTCGAGTACACCGAGGACCCCATCGTGTCGTCGGACATCGTGGGCAGTGCCGCCTCGTGCACCTTCGACGCCGGGCTCACCATGGTGATGCCGGTGGACGGCGACACCACGCTCGTCAAGGTGCAGGGCTGGTACGACAACGAGTGGGGTTACGCCAACAGGCTCGTCGACCTGGTCGTGCTGCTCGGCTCGGCCGGGCCACCACCGTCCTGAGCGCAACCGGGCCGGCGCGCACAAGACCATGGCTGACACGTCGCGGGCCCGGAACGGACCCCTCGCCGGCCTTCCCCTGCTCGAAGACCTTCCCGAGCTGCGCGGCCGGCGTGTCCTGGTGCGCGTGGACTTCAACGTGCCCCTGGGCCCGGGCCCCCGGGGCGGCGACAGCATGGTGGTGACCGACGACTTCCGGATCCGCGCTTCCCTCCCGACCTTGTCGTGGCTCGAGGACCGCGGTGCCAAGGTCACCGCCTGCACCCACCTGGGCAGGCCCAAGGGCACGGTCGACCCTCGCTTCGACGTCGCCCCTGTGCGCCATCGCCTGGCCGAGCTCGCTCCGGGGGTGGCCCTGCTCGAGAACCTCCGCTTCGACCCCGGGGAGGAGTCCGACGACCCTTCCTTCGTCGACCGGCTCGTCGACGGGTTCGATGCCTACGTCAACGACGCCTTCGGCGCGTCGCACCGCTCGCACGGCTCGATCGTGGGGCCGCCGGCGCGCCTGCCGTCGGCGGCGGGTCGGCTGCTGGCGCGAGAGGTCGAGGTCCTCGGGGGGCTCCTGGTCGCCCCGGCCCGCCCCTTCGTGACACTCGTGGGTGGCTCCAAGGTGGGCGACAAGCTGGGGGTGCTGCGCGCCCTTGTGGATGTGGTCGACTACCTGGCCGTGGGGGGAGGCATGGCGTTCACCTTCCTGGCCGCCCAGGGTCACAGCGCCGGCGCCTCCCTCCTCGACGCCGGCCGCATCGACGGCTGCGCCAAGCTCCTCGAACAGGGAGGCGATCGCATCATCCTCCCCAGCGATTTCGTGGCCCTCGGGCCCGGTGGGACGGTCGGTCGCCGAGCGCGCCGGGACCGGCGAGGTGCGGATGATCGGCACCGACGTCCCCCGAGGGTGGCGGGGAGTCGACATCGGACCCGAGACCGCCGGGGCGTTCGCCGATGTGGTGGCGAAGGCCGGGACGGTGTTCTGGAACGGGCCGATGGGCGTGTTCGAGGACGAGCGCTTCGCGGCCGGGACCCGGACCGTGGCGAGGGCCGTGGCGGAGTCCCGAGCCTTCAGCGTGGTAGGGGGAGGCGACTCGGTGGCCGCGCTGGACGAGCTCGACCTGGCTTCGCAGGTGGGATACGTCTCGACGGGGGGTGGGGCCTCGCTCGACCTGCTCGAGCACGGAGACCTGCCCGGGCTCGAGGCGCTGCGCCACGCCTCCAATGCTCCGGGCGGCGGTGCCTGACGTGGCCAAGAGCGTGGAGCCGGGGCGGCTCTTCGGCGGCCCCTCGTGAGCGGCAACTGGAAGATGCACCATGACCACCTGCAGTCGATCCGCGCCGTGCAGGACCTGGGGATGCGGCTGGGGCCCGCCGACGTGGCGTCACTGGACGTGTCGGTGCACCCTGCTTTCACCAGCCTGCGCTCGGTGCAGACGGTGATCGAGGACCGCGCCATACCGGTGGCACTGGGGGCCCAGCACTGCTACCACGAGGACCAGGGGGCCTTCACCGGAGAGGTCTCTCCTCCCATGCTGGCCCGCCTCGGTGTGTCGCTCGTGATCGTGGGCCACTCCGAGCGCCGCCAGTTCTTCGCCGAGACCGACGAGGTGGTGGCGGCCACCGTCCGGGCCGTGCTCCGCCACGCCATGACCCCCATCGTGTGCGTGGGAGAGACCGAGGAGGAGCGCGAGGACGGGGACACCGACCATCGCCTGACCTCGCAGACCACCGCCGCCCTGCAGGGCCTCTCGCCCGAGCAGGTGGGCGGGCTCGTGATCGCCTACGAGCCCATCTGGGCCATCGGTACCGGGCGCACGGCCACCGCCGAGGACGCCCAGTCGGCCTGTGCCCACATCCGGGGGATGGTCGAGGAGCTGGCCGGGGCCGAAGCGGCCCGCGCCGTCCGGATCCAGTACGGAGGGTCGGTGCGGCCCGAAAACGCCTCGGAGCTGCTCGGACAACCCGACGTGGACGGGGCCCTGGTCGGGGGGGCGAGCTTGGAGGCCGCCACCTTCGCGGCCATCGTGCACGCGGCGGGCTCGGTGGTACCGGCCGGCCGATGAGACCGCGCCTGCCGGGGCGAGGTGGCAGTTGGTAGCGTTGTCCGGTCCGGACCGCCCGAGGAGGACGCCGTGCTGACCATCGCGATCGTGGTGTTGCACCTCATCGTGTCTCTGGCGCTCATCTTCCTGATCCTGATGCACTCGGGCAAGGGCGGCGGTCTCTCGGACATGTTCGGTGGCTCGGTGGGACAGGCGGCGGCCGGCTCGACGGTGGTCGAGAAGAACCTCGACCGCATCACGATCACCGTGGCCATCATCTTCACCTTCACGACCGTGACCTTGGCCCTGCGCCTGCAGTGACCACCGGCGACGCCGGCGGTAGGGAGCGAGCCCCGGCGCCGATCATCGGCCACCCTCATCGGTCCTGCGCATTCCGTGCTGACGCCCACCGGGGCGTGGCCGCCCTCGTGGTGCTGTGCGTGCTGGCCGGGGCCTGCGGTGCCTCGGGTGCGACGTCGGGCGCGGCGAGGGCTGGGACTCACGCCGCACCGGCCTTGGTTCCGGTCGAGGGCGGTACGGTCACCGTGGCGCTCGACCAGGTCCCCACCACGCTGAACGACCACACCGTGGCCGGCGACACCCCGGCCGGGCGCATGCTGGCCAGCGCGCTGTGGGCGCAGGTGTTCCGGGTGGGGCCCGGTCTCACGCCCCAGCTCGACACCAACGTGGTGGACAGTGCCGAGGTCGTGAGCTTGGATCCCCAGACCGTCGTGTACAAGATCGACCCTCGGGCAGTGTGGTCCGACGGGGTTCCCATCGACGCCGACGATTTCGCCTATGCCTGGGACGCCCAGAAGGGCGGCGCCACCGATATCGACGGGAGCCCGGACTCGGTGGCCTCCACTCTCGGATACCGCGACATCGAGTCGCTGACGGGCTCCGACGGGGGGAAGACGGTCACGGTCGTGTTCCGGACGCCCTTCGCCGACTGGGCGTCGCTCTTCGACGACCTGCTTCCGGCCCACATCGCCACGGTGGTGGGATGGAACCACGGGTTCGACCATTTCGACCCCGCCGTCCTGGTTTCGGGCGGTCCCTGGGAGGTGGTGTCGTGGCAGCCCGGCGCCGAGATCGTCCTGGGGCGCAATCCGCGGTGGTGGGGGAGTCCCCCGCGGCTGGACCGGATCGTGGTGCGGGCCGTCACCGGCGAGGCGTTGACGTCGGCATTGGGAAGCGGCCAGGTCCAAGTCGCCTACCCGAGCGGGTTCGACCAATCGTTCATGGCCCAGGCTTCGTCCTCGTCACAGCTCGAGACGCAGGTGGGGTTGGGCACGACCATGCTCCAGCTCGAGTTCAACGTCCGCCATGCCCCCCTGAACGTGGCCACGGTGCGCCAAGGCATTGCGCACGCCATCGACCGGGCCGGGCTCGTGCAGAGCATCGGCCAGCCCGAGGACCACTCGGTGTGGGAGGACAATGACCACCTCTTCGCCAACGGCCAATCCGGGTACGTCGACGACGCCGCCGGCTACGAGAAGGCCGACCTGACGACCTCGGCCCGGCTCCTCCAACAGAACGGATTCGTCACCGATGCGCACGGAACGTGGATGACGCACGGAAAGCCGGTGACGCTCAACGTCGTGTGGGCCGTGGACGACCCCTGGTCGGCGGTGGCGGGGCCCATTGTGGTGGCGCAGCTCGTGGCGGCCGGGTTCGACGTGGCCGCCACTCCGATGTCCAGCGCCCAGATGTACGGGACGGTGCTCCCCGCCGGTGCGTTCGACCTCGCCCTCGTCCCCGTGGACGCGGGCGCGTACCCGAGCGCGATGGGCAGTGTGTTCTCGACGTCTCCGTCGGTGACAGGAGGAACCGAGTCCGAGGACTGGTCGGGCTTCGATGATCCCAAGATCGACGCGCTGTTCACACAGGCGGTGCAGAACTTGGCCCCCCCGAGCGCCACTGTGGTGTACCAGCACATCGACCAGGCGTTGTGGATCGCCATGCCGACGCTGCCGCTGTTCGCCGAGCCCACGATGCTCGTGTGGTCATCGTCGCTCACGGGTGTGGACGACGACGCCGGGGGGCTCGGCCCGCTGTGGAACGTAAAGTTGTGGGCTCTACGTTCCGCGGCCCCGCGGCGCTCCAAGAGCACAGGCACGGCCATCGGATCGTTGCGAGGCCCGCGCTAGAGTGCTCGATGCGCCCAAGGCGGCGCCACACTGGTCGGAGTGGCGGAATAGGCAGACGCGCTAGCTTGAGGGGCTAGTGCCCGCAAGGGCGTAGGGGTTCAAGTCCCCTCTCCGACACGTCCGTTTGCACGCGGGTTTGCTAGCCGGTGTGTTCGTAAAGCTGGACGAAGCTGGTGCGGTTGCTCGGCGTGAGCCCAGACCTAGGGCCCGATCCCCATGGCGGCCCCAGGCGTCGGGTTGGGGTTGGGGCCGAGTATCGAACCGTTGCCCAGCTGGCCGTAGGTGTTGTCCCCCCAGCAGTCGACCGACCCCGACGTCAGGAGAGCGCAGTACCCCAAGTTGTCACTGACCACGCCGGTTGCGGTGGTGACCCCGGTCACGGCCCCAGGTGTCGCGTTGCAGACGTAGGGACTCGAGCAGTCGGGACCAGTGGTGGTGCCGTTGCCCAGGTCGCCGTAATAATTGCCTCCCCAGCAGTCGACCGACCCCGACGTCAGGACCGCGCAGTACCCCCCGTCGTCCGCGTCGTCACTGACCACGCCGGTGGCGGTGGTGACCCCGGTCACGGCCCCAGGTGTCGGGTTGCAGGCCCCGTTGCAGCCGGGCCCGCCGGTCGTGCCGTTGCCCAGCTCGCCGAGGCTGTTGTCCCCCCAGCAGTCGACCGAGCCCGACATCAAGAGGGCGCAGTACGCAATGCCGTCGTCGTTGCTCAGGCTGGTGGCGGTGGTGACCCCGGTCACGGCCACCGGCACGTCTGAGTATCCCGTCGTGGTGCCGTTGCCCAGGTCGCCGCCGTTGGCACCCCAGCAGTCGACCGACCCCGACGTCAGGAGAGCGCAGTACGAAAATAGATCGAAGGAATTGTCATCACTGGCCAAGCTGACGGCGGTGGTGATCCCGGTCACCGGCCCAGGCGTCAGGTTGCACATCCCCGAGCAGTCGGGACCGCCTGTCGTGCCGTTGCCCAGCTCGCCGTCGGAGTTGTCCCCCCAACATTCGACCGACCCCGACGTCAGCACCACGCAGTAGCCATTGGCATCACTTGCCACGCTGGTAGCGGTGGTGATCCCGGGTTCCGCCGCCGGCGTCGGGTCATTGTTCCCCCAGCAGTCGACCGAGCCCGACGTCAGGAGGGCGCAGTAATCGGTGCCGCCGTCACTGACGACGCTGGTGGCGGTGGTGACCCCGGTCACGGCCCCCGGCGTCGGGTCGCAACCTCCTGAATCCCCCACGCAGTCCCCACCGCCGATCGTCCCGTTGCCCAGCTCGCCGAAGCCGTTGTCCCCCCAGCAGTCGACCGAGCCCGAACTCAAAAGCGCACAGTACCCCGGGCCTTCTCCACCTTGGGCGCCGACGACTTCGACCGCGGTGGTGATCCCGGTCGCCACCCCGGGCGTCGGGTCGCAGGGCCCGTTCGTACAGTTCAGTCCGCCGCTTGTGCCGTTGCCCAGCTCACCTGCGGTGTTGTCCCCCCAGCAAGCAACTGACCCCGACGTCAGCACGGTGCAGTACCCATTGCCGTCACTGGCCAGTTTGACTGCACCGAGTCCGTTGGGACTGGGACCACCAACGGCGGTCCCCACGGTGAGGGTTCCCGTCACGGTGGCCTTCTTGGCACCCTTCTTGGCCGCGCACAACGTGGCCAAATTCGACGGCACCTTGATCGTGACCGTCGAGCTACCCGCGAACGAGCCGGTCGCAGTGGCCCCGCTCACGCTGGTGGAGGTGAACTTGGCTTTGCCGCTGTAGGTCGTGCCTCCCGCGGAGCCGGTGAGGTTGCCTTTCCACACCACCGTGAGTTTGGGCGACGCTGAAGTGGAGCCCAACGTCACACAGCTGAGGGGGCTCGAGGAGAACGACCCGGTGACCTTGGCGCTCTTGATGGTGACGGCGCTATTACTTGGGTGACACCCCGAGAGCTTGGCACGGACCGCTGACGCGCCGGTGCCTCCACCGGTGTCCGTAAGCCGTGGGGAGAACGACACCTTGGCCGACACCGAGCAACTGACCGAGCCGGGAGCGGCACCGGAGAATTTGGGCGGCTTAGGAGTACGGGCCCCAGCCGGTGATGCCATCGCCAATACGACAACGAACACTGACAATATGGCCGTGAACCGTGACAAGCGAGCCGACGACGACGCGTGCAGCCGCACCCGAGAGACCGGTCGTTGGGTCATCGAAGAACTCCCGTCTTGAGCACGAACCCGCCTTGTCCTCACCGACGGTGTCGGCGAGTGACATAGTCGTCCTTTTCGGGGTCCCATGGAACCCCCAGAATTGGGGAACTGCGAACCGTGACAATCGACGCACGGTTCGTGAGTCTAGGCGCCACCTTGAGTGGTGTCAGCTGTTAAACCCGGCATCATCACGCGTTCAACGAAGCCCGCTGTCGTCGGGAGCACTCGGAGCGGGTGGGTGCCCGTCAGGAGAGTGGCCGAGCCGGGCAGCCGCTCGAAGGCGGCCGCAAGGTCGTCGGCCCACCCAGTTCCCGGCGAGCGCAAAGTGTGCGCCGCCGTCGAAGACACGAGAACACTGGCGCTGTCCAGCGTGTAGCGGAGGCGCTTCGGTTCGGCACACAACAGTCTTCACCCCAACACGCCCTCCCCCCTGGCCTCCGGGTGAGCCCCGGGCCTTTCCGGCACCCTCCCGGCGTGTCCCACTTCTGTCCGCCGGCGGGGGCCTTGTCCTCCCTGCCCCCGTAGAGCTGGGTGCCGAAGCACCGGGTCAACTGGGGGAAGAAACTTTGGTCGGTCCCCCACGGCATCGGGTAAATCTGTGTGAACTTCTCGCCAGGCCGAGCGTGGGGGAAGCAGACCCGGCGTTGGGTATGCACATGGTCCACAGGGCGTGCGATCACCGCCGTGCTCGCACGGGCCGCCAGGGCACGCTCAGGGCCTGTGTTGCCTTCGCTGAGGTCGAGCCGAGGTCATGACGGTCAGGCAGCCCGCTCGGTGCGCCACGCCGCCGGCGTGGTTATGGGGGTAAACGCCTCTCCGACACGCTTCTGAGTACGAGTCGCCATGACGAAGCCGGGCGGGTTTCGCAGAACTCCGGTTTCGCTAGCTCGAGCATCGAAGCCCCGGCACCTCACCGACCCACCGCTGCAGACACTGCGCCGGTGACGCGAACGGCCCCGCCCATCAGGCGGGGCCGTTCGCTGTGTACCGGCGGAGGTCCTTCGACCAGAACCTGGCGAAGAAGCTCGGGAACGATGCTGTCGTGTTAGTTGGTCTTCAAGGACTTCAGCGCAGTAACGCTCCCACTTTGGGAGATGCACACCGCACCTGACGCCTTGCCTGGGACCTTGATGCCGTCGCCGCTATCGGCAGTCACGGTCGCGGTGAACTTGTCGGCCGTGGGCTCGGCTCCAGTGTAAGGATTCTTCTTGGTGCCTTTGACGTATCCAGGACACTTCTTCGCGGACTTCTCGGGGGTAATCTGCGGCGCAGAGATGGTGGTGGAACTACCGCTGCTCCACGTGATCGTGCCACCGGTGGCCAGCGCCGTCGTCACGATCGGCTGGGAACTCCCCCCGGTGTTCCCGCCAGAGCATCCACTGACCACGAGCGTGCCGGCTTCGGTGCCGTGGATCGTGGTGCAAGTGATCTTGGCGCCGGCGAATGCCGCAGGGGCCATCGCCACGGTGGCACCGGCCACGGGAATAGTCAGAGCAGCTGCCAAGAGTAATGCGCGACGCATGGTTCCCCCAATTTCGTTTGATGTTCTCGGTTTCCCCGGAAGCCGCCCCGAAGCGACGCCCGATACGAGCACTCTAGAGGAATCCGACGTGGCGAGCACTGCCAAGCGGGGACTCTTCTTCCATCCTCCGTGCTCTGGTCGGTCACCCCACTGCAGGACGTGCGATTACCAGTCGGTAACCTGTTTGATCGTGCGGTTTTTTCCGTGCAGAGCATCACGGACAGTCTCCTCATGCCCAGGGAACCATCAATATTGACGATGCTGGGTGATCGCGCTCGGTCGAGGTAGCCCACTCACCTGGAGGCGCTTGGGCATCGTGGTGGTTCTCGCAACTCGACCCAAAGGGGAGACGTACCGAGAGCGGCAGCTCGACCATCACCGATGAGTTCCGAATGAGTGCGTGGTGGAGTCGTAAAGGAAATCGACCGCCGTTTCAGCCTCGCGGGCGGGGTCGGTCCGGCTCTTGAAATCGCCTGCATGCTCGAGGAGAGCGAGAACGTCGGCAGGTGAGGAGGTGGGCTCGACACCCCGGATCCGCTTGTGCTGGGCTGCGCCATCATGGCCGAGCACACCAGAAGGCGTCGCGAGCTCATCGCCATCCTGGTGCTGTCGCTCATCGCCGGCGCCTGCTCGTCGCCCGGCGCCCGCGAGAGCCCTCCGACCACCAAGGCGGCCCGCTCTGGAACGCCGGTGCCGTCGGCAGGGTGTTCCTTGCCGGCTTCGGTTTCGGTGACCGAACTGCGCCAGAACATCACCGTCAACGGTGTGAAGCGGTGGTACTTGCTCACGACCCCATCGACGCGCCAAGGGTCACCGCTTCCCGTCGTCGTCGACCTCCATGGCCTCTCAGAGAGCGCCACGCTGGAGGCGATCACGACACAGTTCAGCCCAACAGCACTGGCGAACCGGTTCATCGTCGTGTTCCCACAAGGCACGGGCAATCCTGCGGGGTGGGACATCGACCCCGGCACAAGCGCGCACCCCAACCGCGACATCGATTTCATGGACGCCATCCTCGACAATCTGGAAAAGCAGCTGTGCGTCGACAAGTCGCGGATCTATGCCACCGGTTTGTCAGACGGTGCGCTGTTCACGTCGCTGCTGGCATGCGCCATGGCCAATCGCTTCGCGGCCTTCGCCCCGGTGGCGGGGGTCGTCATGCCCGTGCCTTGCCATCCGGGCCGACCCGGTGCCCATCGTGGCCTTCCATGGCACCGCCGACCCGATCCTGCCCTTTCAACGGCGGCGTGCCCGGGACAACGCCACCGCCCATCAATCTCCACGGCACGGGTTACCCGGCAAACGTCCAAGCCTGGGCGGTGAATGGACGGATGCAATCCGAGCTCGACCGACACCCAAGTCACCACCCATGTGATCCTTCGCACCTACCGCTGCCCCCCGGGCGCGGCCGTCGACTTCTACATCATCGTGGGCGGTGGTCACGCCTGGCCGGGAAGCAAGTTCAGCGCCACCACCGGTCCGTCGACCTTCGAGATCAACGCCACTGACATCATCTGGAAGTTCTTCCGCCAGTACCACCTCAGCGGCCGCTAGGGCGGGGACTATCGGTCGTGACCGAAGCCCTGCCAGCAGCCCCAAGGGAGGCCCAGGAGGGAGAGTTGACTTCGTCCGGTGCCGCAGGGAAACTGCCGGCCCAAGCGGGATCCCCAGTCTTGGGGATGTGCATCCCACCTCAGCGAGGATAAGAAGTGAGGTCATGACCCTGTTTCGGCGTCTCGTCCTCGCCGCCGTTCCTACGATCCTGGTGCTTGGGACCGGGGTTCAGACCGCCCAGGCGCAGCCTGGCACTGTCTATCGGTGGGGTGCGTACTCGACCGTTGGTTGGGGAGCCGTCGGACACCAGGGCGTCCCTACGGCAGTACCGGGCCTGTCGGGCGTTGTGGCGCTGGCGGCAGGGAACTCCGCCAACTACGCACTCCTGTCCAACGGCCAGGAGTGGGCATGGGGCAACAATGGCTTCGGACAGCTGGGTAACAACTCCCGAACCGATAGCTTGGTGACCCCCGTCCAGGCCGAGTTCCCACCGGGGACAGTGATCAAGGCCATCGGTGAGGCCGACGACATGGCCTTCGCCGTGGACTCGCACGGTTACGGCTGGTCCTGGGGGTGGAACGGTCGGGGCACGCTGTGCCTGGGCACCCACGACAATCGCCGCGTCCCCACGATGGTGCCGAACCTCTCAAATCTCGTGGCCGTGCAAGGGGGCGGGGGCGCGGTCGTGTGGCTCACCGCCGGCGGTGCCATCTACACCTGCGGCACCACCTCTACCGGCGACCACGCCACCCCGACACTGGTGACGGGCTTGCCCGCCGGTGACCCGGCCGTCGCCATCAGCGCCGGGAACGCGTACTCGACCGCCCTGCTGGCCAGCGGTCAGATCTGGGACTGGGGCCTGGGCCGATCCGGCCAACTGGGCGACGGGTCGCGAGAGAGCTCGGCCGTGCCCGTTCACGTGATACTCCCAAGTGGAACGCATGCCACCGAGGTGTACTCCGGCGGGGACCTTGGCAACGACGGCCACCAACTTGCCTTGCTGAATACAGGCGCAGTGGTGTCGTGGGGGAGCAACGTCTGCGGCCAGCTCGGCGCGGGACACCCGGGAGCGGAATCCGTCCCAGTGGTGGTCCAAGTACTGCACGGGATGTCGGTGGCGTCGGTGGCCGCCGGAGGCAGTACCTCCTATGTCATCGACACCTCGGGGAACCTGTGGGCCTGGGGCTCCGACAAAGGTGGACAAGTACGTGCTCCCTCGCGCCGGTGTGTGGGCACCCCGACCAAGGTCGATACCGGGGTGACGCTGGTTTCAGCCACGGCGCCCGACGTCGTGGACTACCACGGTTGACCGCCCCCGGGAAGATGACTCCACCAAGGCTGGAACACCGTTCCGGCCACAGGGGGTAATCGACCCTCCAACGTTCCTCGAGGGTTGCTTGGAGCCCGTCGCCGGGTCAGGCAGGAGAACCAGGTACCGGGAACTCCACGGACGCGGGCCCTACACCTGATTTGACCGGGAGTTCAGGTGGCCGGTTGCCTAGTCGGGAAGAGTCTCGTAAGACTGGTGCAACCAAAATGCCACCGAGCCGTGCAATCACGCTCGAACCCAGATGGCCGGGCCGATGAGACTTGCTGCTCCGGGGGTGTTGAACGAGCAAACACTGGATGGATTTGCTTCCTCTGGACCGACGCGTGCCGGTTTGCAGGTCGACCTGTTGCCACTTCGGTTCGTGGCGCCGTGCGGGCTCGTTGCCCTTGCCTGTGAAATCGAGCACCACGTGGCCCTCGGGGAGAATGTGGATTTTCACCGCCCAGAGTCCGTTGACGCCGCCAACTGCCTCTCGACGATGAACCTGGGTACCATCCTCGAAGAGTGGTGGGGGATTCGTGATGCCTTGTCGCCGGTCCGTCGGAGGGATCTCAGCGGGAGAATCCTCGAACTCCGTCGTTATGAGAACCAGGATGGCGCTGACGAGCTGACTGAGATCGTCGAGCAACGGCTCAGCCATTGCCTACTGCCACGTGAAGCCCAGCCCGTCATGAAAGCGGTCCGAGCCTTGGCAACGAACGCCGTTGAGCATTCGGGCACAGGAGTTGGCTACTTCGCCGCCCAGGTCTATGAGCCCGGTCGGCTCTCGGCACGAGTTGACTTTGCGGTTGGAGACTGGGGCCAGGGAATACGTCACTCGCTGGGAGGGACCACGCATACCAGCCCATCGGAAGTCTCGGCCATCGAGAGGGCCGTCAGGACCGGTGTGTCTCGTTACGGGCCCGACCCGACCCGTGGCACGGGATTGCCTTTCGCAGTCTTCGACAAGGCCGTGGCGCGAGGCGGGCAGATCACGGTCCGGTCGGGTAATGGTGCAGTTTCGTTCTTCCCCGGCGGTGGGCGATTCAGACGCCGGATCAGCCCACGACCCGGAGTTCTCGTCTCCGGGTCGATCCCGTGTGTGTAGCAGCCTCCATAGGGAGTGGACGGCATTGCGGACGGGAGGCTCCCCGAACCCGGGGAGGTTCGGCGGGGCACTAGCCCGTTGGGGGCCGTGCCCTGCCGTTGTCCCCTCGGCTGCCCCCAGTTCCGGAGGTGGGTACTTGGTGGTTCTAGGAGCAACCAAGAACAACGCTACCCACCCCTTCCGGGGGGCAAACAGGGGCGAAAGACCTGGACTAAAGGAAGTGGGGCACCGAAACCTTCGTTTGTGAGATCAGTTCCCGACATTGTCGGAGTACGACTGCAACGTCGTGTCGCTACGCGATCCCAGGTCGATCTCCGCACCTTGACGTCGTTGGTCACGTTGTCTCTTCCTTTGGTCACAGCCGCCAGAAGCCAACGTTGCTGAGGTCATGTTCAATGGCCGAAGTTCCTCCAGAGAAGCGGTGACCATGCCTTGCGGGTCGGCGCGGGCGCGGATATACAAATCTGGGTGGACGAGGGACAGGCATGGCGGTGACCGATTCGGCACTCGACCCCCAACCTCTTCACACGGTAGGCCCACCGAGCGTTCGTCGCTTCCAGGGCGTCGCCATCATCGCGGTCGTCGCCGCCAGCGTGCCGTATCTCTGGGTGCTGTGGGATCTCTGGACCGGCACGGTGAACCCGTTGCGGATCAACCCGGCGAGGAGCGCCCCAGCCCCGATCTACGACGTGCAGGCCCGGGCCTTGATGGGCGGTCACCTCTCTCTGCCCACTGGCAGCATAAGCGTCGAGGCCTTTATCCACGAGGGGCGGACGTACACCTATTTCGGCATCTTCCCCTCTCTTCTGCGGATTCCCTTCTTTCTCTTCACCCATTCGCTCGATGGACGGCTGACGGCCATCTCGATGGTGGCGTCTTGGGCGGTCACCGCCCTCTTCAGCTCACTGCTTCTGTGGCGGGCCCGGGTCGTGCTCCGCGGCGACGCGCCGCTCGGACGGGCCGAGACCGCGTCGTACGGCGTCCTCCTTTTTTCATTCCTGGCCGGGTCTGTGTTGCTCTTCCTGGCGTCCACGCCCGAGGTTTATATGGAGGACGAGGCCTGGAGCGTGGCACTGGCCTGTGCCAGCCTCTTCGCACTCTTGGGTGTGCTCGAAAGACCCTCGTGGGGTCGGGTGGCGACGAGCGGCGTGTTCGTCCTCCTCACCAACCTCAACCGCGGCACGACCGGGTACGCGTGTGTCCTGGGGACGATGTTGGTGGCGGCCTGGTTCGCTCTCGGTCGAGGGGGGCAGGACCAGCGTCGATGGGCGTTGCCGATCTTTCTCGCCGGTTTCTTTGCCTTGGTCGTTGGGTGCGCCATCGACCTCGCCAAATTCAACCTCCTCTTCGGGTTCCCGGCGGCGGAGCAGCAGCTCTACAGGATTTATGGGCACAGCCACATCAACGGCGGCCGGTATTTCAGCCTCAACTTCCTGCCGAGCACCCTGCAGGCCTACGTGGTACCCGGAAACCTCCGGATCACTTCCCTTTTCCCCTTTCTCACCCTGCCGGAGACCCCGACACATCTCATCGCCCACACCCAGCTCTTCAACAGGACCAACACGGCCAGCGTGCCTGCGTCGATGCCCTTGCTGTTCGGCGCGGGGCTGTGGGGCGTGATCACCACGTTCGCGCCACGCCGTCCGCTGATGGTCCGATCACTCCGGATCTTGCTTGTGGCTTCGGCCGCCAGCGCAGCCGCCATGATGCTCTACGGAACGATCGTGGAGCGACTCCTCGCCGACTTCATGCCGTTGCTGGTGCTGGCGAGCATCGTCGGCATGGTCGACATCTCGGTGTCGACTCGAGGGCAGACGACGGGCCACGCGCATCATCGTGCCGGCTGCCATTGGCGTACTCGCCCTCTTCGGTTTCGTGGCCAACGTAGGCATCGCCATCGCTCCCCAAGACAACTGGACGCAGGCGCAGGCGGCCGGCTACGTCCAGGTCGAACGAGCCGTCAGCGATATCACCGGGCACCCACTTTCACGGGACGTGGTACGGGGAGCCGCTTTCCCGGTGAGCGCACCGATGGGCCAACTGTTCGTGATGGGCAACTGCCGTGGGCTCTACATCTCCGACGGCGAGGGGTCGGCCTTTCCTTTTCCCGCGCACGTCTGGCTGCCGGTGGAACTGGCTCCGCACGTTCCGCTGTGCCGTACGCTTGTCCGCACAGCCACCAGCGAGAAGACCTGACTCCTGCCAGTCCTCACCGATCGTGTGAACTCCTCAGCCTCACTCCACGTGCGATGTGGGCTTCGACCAGCGTCGGGCGAGCCACGCGATCCAGCCGAGCTCGCCCGCCACGGTGAGCCACAAAACGATCCAAGCTGGACTCGTCACAGGTCAACCTCGATTCAGGGGTCTCTCCCCACGCGCCAAATCTACCCGCGGAGCACAATGGTGGTGCCCACGTCGAGTCCACGGCCGCCTCTCCGGCTCCCGATTTCTCTGGTCGACGATCGTTGGCCCTACGTGAGCGGAGATCTGGGCGAATGGCGCCAGGGCCCTGCGCGCTATCGGTGCAGGTCCTTCTCCCGATGGGACGGCACCGAGGGTTGTTGTGCAGAGGAGGAATGCCCGGTTTCCCACGCCCCGCCGTCCCACCATCGGGGGACACTCGGGTCAGTGGGGTCCGCATACCACCCCGGTGGGGGAGGTCCGACTTGACCACGGTCGTCCTCTGTGGCGAAGCGCCGGACGAACCACGGGAGGCCCAGCCCCAGAAGCCCCGCCCCGACAAGGATGGAGCCCACCGTGACCATCCGCATGTCGGTTGTGGAGTGACACTCGCTGACGAAGGCCAACCATTGCGGCCTCGCACCCGAAGCCGCCGGAGGTTCGGGCCCCGCGTCAATGGAGACCGGGTCGAAGAATGCGACGATGGCTGACTCCGACGACGTACCGGGGCCGCACGTACCACCCGCAGCCGGTGGAGGGAGCGGCACGAGCGCGACGGTAGCGGCGGCAGCCAGGAACATGATGCACACGACGGTGCAGACGACCCGAACGGCTCCGACCAGGGTCACGATCTCCGATGGTAGAGGAGGTAGACCTGTCCCGAGGTGGCACCCCCTCGATCCCCTCGAGACCCACCCGAACGTCAGAGGCCCTGGCGCACTCCTATAGGCGTCCGTCGCGGTGGGCGGCCTACCGTTTCTTCGCTTTTGTGCCCTGCAGCTTCTGTACCGCCGAAATGTTGAAGGGGAATCCCAGCAGTGTTTCGGCGAGCGTCACCGTAATCTTTCCTCGAGAGGCCTTGGTGATGAACGACCCCGACAGCTTCGGAGGCGTGAAGACGCTGCCGTTGTAGGTCGCCGGTGCGACGGCGGCGCTCGAGGTTATCGTTTTGCTTCCCTTTTGCACGACCACGGGGATCGACCCTGCCCCGGATGCTCCACCGAGGCTGTCTTCGATTGACGCCAGAGTGGCGAGCCACCAAAAGGTCTTTGCCCCCGGGGCATCGCTGAGCGTCACCATCTTCGGGTGGGAGCGTTTTTTCGTGCTGGGTATGGCCTTGATCGAGAGCGCCAAGGTGGGGTTAGGAGGAAGGACGGGCTGGCCCTTGTAATTCAACACGAAGGTCCCCTGCGTGACGGGCTTGAAGGTCGTGAGATCGATCATCGCCACCGCGCAACCGATCAGCCCGGAGTTGAGCTGCTCCGTCGAGGGTGGACAGGTGCCATTGGGGTCCGTCGGCTGCGTCGAGGGCACCGTGTAGGCGTAGGTCAGATCCCCGTTGGCATTGGAGCTGGGGAAGCCCCAGGTCAAGGGGTCGGCGTTGAGCTCGGGTGTGGCGGCGATCAAGGCCTCGAGGCCCGGCAGCGAGGTCACGCTGGTGCCTGTCAGAAGGCCCTTGGCCGACGGGTCGATGGCCACCAGCAAGCTGGCCTCGACCAGCAGGTACGAGGTGCTGTCAGGAAGTCCCGTACAGCTGATGTTGATCACGGTGCCCGGCGACACGGCCAAGACCAGAGGTAACCCGTCGAAAGAGTCCGAGAACGTACAGGTGGGCCCGGACGCGGCGGAGACTGCGCCTCCACCACCGGCGACGACCGCCACGGCACAGGTCATGAGCGTCACGCACGCTGCCACCAGGACGCGCACCGATCGCATGCGGCGCCAAAGGCGAAGGCCAACTGCGGAACCGCCGGTTTCGGTGTTCGCCACCATGGATCGCTCCTTCCGAGATGGGTGGCCCAGATCGCGGTCGAAGAAAGCTCTCGCACTACGACCCCAAAGCACACCCCGCGGCACCATGCCAAACCCCCAAATCCACCTCGGCGTCGCCATCCGGTCCGGCGTCACGCAGTGGAACCTGTCTCACTATTGACCGCACGAGGGGTCAGCGAACACCGTGTGGCCACCTGGTTCTGCCCAGGTGATTCCACCTGCGAAGCGGGGCGACAGGCAGGGGCGTCACGCCATCGCCTCTCTGGTTCTCGACGAATTGCTGCCCGGTTGTTGGCCAGACGACCAAGGCCTGGCACCAGGTGGATCCCCGTGGGGCACTGCACGTGGATTTTCGGCTATGCGTCCCGAATCACCAGGCGTAGCCTGACGTTGGGCCACTCCTGGGAACCACCCCGCTCCCTTCAAGGCCCCTCGCAGCATGGCTATCCCTATACCGAGAATGGCGGGAATGGGCAGCGTCGTCGTGCAGTGTCCGCTGCTAGCGCTGCCCATTTCCCGTCGTCCTGGAAAGCGTAAGGGCCCGGAAGCGCCGGTGATGCGTACCGGGCGACGCTGAGTTGTCGAGTCGCTGGGCTGGAACGCATCGCGCAGGACTCGCTAATACCGGACTCAAATGGTCAGGTGAAGGGTCGGGGGCTACGACATTTTAATGTCGTCCAGCCTCAACAGATCGTAGGCAATATCACGTACCTGGGTGCAAGTGGTTTTCCGCTCTCAAAGCCCGGCACGATTGTCGATAATCCAAGGGCCAACAAGACAAACAAGTGGGCGTCGATATGGTGGTCAGAGCTCTCTCTCACCAAGCAGCGTCATCAGGAGTCGGCCCCAGAGCTTGGGCCCACTCCGATGTGGACCAGCCACGAATCACCAACGTGTTGCTGGTCGAGGATGACGACGGCGTTCGTGAGACCACGGCCGCCATCCTGCGAGATGTGGGTTACGCCGTGGTCCAGGCGACCGACGGCGCCACCGCGTTGCAGCTGCTCGAACGACGCGACATCGATGTGCTTCTTCTGGACATTCGCCTACCCCACATGAACGGTGTGGCTGTCTTGGAGGCCCTCGACGAGGCACCGACGGTGGTGGTGATCTCGGGATTCGAGTCTGTCGAGGAGCTCGAGCTCCGTCGCCGTTTTGGCCCGCTGCTGTTCGAGTGTCTCCGCAAGCCCGTACTGCCACGTGACCTGATCGCCGTAACGGCCGCTGCCGCCGACAGCGCCCACTCCGGCGACAGCGGAGACCGAATGGCCTGATTGTCGGCAACCGGTCTTCCAGGTGGAAACCCCTTCCCGCACCAGGTGAATTCTCGCTAGCTGAATCATCGGCCTCCTCGTACCGTGGGAGATAGCCCGCTCGGGATCCCGTGGTCCAGGTGGCGTCGCTCAAATGTTCGGGCGCGGTCTTTCGGAGTCGGCGCCTTTGATGGGTGCCTTCCCCGTTGGTCGGGCAGCGAAGGTCCCACGCGCACTGTCGTTGTTCCCTACCCACACCGACGGCTTTTTCCGTTCCTCGACCGGCGGAGGCTTCGTCTCAATCCGACCAGTGGTAACACGAAAAAACCGTCGGGGTCGTGCAGGATTGACGAGGGCGTAGGGCTAACATTGTGGACGTGGTCAACGGTATGGCGGTAGCGCAGGCTGACTATGACGATGAGCTTCTGCGAGTGCTCGTCGTCGATGATCACGAGGTATTGCGCGCCGGAACTCGCCAGGTCCTCGAGACCTCGCGACGTATCCTGGTTGTCGGTGAGGGTGATGACGCCGACTCGGCTATCGCGATGGTCGAAGACCTGGATCCGGACGTGGTGCTCATCGACATTCGTCTTCCCGACCGAAATGGCATCGATGTCGCTCGGCAGCTGAGCCTTTCGCACCCCAACATCCGGGTAGTGATCCTCTCCGCCTACGATGACGATGCCTTCGTGCGTGCCGCGTTGGAAGTCGGAGTGGCCGGATATCTCTTGAAGACGATGCCGCGTGACGAGCTGGTCGATGCCGTGCTGGCCGCCGGTCAGGGCACAACGGTGCTGGACGATGCCTTGTCGACTCGACTTGCCGGGGAGGAGCAGTCGTGGAGAACGATAAACGGGCCCCAACTCACATGGCGAGAGCAAGAGACGGCCGAACTGGTAGCAGAGGGACTTTCGAATAAGGCCATCGCCGATCGACTGGGGGTAAGCGTCAGGACGGTCGAGGGTCATCTCAACCACGCCTTCGGCAAGCTCGGTGTTGAATCACGGACCGAGCTCGTCCGTCTGGTACTCAAATACGGACCGATCTCGGCGGTACTCTCGCCGAGTCGATCTCGCGGCCCTTCACAACCATCGGACTTCGCAGGTTCGTAGTTCGCGCGGGCGCACCGAGGAGCGCCCTGTGAAGGTGCTCGAGGAGCGGAAGTCGCTCGGGGGAGTCCGACCCCGAAGGCCCTGTGTCCTCCGTTGGCATTGGTGACGCTCCCAGAGATCTTCCGGACTCGTTGTTGAGCGTTGATCAATTCCTCTCAGGCTGTCGCTCCGAGGCGGGTCGGTTCGGAAAGGTTGTCGGTCCGGCCCGGAGTCGGGTTAAGGACAGATCTGGGGTGGGACGAGGACGATGGCGGGAACACTCAAAATGGCCTTCTCCCACACCCAAGCCTGATGAGGCGTCATGCAGGCCCTCATGGGCGCGAGACCCTGGGTTGTCACCGGTGTGCGAGCCTCCGCCGGAGCGGTCATCCCGAAGGCGGCGGTAGCCAGGACTGCCAATGACGCCGCCGCCAGCTGCTTCCTTACCTTCATTTTCGGCCGCGCCGGCGCGTCGCCCGGGACCCTGATGGTGGCGGTATCTGACACAGGTCCCACTGTGAGCCACCAGTGTCCACCCGCCGTCAACGTGAGGCCAACGCCCCCCCAATGAGGCAGATGCGTGTCCTCAGGCCCGGATGCCGCCGGGCGACCCTGGTGCCTCGGGCCGTCCGGCCAGCGCTCGGCTAGAGCGCCTTCTTGATCAACTTTCCGATCTCCGTGTACCCCTTGGTGTTGGCGTGGATGTTGCCCAGCTGGCAGTACCAGGTGAGCTTGCACACGTCGACCACGGCCTCTGGGACCTTGGTCCCCTTCGGCACGTCCGTGACTTTTGTCGACTTGGGCATCTTGGCCAACGTGGTGAGTGGCGTGTAGGCACCCGTCGCCGCGGTGACGTCCACGAACTTGCCGTCGGGAACGCTGGTGTAAGCGGTCTTCAGCGCTGTGTTGATGAAGTCCTGGAAGGCCGCGATCGACAAGTTGGCCAAGGAAACATTGGCGGGAGCTTCGAATGTCGGGTACACGTACAGGCCCAGGAGCACGTCGGGATAGGTCAGGCCTACGATGGGCACGTTCGAGCCCGCCGCGCTGTGCAAGTCGTCGACAAGTGTCACCACGTTCGTCGTGATACTGGTTACTCCGACCTCCACGCACGAGATGGCGTTGGTTTCGCCGTTGACGGGGTTCGTGGGCGAAGCGTTTGCACACGGAGTGACGTCATTGCCGCCGATGGACACGGTGATGAGCCCGATCTGCCCCGGGTGCGCCGTGATGAAGGCATCTGCCGCTTGGATCTGGGTGTCGCCCACTGGAATGGTCCCGCGGTCGGTGGCCGCCGGCGGCCCATAGGTATTGGGGGCTCCGCAGACGCCATTGAAGTTGAGGATGGAGGAGGTGGTGGCCCCGCCGCAGCCGAAGTTCTCCAGGGTCATCTTGAGTTTCTTGGCGACGTATCCCGTGTAGCCGCTAGTGGCGCCACTCGTGGGCATGGGCTGATACCCGACCGAATACGAGTCGCCGAGCGACACGTAGTACTTCGTCGGTTTGGTGGTGGCCCCGCTCACGCTTGGAGCCGCCACGACAGCCAACATGCTGACGCTGGCCGCGGCCAGGACGAGACGAGACATGGAAAAGGGACGTCGCTTGATCATTCTTACCCCCGCTTACCCCGCTAGAGCTCCGGACACTGTTCATACTCCGTACCGAGGCAAGTTGCCTCGTCAAAAATGACGATCGCCGACGAAACCACTGGTCGTCGAGTCAAGCCACGTGGTTCGCCTTCTCCGTCTGCCTCCCGGGCTGGGAGGATAACCGGAGGTCGGAATGAGCACAGCGATGGGCTCCGGGCCAGGCTGGTCGAGCGGGGGCCTGCTCAGGCCACAAAGAGGGTCTTGCGCAGCCGCTGTAGGCCGTGGAGCTGGCGTGCGAGCTCCTCTTCGCTGACGTCTTGGCGTCTGCGCAGGCGCTCACCCAAGGCATCGAGTCTTGCCATCTCACGGCTACGCAGTCCCACCTGTTCGCCGGGGGAATGGCGCCGCAAGGCTCGATTGAAGGCCGCGTTGGCATCGATGGCGCCGCCGAGATCCAGAGTCCGGGCGATACGAGCGAACGAACGGCCCTGCTCCCGAAGGAGCAGGGCCTGTTCGTCGCGATTCAGGTCGTCAGGCACAGCGCTGTGCCTGTGGTCCTCCCGGGCCGATCCGGCCCTCTAGAGGGGACGGACGCGCTTGGCCTGGAGGCCTTTGGGCCCTTGCTCGGAGTCAAAGTCGACTTTTTGTCCCTCGATGAGCTCGCGATATCCGGAACCCTCGATGGACGAGAAGTGCGCAAAGACGTCGGCGGTGCCGTCGTCAGGGGTGATGAAACCGAAGCCCTTGGTGGCGTTAAACCACTTCACGGTGCCTGCTGCCATGATTGTTGCCTCTTTTCTCCACGCTCGGGACACTTGCGGGAGACCTTGTGGCAACCGGCAATGACGTACAGCTCGCGTGAAATCCGGCTGTCCGCGCTTGTCAGTCTACCCGGTGGCGACGGGTTCCGCGCCCCAGAGCGTGCCCGGACCCGATAGGGTGGACCATCAACCCTCCCGACAGTCGCCATTCGGCACTGCGGGCGCTCAACTTCCAAGACGATCCCGAAGGACGCGCCGGCTCTCTTCTGCACATGCCCTCGCCGCGGGTCGTGCTGTGGCACGCCGTGCCGGTCGTGTTGGAAAGCGTCGTGGCTCCGGTGGCCGCCTACTACTGCGTCCTCCTGATCGCCGGATTTCGCGGTGCACTGATCGGTGCTCTGGTTTGGTCCTATCTGATCGTGGCCCGCCGTCTGTTGCGACGTGAACGAGTTTCGACCCTTCTCCTGCTCGGCACCATTCTGCTCACGATGCGGACCGTCATCTCGTTCGTCACCGGGAGCGTCTTTCTCTATTTCATCCAGCCCACGGCGAGCACCTTTCTCGCTTCGCTCGTGTTGTTGGGATCGGCGCTCGTGGGTCGGCCTTTCACCCAGCGCTTCACCCACGACTTCTGCCCCCTGACCCCGGAGCTACTGGCGCGACCGACTGTCCACCGGTTCTTCGTCCGCGTCTCGTTCCTGTGGGCAATAGCGATGTTCGTCAACGGGGGAGTGGTGCTCTGGCTCCTCCTCACCGCTTCGGCCGGCGCCTTTCCCCTCGAGCGCACCGCCATCACGTTGTCGCTCACCGCCGCCGCCATCTTCTTCTCGATCACGTGGTTCGCCCGGAGCATGCGACGGGACGGGATCACGGTGCGATTCGGTGGGCCAACCCCCTTGGCCGTGCCTTCGGCCTCGACTCCGTAGCCCCGGCGGCCGGCCCAGGTCCAAAGCTCCCGTTCGGCTGCAAGCCGGGGGGACGATCGCGGGGTGTTTCTTTGAGACTCCTGTGAGTTCTGCGCAAACGACCCAGTTCACAGGGACTTGCCAGGTTTGCTTCGTACCATTCGTGCCGTCGTCAGGCAGCACCGGAGGTGTCGATGTTCGCGTTGGGATACGCGTGGAACGAACTGCGTCGACGGTGGAGCCGGACCGTGGTCACCGCCATCGGACTAGCCGCTGGAGTCGGGCTGGTCATGGGGATCGTCGGTGTCTCGGACGGCCTCACCCAGGCACAGAACAAGGTGCTCTCACCTCTGTCGTCTGTGGGCACCGACATCATCGTGACCCGAACTGTTGATGCTACGCCAACTTCCAGCAGTGGTTCTACCACCACGACCACCACCACGACCCCTACTGGTGGGGGTTTCGGAGGTGGCGGTGGTGGTGGCGGCGGAGGAGGAGGCGGCGCCTTCTTCGGCGCCGGGGCAGGACGGGGTCGAGGGGGCACCTCGGCCATCGCCGCCCTAAACGCCTCTGACCAAGCGGCTCTGCTCAATGCGAACTCGTCGGTGTTGACCGACCTGGCCAAACTGGGTCCTGCCGGAACCCAGTTCACCTATGACTTCTTCGTGCCCGGCACCCTCATCACCTTCCCCCAGGCCGCGGTGGCCGATGTCGCCGCTGTCAAGGGCGTGGCCTCGGCGGTCCCCGCTCTTTCCCTTCAGGCCCTCCACGAGACCGGCACCGTGCCCAGTGAGACCGACACGGTCACGACCGGGGGTCAGACGATCACGAGCGTCCAGCGCCCGCCGCCACTGACCGCGGCCCAGGAGCGCGTCCGTTCGGGCGTGCATTCAAGCGTCGGGGGCCTTCGGCACGACGACCACGACGACCACGCCCGGCAGCACCACCGCCACAACAGCACCTGGAGGTCCCGGCGGCACCCGTGGTCCCGGCATCGGGGGCGGGGCCGGCGGAGGCGGAGGCGGAGGCTTCGGTGGCGCAGCCTTCGGCGCCGCCATCACCAAATGCCTCCCTGCCTCGTATCAGCAGTACGAGGCGCAGGTGGTGGTGCCCGAGCAGACGATCACCCGGGTGCTCGACCCGCCCACCACCAATACCGAGACCAAGAGCTACACCGTCGCCGGCGTGGATCCCGCCGACACGTCCACCGGGCTCATCACCACCGCACAGGTGGTGTCGGGGAAATGGTTCGGTGCCAAGCCTGCGGACGAGATCCTCGTGAACACGGCCTATGCCAGCACGAACGCCATCAAGGTCGGCCAGCAGCTCACGATCGACAAGACCACCTTCACCGTGGTGGGTCTGGTGAACCCGACCTTGACCGGTGACACGTCCGATATCTATTTCGACCTGTCTACATTGCAGACGTTGGGCTCCAATACCGGTCGGGTCAACGAGGTGTTGGTCAAGGTGGCCAAGTCTTCGGACGTGACGGCGGTGGCCGCCGCCATCCACAAGGAGCTGCCCGGCGCTCAGGTCCTCACCTCCAAGTCACTGGCCAACTCGGTGACCGGCAGCCTGTCGAACGCTCACACGCTGGCCACCCACCTCGGTGGAGCCCTGGCCATCATCGTGTTGCTGGCCGCCTTTCTGATCGCCGCGCTGCTCACGCTGTCGAGCATCGCCAAGCGAGTGAGGGAGATCGGCACGCTGCGGGCCATCGGTTGGTCGCGTGGCCGAGTGGTCCGCCAGATCGTGGGGGAGACCGTCGGCATCGGCATCCTGGGTGGCATCCTCGGTGTGGCCGTCGGCGTGGCGGTGTGTGCCGTCATCGGCGCGGTGGGGCCCGCGCTCACTGCCACGAGCTCGGGCACAGCTGTGGGGGCGTCGGCCGTCGGCGCAATCTTCCACCAACCCACCGTCGCCGCCGCCACGTCCGCCAAGATCCACCTGCGGGCGCCGATCGATATCGGCATCGTGGTACTCGGGCTCGTGGTCGGCCATCGTCGGCGGCCTGGTGGCCGGGGTTGCCGGTGGTTGGCGGGCGTCGCGCTTGGCGCCTGCCGAAGCCCTGAGGGACCTCGGATGACCACACCACCAGAGCACGGACCGGGCCCGGCGGAGGGGGCTGATTCCATGGACAACGATGTCACGCCCGACGCTTCGGTATCGGCGGTCGAATCCCAAGAGGACACCGCCACGTTCGTCCCGAACGGGATCCTCTACGAGTTACGAGGCGTGGAGCGCCGCTACCTACGAGGCAGCACGCCGGTCCTGGCCCTTCACGATGTCGACCTCGACATCCGCCCCGGGGAGTTCGTTTCGATCGAGGGGCCGAGCGGTTCGGGAAAGAGCACGCTCCTGCAGCTGCTGGGCGCCCTCGACACACCGACAAGCGGAACCATCCGCTTCGAGGGAAACGAGATGGGCACCGCCACAGACACAACCCTCACCCGTATCCGAGGACGAGAGATCGGCTTCGTATTCCAGCAGTTCAACCTCATCCCGACCCTGACAGCCGAGGAGAACGTGGGGATCGCCATGATCCCCCACGGCCACTCCAAGCCCCAGCGCAAGGAGCGTGCGGGGGAGCTGTTGGCACGTGTCGGCCTCGGGGAGCGCGTGGACCACCTCCCGTCGCGACTCTCAGGCGGCGAGCAGCAGCGCGTGGCCATCGCCCGCGCCCTGGCCAATCGTCCCCGGGTGATCATCGCCGACGAGCCCACCGGCAATCTCGATTCGTCGAGCGCCAACGACGTCATGTCCCTTCTCGCGGAACTGCGGTCTGGCGAGGACGCCGTGACGATCGTCGTTGCCACCCACGACGAGGACGTCGCTCGCCATGCCGGGCGACGTATCCGCCTCCGCGACGGCGCCGTGGTTGAGGGCAACTGAACGCACGTTCGAGGCCCGATGTTGGCGAGCTCTGGTGCCGAGGTCCGAGGTCCGCGGCCGACTCCGACAGGTGGCGCCAGCGTCTTGGGAAATTGGGGACTAGCCACTCACCGAAGTCGGTGGCCGCTCCCGCCGCTGGGTAGAACTGCACCTTGGTCACACGTACTGTCGTGCGGAACTGAAAGGACACACACCCGGTGGCGGACTTGCCCGGCGCCAATTGGATCTCGCCGTTGTTGAAAGCGGTGCAGTTGGAGAGGGTCACGCCGGCAGGGGAGTACATGTGGCCGGTGGCCCCGATCACGTTGACGTCGGCTCTGGGGACAGCGGAGAGGGTATGGGAGGATGTATTCGAAACGTGGAACACGATGGCCACGTAGCGCTTACCCGCCGCGGGGGAGTTTTTTCCGGCGCCTTGTGCAGGGTCGATCACGCGGGTGAGGGTGATGGCAAAGGGCCGTCCGGCGGCAGTACGGAGGTCGAGGGTGTCGCCCAGGTGGGCAACGGTCCCAGCCGCTGCACCTGGTGGCTTGTTGATCTCGGTCTGCGAAGACGAACACGAGGCGGTCAGAACCGCCAATCCTCCGATGATCGCCACGGCCACGGTCTTCCGCATGTCACCTTCCTTTCGATCGGACCTGCGCAGCCTACTCTTTTTGAACCCACGACCTGGTCGTTCGGGGTTGGGAACGGCAACTACCTACGCCCCGTGGTGTGAAGATTCGTGCCTCGGGTCGAAGCGGTGCCTCACGTTTCGTTGGCCCGACGACCGCGCGCCAGGGGTGGCGCACTCCCATTGCCGTTGTCGCCACTGTCTGTCGGGTCAACGGCGTGAATGGCCGAGTTTCGTGACGGGGCAGGCTTCCTGGCCGCCCATCTCACGAGTCGTCGGCTCCCTACCATCCGCCGGGCACGGCGATAGGTCCACGCCAACCGACGCTCCCACAGGCCCAGCCCTGTGCTCACCCGGGCCTCATTCCAAGTGCTCCACGCGGCTTCAAAGCGGTGGCGACGCGTGGAGGCATCGGTAGCTATGCCAGATCGTCGCAGCACGAAACCGAACTCGATTCCGCTGGGGAACTCGTCGAGGGGCAGTGAGCCGTCGACGAACTCCCACTGCTCGCCCAGGTGCTCGATGCTCCACAGGATCACCTCGAGGAATTCCGGCGCATCCCAACAGTGGACGTGGATAGACCGCTTCCGGTGCCGTTCGAGGGTCTGCAGCTGCTCCTGCCGGGTTTCGCCTAGGGGCATGCCTCGGTGCCGGAGCCATTCCACGAGATGTGCGTCACTGACCTCGTCGACACCATCCTCGTACTCGGCCACGAGGTGGGAAAGAGACGTGGGAATTCGATGACGGTCCCTGGTCCGGTGCCGGTCGGGAAGCAAGATGACCGCGACACCGCCGGGCCGAAGCACCCGATGGATCTCGGCGAGGAACCCGATGGGCTCGGCCAGGTGCTCCAGGACGTGGCTGGCGATCACGAAGTCCTGACTGCTGTCGGCGATGGGGGCGAGCCGATCGGTGTTGAAGTCGGCGACCACATCGGGTTCTGTGAAGTCGCCCTGGAGGGCGAGTTGTGGGAACAGCTCGCTGCTCTCTTGTGCCCGCCAGCGATCCACATACCTGACCTGGGCTCCAGGCAGAAGGAGCTGGAACGGATGGTGGCCCGGGCCCACCTCGATTCCCGATCCCAGCAGGTGCCTCGCCAGAAGGTGCCGAGACGGGACCCGCTGGCGGCGCCCCCTCGATGTAGCCACGTTGCTCTAGCGCCCCCGCGGTCGTCTCGTCCCTACCCAAACGCTACTGGGCCGACGATGGTTCACCGACTCGACCGGGTCCCCCAGTCGTCAGGGCACCCGACACCGTGGAGGACACCGACAGGTGCCTCCGTATCCGACACCCACCCTCACGGCCGCCGCGGTGGGAACGAGCGCGTGACCGGCCGCTGCCGGGATGGTGGCTGGGGTCGAGGCATCGGCGGAGCACCGGACGAACGATGCCACGGGGGCCCGTCCCGGGCCGTTTGGGCCCGACCCTCAGGCAAGGCGCCGCCGGCCCGTTGCCGCTCGCCCGGAGTGCTCCGGGGAACGAAGCGTACGTGGCGGCCGAACCGCGAGCGCCGGCCGAATTCCCACACGCCGATTCCCCCCAGGAGCGCCAGAGCGAAAACCCGGGGTTTGTCCTCAAGACCCAGACAGCCGCGCCGACCACGAGGAGCACGGCAAGCGCTACCCATCCTCTTGGACTGTCCACCTTGTCCCCCTCGACTCGGTGCCCGTAGTCCTTCTGGGTCCTCATCATCGCTCAGAATGCGCCGCGTCGCCAGGATCGCGAGGTCGGGGCTCTGCCAGGACGTGGTCCCGGGCTCGACGTCTCCATGGAGTCCCGTCTACCAAGGCGTCGGCTCGACGGGAAGGGGCCCTGGTGGACAGGGCGGCCTCATCGGCAAAACGAGAAGAGGGGGCGACGCCATCTGACGGTCCAGCCCGCTTCCAGAAAGACGTGCCGGTCTCTGTACATCCCTCGCCGGGGCACGGCTCGCGCCCACGAGGTTCTCAACCGTGGCTGTGGACACCCACCAGCCACGACGGCTGCCTACGTACGCTTCAGCGTGTTGGTTCCCTGTGTGGGTTGTGACTGGGGGTTCGGTATCGGGTACGCCGACGTGGTCGGGTTCTCCTCGATGAGCTGAGCGGGGTTGCACTCCCCTTGGATGGGTGGAGCGAAAGCGTTGTCCGATATCTTCTCGGCCCTCCCGAACTTCTTGGGCTTCTTCGTGATGGGCGTGCCCAGGGTCGGCAGCGCCGAGGTGAGGTTTCCCACCGTCCCTTGTCGCCAAGTCGACACGTTGGAGTCGACGGAACCGTCCACGCCGAAGCGCTCCGCCAGGAACTGCAGCTGCGAGGTGTGGTCGAAGGTGTCCGAGCACACCCATCCGCCGGCGCTGAACGGCGAGACGACCAGCATCGGAACCCTCACGCCGAGGCCGATGGGCTGCCCGCTGGTGTACCTGGGCGCCGAGGGTGCCGTGACGTACTCGCCCGGGGTGCTCGTCGGCGCCGTCGGGGGGGCCACGTGGTCGAAGAAGCCGTCGTTCTCGTCGTACATGATGAACAGCACCGTCTTCGCCCACACCTCCTTCTTCGACATGAGGTGCTTGATAACCTGGGACGTGTACCACTCACCGAGCGAGCCGGCGCCGGCGGGTGCTCGTCGTATCCGTCGGGGGGGATGATCCATGACACGGACGGGAGTTGGTTGTGCGTGATGTCGTACGTCGAAGTCGTTGCGCCCCCCGGGACTGGTGAAGCCGGGGTTGTTCTGTGGCACCGGATGGCCGTAGTACTCAAAGGCGTTCTGGAAGAGCGTAGGGTTCCTCGACTGCTGGTACTGCTCGAAGTACATGAGCACGTTCTTGCACAGCTGCATGGAAAGGCCGGGCCCGGGCGGTGTAGTTCCCGCCGTAGGGGTTGTACACCTTCCACGACACCCCGGCGTCCTGAGCAGCTCGGGCATCGTCGTCCACGAGCACGTGAATTCCACATCCGCGTCCGAGTTGGTGACGAGGATGGGTCCGCCGTGCGCTGCCGGCGGGATCCAGGGTGCCCGACATCTGGAGCAGCCGGTTGGGATGTGTGGGCCCCAGCACCGAGCAGTGGTAGTGGTCGCAGATGGTGAAGTTCTGGGCCAGGTCGTAGTAGAAGGGGATGTCGGAGCTCTCGTAGTAGCCCATGGTCATGGTGCCGAGGTCGCCTTCGTAGGTATTCGACGTGTGGGTGGACGACGAAGCTGTCCATGGCCCCGCCGTTCCACGACGCATGCTCGGCCTGCCACAGAGTGGGAGAGGTCGTAGGTGCACTCGGCCATGGTCGTGGCCGCGTCGAGATGGAAGGGCAGCAACGTCGAGCTCGCGCCTCCCGGCCACGCCTGGGCGAAGGCCGGCAGAGTTGGCGTCGAAGCCGTCGACTCCCCCTAGCATCGCCGAAGTAGTGGTCGAAGGACCGGTTCTCCTGCATGAGGAACACCACGTGTTCGACCGCTCCGATGTCCGAGCCGGCGGCCGGCGTCGACGCCGCCGCCTTGACGAGTTGGTGTCGGTGCCGCAGCCGCTTGGAGCTGGGCATGCTCAGGGCCATGGCCGCACCCATACCACCGGCCAGAACCTGCCTGCGGCTCAGGACCGGGCCCGCACTCCTGCTATCACCTTGATCCGTCGACGACACCATCACGACCCCCCGTGCTCCTCCACCACCCCGTGCAGTGACCATAGGGCTGGCTCCCTACTCCGTCAATGACTCTGCCAGCAACCGACGCCACGTCCCATCGGCTGCGGAAGCGAAGGAGGGTGGGCCGAAGCCCACCCTCCTTCAACTTGCGTTCAACTCTCGGTGCCCCGCATGGTGCGGGACCCCGGTTAGCCCAAAGTAGCCGTGCTGGTGGAACTGTCGAGTGTCAGGCTGCTCACCGAGGCGGGAGACGAACCCGCCACGCAGGCCAGGATAGCGTTTGACCCGGCCGTGTTGAAGTAGACCGCCGCGCTGCCCGAGGGGCCGTATGACCCCGAGACACTGCCGCTGCCCGTAGTGAAGCCGACCTCGCCCTCGCCGTTGATGGTCTCGTTCAGACCAGACAGTAATGTCTTAGACGGCTTGGCTCCGGTCCAGGACCACTTGCTCTTGACGGAAACCGTCTTGGCAGAGGTTCCGAACGAGGCGCAAGAGCCGGAGATCTTGGTCTTGCCCTCTTTGGTCCCCTTGATCTTGATCGCCTTCGAGGTGATGGTTGCCGACGTCTGCGGCGGGGTCCCACCCGAGCACTGGCTCGCCGAGATGGAGACCGTCACGACCTCTTTGCTCGCGGCGGTGCCTGCAGGTGTCAGAGCCGGGCTGAAGCTGACCGTCCCTCCCAGGTGGCAACTGACTGATCCCGTTCCGACAGCCGTCTTGGCCACGGCGGTGCCTTCCAGCAATGCCACGCTGGCAATCGGCAGCGCCACCGCACTCAGCGCCAATACCCATTTTCTAATTCGCATTTGCCACTCCGTTTGTTTGTTGGGCGCGGCAACCAGGTCGGCCTCCGCGAACTCGTCCACCCCTTGCCTTCACCGATGAGTTTGCCAGCACGCCGTCTCTCTTTCGTCCCCAAATATGAGGATTCGAAGCTCATCCGCGAGCGTGACGTCGCGGAGAGACCTTGGGGCGTGGTCGAAGTCTCACTGCATGCGCACAAGAGACTCGGGCGAGCGCGGGGCCGGCGACGTTTCACCTGTCGTCGAGATCGGGGCACATCGCCGCAAGTTCAGGGAGGCCGGTGCGAAGGTTTCGGTGGTGACGAACGTTGTCGTCCAACCGCTTGGGTGATACCACTGACGGTTTGTCAAGACGGTTCTGCGTAGACAGCTGGCAAACCACTGACGAGCCACTCAGAACGAGGGCGGGCTCCTATCAAGCCATGCGTCTATGCGAAGCGTTCCGAGGACGGGCCGGCAAATCGCACCAAAGGCAAGTCAAAGCTGCCAGGTATCACCAGGGCCAGGCTCCGTCCTCGGAGATCTCAGGGGCGAGGGAGTTGGCGGTAGACCTCCCTGGCTACGTAGCGCTTCAGGATGCGGATCACCTCGAGCTTCGAGCGGCCGTCCTTGGTGCGACGCTCCATGTAGACCCGGGACCTCGGGTCCGAGACGAGGCGCACCGAGACCCGCCCCGTAGGCGCCGATGCCCTCGACCCCGACCTTGTGTACCGCTCCGAACGATCCCATCCATCGAAGAAGCGCCCGATAGCCACGAGCGTTTACCTCGAAGGACTCCGCGCCGAGCAGGCCGCCAACAGGATCGAGCACCGCGGCAACGTGGACGTCGAGGTGGGTGTCCACTCCGCCGGTGATAGCGCGGTCGCGCTCTACGATGGTCATCGCCATCCCTTCCTTCCTTAGTGGTCAAGGGGTGGCACGGCCGTCCCGGGAAGGAGACCGGTGCTGGTCGACCTGCTGGTACAGGACGACCCGTCACCCTCCGGAACGGGGCGTGCCGCGTCTGTTGTGGCTCAAGCGCTGGCCGACGACGCCCTTCAACAGACAGGTAGACGTCACGCTTGTTCTCAGTCAGGCCAACGACCCGAGTACGCCCGAACGTAGCGATGCCCAACCCACCGATGGTGGATCTTGCGCCGTATCAGGCCAACGCAGACGATAGGAGCATCGCACTTCTGGGTGCAGCACGTCGCGTCGGCATGGCCGAGGAGCTCGCGCCCTCGAGCGTTGTCGATCATGACCACGGGGCTCGATGACGAAACGGTACCGTGAGGGATGCCCCCACATCCGTGACCGAGGGTCGCAGGGGCTGGCCTTCCTGGGCCAGTGACGTCGTGGGCGTGGCCTGGGTGGTGGCTGCCGCCGCGGCGGTGATGGCGCCCGCGCTGGCGCACGGCGCCTCGCTGGGACCCTTCGACATCGTTTCGGGCCACGGCCTGACGCGGCAGCCGGGGGTATCGATACACAACCCCCAGACCGCCGACCTGATCACCGAGATGATCCCATGGACGGCACTGGCATGGACCCAGGTTCACCACGGGCAGCTGCCGCTGTGGAATTCCTACAGCGCTCTGGGCATGCCCTTGGCCTTCAATTGGCAGTCGGCGACCTTCAGCGTGCCGGCCCTCCTTGGCTATCTCGCCCCCCTGCGTCTTGCCTTCACGGTGCAGGTGCTGGCCACCTTGGTCATCGCCGGGACCGGGGTGTACGTGCTCGGTCGCGTGCTGCGCCTGGGGGTGCTGGGTTGCGTCATGGCCGCCACGGTGTACGAGCTCAGTGGCCCGTTCTTCGGGTGGCTGGGGTGGCCCGTGGCATCGGTGCTGTCATGGGCGGGTTGGCTGTTCGCCGCGGCCGTCCTCATCACGCGGGGGCGGCGACGGGCCCGTGCCGTCACGTGCTCGCGCTGGTGGTGGCCTTGGCGATCTACGCCGGACAGCCCGACGCCTTGGTGCTCCTGGCCCTGGGGCTCACGCTCTTCGTTGTCGTCGTGCTGGGGTTACGGGCACCGCTGTTGGGCGGATCGGGTCCCATCGTCCGCCCTGCCGCCGATCTCGTGCTGGCCACGGTGGCGGGGCCGCCTCGGTGCCCCGTTGATGCTTCCGGGCCTCCAGCTCACCGCGGGGGCCATCCGAACCACAAAGAGCGGGACCCCGGCTCTCCCCCTCCATGACGTCGGATCGATCATCTTCTCGAGCTTCGACGGACTTCCGGTGGCGGGCAGTCATTGGTTCGGGCACCTGTTCGGCGATACCAGCTACCTGGAGTCGGCTACCTACGTGGGCGTCATCGCCGTGGTGCTGGCCGTCGTGGGCGTGGCGCGTCGCCACCGGGATCAGGAGGTGTTCGCCATGAGCGCCGTCGCCGTCGCCATGGCGGCGCTCGTGTTCTTCCCTCCTGTCGTGGGGGTGTTGGACACGGTGCCCTACGGGATCCGTTGGCACCGAGGGGCGGTCGTCTTCGCCTTTGCGGCGGCGGTGCTGGCAGGAGTCGGGACCGACGTTCTCACGCGCTCCGTATCGCGACGGTGCAGTGCGGCGATGGATGGGATGGAGCTTCGCGGCGCTGGCATTGGTGTTGGTGGTGCTGTGGCTGTTCGGCCACGGACATCTCCCCCCGGCCGACACCGCCATCCGAACGTCGAGCTTTCTGTGGCCCACGGTGCAGGCGGCCCTCGGTCTGGCCGTGGTGGGCGTCCTGACGGTGGCGCACACACGCCGACCGGCCCACTCCACTGGCGGCAACGGCTTCTCTGGAGGGCTGGGGAAAGGTGTCGGATTGACGTTGCTGGCCTGTGAGACGGCCTTCCTCGTCGCGGCCGGGGCGCCCTTGTGGTCGTCGAGCTCGACATTCCTGGTGCCGACGGCCGCCCAGCTGTCACTCGAGCACGCCGTCGGGTCCTCTGCGGTGGGCTTCGGAGTCCATTCCTGCTCTGTCCCCGGTCAGCTCGGGATCCCCCAAGACCTCAACGTGGCCTATGACGTCCAGGAGTTCGACGTCTACGACCCCGTCACCCCCAAGGTCCTGTTCGGGTCGTGGGAGGACGCCACGGGCCAGCCCGCAGGGTTGGGCAACCCGGTCTCGGTGTTCTGCCCCGCGGTGACGTCTGCGGCCGAGGCCCGCCGCTACGGCGTGGCCTTCGTGCTCGAGCCGTCGGGCGTGGCCGGCCCCAAAGGAGCAGTCTTCGACGAGCGGGTGGGAGACGAGTCGCTGTACCGGATCAGTGGCGCGGCCCCGGCCACCTTGACACCGGCGCCAACGGGGTCGATGCCGGGGCCGGGCGCCGCGGGGAAACCGGTCAGCGTCGATCGCCTCGACGCGGCCTCCTGGAAGATCGTGACGCGGAGCACCACTGCCCAGGTGCTCCGACTGCACCTGCTCGACGTGCCCGGATGGCAGGCCACGATCGATGGCCGGTCGCTGCCACTGGAGCGGTTCTCCGGGGCCATGCTCCAGGCGCGGCTTCCTGCCGGATCTCACATCGTGGTGCTCAGGTACTGGCCCAATACCTTCTCCGTCGGGCTGGCCTTGGCGGCCTGTAGCGCCCTGGGACTGCTGACGGCGCTCGGGGTGTCGAGGAGACGACGACGAGTGGCGTCATCGACGACCCTTCACGCTTCACAGAGAAGAGTCGTCTGAAAAACCAGGACCGAATCACCCGTGCCCGGTAGCACGCACGTGCTCGACCTCGTCACGGTGGGGAGAAGAACCGGATCCTGGCCAGGATCCACAGCGCCTGCACGCCGTCACGCCAGGTGAGTTTCTTGCCCTCCTCACGGCCCCGGGCCCGGTACGAGATGGGCACCTCGTAGGGGCGGATCCGGCGCTTCAACAACTTGCCGGTGATCTCCGGCTCGACACCGAAGCCCTCCTCGCGCAGGTCCAGCTCGCGGTAGAGCTCGAGGGGCATCACCTTGAAACATGTTTCGAGGTCGCTCAGCCAGGCGTTGAAGAGAACATTGGCGACCATCGTCACCGCCTTGTTCCCGACGACGTACCAGAACGAGTAGGCCGTATGGCTGCCGAAGCTCCGGGTTCCGAACACGACGTCGGTCTCGCCCTCGAGAATCGGTGCGAGCAGGGCCGGGATGTCTGACGGCGTGTATTCCAGGTCGGCATCGCAGACGATGACGTAGTCGCCCGTCGCCAGGCCGGCGGCGGTGCGCACCGCCGCGCCCTTGCCGCGGTTGACAGTGTGGCTGTGGGTGACAACAGCGCCGGGCAGGGCACCGATCAGCGCGCCGGTCCCATCGGTGCTGCCGTCGTCAACCAGCACCAGCTCCATGTCGCAGGGGTATGCGACGTCCAATACCCTCGCCACGGCCGACGCCAGGGTACTCGACTCGTTGTACACCGGCATTAGGACGCTGAGCTTCACAAATAGTCCCTAACACCTTTGTCGTGAAGCGCGCCCGGACGTGCGATGCGGCGGGCGAGACGAGTCGTCAGCTTGCGGCCTGGTCGGTCGTGGCCGGCGCGGGGGTCGCCCTCGAGCGCTTGTCGACGTAGTAGAGGATGCCGGCGATCACCCACAGCACGACGGCGAGGGCGATGGCGGCCTCACCACGGCGCTTGCGATGGGCCTTGCACCCGGTTGAGCGGTCCGAGGAACGACGGCAACGAATGTGCCGGGATCGTGAAGTAGATGATCGCCGCGACCAGGGCAAGAAGGCCCAGGACGCCCAGCACGGCGGAGAGCCATTTCATCGGGGTCATCTGAGGCACTTTAGCCAACCGACCGCTCGACGCGTCGCGCCGTGCGCGGCGCGTCTGGCTCACTCTGCCACCGCCTGGTCCGGGAGCGTGCCGAAGGCGAGGGCCACAGCGGCGAGCTGAGAATTGACATTGAGCTTGCGCAGGATCGAGCGGATGTGTGAGCGAACAGTGGTGAGCGAGACCACGAGCGTGGTGGCGATCTCGGCGGCCGACCGGCCCTCCATCATGTGGAACAGGACGCGGCGCTCGCTCGGCGTGAGGTGTACGAGGGCGTCGTAGGGTGCGGGGAGCTGTCCGGGTCCGCGGGGCTCGTCGTAGCCGTCCGGTGACGACCCGCCGTTGGTGTTGAGCCGCCGGGTGGCTTGGCGAGCGAGCTCCTGGGAGAGCAGGTCGGTGTGGAACAGCCCGACCGCACCCTGCTCGACGCACACCGCCAGCGCCGCCACGCTTGCGCCCGACGCTCAGAGCGATGACCGGTGTCCCAACCGCCCGCAGGGCACGAGTGATCCGCGCCGGACGGTCCCAGCCGCAGTGCGACGTTTGGGCGGCGCCATACCGAGGCAACTCGGCCTGTACCACGATCACCACGACATCGGGCTTGGAGAGATACAGGTCGAGCAGGACCGCGTCCGTGTCGACGGCGGGGGAGAGGACGGGCAAGGCCCCGCACTGTCGGGCTATGGCCGCCACGGCGTCCACCATCGGTCGGGGATTGTGGTCGGGATTGGCCTCGGGGTCGACGAGCAGTATCCGCAGTCCCGATCCCACTGCCGACGCATCGGTCTCGTCTTCGCCGACGGGGGAATGCCATCCCTGGGGCAGCACGGGAGCGGGAGGGACGCCGGGGTCGAGGTCTTCGGTCAACGGGACCAGGACTCGGCAGTCGAGCCGCCTCGGCTTGCGCGCCACGTCGCGCGACACGCCCGCCCGGCCTCGACATCGGAGGTGGGTCGCCAGGCCGGCGGGGCCAACGCCTGGTGCCCGGGGACATGGGTGACGGCCACGAAGGAAGAAGGCTCGACATGTCCGTTGGTGCTGGCGCGGTTGCGGGTGAGGCGAAGAGAGCTCAAGGCCGCCGCGGCCAGCGCCTCGGGTTCCACGTCGCTGGTACCCGCACCGACGCCGATGGCGACGCGGAGGTCGAGGCCGGTTGCCCCTACCGCCAGGTGGTCGCCCATGGCACGAGCGAGCCGCTTCCCAAGCGCATTGGGCGCGACGCGATTGGAGCCGTTGCCGAGGACGATGGCGACTCGGGGCCCGCCCAGCATGCACACCTGATCGCCGGAGCGGACGCAACGCTCCATGCGCCGCAGCGCCAGACGCCACAAGAGGTCGTTTCGTTCCGGTTGCACGCCGGCGTGCGCGGCGGGTTGCACGTCCACGCAGGCGATGATGCGGTAGCCGGAACCGGGAGTCCACGTGCGACGCTCGGCGGTGGCGGTCGAGAAGGACGTACGGTGCCCGTTGGAGTCGTTGTCATTCACCCGCCGATCGTGCGTCGGCCAGGTGGGGACATCGGGCCGGCCGCCGCCGGCGTCTCCACGCCGCGCCGGCCCCCCTCCCCTAAGCGTTCAACGAACGCCGTCACCTTGCCATTGCGGCACCCCGCACCCCCCTGGGCCAAACCACGGAGCGTGGCCCTATGTGCTCAAGTTACCCGGTTGTGAGGTCGTTGGCCAAGTGGATTGCGCTATGCAAGCAAAATGTGACGAAATTTTCGGGCAATTCAGAACGATTGCGGGAGCGCCAGGCTGATGTGCTGGTAGCAGACGAGCAAGGCCGCCACGGTGAGCGGGACACCCATGCTGAGCACCACCAGCGACCACGGCCGCCGCCCTCGGCGCCAGCCGATCAGCCCCAGGATCGGCCGATATCAGAGTGAGCACACCCCACAGGCTGGCCGGCCGACCTCGCCCCGGGTGCTCACTCCTCCCGACCCGCCGCCCTCGCCTTCCCCCGGCCAGGCTGGTGGGGAGCGTGGTGGCGAGGAAGGACCGGTTGTCGAGGTCCCGGGCAGTGTGGTGGTGGTCGGGAAGCTCGCCGATGTGACGCTGGTCTTGAGTATGGCCACCACCACCAGGCGCTGGGCGGCGCTGTAGCGGGGATTGCACGTCGTGAGGGTGAGCTCGGGGCGGGACGTCTGGGCCAGGACGGTGACGTTGCTGGGCAGCACCACATGCGAGGTGACCACCTGGTAGGTCGAAGATCCCCTGCGGAGGTCTGGATGTGATCGGGTCACCGGGCTGCAGCTCGTTGAGGTCGTAGAAGGGGGCGCCGTATGTCGTGCGGTGGCCCGCGATGGCGGCATTGCCCGCCTGGCCCGGGAAGCGGTGTGCCCACGTAGTGGCCAGGTCCCTGTTGGAGCTGGGCCTCGTCGGTGCCTTCGACGATGGCGACACCTTCATACCGAGCCGTGGGATCGAGAGCAGGCCGATGGGTGTACCGACCTTGGGGTCGGGCGTCGAGGGGGCGACCCGGTTGCACGGGTCGCGGGCGACGCGGTGGTGGTTGTCGCTCCTGGCGTGGTCGAGGGCGTGGTGGTCGTGGGCGGGGGGTGCAGTTTTCCTGCGAGCTCGTGGCGGAGCTGGTTCTGGGCGTTGTGCTCGTAGAGGGCCGTGCCCCACAGCTGGTAGGCGACGAAGGAAAGCAGGAGCAGACCGACACTGATGAAGGAGAGCGCCACGCGTTTGAGCACCCGGACCCCCCTCACGCCTAACAAGCTTAGGGTCTCGCGATGCCTCGTACTCGTCGGCACGCAAGGTGGGCAATCGCTCACGGATGCCACTTTTCAAGCCTGGATGCGAGGTTTCGGGCCTTTGCGATATACCCAATCGTGATGATGTTTGGCAACCCCACGGAGTCGTATTGTCTGGGCTAACGGCTGCGCGCCGTTCGTGTGCGGCGTGTGGGCCGATTGTTGTGACGTATCGGCAGGGCAATGGGGGGGGACGTGCAAGCACGACGGGTGAGGCTGGCCTCGAGACTCGGATTTGTCGGCGTCGCCGCTCTGTTGGTCGGGGCGGGGCTGCTGGGCACGGCGATGTCGGCGTCTGCCGCCACGCCCACGGTCACGCTCGCCATCAAGACCTCGGCGGCAGGAACGTGCAGCGGGTCCACGTGCATGGGGCTGGCAGGCGGGGACGTGGTCAACGTCTCCGGTGCCGGATTCAGCGCAGGTCAGGAAGCATCCACCCTGGAATGCAACGACGACCCGCTTCAGCCCGTCATCGTCTTCCTCGGTAACGCCGTCCCGGTCAGCTGCACGGCGATCGTGATCGTCTCCACGTCGGCGAGCGGAACGTTCGGGCCATCGGCGTTCACCATCAAATCCGGAACGACCGGACCACCGGACTCCATCGGCGTTCCCACCTGCACTCCCGTGGTGACGCCGACCACGGTGATCCCCGCCGGTTGTACCACGACGGGAAATCCGCAAACGGATGCGGCCGCCTACCCCTGTCCGCCCACGCCGGCGCAGGTAACCGCCGGGGACGAATGCGTGCTCGCCATCGGGGACATCAAGGGCGAACGGGCCATCGGAGACATCCTGTTCGGGTCCGAAACGGCGCCGAGCTCCACCCTGGCGCCGGGTAGTTCCACCAGCGGCTCCACAGGCTCGTCCTCCACCACCAGCACCACGTCTTCCACCGGCTCCACGTCCTCCACCACCAGCACCACCTCTTCCACCGGCTCCACGTCCTCGACCACCAGCACCACCTCTTCCACCGGCTCCACGTCCTCCACCACCACCACCACGGCCGCGCCCAGTAGCACAAGCAGCACGACCACCACCACGGCCGCGCCTAGTAGCACAAGCAGCACGACCTCCACCACGGCCGCGCCCAGTAGCACAAGCAGCACGACCTCCACCACGGCGGCGACCACCACGGCGATCACCGGACCCTATGAGCTGTACTGTCCGGGGACCCCGGTGGGAGACATCGTGCTCAACGACGCCGTGACCTCGGCCATGCTGTCGCCGGCGGCGCCCACCGCGGGGCAGTCCTTCACCGTCACCAATTACCAGACCATGGTGGCCATTCCCAACAGCCTCGCCTCGGCGGCGGCAGCCATCCAGCCCAACCTCTCGGGCTCGGCCACGGCCCAGATCGACGCCAGCGGCGCCACCCCGGCCACCACCCCGGAGGGACCCCTCGACTTCAACGTGACCATCCCGAGCCCGATCCCCACGGCCGGAGTGCCCCTGTCGCTTCCCTCTACCCCGGCCACGATCTCGGGCTTCACCGCCACCAGCCCCAACATCACCATCCAGGAGGACTCCGCGGCGAGCCTGTCGCTCACGGTGTCGGGCAGCGCCTTGGCGCTCACCTGCACGGCCTATCCCAATGACTCGGTGACGCCCTCGGGCATCGTCACCTCGGCCCCCACGGCCACCCCCATTTCCCCGGTGATCGCCGTGGCCGGTGGAGGATCGTCGGCCACCACGGTTCCCGTCGCCCCCACCACTACCACCAAGGCACCGACCCCCGGTGGCACTCCCACCACCGCTCCGACGAACCTGGTCGTCACCAAGCCCTCGAGCAGCCTGGCCTTCACCGGTGTCGGACCGGGAATCGGGATGCTGGGTGTCGTCGGCGGGGCACTGATCCTGCTCGGCTTCGCTCTGCTGGTCCTGGTGGACGCCCCCCGTCGGGCCGTGTCGCGCCTCGTCTTTCTCGGTCCCGCGACATGGCGCCGAGTGCAGGCAGGTGACATGGCAGAGAGATTGGGTAATCTCAACCCGATGCGGTGGAGGAGGGCGCGATCCGAAGGCGTCCCGGACACGAAGATCACGACGAACGACGGCGTGGCCGACACGACGATCACGACGCACGAAGATGTCGCGGATGCGACCATCACGACGACGGCACCGCCCGAAACCGGTGGATTGTCGCGATTCTCGGTGACCCGGGTGCGCGGCGTCGGCGACCGTTTCTCTCGGGTACCTGCTGCCAGTCGGGACATTGCCCAGACCACAGCGCGTCACGCCGTGCGGACCGCGCAGTGGCTCTTGGGTCGCTAACCGCACCCCGTTGCACCGAGGACGCTGACAGCTCGTGCCCCTCCGGGGGCGCGGACTTTCGGCGCTGGATCTGAACCCGAAGCGCGGCGCCGGTCTCTGGGCGGTTGTGCGCCCATTGTGACCTCCGACCTCCGATGGTCGCCGTTAGCAACGGCCGAGGGCATCGGTCACCGTTACAGAGGATGGCCGGTCCGTGCCGCGGAGGTCGCCATGGAACGCGTGGACGAGTGGGTGGATGTCGACGACGGCGGTTCACGGGCCGGCAGCCATCAGGGGGCTACGTGGCGACCGACGGGCCTCGTGGTCTTCGCCACCCTCGAGACCTACCGGGTCACCTCGTCGATCCCGCCGGAAACGGAGATCCGAGCACGGGGCGCCACCCGACAGCCGGTGGCGCCAGGGTGCCCGTCGACGGCAGTTCGTCACCATCAGGAATCCGATGGGGGCGACTCCTAGTGCCGTCGTCGCCGTCGACCCACGACGACCGCGCCCACCAGCGCCGCGGCACTCACGCCACTGAGGGCCACCCCGACCGTGAATGCGGCAGGAAGGTACTGCAGCTCGACGGTGTGGCGTCCGGGGGGGACCCGGGCCTGGAGCATCGTCCCTGCATACGGCAGGAGTCGCAGCGGGCGACCGTCGATGGTGGCATGCCACCCGGGCGAGTCGGTGAGGTGCAGGCGCAGCACTTGGGGGCGCCCTGCACTGGTGACGACCTTCCACGACGCCGGGCCGGGATACGTGACAGAGAGGGGTTTGCCAGGGGCGTCGGGCGCGGGGAGCGCTCCGCCCGTTCCCAGCGGGCTCTCGATCGCCGCCGCCGCCCCGGGCACGCGATAGAGGTCTTCGTCGCCCACACGTCGGGCGAACATCGTTCCGCGGGGCCGGGGGGCTCGGGCCTGTGTAAGGACGAAGGCCACCCCGTAGCGCCGGGCCAGCGTGGCCGTCGCCACGGCGGGGCAGAAGATGAGGGGGGCACCCGCTACCGCGGCTCGTTGTCCGGTGACCGCCTGCCACGAGCGAAAATAGGCTCGGGGGGTCATGGGGTCGTACACCGACAGCTCGTGGACTCCGTAGGCGATGTTGACGTTCTGGAGGATGCCCAGGGTGGGCGGCACGTGGCACGCCTGGGTCCCGAACCCGACGACCGAAGAACCGACGGCGTGACGAAGAGCCACCTCGCCCGGCGTCGTCGGCAGGAAGCTGGGGCTCGACGACACCAGGGGCGCCCCCGCGGCGATGAGGAAGGCGGTCTCGCACACGAGCAGGACCGCCGCCAGCCAGCTGCCGACGCCGAGGCGACGGGCTCCCCGAGGCAGGTGTCGTCCCCCGCTCTTGCTGGCTAGTGCCATGGCGCCGGCGACCGCCAGCCCGAGGACGATCTGCACCGTCGGCCACACGAAGCTCCTGGACCTGATGCCAGCTTCCGCCGACGACAGACGGCCCCGGCCGAAAACCCAAACCGCCGCCACCACCAACCCCGCCACCGTGAATCCGCCCGTCGTCCAGGCGCGCACCGGGCGCTGGCGCCAGGCGCGCACGAGCACGTCGGTCCCCACACCGGCGAGCACGGCGATGGCGAAGGCCATTTCGATGACGGCGCGGTGCCACGCCACACTCCGATTGCCGGCAATGTCGTCGATCAGCGCTACCACCGGCGCCGCGAACGCCACCACGCCCGTGACCACGACCACCGCCCCGAAGGCGAGCACCTCGGGTTGTCTGCCGCGGGCGACCAACGCTACGACCCCCAGCACCAGCGCGATCACGCCGACGTATGCGGCGGTCTCGGGATAGATCGACGGTCCGAACCAGCTGTTGCCCGCAACGGGCAATCCGTCGAATCCCTGGAACACCAGGTGCAGGAGATCGTGGGGACGCAAGGCGCCATAGGACTGCACCGCCGCCCCTTCGGAGGCCGAGCCCACCTGCAGGCCGGGTAGTGCCAATGGTGCCGCCAGCGCCGCGCCCGCCACCGATGCCAGCGCCAGATCGACCACGGGGCGCACGAGCGGCGCCGATCGATCGAGACGTCGGGCAAGAAGAAGGACCATCGCCACGAAAACGGCGAAGGCCCCACCCAGCAGCACTACCCCTTCGGGCTGGCCGGCGTAGACGGCGAAGGCCAGGACCACGGCGAACAGTGCCACCGCCCCCGCCCGGTGCCGGCCTCGGATGACGAGGAGCCCGGCGCCGAACACCCATCCCGCCCAGGACATGGTGGACGCGTTGGGCCAACCCAGCCATCCCATGACCGGACCGCTCAACTCGTACACGGTGGCGGCCATGGTGCACCCGAGGACGCCCAGCCGCAGCATGCGGCCCAGCACGTACACCCCGGAGCCCGCCACCACCAGGGTGACGATCATCGCCACCGTGTAGGCGAGGCGCACGGGGAACAGGTAACCGACCAGCGCCGGGAGGCTGAATACTGCCGACTGCCAGTTGAAGGCGAGGGGCAGGCCGAGGCCGCTATAGGGGTTCCACAGGGGCAGGTGCCCGTGGTGCACCTGAGTCCATGCCAGGGTCGTCCACGGGATCAGCGCGTCGATCTGGTCGGCGGGTCCCGTGTAGTGCACCCGGACACCGGGTTGCGCCGACAACCCGTAGCGCGACAACACGTCGAAGGGCCCGAGCGACGTACCGTGCGCCAGGGCCGGTGCGAGCACCCCGATTGCCGCCGCCAGGACCCAGCCGACCCCCAGGGCGTCGGGAACCCAGGCCCGTCTCGGGGCCCTCCCCGGTGTCATCGGAGAAGATGCACCTGGTCCGGCCCCACACCCTTCGGCATGGCAAAGGTTACGTTGCCCCCGGTCGCACCCGCCGCCACCGCCAAGGGGAGAGGTGTACGGATCCGGTTCTCGGCGACGGGGGCCGAGCGACTACGAGGCGGCCCCGCCAGTTGTCGGCGGGGTGGAAACAGAGGGCGCCGATCCGCGGAACCAGGCCACGGTGGCTCGCAGTCCTTCTTCTAAGGACACGGGTTCGATGTGGGGGAACATGGCCCGGAGACGGGTCTGATCGGCCTGGGAGTCTCGGACGTCCCCGGAGCGGGCGGGACCGTGCCGAACACCGAGCGTCCTCCCCATCACGTCTTCGAGCGCGGCGATGAGCTCGAGCAGCGAGCAACGCCCTCCGAAGGCGAGATTGACGGGGCCGGGCGCGCTCGCTCCGGTGTGCAGCGCCGCCACCAAGACGCGCACCACGCTCCCGACATAGGTGAAGTCCCGGGTCTGGCCCCCGTCGCCGTGCAGGGGAAGGGGCTCCCCGGCCAGTGCCGCCGAGACGAAGGCGGGCACCACCGCCGCGTAGACATGCCCGGCGCGCTGGAGCGGCCCGAACACGTTGAAGAATCGGAACACCAGCACCGGCAGCCCGAACGACCGCGCGTGCGCCAGGGTATAAGCCTCGGCCGCCAGCTTGCTCGCCCCGTAGGGACTGAGCGGTGCCGGTGCCAGGTCTTCGCGGGCCGGCAGCACCTGGTTGGCCCCGTACACCGAGGACGAGGAGGCCACGATGACTCGGGGCCCGCCGGCGAGACGGGCGGCCTCGAGGACCCGCAGTGTCCCGGTGGCGTTCACCTCGTGGGTGGCGATGGGGTCTTCGAGCGAGCGCGGCACCGAGGCACGCGCCGCCAGGTGGACGACGGCGTCGGCACCCACCAGGACCGCATCCAGCAGGCCGCTGTCGAGGATCGATCCTTCGACCACCTCGATCCCGCCTATGCCGGCCAGATTGTCGGCCCGACCCGTGGAGAAGTCGTCGATCACCACGACTTGCTCGATCTCGGGGGCGGCGCCCAAGGCCCGGCACAGATTTGCGCCGATGAACCCCGCGCCACCGGTGACCACGACGCGGGCGGGAGGGGACCGGGGTGCGACCGTCGGCGACGGCGCTCCCCGTTGCCGGTCGTTCATGCTCAGAGGAGCTCGACGTTCTGACCGGCGATGCGGTTGCGAGTGTCGAGCACGAAGCGCGCGTGCTCACGCACCAGCTCGTAGTCGAAGGCGTCGTGATCGATGATGAGGAGCACGGCGTCGGCGTCGGCAACGTCAGCTGCGGTGGGCTCGACCACCACGAAGGGGAGGTGTTCGGTGCGGACGTGCGGGTCGGCCACGCGGACTTCGGCACCCAGAGCAGTGAGCGCCCCGGCGATGGCCATGCCGGGGGAGCTGCGGGCGTCGGCCGTGTTGCGTTTGTAGGCCATGCCGAGGACCAGCACCTGCGAGCCCTGAACGGGTTTGCCCATCCGGTTGAGGGCGTGCACGAGCCGTCGTACCACATAGTCGGGCATGTGGGCGTTGACGTCGTTGGCCAGCTCGACGAAACGGAAGGGCCGACCGAGGTTCCGTCGCACCGCCCACGACAGGTAGCTCGGGTCGATGGGCAGGCAGTGCCCGCCCACACCGGGGCCCGGGGTGAAGCGCATGAAGCCGAAGGGCTTGGTGGAGGCGGCATCGATCGACTTCCCACACGTCGATCCCGAGGTCTCCGGCGAACATGGCGAGCTCGTTGACCAGGGCGATGTTCACGTGGCGGAACGTGTTCTCGAGGAGCTTGGTGAGCTCGGCCACCCTGGTGCCCGACACCGGCACGGTCTGCTCGACGATGCGGTCGAAGAATCCCCGCACGGCGAGCCAGGGACGCGCGCGTCGATCCCCGACACCACCTTCGGGATGGTGACCAGGTTCCACGTCGGCATTGCCGGGATCGATGCGCTCGGGGCTGTAGCCGAGGTGGAAGTCGACCCCGGCGCTGAGGCCCGAACCCTCCTCGAGGATGGGCGCCACGAGCTCCTCGGTGGTCCCGGGATACGTCGTGGACTCGAGGACGACGGTGGCGCCCGGTTTGAGGTGGCGGGCCAGGATCCGGGCAGCCTCCTCGACGTGGGACAGGTTGGGGTTGCCGTCGGCAGAGCGGCGTGGGGACGTCGATGACCGCCACGTCGAACCCGGCGCAGCGGTGCGGCCTCGTCGGGTGGGCTCGTACCGGCCGGTAGCGAGGGCGGACGCCACCGACGGCGTCGGGACGTCCTCGACGTAGGAGTCACCGGCGGCGAGCCGCTTGACGCGGTCTTGGTCGTGGTCGAAGCCGACCACGTCGAAGCCCACCTCGACCGCCCGCATGGCGAGGGGGAGTCCGACGTAGCCCTGGCCGACGACGACGACTTTCCCCGGTGAGTGAAGCGGTGGGCCCACCGCAGTGTCGGGGCCGGTGCCCGTGCTCGGCTTCATGGTGCCCGGCCGCGGTGGCGCCGGGTCAGCCTCGTCACGCCGAGACGGGATCCGGGTCGGCCCCCGCGGTCTCTTCAGTCGTGGGCTTTCCGTCGTGCTCGGAATTCGCCAAGGAGAAAAGCAGGTTCCGGACGAGATCCGCGTCGCGACGGGCGGTCGCCTCGCGCATGACGAGGAGCCCCTTGGTCACCGTGTCCTCGGTGGTGGGAACGGGAACAAGTCGGCGGATGAAGGCGTGCGAGGTGGGGAAACTTCCTTCTTCGGGGCGAGTGCAGCTCCTCGTGGAGCTTCTCACCGGGTCGGCGGCCGATCATGCGGATGGGGATCTCGGTCCCCTGTTCGAAGCCCGACAGGCGGATCATGCGCTGTGCCAGGTCGAGGATCCGCACGGGCTCGCCCATCTCGAGCATGAAGATCTCCCCGCCTTGGGAGAGCACCGACGCTTGCAGCACGAGCTGCACTGCTTCCTCCACGCTCATGAAGAAGCGGGTCATGCGGGGATCGGTGACGGTGAGGGGGCCTCCGGCCGCGATTTGGCGGGCAAAGGTGGGGATGACACTGCCTCGACTACCGAGGACATTGCCGAAACGGACCACGGAATAGCATGCGCCTGGCGGTGCGTGCGCCAAGACGACTTGTTCGGCTACTCGCTTGGAGGCACCCATAACGCTGATGGGCTGAACCGCCTTGTCGCTCGAGATGAGCACGAAGCGCGGTACCCGCGCCGCGATCGCCGCCTCCACGACGTTGACGGTGCCGTACACGTTGACGTTGGCGGCCTCCAAGGGATGGGCCTCGAGGACCGGGACGTGCTTGTGCGCAGCAGCATGGAAGACGACCTCGGGCCGGTGCTGCAGCAGTGCTTCGAAGACGGCGGCCCGATCCGCCACGTCCACGAGCAATTGCTCGCTCGAGCCCTGCAGGATGACCGCGGTGTCGTGCAGGTGGGTTTCGTCGTGGTCGAGCAACAAGATCTGCGCGGGGTTGAACTCGGCCACCTGACGGGCGATCTCGGAGCCGATCGAGCCCCCGGCACCGGTGATGAGAACTCGCCGTCCGGCCAGGGACTGGCGCACGGCATTGAGGTCGGTCGTGACCGTGGTTCGACCCAAGAGGTCCTCGATGCGCGGCTCGCGGGCCTGGCGAATCGGCGCGGAGTGCTGCTTTCCCGCCGCCACGTCCTTCACCGACGGCAAGATCCTCATGGCGACCCCCGCCGCTTCCGAGGCGCGGAGCGCCCGGTCCACCAGTTCGGGAGCTGGATTGGGGATGGCCAGCAACACCTGCTGGATCGTGTAGCGGCTGGCGGCGGCGGGGATGTCCTCGATGCCACCCACCACGGGAACGCCGATGAGCGACAGGCCGTGGCGATGTCCATCGTCGTCGAAGACCGCCACCGGAACAAGACCGGCGACGGGAGTGCGCCGCATCTCCCTGATGGCCTCGGCTCCGGCGTCGCGGCTGCCGATGATCGCCACCCTGAGCCCCACCAGTCGCGTGCCCCGCTGCCAGGCGAACAGACGTGACTGAAAGCGCAAGCCACCCATGGCCATGGTCACGAACGCGCATCCGACGAACACCACCCGAAGCGGGATCCGTTCGAGGTCGACCATGCGCCACAACGGTCGCATGGCGGCGAGCACGAGAAGCGCCACCAAGGCCGACAGCAGCACCTGTCGGGCCTCCTCGATGCCGGCGTAGCGCCAGATGCGGCCGTAGAGGCCGAACGCCCAGTTGGTCCCCAGATGGACCACCAGGGCCAGAGCGAGAAAGAGGAAGAAGTGCTGCCAGTACTCGGCGGGGGCCCGGTCGCGGAGGTAGGCCACCTCGGCCACGCCGTAACCGGCGGCGACGCCCATGATGTCGAGGATCATGAACAGCAGGCGCGCCCTGACGTGCGACGCCTTGGTTGCCAGGCGGTCACCCCGGACGCGACGCAGAGCGACGAGCAGACTCGACGGTGCTGCCTTGATCCGCTCCCGCTGGACCGTCATCGCCATGTGATCTGCCCCCCTGGCTCAGGCCCGTAGCGCCGCGCGACGCGGCTCATGACGCCCCCAGATCACGTTATGAGACCGCCTCCGGCCTTGGCATCGTCAGGATTGACGATTCCCTTCCAGCCATGATGTCAGGTCTTTGCCCCCGTTGAGCACGAACGCGCCACCGCGGTAGTGTTGAGCAGCCGGCCGTGGACCAGGAAGAAGGCTGGTCGGGGAAAGATGGGCGCGATGGACCTCAGGGGGGCAGTGCTTCGCGGCTGGCGCCTTGTCCTCTTGCTGGCATTGCTCGGAGCCGCGATAGGCCTATTCACTGCGCCTTCGGCTCCTGCGGGTGTCACCGGGGGGACGATAGTGCCCGGGTACTGGACCGCGACCACGATCATCGGGCCCACCCCGGGACATGGCGGACTTCCGCTGACGCGGGTCTATCCTCGACGCCAAAAACCCCGCCGTGGTTGCGACGGCGGCAGAGACATCCGGCGTGGGCGTCCCCGCCACGCAGCTGCAAGAACAGATAAAGATCGAGAACGGGCGGCAGGCCCTCGGACTGGGGAAGAGAGGAAGCCGCTGGATCCGGTTGCACGCCATCGGCGTGGAGGTCACCTGGTTCTCGGCGGCGTCGGCAACCGCACTCGCCAACGCCGTGGCCAACGCCGTGTCGGCCTACGTGAACCAGCAAGCCTTGGGGGACTACAACACCGCCACCGCCACGCTGGCCAAAGAGGTCACCAACATCGAGGGCCAGCTCGGCCAGATCGACAGCCAGCTCTCTGGCACGAGCACGCCGACCGGCAGTCTGGCGCTGCTCGAGACCAAGAGACGCGTGCTCCAGAGCAAGCTCGCCACCGCGGTGAGACAACAGTTGGGCTTGGAGATCTCCGGTCCCAAGGCACCGGGCTATGAGATCTTCCGTTCGGCCATCGCCGTGGGCGGCGGCGGGGGCCTCAAGGTTTCCGTCGCCTCCATCGTCAACCACAAGTGGACGAGAATAGGCGGCGGCCTTGTCGTGGGCGTGCTCATCGCCATCGGGATCATCGTGGCCGTAGAAGCGCTCGACCGGAGCCTGCGAACGGTGCGCGCCACCGAGGAGTCCTTCGACCTTCCCGTGGTCGCCGAGATCCCGTCCCATGGTGCGAGGCGACAAACGCTGGCCGGCACCCGCGGAGACCAATCTGGAGGTCGTCGACAACCCCGCCTCGGAGTTGGCCGAGGCCTATCGGAGGTTGCAGACCGCCGTTTTACTCGAGCCTCTCGCGTCCGAGTTGATGGCTCTCACCAACGGCTTTGCCAATGGCAATGGGAACGGCAACGGCAACGGCGCCCGATACGGCGGCTCCTACCCCTCGGAGCGCGGCATCGGTTCTGGGTACCCCATGTCCCTCGGGGGCCCCGATGACGTCGGGCACGCAGAGCCTGGGAACGGGCACAACGGGTGGGCCCCGAGCCGCCAGGTTGTCCTGGTGGTTTCTCCGGGTGTCGAGCCCACGCGTTCAGCCGTCGTCGCCAATCTGGCGGCCGTCTTTGCCGAGTCGGGGGCGCACGCACTGGTGGTGAGCATCGGCAATCTGGAGTGGCGCCGCAATGGCAACGGGTCGTCCACCATGTCTCACGGCGATGAGATCGCTCCGTCTGACCTCGTCCCGCTGTCCGAACCATCGGCGGTGGAGGGTGTGTCGCGACTTCGTTTCGAGCGGCTCCTCGAGAGCCGTGGACAAGTCGTCACCCAAGGGCCCGCCATCGTGGCGGCGGCCCGTCAGGTGGCCGATTTCGTGATCGTGGAGGCACCGTCATTGCTCATGGCGCACGATGCCGTGGCCCTGCTCCCCGCCGTGGACGTCGTGGTGCTCGTGGCGCAGCACGGCCTCACACGTTCGGACCAGGCCCGTGAGGCCGGCGACGTGCTGCGCCGCTTCCGTGCCCCGGTACTGGGCGTCGTGCTGACGAACATCCCGCGTCGGGACAGGTCGGCGCGCGTGCGAGGGCGCGAGCTCGACGTCCCGGCCGGCGCGACACCTTCGGGGTACGCCCCCCTCGAGCCCACCTCGTCGTCCGCGCCGTCCTCGTCGTCCGCGTCGTCCTCGCAGCTCTGGCTGTAGCTGCGCTGCCGGACACGGACGTCCTGGAAGCCGATGGTCCACTCCAACCACACCATCGACCTCCTGGTGGCGGTCGTCCTCATCTTCCTGACCATCCCGATCGCCCGGAAGGTCGCCGCCGCCGAGCGCGACCCGGGGCTCTACCGGTTGCTCATGTGGGCCATGGTGACCCACCTCGTGTTCGTGCTCGCCGCACTGTACGTGATCAACCACGTGTATCACGGCGTGACCGACTACACCCGCTACGTGAACCAGGGTGCCATCATCGGTCGGCACTTCGACCGCTTCGACTTCACGCTGCAGCCCACCGTCGCCAACCACTTGCTCGGGGACGGCTCGGTGAGCGTAGCGGCCGGTGTCGTGTTCGCCATCGTGGGCGTGAACAAGATCGCCGGGTTCTTCGTGTTCAGCTGGTTCGCCTTCCTCGCCTCGATCTGCTTCTACCGGGCGTTCTCCATCACCTTCCCCGAGGCCAGCCGCAGGCGCTACGCCTATCTCGTGTTCTTCCTGCCCTCCTTGCTGTTCTGGACGGCGGGAATCAGCAAAGAAGCGATGATGTTCATTTCTCTGGGGATCTCGGCCTACGGCGCCGCGCGCATACTGGCCCAGCGCCGCGGTGGCGTGGGGCTTATCGTGATCGGGACCATCATCGGGGTGTACGTCCGCCCCCAGGAGTTGCTGTTGTTCCTGGGGGCCTTCGCCATTGCCGGAGTGTTCCGGCGTGCCAACAAGCGGTCACTCAGAGGCATTCGCCGCATCTTGGTCATGGCCCTGCAGGCGGCGTTGCTGATCGCGGCGGTGACCCTGGCCCAGCAGCTGGGTAAGACCGCGCCCGTGTTCAACTTGCAGCAGCTGTCGCAGAACAACAGGGGCCAGGCCAGCAGCATCGCGTACCACGCCGGCCCCTCGGGGTACCCCCGCGACATCAATACCGTGCTTTTCGACCCCCTCCCCTTCGACGCTCACGGCAGTACGCAGAAGTTTGCGGCGTTCGAGAACACCATCATCCTCATCCTGATCCTTCTGTCCTTGCCCCGGCTCAGACTGTTGATACGCGCCGCATTTCTCCGGCCCTACGTCCTCATGGCAGTCCTCTACTCCGCAGCGTGGCCCTATGCGTTCGCCGCGCTCGGCAACCTCGGATTGATCGACCGAGAGAGGATCATGCTATTGCCCTTCCTCGTGGTGCCCCTGGCGATCCCCAGGGCGCCGAAGGGGACCGACAAGTACCCATGGGAACTGAGCTCCGCCCAGCGGCGCAACCGCAAGAAGAAGAAGACAACGGCTCGCTGGTCCGCCACCGTCGGGGCGGGAACCAACGGGGCGGGAACCGTGGGGGCGCGGCGCTGACAGGTCCCGACGACGACCACGGCCTGTCTGCGGTCACGAACCCCAGGTGTCTGCCCACGCCTGGAACATGAGGACGTCCCACAGCTCATAGGCACGGTCATGGCGCCCCGACAAGTGCTCGCGCCACAACTGCCGAACCGGACCAGGCCACAGCACGCCGTCACCTTCGAGGCGCCCGGCGTCGAGCAGTTCCTCGGCCCAGGGCCGCAAGGGGCCCCGGAGCCACGTACCGAGGGGGATGCCGAAGCCGGCCTTGGGGCGATCGACCAGCGCGGGGGGACGTAGCGGTGCAAGAGCCGGCGCAACGCCCACTTGCCGGTGCCCCCGCGCACCTTCATCTCGAGCGGGAGCCTCCAGGCGAACGCGGCGACGTGGGGGTCGAGGAACGGCATGCGACCCTCGAGGCTCGCTGCCATGGTGGCGCGGTCGACCTTGGTGAGGATGTCGTCGGGCAGATAGGTGACGGCGTCGAGGTACATCATGAGCTCGACGGGGTCGACGGCCTGCGGCCACCCCCCGGGGTGCGACAGCGCCGTCGGGGGCTCGGTGGCGCCGACTACCAGCCGACCGGGGTCCGAGACATGGGAGGCCAGGGCCACGTACGTTTCGTGGAGGTCGGCGGCAGGCAGCACGCGCGCCACCTTCTGCAGCTTGGTCCCCGGCGTTCGCACGGCCAGCGACGGGGGCAGCACCGGACCGGCGCGCGCCATGGCACTGTCCAGCCATGCTGGCGGTACCGCGCCGAGGGCGGCCCCGCCCAGCGCCGCAGGGGCCGGGGAACGAGCTCGATGCGCCGCCAGAATCGCTGGCCCCACGCGTAGCGGTTGTAGCCGCCGAAGAGCTCGTCGCCGCCGTCCCCCGACAGCGCCACGGTGACGTGTTTGCGCGTGAGCCCGGCCAGCACTGCCGAGGGTATCTGCGACGAGTCTGCAAAGGGCTCGTCGTAGATCTCCGGGAGCCGCGGAATGACGTCCAAAGCCTGTGCGGCGCTCACGCACAGCTCGTGGTGCTCGGTGCCGAGATGGTCGGCGACCCGACGGGCGTCGGCAGCCTCGTCGTAGGCGGCGTCGTCGAAGGAGATGGTAAAGGTCTTGACCTTGGAGGTGTGCTGCGCCTGCATCAGGGCCACCACCAGGGACGAGTCGATGCCGCCGGAGAGGAACGCCCCCAGGGCCACATCGGCGTGCATGCGGGTGCGCACGGATTCACGCAACACCGTGTCGAGCTCGTCGAGCGCGTCCTGCTCGGGCTCGTGGAGTCGGGATCGGGCTCCGTCCTCGGCCACGGTCCGCAACGACCAGAACGCCACGGGGTCGGGCAGGGTTCCCGGGGCCGTGCCCGGCTCGATCGTCACCATGGTCCCCGCGGGAAGCTTGGCGATGCCTCGGTACGCGCGAGTACGGGGTGGGAACACAGTTGTGCCGGAAGTACAGGGCGAGCGCGTCCCGGTCGAGCTCGGCAGTGAACCCCGGGTGGGCCCGCAGGGCCTTGAGCTCCGAGCCGAAGAGCAAGACACTGCCCATCCAACCGTAATAGAGCGGTTTCTCGCCGAACCGGTCACGGGCCAAGTGCAAGCGCCGCTCTTCTCTGTCCCACACGGCCAGGGCGAACATCCCGTTGCAGCGCACCAGCGCCTCGTGCACACCCCAGCGTTGCACGGCGCTCACGAGCACCTCGGTGTCCGACGAGCCGCGAAAGCGTTCGCCGGCGCTCTCGAGCTCGCGCCGCAGGTCGAGGAAGTTGTAGATCTCGCCGTTGTAGGTGACGACGTATCGGGTGTGAGACGACGCCATCGGTTGGTGCCCGTGAAAGGACAGGTCCACGACGGCCAGGCGCCGGACCCCCAGGGCCAGCCCTGTAGCCTCCTCGACGAATGCGCCGGCGTCGTCGGGGCCCCGATGGCGCAAGGTGTCGGTCATGGCCGCCAGGCGCAGCGCCTGCTCCTCGGCGGCGTGGGGGGCGCCGGTCCCAGAAGCCCGTTATCCCGCACATGGCTTCGAGGTGAGCACCCTTGGTCCCTTCCGCTTCACCGTTTGTAGGATAGGGGGGTTGACCTCGAGCGGACACGGCTCGAGCAGGCCGGGACGGACCCGGTGTGGGACCGGCGGTGGGGGGACGGGTGGAGCAGGGCACCAGAGTCTCGGTCGCCCCCCGGGGATGCCGGGTGGTGACAACGTCGATGACGGCCAGACTGCTCCTGGACCATCAGCTGCGGGCCATCGACGAGGTGTCGTGGAGCGTGGTCAGTGGTGACTCCTTCCAGGACCCGCCCAAGGACGTGTCGGTGCAGGTCATCCCCATCCGACGAGAATTCGCGCTCTCGGACGTCGCCGCCTTCGTGCGATTGTGGCGATGCTTCCGGCGAGCGCGTTTCGACTTCGTCCAGACCCACACACCCAAGGCGTCGTTTCTCGGTCTCCCCGCGGCGCGCCTGAGTGGGACCAGGGCGATCTACACGATTCACGGCGCGTTGTATTTCCGCGACAACCGCGCGCGTCGCCAACATCCTCGGGTGGCTGTTCGAAACGTGGTGTTGCGCGTGGGCGCATGTAGTGCTGGTGCAGAGCCGCGAGGACGAAGAGGTCCTGCCCCGGGCCCACATCTGCCCTGCGCGGAAGATCCGCTACGTCGGCAACGGAGTCGTGCTCGACCACTTCACCCCCCCGAATCCCACGACTGCGTCGCTGCCACGGCCACAGCGGCCCACGGTGCTCATGGTGAGCCGCCTGGTGCGCGAGAAGGGGTGTGCGGACTTCCTCGGGCTGGCCCGGGCCCTTCGCGATCGGGCCGACTTCGTCCATGTGGGCCCGGTCGAGCCCGATCAGCGCGACGCGCTGTCGGGGGACGAGATCGAGGCGGCCTCGGCCGACGTGTCGTTCGTCGGCGCAGTGGAGGACATCCGGCCCTACCTGGCGGCGGCCGACGTCGTGGTCCTGCCGTCGTACCGCGAGGGCGTGCCCCGGGTGGCCATGGAAGCGGCCGCCGCCGGTCGGCCCGTCGTCGCCTACGACGTGCGCGGCGTGCGCGAGGTCGTCGACCCCGCCACAGGACTGCTCGTGCCGCGGGGGGACACCACCGCCCTGGCCGCCACGGTGAAGGGGCTTCTGGAGGACCCCGAGCGACGGGCTGCGCTCGGGCGGGTGTGCCAGGCGCGGGTTCTCGAGCGCTTCTCCGAGGACGATGTCATTGCCCGTCTACGCGGGGTGTACGCCGAATGGGCGGGAGCGGCGTGAGGAACTGCGTCTGTGTGACAATCGATGTGGAGGACTTCTATGACGGCATGGCCGTCCTCGGCCACGACGTGGCACGCCCCGCCGCTCGCCAGGGTGGTCTGGCGGCGTTGCTCGAGCGGTTGGAGGCCAACCCCGCCAAGCCCAAGGTGACGCTCTTCGTGGTCTCCAACTACGCCCCTGCTGTGCGGGGGGAGCTGGCCGACTTCGCAGCGGCGGGCCACGAGATTGCCTGCCACGGTCCCGACCACGGACGAATGCCCTCCGGGGGCGTGGCGACATGGTTGCGCAAGGGCCGCGAGACACTCGAGGACCTGCTCGGCGTGTCGGTGCGGGGGTTCCGCTCGCCCCGATTCGACGTGCCCGAGGACCGAAGCCTGGCCCGGTACCGCGACGATCTGGCGACGGCCGGCTATGGCTATGTCTCTGACTCCTCGCGCCTCGGGTCTCCCTCGCCGGTTCGAGAGGTGCCGGTACTGTCGTGGCGCGGCATCCGGGTCGGAGGGGGAGCTATCAACGGCTGCTCCCCTTGTCGGCCGTGGTGGCCGCCGCAGCGCGCTCGCCGGGACCGGCGGTGCTCTACTACCACTCCTACGACTTCGACGGGACCTTGCCCGGCTTGGGCGCGGTCCGCTCGCCTATGATGGCCCGCCAGCTCCTGGGCCGCGGCCGGATCGCGCCGATCGTGTGGCGCATCACCGAGCGGTTCGGAAGCGAGACCTGCGCCCATGCCGCCCGCTGAGTTCGACACCTACTTCGACGAGCGCGCCTCGCGCTTCGCCGCGTTCTACCGCAGTGAGCCGGTGGCGCGCTTGCTCGGGCGGGGGCCGCTCTTCGACCGCTTGCGTGGGAGCGTCGACATCGTGGCCGCGCTCGGCGCACGGCGTGTGCTCGACGTGGGATGCGGGAGTGGCCCGCTGTTCGCGCCCCTCGCCGCCAGGGGTGTGCAGGTGACGGGGATCGATCCCGCCCCGGCCATGGTGGCACTGGCCCGTCGTGAGGCCCAGCGCCTCCCGGGGTCGGTGACGGTGGAGGAGCGCGGATGGCAGACCATCGAGGACCACGATGGCTACGACGCCGCCGTGGCGCTGGGCGTGTTCGACTACGTGGACGACCCGGTCGGTTTGCTGGCACGGATGGGCCGAGCCGCGCCGCACGTGTTGGCGTCGTTTCCCGCGCCCGGTCTGCGGCTTCGACTGCGGCAGGTGCGCTACGGGGCCCGGGGTGTGCACGTGCACGGCTACCGACGCGACGACCTGGCCCGCCTCGCCTCTGCCTCGGGACTCGTCGCCGTGGAGCTCAGGGCTCTAGGTCGTGCCGGGTTCCTGGCGCATTTCGCCCGTCCCGGAGGCTGACACCTCGAGCCACGAGTGGGGCGAGGAACGAGCGCCAGCACGTGGCCACGGCATCGAGGCTGAACCGTTCCAGACAGCGCTGGCGCGCCGCTGCACCCATGGCCTGGCGAAGGCCCGGCGATACCAGCAGACGGGCGGTGGTGTCGATCATGGCGTCGAGATCGTCGACGCCGACGATGAAGCCACTGGTGCCGTCGTCGACGATGGCGTGCACGCCGGGCACCGCCGTCGCTACCACCGGGAGTCCGGACAATCCGCCCTCGATGAGCACCCCGGGCATGCCTTCACCGGTGGGCAGGCTCGGGAACACCAGGACGTCGGCTCCCCGGAGCACCTCCGCCACATCGGCGCGCGATCCGAGCAACTCCACCCCAGCGTCACCGGCGGGGCGCTCCAGTGCCGAAGCCAGGGGCCCGTCGCCGCAGATCACGGCGCGCAGCTCGACCCCGCGACGGCGCAATGCCGCCACCACCGCCACGAACCGGTCGGGGCGCTTCCCCGCCGTCAGGGCACCGACGAACACGACCACCGGCACCGTGCCCTCCGAAGAGCCGTGGCGGGGGTGGAATTCAACGGGGTCGCGGCCGTTGGGGGCGAGCACCGACCGCTCCTCGGGGACAGCCAGGAGTCGACGGCACTGCTCGAGCACCTCGTCGCCTTCTGCCGCCACCACATCGGCCCGCCGGACCAGTGCGCGCCACAGCGCCACGCGTGCGGCCCGGCCGGCGTGCTCGAAGGTGCCGGTGGCGTAGTAGGCCAGGGGGCGCGCCGTCCCCAGCATGGCGGGGACCAGATACTTGAGCGGGTCCCCGCCATGGGCCACCACCACGGCGGGCGACAGCTCTCTCAGCATGGCTCGCAAGCGGATCACGAGGCGGGGGTCGAATCCCACCGCCGGCCTGTCGCCACCGGGGAAGTCGAGGCTCAGGTCCACGGGGATCTGACCGGGTCCGCCGAAGAGACTGAGGAGCCGATGGTGACGGGAGCCGGGCACGTCGAGCCGGGTGGCGAGCGCCCGGGCCTCGCGCTGGGCCCCTCGAGCGGCGGCGGTGGGAATGACGTGCAGGACCACGGGCACGTCGCCGGCCCGACCGCCGTCGTCACCCCCCAGCGGCGTGCTCACCGACGCCTCCTGGCGTCGAGAAGCCCGGTGTAGATCGACTCGATGGCCCGCGTGGCGTTGCGCACGTCGAACAGGGCACTGCGAGACAGCGCGCCGTCGGCCAGCCGGGAGCGCAGGGCGACGTCCCGGGTGACCAGCGACACCGCCTCCGCCAGCAGGTCGGCGCGTCCGGGTGGGACGAGGATCCCCTCGACCCCGTCGGTGACCACGTCGGGCACGCCGCCCACCATGGTGGCCACCACCGGCAGTCCCGCGCTCATCGCCTCCATGAGCGCCACCGGGAGCCCCTCCTGGTGCGACGGGAGCACGAACACGTCCGCGCCGGCCATGAGGCGGGGGGTATCGGTGCGCGTCCCCAGGGATCGGAAGGAGCCGGCGAGCCCGCCTGCCTCCACCGCCGCCGCCAGCTCGGCCTCGAGTGGTCCGCGTCCCACCGAGACGAACCGGACGCGCACGCCGGCGGCCACGGCCAGACGCGCCGCCTCGAGCAGCACGTCGTAGCCCTTCTCGCTGCGCATGTTGGCGACGGTGAGCGCCAGCACCTCGTCATCGGTCACCCCGAGCTCACCACGCACGCTGCGGCGAAGCTCCGCGCGCCGCTCGAGGAGGGCATCGAAGCGCGTGCGGTCGACTCCATGGACCACGACCGCGTGCCCGGGAGCGCAGTGCGACAGGCAGGGCGTCGCGCGCCGCCACCGACACCACGATGAGCGCCTGGTCGACGCCCACCGTGGCCCGGTTGAAAGCCTTGGTCACCACGGCCGCCTTGTTCCACAAGCTGTGCTCGGTGTACACGAGCACGGGCCGACGCTGGCGAGGCACCGTGAGAGCCACGAGGCGCCCGAGCGCGGCGGTGTAGGGCAGGTGCGAGTGAAGCACGTCGAACCGTCCCCGCACCAGCAGTGCCCGCAGCGATACCGTCCATCGCAGATCGATGCTGGCCGAACCCCCCAGGCAGTGCACGGGGACCCCCGTGGCCTGCATGGCGGGGACCAGGGCGTCTTGAGCCTCGAGGACGTAGGCGACCTCGTAGTCGAAGCGCTCCCGATCCCGGGTGGCCACCACGTCGACGAGCAGACGCTCTGCCCCCCCGAGGCCGAGTCCCTTGATGAGGAGGAGGACTCGTGGTCGCCGGGCCACCGTGCCACTGGCGCCGGCAACGGGCATTTCCCCTGGTAGCACGGGGCGATGGTAGTGGTGAGCGGGGACGATCTGTGGCTATTCGGTTGCGGTGCGCACTAAGCTGAGTCGACAGGTTGGCGGAGCGTGGGTGGAGCGGCGGAGCGGAGCTGGGGGGAAATCGCGTTGTCAACCACAGTGGAGACGCTCTCCGACGAGGATGGCGGGCTCAAGGTCTTCGATGTCTCGCTCGTGCCGGCCGACCCCACGGACGAGGAGCTGTACAAGCACAAGCCTGACATACTGCGCTCGGCACGCGAGCTGCTGCGGCGGTGGGATGTCATGTTCACCCTGGCCGAGCGCGACATCCGGGCCCAGTACAAGCAGGCGGTGCTGGGCGTAGCCTGGGCCCTGCTCGTCCCCCTGGTGAGCCTGGCCATCCTCACCGTGCTCGTCGGTCACGTGAAGGGGTTCGCCCCCGGGGGCCACGTGCCCTTCATCCTGTGGACCTACGTGGGCCTGCTGGCCTGGGGATTCTTCGGCGGCGCCATCGGCGGTGGCACCAACTCCCTGGTGTCGAACAAGGCCCTCATGGCCAAGAGCCACTTCCCCCGGGAGTGCTTCCCGATGTCGCAGGTCCTCGAGTCCGCCTTCTCCTCGCTGATCGCCTTGATACCCCTGTTCATCCTGTTCGGGGCCGAGGGCTACGCGCCCCGGTTCGCGAGCGTATGGGCGCCGCTGTACCTCGCCGTGGAGATCCCCTTCATCTTGGGCCTCGTGTTCCTGGTGTCGTCGGTCATCGTCACCATGCGCGACCTGCAGCAGATCGTCCCCATCCTCATGCCGTTCCTCATGCTCATCACGGTGCTCAAGCCCCTGTCGGTGGAGACGCATCACGCCCTACATGCCAACTTCATCACAGGTTGGTTCCGCCCCGTGTACTGCGTCATCAACCCGATGGCGCCGATCATCAGCAACTTTCGGGACTCGATCCTGCTCGGGTTCGGACCGCAGTGGGGATTGCTGGGCGCGGCCCTGGTGGGATCGCTTCTGTACCTGGTCGGCGGGTACGTCATGTTCAAGCGGCTCGAGGTGAACTTTGCCGACCTTACCTAAGGGCACCGTACGGGTCGACCACGCCTGGAAGCGATTCCGGGCCGACCGCACGCTCCCCATGTTTCAGGATCAGGTCGTGCTGTTCGGCCGGTGGCTCAAGGGGTACCGCCGTCCGTACCGCTGGGTGCTGCGCGACGTCAACCTCCACGTGGAACCGGGCAAGACCTACGGGATCATCGGTGTCAACGGGTCGGGCAAGTCGACCCTGCTCAAGATGATCTGCCAGACCACGTTCCCCTCGGCCGGCTCTGTCACCGCCATGGGCCGTGTGGGGGCTCTCCTCGAGGTGCGCAGCGGCATCCACCCCGACCTGTCGGGTCGCCAGAACGTCTACCTCTACGGCAACATCCTGGGGATGTCGCGGGCCGACGTGGCGGCCCGCTTCGACGACATCATCGACTTCGCCGAGATCGGAGACGCCGTCGACCGTCAGGTGAAGTTCTACTCGACGGGCATGGCCATCCGGCTGGGCTTCGCCATCGCCGCCTTCCTCGAGCCCGATGTCCTCCTCGTCGACGAGGTGCTGGCCGTGGGCGACGCCCGCTTCCAGCAGAAGTGCCTGGAGCGCATCAGCCAGGTCGTGGCCAACGGCACCACCCTCTTCTATGTGTCGCACGACCTGCCCACCGTCGAAGCCGTGTGCGACCGGGCCATGTGGCTGGCCGACAGCTACGTGCGCGCCGACGGCCCGGCGCGCGCCGTCGTGTCGCTGTACCGCCAGTCCGTGGGTGAGCAGGCCGTCCTGGCCGCGGACGAGGACAGGGGCGTGCGTCTGCTCAAGGTCGAGATCACGGGTCCCGACGGGGGCCAGGTCCTTTCGGGCGAAGAGGTGAGCGTCCACATCGTGGCCGAGTCCGACGAGCCCATGTTCGGGGCGTTCCATCTCGGCATCTCCCAGGGCACGGCCATGCCGGTGTTCGTGATCCGCTACGCCAGCTCGTTCCCCCAAGGGCAGTTCGACCTGCGATGCCGGATGCGGAGCCTGCCTCTTCCCAAAGGCCGGTATGCGCTGTGGGGGGCCATGCGGGCACCGCGCGGCAGCGGGACCACGGCATCGCTGCCCTGGCAGCCGCTGGCCTCGTTCGAGGCCTTCGGCCCCAACGTGATCAAGGCGCCCAACGGCGTGATGGTGCTGTCCCCGGTGTACGTTCCGACGGAGTGGGAGCTGTCCTGAGCCCGACAGTCACCGCGGGTCTCGACGGGGTGACGGCCGTCGTCGTCACCCACCTTCGCCCCCGCTTGGCCGGAGCCACCGTGCGGTTGCTCCTCGAGGTCGAGGGATTTCCTCCCGACCGGGTGGTGGTGGTCGTCAACGGCGAGGGCGGCCTCGACGACCCCGCCCTCGAAGAGGCCGTCCGGATGGTGCGGCTGCCGTCGAACACCGGTCCCGCCGGTGGGTTTCGCCACGGACTGATCGAGGCCTTCTCGGACCCGTCGACGCGCTGGGCCTACCTGTGTGAGGACGACATGGTCCTGCTGCACCTACCGACGCCGCGCGTGGCCGGCGTCCTGGCACGGGTCGAGGGTCCGGACCACCGCCTCGACGACACCGGAGCACCGGTGGGTGCTGTGGTCCCTTTCGGCCGCGTCTTCGTCGCCCGCTCCGGCCACTCGGTGAACGTGGTGCCGCGCCGCGGTCTGCCCGGAGACCTCGCTCCCGTGGACGTCACGACATGGGGGGCGAGCCTGGTCTCTCGGGCCGTGATCGAAGCCGGCGTGTTCCCGGACCCCGAACTGTTCTTCGGGTTCGAGGACTTCGATTTCTACTGCCGCATGCGCGACGCGGGGTTCTGCGTGCTGGTGGACGTGCGCTGCGCGCGCCAGGTCGCGCATCGCCAGACCCTGGCGGGGCGCGACGCGGCGCTGCGCGACCACCGTCCCATCGATGCCGACGAGCCATGGCGGGCGTACTACTTGGCCCGGAACTTCTTCGCCCTGGCCCGGCGTCATGGTCGTCCCAGCTGGTTCGCGTGGCACCTCCTGTATTCCCTGCGACGGCTCCAGCTCGCCTCCGGCGCGGCCGAACGGCTGGCCACCTTGCGTGGCTTGAAGGACGGCGCTCGGGGACGCCTGGGGATCGATCCCCGCTACCTGCGACGAGTCGGGGAGCGGGCCCTGTCTCGGGTCGGATCCGAGGCGGGCATCGCCGAAGAGCCCCTGCTCGGGTTGGTGCCGGAAGTGCCCCTGCTCGGGGCCGTGCCGGAGGTGTCCGACGGGCTTCCCACGGCGCAGGAGCTCGGCCGCTCGGTGGTGGCCCTCGTGCTCTCGCACAACGCGCCCCTGGCCCTCGAGCGCTGCCTCGCCGCCATCGCCGCACAGAGCGTGACACCGGCCGCCGTGATCGTGGTCGACAACGCCAGTGCCCCGCCGGTACGCCTCGAGGACGCCACGCCGGCAGGGTCGCCGGTGTCGGTGGTCCGGTCCGAGGCCAATCTCGGCCCCGCCGGCGGATGGGCGCTCGCCTTCGCGGAGTTCGCCCTGGGCCCCTTCGACCACGCGTGGGTGCTCGACGACGACATCGTCGCCGACGAGGAGTGCCTGGAGGTGCTGTTGTCCCAGGCCCGCAAGGATCCCAAAGCGGCCTTCTGCTTCCCCCGCTCGGTGCAACCCGACGGAACGGTGGGGGAGTGGGGGTCGTGGTGCGGCTTCGTCATCTCCCGCCACATCGTGGAGCAGGTGGGTGTGCCCATGGCGGAGTTGTTCTGGTGGGCCGAGGACAACGAGTACTGCCACTGGCGCATCCCCCAGGCCGGGTTCGAGCGGCGCATCGTGGACGGCGCCGTGGTGCAGCACGACGCCGTGCGCCACGGGGAGCGGGTTCCCCTGTGGAAGTACTACTACGAGGCCCGCAACATGCTGTACCTGCACCTGCATGTCATGCACCGCGTGGGCTGGTACCCCCGCAACGTCACCAAACTGGTGGCGCGGGCGGTGCTGCGCGAGCGGGGTCGTCGCCTGGCCTGTCTGGCCACCGTGGCCCGGGGGCTCGCCGACGGGGCCCGGGGCCGACTGGGGATGCGCTTCCCCATCGAGCCCATGCACGAGCAGGTCCTGCTCGTCCCCGACCCCCGCTGATCTCGTGGCGGACGAGCCCCCCGTGCCGATCACCACCGGGGTCGGCGACGGGCGCGCCACCCCCAACCTCTTCATCGTGGGGGCCCCCAAGTGCGGCACCACGGCGCTGGCCCGGTACCTGTCCCAGCACCCCGACGTCTTCGTGGCAGGCAAGGAGCTCACGTACTTCGGGACCGACCTGGTGTTTCGGACCAAGGGCGGCCGCTGGCGCATCGGCTACGACGCCTATCTCGGTTGGTTCGACGGGCATGACACCGAGCGCTACCGGACCGATCGCTCGGTGTTCTACCTGTACTCCGCGCTGGCCGCCGCCGAGATCCAGGCCTATGACCCCGACAGTCGTGTCATCGCCTTGCTGCGCGACCCCGTGGACCAGATGCACTCCCAGCACAGCGAGATGCTCTTCCAGGGTGAAGAGGACATCGACTCCTTCGAAGACGCCCTGGCGGCCGAGGGTGACCGGCGGCACGGCGAACGCGTCCCGGCCGGGTGCCAGAAGGCCTTCGGCCTGCTGTACCGGGACATCGCCAGCTATGCCGGGCAGATCGAGCGCTACTACGCGGCGCTGGGCCGCGACCACGTCTGCGTGGTCCTCTACGACGACCTCCGCCACGACGCCGCCGCAGCCTACCGTCGGGTCCTGGAGTTCCTCGCTGTCGATCCCCATCACCGTCCCGTGTTCGAGGTCGTGAACGCCAACAAGGAGGTGCGCAGCGCCCGGACGCGCGACCTGTTGCGTCGTTCTCCTCCGGGGCTGCGTCGCGTCGGCCGCGTCCTCGTCCCCAACCAGCTACGCCCGTGCCGCGCTGCGACGCCGGCTGCACATCATCGAACACGCGCCGTCGGGCTCGCCCCGCCCTGCCCGACGCGCTCCGCAACCGTCTGCCGCGACGAGTTCGCCCCCGAGGTGCATCGGCTCGAGGAGCTGTTGGGTCGCGATCTGGGCCAGTGGCTGATGTCGCCGGGGCGGCCGGCCAGCCAGGGCCAGGGTCGGTAGCGGTGCCCGGAATCGTGGTGCTCGGCATGCACCGCAGCGGCACCTCGGCGGTGACCCGCGTCCTGAACCTCCTCGGGGCCGACGTCGGGCCCGCCGCCGACCTCATCGCCGAGTACGACAACCCCTCGGGTCACTGGGAGAACAAGACCCTTACGGCCTGCAACGACAGGATCCTGGCCGCCTTCGGCAGGTCATGGGACTTCCCGCCCTGGCTCACCGGGGGCTGGGAGCTCTCGCCACGGGCGCACAGGCCTGCATGACGGACATGGCCGACACCTTCGCCTCGGTCTTCGGGTCCGACACATGGGTGTGGAAGGACCCCCGTACCTGTCTGACCTTTCCTCTGTGGCGCCGTGTTCTCGACCCGCCGGTGTGCGTGGTCCTGGTCTTGCGGGCGCCGGGAGCGGTGGTGTCGTCGGTGAAGCGACGTGATGGCATCCCCACCGTGTACGGCACCGGCCTGTGGCACCGCTACGTGCGAGCCGCGGTGAGGGCTTCGTCGGGGCTTCCCGTGGTGTGCGTGCGCTTCGCCGACCTGGTGGCCGCGCCGGCCGACACCGTGCGGCGCGTCGTCGGAGACCTGGCGCAGCTGGGGGTGGAGCTGGGCGGGGACATCGCCACCGCCGCCGCCTCGGTGCAAGCCCAGCTGGTGCACGACCCGTCGTCCACCGGTGTGGTGGCCCGCCTGACGGCGACCACCGTGGCGCTCCTGGACACCATTCCCGACTCCAGCGAGGCGTTCACGCCTCCGACGTGGTCCGAGCCCCGTTGGGTGCGGCCCACATTGTTCGCGTACCGGGCCCCGTGGGCCCTGCGCGCCCGGCACGGGCACCCGCTCACGCCCGAACGCGGCACCACCCCGGCCCGAGACCGCCGGTGACCGACAGGCCCCCGCGGTGGCCCCCGTGGGCGGGCAGAGGGCCCCGGGGCGTGCTCGTTCTCGGCATGCACCGCAGCGGCACCTCCGCTGCCACCCGGCTGCTCAACGAGCTCGGGCCGGCGTTGTGCGCCCCCGGGGACATGGTCCGCGGCCCGTGGAACCCGAGCGGGCACTGCGAGAGCCGCTCGCTCATGCACCTCAACGATGCGCTTGCTGGCGCAGATGGGTCGGACGTGGTGGTACCCGCCCCCCGATGGCGATGCCTACGACGAGGTGGCGGCGTCCGTCACCACCAGACCCGCACAAGCTCGACGGGCGTTTCGGCGCGTCCACCGCAGCGTCCCTTGGGTGTGGAAGGACCCCCGCACCTCGGTGCTGGTCCCGTTCTGGCGCAGGACACTCGGACCACGTCTGGCGGCGGTGATCGTGTTCCGCAACCCCCTCGACGTGGCGGTGTCGCTGCGACGCCGTCATGGGGTGCCGGTGTCGTTCGGGGTCGCGCTGTGGGAGCGCTACAACCGTCTCCTCCTGGCCCATGCCGCTGGCCTGCCCGTCCTCGTCACCCGCTACGACGACCTCGTGGCCGACTCGACGGGCTGGTCGGCCAGGGCCCGAGACTTCCTGGCCGGCACGGGGATGGCCCTGCGAGACACTCCCGGTACCGCACCAGTGGCTGGTTTCGTCGACCCTCATCTGCGCCACAGCTCGCATTCCCGGGCCCAGGCGCTGCAGCAGGCCCCCGGCGTCGTGGCCCTGTACGACGCCCTCGAGGCCAGCCTGGGGTGCAGCGCCGCGTTCGTCGCCTCCCGTGCTGGGTCCCGAGCCCGGCTCCGTCGAAGCCGAGCTGGCCACGGTGGGACCGGGCCAGAAGCTGGACTGGAACCCACCGCCCTGGGCGGCGACGAACGGGGGGGCACCATCGGAGGAGGACGGCGGGGGTGCGTGACCATCGGGACGAGCGATACTTTCTGTGGCCGGATCACTGCGCAGCGTCGTGGTGTCCTCACCGGTGACGGCGCCGGCACGGCGGGATCGACCGTGACTCGAGCGGCAGGCGCACCACGAGGGGACTGGGGGGACCTAGGCCATGGACCTGATCGAGCGTCCCGCGGAGTTCGGTCCGCCGGCACCCCTGGGAGGTGGCCCGCGCCCGGTTCTTCCTGCGGCTGCTCGACCGGCTCGGCTGTGTCTCGACCACCGCCAGCTGGCTGGACGTCGGGGCCGGGGATGCCTGGTTCGCAGGCCAGCTGCGGGCCGTCCTTCCGCCCAGGCCGCCAGGCTCGTGTGCTGGGACGTGCACTACGGCGACGCCGAGCTTGCGACTGCGGCACCCGACACCGCTGGCATCGAGCTCACCGCCACGCGCCCCCGGGCAGGTTCGAGGGCGTCGCTGATGTTGGACGTGATCGAGCACGTGGAGGACGACGTGGCTTTCGTGACAGAGGTGGTCCGTGCATCGCTCGCCGACACGGGATGGGTGCTCGTGAGCGTGCCCGCCTACCAAAGCCTCTTCTCCGATCACGATCGGGCCCTGAAGCACTTCCGCCGTTACTCACCTGCCGCGCTGCGCAGAACCTTGGAGTCGGCGGGTCTCAACGTGATGGCGCGGGGTGGGCTGTTCCACGCCTTGCTGCCGGTCCGCGGCCGCGCAGGTCCTGCGAGAGCGCACCGCCCGCCACCAGGCGTCCCCAAGCAGGCATCGGGGGATGGCACGGCCCCGAACGGCTGTCACGGGCGATCGACCTGGCGCTCGAGTACGAGAGCCGGATGTCGCTGGCCATGGCGACGAGGCTTTACCTCCCTTCCCCGGCCTCAGCACGTGGGCGCTGTGCCGGCCCACGACACCACGGCCACGGCCATGAGCGGCGACGCCGTCCCGGTCATCGTCGTTCCCTGCTACAACGAGGAGCGGCGGCTCGACGAGCAGGTGTTCGTGCAGGTCGCCCGGACGGGGCAGGTGCGGCTCCTGTTCGTCGACGACGGCTCGACCGACGACACCGCCCGGATCCTCCACCGCATGGCGGGCCGTTCCGAGGCCATCGAGGTGTTGAGGATGGGTGCCAATGCCGGCAAGGCGGAGGCGGTGCGCCAGGGCCTGTTGGTGGCCGTCCGCGGCGGGGCCACCATCGTCGGCTACTACGACGCCGATCTGGCGACCCCGCCCGACGAGCTGGCGCGGCTCATCGAGGCTTTGCAGGAGATCCGCAGCTCGCCGGTGTCTTCGGTTGCCGTGTGGCCCGACTCGGGTAGCTCCATCGGCGCAGCGCGTGCGCCACTACCTGGGCCGGGCCTACGCCACGCTGGCGTCCATGGCGCTCGGGCATCTCGGTGTACGACACGCAATGTGGGGCCAAGGTCTTCCGGGTGAACGAGACCTTCGTCGATGCCCTGGCGCAACCTTTCCCCTCGCAGTGGACACTCGACGTCGAGTTGCTGCACCGCCTCCTCCGGGGCCGGGCCGCAGTCCCGGGGCTGCCCGTCACCGCCTTCTCGGAACTTCCCCTCCAGACCTGGCGCGACGTCGGGGGTTCGAAGCTTCGCCTGGGCGCGGCCCTGCGGGCCCTGGTCGATCTGGCCCGCATCGCCCGGAGCCGACGCAGCCCCCAGCGCGGCGGGCACCGGGCCCCCCGTCCTGTCGTCGAGACCCCCGTCATGGCGCCCCCGGTCGGCCCCGACAGCCACGACCCGCCTCGAGCCGGGCGGAGCGGTCACGCCGATCGGACGCCCCACCAGGCCTAGCCTCCCGGGTGGGGACGATCATGCCGCCTGCCCGGACCTCCTCACGAGCGGCGGGGGCAGCGCCACGCCTCCGGTCATCAATTCCGATGATGGTTTGCACGGGTGCGCTCTCGTTAAGGTGAGCGACGGGAGTTTGAGATGATCAACCTCATGGGCCGTCGCACACGGCGGGCGTTTGGGCCCGTCCCCCGGGGCGCGCGCACCGGCGGAGATTGGCAGCGAGCTCGCTGGCCGTGCTCTGCGTGGCATCGTTCACCTTCCTCGGGGCCGGCGCGGCCATGGCAAATTCCCCGAGCCCCACAGGCTCGCCCCCTGGCACCGGCACCAAGGTCACCAACCCCGATGGCTCGGTGACCGTGTCCGTGCACGGCAACTGGGTGTGGCTTTTCGCCACATCGTCAAAGGAGGGCACCGAGGGCCTTCACGCCACGGTCAGTGACAAGTGTGACAACCGCTTCGGCGGGGGCTTCGGGATCGTGTGGAACGATCCCAACGATCCCGGCTACCACGAAACGTTCACCGAGTTCAGCTACAGCGCCAGCGTCAACCTCGGTTCTCGCGGCGTGAATCCCTCCAACACGGAGAGCGGGGTCACGTGGACCAAAGGTTCCCCGTGTGGGACCTTCGTCCAGACGAACAAGCCCATCCCCGGTGCCGGTAACGTCGACGGCACGTGGGCCGGCGTGCACACCTACGCCAACGCCGCTGCCGTGCCGGCCGAGATCTGCGTCGTGACCTTTGACCTCGGCTCTGCCACCCCTCCCAAGAAGACGTGGCTGGAGTTCTCCAACCCCGACAACTCGATCACCTGGTCGCTCCTCGACTTCCACAGCTGGAACGCGGCACCCGACGGCAGCAACTGCTTGGCGACCAGCAACCTGACCGTTGTGGCGCCTCCTCCCCCTGTCATGCCCACCAGGCCCGCCAAGGTGACCTCGGTTACCACCCCGCCCCCGCCCCCGCCGGCCCCGCCGGTGAAGGTGGCACCTACCCCGGCCCCGGCCCCGGCCCCGGCCGTGAAGGTGGCACCTACCCCGGCCCCGGCCACCAAGCCCACCGGGGTGCTGGCGTTCACGGGATTCGGTCCGCTCGGTCAGTGGATGACCCTGGGGGGGGCGATCCTCGTCATCATCGGTCTGCTCTTCTACTTCGTCGACATGCGCAAGGTCCTGTACTGGTTCCTCGGGCACTGAACCCGGAACCGGACCACTCACCGTTTCCCTTCCCCACGTTTGTCGGAGGACGCGCCGCGTTCTCTGACCGAGTCGGCATTTCAGGGACTGGCGACGTGCCGCGCCGCTCTCCGGTGGTGTCGGACGCCCACGAAGATCACCACCACGATGAGGACGGTGGCCGTGGCCCCCGCCGTCACCATGCCCATGGTGAACAACGTGGGCCAGTAGTGGAGCTCCACCACGTGCCGGCCGGCGGGGATGTCGGCCTCGAGCATGGCGCCCCGTGACCACGACTCCGTGGCCAGGGGACGACCGTCGAGGGTTGCATGCCAGCCCGGCACGGCCGTCAAGCGCAGACGCAGGAGCGCCGGAGCCCGCGCGTCGGTAGCCACTCGCCACGAGCCCGCGGCGACGTGGGTCACCGTCACCGGCGTGCCCGGAGCATCGAGGGGGACCCGAGTAGCGGGAGATGGTCTGGGGACCTCCGTCGCCTCGGCCACGCCGGGCACTCGGAACAGCCGTTCGCCGCCGATGACTCGATCGAGGATCGTCCCGGTCGGGGCCGGGCCTCGACGCGGGGCCAAGATGTAGCGCACCCCGTAGATCCTCGCTTCGCGGGCATTGACGATCTGTGGGCAGAACACCCCGACCCGACGGTCTTTGGTGGAGATGCTCTGCCCGCTCAGCGCCGTCCACGATTCGTAGTAGGTCTTGGTGAGTGGTGGCTCGTAGGCGGCGAATTCATGCACGCCGTAGGCGATGTTGGCATCGGGGCGAATGCCCTGCTCGACCGAATAGGGGAAGGTGAACGGCATGAGCCGGCACGAGCCGATGGCGACCACCGCGTTTCCGACGGTGCGCTGCAACGTCGCCACCGTGGGCGTCACCGTGAAGTATCCGGCGCTCAGGGACCAGAACGACACGCCCGTGGCGACGAGAAAGACCGATTGCACGGCCAAGAGCACTGCCGCTGCATGACGAGCCACGAACCGTTGCACCGACCGCAGCCCGATGAACGGACCGTGTCCTCCCACGGCTGCGATCACCGCCAGTCCGACGACCACGGTCACCGCCGGCCACACGAAGTGCGCGATCTGTCCGCTGGCCACGTGGTGGATGCCCAAGGCCACCGCGCCGACCGCGATGACGAGAACCGCCCCGGCCACCGCGAACCCCCCCCAGCCCAGCGCCGCAACATTTGGGTGGGCTGGTGCTGCTGCCGAGCGCGTCGAGGCCGAAGCCCGCCAGGACCGAAGTGGCCAGCGCCAGGAGCATCACGGCGCGGTTCCAGGTGATCGTCCTGATCCCCGGGGCGGCCTCGAGCACGCCGTACAGAGGGGTCTGGAAGCTGAGCAGCGCTGTCGTGACCGTCACCGCCGCCAGCGCTGTCACTACCGGGCGCCGCCAGTACAGGCGCACGGCCACGAGCGCGAGGACGATGGTGAGCGCGCCGATGTACGGGGGCGGTACCCGGAAGTCGTTGCCCTGCAAGTCGGCGAAGACGTCGGGAATGTCCGCCAGGGGATAGGCGCTGGCTCCCAGAGCCGCCCCTCGTCCCGACATCGCCGCCGTCTGGAGTCCGGGCAGCAGCAGCGGCGCACTCAAGGCGAGTCCGCACGCGCCGGCCACCACGAGGTCGAAGACCGGTCGTCGGAGGGAGCTCCCCGCGGTGTGGGCCCGCATGAGCAGGTACACCACGAAGAAGATGAGGAATGCCAACGTCATGACGATGAGGCTCTCGGGATGGCCTCCGTAGACCGACAGGGCGATCGACGCCGCGAGGAAGATGGTGTCTCGGAGCCGGTGCGCTCCCCGGATCAACAGGATCGCCGCCACCAGGATCCATGCGGCCCAGATGGTGACGCCGGTCATGGCCCAGCCGTACCAGTGCAGCATCGGCCCCGACAGCTCGAAGGTGGTGGCCGCGAAGGCACAGCTCAGCGGACGCTGGCCCAGCACGCGACACAGGGTGTAGACGCCGGTTCCCGCCACGACCAGCTTCACGAGGACGATGACGGTGTAGACGTAATGCAGGGGAACGAGGTAGCTGATGAGAGTCGGCAAGCTGAACACGCCCGACTGCCAGTTGAACGCCAACGGCAACCCGAGCAGGTTGTAGGGGTTCCAAAGGGGAACCTGGCCACTGTGGACCTGGTGCCACGCCAGGTTGATCATGGGCAGGAAGTACAGGACTTGGTCGGCGGGGAACAAGCTGTGGACGGCGACGCCCGACCGCTGTGTCAGCCCCACGCGTGACAACAGGTCGAAGGACCCGAGCGCCACGCCGGGCCGCAGCGCGGGTGAGAGCACGACGAGCGCGGCGATCAGCGTCCAGGCGATACCGAGGACGTCAGGCAGCTTTCGACGACCCTCGTCTCGCCCATGAGCATCATCCCCCACGCCTTGGGTCCGGACCAGTGCTGTCATGGGGGTGACGGCGCGGTGACTCGAGACCTTCGCAGCCGCTTCCTCCCTGTGACGATGAGACCCAGGGCCAGACCGGCGGCGCTGCACAGCGCCAGGACGATGCCGTCGGTGAAGGTGCTGGGCCAGTAACGCAACTCGACGGTATGTGCTCCGGTCGGGATACGGGCTTGTAGCATCACCCCAGAGAACCGTCGCAGGACCAGGGGCTTCCCGTCGATCGAGCCTCGCCACCCGGGCACGTCGGTGAGCCGGAGCCGGAGCACCGACGACCTCGTGGCATGGACCTCGAGCTTCCACGACGCCGGGTCAGGGTGGGTCACTGCTACCGCTGTCCCTCGGGCGTCGGGCGAGGGTAGCCCCCCACTGGCCTTCACAGGAGTGAGAGTGGCGGCGGCGGCACCGGGGACGCGATACAGGTCTTCGCCGCCCACCGTGGTGTCGAACACTGCCCCCCGAGGCCCAGGCGCTCCGTGGGGCTCGAGGACGAAGGACACGCCGAAGCGGCGACCCTCGGCGGCCGAGGTCACTCCTGGACAGAAAAATGAGTATTGCGGGTAGCCCGCGGCGCGCTGAGGTTGGCCCGTGGAGGCCTTCCATGTCTGGAAGTAGCTGCGGGGGATCATGGGGTCGTACACCGCGAACTCCTGGATGCCATACACCACGTTCAGGTTCACGCGGATCCCCAACGTTGTACACGCCTCCGGCACCCCGTTGCCCACGATGGAAGACCCCACAGCACGCTTGAAAGCCACCTCGGTTGCCGTTGCCGGCAAGTACGAGGAGCTCGAGGTCCACAGCGGTGCCCCCACGCCCACCAAGAAAGCGGTCTCGCACAGCAACATCGCCAGCGCGGCCCACCAACCGAGGTCAGCCCAACGCAGAAGAGACCGGGCTCTGTGCCACTTGGGCCTCGTGCGGGCCGAGGCCAGGATCCCGATCACCGCCAGGCCAAGTGCGATCTGCACTGCGGGCCAAATGAAATTGGTGGCCCGGGTGGCAGCCAGAGCGCCAGTGAGATCGCCACCACCAACCAACAACAGTCCGAGCAGAACCGCTCCCGCCACGAGGAAACCGGCTCCGAGCCACCGCAACACGGCTCCGTGGCGCCACGTTCGGACCAGCACGTCCATTCCCAAACCGGCGAGGATGGCGACGGCGAAGGCAACGAGCACGATGGCCCGGGGCCAGCGCACCGTTTGAGATCCGACAAGCTTCGTCGCCGCCGATATCACGGGTTGGCTGAACGACAGGCCGACCATGACGATCCCGACGGCGACGAGCGCCACGATCTCGGGTTGCCTCCATCGCATTGCGACGGCACCGACAGCCAGGACTACGACGATGACACCCATGTAGGCGGTGTCCCCGGTCACGAGATACCCGTTCAACCCGGGAAACAAGAAGTGCGGCAAGTAGTACAGGGGCACCGCCTGGTCGCCGGAGAAGGCTCGGCCACTGACAATGCGGGTAGACATTCGAGTCAACTGGAACCCCGGGAGCGCCAAGGGGGCGGCAATAGCGATCCCGGCGATCATCGCCACCACCAAATCCAATACAGCCCGCAGAATGACTCCCGATCCGCCCAGGCGCGGAACGCGGAGCACGAAGACAACGATGAGAAAGACGGCGAAGGCCACGCCCAGCACCGACAGCGCGTCCGGCTGCCCCGCGTAGACCGCCAGCGCCAGGACGACGGCAAAGAAGGAGATGTCACGGGCGCGATGCGCGCCCCGGATGACGAGAATCGCAGCCGCGAACAACCATCCGACCCACGACATCACCGAGGAGATGGGCCAGCCCAGCCAGGCCATGAAGGCCCCACTGAGCTCGAACACGGTGCCGGCAAAGACCGACGCCAGGACTCCGCAGCGCAATACCCGACCGAGCACGTAGACGCCTGTTCCGGCGATCACGAGGGTGGTGACTATCTGCGCCGTGTAGGCGAGACGCAACGGAAAGAGGTAGCCGACGAGCGCGGGCACTCCGAAGGTCGCCGATTGCCAGTTGAAGGCGAGGGGCATTCCCAGCGCGCTGTAGGGATTCCACAGCGGAAGCTGTCCGTGGTGCACCTGCGTCCAGGCCAGTGTCGTCCACGGAATCATCTGCTCGATTTGGTCGCTTCCCCGCCCGTTGTAGAACACCGCCCCCGGTGTGCGCGACAGTCCGAACCCCGAAAGCAGGTTGTAGGGGCCGAGGGATGGACCGTGGCGCAGCGCGGGAAGCAGTACCGCCCCCGCTGCCGCCACGACCCACACCACTCCTACCGCGTCAGGCACCCACTGGCGCCATCGACCGCGTCGAGAGTCCTTGGACCCGGTCGACGGCCTGTCCATGGCTCTACGGTGATCCTCCCCCAAGCCGTCCACGTCAGATCCCTCGCTGGTTGGACGAGACCGTCGCCCCCGCCGGCCCAAAGCGGAGTTGCAAGAGGGTAATCGCCACAGCTATCGGCCGGGTGCCGCCCGCATGGTTAGCCCGCTGGTGGCGACCGAAATGGCAGGATCGCTCAATCCGACTCAGAAGAGGTGTCTCGAGCTCTCCTGTCAAAGTGTCCCTCCTCCAGTCCGGCGAGCGAGAGCCCCCGCGAATGGGAGAACACGACGAAGAGCACGACCGCGTTGCCCAGAGCCAGAAACGACAGGATCACGATGCTGATCAGTGATGTCGTTGCCCAACCCGGTATGGCCGCCGTGGTGAACAGCCGTACGGCCACGACGACGAGGGAGCCGACGATGCCCAGTCCGAAGACCACCGAGAACGCCGCCAGGGCCCGCACCGCGATCCGGTCGGTGAAAGGCATCAGCATCCGAAGCCCGTGCATGACCAGCCGAAAAGAGTTCATGCGGGATTGGCCGGCGTAGCGTTCGCCACGGGGGCAGGGTACCGACGTCACGGGTATGTCCAGGCTCACGAACGACGAGGAGTAGCAGAGGTCGAAATACGGGGTGCCAGACCATGCGCCGGACGAGCCATCCCCGGTAGGCGGCGTAGTTCCCGCTGCGCACGGTCACCCCCGTCAAGACGCGGAACATGAGCCGGAAGAAGAAGTACATCACCTTGAAGCGAAACGTCTCCGTGCGCTTGGTGCGACGGGCACACAGAGCATCCGGCGCTCGTCGGGGGCACCGATCAATGGCGCCACGAGGCGGGGCATGTCCTCGGGCCGGTCCTCGCCGTCTGCATCCATGGTCACGACCAGGTCGGTGTCGTCCAGATCGGATGCGATGGTCCGCAAGCCGTATACCAGGGCACGCTGGTGACCGAGATTGAAAGGCGGCGTCACGACCCGTACGTCGTCGAAGATGCGCAGCTGCTCGACCTCCTCGTCGCTGTCGGCGGTGTCGTCGACCAGGACGAAGCGCACGGGTCGATCGAGCCCTTCGGCCTCCAAGACCTCGAGGATCCGCTTGCGCAGCATGGTGAACGCCACGACGTCGGTGTAGCTCGGGCACACGATCCAAAGACGTTCGAGGCTCATTGCGATCCACGCACGGTATGCGACCCTGGGGTGGGCCGCGCTCTGCCCGCCGCGGTGCTCGGGGGTGGTGACGAGCGGCGGCGGACCTTGGCGGCGGCCAGGATGACGAGGAATATCACAGCGGCACCCCCGGCGAGCACCAGACCGAGGCTGAAGGTCGTGGGCCAGTAGTGCAGCTCCACGGTGTGGTCACCGCGAGGCACCTCGGCTTGGAGCATGATGCCGGCGAAGGGCGTCAGAGCGAGCGGGCGGCCGTCGATGGTGGCGTGCCACCCCGGGGCATCGGTCAGCCGGAGGCGAAGCACCTGTGCGCTGTTGGCCTTGGTCACCACCTTCCACGATGACGGGCTGGCATGGGTGACCGCCACCGGGGTCCCCTGAGCTGTGACGGCGGGAAGTCGACCCGTGGCTGGCAAGGGCGTGAGCGTGGCTGCGGCCGCACCGGGGATGCGGTAGAGGTCCTCGACCTCGCCCAGCTGGGTCACGAATACCGATCCCTGAGGCCCCCCGGGGGCCCGAATCGACTCCACGACGAAACGCACTCCGTACAAACGGGCCAACGAGGCGGAAGTGATGCCGGGACAGTAGATCGAAAACTCGGGATACCCCGCTCTCCGGCCGGTGAGATCCGTCCACGACGAGAAGTACGAGCCCGAGGCAGAAGGGTCGTAGAAGGCAAGCTCCCGCACGTCGAAAGCGCTCTGGGTGTTCTCCTCGATCCCGAGACCCGGGGGGAGAAAGCAGCCGGCCTCTCCCAGTCCGACCAGTGAGGATCCGACGTGGGCCTGCAGGGCCCGCACCGCGGGCGTGGGGAAGAACGGCGCCTTGGTCGACGCCGCCAGCGGCGCCCCGGCCAGAACCAGAAAGACGGTCTCGCACGTGAGGAGGGCGATGCCCGCCCACCGCCCGGCATCGATGGCTGCCGCCCGGTCACCCCGCTTGGCCCCCACCGATCGCCGGTGAACGAGCACGAGCACCCCCACCACGGCGAGACCCACCACGGTGTCGACGCCGGGCCAGATGAAGCTCTTGTCTCGGATGGTGGCGTCCGCCGGGGGCAGATGTCCCCGCCCCAGTTCCCACAGAGACACCAGAACGGCGCCCGACACCACAAAGCCCCCTGCCGTCCAGCGCCGAACAGCGCGCGCTGGCCGTGGTCCCGCACGAAGGCGTCCATCCCTACCCCTGCGAGTACGGCGATGGCGAACGCCAGAGGCAGGAGGACCCGTGTCCACTCGATGGTCCTGAGAGGCGCCGCTCGGTCGAGGCCCGAGTCCACCCACGGGACGAAAACGATGACCGCCATGACGAGGGCGACGACCCCCAGTGCGACCACCTCGGGACGACGCCAACGGACCGCCACCGCCATGACCGCCAGCACCAGCGAGATCACGCCGACGTAGGCGGCGGTCTCCTTGTAGAACAAGTTGAAGAACGAGTATCCGAACCAGTGGCTTCCGGCGATGGGCAGGCCGTCGAAGGTCTGGGTGAGCAGGTGCGTGAGGTCGTGGAGGGGAAGGGGATGGGTTTGCTCCCCTTGCGTCTGACGCAGTGAGGCCGACAGGACCTGTGACCCGGGCAGCAGCAGCGGTGCCCCGAGCGCGGCCCCGGCGACGGTGGCAATCCCGGCGTCGAGCAGTTGGCGTCGGAGCGGGCTCCATACCCCAGGCGTACGACCCCCAGGGCAAGCACCACGACCAGGAACACACCCAGGGCCAACCCGATGATCACGACGATCTCGGGTTGTCCGGCATAGATCAGGGCGGCGACCACCACGGCGAAGAAGGCGATGTGGCGAACTCGATGCTCGCCACGAAGAAGCAGGATCATCGCCGCGAAGAGCCAACCCGTCCACGACGTCGACGGCGGCTTCTTGCAAACCCAGCCACCCCACCAACGGCCCGCTCAACTCGAAGACGGTGCCGGCGAAGAGGCAACCCAAGACGCCGAGGCGAAGCACGCGGCCCAGTACGTACACCCCGGTGCCCGCCACGACCAGGGTGACGAACACCTGGACGGTGAATGCGAGATGGAGCGGGAACAAGATAGCCGATCAGGGCGGGCACGCCGAAGGCCGCCGTCTGCCAGTTGAAGGCCAAAGGCATGCCCAGGGCGGCGTAGGGGTTCCACAGGGGGAGATGACCTTGGTGGACCTGTGTCCAGGCCAGTGTGGCCCACGGGATGATGGCTTGGATCTGGTCGCCGGCCTCGGGGTTGTGGATCACGGCTCCGTAGCGCTGCGACAAGCCGTACTGCGACAGCAGGTCGTAGGACCGAAACGGCACGCCATGGGCGAGGGCCGGCCCGAGGATCGCCGCCGCCATCGCCACGAACCACAGGGTGCTGAACAGGTGCACGGAGCGGTCGACTCCGCGCCGGGTGCGGCCGTCGTCACACGAAACTCCCGGAAGAACTCGGGGTCACGCTCGATCTTGGCGCGGACGTCATCGCGCAGACTGCCCGGCCTCGGCCGCGGTCCGGGCGTGGAAGCGCTGGGCGCGTGCCTGGTTGCGGGTAACGAGGAGCTCGACCCAGGACCGGGACATGCTTGGCCCTGGTGTGCAAGCGTGGAATGTCGGCGAGGTCGACGCGGCCCACCGCCCAGCGGAAACCCCGCACCGTGGTGGTAGACGATGCCGCCGTAGACGCCGAACCAAAGCGGATGGAGGTTGACCCGGTTGCTTCGGAGCAGGGGAGTCCAGGTGTCCCCGGATCGCTCCAAGTGCAGCCAGGAGGTTCCCGCCGACATCGGTGATGCAAACGCCCGTCGACGGTCGCCCAGCAGTATCCCGGTGACCAATCACCATGCAGGCGCTCCCAGTCACGCACCCGCACGCGCACAGAACGACGGGTGGGGTTGGCGTGTCGGTGGCGTTCTCGTCCCTGCGCACGGCGACGAGGGCCGACTCTTCGAGGGCACGGTGCGACGGTCGGCCATGGCGTCGGCGACGGGAAAGGCGTCGCCGTCGAGGAAGACGATGATGTCCTCGGACCTGGCATCCGCGGACGATCTCGCCGGCGAGGAGGTTGAGCTTGCCGGCATGTTCACCGGCGGCGGGGACGACGCGGTCGAAACTGATCCGCGTATGCTCGCTCGGCACGTCCTGGAGGCTGGCGTAGACCGAGAACGGTTCTGAGATGTTGCGGTGCAGAAAGGACGTCTGCATGTCGATCCAACGCGCCGACCCCACATGCACGGTGGCGAAGTAGATCATCGACCCCGTGCTCACCACGGGACCAGGCGTTGCGATGCTGCCAGCGCACCTGGGACACGGCATCCACCATAGGTCGGCGCGTCGCGGGTTGTCGAAGAACGTACCGGTTGTGGCAGCCTGAACGGCGTGGGCCTCGGGACGGCGCTCGGGAGGCGCTGTACCGGGCCCCCGAGGGCCTGCGGCGCAGACTTCCCCGCGCCGTGCGTGACGGCATACGCCGTCGGATCGGCCCCTTCGCTCCGTGGGAGACCGGCTTCACCCATGCCCCGCCGGCCCTCGCCGCGGGAGAGCGGGTGGGTCCTCCGGACTTCGTCGGCATCGGAGCCCAGAAGGCCGGGACAACGTGGTGGTTCGGCCTCGTCGGCGGCGCACCCCGGGGTGTCTCTCACCGCGCCGAGATCCACAAAGAGCGCCACTTCTTCGCTCGCTTCGCCACCGACGCCTTCGGCCCGGACGAGGCCGTCGGTACCAGCAATGGTTTCCCCGCGTACCGCCGGGACGATCACAGGCGAGTGGACGCCCGACTACATGTACCAACCTTGGGTGCCGCCCCTTCTCGACATGGCGGCGCCCGAGGCTCGGCTCCTCGTGTTGGTGCGCGACCCGGTGGAGCGACTTCATGTCGGGTGTGGCGCACAGCGGCATGGTTCCGGGCTCCCATCGGGGCACGGTCTTGGCCGAGGCATTGTCGGCGTGGCTTCTACCCGGCGTCGTTGCGCCGGTGGAGCTCAGCGTTTCAGGAGGGCCGGGTCCTCGTCCTGCAGTACGAGCGGTGCGTGGCCGACCCCGACGGCCAACTGGCCCGCACGTACCGTTTCTTGGGGTTCGAGGACGGATACCGTGCCGCTTGGGACTGAATCCCGAGCACAGTCCCCTCGCCCGGGGAGGGCTCCCCTCGATGAGGGTGCGCGTCGGCGCCTGGTCGATATCTACGCTGCGGACGTGGCGGGGCTGGTCGATCTGGTCGCCCGACGTCGATCTCGGTCTGTGGCCGAATTTCGGGCCGCGGTAGAGCCGCAGCCCCGCGGTCTTTGGTCTGTCACCCCCCGCCTTCCGGTACTGCGCCGGCGCGCCGCGCCATCCGATCGGGACCGGCCAGGTACGATGCGACCGAGACGCCGCGCCTTGGCCCGCGCCGACCCGCGGCGGGCGAGCGCTCGGAGCACCAGGCCGAAGACCGTGCCGGCTCGGTAGAGCGCCCACCCGCTGCGCCCGTACCACTTGCGCACGTAGCGCTCGATCGAGGAGTGCAGCCTGAGCTGAAGCCGCGACGGATCGGTCTCGGTCCCGCCCGCCCGGTGCACGGCCGTCGACTTCTGGGCAGCAGGCGGACGCGCCAGCCACGGTCGAGCGCACGTCGTTGCCAGTCCTCGTCCTCGCCGTACAGAAAGAAGCGCTCGTCGAACACCCCGACGTCGAGCGAGCGCGGCGTCGGCGCAGGAGCAGCACCGCGCCGCCCAGGAAGTACCGCTCGACGAGCGCAGGCGACGACGTGCCAGGCCGACGGCCTCGAGCCATGCCCCCGCCGGGGTGTGCCAAGGCCAGTGGGAGCGGACCGGGCGACCGCTGCCCCCGGCGTGTGCTGGACAGGGCGCCACGCAGGCGACCCCGGGGCGTGAGCGCAGCTCGGCGTGCAGCTTGGCGAGCTCGGCGGGCGTGATGCGGGCGTCGGGGTTCAGGAGCAAGACGTCTGCGCCTGCGTCGGGGAGACAGGTGAGCGCCACGTTCACCGCCGCCGCGAAGCCGAGATTTCGGCCCGGGTCGACATAGTCGCGTCCCCGCGTCCGAGGCGACCTTCTTGCTATCGGGTGACGACTGGTTGTCGATCACGACCACCGGGTAGCGCTGCTCCCCAGGGTCCCGAGCGCTTCGCGCAGCGAGGCGACGGACCCATAGGCCACGACGATCACGTTGATGTCGTGGTTGACCTCGGTGTCCGACACCGTCACGCCGTGACCGCACGGGACCGGCGCGCCGAACGCCCACGCCCGAGCGCCACGGCGGTCGTGGCCCCGAGCGCAACCAACACTCCCGCCGCCATCACGAGCCCGGCGCTGAACAGCGACGGCCAGTAATGGAGCTCGATGACGTGTCGACCCGAGGGGCATTCGAGCCTCCAGCATGGCCCCGCTGGCCCAGGGCTCGAGCGTCAGAGGGCCGTCCGTCGATGGTGGCACGCCAGCCCGGAACGTCGGTGAGCCGCAGGCGCAGGACCTGCGGGCCGCTGTCGTCCACCGCCATATGCCACGATGCCGAGTTGGGGTGCGTGACGCTCACCGGGTTCCCCCGGGGCGTACAGCGACGGCTCCGCACCTCCGCGCCACGACCGGCACGACGGTGGCATCGGCTGCCCCGGGAATCAGGTAGAGCGCCTCGTTCCCGATGGTGGCGTCGGGCACAGCGCCAGGCGGACGGGTGCCTGCCCAGAGGTTCGAGCAGATAGTGGACCCCGTAGAGCCGGGCTTGGTCGGTCGTGGTGAGGCGAGCGCAGAACAGGCCCAGCGTGCGGAGCGTCGTGGGAGTCGTGTTCGCCACCAGCCGCCTTCCACGACTGAAGGTAGCTCCTCGGGAAGGATGGGGTCGTAGATGACCATCTCCCTGATGCCGTACCCATGTTGGCGTTCGGGCCGGATGCCGACCTCGGTCGACGCCGTCAGGTAGCGCCAGCGCATGGCACGACCCGAACCCCACCAGCGACGAGCCCACCGTTCCTGCAGCGCCGTGATGGCAGGGTTCGAGCGTGAAGTAGGTCGAGCTCACGGACCAGTACGGCACCCCGCGATCCCAGCAGGAAGGCGGACTCCACTGCGAACAGCACCGCCGCGCCGCAGCGACCGATGAGGCGGGTCCTGGCGTGGGAGGGCTGGTGCTGCCGGGCGCGCCACCACAAAACGCCGCCACCCCGAGTCCCACAGCCGCCTCGACGGCTGGCCACACCAGGCTGCTCTTGTGCTGCGCCGGTGAGAGACGCGCAGAATCCGGCCGCCACCAACAGCACCACCAAGGCCCCGGCAGCCAAGAAGGCACCGCCGCACCCGCACGGCAGTGGCCTTGGCGGCCTCGACACCCCTGTGGAAGTCGAAACGGACGACGGCTTCGATCCCGAAGGCGGCCAGCGTGGCCAGGCCCAAGGCGAGCAGCATGACGGCCCGGCTCCACGTGATGGTGCGTCCCCCCGGGACGTGGTGCAAGAAGCTGCGCGAGCGGTGAGAGGAACGTGAGTCCGGCGGTGACGACGCTCAGCGCGCCGAGTGCCGACACCTCGGGTCGCCGCCACGACGTCCATACGCCCACCAAGGCCAGGGCAAGGGCGATGATCCCCACGTAGGCGGCTGTGCGAAAGTCATTGCCCTGGAGACCCGGCGGCCACCAGGTCGGGGAGGTGCGAGAGAGGAAATGTCGCCACCCCCGACCCGTTGTTGCGCACCGAGGTGAGCCCGACCTGTGCCCCGGGCAGCCAGAGCGGCGCGCTCAGCCCCAGTCCGCACAGCCCCGCCACGAGCAGGCGGACGAGGGGGCGCGCCACGGGGCCTTGTCCGTGCGAGCCCGCACCGGTACCCACACGACGACGAACACGAGCACGGCGACAGCCCAGCACGACGAGGCTCTCGGGATGACCTCCGTAGACGGCGAACGCCAGGAACAGGCCGAGCAGCGTCGTGTCGCGTAGGCGATGCCGGCCCCGGACGAGGAGCACCACCGCAGCCAGGATCCACCCCGACCAGCACGTCACGGCGGTGTGCGGCCATCCGGCGTGGTCGATCGATCGGGCCCCGACAACTCGAAGACCGTCCCGCCGAAGGCTGCGCTCAGCACTCCAAGTCCGAGAACCCGGCACAGCACGTAGACGCCGGTGCCCGGCGATGATCAGCTTCACGAGCACGATGGCGGTGTACGCGTAGCGAACGGGGAAGAGATAGCTCAAGAGCGTGGGGACGCTGAAGACGCTCGACTGCCAGTTGAAGGCCAGGGGCAAGCCGAGGACGTTGTACTGGTTCCACAGCGGGAGGCTGGCCGCTGTGGACCTGGTGCCATGCCAGGTCCGTCCACGGGATGAACTGCTGGATCTGGTCCGCCTGTACCGAGTTGTGCACGGTGACCCCGGCTTGGCGGGTGAGCCCGAACCGAGAGAGCAGGTCGAAGGGACCCGAGTGACACCCCCGGGTGCAGCGCGGGCCACAGGACGAGGGCCGCCGCCGCCAGGGTCCACACCACGCCCAGGGTGTCGGGGACCCATCTGCCCGAGAAGGTCGGTCGGACGATGAGGGCGCCGCCGCATCCGGGGACGGATCCGCGATGGCCTCGTCGACCTCCCCCTGTCGTTGCACCCCAGGAGCCTACGCGCGCGGCGGCGAGACGCTTGATGACAGCCACGACACGCTCGAGATCGCCATCGGAGAGAGATGAACCGCTCGGAAGACACAGTCCCCGCTCGAAGATCGGCCGCCGCCACGCTTCCGCCCACCACCGGCGCCTCGGCCAGCAGCGGCTGGAGGTGCAGCGGCTTCCAGGTGGGTCGTGCCTCGATGTCGTGGGTTTCCAGTGCCAGGCGCAGCTCTTCGCGCGTGGCCCCGAATTCGGCGGGATCGACGAGGATGCATGTGAGCCAGTTGTTCGGCTCGCCGTAAGAGGCGCGTGGCATGAAACTGATCCCCGCCGATAGTGACCAAGGCGTCCCGGTACGCCCTGTTGATGGCACGCCGACGCTCGACGCGACGGTCGAGCCCACGAAGTTGCGCGACCCCGAGCGCGGCCAGGAGGTTGCTCATCCGGTAGTTGAAGCCGAGGTCGACGTGCTCGTAGTGGACTTCTGGCTCCCGGGCTTGGGTCGCCAAGTGCCGGGCGCGATCGGCGAGGGCTTTGTGGCGCGACACGAACATGCCACCCCCGCTCGTGGTGATGATCTTGTTGCCGTTGAACGAGAACACCCCGGCGGCACCGAAAGAGCCGGCGGCCTGGCCGCGATGCGACGCACCGAGGGCTTCAGCAGCATCTTCGACCAGAGCCACCCCGTATTCCTCACAGACAGGGACCAGGCGCCCGTAGTCCACCGTCTGTCCGTAGAGGTCGACCGCTACCACGGCCTTGGGCAGCGCGCCTCGACGCGCTCGGTCCTGCAATTCCTGGGCCACGAGGTCAGGTGCGAGTTGCCACGTGTCCACGTCGCAGTCGACGAGGACGGTCCGAGCGCCTATGTAGGTGGCGGCGTTGGCCGTCGCCACGAAGGTGAAGGTGGGCATGAGGACGTCGTCGCCGGGTCCCACCCCGACGAGCAGCAGCGCGAGATGGAGGGCGGCGGTTCCGCTCGACATCGCCACGGCGTGCGGCACACCGACGCGGCGCGCCAGCTCGTCCTCGAACATGTCGACGTGGGGTCCCAGCGGTGCGATCCAACCGGAGTCGAGCGCCTCCAGGAGGAGCTGGCGCTCCTCGGCACCGACATCGGGCGGTGACAGGTAGACGCGCGTCATGCCCGAGCCTGGGGCCCCGGTGACAGGGCGCCACCCACCGCGGCCAACATCACGACCACGATCGCCGTCGCCGCCACCTCGGCCACGGGAGCAGCCAGGGTGTGTGCTTTGGACGCACCCACCGCCGCCGCTGCGAACACGCACTCGCCCCCGATGTAGGCCAGAGCGGCCGAACGACGAGTCCATCCTCGCACCACGAAGAGGTCATAGAGGTGACGGCGGTCACCGCTCGTGATCGACGTTCGGGCCCGCGCCCTGCGGATGACTGCGAAGGCCACTTCGGCCACCGGCACGGCGAGGATCGCCAGGCTGGCCACATTGACCGTCGACCTCGTCCCCGGCGCCCATGCCCACGCCAGGAGCAGCGCCAGCGTGGTGCCCAGGAGGTAGGCGCCTCCGTCGCCCAGGTAGACGCGTGCCGGGGGGCGGTTGTAGAGGAGAAATCCCGCCAGGGCGGCCGCTCCGGCGACGGCGAGGTCCCTCCCGCCGGTATGCGTCAGCACCGCGAAGGCCGACACACGCCGATTCCCACGACGCCTGCCGCCAGCGCGTCGAGCCCGTCGAGGAAGTTCACGCCGTTCATGAGGACGACCGCGGCTGCCACGACGAGGACGCCACCACCGACTCCCCGCACTCTCGTGGGGACGACCAAGGCGATTCCCACGCCGATCGCCGCCTGTCCCACCAGGCGCACCAGCGCGGGCAGCTCGACACGGTCGTCGAGGACTCCGAGGACGACGGCGCCGGCCAGGGGTGCGATCACCGCCGGATGTCCGAGCGACGCCCCGACCAGCACCGCCAGGAAGACCGCCACTCCCCCTAGGTACGGAACGGGCGCGGACTGCGGTTTGAGCGGCCCGGGACGGTCGACGACTCCGGTTCGGGTCGCCACCGCCATGGCCACAGGAGTGAGCACGACGGCCGCGCCGAACGCGGCGACACTCACGACGAGGATGCGCGTCATGGACCCGGTCGGGTGCTCGGAACGTGCCCGCTCCCCACGGTGGTCTCCATCAACACCGACTGGGTACCCCGGTGCATCTCGAAGGTTCGCGCCACGGTGAACCCGGCCCGGCGGTACACGGCGATGGCGGCCGCATTGCCGGCCCCCACGACCACGTGCGCCGCGCCGACTCCGCGCTCCTCGAGCTCGCCCAGGAACCCCTCGACGAGCTGTTGGCCCACGTGTCGGTGTCTCCACCCCGGGTCGACGGCCACCGCCAACAGCTCCCCACCGACGCCACGCCCGTCGGCGCCGCCCGTGGCGCAGTGTCTCGATCACGCGGGGAAGAGCCGAGAGCAGGGGGAGGGGGGCGCTCGAGCGAGGCCGCAACGCCGTCGCGAAGGAGGAAGCTCCGGTACAGCCGTCCCAGTGCCAACGTGCCCGCGATGAACCCGACGGTCTTGTCCTCGTCTTCGGCGATCAACAAGAACGATCCGTCGGAGCGTACGATCCTGCCGTACAGGCGGCGCAAGAAGCTCGGCCCCAGGCTCGACAGAAAACCCTCAGAGATCAGTGTGGCGTGCATCGAGGCCGCCGCCGCCGCGTCGCCGGCACCCCCCACGCGCAGTGAGGTGGGGTGGTCGTCGGGCCCGCCGAGCGCCGGACCGCCCCCACTGCCACGCATCGTCGCCCCTCTCCCACGATCCGCGGAGCCAGGCCGCGCCCCGTACGACGTCGAAGTCTACGTCGGCCCCCGCGCGAGCAGGGACTCCATGAGGCGCGACTGGAGCCCGGGGTCGCGACGTCGCTGCCCGGCCCGGACGGCGACGAAACTGGACCCGAGCAAGAAGCTGACCACGGCGCTGTTTCGTGCCGATGCTCCGCGCCCCGGCAGCAGGCCGCGGAGCATTCCGGCCCTCCCGTGCTCGTAGCCGGCCAGCACCGTTTGGTGGAAGAGCCGGCACGAGCCGGTCATGGCGGCCCCGTGCTTCGCCAGGAAGTTGCGTCTCCCTGTCACCTGGGCTTGGCCGGATCTCGTGACCCTGGTGCCCCCGTGCTGGGTGTAGAGGTAGCCCACATAGGGAACCGTGCGCACGAGGCCTTCCCGTGAGCAGCGCAGCCACAGATCCCAGTCCTCGCCGGTGGGCAGGTCGGGATCGAAGCTGATGTCGAAAGAGAGCCCGCCCCGTCGCACCACGGCAAAGGGGAGGGCTACGAAGTTCTGCCAGAGCAGATGGTCGCTCGGGTATTCGAGGGGGCCGCGGAACACCGCGGCACCCCCGCCATCGACATGGAGCACGACATGCCACGACGATGCCGCCACGACGTCGGGGTGCGCGCCGAGGAAGTCGGTGATCGCTCTGCCCACTCCCGGGAGCCAGGCGTCGTCGTCGTCACAGAACGCCACCAGCTCGCCCTCGGCCACCTCGATCCCTCGATTGCGAGCCAGGCACGGCCCAACGGCTTCGGTGGTGCGGACCACGCGCACCCGGCGGTCTCGAGAGGCCAGGCGGTCGAGGACGTTGGCGGTGTCGTCGGACGAGCTGTCGTCCACGATGACAAGCTCCAGAGGGTCCACGTCCTGGGCCAGGACCGATGCCGCAGCCCGCCCCACCTCGCCGGCGCGGTCGTGCGTCGGCATGACCACGCTCAAGAGGACCGCCACGGCCCCGCCAGCATACCCGGCATCGCCCCGAGATCGCCCTGAACGACCTCGGCAGCGTCAGGGGCGCCTCCGCACACGCCCACGCATGCGCGCATAGATCTCACGGGCCCGCCAGAAGGGGCTCGCCTGCATGGACGCCACCTGCAGCCGCGCCTGTTCCAGCTCCACGTTGAGCGACCGTTGCTCGTGGCGCAGCCGTGCGATGAGCTCGGCGATGGCGGCCGGTTGGCCCGAGGAGTCGACCACCGCCTCATCGAGGACGCTGACGACACCGGCGTCGGCGCCATCGGTGTCGGCTCGCTCGGCGTCGGCCCGATCGTTCAGCCACGAACCGATCGACGACAGGTTGGTGTGGATGGGAAGGAACTTCTCCCACTTGCGCGCCAGGACACGTTCGCTCTCGCGATAGCGCCACGGGACCCGACCGGTGAGGGAATTGTGGTGGCACGGCGCGTCCAGCGACGACCACACGGAGATCGTGCTGCTGGGCCTGCAGGGCGAGGTCCGTCCCGTACAGGTGCCAACCCAGTGCCGCGTCGACTCGCAGAGGGGTCTGTCGCGGCAACACCATGAGCAGTTCGTCGAGGCCATCGACATCGGCGGGCAGGCTTCGGTGCGCGAGCAGGCGGTCACGGTGCACGACATGGCCGATGGCATCGAAGGGGACCCGGCGATCCAGCACGCCGAAGACGCCCCCGACGCCGATGGGGCCCCCTGTCGCTCGGCGCGCCGCCATTGCGCCACCATGCGCGCCGGCCACCCTTCGGGGAGATAGACGTCTTGGTGAACGAGCACGACGAACTCGTGCTCGGCCTGCTCGATTCCGGCGTTGAGCCCTTCGGCCGCGCTGGCGGCAGCCGCGAAAGACAAGCAGCTGATGGGGACTGGGTTCACGCAGACAGGGTGAACGCCGCAGGTTGGCGTCGAGCTGGGCATCATCGTTGACACATGCCACGAACGTGATGGGGACCTCTTGGGAGTCGTCGACGTCCGGCAGCGGCAACCCGTGGACGATCAGCGTCGTGGTCCGGAGATCGCGCTCCGCGTCGCTTGCGCCCACACCGAGGAGCTCGAACAGCGCTGCCCCGCGCTCGCCACAGGCTCCGCGCCGACGTCCTCGATCCGCGCCAGACGGTGTCGGGCGCAGAACCCCGCGTCCAGGAGCAGCTCCATGATGCTGGCGGAGGTGAAGAGGCGGGGAGATGACCGTCGAGGAGCGTGCCCGCCGTCGTAGGGGAGGACTCCCCGAAGGATCCCTGAGACGCTCGATGGTGCTGCAGGTTGGGCACCGAGCACGAGATGGAGCCCGACAGGGACAGCAGGGCGCGATGCTGTTTCAACACGGCGAGCGGGTCGGCCAGCCGGGGGAGCACCTCGGCGTACACGATGCAGTCCACAGACCCCGGCGCCAGGGGCGGGAGGTCTCGGTCGAGGTCGAGTTCGAAGTAGCCGTCGAGATCGCCAGGTGGCCGCGGCCCGGCGGGCGACGAGCCAATCGACGCCGTACACGACGGGGCGCCGGCCGGCGCTGCTTCAACAGCGCGGCGATCCAGCCGTGGCCCGTGCCCGACCTGCAGGACCGTCCTCGCCGTGGGGGGAACCGTCGCCGCCAGTCGTTCGTTGAGCGCCACCACGTCGACGTGTCCCTGGCCCCCCTGCTGCACCCCGCCGAGGCTAATGCGAATCCGTGCGGAGCCGGTCCTATAGGTTTGGACGGCGTCGCCGTGTTCTCGCATCGAGACCGCGGGTGACGCGCCGTCGGAGAGCACACTGCTGAGAGGCTGCGAAGGGGCGTTGGCCAACATCGTCGAACGAGGGTTACCTCCCGGGCCGTGGGTGCTCGTGGTGGGCATGCACCGCAGCGGCACCTCGGCGCTGACCGGTGCACTCGGTCGCCTCGGACTCGCGCTTGCCTGCCGCCGACGACTTGGTGGTGGCCGCTACGACAACCCGGTCCACTACGAGAGCCGATCTCTCACCGACGTCGACGACGCCATCCTCGAAGGCTCTGGGAGGGACATGGAGCGCACCTCCGGTCCTCGCCCCCGGTTGGGAGCGTTCTCCGCAGGCCCTCGATCACACGCCGCCGAGCACCCGACGCCGCCCGGCGGGCCTTCCCTCTCGACGGTCCGGTGGTGTGGAAGGACCCCCGCCTGTGCCTTCTCCTGCCGTTGTGGCGTTCGGTATTGCCCGCGCCGGTCGTCACGGTCTTCCTGTGGCGCGCGCCGCTGGCAGTGGCGCGTTCACTCCGGTCCCGCCAGGGCTTCTCGGTCAGCCTCGGGCTCGCCCTGTGGGAGCGCTACACCCGCGACGCGCTGGCCGCCCTGGCCGGCCAGCGCGGTCTTCGTCATGCGCTACGAGGAGCTGTTCGCCGATCCCCGCGCGGCGCTGACCCCGTTGGCACAGTGGCTGGCTGCCGAAGGTCGGGTGCCGCTCGAATTCGACGACGAGGCCATGTCGGCGGCGGCGGCAGCGGTGTCGGGCGAGCTGGCCCGACACGGAGGTGAGGGCGAGCTCCCCGGGGTCCTGCGTGGGTCCGTCGCCACCTTGACGTCGTTCACCGGAGCTCATGACCGACTGCCCGAATCAGCGCCGGAGGAGCCGCCTTCGTGGATGGCCGATGTCATCGAGCAGCGCCGCGACTACGAAGACCTCTATGCCCGGTACATGCGCTACGTGAAATGGCGCCGGAGGATCCCGTTCCTGGGCAGCAGGGGTCGCCCTGCGACCGACGACGCCGGCGCTCGCTGAACCCTAGCGAGACACCGACTCTTCGCCCCCGAGCACGTCGTCCCACAGGGTCTCGAATCGACGGACCATCTCCGCCACGTCGAAGTGTTCAGCAGCGCGCGCTGCTTCGGCCCCGAGCGAGGCGCGTGCGGCGCGGTCGTCGAGCAAGCGGACGAGGGCCGAGGTGAGCTCCTCGACGTTCCCGGGCTCGACGAGCACGCCGCTCACCCCGTCCTCGATGAGCAGTCGGGGCCCGTCGGTGGCCGCCGCCACCACGGGCTTGCCGGCTGCCATCGCCTCCAGTACCGCCAGGCCGAAGGACTCGGCGTGCGAGGGGTGCACCACCACATCGGACGCCGCCACGAGGTCGTCCTTCAGCGGTGGTCGGACGTCGCCCGGGATGAGGAGTCGCTCCCCGAGGCCGTTGTCGCGCACGAGGTTCTCGAGGGTACGCCAGTAGTCAGATCCCTTGTCGGCGGGCCCACACATCACGCCGTACACGTTCGGATACCGTGTCTTCAGGCGTCCCATGGCCCCCACGAAATCGACTTGACCCTTCATGGGACCGACTCGGGCGAACATCGACAGCACACGCGGCATCGGCGGGGATACCCAAGGCCTGTCTTGCTCGCTCCGGATCGCCACTGCGGCGTCGTTCGAGGTCGATCCCGGGTGTCACCACCGAGGACGGGACTCCCGCAAAGGCCATGGTCCGCTGGCGTGCCCCCGGTGACGTGAAGACGATGTGGGCGGGAGGGACGAACCCGAGCAATCGCGCCACGACGCTGTTCGGAGCGCGCCCGGGGTTGCAGCGGGGAATGAATGTGCCAGATGACCGGGGTCCTCGTCATGCGGCCCGCCAGGCTGGCATAGAGCAGTGCCGAGTTCTCGCTGGCGTGGATGAGCGCGATCTGCTCGCGACGGACCACCGTGCGCAGGCCGAGCACCAACGTCATCAGGTTGCGCGGCGACCGCAGACGCGAACGCGGAAAGCTGTAGGCGGCGGTACCTTGGCTGCGCACGATCTCGGGCCAGCTTCCCGGCGACAGGCAGGCGAGCACGGGGATGAATCGTGACCGGTCTACGCGTTCGATGATCTCGTTCAACACGGTGGAGGCGCCACCCAGGTCCTCGTACCCCGAGCTGTCGACGAGCAGGACGTGCGCGGGCCGAGGCGGGCTCACCCTGCGTCCTTGGCGCCAGCGAACACCGGTACGCGATGAGCGCGCGGGGGATGACCCCCGGCGCCGAGCCGTGCGGGCTGGTCCCAGTGCGTAGAGCCGGGCCAACCGCAGCGATGCCCGGCGTCGGGGGCCCCTTGACACCGCGGCCCGCCGCAGCGCGGTGAGCGCCGTGGCCACCTGATAGGAGTGCCAGCCGAGCGTGCCGTGCCATTTCCGCACGTAGGTCTCGACGCCGGCGTGGAATCGGAGCTCGCGGCGCGCGCGGGTCGGGGTCGGTGGCCGCCCCGACGTGCATCGCCGATGCATCTTGGCAGTACGACACCGTCCAACCCCGGTGCGTCGCCCGCCGCTCCCAGTCGGCTTCCTCGGCATAGAGGAAGAACCCCTCGTCGAGCCCGCCCACGTCGACCAGGGCATCGCCCCGCACCAGGAGCACCGAGGCGATCACGTAGCCCCAGCCGCGGGCGAAGCGGCCCAGGCCGACGGCTTCCTTCCATGCTCGTTCGGGGGTGGGGAAGGGCCAGCACACCGGGGACGGGCGTGTCCGATCCCGGTCGGTGCTGGACAGGCGCCACGCAGGCGACAGAGGCGCTCGCGTGCAGCGCACGTCCCAGTCGCTCCACGGCCGCGGCCTCGACGACGGCATCGGGATTGAGCAGCAGCACGTCGCTCCCGGGAGGGGCATGGCGCCCAGGCCCAGGTTCACGGCGGCCGCAAAACCCAGGTTCTCCGGGCATCGAGGTACGTGGCCCCGACGCGTGTCACGACGTCACGGGTCGCCTGGGACGACGCGTTGTCCACGACGACCACTGGATAGGCGGCCTCCGAGTGCCTCGAGGCACTCGCCGAGCGGCGAGGATCTCCGTAGGCCACGACGAGGACGTGCACGGGGGGCCGGGCCGACAGGTGAGGGTGTTCCCCGACGCCACTCATCGGTCCGAGCTCATCGGTAGCGCCGCATGACCGCCGCCAGCTGAGGAGCGATCACCGGGACGGAGAAGGCGCTGCTCGGCGAGCTCCCGGCCGTTGCGGCCGAGGGCGCGGGCGCGGTCCCGGTCGCGGTGCAGCGCCAGGAGCGCCTCGACCCATTCGTCCTCGGCGGTGGCGGCCAGCCCGACATCGGCCATGGCCAGCACCTGCGGCGTTCATGCCCACCGGCGACACCACGGCGGGCACGGCGCACGCCAGGTACTGCAGCATCTTGAACGCGCACTTGCCTTTGGCCCAGTCGCCGCCCCTGAGAGGCATGAGGCCGACGTCGAATCCCTGGATGACGCTGGCCTCCGTCTCCGGGCTCCACGGCACGAGATCGACCCGGTCGACGGGAATCCCCGGGAGCTCGACGAAGGCGTCGGCCATGACCACGAGCCGGGCATCGGGTGCCTCGGCGAGAAAGCGTGCCAGGGCGGGGGCGATCTCGCGCAGGTACCGGAGGCTCGACACCCGAACCCGTCCAACCCACCACGAAGGCTTCGTCGTGGCGTGAGCCCGGGGTGAAGCGCTCGGTGTCGATCGCCGTCCACACCCGCTCGACGGCGGGGGCGACGGACCCGAACCAGTCGGCCAGGAAGTCGTTGCCGGCCAAGACGCACGCCGCCCGGCGGGCGATGGCGCGACGTGGCTCGCTCGTGGCCCGGGGACGAGAAGCCAGATGGCGTCGTCCACGTCGAAGAGCAGGGGTCGGTGGAGCAAGGGCTCCAAGGTGAGATGACCCGGCAGCACCTCCCGCTCGAGCCAGGTGACATCGGCGCGCCACGAACGGGCCGGCACCGGGGAGTCGCGTCCCCAGCTTCGCCCCCTGGAGTGCGAGCCGGGCGGCGCCGCTCACCACGGGGCGGCGGTTCCAGCGTCCCGGTATCCGACGCGTACTTGGAGATGCGCGGCGGCGGGCCGAGACCTCGACGCCGAGTCGGCTCAGAGCGTCGACGTGCTGCAGGACGCGGAACCGGCTCGACGCCACCAAGCGACCCGACACGATGGCCTCGCACGCGGACGTCGGCGGTCACGAGCGTCGTCCGGCGTCGAGACGCACGCCGGACGCCCGACTCCAGCCGCTGGCCGGACAACGAGAACCGCAGCGCCGACAGGGCGTGCAGCCGCGTCCAGGCGTCGTCCTCCTCGCTCATCGGCGAGATGCCAAGGCCAATGCGCAGCAGCCGGCTCAGCAGGGCCCGTCCCGCCAGCAGCTCCGTCCTCGTCCGGACGCGCAGACGGGGAGCCATGACCGCGTTCCACAGCACCACCGTGATCGGGGACTCCGGCAGCAGGCGCCGGGGGACTCCACCGCGAGAAGAATCGCCGCCACTGGTACCAGGGCACGGGCGCCACGCGCTGGAATGGGGAGGGCCTTCCACGGCAAACGACGGGCGATCTCCCACGTCACGTCCTGGGCCAGGGCAGCGTAGGGGAGCTCGGACCAGTCGACCACGCCGAGACAGGGCACGGTCTTGGCCCTCCACCCAGGCGTCGACGAACGGTGAACCCGGAGCGGCGGCGCACAGCCCGCCGAAGAAGCGCCCGTACTCCTTGCCGAAGCACACCATGCCCGTACCGTCGAGCTCGCCGATCAGTTGCGAAAGCGGGGAGAGAGCCACGGTATCGACGTCCATCCACACGCCGCCGTACCGCTGCAGGACGCGGGAGCGGACGTAGTCCGACCGGTAATTCGGCGCCGGCAGCGACTCCCATCGATCGACGTCCAGATCGGGCAGCCAGGTAACGGCGTCATGGCGCGACAGCACGCGTAGCTCCAGTGGGGCCGGCGTGTCGTTCGATCGTCTCGAGACAGAGGTCGAGGTACGCGCGATCGGCGCGCTCGCGGGCCGTCTTCCCAATAGGCCCACACCACGTCGGCGGGCTCACCGCTCATCGGGTCGGTTCCCGACGAGGTCGACCGATATGCTCGGCCGGTGCGGCTCGGCATCTTGTTCTGGTTCTATCGCGGACGTCGCGGTGTGCCAGAACCGACTGCGGTTGTTGCGCCGTCGCAATCCGGGAGTGCCGATCTATGGCCTCTACGGCGGCCCCTCGAGCGACGATGCAGAGCTTCGCCGCCGCGCTGCGGTCCGCTCCTCGACGACTTCTGGGTCGTTCCCCGACGACACGGGACCAACAATGGAAGTGGCGCAACGGCGACATCATGTTGAGCGCGATGGTTCACCGATCGCGGCGCGGGCCTCGAGTGGGACTCGGTCTTCCTGGCCCAGTGGGACCTGGTCGTCGTGTCGCCCCTGGCGGACGCTGCTGCCGCCGCTCGGCGTGGGCGACATGCTCATCTCGGGCGTGCGCCCGGTGCGCGAGGTCGAGCCGTGGTGGCAGTGGACGCGCGGGCGCAGCTCGACAGGAGTACGAGGCTTTCCTGGCTCACGTCGCCTCGCGCTTCGGCCCCGTCGAGGACCCCATGTGCTGTCAATTCATCGGCCTCGTCGCACCACGGTCCTTCATGGCGCGCTACGCCATGATCGACGAGCCCGAGCTCGGCTTTCTCGAGTACAAGATCCCCGTCTACGCCCAGGTATTCCGCATCCCGCTCGTCCCCGACACCTGCTTTCGGCCGTGGTGGCCCGAAGAGCCCGCCACGTCCCGGGCCACGCGTACCCAGAGCCTCGTCCACGCGTGGGCGCACGCCGGTGCGGCTCCCGGTGATGCTGTACGAGTCGAAGCGCCCCGATGGGCGGCGCATCTTCCACCCGTACCACGGCATCTACCCGCACGACGTGGCGTCGCTGGGCGACGTCGTGCGCCGGCGCCGCGCCGGCCGCTGACCGGTCGCGTCGACGTACCCGCATGGCGGCCTCGACGGCGTCGATCTCGGTGTCGAGCGACAGCCGCGCCTCGGCCTCGTCGCCGGCAGCGGTCGCCGAGATCGGGCTCGCGATTGGCGCCAGTCGGCAGAGCGACGAGGATCCGCTGCCGCGAGGCCGGCCACGTCGTCGGGCTCGACCAGGTACCCGGACAGCCATCCGGTGAGGATCTCGGGGTTGCCGCCCACGCGCGTCGCCACCACCGGGACCCCGCATGCCAAGGGCTCCATCACCGACCGCGACAGGGGCTCGGGCCACAGGCTCGGGCACCACCGCCACGTCGGCCGCTTGGATGAGGGGGAGGACGTCGCGTCTGCGCCGGGCAACCACGACACCGCCAGACCCCGGCGCCAGCTCCCGCAACTCGGCTTCGTAGCGGGCCGAGTCAGCGGGGTCGGCCCCGAGCGAGGGCGACCCCACCACGACCGAGATGACTGCGGGCCCTGGCCGTTGCCACCTCGGCGAAGGCCCGCACGAGGACGTCCACGCCTTTCTCGCGCCCGATGCGACCCGGCGTAGAGCACGAGGAAGGCATCCTCGGCGACCCCGAGCCGTCGGCGGGTTGTCCGATCGGGCCGCGACGGGGGCCGGGGCGTAGCGGGCAAGGTCGATCCCGGTAAGGACGACGCTGATCGACTGCGGGGGCAGCCCCGTTCCCTCCCAACGAGCGGCGGTGTCGCGCGACACCGACAGGGTCCGGTCCACCGCGCCAGACACGGTCGAAGCCACCGCGGCACCGTCTTCGGAGGCGGGAGACACAAGTGGAACACGAGGGGGGCCTTGACCAGCGCCCGCAACGCCACCGCGTAGGGAATGTCCCAGTAGCGGTACACGTAGACGACGTCGGGCCTGAGCCGCCCCCCGGCCCGCACGGCACGCGCCAGCCCCCAGGGCCGAGGAGATCGGGTGGCGCCGGCGGGGGAGCGTTCCATCGGTCTGCACCATGGTCCCGGTGAAGCGTCTCCATTCCTCGGCGAAGTCGCCCGCGCTGACGTACACGAGGTCGACGCGGTGCCCGCGGGCGGCGAGCGCCCGGCAGTTGGTCATTTGGGTCCGCTCGAGGCCTCCCCGCGCGCCGAGGTGGTTGGCGACTGTCAGGATGCGCACGCACGGTGACAATACAAGGGCGATTCCCGCCCACTGCCACCACGAGCGATCGCACGATCTTCGGGGAGGGCTACGTGGCGGGGCTAATCTGACGCCGCGGTGATCGAGGGTGCCCCTGCGGAGGGATCTGGTGGTTCAGCGTCGACTGCTCGAGCTCTTCGCCTGCCCCAGCTGCGGTGCTGATCTCGCCGCCGCGGACGGCCCCGCCACCGACCACGTCGTGTGCGCCCGGGGGCACCGGTTCCCGACCGACCGGGGATACCTCGATCTTCGGTGGGGGCCCCGCACTCGACACGACGACGTCGCGCACCTTCGAGAGCTTCGGCTACGAATGGAACACCTTCGACGACGTGCGCGAGGAGGACGGCCAGTTCGCCAAGGTGTACTTCCGGGACCTGGATATGGCGACGCTGCGTGGCAAGATCGGGCTCGACGCCGGCTGCGGGAAGGGGCGCTACACGCGCTTTCTGGCCCCGCATCTCGACGCGTTGGTGGCCCTCGACGGCTCGAGCGCGGTGGAAGCGGCGGCGCGCAATCTCGGATCCTTCCCCAACGTCTTGGTGGTCAGGGCCGACCTTCGCACCGTGCCCCTGGCTCCGGGCAGTATCGACATGGTCGTGTGCCTCGGGGTGCTGCACCATTTGGCGGACCCTCGTCGAGGGTTCGGTTCCCTTGTGCGGCTGCTGGCGCCCGAAGGGCGGATACTCCTGTACCTCTACAGCCGGCCGGCCGGTTTCGGTGCGCGCCGGCTGGCGTTGGGGATCGCCGCCTTGTTTCGCTCTGTCACGGTGCGGACGCCGCACCGACTCCTGCGGCTCCTCAGCGTGCCGGTGGCGGCTCTGCTGTACCTGGGCGTCGTCGAGCTCGGTGCGTGGGGCCAGCGCGTAGGGATCGACCCTCTGGCTCGGCTCCCCATGGCGAGCTATCGGGGAAAGCCCTTTCGGAGTCTGCTCCTCGACACCTTCGACCGGCTGAGCGCTCCGGTGGAACACCGATATCTGTGGGAGGAACTGGCGCCGTGGTTCGACGAGGAGGGTCTCGTGGTCGACGCCGCCCGTGAGGAGGCCGGTTGGTTCGTGCTGGCCCACCGGGCCCAGAGTCCATGAACCCGTAGCGACTAGTTGGCGAGCCACCCTCCGGTCAATGCCTTACTCCCCAATTGTGATGATGCGCGAGGCGGCGCCGCATTCCATACTGGGAAGCCGGGGGTTCGGTCTCACTCGACCAAGTGCCGCGATGGTGCGCGGCGGGTCGAGAACCGGGCCATGGGCTCGGGGGGCCGGAGCACCCGGTATCCCTCGCCGTGAAGGGGGTGGGGGCTTGCGTATCCTCGTGCTGGGGGGCGACGGGTACCTGGGTTGGCCGACGGCGTTGCACCTGTCTCGTCGTGGACACGACGTGGGCGTGGTCGACAACTTCGTGCGTCGGCAGTACGACTTCGAGATGGGGGTGGACAGCCTCGTCCCCATCGCCCATCTCCAGCACCGGGTACGGCGCTGGGCCGAGGTGTCGGGCCTCGAGGTCGAGGCCTTCGTGGGCGATCTCACCGACCACCGCTTCTGCGAGACGCTCCTCGAGCGCTTCGAGCCCGAGGCCGTGGTGCACTTCGCCGAGCAGCGCAGCGCCCCGTACTCGATGATCGACCGGGCCCATGCCGTGTACACCCAGGTGAACAACGTGGTGGGCACGCTCAACCTGCTCTACGCCATCGCCGAGCGGGACCGTTCCATCCACCTCGTGAAGCTGGGCACCATGGGGGAGTACGGCACCCCCAACATCGACATCGAAGAGGGCTTCATCGAGATCACCCACAAGGGCCGCACCGACCTCATGCCCTACCCCAAGCAGCCGGGGTCGTTCTACCACCTGTCCAAGGTGCACGACAGCCACAACATGCTCTTCGCCTGTCGCATCTGGGGCCTGCGGGCCACCGACCTCAACCAGGGCGTGGTCTACGGCCAAGAGACCGACGAGACCACCATGCACGAGGACCTGGCCACGCGCTTCGACTACGACGCCGTGTTCGGCACCGTGCTCAACCGCTTCTGCGTCCAGGCCGTGGTGGGCCATCCCCTGTCGGTCTACGGCAAGGGGGGCCAGACCCGGGGCATGCTCGACATCAGAGACACCCTGGCCTGCGTGGAGCTGGCCCTGCTCCATCCCCCCGAAGAGGGCGAGTACCGGGTCTTCAACCAGTTCACCGAGTCCTTCTCGGTGCTCCAGATGGCCGAGATGGTGGCGCACGCCTACCCCGGGGCCACCCGCATCGAGCACGTGGAGGACCCCCGGGTGGAGAAGCAGGAGCACTACTACCGCGCCGCGCACACCAAGCTCCTCGACCTGGGCCTGGTGCCGCACCTGCTCGAGGAGCCCACGATCAAGGGGTTGCTCGAGGTCGTCGACCGCCACCGCAGCCGGGTCGACCTCCAGGCCATCGCCCCCACCGTGCAGTGGCGCAAGACCGCCAGCCGCCTGTCGACCGACGGGAGCGCTCCAGCTTAGGATGCGCGACGTCGAGGGTCGCCTCTCGAGCTGACCACCACGCTGTCGCGGTGCCGGCAACGGGCACCGTCATGGATCCGGCGGGCGGCACCCACCGGCAATACTTTCGACCACATGTCCGGGACCCCCATCTCCACGCGCGCCCGGCCACGTCATTCTTGGGTTTTCGATGTGCTCGGCGTCGCCTGGGTGCTGGGGGCCGCCGCCGCCACGCTCGCCCCGGCGCTGGCGCACGGCTCGTCGCTCGGGCCCTTGGACTGGCTGTCGCCCTACGGCCTGTCGAGGCAACCGGGCGTGGCCATCCACAACCGCCAGTCCTTCGACCAGATCACGGAGATGATCCCGTGGACGTCGCTGGCGTGGACCCAGGTGCATCATGGGCAGCTGCCGCTGTGGAATCCCTACAGCGCCCTCGGGATGCCGCTGGCGTTCAACTGGCAATCCGCCACGTTCAGCTTGCCCGCCCTGGTGGGCTACCTGTTCCCGCTCCACCTCGCCTACACCGCCCAGGTCGTGGTGACCTTGGCGGTGGCGGGAACCGGCGCCTACGTGTTCTGTCGGGTCCTGGGCGTCGGCGTGCTGGGTTGTGTGATGGCCGGCACGGTATACGAGCTCAGCGGGGCGTTCTTCGGTTGGCTGGGTTGGCCGATGGCGTCGGTGTTCTCGTGGGCGGGGTGGTTGTTCGCGGCCGCTGTCCTCGTGGTGCGAGGCCGACGACGTGCGCGTCCCATCGCCTTCTTCGCGGTGGTCGTCGCCATGACCATCTATTCCGGTCAGCCCGACGCCATGGTCCTGCTGGCAGCGGCGCTGTTGGTCTTCGTCGCCGCCCTGCTCCTGCTGCGCACGTCGGGGCTCGGCGGCTCGGGACCCGTCCGTCGCCCCATCGTCGACTTGGCGGTGGCGACCGCGGCCGGGGTGGCCCTGGGGGCGCCGTTGTTGCTCCCCGGCGGGCAACTGCTGTTGGGATCTCTGCGCGGTGCGAAAGGAGGCAGCCAGGCCCTCCCGCCACGTGACCTCATGTACGTCTTCTTTCAGGGTTTCGACGGTTCGCCCGCCGGCCACACCTGGTTCGGGCCCTCGTTCTACGTCCGGACCGCCTCCTACGTCGGTGTGATCGCCGTGGTGCTGGCTGTGGTGGCCCTGGCCGGCGCGTTGAAGCGGGCCGGCCGGCGCCCCGAGATCGTCGCCGTGGGTGCCGTGGCCGTGGTCACGGCCGCCCTCGTCCTTCTGCCACCTCTTGTTCTCGGGTCCGTCCAGTGGCACCGCGCCCTGCTCCCCCTGGACTTCGCCCTCGCCGTCCTCGCCGGTGTGGGGGCAGACGTCCTCGTCCGAAGCTACGCAAGACGCACGACCCTGTCCTGGGCGGCGGCCTGTTTCGCGGCGGCCCTCGTGCTCATGGCCGTGATATTCGCCTTCGGTCGGGGACGGCTTCCCACCGCGGAGGCCGCCATCCGCGCCAAGAGCTTCATCTGGCCCGCGGTCCAAGGTGCCCTGGGTCTGGCCGTGGTGGGGGGCCTGGCCGTGGTGCGCAGACGAGCTGATCGACGCGTCCACTCCCGCCGCCCCCGACTCGGTGCGGGTTGGTGGGCGGCGGCAACGTTGCTGGCGTGCGAGACCGTGTTCCTGGTGGCCGCGGGAGCGCCGTTGTGGTCGTCGAGTCCCGACTACCTCCCGCCCACCGCGGCCGAAACGGCGCTCAAAGCCGCGGTCGGTTCCTCATTGGTGGGGCTGGGGACGAGCACGTGCTTCACCCTCGACCAACTGGGCATCGTGCCCAACGTCAACGTGGCCCTGGGTGTGCAGGAGTTCGCCGTGTACGACCCGTTGCTCCCTCACGCCTACGACAGCACCTGGCTGGCGCAGACCGGCCAGGAAGCGCTGCTTCGACCCACGACCGCCATCGTGCCCTTCTCGGTCTTTTGCCCCGCGGTGACGAGCGTGCAGCTGGCCCAGCGGTTCGGGATCGGCTTCGTCTTGGAGCCGGGCCGCCTCAGGCCGAGCCCTGTGGGCTTCGTGCTCGTGGCACGGATCGACGGGGAGAACCTCTTCCGGGTCCCGGGAGCGGCCCCGGCCATCTTGGTCCCCTCAGCCAACGGCGGCACCCTCCCCGCCATCGATGCTCCTGGCACCCCGGTTGCCGTGGACCACCCCGACCCTGCCACGTGGCGCCTCGTGACACGGTCGGCCGGGCCTGGCGTCCTGCGGCTGCATCTCACCGACGTCCCGGGCTGGAATGCCAGCATCGACGGCAAGCCCCTGTCCCTGCAGCCCTATTCGGGCGTCATGCTCCAGGCGCGGATCCCACCGGGGCGCCACCTCGTCGAGCTGCACTACCGCCCCGACACCTTCAGCGTCGGGCTGGTGCTGGCCGGGGTGGCCGTCATCGGGCTCGTGGGGGTGCCTCTCGCCGTGCGTGCTCGACGACGGCTCCGCCCCAGCGCCCTCAAGGACACGGTGTAAGGCCGGGCAGCTCCACCGGGTCCTCGACGATTCCATGGCGGGGCACCCACCACTCCGAGGGCAGATTGTGCGTAGCAACCAGAGACCGCCACGCCTCGTGCAATCCCTCGTCGTCGCCTGCCCCGAGCCCCCGCCAATGCTTCCCGACCTCGTCGTCGAGGTCCGTCGCCGCCAGGGCCGCGCTTCCCTGGCGAATCTTGCGGACGAATTGCTCTTCGGACCGGTACGGGAAGTGCCTGATCTCGAGGCCCCGCTGACGTCCACCACGACGGGTCACGCCGTGATTTCCCTGTTGGAGTCGGGCCCGGCGGTCCGCCCGGAAGGCGACCTTGTGCAGCCGGTTGGGCTCCACCTTTCGCCACCGCAACCGGCGTACGGGATCGGACTGGTCTTGATCGTCCCCCGCCGTCGGGACATGGTTGAAGACCGGCACCTGCACGACATCCGCGGTGCACGCCGAGAGCCAGTCCGCCACTGTCGCTGCAGACGCCGGAGACGCCGTCCACACCTCGTCGGCGTCGAAGGGGACCACCCACTGCGCCCCTGCGCCGGCCGCGGCCCGGGCGAGCAGCGTGATCTTCTCGGCTTGATAGTGGGCCGCCAGCCGGTCGGCGAGTACGGTCACGGGGTAGGACCGGGCCATGCGTCGGAGAATGGACGACGTGTCGTCGGTAGAGAGATTGTCGGCGACGAGGACCCGTTCGACACCTTGGGCCAGCAGGTTCGTGATCACGGTCTCCACGATGTCGGCTTCGTCGCGCACGATCCCTACCGCCCACACACCCCCGGTGCTCTGCACGCCCTCGGGCAGGGGGTCGAGGTGACGCCGAGCGATGGCCGTGTGCCGAGACCACCCCGACCCACGCGTGAGCCATCCGGGCACGCCAGGGACGCTACTGCGCCTGCCCACCGGTACGATGCGCCCGGGAGGGGTGGGGGATCGACACACAGCCGATGCCTCCGAGGTGCCCGCCGGACCCCCCCCGTCGTGGCTGAGGAACCGCAATGGCCCTTCCCAATCTCTTCGTGATCGGAGCGCCCAAGTGCGGGACAACGTCACTGCACCGCTATCTGGACCAGCACCCTCGCATCTCGATGTCGGCGGTGAAAGAGCCCAAGTACTTTCTCGCCGGCGGCTCGCGCCCCCGCCACCGCGGGCCTGGTGACGAGCGCGCCTGCCGGGCCTACGTCGTCGATCGCGACGCCTACGAAGCCCTGTTCGTGTACCCGCCGGGCCCCGGTAGCTACGCGGGGGAGTCGTCGCCCTATTACCTGTGGGCCGCCGGCGCCGCCCCCCGGATCAGAGAGCTCGTCCCCGAGGCGCGGCTGGTTGCGGTGCTGCGCGAGCCCACCTTGCGCGCCTATTCCAACTGGGCCGACCTACGAGAGCAGGGGCGCGAGAAGCTCGACTTCGCTTCGGCCCTGGCGGCCGAGGAGGAGCGCCAGCAGATGGACTGGGAGCCGTTCTGGCTCTACCGGCAGCTGGGCCTCTACGGGGAGCAGCTCGCCAGGCTGTTCACGGTGTTCCCCGCGAGCAGGTCAAGATCCTGCTGACCGAAGACCTGGCCGAGGCGCCCGACCGCACCATGGAGGAGGTCTTCACCTTCCTCGGCCTCGAGCCCCTGGCCGCCCCGCTGGCCCAGGAGCGCCTCAATCAGACCATGTACAGGCCGGTCGACCGCAAGAGCCGGATGCTCGACACCCTGCTCGAACGCGGCCAGCAGGCGCGGCCGCTGGTCCCGCGCCCGGTTCGCCGCCTGGCCCGCGAGGTCGTGCGCCGCAATCTGCGCTCCCAGGCCACCTCAGGCTCCCACGGCTCGCGGCTCCGCCACGAGTTCGTCGAGGTGTTCGCCGCCGACCGGCGGGTGCTCGCCGCGCTCGATATCGACGTGGCCCGTTGGGACCAGGAGGATCGCAGAGCACCTCGCTGATCTGCGCTTCCGGCTCCACTCCGTCAATTTTGATGAGGGCGGTAGTCCGGCCCGAACGGTAGAGTCGGGTCAGCAAGGGAGCGAGGAGCGGTATCTCGCTACGTCGTCGGCAGTCACGACGGTAGCCTGGTGCTGCAGGGGTCAGTCACTTCTCCGGAGGGGGCAGGATGGTGCGCGAACGCGGGACCTCGGAGCGGATCGGTGTTGTCATCGTGGCGTACAACGCCGCCTCGACGCTGGCCGCCGTCCTCGACCGTATCCCCAAGGATTTCCGGTCTCGGGTTGCTCATGTCGTGGTGTGTGACGACGCCAGCAGTGACTGCACCTATCTCGTCGGCCTCGAATACCAAAAGGACTGCGACCTTCCTCTCACCGTCATCCGCCGGCCCCAGAACTTGGGGTACGGCGGGAACCAGAAGGCCGCCTACCGCTGGGCGATCGAGCACGACCTCGACATCGTCGTCCTCTTGCACGGCGACGGGCAGTATGCGCCCGAGGTCATCGAGGACTTGGTGTCGCCGTTCGAGACGACCGGTTGTGACGCCGTGTTCGGGTCTCGGATGATGGAGCTCGGCTCGGCCCGGCTCGGTGGCATGCCTCTGTACAAGTACGTCGGAAACCGGATCTTGAGCCGGTTCTCCAACTCTGTCGCCGGCGTGTCGCTCTCGGAATGGCACAGTGGGTATCGCGCCTATCGGATCGATGCCCTGAAGGATGTTCCTTTCGAATCGAACTCCGATGGATTCGATTTCGACACCCAGATCATCTTGCAGCTCCACGAGGCCGGAAAGACGATCGTCGAGGTCCCCATTCCCACCTACTACGGGGACGAGATCTGTTACGTGAACGGCTTGGGCTACGCCAGGGACGTGGTCGGTGACGTGCTCAAGTACCGACTCCACAAGATGGGGTTTGGCTCGGGGGAGATGGCCTTTGGCGACGAGGGCTACGAGTTGAAGCTCACCGATTTCTCGTCTCACCGACAATTGATGTCGTGGGTGAGCGAAGAGCAACCCAAACGCATCCTCGACCTTGGCTGTTCGGACGGACGGGTCGGGGAATTGCTGCGGATGTCGGGGCACACGGTCATCGGAGTTGACTCGGTGAAGCTCGACGGGGTCGGAGCGCGCCTCGACGGATTCATCGAGGCAGATCTGAATCAGGGCCTGCCTGCCGACCTGGGCACGGACTTCGACGTCGTGCTCGGTGCCGATGTGCTCGAGCACTTGATGAACCCGACACAGATGCTTCGGGAGATCCACGACGTCCTCGCACCCCGCGGGGTGGTCATGATCAGCGTCCCCAACATCGGACACTGGTACCCCCGGTTGCGAGTGCTCTCTGGACGCTTCGACTACGAGAGGCGCGGCGTCTTCGATGCCGGCCATCTCCGCTTCTTCACGCGGCGCAGTTTCGAACGCATGGCCAAAGCAGCTGGAATGCGGGTCCGACGGCGTTCCATCTCGGGCCTGCCGGTGGAAGCGCTCCAGCGGGGCGGTCCAGCTCCTCGTTGGTTGACGGGCCTGTTGAGCGCGCTCGACCGGACGGGAATGGCCGTGGCCCCGACCCTGTTCGCCTACCAGCTTCTTTTCGAGTTGGAACCGTCATCGACGGCTTCTCGTCGATGACCGTGCCGAAGGCTGGTTCCGCCGCCAGGCGGAACAGCTCGACGCTCCATGCCGGGAGCGGGAACCCGAACCCGATTTCCCCGTCGCCGAGCCCTGAGCGCAGCGCCGTTGTAGATCTCGACCGGCTGGAGGAAGAGGTCGAACAGCTGCACCAGCGCTACTCGTCGGCCAAGCCCTTCCCGCACATCGTCCTGGACGACCTTCTCGATCCCGCCGCAGCCGAGCGCGCCATAGGCGAGTTCCCTCCGCTCGATCCCGCCAAGTGGAACAGTTACCTTCACGCCAACGAGCGCAAGTTCAGCAACACCGACCCACAGACGTGGAAGCCGACGCTGCAGTCGGTGTTGGACGCATTCCAGTCACCCCGGTTCGTGAACTTCCTCTCCCGACTCACAGGGATCGAGGACCTGCTCATCGACGAGTCCCTCGAAGGGGGCGGCCTGCACCAGTCGATTGCCGGAGGTTTCCTCAACATCCATGCCGACTTCACGGTTCATCCCCGCCACCGCAATTGGCGGCGTCGCGTGAACCTCCTCCTCTATCTCAACGCCGGCTGGCGTTCGGAATACGGCGGGGACCTCGAGTTCTGGAACACCGACATGACCCGGTGCGAAGCCGTCATCGCCCCCCTCGGCAATCGTGCCGTGATCTTCACCACCAATGCCGACTCCTTTCATGGGCACCCCGAACCCATGCGCTGTCCGACGGGAGTGGCGCGACAATCACTGGCGCTCTACTACTTCACCGCCGAGGATCACCCCGTGGTGCGCTCCACGGACTACCGAGCCCGACCGGGCGACGGGGCTCGCTCTGTCGTCATCTACCTCGACAAGCACGCCCTGCGGACATACGACTGGGCCAAGCGCCATCTGGGACTTTCCGACCGCGCCGCCAGCAAGCTCTTCGGGCCCGTCGAACGAGTGCGGCTGTGGAGGCGGCGAAACGAGCGCGGGGACAGTTCACCTTCCTGAAGCCCTGGGGGACTCAGCGCTTCACGAGGCTACGGCACAGGGACATGCTGGGCTGAGGACCGGTGACGTTTACAACGGACAGCGCTGCGCTTTCCTGTGCGTGCACCACAGGCGTTCCCTTGGTGGTGATGACACCGTTGAGAACCTGCCGCTTCTCCATGTTGACGTTCACGACGTCCAAGTTGACGTCTGTCAGGATCGAAACCCCATAGGTCTCGTTCAACTGGACCCGTACCACGCGAGCCCGACGTGTGGTAGCGCGGGTCAGAGACGCGGAACCGAATGTGGTCGGACCCGGCCGGCTCCACCCAGACCGTGGCCCGGCCCACCGTCACCAAGGGCACCCCTCGCCCCAGAGCCGACAGAGGTCCGGCAAAGGTGATCTTCACGCGATGACGGTCACCGGGGACCTCTCCGACCGGCAACCAGGTCCGGTGCTGGAGCTGCTGTTTCGGAATGGTGTTGTACGTCTGGCCGGTCGAATAATACAGCGCCGCACAGTTGCCCACGACAAACAGTTCGTCGGCGGGCGCCCAGTAGGGCAAGGTCTTGCCTCGCACCACGTCGGCCGATACCGAATGCCCGATCAGGTCACCCACGCTCTTTTGGAACTTCACATACGAGACGAGCTGGTTCTCTCTGAACTCGGCGTTGGGTGTGACCGAGATCCCGAGGTTGGCCGCCATGCCGAAAACTCCCAGTACCACCACCGCACCCACGGCAATCCGGCGCACCCGGCGTGGTCGATGCTCCACATAGACCCAGAACTGGACCATGCCGAGGATGCCACCGAGGGCCAGGACAGGCAGGAAGTCCCCGAGAAAGCGGGGATCGATGTAGCCCCAGACCAGAGCGATACAAGGGGGCAAGACCATGGCGATCAGCGGAATGCGCAGGCCCCTGAGGCGTGTAGATACCCTTCGACGAAACACGCCGATCGCCCCGATGCAGGTGAAGATCAGCAACAGCGGCATCGTCGATGTCGCACTGGCCGTGCGGTAGGTGCTGTCGAGCATGACATTGCCCACGGTCTTGGCGGGAGCGGCGGGAAGCGTCATGAAGGGAAATACGGTACGGAATCGCAGGCCGACCGGCTGCAGGTACGCCGTCAAGGTGGACGGCAAGAACTTCAAGCTGTAGTACCTCCCACCGTTGGCGGCCAGGAACTGGCGACGGTGCAGATTCATCGACGTCCACACCTGATCGGCCAGGGGTATCCCCACCGGAGTCCCGAACTTGGCCACATCGATTCCGCAACTGACGATGAACGGGACGAGCCCGGTAACGAGAACCGGAAGGGCCCAGCGCCGTTGCTCGACGGTGCTGCGGCCGAAGGCGAACCACGCAGCCACCAGTACCGCCGCGAGCACACAGGCCCACGCCGTGGTGATTCGGTTGAGGTTGGTCAAGAGGATGAGAATCCCCAATGCCATGACTCGGCGCCGAGTCGGCCGCTCCAGGACCCCGATCAGGGCGAAGAGGCTCCCCAATGCGAGTGCGATGCTCCACATGAAGTCCTCGTTGTAGACCCAGGGGGTAGCGCCCAGGAACAGGATGATCGATCCCCCCGTGATGCTGGCCAGGAGCACGCCGAGCGACGTCGCCTCGGCGCGACCCAACGGGGCCGGACCTCGGATGACCATTCGGACCCGCCAAATGAGGACCGTGCTGAAGAAGCAGATGACCAACCACGCCAGCAAGATGGACGGAGCGGTGAGCTCGCCTTGGAGCCGGCCATCGACGAGCAAGACGGGTATCCGGAGCAGAGACGGCCACACCCCGAAATACGTGTACTGCCGCCCATCGTGGACGAAGGCCTCGATTCCGATGAGGCCCTTGGGCGCCCACAGATGGCCGTGCATGATGGCTTCGGCTTGCAGATCGTAGATGCGCCCACCCCCCGCCGGGCGTAGGACATTGATGTAGCCGATCCACAAATCCCAGAGAACCCACAGGAACGGCAGCGCGCCCACCGCCAAAGCGGTCAACGCAGTGACCCGATACCGTTGTAGGTCGGCATTGGCTGCGGGCGCCAGATGGGAGGGGTGACCTACGGTGACGCCGTCGCGCTCACGCATGGCGACCCCCCGCATCGCGCACATCATAGCCCCACGTTCCTTCCAAAGATCTCGCGCCGCCGCCTATGATTGCTGGTGTTTTCGTGGTCCTGCGCCCCCAATATTGGGCCCGGACGAGTAACCTGTAGTGAAGGATTGAGCCAGCAATCGAGGCTGGAATTGGGTCGAGTGCGCCGGTGCCACCGGTGGCGGATCGAGGACGGGGGGCCATGACAATGCTGGTCCGTGCCCGCCCCTTCCTCTGGCTTCCCCTCGGCGCGCTGGCAGCCTTGTGTGTGGCGGGGTGCTCGGGGACCGCCGTGCCGACGACGGGAAAGGTGGGGACCACCCTCTCGGCCACCGGCGTCCGGATCACCTTGAACAACGTGATCGTCGATCCGACGGGCACGTTGGCCGTGGCCCAGCTCACCCTGTACAACACGTCGACGGCAGCTACCACCTACTCGATGCTCACGGTCGATTCTCTGCTGAGTGACACCGACGGGCACACCTACACACCCGACACCAGCAGCGGGTCGATCGTCCCGGGATGCACGGGGCTGGGGTTGTTCGCCCCGGTGCAGCCCGACCAGAGCGCGCAGGGTTGTGAGTATTTCCAGATCCCGGCCGGCGCCGTCCCGGCCATGCTGGAGATCCCGGTGAAGCCGACCCTGCGTTGGCAGATCACGACCACGGAATCGGGCGGTGGGATCTTCACACCCACCACAGCCACGACGGCCACGACCGCGAAGACGGGCACAGGCAGCGGCACGGGCACGGGGACCGGTACAGGCACGGGCACGGGCACGGGCACGGGCACGGGGACGGGCACGGGCACGGGCACGGGCACGGGGACCGGACCCGGACCTGGCCCCAAGGCCAAACCGGCGCCAAAGCACAAGAAGCCGAAGACGAAGACGAAGACGAAGACGAAGAAGGTCCACCACCATCCTGCGAAACATCACGCCCCCCACGCCAAGAAAAAGTCGCGCTAGGGAACCCCTCCTGGCCGCCGCCCCTCGACTCGCGCTCTGCAACCCACGGCATTGGGTGCGCAGGGAACCGGGGCTGTGAAGACCGCTCTGGCGCGCCTCTCCACCCCTCGTGGCATCACGACCGCGGGAGTGACCGATGCCGTCCCCCGCGGGCGCGCCGGCCGCCACGCCTCGCGGGTGACCCCATCGGTGTTGCTGGCCGGGGTGGTCGTGTGGGGCCTGTGGAGCTGGCGCTCGGAGCTCACGGGAGTCCCCTATCTCGACGACAGCTCCGTACACGAACAGATGGTGCGCTTCGCGCTCCGACGATTCCAGGGGGGCCATCTGCCCCTCACGAGTTGGTTCCCCTATCTCGGCCTCGGCTCACCCCAGTTCCTCCATTACCAGAGCCTGCCGGCCATGCTCACCGGAGCCTTGGGGTTGGCGACCGGCGGGGATGCTGCCTTTCGCATCACGCTGTACCTGCTGCTCGCGTTGTGGCCCCTGTCGGTGTACTGGTCGGCGAGGCTCTTCGACCTTGGACGCGGCGTGTCGGTCCTCGCCGCCGCGGCGGCGCCGTTGCTCATGAGCGCGGTGGGCGTCGGGTACGAGCCCAAGGCGTACATCTGGATCGGCTACGGCGTGTGGGCCCAGCTGTGGGCGTCGTGGACGCTGCCCCTCGCCTGGGCCTTCACGTGGCGCGCCATGTCGTCGCGCCGTGCCGTCCTGCCTGCCGCGGTCTTCGTGGCCCTCACCGTGGCGATGCATTTCGAGACCGGATATCTGGCCCTCATCGCCATTGCCATCTTCCCCTTCCTGACACCCAGCGCTCTTCGCTCCCGTCTGGCCCGCGCCGCCGGTGTCGCCGCGGGTGCGCTCCTGCTTTCGGCATGGGTGACGGTGCCGGTCCTGCTCAACAGCAGTTGGGCCGCCACCAACGAGGTCCTCGCCCACACTCCCTTGGTGAACGGCTACGGCGCCAGACAGGTCATGACGTGGCTCGTGAGTGGTCAGTTCTTCGACGCGCATCGCGCCCCGGTCATCACCGTCCTCTTCGCCGCCGGCCTCGTGGTCTGCCTGCTTCGTTGGCGCACCGACGCCTCGGGCCGCGCCCTGGTGGCCTTGCTGGTCATGAGCCTCCTGTTGTCGTTCGGTCGCACCACCTTCGGTTCCCTGACCGTCCTGCTGCCGGGGAGCACCGACATCTTCATGCGACGCTTCATGATGGGGACCCAGCTGGCGGGTCTGTACCTCGCAGGCCTCGGCGGGGTGGCATTGGCCCGAGCGGCGGGGCAAATGGGGGCGAGGGTGTGGCCGCGAGCCGCGGCGTGGATGGCGGTGCCGTCCCGGCGCATCGCCCTCGTGGCGGCATCCTGCCTACTGGCTGTGGCCGTTCTGGCCCCGGCGTGGTCCCAGATCGGGGCGTTCGCGGCGAGCAACGCCCAGGCCATCGGTGCCCAGCACACTGCCGATGGAACCCAGGGATCCGAGGTCGACCGCCTCATCGCCTACGTGGACGATCACGGTGGAGGGCGTGTGTACGCAGGCATGCCATCGAATTGGGGTTCCACCTTCACCGTCGGCTCCGTGCCGGTGTTCAAGTACCTCGAGAGCCGCGATGTCGACGAGGTGGGCTACACGCTGCGCACGGCATCGTTGATGACCGACCCCGAGTACTTCTTCGACGAAGACGTCCCGGGTGACTTCGCGCTCTTCGCCGTGCACTACATGGTGTTGCCTGCCGGCCACCCGCCTCCCGTGCCCGCCCGGCTCGTCATGACGGCGGGTCCCTACCGCCTCTGGCTCCTTCCCGGACGCGGGTACGTCCGTGTGGTCGAGACGGTCGGAGTGCTCAGCGCCGACCGGACCGACGTGGGGGTCATGAGCGTCCCCTACCTTCGCTCGGATCTCCCCGGGACGGGGCGCTACCTGGCGGTCGCCTATGGCGACAGCCCCCCGGCCCCGCTCACCTCCCGGTCCGTCTCGGACATCGCCGGTCCGGCGGGTACGGTTCGCAGCGAGCGTGACGACCTCCCCGACGGCCTCGTGAGCGCCACGGTCGTGGCGCAGCGAGAGGCGGTGGTCGTCCTCAGTGCGTCGTTCGACCCGGGTTGGTCTGTCCGTGTCGACGGTCGTCGAGCGACGACCCAGATGCTCGCTCCGGCGGTGGTCGGGGTCATGGTCCCACGCGGGGTGCACACCGTGGTCTTCAGCTACGTGGGCTTCGCCTTGTACCCCGAGCTGCTCGTCGTGCTCGTACTCACACTGGCCGCGCTCATCTGGGTCTGCGTGGTGCGAGACCGTCGTGGCGACAGCGAGCCCATGACGGTGCCCGTCGCCCCTGACGAGGTGGCGTCAGCGACCTGACTGGCGTCGACGTCGTTGCTTGGCCCGATACATGGCGTGGTCCGCCTCGGCCAGCAGGTCGGCGGGAAGGACGTCGGGGTCGCTCGTCATGGCCAGGCCGACGCTGATGCCCACGCTCAGCTCGACGCCGTCGACGTTCATGGGGACGTCGAAGGCGGTCTCCACTCGACTCGCCACGGCAGTCGCCCCGTCCTCGTCGACGCTCTCGCACAGGACGACGAACTCGTCCCCACCGAGGTGGGCGGCGGTGTCCGCCGGTCGGATGACCGCCTCGATGCGTCTGGCCGTCTCCATCAGGACCTGGTCTCCGACGGCGTGGCCGAGCCGGTCGTTGATCCCTTTGAGCCCGTCGACGTCGCAGAACAGGACGCCCAGGGTCTTGGGCTGACGACGGTCCCTCGCCAACGCCTGCTTCAACCGGTCGTCGAGCAGGTAGCGGTTGGGGAGCCCGGTCACGGCGTCGTGAGTGGCCCGGTACGCCATCTCGGCGTCCGCCACGGACCGCTCGGTGACGTCACGCAGCAGCGCCAGGACCGCGGGCTCGTCGTCCCAATCCGTGGACAGGACGCGCATGTCGGCCAGGAATACCTCGTGATCGGGCCGCCGTGAGGTCGTCGAGGCCACGGGAAAGCTCGCCGCCTTGCCGACCAGTTGCGCCCGTGTCGTCCCGAGCATCGTGGCCGCCGCCGAGTTGGCGAACACCACGATCCCGTCGCGGTTGACCACGACCACCCCGTCGGTGCTGTTGTCGACCACACCTCTGAAATGGCCTTCGACGCTGGTCAGCCGATCACGCAGTTCCCGGACCTCCTGTCGGAGGTCGTTGCGCTCGTCAACCCACACCTCGCCGTCGTCGGTCGCCAATTGTCTCTCTCAGGCCGCTGTGTGACGAAGTGACGCAGGCACCGTCCGACCCAGTCCCGGGGGTGCTCGGGCTGCGGACTGTCAAGCCACTCCTAGTCCCCTATGTGTTACTGATTGTGGGCCAGCCGGGCCACCAGCCCCCCAACTTAGTCACAACCCTGATCCAATTCCGGCTGGACCGGCCACGGAGCGTCAGAGCCGGCGCAGCCACCCCGCGCCCGGCCGGCCCGGGCGGGAGGCGGGCGGTCACCGGCGCGCCCGGCGCGCCCGGCGACGGCCCCGGGCATCCTGGAGGGATGGCCGACGACCGGTGCCTCCCCATGTTCCCTCTGTCGACGGTGCTGTTCCCCTACAGCCGTGTGCCTCTGCACGTCTTCGAACCCCGCTACCGCTGCATGGTCGACGACTGTCTCGCCGGCGACGGCCTTTTCGGCGTGGTCCTCATCGCCCGCGGGTCAGAGGTTGGGGGAGGCGACGAGCGTTTGGATGTAGGCACCGTGGCGTCCATCGAGACAGCCGAGCCCCAGGCCGACGGTCGATGGCACCTGATCGTCGCCGGGCTCGGCCTGATCCGGGTGAGGCAATGGTTGGACGACGAGCCCTACCCCCGTGCGCTCGTCCACGACGGCGCCACCATGCCTACCGAGGACGGCGACACCCTGCGCACGGCCGTGGCGGAGCTGCGACGCGTCCGAGCCCTTCTCTCCGAGCTCGGCGAGGCACCTGCCGTCCCGCCGACATTCTCTTTCGGCGACACCCCCGACGAGGTCGCCTGGCGCCTGTGCGCGCTGGCACCTGTCAACCCCTTCGATCGACAGCGTCTACTCGAAGCCTCCAGCCCCCAACAACGCCTGGCGATGCTGCTCGACCTCATCCGTGCGGTCGGTGACGACGTCAGCCGGATCCTGGCCAGTGGCTGACGGCGAGCGGTGACGCGGCGAGGTCCGATCCCCCATAGGGAATCAGTCCAGTGCGTTGAGAGCCTGCTGGGCAGCCTGGAGGCGAAGTGCCTTGGCCCGTTCCTCGTCTTCCCGGCGGCGACGCTCCTCTTCGCGGCGTATGAGGAGCTGGCGGTGTCCCTCGTTGGCGGCTTCCACGCACGCCTTGACGTACTGCACCGCGCCTCGAAGGTCGGCGGCCGGTACCGTCCAATGGACCGCACCGCCGCTTCGGATGTCGGGCGAGGGCATGTTCACGAAGGCGGGGGAGCCACTGCGCTGCACGGCGGCGCTACGGAACTCGCGGGCCCAATCGCTGGTGGGTCGTCGGTTGAGCGACCACACCACCCGGACCTCGTCTCCTTCGACATCGACAGCATCCTTGCTAGTGATCGCGATCGGCTCCCACGGCAACGCGCTGCGACCTCCTCGACTCGGTCTTCCCCGAGATTATCCGAGCATCGCGGCGAGAACGTGGCCATGAGGCTCAGGCTCGACGCCGCCAGGCGTGCTCGGGAACGGCGGTTGTGACCGCCGCCGGGGGAGTGGCACGCTGCCAGAGCGGCTCGCGACACCGGACCCAGGCTCAATCACACAAAGAGCAGCGCCCCGACTCCGCCCACCGGGCATCATGGTCCACTGTGCTGATGTTGCTCGTACGTCACGGCCACGCCGGGACGAAAGAGGGTTGGGCCGGCGAGGACCGGCTCCGGCCCCTCGACGCCCGAGGAAGGCGTCAGGCCAAGCACCTGGTGGGGATCGTCGTCCCCATGAAGCCGACCCGACTCATCTCGAGCCCCTACACACGTTGCCTGCAGACCACGGAGCTCATCGCCACCCGAACGGACCTGGTGGTGGTGGAGGACCCCGCCCTCACTCCCAATGCGGGGCGACAGGCCATCCGACTCGTCAGGGCTCTGTCCTTGTCCGAACCGTCGGGCCCGGTGGTCCTGTGCACCCACGGAGAGGTGATCGGCGATGTGTTGGCAGCTCTTGCCTCGGAAGACGGTGTCCGGCTGAGCCGACGGCCGCCGGGGCTCAAGGGTTGTGTGTGGGTGCTCGACTTCCACGCGGGAAAGGTGGCGACTGCGCGCTACATCACTCCGGGGCGATGACGTCGCCGCTACCGATGACGTCGCTGCCGTGCACGGCGTATGCCCACCCTTCGCTGTCGTCGAGGGCGAGACGTGGACTCATGCGCGCCAGAAGTTGCGTGTTGCCGTAGCGCCTCATTGACACTGACGAAATGTCGAACTCGACTGGGCGCGTGGTAGACAGACGCCCGTGACCACGCTCCTGACCCGGCCGGCCACGAGTGTCCGCGCCGGACCGGTGCATGCCCGAGCGCGGCGCCAGGGATATCACGCCGAGATCCTGCTCGTGAGTTTCGCAGCCATCCTCGTCGAGGTCTGTTACACGCGGGTCATCTCTTTCAAGCTGTTCTATTACTACACATATCTCGTCATCGGCCTGGCGCTCTTGGGCATCGGAACCGGTGGAGTCTTGGTGGCGGTGTCCCAACGCCTGCGACGGGCCCGAATCGACACGGTGCTTCTGTGGAGCTTGCTGCTCGGGGCGTTGGGTGTAGTGGCGAGCTACGTCGCGGTGGCATACACGTCACTCGACTCGCTGGCGATCTGGGACTACGGCACGGTGTCGTCGGCGAAGAGCATGGGGGAGCTCTTCGCCATCTGCTTGTTCATCTTCGTCCCCTTCGTGGCGCCGGGCGTGATCATGGCCACGCTGTTCGGTCGAAGGTCCCAGGGAGTTGGCAGCCTGTATTTCGCCGACCTCTTGGGTGCGGGGCTCGCCTGCGCACTGGTGATCTACCTGACAGGCTCGATCGGACCGCCCGCGGCGATCATGTTGGCGGCGGCCGTTCTCCTGGTGGCCGCCGCCATCGTCATGGGCCGTACCCGCCCCATCGCCCTGCCCGTCGTGCTGCTGCTCCTCGCCTTCACCATCGTGCTGGTCGTGGACCCGAATCTGCTGCCGGCGCAACGCCTCGACACCACCAAGATCAGCGTGAAGATGCAAAAGCCGATCTATTCCGCGTGGAGTGCCATCTTCCGAGTGGACGTCGTCCAGAAATCACCCGATGTGCGAGCCCTGTATCACGATGGGATCATCGGGTCCGCCATCTACCGGTGGGACGGCAAGGTGGCTTCGCTGGCCCACTACGACTTCGGTGCCGACCCCCGCTCCATCCCCTTCTCCGTCAACAAGGCACCCCCTCAGCTCGAGGCCATCATCGGTGCTGCGGGTGGCCACGAGGTCCTGGCCTCGCTGTGGTTGGGAGCCAAGCACATCGACGCCGTGGAGCTCAATCCCATTACCTACTCGCTCGTGAAGACCACCTACGCCAACTTCGACGGCCATCTCGCCCAGGATCCGTCGGTCAACTACGTGAACGCAGACGGCCGGTCGTTCATCGCTCGGAGCCACCAGTCCTACAACCTCATCTGGTATCCCGCACCTGACAGCTACGCAGCTACCAATGCCGCTACCGCCAGCGCCTTCGTCCTCTCCGAGAGCTACCTCTATACCACCAACGCCATCGTCGACAGCTTGGACCACTTGACCACCGACGGCATCTTCGTCGCGCAGTTCGGTGAGATCAACTACCAGGACAGCCCGTACCGGACCACCCGCTTCGTCGCCACGGCCCGTCAAGCCCTTGCGGATCTGGGGATTGCCGATCCCCAAGACCACATCTTGGTGGCGAGCTCACCGGCGCGATTCTTCGGATCGTTCACCCTGTCCACCATCATCGTCAAGCGTGCGCCGTTCACGTCCTCTGAGGTGGACCGGTTCGTGGCGTCACTGTCGGCGGTACGGGGGACCACCTTGCAGTACGCCCCGGGCCACTCCGTGGCCAAGAACCCCGTCAACACGGTGATTTCGAGCACCCCGGCCCAGCTCCGTTCGTTTTACTCGTCCTATCGCTACAACGTGGTACCCACGACGGACAATGATCCCTACTTCTGGCACTTCGCCCGATTCGGCACCGTACTGCGAGACTTCTTCCACCCCATTACGAGCCAGGACCGGGAGTACCAGGTGGGCGAGCGCGTCCTCGTACTCCTCTTCGCTGTGGCCGTGGCGATCTCCGCGCTGTTCCTCCTGCTTCCCTTCGTCGCCATCCGATCGACCTGGCGGCGATTGCCCCGCAAGAGGACCTCGGCGCTGTTCTTTGCCGCCATTGGTTTCGGGTTCATGTTCTTCGAGGTCACTCTGATGCAGCTGCTCAACCTCTTCCTCGGCTATCCCACCTACGCACTGACCATCACCTTGATGTCGCTCCTGGTCTGCACCGGTGTGGGTGCTCTTTTGAGTGGCAGGTTCGGGCACCACCCGCGCGCGGTCCCTGTGCTCTTTCTCGCGATCGCGGGGCTGACCATCTTCTATGTCCTGGGACTGACGCCTGTCACCGACGCGCTCCTCGCACTGCCCATGGCAGCGCGGGTGCCGATCGCTTTCGGCCTGCTGGGGCCGCTCGGTCTGTGTCTGGGCATGTTCATGCCCCTCGGGGTGCGGGCCGTCGCGGCCATGACCGATGCCCCCGCGAGTACGTGGCCTGGGGTTGGGCGGTGAACGGCTTTGCCTCTGTGGTGGGTGCGGTCCTGGCCACGCTCCTGTCGATGGCCTATGGCTTCCACGTGGTCCTGTGGCTCGGGCTCGGCGCCTATGTGGTCGCCCTCGTGGCGTGGAGGAGCCTGGCGCCACCACCCCTGCCGGCGGCGTGGGACACCTAGGGTGGGTGCATCGGGGCAGCGCTTCGTGGACCGAGCCCGGTACCATGTGCCGACATGATGACGGCGCCTGATCGCGCCACCTCGTCGTCGGCCCCTGCCGACACACGAGGGCTGCGCCGGTCGGTGGCGTTGTTCCGTGCCTTTCGCTTCGAGCAGACCGATCCCGATCACTTCTACCGGATCCAGGCGGCGGACTCCGTGCACCAGTTGCGCCGGTATGCCGCCGTGGAGGGAAGACTCGTGGTCGACGTGGGCGGCGGCGGCGGGTACTTCACCGAGGCCTTCGTCGCAGCCGGGGCGCGCTGCGTCCTCGTGGAGCCCGAGGCCGCGGCACCGGAACACGACGACTCGGTCCTGTCCAGCGACGGCGAGGGCCGTCGTGCGCAGACCCCCTCCGACGCCGCTCGGCGTGCGCTTCATCGTCGCGCCGTCAGCCCTGGGCGCCTGGCCCCGGGGCGCACCGTCGCCGGTGACGGGAACCTGCTTCCGCTGCCCGACGGGGTGGCGGACGTGGTGTTCTCGTCCAACGTGCTCGAACACGTGCCCGAACCTCGCCGTTTCGTCGACGAGATGGTCCGGGTTACCCGCCCCAACGGCATCGTCTACTTGTCGTTCACGGCGTGGTACTCGCCGTGGGGGGGCCACGAAACAGCTCCGTGGCACTACCTGGGTGGAAATCGCGCCGCACGCAGGTACGAACGGCTCCACGGGCGCTCACCGGGCAACCGGTTCGGTTCGTCGCTCTTCGCCTGCCATGTGGGCACGAGCCTGAGAATGGCCCGTGACCATCCCGCCGTGGACATTGTCGACGCCCTGCCCCGGTACTACCCCGACTGGCTGCACTGGCTCGTCGCCGTTCCCGTGGTACGCGAGGTGGCCACCTGGAACCTGCTGCTGGTACTCCGCCGACGCCCGGTGGCGCCGACGGACCGGGACGCGTCGTGACCGACACGCACGGCGCGACGTGATGGCGACCGCGACTGCGCCTGCCGCGCTCCCTGGCACCACGAATGTGCCCAGTCCGGGGGAAGTATCGGATGGGAGCGAGGCGCGTCGGTGGTGGACCTGGCTGGGAGTCATCACCCTGGCAGGGTTCGGGATACGGCTCGGCACCGTTCTCGGGCGTCCCAATCGCCAGCCGGGCGGGGACGCGTACTACTTCCACAACGCTGCCAACCTGCTCGTGGAGGGGTACGGCTTCATCGATCCCTGGCTCTTCACCAGGCACCCCCATGAGTTCGTCCAGACCGCCGATTGGCCGCCGCTGTTCGTGTTCGTCTTGGCCATGACCTCGGTGGTCGGATTGAAGTCGTTCTTCGCGCACCGCGTGTGGTGCTGCGTCATCGGTGCCGCGGCCATCACCGTGTGCGGCCTGACGGGCCGCGAGATAGCGGGGCGACGGGCTGGCCTGATGGCGGCGTTCCTGGTCGCGGTGTACCCGAACATCTGGATGAGCGACGAGCTCGCCCTTTCCGAGAGCCTCTCCCCGCTCCTGGTGGCACTGGTCCTTCTGTGCGCGTACCGGTTCTGGAAGCAGCCCGGAACACGCCGCATGCTCGCTTTCGGGGCCGCCCTCGGTGTGGCCATGCTGGGCCGGGACGAGTTCACCCTCCTGGTGCCCATCATGTTGGTACCCCTGGCCCTGCTGGCCCGGCTGCGGTGGCGGAGCCGCGTGGCCCTGGCGGGGCTCGGGACCCTGGCCGCCGTCGTGGTGGTGGCTCCGTGGGTGGGCTACAACATGAGCCGGTTCGAGAAGCCCACCTTCATAAGCACCGGGCTCGGCATCACACTGGCGTCCGCCAACTGCAATCAGGTCTGGTCGGGGCCCTTCGAGGGGTATTGGTCGTATCGGTGCTCACAACGAGCACCGGTCGATCTCCACGCCGATCAATCGGTGCAAGCGGCACAGGCACAGTCCTACGCGCTGCACTACATCCGCACGCACCAGGATCGCTTCCTACGCGTCGAGCTGGCCCGCGTGGGAGGGCCTTCGGCGTCTTCCACCCTCTGGAGCAGGTTGACCTCGACTTCTTCGTCGAGACACGTCCGTACCACTGGGCGCTGGTCGGTCTCGGCATGTACTACGCGTTGGTGGCATTCTCCATTGGCGGCATCGTGGTATTGCGACGGCGACGTGTCCCAGTCCTTCCCTTGCTGGCGGTGGGCCTCGATGTGGTGGCCACCGTGCTCGTCAGCTTCGGCCAGACCCGTTACCGCACCCCCTTCGAGGTGTCGCTGGTACTGCTCTCCGCCGTCGCGCTCGACCGCCTCTGGGACCGAGTCCGAGGAGCCGGGCCCCCCGCCGACGTCGTACGCGGGGTACCTCGAGGCACTCACGCCCGCTCTGCGTTCGGCCCGGCGCCGACACCGAGGCGACGAGCGTTTGGGGAGCTGCTCCACCACCCCAGACGGTCTTTCAGCCCCAGGATCGGCCGTTCGACCGCCAGGTAGCTCGCCGCCGCGCACGCCACTGCCAAGCTGAATACGACAGCGAACATCTCAAGCCACGACACGCGGAACAGCTGACCGGTCCATCGCAGGAAGAGCTCGACCCAGGCCTGGTGCCACAGGTAGACGCCGTAGGAGACGATGCCCAGCGCGGCGACCGGCTGGCACTGCAGCGTCTTCCGGATCACTCCGGTGCGCTGGGGCCCGAACACCGCCGGTAGCAGGAGGAAGAACGCGAACAGGCCGTACAGCACCTCCTGGGCGAGCCCGCGGGCTGGTCCTGGGTGCTGGAGTGGCAGCCTGGACTCCCCCAGGTGCGAGACAGCCCACAGCAGGGCGGCGGCGAGCGACCAGCTGAGCCAGGGCATCACAGGGCTCCAGAGCCACCGGGGCTGAGCGGCGCCATGCGCCGTCCAAGCGCTCAGGACGGCCAGCAGCATTCCCAGCGCAAAGAGGTCCAAGCAGGCGGGAAGCCACTCCAGCATGACGTAGGCAAGGGAACCGTGTACGTGCAGAAGCCAGAATCGAAGCCCCAAGCCGGTGGCGAAAAGCCCCGACAGCGCCACCAGCTCGCGTCGCAACTGCGGTCGGTCCGAACGGCCTCGCCGCGACAGCACCACCGCGTACAGGGGCAAGAAGAGGTAGAAGGCGACTTCTGTGCACAACGACCACGCTTGGGTGATCCCTGTCAGCGCTCGCGACGGGAAGTACACCTGGAGCAAACCGAGGTAGATCAAGAGCGAGTGCCATCCCGGGACGAGCTTGTTGGCGTGCATGACGTAGCTGGTCACGACGAAAGCCAGCCAGTACGCAGGCATGATCCGGAGAAAGCGACGCACCCAGAACTTGCCCACGGCCGGGGACGCTCCCCCGGCGATGTGCGACGCCGCGAAGGGCCGGTACAGGAGAAAGCCCGAGATCAAGAAGAACACCGACACCCCGATTTCGAATCGGGCGGTGTAGATGCCCTCCGGCGAGCGGAGGGTAAAGCCCGAGGCGAACGACGTATGGACCAGGACCACGAGGATGGCGGCGATGGCGCGCAGCCCGTCGAAGCAAGGGAAGTGTCGGGGCCGCTCAGACGGTTCTTGTCGTTTCCCTCGTCGACGAACCGAGGGACGCGCCTCGTCTTCACCGGCTGCAGCGTCGACGGCCTCGGGCGCAGGAGCGGACGCGACGTCGACCATCAACCGGTCGACCGTAGCATGACGGCCCAGCGTCAGGTCACCTCTCTGGTGCGTCTTCGGCGCGGCGCCGCCCCCATCGCGAACACGACGTGGCCTTGCCGCGAGACCGCGGCGCCGACCCGGCGACCACGACGCTGTCGGCACCTCCTGCACCAGCGCGTCGGCGGCGAGGGCGGCGACCGCCAGCCACGCCAGGGTGCTCGCCGTCTAGAAATGGGTCGGCCATCCGAACTCGGCCAGGTAGTGGAATTTGTTCTGCGCGGCGGTGACCATCTCGTCCACGCCACGAGCAGACCCACCGATCCGAGCGCCAGCAGCATCGCCCGTAGGAGCTGACGACCGCCAGCAAGGTGGCCACGCCACGGGAATGCCCGCCGCCGGTGCCACCACGGCCGAGGTGACACCCCCCGCCAGCAACGACACACCTACACCACGTACCAGGGCGGTACGGCTGCTCCCCGAGGAGCGCACGGGGGATCCGAGCACCGGCCCGGGATCGTCCAACCACGACACGCGGATCGCCGAGGAGGGACCGGTGCGGGACGTGGCCCGCCGGGACGATGGCGACACGGGATCGGTCTCGACCCGGCGCCGGCGGCGCGGCCAGCACACCAAGACCAGGCACACCAGCAGGGCCACGCCCGTCAACGCGATGGCATCGTCCACGAGGTCGCTGTGGCGTCCACTCCAACGTGATCACCATGTCGCGGCCCGAGGTCTTCGGGGTGACGAGCCACCCATTGGCGTAGCCGTCGATGAGCTGTGGCGGACCCAGGTCCTTGCCTGCCACCGATGGCGTGCCAACCCGCATTGGTGCTCTCGCCGAGCACCATCCAGAACGGCGCCGTGGGGTCGTGCACGACGACCGTGGCGGACGTGGCCGAGGAGTGCAGCACCGACACCGGCGGCGCGGGACCCGAGTCGGTGGGCTGGGCACGCCCCGAGGCGCCCGGCGCGAGGGCCGACCCGCCCGGGGCCGAGTCCAAGATCAAGCTGTCGACATCGAAGTCGATGCCCGATGAGGACCCGGGTTGGGTCTGCAACTCGTGGGCTCCCGCGCCCAGCGAGATCCCGTGGGCGGCGCTCCCACAACCCCGCACCTCGAGGGCGTCCGAGCGAAGCGGCACGTTGGGTCGTCCCGGTGATGCTCACCGGGACGGGGGTCCCGTCCACCGTGAGCAGGTCGCTGCGGCACGTCCCCGGCAGCGATCGAGGGCGCCAGCCTGGCGTCCGCCACGCCCGGGATGGACATCTCGGCGATCCCGAGGGGCAGGCCGATGGGTTTGTTGGAGTACTGGTCGAGATCTGTCACCGTGCGCACCGTGTCGAACGTGACCCGCACGTGCGAGCCGGACAGGGCGGGAAACTGCACCGTCACCGTCTGAGTGGTCCACGGGCTTGGCACCGTCGGCCAGTGCCGGGAGACCACGACCTTGCGGCGCTGGCCGTCGGCGCTGACGGTGATGGAGGTGGGTACCGAATGCCGGCCGTCGGTGACGATGGCCATCGACAGGTGATCGAAGGTGATGGGCTTGGCCAGGTTGTACTCGAGCCAGTTGCCCGCCTGAGGCCCGAGACCGGGGCTCCATACCGTGGCGGGGTTGCCGTCGAGCGTCGACGATGCCCGGTCCCCCAAGTCACCGGGCAGTCGGCCCGAGGAGTACGCGGCCACCACTCCCGGAACCGTCGTGCCCAGCAGCCTGTCGATGACGTCGTCGGGGATCAGGGGCGAGACCTCGGCCGTGCCGCTCACCGAGAAGGCGCGCGCCGTCGGGAGCGTGAAGGCGCGGGCCATGTCGACCTCGGGATCGGTGCGGGGAGGGACCGGCGCCACGCGGTCCCTCGTCATGACGAGCGTCAGGCGGTGCGACGCCGACGACGCCCCGGCGGCGTCGAGGAGGTCCTCGGGCATGCGGATGAGCTCGTGGACCTGCTGCCCGGCCACGCGCACCTCGGCGAACCCCACTCCCGATTGGCCCCCGTAGGACTGCAGCGTCCCGGCGTTGGTGGCGTCGATCGTGATCTGCAGGGTCGAGAAGGACCGCGACGGGAAGGTGATGGTCTGTCCGCCCGACGTCCGGGACGCGCCGTCGAGCTGTCTCGGTGATGCCATGGCCGCCGTCGAAGCGCAGCGTGACGCGGGTGATCCAGCGGTTGCGGGGCCCGTACAAGGGCTGGACGACGTTGACGTGGTTGGTCGTCACGGGGTGGTCCAAGGCGATGCGCAGGTACTGGCCGACGGGATTCCCGAAGGCGTCCACCGTCCACGCCGTGCGCAGATCGCCGTCCATGGCCTGGTCGGGACGGTTCTCGGGCGTGTAGGTGATGGGGTTGCCGTAGCTGCTGGCCTCGACGCTCTTCACGCCCTCCTCCACAGCGACGGTCTTGCTGGCGTTACCGGCCTGCGGCGGGAACGGTGACGTCCGCACGTCGCGCGCGTCGGGGACGGGGGTCTTCTCCCCAGCCATCTCGGTGTACCCGAAGTTGTCACGCACCGAGCCCACCTGCTCGGCGCGCTTGCGGTTGCTGTCGGTCACAACGAGGTCGGCGCCCTCCTTCAGGGCGCGTTGCAAGCCGGCCCGGTCCGTCGCCAGCGACGCCGAGTACAAGACGGTGGCATTTGCGTCGAGGAGGCCGGCGGCGGCGGCAGCCACCAATCCGCTCCCGTCCCCGTCGACCACCAGTGGGTGGGTGGCGGACTCGGCGCGGAGGATGGGCCGGGCCCCGGGCACGGGGAACACGGCCACCGGCGGCGGGTAGGGGGCGTCGTGGGGGAGCCCGAGCTCGGTTTCGTCGATCAGCGGGTACTTCACCGGTTTCGCCGCCGTCACGGCGGGGTTTCCGAAACCGATCGGCGTGCCGAGGCCCGGGGGGAGGGTCGAGTGTCTGCCACAGCGCTCGGGGGCGTGGCGTGTCGTAACGCTCGTACTGGAGATCCGATTGGACAACCACATCACCCGCGCTCATGAGGCGCGCCATGGGAGCCAGCGCGCTGGATCCAAGGTCCCTTCTTGGACCTGCTCGTCGAGAGCGGTGAGCAGGTTCGACGATCCCGCCGAGCCGTAGGGCACGAGGCCCCGCTCGACCTCGGGTCGCGTCATGAGCCCGGGAAGCACAGGATCGAGCGTCGTCCCCCATCGGTAGTAGGCGGAGTCGATGCCCGGTTCGGTGAGGACCCGAGTCTGCGTCGCGCCGGGCTGCTCGTCGAGAAACCGCGCCGCCTTCGTCCAGTACGAAGGCACCTGCTCCGGGCGCGACAGGCTGGCGGTCACGAACTGGCCGCTCCACAAGGCGGGGAGATCGGCGGCGATGAGCCCCGCCACGGCCACGGCCGTGATCGTGCCGGCCACCCTCCAGCGCCGGAGGAATGCCGCGACGGCTGCTCCCAGGAGCACCGAGATGCCCAAGACGACGAGGGGCGTGGCCCGATTGGTGCTGCGCAGCGCCAGTCCGGCCGTGGAGCTCGCCGAGCTCGCCTTGACCACCGAGGCGAGGGGGGAGGGGTCCGACAACGGGTACACGCCGACGGCGAGGATCGTGCCGACGAGGATGAGGGCCACGAAGTAGGCCCGCTCGCGCCAGCGGACGAAGAACGCCCCCAGGAAGGCGGCGGCCGGGAGGGCAAAGCTCACCGCCAGCAACCACAGCGACGTCATGTAGGCGCCCGCCGTGGGCAGGTACAGGCCTAGCTTGTCCACCCCGTAGAAGAACCAGTAGCCGAGACCGCGCAGGGTCTCTGAGGCGAGGCTCGTGCGCGCCACGGTAGGGATCGACTCCGTATCGCGGAGGACACTTCCGAGAAAGGCGCCTTCGACCTCGAGCCCCACGATCCACCACGCGCACGCCGCCACGCTCAGGACGCCCACCTTGCACGCCGTGGAGACGGCGCGCCGCCACGCCACCCGACCGGTGACGAGCTCCCACACCACCCACAACACAGGTGCGACACCCACGAACAGCAGCGAGGCAGCGTTGGTGCTGCCCACCATCGCCACCACCAGGGCGAACAGGGCCGGGTAGCGCCATCCCCCCCTGCGCAGAGCCCGGACGATGATCCCCACCATCCACGGCAAGCCGACCCAGGGAAGAAGGAGCACCGACTCGCGCGCCTCGTACTGCATCACGTAGGGCGACAACATGTAGCCGAGGGCGCCCACCATGGCGCCCAGTCCGCCCCCGGTCCCCATGTCGAGCGACCCGGCGCCGGGTCGCCGTGTCGTGGGTGACAGCGTGCGCAACAAGAACAGCACCCCGGCGCCGGCGAGGAAGAGCAGGCTCCCGGTCCACAGGCGCTGGGCCACCCACGTGGGGACCCCGAGGACGTGCATGAGCGCGTAGTACGGGCCCATGGGCAGCAGGTAGCCGATGTACTCGTGGGTCACCGATCCCATGGCGAGATCGGGGTCCCACATCGAAGCCGATACCGACAGCCACCGGACCGGATCGAGGTACAGGTAGGCCTTGGTGTCGGCTCCCACGCGACCCGGGGCGGTGAGCAGGAGAGGGATGTACGCCACCGCGGCCAAGACCGCGTGAGCCACCCAGGTGGCCACGCGTCGACGCCCGGAGCGCGGCGGCGGGGCGTCCGTGGGCAGGCGAGTCTCGGTCACGAGGGCAAGGGCTCCGGCCGCCCTACGACCCGAGCTGAGCCCGGGCAGCCGGGGGCAGCCTACGAGGTGCGCGCCGGGGCCGGAGGGCAGCGCCGGTCCTCGTGGTGTCGCCTCCGTGCCCGAAGACGGACCGGCGTGTAGAACGGATCGATCGTCACTCCGAATCGACCCGAAAAACAGGACTTCGGCCTGCGTGCCTGGTCCGATCCGGCCGTCGTGGCCGTGGCGCTCATGGCACTGGCTTCGGGTTTCGGCCAGTTCGGAGCGGTGGCGGCACTGGGCGACGTGGCCCGCCACTTCGGCCGAGTCGTGCACGGGAACTCCATCGTGGACCAAGCCGGCCTGTCGGGCACCGAGCTCGGGGTGGGCCTGGCGATCTTGCGTCTGGCCTCGTTGGGCGGGTTGCCGTTGTCGGGCCTGGCCGACCGCGTCGGGCGCCGTACCGTGTTGGTGGCGACGTGCGCGCTGGGACTCGCCTTCACCGTCCTCGCCGCGTTCAGTCCCGGGTACTGGTGGTTCGTGGTCATCTTCGCCCTGGGGCGCCCGCTGCTCAGCGCCACCAACGCCGTCGCTCAGGTGAGCGCGGCCGAGGAAACCGCTTCGTCAGACCGCGCCAAGGCCATTGCGCTCATCGCCGCGGGGTACGGCGTGGGTACCGGTCTGACCGCCGTGATCAACGGCCTGTGGAAGAACACTCTCGGGTTCCGGGGTCTGTTCGCGCTCTCGGTCGTGCCGTTGCTGGCGATCTTCTTCATCCGGCGGTGGCTGGCCGAACCGGGTCGTTTCGCGGTGTCGGCAGCGGCCCTCAGAAAACCCACTCCCGTAGTCGGTTGGGCCCGGGCCTTCGCCTACGGCATGCCCGGCGCCATCGCCCCCGAGTTCCGGCCGCGTCTGGTCACGGTGTCGTCGATCGCCTTCGCCGTGGGTATCGTCACGGGCCCGGCCAACAGCTTCATCTTCGTCTACGCGCAGAACGTGCTCCACGTCTCGGGCGACGTCACCGCCGCCATGGTGGTGGTGGCGTCGGTGTTCGGGCTGTCGGGACTCCTGCTGGGACGCTTCCTCGCCGACCGGATCGGCCGCCGGCCGACAGGGGCGTTCGCCATGTTGGCCATGGCGCTGACGGGAATCCTCACCTACAGCGGGTCGAAAACGGCTCTGCTCGTGGGCTACGAGATCGCCGTGTTCTGCGCGTCGATCTTCGCGCCTGCCGCCGGCGCGCTCGCCAACGAGCTCTTCCCGACCTCGGTGCGAGCCTCGGTAGCGGGCTGGAACGTGGCCGCCAGCGTGGTGGGGGCGGTCGTGGGGCTGGTGGCCTTCGGCGCCATCGCCGATGTCGGGAGCCACTTCGAGATCGGCGCCGCCGTCACGTTCTCCCCGGTGGTCCTGGCCGCCGCACTGTTCGCTCTGCTCCCCGAGACCAAGGGGCGCGAGCCCGAGGATCTCTGGCCAGACAACGCCTGAGAGCCCCGGGCGCTACCGTCGGCGTGATGGAGCTCATCGAGGTACTGCGCAGCACCGGGGCAGTGCGGGAATTCCTACCCGAGCCCGTGGACGACGACGTGGTGTACCGCCTGCTGGACACGGCCCGGTTCGCGCCGAGCGGTGGGAACCGTCAGGCGTGGCGCGCCGTCGTCGTGCGCGACCGGGCACGCAAGGCGGCACTACGCGACCTCTACGTGCCCGGCTGGTACGAGTACTTGGCGCAGAGTGCCGCCGGCCTCGTGCCCTGGGCTCCCATCACCGACCACGACGCCGAACAACGGGCCCTCGAGGGCGCCGACGCCGTGGGCATCGCAGCGGCGGCGGGCCCCGGAGGGTTCGCAGAGCATCTCGACGAGGTCCCGGTGCTCATCCTGGTGCTCGCCGACCTGCGCAAGCTGGCGACGGTGGACCGCGACTGTGACCACTACACCGTGGTGGGCGGCGCCTCGGTGTACCCCTTTGTGTGGAGCCTGCTGCTCGCCGCGCGCGCCGAGGGGTTGGCCGGGGTCATGACGACCATGGTGGTGCGGCGCGAGGCGGAGGTCCGTGAGCTGTTCGGCATACCCGATCACGTGGCGGTGGCGGCGTTGGTGGCCCTGGGCCACCCTGTGCGCCAACCGAGAAGGCTCACACGTCAACCCGTCGAGGAGTTCACCACCGTCGACAGCTTCGACGGGCACGCCTTGCGCGGGCCGGGCTGAATCGGCCTCCGGCACAACGTCGCCACGGTGGCACACCGGCGCACGCAGCTCGTCGAGTTCCGCATCGAGGACAGCTCCGAGGTGGTCGGGGTCATGGACGAGATGGCCCGCGCCCACGACGGCTGGATCAACCTCAATCCCCAGGTCCGGCCCGAGGACGAGCCCCCTCCTCGGGCTGGGTTGTCGACGCTGCTCCTGGCGGGGCCGGTCCACGACGTGCCCGTGTGCACCTGGGTGGCGGGGAAACCCACCCGTCAAGGGGTGCAACCGGACTCGATCGGTGTCCAGCACGCCGCTGGGGCCAGGGTGATCGGCAGGCTGGCCTCGTCCGGGTTGGCGCTGCCCGAGGGTTGGCGCCTCGTCCAGGACCACCCCCGGCGCGGCCTGGTGGTGACGCCCGCGCCGGGAGCCGACCACAGCGCGGTCCTGGCGTGGCTCCTCGAAGCCGGCATGGTCTTGAGCGTGGTGCGGCTCACAGGCGTTTGGCAGGCCGACGTCCATCTGCCCTTGTGACAGAGGCCGCGGGCCGGGAGCGAACCGGTTGTAGCCTGCAGCGATGTCGCCTATACGAATCGGTGTTCTCGGCGCGGCCAGGATCGCACCGGCGGCCGTGATCCGCCCGGCCCGGCACGTGCCCGAGGCCCAGATCGTCGCCGTGGCCGCCCGCGACCGCGACCGGGCGGCTGCCTTCGCCGCCAAGCACCACATTCCGCGCGTGCTCTCGTCGTACGAGGACCTCGTGGGCGACCCCGATATCGACGCCGTGTACAACCCGCTCCCCAACGGGCTCCACGGCCGGTGGACGCTGGCGGCGCTCGCCGCAGGCAAGCACGTGCTGTGCGAAAAGCCCTTCACCGCCAACGCCGAGGAGGCTCGTACCGTGGCGGGGGCGGTCCCGACCGGTGTGGTCGTGATGGAGGCCTTCCACTACCGCTACCACCCCGTGTTCATGCGGGCCCGCCAGCTGCTCGACGAGGGGGCGGTCGGTGCCGTGCGACGCATCGAGACGTGGCTGTGCTTCCCCTTGCCGAGGTTCAAAGACATCCGCTACCAGTTGCCGTTGGCCGGCGGGGCGACCATGGACGCCGGTTGCTACGCCTTCCACATGGCGCGTCACCTGGCCGGGACCGAACCCGAGGTGGTATCGGCGCGCGCCAAGCTCCGGTCACCGGGTGTCGACCGGGCCATGCAGGCGGAGTTGCGCTTCAACGCCGGCTGCACGGGTCGGGCCACGTGCTCGATGTGGTCGAGACGGCTCCTGCACATCGGCTTCCGCGCCACCGGCGATGCCGGTGAGCTCCGTGTCTTCAATCCCGTCGGTCCCAACTTCTACCATCGCCTGACGGTGCACGGGAGCAGCGGGCGAAAGGTCGAGCACCTGAGCCGGCGTCCCACCTACGAGTTCCAACTCGAAGCGTTCTGCCGCGCCGTCGCCGGGGGAGACCCGCCCATCACCGGCGTGGCCGACGCCATCGCCAACATGGAAGTCATCGACGCCGTCTACCGCAGTGCCGGCCTCGAGCCGCGCCGCCCCACCGTCTGACCCTCCATCCGGAGCTCAGAAGATCCCGGCGGCCAGCCCTGCCGCCAGCGTGGCCCCGAGATCGGCGGCGCGCTCCAAGTCGGGCGGTCCCAGCGTGCCCACCACGGTCACGGGGGGCAGCACACGGCGCCAACGGAGCCCGGTGGCGATGCGCTCGACACTGGACAGCGCCCCCTCCACGTCGGTGTCGCCCTTGACCACGAGGGCGTAGGGAAGACCGGCGGTGCTGTCCAGGCAGGGGTGGTACACGCGTTCGAAGAAGTCCTTCATGGCGCCGGACATGTAGCCGAAGTTGGCAGGTGTTATTAACAGCGCGCCGTGCGCCCACAACACGTCGTCGGGGCCGGCGCTGAACGCCCCCAGGACACGGACGGCGACCTCTGCACCGGCGGCGGCCTCGGCCGCCTCCACCGCCGCGTCGCACAACACCCGAGTGGACCCGGTTCGTGAATGGAACACGACGAGCAGGTGACGAGCTGGTGCCGCACTGCCAGCCGGACCGCCGTCGGACGCCATGGCCCGATGGTAGGGACACCGGCGTCACGGGGTCGGATCGACCCATGGCATCATCGGTGGATGACCGATCACAGCCCGTCGTCCGACGGAGTCGACCTCGGAAACCGCCCCGGTCGCCAGGTGTCGTCGGGCATGATCCTGGCCCTGGTGTGCTTGGGCCAGTACATGGTCGTCCTCGATCTCTCCATCGTCAATGTGGCGCTGCCCTCGATGCAGCGCGACCTGGGCTTCACCACCGCCGGCCTGCAGTGGGTGGTGAACGCCTACGCCCTGTCCTTCGGAGGCTTCCTGCTCCTGGGCGGTCGCGCCGCGGACTTGTTCGGCCGCCGTCGCATCTTCATGCTCGGCCTCGTCCTCTTCGCCGGAGCGAGCCTGGTGTGCGCCGTCGCCCAGAACCAATTCATGCTGGTCGGGGCGCGCGCCCTGCAGGGTCTGGGCGCTGCCGTGCTGTCACCGGCCACCCTGACCATCCTCACCATGACATTCAGGGCACCGGCCGAGCGGGCCCGTGCCCTGGGCATGTGGAGCGCCATGGCGGCGGTGGGCGGCGCCTCGGGGGCACTGCTCGGAGGGATCCTCACCGATCTGCTGTCATGGCGGTGGATCTTCTACATCAACGTTCCCATCGCCGCCGCCGCGCTGGTGGCGGCTCGCGTCGTCCTGATCGAGACCCGCGCCGAAGGCGAGCGCCCCTCGCTCGACGTGCCGGGGGCCATAGCCGTGACTGGCGGCCTGGTGGCTCTGGTCTACGCCGTGGCCGGCACGAGCACACACCCCTGGTCCTCGGGCTCCACCGTGGTACCCCTCGTGATCTGCGGCGCCTGCCTGGCCGCGTTCGTGGTGATCGAGACCAAGGTGGCGCGGGCGCCGCTCGTTCCGTTCCGGCTGTTCCGCTCTCGGGGGCTCAGCGCCGCCAACGTCGCCATGCTGTTCGCGGGGGGTGCGATGTTCTCGATGTGGTTCTTCGTGTCGCTCTATCTCCAAGACGTCTTGCGGTTCTCCCCGCTCGTGACCGGTGTCGGCTTCCTGCCCCAGACGGCGGCCATCGCCATCGGCGCCCAGATCAGCGCACGCATCGTCCCGCGCCACGGGCCGCGCCTTCCTCTGCTGGTGGGAGTCCTCATCGAGCGCGTCGGGCCTGGAGTGGTTGTCGCGCGCCGGGCCCACCGGCTCGTACTGGGGATCGGTGTTCGGAGGTGCGGACCTCGCCACCTTCGGCATGGGCCTCGCCATCACCCCTCTCGCCTTCGCCGCCACGGCCGGGGTCGCACCCACCCAGGCCGGCCTGGCCTCGGGTGTCCTCAACACCAGCCGCCAGATCGGAGCATCCATCGCGTCTGGCAGCGCTCGCTACCATCGCCGCCGCCCGCACCCAGTCGCTGCTCGCATCGGCGGGGCCCACGGCGGCGCGCGTGCCGGCGCACAAGGCCGCCGCCCTGACCGCCGGCTTCTCGCGGGGTTTCTCGGTGGCGGCCCTGATCGCCCTGGGGGGAGTGGTCGCCGGCCTGTTCATCCCGCGCCAGGCGAGGGCGCCCGCGGTCCTGGTCGAGCCGGGGGCGCGGCGCCCGATGCCGTGGCGCCCGCCGCGCCGATGGTCGAGCCCATCGTCATGGTGGTGGAGCCCGAGCGCTGACGAAGTGGTGTCACGAACGTATGTTCGATAGCATGGCCCCCGTGGGCGAGCCCGTGGCGTTTCGGTGGAGGAGGGCCGACGACGATCGCGGCCAGCCCACGCTGTTCGCGGACGAGGAGCTCGTCGATCGCCACGTCGGAATCGGCGAGTACCGGGGCCTCGAGTTCCTCCACGTGAACGCCAGGCGTGTCATCAACGAAGTGCCGGCCGCGTCGCGCATGCCGTTTCGCTTCACCATCAACGCCTACCGGGGATGCAGCCACGCCTGCGCTTACTGCTTCGCTCGTCCGACGCACGAGTATCTCGGGCTCGACCTCGGCGAGGACTTCGAACGCAAGTTGGTCGTGAAAGTGAACGCGGTGGATCGTGTGCGAGCCGAGCTGCGTTCTCCGCGTTGGCACGGCGAGCACATCGCCATGGGCACCAACACCGACCCCTACCAGCGCGCCGAAGGGCGCTACCACCTCACGCGCGGCATCATCGCGGCGCTGGGGGAGGCCCGCAATCCCTTTTCCATCCTCACCAAGTCGACGCTCATCCTGCGCGACCTCGACATCCTCGTCGACGCCGCGTCGCGCACCGACGTCCACTGCAACCTGTCCATCGGAACCCTCGACGAAGAAGTGTGGAGGGCGACCGAGCCGGGCACCCCCCACCCGCGACGACGAGTCGAGGCGGTACGCCGGCTCAACGAAGCCGGCATCCCCACCGGCGTGCTCATGGCGCCGATCATCCCCGGTTGGTCCGACTCTCCCGAGCAGCTCGAAGAGGTCGCCAGCGCGTGTGTCGAGGCCGGGGCCACCTTCGTCACTCCTATCGCGCTCCATCTCCGACGCGGCGTGAAGGAGCACTTCCTGGCCTTTGTGAAAGAGCGCCGTCCCGACCTTCACCCGGTCCTGGCGCGTCGCTACGCTCGGTCCGCCTATCTCCCTCGAGACGAGCAACGGCTCATCGAGCAGCGCGTGCACGCCGTGGTGTCACCGGCGCGACGCCGTGACAGCAGAGCCGACACCTTCGGGCATCCCGCTCCCCGTGACCCTCGTCCCCGTCCCGCCGCGTCCGGGCCGGCAACGACGGCGCCCGTCGAGCAGCTACCGCTCCTCCCACCGACGTGACCCCCTAGACGCTGCGATACAGCGGCGTCCGAGGCACGCGGCTGGTCGTCAGACCTCGATGAGGCGCCCGTGGAGGTAGTCGTCGTACGCACCGAGATCGAGCAGGCCGTGACCGGAGTACGAGAACATGATGACCTTCTCTTGGCCCGACTCGCGCGCCGCCAGTGCCTCGTCGATCACGGCGCGAATGGCGTGCGCCGTCTCCGGCGCCGGGATGGTGCCCTCGGTGCGGGCGAACTGCAAGGCGGCATCGAAGACCTTGCCCTGGGGGTACGCCGCCGCCCGCATGCGCCCGTTCTTGACCAGGTTGCAGATGATGGGCGCGTCCCCGTGATAACGCAGTCCGCCGGCGTGGATGGAGGGCGGCACGAAATCGTGGCCCAGCGTGTACATGGCGAGCAGCGGTGTCATGCCCGCCACGTCGCCGAAGTCGTACTCGAAACGACCCTCGGTGAGGGTGGGGCACGACGACGGCTCCACCGCCAACATGTCGACACCCGGGTCGGGCACGAACGGCAGCGCGATACCGCCCAGGTTCGACCCGCCCCCGCAGGACCCGATGATGATGTCGGGGCGCTCCTCGCCGGCCAGGGCAAGCTGTTCTTTGGCCTCGAGACCGATCACCGTCTGATGCAGCAGCACATGGTTGAGGACCGATCCGAGCGAATAGTGCGTATCCTGGCGGCCGACGGCGTCGCGCACCGCATCGCTGATGGCGGACCCGAGCGAGCCCGGATGCGTGGGGTCGTCGACGGGGGAGGGCTCGACGTCAGCGCCCCACACTTCCATCATCACCCGTCGGTAGGGCTTTTGGTCGTACGAGGCTCGCACCATGTACACCTTGCACTCGAGGCCGAAGCGTGCTGTGGCGTAGGCCAGGGCACTGCCCCATTGCCCCGCCCCCGTCTCGGTGGTCAGGCGCGCCACCCCCGCTGCTTTGTTGTAGAAGGCCTGGGGCACCGCCGTGTTGGGCTTGTGCGAGCCTGCGGGGGACACCGACTCGTCCTTGTAGTAGATGCGGGCGGGGGTCTGGAGCGACTCCTCGAGCCGCCGGGCCCGTACCAGGGGCGTAGGCCGCCACGAGCGGAGCACGTCGAGCACCTCGCCGGGGATGTCGATCCAGGGCTCCGCGCTCACCTCCTGGCCGATGAGCGCCATGGGGAACAGCGGGGCGAGGTCATCGGGCCCCACGGGCTGGCGGGTGCCGGGGTGCAACGGGGGCTGGAGTGGCTCTGGGAGGTGGGGGACGACGTTGAACCACGCCTGGGGAAGACGGTCGTCGCTGAGGATGAAGCGCATAGAGGCCTCCTCGTGTCCGGGGTGTGCCGGTCCTTCCCGGTGCCGGCGGCAGCGGGGCACGGCTACCGACTCGACGCACTGTACCGGCGGGCGCTGACGACGCGTCCCCTGACACGTTGCCTCGCCACCGGCCCTCGCCACCGGCCCACCGACATCTGGCCCACCGACATCTGCCAACATGACCCGATGGCCGCGCAGGGCGATGCCAGAGGCACGTGGGTCGTCGACCTCGACGGGGTGATCTGGCTCGCCGAGAACCCCATCCCGGGCTCCGCCGACGCCGTGGCGCGGCTGCGGCAGGCGGGACACGGCGTGGTTTTCGCCACCAACAACTCGTCCCCCACCATCGCCGAGCTCCAGCAGCGCCTGGCCGACGCCGGCATCGAGGCCGAGCCCGGTGAGCTCGTCACGTCGGCCCAGGCGGCCGCTTCGATGCTCGAGCCCGGGTCGACGGCCGTCGTGTGCGCCGACGGTGGCGTGGCGCGAGGCGCTCGCGGCCCGAGGGGTCACGATCGTGGGCGAGGGTCCCGCCGACGCGGTGGTGGTGGGGTGGACACGTGACTTCGACTTCGATCTTCTCGCCACGACCGCCACGGCGGTGCGCCTGGGCGCCCGGCTGGTCGGCACGAACGAGGATCCCACCCACCCCACGCCCGGCCGCCTGCTCCCGGGATCGGGGGCGATGCTGGCCGCGGTGGCCACCGCCGCCCAGGCGACCCCCGAGGTGGCCGGGAAGCCGCACGACCCCCTGGTGGCCCTGCTGCGGGCCCGTGCCCCCGATGCCAGCGCTCGTGGTCGGTGACCGGCCCTCGACCGACGGCGCGTTGGCGCGCCGGTCGGGGATTCCCTTCGCACTGGTGCGCACGGGGGTGACCTCCGACGGCCGTGAGCCGATGGTGGTCGAGCCCGACGAGGAAGCTCCCGACCTCGCGCACGCTCGTGGCGCGCCATCTCGAGGTCGGCAGACTGATCCGCGCCGCGGTCTTGTTCGCCTTGCCGGGCCGCGAGGAGGGCCGTAGCGTGGCGCCATGACCGAGAACGACGGACTGCGCCGCTACGTCGAAGCCGCCACGGCGCTCACCCAGATCACCCGTTCGCGGGCCGAGGAGTTGGTGCGCGAACTGATCAAGGCCGGAGAGGTCGAGCGTCACCGTGCCCAGGACTGGGTCGAAGAACTGGTGAAGGCGAGCCGGGACCGCTCCGAGGCGCTCGTCTCCACGGTGCGCGGCGAGGTGCGCAAGCAGCTCGAGGAGCCGGCTTCACGAACGTGGACGACCTCGCCAAGAAGGTGGCCGACGTCTTGGCTCGATCCTCGGCGGCGGGGCGCAAGGCCACCCACCGTCCCGTCGAAGAAGGCGAAGAAGACGGGCTCGAAGAAGATCCGGCGCTGCCAAGACCGCTGCCAAGAAGACGACGGCACGCCAAGGGACCGGGCGCCAAGAAGACGGGCGCCAAGAAGGCGGGCGTGAAGAAGGCGGGCGCCTGACTCCGGCGCGATGCGCCGCCGGCTCGACATCGAGCTCGTGCGGCGGGGGCTGGCTATCTCCCGCGAGAGCGCGCGCGCTCTCGTCGCCCGCGGCGCGGTGCTCGTCGGCGGTTCGCGGGCCGACAAGCCGGCGCGCCTGGTGGCCGGAGTCCGAGCCGGTGGTCGTGTTGGACCGGCCTCGCGCCCGTTCGTGTCGCGTGGCGGGGAAAAGCTCGACGCCGCGCTCGATCGGTTCGCCGTCGTCGTCGCGGGCCGTCGCTGTCTCGACGCCGGCGCCTCGACCGGTGGGTTCACCGACTGTCTTCTGCGCCGCGGGGCGTCTGTCGTCGTGGCCGTGGACGTCGGCCACGGGCAACTCGATGCCGTCGCTGCGTCACGATCCCCGGGTCGAGGTCCTGGAGCGGACCAACATCCGAACCCTCGAACCGGTGGCGGTCGGAGGGACTCCCTTCGACCTCCTCGTCGCCGACCTCTCGTTCATCTCGCTGGTCACCGTGGCCCCCGTGCTCGCCGGTGAGCTGGCCGCGCCCGGACGCCGACATCGTGGTCCTGGTCAAGCCCCAGTTCGAGGCGGGCCGGGCCGAGGTGAGCCGGGGCAAGGGCGTGATCCGCTGACCCGAGTCTGCGCCGCGCGGCCCTCGAACAAGGTGGCCTCCGCCTTCGCGTCACAGGGAGCGACCATCATGGGGGCCATGGCGTCGCCCCTCCTCGGCCCGGCCGGCAACGCCGAGTTCCTCTTGTACGCCCGAGCGCCGACGCGCCCGAGGACGAGCCGGCGCCATCGCCGCGACACCCTGACGGCAGTGCTCGACGCCGCCGTGGAGAGCGCCCCCGACGCGCCGCGCATATCCGATCTCGACACGCCACCCGCGCCCGAGGCCCGGTAGCACGTCGTGGCCACCGTCGCCTTCGTCGTGCACCCCGAACGCCCCGAAGCGGCCACGGTCGCCGCCCAGGCCACGGCGTGGCTCGAAGAGCGCGGGCACCGTGTCGTGCAGGTGTGGGACGATTCCGCCCCGGGGGACACCGCGACGGGCAGCGCGCGGGGTCGCCGGGCGCGGCGGGTGCGAACCCCGCGCTCGACGACACGGTCGATCTGGCCGTCAGCCTGGGCGGAGACGGCACCATGCTGCGCACCGTGGCCCTGGCCGCGCCGCCGGCATCCCCGTCCTCGGTGTGAACCTGGGACAGCTCGGCTACCTGACCGAGGTCGAGCCCGACGGCCTCGAGCACGCCCTCGAGCGATTTCTCGCCGGCGACTACGGGGTCGAGGAACGCATGACCCTCGAGGTCGAGCTGCGAGCCGGCGGGCCCCGAGCCCGCGGCCGGCGCTCGGCGCCGTCCTCGTGCTCAACGAGGCGGTGGTGGAGAAGACGGTGCCGGGCCACACCGTCCGGCGTGGCGGCCTCGATCGCCGGGCGTCCCTTCGTCACCTATGCCGCCGACGGACTGCTCGTTTGCCACGCCGACCGGATCGACGGCCTACAACCTGTCGGCCCGGGGGCCGATCCTCAGCCCGCGGCTGCGCGCCATCGTGGTGACGCCGATCTCGCCGCACATGCTGTTCGACCGCACCCTCGTCCTCGAGCCCGAGCAGTGGCTCCGCCTCGAGGTGGCCGGGCCCGCTGCCGGCCGTCCTCGTCGTCGACGGGCATGAGCGTGGCTCCCTCGTAGCCCGGCGACGCCGTGGTGTGCCGCGAGGGCCCGTGCACGCCCGCCTGGTCACGCTTCGGCGACCGCGACTTCCACGCCATCCTGCGGTCCCGGTTCCACCTGGCCGACCGCTGAGCAGAGCCGTCCCCGCCGATGCTCGTCGAGCTGCGGGTCCGGGACCTCGGCGTCATCGAGGCGGTGACGCTCGAGCTCGGCCCGGGCATGACCGCCCTCACCGGGGAGACCGGCGCCGGCAAGACGCTGCTCGTCGAGGCCCTCGAGCTGCTGGTGGGGGGGCGGGCCGACCCCGTCCTCGTCCGCCCCGGGGCCAGACCAGGCCCTGGTCGAAGGGCCGGTTCATCGTCGACGACGAGGAGGTCATCCTGGCCCGGGCCGTGGCCGCCCAGGGACGGTCCCGGGCCTGGATCGACGGGCGCATGGCGCCGGTCTCGGCCCTGGCCGAGGCCGGGGCCCGGTTGGTCGACCTCCACGGGCAGCACGCCCAACAGTCGCTTCTCGATCCGGCCGCGCAGCGCCGGGCGCTCGACATCTTCGGCGCCATCGACCTCGGGCCCCTCACCGACGCCCGCGCGCGCCATCGTCGCAGCCTTGCACGGCGAGCTCGACGCCCTCGGCGGCGACGAGCGCGCCCGGGCGCGCGAGATCGATCTGCTGCGCCACCAGCTGTCCGAGATCGACGGGGCCGGGCTCGAGGACCCCGACGAGGACGACGCCCTGGCCGCCGAAGAGGACCGCCTGGCCGAGGCCGCCGCCCATCGCGAGGCGGCCGCGGCCGCACTGGCCGCGCTCGACAGCGACGGCGACGGACGGGCGGGCGGTCATCGACCTGCTCGGCGTCGGCCCGCGCCGCCCTCGAGCGGGCGGGGCGCCCTGTCGGAGCTCGCCGGTGCGCCTGGCCGCCCTCCAGGCCGACGCGGCCGACGTCGCCTCCGAGCTCCGCCAGGTCGTCGAGACCTGGGAGGACGACCCCGAGCGCCTGGCCGAGGTCCGGACGCCGCCGGCAGCTGCTGCAGCGAGCTGTCGCGCAAGTACGGCGAGGGGCCCGCCGGGGTCCTCGCCTACGCCGAGGAGGTCCGGCGGCTCGCTCGGCCGAGCTCGAGTCGGTCGAGGAGCGTGCCGGCGAGCTTCTCGGCCGCCTCGACACCGCCGAGGCCGAGCGTCTGGCCGCGGCCGAGGCGGAGGTCGGGCCGGCCCGCCGCCGGGCGGCCCCCGAGCTGGCCGGTGCCGTCGAGAAGCGCCTGCAGGGGACTGGCCATGCCCCAGGCCCGCCTGGAGGTGACGGTGGGCGAGCCCGACCCCGGCGACGACGTCACCTTCCTCCTGGGCGCCAACCCGGGCGAGGCGGTCCTGCCCCTGGCCAAGGTGGCCTCGGGGGGCGAGCTGGCCCGGGCCATGCTGGCCCTGCGTCTGGTGCTCACCGAGGCCCCTCCCACCATGGTCTTCGACGAGGTCGACGCCGGGATCGGCGGGAGAGGCGGCCCTGGCGGTCGGGCGGGCCCTGGCCGAGGTGGCCGAGCGCCACCAGGTCCTCGTGGTCACCCACCTGGCCCAGGTGGCCGCCTTCGCCGGGCACCAGTTCGGCGTGCGCAAGGAGGTCACCGACGGCCGGACCGTGGCCGCGGCCGTGCTCGAGCGCGAGGACCGCGTGGTCGAGCTGGCCCGCATGCTGTCGGGGCGCCCGGGATCGGCCACGGCCCGCACGCCACGCCGAGGAGCTCCTGGGGTCCAGAGGAGCGACCCCCACCCGCGACAAGGCCCCGGACCAGGTAGCGCAGCGGCCGGACCGGGGCGTTCCACCGGTAGATTCGGTCCGTGGTCTACCGTGGAACGATGCCCGGGACGCGCCGAGCTTGACCAAGTACGTCTTCGTCACCGGCGGGGTGTCCTCGTCGCTCGGCAAAGGGCTCACCGCCTCCTCGCTCGGCCGGCTGCTCAAGTGCCGGGGGCTGCGGGTCACGATGATCAAGCTCGACCCCTACATCAACGTCGACCCGGGCACCATGAACCCCTTCGAGCACGGCGAGGTGTTCGTCACCGACGACGGTGGCGAGACCGACCTCGACCTCGGCCACTACGAGCGCTTCATCGACGAGAGCTCAAGACGACTTCCAACGCCACCACGGGGTCGATCTACCGCGAGGTGATCGCCAAGGAGCGCCACGGCGACTACCTGGGCAAGACCGTGCAGGTCATCCCCCACGTCACCGACGAGATCAAGGAGCGCATCCGGCAGCTCGCCTCCGACGAGGTCGACGTCGTCATCGTCGAGGTGGGCGGCACCGTCGGCGACATCGAGATCGTGCCCTTCCTCGAGGCCATCCGGCAGTTCCGCCACGACGTCGGGCGCGACAACGTCTGCTACGTCCACCTCACCCTCGTGCCCTACCTGGCCCCCTCGGGCGAGCAGAAGACCAAGCCCACCCAGCACTCGGTCACCGAGATGCGCAGCCGAGGGATCCAGCCCGACGTCATCGTGTGCCGCTCGGACCAACCCATCTCCGACGGGCTCAAGCGCAAGATCTCGCTGCTGTGCGACGTCCCGGTCGACGGCGTCATCTCGGCCGTCGACGCGCCCAGCATCTACGAGATCCCCCTCGTGCTCCACGACGAGGGACTCGACCGCGTCGTGTGCCGAGACGCTGGCCATCGACGGCGACCTCCACCCGGTGGACCTGTCGGGATGGGAGAAGGTCGTGTCGCAGGTCTCGGCGGCCGAACGACCGGTGCGCATCGGCGTGGTCGGCAAGTACGTCAACCTTCCCGACGCCTACCTGTCGGTGGTCGAGGCGCTGCGCCACGCCGGGTTCCACCACGGGGCCAAGGTCGAGGTGGACTGGATCCAGGCCGAGCAGGTCCCCGACCTGTCTGGGCACCGACCGCATGCAGCAGCTCGACGGCATCGTCATCCCCGGCGGCTTCGGCGAGCGGGGCATCGAGGGCAAGATCGACCGCCGTCGACTACGCCCGCGAGCACGACATCCCCTGTCTCGGGCTGTGCCTCGGCCTCCAGGTCATGGTCATCGACATGGCCCGCCACCTGGCCGGGCTGGAGGGCGCCAACTCCCGCGAGTTCGACACCCTCACACCCCATCCGGTGATCGACCTCATGGACGACCAGCACGACGTCGTCGACATGGGCGGCACCATGCGGCTCGGGTCCTACGTGGCCCAGCTCGAGCCCGGCTCCAAGGTGGCCGAGGCCTACGGGACCACCGTGGTGTCCGAGCGCCACCGCCACCGCTACGAGGTGAACCCCCGCTATCGCGCCAAGCTCGAGGACGCCGGGCTGCTCTGCTCGGGCATCCTCGCCCGACGGTCGGCTGGTCGAGTTCGTCGAGCTTCCCGGCCACCCCTTCTGGGTCGGGACCCAGGCCCACCCCGAGTTCAAGAGCCGGCCCGACCGGCCCCATCCGCTGTTCCGGGAGCTGCTCTGGCGGCGGCCCTGCGGCCGCGGCCGAGGGGCGGCTGCCCCGTCTCATCGCCATCGACGCCGACGTCGGTGCCGCCTCCTGACGACCGACGGGGTTCCGTCACCTCGGCTGACGAGGTCCGCCTCGAGGGGTGGCGGATCTCGCTCGTACGAGGCCCACTTCGAGGCCCCCGACGGGACGCGTTTCACCCGCGACGTCGTCCGCCATCCCGGGGCCGTGGCCGTCGTGCCCGTGACCGACGCGGCACGGTCCTCCTCGTCCGCCAGTACCGCGGGGCCGTCGACCGCGAGCTGCTCGAGATCCCCGCCGGCACCCGCGACGTCGAGGGCGAGGCCCCCGATACGACGGCGCGGCGCGAGCTCGAAGAGGAGGTGGGCGTGCGCGCCGGGACCATGCGGCTCCTCGGCACCATGCTCAACAGCCCCGGGTTCTGCGACGAGGAGACGCTTGCTCTACCTGGCCACCGGACCTCGAGCCCGCGACCCCGCCCGCCACGGGGTGGAGGAGCGCTACATCGAGGTGGTGGAGGTCGCCCTGGCCGACGTCGACGGCTGATCGCGTCCGGGGAGCTGGTCGACGCGCCAGACCATCCTCGGCCTGCTGCTGGCCCGCGACACGCTCGGCTGGGCCGCGGAGGGCGACCAGAGCGCCTCGGCCCGCCCGGCCACGTGAGAGGCCGTCGCAGGTGACACCGCCGTGATCGACGTGTCCGAGCGCGGGCCCCTCTGAGCCGCCAGGCCGAGGAGTACCTGACCTGGCTGGCGGTCGAGCAAGGGCCGGGCCCGCAACACCATCGTCGTCCTACCGCCGCGACCTCCTCGTCTACGAGGCCTTCCTGGCCGCGCGCACGGCCACACGGTCGACGACGCCGATGTCGCCATCGTCGAGGACTACCTGGCCGCCCGGCGTGCCGCCGGGCTCGGCCCGGCGTCGGTGGCGCGGGCCCTGGCCGCGCCGTCCGGGGCCTGCACCGGTTCCTGCTCGAGGAGGGCTGCGCCGGCGCCGACCCCACCGCCGACGTGCGGCCCCCGGGCCCGCCCGGCGCCTGCCCAAGGCCCTGACCGAGGAGGAGACCGGGCGGCTCCTGGACGCCGCCGCCGGGCGAGGACCCGGCCGCGCGGCGCGACCGGGCCATCCTCGAGGTCCTCTACGGCACCGGGATGCGGGTGTCGGAGCTGGCCGGGCTGTAGCCTGTCGGACCTCGGGTCCGACACCGGGCTCGTCCGGGTGCTCGGCAAGGGGGACAAGGAACGCCTCGTCCCCCTCGGGCCGCTGCGCCGCCGGGCCCTCGACGACTGGCTCGGCCCGCGGGGCCGGCCCGAGTTCGAGCCCCGGCGCTGGGCCCGGCGGGGCGACGCCGAGGCCGTGTTCTTGAACGCCCGGGGCGGCCGGCTCACCCGCCAGGGGGTCTGGGGGGTGCTCAAGAAGCGGGCCCGGGCCGCGGGCCTCGAGGACCGGGTCCACCCCCACGTGCTGCGCCACTCCTGCGCCACCCACATGCTGGCCCACGGGGCCGACATCCGGGTGGTCCAGGAGCTCCTCGGCCACGTCCTCCATCGCCACCACCCAGCTCTACACCAAGGTGTCGCTGGAGCACCTCCGGGAGGCCTACGAGCAGGCACATCCGCGCGCTCGGCTGGGGTAGGCGGGCAGTAATCTCCTGGCGTGCCCCCCGACGCCTCGACCGTCGATCACCGCGCCCTGCTCGAGGAGGAGCGCACGCGACCTCCTGGCCAAGCTCGAGGAGCTCGGCCTGGGCGGCGCCGGCCTGACCTACGACTCCAATTTCGCCGACTCCAGCCAGGTGACCGCTGAGCGTGGTGAGGTCGAGGCCCTGGCGGCGCAGCTGCGGGAGACCCTCGCCGACGTCGAGCGGGCCCTGGCCAAGCTGACGGACGGACACCTACGGGGTGTGCGAGGACTGCGGGCAGCCCATCGACCCGCTGCGCCTCGAGGCCAAGCCGGCGGCGCGGTACTGCATCAACTGCGCCGCGAAGCACTGATCCGGGCCTCGCCGTGACCGACGCCTGGGGACACCCCGCCGCGCCGGGGCCGCCGCGGCGCCAGGGCCTCAGACCCGCGCACCGCCATCTGGATCATCGCCGGGCGTGGCGCTGGTGGTGGTCCTGCTGTCCGCACCCACAATCATCCACTTCGAGTCCTCCTGTTCTACGGCTCGCTCATCCCCTCGGTCATCCTCCACGAGGTCTCCCATGGCGCGGTGGCCCTGGCCTTCGGCGACGACACCGCCAAGCGGGCCGGCCGGCTGACGCTCAACCCCATCCCCCACATCGACCCCTTCGGGACGATCATCCTCCCGGCCCTGCTCCTCCTCAGCAGCCACGGCGTCTTCATGTGGGCCAAGCCGGTGCCCGTGAACGTGTCCCGTCTTCGCCACCCGCGCAACGAGAGCGTGGTGGTCTCACTGGTGGGACCGGCCGTGAACATCGTGCTGGCCGTGGTGCTGGGCCTCGCCTTCAAGACCTTGGTGTCCGGGGAGTTCTCCTCGGGTCAATGCCGTGAACGGACCGGGGCCGATATGGGCCCAGTGCCTCTTCGTGGCCGGTTACGTCAACGTCATCCTGGCGGCGTTCAACCTGATCCCGCTGCCCCCGCTGGACGGCTCGGCGGTCGTCGAACGCCTCTTGCCGGGAGCATGCTGCCCGGCTACTACCGGATCCGACCCTTCACCATGTTCCTCCCGCTGCATCATCATCATCCTGGACCAGAACGCCTTCAACAGCCTCTTCGTCTGGGCCTTCGACGCACTACGCCAACGCGGTGGTGTGACCGGGGCTCAGGTGCTGAACCCGCCCGGCGGGGGCGAGGAGCCCGCGGCGCGCATGGCCCGGTCGAGGGTGGGCCCCGCCACGGCCTCGGCCTTGGCGGCGCCCTCGGCCAGCACCGACTCCACGTAGCCGCGCTCGAGCCGCAGCTCGGCGGAGCGCTCGCGCACCGGGCGCAGCAGCTCCGCCAGCGGCCTCGGCCACGTCGGCCTTCAGCGCGCCGTAGTTGGCGTAGCCGGTCGGCCAGCTCGGCGGGGTCTCCGCCCGTCGCCGCCGCCAGGAGCTCCAACAGGTTCGACACCCCCGGCTTGGACACCGGGTCGTAGCGGACCTCGGTCTCGGTGTCGGTGACGGCCTTGCGCACCTTGCGGTCGATCTCCTCGGGGGAGTCGAGGACGAGCACGGTGCCGAGCGGAGAGCTCACCGACTTCGACATCTTGCGGGTCGGCTCCTGGAGGTCCATGACCCGCGCCGCCACCTTGGGGACGGCCGCTTCGGGCACCACGAAGGTCGGGCCGTAGCGGTGGTTGAAGCGGATGGCCAGGTCCCGGGTGAGCTCGAGGTGCTGGCGCTGGTCGTCGCCCACCGGGACGCGATCGGCGTCGTAGAGCAGGATGTCGGCCGCCATGAGCACGGGATAGGTGAAGAGCCCCGCCCGCACCGACTCCTGTTCCCGGCCCTTGTCCTTGAACTGCGTCATCCGGCGCAGCTCCCCGAAGGTGGCGGTGCACTCGAGCAGCCACGTCAGCCGGGGGTGCTCGGGGACGTGGCTCTGGACGAACAGGGTGCACACCGCGGGGTCGAGGCCCACGGCCAGGAGGCTGTGGGCCGTCTCGAGGGTCCTCTGGCGCCAGCAGGGCGGGGTCGTAGTCGGGGTCAGGGCGTGGAGGTCGACCACGCAGAAAAAGGCGTCGTAGTCGTGCTGGTCGGCCACCCAGTTCCGGAAGGCGCCCAGGTAGTTGCCCAGGTGGAGATCGCCGCTCGGTTGCACTCCGGACAGGACCCTGGCCATGGCGTGCCATGGTACGGGACACCGTCGTGCCGCGGCGCGGCCCAGGTGCCGCCTCGAGCGGCGCGGACCCCATCGTCGGTCCTGCTCAGGGGCCATGCCCGGACAACGGCGGGGGAGCCGGTAGGGTCGACAGCGTGGTGGCGCACGTCTCGACGCCCGTCTACGAGGGGCCCTTCGACGTGCTGTTACAGCTGGTGTCGGACCACAAGCTCGACATCTACGACATCCGGGTGGCCGACCTCGTCGACGCCTTCATGGCCGAGATGGCCGCCCGCCAGCCCTTCGACGTGCAGACGGCGAGCGAGTTCCTCGTGATCGCCGCCATCCTGGTGGAGCTCAAGTCCCGCAAGCTGCTGCCCGGGCCCGACGAGGTCGACGACGACGAGGAGCTGGCCGGCTTCGAGGAGCGCGACCGCCTGCTGGCCCGGCTCCTCGAGCTCCAGGCCTACGCGGCGGCCGCCGACGCCTTCGCCGTGCTCATCGACCAGGCCCGCCGCACGCTGCCCCGGGTCGCCGGCCTCGACGAGGGCTTCCGCGAACTGGCCCCCGACCTCCTGGCGGGCATCACCCCCGAGCGCCTGGCCGCCGCCTTCATGGTGGGCACCGTGCCACGGCCCGAGCTCCTGCTCGACCTGTCCCACGTCACGGTGGAGGCGGTGACCGTGTCCGAAGCGGTCGCCGAGCTCGAAGAGCGCCTGCCGAGCCAGGGCCGGGTGTCGTTCCGCGAGCTGACGTCGCACTGCACGACCCGGATGCAGATCATCGTGCGCTTCCTCGCCCTGCTGGAGCTGTGCAAGCGGGGCTGGGTCACCCTCGACCAGGGCGAGACCTTCGGCGACCTGGTCGTCATCTGGTCCCGAGACTCGTCCGTGCTCTCCACCGTCGGCGGTGGCGACGCGGTCGAGGAGTACGACGGCTGAAGGCCCTGTCCGTGGGACTTCCCGAGGAGTACCGGGCCATCGAAGCCGTCGTGCTGTCGGCTGTCGAGCCGGTTGCCCCCAACATGCTCGCCGAGCTGCTCGAGATGCCCGTCGAGCGCGTCGAAGCGGCCTGTGCCGAGCTGGCCGCGGGCTACGAGGCCGAGGGCAGCGGGTTCGTGCTGGTCCGTGTGGCGGGGGGGTACCGCTACCAGACCCATCCCGACATGGCCCCGTTCGTCGAGCGCTTCGCCATGGAGGGGGTGTCGTCGCGTCTGTCGTCGGCCGCCCTCGAGACCCTGGCCATCGTCGCCTACCGCCAGCCCGTGTCCCGCGCGCAGATCGCGGCGCTGCGCGGGGTGAACGTCGACGGCGTGGTGCGACTCCTCGAGCAGCGCGGCTACATCACCGCCGTCGGCCACGCCCCGGGTCCGGGGCAACCCGTCCTCTACGGCACCACGCCCGCCTTCTTGGAGAGGCTCGGGCTCTGACAGCCTCGACGAGCTCCCCCCGGTGGAGGAGCTGCTCCCGGGGCCCGAGGTCGTGGAGCAGCTCGAGGAGCGCCTGCGCCCCGGCGCCGATGCCTGAGGGGCCCGACCCGCTCCGGCCCACCCCGAGCGACGACGAGCAGCCCCCGCAGGGGGAACGGCTCCAGAAGGTGCTGGCCCGGGTCGGACTGGGCAGCCGGCGGGCCTGTGAGGAGCTGATCGCCGGCGGACGGGTGACGGTCAACGGCGAGCCCGCGGTCCTGGGCCGCCGGGTCGACATCGGCCGTGACGTGGTGGCGCTCGACGGCGTCGCCCTTGCCGTGCTCCCCGGCCTCGTGCACTACCTGCTGCAACAAGCCGGCCGGCGTCGTCACCACCGCCCACGACCCCCAGGGCACGCCCGACCGTGGTGGAGCTCGTCCCCGACGAACCGCGGGTGTTCCCCGTGGGGCGGCTCGACGCCGACAGCGAGGGGCTGCTCGTCCTCACCAACGACGGCGATCTGGCCCAGCGCCTCACCCATCCGTCCTTCGGGGTGGAGAAGGAGTACCTCGTCGAGATGGACGGGGTGCCCTCGGCCGGGGTCTCTGCGGCGCCTGCGCCGGGGAGTCGAGCTCGATGACGGTATGACCGCTCCTGCCACCGTGGGCGTGGTCGCCCCCGGTGTGCTGCGCATCGTCATCCACGAAGGGCGCAACCGCCAGGTTCGCCGCATGTGCCACGCCGTCGGCCACCCCGTGCGGCGCCTGGTGCGCACCCGCATCGGGCCCATCTCCGACCCGCGCCTGGGCCCGGGGCAGTGGCGAGCGCTCGAGCCACACGAGGTGCGCGCCCTGGCCCGCTCCGCCACAACCGGTCGCGCGGCTCGACGCGACGGCCCTGGCCAGCGCCCCGACCGCCCGGGCGGCCCACCCGACCTAGGTAGCATCGGGCCCATGTCCGCCGTGCGCGCCCTGCGCGGTGCCACCACCGTCGATGCCGACACCCCCGGCCAGGTCTCGGCGCGCACCCAGGAGCTGCTGGCGGAGCTGTTCGCGCGCAACGAGCTGCCACACGACGACGTGATCAGCATCGTGTTCACCGCCACGGGCGACGTCGTGTCGATGTTCCCGGCCGCCGCGGCACGGGCCATGGGGCTGGGCGACATCCCCCTCCTGTGCGCCCGCGAGCTCGACGTGGTGGGGTCGGTCCCCCATTGCCTGCGCGTGTTGCTCCACGTGAATAGCGACCGATCCCGCGGAGATCTCCACCATGTCTACCTCCACGGGGCCCGGGGACTGCGCGATGACCTCCCCGAGTGACGCCGGGCGCGCCGCCATCGTCGGCACCGGGCTGATCGGCGGGTCGATCGGGCTGGCGCTGCGCGCCCGGGGCTGGCGGGTCACCGGCGCCGATGTCGACGGTGCCGCCGCCGACAGAGCCAAGGCCCTCGGAGCCCTCGACGAGGTGGGGGAGGACCCCGAGGCCGAGATCACCTTCATCGCCACCCCCGTGGTCGCCGTCGTCGCCGAGGTCTTGGGCGCCCTGGCGCGGACGAGCCGGCCCGACGCCATCGTGACCGACGTGGCCGGCGTGAAGGCCCCACTGGCGCAGCGCCTCCCCCATCCCCGCTTCGTGGGCGGCCACCCCATGGCGGGATCCGAGCAGGTGGGAATCGAGGGAGCCGACGCCGATCTCTTCGTGGGGGCCACCTGGGTCCTCACGCCCACCGCCCACACCGATCCCGGCGCCTACGCCCGCTTGCAGGGCGTGGTGAGCAGCCTGGGGGCCGAGGTCATCGCGCTTTCCCCCGCCCAGCACGACACCCTCGTGGCCACGGTGTCCCACGTGCCCCACCTGGCGGCGGCCACGCTCATGAACCTCGCCGACCGCGCCGCCGAGGAGCACGGGGCGCTGCTTCGGCTGGCGGCGGGCGGGTTTCGCGACATGACACGGATCGCGGCGGGACAACCCGACATCTGGCCCGATCTGTGCGTGGCCAACGCACCGGCCATCGTCGAGTCCCTCGACGCCTTGGTAGCCGACCTGTCGACCATGCGCGACCGGGTGGCGGCCTCGGACCGTGACGAGCTGTTGGCCGTGCTCGAGCGTGCCGCCACGGCCAGGCGCTCCCTGCCGGCGCGCGCCGTGCGACCCGAGCGCCTGGCCGAGGTGCGGGTGCCCATTCCCGACCGCCCCGGGATGCTGGCCGAGATCACCACGCTGGCCGGCGACCTCGGCGTGAACATCGCCGACCTCGAGATCGCCCACAGTGCCGAGGGCGATCGGGGGGTGCTCGTCCTGGTGGTCGACGGCGACGCCGCCGAACGGCTGCATGACGCCCTGACGGGACGCGGCTACCGGGCGACCTCGAGGCACCTCGGATGAGCCCGCCCGCCGGTGCGACGCGCGCCACCGGCGACGGGACCGTGTTCACCGTGGAGGGAGGCCGTCCCCTGGGGGGCCGGATCCGCGTCCCGGGCGACAAGTCGGTGTCGCACCGCGCCCTTCTCCTAGGGGCACTGGCACGAGGGGAGTCGGTGGTGCGGGGCATGTCCGACGGCGACGACGTCGCGCGACACCGCCGCCGCCGTCGGTGCCCTCGGAGCGCGCCTCGACGACGCCACGTTGCCGGGGGCCACGCTGATCTCGGGCGGCACCGACGCCCTGCACGAGCCGCCACGACCCCTGGACATGGGCAATTCGGGTACCACCATGCGCCTGTTGGCCGGCATCGTGGCCGGTCGGCCCTGGACCACAGAGCTCACCGGCGACGCGTCACTGTCGGGGCGCCCCATGGACCGAGTGGCCGAGCCCCTGCGTCGGATGGGAGCGACGGTGGAGGGGCGCGGCGCCAGCTGCCTGCCCCCACTGACGATCCGCGGCAGCTCCCTGCGCGGCATCGACTATACCACGCCCGTGCCGAGCGCCCAGGTGAAGTCGTGCGTGCTCCTCGCCGGGTTGGCCGCCGACAGCGACACGGTCGTGCGCGAAGCGGTCCTGACCCGTCGCCACACCGAGGAGATGCTGGCACGGTGTGGGGCAGGCATCTCCGAGGAGGGCGGCGACGGCGACGATCACGTGGTGCGTCTGAGCCCCTCGACGCTGTCGCCCTTCGAGCTCGAGGTGCCCGGCGACCCGTCCCAAGCGGCGTTCTGGATCGTCGCCGCCTGCGTGGTGCCGGGAAGCCAGGTCACGGTGGAGCGCGTCTACGTCGGGCGCGGGCGCCGAGGATACCTGGACGTGCTGAGGCGCATGGGGGCGAGCATCGAGGAGGTCCCCGCCACGGGACCCGGCGACCTGGCCGCCACGGCCGATGTCGTGGCCCGCTACGGACATCTGCAGGGGACCGAGGTCGACGGCTCGGAGATCACGGGGCTCGACGAGGTGCCCGCCCTGGCGGTGGCGGCCGCCTGCGCTTCGGGGGACACGGTGTTTCGGGCCGTGGGGGAGTTGCGGGTGAAGGAGTCCGATCGCCTGGCCGGCGTGGCGGAGCTGGTGCAGGTGTTCGGCGCCCCCGCCGAGGTCGACGGTGACGACCTGGTGGTGCACGGCGTCGGGCGCCTGGAAGCGGGCGAGGTGGACGCCCGCGGCGACCACCGCATGGCCATGGCAGCGGCGGTGGCGGGCATGGCGGCGGGGAACGAGCCCACCCGCATCGCGGGGTGGGCGGCGGTCTCCACCAGCTACCCGCGCTTCGCCGCGGACCTGGCGTCGCTCACCGGGCCGCGGTGAGACAGGCCCATGAGCGAGAGGATCGACAGGGAGGTGCGGGTGGTGGCCATCGACGGTCCCGCGGGGGCCGGGAAGTCGACCCTCGCCCAGGGCGTGGCCGAGCACCTCGGCCTCGAACGGCTCGACACGGGGGCGATGTACCGGGCTGTGGCGTGGGCCGCGCTCCGCCACCACCTGGATCTGCACGACGGCGAGGCCATCGCGCGAGCTGGCGCGAGCCACGACCATCGAGGTGGGCGAGCGTGTGGTCGTCGACGGCGAGGACGCCACCGTCGCCATCCGCAGCGCCGCTGTGGACGCGGCGGTCTCGGCGGTGGCCGCCAACCCCGAGGTGCGGGCGGAGTTGGTGGGGCGCCAGCGCGCCTGGGTGGCGCAGCGGGGCCGGGGTGTGGTCGAGGGCCGCGACATCGGCACCGTCGTGCTCCCCGACGCCGATCTCAAGGTCTACCTGACGGCGGCCACCGAGACCCGGGCCCGGCGCCGGGCCCGCGAGCGAGACGACGGCCGTAGCGTGGAAGCCGTCCACGACGACCTGGTGCGCCGGGACCAGCTCGACTCCACGCGCAAGGCCTCGCCCCTGCCGTCGCTCGAGGACGTCGCCGCCGATGCCAAGGTCATCGACTCGACGGGCAAATCGAGCCGGGCCGTGCTCGAGGAGGTGCTCGCATGCCTGTGAAGCCACGCCTGGATGTCCACGACGACACCGGAGCGCCCAGACGTCGTGCCGGGGTGCGCGTCCCGGCCTCGGTCTACCGGCTCCTTCGGCTCCTCGTGCATCTGATCAACCGGGCCTACTGGCGCGTCGAGGTCGACGGAGCCGACTCGGTGCCGGTGACAGGGGCGGTGATCCTGGCGCCCGTGCACCGCAGCTTCATGGACTTCTTCGTCGTGTCCGAGGTGACCAGGCGCAAGATCTTCTACATGACCAAGGAGGAGATGTGGAAGTCCCCCCTCCTGGGTTCGTTCCTCGACTCGGTCGGCGCCTTCCCCGTCCATCGCGACGGCGCCGATCGTCTCGCCCTGGAACGGGCGCAAGACATCCTCGAGCGAGGTGACGTGCTCATCTTGTTCCCCGAGGGGACGAGGCGGGCGGGCCCCGTGGTCGAGGACCTCCACGAGGGCGCCGCCTTCCTCGCCGCTCGCACCGGCGCCACGATCGTTCCTATCGGAATCGGTGGCACCGCCGAAGCCATGCCCAAGGGCTCGAAGTTCGTGCGGCCCGTGAAGGTCCACCTCGTGGTGGGGCCGCCCATCGCCGCTCCCGAGCGCTCGGCGCGGCGGACGGGTGCCGCGCAGCCAGGTCCACGCCCTTACCGAGCAGCTGCGTGCCGAGCTCCAACACCTCTACGACGACGCCGAACAACGGGCCACACCACCAGCGCGACGAGCGCCATGAAGCCGAGGGCAGAGACGACGAACCCCTCGAGGACGCGATGGGGACGATAGGTGAAGTGCACCAGAGAGGTTCCGGCAGGAACCGACACGGCCTGGATCAAACCCTGGCGACGGACCGTGACGGCACGGCGGGCCGGGGAGGAGCCGTGTCCACCTGCGGTCGTGACGGTGGCCTGCCAACCGGTGGCGAACTGCTCGGCGCGCACCAAGGTGGCGGGTCGCGCCGTGGTGACGCGGATGGTCTGGTCGCCCCACGGCAAGCTCGACACCACCCGGGCGGCACCTTTGGGCCCACCTTGTACCCAGGCTCGCCCGGCTGCCGACGCCTCGGTGAAGACGCAGAAGACGCCGATCATGCCGGCGAAGTGCCAGCGCGCCGGGGTCACCGAGTCGCGCAGCGAGCCGTCGACACGGTAGGTGCCCTGGCCGGCGGTGGCCACGAGGGCGGCGCCGATCTTCACCGGGGCGGAGGCGGAGCGTTCCCCCCGTCACGGCCTCGAGGACGATGCCGCTCGCCGGGGTGGGGGAGGGCGCGGAGACCGTCGCGGTTCCCGATTGCCGGGGACCAGCCGAGGCCGAGCCGATCCAGGTGGTGCGACGCCCGTCAGATGAGAGGAGCCCCACCCGCAGGCTCGCCTGCTGACCGGGCGCCCCGGCCTGAACGGGAACGGTGACCGCGGTCACCGAGAGCACGGCCCCCAGGAACTGGGTGCGGGGCTGGCCCGGTACGAGCGAAACGGTCGAGGCCGGCGGGGGCGCGTACTGATAGTCGTTGGCGGGCGTGGCCAGAGGGACGGCGGGGGCGGCGGGGGCGGCTGCCGAGGGTGCCTCGGGCGGGATCGGCGTCGCCCCGCTGATCACGCTGTTGGGAATCCCGGGCGCGGCGGTGGCGGGATGCACGAAGTACTCCGGCACCGTGGCGAGCACGCCGAGGTCGAGCTGCGCGAAGGCACCGTCGGCCAGTCCGGCGGGGTTCATGTTGAGCTGCTCGTGGGTGTCGGTGGCACGGTCGTAGCTGCCGTCGACCACCGCGCCGTAACCCTGCACGCTGTCGAGGCCGCGCAGGATGGTGAGGTCGGGCTGCCCCAGGCGCTCGGCCTGCACGGCGTAGTAGCGGTCGGGGTCGAACATCGCCACGCGGTGGAGCTCGCCCGCCGGCCCGGTGCCCTGGGCGGCGACGATGGCTGCCAGCGCGTTGGCCGTGGCGCTGCTGGTGGTGGCCCCGGAGGGATCGGGAGCGCCCTGGATGAAGCCGTTGAAGAGCACCAGGTCCACGAGCAACAAGGACGTCAACAGCCACGGCATGCACGCGCACCAGTCGTTGGCGGCGCAGCACCAGCCACATGGCCCACACCGAGATGGCGCTGGGGATGGTGAGGAAGGCGACGAGGGGCCCCAGAGTCGAACGGGTCACCGGCCCGGGTACGTGCAGGAAGTGCGGGAACCAGGGTCCGCCCGCCAAGAGCACGATCTGCAAGCCCACGACGGCCAGCGGGGGGAATGAGAGGGAGCACGATGTCCGAGCGCCAGCCGCCGGGCCCCGCTAGCTTCTGCCACCACCGCCACCCCGAGGTGGCCGGGAGCAGCGTGGCGGGGTCGGCGGGGACCACTGACGGTGAGAGGAACATGTGGTCGAGCCAGGTGGCGAAGAGCACGGCCACGGCCAGGTCGACCTCCAAGAGGTTGCGGGAGAGCAGGCGTTGGCGGTTGAACAGGGGGAGGTGGAAGAAGAGGTGGCTCACAGGCGTGAAGCCCCCCCAGCTGAGTACCAGGCCGAGAGCCACGATGGCGTACCAGATCCACCAGCGGGCGGGCTTCGGGGCTGCGGCGGTGGCGACGGGCGAGGAGGCCGACGAGGCCCATGACGGGCATGATGCCGATGTAGCTCGACACCTCGGGCAAGGCTGTAGGTGGCGTAGAAGTGGAGAGGGAACAGGCCGCTCGTGCCCAGCAGCAAGGGGTCCAGCCCGAGCAGGGTCAGCGACTTGTTCATCGACCCCGAGCGTGAAGTAGCCGTAGTCGTGCATGGCCCGCTGTGACTGTGCCTGGACGAAGGCGCCCGGGCACGAGCTGGGCGCCGGCCAGGGCCAGGCCGAGCACGACCCCCGCCGCCACGACGAGCACGAGCGACAGACGCCGGGATCGGGGTGCGCCAGACCAGCCACAGCGCGTACAGGGCGAGCGACGAGGCCGCCGTCGAGGATGGGCTCGGCCGCCCCGGACAGGATCCCATGAGGCCGATGGCGGCGCCCGAGCATGGCCACCCAGGGCGCCGCCGAGCGGCCCTCGGGGCGGTGGGCCAGGCGATCGAGGGCAGCGAAGGCCCAGGGCAACCACGCCCCCGCCTCGACGAGGTCGATGTGCACGCTCTGGGCCGCCATGAAGCCGCCGTAGGAGAAGGCGATCGGCCCCCAGTCCCGACGCCATCCAGGACCGGCCCAGAACCCGCAGCAGGACCACCATCCCCGCCGCGGCCACCACCTCCACCAGCGCCTGGTTGACCACCCACGCCAGCGCCCCGGGCAGGACGGTGAACAGCCACGTGGCGGGGTAGGCGGCCCCGGCGTTGAACGCCGACAACAGGGGCGACCCGCTCCACAGATAGGGGTCCCACACCGGGGCATGCCCGTGGCGGAGGTCGATCCCGACCAGGACCCGCAGGGGGAAGTTCTGGATGAGGTTGTCGCTCACGAGCCAGGTGACCCCGACCGCGGCCGGCAGCCCGAAGATGGCCACGGGCACGGCCACGAAGGCCGCCAACATGCCGACGCGCCGGGGCGGCGCAGGAGGCGCACGGCGCGAGCCAGCACCGGGACACCGTCCCCGGGCGAGTCAGGTCAGCGGCGATCGCGCAGCCAGGTGCGCACGATCACTCGGGCGTACTGCAGGCCGAAGAAGACGTTGTGCCCTTTCTTCGACTCGCCCGATGCCCGCAGGTGCCATACGACGGGACAGTCCGTGATCCGCCACCCACGCGTGGCCGCGCTGATGATGAGCTCCGCCGTCTGGTACTGGTCCTGCTCGAGGGTGACGTCCTGCAGTACCTCGATCCTCAGGGCCCGGAACCCGTTGGACGTGTCGGTGATGTGCTGGCCGGTCAGGGCGTTGATGACCGTGGCGAAGAAGACGACGCCCGGCCATGCGCACCTTGTCCGTGGTCTCGTCGGTGCCCAGACGCCGGCTGCCGATGACGAAGTCCGCCGTCCCGTCGAGCAGGGGCGCGAGGAAGCCGGGGATCTCGGCGGGGTCGTTCTGGCCGTCGGCGTCCAGGGTGACGACGTACTTCGCACCGTGGGCGGCGGCCAGCTCGTAGCCCAGACGGAGGGCGACCCCCTGGCCCATGTTGACCGGGAGCGCGGCGCAGTAGGCGCCTTGGGCGGCCACGATGTCCTCGGTGCCGTCGTCCCCGCCGTCGACGACGACCAGCGTGGAGACGTCCAGAGCCGTCCACCTCGGAGGGGACGGCCTTGAGCACGTCGCCGATGTTGTCGGCTTCGAGGTAGGAGGCGATGAGGACGAGCACCGGGCCGAAAGTCGGCGTCGCCGTGGCGAGCGCGGAAGTCGGCCTGCGCCGATCTCCATGACTAGCCGGCGCATGGCGTCACGTCGGCGCAGCTCGCGCGCCCGGGCGCGCAGCGCGGCTGGAGCCAGGACCGCGACGCCATCAGAAGCTGCGGGGCCGGGCGAAGACCTCGCGGACGAGCGGCTCGAAATGCGACAGGGGCTGCGTGGGGTAGTCGGGGTCGAAGCTCGTCTGGTCCCACTCGTCGGCGAAGCGCTCGCCCAGCGCGAACCAGGGCTCGCCCCGGTACTGCTCGCGGGCGTCGGGGTCGCCCCCGAAGTGGTGGTAGTAGTGCCGGCCCTGGAAGTCCTGGTGGGTGCAGGATCACGTGGAAGATCTCGTCGTCGCACGTAGGGGCGCAGGATCTCCGCCGCGATGCGGGGGTGGTTGGGCACCGACACGTACTTGCCGATGTCGTGGCACAGCGCGGCCACCACCATCTCGGGGTCGGCCCCCGCCTCCTCGGCCCGGGTGGCGGTCTGCAAGCGAGTGTCGCAGCTGGTCGACGGCGAACCCGTCGGTGATGTCGCCCAGTCCCTCGAGCATGGCCAGCACCTGGGTGGCCACCCGGCGCCTGGCGCTGCGGCGGTCTGGGCGCCGATCTCGGCCCACTGCTCGGCGCTCGACTCGTCCATGCGGCGGAAGCTGCTTGTGGCGCTCGTGGCGTCGGTGTTCGTCGTGGTGCTCATGGCGCCATTCTCGCACCCCGGACGCCGCGGCGTCGTGCGACAGGCCGTGCCTGACCGTCGAAACCTCAGTGACCTCACAGGTTCGTGCCGACGGGCTCGTGCGCGGCGTGGACCAAGGGAGTGGCCTCGAGCGGGCAGCACACCGGGGCCGGGCGGCGCCGGACCCGGTCGCGGGCGCGGTGCGCCGGTCGCGGGATTGCGCACCAGGACCGCGGCCAGGAGCCCGCCGACGGCGGCGGCGGCCCCGGCGATGAGCACGGCCAGTGCGGAACCCGGCCGCGAACTCGACGGGGTGGAGGTAGCTGTGCCCGCTCAGGCCCGACAACGCGGGGAGGAGGGCCACGGCGATGAGCCCGCCGGCCCGGGCCACGTCGTTGTTGACCGCCGAGGCCACCCCGGCGTGCTCGACGGGGGCCGAGGACAGCGCCGTGGCGGTGAGCGGGGCCACGGTGATGGCCAGGCCCAGCGCCGAGGACGAGCACGCCCGGGCAGGACCTCGGTCAGGTAGTTGCCCGAGGGGCCGACGAGGCGGAAGCAGCACCATGCCCGCGCCCACCACGACGGGCCCGACCGCCATCTGCAGGCGGGGCCCGATGCGCGCCGCCAGGGCCCCCGAGCGGGCCGAGAAGGCCAGCATGATGGCGGTGAGGGGGAGGAGCGAGCTCCCCGCCTCGAGCGGGGAGTAGTGCGACACCTGCTCGAGCTGCACGGGCAGGAGGAACAGCGCCCCCCCGAGCGCGGCGTAGACGACGAAGGTCACGGCGTTGGTGGCACTGAACTGCCGGCGACCGGAAGATCGCCAGGGGCAGCATGGGGTAGCGCTCGCGTCGCTCGACCACCACGAAGGCCGCGAAGGCGGCGACGGCCACCGCCGAGCAGCGCCCAGGACCACGGGGCGAGGACCAGCCGTGGCTCGGGGCCTCGATGAGCCCGCCGGCCAGCCCCGACCAGGCCGGCGGTGACGAGCGCCGCCCCCAGGACGTCGACCGGGCCCTGCCGCGTCGGGGTCGCGGGTCTCGGGGACGTGGCGGGTGGCGATGACGCACCACCACCGACGGCGACGGGAGGTTGATGAGGAAGATGAGCCGCCACGACACGGCGCTGATGAGAAAGCCCCCGACGAAGGGACCGATGGCGGTGGCGACCCCGCCGAGGCCCGACCAGGCGCCGATGGCGCGGGCGCGGTCGTCGGGGGCGAACGAGGCCTGGAGGATGGCGAGGGACCCGGGCGTGAGCAGGGCGCCCCCCACCCCCTGCAGGGCCCGGCCCGCGATGAGGACGCCGGCGTCGGGGGCGACGGCGCAGACCAGCGACGGTGAGCGCGAACCACGACCACGCCGATGACGAAGACCCGGCGGCGGCCGTAGCGGTCACCGAGCGCGCCGCCCGACCAGGAGCAGCCCGGCCAGGGCCACCAGGTAGGCGGTCACCACCCACTGCAGGCTCGAGACCGGCAGGGAGAAGTTGCGGCCGATGGCCGGCAGGGCGATGCCGACCACGGTGGAGTCGATGGCGGCCACGGCCGAGCCGAGCACGCGGCCGGCCAGCACCCAGCGGCCGGCGGCGCTCGAGCGAGCTCGAGCTGCGACCGGGGCGCCGGTCCGCGCTCACCCGGCCAGGCGGGCCAGGACGTCGGCGGCCGAGATGTGGCGGTCGCCGACCACCGGTCCCGACGTCGGCCGCCGGCGGCGTCCGGAGCCGGCGCGTCGGTCACCGGGCCGGTGGCGGCCCAGGCCCAGCGGCCAGGGCGGCGGCCAGGCCCCGCAGGAGGTCGCGGAGCTCGGGGGGCGGGGGGAAGTACTCGTCCTCGTCGGTGACGTGGATCTCCTCGACGCCGTCGAGCGGGGCCAGGCGGGCCACCACGGCGTCGACCAGCTCGTCGGGGGCCGACGCCCCGGCGGTGACGCCCACCGTGCCCGAGAGGTCGTCGGGGAGCTCGTCGGCCTCGTTCACCCGCAGCACCCGCGGGCAGCCCGACGCCCGGGCCACCTTCTCGAGCGCCCGGGTGTTCGAGGAGTTCACCGAACCGATCACGACCACGGCGTCGGAGCGCGCCGGCGATGGCCTTCAGCGCGGCCTGGCGGTTGGTGGTGGCGAAGCACAGGTCCGAGCGGTTGGGCATCCACAGATCGGGGAAGCGCTCCCGGGCCCGGGCCATGATGTCGGACCACTCGTCGTGGCTGAGGGTCGTCTGGGCCAGCAGCGCCACCGGGGCGCCGGGTGCGATCTCCGCCGCGGCGGCGTCCACGTCGTCCTCGGACCGCACGAGGCGGACCGAGTCGGGGGCGACGGCCATGGTGCCGACCGCCTCCTCGTGGCCCTCGTGGCCGACGTAGAGCACGGTGTAGCCCTTGCCGGCCCGCACCTTCAGCTCGTGGTGGACCTTGGTGACGAGGGGGCAGACGGCGTCGACCACGACCCGGCCGCGCTCGCGGGCGTCGGCGACGACCTCGGGCGCCGAGCCGTGGGCCGAGAGCATGAGGGGGGCGCCGGCGGGGACCTGCGTCGACGTCGTCGACGAAGATGACGCCCTGGGCCCGGAACTGGTCGACGACATGCCGGTTGTGGACGATCTCGTGGTAGCAGTAGACGGGCGGCTCGAAGACCCGGACCATCCACGCCAGGGCCTTGATGGCCTTCTCCACGCCGGCGCAGAAGCCCCGGGGCGAGGCCAGGAGGACACGCTCGACCGGCACCGTCCCAGGCTACCGGCCCCGTGCCCGACCGCCGAGGCGGGGGCCGTGAACCGGTAGCCTCGGGGCATGTCGGCGCCCCGGGTGGTCTCGGTGGCGGCCGCGTCCCCGGCGCAGCGGGCCGGCCTCCAGGTCGGCGACGAGCTGCTCGCCATCGACGGCCGCGTCCCGCGCGACGTGATCGAGTACCGGCTGCTGGTCGACGAGGCCGACCCCGAGCTCGAGATCCGGCGGGGCCACGAGGAGCTCACCGTGACAGCTGCGCAAGGAGGCCGGGGAGGCCCTCGGGATCGAGGTGTCCTCGGCGGTGTTCGACCGGGTCCGGACCTGTGACAACCACTGCGAGTTCTGCTTCATCTACCAGCTGCCCAAGGGGATGCGACGCAGCCTCTACCTGAAGGACGACGACTACCGGCTGTCGTTCCTCTACGGGAACTTCACCACCCTGACCCGCTTCACCGAGCTCGACCTCGAGCGGGTGCTGACCGAGCGGCTGTCGCCGCTGTTCGTGTCCATCCACACCACCGATCCCGAGCTGCGGGCCCGGATGCTGCGCAACCCCCGGGGCGCCACCAGCCTGCGCTGGCTGCGGGCCCTGCTCGACGGGGGGATCGAGGTGCACGGCCAGGTCGTGGTGTGCCCCGGGGTGAACGACGGCGAGGCGCTCGAGACCACCCTGGCCGGCATCGTCGACGAGTACCCGCGACCTCGCCACCGTGGCGTGCGTGCCGCTGGGGGTGAGCGACTACACCACGGAGCCGGCCATGCGGCCCCACACCGTCGCCGAGGCGAGCGCCGTCGATCGACACTCGTCGAGCAGTGGCAGGAGCTGTGCCTGGCGCTCTCGGACGGCGCCTGGTCTACGCGGCCGACGAGTACTACCTGCTCGCCGGGACGGCCGTTCCCGACGGTCGAGGCGCTATGACGGCTTCCCCCAGCACGAGAACGGCATCGGCATGGCCCGTGCCTTCGAGGCCGCCTTCCACGGCGACGTCTCGGCCGCCACGGGCGTGCAGCCCGGGTTCTTCTCGTGGGTCGACGGGGCCCCGGCGGCGGGCTACCGGGCGCGCGCGGACACCCAAGCGCCGAGCTCGCACGCCGCCGGTCGACGTCGGTCGATGGCGCCGCCCGACTCCGGTGACGCCCCCGTGGCCATCCTCACCGGGGAGTACGGCGCCGCGGTGCTCGAACCCCTGCTCGCTGACCGAGCGTGCCCGCCCGTCCGCGCTGGTGCCCGTGCGCAACGCCTTCTTCGGCGGCAACATCGCCGTGACCGGACTCATGACGGGCGCCGACATCGCCCGGGTGCTGCGGGACGAGCCGCCGGGGCAGCGCTACCTCCTCCCCGACGTGTGCCTGTCCGAGGGGCGCTTCCTCGACGGCATGACCGTGGCCGAGCTGCCCCGCCCGGTCGAGATCGTCCCCAGCGACGGGCACTCGCTTCGCCTGGCCCTGCAGAGTGGGGGAGCGGCCACGAGCCCGCCGCCAGGCCGACCCCTCGCGTTCCTCGCCCGTCGCCGTGGCCCTCGGAGCTGCGCGGTGAGCAGCGGTGCCGCGCCGGCGAGCGCCCGACGACCGGCCGCGGTCGGCTCCGCGCTCCGAGCACCGACCGTCCTCTGGTGGTCATCGCCGGTCGGCCCAACGTCGGGAAGTCGACGCTCGTGAACCGGTTCGTGGGCCGGCGCGCGGCGGTGGTCCAGGAGAAGCCCGGCGTCACCCGGGACCGGCTCGAGCTCGACGCCGAGTGGAACGGGCGGCCCTTCGTCGTGGTGGACACCGGAGGGTGGCTCGGCCGGGGCGACGCCCTCGACGCCAAGGTGACCGACCAGGCCGAGCGGGCCGTCGCCGCTGCCGACCTGGTGCTCCTGGTGGTGGACGCGGCGGTCGGGGTCACCACCGAGGACGAGGACGTGGCCCGGGTCCTCGTGCGCGCCGGTCGGCCGGTGCTCCTGGTCGCCAACAAGGTCGACAACGACGACGCGAGGCCGACGCCTGGGAGCTCGTCTCCCTCGGGCTCGGTGACCCGTGGATGGTGAGCGCCCTGCACGGACGGGGAACCGGCGACCTCCTCGACGAGGTCGTCCGCTTGCTGCCCGATCGGATCGCGTCCGGCTGGCGGACCGGTGAGGCGGTCGGACGACGGGCCGACGAGGCCGACGCCCGGCGCCTCAGGACTCGAGGTGGTTGCCACTCGGGTCGCCATCGTGGGACGGCCCAACGTGGGGAAGTCGACGCTGTTCAACCGCCTGCTCGGCGAGGAGCGCTCGGTCGTCCACGACCTGCCCGGCACCACGCGCGACGCCATCGACACCCTGATCGAAACGCCCGAGGGCCCCATCCGCTTCATCGACACCGCCGGGATGCGGCGCCGGTCGCGCACCGAGGAGGGCACCGAGTACTACGCCATGGTGCGGGCCCTGCAGGCCCTCGACCACGCCGACGTGGTGCTCCTCGTGATCGACGCCACCGAGGGGGTGACGCACCAGGACCAGCGCCTGGCCGAGCGGATCGGCGCGTCGGGCAGCCCGGTGCGTGGTCATCCTCAACAAGTGGGAGCTCCTCGACGCCGAGAGCCGGCGCGACGTGCGTGGACGACGTCGACGACCGGCTCGCCTTTCTGGGGGAGTCGCCCGTGGTGAAGGTGAGCGCCCAGAGCGGCATGGGCGTCCACAGGATCCTTCCCGCCCTGGGCCGCGCCGTCGAGGCCTACCACCATCGCATCCCGACCGGAGAGCTCAACCGGGCCATGCGCGTCCATCCAGAGCGCCCATGCCGCCCCCGGGGCTCGCATCCGCTACGCCGTGCAGGGGGCCATCGATCCGCCCACCTTCACGTTGTTCGCCACCCGGCGACTGCCGGCGACGTACCTGCGCTACGTGGAACGCAAGCTGCGTGAGCAGTTCGGGATCGGCCCCACGCCCGTGAAGTTCCGGGTGCGGATCGGGTCGTGAACGAGCTGGGCGCAAGCGCCCTGGCCATGGGTGCGACGGCGGCCGACGGAGCCTGACCATGCCGTGGTGTGACACCTGCGACCAGATGGTCGAGGACGACGAGCTCACCGACGAAGGCGAGTGTCCCGAGTGCGGCGAACCGTTGGCGCGCCGCAAGATCCCGTGGCACTTCAAATTGATGATCGCCGCCACCGCCGTCTACCTGGGGTGGCGGGCGTACCAAGGCATCGCCTGGCTCATTCATCACGGCTGACCTGGCGCGCCTAGACTGCCGGATTGCATCAACGGGCTGTGGCGCAGCTTGGTTAGCGCGCTTGACTGGGGGTCAAGAGGTCGCGAGTTCAAATCTCGCCAGCCCGACCACCGACAGACCTGGCCAGAGGCCCTTTCTGAGAATCTGGTCGCTCCTCGTTCGAGCGGTGTAGCCATCGTGGTAGCCGAAGTCTGTATGGTCCATCGCCATGCCGACTGCGACGACAGTGCGGCGAGGGGATCCCAAAGTGTTCAGGGCCATTGATGGCCGCTGGCAGTGCTTCTTGGAGCTACCACCACATCATGACGGAAAACGACGTCGTCGCAAGATCAGCGCGAACACAAAGGCCGCAGCAATCCAGCGCCGCAAGGCTGCCGAGCGCGAGCTTGAGGACGGCACGCCAGATCGGATCACCGTTGGTGTCGCCGTCGAGGAGTGGTTGAGCGGTCGTGAGGGCGTCGTCCAGAGAGACACGATCGACAACTATCGGAACGTCACAAAGCGCCACAGATCGGTAGTGACGACTCTCGCATGGCGTTCGCACGATGTACGGGATTGGGGGAGAAAGCGCGAACGAGAATGTGCAGGTGGAGGCGTAAGCCTGCGTTGAAAATGCTTTTGTCCCCGATTCACTTACGGAAGAGTCACTACTGACTGTAGGGTTGCTAACGGGCGTGGGGGTGCATGTCGGTGAGGCGTATTCGACCATTAGTACACGGCCCTGACGCACCGAGTGGGCAGCCTGAGGGAGACCTCCGTCACTAAGGAGCACCTCACCTCGCAAGGATGATTTGCACCGCTTTACGCCCGTATCATCGATCTGCCACACTCGATTGGGCGCATTGCCTGCCAGGAGGGGCGAGTATGGTCATTAACCGCGTCGGCGGAGCCTAACCCACCGCGATGGAGCAACAGCAGTTGAGGCCGTATGGAGGACGCTGGTCAAACGGCGATTGGCTAATACTGGGATCACTGAATGTGGTAGCAGTATTGCTACCCGCCCTCGTCTCGTTTGAGGCTGGGTCGTTCAGTATCGCGCAGCTGGACGACTGGTGCTACCGTCGCATCGCAGAGCACTTTGCGCATTCCGGGCACCTGGTCTTCATCAACTGCCCGACGACGACGCTCATCGGACAGATCCTATGGTCGTGGCCATTTTTGAAGGCCTTCGGTAACCACGGGTGGGTGTTCGGCATCTCCACCGCTCTACTTGCCGTGATTGGAATCTCGTGCGCCTACTTCGTAGCGCGCCAGATACTCACTCGGTTGTGGGCGTCCGCGGCGGTGCTTCTTCTAGTTGCGATACCAGGGTTCGCCATGAACACGTCCACCTTTATGACCGATGTGCCGGCTCTGGCCGCAGAGATGGCATGTCTCGCCCTTGGCATCGCCGCCCTCGGACGGCGTGACCGACGACGGTGGTTGCTACTAGGAGGGGCAATGGCCGTCGGCTTGTTCGCGTTCTCGATCCGCGAATTTGCCATCGCCGCCCCAGTGGCAGTCCTGCTGTGCGCCGGGGCGGACGACACCCCCCAAAGCCGCTCTCGGTATCTCGCAGCCGGCGTCGTCGAGCTGGTCATGTGCGCCGTCGTCTATGTGTGGTCGACCCACATCCCAGGGGCCATACATGGGATCTATCTACCGGGTCGATCACCAATCGATCTCGTCGTCGAAGCGTATTTCACTATGGCGTTCATGCTTTCCCCGGCTATCGCTGTTGCGGCTTGGCGGTGGTTTCGGTGGCATATCTCCTGGGGGTCCACGACTGCCGTCGTCGTGTGCGGCGGCGGACTCGTGTTCGACCGGCTGCACGGGCTTTTCGTAGGGAACCTGCTCAACCAGCAAGGGATGGCAGGTTCCGCAATTCTAGTAGGAGGACGCCCGACGCTGTTGCCGGACCCTCTATGGGATCTGATGACGACGGTTGCTTTGGCCTCAGGAGGTTTACTTGCGGGGATCACTATCACAGTTGGCCGGAAGGCTCTACCCCGCTGGCGTTCGTGGGCATGGGCGACACCGCGTGGCACCATAGCGGTATTCGCTGCTCTGCTTGCCGTTGGCTTGACGGTCTTTGCTTTTTCGACGTTCTTCGACCGCTATCTTTGGCCATTGGTCTTCGCTATGGGGATACTGCTTTTCAGCGATGGTCGGCGACAGATGCGTAGCGCGTGGCCTCGCCACGTCGTAAGGATCGTTGTGGCATTAGGCGGACTGCTCTTGATCGTGACAGCAGTACTGACTGTAAACGCTGACGTATACAGCGCTGCCCGCTGGCGTGCTGGGCAACTCGCCGTGTCTCGCGGCGTGCGCGCAACAGCGGTCGACGCCGGATACGAGTGGGTAGGGGCGCATGCCAGGGGAGATCGCCCGCAATCGCCTTCAAGCGTTCCCGCCTACGAATCCTGGTATGCGCGACTTGAGCCCGGCTTTCACGAGTGTGCCATTGTATCGGCCTCCCCCCTCAGCTATCCCGACCTGCACTTGACAAAGGCAACGAACTACCGGCTGCTCGGATTCATTGGGCGCCGGACGGCGCTGTACGTCTACCTCTCTTCGGCGGCCGGTTGCTAAAGGCCCGTTCTTATGAAGTCCTTCTGTTTGGCCTTGATCGCGCGAAGGTCTCAAGCGACAATGACCCCTGACCGGCGAATCCCGCTGTAAAGGGTCGACCACATGTTGAGCATTCAGCGATGATGGAATGCATGCCTTGGGTCACGGTCATCGGACGAGTTCCACGATTCGCAGTGTGTACCGAACAGGCCCAAAGACAACCTCTGATTAGGCACCTCTTACGTTGATAGTGGGTCAACTCCGAGACACCGTCCTCGTCACGGACGGCGTGAGTGGTAACTAAAGCAACATCGACTTGAACGCCGCCGACCTGCCCGCCGCCCCTCTCACCAGGAAGCGAAACGGGGACGGCAGTAATATCGATTGCCATGTACCGCCTGGACAGCATATTCATTGACAAGCCAAAAGTGAGATAAGAAAGCAAGGGGTGAACCGACCCGTGCGACACCCTCAGGCGAAGGTCAAGATCAGTGAGTCGTTCTCCGGTCGTAACAACAGCCTGAACTTTCTTCGCCTTGTTCTTGCCTCCATGGTTCTCTTCGACCATGCAATAGTGCTTGGAGGCTTCGGGAGCAATGCCATACTTGGCAAGACCAATATGGGCACCGTAGCGGTCTATGGCTTCTTCGGGATCAGTGGCTACCTGATCGCCGCGAGCGCGACCCGCAACAGCGTCGGTAGGTACCTGTGGCAGCGGGCACTCAGAATCCTCCCCGCCTTTTGGATCTGCTTGATCGTTACCGCCTTCTTCTTCGGGCTGATCGGCTGGTTCCACGGCAACCCGCGCTGCGGTATCTCCTGCTACGTTCGTGCTTCCGACGGACCCCTCGACTTCATTGCCCGCAACTCGTGGCTGCGCCTGAACCAATCGAACATCGCAGACACGCTGCACGGGGTCCCGTTACCTGGTCCGTGGAATGGCTCGTTGTGGAGCCTCTACTACGAGTTCCTCTGTTATCTCATTGTGGCCGCATTGGCGGCGACGAGGCTTCTGCGTCACCGCTGGGCGGTGGCGGTCTTGGCCGCTGGGGTTTGGGCGCTTGAAATCGCAATCACATCGGTGCCGAGCCTCAATGCCCAGGTCAATGACTTTCGCAACTCATCTGCATTCCTCATGCTCGCGCTTGTCCCGATCTTCCTCGCAGGGTCTCTCCTCTATCTGTATCGAGACGAGATCCGTGATTCGGGCGTCGCCGCCCTAGTGTGCCTGGGCGTGTTTCTCATCAGTTTCGTCGTCCCACTCGGCAACCACGTCCCGGCATACACCCTTACAAGCGCCAATCTCTTCGCCCCTGTGCTCATTTACCCACTGCTGTGGTTGGGCATCCACCTCCCACTTCAGCGGGTGGGAGCACGCAACGACTACTCGTACGGTGTCTACATCTATGCTTGGCCTGTTTCACAGCTGCTTGCACTGTGGGGTGTTTACAAGTGGGGGTATCTGGTCTACGCATTACTAATCGTTCTTCTCACTTCCCCGTTTGCCGTTGCAAGCTGGTGGCTTATCGAGAAACACGCCCTTAGGCTCAAGAAATGGACTCCGCGGCTAGGCGCACCGCAGGTCTCCGAGGAAGCGCCATCCAGTGCGGTGGCCGTGAGCTCAGCACTCCCGCTTGATGAGTGAATCCGGTTAGCCAGAGGTAGGTCAGGTTCCGCTCACTCAGCCGAAGCGCAGCACGAGCACCATGTCGCCGCCTCGATCTCACCAAGCGCCCTTCTTTTCTCACGAAATCGTGATCGAGAGCACCTTGGTGGCAGTGTTCTGCGTGGCGGGATGATGCTTCACTTTGATCTTCTTGTCGACGACTTTCACCGTGAATGTGTACGTCCCGCTGTCATGCTTGCTGGGCGTACCCGAGATCACGCCGGTGGACTTCTTCAGACGCAGCCCCTTGGGCAGGTGACCCGACGATACTGACCACCTGTAAGGGGGATTCCCTCCGCTGGCCGTAAGGGTCGCCGAGTAGCGAACTCTAGGTATTCCACTAGGCAAAGAGGCCGTAGTCATGCGAAAGCCGGACGACGAGGAGGAGGAGTTGGACGAATAGATGAGCACGTTCCCGGCGTCGTCCACAGCGGCACAGAAGGTCGGCGACGCACAGGACACCGAGTCCGGGTTGCCTGTGTCGATGCTTGATTTAACCCAGATCGGACTGGGATCGGTGGGGTCAGTGGTGGTTAAGGCGTTCCCGGCGTCGTCCACGGCCACGCAGAAAGAGGGGCTCGCCGACACACAGGACACGGAGTCCAGATCGTTGGTCCCGTCGATGTGGGAACTAGCCCAGGTGGAACTGGAGTCGGTGGGGTCGGCGTTGGTAAGGGCGTTCCCGGCGTCGTCCACAGCGGCAACAGAAGCTCGCCGACACACAGGACACCGAGTTCAGCTCGTTGGTCCCATCGATGGAGGTGGGAGCCGACCAGGTTGAGCCCCCATTGGTGGTAGTGAGAGCGTTCCCGCTGACGTCCACGGCGGCACAGAAGGTGGAGGTCCCACACGACACCGAGTTCAGCTGGGTGCCGTAGGCGTTGATTAGGTTGGGGCCCGACCAGTTGCCGGTATAGGTGAAGGCGTTCCCGGCGTCGTCCACAGCGGCACAGAAGGTCGGCGACGCACAGGACACCGAGTCCGGCTGGTTGGTCCCGTCGATGTGGGAACTAGCCCAGGTGGAACTGGAGTCGGTGGGGTCGGTGTTGGTAAGGGCGTTCCCGTCGGCGTCCTGGTGACACAGAAGGTCGTCGACACACAGGACACCGAGGGAAAGAACTCGCTGGAGCCAGCGGGGTCAGTGAGTTGAGACCAGTCGGTGTCGGTACCGTTGCCGCTGTAAGCAAAAATGCCCACACCCACGGCGACGCAGACGTAGAAGCCCGACGACACACAAGACACCGAGAACACGGGGCCGTATATGAAACCGCCGCCTTCGGGAACTGGGGTGTTGAGGACTTCTGGAGTCGACCAGTTGGGGAAGGTGGTATAGACGGACGGGTCGTAGGTGAGCGCGTTCCCGTGGGCGTCCGTGGCGGCACAGAAGCTCATCGACACACAGGACACCGATTCCAGTTCGATGTTCCCGTCGATCGAAGAACTAAACCCAGATCAGACTGGGAACGGTGGGGTCAATGGTGGTGAGCGCGTTCCCGGCGTCATCCACGGCCACGCAGAAGTAGGGGCTCGCCGACACACACGACACCGAGTCCAGGTCGTTGGTCCCATCGATGGAGGTGGGAGCCGACCAGGTTGAGCCTCCATTGGTGGTGCTGAAGGCGTTCCCCCTGAGCCACGGCGACACAGACTGTCGTCGTCGGACACGACACCGAAGGAATCCCTTGGCCAGTGGCGAAGTCGATAGGAGTGGCGGTAGACCAGCTGTCTTGTGCGAAAGCGGGGGTGGCAAAGGGCACCGTAGCCACGATGGCCGCGGCAATGACGGCGGCTGCAAGTGCGACCCGAGCATCCCCCCGGCGCCGCCGGCTCCCACGGAACCTCCGGGACTACCCGAGAACCGCTTGCTTCGTAATCCAGCCAGTCCAAACATCACTAGCCTCCTCCAGCTTCGCCATCGGTACAGCTTGTGTCCCACCTCGCTGCCTGCGATTTGGCCGTGCAATGCCCGCTGGTCCGTCATTCCAGCACAGATTCGCTTACGGTGCTGTCCCAGTGCCCATTGACTAAGCGGTCGTCCGCTCTTTATTCCAAGCTCGTGGGCGCGACCCGACGTAAATCAGGTCAAGAAAATCGTGATCGAGAGCACCTTGACAAGTCGCGTCAACGGGAGCGACTACAGATTTTCGAGAAACTCTTTGTCAGAGGTTGTACGGGGAAGACTCGATTCGATCTTCCCACACATCTCGATGAAGAACATCTTCGGGGCCAGATGATCCCGGGCGTCGGGGTCGGCGGCCTCCTGAGGCAATGACCTTCAGAACTTTTGCGATTCTCCCGGGTGCCGGATGTCCGCCATTTTTGTGTAGCGCTCGTAGACCCGCTGGGCCAGGATCGGCGGCAGCACACTCATCGCTCGTTCCTTCCACGACGTAGCGCCCTCTCGCAGCCACTCGTCGACCACCCTTGAGAGCCGTCGCCACGTTTCAAGCTCGATATCGGGACCGCCGGCCAATCCCACCACAGTGTGGGGAAAGAGTCGGAGTCCGGCCTCACCAGAGTGGGAGTGACCAAATTCGTCGAGGACGGCACTGATGCCTTCGGCGGTGAAGCGCCAGTAGTCGGAGGGGAACTTGTGGATCGGGAAGAAGAAATGCGTGGTCAACAGAAGCACCCCGGCCGGTGCCAGGCAGCGGCGCAACTCGGACAGCGCCGCTCTGGGGTTCTCGACGTGCTCGATGGTGTCGAGCAGCAGCGCCGTGCCTACCGACCCGTCTCGGAGGCCCAAGTGATGCATGTCGTGGAGCTGATCGACCCCCAGCCCCGGGCTCATGTCGATGCCGGTGAAGACGCGGCCCGGGAACACCGACCGTACCGCGGGGAGGTGGGCCTGGCCCGCCACCCGGGCGGCGCCGAACTCGACGACCGGCTCCGGCAGGTCGTTGAGTTCGGCCATGCGCTCGAGCAAGTCATAGACGATCGTCCGCACCCAACTTGTCTATTAGACGGCCTCCAACAACGCAATCTCGCGACCCTTGCGCGACGCAGACCGAAGTGACGCCTATCAGCGCCGAGGAGACGTATGCGGTCGCCAGGACATGTGCCTACTGAGGTTCTTTGTGTTGGTCCGAAGCGTGTAGAACATCCACGGCATTTTTGTTAGTAGCCGGGGCGGACGGTGTACACGGTCGCACAGCCGAAGCGCCGCTCTGATTGAAGGATTGGATAGAGAACGGGCATGAGGTCAGCTCGGTGTTGGCAATCGGCGAGCAGGTACCGTGCTCTGGTCGAGCGGACGAGGTTGACGGACGCCGACGGACTCAGCTTGCCTGAAAAGAGCTGGTCGGCGAGCATGATTCTCCTCTGGTAGTGCGGCGTCAACGACACGCGACCGACCCACGTCTGCCGACCAGTTTCAGCAGGGACGATCTGGCCGAGATAGACAGGGGACAGGACGGCGCCCTTCACGGGAGTCATGTTCAGGTAGTTGAGGGCATCTCTTTCGGAAGGGCTGATGAAGAAGGGGGCGGACCCGAGGACGGTGGGGGTGGCAATGTTGCGGGCCTCGTCGAGTTCCCAGGCAACCGGGGGGCCTATGAGCGCCGCGACGACGACCGCCCCTAAGACCACCCTGGCGATCGCAGGGAGCCCGAGGCGCAATTGTCCGGCGCCGATGACAGCAAGCATGGCAAGCGGGATGCTCAGCCCTTGCAAGGAGCTTTTTGGAAAGGTGCCTACATGGGCGAGCTGGATGAACCTCAAGATTGCGTACGCACCGAGCGGCCACACCCGAACGGCGAAATCCTGAAACGTCACCCGGGAAGCTCGGTAGGCAAGAATTGCACAGAAACCAAGCGGTAGCACGGTGACCAGCAGGTCATCCAACGGCAAACCCTGAGAGAAATCGACCCGTCCCTGAAGCGCCCACGAGGCGTCCAGGTGGCTCAAGAGGAGGTAGTAGCCGAGCGGGACGGCAGCAGCCGCAACCGTCGTGGCCGGGAGCGCGAGAAATGTTCGCTGATTCCGACGCCACAGCAACGCTTCCGCCACCAGCACGATCACTACAACCGTCGCACCCTGCCAGGGCTGGAACCAGGCACAGAGCAGGGCGCAGGTCGGCGCCCACAGGCGGACCCGTCCATCGCGGCGGTCTCTTTCGTAGGCGAGAAGGGCCCCGATCATCAGCGCGATTGTGATGGCAGTAAACGGATATCCCCATAGATAAAAACCGGGCCACATCACCAATGCCATCGACTGGATGAAGATTAGTTGGTTCCAATGGAAGTGAGCGGCCAGCTCCGCTACCGGTGAAAGGTAGAAGAGGGCAAGGACTAGGGCGCATCGACGCCTCGCCGTCCCCGTGATCAGGCGGTGTACATATGCTCTCGCCGCTAAGAACAACGCTACCGCTGCGACCGGGACCCACATTAGGTACGAGAGCCAAGCGCTGACACCAAGGCGGACGAGGACGCCAGAGATGACCAGACCCGGATGCAGGTAATCATGGGGGGCTCGGTCGTGCGAAAGGGATTGCCGATCAGCACATGCTGGGCAGAGTCGCGAATCCATCCCAAATACTGCATCTGGTCGCCGAGGTAAGGACCGTTGGTTCCCGTCCATGACTGCTGCGGGGTCTGTTGTGCTACGAGCAGGCCCACTGTCCACATCGAAAGCGCCAGGAACGCCGCCAGCACCACGAGATCGAACGCATCGATCCGCCAACGCATTCGGCGGATCGCGGAGTCCGGCACGGTGACACATGTAACACCACAAACCTCGGTCGGCAAGGTCCAGCCGCCTGGGGACGATTGGGATCTTCTGGCTTTCCGCGTCAGTCGCAGGCAGCGGTCTCACACAACTGCTTGCATTGTGGGCGCCACCAGCACCATGAAGACGTCGTTGATGGCCCGATTCACCGAGGCCGTTGACGAGAGCTTGCGTCTTTGCCGGTCTGGACGTGAGTACCTCTCAACGAAGGGAACTCCTGCGGGGCTGGTTGATCAGAGCGCCTGAGGTAGACGACCTCCGGCGGTAATGACCTCCAGGACTTCTGAGATTCTCCCGGGTGGCTGAGTCTCCGCTATTTTGCATAGCGTTGTGGTCCGGAGTCATTGGGGTGCCTCTGATCATCCGGATGATTGCAAGAGCCCGGCGGCTTTCACTAGTTCCTTACCATGACAGTGATGCCCAAACTGTAAGCGATCTTCCCAGTGGAATTGTAAGCGACGCTCCGAATCGAATACGTGCCGTCAGGAATGGTGGTCGTGTTCCACTCATCGAGATACCCATAGTAGGTGCTATTGGCGACACCAATCACGACATGGTTCAGACCGCTACCGGAAACTTGAAACTCGACCTTGCTCACACTTCCGACCTTGATCGGGCCGAAGCTCTCCGATGCGCTCGCCCACAACCCCGCGACCCCCTTCAATGTGGCACCGTTCTTCGGGATCGTCACACTCGTGACCGGAAGCGACTCGACCGGAAGTCCCTTCTTGGCATAATGAGCAGCCTCGAGTGTCCCGAACAGACTGAGATGGTGAGCCCTGGCTATCTGGGCATCGGTTCGAACGAATCCAATATTGGCTTCCGGATCAGGATACAACGTGCTCTCGACTAAACTGTCAGGCGCCTTGTCGATGTTCGCGGTGACCTCGGCCGCGACTGTAAGGGTCTTATGCCAGCTCCTGGCCTCAGCGAGACCGTTTCTCGTTCCAAGAGTGAGCACCAGGAAAAGCGCGACAGCAAGGATGACGCGACCAGCGACAAGCGACGTGTGATGCCATCGCGCGCTGGTAACCAACATTGGGGGCCGATCAAGCATTGCCATGTAACACCCGACGAGTATCAAGAGATCGAAGGTCGTGTACCGGGACACACCGGCTGCATAGAGTCCGTACGACGCTCGCCCGGCCGTGATAGTTGCAGCGAACAGCAGCCCGAAGCAGACCAAGGCGACACCGATTACGCCCCCCGATTCGTTCTGGGGACGAATGCCCGTGATCACCACCCAGATCCCCACTGCGACGATGACGATACCCAAGGCCAGGACGCCGTCGTTGCGCCCAACGAAGGGAAGCTGTACGCCGACCACGTCACCAATGGCGGAGAAGAAGAACTGGATCGCCGCGATCGGATGGGAGAGAGCGTAGGAATTGTTGGTCCCGGTGGTGGCAGAATCGTAGTGATAGGCAAAAATGCCACCAGTGACGATCGCCGACGCGATCCAACCAACCACCAGAGCCCTTGAGCGCCTGCGGCTGTAGAGGAGCACCAGCCCTACGATCCAGATCAGAAGGCCCTGTACCAAGGAGAAGCTTGCGACAGCGGCCGCGGCTATCGCTCCGGCCAGCATCCACCAACTGAGCGTCGGTCTGTCCAGGGCAAAAAGCGCGACAGCCAGCGCCACCATGACTAGGCACCAACCCATCTGAAAGCCGTACAGTGCGTTTCCAGCCTGCACGAACGAGAGCATGACGATCACAACTGGGCAGTAGTAGATCCAAGGCGTCGATCGAGAGCGGCGTTTGTGGGCCAGGATGAATAGCCCCGCCGCCACCACGAGCATGATGCCGCTCAAATATTCCTCGTCAACGATGTTGAAGCTGGTCGTATGCGCAAGGAGGACGACGATGAGATTGGGGAAGAAAATCCGGGCTTCGTAGTACTGCGCCCACAGGTTTCCCACACTCGGGTGTGCGATGACCTGGATGTCATGCCATTGGTCGTCCCAGATCGCGTTGACCCCGTAGTGGTGAATCAACCAGAAGTATGTCGTTACCGGAAGAACGAACCCCACAACGGTCAAGCCGATTAACAGACGTTGGACAGACCGTGAGCTCCCCGCTTCACGGCGCTCGGCGGTCGGATCCTCCTGCGAGTTGCCCGGCGGTTCCGCCTTTCCGCTCAGGGTATGGCTGACGTTGCTCATCCCATGCCCCCCCGAGCTGCTGCCGGCGTCTCGAGTACCAGGACCAAGTAATCCCTCCCGCACGGGTCGAGCGTTCATTCTAACCGTGACCCGTAAGGCAGGAGATGTGAGACGGCAAGGCGCCCAACGCTACGCGTGGACGGGAACACGCCAGACGTATGGGCCGGTGGAAACGCTTGGCGAGACGCCACTTCTCGGAAAATGTCATTGGGCATCAACCTGCCCTCGGGGGCCCGTAGTTGAAGACGTATACCCGTGCCCCGCTGGGCCACCCCGTGCTCTCAAGAGCCTATGAACGAGCCCGGAGTGCTTGGTTGACGTTCCCCAGACTCTTGACCGCCCGCGAGCGGTAGGCTGAAGCCAAACGGTCCAAGCCCATCTGCAGCGTTGGAAAGGGAGAGACCCAGTGAAACCGCTCATCGACTCCGATACCCACCTCTTTGAGCCCTCCGGGATGTGGCGAGAATACGTGGACCCGGCGGATCGCGATGTTGCTCTGCATATGGCAACAGACGACCTCGGCTACACCTGGTTGATGTCTGGAGACCGTCGCTTGAGTTTGGGAGGCCCACATCGCCCTGGTGACGTCGACGGTATCGGCGTATTCCGACAGCGCCTTCTGGACGGCTTGCCCGCAGATTTCGACCTTGCGGAGTTCACTGCGAGCTACTCCGATCCAAACGCTCGACTGCTCCAACTGGACAGAGCTGGATTCGACGCCTCGATCATGTTCCCCAACTACGGGATAGCTTGGGAGCGTCCTCTGCAGGATGATTTGCGCGCCACCCTGGCGAACATGACCGCGTGGAACCGTTGGATCGTTGAGATAGCCGCCAAAGGTGGGGGTCGGCTCTACCCGGTGGCCCATTTGAGTCTTCGGAATTTGGCTTGGCTTGAAGGTCAATTGGAAACCCTCGCCGAGGGTGGCATCCGTCTGGGCTTGATTCCACCTTCGTTGGTGGATGGACGGCCCCTATCGGACCGTTCGCTCGATCGCGCCTGGGCCGCGTTCGTGGACCACGGAATCACGCCCGTGTTCCACGTGGCCAATCAAGCGCGCCCATTTGACGAAGCATGGTACGGAGAGGACATGGAAGGGGGGATCACACCGCTGAGCGTTGTCTTCATATGGACGGCGGCAGCCCTGGCGTTGACCGATCTGATTCTCAACGGTGTGATGGAGCGTTACCCAGATCTACGCATGGGCATCATGGAGCTATCGGCACGCTGGGTGCCGCAGCACCTACAGATGATGGACGGTGGGTACCGCCATACAGCCCGCTTCAACGGGGAATCTACAGATTTGTCTCTCATGCCAAGCGAATACTTTCTACGTCAGGTGCGCGTAGCAGCTTTCTCCTACGAGCTGCCACACCGCCTGATGGCAAGTTCCGGTGACATCTTCATGGCGTGCAGCGACTATCCGCACACCGAGGGGACACTTACCGCCATCGACGACTATGCCGCCACTGGGTTCGTACCGGAGGAGAGTTCTGCAGGGTTCTTCGGAGGCAACGCCGCCTTTCTCTTGAGGGAGCCTCTTCTGAGCTGATCATGTACCGCAAGGCTAACTCGACGCCGTCACCGACCTCTCTGCCTTACGGCTTGCGGAACCGGTTGGCGTTGCATCGCCACTGCTCTGTATCACCGCTTCGAGGTCATAGCGTTGGGTGCGATCCGAGTGGTAGTTTGATTCTCGTCCGTCACTACATCGTGCCCTAGGCGCGGGGGTGACCCCGCGACATTGGGCTATGGCCCAACAAAAGTTACGTCGCCCGTGGGCACAGAGTGCTAGACACGCTCGACTGATCTCCTGTAACACTGAGGGACGGACAGACGTCGAGTCGCTATCGGGCCAGGTGCTAGCTGTTCGACCCGGGGGAGTGGGGGAGTGACAACACCAAGCGACATCCGGGGAAACGAATCCGCTCCTGCTATTTCGACTCCCCTCGCCACGAGAAAGCGCATCGTCGACCGCCTGGACCGGAGACTCGTCAACGCCCTCACCGTGCTTGGATTTTGCCTGCCGCCGGTCAGCTACTTCTGGCTTCTCACTCGGTTCAGTGTCAACGTCGTTGTGGGGGACCAGTGGAACGACGTGACTGTCATCAAGCAGTCCTACGTCCACTTCTTCGACTGGGGCCCAATGTGGGTACAACACAATGAGAGCCGCATCTTCTTCCCGAACATCGTCGTTGTTCTCCTGGCTCACACCACCCATTTCAACATCCGGGTGGAGGAGTTCCTCAGTGCCATCATGCTCGTGGCCGCCACGGCCCTCCTCATTGGGGCCCACAAACGGCGGTCGCCTCGCACTCCGTGGCTCTACTACTGCCCGGTAGCGTTCCTTGCCTTTTCGTTCGTCCAATATGGGAACACACTCTGGGGCTTCCAAATGGCCTGGTACATGACTTTGCTCACCATGGCAGCAGCCGTGTTTCTACTGGACCGGGGCACCCTGACGTGGGCCATCCTCCTGGGTGCACTCGCCGTGTCCGTGGTGGGTAGCTTCTCATCTATCCAGGGACTGCTCATTTGGCCAGCGGGTCTGGTGCTCCTCTGGTACAGGCGCCGGTCGTGGTCACTCGTCGGTACATGGATCGCTGTAGCCATCGCATCAACTGGTCTCTACTTTCGCAATTACAAATCCGCGTCTCCCTTTCCCCATTTTGCGCGTGCACACCCGCTGGCGGCACTAAAGTTTCTCCTCTTTGCTGTCGGAGACATCGTGGGCAAGTCCGGTGCCCCCAGCCCTGAAAACACCCTTGTGGTGCTCTTCGGACTCTGCATCGTCCTGTTGGCCGTGGGAACCGTGCTCATTTGCGGATTTCGACGTGATGAACGGGGAGGAAGTCCTATTGGCATCGCCCTGATCTGCTTCGGCCTTCTGTTCGCAGCCACTCTCACACAAGGTAGATCGTTCCTTGGCTACTCGGGCGCGAGCATATCTCGATACACGACCTTTGACTTAGTGATCCCTATTGGCATCTTCTTCGCATTGCTTGATCGTCATGCTCATATCGTTGACACTCATCCGCTGGATATCGGTTCCCCCGGACCACTAGCACCGAACCGTGGTTGGCGACGCTTTCGAGGAACGGCTGCGTGGTTGGATCGAATTACGCTCTCATGCGCTCGGGTCGCCGCGATCATTGTGATCGCGGTGCAGATACCATTCGGGATCCACTATGGACTCCAGGGGGCCAGACAATGGTACGCCTACGATGTCAGGGCCGTAACGGTGCTCCGGAACATCGATCAAGTCAGAGACGGTGAGATCATCCTGTACCTGTATCCTCTCAGCTCTGCGTCTTTTGTTCGCCAGCAAGCCCGAGTACTCGAGGAACATCGCTTGAACGTGTTCGCGCCCAGCCCGGCTGCACCACCGTGATCAGGAGCGCGTCACCCATGACCGTTCAGAACGATGGCGCGAGGTGAAACATGTCGCATGCTTCCGTCACGTGTTGGCCTCGCAAGCCGAGTCTCAGAAAACCACCCTCCCGAGGGTTGGCAGGTTCACGATCAGGAACTCCGGCCGCGTGCTGGGCACAGCTATGATGATTCTCGGATCTGTCGGCACGTGAACGTACGGGACCGGCTCAAGTGCTCCCGTCGACCCTTTCCGAGATATCTGGGTGTACGCATTGTAGCTGATCGGCAGCGCCAGCTCGGTCGCACGATTGCACGTAACCGTAAGCTTGATCTGAAGTGATTCGAAAGGCGTCTTCTGCGGCTCTGTGACCGAGCAGCGTGCCGAACTCAGAGGTTGCGCATCTTCATTGAGTCTGTTCAACTCCCTGTAGAAGCCAAAGTCTGGATTCATTTCGGTGCCGTCAGGTTTCAACACTTTCGGCAGATACTCACCGTAGAGGACGCCACCCACATACGTATATAGCGATTGCCCGTATCTCATGTACTTCGGTGTGCCAAATATTGATGTCGTCTCAACGTCGCCTTGCCCACGGTACAGTTGAACGCCGAAACTCGGCAGCGACGTCGATGTGATAGGCGATAACAAGATCAAAGCAACGAGCCAAAGGACCGACAGCCCGCTTGTACTTCGGGTCGCTGGATACTTCCGATGGACGGCCTCCGCGATCATGACCGTCGCGATGACTCCCATCGGAATGATGAATGTCAACATGCGATAGGGATAATCGATGACCTGCAAGAACGGCAAAGCCCTATAGACCCATGCTGATATTCCCAGCTGCAAGAACAGATATATTGCGACCGAGCCCGACAAGAGAACCACCACGGGAATGTCGACGTATCTCGCCAGGTCAACGTGCGATTTCCTCCGCCGAGACACGGTCCTGAATCCGAAGCCCACAATGAGCGCTAGCGCGATCGGGATCCAGATAGCGAAGTCGATCTGGACCGTCACGGGACGGGGGTTGGTCGCTGCAAACCAGCGATAACTGCCGTCGTAGAAGTAGCTACCAAAGCTGTAGAATTCAGAAGTGACTGGATTGAAATCCTTGACCTTTGTAGCGGGATCATAGAATTTGCCGAATCGAAGCTCTGCAACCAGCAGGGGGGCTAAGAGCAGCGCCACAGAGCAGAGGGAGATGAGCAGTCGAGGAAGCACATTCCGGAGGCTGGTGAGACCCGAGAATGCTATAAATACCGCCAGTGTTGCGAACAGCGTAATCAGCGAGATGAGAGCGATGGCGTTGTGCGCATCGACCAATACCACCATGATCGGGACTATTAGGAATGAGGCTCGACGCGTGGTGAGCAGATTGAGGCACCAATAGAGAAGCCAGGGGACGATCATGAAAGCGGCGAACTCGGCGAGATCGCCACGTACGAGCCAGTCAGTAAATGCGTAATTCGTAAAGAGGAACCCCAGTGACCCGGTAGTCAGCAGAAGTTTTCGGTTTGTTATCGTGCTGAGTGCGAGCCGCATTCCGTAGGCGCCTACCACCAGAAATATGGCAGTACTCAACACCAAAGCGGATTTGAGATCGCCACCAAGCAAGATCAGCAGAAAGCCAGAAACATAGAAGAAGGTCTTTTGGTAGTAGAGCAAGACCGGCGTGCCCAGACCGTACGCGTCGCTGCTGGACCAGATGGGAAAGAAGTCGTGGTGCCGAAAGTGTGCCGCGTAGATTTGTGTCAATAGCAAGAAATTGCCGAACTCTTGGCCCAGCGGCCAGCCCGCGCGGCGACCAACGATCGACAGGATCAGCGTTACAGCACAAAGGGTAAGGAACGCGAAGCCGATCTCAAACCGCCAATTCGCGCGCACGAACCCACGGTGGAGGACTTGCACGGCGGAGCGAAGCACGACTCCCAGCGCCAGACCTCTGCCCTCCTCGATGATCTTCCGAGGTTGTGGCCTTTGCCGGTCCAAACGTCTGCCGCGCGTGCGCCGGGCGCATAGAACTCAGCCTAGCAATGTCATCACGCGTAGCCAGCCGCTCTACAGAGTGTAGTCGTGCACAAAGATCTTTAAGACAAGCCATATGAGCATGGGAATGCATCCAAGAAGGAGCAATAGGAGTGAGTGTCGCGTTACACGGGGATTTCGAAAGATCCCAATAGTGACCAGGGGGAGCAGGATCAACGGATAGAGGTATCGCCCCTCCGTGTTCACCTCAGGCAATCCCACCGGGGTCCCGTACAGGAACAAAGTGGTCTCGACAAGGAGTAAACCTATAAGGCTCAAACCGACGGGCAACCAGCCCGTTATGCGGGTACCCTGTGCGACGATCCGTTTCGAACCAAACTGAAGCCGGTAGGCATACGACAGGGTCAGAACCCCGACAATGACCAGGCCGATCGGCGCATAGATGTTGTCGGCGTTGAACGGGCGGTAATAACCAACCGAGAAGAAGAATCCGGGTATCCAGCGTTGCTCGCCGGAGCTTTCGAAGAACGTGCGGGCCAGAACCTCAAGGTAGCCAATCGGATGATTGAAGATGAATCGCATCTGCGTGTGCGCATTGAGCCGGTAGAGAGGAACGGGAGCGCCTTGGACGTTGCGAACCGCGACGTACCACAGTCCGGCCAATCCGAGAGTAACCGCAGCGGCAACGATCCTTACGAATTCGGGGTGTCGCGACTGGCCCATGATCCTTGAAGGAACCATGAAGATAAGGAAGGCAAAGATGAAATACGTGGGCTTCGTTAGCGCCAAGCCGATCAGGACAAGGAACAGCAGGTAGAAGGCGCGCCGGTTCTCCTCGACCGAACGACAGCAACGCAATGTGAGGCCAACGCTCAGCGCTGCGAGCGCAATCGTCATTGGGTCAGCGGAGTATGCAGATGCCAGCAAGAGCGTCGTGGGCAGGAGGCCGAGGACGAAGAGCACCTGCTTTCCAATCGGCGCGATCCGAATCGCCAGGTAAAAGAGGCCGATGAACGCCAACAGGGACACAAGGCGCCCCCCGAAAAAGATCACCGGGAGCGGTGCGTCGATTCCGCGCAGCATTGCCACAGCCAAGACGGACGGGATATAGGGAATTGGGCTGTAGACGGCCGAGCCCGGGAATTCGGTAAAGAGACTCTTCGACGAGCACCCTGCTGGGCTCTGCCAGTACTGACTGAAGGAAAACGGCCCACGTTGGGACGCATGCGCAGAGAAGTGCTGGAAGTAATCCAGCACACACTGCGGGATGTAGCCCCCAGCCTTACCATGCTGGCTCGGCGCCACGATTGCACCGTGTGCCAACGTCCAGACCCGATAGAAATGTGTGCTCTCGTCTAGGCCTTGACCCGGTGGCTGCGCGAAGACAAGGAAGGTCCCGACAGGAACAGCCAAGACAACAAAGGCGAGCGGAAGCGGAACCTCGTTGAGTCCCCTGAGAACTCGCTCAACTCGCACGGCGATACGACTCTGAAGAAATGCGCCGGTCGTGGAAGGTCTTGCGATCACCTAGTTGGCCCTCGTCGTGGTGCAGGCCGAAAATTTGCAATGGGCATGGACTCACCTCTCTCCCAGTGCCTGGGTCAATGACAATTCTCGCACAGGGAGTGGAGGTTTCCGAAGCTTGCCGCTTGCTCTTGGGGGAGCACCAACAGGAACCGCCCAATCCACAACGACCCTGAGACTCTGGAATGGTCGTCGACCGACAAGCAAACCATTGGGTAGTCAACCCTAATGGGAGCCACAAACTGCTCCTGGCCTGAGAGGCTGCGCCCGACTCTGTGCGGCGGGTTGGGTCCCCTCCGATCACGCCATAGGTCCGCCGGCCGATCCCCGTGGGGAGGTGAAACAACTTCGTTGCGCTCGCTCCCAACCGGGCCACGTGAGCTTGGGAGCCGATGCCTAGTAATGTCCTCCATTACGCTCCGGTTGACTCCGGCTATCCAGGGAAAGGGCCCGCGTGCTTTTCGGGGACAAAACGGTCGTGGTGACCGGAGCAGGCGGCTTCATTGGCAGCGCTCTCGTGGAACGTCTCGTAGGCGACGGCGCCCGGTTCGGGCGATGCTGCGCTACACCTCGCGTGGGCACAGGGGATGCCTCGATTACATGCCGCACACGGTTATGCGCAACGTCGATATCACTCTAGGAGACGTCCGTGACGTCGACGCGCTGCGCGAGGTCGCCCGCGGCGCACACGCGATCTTTCATCTCGCCGCGCTCATAGGGATCCCGTATTCCTATGAGCACCCACAGGAGGTGATCGATACGAACATCATGGGAACGGCCAACGTGCTACTCGCCGCCAAGGAGCTCGCCACGCTCGAACGTGTCATCCTAACCTCGACGAGCGAGGTCTACGGGTCGGCGCTTCGCATCCCGATCGACGAACTTCACCCGCTACAAGCTCAGTCGCCATACAGCGCGACGAAGATTGCCGCGGATGCGCTCGGGCTGAGCTTTAACCGCTCGTTCGGTATGCCGGTAACCATCGTTCGGCCGTTCAATGCCTACGGGCCGCGCCAGTCTGCTCGTGCCGTCATCCCGACGATCATCAGTCAAGCGCTGACGGGGACAACCATGAAGCTCGGCACTCTTGCGACAACGCGCGACTTCACGTTCGTCGAGGATACGGCTCGGGGCTTCGTAGCAGTGGGCGGATCCGACGAGGCCGTCGGACAGGTTGTGAACCTCGGATCGGGCACCGAGGTGAGTATCGGGGATATCGTTTCCAAGGTTGAAGAGATCATAGGTCATGATCTCGAGGTCGAGGTCGACAACCAGCGCGTGCGCCCCGAGAAGAGCGAGGTATCTCGTCTCCACGCAGACAGCTCAAAGGCGCTGCAGCTAGCCGGTTGCGCGCCGAGGTGTCGCTTGATGAAGGGCTGCGCCGCACGAGCGAATGGATCCGGGACCATATTCGCGAGTACCGGACGCAGGAGTATGCCGTATGAAGACCGTGCTTCTCGCCGGAGGTCTCGGTGTTCGCTTGCGTCCGCTGACATACTCGATTCCCAAGCCGCTCCTGCCGATCGGTGAGCGCCCGATCCTCGAAGAGATCGTGAATCGCCTGCGGGCCTTTGGGTTGCGAGAACTCGTGATCGCAGTCGGTTACCGTGCGGAGCTGATCGAGACCTACTTTCGAGACGGCTCACAAATGGGGGTGCACATCGAGTACACGCGTGAGTCCGAGCCTCTGGGCACCGCAGGGCCCCTGGCGCTCGTCCGCAACCAGTTCGCCGCCTCTGCGAAAGGCACGGACTCGCTCCTCGTGATGAATGGTGACCTGCTCACTGAAATCGACATGCCGGCACTGATCAAATGGCACGAACAGGGACGTCACGATATCACCGTGGTCACGCGCGAGTACCAGCTCCGACATCCGTACGGAGTGATACAGCTCGACGGTGATCGGATCACCAGCATCGTTGAGAAACCGACGGTCACCGACACGGTCAACGCGGGCGTCTACGTGTTTAAATGGTCGGCGCTTGACCTCTTACCTGGCACTGGTGTGTACGAGATGCCCGATCTCCTCAACGCAGCGGTGGCATCAGGCCTACGAGTTATGGCATACCCTTTCGCCGGCACGTGGTTGGCGATCGACCGGCTCGAGCAGCTCGAGGAGGCGACTCGCATCGCCGGCGTGCAACAACCGTGAAACTGTCGGTCATCGTCCCGGTCCGCAACGAGGGAGACACGATCGTCACGCTTCTCGACCGTTTGCGAGCCGTGGACTGCGGCATGCCGAAAGAGATTATCGTCATAGACGGCGCGTCGACTGACGGGACGCGCGAGGCGCTCCTCGGACTTGCCCCCTGCCCTGAACTCGTCATAGTGCTCGAAGAGCAGCCTCGGGGCAAGGGGCGTGCCGTGCGCACCGGCCTCGAACGAGCGACTGGCGACATCATCATCGTGCAGGACGCGGACCTCGAGCTGGATCCGGCTGAGATACCTTCGCTGCTCGGACCACTCGTCAACGACGGGGCGCCCGCAGTCTTCGGATCGCGCTTCAAAGGGCGGGGCCGAGGGGGCACTTCGCTCGTCAGCTACACCGGCAACATCATGTTGACATGGGCCGCGGATGTGCTCTTTCTCACGCATCTGACAGACATTCTCACCTGCTACAAGGTGCTGAGGGCGGACGTGGCGAGAACGCTCGATCTCCGTTGCGACGGTTTCGACTTCGATGCAGAGATCACATGCCGATTGTTGCGCGATGGCTATCAGATCGTGGAAGTGCCAGTCACGTACGATCCGCGGACCGTTGATGAGGGCAAAAAGCTCACGACCGCGGCGGGATGGAGCGTCCTGCGAGCGATCCTGCGAGTTCGGTTCTCCAGATCGTTTCCAGGTGACACGATGCGCCGGCATGGCCGAACGAGTCAACAAAAGGGCCGAGAGCGACTAGATCACCAGCGTTAGCATGACACAGGACACGATGAGAGCGAGTCCCAGAGCAAGACTCGCAGAATGCGGAGCGTCTCAGGAACCGCCACTGTCGGATGGGATTTTCAAAGAGGGAGTAGCTGGCAGCTGCTACAACGATCGCGACTCCAACCACCACACACTTCATCAACAGGGAAGGGTGACCGTCGAGGTGGACGGCCCAAACATCGATCGGCTTGTGCCACAGATACAGCGAGTAAGACCAAAGTCCGAGCCATTGGAACGGAGCGAGCCTGAGGAGAATGTGGGCCCCGAGGCGCGGAGCATTGTTCCCGCCGGCAATGACGAGGGCAGTGGCTGTGACCGGCCACGCCGCTGCCGATCCGGGCCAGTCCACGTTCGTGTGGAGAGTAAGGGCACCGATCACAATTCCGGTGAGACCGATCCAGGTCATCAGACATCCCAAGGAATCAGGGATCCGTTTGAGCCATGGTTCTCCCAGCGCCAGCAAGGCTCCCGCGGCCAGTTCCCACGCCCGCGTGCTCGTGGACACATAAGCAGCAATCGAAACGGGTGACGAAACCACGGACCAGGAAAATGAGGTAATGACAACAACGGTGAGTACGGCTCCCAGCTTAAGTCGCAGTGGCCAATGGGGTTGGCACGCTGCCACCAGAACGATGATCACCGGGTAAATCAGATAGAACTGCTCCTCAACCGCCAGCGACCAGTACTGGGAGAGCCCACCAAGGACCGGTGGAGCGGGTGGACCCGTATACACATCGTGCGCGATCGAACGAAAGAAAGATGTGTTGGCCTGAAAGAGCGCATCCCACCGAGCGTCGCCGGTAACCGCTCGAACCAGGCTGGGACCGACGATCAGACGATCCACCACCACGGTGACTGCGATGACTAGCACGGCCATCGGGATAATGCGCCGGGCGCGACGACCATAGAACGCCAGAATCGGAATTCGACCTGAGGCTTCGCGATCTCGAAGGAGTACTCCGGTGATGACGAACCCCGAGATCACAAAGAATATGTCGACCCCACTGGGTCCGCCGACGGTTATTCGGGGGATCTGAGCGTGGGCGAGGACCACGCACATGACGGCAATGGCTCGCAACCCCTGAATGTCGGGTCGAAAGTGGTCGTGGGGTGCATGCCGTGCTCGTACCTTGGCGCCGGGCGAATCGCCCAGGGCGTCGGATGTGCTCTGTTCGATGTACCAGCGTACGCCAGCTGAGAACGAAACCTCAGCAGCCCGACCAGCGAAATCCTGAGGGCGCGATTGCAAGCACTCGTCTGGGCGAGTCCGTGGAAAGCCTCAACACCTGTGGGCTCCGAGAACCCAGTGAATTGACCCATGACGACTCACCTCCAGTTGGCCATGAGCTGCGAGAAGCTGCTGCCCGAGCGCGCGACATCTATCCTCCGTCTCAGCCTCACAAGCTTTGACCCGGTGTCAATGCGCGCCGATCGCCACGTAAGATGGAGGGTGCTGTACAGGGCGTCACCACCAGAGGGGTGTGGGCCCAATGGGGGCCGGAAGTGCGATCAAACACTTACTTTCCTCGATCGACGGACCAGAGCACACAACGGCGAACGATCCGTTGGATCATCGTCGTGTCCATCGCCGCTCTCGTGATCCTGTTGGTCGTGGCTCCTACCGAGCTCAGTTCCGACGGACACGGGGCGCAAACTCCGAAGGCACCCCCCACCACCACCAGTCCTGCCGGCACCTATGAGGCTGTCCTTTCTCAGTACAACGCGGCCCTGGCGACGCCCGTTTATCGGATTGCCATCGCTTCCGGCGACATCACAACACAGATTCAACCGCGCGGAGAATGACGCGGCAACCTTCAGCACCGATCAGTTCGGCGGCGGATGTGCGGCCAACCTGACGAACCCCGGGTTGTACGACGCCTGCGTCGCTGGAGAGGAACAGACTGCGCAAGGTGCTCTGGGTGACGAGAATGCTGCGAATGCGGCGAAGAAGACAGACGTGTCAAAACAAGTCACGAGCGTCCAGCAGATAGAGACTGCGATCAATACATTCGTGCAACAGCTTGACGGCGCCATGTGGCCGCCCTCGGTTGCCCCCGTGGTGGCAAGCTTGACCCAAGCACTTGCCAACTACAGAAATGCCTATGCGCAAGCCGCGGCCGACATCGCCGCTGGTCAGCTCATTTCCGTAGCGAGTCAGGCCATCTCCACGGCGCAGTCGGCGGTGACGACCCAGTTGACGAATATGGCTGCGGCGTTGGGTATTCCCCCTTCCTCAACGCCCGGTTCGACCTAAGGCGTTCACTTTGCCCTTTTGCAGTCTGGTGGGCCCCACCGACCACGAGTCAAGCAAGGCGTACGGCTCGTACGGCTCGACCAAGCCGAACTACAGCCTGAGTTTGCCTCCGCTCAGCAACGAGATGACAGAAGTCCCAGCGGCGGTCTCGGGGGGAATGCAGAACGCGAATTTCACCTTGGCGCCAACCGCGCGTCGACCTGTCGGTATCGGATGTGACCCGTCCTGAGGCCTTGATCTTGAATTCAGCGGCGGGGCAGGGATTGTCCTTGGCCGCGGCTGGAGCCACGAACCGAAAGCCTGTCGTCGTCGAATTTGCCCAAGTGATCATCATCCACGTTGGCGAGTCATTCAGGCTTCCGGACGTAAAGGTGCCCGTGCCGCCGGTCTTGCCCGAGCATCCCCACACGTTGCCAGTACTCGTGCCGTCGGCCGCAACGGATCCACTGAACCCCGTACAGTTGATCACCGGCTTCCCATGGGCCCACGCCGGACTGGCCAGAGCGCCAGAGGCGACTGTGGCGACCATGACAACGCTCGTGCCTATCAGCGCGACACGACGGAGTCGGTGCACTTCCATTGCTCCCCACATCGGCGTAGCCCCCTACCCGTGTTGGTTGCCGACCTACGACACCTACTGCGCGGCGTGGGGACAACGAGTTCCCGGATCCCCAGCCATCCGTAGACTAGGCGCGGTCAGCCAGCTTTGCCCACCGTCGATTTGGACTGCCGCCATCCGAGTCTGGTCGGGACCGCAGGTCTCCTCGTAGGTCTTCCCGAAGGGTCCCCACGGGCACCCAGCGGCTGCGTCCCTCCCGGGCCTCGTGGTCGTCGTCGCGAACAGAGAATCACGGGAAGTGTCTAGGACGGTCTTGGCCACGACACCCTACGAAAAGGGAGCAGTCCGAGTAGAACCCCAGGTCAAGGGGCCATCGGGCCCCGCTGACCGGGGTCCGTCAGGGACGCCGGACTACTCGACCCCGCGGCATCTCCCTGCTGAAGCAGAGCGACCCGAGCTGCGACGCAGTCCCATCGTGGCGTCGGCGACGCGGGGCGCGCTGATAGCGTTCACGTGGAAGTGCCCTCCCGGTTCGGAAAGCGTGTTGCCTCGACAGCAACGGTTTTCCCTACTCGGAGGGCATATCCGCGGGCGCAGAGCTTTCAGATCGGGCGGCCTGACGCATGGTCGGACCCGGTCTTCGTTGGGACACCGACGCTCGACCGGTCGTGCCGCCAAGGCGGGACGGCGAGCGTCGGCTCGGGCAGTGGAAGTCCTTGGCGGGGGAGTAGCCAGCGGTGACAGCTGAGACGGCATCGTCGGCACGACCAGGACGACCAAGCTCATCGGCTCGTCACGCGCGGTTGCGTCCCTGGATGCCCGACCTCCTGGGCATCCTCTGGGTCTTGGCGGCAGCCGGTGCGGTGATGGGCCCGGCCCTGGTCCACGGGTTGTCGCTCGGCCCCTTCGACCTGCTGTCCCAGGCCGGCTTGTCCACGCAGTCCGGGGTGGTGGTCCACAATCAGCAGACGGGGGACCTGATCCGGCTGTTCATCCCCTGGAACGCACAGGCGTGGACCCAGGTGCACCATGGTGAGCTCCCATTGTGGAATCCCTACAGCGCCCTCGGGATGCCGCTGGCGTTCAATTGGGAGTCGGCGCCTTTCAGCCTTCCGGCCCTCCTCGGCTACCTCGTTCCGATTCGATTTGCCTTCACGGTGGGGGTGCTGTCCACCTTGGTCATCGCCGGCACCGGTGTGTACGTGCTCGCCCGGATATTGGGGCTCGGAGTGCTCGGTTGCGTCTTCGCCGCCACCATCTATGAGTTGAGCGGTCAGTTCATGGGGAATCTGGGCTGGCCACTTTCGTCGGTGATGTCGTGGGCCGGGTGGTTGTTCGCAGCTGCCATCCTTGTCGTGAGAGGTCGGCATCGTCCTCGCGATATCGCGTTTTTCGCCGTCATCCTCGCCTTCGCGGTGTACGCCGGATATCCCGAGGCCGTGATCATCCTCGGGGTCGCCCTCGCCGTTTTCCTCGTCGTGCTACTGGTTCAGCGAGCCTCTTGGCTCGGGGGACCGGGGCCCTTGCTTCGACCCGTCGGCGATCTCGTGGTTGCCACGGTGGCAGGAATCGCGCTCGCCACTCCGCTCGTGCTCCCCGGCCTCCAGATCGCCCGCGAATCGATCCGCAACGCAGCGTTGCCGCTCACCGGCATAGGAGGCCAGACGCTCGGTTTCCGCGAGGTCCTCCACATCATCTTCCCGGGCTTTGACGGCCTCCCGTGGCAGGGCAGCAATTACTTCGGGCCCATTTTCACCAACTACATGGAGAGCGCCGCCTATATCGGGGTCGTCGCCCTGGTAGTGGCGGTCGTGGGATTGGTGATCCGCTGGCGCAAGCACGAAGCGCTCGCATTCGGCGTCGTTGCCCTCGTCACCTTCGGGCTCGTCTTCTTTCCATCACTGGTGAGGGTCATCGGGACGTTGTCCAGCGCCGGGCGCGTGCGATGGTATGAGTCCTTGGGCCCCTTGACCCTGGCGATCGCTGTCCTGGCCGGCATGGGGATGGACGTGATCGTCCATGCACACGCCAAACGGGCGGTCCGGTACCTAGGCGGAGGTGGCTTTGCTGTGGCGGCCCTCGCGGTGGCCGCAGTGTGGATTGACGGACGCGGCCACCTCCCCGCCCGGGACCAAGCCATCCGATCCCAGAGTTTCATCTGGCCGGTGGCCGAAACGGCGCTCGGGCTGGCGGTCGTGGGCGCCCTGGTCGTGCTACACCGACGCAAGCGACGAGCGCCGGCCCCCACAGGGCGCTACTGGTTGAGTGTCGGGCGCTGGGCAGCCGTCTGTCTGCTCGCCGGGGAGACCGCTTTCCTGGTCGCCGCCGGCGCCCCACTGTTCTCGTCGAGCCCCAGGTTTCTGACCCCGACTCCCGCCGAGGTAACCCTCCAACGCGCCGTTGGGTCATCGGTGGTGGGCTTCGGCGCCTATTGTTCCCCCTGCTGGGCATCGAGTACGACGTCAATGTCGCCTATGGCGTCCAGGAATTGCCGGTGTACGACCCGGTGATTCCGAAGAAGTATTTCTCGACCTGGGAGGCACTCACGGGTCAGGCACCAAAGAGCATCCTCGACCACTCTTCGGTCTTTTGCCCGAGCGTCACCACGGCCACCGTGGCACGCCGATTTGGCGTCGCCTATGTCCTCGAGTCTCGTGGGACTCCGGGCCCCCAAGGTGGCGTCTTCGACAAGAGGGTTGGCGACGAAGATCTCTACAGGATCCCCGATTCCGCCGTGGCAACACTCACTCCCTTGTCGCCCACGGGCCAATTACCAGGGGACGATGCGCGGGGCACGCCGATATCGGTGACCTATCCCGATCCAGCTTCGTGGAAGCTGGTGACCTCCGCCACGACACCACAGGTGTTGCGGCTACGGCTGACCGATCTTCCCGGCTGGCACGCCACTATCGACAACCGACCCCTCGCCCTGCGCCGTTTCTCTGGGGTCATGCTCCAAGCACCCATACCTCCTGGACGCCACACCGTGATCCTCACCTACTGGCCGACCACCTTCACGGTCGGCATCGTGGTGGCAGGGGGCAGTGCTGCGGGGCTCGTGGTCGCACTGATCGTGGGAGGGACGCGCCGAAGACGCGGACTCCCGTCATCGAGGGTCGAAAGCGGTCCGAGTCCAACCACCTAATCGCCGGCACGTCTGTTCGGATAGGCCCAGGGGCCGGACGCGTCAGGCCGGAGGTCCGGTGGTGAGCTGGACCGAGGCCGAATGGCTGGCGCCCTGGGCGTCCACCCATCCCACGGTCACGGTGTCACCAGGCTTGTGGGTCAGCAAGACGTTGGACAGGTCCTCGGACGTCGAGATGGTCGAGTTGTTGATCGACACGATCGTGTCGCCCGGTACGATCCCGGCACCGTCAGCCCCACTCCCGGGCTGCACTTCGTCAACGAAGGCGCCGGCCACGCTCGAGCCGCCACCGGATCCCCCGAAGAACCCACCCGCGCCGGACTGCGACCCGTCCGACACCTCGACACCAAGCAGCGCTCGTGGTCCGATTTGGACAGTGGCGCTGGCTTGGCCCTTCTTGATCTGATTGGCGATGGACATCGCCTGGTCGATGGTGATGGCATATCCCTGGCTCGTGGCGCCGTTGGACTCCGCCGCGGCCGTGTTCATGCCGATCACCTTGCCGGAAGTATTCACGAGGGCGCCGCCCGAATCTCCAGGTTGGATGTCCGCGTCGGTTTCGAACAGCCCATGCAACGTCTCCGACAGCGTGCCCGAATCGCCGGCCGTGATGGTCTGGTTGAGTGCGGTGATCGTCCCTCCGACAGCCGTGGGCGTGCCGCCGGTGCCGCCAGCGTTTCCGATGGCCACGACCGGCTGACCGACGGTCACGGTGGAAGGATCGCCGGTGGTGATCGTCTTCAACCCCGAGGCGTTCTGGAGCTGGAGCAAGGCCACGTCGTCAGTGACGGAATACCCGATCACCTTCGCCGTGTAGCTCTGGCCGCTCCCCACGATCTGGGCGTTGATCGTCGTGGCGTTCTCGATGACGTGGTTGTTGGTGAGCACGAGGCCCGACGAGGTGAGCACCATGCCCGTCCCGGCCGCCGCCCCCGTCTGAGCCAGGGTGGTATCGATGTCCACCAGGGCAGGGTCGACTTGGGCGGCGATGGCAGCGGTATTGACTCCAGCCGGCGAGTTGCTTGGTCCCGACCCTGATCCCAGGCCCCCTGACCCCAGGCCCCCTGACCCCAGGCCCCCCGAACCCAGGCCTCCCAACCCGGACCCCAGGCCCCCCGAACCCTGAGACGGAGTGGTGCCCAGCGAACTTGTCGGAGAGCGGTCGACGGCGTGCTCCACCGCCGCGCCCACCACGCCCGAGGCGGCGATGAGGACGGCAGCGGCGGCAGCGGTGACTCCCCAGGTGCGCAGCGACCTGCGCTTGGGGGTCGGCGCGTAGAAGGGGGGAGGAGCGCCGTGGGCGTAGTAGCCGCCGTAGGGATAGGGGGGAGTTCCGCTCGGGGGCGTGGTGCCCGGCACCCAGTAGCCACCCGGGACGCCGGCCCCCGAAGGCCCTGGGGTCCAGGGGGGTGGGGGAGGCGGAGTCTGGGGAGGAACGGCAGCGCCGGCGGCGGGCGGAGACATCGGAACCTCGGCTGTGGGCGCGCCGGTGGCGGGGATCTGGCCTGTGACCGGGTCCTGTCCGGGCGTCACCTCGGTGTATTGGTGCCCGGTCGGTGCCTGTTCCCCGGATCCGCCGAGCTGCTCATTGTTTCCGGTGTCGCTGTTCACGGTGCTCCTGTCTCTGCATCTCGAACCTATCTGCCATCGACACCGAGGTGACGATGCCCTCCACCTTTGGGGGCGAACCTGTCAATCAGCTTGGAGATTCCTTTCGATCGTCCGTGAGCGCGGGGACGCCGGGTGTCGAGACGGCACCCCTACGCTGGACGCTGTGGGGAGCTTTCCGGCGACGAACACTCCGGCGATCAACGCCGTGGTCTTCGACGTCGGCGGGGTCCTCATCGATTGGGACCCCCGCTACCTCTATCGAGCCATGATCCCCGACGAAGAGGAGATGGAGCGGTTCCTGGCCGAGGTGTGCTCACCGGAGTGGCACACCCAGCACGATCTGGGTTCTTCGTACCAGGACACGATCCCCGCGCTCGTAGCCGCGCACCCTGAATGGGCCGACGAGGTGCGAGCCTGGGGTGATCGCTTCGACGAGATGTACGGGGGAGTCTTCGATGGCACGGTGGCGATCCTGAGCGCCCTGCGACAGAAGCACCTCCCAATCGTGGCTTCGACCAACTGGGGCGCCGAGAGCTGGGTAGCGGCGAAGGCTCGCTACGAGTTCCTCGGGTGGTTCGACGGCGCTCTCGTCTCGGGTCAGGTAGGCATCGCCAAACCCGACCCCGGCTTTTTCGAGCTGCTCGTGGAAACCTTCGCACTCGATCCGCCTGCGACGCTCTACATCGAGGACAACCCCACCAACCTCGGGGCCGCCGCCGACCGAGGTTTCGTCACGCATCGCTTCGTGTCGTCACAAGCACTGGCCGCGGACCTCCGCCACCATGGGCTCATCGACGGCGATCTCGCTTGAGCTCAGATCGTGACCCGGCCGGACCCGGCTCGAAAGGGACACGCCAATCGATCCAGCTCCCATGCTGGTGGACGAATCCGAGCAGCTGCTCGTGGGAGATGCCTCCGTCAAAGGTCACGGCCCCGAGGATGTTCGCCAGGGTCTGGTCGTAGGGGGGAGGGATTCGCCGGCGAAGGCCTCCACGGTGCCAGCGCCTTCCGCGCTCAACCAAGTAATGGGCCGCGAGTGAGACTCGAACTGCAAGACCTCCACGAAACGCTGTCGGTCCACGATCGAGAAGTACGCGAAGGCCCAGGTGGTGGCGACCACGGCCATGGTGCCCCGGGGCAGATCCCCGAGGACACCGGGAAGAACGTCGTTGGCGTCACCCTCGAGCACGAGCGGGGGGTCCTCTTGGGCCAGGCTGATGGCCGCTGCCATCCGACCCAGGCGCCCAGTGTCGGGCCAGACGCAGGCAAGCAGCCAGCGCGCGTCGTCGGGGTTGGAAACGTCGACCGGGTCGCGATCGATCCCAACCCGGTAGGCAAGGAAGGGAAGTTGGTCGGCGATGGGTGGGCGCCCCCCGGTCACGTGGCATTCGATCTGGACCCGGGAATCGACAGGCCCCGTGGCCCCGTGTTCGCCATAGTCCAGCCGGTAGCGATCACACAGCAGGTTGAGCCCGGCACTCGCCCCCACGTCGATGAGCGCCATCGGTTCATCGAGTTGGCGGGCGATCCAGGTGAGTCCCGGGCCGATGGCGGCACTGCGGCCGCAGTCGTTGGTCTGGGTATGCCGAGTGGCCAGAAGGGCCACAACCGCATCTCGGTGCGTCCGGCACACATCCAAGAACAACGGGGCGGGATCGGCGTCCGATCGTCCCGCGTAGACGTCGTGCAAGGGGTGCTCGAGCCCTTCGAGGAGCAGGTAATGGACGGCTGCGAGCAGCACGGTTGGCATGTGTGCCGCAGGCGGAGCGGCCCCTACGAGCTCGAGTAGCTCGGGGTCCCGGGCCACGCCACGAGCGATGCGCTCATACAACGGCGAGTAGTGGCGGCATTGAGCCTCCGCGAACCAACTCCACAGATCACCAATGTCCTTGGAAGCCTCGTCCATCATCGCAATCTTCGCGCCGGTGCTCAATGACGTCTGCGCGATTGGCACGGATATTCTCTAACGGTGGCCATACCGGGATCTCGAGCTGTGAACCTGTGATCGCAGAGGTACCCCGGTGGATCGTGAGATGACCGTCACCACCGATGACCGACCTGGGCCAACTGGAGATGAGGCAGGTACCGCGCCCGGGGATCGCAAATTTCGCCCCGATGTACAGGGACTCCGCGCGGTGGCAATCCTCCTGGTTGTTCTCTACCACGCCGACATTCCCGGCATACGGGGGGGCTACGTCGGCGTAGACGTCTTCTTTGTCATCTCTGGCTTCGTCATTACCGGTGTCTTGTTACGGGAACGCGTCTCAACGGGCGCCAACTCGATCGTGGCCTTTTATGGGCGCCGCGCTCGGCGCATCATCCCCGCCGCCACATTGGTCATCATCGCCACTGTCCTTGCTGCCTTCCTCTTCCTTGGTCGGACCACGGGATGGGCCACCGCGGTCGACGGTCAATGGGCATCGGTGTTCCTAGCCAACTTCCACTTCGCTGGAACAGCCACCAACTATCTCGCTACTCAGCAGGCCCCCTCACCTCTTCAGAACTACTGGTCACTCGCGGTCGAAGAGCAATTCTACATTCTCTATCCGACGCTCTTCGTGCTCGTTGCCGGGCTCATGACACGCACCTCGTTGCGTCTCCGACTCGGCATCGTGCTCAGCGTTGCGATCGCGGGTTCATACACGTTGTCGATCTTCATGACGTCGAGCAATGCCGCATCGGCCTATTTCTCCCCCTTTACGCGAGCGTGGGAGCTGGCCCTCGGCGGTCTCGTTGCGGTCACCAGTGACAGCTTGAAACGCCTGCCACCCAACACTGCGGCGGGGGTCTCATGGCTCGGGCTGGGCGGAATTCTGCTCTCGGCCTTCATCTTCTCCAACGCGACCCCCTATCCGGGATCGCTGGTAGCGGTTCCGGTGGTCGGCGCGGCCCTCGTCATCGCCGCGGGGACCGCGCAACCAAGCTGGGGAGTCGAATCCATTCTGCGGCGAAGGCCCATTCAATTGCTCGGCCTGATCTCGTACTCGCTCTATCTGTGGCATTGGCCGATACTCACCATCGCGGCACAGCGTGACGGAGCTTCCTCCTTGCCGGCCGGAGACAACATCCTGTTGGTGGCTCTCGCCGTCGCCTTGGCCATTGTTACCTATCGGTTCGTCGAGAACCCCATCCGACATTCCGGCTTTCTCGTGACAAGACGTTGGGCCAGCGTTGCCATGGGTGTCTGCTTGGTGGCTTCGACGCTTGCAGTGACCACAGTCGCGGTCGGTCAAAGTCACATCTCGCCCATTGAGACCGGCGCTGTGAACCTGGCCCAGGAGCGAGCGGCAACGAGTTGTCCTTCGCCGACAAAGAAGCAGATAGCGGCACTGCATTTTGACCGCAAGTCAGTACGGAGCTCGACGACCCAACCTCATACGCCCCAGGACCTTCGAATGGTAGTTGTTGGAGATTCAACCGCGTGCACGATGTTGCCCGGCCTTGCGGCTGTTGGCCCCTCGTATGGAATAGAGGTTGAAAACGCGACAGTAGTCGGGTGTGGGATCGTGAGCGGGCGGATGGCTCCTTACTACTATAACGGTACCGATCTCACATCAAACACTCGGTACTGTCAGGGCGCAGCCAACAAGGCTGAATCAACAGCGTTCGCGCGGGACGGCCGAACATCATCTTGTGGTCGAGCACCTACGAAAGAGGCTCGATTCTGATTCATACCCCTACTGGGGACAGGGTACTGGCACAAGGGACTCCGCGGTGGCGAAGGGTGATGCTACGGCGGATGGATACCCGCCTCCAGCAATTCATTGCGACGGGGGCGACCGTCATTCTCTTGTTACAGCCTCCCTTTGTGAACGGCGGCGCGCCAACACGACCAACCCCGAGCGATGCAGAATTTGAGCGCCTCAACGTCATGTTGCAGGAGCTCGCCGCACGTCATCCAGGCCATGTCGGCGTCATTAATTTGTCCGCTCGTGTGTGCCCGTCAGGCCCTCCGTGTCCCCTATCGGTGGGAGGACTCAGAGTGCGCCTCGATGGCGCGCACTACGGGGCAGCCGGTTCCCTTTGGGTGGCGAAGTGGCTGGTGCCGAGGATCCTCAGCGCCGTGACGAACACCCCCTGAGGCGCTTCTGCCCTCCCCGGCAAGGTCAAAAGGGCTTCCGCCGTAACACCCTGGCGTCACTCAGCACGATCGCTGCAGTACGAGGGCCTTCAAGAGCGCTCCCCACTCGTAGACGATGTCATAGGGCAGATGCGATACGGGGTCGCTGACCGGCACGATGTGGACATGCGCTGACGTGCACCGCTTGAAGAGCATTCGGGCGCGAGTGGACTGGCTCCGTTCGGAAACCACGATGAGCTGGTTCCAATGCCGCCGGCGCGCGAGTGTGGCCACGTACTCGGCTTCGCCTCTTGTGTCCAGGGGGTGGGCTCGAAAACAGATCACCTGCCCGTGCGCGGGGTGGCTCGGACACCGCACAGGAGGATTGCCGCCCAGGGATATCACCGCCACGGGCGCAAAGCCTGATGTGACCAAGGCGATCGCTTCGTGCGCTCGGCGCTGCCCAGGGTCGCCACCCAGGGCCACGACAGCGTCGACCCGCGTCGGGGCATCGATCGGCGGCCAGACGAACAGGCGCGCCGTCGCCGCCGCCAACACGACGACAACGAGGGCGACAATGGCCAGGAACCGGCCGCGCAATGTCGAGGGCACGTTGCTCTAGGGCCGAACGATGACCTTCCCGGCGTCGGGATCACGCTCGAGACGGGCGAAGCGTTCGGGGAGCTGCTCGAGACTGATGGTCTCGGTGACCATCGACACGGCGTCGAGCCGGTGGGTGTCGAGAGCGTCGATGGTGTCGGTGAAGTCCTCCCGCCCGTAGTAGATGGAGAAGCGAATATCGAGCTCCTTCGAAAGGCCCCAGAACGGAAAGATGGTGTCGTCCTGCAGACAGATACCGACGACCACCACCCGCCCGTCCACTGTGGTCATCTCCAGCGCCTGCTCGATGAGGCCTGGTCGACCGCTGCACTCGAGCACGACCGTCGGGCCGCCTCCGGTGCCTTCGAAGACGCCAGCCGCCACCGGTCCGTCGCTGGGGTCCAGCGTGGCCGTGGCCCCCAGGCGGGCAGCGAGGTCGCGCCGCAAGGCCGAGGGCTCGCTCACGACCACGGCTTCGACACCGATGGCCATCGCCCAGGCGACAGCGGCCAGGCCGATGGGGCCTGCGCCCAGCACGGCCACACGGTCCGAAGGCGTCACTTGACCACGCCGGAAGGCGCGGCGCACGACGGCCAGAGGCTCCACCAACGGCTGCTCATCAGGACCGACCGACGCCGGGAGTTCGAAGAGCTCGTCGGCACGGACGGTCACGAATTCGGCGAATCCTCCCGATCGCTCCAGTCCGATGAGCTGGAATTGCGCGCAGTGATCGGCTCGTCCTCGGACGCAGAACGCACAACGGCCACACCCCGAAAAGGGACGGGCCACCACGGCCTTGCCCGCCCGCCAGCGAGTGGGATCGACCTCCTCGCCCACCCCCGCCACGGCGCCGGCGATCTCGTGACCCAGCACGGCACCGGTCTGTGCCAGCTGGCTGGCGAGATGGAGATCACTGCCACAGATTCCACAGCCGGTGACCCGGAGCAGCGCCTCTCCCGGACCAGGCACCGGTGTCTGCACGTCGGACAGCTCGAGCCGGGGACGGTCCTCGGCAAGGACGGCGGCTCGCACTCGATCAGCCCCCGATGACGACGACGGGGGGGTCCTTCATGCCGTGCTGTTCGGCGCAGGCGGCCACGTAGAAGGGCAGGATGAGGTGGGCGTCGATGACGAGCTCGACGTTGCCATCGGGCCCCAGGTTCAGATTGGCTCCGTGGATCGCGAACCACACGTCCGTAACGTCGTCGTTGCTGACGGGAACGTGCAGGGTGTGGATGGAGCCCGCCGGCTCGTAGAGATACGAGCCAGCCGTGTTCACGACGTCGGGGTACTCCTGGTAGTACCACGAGCCCTTCTGGGTGAAAGCCAAGACGTGTCCGGTGTGCTTGTGGGTTTGGATAGTGGTGTCGGGCGGGAAGTGGTTCCGCACGATCCACACCCCGTTGGCGAGGTCCACCTGCAGGAGCTGGAGCGTGGCTCCGTCCCCGATGTCGACGAAGGGCAGCTCCTTCTCTCCTCGGTGGATTGCGGTGGGCGGAAGCTCGGTCATCGTCATGAGACACCCCTTGTCGTCGTCGAGTCACGAGGACTCGTGGCAATTGAATCGCGCCCACTCGGCATCGTCCACAGGGCCGCCAGGCTCGATATCGAGGTGTCTCCCCGCCTACCCCTGAGAACGGCTCGAGACGCCTGAGATACACCTGAGACCGACGCCAAGCCAAGAGGGGCCCTGTCGACGCCATGACCAGGGTCTGAACCCCTGCGTTCGTTACTATTGACGATGCCAATCGGCCAGACGGTGCGTAACGTCGCGATGCGGAGCCGAGGGCGTGCGCCGTGCGGGGGACCAGACAGGGGCGGGGGGAACGTGGCTTTGTCGCCGAAGCAGATCCACACACAGCTCGCCATGGTTCGTGACGGAGACTCCTCGACCGACTACGAGCGGCTCTCGGCCCAATTCGAGGGTGCCAGCGCCGAGGACGTGGTGGCCTGGGCCGTGGAACGCTTCGCTCGTCGGCTGTCGCTCGTGTGTTCCTTCCAGAACTGCGTCCTGATCGATCTGGTCACCCGGGTGGACCCCAAGGTCGACGTCATCTTCCTCGACACCGGAGCCCACTTCGCCGAGACCCTGACCTATGTGGAAAGGGTGGAGACCCAATATCAGCTGAAGCTGCGCGTCATCACACCCGACTCCGATGCCGACGCGTGGCCCTGTGGGTCCGAACGTTGTTGCGAGTTGCGCAAGACGGCCCCCCTCGCTCGGGCACTCCAAGGCCAGGACGCCTGGATGTCGGGTATCAAGCGAGTGGACAGCAACGACAGAGCCGCCACGCCCATCATCAGCTGGGACCAGACCCGGGGATTGGTGAAGATCAATCCTGTGGCCACTTGGTCCCATGACGACGTGTCGCACTACGAAGCCGACCGGAAACTCCCGATCCACCCCCTGTTCCGCAAGGGCTACCTCTCCATCGGCTGCAGCCCCACGACTCGTCCCATTTCCGTACTCGAGGATCGGCGGGCCGGACGCTGGCCTGGCACCAACAAGACCGAATGTGGGCTGCACGAATAACCGGGATGGGGCCACCCTCAGCCAATTCCTAACGGGGCATCAGGGCCGTCAACGGTCGAGGGGACACCACCGACTGGCCTTGCTCCTCGTCGAAAATCTCGAATCGGGCTCGGCCCCTGTCCTTGGCCAGGTACATGCCGGCATCCGCGTCCCGAAGCACGACGCCGGCGTCGGCCCCCGGACCAGGGAGCACGATGCCGATGCTTCCAGTCACCACCACTTCACGGCCCTCGATCTCGATGGGCTCGGAAAGCGCGCCCAGGATTCGTTCGGCGATTTTTGGCGCTGAATGCGGTCCCCGGACGTCGTGGAAGATGAACGTGAACTCGTCGCCTCCGAGCCTCGCCACCGTCTCCCCGGCCCGGACCACGCCCAGCAACCGGTCGGCCAGAGCCTTGAGCAACTCGTCCCCGGCGTGGTGGCCCATGCCGTCGTTGATCACCTTGAAGCGGTCGAGGTCGAGGAACATGACGGCCAGATCACTGCCGGAACGAACCGAGTGGGCCAATTCCACCTCCAGGCGGTCGAGGAACAAGGCTCGGTTGGGAAGCCCAGTGAGGGGATCGTGCATGGCCTGGAAGGCGAGCGCTTCTGTGGCCGCCACTTCTTCGGTCACGTCCTGCACGGTGGCCACGAAGCTCGACGGCACGTCGGTCCCGCCCGTGACCGGAGCCGCCAGGACCCGAACATTGCGCACTTCGCCCGAAGGTCGCACCAGCCGGAAGCTGGCGCCGACGTCGTCTTTGCCCTCCCGTGCGGATCGGGCTGTCGCCAAGACCGCGGCTCGATCCTCGAGGTGGACGCAGTCCATCCAACTGCGCTCGTGCAGGAACCGATCGTCGACTCCCGCGATCTCCTTCAGGCGAAGGTTGAAATACTGCACCTTCCCGTCTCCGTCCAACTCGAGGATGCCGACCGGCGAGCACGCCGCCATGGACTCGAACCGCTCCTCGCTCTCGATGAACAACCGCCGGGCGCGCGACCGACCCCGGCCCAGATCCCACACCAAACCGGCCAAGGCCAGGTTGAGGAGAAGCGATGTCACAAAGACCACCAAAGGCCCCAGCAGGGGGCTGGCCGGTCCCGGCGCGCCGGGTAGGGGCTGAATGCGCAGGGTCCAGGTCCCGGTGTCGACAAAATGCTCGGTCACCGACCCTCTGCTACCGAGCTTCAGACCACTGGGGGAGGAGACGACCAACTGCCCCGGTGACACACCCGATCCGGCGAAGAGCTCGATTCTGACGTGGGCCCGGGCCGGGCCGAGGGCGGCGGTCAGCATCCGACCACCGTCGACGAGGGTGGCCGCCCATCCGACACGCTCTGACAGGCGCTCGGCCACGGTGGCGGGAGTTCCGCTGTAGACGGGTGCTACCAGGACGAAGTTCCCTGCGAACAGGGGCCCGGATGCGAGGGCGGACTCCGCCACCGCCTGGACCTGCCCACTATCGGTGGAGGAAGCCAGCACGGCGGCAAGCTTCGGGACTGAGCACAGGTCGTAGCCGACCAGGTTGATCGGCGTCTTCAGGTCCTTCTCGTCCAGCTGACTCAGCAGGCAGTAATTCGGACGGGTTCCGGCCGGCGCCACGCCGAAGCCGGGGTCACCGTCTGCCTGCCAGCCGGCCACGAAGGCGGGCAGCTGGGGCGCAGGAACCCACGAGATGAGGCCGAGGCCGTAGATCCCGGGGTACCGATTGTACAGGTCGAGGTATTTCACGTAGGAGTGGAACTCGGTTCGGTCGATGAGACCGGGTTGGGTGAACAACGCCACCGCGCTGGCGATCTGTCCCCCGTAGCCTTCGAGCGTCTTCTTCGTGGTGGCGGCAATCTGATCGGCGTTCAACTGGCGCTCGGCACTGTCGTGGTTCTTGTTGGACCCGTACCACGCCCACGTCCCGAAGCTCACCCCCACCGATCCCACGATGGCGATGGCGATGGCGACCACTTGCCAGAGCTTGACCGGCCTCCCACGCCCCTTGATCATGCCCGTCCTTCACCGTGCCGGGTGGACGCCGCGGTCATTCGAGCGCGGTCGCGGCACGACGACCCTTGCCACCGATATCGACCGGGGAGCTCTTCTCCTTCAGGGTCTTTGGTCCCGAAAACAGAAGTTCCGCCCATGCCCTGTAGGGTCGCCGGGCATGGCCATCTACGCCCTGGGCGACCTCGTGCCGAAAATCGACGTCGACGCCTACGTCCATCCCGAGGCCACCGTGATCGGCGACGTCACGCTCGGGCCCGAGGCGACGGTGTGGCCCAGCGCAGTCCTGCGCGGTGACTACGGGTCCATCGTGGTGGGAGCACGCACCTCGATCCAGGACGGCACCGTCATCCACGCCGGCCCGGGCTTCCCCACCACGGTGGGCGACGGCTGCGTGGTGGGACACCTGGTCCACCTCGAGGGATGCACGCTCGAGGACGAGTGCCTGGTCGGATCGGGTGCCATCGTGCTCCACCACGCCGTCATCGGCACGGGCGCCACGGTAGGAGCCGGTGCTGTGGTCCCGAGGCAGATGCAGGTGCCGCCCGGGGCGCTCGCCCTCGGGATACCGGCGGGGCTGACACCCAATGCGTCGCGCCTCGAGGGCATCAGGATCGCCGCGCAGGAGTACGTGAAAAACGGCCACCGCTACCGGGCCGAACTGCGGCCGGTGGCGCCGAAACCCTCGACGTAAGCTTCTACTTGATGTCGAGGGATCGTCTCGATCTGCCGCTCACAAGGCCCCGATCGGCGAGCACGACGGATCCCCGTGGCCCTGTCCCACACGGGGGGGCCAACGGTGCCCGTTTTACCATGTGGCACGAGTGACTTTTGTGAATTGCCGGACTCGGGTCACATCCGTCTGGGCCCGGTGGACATCCGTTCCCCGTCCACCATCGCTGACAGATCCGTAACTACCCTGTTGTGACACAACGGGGTAGGATGAACCTGCACCTGAGGTGGAGGAGGAAACCCCGATGGTCGACACAGTGTCGAATACCGCGCAACTGCCCGGCATGTCCGACCCGGTACGGAGTGCGGAGGGCTTTCGCGGACCGCAGGTCTGCGCGCTCATCGGCATCACCTATCGCCAGCTCGACTACTGGGCGCGCACCGGCCTCTTGCGGCCGTCGATCGCCGACGCACGGGGGAGTGGCACCCAGCGCCTGTACTCGTACACCGACGTGGTCGAGCTCAAGGTCATCAAACAACTTCTCGACGCCGGCATCTCACTGCAACGGGCGCGTCGCGCCGTCGAATGCCTACGCGACGGCCTCGGCGGTGATCTGGCGTCTTCTAACCTCGTTCTGGTCGGCACCGACTCTGTGCTCGCCCACAGCGACGGCGAGGTCGTGGACCTTCTCAAGGGTGGCCAGGGCGTGCTGAACATCGTTCCGCTGTCAGGCGTGCTCGAAGAGCTCGACGCCGCCATCCTGCAAATCGAACAGACCGGGGCACGCAACACCAAGCCCGTTGCGCCACCGCCGGCACGTCTGGGGACGGCCGTTCGGGAGGCTCGGGGCTGACCGTGGGGGCCCCCGAGGTGACCCGAGAGTCGACGAAGGTTGTCTTCGCCCACGACTCGGAGCGCCACTTCGCGGAGCTCCTCGACTTCTACGGTGTTCGCTGGGAGTACGAGCCAGTGGAGTTCGTGCTGGAGTGGCACGGCAACGGCTCTCCCCGTATCGCCTTTCGTCCCGACTTCTATCTTCCCGACCACTGCTGCTTCATCGAGCTCACCACCCTCAGCCAGAAGCTCGTAACCCGCAAGAACGCCAAGGTGCGCCGGTTGCGCGAGTTGCACCCCGGCGTCGAGGTGAAACTCCTCTACCAGCGTGACTACCTGGCCCTCCTGGCCAAGTACGGCTTTACCCGACCCTCCTCGCCTGCCGCCTAGTCTGACGGCAGTGGCGGCATCTCATTCGGCTCGGACCTCGGCTCGGCGCGCCCGCAGGTCCCGACGGCGGCACGCCGCAAAGCGTTCGCCACTCACCACTGGAGGACGCCCACCGCGCGCTCGGGGCCAAGCTCGTGCCCTTCGGCGGTTGGCTCATGCCTCTCGCCTACGGAACGGGCACCCTCGCCGAGCACATGGCCTGCCGCACCGACGCGGTCGCCTTCGACGTCAGTCACCTGGGCACCGTCCGCGTCGAGGGCGAGGGCGCCTTGGACCTGCTGCAACGGGAACTGAGCAACGACCTGCGCAAGGTCGCTCCCGGGCGGGCCCAGTACACCCACCTGCTCGACGAAGCCGACGGCTCGGTCGTCGACGACATCATCGTGTGGTGGCTGGCCGACGACGTCTTCGACGTCATGCCCAACGCCTCGAACACGTCGCGGGTGCGCGATGCCATCGGAGGTGACGACACCACCGCCGCGCGCGCCGTGATCGCCGTGCAGGGTCCCGAGGCACGCCGCCGCTTGGCGCCGGTCGCCCCCGAAGCGGCCGCCGTGGCCCGGTTCGGCGTCAGGCGTTTCTCGTGGCAGGGGCGCCGAGTGCACGGTGGCGGGAACCGGCTACACCGGCGAGGACGGGGTCGAGTGCGCCGTGCCCGTCGACGGCGCCGGCGCGTTCTGGCAGGCGGTGCTGGGCGCCGGTGTCGCGCCGGCGGGTCTCGGGGCCCGCGACACGCTTCGCCTCGAAGCGGGGCTTCCCCTGCACGGTCACGAGCTCGGTCCCGGCATCACCCCCCTGCAGGCCGGGCTGGGCTGGGTGGTGGGTTGGGACAAGGGCGATTTCCGCGGGCGAGGCGCCCTCGAGCGTGAGCGAGCAGTGGCCTGCGGCGCATCGCTTCGTGGCCTGGTGGCCGAGGGCGCCAACCACCGCGCCAAGGCGACGCCGTGCTGGCCGGCACCTCGGCGATGGGCACGGTCACGAGCGGCAACTTCTCGCCCGTGCTCGGCCGGGGGATCGCCCTGGCCTTCATCGACACCGACCACGACGTGGCCGCCGGCCGGCGAGGTCGACCATCGACGTGCGCGGCCGGCACCTCGGCGCCCATGTCGTCGCAGCTCCCTTTCGTCGACACCGAGACGTGCGGCGCCACACCGGGGGCGGTGCGTCGTGAGCGGCTACACCCCGCACACCGACGCCGAGGTGGCCTCGATGCTCGGGTTCCTGGGGCTGTCGTCGCTCGACGAGCTGTTCGCGGTGGTCCCCGAGGCGCTGCGCCTGGCGGGAGGACTGGACCTGCCGGCGGGAGTGCCCGAGCCCGACGTCTTCGCCCACATGCGAGGACCTGGCCGCGGCCAACCGACCCTGCGGGCGGGACCTGGTGTGCTTCGCCGGCGGCGGCGCCTACGACCACGAGGTCCCCCCGGTCACCCGCGCCCTGGCCTCGCGCTCGGAGTTCGTGACCTCGTACACGCCGTATCAACCCGAGGTCGCCCAGGGCGTGCTGCAGGCCGTGTTCGAGTTCCAGACCCTCGTGGCCCGACTGTCGGGCCTGGCGGTGGCCAACGCCTCGCTCTACGACGGGGCGGCCGTCGCTGGTCGAGGCCGTGAACCTGGCCGTGGGGGCCACGGGCCGCCAAGACGTGTGGGTCTCGCACGGCGTCAACCCGTCGTGGCGCGACGTGCTCGCGACCTTCGCGGCGGGCACCGGGCACGCGATCGCGCGACGTGCCTCTGGTGGCGGGGTCGACGGACTGGACGGTCGACGGCCTTCGACGACCGGCGACGATCCCGGGGCGCGTCGTGGTCGCCTATCCCAACTACCTGGGCTGCCTCGAGGACCTCGCCGAGGCCCGCGCCGTGTGCGACCGCACCGGGGCGTTGCTGGTGGTGGCCTTCGACCCCATCTGCGCCGGGATCCTGCGCTCGCCCGGCGACTGGGGCGCCGACGTGGTGGTGGGGGAGGGCCAGGCCCTGGGCATGCCCCTGAGCTTCGGCGGGCCGTACCTGGGGCTGTTCGCCTGCACCATGGACCACGTGCGGCGCCTGCCGGGGCGGCTGGTGGGCGAGACGGTCGACGCCGAGGGCCGGCGCGCCTATGTCACCACGCTGCGCGCCCGCGAACAGGACATCCGCCGCGAGAAGGCGACCTCCAACGTGTGCACGAACCAGACCCTCATGGCCGTGACCGCCGCCATCCAGCTGGGCTGGCTGGGGACCTCGGGCATGGCCGAGGTGGCGCTGCGCTCGGCGCGAGGGGCGCGCTACTGCCGGACGGGCTCCTCGCGCGTGCCCGGGCGTGGAGCCGCTCGCGGCCGCGCCGGTGGTGCGCGAGTTCGCGCTGCGGCTGCCCGTCGACGCCGAGATGGTGGTCGAGCGGCTGGCCGACGAGGGATTCCTGGCCGGCGTCGCCCTCGACCGAGCTACACGCGACGGTCGAAGCGACGGGCTCCTCGTGGCCGTGACCGAGCGCCGGACCCGGGCGCGAGATCGACGCCTTCGTCGGCGCCTTCGAAAAGGCGGTGCGCTGATGATCGAGGACCTCGTCCCGGCACCGCCGGCGGGCGGCGAGCCGCCAGCGCGCCCCTGCTCGGACGCGACACCGAGCCCACCCTGTTCGAGCTGTCCGAGCCGGGGCGCCGGGCGTGGCAGCTGCGCACGACCGGGGTCCCCGAGCGTCCCCTCGAGGAGCTCGTCCCCGACGCCCACCGCCGCGAGCTCTCCGGTGCAGCTGGCCGAGGTGTCCGAACGCGACCTGGTGGGCCACTTCACCCGCCTGAGCCACCGCCAGTTCTCCGTCGACCTCGGCGCCTATCCGCTGGGCTCGTGCACCATGAAGTACAACCCCAAGGTCTGCGACGCCGTGGCCGCGCTGCCCGGCCTGGCCGACGTCCACCCCGCCGCGCCCGCCAACTGCATCCAGGGCTGGCTCGAGCTCCTGGTCGAGCTCGAGGAGGCCCTGTGCGAGATCACCGGGATGGCGGCCGCCACCCTGCAGCCGGCCGCCGGCGCGGCCGGCGAGCTCACCGGCCTGCTGCTCATGCGGGCCTGGCACGAGGCCCAGGGGTGACGTCCGGCACAAGGTCGTCATCCCCGACTCGGCCCACGGCACCAACCCGGCCTCGGTGACCTTGGGCGGCTTCGAGGTGGTCACCGTGCCGAGCGACGCCCGCGGCTGCGTGGACCTCGACGCCCTGCGGGCCGTGCTCGACGAGGACGTGGCCGGGATCATGCTCACCAACCCCAACACCCTGGGGCTGTTCGAGGAGGACATCCGGTCCATCGCCGACGCCGTGCACGAGGTGGGCGGCCTCCTCTACTACGACGGCGCCAACCTGAACGCCATCCTCGGCGTGGTGCGCCCCGGCGACATGGGCTTCGACATCGTCCACCTGAACCTGCACAAGACCTTCGCCACCCCCCACGGCGGGGGGGGCCCCGGGGCCGGGCCCGTGGCGGTGTCGGAGCGCCTGGTGCCGTTCCTGCCCGGTCCCCGGCCCACCCGTGCTCGGCGATCGCGTCGTCGGCCCCGCTACGGCTGGACCACGCCCCGACAAGTCGATCGGTCGGCTCCACTCCTGGCACGGCAACGCCCTCGGTGCTGGCCCGGGCCCTCACCTACATCCTCGTGCACGGCGGCGACGGGCTGCAGCGAGGTGGCCCAGCTGGCCGTGCTCAACGCCAACTGGCTGCGCAAGCGGCTGTCGGGCACCTTCGACGTCCCCTACGACCGGCCCTGCATGCACGAGTGCGTGCTGTCGGCCACGTCGCTCAAGAGGGCCACCGGCGTGAGGGCCCTCGACGTGGCCAAGCGGCTCCTCGAGGAGGGCTTCCACGCACCGACCGTCTACTTCCCGCTCATCGTCGACGAGGCGCTCATGATCGAGCCGACCGAGACCGAGAGCCTGCAGACCCTCGAGGCGCTGGCCGGCGCCCTGGAGCGCATCGTGGCCGAGGCGGCCACACCCGGGGGTGCCGAGGCCGCCGCCGAGGCTCCCCACGCGACCCCGGTGCGGCGGGTCGACGAGGCGCGCGCCGCCCGCCGCCTGGTCCCCACCTTCGACGCCCGCTCGTCCTAGCTCGAGACTGCGCAACCACCCGGCGCTGGCGGTGGCCCCGTCGTGACGCGTCACGTCTCGGTCGTCTGCACCTGCTCCTGCTTGGCGTCACGCTCGGCGTGATGGTCCGTGATGGCCTGCATGATGGCGCCACCGACCGCCCCGATGAACTCGGGGCGGTTCTCCGCCGCCCAGTCCCGTGAGCCCTCGAGCGAAGCCAGGGTGCCCTGGAAGTGGGGCACGACCTCGCGGGCGAAGAGCTCGTAGGACCGCAGCGTCGCCTGACGGTCGGCCCACTCGTGGGCCATGAGCAGATAGGTGCCGAAGCCCCCGGACTGCGTCACCAGCCGCTCGATCTGGGCGATGGCCATCGCCGGTGTCCCCACCACGGCGAAGCCCGTCTCCATGAGCGCGTCGACCATCTTGTCGGGGTCGAGGGTGCCGGGCGCGAGCGGGCAGAGGCGGCCACACGCTCGAAGTAGTCCACCCACTGGGCCAGGCCGAACTCCACCTCGGCCCGGGCCTGCTCCTCGGTCTCGGCGATGTGCATGGGACCGACCAGCCGCCATTTGCGCCGATCGACCGCGGTGCCGAACTCGGCGGCCCGCTCCTCCATGACCTGCCAGTGCGACCCGAGGACGTCGAAGCCACCCGCCGAGGTGGCGCCGATCGACAGCAGCGACAGCCCGAAGCGCCCAGCCGCCCGGGGGCCGGCGGGGGAGATCTGCGCGGCCACCGCCACCTCGAAACGGGGGTGCGTATAGGGCCGGAGCTGCAGTCGGGCGTCGCGCAGGGTGAACCACGACGTCTGCGCGGGTCACGGGCTCGGACCCGTCGAGGAGGGCGAGGATGGCCTCCAGGGACTCCTCCATCATGTCGCGCTGGCTCATGGGGTCGATGCCCATCATGAAGGCGTCTGACGGCAGGGCGCCGGGGCCGACACCGAACATCACCCGGCCGCGGGTGAGGTGGTCGAGCAGGACCATGCGGTCGGCCAGGATGAACGGATGGTGGTAGGGGAGTGAGCTCACGCCCGTCCCCAGGCGGATGTTTCTGGTCCGCTGGGACACCACGCCGATGAACACCTCGGGCGAGGCGATGATCTCGTAGCCGGCCGAGTGGTGCTCACCGAACCACGCCTCGTCGAAGCCCAGCTCGTCGAGCCGGACCACGAGCTCGAGGTCGCGTTCGAGAGCGAGTGTGGGGTTCTGGCCCACGGGATGGAAGGGGGCGAGGAAAATTCCGAAGCGCAAGGGCCAGTTCATGCGGTCGCATTCTACGAGGAGGCACCTCGAACCGCCCCCTGGCCCGACAACCACGGCGACAGGGTAGACCATCTCTGATATAGTTCATCTTTGATATGGCTAGGACGACGGGGGTCCGACCGACCAAGGCCGGCAAGACACGAGGCGCGGGCCCGGGGCGGCGTCCCCCTCCCAGTCGGGGACCCGACGCCTTTGCCCGCTATGAGCGCACCCGTACGTCGATCATGGTGGGCAGCGCAGTGCGGGCGGCCCGCCGGCGCGCCGGAGTCAGCCAATCCGAGCTGGCCGAACGGGCCGGAACGAGCCAACCGTCGATCGCGCGTCTGGAGAAGGGCCAAGTGTCGCCGACGGTGATCACCCTCGACCGCATCGCCCGGGCCCTGGGCGCCGACCTCGTCATCGACTTCGAGCCACAAGCGGCGCAGCGCTACAGCACCCCGCCAGCGCGTGGCAAGTGATTCACACAGCTCCTCATTCGAGACCATCGACACGATTCCACCTCGTGATGCACCCACGGGCACAGCCCTCTCACAGACACGCCGCAAGCCTGGAGGGCCGAGGCTCGCAGAAGGTCCGGGGAAGGGGAGTGCGCCATGCACTACCGTTTCTCGGATGCGCAGAATCGTGGCGGGAGTGCTCGGCGTCCTCGTGGCTCTCACGGCGGCGTCGTGCAGTTCCTCGCCGACAACCCCCAGCCGCGACCGCGACGGTCGGTGCTCTGAGCGGCAAGACGCCGGCACAGATCCTGAGCGCCGCCACTGCCGCCGCCAAGAAGGCCGGCTCGGCTCACTACGTGCTCAGCGCCGTCCAGGGCAAACAGTCCCAGACCATCAGTGGCGACGCGTCACCAACCGAGGGCCGGCAGATGGTCGTCCAGGCATCGCAACAGATCCAGGTGATCTACGTCGGGGGAGTGGCCTACGTCCGAGGCGACTCTGGCGGCCTTGCCTCGGCCATGGGCTTCGCCGCTTCGGTGGCACAGACCTACGCGAACAAGTGGATCGCCGTTCACAGCACCGACAGCCTGTTCAAGTCGATCGTGTCGGCCGTGACCCTGGCGGGGACCTTGGAACAGCTCAATCCCACGGGCAAGCTCACCCTGACCTCCGCCACGACGGTGGCGGGCCAAACGGCCGTCGGTGTGAAAGGTGGCCTTCCTGGCACGCCCCAGGCGGGTGTCACCGGATCCACCACGCTGTATGTGGCCGCCTCCAAACCCACGGTGCCGCTCAAATTCGCCGGGACGGCGTCGGAGGGGAGCGAACACGTCGTGGACAAAGGCACCTTCACCAATTGGGGCAAACCACTGCACCTGAGCGCCCCGACCGGCGCGGTGGCCTATTCCTCTGTGCCCAGCAAGTAACGGCCGTTCCCCCTCAGGTCGTCACCTCCTCAAGCCCAGGGCCCCGACGGCCACCGGTGGACGCAGCCCGAGCAACCCCGGCACGGCCCGCGAAGCGCCGTGGTCCCCACGCCCCGCCTCTCCCGTCCCTCGGCCTGCCACGGCCCGGTTCACACCGAGGCCTCCAGGGGCCTGACTCCGGGGGAGCGCCCCGCCGGCATTGGCCCCCGGGCGTGTCGTAAGCAGGCCTGATCCATCTGCAGTAACTTTACATAAGATACATTATCGGCGGTTTTCTAGGTTCCGGACTGATGGATAGACCCACCGCAGGGATACCCCTCTCGGGCTCCGTCATGGGCCACGCAGGGGCGGCCGGGGCCTCGTCCCCAGGCATCGCCGCCCCTTGATTCCGAGCCGTGTCGCCCACGAAGGGTCGCGTCGGAGTCGGTTCGCCCTGTCCAGAGGGCAATCGGTCCCAGCCGTAGACACGTTCAGGACAGAGGCGTACGGTGTGCCCGGGCACCACCCACGACCTCGCTGGCGACCTTTATCGGGTGACGGCGGGGTACAGACATTGGTTCTCACAGCGAAGTCGGTGCCCCGCCGCCTCCCACCCTCCTCAACCCGGTGTTGACGCCCCCTGGGCGCTCCCAGGTTTGGACCTGTTCCGGTTGAGCGGGCGTGTCAGCCCCGGGGCAGGTGGGACTCGAACCAGCCCAGCATGCGTCGCCAGGCGTCGGCCGCCGATGCCTCGTGGTAGCTGTCCCGCCTGTCGCAGTTGAAACCGTGACCGGCGCCGGGATACCGCACGATCTGGGTCTCCACCGGGGCACGGGCGGCGGCCACCCTGAGGGCCTCTACGTCGTCGACGGGGATCCCCTGGTCGTCGTCGCCGTACAGACCCAGCCACGGGGCCTGGAGTCCGGGACCCAGCTCGAGCTGTGACGCCATCCCGAAGCGGCCCTCGGCAATCCCTCCCCCGTAGAAGGTCACCCCTGCACCCAGGGGCCGACGCACCGACGCCAGGAAGGCCACGGTCCCACCCATGCAGAATCCCACCACGCCGATGCGGGCGGGTGTGAAGCCCGCGTCTCCGAGATAGGCGATGGCGGCGTCGATATCGTTCAGGACCCCGGCCTCGGACAGTCCCACGAAGTGGGGCATGATCTTGTCGAAATCGCCGTAGCCGAGCACGGGATCTCCGGTGCGGTGAAAGAGGTGCGGAGCAACGGCTCGGTACCCGGCCGCTGCCAACCGCCGCGTGATGTCCTCGATGTGGTCATTCACGCCGAACGCCTCTTGCGCCACGATCACGGCGGCGCCAGCCTCCCCTTCCGGCTCGACGTCGTACAGGCCCATGTCGCCGTCAGGGGTAGAGAGTGTCAACGTCTTCGCCACCGGGCCTCCTAGGAGTTCCTCGTTCCTGGCACCTGCCGCCGCGACCTGCGGTCGGGGCACACGATGCCATCGATGGCCACCGGGGGCCATCCGGGACCGCCCGGGGCCACCCATATCATTTATGGGATATGTGTTCGGTGACACACCCAACACAAGATGTTGTGGTCGGAACACCCATCAGGACCCAAAGTCCAGTTTGACGAAATCGTCGTGGGGTCCAGCCAACCGCCAGATACCCGCGGGTGGCCCAATCCCAGAGGCACGCCCCGGAGCGACCAAATGGTCCAGCCAGCGATAGAGGGTCTCAGGCGTATTGCCTTGGAGGCTGACGGCATACTCCCATCCCCATAAAGCGGCCCACTTATTTATCCCTTCGGTCCACGTGTCCGTTTCGCCTTATGTCAGCGAAACCCGAGAAATCCACCCTCAGGATTCCGAGGCCATTCCCTAGGTGGCCAGCGATGATCGCGGCATTTCCGCTCCCGGCATGATCCTCGCCAATACACAACTCCCGCATCTTCGGTCCCGCGGCAGCACGCAACGATTCCCAGGAATGAACGGGCGCCTCGCCACGTAGCCAGTCCCCAAAGGGAACGCCTACGTCACTTGACCCCGCCCAGCCCCACATGACTCGCTGTCCTGGGAGTCGAAAGAACTTCTCTCGCGGTTCTGCGCCCCACGACTCCCCGTCAAGGCTTGATTCCTCTCCGTCGGCGGCCACAATCAGCCCACCGTCGTCATCCACTACGGCCATCAGGAGCGTCATAGGCCCATCAGACCACGGAAGCCGGGAACGAGGGCCATTGACCCTGGTCAGGAGGGCTTGAGTCACTGACACACCCTCCTGTCATAGTGCGGGAATGGAGACGTTTTCGATTCCCTCGCTGGCCCAAGACCTCAGGACGGAGGCCGACGCCTACCGGTTCTTGGAGGACCTGCGCTGGCAGGGGACGCCCGTGTGCCCCCACTGCTCCGCTACCGGCGCCTACTTCCTGACCCCCAAGAACGGCACCGCCAGGGCAACCCGGACCGGTGCTCAGACCGAGCGCCGCCTGTGGAAGTGTGCGGCCTGCCGCAAGCAGTTCAGCGTGATCACTAACACGGTAATGCATGGAACGAAGGTGCCTATTCGGACCTGGGTATTCGTCCTCCTGGAAATGGTCGCCAGCAAGAACGGTGTCGCTGCCAGGGAGATTGAGCGGAAGTACCAGGTCACTCCTCGGACGGCCTGGCACATGACGTGTCGCATTCGTGAGGCCATGAAGTCCGACCCGCTGGCGTCTCTGTTCTCAGGCATCGTTGAGGCCGACGAAATGTATGTGGGATCGCGCAGTAAAGGCCGAAACAAGGGCCGCAGTCTGCAAACAAAGGTGCCAGTAGTGACCGTTGTCGAGCGCGGTGGCCGTGCCAAGTCCGTTGTCGCACAGGACGCGACGGCCGACACATTGATTCCCCTGGTTGCTGGTTCCGTAGAGTCCGGTACAGCAGTCGTAACCGACTCCTGGAAGGGCTACGCCGACCTTCACCACTTCGTCGCTAAGCACGAAACCGTGAATCACATGGTCAAGGAATGGGCCAGGGGCGAGTGGACCACGAACACGGTCGAAGGATTCTTTGGCCAGGTGCGCCGGTCGATCACCGGCACCCACCACAGGATTACCAACAAGCACGTAGGCCGCTACCTGGCGGAATATGACTTCCGCTACAGCACCCGCAAGTCTTCTGACTCAGAGAGGCTAGAAACCCTTGTCTCCCAGGTAGGCGGCAAGAGGCTCACCTATGACACCCTGAAAGGTCAGTCGGCGTAGGCTGTCTGTGTGCGTAAGAAACGCAAGAGCCGCAGAGACGAGCCTGTCAGCCTCTACAGGGAAGGCCAAGACCCCGCTGAAACCCTGAGAGCGTTGCTAAAAGTAAAGCCCACGGACGAGTCCGAAAAGGACGAACGCCAAGAGGCTTAGAACCACCTTTGGGACGCTCCTTAAAGGTTGCCCCGGCGGATGCCCACAAGGCCCCCACACGTTGGGGACTCCGACCAAACGGCGCCGTGGTCGGGGCATTCTTGTTGGCGGGCAGTGACCCCGGGGCACGATTTGTAGCCTGGTTCCGATGCCCTCAGCGGAGACATTGCTCCAAGCGTTCCGAGAGCGCTTCTCCGAGCCTCGTGTGGCGCTCTATGGAGAGGCAGCGGGCTGGGACCCAGACCTAACGATCAAACTGTACGAATGGAATCTCCGGATCAGCGGTGCGTTCCTCGCCGACCTCGGGGTGGTCGAAGTGCTACTGAGAAATGCCTTTGACCAAGTACTCCGAGAGGAGTACCCACCCAGACAAAGCGGCAAAGAATGGTACGACCAGTCGAGCGTCCTTTTCGACCCAGAGGGGAAGCTAGTCGACAAGGCAAAAAAGGACGCCCAGGAATACGCCGACGACGAGCCCCCGGACCACGACGCCGTCATAGCGGCCCTCAGTTTCGGGTTTTGGCGTTCGCTCCTACTCCAGAGGTACCAACAGAGACTTTGGCCAACCCTCGAAAAGGCGTTTTTCGGCGTCCCGGCAGGCATCAGGGTCAAACGGGTTGATGCCGAGGACCGAGTTAAGCATCTCGTCGCTCTTCGCAACGCGATTGCCCACCACGACCCGATTTTTGACCTACCCCTTGAGGGTGTCTTTCAGCAGGGGAAAACTGTGGCGGGCCATATCTCGGCGCCGATACAGGTGTGGATGACAGAACGAAGCCAGGTTCCTGCACTGCTCAGAGAGCACCCGATTCCGGGACTTCTAGGGACCTACCCGCTCAAGTCCTAGTGAGGCTACAGCTCCTACTTCCCCGGAGAACCAGGAAGGGATTTACCCGAATACCTACGACGTCGGATGGGCGACGCAAAGCTCGCCTGAGGTGCGCAACCGGCGTCTACCCAGGAGCAAAGCCTCGCGTTGGCACAGCTCCTGGTGACGAGCCTCACGAGCAGGGGTCGAATCGATCAGTCGGCAAAACTCCAAACCTTCGAGTTCTCGTCTGACGTGATGGAGTTCTTTGGTCTCGGGCATAGATTCAGACATCGACACCCGCAGTCGTGTGGAGCAGGGTAGAAGGGCCCTTCCTCCGGGTCCATCTGGCCCCGCTAGATCCCATTTCCCAGAGAGAGCGGATGCCCGTAGGACCTAAGGCGACCCCCACATCTTGGGGTTGGGTGTGTCACCGAACACATATCCCATTTATGATATATACAGGTCGGTTTGGATTTCGGGCCCAAGGGGCCGAAGGGGGGCGGAACTGGAGGGGGCGCACAACCTCCTGACGTGGAGAAATGTCGCTGGTGGCTGCCATCGTGGCTCCCATATGTGACACAAGGTGACGACATATGCTCCCTCCGAGGTGTGGGAGGTGGCCCGTGGCGGAGGCCAGATGTCGAGACTGTGGCACACCGTTTCCTCACGTGGGCCGTTTCAATGGCTGTGGCGGCGATTGCTCATGAGGCAACTGTCTTGTGAGGCTTGTCGTGCCGATTTTGATCGGAAGTGGTTGTTGCCCGGGTGACCGGCACGACACCGAGTTGCTTTGAGGGCGGCGGTTCCCACAGAGCCATCTCCCCTCCCCCACCGCCTTGGGCGGGCGCCAGTTCCCCGACATTCGGTGACTCGTCGTGCGTGTGTATGCCATAGCCTGCCCAGGCGATGGCCACCGCCGTGTTCTTCCATGCGCATCCCGACGACGAGGCGATCCAGACCGGGGGCACGATGGCCCGGATGGCCGCCGAAGGACACCGTGTCGTGCTCGTGACCGCCACTCGGGGCGAGCTGGGCGAGGTCCCCGAGGGATTCCTCTCGCCGGGAGAGACCCTCACCGAGCGACGCGCCCTCGAATTGGCCGCGGCATGTGACGCCCTCGGCGTGGCCCGTCACGAATATCTCGGATACCGGGACTCGGGGATGGCCGGCGAGCCCAGCAACGACGACGCGGATTGCTTCTGGCAAGCCGACGTCGACGAGGCCGCCAGCCGCTTGGCCTCCATCCTCGACGAGGAGGACGCCGACATTGTGGCCACCTACGACGAGAACGGCGGTTACGGCCACCCCGACCACATCCAGGTTCATCGCGTGGGGCTGCGCGCCGCCGAGCGCGCCGAGACCGACGCGGGTGTTCATGGCCACCATGAATCGCGACTACCTGTTGTCGCTGGCCGATCGCGCCGACGAGTTCGGGCTGGCCATGCCCGACGAGCAGCGGTCCATGCTCGACACCTTGGGCGTGCGGGCCGAGCGCATCACCACCGCGGTCGACGTGACGGCCTACCTCGATCGCAAGCGGCGGGCCATGGAGGCGCACGCCAGTCAGATCAGCGACACGTCGTTCTTCCTCATGATGTCACCGGAGGTGTTCGCCGCGGTGTGGGGCACCGAGTGGTACATCCGGGTCTGCGCCCCAGGGCGAGGGCGGGGTCAAGGACTCGCTGCTCGCCCCGGCCGGGACATGACGCCGGCACAGACGCGCAGACCACAACGTCCCGGCCCTCGTCTCGGGAGAGAAGGAAACCCTTCTCGCCTTCCTCGGCTACCTTCGCACCAGCGTCGACCGCAAGCTCGACCGGTGTCTCGGACGACGACGCCCGCCGTCGTCTCGTGGCCTCGGGCACGACTCTCCTCGGGATCGTGAAGCACCTGGCCTTGGTCGAGGTCTACTGGAGCCAGCGACGCTTCGCCGGTTCCGACGTCGTGCTGCGGGGCGACGGCTTCGAGCTCGGCCCTTCCGACACGGTGGCGTCAGTGCGAGCCGAGTACGCCGAGGCGGGACGGCAAACCGACAAGGTCGTTTCCTCTTGCCACGATCTCGAGCAACCTCTGGCCCGGGGACGCCATGGCCTCACCTTGCGGTGGATGCTCGCCCATCTGGTCGAAGAGACGGCACGCCACGCCGGCCACGCCGACATCCTGCGCGAGCTGGTGGACGGCGCCACGGGCCGCTGAGCTTCGCGCATCGCGACACCGACGGCCGTGTGTCGCAGGCGCCCGTGACCCCTCGACGAGATCAGCTCGCCGGGGCCAGTCCCAGGGTCACGGAGATAGTGAGCTTCTGCGGGCCTCGGTACAGGGCGAGTCGGACGGAGGTGCCCGACGGCGACCCTTGCACGTCGTTGGTGAGTCCCTGTGCCGACGACACCGCCTTGCCGTTGAAGTCCACGATGACGTCACCGGTCAGGATGCCGGCACCAGTCGGCCGGCGACCCGCTCACCACCGACACCACCAGTGCGCCCGTGGAGGGGACGAGCCCGTAGGCCTGCTGCTCCTGCGGGGTCTCGTCGGTGACCTCGACCCCGAGGTAGGCCTTGGCCTTACCGGCGGTGCCGCCCGAGCGCAGCGTGGCCACCAGACCCTGGATGGTCGACGAAGGGATGGCGAAGCCGATGTTCTGCGCCGGGGCGTTGCCGGTGCTCGAGGAGGCCACGGCGGTGTTCATCCCCACGACCTGTCCGGCCGAGTCGACCAGGGGACCGCCCGAGTTTCCCGAGTTGATGGCGGCGTCGGTCTGGATCATGTTCTGCAGGGTCTCGCCTGCTCCCCCGTTCTCGTCGCCGGCCTGCACGGTCCGGCCCGTGGCCGAGACGATGCCCGAGGTGACCGTGGGCGTGCCTGCCGAAAGGCCCGAGGGCATTGCCGATGGCGATGACGGCGTCACCGACCTGGAGCTTGGTCGAGTCCCCGAACGTCACTGCCTGGAGACTCGCCGGTGGCGACTTGATCTTGAGCAGGGCCATGTCGCTCGAGGGGTCGGCCCCCACCAACGTGGCGGGCAACGCCGCGGTCTGCCCGTAGAGGGTCACCGTGATGGCGGTGGCGCCCGAGATGACGTGGTTGTTGGTGATCACCTCGCCGGCGTCGTCAGATGATCATGCCGGTGCCCTGGTCCTCCACCGGTCCCCCGAAGACGCCGCTCGACCCCGTGCCCGGACCCTTGGCGTCGATCGACACCACCTCGGGCAGGACGCTCTTCACGATGGTGGGGATCTGCGCCCCGCCGGCCGAGCGCGGGGCCCGGCGTCTCTTCTCCCACTTGCACCGGCGGGGCCGAGTCGTTCCCGTTCCCGGTACCGACAGCCTCGGCGATGCCCGCGCCGGCGGCGCCGCCGATGAGGGCGGCGACCACGGCGACCAGGATCCAGCCCGCGCCACGCGGCCCTGGCAGCGGCGCCGGTGCCGGGCTGACGGTCGCGGCGCCGGCGCACGGACCCCTGGCGGGCCGCGCCCGGAAGGGGCGACACCGGCGGGGGCCATCCCGGCACCAGGGGCGCCTCGGCCCCTCTCCACACCGTGGCTGCCGGCACGTACGGGGCGATGCCGCCCCGGCGCCGAAGAGCGGAGGAGGCGCGGACCCCGGCCCCTCGCCTGACGGCGGGGTGTCCGATGGGGCCGGACCTGGCTCCGAGGCCCCCTCCCCCACGCCCTCAGGAGGACTCGCCGCTCTGTCACGGGGCGTCTGGACGCCTCCGAGCGGCGGAGGCGGCACCGGCGTCGACCCGCCGTCGTCGGCCCTGTGGTCCTGACGCAGTCTCGTCCACCGGTCGACTCCTGTTCGGTCGGGACGAACCGCCCGCCGGGTGTTCCCGGACGCCTGTCAGATTAGGGATACGCCCATGGATCGCGGGCGCGATTGGCCCGTATTCTCAGAACCTCCACAGAAACGCAGCGCAAGGGCGCACCGGACGAGACCCAAGACGGGTTCTCGCCGTGTCGGTGCCGACGGTAGCGTGGTCCGACCCGCATGACGCGAAGGATCGACATCGAGCTGACCAGCAGCCGTGACGACGGCACCTGGACCTGGCGCGCCCCCGGTGCCCGCCAGCCGCAGGGCTCGCTCGAGGCCACCCTGCTTCCCGACCGGCGCCAAGGTCGGCGACGTCCTGCGGGCCGAAGCCGAATTCGAGCTCGACGGCATCGTCGTGATGTCGGTGCAGGCCCCCAAGGGCGATGCCGCGTGCCGAGAAGATGGCCCGCATCGAGATCATCGGCTCGGGCCGCGACAACGCTCCCGGCGGGGTGTCGGTGGTCCTCGTACCCGGAGGTCGGCGGCGCGAGGAGGACAGCCGCGGCGATCGTCCGCGGCGCAGCGCTCCGGGACGGGGCTCGGCCCCACGGCGCAACGGCGCGGACGGCCCTTCGCCCGGTGGCGAGCCGTGGCGCGACCCCGACTCGGACGCACGCCGCGCCGGGCGACGCCGGTCGAGAGGCCGGGCACCCGGCCCGATCGTGACGCGAGCGTGCTCCCCGACCCGAGCGAGGCGCACGCCCGAAGAGCGGTCCCGAACGTCCCGAACGCGTGCGCGACGGGCAGGCCCGCGTCCGGCCCGGGCCGAGCGCTCGGAGCGTCCCCGCCGTCTGCAGACCGTGTCCACCAACCGCAACGCTGCGCTCGCCGAGCTGCGTCCCGAACAGCTCCCCGTAGCCGAGCAGCTGTTGCGCGGTGGGATCCCCGCCGTGCGCAACGCCATCGAGGAGCAAAACGCACGGGCCCGGGCCGAGGGACGCACCGAGGTCTCGCCCGACCCGCTGCTCACCATGGCCGAGGAGCTCCTGCCCCGCATGAACCTGGCGTCGATGGAAGGACCGGGCCGTGGCGGCGCGCAACGCTGGCAAGGACGCCCCGCTACGCGAGGTCCGATCGGTGGTGGCATCGGCGGCCACCGTCGTCCTCGACGACGAAGGCCGTGCCATGGTCGGGACGCTGCGCGACGCCCTGCAGAACCGGGTGACGGCGCTGCGTGAGTCATGGCTGGCTCGCATCGTCGCCGCCCTCGACGCCGGCCGAGTCGCCGACGCGCTGCGGGTCTCGGCCCGACCGCCCGAGCCCGCGGCCCGCGTCCCCGCCGACATGGCCGTGCGCCTGGCGGAGGCGGCCGGTGCCGCCATGTCCCCGGATCTGGCCGAGGACGAGTGGAAGGCTGCTGCTCGACGCGGTGGTGGACTCCCCGGTGCGCCGAACGGTCAAGCCGGCCGGTCTGCCCGACCCCGCCGGAGAGGAGCTGCGCTCGCTCGGTCCGACGCGCCGCGGGACAGGTCCCCGAGCTGGCCCGGCTCCTCGGGCTGCCCATTCCCCCACCGCCCGGGTCCCCGCCGGCCGACCCCCTCGCGGCGCCCGCGGCGACATGAGCGACCAGAGCGACGCCGATCAGCCCAACTGCGTCAGTCGAGCACCCCGTGGGACCGCAGGAAGGCCTCCAGACCGTCTACGAGCGCCACGCCGGGCACGTCCACCAGTGGGACCCAGGCCGCCGCGGCGGCATCGCCTCCCGCCACGGGATCGCGGAAGTCATCGGGCAGGGACACGGTGAAGTCGAGGATGACGAAGTGGTACCCGGGGCCCATGCGCTCGGCCCAGCCGAGCAAGGGGCCGCACTGCACTCGAGTCCGGTCTCCTCGCGCACTTCGCGCTCCACCGCGGCCGCCACCGTCTCGCCCGGCTCGACGTGTCCACCGGGGACGTCCACGTCCCACTTGGGGTCCTGTGGCCCGCTGCACGAGGAGCAGCGCACCGTGACGGAGCGCCACCCCCCCACGGCGACCACGGGCGACAGGACCGAACCGTCCGGGACGCACTTCGTCATTCCAAGTGTGCGGTGCAAGGTGATGAGGCGCGCCTTGAACCCCGACGACTCGAGCAGGTTCTTCATGGCGCGGTCACCGGGCAGGGCGCTGACATCGACCCCCCGACACCCCGAGGTCGTGAACCACGACACCAGCCTTGCAGCAGCGCTCCGCCCACACCCACGCCACGGGCCTGCGTCTCGACGTACAAGGCGTCGACGATCCCGAGGGAGGCTTCCCCCACCTCGTCGATGCGCCCCATCGCCATGCCCACGACCGAGCCGTCCACCGTTCCCAAGAGCACGTGGCGTCGGGGATCGGCAAGCAGCCGGTCGAGCCCTCCCGGTCGCAAGCAGCGCCTTGGCGATCGAGTCGGACTCCCGGCGCACGAACAACGGGCCGCCCCGGGCCTGCCTGGAGCTGTCCCAGCGCTTCCCGGCACAGGTCGCCGCACCGCTCCCCGTCCTCACGCCGGGCGGGACGCGTGCCCTCCACGGGCCCGCCTCGATCCTGTTCCGTGGTCCGCTAGGGCTGCGCGCCGTCCCCACCGGCGAGCAGCTGCTCGACGCGGTGGAGGATGGTACGCCGCTGACGATGCGCGGCCTCATGGGTGCGCACCTCTTCGAGCTCGGCCAACGACAACCCCTCCAGACGCTGCACCACCTGAGACGCCGACAAGCTGTCGTAGCCCGGTATGGCCAGAGAAGCGGGTGGGACGCTGAGGCTGCCGTTGCCGGTCCCCGCTCCCAGCCACACAGGGGGCCGCCGCGGCACTTCGGAGCGCTCGCGCGTGGTGCGAGCGAACGGCGCCGGACGCGGCCGACGGGGTCTCGGCCCGGTTCTGCGGGGGCTGGGCACCACCGGCCTCGAGGAGCTGTGCACCACCGTCCGTGGGGAGCGGCGCATCACCGTGATCGGCTGGGCGCCCACGGGATCGACACCACGCTCGGGTACCTTCGAAGCGGGCTGGCTACCGAGGTGACCGAGGGACTCCTCGACTTGGCGACGACCCATCTGGAACGCGAACTGCCCGACGAGTCGCGCCGTGTGCACCTGACCCTCGACGCGGTGCCGGCCCTTCTCGACGAGCTTGGGGAATTCCTCGACGATGGTGATCGCCAATCCCGCCGGCCCGAACACCACGAGCTCGAGCAAGCGGTCCGCGGGGGACTTGCTCTCAGTCACCTGGCGCCCTCCTTCTTCGTCTGTCACACCACGAGGGCTCTCACACGCAGTCCCGGCACAGCCCCTTGGCGGGATCGGCCAGCTGGCTGGAGTGCTTGACGAGAAAGCACGAGCTGCACACGAACTCGTCGGGCTGCTTGGGAAGGACCCGCTCCGATCCTTCGGAGCGGTCATCGGGCTCGACGACCTCTTCGTCCTCGGCTTCCTCCTCCTCGACGACCAGGCGCTCCTTCAGGATTTCGTCCAGGCTGGCCTCGACGTCCTCGTCGTCGACCTCCTCCTCGTCCTCCTCACCCTCTTCCGCCGTGGCCACGACGGCGACCGGGACCACGACCACATCGGCCACGTCCTCCTCGACGACGTCGATATCGGCGACGACGTCGTCGTCGTCATCGTCGACGAGGGCTTCATCGAGGTCCTCCTCGTCGAGTACCTCTTCGAGCAGCTCGTCGTCGGCGAGATCCTCGAGCTCCTCGGTATCGAGCTCCTCGGGTTCTGCCACATCATCCAGGTCGTCGGCCACTTCTGCCCTTTAGGTCGTCTGACGGCGCGGGAGCATATCGGCTCCGATCCTTCGATCAGAGCATCGCGACAGGACTACCCAGGGATCTTGGTGTCACACCTGTGCCGGGCGGCAGGGCCCGGGGACCTTTGGTGCCATCTCCACCAGACCGGCGCCACCGCCGGGGTCATGGTGGGACGTTCTCTACTCGGTCCCTCGGGCCTCCCTCCGCCTCTCACAGCAATCCCCCCCTCGCCATCCACTCAGCCGGGGGACCGGCGGAGCAGCCGTAGGGGCGTCTGGGACTGGGCGCACAATACGCGCCCCGCTCTCGGCGACTCAAGCGAATCTTGTCCGCGTCCACCAGGAACTTCGCGTATCTCCCCTGGTCAAGGCGACGGTGCTTTTCTCTCCAGAACGGGTATGGCGACGTTCAGATCTCTCGACGTCAGGACGGGGCGGCCGCCGGAGCGACGGGCCTCGGCACGTTTCTCGGAACCGAGGCGCTCGAGGTCGTATGATCGATGGTCCACAAAACGCATGGCCTCGGCGATGAGCCGGTGCCCGGCGTGCTCGGCGATGAGCCGGTGCATGTCTTGCGCCACCACTCGGTACGCGGGGTGGCCTTGTTCTCCGGAGCGCAACTCCAGCACGTGCATGGCCTCGCGGGCGTTCATCTGCATCGCATAACGAACACGGAAGGCCAGCGCCACTGCATAGGGCGCCTGCGCGGGACACGCCCGCGCCATCACTTCGTAAAGGTCGGCCGATCGTGCCATGGACCTCGCGTATCGATCGGCGATCCCCGCCTCGACGACGAGTTCGGGCATCTCGTATCCGAGCCCGGGACCGAGGTCCTGCCACTCGATGGTGAGCATGCGGTGGCGCTGCAGGTCACGAAAAGCCCCATAGTCCGAGACGACGTCGAATCGATACTCGGTGCGCTCGAAGGCCCGACCAGGCCGGTGACGACGGTTGGTGCGGTCCCCCACGTAGGCCGCGCATGATCGATCGCCGCTCCTCGGAGCCGAGGGCCCGCACCCGGCGCAGGACCTCCTGGTCGGCCAGGGAGGTGCGGGGATAGCACATGGCCGCGATGACCTTGTCCTCGCCTTCGGGGTCCCAGTCCACCAGCCGCACACCCGAGGCCTGCTCGGTGGCAGCGCCGCGCCCGTCGGGCCACAGGCGCGCCACCACCTCCTCGGTCCGGGCCGAGGTGTCGGCCAGGTACTGGCTCCACACGCCACCGCGCTCGGGGATGTCGACGCGCTGGAGGAACGAGGGGATGACCTTGCGCAGCTCCTCGAGCATGAGCTCGGCGTAGCGGCGCGCCTCGGGGAGCGGATGGGCGCGCATGCGCAACAACAGCATCTCGTAGGACTGACCCGTGCCGTACACGCCCACGTTGGACAACGACGCCGCGGGCAGCAGGCCTCGCAGCGCGTCGAGCGCCTTGGCTCGGATCGACTGGCGGTACACGAAGTCAGAATCTCCGCCGCGCTGCGGAAAGCGCCGGGTCAGCCATGCCTGGAGCTCGGGGAGCGACGATGCGTAGGTGTCGAACATGCGGTCCATGTCCCCCACATATCGCGCCCCCATCGACGACTCGAGCACCTCGGGGTCACGGTGATAGCGGTAGTGGCCGGTACTGAGGCGGCTGTCATAGGGCACATAGCGCGTGGACTGCTCGAGGTACGCCATGAGCCGGCCCCACTCGAGCACCTTGGTAAGCATGTTCGAAGCCTGCTCGCACGCGAGGTGCACGCCGCCGAGCTGCGCCACCGAGTCGTCGCCGTACTCGAGGAACACGCGGTCGTAGAGCTCCTCGGCGCGACGAAGCCCGATGGTGGCGTCCACCCCGGCGTCGCCGCTCACGTCGAGCTCCCCCACGAACTCGTCGAGGAAGAGCCGGCGCAGGCTCTTGGCCGAGCGTGAGTAGCGGGCGAACAAGGCCCCTTTCACGACTTCGGGCAGGTTCACCAGGGCGAACACCGGTCCCTCGACATTGGTGACGTACCGGCGCAGGACCTCGACCTCGTCTTCGGTGAACGTCTCCTCGGCGTAGGGGAACATGGCCCCGGCAACACTACGACCGGCGCGACGCCGGGGTGGCGGACCCCCGGTTACCTGCCTCGAGACCCATCTCGCCCCGGCTCCGAAGCCCACGACACCGCCGGCGAGGAGGCCGCCGCCACGCCCTCGGGAGGCGTCGGCGGTCCCCCATCACCGTCGACGGTCAAGGCTGGTCCCACCGACGCGGCCACCACGCCGCGCTGCAGTGACGCGGCGGCGTGACGGGCCGTGGCCGCCGTGTCGGGCGCGGCCACGACGGCCAGCTGGCGCAGGAGATCGATCAGCTGCTTGATGTTGCGCACGAAGTCGCCGGGCGCGAGCTCGGCCCGTTCGAGGACGTGCTCGAGTCGCTGTCCCGCGCCCAGCGCCAGGCCACGTCGGCGAACCCCTCGTCGGGGGCCCGGGTGCGCGGGCAGCTGCGACGACTGCTCTTGCACCTGCAGGCTCTCGGCTAGTCCCGCCAGTGTCTGCATTCTGGGCGCCACCGCCTTGGGGACTCGCGCCAAGATCGGGGCGCGGCCCGGTCGCGTCTCGAACGTGCACGACGACACCACGGCCGCCAGCTCGGGAGGATCGAGCCCGTCGAAGAGCCCCTCGGCGAGCGCCTCGGCGACGAGGAGATCCGACTCGTGGTAGATGCGCGCCAGGACAGCGCCGCGCGCCGTGAGGCGCCAGGCGTCGATGTCCACGTACCCGAAGTGCTCGAGCAGCGCCAGTGCCCGATAGAGACGCCGCGACAGGGCGTGGTGGTGGCGACGTGTCGAGAAACTGCGCGAACGAGCGGTCGAGTACGTAGTGGGCCTGATCGGCGCGGTAGCGGCGCACAAGGTTGACCGCCAGGTTGTAAGTGGGCCGGAACGACGACCGCAGATCGGGAGGCGCCGAGGTGGCCAGTGCTGCGACCCCTGCCATCGACACCTGTGGGGACCACACCACCACGGCGTGGCCCACGGAGTCGAGCCCCCGCCGGCCGGCGCGACCGGTCATCTGGGCGTACTCCCCCGACGAGAGCCCACTGCGCCCGTGCTCGCGGATCTTCGTCAGTCGCTCGATCACCACCGTGCGGGCGGGCATGTTGATGCCCAGCGCCAACGTCTCGGTGGCGAACACCACGCGGAACAGATTCGAGGAGAAGCAGTCCTCCACGGCCTCTCGAAAGGCGGGGATCAGCCCGGCGTGATGCGACCCCATGCCCGCCTCGAGACCCGCGGCCCACGGCCCGTAGCCGAGCACCCGCAGTTCTTCGTCGGGCAGTCCCTCGGTGTGCTCTTCGCAGCGCCGCCGGATCTCGTCTCGCTCCTCGGAGCTGGTGAGCCGCATGCCGTCCGACAGGCACTGCGCCACGGCGTCGTCGCACGCGGCTCTCGAGAAGATGAAGACGATGGCCGGGAGCATGGTCGAGATCGTCGAGGGCTTCGACGAGCTCGCTGCGGCGGGGGCTCGCCAAGCGCGAGTGACGCAGGCCGCCGGGCCGCCGGGCCTGGCGCGCCACGCGCTGGTCGAGCGCAAGCGCCTGGGGGTGGATGCGGCCGTCGTGGAGCAGGGGCACCAGATCGACGCGACGGCTTCCCTTCTCGGCGATCGCCACGTGATGGCGAAGAGCCACGGGACGGTGCTCCTCGACGACGACTTCGGTGGGCCCCCGCACGCTGCGCACCCAGGCGCCGAACTCATCGCCGTTGGACACCGTCGCCGACAAGCACACGAACACCACCTCGGGAGCACTGAGAATGAGCACCTCCTCCCACACCGAGCCGCGGTAGGGGTCCTGGAGGTAGTGCACCTCGTCGAGCACGACGAGCCCGAGCCCGGCGAGCTGCGGCGAGCGGGCGAAGAGCATGTTGCGCAGCACCTCTGTGGTCATCACGACCACCGCCGCGTCGGGCTGATGCGAGACGTCGCCGGTGAGCAGCCCTACCGCGTCGGGTCCGTACACCTCGGCCAGCTCGGCGAACTTCTGGTTCGACAGCGCCTTCAGAGGTGTGGTGTAGAAGGCACGCTGGCCCTGGGCGCGCGCCCTGGCCACGGCGTAGTCGGCGACCACGGTCTTCCCCGAGCCCGTGGGGGCCGAGACCAGCACCGAGCGCCCGTCGTCGAGAGCGTCGCAGGCGGCCTCCTGGAAGGGATCGAGCGCGAACCCAAGCCTGGACACCACACGGGAGCGCAGGGCGTCGTCGTCACCGGACGAGGGGCTCACCGGTTGCGATGTCTCAACGGCGCAGGACCTTGCCGATCACGATCGAGACCTCGTAGAAGACATACATCGGCACGGCCAGCGCCAACATGGAGAACGGGTCCCCGCTCGGGGTGATTATCCCGGCGAACGCCACGATGAGCACGATGGCCCAGCGCCGCCACGACGACAGCTTGCGCGGCGACACCACGCCCACGAGCTCGAGCGCCACCAGCAGGACAGGAAATTCGAAGGTGAGGCCGAACACCGTCATGAGGGCCACGATGAGGCCCAGGTAGCTGTTGGGGTTGTAGATCTGCTTCAGCGTCGGGCCGCCGATGCTCTGAAGAAAGCGCAACGCGTGCGGGAACGTCAGGAAGGCCAGGACCGCGCCCAGGGTGAAGAGCAGGATCGACGCCGCGACGAAAGGGATGGCGTAACGCTTCTCGTTGCGGTGCAGGCCCGGCGTGATGAAGCGCCACAGCTCCCACAAGATCACGGGGGACGCCAGGAACAGCCCCCCGTAGGTGGCCAACTTGATGCGCAGTGAGAGCCCGTCGAGGGGGGCCGTCACATACAGCTGGCAAGGCCGCGGCCCCGTCACCTGGCAATACGGAGACTGCAGGAAGTGCAGGATGTGGGGGTACACGATGAAGGCCACCGTGGCGCCGGCCGCGAACGCCAGGACCGAGATGACGACGCGGCGCCGCAGCTCCGCCAAGTGCTCTCCCAGCGTCATGGCATCCGCCGAAGGTCGTGTCGACGAGCTTCGGAACGGGAGTCGGAGGCGTGTCGCCATGGCGGGTCTCGGCGGGGCCGGTCAGTTCATGCTGGGATCGTCGGGCACCACGGGGAAGCCGCGCCGCGCCGCGGCGTCGGCACCGGGCGTCGCTTCGGTTCCCGACGATGCGCCTGCGCTCGACCCGTTGCCCCCCACAGATCCGTTGTGCGCCACCGACCCGGCCCCAGGGGGCGCCACGGTGCCGGCCTCCGTCGCGGACGGGGCCGCGCCCACCGACGGAGGCGCCGGCCCCATCCCTTGGGCGTCAGCCGTGGAGGCCGCCAGGTTCGTCTCTGTCGTGTCCCCACTTGCGGCCCGTTCGTGCTCGTCAGCCAGGCGGTCGAGGAACGCCAGAGGCGAGCGGACGGCCTCGGCTACCTCGTGGGTGGGGGGCAGGTTGGGAAACGTCCCCCGCACCTCGGTCTCGAGCCGACTGCGCCACTGGCGCAGTTCGTGCCAGGCCGCGCCCACCTGGCGCGCCACCTGGGGCAGCTTCTCGGGCCCCAGGACCACAAGCGCGATGACGAGGATGACCAGCAGTTTCGCCGGGCTGAGGGACAACATCTCGGCGCAAGTCTACGACGCCGGGCGTCGAGGCAACTGCGGGGAGGGATACGAGCGGATCCCCGCGGACCCGGCCCCGGGTGTGGCCCTGATCAGTACCCGGGCATGACGCTGATCGGTACCCGGGCGTGGACCTGATCAAGAGAAATCAATAGAAGTGGAACGAGCTCAGCGGCCAGATCTTGACCACCACGCGGCCCACGATGAGAGAGCGGTGGATGGGTCCGAAGAACCGGCTGTCTTGGGAGTCGGATCGGTTGTCCCCCATGACGAAATACTCGTTGGGGGGGATGACCTGGGTCGTGATCCCCGTCGTCACCGTGCCTTTGGGCAGCCAGGGCTCGGCGAGGGGTTTGCCGTTGATCACCACCTGGCCCCCGGCCGACGAGATCGTCTCGCCGGGCAGGCCGATGACCCGTTTGACCAGGTCCTTGACATTGGGGCCGGCATCCTCGCCCGGCGGCGTGGCAAAGACCACGATGTCGCCCCGGTGCACGGAGTGGAGTCGGTAGCTCAGCTTGTCGACCAGGATGCGGTCGCCGACCATGAGCGTGGGCTCCATCGAGGCGGAGGGGATGAAGAAGGTCTGAACGACGAAGGTACGGATGCCGACGGCCACGAGGATGGCCACCACCAACACGATCGCCCACTCGATGAGCCAGCGGCTCCCCCGCCGGGAACGGGGCCCGGCCGGGGCCGGGAGGCGGGGACCTTCACCTCGGGAGACCCGTTGCCCCCCAATGGGGAGGCGCAGCGGGGCCCGGTTCTGGCACCACAGGAGCGCTGGGAGTGGCGACCGCCCAGGAATTCACCGGAGCCGCTTCGCGAAGCCACAGGGAGTCCAGCGAGCTCGAGGAGGGCGCCGGTTCCGGCCGGTTGGGGGTCACGAAACTACGAGGCTACTTGACGCCGACCCGCTAATTGTCCCCGCCTCCGCTCACAGACTGGCGATCAGCTTCTCGACCCGCTCGTCGTGGGACCGGAAAGGGTCTTTCAACAGCACGGTCCGCTGGGCCTGGTCGTTGAGCTTGAGATGGACCCAGTCCACGGTGAAGTCGCGGCGGCGCTCCTTGGCGCGCCGGATGAACTCGCCCCGGAGTCGGGCCCGGGTGGTCTGGGGAGGACGGTTCATGGCCTCGGTGATGGCGGACTCCTCCACCAGGCGGTCCACACGGTCACGTGCCTCCATCCGGTAGTACAGCCCCCGGCTGCGGTTCACGTCGTGATACTGCAGGTCGAGGAGGGCCACCTTGGGATGGCCCAGGGGCAGCCCGTGCCGGGCGCGGTAGGCCTCGATGAGCTGGTGCTTGGCCACCCAGTCGCACTCGCGCCCGAGGGTCAAGGGATCGGACTCGAGACCCTTGAGGCAGTGTTCCCACATGTCGAGGGCGCGGTCCTCCTGCGGCGACAGCCCGTGCGTGTCGCGGAAGCGCAGGGCCCGGCTGAGGTACTCGGACTGGATGTCGAGGGCGCTCACCTCGCGCCCGTTGGCCAGGCGAACCTTGCGACGGCACGTGAGGTCGTGGCTGATCTCGCGGATGGCCCGAATCGGGTTCTCGAGGGTCAGGTCGCGCAGCACCGTGCCGGGGTCCTCGAGCATGCGCAGCAGGATGCTCGTGGTCCCCACCTTGAGGTAGGTGGCGTACTCGCTCATGTTGGAGTCGCCCACGATCACGTGCAGCCGGCGGAAGCGCTCGGCATCGGCGTGGGGCTCGTCGCGGGTGTTGATGATGGGGCGGCTGCGGGTGGTGGCCGACGACACCCCCTCCCAGATGTGCTCGGCGCGCTGCGACAGGCAGAACACCGCCCCACGGGCCGTCTGCAGGACCTTTCCGGCGCCCGCGAAGATCTGGCGGCTGACGAGAAAGGGAATGAGGACCTCGGTGTAGTGGGCGAAGTCGTCGCGCCGGCTCGTCAGGTAGTTCTCGTGGCAGCCGTAGGAGTTGCCGGCCGAGTCGGTGTTGTTCTTGAACAGGTAGATGACGCCGCGGATGCCCTCCTCGCGCAGTCGCGCTTCGGCGCCGGTGACGAGATGGTCGAGGATGCGCTCCCCCGCCTTGTCATGGGCCACCAGGTCGGTGATGGAGTCGCACTCGGGCGTGGCGTACTCGGGGTGACTGCCCACGTCGAGGTAGAGCCGGGCGCCGTTCTCGAGGAAGACGTTCGACGAGCGACCCCAGCTGACGACGCGCCGGAACAGGTAGCGAGCGACCTCGTCGGGCGACAGGCGACGTTGCCCGCGCAGCGTGCAGGTGACGCCGTACTCGTTCTCGAGTCCGAAGATCCGCCTGTCCACTTCACCCTACGGTAGTGCCGCGTGCACGCGGGGCGGCGCCTTCCCGGGCAAAGGTCGGCGACCCTGGGTACCCTTTGCCCGTGGCGACGCCGCTGATGGTCCATCTGACGACGGTCGGATCGATGTTCGAGGCCCGCGTGGTCATGGCCCGCCTGGGTGCCGACGGCATCCTCACCCAGCTCGGCGGGGGCGGCGACGGGCCCTATCCCCTGCCCGGACCGGTCGAGGTCCTCGTGATCGTCGACCAGGCGGGCGAAGCGCGCGAGCTCCTGCTGGCCGACCAGGTCGAAGCGCTGTTCGACGGCATCGAGGAGGATTCCACCGGCGACCTGTAAGGGAACCGGGGCGGGGTGCTACTCAGAGCGCAGCGGTCCCCCGTCGTCCTCGGCGGGGGTCGCCGACCCCGCTCGCCCCGGCCCGTGACCCCCGTGGCGCGCTGCGCCGGCTACCGCTCAGGAGCTCGGCCAGCTCTTCGGAGCCCAGCCGGCGAAAGGCACGACGGCCGTTGGCCCGCGACAGCACGGCCACCTCGAGGTCATCGGGCTCGAGGGTCCGCTCGGGCCCCGCCAGGGCGGTCACGGCCGCCCGCAGGGCGGCGTCGAGGGCCCAGCCGTCCTGGTACGACTCTGCCACTCGGTCGGTGATGGTCTCGGTCTCACCACCGAGGACGGCGAATCGGTCCTCGTCGGTGATGGTGCCCTCGTAGGCGATGTGGTACAGCTGGTCCGGCTTGCCGTCGGCCCCGAGCTCGGCCACCAGGATCTCGACCTCGAGCGGCTTCATCTCGTGGGTGAAGACCTGGCCCAGGAACTGGGCGTAGAGGTTGGCGAGCGAGCGGGCGTCGACGTCCTCGCGGCTGAAGGCGAAGCCCTTGGTGTCGGCGTGGCGCACCCCGGCCACCCGCAGCTGGTCGAACTCGTTGTACTTGCCCACGCCGGCGAAGGCGATCCGGTCGTAGATCTCGCTCACCTTGTGCAGCGATCGTGACGGGTTCTCGGCCACCATCAGGATGCCGTCGTCGTAGACGCAGGCCACCAGCGAGCGACCCCGGGCGATGCCCTTCTGGGCGTACTCGGCCCGGTCCTTCATGACCTGCTCGGGGGCCACGTAGAAGGGCATGGTCATGGGCCGCCACCTCCGATGCCCCCCTCCGAGGCTGCGCCGCTGCACCAGTGCCGCGAAGCGCTCGGCCACCTCGGCGTCGGCGAGGCGCTCGTAGCCCTCGGCGGTGACGGTGGCCACCATGGGGAAGATGCCCCGCACGAGGTCGGGACCACCGGTGGCGGAGTCCTCGTCGGCCGCCTCGTACAGGGCGCGCACGGCCAGCTCGATGGCCTCGTCACGGTCCAGGTCGGCGCGCCAGCCCAGCTTGATGGTGGTGCGGGCGTCGCGCCCACCCGATCCCGTGGCGGCGTGGTCGGCCTCCTCGTAGTGCCCGCCGGTGACGTCGTAGGTGAAGATGCGCCCCGTCCCCGGGCGCAGGTCGAAGCCGGCGAACAGGGGCACGACCACGAGGCCCTGCATGGCCATGGGCAGGTGCTCGCGCACCATCTGGCCGAGCTGGTTGGCCTTGCCCTCGAGGCTGAGCGCCACGCCTTCGACCTTCTCGTAGTGCTCGAGCTGGGTCTGGAAGAGCTTGACCATCTCCACCGCCGGCCCGGCCGCCCCGGCGATGGCCACCGCCGAGTGCCGGTCGGCGGGGAAGACCTTCTCCATGGCCCGGTGGGCGATGATGTTGCCCTCGGTGGCCCGACGGTCGCCGGCCATGACCACCCCGTCGGCGTAGCGCAGCGCCACCACCGTGGTGCCGTGGCCACCGCCGGGACCGCCCCCGCCATGGACCTCGGCGGAGCTGGCCAACGGCCGGTTCGGATCGCTGTGGCGGATGAGGGCGGCGAAACTGGGGCCCGGGTCCTCCCCGGGCGGGAAGAGCGGCAGACCCACCCGGCTACTCCCCGCCCTTCTGCACGTAGTTGCGGACGAACTCCTCGGCGTTCTCCTCGAGGACCTCGTCGATCTCGTCGAGCAGGTCGTCGAGCTCGGCCTTCAGCTTCTCGCCCTGGGGGACGGCGCGGGGGCGTCGGCCTCCTCGGTCGTCGTCTCCTCGCGCGTCGGTCGCCGCCGGCCGGCGCTTCTTCTCCCGTTCTGCCATCAACCCACTCCTAGGCGCTCAACCGTGCCAACAGCTCCGCCGGTGTGGAGCTTCCATCCAGCAGCTCCTCGACGTGTTCGGCCGTTCCACGTAGCGGATCCATCATAGGGACGCGCCGCAGGGGATCGGTACCCAGGTCGAACACCAGGGAATCCCAGTTGGCGCTGGCCACCGACGACGCCCAGCGCTTGAGGCACTGGCCCCGGAAGTAGGCCCGGGTGCGCCGGGGCGGCTCGGTCACCGCAGCGAGCACGTCCTGCCCGCTCACCAGGCGTTCGGTGTCGAGCCGGGCGAACAGGGACCGCTCGGGACGCAGGTCGTGGTACTGGAGGTCCACCGCCGCCAGCCGGTGGTCGTCCCAGTCGAGCCCGTGGCGCTCGCGGTAGGCCTCGAGCAAGCCGAGCTTGGCCGCCCAGTCCACCTGGTCGGCCACGACGCTCGGGTCGGTCTCGAGGCCGTGCAGGACGTCCTCCCAGCGCTGGAGCACGTCCTGGCCGACGGCCTCGTCGCCCAGGCACGCCAGGCCCCGGTCCTCGGCGTACTTGCGGGCCAGGCCGAAGAGCTCCCACTGCAGCGCCAGCGGCGGTGGTGGTGCGGCCGTCGGCCAGGTCGAGCGGCGCGGACAGGGTGAGGTCGAGCGACACCTGGCGGATGGCCTTCACCGGATTGGCGAGGGTCAGCTCGCCGTCCGTCGAAGGCGTCGTCCTCGATGAGGGCCAGCACGAGGGCCGTGGTCCCCACCTTCAAGAAGGTGGCCACCTCGGACAGGTTGGCGTCGCCCACGATGACGTGGAGGCGCCGGTAGCGCTGGGGATCGGCGTGGGGCTCGTCGCGGGTGTTCACGATCGGGCGCTTGAGCGTGGTCTCGAGGCCGATCTCCTCCTCGAAGAACTCGGCTCGCTGCGAGAGCTGGAACGTCGACGTCGCGCCCGGCGGTGCCCGGCGTCTCGCTGCCCACCTTGCCCGCGCCGGTGAAGATCTGGCGGGTGACGAAGTGCGGCGTGATCAGATGGGCGATGCGGGCGAAGGGGACGGCGCGGTCCATGAGGTAGTTCTCGTGGGTGCCGTAGGAGTTGCCCTTGCCGTCGGAGTTGTTCTTGTAGACGACGATCGACTGGCCCTCGGGGAGCGTCCGGCGCACGGCCGCCATGGAGCGGCGCAGGACCTCCTCCCCCGCCTTGTCGTAGAGGACGACCTCGAGGGGGTCGGCGCACTCGGGCGTGGAGAACTCGGGGTGGGCGTGGTCGACGTAGTAGCGGGCCCCGTTGGTGAGCACGGCGTTGACGAGATGGGTCTCGACCTCGGGAGGCAGTGCCCCCTCGCGGGCGAACCCGCGGGCGTCGTTGCCCGGCGACTCGTCCTCGAAGTCCCAGCCGGCGCGCGCCAGGTCCGAGACGTAGGCGTTGACCAGCAGCGAGGAGGACGCGACCGGATTGCCGTCGCCGCCGACGTGGTGGATCCCGTACTCCGTCTCGATCCCGCAGACCTTGGCGACGGCCACGAAACCGACCCTAGTGCGTGGCGGCTTGGGCGGCGCGACCATCCCCGGGGAACGGGCGTGAACACCTCGGGCCGGCTCACAGGTACTGGCCGGTACCTACCCGCTCGATGGAACGGCCACCCCGGGTCTCCTCGGTGTCGGCCAGAAGGGTGCGCACGTACACGATGCGCTCGCCCTTCTTGCCCGAGATCCGGGCCCAGTCGTCGGGGTTGGTGGTGTTGGGGAGGTCCTCGTTCTCCTTGTACTCCCGGCGGATCGACTCGAGGAGGTCGGCGGTGCGAACCCCGCTGCCCTCGCCGGCGATGGCCCGCTTGATGGCGAGCTTCTTGGCCCGGCGGACGATGTTCTCGATCATCGCTCCCGAGGCGAAGTCCCGGTAGTACAGGACCTCCTTGTCGCCGTTCTGGTAGGTGACTTCGAGGAACTTGTTCTCGTCGTCGGCGCGGTACATCTCCGCCACCGTGTCCTCGATCATGGCCTGCACCGACTTCTGGCCGCGTCGCCCCCCCCGAGGCGCTCGACTTCCTTGGCGTCGATGGGGAGGTCGGCCGTGAGGTAGCGGGCGAAGATCTGGGCGGCGGCCTCCTCGTCGGGCCGCTCGATCTTGATCTTCACGTCGAGGCGGCCCGGACGGAGGATGGCGGGGTCGATGAGGTCCTCGCGGTTCGAGGCGCCGATGACGATGACGTCGCGCAGCGTCTCCACCCCGTCGATCTCGGCCAGCAGCTGCGGGACGATGGTCGACTCCATGTCGGAGCTGATGCCCGTGCCCCGGGTGCGGAACAGCGAGTCCATCTCGTCGAAGAACACGATGACCGGGACACCCTCTTCGGCCTTCTCCCGGGCACGCTGGAACACCAGCCGGATCTGGCGCTCGGTCTCGCCCACGTACTTGTTCAGCAGCTCGGGGCCTTTGATGTTCAGGAAGTAGCTCCGGATGTTGGCGTTGCCCGTCACCTGGGCCACCTTCTTGGCGAGGGAGTTGGCGACCGCCTTGGCGATGAGCGTCTTGCCGCATCCCGGCGGCCCGTACAGCAAGATGCCCTTGGGGGCGGGCAGCTTGTACTCGTTGAACAGCGCCCGATGCAGGTACGGAAGCTCGACGGCGTCGGTGATGGCCTCGATCTGGCTGTCGAGGCCGCCCACGTCGGCATAGGTGACGTCGGGCACCTCCTCGAGCACGAGCTCCTCGACCTCGGGTCGGGGCAGCTTCTCCACCAGCAGCTGCGAGCGCGTCTCCATGAGCACGGCGTCGCCGGCGCGCAGGTGCACGCCCAGAAGATCATGGGACAGCTCGACGACCCGCTCCTCGTCGGCCCGGGCGTACACGATGGCGCGCCGCCCGTCCTCGAGAAGCTCCTTGAGCGTGACGACCTCGCCGGAGTCCTCACCTTCGCGGGCCAGGATGACGTTGAGCGACTCGTTGAGGACGACCTCTTGTCCTCGGCGTAGCTCCACGCCGTCGATCTCGGGGTGCACGGCCACCCGCATCTTGCGGCCGCCGGAGAACACGTCGACGGTGCCGTCATCGTTGGCGTGCAGGAACGTCCCGTAGGCGCTGGGCGGCTGGGTGAGCTTGTCGACCTCCTCGCGCAGGGCGGCGATGTGCTCCTTGGCCTGCTGCAGGGTGTAGGTGAGCTTCTCGTTCTGCGAGACCGCCTGGGCCAGCTGGCCCTTGGTCTCGAGCAGCCGCTCTTCGAGAGACTGGACCCGTCCGGGTCCCTCCGACAGGCGGCGACGCAGGACGGCGACCTCCTCTTCGGCCTGGCGGCACCGCTCGCGCAGCCGGTCGAGCTCCTCGCGCAGAGCCAGTTGTCGTTCCTCCTCCGGCTCGGCCGTTGGAACCACCTCCTGGGCTTATCCGGGCTCCTCTTGCGACCATACACCGGCCCTGGCGCCAATAGGCCCCTCGGTGCCGGAGCACCGGGTATCGCCGCAGGTCCCGGTAGACTGCACCTGGAGTGACAAAGGGTCTGGCCCGGCACATCGGGTGGCGCTCTCGGTCGCGACCGTGACCGGGTCAATTGACACCCCGAACGGGGCGTCGTTACCTTCCGAATGCGCCGGCCGAATGACGTAGAGACGAGAGCGAGCCCATGAAGGTCTGGATCGACCAGGATCTGTGCACCGGCGACGGCCTGTGTGAAGAGATCGCGCCGGCCGTCTTCACCCTGCTCGACGACGGCCTCGCCTACGTCAAAGAGGGCGACCAGGTCAAGAACGAGCCCGGCGGCTCGGCTGGCATGGCTCTGGTACCCGACGACCTCGAGGACGCCGTCACCGAGGCGGCCGAGGAGTGCCCCGGGGAGTGCATCTTCATCGAGCAGGGCTGAGCGCGCTCACGGCCCCTCTGCGGGAACGAGCAACCTCGCCGTCGTGATGAACCCCGTGTGGGCGACCATGCGGTGGTCGGGACGCACAGAGCGTTCCTCGACGTGCCACGTGCGGCGTAGCACCTCTGAGGTCTCGGCCATCCCGAACGCCTTGTGTGCCATGGCGGCGCGCAAGGTGGCGACCTGTGTGATGGAGGGGAGATAGGACAGAAGGATCCCTCCCGGGCGCAGCGCCTCGGCGATGGCATCGAGCACGCGCCACGGCTCGGGCAGATCGAGCACGATGCGGTCGAGGTCGCGCTCTTCGATCCCCTGGTACACGTCGCGCTCCTCGACGCGGTAGGTCGCGCCCGTCCCGGCCCACCCCGACACGTTGGCGCGCGCCCCGGCGGCGAAGTCGGATCGGACCTCGTAGCCCACGACGTCGGCGCCGGCTCGTAACAGGGCCATCGACAGCGCGCCCGACCCCACACCCGCCTCGAGCACGCGCATCCCCGGACCGATGTCGGCGGCGATGAGAATGGCACCGAGGTCCTTGGGGTAGATCACCTGGGCCCCCCGGGGCATCTTCAAGACCACGTCGGCCAGCGTGGGACGCAGCGCCACGAAGCGGCGACCCGTCGATGCCGCGACCGTCGAACCCTCGTCCCGCCCGATCACGTCGTCGTGGGCAACGATGCCGGAGTGGGTGTGGAACATCGCCCCCCCGTGCAACGTCACCAGGTAGCGCCGCTCCTTGGGGTCGACGAGCAGCACGCGCTCTCCGGCCGACAACGGGCCCCGGAAGCTGTCGGCGTGGGGCGTCACTCCCCGCCGGAGCTCGACGGTGCCGGTGTCTCGCGGTCACCCACGGCGATCACCACACGCTCGCCGGGTTTCACACGGCCGCTCCAGGCGACCTGGTCGCGGCTTTTCAGGCTGCGCCGCACCAGCCACGCCGCGGCGGCCACGGCCAGCCAGATCGGCTCCCCGGCAGCGCCCGCGCCGGACGGCGCGCGACACCAAGACGCCCAGGATCCGGTCCACGACGCGATGGCCTCAGACCTTGCGGATCTCGACCACGGCCGAGCGGGCCCGCCCCCGCCGGCGCCCGAGCAAGTAGGCGACGAGCACCGCCAGCACGACGCCGGCCGCGGCCGAGCTGATCACCTTGGGCCGCACGGCCTCGACGGTCTCCTCGACTCCCCCCGACATGTCGCGGAGCTTGGCCTCCAGGTCGTCGCGGGTGATCCTTGCCGTCGCCATCCTCAGCGCCTCCCCTCTGCGTGGTCACGGCCGCTCTTGGCCGCCGGCCCCTTCTTGATCCGCCACGCCGCCAGCGTCATGATCGCCAGGGCCCCCGCCACCGTGATCAGGTAGGGCAGCCAGCTGAGATGGCCGGTGAAGGTGGATCCCGTCTCGGTCTGCAGGGCCCGCAGCGCCGCCAGCAGGAGCAGGACGGCGCCCACGGTGAGCGCCAGGGACCCGAGCACCCCGAACGCCACGAAGCGCCCCAGGCTCTTGAGGGGCCCGAGGGTCTCCTGCTTGGCGTAGTCCACGACGAGCTGGAAGAAGTCGCCACCGGCCGCGGTCAAGCCCCCGCCCCGTCCCGACCCTCCGCCCTGTCGTGCCACCGACCCTCCCTCTGAGGGTGGCCATCCTCCCCCGCCGTGGCGCGGTGTGGCAAGCACTGCCCGGTCTAAGCCCGGGGGGTGAGGAGGTAGGTCGAACTGGCCTTGGCCACGAGGCGCCCCTCGCCGTCGGTCACCTCGGCTTCGACGAACGCCACCCGGCTGCCGCCCGAGATGACCTTGGACGTGCACGTGAGGACGCCTCCGGGCTGAACCGACGCCAGGAAGCTCACCTTGATCTCGGCGTTGGCCGAGAAGACCTTTCTCCCCTTGGCCCACGTGACGGTGGCCGCCCCCATGGCCGAGTCGCAACAGGCGGCGAGGAACCCGCCCTGGAGCACTCCGACCGGGTTGGTGAAGCGCTCGTCGGCGGACATCTGCCACACCGTCGTCCCCGGCTCGGACTTGTCCACGCACACCATGCCCAGCGTGAGGTCGCAGTTGGGCGGCACCTGCACCCGGGGATCTGCCACGGCGAGACGGTACCGTACGACTCCCGTGCGCAGGCCACGAACCCCCACCGCTGCCACCACCCCCTCGAGCACCACCACCGTGGGGGCGGCCACCGTGATCTCCCCCGTCGGCCCCGTCACCGACGCCGAGGTCGTGATCGAGGACGGCCTCATCGCCGAGGTGCGGCCCGCCACCACCGCCGTCCCCGACGTGGTGCTGGTGCCGGGGTTCGTGGACCTCCAGGTGAACGGCATCGGCGGCGTCGACGTGGCCAGCGCGGCCGGGGAGGACTGGGCCGCGCTCGACGACGCGCTGCTCGCCCAGGGCGTGACCACGTGGTGCCCGACGATCGTGACCGCACCGTTCGACTCGCTGGAGTCCTCCTTGGCGGCTGTGGCGGGGGCGGCGCGGCGTCCGCCACAGAGACGGCCCGACATCGCCGGGGCCCATCTCGAGGGTCCCTTCCTGGCTCTGGCGGGCGCCCATCGCCCCCAGTTCGTGCGCCGGGAGGTCGACGTGCGGTGGCTCGACTCCCTCGGGCCACTGGTGCGCGTCCTCACCCTCGCCCCCGAGCTTCCCGGAGCCCTCGATGCCATCGCGGCGCTGAGCCGACGGGGAGTTCTCGTGTCACTCGGCCATTCGGCGTGCACGGCCGAAGTGGCGATGGCGGCCACCGAGGCGGGTGCACGCCTGGTGACACACCTGGGCAACGCCATGGGGCCCCTCCACCAGCGCGCCCCCGGGCTCCTCGGGGCCGCCCTCGCCGACGACCGCTTGGCCGTGTCGCTGATCGCCGACCTCGTCCACACTCACCCCGTGTTCGTGCGCATGGCGTTCACCACCAAAGGGGCCCACGGCGTAGCTCTGGTGACCGACGCGGTGGCGGCGCCACGAGATGGTGGTCCCCCACGGCTGGCCGACGGCACCTTGGTCGGTTCGGTACTCACGATGGAGCGTGCTGTCTCCAACGTCGTGCACCACAGCTTCGTCGCCTTGGCCGACGCCGTGGCGGCGGCCAGTACCACTCCCGCACGGCTGCTGGGACTCGGCGACCGGGGCGCCCTCGCGCCGGACGGCGCGCCGATCTCGTCGCACTCGAACCCGCCGCCCCCGGGGACGGCGCGTGGCGCGTGGCCACGGTGTGGGTGGCCGGCGCGGGCCTGGCCGCCGACCTGAGTACCGCGGGGCCGGCAGTAGGGTCGTCGTCGATGCCCTTCGCGGCCGCCATGAGCGAGCACCCGCTCACCGCCCACGCCGTGGGAGAGGTCACCGGAGCCGTGCTCGAGCAGATCGGAGACCGGCCCGACTTCGCCACGGTGTTCGTGACGCCGCCGCACGCCGGCGCCCTCGAGGACGTCATGGGCACCGTCGACGAGGTCCTGCACCCACTGGTGTCGCTCGGATGTGCAGCGGAGTCCGTGCTCGGGCCCCACCGCGAGGTGGAGCAGGGCGCCGCCGTCACACTCTTCGCCGGGCATGTCGGGCCCCTGGTGGCCCTGGCGCTCGACGCCGTGCCGTCGGAGACGGGTGACGGCCTGACCCTGCGGGGCTGGCCCGCGGAGATCCCCTTCTCCCCCGAGGCGCTGGTGCTCGTGGGCGACCCCTACAGCTTCCCCGCGGAGTCCTTCCTCGACTGGATCGACGCCAACCACTGTGGCCTGCGGGTGGTGGGCGGTATGGCCTCGGCCGGGCGCGGTCCGGGCGGGAACCGGCTGGCCCTGGGCACGCGGGTCACCACCAGCGGGGCTGTGGGGGCGTTCCTCGGCCCCGGGGCGGAGGTCGCCACCCTCGTCTCCCAGGGCTGCCGGCCCTTCGGCAACCCACTCGTGGTGACCAGGGCCGAGCGCAACCTGCTCTTCGAGCTGGCCGGGCGCCCCGCCCTCGAGCGGCTGGTGGCCCAGGCCCGCGACTCGCTCAGCGAGGAGGAAGTCGTGCTCCTCGAAAGCGGCGGGCTGCACCTGGGCCGGGTCATCGACGAGCACAAGGAGCACTTCGGCCGGGGCGACTTCCTGGTGCGAAACGTGCTCGGTGCCGACCGCTCCACGGGCGCCATCGCCGTCGGCGACCCCATGGCCGTGGGCACCACTGTGCAATTCCATCTGCCGCGACGCCTCCACGGCCGACGAGGACCTGCACGTGTTGGTCAAGGCGCGCCGGGCCGACGCCGCTCTCGTGTTCACCTGCAACGGCCGAGGGACACGGTTGTTCGGCGAGCCGCACCACGACGTCCGCGTGTTGACAGAACACCTGGGTGCGGTCCCGATGGCGGGGTTCTTCGCCGCCGGGGAGCTCGGGCCCGTAGGGGGGCGGAACTTCGTCCACGGCTTCACGGCGTCGGTGGCTTTGCTCCGGGACCGCTCGGGGAGCCCCGATGCCGGGACCGGGGCAGCGTGAGCGGCGCGTCGCGTGCCCGTCGCGCGCTCGGATGCGTACTTGGTTGCGCGCCTGTCTGATCGCCCGGTTGGCGGCGTCGACCGAACGGGTACGGTTCTCACCGTGACCGAAGCGGAGCTCGAACAGCTCGGGATCAACGTGGTCCGGGGCCTGGCCATGGACGCCCCCCAGAAGGCCGGTTCGGGCCACCCCGGCACGGCCATGGCGCTGGCGCCCCTGGCGCACGTGCTGTTCACCCGGGTCATGCGCCACGACCCGGCCGACCCCCACTGGCCCGACCGCGACCGATTCATCTTGTCCAACGGCCACGCCTCGATCCTTCTGTACTCCTTGCTCTTCCTCACCGGGTACGGACTCACCCTCGACGACATCAAGCAGTTCCGTCAGTGGGGCAGCAAGACACCGGGTCATCCCGAGGTGCATCTCACCGACGGGGTCGAGGTCACCACGGGGCCGCTCGGCCAGGGGGTCGGCAACGGCGTGGGCATGGGCATCGCCGAGCGCTGGCTGCGGGCCCGCTTCGGCCCCGAGCTCGTCGACCACCACACCTTCGTCTTCTGCGGCGACGGCGACCTGATGGAGGGGATCAGCCACGAGGCGGCATCGCTCGCCGGCCATCTCGGGCTGGGCCGGCTCATCTACGTCTACGACGACAACCACATCACCATCGACGGGCCGACCGAGCTCGCCTACAACGACAACGTGGCCGAGCGCTTCGACGCCTACGGCTGGCACACCGAGAACCTCGGCGAGGTGGCCAACGACACCGACGCCCTCGAGGCCGCGCTGCGCCGGGCCATGGCCGTCGAGGACCAAGCCCTCGATGATCCTTCTCCGCAGCCACATCGGCTGGCCCTCGCCCCACAAGACCGACACCGCCGAGGCCCACGGGGACCCTCTGGGCGAGGACGAGGTGCGCGAGACCAAGGCCATCCTCGGCCTTCCCCCCGACGAGCAATTCTGGGTCCCCGACGAGGTCCTCGAGTTCTACCGGCGCTGCCTCGGGCGCGGCGCGGCAGCGACACGCGGCATGGCAGGCGCGCTTCGACGCCTGGGACGGGGACAAGGCGGTGTGGGAGGCGTGCCAGAGCGGTCGCGGCCTCGAGGGCTGGTCCAAGAAGCTCCCCGTCTTCGAGGCCGGCACCAGCCTGGCCACGCGCGTGGCGGTCAACCGCTGCATCACCGCCACCGCCGAGGTGATCCCGGGGTTGCTGGCCGGCGCCGGCCGATCTCACCGGCAACACGGGTGTGAAACTGCAAGACGGCGTCAACCAGTCCGCCCAGGACCCCGAGGGCGACCAGATCCACTACGGGATCCGCGAGCACGCCATGGGCGCGGCCATGACGGGCATGGCCCTGCACGGCGGCGTGCTTCCGGTGGGCGGGACCTTCTTCATCTTCAGCGACTACATGCGACCGGCGGTCCGGCTGGCCGCGCTGTCGGAGAGCCACGTCATCTACTCGTGGACCCACGACTCGGTGGGCCTGGGCGAGGACGGCCCCACCCATCAACCCGTCGAGCACCTGGCCTCGCTGCGCGCCATGCCGGGGCTGCGCGTGATCCGCCCCGCCGACGCCAACGAGACGGCCCACGCCTGGCGCATCGCCGTGGACTCCGACGGACCCACCGCGCTCGTGCTCACTCGCCAGTCGATCCCCGTCCTGGTGGGGACCGCCGAAGCCGCCGAGGGCGTGGCCCGCGGCGGCTACGTGCTCGTGGAGGCGGCCGGGGACCCCGAGATCGTCCTCATCGGCACCGGCTCGGAGGTCTCGCTGTGTGTCGAGGCCGCCCGCCTGCTGTCGGGTGCCGGTGAAGGGGCCGGCGCGTCGGGGCCATCTGCGCCCGTGCGTGCCCGGGTGGTGTCGCTGCCGTCGTGGGACCTCTTCGCCCTTCAGCCCGAGTCCTACCGTCACGAAGTCCTTCCCCCCGGGGTCACACGCCTCGCCGTCGAGGCGGCGGCATCCTTCGGCTGGGAGCGCTACGCCGACGACGTGGTGGCCATCGACCATTTCGGGGCGTCGGCTCCGGGCGAAGAGGTGCTGGCGCACTTCGGGTACACACCCGACAACGTGGCCGCCCGGGCCCGGGCCCTTCTGGCCCGGGCCGGTCCGGCCTCCGCGCTGCGACACAGACTCACAGCCGGTCACGCGCGCGCCACAGCGCCGGTCCCGGCGAGAAGGGAGCACCATGACCAAGCTGCACGACCTCTACCAGCAGCAGGGCCAGAGCCCGTGGCTCGACAACCTCCGTCGCGACTACCTGCGCGGCGGGCGGTTGGCCGAGCTCGTGGACGAGGGCATCCGTGGAGTGACGTCGAACCCCACCATCTTCGCCAAGGCCATCGAGGCCGGGAACGACTACGACGAGCAGTTCGGCGAGCTGCTGGCGTCGCACACCGTCGAGGAGGCGTACTGGGAGCTCGTCATCACCGACATCCGCGACGCGCTGGGCGTCCTGCGCCCGTGTCCACGAGGATCGACGGCGTCGACGGCTACGTATCGCTCGAGGTGGCACCGAGCCTGGCCCACGACACCGCCGGCACCATCAAGGCGGCCCGCCACTTCCACGAGCTGGTGGACCAGCCCAATCTGTTCGTGAAGATCCCCGCCACGACCGAGGGCGTGCCCGCCATCCGGGCCATGTTCGCCGAAGGACGCAGCATCAACATCACCCTGCTCTTCAGCCTGGAGCGCTACGACGAGGTCATCGAGGCCTACATCGGGGGTCTCGAGGACCTCGTCGCCACCGGGGTCACCGACCTTTCGCCCGTGCGCAGCGTGGCGTCGTTCTTCGTGAGCCGGGTCGACACCGAGGTGGACCGGCGCCTCGACACCCTCGCTACCCAGGCCGACACCGAGCGGGCCCGGGAGATCCTGTCGCTGCGGGGCACCGCGGCCGTGGCCCAGGCGCGGCGCGCCTACGCGCTGTTCACGCAGCGCTTCTCCGGGGCGCGTTGGGAGGCGCTCGCCGCCCGAGGGGCCAAGGTGCAACGACCCCTGTGGGCGTCGACCTCGACCAAGAATCCCGCCTACCCCGATCTCGTCTACGTCGACACGCTCATCGGCCCCGACACGGTCAACACCATGCCCGACGAGACCATCGCCGCCTTCCTCGACCACGGGAAGCCGGCGCGCGACCGTGGACGCCGATCCCGATGCCGCGCTCGGCGGCGCTCGAGCACATCGAAACGGCGGGCGTGGACATGGCGGACGTGGCCCGCACCCTCGAGGACGAAGGGGTGGCGAGCTTCACCAAGTCGTTCGACGAGCTGATCCAGAAGCTGTCGGACAAGGCCAACGCCTTGTCGGCCGATGGCTGAGACAACGGTGGTCGACGACGCCCGAACCCTGGTGCCGCGGCTGTTCGAGCGCGACGCCGGGCTCTGGCCCGCCGGCAACGTGTCGGCGAACCGGCTGGGATGGCTGGAGGTCCCGCGCCGCATGGCGGCGGAGGCTGGCGACCTCCAAAAATGGGCGGCCGGCATCGAGCAGTCCACCGTGGTGCTCTTGGGCATGGGCGGTTCCTCACTCGGACCGGCGGTGCTCGAGGCCGTTCTCGCCGCCACCGGCACACCGGGCGGGCCGGGCCAGTCGCGGCGCCGCCTCGTCGTGTGCGACACCACTCACCCGGTGACGGTCTCCTCCCTGGAGCTGTCCGACGCCTTCGTGCTGGTGTCGTCGAAGTCGGGCACGACGCTCGAGCCCAACGCGCTCCTCGGCCACGCCTGGGCGCAACTGCCCGATCCGTCACGGTATGCCGTCATCACGGACCCGGGCACACCCCTCGCCACGCTGGCGGCCGAGCGCGGCTTCCAACGTTGCTTCGCCAACCCTTCCGACATCGGCGGTCGCTACTCGGTGCTGTCGTACTTCGGGATGGTGCCGGCCGCGCTCATCGGGTACGACGTCGCCGAGCTCTGTGCACGCGCCCTCGACACCGACCTCGAGGAGGCCGCCGGGTTGGGCATGGCCATGGGCGAGGACGCCCGAGCTGGCCGCGACAAGGTGACCATCGTCGTCCCTCCCGAGTACGCGTCGTTCGGCTTGTGGGTCGAGCAGCTCATCGCCGAGTCCACGGGCAAACAGGGAACGGGCTGCGTGCCGGTCCCCACCACCGAGCCCGAGGTCGGCCCCGACCGTCACGTGGTCCCTCTCCATCAAAATGGCCCGACCGACCTCGGCGAGCAGTTCTACCGCTGGGAGGTGGCCACCTCGCTGTGCGGGCACGTGCTCGGGATCGACCCTTTCGGCGAACCCAACGTGGCGGAGTCGAAGAAGAACACCAACGACGTGCTCGGGGAGCTCCCCTTGCCTCCGGTGGAGGCGGTGCCGCCCGACGACGTGCGGGCGTGGCTCGCCGCCACCGTCCAACCTGGTGACTACGTGTCGTTGCAGGCGTACGTGCCCTTCGGTCACGATGCCGCCCTGGAGTCGCTGCGACGCAGAGTGCGCGACCACCTCGGGGGGGTCGCCACCACCGCGGGATACGGTCCACGTTTTTTGCACTCCACCGGACAGCTCCACAAGGGGGGGCCCGACACCGTGGTGGCCGTGCAGATCGTCGACGCCAACCCCATGCCCGAGGTGCCGGTCCCCGGCGCGCCCTACGACTTCGGGACCCTCATCGCGGCCCAGTCCATCGGCGATCACCAGAGCCTGCTCGCGCACCGACGCCGGGTCCTCCGCGTGGCGGCGCACGATCTGGGCGACATCGTGTGAGGAGATGGCGTGACGAGATCCCGGACAACGAAAGGGCGAGCCACATGAAGGACTCCTCCTACTCCAACCGATTGGCGGGGGCTCTGCGCAACGACTCCGGGGGTCACGTCGTGGTCACCGGATCCGGGGGGCCCACGTCGTGACACCCGACACCGCCACCGTCATCGAAGGTGTCGACATCGACGACCAGGAGCCGGTTGTCGAGATCTCCCATGCGCTCGACGCCGTCGATCCCCCGCCGCCGCTCGCCCTGGTGGTCTTCGGTGCCTCGGGCGACCTGGCGTCACGGAAGCTCCTCCCTGCCATCGCCGCGCTGGCCGAGCACAAGGCGCTCCCCGAAGGTTTCACCGTGGTGGGGGTGGCGCGCACGCAGTGGAGCGACGACCGGTTCCGCCAGGCGGCCCTCGACGCCGCACCCTCTGCCGGCCCCGAATGGCACGAGGTCGTCTCACGGTTCCGCTACGTGGCGGGCGAATACGCCGAGAAGCCCACCTTCGACCAGCTCAAGAAGGTGCTCGCCGACGCCGACGCCAAATTGGGCACCGGCGGCAACCGCGTCTACTACCTGGCCACCATCCCGGCGATGTTCGGCGCCGTGGCCGGCGCGCTCGCCGAACACGGCTGCAACCTTCCCGGCGAGGGAGGGGCCTTCGCCCGGATCGTGGTGGAGAAGCCCTTCGGGCGAGACCTCGACAGCGCCCGGGCCCTCGACGCGACCCTGCACGCGGCGTTCGACGAGGACCAGATCTTCCGCATCGACCACTACATGGGCAAGGAGACCGTGCAGAACGTCCTGGCCCTGCGCTTCGGCAACGCCATCTTCGAGCCCATCTGGAACCGTCGCTACGTCGACCACATCCAGATCACCGTGGCCGAGTAGCTCGGCGTCGAGCACCGGGGCGGCTTCTACGAGACGGCCGGGCGCCCTGCGCGACATCGTGCAGAACCACGTCATGCAGGTCCTGGCGCTCACGCTCATGGAGCCTCCCGCCACCGTCGACGCCCAGGGGATCCGCGACGAGAAGGTCAAGCTGCTGCGGGCGGTGATGATCCCCGACGTCGACGAGGCGGTCATCAACTCGGTGCGCGGCCAGTACGGGCCGGGCGTGATCGACGGCGAGCCCGTGGTCGGGTACCGCGAGGAGGAGGGCGTCGACCCCCGGAGCCGCACCGAGACCTTCGTGGCCATGCGGCTGGCCGTCGACAACTGGCGCTGGGCGGGCGTGCCGGTCTACATCCGCACCGGCAAGCGGCTCCCCAAGCGCGCCACCGAGGTGGTCCTGCAGTTCCAACGCGTCCCCCACCTCGCCTTCGGCAGCCAGCTCACCCGCGACCTGCGCCCGAACATGCTGCTCCTGCGCATCCAGCCCGACGAGGGGATCTGCCTGCTCTTCGGGGCCAAGGTCCCGGGCGAGGCCTTCCGCCTGCGCTCGGTGGACATGGACTTCAGCTACGCGCGAGCGCTTCCCGGGCACGACCGCCGGGGGCTACGAGCGGCTGCTGCACGACGTGATGATCGGCGACGCCACCCTGTTCATCCGCACCGACGAGGTCGAGCGCGCCTGGCAGATCGTCGACCCGTTCCTCGAGGCGTGGAGCCAGGACGGCGTGCCCCTGTCGCAGTACCCCGCCGGCACCTGGGGCCCCAAGGAAGTCCGATTCGCTCCTGGCACGCGAGCTGCGCCAGTGGCACGAACCGTGAGCGGTCCCCCGGCATCCTCGATGTCGGCACCGACGTCCCCAGCGGGCCCGACCGGTCCCGCGGAGGCAAAGGGTAAGGTGACCGCCGTGGCCTCCGACGACCTTCTCGAGGCCTCCATCTTCGACCTGCAAGCCGAGGCGCGGGCGCGGCGGGCCCGGCGCACGGGAACCGGGTCACCTACTCGCCCAAGGTCTTCATCCCGCTGACGATGCTGTGTCGGGACCGGTGCGGCTACTGCACCTTCGCCAAGCCGCCCGCCCGGGTCCGCTCGCCGTACCTGTCCCGCGACGAGGTGCTGGCCATCGCCCGGGCCGGGGCGGCGGCGGGCTGCCACGAGGCCCTGTTCACCCTGGGTGAGGCCCCGAGCAGCGCTACCCCGCGGCGCGCGCCTGGCTCGACGACGCACGGCTACGCCTCGACCGTCGACTACCTGGTGGCCATGTGCGCCGCTGGTGCGCGACGAGACGGGGCTGCTCCCCCACGCCAACGCGGGCGCGCTCGAGCCACGAGGAGCTGGCCCGCCTGCGACCCGTCTCCGCCAGCCAGGGCATGATGCTCGAGTCGCTCGACCCCGACCTGGCCTGTCACCGGGGTGCGCCCGACAAGACCCCCGAACGTCGGCTGGCCACCTTGGAGGCCGCCGGTGCACTGGCCATCCCCTTCACCACCGGGGTGCTCGTCGGCATCGGCGAGTCGCGCGCCGAGCGGTTCGCGCCCTGACGGCCATCGCCGATGCGCACCGCGCCCACGGCCACGTGCAGGAGGTGATCGTCCAGAACTTCCTCCCCAAGCCGGGGACCGCCATGCACGACCACCCGCCGTGCCCGCCCGAGGAGCTGTGTGTGGACCATCGCCGTCGCCCGCCTGGTGCTCCCCCCGAGGTGCACGTCCAGGCTCCCCCAACCTGTCCGACGATCTGCGCCCCTGCTCGACTCCGGCCTCGACGACTGGGGCGGGGTGTCACCGGTGACCGTCGACCACGTGAACCCCGAGCGGGCCTGGCCGGCCCTGGAGGTCCTGCGCGAGGCGACCGAGGCCGCCGGGTCGACGCTGGCGGCGCGCCTCACCGTCTACCCCGAGTACGCCGCTCGAACCCCGAGCGCTGGCTCGACCCGGCCATGCGCTTCTGCCGTCCTCGACCGCTCCGACGCCGAGGGCCTCGGGCGCGAGGACCCGTGGTGCTCGGGGGGCGTCGACGCCCCACCCCCGCTCCTCGGGCCCGGAGTGGGCGTAGCCGAAGGCCCCCATGTGGCGCGCCCGGGCCGCGGGCCGGCGGGTGGCGCCGTGGCCGAGGTGCTCGCCGGGGTGGGACTGGGCCAGGAGGTCGGCGAGGACGAGATCGTCACGCTGTTCTCGGCGCGCGGTCCCGAGGTGCGCGCCGTGGCCGAGGTCGCCGACCAGCTGCGGCGGGAGGAGGTCGGCGACGTGGTCACGTGGGTGGCCAACCGCAACATCAACTACACCAACGTGTGCACCTTCAAGTGCCGGTTCTGCGCCTTCTCCAAGGGCCCGCTTGTCGCTCAACCTGCGGGGTGCGCCCTACCTGCTGGAGCTGAGCGACATCACCGAGCGAGTTGTCGAGGCCGAAGCCGCGGGCGCCACCGAGGTGTGCCTCCAGGGCGGCATCCACCCGAGCTTCGACGGCGACTACTACCTCGAGGTGATCCGGGCCGTCCGCGAGGCATCGGACCGCATCCACATCCACGGCTTCACCGCTCTGGAGGTGACCGAAGGGGCACGGCGGCTCGACGAGCCGCTCGTCGACTACCTGCGCCGACTGAAAGAGGCGGGGCTGGCCACGCTGCCCGGCACCGCGGCGGAGATCCTCGACGACGAGGTACGGGCCGTGCTGTGTCCCGACAAGATCAACACCGAGCAGTGGCTCGAGGCTCACCGAGCCGCCCACAGCATCGGACTGCGATCCAACGTCACCATCATGTTCGGCTCCATCGAGCGGCCCCGCTCGTGGGCCCGGCACCTGGTGCGCACCCGGGAACTGCAACGCGAGACTGGCGGCTTCACCGAATTCGTCCCCTTGCCCTTCGTGCACATGGCGTCGCCCATCTATCTGCAGCACAAGGCACGTCGTGGCCCCACCTTTCGCGAGACGCTCCTCATGCACGCCGTCGGGCGCATCGCCTACCGGGGATGGATCCCCAACATCCAGGCGAGCTGGGTGAAGATGGGCGGCAGCGGCGCCGCGCAGGCGCTGCAGGCCGGGGTCAACGACCTGGGGGGCACGCTCATGGACGAGAACATCTCGCGGGCCGCGGGGGCCAGCCACGGCCAGCTCATGGACGAGGAGGGGTTCCGTTCCCTCGTCGAGCCCCTGGGCCGTCGGCTCGAACAGCGCACGACGCTCTACGGCCGCGTGCCCGCCCCGTGCTGAGGGCCCCGAGATGAGCGCTACCGACGAGGGCATCGGCGTGGGCGGCTCCGACCTCGTCCCACCGCTTGCCGCCGACAGCGCCGGGCTCGAGGACATCACCCCGGCCGAGGCCCTCGACACCGGCGAGAAGAACCTCGTCGACCAGCTCTTGGACTCGGCCGGCGTCACCGAGCGGCGCGATCTCTACCGCTCGATCATCGGCACCGTCGTACACCTGGCCGAGGAGCGCACCGACCCCCTCGACCTCGAAATTGGCGCGCGCGGCCGTGGCCGAGATGGCCGAGGCGTTCCGCGTGTTCCGACCCTTCCGTGAGGAACAGAAGGTCACCTTCTTCGGCTCGGCCCGCACCCTGCCCGACGACCCGCTCTATCTCCAGGCCACGCGCCTGGCCGAGCGCATGGCGAGCCACGGGTGGATGGTCGTCACCGGGGCCGGCCCGGGGATCATGGCGGCGGGTATGCAGGGTGCAGGACGAGAACGCTCTCTGGGGGTGAACATCCGGCTCCCCCACGAGCAAGGGGCCAACGAGTTCATCGCCCAGGACCCCAAGCTCGTGGAGATGCGGTACTTCTTCACCCGCAAGCTCATGCTGATCAAGGAGTCCGACGGCTACGCCGTGCTCCCAGGCGGGTTCGGCACCCTCGACGAGGCCTTCGAGCTCCTCACCCTGTTGCAGACGGGCAAAGCCCAACCCGCTCCCCTGGTACTGCTCGACGTCCCCGACGGCACCTACTGGAAGGGATGGCAGGACTTCCTCGACACCGAGGTGGCTTCGGTCGGGTTGGTATCGCCCGAGGACCGATCGCTGTACATGATCACCGCCGATGTCGACGCCGCCGCCGCCGAGCTGCTCGGCTTCTACCGCAACTACCACTCCTGTCGATGGGTGGGCGACCTGCTCGTCATGCGTTTGCGGGTCGCTCCCACCCGAACCCAGTTGGCAGAGCTCACCGAGCGCTTCGCCGACATCGTGGCGAGCGGGTCCATCCGGCCGACCAAGGCACTGGGCCCGGAACGCTCGAGCAGTGACCACGTCGAGCTGCCCCGAGTGGCGCTGCGCTTCGACCGCATCCACTACGGGAGACTGCGCCAGCTCATCGACGCCCTCAACGAGCTGGTCGACTGACCCTCGGGCAGTGCAGGGCCCCTACGGGTCGGAGTCCACAGCGGCCCCGGGGACCTGCGGAGCAACACCACCGCTTTCTGCACCTGACGCCGGGCCCGGGTGAGACGCCGCTCCTCGGCGACGAGGGCGGGATCGGGTTTCGTGCCGCGCCCCGCGCTGCTGCTCGCCTCGCGAAGCCGGTCGAAGGCGAGATCACCGAGCTCCTCGGCGATGGCTTGGAGCCGATCGGCCACGTCCTCGAGGTCCACTCTCGGTCCTATCCGTTCGCCCTGCCCGGCGCTGGCCCGGCGCGCTCTGGCGCGCTCAGCGGTCGTGCGCCGGGAGGTCCACGGCGTGGATCTCGAGGGCGCCGTCGGCGGCCTTGGCCCGCAGGACCTTCTTGTCGAACTTCCCCACCGAGGTCTTGGGGATCTCCGCCGCGAAGGCCCACCGCTCGGGTAGCCACCAACGGGCCACGCGAGTCGAGAGGAACACCAAGATCTCGGCCGGCTCGGGCTGGGCACCTTCGGCAGGCACGATGACCACGAGGGGACGCTCGTCCCAGCGCTCGTCGGGCACACCGATGACGGCGGCCTCGTACACGTCGGGGTGGGCCATCACCTCGTTCTCGAGCTCGACCGACGAGATCCACTCACCCCCGGACTTGATGACGTCCTTGGTGCGGTCCGAGATCTGCATGAACCCCCGGTCGTCGAGGCTCCCCACGTCACCGGTGCGCAACCACCCGTCGTGGAAGCGCTCGGGACTGGGATCGCCGTAGTACGCGGCCGTGACCCACGGTCCCCGAACCTCGAACTCACCGACGGACTGGCCGTCGTTGGGGAGGACCGCACCCTCCTCGTCCACCACACGGAGCTCCACTCCGGCGATGACGCGTCCGGTCTTGGCTCGCCAGTCCATCTCCTGCTCGGGAGGGATGCCCTTGGGCGCCCGGCCAAAGGCGCATACCGGGCTGGTCTCGGTCATTCCCCAACCCTGGATCATGGCGATGCCGAAGCGCTCCTGGTACGCCTCCATGAGCGAGCGCGGTACCGCCGCCCCACCCGCAGTCAGGAGTCGAATCGACGAAAGGTCGACGTCGTGGCCCTGGGCGTAGTGCAGAAGGTCGTTCCAGATGGTGGGGACCCCGAGCGACAGCGTCGGGCGTTGCTCGGCGATGATGCGAGTCAGGGGCTCGGCCTGGAGGAAGCGCTCGGGGAAGATGAGGTCCGTGCCCGCGAAGAAGGCCGTGTAAGGCATGCCCCAGGCGTTGGCATGGAACATGGGCACGATCACCAGGACCCGATCGTTCTCGCTGGCACCCACGCAATTGGTGCTCATGCCGGCGAAGGCGTGCAGCCACGTCGAGCGGTGGCTGTAGACGACGCCCTTGGGGTTGCCGGTGGTGCCGCTCGTGTAGCACATCGACGCGGCCTGGCGTTCGTCGAGCTGGGGCCAGTCGTAGCCCGGCTCCTCGGCGCCGATGAGGTCGTCGTAGGACAAGGTGTCGCCGAGGCCCGTCGTGTCGCCCTCGTCCGACGACGATGACGTGCTCGACGGTCTTGCACTCGTCGCGAACCCGGGCGAACAGCGGCGCGATCGAACCGTCGACGATGACGACCTTGTCCTCGGCGTGGTTGACCACGTAGGCCAGCTGCTCGGGGAACAGCCGGATGTTGAGGGTGTGCAGCACAGCCCCCATGGAGGGAATCGCCAGGTACGCCTCGAGGTGCTCCTGGTCGTTCCAGGCGAAGGTGCCGACCCGGTCGTCGTCGCCGACACCGAGGCGGCGTAAGGCCTTGGCCAGCTGCTCGGCGCGCGCCGCCACCTGCGTGAAGGTGGACTCCCGGTATCCGTCTGACTGGGCGGTGATCACACGGCTGTCGCCGTACACCGCCTGGCCCCGACGAAGGATGCCGCTCACCAGGAGCGGGCCGTCTTGCATCGTGCTCAGCATGTCCGGAGCATATCGGTGCACCTCGGAGCGGGTCGGCGTTCGGTGCAATAACCTTCGGGCCCATGGACCGTGCCGCCGCCCTGGCATTCATCACCCAGCATCACCGGGCCGTGCTGGCCACCACCCGCGCCGACGGCAACCCTCAGCTCTCTCTCGTGGCCGCCGGCGTGATCGACGAAGCCGTGGTGGTCTCCACTCGCGAGACCGCCATGAAGGCCAAGAACCTGCGACGTCGCCCCCGGGCTTCGCTGATCGTGTTCAGCGACAACTTCTATGGGGACTGGGTCCAGGTGGAGGGGCCCGTCGAGGTGGTACCGCTCCCTCAGGCCATGGACGGCCTCGTGGCGTACTACCGCCAGGTCGCGGGCGAGCATCCGGATTGGGACGACTACCGCGCGGCGATGGAGCGAGACCGCCGCGTCCTGGTGCGGATCACGATCGAGCGCGCCGGGCCCAACCGCATGGGTTGACCCCGGTAGGGTACGCCGCCGAACCCCACGCGGGGGTGGCCGAGGGGAGGGCCCCATGGGGCAGGTCAACACGGTACGCGGACCGGTCGACGCGGCGGCGCTGGGCACCACGCTCATGCACGAGCACGTCTTCGTGCGCTCTCCCGAGGTGGCCGCCAACTGGCCCACGGGGTGGGACCGCGCCACGCAGGTGGCCCAGGCCGTCGAGCGGCTCGGGGAGCTCAAGGCGGCCGGAATCGACACCATCGTCGACCTCACCGTGGTGGGCCTGGGCCGGGACATCGAGCCCGTCCAGGAAGTGGCCGCCCAGGTGGACCTCAACATCGTGGTCGCCACCGGTCTCTACACCTACAACGAGCTTCCCCATTACTTCGACTACCGAAGCGCACCGTTCCGTCCCAGCGGCGTGGACATGCTGGACGAGTTCTTCCTCCACGACATCGAGAACGGCATCGCCGGCTCCGGGGTACGGCCCGGGATCCTCAAGTGCGCCACCGACGAACCGGGCCTCACGCCCGGAGTCGAGCGCATCCTGCGCGCCGTGGCCCGCGTCCACCGCCGCACGGGGCTGCCCATCTCCACCCACACCCACACGGGCACCCGGCGGGGCCTCGACCAGCAACGCGTCTTCACCGAAGAGGGCGTCGACCTTGCACGGGTGGTCATCGGCCACAGCGGCGACAGCACCGACCTCGACTATCTGGGAGAGCTCCTTGAGGAAGGCTCGACACTCGGCATGGACCGCTTCGGCGTGGACGCCTTCTGTCCCACCGAGAAGCGGATCGAGACCGTGGCCCGACTGTGCGAGAGCGGTTGGGCCCGGTACATGGTCCTGTCCCACGACGCCGGGTGCCACATGGACTGGTTCGACGATGACTTCTTGCGCCAGGCCCAGCCGAACTGGAACTTCCTCCACATCAGCAACGACGTCCTGCCCGCCATGCGCCAACGGGGCGTGAGCGAGGAACACATTCACACCATGCTCGTCGACAACCCGCGTCGCATCCTCGACCACGGGCCCGGGTATTGAGTTCGGCCTCCCCTGAGGCGTGGCGCGTTCCACGACCCGAGTCGGCTCGGCACCGGCATCGGACTGCCGGCGCCGAGCCCATGACATCGGGTCGTGTCGTCGCTGAACCGCTCGTTCCGACGACGCACCCGAGCTTGCACAACGCGAATCAACCGATCCCCATCGGACTCTCAACATCTTCGCAACGAGCCAAGCTGGCACCGCGCCCCATAACCTGCGGGCGCTCGATACGCTCGGCTTTTCACCCCCCTCGCCATAGGAGGAGATTTTCGTGGTCGAATTCGAGGTGTGGCCCCCGCGGACACGCTCCCGGGTCGCCCTGGGACCAACCGACCTCTCCTCTGCCCAGGCTTCTCATGGCGCGCTCGGGGGTGCGACACCGTCGGACCCCATGGTCATCGCCCCACGACGTCTCGCCATCGCGCCCGGTCCGGGCGGTGCGGTGTTCGCCGTCATCAAGATGAACCTCGGGTAGCGACCCGCGCGGTGGGCAGGCTTCGGCCCAGGAGCACGTGGGTACCTCCCACCGGTGCACGTCCATGAGCGGTGACCGACGGCCACCGCCTGCGCATCGCCGCGGGCGCGGACTGCCCGGCGCCACTGCCCTCGTGGTGGCGGTGATGCTCGGCGCCTCGTGCGCGGCGTGCACGGGGCAAGGGTCGCCCTCGACGGCGATCCCCACCGTCAACGTGGGCTCGGTGCCCTTGGGTGTCTACGTGGGATCGGGGGAACCACGCGGCGTGGCCTCCTTCGGGGCACGGACCGGGGCCAAGCCCAGCCTGGCCTCGGACTACCTGCCTCGCACCGAGGGATGGTCGGACATGGTCGAAACCAAAGCGCTCCAGCACGTCCTTGGCCCCTGGAGCACGAGCCCGTACCGGTTGGTGCTCGGCGTCCCCATGATCCCGACTCGCGACGGCAGCGCCCTGGGATCCCTGGCGGCGGGGGCAGGGGGTCGCTATGACCAGGAGTTCGCCACACTGGCCAGGACCCTGGTGTCCTACCGCGAGGGGAATGCCATCTTGCGGCTGGGTTGGGAGTTCAACGGCAATTGGTACCCATGGGCCGTGAACAACCGGTCCGACGCTTCGAACTTCGCGGCGTACTTCCGCGCCATCGTGACCACCATGCGCAGCGTCCCGGGGACGTCGTTCCAGTTCGTGTGGAACCCGACCTCGGGGCCGACGTCGGAGCCCGCCCAGGACGCCTACCCCGGGGACGCCTACGTCGACTACGTGGGCCTCGATCTCTACGACCAGGTGTGGGGGATCCCGTTGGACCCCGACCTGGCCTGGCCCCGCTACGTGACCGAGGCCAACGGCCTCAGCTGGCTGTCGTCGTTCGCCGCCGCGCACCACAAGCCCGTGGTCATCCCCGAGTGGGGCGTCACCATCCGCTCGGACGGGCACGGGCTCGGTGACGACCCGCTGTACGTGGCCAAGATGGCGAAATGGATCTCCACCCACCACGTGGCTTTCACGAGCTATTTCGACGTCGACGCGCCCGACGGACAACACGACATCCTCGACCGCGCCTTCTCCTCGTCCCTGGTGCTCTTCAAGCGTTCCTTCGCCACCAGCCGGCCCGTCCCCCTCACCACCACAGGCGCATGAGCCGGGGGGGCCGAGGCCGACGTCGCGCTCCCGGTGTCTTGGTGGGGCGGCCATCCGCCTGAAGCACGGTGATAGGGCGCCAGTCAGCGCAAGGCGAGCTGACCGGGCACGAGCGGCGCCGGCAACGAGGTGTCACCCATGATCCACCGGTCGACGCTCGACGCGCACGACCGGCCCTCGGCGATGGCCCACACGATGAGACTCTGGCCGCGGGTCATGTCCCCGCACACGAACACACCTTCGCGGTTTGTCTGCCAGTTCCCGTCACAGGCCACGTTGCCGCGGGCGTCGAGCTCGAGCTCGAGCTCCTCCACCACTCCCCGGCGCTCAGCACCGAGGAAGCCCATGGCCAGCAGGACGAGGTCGCAAGGCAATTCGAATTCGCTCCCGGCCACGGGCTCGAACACGGCGCGGCCGCCATCGCTTCGCATCTCGACCTTCTCTCCGGCCAGGGCGCGCACCGACCCCTGCCCGTCGTCCACGAACCGTGTGGTCGTGACGCCGTAGAGACGGTCGCCGCCTTCCTCGTGCGCCGCCGACGTTCTCAGGATCACCGGCCACGTCGGCCAGGGGTTGTCGTCGAGGCGGCCGTCGGGGGGCCGGGGCAGAATCTCCAGCTGGTGCACCGAGGACGCGCCTTGCCGGTGCACGGTCCCCAGGCAGTCGGCACCGGTGTCCCCGCCCCCGATGATCACGACGCGCTTGCCCCGAGCCGAGATGGGCGAGCTGTCGAGCGCACCCTCGCGCACCAGGTTGGACGGTTTGAGGTAGTCCATGGCCATGTGGATCCCCGCCAGCTGGCGGCCTGGTGCCGGAAGGTCTCGGGGCAGCGTGGCCCCTCCGGCCAGTACCACGGCGTCGAACTCGGCGCTCAGCGACGCGGCCGACACCACGCGCACGTCGGGCGCACACGCCGCCCCCGGACCGCGGCGCTGGCCCGGCTCCGATTCCACCGACGGTGCGAGGGCGCCGGCGGGCTCGCCCACGGCGGTGGCACAGCGAAACTCCACGCCCTCGGCCCGCAACTGCGCCAGGCGGCGGTCGAGCACAGCCTTCTCCATCTTGAACTCGGGAATCCCGTAGCGCAGCAGTCCACCGGGTCGCTCGGCTCGCTCGTACACGACCACGCCGTGCCCGGCCCGGGCCAGCTGTTGGGCGCACGCCAGACCGGCCGGCCCCGAGCCCACCACGGCGACGGACTTGCCCGTGCGTCGCGCCGGGACTTGGGGAATCACCCAGCCCTCGCCCCAGCCTCGCTCGGCGATCTCGTACTCGATGCGCTCGATGGCGACCGGATCGGCGTTGATGCCGAGCACGCACGAGCCTTCGCACGGTGCAGGGCACAGGCGGCCGGTGAACTCGGGGAAGTTGTTGGTGGCATGCAGCCGCTCCAAGGCCTCGGGCCAATCACCGCGGTACACGAGGTCGTTCCACTCCGGGATGAGGTTGCCGAGCGGGCATCCTTCGTGACAGAAGGGGATGCCGCAGTCCATACAGCGCGCCCCCTGACGGATCGCCTCGTCCTCGGGGAACGGCTCGTACACCTCGCGCCAGTCCCTGAGCCTGACCGGGACGGGGCGACGTGCCGGCAGCTTCCGGCCGTACTCGAAGAACCCGGTGGGCTTGCCCATGACCGATCGCTCCCCCGCCGCGCCGTCAGCCGCGCACGGTGGCCATGACCGCCACGTCCACCGACACTCCCTCGTCCACGGCGCGCCGGGTGGCCTCGAGCACACGGCGGTAGTCGCGCGGCATGACCTTCACGAAGTCGGCGAGGGTGCTCCCCCACGTCTCGAGCAGCCGGGAGGCGACGGCGGAGTCCGTCTCGACGTGATGGCGGGTCACGGTGTCCAAGAGCCACTGGCGGTCTTCCTCGTCGAGCGGCTCGAGGTCGACCATCTCGGCGTTGACGCGTTCGGTGAAGTCCCGGTGGGGGTCATAGACATAGGCGATCCCACCTGACATCCCGGCCCCGAAGTTCCTTCCCGTCGGCCCCAGCACCACCACCCTTCCACCGGTCATGTACTCACAACCGTGGTCACCCACCCCTTCGACCACCGCCGTGGCGCCGGAGTTGCGCACGCAGAAGCGCTCCCCCACCTGGCCGCGCACGTAACACTCACCCGCCGTGGCCCCGTAGAGGATGACGTTGCCGGCGATGATCTGTTCCTCGGCCGCGAACGGCGCCGCTTCGTCGGGGCGGATCACCACGCGGCCACCGGAGAGCCCCTTGGCCAGGTAGTCGTTGGCGTCGCCGATGAGTCGCAGCGTGACCCCCCGCGGGACGAAGGCGCCGAAGCTCTGGCCGGCCGAGCCCCGGAAGGTGATGGTGATGGTCCCGTCGGCAAGACCCGCGCCGCCGTGGCGCGACGTGATCTCGTAGCCGAGCAGGGTCCCCACCGTGCGATCGACGTTGGTAATGGGGAACTCCAGGGCCACCGTGGTCCCGTGGTCGATGGCGGGTCGGCAGGCGGCGAGGAAGCGGTGGTCGAGGGCCCGGTCGAGGCCGTGGTCCTGAGACCGGCAGCAGAACCGGTCGGTGGGTGGGCCCGCTTCGGGTTGGGCCAGGATCGGGGCCAGGTCGAGCCCCTTGGCCTTGAAGTGCTCCGTGGCCACGACGGCGTCGAGAAGGTCCACCCGACCCACGGCCTCTTCGATCGAGCTGAGCCCGAGGGCGGCCAGGTGCTCGCGCACCTCCTCGGCGATGAACTCGAAGAAGTTCTCGACGAATTCGGGCTGACCGGTGAAGCGCTTGCGCAGCTCGGGGTTCTGGGTGGCGATCCCCACAGGGCAGGTGTCGAGGTGACAGACGCGCATCATGACGCAACCCGACACCACCAGCGGTGCGGTGGCGAACCCGAACTCCTCGGCTCCGAGCAGAGCCGCCACGACAACGTCGCGGCCCGTCTTGAGCTGCCCGTCCACCTGCACCACGATGCGGTCGCGCAGGCCGTTGAGGATGAGGGTCTGCTGGGTCTCGGCCAGGCCAAGCTCCCAGGGGATCCCGGCGTGCTTGATCGACGTCAGCGGACTGGCGCCGGTCCCACCGTCGTGGCCCGAGATGAGCACCACGTCGGACTTGGCCTTGGCCACGCCGGCGGCGACGGTGCCCACTCCCACCTCGGCCACCAACTTCACGTGTACCCGCGCCGTCGGGTTCGCTGACTTCAGGTCGTGGATGAGCTGCGCGATGTCCTCGATGGAGTAGATGTCGTGGTGCGGGGGCGGCGAGATGAGCTGGACGCCCGGAGTGGAGAACCGGGTCTTGGCGATCCACGGGTACACCTTGTTCGCCTGCAGCTGCCCGCCCTCACCGGGCTTGGCCCCCTGGGCGATCTTGATCTGGAGGTCGTCCGCGTTCACCAGGTACTCGCTCGTGACACCGAATCGGGCCGAGGCCACTTGTTTGATGGCGCTGCGACGGAGGTCGCCGTTCTCGTCGGGGACGTAACGCTCGGCGTCCTCGCCCCCTTCTCCGGTGTTCGACTTCCCCCCCAGGCGGTTCATGGCGATGGCGAGGGTCTCGTGCGCTTCGGCGGAGATCGACCCGTACGACATGGCGCCGGTGGAGAAGCGCTTCACGATGTCGGACACCGGCTCGACCTCGTCGAGCGACAGCGCGGGGTGCATGCCGAGGCGGAACCGAAGCAGCCCGCGCAACGTCGCCAGGTGGATCGCCTGGTCGTCCACCAGTTTCGTGTATTCCTTGAAGATGTCGTAGCGCTTGGCCCGGGTGGCATGTTGGAGCTTGAACACCGTCTTGGGGTTGAAGAGGTGGATCTCACCCTCGCGGCGCCACTGGTACTCGCCACCGACCTCCAGTTCGCGATGGGCCCGCTCGGTGGGACGATCGAGATGGGCCAGACGGTGGCGCGCGGCGACCTCCTGGGCCAGCACGTCGAGGCCCACACCCCCGATGCGGCTCACGGTGCCCGTGAAGTATTCGTCTACGACTTCGGGTGCGAGGCCCACGGCCTCGAAGATCTGGGCCCCGGTGTACGAGGCCACCGTCGACACCCCCATCTTGGACATGATCTTGATGACGCCCTTGCACGCCGCCTTGATGTAGTTCGTCCGTGCCTGGCGCGGCGAGACCCCTTCGAGAAGGTTCTTGTGGGCGATCACGTCGTCGATGGTCTCGAAGGCGAGGTAGGGGTTGACCGCCGAGGCGCCGTACCCGATGAGCAGGGCGATGTGGTGCACCTCGCGGGCGTCACCGGACTCCACCACCAGCCCCACGCGGGTACGCGACTTCTCCCTGACCAGGTGCTCGTGCACCGCCGCGGTGAGCAGCAGAGAGGGAATGGGCGCCATGTTGGCGTTGGAGTTGCGGTCCGAGAGGATGATGACGTTCGAGCCCAAGGCGATGGCGATGCTCACCCGCTTGCGTACGTCTTCGATGGCCACTCGCAAGGCTTCGCCACCACCGGCGGGATCGAACAGTCCGTCGATGGCGAAGGCCTGGTAGCCAGGTGTCTCCCCGTGCTCGTTGACGTATGCCAGCTTGGCCAGCTCGTCGTTGTCGATGACGGGGTAGGGCAAGATGATCTGTCGGCACGACGCCGCAGTGGGCTCGAGCAGGTTTCCCTCGGGACCGAGCTTGGAACGGCTGGAGGTGACGAGCTCCTCGCGGATGGCGTCGAGAGGAGGATTGGTCACCTCCGCGAACAGCTGCGTGAAGTAGTCGAAGATCAGGCGCGGTCGCTCCGACAGGGCCACGATGGCGGCGTCGTGTCCCATCGACCCCAGCGCCTCGCCGCCGGAATTGGCCATCGGCCCCAGGATGAGGCGGAGCTCCTCGTCGGTGTAGCCGAACAGCTCCTGATGGGTGACCACCGACGCGTGTTGGGGGGTGAGCATCATCCGGGGGGGCAGGTCGCCCAGCGTGACCTGTCCCTCTTCCAGCCATTGGCCGTAGGGGTGCACCGCCGCCAGCTGGGCCTTGATCTCGTCGTCGTCGACGATCCGGCCCTGGGCGGTGTCCACGAGGAACATGCGGCCGGGCTGGAGGCGACCCTTGCGCACCACCCTGGCGGGGTCGATGTCGAGCACCCCCACCTCCGAGGCCAGCACCACCAGGCCGTCGTCGGTCACCCAGTACCGGGCGGGGCGCAGGCCGTTGCGGTCGAGCACCCCGCCCACGATGGTCCCGTCGGTGAAGACCACACCGGCGGGGCCGTCCCAAGGCTCCATGAGCGAGGCGTGGTAGCGGTAGAAGGCCCGGCGGGCCCGGTCCATGGTGGTGTGGTTCTCCCACGCTTCGGGGATCATCATGAGCACGGCGTGCGGCAGGCTCCGCCCCCCGAGGTGCAGCAACTCGAGCACCTCGTCGAACGTGGCCGAGTCGCTCCCCTCGGGATCGCACACGGGGAACAGACGCTCGAGGTCCCCGGGGATGAGATCGCTCTGGAGCAGCGCCTCTCGTGCGCGCATCCAATTCCGGTTGCCCCGCAGGGTGTTGATCTCGCCGTTGTGGGCCAGGTAGCGGTAGGGATGGGCCAGGGGCCACGACGGGAAGGTGTTGGTCGAGAAGCGCGAGTGCACGAGCGCCAGCCCGCTGTCGAAGGAGGGGTCGGAGAGATCGGGATAGAACTCCCGGAGCTGGTGCCCGGTGAGCATGCCCTTGTAGACGACGGTGCGTGCCGACAGCGACGACACGTACACGCCGTGCACCTCGTGCTCGACGCGCTTGCGCAGACAGAAGGCGAGCCGGTCCAGTGCCAGGGCATCCCCGGCTGCCGGCGGGTGGGCCCCGGCTCCGGTCGGAACCACCACGACCTGGGCCAGGCGCGGCATGGCCCGGCGCGCCGAGGCCCCCAGGCCATCGGGCTCGACGGGGACCTGGCGCCAACCCGAGACGGCCAGGCCCTCCTCGAGAGCGAGCTCCTCGATGCGTCGCTGTGCCTTGGCGGCATCGTCGGCGTCCACGGGCAGGAACACCATGCCCGCCGCGTAGCCCCCCGGCTCGGGGAGATCGAGGCCCACCGACTCGGCGAGGAACCGGTGGGGCACCTGGACGAGGATTCCGGCCCCGTCGCCGGTGGCCACCTCGGCACCGCTGGCTCCCCGGTGCGCCAGATGCTCCAGGGCGGTGAGTGCCTGGCTGACGAGCCCATGGCTCTTGCGTCCTTGCAGATCGGCCACCAGGGCGATACCGCAGGCGTCGTGCTCGAAGGCAGGGTCATAGAGGGGCGCGCCGGGGTGTGGTGGCAGATGCCCTGATAGTGCAGGGTGCTCGGTTGTCGTCACTCGGTCTCTCCGTGATCGGTCACGCGGAGGTGGCGTGCTGACGCTCGGGACGACACTGGCCCTGCTGCAGCCCCCTTAGGATACCTCGCGTGTACGTGTTGCCTGCGCACCGACGCCGGTGACACTCCCGGGCGAGCCCGGTCCGTTGGACACTGCCGCCGGCGAGGCGGCCCGCCCTGTCGCCCGGGTGTCGGGAGTGCCGGCCGGCCGTCACTACGACGTCGTCGTCGTGGGCGGCGGCGTCATCGGCCTCGCCTCGGCCTGGAAGATGGCCCTCCGGGGCATGGCCGTGGCCGTGGTCGATCCCGAGCCCGGTCGCGCCGCCTCGTGGGCGGCGGCGGGGATGCTGGCCCCGGTGAGCGAGGTTCACCACGGCGAGGAGCCCCTCCTCGCTCTGGCCCTGGCGTCGGCGCGCCGGTGGCCGACCTTCGCGGCCGAGCTGACCGAGGCCGTGGGCCGACCCATCGGCTATCGCACGTCGGGAACCCTGGTGGTGGCGGCCGACGACGGCGACCGCGCCTGGACCCAAGAGCTCTACGAGTTCCAGCGCCACCTCGGCCTTGGCGTGCAGTGGCTGTCCGGTCGACGGGCGCGGGACTTCGAGCCGAGCATCGCGCCGGGCGTGCGCGCCGGGATCTGGGTACCCGGTGACCATCAGGTGGACAACCGCTTGCTCGTGGGCGCGCTCCTCGACGCCTCGGCGGCCGGGGGCGTGGCCATCCACCGCCAAGGGGCCGCCGCCCTCGAATGCACCGCCGGCGCCGTGTCCGGTGTGCGTCTGGCCGGGGGGACGACCTTGGCAGCGGGCGTCGTCGTCCTGGCCGCGGGGTGTTGGTCGGGCCAGCTCGACGGGCTTCCCCCCGGCGCGGTGCCAGCGGTGCGACCCGTGAAGGGCCAGATCCTGCGATTGCTCCCGTGCGAGCGCGCCCCCGTGCTGACCCGGACCGTGCGCGGCATGGTGCAGGGGTTCTCGGTGTACGTCGTGCCCCGCGAGGACGGCACCGTCGTGGTGGGTGCGACCGTCGAGGAGCGGGGATTCGACACCGCCGTGACGGCGGGGGCCGTCTACGAGTTGCTGCGCGACGCGCATCGGGTCGTGCCGGGTCTCACCGAGATGGTCATCGGCGAGATCGCCACGGGACTGCGTCCCGGCTCCCCCGACAACGCGCCCATGGTGGGACGGGCATCGGGGGCGGGGGCCGACGGCTTGGTGGTGGCGACGGGGCACTACCGCCAGGGGATCCTCCTGGCCCCGCTCACGGCCGAGGCGGTGGCCGCCATCGTCTCGGGCGACGAGCCCCCTGCCGAGATGGCCCCCTTCGGTCCCGGCCGGTTCGCCACCATGGCGGCGCGCGCCGGCACCTGATCGAGGTGCCATGCTGGCCGTGTGGGTGACACCGCACCACGCCACGTCGACGCGGAGCTCGGGATCATCGTGAACGGCGCGCCGCGCACCATGGCGGCCGGAGCCACAGTGGCGGATCTCGTCTCCTCGTGGTGCGCGTCGCCCGACGGCATCGCCGTGGCCCGCAACCGGGAGGTCGTGCCGCGCAGCGAGTGGACCACGACGTCGCTGTCAGCTCACGACATGGTCGAGATCGTGACCGCGGCAGCGGGGGGCTGACGTGGACCATCCTCGGACCGACTTCGTCATCGCCGGCCAGGTCCTGGGGTCACGGCTCGTCCTCGGCACGGGAGGGATCTCGAGCCCCGACGTCCTCGACGCCGTCGTGGAGGCCTCGGGCTCGTCACTGGCCACGGTGTCGGTGCGGCGTCTCGACCCCGCGGCGCAGGGGGGATCCTCGACGTGCTGCGCGCCCACGGCGTGGGGGTGCTGCCCAACACGGCCGGCTGCTTCACCGCCGCCGAAGCCGTCCTCACCGCCAAGCTCGCCCGCGAGGCGTTCGACACGAACTGGGTGAAGCTCGAGGTGATCGGGGACGAGGACACCTTGCTCCCCGATGCCGTGGAACTGCTCGACGCCGCCGAACAGCTGTGCGACCAGGGCTTCGTGGTCCTGCCCTATACCAACGACGACCCCGTCCTGGCCCGTCGCCTCGAACAGACGGGATGCGCGGCCGTCATGCCCCTGGGGGCGCCCATCGGGAGTGGCCTCGGGATCCGCAACCCGCACAACATCGCCCTCATCGCCGAGCGTTGCTCTGTGCCGGTGGTGCTCGACGCCGGCATCGGGACGGCCTCGGACGCCACGCTGGCCATGGAGCTCGGGTGCGCGGGCGTCATGGTCGCCACCGCCATCACCCGCGCCGCCATCCGGCGCGCATGGCCGGTGCCTTTCGCCACGCCGTCGAGGCCGGCTACCAGGCCCGGCTGGCGGGGCGCATTCCCCGGCGCTACCTGGCCCGGGCATCGAGCCCCGTCGAAGGGATGTCCGACCTCTGACCTACAGTGCCGCCGTGGAACCCCCGGTGGCCATGACGATCGCCGGTTCCGACTCCGGGGGCGGTGCCGGGCTGCAGGCCGATCTGAAGACGTTCGCCGCCCACGGCGTGTTCGGCACGAGCGTCGTCACCGCGGTGACGGCGCAGAACACCGCCGAGGTGCGCGGCGTGTACGACGTCGACCCCGCCTTCGTCGAGCTGCAGATCGACACCGTGTTGTCGGACCTGCCCGTGGCGTCGGTGAAGACGGGAATGCTGGCATCTCCGGCGACGGTGGCCGCCGTGGCGAGGTGGGCGGCCGACGGCAGGCTTCCCAACCTGGTCGTGGATCCCGTGCTCGTCGCCTCGACGGGACGCCTGTTGCTCGGCGAGGGTGGCGTCATCTCCTATCTGGAGCTGCTGCTTCCCCACGCCGCTCGTGGTCACCCCCAACACTCGCGAGGCCGCGCTTGCTCACCGACACGCCCGTCGAAGATGTCGACGGCATGGTGCGCGCCGCGCGGCGCCTGGCCGACACCGGCGCCAGGGCCGTGGTCGTGAAGGGGGGGCATCTCGCCGGCGAGCGTGCCCCCGACGTCGTTCTCGTCGAGGGCACGCTGCACGTCCTCGACGGTCCTCGGGTCGTGTCCCGTAACGACCATGGCACGGGCTGCACCCTGTCGGCCGCCATCGCCGCCCTGCTGGCCCTCGGGACGGAGCTGCTGGACGCGCTCGACGCAGGCCAAGGCGTTCGTGGCCGCCTCCCTTCAGGGCTCGGCGGGGTGGAGCTTGGGCACGGGCCACGGGCCCCTCGACCACTTCGGCTGGGGCTCGGCCCCCGGTGCGGTGCGCTGAGAACCACGGGACCGGGGAGACGCGGGGCGACGAGCCGATCGCTCGTCGCCCGCGCCCCCCACTGACGCCCAACAGGTGGGCGAGTCACCCCCTGTGACACAGTGCCAGCGGCGAAAACGTCGCTGGCACTCCCCCCCGGGGCCCGTGCGGGCCTCGGTGTCGGGGGACACTGTAGGCCCGTCGCCATAGGCCGTCAACGCGAATCGTAGAAGTAGTTTCACTCTGAGAAGTCGGCGCCTGGGCCACAGGCCTACCCGACGTGGTTGACCGGACACTCTTCCGAGATCGGGCCTGAGCTGGGCCCGACGGGGTCTTGTACACTGACCTCGCCACCGCGGCAGCGGTCATCTCGCCTCTGCACGCCCGACGCGTTCGCGGTGGTCGCCGCCGACCCATGCCCAGCCCCGATCGACCCCCCCGGTGCCCTCGACCCAGGTGCGGGGGGTGGCGCCACCACCGTCGAGGCCGGGCACAACGGGCACGCCCCCGGGCCCGGCGGTCACGGGCCCGAGCCCCGGCGCCGGCCTCCGGGTCCGAGCACCAAACCCGCCCTCATCGTCGTGGGCGTGACCCTGTTGCTGTTCCTGGTGGGTGTGGGTCTCGAAGTCGTGAGCGGGAGCCAGAGCCGGCCCACGCCCGCCCCGAAGTCGGTCGTGACGGCCCGGGGGGCCGTGCTGCACGCCGTGCCCGGCCGCCCCCTCCTGGGGGCCATCGTCTCGGACGGCCAACCCCCCGACGACCTGCTCGATGCCATCGCCGTCCCCCAGGGCTCAGCCCCAGTGCCGAGCTCGGCCATAAGCCAGGGCGTCGAGATCTACGACCGGTCGCTGCGCTTCGAGGTGCCGGCCACGCAACAGAACGTGATCACCTTCTTCCGGGCCCAGCTGGCGGCGCAGCATTGGCAGCGGCTCAGTCAGGGGCCGGCGGCCAAGGTGCCGGGGGGGTACCTGATCCTGGAGCAGCATCCCGCCAGCGACGGCCTCGAATGGGATCTCGGCGTCACCGTGTCACCCACGTTCTTCGGCGGCCCGGCGCCGAGCTCGGGCGCATCGGCGGCGGGGAGCGGCACCACCTCGTTCACGCTCCGGCTGTACGCGGTGTCGGACGAGGACTGAACCAACTCGGACGGCGATCCGTCGGGTTCGTCCGGTTCACTTTTCCCGTCGGTCCGGTCGGTCCCGTCGGTCCCGGGCGCCCCCACGGGGACGGGCCGGGGCACCCGGTCGAGCTCTTCGGGTACGGGGTCGACGCTCTCCTCGCCGCGCAGGAGCCACGCCCACACGAAGAAGTCCACCGGATAGAGGAGGTACCCCACCCGTGTGGCCGGGGCCAGCAGGATCGCCACCGCCATGATCCACCCGACCAGTCGTGACAGCGCCGCCGGCGTCTTGGGCCGCCGCCGGACCAGGACGTAGGTGAGCACCAGGACCCCTACCACCGCCACCGTCACCGTGAAGAGCGCGATGGATTCCCGGGAACAGAGACACCACCAGATGGCCGATGAGCGGGCTCGCCGCGGGTGACTGCACCCCCGCCAACCCGAGCGGGAACCGCACGACGTTCTCGATGAACGCCGAGAGGTTCTCGGCCGCGGTGGGCAGCACGGCCGGGATCATCACGCCCACGATGCCGAGAATCACCGCCAGCGACGGGCGGCGGCCCCGATGCCCGTTGCGGTCCCGAGCCACGAGAAAGGCCAGCGCGGCCAGCGGCCACGCCGTGATCTTCATGGACGCCGCCACCCCGAGGGCGACTCCCGCCCACAGCGGTCTTCGTCGTTGCAGCAACACCAGGCCGAGCAACAACAGGGCCGCCACGGGAATGTCGTCACCGCCCGTGGCAAGGGGCAGCGCCGCGGTGGGCAGCACCGTCATGCTCTGCAACGCCAGCACGCGTGGACCGGTTGGACCGCGGCACAGGGCCATGGCCAACACCACCACCACCATGGTGAACACCGAGAAGGCCACGCGCGCATCTGTCAGGCGGGGGGGTGCGTCGGTGCTGCGGGGGATTCCGAAGAGGGACATGAGGGGCAGGTACGGGTTGTAGACGTCGTAGGCCGGTTCGCCCGGGGGCGCCGTGACGTGCTGGTGGGGCTTGATGAACGTGTAGGGGTCCTTTCCGTCCACGAAGGCCTTGCCGGACCGCTCGATCACCGACGTCTCGGGCTGCACGTTCGCCGTCCCTCCCGAGTCGGTGCGCCACAGCACCTCGAGGGACAGCGGCATGAGGGTCGCGCCCAGCAGCACGACGAGGAAGATGACGGCCCGAGGCGTCGTCCAGTGCCAGCCGCCCGCGTCGGTGCTGTCGACGCGGCGAGATGCGCCTGTCGCCCCGGCCGTGGCGGCGTCGCGTTCCGCGCGCCGGCGAGCTCGCCGGGCCGCGAACGCAGAGGCCACCGCCCCCGCCGCGTAGGGCCCGACCGCCAGCCTCCCCCACTGCTGGTAGAGGCTGATCGACGCGAACTGCGCCGTTCCGATGGCGAACAGGGCGGATGCGGCGTAGAGCACGGCATCCCGCTCCACGGGGCTCCACGACGCCATCTCCCGGGCACTCCGCCCGAGGAGACCGGTGGACATGACCCCATGGTAGGCCCACGCTGCTCGCACGGCCGGCAAGAAGCAGCGGCCACAGAGCCGGCGCGTGGCGACCCGTAGGCTACGGCCATGTCGGACGATGCCGTGGCGCGTCGGGGTAACGAGCAGTCGCATCTCGTCGCCGGCGTGGCCGGATTCCCGGCTTTCGTCGTCCGGCGCCGGGATGACGACGTGTCGAGCGCCGTCGAGGAGCTCCATCTCGACGACCTGCCCGGGGGCGAGGTGCTGATCGAGGTCTCGTGGTCGTCTGTCAACTACAAGGACGGCATGGTCACCGTGCCCGGCAACCGGGTGGCCCGCACCTCACCGCTCGTGCCCGGGGTGGACCTGGCCGGTGTCGTGGTGTCCAGCGACGATCCCGACGCTGGCCCCGGGGACCGAGGTCCTCGCGCACGGTGGGGATCTCGGGGTGGCCCGCCACGGTGGGTTCGCCCGCTACGCGCGGGTCCCGGCGGGAACCGCCCTCGCCCTCCCCGACGGGCTCTCGGCCCGCCAGGCCATGGCCATCGGCACGGCCGGCTTCACCGCCGCGCTGTCCCTCGACCAGCTCGAGCACCATGGCCTGCCCCCCGGGGACGGGCCCGTGCTCGTCACCGGGGCCTCGGGCGGCGTGGGGTCCTTCGCCGTCGCCCTGCTGGCGGCGCGCGGCTACGAGGTGGTGGCGAGCACGGGCAAGGCCGACGAGCACGCCTGGCTCGAGAGCCTGGGGGCCGCCCGCGGTCATCGGGCGCGACGACCTGGACGAGGCCGGCGGCCGGGTGCTCGGTCCCGAGCACTGGGCGGGCGCCGTCGACTGCGTCGGAGGCGAGACCCTGGCCCGGATCCTGCAGTCGCTGCGTTACGGGGCGGCGGTGGCCGCCAGCGGGCTCACGGGCGGCACGGCCCTGCAGACGACGGTGTTCCCCTTCATCACCCGGGGCGTGGCCCTGCTCGGGGTGGACTCGGTCGGACGCCCGTCGAGACGACGACGCCAGGTGTGGGGGCGCCTGGCCACGGATCTGGCGCCGCGCCCGACCTCGAGGACCTGGTGGCCGCCGAGGTGCCCCTCGAGGGCGTGGCCGGCGCCCTCGCCGACATCCTGGCGTCCCGGGTGCGGGGCCGGCTCCTGGTGCGTGTCCGCCACGCCGAGCGCCTCCGAGCGTGGCGGTGGGGCACGCCGCCCGGTGGGATGGGTGCGGGGCGTGGCTCGCTCAGGCCTGGGGCGGCGCGGTGGTCTGGGTCTCCGGTGAGCCCGCGGCGAACACGGGTGAGACGGTGAGGGTCCCCGCCGCGCACACCATGCAGTTGCACCGCCACCACGTCGTGGTCCACGGCGTGGGGGGGCGTCACCTCGATCTGCGTCGCCGTCGGGCACGACGTCTCGGTCGCCGTGGGCACGTCGGAGTAGGCGAGGTTGAAGTACGCCGTGGCGCCCGGACGCGAGCTCACCGGGGCCGGGCGAAATCGGTGAACTGGTAGCTCCCCCCGCTCACCACGTGGGTGGGAAGCTCGGTCCCCGACGGCGCCGAGGAGCTGCGCCCCGGGATAGCCGTCCATGGGGCACGCGTGGCCGAGGTGTTGCGCGAGCGCGAAGGTGAGCTCGAAGGTCCCCGCCGCCCCCTGGGACCCGACGAGCTGGTCACGAGGTCACGCGCCGCGCACGCAGATCCGGCGGGGACCGACGTGGTGGTGGTCGACGAGCTCGAAGCGTCGACGAGCTCCCCGTCGAGGCGGTGCCACCGGTGGTCGACGGCGCGCTCCCGCCGGGCGACGAGCACGCCGACAGTCCGACGGCCAGCGCAGCCGCCACGACCACGCCCGGCACGACGGCGCACGCGCGCGACCGACGTAACCGGCGCGGCTCACCCACCGGCGCCACCGGTGCAGTGTCGAAGCTGTCAGGAGCTGAAGTCCTCGGGCCGGACCGTGTCGAGGAACTGGCGGAACTCCCCCACCAGCTCGTCGGGAGTGGCCGAGTCGCCGTCCTCGTCCTCGTCGTCGGAGGGAAGCAGGATGCCTTCGGCGTCCATGAGGTCGTCGGCGACGAACAGAGGGCTTCCCGTGCGCACCGCCAGGGCCACCGCGTCCGACGGCCGGCTCGACACGTTCAGACGTGGTCGTTCCGCGCTTCAGCTGGAGCTCGGCGAAGTAGGTGGCCGAACGCAACTCGGTGATGACGACACGCTCGAGGCTGGCCCCGAGCGCTTCGACCATGTCGCGCAGCAGGTCGTGGGTCATGGGTCGAGGTGTCGCCACGCCTTGGATGGCGAAGGCGATGGCGGTGGCCTCGGGGGCCCCGATGAAGATCGGGAAGCGTCCGGCCCAGGCCCTCGGCCTCGGTCAGCAGCAGGACAGGCGTGTTCGACTGCAGGTCCACCCTGCACCGCGCTCAGCCGGACTTCGACCATGCCTGCAACTTACCGCCCGTAGAGCGGCTCCGACATGCGCGTCGGGGTCCTCATTCGAGCGCTCGGGGGTCGCCCGCGGCGACAAAGGGCAGGTTGCGGTAGCGGCCGGCCACGTCGAGCCCATACCCGAGGAGCAGGTCATCGGTGGCCTCGAAGCCCGAGAAGCGCACCGGCACGGGCACGATCCGCCGGACCCGGCGATCGAACAACGTGCAGACCTCGAGCGACGCCGGCTCCCGGCGGCGCAGCTCGCCCAGGACGTAGGTGCAGGTGAGGCCGGTGTCGACGATGTCCTCCACCAGGACGACGTGGCGGTCGTGCACGTCGTGGTCGAGGTCCTTCACGATCCGCACCCGGCCGGTGCCCTCGGTGTAGGCCGAGATCCCCAGGAAGTCGACCTCGCACGGGACCGTCACCTGGCGGACCAGGTCGGCCAGGAAGAGGAGGCTGCCCTTGAGGACCGCGACCAGGAGCACACCGCCGGGGTAGGCAACCGACAGCTCCTCTCCCAGGCGGGCCACGTCGGAGCCAGCTCGTGGCGGTCGTGCAGGACCCGCGCCGCCGCGCTCGGTCACCCGCCGCGCTCGGTCACCCGCCGTGCCCGGTCACCCGCCGAGCTGGTCGCGCAACGCGGTGCGCAGGAGCACCTCCCGCAGCCCCTGGCCCAGGCGGACAGCTCGGCCACGTTCTCGTGGGCGCGTTGGCGGGCCTCGGGGTTGCGCTGCTTGAGCAGGGGCAGGACGATCTGCTCGATGAACCCGGCCTCGCGCTCGGCCGCGTGCTTGTGCAGCCGCAGGTGGCGCGCTTCCACGCCGTAGCGCGCGCAGTCCGGCCGCCACGCGGGCCACGATGAGGGCATCGTCGTCGTAGTACGACCACCCCTCCGACCACACGACCGCACAGCAGCCCGAAGGACTCGAGCTGCTGGACGGCGGCCACCGTCGAGGCCACTGCCCTGGGCCAGCTCCTCGATCGTCATGGTGGCGCCCGACAAGGTCTGCACGTCCAGCCCTGGGCCTCGGGCTGGGCCTCGACCTCGGCGTGGCCCAGCCCCGCCGCCCTCGAAGGCCGGGTCACCGCGGCGCCCGACCCCTTGGCCGGGCCGAAGCGGGGGCCGGCCCCGCCTTGGCCCCCGAGGTCCGTGCCGCTCCCCGGCGGGGCCGGGACCGGGTCCCGTGGCCAGGGGCGTGCTGGCGGGCCGCGACCCCACGGTGCCCGCCGGGAGCCACGCCCGATCGTGCCCGAACCGCTGCGAAGCGCGCCGAGCCGGCCAGGCCGCCGGTACCGCCGGCCGGGACGCCCGCGCTCCTCCCTGCGGTGGAAGGCGGCGCAGGGGGGCGGGGGCCGTGGCGGGGGCCGCGGCGGCCGCCGCTCGGGGTCAGGTCGGGACGGGCGCTGGGCCGGCCTGGCGCCCGGGGCCCCCGTCGACCCTCCGGCGCCGCGTGTCGGTGCTCGGGACCTCGAATCCCGGTAGCTCGCGGCCCGCCCCCGGGGGTCGGCGGGGCGGGTCGGCCGCCCGACGAGCACGGGCTCGGGGCGCGGCGACGCCCTCGTCCCGCCGTCGTCGGCAATCGTGGCCGTAGTCGTCGCCGTCGTCGATGACCTCTTGCTCGAGGCGACCCTTGATCACCTTCAGGGGGAGGAAGTGCTCGCGCTGCTGGCGCAGGACCCAGCGCAGGCGCTCCACGTCGTGCTCGTAGAACTTCCGGTATCCCGACGGCGTGCGCTCGGGGTTCACCAGACCCTGGCTCTCGAGGAAGCGGATCTTGGAGATGGTGACGTCGGGGAACTCCTGGCGCAGCAGGGCGAGGACGTCCCCGATGGACAGGTACGTCCGGCTGCTCACGGTGTCCCTTCGAGGACGCTCACTCGTCCGCCGCCGCCAGGTAGACGAGCTTGAACTTCCCGATCTGCACTTCGTCGCCCGTGGCCAGAGCACCGCTTCCTCGATGCGCTCGCGGTTCACGTAGGTGCCGTTCAGCGAGCCCACGTCGCGGACGAGTAGCCGCCGTGGCCTGACGAAATTCGGCGTGGCGACGCGACACGGTGATGTCGTCGAGGAAGATGTCGCTCTCGGGGTGGCGGCCGGCCCGGGTGACGTCGGCATCGAGGACGAAGCGCGTGCCGGCGTTCGGGCCCCGTTTGACCACCAGGAGCCCGGCGCCGCTGGGGCGGTCGGGCAGCGTCACGCTGAGCTCCTCGTCACCGGCCTCGCCCTGGGCGTCGACGGGGTGCAGGGTGACGGTGGTGTCGGACGGTCGGCGGACTGAGCACGCGCGCCGCACGACGAGCAGAAATTGGCGCTCGGCCGGGTTGCGATGCCCGCAGTTGTTGCAGAACACGCCGTCCACGCTAGTCCGTCCCCCGAGCCCGTCCCGTCGGGCTACTCGGCGATCAGCGCGCTGTAGTCGCGCCGCGTCGAGAAGACCGTCGAGCGGCGTCGGCGTCGGCGGGAGCGATCTCGCAGATCCATCCGTCTCCGTAGGGGTCGGTGTTGAGGTGCTCGGGCGAATCTGCCAGGGCGGTGTTACACCGCCACCACCTCTCCGGCGATGGGCGCGTAGATCTCCGACACGGATTTGGTCGACTCGACCTCGCCGAGCACACTCGCCGACTTCGACGTGGGCCCCGAGCGCGGGCAGCGTACACGAAGACGACGTCACCCAGCGCGTCCTGGGCGTAGTCGGTGATGCCGACCCGCACCGTGCCGTCGGCGCTGCCGGGCCCACTCGTGGTCGGAGGTGTAGCGGCGGTCGTCGGGCACGAGCATGGCCGGGACCCTACCGGAAAGGCCTTCGTCTTGTCGGGGTCGCGTCGCCTCACCGGGTCACTGCATCAGCTGGCGGATGCGGATGGCGTGCTCCTGCGCCCGGGTGCGCGCCTCGGCCTCACTGGGGGCCTCGGCCCAGACGTGGGTGATCGGCTCTTCGGGGTCGGGCACGACCAGGGTCCAGCCGTCGGACTCGGGGAGCTTGACGCCGTCGACGAGGATGACGTCGCGGTCCCTGGGCCCGCTCCACGGTGGTGCGCATGACCGTGCCCTTCTGCTCCCACGGGGTGACGACCTCCTCGTGGACGATGTGGATGGGCGGGAGCCGGCTCGCCAGTTTCGACAGGCGCTCGCCGGTGCGGGCCAGCATGCCCAGGAGGTGGACGAGGGTGGCCACGGCGTCGAAGGCGGGGAGGAAGCGCGGGAAGATGAAGCCGCCCATCTGGCTGGCGGCGAAGGTCACCCCGCCCGTGCTGGCGACCTCCATGAGGTGGGTGGCGGAGAGCTTGGTCCACACGATCTCGGCCCCGGCCGCGGCGCAGATGTGCTCGGCCGCCATCGGCGTCGCCACCGGCAGGGCCACCTTGGCGTGCCGGACCCGTGGACACCACCAGGTCGAGGAGCAGCAGCAGGGCCTCGTCGTCGGAGAACACCTTGCCCTCGTCGTCGACCAGGGTGAGGTGCTCGCCGCCGGGGTCGATGACGGCCCCCAGGTGGGCCCCCGAGGCCCGCACCAGGTCGGCGACGCGCTCGGCGGCGGCGCGGGGATCGCTGGCCATGACCGCGGCGGTGGCGGCGTAGGGGTTGACCACCAGCACCTCGGCCCCCAGCTTGGCCAGCACGTTGGGCATGACGAAGCTGGCCGTGCCGAAGGAGTAGTCGAGCACCATCTTGAACCCGGCCGGGCGATGGCGTCGACGTCGACGGTGTCGCTCAGCGCCGCGGTGTAGAGCTCCAGCGCACGCGGCGCGAACCCGATGTCGCCGATCTCCGACGCCAGCGCGCGCCGGAACTCCTCGCGGTGGTAGAGCCGCTCGATCTTGCGCTGTCCCGGCTCGGCGATGTCGATGCCGTCCTGGTCGAAGAAGCGGATCATGACCGACTGGGTGTCCTGTTCGAACAGACGGACGGTGATGCCACCGAGGCTTCGTCCCGAGCGCACCTGGAACCGGGTCACGGGCACGGTGGCCACCTCGAGGTCCTCGACGTTCACGCCCGCGGCGTTGCAGCCGACGATGATGGCCCGCTTGAGCACCCGGGCGGCCCGCGACGTGTCACGCGACGCCGTGATCGTGCTCCCCTTCTCGAGCGTGCTCGCCCACGCCATCGACAGCCGCATGACCAGCTCCGGGCTGATGTCGACGTTGGCGAGGCCGGTGATGCCCAGTCGGCCGAAGAGGGTGCGCGCTCCGCGTGACTCCCACACGATCGAGGTGTTGACCGTGGCGCCTGCCTCCACCGTCTTGAACGGGTACACCTTCACGCCGGACTTGATCACGGCGTGGGCGCCCACGAAGGACTCGTCGCCGAGGACCACGCCCTCCTCGCAGCGCACCCCCTGGCGCAGGTCACAGGAACGGCCGAGGACGCAGCCGTCGAGGCGCACACCGGAGCCGAGGAAGGCGTTGTCGTGGATGACGGTGCGCTCGAGCGAGGCGTTGTCCCCGATGCGGGCGTTGGCGCCGATCACGCAGTACTCGCCCAGGATGCCGCCGGCGCCGATGTGGCAGTTGTCACCGATGATGGCCGGGCCCCGGACCTCCGCCGTCGGGTCCAGCTCGGCCCCCTTGCCCAGCCACACCCCCGGGCGCAGGGCGAACCCGCTCACCTGGACGGCGACGTTCTCGTCGAGGATGTCCTGGTGGGCCCGCAGATAGGCCTCCAGGGTGCCGACGTCCTCCCAGTAGCCCCCGGCCACGTAGCCGAACAGGGGTTTCTCGGCCTCGAGCACCCCCGGGAAGACCTCCTCGGAGAAGTCCACCGCCCGGCCATCGGGGATGAAGTCGAAGATCTCGGGCTCGAGCACGTAGATGCCGGTGTTGATGGTGTCGCTGAAGACCTGGCCCCAGGTGGGCTTCTCCAGGAAGCGCTCGATGGAGCCGTCGTCGCGGGTGATGACGATCCCGAACTCGAGCGGGTTCTCCACCGCCTTGAGGGCGATGGTGGCCAGCGCACCCTTGGACTCGTGGTCGGCGACCAGTGACGTGAGGTCGATGTCGGTGAGCACGTCGCCGGAGATCACGACGAAGCGCTCGTCGAGCTCGTCTCGGGCGTTGCGCACCGAGCCGGCCGTGCCGAGCGGCGTCTCCTCGGTGGCGTAGACCATGCGCACGCCGAACTCGGAGCCGTCGCCGAAGTAGCTGCGGATGGCATTGGCCATGAACGCCACCGTGACCACGATGTCCTCGAAGCCGTGCTGGCGCAGAAGGTTGACGACGTGCTCCATCATGGGCCGGTTGGCCATGGGCAGCATGGGCTTGGGCTGGTTCGAGGTGAGCGGCCGAAGGCGCGTGCCCTCCCCGCCCGCCATGATCACCGCCTTCATGGGAGCACCACGGCGACCCTACCCCGCCGCCACCCGGTTCGCGCGGCCTCGCGACAGCGCGCGCCGCGACAACGGGACGTACGCGGCGGCCGCGATCCAGGCCAGTGTCAGCGCGGGGACGGCGCTCACCCATGCCACGATCTCGATGGGGTGTTGCCACCCGGCGTGGCCATGGGCCAGCAGGAAGGTGGGATAGGCGAACATCAGGCCGAAGGTCCCCGCCTTGCCCACCCACAACACGTCGATCCGCTCGGCGCCGAGACCGGCGAGCAGCAACACCGCCCCCGAGACCAGCAGCTCTCGCACCACCGTGAGGAGCCCGAACCACAGCGGCACGGCGCCCGCCACGATCACCGAGATCACCGCCGTGCCCACCAGGATCCGATCCGCGGTGGGATCGAGCACCTTGCCGACGGTGGACACCTGGTGCCAGCGCCGGGCCACGAACCCGTCCACCCAGTCGGTGGCGCCGAGCACCGCCAGCAGGATGGCCGCCGCCACTTGATGGTGCTCGCCGAACAACAGCCACACGAATACGGGCACGCAGGCCAGGCGAAGTCCGGTGATGGCGTTGGGCACCGTGAGGATCCGGTCGACCCCGGGGTCGACTTCCTCGGGCGGCGCGTCCACGGCGTGCAGTCTACGATCCGCGCCGCTGCTCCCCCGGCCTCGGACCGCTCGGGGGACCAGCTCCGTCCGCGTCGGGACCGGGTCCCGCTCCGGGGTCGCTCGCCGCCCATGCCCTATGCTCGCCAGGGCCGATGCCCCGATTCCGGCCCTTCGCCGGCCTGCGATACGACCGGTCGGTCCCCCTCGACAAGGTCATCGCCCCTCCCTACGACGTGGTGGGACCCGACGAGCGCGCCAAGCTGGCCGCCCGCCACAGTGCCAACGCCATCCACGTCGAGCTTCCCGTCCAAGACACCCGGACCGGGCTCGACAAGTACCGCTCCGCGGCACAGCTCTTCGCCACCTGGCGCCAGGAGGGGCTCCTCGTGCCCGAGAGCGCGGCCGCCTTCTACGCGTACCGGATGACCGTTCCCGGCGGGGGGACCACCACCGGTGTCATCGGCGCGCTGGAATGCGAAGGTCCGGGGGGCGACATCCTGCCCCACGAGCAGACCATCCCCAAGGACAAGAGCGACCGCCTCGATTTGCTCCGGGCGTGCCGCGCCAACCTCTCGCCCATCTGGGGCTTGTCGCTGTCACGAGGGCTGGCTTCGTCCTACGAACCCGAGGGGGCGCCGCACGCCCAGGCTGTCGACGACGACGGCGTGCTCCACGCCCTGTGGGTGCTCGACGCGCCCGTGGTCGTCGACGAGATCAGCAGCGCCGTGGGGGCGGCGCCGGTGGTGATCGCCGACGGCCACCACCGCTACGAGACCGCCCTGGCCTACCAGGCCGAGCGCCGTTCGGCACGGGACGGGGCCCCCGGCGACTACGACCTGGTCATGGCGCTCGTGGTGGAGCTGGCCGAGGGCCAGCTGTCGGTCGGTCCCATCCATCGCACCGTCTCGGGGGTTCCTCCCCAGGTCGACCTGGAGGAATTGTTCGAGCGCTTCTTCGACACGGTGTACGCCGGGCCCACCGACGACCAGCTGGTGGAGGCCGTGGCGGAGTCCGGGGCTCTCGCCCTCGTCACCGCCGGCGGCATGTCGCTGCTGACGCCGCGCGAGCAGACCTACGCCCAGGCCGGGTCGGACCTCGACTCCAGTCTCGTGGCCCTGGCCGTCGAGGCCGTGCCCGAGGCCACGGTGGCCTACGTCCACGACTGGCGCACCGCGGTCTCGGCGGTGAAGGCCGGGCACGCCCAGGCGGCCGTGCTGCTGCGGCCCGTCACCATCGACCAGATCTCGGACTGGGCCCACGCGCGCCAGCGGATGCCTCCCAAGAGCACGTACTTCTTTCCCAAGCCCCGAACCGGGATGGTGTTCCGGACCGTCGAAGACTGAGCCCCACGCCCGACGGGGACAGGCTGAGGAACACGGGCGTCGCGGCGCGCCCCCTTGCGTCGCAGCGGGACGGCTGCGATTTCGCGCCGCGAACGCCCTGTTCCTACCCCCCCGAAGGGCACCGAGCCACGTCCCGCCAGGCCGTGGCTCTGAGTGCCCACAGAGGTATCGGCCCTGCGCTGGGCGTGGTTGAGAGCGCGGCGGTAGGACCTTGGTCCCGAATTGGCCCGGGCCCCGGGGCCCGGATCAGCTCTCGACGGTCCAGGTCCCGCCCGAGGCGAGAAGACCGGCCAGGTCGCCGGGCCCCCGGCGTTCGTTGGCCTCGAGCAGCTGCTTCGTCATGGCCGCGCCGTACTCGGGGCGCTCCACGGCCCGGAACACGCCGATGGGGGTGGGCTCGAAGGGGCCCCGAGCCAGGCGGCTCAGCTGGAAGGCCAGGCCGGGCTCGTCGCGACGCTCGTCGTGGACGAGCAGGGCGTCCTCACCCACATCGGCCACCTCGGCGATGCGCAGGCGACCGTCGGGCTCCATGACCACGCCGTGCTCCTGCTCGGCACCGAAACGGATGGGCTCCCCGTGCACCAGCGGGATCAGGTTGTCGGCCCGGACGTCGCGTCCGGTGATCTTCTCGAAGGCGCCGTCGTTGAAGACGTTGCAGTTCTGGTAGATCTCCACGAAGGCGGCGCCGTTGTGATCGTGGGCGCGGCGGAACATCTCCTGCATGTGCTTGCGGTCCATGTCGTGGGTGCGCGCCACGAAGCTGGCCTCGGCGCCGAGCGCCAGGCTGACGGGGTTGAAGGGCGTGTCGAGCGATCCGAAGGGGGTCGACTTGGTGACCTTGCCCTGTTCCGAGGTGGGCGAGTACTGGCCCTTGGTGAGCCCGTAGATCTGGTTGTTGAACAGCAAGATGGTGATCTTCACGTTGCGGCGAAGGGCGTGGATGAGGTGGTTGCCGCCGATCGACAACGAGTCGCCGTCACCGGTGATGACCCACACGTCGAGATCGGGACGGGTCACCGCCAGCCCGGTGGCGATGGCCGGGGCACGCCCGTGGATCGAGTGCATCCCGTAGGTGTTCATGTAGTAGGGCAGGCGCGCCGCGCAGCCGATGCCCGACACGAACACGGTGTTCTCGCGACGCACACCCAGTTCGGGCATGAGCATCTGCAAGGCGGCCAGGATGGAGTAGTCGCCGCAGCCCGGGCACCAACGGACCTCCTGGTCCGAGGTCCAGTCCTTGCGGGTCGTGACCGGGATCGAGGTGTCGGTCATCAGCTGGCCACGTCCTCTTGGGCCGCGGTGGTGCTGGCATCGGCTCCCAGCATCTCGAGCACGACCTCTTCGATCTCCGCCGCGCGGAACGGGACGCCTTGGACCTTCGACAGCGTCCTGGCGTCGACGAGGAACGCCGCTCTCACCAGCTTGGCCAGCTGGCCCAGGTTGGCCTCGGGCACGAGCACCTTGTCATAGGCGTGCAGCACCTCGCCCAGGTTGGCCGGGAAGGGGTTGAGGTGCACCAGATGGGCATGGGCCACCTGGAGGCCCCGGGCCCGTACCCGGCGCACGCCGGCGGCGATGGCGCCGAAGGTGGACCCCCACCCGAGGACGAGCACGGGCGCCCCCCCGAGCCCGGCCGGGTCGTCGACCTCGACGGGAGGGATGTCGCGGGCGATGCCGGCCACCTTGGCGGCCCGGAGATGCACCATGTACTCGTGGTTCACGGGGTCGTAGGAGACGTTGCCCGAGCCGTCCTCCTTCTCCAGCGCGCCGATGCGGTGCTCGAGCCCGGGCGTGCCGGGCACGGCCCACGGTCGCGCCAGGGTCTCCTCGTCGCGGATGTAGGGCCAGAAGGCGGGGGTGCCGTCGGCGTCGGTGTGGTTGGTGGCGGTGGCGAAGTCGGTGTGGAGGTCGGGGAGTGACTCGGGGTCGGGCAGCCGCCAGGGCTCGGCCCCGTTGGCCAGGTAGCCGTCGGACAGCACGATCACCGGGGTCCGGTACTTCACGGCGATGCGGGCCGCCTCGATCGCCACCTCGAAGCAGTGCGAGGGCGTCATGGGGGCCACGATGGGCACCGGCGCCTCGCCGTGCCGGAAAACATGGCGTGGAGGAGGTCGGACTGCTCGGTCTTGGTGGGGAGGCCGGTCGACGGCCCGCCGCGCTGGATGTCGATGACGAGCAGCGGGAGCTCCAGGCTCACCGCCATCCCGACCGACTCCGACTTGAGGTCGGCACCGGGCCCGCTCGTGGTGGTGACGCCGAGGGCGCCTCCGAAGGCGGCCCCGATGGCGGCGCCCACGCCGGCGATCTCGTCCTCGGCCTGCACCGTGCGCACTCCGAATTGCTTGTGCTTGGACAGCTCGTGGAGGATGTCGGACGCCGGGGTGATGGGGTAGGACCCGAGGAACAGGGGCAGGTGCGCCTGGTGGGCGGCGGCGATGAGCCCCCACGCCAGGGCGGTGTTGCCGGTGATGTTGGTGTAGACGCCGGGCTCGAGGGCGGCCGGGCGGACCTGGTAGTTGACCTCGAAGAGCTCGGCGGTCTCGCCGAAGTTGTAGCCCGCCTTGAAGGCCCGGGTGTTGGCGTCGAGCACCAGGGGGCTGGCCGCGAAGCGCTTCTCGATCCACGCCAGCGTGCCGTCCGACGGGCCGGCTGTAGAGCCAGCTCACGAGGCCCAGGGCGAAGAAGTTCTTGGACCGCTCGGCGTCGCGGGGCTTGACGCCCGCCGCCTTGGCCACCTCCATGGTGAGCGACGTCATGGGGACCTCGTACACCTTGTAGGCCACCAGGCTGCCGTCGGTGAGGGGGTTGGAGGTGTAGTTCGCCTTCTCGAAGGCCCGCTCGTCGAAGGCGTCGACGTTCACGATGAGGGTGCCGCCGGGGGGCACGGCCCCCACGTTCGTCTTGAGCGCGGCGGGGTTCATGGCCACGAGCACACTGGGGGAGTCACCGGGCGTGAGGATGTCGTGGTCCGAGATGTGGACCTGGAAGGCCGACACGCCGGCCAGGGTGCCCGCCGGCGCCCGGATCTCCGCCGGGAAGTCGGGAAGGGTGGCCGTGTCGTTTCCGAACGGCGAGCTGACCGACGTGAATTGGGTGCCGGTCAGCTGCATGCCGTCGCCGGAGTCGCCGGCGAAGCGGATCACCACCCGGTCGAGCTCGGTGGTCTGGTGATGTGTCGCGGTGGACACCATCGGCCCCCTGTCTCGGATCGATCGACGCCCCCGACCGTCCACCTGGTGCGAGGCGCGCTAGCACCGACCCTTCGCTCTGGAGCATACCCGCCGTCACCGACCCGTCTCGGGAGCGGCGCCCCCCCAAAGGGGTCGTCGACGCCTGGAACTGCTACGCGATGGTGACCGAGGCGTCGAGAAAGACGTCCTGCACGGCGTGGACCAGCTCGACCCCCTCGGCCATGGGACGCTGAAATGCCTTGCGGCCGACGATCAGTCCCGTTCCGCCCGCCCGCTTGTTGACGACCGCGGTGCGCACGGCCTGGGCGAGGTCGTCGGCACCCTTGGACTCACCGCCGGAGTTGATGAGGCCGATGCGTCCCGCGTAGCAGTTGAGGACCTGCCAGCGGGTGAGGTCGATGGGGTGGTCCGTGGTGAGCTGCTCGTAGACGAGGGGGTCGGTCTTGCCGAAGTGCAGCGCCGTGTAGCCGCCGTTGTTCTCGGGCTGCTTCTGCTTGATGAGATCGGCCTCGATGGTGACGCCGATGTGGTTGGCCTGACCGGTGAGGTCGGCGGACAGGTGGTAGTCGGCCTCTTTGGTCTTGAAGGCCGGGTTGCGCAGGTAGCACCACAGGACGGTGAACATTCCCAAGTCGTGTGCCTCGGCGAAGGCGGCGCGCACCTCCTGGAGCTGGCGGTCGCTCTGCTCGGAGCCGAAGTAGATGGTGGCGCCGACCCCGACGGCACCGAGGTCGGCCGCCTGGCGGGCCGAGCCGAACATGACCTGGTCGAACTGGTCGGGGTAGTGCAGGAACTCGTTGTGGTTGAGCTTGGCGATGAACGGGATCCGGTGCGCGTAGCGGCGGGCCACGGCGCCGAGCCCGCCCAGGGTGGTGGCGATGGCCGAGCAGCCCGCTGCCAGCGCCAGCTCCACGAGGTTGGCGGGGTCGAAATAGGCGGGGTTCTTGGCGAAACTGGCCGCGGCGGAGTGCTCGATGCCCTGGTCCACGGGAAGGATGGAGAGGTACCCGGTCCCCCCCAGGCGCCCCGTCTGGTACACCGTCGCCAGGTTGCGCACCACGGGGATGCGCCGATCGGTGCTCGCGAAGACGCGGTCGATGTAGTCGGGGCCCGGCAGGGTCAGCTCGTCGGTCGTGACTCCCTTGCAGGTGTGGGTCAGGAGGCTCTCGGCCTCGCTGCCGAGCAGCGTCTCGATGGTCCTGGCCACGGGGCTCGCCTCCCTGTCGGACGATGGGCTGGATCGATGTCGAGCCTACCGCCCCTCTTTCTCGCTCCCCGGACTACGGAGGCCGGGTCTCCCGGACTACGGAGCGCCGGTCTCCCGGACTACGGAGCGCCGGTCTCCCGGACTACGGAGCGCCGGTCTCCCGGACTACGGAGCGCCGGTCTCCCGGACTACGGAGCGCCGGTCTCCCGGACTACGGAGCGCTGGCCAGCGCCTTGACGGCCCGCTCCACACCCACGTCGTCCACGTCGTGGTGGGTGACGAGCCGCAGGACGCCCGGTGCGATGGTCCCCGACAGGATGCCCTCGCCCAGGAGGTGGTCCACGACACGTTCGGGAGCCCGGTGGGTGAAGATCACCATGTTGGTGGGGACCCGGTCCGGGTCGCACCCGGCCTCGGGCCACCGGTCGGCCACGGCCTGGGCCAGGCGCCGCGCCCTGGCATGGTCCTCGGCCAGGCGATCCACCATGGTTCGCAGCGCCACCAGCCCGGCCGCGGCGATCACCCCGGCCTGGCGCATGCTTCCCCCCAGCCGCAGGCGCTCGACGCGGGCCGCCTCCATGAGGTCGGCGGGTCCGGCCAGGACCGAGCCCACCGGGGCGCACAGACCCTTGGAGAGACACGACATCACCGTGGTGACAGGTGCCGCGAAGCGGGCGGCATCGACACCCGTGACGACCTCGGCATTGAAGAGCCGGGCCCCGTCCATGTGCACGGGGAGGCCCCGGGCCGCGCCGACCACGGCCTCCAGCGCGTCGAGGCTCCAGGGCATTCCCCCCGAGGGCATGTGGGTCTGCTCCACGCACACGATCCCCGGCGAGGGGTGGGAGTGCGATGCCGCTTCGATGGCCCACTCGATGTCGGCCACAGAGATCGTGCCGTCGGCGTCGTCCACCGGATGGATCTGTATTCCGGCGTTGGCGGCGGCCGCGCCGGCCTCGTAGATGACGAGGTGTTGCCGCTTGCCGGCGATGGCCAGGCGTCCCGGTGGACACGACACCCGCAACGCCACCTGGTTGGCCATCGTCCCCGAGGGGACGTACAGGGCGGCGGGCTTGCCCACGCGCTCGGCGTAGGCCTCCTCGAGCTCGTTGACGGTGGGGTCGTCTCTGTAGCCGTCGTCGCCCACCTCGGCCTCGGCCATCGCCTTGCGCATCTCGGGGGTGGGGCGGGTGACGGTGTCGCTGCGCAGATCGATGAAACCCGACCCTCCGACAGGAGCGGTGGCAGGGGGCATGGCGTCGATGTTAGTGACGACCGCCCGTGGCTCCCCGCCGAGCTCGGCGCCGGGGAGTGCCCAGTGCGAGCAGCCGCTGCGAGGCGTCGGCCAGGTCCGGGTCCGCCGACGCCACGCGGGCGAAGAGCTCCCGGGCCCGGGGGACGTCACCGGCCCGCTCGTACAGATCGGCGAGCACGTACCACTGCCGGAGGTGCCGGTCGCCGGGATTGCGCAGGTTGCGGGCGCCGCCCGCGGTGGCCAGCACCAAGATGGCGTCGTCGAGCTTCCCCACCTCGGCCAGGTCCTCGGCCAGGACGAGCCGGCCTTCCACCAGGACGTCGGCGGACGGTGATGAGGCGCGCAATTCGTTCCAGAGGGCCTCCACGCGCCGATGATGTCCCTGGGCACGATGGCAGTCCATGAGGACCGGGATCTGGCTGGGATCGCCGCCCGAGAGGGTCCTGGCCGCCTCGAGATGCTTGACGGCCTCACGCCAGCGGCCCAGGCGGTAACACACCAGGCCGTGCAGCTCTCGTGCTGCGGCTGATTCGGGCACGTGGTCAACCAGGTCCCGCGTGATGCGCAGGGCGTCGAAGTAGCGGTCGCGCTCGTAGGCGCGCGCCGCCGCGGCGAGACGGTCGGCCACCTTGCCGGCTTTGGCGCGTCCCACCGCGCCGGCGAGTTCTTCGAGGACCTCTGGGGGGAGGACCTCGTCGGATCTGTCGGGAGTCGGTGAGGGGCGCCGGTTGGTGGTGCCCGATCGCTCGGGGCTGCGCGCCGGGCGCGACCGGGCCCGAGGCGCGTCGTGTTCGGGTGTGTCGGTTGCCACCCCGTCGAACACCCAGACCTCCTCGGTCCATTGCGGGCGGGGATGGCCGTGGTCCGAGCGCGCCGCCTCGCGTTGGTTGTCCGCACCGTGCTCGGTGTCCTCGTTGAGCAACCGGGCACCTTTGCGCGCCACGCTCCCCCATCCCCTGCCGTCCCCGGGCAGTCGAGGTGCGGTTGCCTTGCGCGCTGTCGCCCCGGGCGTGCGGGGTCTCTCTGTCCTCTGAGTCGAGCGAGGTCTGTCTGTCGACGGCGGGGGTCGGCGCGACCGGCCCGCGGACCGTCGGCTGTGTTCGGCGGATTGACGCGCCGGCGGGCGCGCGGCGGATTGACGCGCCGGCGGGCGCGCGGCGGATTGACGCGCCGGCGGGCGCGCGGCGGATTGACGCGCCGGCGGGCGCGCGGCGGATTGACGCGCCGGCGGGCGCGCGGCGGATCGGCGCGCCGGCGGGCGCGCGGCGGATTGACGCGCCGGCGGGCGCGCGGCGGATCGGCGTGCCGGCGGGCGCGCGGCAGCACCGGTTCGGTTCCCGCCGGTGCGGGCTCTATCGGTGCGGGACCCGACTCGGCCTTCGGGTCTGGGACCGGGGCCGCCCGAACCGTCAGCCCGTGGGCGTCGGGGGGTGGGTGGTGCTCCTCGACCCGTCCGTTCACCACGGCGCCCGGGAGGTTCGTCACGGGTGTCTCGGGAGGGGCGGGCCCGGCGCCCATCGGACCGAGCGCTGCTTCGATCCGGAGCCCCTCTGCTCGGGGGAGCGCCACTCCGGCCACGATCGGTGGCGGAGCGCCCGGGGCGTTGACCGTCGGGTCGGCGGGGACGCCCCGAAGCTGCGTCCCTGGGCACGCGACGAGTGTAGCGATCAGCGTCGGGCTCCCCCACCGCCCCCTCCAACCGGCCCGGGGCCCCTTGTTACAACGTTGACTTCCCTGACCTGGGCAAAACCAGGCATCAGCGCGATGATTGTCACAGAAAGTTAACGTTTCTGTCACGCCCGCCGGTTTGTACTCCGGCGCTGCGAAGGGAGACGCGATGAGCCGTACCCGAACAATGGTCACAATCGCCTCAGTGATCAGTGCCTCTGCCCTGGTGTTGGCGGCATGCTCGTCCTCCCCCTCTTCTACTTCGCCGAGCGCCACCGGCAAGGGCACGACGGTGCCCACCGGTGGTACCCCCATCAAAGGCGGCACAGCGACCTGGGCAGAGCTGCCCTCGGACACGCCCAACTTCATCTTCCCCTTCGACCCTCCGGGGCTGTTCAGCGTGGTGAACATCTCTCAGTTCCAGTACCTCATGTACCGGCCGCTGTACTGGTTCGGGCAGGGCACGACGCCGGACCTCAACCTGACCCTGTCGGTCGGCAAGAACCCCGTCTACTCCAACGGCTCGAAGACCATCACCATCGGTCTGAACCACTACGTGTGGTCCAACGGTGAGACCGTCACCGCCCAGGACGTGGTGTTCTGGATGAACATGATGCACGCCGAGAAGAACAACTTCGGGGCCTACGTACCGGGGATCAACGCCATCCCCGACGACGTCACCAGCGTGGTGGCCACCACTCCGACCGAAGTGACCTTCACCCTCAGCGGAGCGGTCAACACCAACTGGTACACCTACAACAACCTGTCCCAGGTCACCCCCATGCCCAAGGCTTGGGACATCACCGCCAAGGGCGGCGCTCCGGGGTCCGGGGGTTGCTTCAGCGGGACATACGGCACAGCTTCCACCGATGCCGCGTGCACCAAGGTGTTCGACTTCCTGGCCACCCAAGCCGGATTCGACCCCGCCAACCCCAAGGCCGCCAACAACTCGTTCTCGACCTACGCCACGAACCCCATCTGGCAAGTGGTCGACGGCCCCTGGCACCTCACGGCGTTCGACTCCACCGGGGACGTCACCATGGAACCGAACCCCACCTACACGGGCCCGGTGAAGCCCAAGCTCACCAAGTTCATCGAGGCGCCCTACACCGCCGAGCCCGCCGAGTACAACGCGTTGCTCGGGGGCGACCTGCAGGTCGGCTACCTGCCGTTGGCCAATGTGACCAAGGCCACGTCCAACCCGCTCGTGGTGGCGGCTCAGGACCCGAGGCTGCCGAACTTCTACGTCAACGAGTACTACGGCTGGCAGTTCGCCTACTTCCCCGTCAACCTGAACTCGTCGGGGAACAACGGTGCGGCCGGGAAGATCATCTCCCAGCTGTACTTCCGCCAGGCCATGCAGACCCTGGTGGACCAGCCCGCCATCATCTCGAAGGTGTTCAAGGGGTACGGCGCCCCCGAGTACGGGCCCGTGCCCGTGCTTCCGGCGACGAACTTCTTGTCCTCGGGCGAGAAGACCAACCCCTACCCGTACGACCCGGCCAAGGCCAAGACGCTCTTGAGCTCCCATGGCTGGACCATCCACGCCAACGGCACGGACACCTGCACGGATGCCGGGAGCGGTGCCCACCAGTGTGGTGCGGGGATCCCGGCCGGCACCCCCCTGACGTTCAACATGCAGTTCGCCACGGGGATCACCACCCAGACCGAGGCGGTCGATGACGAGATCTCGTCATGGGAATCGGTCGGCATCCACATCAACGAGACGACGTCGACCTTCGACACCGTCATCGGGAACGCCACCGCCTGCACCCCCGGCCCCAGCTGCACGTGGGAGTTCGAGGACTGGGCCGGCAGCTGGGTGTACTCCCCCGACATCTACCCCACCGGCGAGGAGCTCTTCGCCACCGGGGCCGTGGCGAACTACGGGAGCTACAGCAACCCCCAGGCCGACACCTTCATCAAGCAAACCGACTTCAGCAACGCCTCGCTGGACAACTACGAGAACCTCATGGCGAAGGACGTGCCGGTCATCTACCTGCCCGACCAGGTGCAGTCCTTGACCGAGATCCAGGACAACATGCGGGGCGTGACCCCGCAGAACCCGCTGTCGACGCTCACCCCGGAGAACTGGTACTTCGTGAAATAGCGTTCGGTCCAAGAGCGCGGAGATCCCTGGTATGGGAACCGTCCCGGCCCTGCACATGATGCGTCGGCCGGGGCGGTTCCGCATTAGCGTGCGTCCGCGATGATCGGTTTCCTCGTCCGACGGGTCATGCAAGCCATCATCGTCGTCCTGGGTGTGCTGCTGCTCCTCTTTCTGCTGTCCCACCTGATCCCGGGGGGCGCAGCCCGGGCTGCTATCGGTCCGCGGGCTACGAAGCAGGAGATCCGGCAGTTCAATGTGGCCAACAACTATTTCAAAGGGATCTTCGACCAGTTCTACCTGTACCTCAAAGGCCTCGTCTTGCACCTCAACATGGGGTACTCGTACAAGAAGAACCAGAGCGTCCTCTCACTCATCCAGGAAAACCTGCCCAAGACCCTGGTGCTCGTGGGGATCTCCACGTTCTTGGCGTTGATCATCGCCGTGCCGCTCGGGATCCTCCAGGTGATCCGTCGCAACAAGCCTGTCGACTACGCATTGACGGGAATCGCCTTTGTCCTCTACGCCATGCCTTCCTTCCTGTTGGGGACACTGCTGATCCTGTATTTCGCCATCGACATACACCTCTTCCCAGTGATGGCCCCCCAGGGTCACACCGTGGGGGCCATCCTGGGGGACCCGCGTGGCCTCGTCCTGCCCGAGTTCACCTTGGCGGCCATCACCATCGCCTCGTTCAGCCGGTACATGCGGTCTTCGATGATGGAGGCGATGACCGAGGACTACGTCCGCACGGCTCGGGCCAAGGGTGCGGGCCCTCGTCGGGTGCTGTTCGTCCACGCGCTGCGCAACGCCATCATCCCCATCGTGACGTTGCTGGGGTTGTCCATCCCCGCCATCGTCAGCGGTGCGCTCATCACCGAGACCGTGTTCAACTATCCGGGGATGGGATTGTTGGCCTACGAAGCCGCCACAAACACCGACGTCCCGCTGCTGCTCGGGACCGCCCTCGTGGCCACCCTGGCCACCGTGGTGGGGTCGCTCATCGCCGACATCCTCTACGCCGTGGTCGATCCGAGGATCCGCTATGCCAAGTGAACCTGGGTATCCCCTACTACCGGGCACTGTCCGGGTCGAGCCTGCCGAGCAACTGGCGGCGGGCGGCGGTGGGACGCCGAGCGGCGGGGAAGCCGTCTCGACGGGCAGCATGCTCCGTCAGGTGGCGTCGGTCTTCACCGAGAACAAGCTCGCCGTAGTCGGGCTGGCGATCATCGTCTTCATGGTGCTGTTCTGTTGGTTGGGACCGGTCTTCTATCACACCAATCAGACCAACGCTCAGGAGCAACTGGTCACCTCCACGTCCAACGCTCCGCCCAGCGGTCAACACCTGCTGGGCACCGACAACGCCGGGTTCGACATCCTCGGCCGTTTGATGTTCGGTGGGAAGAACTCGCTCATTGTGGGCTTTCTCGCCGCCATTCTGGGGACGGCGTGGGGAGCCCTCTACGGCGCCATCTCGGGCTTCTTCGGAGGTTGGGTCGACGCCCTCATGATGCGCATCGTCGACACGTTGCTGTCGATCCCCTTCCTGTTCCTGCTCATCGTCCTGGCAGTGGTCTTCCACCCCACGGTGACAGTGCTGATCCTGGTCATCGCCTTCGTCTCGTGGCTCGTGCCGGCCCGGCTCATCCGGGGCGAGACGCTCAGCCTGCGCGTCCGGGAATACGTCCAAGCGGTGCGGGTCATGGGCGGGAGTCGGCGGCGGATCGTGCTGCGCCACATCATGCCCAACGCCATCGGCACGATCATCGTCAATGCCACCTTCCAGGTGGCCGACGCCATCTTGCTCTTGGCTTTCTTGGGCTATCTGGGTCTCGGGGTCCAGCTTCCCCAAACGGACTGGGGATCGATGCTCTCCAACGGCGTGACGTACGCCGTCCAGGATTTCTGGTGGGAGATCTATCCCGCCGGCATCGCCATCGTGCTCGTGGTGGTGGCCTTCAACTTCATCGGCGACGCCCTGCGCGACTCACTCGAGGTACGACTGCAGCAACGCTGACACCTGTCCCGCTGTCTCCGGAAGCGGCGCAGCTGGTGAGACGGTGCAGCTGTCAGCTGTCACCCACCGCCACCGGTACCCGGTTGTCGGGGGCCGTGCCTGACGGTGTCTGCAGGGGAAAGTGACAGGCGGCGAGGTGTCGCGTCCCGAAGGGCCGCAGCGGTGGTTCTTCCTGAGCGCAGATGTCCTGCGCGTACGGGCACCGTGTCCGGAAACGGCAACCCGAGGGCGGGTTGAGGGCCGAGGGCAGCTCACCACGGATGTGTCCCGCCTTCTTGGCCCGAGCCCGGACGACGTCGGGCTCGGGAATGGCATCGATCAGCGCCCGCGTGTAGGGATGGACGGTGCTGTCGTAGACGCGTTGAGAGGGCCCGATCTCGACCAACTTGCCGAGGTACATCACACCGATGGAGTCCGACACGTACTTCACCACGGCGAGGTCGTGGCTGATCACGATGTAGGTGAGCTGGTGTCGAAGCTGGAGCTCCTTCAGGAGATTCAGGATCTGGGCCTGGATGGACACGTCGAGCGCGGAGACCGGTTCGTCGGCGACGATCAGGCGCGGCTCGAGAGCCAGGGCACGGGCCAGACCGATCCGCTGGCGCTGGCCGCCGGAGAACTCGTGCGGATAGAGATCGACGGCCGTGGGGCTGAGCCCCACTTCGTTCAGAAGCGACTTGACCCTTTCGACGCGCTCGGCCCCGTTGCCGATCCCTTGGACGACCAGCGGCTCGCGGAGGATCGTCCCCACCCTCATGCGCGGGTCGAGCGAGGCATAGGGGTCCTGGAACATGAGCTGCATGTCACGGCGCTTGTTCCGAAGCGCCTTGCCCCGGAGCCGGCGGATGTCGTCGCCTTCGAAGACGATCCGTCCCGAATCCGCCCGCTCGAGGGCCACGACGAGCCGACCGATGGTGGTCTTGCCACACCCCGACTCACCGACGAGGCCGAAGGTCTCGCCCGTGCGAATGGAGAACGACACGTCGGAGACGGCCTTGACGCTCCCCACCTTGCGCTGCAGGACCGCACCCGCGGTCACCGGGAACTCCTTGACCAGCCGGTCCACCTCGAGGAGCACGGCCCGGCCCTCGAGCTGTTCGGCACGGGTGCGCTGGTGGGCGACCACCGCATCGTCGGGTCCGATCTCGGCCCCCAGCACGACGTCCCCGGAGGCGACCGCGGCGGTCGCCGCCACCGAGGCGTGCTCCTCGCCGGTGCCCACGGGGTAGAAGCACGCCGCCAGGTGGGTCGGGCTCCTGTCGACGCGCTCCAACGGGGGTTCGAGCTGCCAGCAGTTGTCGTGCGCGAACCGGCACCGAGGTGCGAATCGACAGTTGTGCATGGGCTTGGAGAGGTCCGGCGGCAATCCGGCGATGCTGCGCAACGGCACCGAGGCGTCCTGGTCGACCTTGGGGACCGAGGCCAGGAGCGCTTCGGAGTAACGGTGGCGCATGGAGGTGAACATCTCGAGGGTCGCCGCCTCCTCGACGATCTTTCCGGCGTACATCACCAGCACGCGGTCCGTGCGCCCGGCGATGACCCCCATGTCGTGGGTGATGAGCACCACGGCCATCTTGAGCTGCTGACGCAGGCTGTCGATCAGGTCGAGGATCTGCGCCTGAATGGTGACGTCGAGTGCGGTGGTGGGCTCGTCGGCGATGAGCAGCTTGGGCTCACAGGCCAGAGCCATGGCGATCATGACGCGCTGGCGCAGACCCCCCGAGAGCTGGTGGGGATAGGTGTCGAGCCGCTCAGCGGGGCGGGGCATGTCGACGAGAGAGAGGACCTCGAGGGCGCGGGCCCGGGCCTGAGCCTTCGACGCCCCCCGGTGCAGGCGGACGCTCTCGGCGATCTGGCGGCCGATCGTCATGGTGGGGTTGAGCGAGGTCAGGGGGTCCTGGAAGATCATGCCGATCTCGTTCCCCCTGATCTGGCACATCTCCTTCTCCGACAGGGGGGCGACGTCCCGTCCCAGTAAGCGGACCTGCCCGCTCGTGATGTGCCCCACGGGGGGGAGGAGCCTCATGACGGAGAGCCCGGTGGTGGTCTTGCCACAGCCCGACTCCCCCACGACCCCCACGCACTCGCTCTCGTCCACGTGGAAGGAGATGCCGTCGACGGCCACGACCGACGAGTGCTTCAGCCGGAACTCGGTGGTGAGGCCCTCCACCTCGAGAACGACGCTCACCGGCCTCCTCGGTGTCCGATCGGGACCGACATCGTTCGGTCCGCGACACCCCACGCTACCTGCGAGTTGCACCAAATGAGCGGACGCGGGTGCCCGAACTCGGGCCCAAAAGGAGATGGGCCCCCGCTCTCGCGGGGGCCCATCTCTGTCGAAGTATTCCGGCGACGTCCTACTCTCCCAGGGAGTCTCCCCCCAAGTACCATCGGCGCTGGCGGGCTTAACTGCCGTGTTCGGAATGGGAACGGGTGTTGCCCCGCCGCCATGATCACCGGAAATCGTGCTCCTCTCAAGGACCCAAATGGCCTCGGAGGTGGAGCGGCCGTCCGGCCGCCCCGTGAGCGTTCCATAGCGAGCACGAGCACAGTAGCTCTCCAAGCCCTCGGCCGATTAGTACCGGTCGGCTGAACACGTTGCCGTGCGTACACCTCCGGCCTATCAACGTGGTGATCTAGCCACGGGCCTTACCAGGTTGTCCTGTGGGAGACCTCATCTTGGAACGAGCTTCGCGCTTAGATGCTTTCAGCGCTTATCCCATCCGTAGGTCGCTAACCAGCCGTGCCCTTGGCAGGACAACTGGCACACGAGAGCTACGTCCGTCCCGGTCCTCTCGTACTAGGGACAGCCTTCCTCAGGTCTCCTGCGGCTGCATCGGATAGGGACCGAACTGTCTCGCGCGTGATAATCCCGTATTACTACGGGCACAGACTATACCTTCACCCTATTTCTAGGGGCCGGCGTCTCATGGCGTCCGTGATTCTTGGATGGTTGTTACTTTTCTGACGCCATCCCCTCGCTGTTGCATGCGAGGAAGTCGTTACAGGGGCACAACACGCCCTTGCTACGTAGATGTTGCTCGACATCCACGGCGGAGATCCGCTTCGATTCCGAATAGTTTAGGGTTGCAAAAGCGTCGACTTCGTGTGCTAGTCGCAGGAACTCTTCCGGATCCCTCAGCTTGTCGAGCCGAGGAAGCTAAAGGAGCGCACGCCGTACATGCTCTCGTTTGAAGATCACGTACGGCTCCACGGCGGAGAGCAGTTTGAGGAGTAGGGGCCGACTAGTGATCACGAGATCACTCATGCCGGTACCTCGATCACGCATGTATCCACCTCCGCCAACCAGGCCCTGGATTGACTCCAAGCCTGAGCGAGTGGAGGTGCTTTGCGAGAACGACACGCTGGCCCGGATGTAATACCCGAACCTGTACTCCTCCTGCCGGACGAGCTGGAAGTGGATACTTCCGTCGCCGTCGAGGAATCCTGCAACATAGGACGCGTCCAACGCTCTCAATGTGTGTTGGCCTTCCCTCGGTATTGCCCTGAACATAACGTTCGGTTGTGACGTTCAGGGTTCCACCGATATGAGCCGGTGAGCACCCAGGAATTACTCCCTGGGGACGCAGCATTCTACGTTCTAAACCCAGCTCGCGTACCGCTTTAATGGGCGAACAGCCCAACCCTTGGGACCGGCTTCAGCCCCAGGATGCGACGAGCCGACATCGAGGTGCCAAACCTTCCCGTCGATATGGACTCTTGGGGAAGATGAGCCTGTTATCCCCGGGGTACCTTTTATCCGTTGAGCAACGGCGCTTCCACAAGCCACCGCTGGATCACTATGCCCTGCTTTCGCACCTGCTCGACTTGTAGGTCTCGCAGTCAAGCTCCCTTGTGCCATTGCACTCGACGGCTGATTGCCAACCAGCCTGAGGGAACCTTTGGGCGCCTCCGTTACAGTTTAGGCAATCTGTTAGCCCGGTAGCACGAAAACGCAACTACCGTCTCGAGGTCATTTCTGCCTCGATCTGCATGTCGCCATGCAGTTCAGACCATCCCATCACCCGTTGCAAAGCAACGGGGCTCTCGTTGTGGTCGTTGGGGTAGGCGAAAGAAAGCTCTTCGCCCAACCTGCTGATTGTCCGCACTGGTCAGATTTTCACTGCTCATGCCACAACGCTACGAACGCGGTGTAACACGAACGAGTACTGCCAGATACTCGGATGTTCCAGCATACGCCGAGAGTTTTATCTCACATGGTTTCCCATGATTCGCCCCATTTTGTTAAGGCGACCGCCCCAGTCAAACTACCCACCTGACGCTGTTCCCGATCCGGATCACGGACCTGGGTTAGGGCCCCGGCACGAAAAGGGTGGTATTTCAAGGTTGTCTCCACCTCGGCTGGCGCCGAAGCTTCAAAGACTCCCACCTATCCTACACAATCCGTACCAAAGCTCAACATCAAGCTGTAGTAAAGGTCCACGGGGTCTTTCCGTCCTGATGCAGCTAACGAGCATCTTTACTCGTAGTTCAATTTCGCCGGGTCTGTGGTTGAGACAGTAGGAAAGTCGTTACGCCATTCGTGCAGGTCGGAACTTCGTCGTAATCCCCTCTTTCGAGGGGGACAGACTATGCCTTCATCTCTGCGAGGCTGTCGATGATCCTGGAAGGATCGTACCCGCGCTTACCGCTCGGGTTCATACGTCCTGCCAGTCGTACGATTTCTTGCAGTCCAGTCGGCGTCAGGTGTTCACCTCTCACCATTCGCTCGCAAATGTCTGCGAACAGTTCAAAGTCCTGTTGCTTACTGGAAAGCAGTGGATACGTCTTGAAATGTGGAACGATTCGAGCCATCAGGATCGGAAGGCTTCGCACCTCCCATTTGAGCGTCCTGTCACTCCGGTCTGGTCGCATGGTCCCGCATCCGAAGTACTCCTGCATCAGCAAGAGAACCTCAGAGCGATCACTATTTTGACTGACCGACAGACTCGGCCTCACTTCCCAGCCGACGACGATCGTCGGTCTTGGTGAGATCGAGACTGTGAAACATCCCTCACCGTCAACGTACCCAGAAAGGTACGACGGAACATCGACCGCCGATTGCAGAGAGCCCGCGTGTTGCCCCAGCCATAGATTTGCCACGTCTCGACGCTACGCCGAGGCTGTGACAGGACTGGAGCCTCTCCCCGAAGGGATCAGTCGTTACGGGGCCATACCGCCGAAGCGGCAGAGGGCTTCCCACGGCATTACCCGCCAACTCTCGTCTCGTCCTTATCGAGACAGTTGGGTAGGGCTTCGCCGTTATAGCGGGATTGACACATGAGATCACTCTCATGCGGGGCAACTTCTTACCCGACAAGGAATTTCGCTAAGGGCTGTTACTTGATGACCTACTGATCGAACTGCTGATCGATAGGCGGGCCGTACGTTTCCGCCAGCCTCCCTACGTCGCCGTAGGGCTCGGACCATCTCATCATCTCACCGCATTCTCTTGGTGAGACGGTCGGCGTATGGCCTCTGAGGATTCTCGGAGACAAACAAAACCCCGAGTCTTTCCTGCTGATTTTCCGCACCTCTCACATTGTCACTGCCGTCCGCGAGAAGAACGCGCAAGCTGTCACGCGATTCTGACATGAACGACGAGTAGTGGAGGATTCACCGGCTTTTCCAGCATATAGCCGACTGCGCACCGCATCGTCACCGATGCGGGGGGCAGCTACCTCTAAGTATCTAGAGGTTTCCTACCTTAGGACCGTTATAGTTCACGCAAGCCCCCATATCGCTATGGGGCGTGGACCATATCTTCATCCACCTGGCTTCACAGGTGGAGCCTTGCGTATGGCCTCTGAGGATTCCCAGTCCCTCAATACGGCGAGAATGTACTTCTCGTCATAACGACGCTTGCCGACTCGGTTCATCGGGCCCCTCAGGATGAGGATGTCACCGATTCCCTGAGTCGACAGGTGCCGACCTGACAGGACGAGCTTCGTTATATCTCGTAAACACCTTGAGAAATACAACGATCGCGCTCTCGACGGATCGGGACGTTGAAGCTTCCCTCTCCATCGACGAATCCGGCGACCCAGTTACCCAGGTCACACGGAATCTGATCCAGCCAGCTCGAGGAACTAGGCCTTTCCTGCTGATTGTCCGCACTGGACGGATTGTCACTACTCACACCGACACCCTAGGAACAGGGTGCGACATGAATGAGTACCGCCAGATACACGGGGTTTCCAGCAAATAGCAAGGTTTGTTCCAGTCGGTTACCCAACTGGAGCCGCAACTGGTGTTTACGGCCGCCGTTTACCGGGGCTTAGGTTCAGGGCTTCGCCCGAAGGCTAACCCTTCCCCGTAACCTTCCGGCACCGGGCAGGCGTCAGAGCGTATACATCGTCTTAGGACTTCGCACGCTCCTGTGTTTTTAGTAAACAGTCGCTTTCCCCTGGTTTCTGCGGCCCCCTCAGGCTCAAGGACGCGAAGTCCTATCACCCTATCGAGGCCCTCCTTCTCCCGAAGTTACGGAGGTAATTTGCCGAGTTCCTTAACCACAGTTCTCCCGATCGCCTTGGTATTCTCTACCCGCCCACCTGTGTCGGTTTGGGGTACGGGCACCGTGCCAGCTCGCTAGAGGCTTTTCTCGGCAGCATGGGATCAGTGACTTCACCTAATCGGCTCGGCATCGCGTCTCGGGATTGACGGGGCCCGGATTTGCCTAGACCCCTCCCTACTCGCTTACCCCAGGACAACCAACGCCTGGGCTCACCTACCCTCCTGCGTCCCCTCTTCGCTACCCGCCTCCGAATCGGTCGGTTCGGCCCGAAGGCCAGCCCCTTAGGAGTTCGAAATTGGGTTGGGCGCGGACACGGTGGTGCTGGAATATCAACCAGCTGTGCATCGACTACGCCTCTCGGCCTCGCCTTAGCTCCCGACTCACCCTGGGGGGATTAGCCTTCCCCAGGAACCCTTGGGCTTACGGCGGAGGGGTTTCTCACCCCTCTCTCGCTACTCATACCAGGATTCTCACTCGAACCCGCTCCACGCCGGTTCCCACCGGCGCTTCACTGCAGAGTTCGACGCTCCCCTACCACTCCCACCCGTTACTCCCGGAGGGCACCGCAAGCGGCGCGCTCCGAGCGGAATGGAAATCCGCGGCTTCGGCTCTTGACTTGAGCCCCGTTACATTGTCCGCGCAGGACCACTCGACCAGTGAGCTATTACGCACTCTTTCAAGGATGGCTGCTTCTGAGCCAACCTCCTGGCTGTCTTTGCGTTCCCACATCGTTTTCCACTTAGTCAAGAATTTGGGGCCTTAGCCGGCGATCTGGGCTGTTTCCCTTTCGACCAACGAAGCTCATCCCCCGTGGTCTCACTGCCGGGCTCTGGAGCATCGGCATTCGGAGTTTGATTGGGGTCGGTAAGCTTGTAGGCCCCCTAGCCCATTCAGTGCTCTACCTCCGATGCTGAACGCCCGACGCTGCACCTAAATGCATTTCGGGGAGAACCAGCTATCACCGAGTTTGCTTGGCCTTTCACCCCTATCCACAGGTCATCCCCCCTGTTTTCAACCAGGGTGGGTTCGGCCCTCCACGGGGTCTTACCCCCGCTTCAGCCTGCCCATGGATAGATCACTCGGCTTCGGGTCTACCACATGCGACTGTACGCCCTATTAAGACTCGCTTTCGCTCCGGCTCCCCCTCTCGGGTTAACCTCGCCACACACGGTAACTCCCTGGCTCATTCTTCAAAAGGCACGCCATCACGGCCGGCGTAGGCCCACGTGGCGGTGATGCCTCACCGAAGTGAGACGCCACACGCGTGAGTGGGCGCCGACGACGCTCTGACTGTTTGTAAGCCAACGGTTTCAGGTACTATTTCACTCCCCTCCCGGGGTACTTTTCACCTTTCCCTCACGGTACTAGTCCGCTATCGGTCGCCTGTGAGTACTTAGCCTTACGAGGTGGTCCTCGCAGATTCACACCGGCTTTCCCGGATCCGGCGCTACTTGGGAAATCCAATCGGAGGCCTTCGACCTTTCGTGTACGGGGCTCTTACCGTCTGTGGCGTGGTGTTCCAAACCACTTCTGCTAGATCGAGGCTTTGTAACTCCGTGAAGGGTCTGGCGCCCCTTCTATTGGCTCCCACAACCCCCAACCGGCAACGCCACCAGGCTTGACACCGGCTCGGTTTGGGCTATTCCCTTTTCGCTCGCCGCTACTAAGGGAGTCGCTGTTGCTTTCCTCTCCTCGGGGTACTGAGATGTTTCAATTCCCCCGGTTCCCTCTCTCGGTCCTATGTGTTCAGACCGGAGTGACACCCCATGACGGGTGCCGGGTTTCCCCATTCGGACATCCACGGATCGAAGCTTGGTCGGCAGCTCCCCGTGGCTTTTCGCAGCCTCCCACGTCCTTCTTAGGCTTCAGGCGCCAAGGCATCCACCGTTGGCTCTTTGTAGCTTGGAGAACAAAGATGCTCGTGCTCGCTATGGAATTCTCAAGGGGCGCGCACTGCCGTCGCAGGTACTCAACGGCGGCCGGACGAAGGACGCGAGCGGTCGACGACCAAAGATGCCGTCGACTTCACGGAAGCAGCGGCAAACAAAGCCGCTCCCTCAAAACGGAACAGTGAGGTCCGACGCTCACGAAGACTCGGATACGGGGCCGGCCTGGCCGCTCCCTCGAGGGGAACGGGCGGGACGGACAGCCGCCGAGAATACGGGAGCGCCGAATAACCAGTGATCGACTGGGAGTCCTCGACCATTGCGGTCGAGAGTTGACTCCTTAGAAAGGAGGTGATCCAGCCGCACCTTCCGGTACGGCTACCTTGTTCACGAGTGCCCCCATATCGCTATGGGGCGTGGACTATATCTTCATCCTGGTTTGAATCTGTTGGCGCTTCAAATGGACGTTAAACATCCAATCCCTTTGCGCTAACAGCCAGGAGCTCGGCGTGTAGTCTCTGAGGGGTCACATCACCACCTAGGGCGGGAGTGATGGACTTCCCTGCTGATTGTCCGCACCAGACGGATTGTCACTGCGCACGTCGTAGTAACCCTTGCAATGGGTTTGACGTACACGAGTACCGCTGGATACTCGGGTTTTCCAGCATACAGCCAAGTTTGTGTCGCTCGTTGTTACCAACGAGAGGTCGCAACGTTACTTACGACTTCACCCCAATCGCCGACCCCACCTTCGACGGCTCCCTCCCAAAAGGGTTGGGCCACCGGCTTCGGGTGTTGCCGACTTTCGTGGTGTGACGGGCGGTGTGTACAAGGCCCGGGAACGTATTCACCCCGGCGTTGCTGATCCGGGATTACTAGCGACTCCGACTTCATGCAGTCGAGTTGCAGACTGCAATCCGAACTGAGACCGGCTTTTGGGATTGGCTCCCCCTCGCGGGATAGCAGCCCGTTGTACCGGCCATTGTAGCATGTGTGCAGCCCTGGACGTAAGGGGCATGATGACTTGACGTCATCCCCACCTTCCTCCGAGTTGACCCCGGCAGTCTCCGACGAGTCCCCGGCATAACCCGCTGGTAACATCGGACAAGGGTTGCGCTCGTTGCGGGACTTAACCCAACATCTCACGACACGAGCTGACGACAGCCATGCACCACCTGTTTAGGACCCCGAAGGACACCGTATCTCTACGGCTTTTCCCTAAATGTCAAGCCCAGGTAAGGTTCTTCGCGTTGCCTCGAATTAAGCCACATGCTCCGCCGCTTGTGCGGGCCCCCGTCAATTCCTTTGAGTTTTAGCCTTGCGGCCGTACTCCCCAGGCGGGGCACTTAATGCGTTAGCTGCGGCACGGAACCCGTCGATAGGGTCCCACACCTAGTGCCCAACGTTTACGGCGTGGACTACCAGGGTATCTACACGACTGTTACTTTCCCCCTCCCGAGGTTTTCACCTCGATCTGGGTACTGACCAAGTTCGTCACTTGGCGGATCACCATTTCTGATGACCTCTCGCTGTTACCAGCGAGGTCGGACTATGTCATATCCCTTGCTCTGGTGGGCAAGGGGTCCAGCGTACAGTCTCTACGGGGTTCGCTCTCTCCTCGGTACGAGCTTGTAACGCAACTCCGGCAGAATGTGAGATTCGATCACACAGCTGAACGATCCAACACTGGAAGCCGGTATGTAGATAATCCGCCTTCCTTTATTGGCCCTGGTTGTGGCCGTGATCGCAAACCTCTCTGCAAGAGTCGCTACCAGATGCTCTACCTCCTGTGGCCCGAAGTTGTGGGTCTGGAGGTTCAAGCCGGCAAAGTCGGCGCCGCCATCGTCCATGAACCATATGGCCATGGACAGCGGCGTCAACAGGTCAGCAATGTTCGTGGGAACGATCTTTCGTCGATCCCGGTAGAACCGGTGGTGCCACTCAGAGAACACTGGATTCGTGCGTGTCACAAATTGCACGCACGGGTACAGGCGGTTCCCGAGTCGTTGGTCGAACTGATGGAGTTGCATGGTGACAAAGTCACCGAATGCATCACGCTTCAGCTCAGCCAATCCTCGCTGGGACAACTGATGCTTGACGAACAGCCGGTGAAACCGACCGTGTTGCGCCAGGCACCCGTCACCCAGGAGTGTGCCCACTAAGATTTGCTGCTGCCGACTCGTCAGTACGTTTGGAGTTGAGCGAACTTCCCTCGGCGTTATCCGCATCACTTCCCGATCGTAGGATCGGGTTGTAACACGGACTTTCACCGATACAGCTGGTTTTGTCATCAACGTTACCGTTGAAGAGGACAAGATCTATCCTGTTCGCTCCCCACGCTTTCGCTCCTCAGCGTCAGTACCGGCCCAGACCACCGCCTTCGCCACTGGTGTTCCTCCTGATATCTGCGCATTTCACCGCTACACCAGGAATTCCATGGTCCCCTACCGGACTCAAGCCATAGCAGTATCACGTGGCATCACCAGGTTGAGCCTGGAGATTTCACACGTGACTTGCTAAGCCGCCTACGAGCTCTTTACGCCCAATAATTCCGGACAACGCTCGCCCCCTACGTATTACCGCGGCTGCTGGCACGTAGTTGGCCGGGGCTTCTTCTGCAGGTACCGTCACAATCGTCCCTGCTGAAAGTGGTTTACAACCCAGAAGGCCTTCGTCCCACACGCGGCGTTGCTGCGTCAGGCTTTCGCCCATTGCGCAAGATTCCCCACTGCTGCCTCCCGTAGGAGTCTGGGCCGTGTCTCAGTCCCAGTGTGGCTGATCGTCCTCTCAGACCAGCTACCCGTCGGTGCCATGGTAGGCCATTACCCCACCATCAAGCTGATAGGCCGCGAGCCCCTCTCAAAGCGGAATCCATTTCCTCACCAGGCCATGCGACCCGGTGGGGGTATCCGGTATTAGCTCCGGTTTCCCGGGGTTATCCCAGTCTTCGAGGCAGGTTGCTCACGTGTTACTCACCCGTTCGCCACTCGGTCTTCACCAGTGTTGCCACCGGTTGGACCTCGTTCGACTTGCATGTGTTAGGCACGCCGCCAGCGTTCGTCCTGAGCCAGGATCAAACTCTCCATCGAGACCGACGATGTCGCCCGAAAGCGCCACCGCAGATCGGAGAGCCGACTCGGGGCTGACTGCCCCCTTGTCGACCCGGCACAGCACGGTGTGTTGCTGTCCGTGAAGTGCTTGGTTCTGTTACTTAATTCCGTGTCGTTCAACCACGAGACGCGCGAAACGCGCCGCGTGGTTGCCCGCACTGGCTTTTGGCTCTCACTGTTCCGTTTTCAAGGAGCGACGCGGCACACACCCGGAGGCGTAGGTGCCAGGTCCCGCGGTCAGTCTCCCGGCCGGGGGGTTCATCATGGTACTGGCGCGGCACCGAGGTGTCAAAGGGGCCAATCGCGCCACACCCGCCACACGGACCACAGCAAGGCCGTGTCCACATGGGCAGGCTCGGCCGCCTTGTGGAGAGCCTACCGGCGCCTCGAAGGTCCCAGGCCACGGGACTGCGACACGTTGGGATCGCCCGGCACCCACCATCGCCAAGGCAACTCGGTGGCGTGGCGGATGCCGACCCGACCTGAAGATGCGGGGGACGTCGGTGGGGTCACACCGTCGTCGACGACTCGGATTCCCGCGCCACCCGTCACCAGATCGGCGCCGTCGTCGGCTCGGGTGATGCCCATGGCCTGGCACAACTTGGCCGGACCGCTCGCCAGGTCCACGTCCTTCTCGATCCCCGCACGCGCCGCCCGCATGGCGTCGAGCCCCGACACCGGGGCCAGCGCCCTCAGGAGGACGGCCTCGGCCGTGCCCTCGGGCATGCACACGACGTTGGCGCAGAAATGCATGCCGTAGGTGAAGTACACGTACAGCCGGCCCGGGCCCCCGAACATGATGGCGTTGCGCCGGGTGGGGCCCCGAAAGGCGTGCGACGCCGGGTCATGGCTCCCCCGGTACGCCTCCACCTCGACGATCCGGCCTGCCCGTCCGCCGCGCGACGAGCAGTTTGTTGAGGAGTTGTGGCGCCACTTCGGTGGCGCTGCCCGCGTAGAACCGCCGTGGGAGCGCCCGCCGGCGACGACGCGTCACGACGTTTTCGCTCACGCCCCGTTCCCGCCGATGTCCTCGCCGCCGCGCGGCGCACCGGCTCGGGACCGCGCCTCCGCGCCGTCGTCGTTGGCACCGACGGTGCGCGGACCACCTGAGACGTGGGCGGCCGCGGCGGCATGGCTCACTCGCTGGCGGTCCAACTCGAGACGGTGACGGAATCGCTCAACCTGCACCGCCACCGGCCGCGGGCCCGCGCCGCCCGGAGAAGTACGACGCGTCACCGCCACCCCGGGCTCGAGCAGCCCCAAGGCGTCGCCTCCGAGATGCGGGCTGGCCTGCACCAGCTCGGCGAGAGGGACACCTCGTTGTAACGAGTCGCGCACGAGCGAGCCCACCACGACGTGTGCCTGTCGAAAAGGCATTCCTCTCTCCACCAGCCACTCGGCCAGGTCGACCGCGGCGGCAGCTGGCCCGTCGGCGGCTGTCCGCATCTCCTCGGTGTCGAAGTGCGCCGTGGCGAGCATCCCCATGACGGCGGGCAGCGCCCGCTTGATCTGGTCGAATGCGTCGAACAGGGGTTCCTTGTCCTCCTGCAGATCGCGGTTGTAGGCGAAGGGCAACCCCTTGAGTGTGGCCAGCATCCCCGCCACGTGGCCGATCAGCCGGCCCGCCTTGGCGCGGGCCAGCTCGGCCACGTCAGGGTTCTTCTTCTGGGGGAGCATCGAGCTCCCCGTGGCGTAGGCATCGTCGAGGACCACGAAGCCGAACTCCTCGCTGGACCACAGCACGAACTCCTCGCCCAGGCGCGACAGATGGACCCCCAGCAGCGCCAGGTCGAAGAGCGATTCGACCACGAAGTCGCGGTCGGAGACGGCGTCGAGAGAGTTCTCGAACCGGCTTCCGAACCCGAGGTCGTCGGCGACCCCGTCGGGATCGAGGGGGAGGGACGACCCCGCCAGCGCGCCAGCCCCGAGCGGGCTCACGTCCATGCGCACCACACTGAGCAAGACGCGGTCGACGTCGCGTGCCATGGCCCATCCGTGCGCCAGAAGGTGGTGCGCCAACAGGA
>CAVWWR010000004.1:0-45400 GCA_963758765.1 uncultured Acidimicrobiales bacterium
GCTCTGTGGCACCGGTTCCGTTCGTATTGCTCCTGGCGCCGTGGTCCTTCGCCGTGCTGGGTGGGCCCGACCGGTGGCAGACGTTGGCCGGCCTGCCGGTGTCTTCGTCGACCGGCGCCGGCTGGGGCGCCCTGCTGCGCCTTGCGGTGGGCCCCATCGGGGACGCCGCGCTCGGGGTGGGCCTTCCTGGCCGCCGCGGCGCTGCCGCTGTTCATCGGTGCCCGGTCGCGCCTCGCCTGGGCCGGCCGGGCGTGGTCGATCGCGGTGGTGGCCTGGGCCGTCGCCTGGCTGGCCGGGCGGGGTGGACCTGGGCCCCTTGCCATCGCCCCCCAGGTGCTCCTGGCGCCTGCCGGGGTGGGGATCGCCCTGGCGGTCGGCCTCGGCGTGGCCGCCTTCCAGCTCGACCTGCCCGGCTACCGCTTCGGTTGGCGTCAGGTGGCCGCCGTGACCGCCGCCGCCGCGGCGGTGGTGGGCATGCTGCCCGTGCTGGTGGGAAGCCTGGGGGGTCGGTGGGACCTGGTGCCGTCGGGCTACGCCGAGGCCACGACCTGGATGGCGGCCAACTCGACCCAGGGCGACTTCCGCGTCCTGTGGCTGGGCGACCCCCGTGTGCTGCCCGGCAACGGGTGGGAGCTCACGCCCGGGCTCGCCTACAGCGTGAGCGAGAACGGGCTGCCCGACATCACCGGGCTGTGGCCGGGCTCCTCACCGGGTAAGGCCGCCGCGATCGGCAACGGGGTCCGGCTCGCCCGGAGCCACGCCACGGTCCGGCTGGGACGGCTGCTGGCGCCGTACGCGGTCCGCTACGTGGTGGTCGTGGACACCCTGGCGCCCTCGATCCCCGGGCTCCAGACCCCGATCTCCGATCCGGCTCCCGGCCGACCTCCTCGACGCGCTGTCGGCCCAGATCGACCTGCGCCAGATCATCTCCCAAGGTGGGTTCGACGTCTTCGTCGACCCCTCGCCGCTTGCCGCTGCGGGCGGTCGCGGACCACCGCCGGCGTGCCGGCGTCGCCCGCCGCCGCGGTCACCGGCGTCGATCCGGCCTTGACCGGATGGACGCCGGCGCTGTCTCGGCGCGTCGGGGGCCACGAGCGTCACGGGTCGCGGTGCCGGCGGGGACCGTCCTCAATGCGGTGGCGCCCGCCGCGGGATTGGCAGCTGACAGGGGCCCCACGGTGCCGGTCGGTGCGCGCCTCGACCGCCTTCGGCTACGCGTCGACGTTCCCCGTGGCCGACCGGGGACGGTCACCGTGCCTTCGTCGGGTCGTGGGCCCACGGACTCGAGATCGTGGTGGAGACCGTGGCGTGGGTCGTGGTGGCGGCGGCGCTGGCCGGCCGGGCCTGGTGGCTCGACTGGTGGTGGGGACCCTTCGGCCGCCGTGGGGCGAGGCGACGCCGCCGGGGACGGGACCGTGCCGGCGACCGTGGTGTCGGAGCCCTGCCGGTGGAACGAGCACCGAGCAGCTCTGACTCGATGAGCCCGGTGGTGACGTGACCGGTTCGCTGCGACGCGTGCTGATGATCGTCGTCCTGGTGGCCGTGCTGGTCGTCACCGGGGTCGTCGGACCGGGTCATCGCCCGCTCCGCGGCGCTCGACCGCGGTCCCGGCGGCCACCGACGCGTCGTCGACGTTCCGGGTGGCGCCGACCGCCACACCGAGTCCTCGGCGTGGTTCTGCGCCGGCGGGACCGGCGCACAAGGTGGCGCGCCGGCGACGATCGTGCTCACCAACGCCGGCGGCCACCCGGTGCACGGCACGCTGACCGCCGTCTCTGCGCTCGCACCGGGCGCTTCTCAGCCGGCGCCGTGGGCCGGGGCGCGCACCATGTCGCTGACGGTGCCCACCGACGGCCAGTCGCGGTGGGCGCGGACCAGCTCGGGTCGACGAGCTTGGTGGCCGCCGCCGTGGTCCTCGACGGAGGCGGCGTCGCCGTGTCGGAGTCGGTGCAGAGCCCGCTGGGGTGGAGCATGGCGCCGTGCGCGCCCTCGACCGCCACCGACTGGTACTTCGCCCACGGCGCCACGTCCCAGGGCGGCGGGCTGATCCTGTCGCTGTTCAACCCGGCCGCCACCGACGCCGTGGTCGAACGTCTCCCTGGTGTCGTCGACGGCGGGATATCTGGCCCCGCCGCCTACCAGGGCATCGACGATCGCGCCCGGGTCGCTCGTGACCGAGAACATCGGTGACCACGCTGCCCACGACGCGGCCATCGCCACCGAGGTCTCGACGCTGTCGGGCGGGGTGGTGGCCACCGAGCTGGAGTCGGTGGGGACACCGGGCGACGGTGGGATCTCGCTCACCCTCGGCAGCCCGGCGCCGGCGTCTCAGTGGGTCTTTCGCCCAGAGCACCGGGATCCCGGGGGGGGCCGTGGCGTTCCACGTCCTGAACCCCACGACGCGCCCGGCCGGGTGTCGGTGGCCATCGGGCTCTCGCAGGGGGCGGCGCGGAGCCGTTGGCGATGCACGTCCCGGCCGCAGTCGCTCGTCACCCTGACGGCGCGAGGGCCAGACCCGGATCCCCGCCGGCGTCCCGTATTCGCTCACCTTCACCAGTGGCGGACGGGGATCGTGGTGAGCCGGGAGGTGACCGCGCCCGGCGGGCTCGCCGGCTCCGGCGTCCCCGAGGTGGGGGACGTGGCGGGGGTGCCCGGCGGCGAGCACCCGCTGGCTCGTGCCCGCCGCGTGCGTGGCTCCCGGCAGCGGGGCATCGCTGGCCGTGGTCGACCTGGACCTCGGCGGCGACAGCCGGCGATCGGCACCCCGAGTCGGGCGGCCCGCGGCCGGCCGGTCGTCGCGTGGGCCAGGATCCCGCTCGTCGTCGGGCCCGGATGCCGGGATCGCCGTTCGGGACGGCGCCTTCGAGGTGGTGGCCGACAGCCGGTGGCGGTGGAGCTCGACGCCGGCCCGTGGCGGAGCCCGGTGTGGTGGTGCCGCCGGCCCTGCCCGACTGCGCCCTGGCGCTCGGACCGGGTCGGCCGGTACCGGGGTCCGGCGCAACTCGGTCGGCTGGTGGTCGGCCGCCGGCGGGTCCGGGCGGCCCGGCCGGAGCGGCTTCAGTCGCGGCTTGGCTGTGGTCGAGCCGGTGGGCTCGGCTTCCACCCCGGGTGTCGGACTCGGCGCCGTTCCCCGACGCGTCGGCGTCGGGCTTGGTCCCGGCGCCGTTGGCGGTGGTGAAGTGGGCGGCCATGACACCGGCCTCGTGGACCGGTCGGCCGTAGGCGGTGTCGACGAGCCGGCCGACCTCGCTCCCGTCGAGGGTCTCGCGCTCGAGCAGGGCCCGGGCCACCGCGTCGAGGCCGCCGCGGTGGCGGCTCAGGAGCTCGATGGCCCGCTCCTCCTGCTGGCGGAGGATCCGGGCGACCTCGGCGTCGACGACCCGGGCGGTGTCCTCGGAGTAGTCGCGGGAGTGCAGGAGGTCCTCGCCCAGGAAGACCATGCCCTGCGATCCCCAGGCCATGGGCCCGAGCTCCTCGCTCATGCCCCACTCGCGGACCATCTTGCGGGCCAGCTCGGTGTTGCCGACGAGGTCGTTGCTGGCACCGGTGGACAGGTCGCCGTAGACGAGCAGCTCGGCCGCGCGCCCGCCCATGCGCACGGCGAGCGAGTCCTCGATCACGTCGCGCGGGTAGATGTGGCGCTCCTCGATCGGCAGCTGCTGGGTCACGCCCAGGGCCAGCCCGGTCGGGAGGATGGTGACCTTGTGCACGGGGTCGGCGTGCTCGAGCACGTAGGCGAGCACGGCGTGGCCGCCCTCGTGGAAGGCGACGCGCTCCTTCTCGGGCTCGGAGAGCACGAGGCTCTCGCGGCGCTGGCCCATGAGGACGCGGTCGCGGGCGGCCTCGAAGTCCCGCTGGTCGACCTGGTGCGAGCCCCGGCGCACGGCGTGCAGGGCGGCCTCGTTGACCAGGTTGGCGAGGTCGGCCCCGCTCATCCCCGGCGTGCCCCGGGCCACGAGCTCGAGGTCGACGTTCTGGCCGATCCGCTTGTCCTTGCAGTGCACCTGCAGGATCGGCAGGCGCTCCTCGAGGTCGGGGAGCGGGACGACGATCTGGCGGTCGAAGCGGCCCGGGCGCAGCAGGGCGGGGTCGAGGATGTCGGGCCGGTTGGTGGCCGCCATGATGACGACGCCCTCGGCGGGGTCGAAGCCGTCCATCTCCGAGAGCATCTGGTTGAGCGTCTGCTCACGCTCGTCGTGGCCGCCGCCGAGCCCGGCGCCGCGCTTGCGGCCGATGGAGTCGATCTCGTCGACGAAGATGATGGCCGGCGCCTGCTTGCGGGCGGTCTGGAAGAGGTCGCGGACCCGGCTGGCGCCGACGCCGACGAACATCTCCATGAAGTCCGAACCGCTCACCGACAGGAAGGGGACGCCGGCCTCGCCGGCCACGGCACGGGCCAGGAGCGTCTTGCCCGTGCCCGGCGGGCCGACGAGCAGGATGCCCTTGGGGATCTTGGCCCCGATGTCGCGGAAGCGGTGGGGCGACTTCAAGAAGTCGACGACCTCGCTGATCTCGAGCTTGACGCCCTGGTAGCCGGCCACGTCGGCGAAGGTCGTCCGCGGCCGCTCGGTCGTGTAGAGCCGGGCCCGCGAGCGCCCGATCGACATGATCCCCGACATCTGGCCCTGGGCCCGTCGGCTTATCCAGAAGAAGATGCCGACGAACGCCACCAGGATGAGGATGGTCGGCAGCCACTGGTCCAGAGCCGCTCTCCTGGGGAGTGAGGAACTTGACGGTGGGGATGTCCTTCTTCATCACCGCCACGTCGCTGTCGAGGGAGGGGTCAGGGCCGTTCACCGAGTAGCTCGGGACCGTTCTTCAGCGTTCCCGGTGATGACCCCGGTGTTGTTGTTGATGGTGGCCGACTGGACCTTGTGGGCCTCGACGTAGTTCTGGAGGAACGGTCTTGTACTGGATCTGCTTCACGGCGGGCTTGGACAGAAGCGGGGGGATGATGAGCGACGGCGATGACCGCCACGATCAGGAGGGCGAAGACCCAGCGCCAGCTCTGATCGCCCCCCGACGACCCCTGACCGCCCGGCCCCCCCGAGGCGGGACCACCCGTCCCACCAGGCATGGGACGTCCCGAACGGCGGTCGGGAAGAGAGGGGGGACTCATTTCTCCATGGTACGCGCCCACGCGCCCGGGCATGCACACATGGCGGGATGGCGCTGAGACGGGTCCTCGCTAACCTTTCGCCTGATGGCGAGCATCGCGCCCGGCTCGAGCGACGGTGAGCCGAGGGAGGGACGCCACCCCCACCTCCTCCATCGCGACCATCCGCGCCTAGGCCGTGCCCAGCGCCACCTGCCCCCCCGGGTTGCGACGGCGGCGACTCGCGTGCCCATCCTCGGGTCTGCCTCGGGTTTCGGGTGAACACGGCTTGGGGGTTGAAGCAAGGCGATGCGGGGGCGTCCCCGCCTCGCACCGAGCGCGACGCAGGGGCGTGGCTCCTGTTCGCGGGGCTCGGGTTCATCGTCGGTCAGTTGGCGAGCAGCGTCATGCTGATCGCCGTCGCCGCGGCCACGGGCCATTCGTCGGACGTCGCCCAGCTGGCGGCGCAGCCCGTGCCACCCGCATGGGTCGTGGTATCGGGCTCGTCGGACTGTGGTTCGGCTTCGTCGGAGCCGCCGTCTTCGCCAGCCGCCAGCGCGGGACCGGAAGCCTGCGTCGCGACATGGGCCTCGAGGTACGGCCCTGGGACGTGCTCGTCGGGCTCGTCGTCGGATTGGCCGGCCAGATCCTGCTCCTTCCCCTCCTCTACCTTCCCCTCGAGCACGTGGTGCGGCACCTCAACCAACGGTTGAACGCGCCCGCCCAGCACCTCACGGGCGGGTTCCCCGGCTCGGACCTCGCCGTCATCGCCGTGCTGACCGTGGTCGTCGTGCCGGTCATCGAGGAGCTGTTCTTCCGGGGTTTGATCTTGCGCGCCTTGCTCCGTGTCTTCGAGCGGGCGGGCCCGGTCCTGGGTGTCGGCCTGGCCGTCGTGGCGGACGGGATCATCTTCGGCCTGGCGCACTTCGAGCTGCTGGAGCTCCTCGGGCTGGCGGCGTTCGGGATGGTGCTGTCGCTGATGGCCTACCGCTTGGGTCGGCTAGGACCGGGGATCTTCGCCCACGGCATGTTCAACCTGTTGGCGATCCTGTCGGTAGCCGGTGTCCTGCACTGACGAGGGTGTCGGGCGCTTTGGACTGATCAGGCAGCGTTCTCTGTGAGCCCGTTCTCTGTGAGCCCGTTCTCTGTGAGCCCGTTCTCTGTGGACCCGCCGTGCTCGCCGCTCGAGGCGGTGCTGCCGCTACGGCCCCCGTTTCGGGCACCATGGATCTGATGCGACGGCTGTCTCCTCCCGCCCTGGCCACCCTGGTGGTGGTCGGCACCGTGATCGTCATCGTCATCTGGCAGTGCGATCCGAGCCTCCTGGTGGCCAACACCATGACGACCGGAGGTGACACAGGGGCGCACTTCGGCCTGGCGGAGTTCTTGAAGTCGAACCTGCTGCCCCACGGGCAGGTGACCGGGTGGTTCCCCGGTGCCTATGACGGCTTGCCCCTCAACACCTTCTATTTCCCCCTCCCCGACACGCTGGCGGCGGTCCTGGGCTATGTCATCCCCTTCGACATCGCCTTCAAGTTCGTCACCATCCTCGGTTCGATCACCCTTCCCATCGCGGCGTGGGCGTTCGGACGCCTGGTGGGCATGGAGCGACCCCGGCCCGCTGTCCTGGCCGCCTTCACGCTGCCGTTCCTGTTCGACCAGACCTTCACCATCTACGGCGGCAATCTCTACTCGACGATGGCCGGCGAGTACGCCTTCTCGCTCGGTCTATCGGTGTCGCTGGTCTTCCTCGGATTCGTGGTCCGCGGCATGCGCACGGGCCGCTCCCGATTGCCGGCGATCCTCCTGCTGGCGGCGTGCGTCTTGTGCCACCTCGTACCCACGCTGTTCTGCCTGGTGGGCGCGGGGGCAATGGTCGTGTTCTTCGGCCCCACCCGCCGCCACGTGTGGTGGCTGGTCTCGGTGGTGGGCAGCGCGTTCCTCCTCGTGGCGTGGTGGGCCGTTCCCTTCGTCATGGAGCAGGCCTACAGCACCACGATGGGATGGCAGAACGTCACGACGTACCGCGTGCTGCTGGCGCCGGTTGCCGACCGGTGGGCGCTGGGCTTCGCGGTGGTGGGCGTCGTGTTGGCGAGCATCCGGTTCAACCGGTCCATGCTCGCACTGGCGGCGTCCGGTGTCGTCGCCGCCCTGTTCGTCCGCTTCGCACCCCAGAGCGCGCTGTACAACACGCGCGTGCTCCCGATCTGGTGGCTGTGCGTGTACCTGGTCGCCGGCTACGCATTGGCCGAGGTCCTGGTCATGGCGGCGCGGGGATGGCGAAACCTCCGCGACGCCCTGCGGTGGGCACCGCCGCCGGTGCCCGCGGGCGCCGTCCCGGGCGGGCCGACCCCGGCGTTCGCCACCGGCGGGCCCCTCCCCGCATTCGCCCCGCGCGTCATGCCCGCCACAGGTGTGCCCGGGCGCGGTGTGCCCGCCACGGGTATGCCCGCCACCGACGTCTCGGGTGGCCCCTCGGGACCGGGGACGGGGACAATCCCGGGGCCCGGCGACCCACCAGGCCACGGCGGCCAGTCGTGGTGGCAGCCGCCACCGAACGCTCACCTCCTCGCGCCCCGTCCTCCTCGGCACATGTCGTGGGCACCGGGGGCCGTGGTGGTGCCGCTCGTCGCCCTGGCCGTGTCGGCACTGGTGGTGCTCCCCCCGCTTCTCGTCTCGGCGGGGTCCAGCTACAAACTGGGACCGGTCAACGTCCGGGCGAGCAACGTCTCGGCCTGGGCCCAGTGGAATTACTCCGGGGTCGAGCGCAAGCCCGGGTGGGCCGAGCTCCAAGGCATCGTCAGAACAATGGACAAGGTGACCGCCCGCTACGGCTGCGGGCGCGACATGTGGGAGTACAACTCTGACGAGAACCGGTTCGGCACGCCCGAGGCGCTGATGCTCCTGCCGAATTACACAGGCGGATGTGTCGCCTCCATGGAGGGACTGCTGTTCGAGTCGTCGACCTCGACGCCATACCACTTCATCAACCAGGCCGAGCTGTCCGTCTCACCCTCCGAAGCGATGGTGCCGGCGACGACGGGAATCGTCTACGGGCCCGTGAACGTGGCATTGGGGATCGAGCACCTCCAGCTGCTCGGCGTCAAGTACTTCATGGCGGCGTCGCCGTTGATCCAGGACCAGGCCGCCTCCAACCCGGCTCTGTCCCTCGTCGGCTCGACGGGGCCTTGGCACACCGACTACCAGAATTCGATCATCACGACCACATGGAAGGTGTACCTGGTCCACGACTCGTCGCTCGTCACGCCGCTCAAAGAGACCCCCGACGTGCTCACGGGGGTGGGGGCCGCCCAGAAGTCGTGGCTTCCGGTGTCCCAGCGCTGGTATGCCGACCCCGTCTCGTGGTCACAGCAGCTGGTGGCGGGCGGGCCGGCGTCGTGGACCAAAGCCCCCCATGGAGTGGCTCCCTCGAAGCACCACGCTCTGCCCGCCGTGACGGTGTCCGACGTGCGCTCGACCGATGATCAAGTGAGCTTCCACGTCAGTCGGGTCGGGGTCCCGGTGTTGGTGCGGGTGTCGTACTTCCCCTCGTGGCACGCCACGGGGGCTCTCGGTCCGTGGCGCTCGGAGCCCAACCTCATGGTGGTCGATCCCACCGCGCACGATGTCACGCTCACCTACGGGTTGAGCGGCCCCGACAAGCTCGGACTGGTGCTGAGCGCCATCGGCCTCGTGGTGCTGGGCATGCTCATCTGGCGGCGCTTCGCCTATCGATGAGGGGCGGCGCCCCGATGAGGAGCGCGTACCGTTTCGGAGCTCGGCCGACCCTGAGGCGCCGTTTTCCCGTCCGCCTCAGGGGACGAGACCCCTTCACCGACGTTCGTCACGCCCCGTGAGGATCACGATTCCCTAACTTGTCCCACACAGCTCCCACACGGCCAGGGCCGACTATTGGTCCAGGCCCCTGAAAGGGAACGCCCTCAAGCGGTTTCTGTTCGAGACCGATCAAAGGGGGAACTCTCATGGGACCGCTAGGCACGAGGAGGGACGGGGGATGTCGCCACGCAAACTTGCCACCGCAACGCTGCTCACCGGCATGGCCTTGACCCTGGCAGCCTGCGGAGCGGGGAGCTCGTCGCACATCGTGGCGCGAGACACGCCCACGACGGTGGCGTCCACGTCCACCACGGTGGCGGTTCCGGGCTCGGTCCCGGGCTCGGTTCCGGTCTCGGGCACGCCGACGACCACACCCTCCGACGGGCTCAGCCCACAGACACTTGATCAGGTCGCCGCCGATTTGGGGGCAATAGACAACAGCCTCAGCACGGCGAACTCCGACCTGAACAACCCGCAAGGAGATTCCTGAGATGAAGCACAACTTCCCACGTCGCTTCGCGGTCGGCGCCTTGTCTGCAGGAGCAGTGGCCGGGCTGATCGTGATGGTCCCGGGAGCGGCGTTCGCCGCATCGGGCAACAGCGCGGCCGGGTCGACGTCGACCATACAAGGGTCGGCGACCACGACACCGGCGTCGAGCCCCCGGTGCACGCCGGCTCTGTTCGGCCAGGCGCAGCAGCTGGTCGAGGCCGATCTCGCCGGGCGTGTCACGCAACTCAACGCGTTGTCGAGCGCGGCCGACAACACGGCCAACCACCTGACCACCGGTGACCGCCAGACGCTGCACAACGACATCACCACCTTTGAGCTCCCGGGCATCGAGGCGCTCCAGCCCCAGGCGCAGCAGGCCACCACGTGCGCGGGGTTGCGTACCGTGGCTCACGGCATGGTCTACAACTACCGCGTCTACGTCGTCATGACGCCGCAGACGCACTTGACCATCGTGATCGACGACGAGACGTACGTCGAGGGTGTGTTCGTCAATCTCGAGCCACAGATCGCCACGGCGATCAGCAACGCCCAAGCCAGCGGCAAGGACGTGACCGCGGCCCAAGACGCCTTCAACGACCTCAAGAGTCAGGTGACCTCGGCCCAAGGTGAGACGGCCGGGCAATCGGCCCTGGTCCTGGCGCAGGCACCCACCGGCTACCCCGGGAACTGGCAGGTCTTCCTGGGGGCACGCACCAATGCCACCAACGCGCACACGGACCTGCACGCCGCCTACGCCGACGCCCAGCGGATCCGGACCGACCTGCAGTAACGGTCCGGCCCCCGAGCCCCTCCCGGCGCGCACCGTCGCCGGTGAGCACCGGCTGCGACACCGAGCCGCCGGGAGGGGAGCGGGTAGGCTTCGGGCGCCATGACCGCACTCGATGCCGTCTTCAAGGCCTACGATGTGCGCGGGACGGTTCCCGAGCAGCTCGACGGCCGTAGCTGTCGTGCCATCGGCTGGGCCTTCGCGCGTTTCGCGGGCACCAGTCGCGTCCTGGTGGCGCGCGATATGCGGGAGTCGGGGGTCGAGCTCTCGGCCGCCTTCGCGGCGGGTGCCCGGAGTGCCGGAGCCACGGTCGTGGACCTCGGGCTGGCGTCCACCGACACGATGTACTTCGCCTCGGGTCGACTCGACGCCCCCGGCGCGATGTTCACGGCCTCGCACAACCCGGCGGAGTACAACGGGATCAAGATGTGCCTGGCCGGTGCTCGGCCCGTCGGCCAGGACACCGGGCTCGCCGAGGTGCGAGACCAGGCTTCCGAAGCGCTGGTGTCGGGCGCCGACGGCGGTCCCGAGACCGGTGGCTACGAGCAGCGCGACATGATCGAGGAGTATGCCGAGCACGTTCGCTCCTTCATCGACCCGTCGGCCCTTCGCCCCCTCAAGGTCGTCGCCGACACCGCCAACGGCATGGGGGGACTCGTGGTCCCCAGGGCCTTCGAGGGAGTTCCCGTCGAGCTCGAGATCCTCTTCGGGGAGCTCGACGGCACCTTCCCCAACCATCCTGCCGACCCCATCCAGGACGAGAACCTCTTGGACCTGAAGAACGCCGTGGTGGCTTCGAAGGCCGACATCGGCCTCGCCTTCGACGGTGACGCCGACCGGGTGTTCCTGGTCGACGAGAAGGCGGCCCCGGTATCGGGCTCGCTCACCACCGCGCTGGTGGCCCGCGCCATGCTCGAGAAGTCCCCGGGGGCGACGGTGCTCTACAACCTGATCTGCTCGAAGATCGTGCCCGAGACGATCGAGAGGTACGGCGGCCACGCCGTGCGCACCCGGGTCGGGCACTCGTTCATCAAGGAGGTGATGATCGAGACCGGCGCGGTGTTCGGAGGCGAGCACTCCGGGCACTACTACTTCCGTGACAACTACCGGGCCGATTCGGGGCTCATCGCCGCCATGGTCATCCTCGAGGAGCTGTCGGCTTCGGGCCTCCCGCTCTCGGAGTTGCTCGCCCCGTACCGCAAGTACGCCGACTCCGGTGAGATCAACACGGTGGTGAACGACCCTGCCGGTTCCGTCGAGGCCATCGCCGATCACTTCGCGGCCCGTGGGCTTGCCGGTGACCGCACCGACGGGCTGACCGTGGAATTCGACGACTGGTGGTTCAACGTCCGCCCGTCGAACACCGAGCCGCTGCTCCGACTCAACGTCGAGGCCAACACCCCCGCCGAGTGCCACGACCACGTCCAAGAGCTCTTGGAGCTCGTGGCGGCTGTGTCCGGTGGCGTGTCGACCGGCGGGCGCTGAGCAACGATCCCCACCGACGACCCCATCCTCACGATCGACACACGACACACCCCGCAACAGACGACACACGACACACGACACACGACACACGACATACGACGACCGGGAGCGCGACAATCGATGGCACTGGACCCCTTGTTACTGGAGGTGCTGGCCTGTCCCGAGGACAAGGGCCCGCTCCTGTACTTCGAGGACGAGGACAAGCTCTACAACCCGCGTCTGCGTCGGAGCTACGAGGTGCGCGACGGGATCCCCGTCATGCTCGTCGACGAGGCCACCACGGTCGATGACGCTGAGCACGAGCGGCTCATGACCAAGGCGAAGGAGAAGGGCATCCACAGCACGCTGCAGGCCGGCGAAGAGCCATGACCGACGTTCCCGTGGCGGCGGGCGTGCTCGACTCGCTCGACATGTTCGGGGTGACGGCCGGGTTGCCCGAACAGGTGGCCGCGGCCGTCGGTGCCGCGGACGGGCTCGACGGCCTTCCCGAGCGCGAGTACGTGGAGAACGTGGTCGTGTTGGGGATGGGCGGGAGCGGACTGGCCGGCGACGTCATGGTCGCCGTGGCGGGGCCCTTCGTGCCCGTCCCCATCACCGTGGTGAAGTCCTACGACCTGCCCGACTTCGTCGGGCGCGGGATCGCTCGTGTTCGCCATCTCGTTCTCGGGCAACACCGAGGAGACGGTCGAAGCGGCGGGGGAGGCGGCCAATGCGGGGGCGAGTCTCGTGGCCGTCACCGCCGGCGGCGAGCTCGGTCGCCTGGCCGAGGAGTGGGGGGCGCCGGTGGTGCCGGTGCCGACGAACATCCCCCAGCCGCGCGCCGGGCTCGGCGCCATGGCGATCCCGCCTCTCGTCGTCCTGGAGGACATCGGGCTCTTCCCGGGGGCGGCCACTTGGGTGGCACTGGCGGTCGACCAGCTCAAGTACCGCCGCGACCGATTGGTCCAGCCCGGGAGCACCGCCGAGGAGGTGGCCCGGCGCATCGGCCGGACCATCCCCCTGATCCATGGTGCCCAGGCGGTCGGAGCCGCGGCCGCCATCCGCTGGAAGGCACAGGTGAACGAGAACGCCAAGGCACCGGCCTTCGCGGCCGTGTACCCCGAGCTCTGCCACAACGAGATCGCCGGCTGGGGCCAGCACGGGGACGTCACTCGCCAGGTCCTCACGTTGGTCAACCTGCGCCACGACGCCGAGCACCCCCAGCTGGCACGCCGCTTCGCCTTCGTGGCGGATGTGCTTCGGGAGGTCGTAGCTGACATCATCGAGGTGCGCGCCCAGGGAGAGGGGGACCTGGCTCAGCTGCTCGACCTCATGCTGGTGGGGGACTTCGTCTCGCTGCATCTCGCCGCGCGCGAAGGCATCGACCCGGGCCCGGTGCCGGTCCTCGAGGAGTTGAAGCGCCGTCTGCTCGAGGCGTAGATCACCTCCGAGAGCCCCACAGCCCCCGGAGATCCAGAGAATCCAGAGATCCGGACAATCCAGAGATCCAGACAATCCAGAAGACAACCAAGACAATCCAGCAAGACAATCAAGACAAACCAAGACAATCCAGCAAGACAGCCTGTCCACCACACGAGGAGCACATAATGTCCACGTCCGCACCTGATCACGACGTCGCCGACCTCGGCCTCGCCGACCTGGGGCGCCAGCGCATCGCATGGGCCGACGCCAACATGCCGGTGCTGACGTCGATCCGGGAGCGGTTCGCCAAGGAGCGCCCCCTGGCCGGAGCCATCGTGGCAGCATGCCTGCACGTCACCACCGAGACGGCGAACCTCCTGCGCACACTCAAGGCGGGCGGTGCCGAGGTCCTGATCTGTGCTTCGAACCCGTTGTCGACCCAGGACGACGTGGCGGCCTCTCTTGTGCGCGACGAGGGAATCCCGACCTTCGCGGTCAAGGGTGAGAACTCTGAGCTGTACTACGCGCACATCGACGCCTTGCTCGACCGGCACCCCACCATGACCATGGACGACGGGTGCGACACGGTGTCTCGCATCCACGCCACGCGTCCGGCCCAGGTGTCAGAGATCCTGGCCGGCACCGAGGAGACGACGACCGGTGTCATCCGGCTGCGTGCCATGGAGGCCGAGGGTGCTCTCAAGTACCCGATCGTCGCCGTCAACGACGCCGACACCAAGCACATGTTCGACAACCGCTACGGCACGGGGCAGTCCACCCTCGACGGCATCATCCGCGCCACCAACATCCTGCTGGCGGGCAAGCGCGTCGTGGTCGCCGGCTACGGCTACTGCGGCAAGGGTGTGGCCAGTCGGGCGCGCGGCCACGGTGCGCAGGTCATCGTCACCGAGATCAACCCGCTGCGGGCCCTCGAGGCAGTCATGGACGGATTCCGAGTCGAGCCCATGGAGGTAGCCGCCGCCGAGGGCGACATCTTCATCACCGTGACGGGCAACCGCGACGTGTTGCGCGCCGAGCACTTCGAGCGGATGCAGGACGGCGCCATCGTGGCCAACTCGGGCCATTTCGACATCGAGATCGACCTGGTCAGCTTGGGGGACATGGCCGAAGGCCAGCGGCGTCACGTACGCCCCATGGTCGAAGAATTCTCGGTGCGGGGCAAGCGCGTCCTCGTGATCGCCGAAGGGCGGCTCGTGAACCTGAGCGCGGCCGAGGGCCATCCCGCCGCGGTGATGGACATGAGCTTCGCCAACCAGGCGCTGGCCGCAGAGTGGGTCATGGCCAACGCCGCCACACTCGAGAAGCGCGTCTACGACGTGCCGCGCTCCATCGACGCCGAGATCGCCCGCCTCAAGCTCGACACCATGGATGTCGCCATCGACCGGCTCACTCCGGCGCAAGAGGAGTACCTGGGGTCCTGGCAGACCGGCACCTGACGACCGCTGACCGGCACTGACCCGGTCCCGGCGGACCGGCGCCTGACGGCAGCTCGAGGCCAGAGCTCGAGAGCAGAGGCCGACAACAGAGCTCGAGAACAGAGGGCGCAACGCCGCCAACAGGACGAATGCCGCACCCGAGACATTGGGCGGGTTGAGGCGTACGCTTGCGATGTGGATCGCGTCCGGGTCTGTGGTTGCAAGTCGAGGCCAGTCGCAGGCGAAACGACCCACGTAAGGCAACTCATGGTTGCTGAGCATGGTGCGACTTAGAGGTAAGCCCTGCCCGTCGGGGCGCCGACTCTCGGTGTGCGACGGAGAAGGATCGAAGCAGGCCCTTATGGGTGTCGTCGGGTCGTGCGGCCGTGCCGCGCGGCCGCCGGCAGCTGGGCCGCCAACTCCTCTGCAGGCGAGTGTGGGGACAAAGACCAGGTCAGCCGGACGCGATCCATACGCATCGGACATGTCAGCCGCAAGGGAGGGGAGTACCCCACCCCCGGCCTGAAGGAGGTGCAGCAGTGGACGTCGCCGTTCAGGGACGCAAGGAGACCGTGCCCGAAGAAGTGCGGGCGCTGGCACAAGCGAAGGTGGCCAAGCTCGGGAGGTTGACTCCCGTGCTCGAGCGAGCCGAGGTGCGCTTGTCCGAGGACCGGGACGTCCCGGGATCGGGGCGCAAGGTGTGCGAGGTCACCATCACCGGTCACGGCCACACCCTGCGGGCCAAGGCGGCGGCGCGCGACGTTCCCCTGGCGGTGGACAAGGTCGTCGACAAGCTCGAGCACCAGGTCGAGCGGCTGAAAGGAAAGTTGGTGGGCCGCTCGCACCCCCGCCATTCCCGCACCCTGTCCAAGGCCTGACGGCGCGTCCCGGGCGCGTCCGCCGGCGAGTCCGGGGGCGCGTCGGGGCGAGTCGGGGCGAGTTGGGGGCGCGTCCGGAGGCGCCATAGCCGCTGGTGAGCGCAGGCATGCGCCGCGGAGCGGCCATGCCCCGGCGGTAGACTGCTGGCGCCATGAGTGTCTTTACGCGCGTCCTGAAGGCCGGCGAGGGGAAGAAGGTCCGCCGGCTGGCGGAGCTCGTTCCCCTCGTCAACGAGCTCGAGCCGGAGATGGAAGCGCTCTCCGACGACGACCTCGCACATCGGACCGTGGTCTTCCGGGAGCGCTACGACAACGGCGAGAGCCTCGACGACCTGCTGGTCGACGCCTTCGCCACGGTGCGCGAGTCGGCGTGGCGGGTTCTCGGTCAGCGGCACTTCGACGTGCAGCTCATGGGCGGCATGGCTCTGCACTTCGGCTGGATCGCCGAGATGAAGACCGGTGAGGGCAAGACGCTCGTCTCCACGCTGCCGGTGTACCTGAACGCGCTGTCGGGGCGAGGCATGCACGTGATCACGGTGAACGACTACCTGGCCGCTCGCGACGCCGACTGGATGGGTCAGGTCCACAGGTTCCTGGGCCTCACGGTGGGCCGGGTGAGCCCCGACCTCCCCGAATTCAGCGACAAGCGTGACGCCTATGCGTGCGACGTCACCTACGGCACCAACACCGAATTCGGTTTCGACTACCTGCGCGACAACATGGCGCGCTCGCGTGAGCACATGGTGCAGCGTGACCATGTCTACGCCATCGTGGACGAGGTCGACTCGATCCTCATCGACGAGGCCCGCACGCCCCTGATCATCTCGGGCCCGGCCTCGGAGTCGGCCAAGCTCTACTACCAATTCGCCGGGATCGCCCGGACCCTCAAGGCCGACGACGACTACGAGATCGACGAGGAGAAGCGCATCGTGGTGCCCACCGAGGAGGGCATCGCCAAGGTCGAGAGCCAGGTCGGTGTGGACAACATGTACGACCTGGTGTCGGTCAACTACGTGCACCACCTGACCCAGGCGTTGCGGGCCAAGGAGCTCTACCGCCGCGACAAGGACTACCTGGTGTCGGGGGGCGAGGTGAAGATCGTGGACGAGTTCACGGGCCGGACCCTCGAGGGAAGGCGGTGGTCCGACGGCCTGCACCAGGCGGTGGAGGCCAAAGAGCGCGTACGGATCAAAGAAGAGAACCACACCTGGGCCACGGTGACGCTGCAGAACTACTTCCGGCTCTACGAGAAGTTGTCGGGCATGACCGGGACGGCCGAGACCGAGGCGGCGGAGTTCGCCGCCACCTACAACATTCCCGTGGTGCCCATCCCCACCAACGTGCCGATGATTCGCGCCGATCAGCCCGATCTCATCTACAAGTCCGAGGACTCCAAGTTCGGGGCGGTGGTCGACGACATCGTGGAGCGCTACGAGACGGGCCAGCCCGTGCTGGTGGGGACGGCCTCGGTGGCCAAGTCCGAGCAGCTCTCGCAGTTGCTCGAACGCCGAGGCATTCCGCACCAGGTCCTCAACGCCAAGCAGCACACCCGTGAAGCCGAGATCGTGACCCAAGCGGGCCGGCTCCACACCGTGACCGTGGCCACCAACATGGCCGGACGAGGTGTGGACATCCTGCTCGGTGGGAACCCCGAGGGCCTGGCGCGACGCGAGGCCATGGCCCAGGGGTGCGACCTCGACACCGACGAGGGCATCGCCGAGTACGACAAGCTGCTGGCCCGCTTCGAAAAGGAATGCGGGGAGGAGGGCGACCAGATCCGCGAGCTCGGTGGGCTCTACGTGCTGGGCAGCGAGCGCCACGAGTCGCGGCGCATCGACAACCAGCTGCGGGGCCGGTCGGGCCGCCAAGGCGATCCCGGCGAGAGCCGGTTCTTCCTGTCGCTCGAGGACGAGCTCATGCGCCTGTTCGCCACGGGCGCCATGCAATGGGTCATGACCAGGACCCTCCCCGACGACGTGCCCATCGAGGCCAAGATGGTGACCAAAGCCATCGAGCGTGCCCAGCACACCGTGGAGGGACGCAACGCCGAGATCCGCAAGGACGTCCTCAAGTACGACGAGGTCCTCAACGAGCAGCGCAAGGTCATCTACGCGCGCCGCTTGCAGGTCATCGACGGTGAGGACCTGCGCGAGCACACCGAGGAGCTGCTCGAGCAGACCATCGACGAGCTGGTGCGCTCGGCGTGTCCGGGCGACTTCCCCGAAGCGTGGGAGCTCGAGCGTCTCCTGTCCGAGGTGACGCAGTACTACCCGACGGACTTCACCGTCGAGGACCTGGCCGAGGCCACCACCGCGTTGCAGATCACCGAGAGCCTTCTGGCCGAGGCGCTCGACGCGTACCACGCCCGCGACGCCGCCTTCCCCGGGGGCGAGGAAGAGGCGCGTGCGGTCGAGCGCGAGGTGATGATGCAGATCATGGACCAGCGCTGGCGCGACCACCTGGCCGAGATGGACTACCTGCGCGAGGGGATCAACCTGCGCGCCATGGGCCAGCAGGACCCGCTCGTGGCGTGGCAGAGAGAGGGATTCTCGATCTTCGGGCAGATGATGGACGCCATCGACGACGACTACCTGCGCTACGTGATGCACGTGCAGGTGGTCGCGGAGCCCGCACCCGAGCCCGACCTCTCCCACGCCAGCTACCAGGCAGCCGACGACCCGGTCCAGGGGGCGAGCCTCCTCGAGGCCATGCGCAACTCGGTCCCGCCCCCCGATGTGGCCGCCGCCGGGGAGGGTGTGCCCTACGGGCTCGACGAGGGGGGTGTGGCGGTCGACGGGGCGCCGGTCTCGCCCCGCCACATGGCCGACGGCGACACCCAGGCGCCGCTGGTGAAGGCTCCTAGCGAGAAGATCGGGCGCAACGAGCCGTGCTGGTGCGGAAGCGGCAAGAAGTTCAAGCTCTGTCATGGCGCGGCCTGAGGCGCCGGGGGCCGGCGAGCAGCGCGACCTTCGAGGGGAGCTGGCGTCGCTCCGCAAACGCCTCGAGGAGGCCCAGGGATATCTGGGCCTGGATCAGCTTCGGCTCCGTCAGGTCGAGCTCGAACAGGAGGTGTCGCGCCCCGACCTGTGGGACGACCCCGACCAGGCCCGCCGCGTGACGTCGGAGTTCAGCTCCGTCACCGACGACATCGCCATGCTCGAGGACCTCGACGCCAAATTGTCGGATGCCGAGGAGCTCCACGACCTCATCCTCGAAGAGTCCGACGACTCGTTCACCGGTGAGCTCACCGAGGCCGTCGACGACCTGACACGTCGGCTCTCGGACCTCGAGCTGCGTTCTCTCTTCGCCGGTGAGTACGACGAACGCGACGCCATCGCCGAACTGCACGCCGGCACCGGGGGCACCGACGCCCAGGACTGGTGCGAGATGATGCTGCGGATGTACCTCCGGTGGGCCGAGCGCCGTGGGTTCGCCTTCGAGGTCGACGAGGTCACCGAAGGTCAGGAGGCCGGGCTGTTGTCGGCGACCTTCATCGTGAAGGGCAGGTTCGCCTACGGGCTGTTGTCCGCCGAGCGCGGGGTGCACCGGCTCGTGCGCATGTCGCCTTTCGACTCCCAGCACCGTCGCCAGACCAGCTTCGCCTCGGTCGACGTGATCCCCTTCCTCGAAGACGCCGCCACCGAGGTGGCCATCGACGACAAGGATCTGCGTATCGACACCTACCGGTCCTCGGGCGCAGGGGGCCAGCACGTCAACAAGACCGACTCGGCCGTGCGCATCACGCACCTGCCCACGGGCATCGTGGTGTCGTGTCAGAACGAGCGCAGCCAGCACCAGAACAAAGCGCGTGCCATGCAGATCCTGGCCGCCAAGCTCGCCGATGTGCAGCGCGCCGAGCGGCGTTCGGAGCTCGACTCGCTCTCGGGGCCCAAGGCCGACGTGGCCTGGGGCAGCCAGATCCGCTCCTACGTGATGGCGCCGTACCAGATGGTGAAGGACCATCGCACCGAGTACGAGACGGGCAACGTCGACGCCGTGCTCGACGGTGACATCGACGCCTTCATCGAAGCCGAGCTGCGCCGCCGCCGTCCGGTCGGGGGCTGAGAACCTGCTGTGACCCGTCCCGTGGGGATCGAGCCGAGGCTGGTAGGGTCGTGTGGCCCTCTTGAGCCGACGGCCCAACCCGGTACGGCCCAAACCCGGAACGGTCCAAGCCGGTAGGACCGAATGGCGGCATGGCCGACTGCGGTCGGAGCATGCCGCCGAGCACTCGCCCATGACGCCATGACCCGATGATCCGATTCGAGAACGTCACCAAGACGTACAAGAGCGGCGGCTCGGTCGCGTTGCGCGACGTGTCGATCGACATCGACAAGGGCGAGTTCGTGTTCCTGGTGGGGCCCTCGGGTTCGGGCAAGACGACGTTCATCCGACTGCTGCTGCGCGAGGAGGACCCCGGTGCCGGGCGCATCTGGGTGGCGGGCCGCGACATCTGTCAGCTCAGCCAGTGGCGGATTCCCTACCTGCGGCGCAACATCGGGTGCGTGTTCCAGGACTTCCGGCTCCTGCCCAACAAATCGGTGTTCGAGAACGTGGCGTTCGCGCTCGAGGTGATCGGGCGCCCCAAGCACGTGATCGCCCTCCAGGTCCCCCAGGTCCTCGACCTCGTGGGGCTGTCGAAGAAGCACGACAGCCTGCCCGGCGAGCTGTCGGGGGGCGAGCAGCAGCGCGTGGCGGTGGCGCGCGCCTTCGTGAACCGGCCCCTGGTCGTCCTGGCCGACGAGCCCACCGGGAACCTCGACCCGGCCACCAGTCAGGGCATCATGCGCCTGCTCGACCGCATCAACCGCACCGGCACCACGGTGGTGGTGGCCACCCACGACGCCAGCATCGTGGACCAGATGCGCCGGCGTGTCATCGAGCTCGATCACGGGACACTGGTGCGCGACCAGGAGCGGGGTGTGTACGGCATGGCGCCCGCCGGCTTGGCACCCGAGGACCAGCTCCAGAGGGGGACGCACTGACATGCCGGTTTCGCTGGACTACGTGGCACGCGAGACGGCGTCGAACCTGTGGCGCAACCGGCTGATGACCATCGCGGCGGTGCTCACCGTGGGGGTGTCGTTGTCGCTCGTAGGCGCCTCGCTCCTGCTGCGCCAGGGGGTGGCCCACGCCACCACCCAATGGGCGCACGGCGTGGACGCCATCGTGTGGCTCAAGCCCGACATCGCCACGACGCAACGGGCGTCGGTGCAGAAGCAGGTGGAGCAGCTCCCCTTCGTCCGCAGCGTCACCTACCGGTCCCAGGCTTACGACCTCAACGAGGCCAAGCACCTGCTCACCCCCCCCGAGTACCAGGTGCTGACGGTCGGCACCACGCCCGGGTCGTTGCGAGTGCAGCTCGACAATCCCAGCGAGGCTGCGGCCATCGCCCGCCAGTTCAGCGGCTACCCCGGTGTGAAGAGCGTGAACGTCCCCACCAAGACGATCCACAACATCCAGGAGGTGAGCCGGATCCTGCAGTCGGTCTTCATCGTGCTGGCCGTCATCTTGTTGCTGTCCGCGTCGGTCCTCATCATCAACACCATCCGCCTGGCCATCTTCGCCCGCCGGCGCGAGGTGTCGGTCATGAAGCTCGTGGGGGCCACCAACTGGTTCATCCGCGTGCCCTTCATGTTCGAGGGGGTGGCACAGGGCCTCCTCGGCGCCCTGTTCGCGTCGTTGACGGTGTTCTCGCTGCATTTCCTGTTGGACAGCTTCAGCAACACCAAGACCGGGAACATCTGGTACCAGATGCGCATGCCGACCAGCGAGGTGATCGTCACCAGCCTGGTGGTGGTGTTCATCGGCGTGGTGATCGGGTCCTTCGGGTCCTTCCTCGGAATCCGCCGGTTCCTCGACGCCTGAGTAACGCCTGAGCGGGTCCCGCGCGCTCAGCCCTTGTTGGCGCCGTTCTCGCGCACGAAGTCGTTGACCGCGTAGTAGGCGTCGATCGACTCACCGGCGTCACCCCAGAAGCCGTCGAGGATGTCGTAGTCCATGGTGCGCTGCCCCACGAAAAAGTTGTTCACGTCGGTGATCTCGAGCTCCCCGCGTCCCGAGGGCTCGAGGGTGGCGATCACCTCGAAGACCGAGGGGTCGTAGCAGTAGATCCCGGTGACGGCGTAGTTGCTGGGCGGGTCCTCGGGCTTCTCGACGATATGGGTGATGCGGCGCTCGGCGTCGAACTCGGGGACTCCGAGGTGGCGCAGGTGCGCCGGGTCGTCCGCCTCGGTGAGCACGATCCGGGCGCCCGACCCCTGTTGCGCGAAGTGCTCGACGGTGGGTCGGAAGGTGCGCTCGACGATGTTGTCACCCAGCATGACGAGCACGGAGTCGCCCGCCACGAAGCGCTCCGCCAGGCCGAGCGCTTCGGCGATGCCCCCGGGCCGGTCCTGATACGCATAGAGGAGCCGGTCGATGCCGTGCTCGTGGCCGTTGCCGAGCAGGCGCAGGAACTCCCCGGCGTGGGTGCCTCCCGTGACGAGCATCATCTCGTTGATGCCCGCCAGGACCAGCGCCTCGATGGCGTAGCTGATCATGGGCCGGTCGTAGATGGGTAGGAGGTGCTTGTTGGTGATGCGAGTGAGCGGGTGCAGCCGTGTCCCACTGCCTCCGGCCAGGATGACGCCCTTCACGCCGGGCAGCCTAGGGGAGAGAGCCCTCGCTTCCCGGGTCGAGCGGGCCCGACGGTGCAGGCGAGCCGGCCCAGCGATCGAGCACGGCATCGGCGAGGGTCGGCCACGCCGTCGCGGCCCACGGGCCGAAGGCCCGGTCGCTCAGCGCCGCGCACGCCACCTGGCACAAGGGGTCGACCCAGACGAAGCAGCCCGACTGGCCGAAATGGCCGAAGGTGGCCGGCGAGTTGCTCGTTCCGGTCCAGTGGGGTGATTTTGCGTCACGGATCTCGAAGCCCAGACCCCAGTCGCACGGGTCGAAGCGTCCGAATCCCGGGAGCACGCCGGCCAGGCCCGGGAAGGCCACCGACGTGGCGCTCGCCATGGTGGCGGGCGATACCAGGCGCGGCGCCAGCAGCTCGCCGGCGAGGGCGAGCAGGTCCCGCAGCGACCCACGCGCGCCCGAGGCCGGGGAGGAACCGGGAGGGAGCACTGTCGGGGTCATGTCCAGAGGGAGGACCACGCCGGTCCTGAGATAGTCGGTGAAGGGCATGCCCGCGCGATGCGCCAAGGTTTGCGCCAGCACCTCGAAGCCGACGTTGGAGTAGATGCGCCGCCTTCCCGGCGCGCTGAGCGGCCGATCGGAGTCGGGCCCGAGGCCCGAGGCGTGGGCCAGGAGGTGGCGGACCGTCGACCCTGGCGGCCCCGCCGGGTCGTCGAGCGCCAACGTTCCCTCCTCGGTGGCGACGAGCACAGACATGGCCACGAGCAGCTTGGTGACCGACGCCCACGGGAACGGCGTCTCGGCGTCACCGGCCTCCTCGGCGATCTCGACCCCGTGCTCGGGGGTGTGACGCAGCACGCCGGCCGCGGCGGCGCCCACCGGCCACCGCTCCAGGGTTTCGAGGGGGCGCGCCATGGGCGCCGCGGTGTCGCTCGTCGCTCGTCGCTCAGGCCGGGGTCGAGGCCCACTCGGTGGTCTCGGCCCGGTGTCGGGCGTAGTCCACCTTGCCTGCCGGAGAGCGTCCGATGCTGTCCACGAAGTGCACGCGCTTGGGTGCCTTGAAGGCGGCCAGGTGGTCCCGGACGTGCTCGATGAGCTCGGATTCGGTGGCCGACGCGTCGGGACGCAGCTCGACCACGGCCGCCACGACCTGCCCGAAGCGTTCGTCGGGGATCGCCACGGCCACGGCGTCGCTCACCGCCAGGTGGCGCTTGAGCACTTCTTCCACCTCTTCGGGGAACACCTTCTCCCCACCAGTGTTGATGACGACCGAGCCTCGGCCCAGGAGTTGGATGGCGCCGTCCTCGTCCACCGTGGCGAAGTCACCGGGGACCGAGTATCGGATGCCGTCGATCTCTTTGAACGTGCTCGCGGATTTTTCGGGATCTTTGTAGTAGCCGACGGGATTGCGTCCGCCCAGGGCGAGCACCCCCACCTCGCCCGATCCCGGGGCGACGTCCTTGTTCGACTCGGGGTCGAGCACGCGCACGTCGGGGCTCAAGGTGAATCGGGCCGTGTGCTCGGCCGCAGTCCCGCTCGACATCGACGTGCCCATCCCGATCGCTTCTGACGACGAGAAGGCGTCGATGAGCATCAGGCTCGGGTGGTGGTGCAGCAAGCCCCGCTTGGTCTCCTCGCTCCACATGACCCCCGAGGACACGAAGGCCAGCAACGTCGACAACCGCCACCGTCCCGGGTGGTCGTCGAGGGCGCGGAGGATGGGTTTGGCGAAGGCGTCGCCCACGATCGCCACGGTGTTGACGTTCTCACGGTCGATGGTGTCGAGAAGCTCGATGGGGTCGAAGCGGCGATCGGTGAGGGTGACGACGCATCCGCCCACGCTCATGGCCGCCATGGCGGTGAACCCGCCCGTGCCGTGCATGAGCGGGCAGGCGGAGAGGTGCAGGGGCCCGGGCCCCACGATCGTCTTGCGGACACCCTCGGTTCCGCCGTCCTCGGGCACCCGCAGGAGGTTCCCGGAGTTGAGCTTGGAGAACAGGTCGTCTTGGCGCCACATGACCCCTTTGGGCATCCCCGTGGTCCCGCCGGTGTAGAGGAAGTAGAGGTCGTCGCCCGTGCGCGGCCACGGCGGTGTGACACGCCCGTTGCCGCTGTCCGCCGCGCTCTCGTAGGGCGTCGCCCACGGCGGGCAGGTGTCGGTCCCGTCGTCCACCCACAACCAGGCCCGGACGCCAGGGACGCGCGGCCTGAGCCCGGCGATGCGCTCGGAGAAGGCGCCGTGGAAGATGATGACCACGGCATCGGCGTTGTCCCACAGGTAGACGAGCTCGTCGTCGGTGTAGCGATAGTTGGTGTTGACGGGCACGAGCCCGGCCTTCAGGATGCCGAAGGTCGACTCCATGTACTCGGGACAGTTGTAGAGGTAGTGCGCCACCTTGTCTTGATGCACGCCCCCGAGCTCGAGGAGGAAGTGGGCGATGCCATTGGCACGCCGCTCGGTCTCCGACCAGGTGAGGCGGCGCTCACCGTGGATGGCAGAGAGCCCGTTGGGCACGGTATCGGCCACGGTTTCCCACACGTCGGCGAAGTTCCAGTCGGTCACCGCCGCAGCCTACGCTGCTTCGCTGTGGACCTCGCCCTACCAGGAGTAGACCACCGGGCACGCGTCGAGTTCCGGGCGTGGCTGGAGGCGAACCCCGATCCCACCCCGCGTCAACTCGCCGCGGCGGGCTATGTCGCCCCCCATTGGCCGCGCCCGTGGGGTCTCGATGCCGACCCCGTGGCCCAGCTCGTCATCGACGACGAGATGCGGCGGGCGGGGGTGCGGCGTCCGTTCAACCAGATCGGCATCGGGTGGGCCGGCCCCACCCTGGTGCATGCCGGGACGCAGTCCCAGAAGGAGCGCTATCTCCTGCCCCTGCTGGCCGGGGAGGAGATCTGGTGCCAGTTGTTCTCCGAGCCCGGGGCGGGATCGGACCTGGCCGGCCTGTCGACCCGGGCCGTACGCGACGGCGACGAGTGGGTCGTGTCGGGACAGAAGGTGTGGACGAGCTTCGCGCACGTGGCCGCCTTGGGGATCCTGCTCGCCCGCACCGATCCCGATGTCGAGAAGCATCGGGGGATCTCGTACTTCGTGTGCCCGATGGACGCCCCCGGCGTCACGATCCGCCCCATCGTCGACATGACCGGTGACCACGCTTTCAACGAGGTGTTCCTCGACGAGGTGCGCCTGCCCGTGCAGAACCTCGTGGGCGAGGTGAACGGTGGGTGGGCGCTCGCCAAGGTGACGCTCGGCAACGAGCGGGTCTCGCTGTCGGGGGAGGGGGCGCTGTGGGGGCAGGGGCCCACCGTCGGCGATCTGCTCGACATCGTGCGGCGCGGCGGGGGCATGCGCGACGCGCGCCTGCGCCAGCAACTGGCACGCGTGTGGGCCGAGGGCGAGGTGCTGCGGCTCATCCGGCTGCGCACGGTCAGCGCGGCGCTGTCGGGTCGGGAGCCGGGCCCCGAGGCCTCCGTGCGCAAGGCCCTCGCCGACGACCACGGGCAGCGGGTCATGGAGCTGGCCCAGGCCATCGCCGGGCCCTATGGCCTGCTGGCGGACTCCGGGCCCGCCCAGGGATTGGCGCGCCATGCGGGTCGTGCGGGCGACGCCGACCATGCGGGCGACGCGGGCGACGCGGGCGACGCGGGCGACGGAGTCAGGTGGCCGGCGTCGGTGTGGGCCAAGGGCTATCTCTTCTCCAGGGCCCTCACCATCGGCGGGGGAACCGCCGAGGTGCAGCGCAACATCATCGCCGAGCGCGTGCTCGGTCTTCCCCACGACCTCGACGTCGAGGCCGGCCGGTCGTGGGCGCAGTCCAGCCGCGCCCTTCAGGCCTGAGCGGCGGTCCCCGACCCCTGGCGCGGCGCGCTCATGGCCCGTTGCACCACGCGCCGGACGAAGGCGGCGAATGCATCGGGATGCGTGAGCTGCGCACCGTGGGCCGACCCCGGGAACTCGACCACCTCGCAGTCCGGGACGAGCTCGACGAGCGCGTCGACGGCGCGCCGGTGGTGCCACACCGATGCGCCGCCGCGTCCGAGCACCAGGGGCACCCGTAACTCGGCGAGGTCGAAGGGAGCGCCGTGTCGGCGCAGATCGGAGAGCTCGGCCACGAGGGCGGGACCATCGGCCCGCCGATCGGCGCGCGCCTGGTCGGTCAGCCGGTCCCACCCCGCGTCGCCCACCACGCGCCGGAAGAACCCCTCCGCGAACGTGGCCGGGTCCTCATCGGCGATGCTCGAGGCGCTGCGGTGCGGCCACCAGTCGAACCACGGCAAGGGAGGCTCGTAGGCGCCCACGGCACCGATGACGCCGGGGGCCTCGATGGCGGCGCCGAGCGCCACGTCGCCACCGTAGGAGTGACCCACCACGACGGCGGGCCCGTCGCCAACCAGCGCCACCAGATCGGCCACGTGATCCGCCAGGGAACGGGCCACCGGCATGGCGCGTGAGTGGTGGTAGCCGCGCCGGTCGTAGGTGAGCACGTGCAGGTCCGTCAGCCTCCGCACGGCACGCGCGAACGACGCCCCCCGGTCGAGCGATCCGTGGACCAGCACCACTGTCGGAGTCGGCGCCGACTGTCCGTCACCGCCGTGCTCGACCACGTGCAGGCCGCGCGGGGGCGCGCTCAAGGACCGCCCGCCGGTGCCCGGCCCGGCCCGGTCATCGTCACGATCACGCGCACGGCGCAGAAGGCTAGTTCGCCATCGGGCTCTGTCCGGAGGGGCCCCGGTAGGATCGAGGTGATGCCAGAGGAACCCGTCACCGTGACGAGCCCGCCTGCTGGTGGTGCGTTCGGCCCCAACGCGTGGCTGGTCGACGACATGTTCGAGGAATACCGCAGCGACCCGTCGTCTGTGAGCGAGAGTTGGCGCGAGTTCTTCGCCGACTACGTCCCCGGCGGGGTGGCGGCGATCGCGGTGCCCTCGGCGCCATCGGTCCCCGCGCCCGAGCCCGCCTCGGGCGACGGTCGCCCCGGTTCGGCCCCGACCGGCGCGCCCGTCGCGGTGGGGACCGGTCCCGGTGTCGCCGATACCACGGCGAGCACGCACGCGGCGGTCGTCTCTGGTGCAGGGTCCGATGGCGGTGTCTCGGTCGCCACCTCCACCGACGGGGCACAGGCGACCCCGTCGAGCCCCGCCGCGTCCCCCCTGCGAGGGGCCGCCGCGCGCATCGCGCAGAACATGGCGGCGTCGTTGTCGGTTCCCACGGCGACCAGCGTGCGCTCGGTCCCGGCCAAGCTCCTCGAGGTGAACCGGGCCATACTCAACCAGCATCTGGCCCGCACCTCGGGCGGCAAGGTGAGCTTCACCCACCTGATCGGCTTCGCCGTGGTGCGGGCGCTCGAAGCCGTCCCCGCCCTCAACTCCAGCTTCGTCGCCGATGTCGAAGGCACCGGCAAGCCCGGCGTGGTCCACCACGACCACGTCGGTCTGGGCCTCGCCGTGGACCTGGAGAAGTCCGACGGCACGCGCACCTTGCTGGTCCCGGTGATCAGGGCGGCCGACACCCTTGACTTCCGGGCATTCGTGATCGCCTACGAGGACCTCGTGCGCAAGGTGCACACGGGAAAGGCCACGCCCGACGACTTCGCCGGTGCGACGGTCACGCTCACGAACCCCGGCACGCTGGGCACGATGCAGTCGGTGCCGAGGCTCATGCCCGGCCAGGGCGCCATCATCGGCGTGGGCGCGCTGGGGTACCCGGCCGAGTTCCAGGCCGCCGACCGCCGCAGTCTGGCCGAGATCGGCGTCGGCCCCGTGGTCACCCTGACGTCGACCTATGACCACCGCATCATCCAGGGCGCCGAGTCGGGGCTGTTCCTCACGTACATGACCGAGTGCCTCACGGGGCAGCACGGCTTCTACGAGTCGGTGTACGCGGCCATGGACGTGCCGTACCAGCCCGTGCGTTGGCAGGCGGATGTCAACGCCGGGGACAGCGAGCGCCAGCGGCTGGTGAAGCAGGTCCACGTGCAGAGCCTGATCAACATGTACAGGGTGCGTGGTCATCTCATCGCGGATCTCGACCCTCTGTCGGCCGAGCCGAGGCCCCTGCACCCCGAGCTCGATCCGACCACCTACGGCCTGACGTTGTGGGACCTCGACCGTGAGTTCGTCGTCGACGGGCTCGCCGGCCGCCATACGCTCACCCTGGGCGAGGCGCTCGACATTTTGCCGCGATGCCTACTGCCGCACTCTGGGCATCGAGTACATGCACATCCAGGACCCCGAGCAGAAGCGGTGGATCCAGCAACACACCGAGGGCGTGCCCACGACCCTCGAACCTGCCGAGCAACGCCACATCCTCGACCGCTTGAACGCGGCCGAGGCCTTCGAGCGCTTCTTGCACAGCCGGTACGTGGGCCAGAAGCGCTTCGGCCTCGAAGGCGCCGAGTCCACCATCGTGATCCTCGACGCCGTGCTCGAGGAAGGCGTCGGGGTCGGCACCACCGTGGCGGTGCTGGGCATGGCGCACCGCGGCCGGCTCAACGTCCTCGCCAACATCGTGGGCAAGTCCTACGGGGAGATCTTCCGAGAGTTCGAGGGCGACCTCGACCCCGACTCCGTCCAGGGCTCGGGCGACGTCAAGTACCACAAGGGCGCTACTGGCAAGTTCGTGGCGCGATCGGGGTCCGAGCTCTCTGTCACCTTGGCTTCGAACCCCTCGCACCTCGAGGCCGTCGACCCGGTCGTCGAGGGCATGGTCCGAGCCAAGCAGGACATGCTCAGTGGCGACCGCTGCTTCGACGTCTTGTCGGTGCTGGTCCACGGCGACGCTGCCTTCGCGGGCCAGGGCGTGGTGGCCGAGACTCTGGAGCTCTCCCAGCTGACGGGCTACCGGACCGGGGGGACCGTGCACGTGGTCGTGAACAACCAGTTGGGATTCACGACCGCGCCCGAGTCGGCTCGTTCGTCTCTGTACCCGACCGATGTCGCCAAGATGGTCCAGGCTCCCGTGTTCCACGTGAACGGTGACGATCCCGAAGCGTGCCTGCGCGCCGCGCGTCTTGCCTTCGGCTTCCGTCAGGCCTTTCACAAGGACGTCGTGATCGACCTGGTGTGCTACCGCCGCCACGGCCACAACGAGGGCGACGACCCCAGCTACACCCAGCCGCGCATGTACGCCATCATCGAAGGCAAGCGCTCGGTCCGCAAGCTCTACACCGAGTCCCTCGTGCGTCGCGGCGACATCAGCGTGGAAGAAGCAGAACGGGCCCTCGAGGACTTCCAGACCCGCTTGCAGGTGGCGCTGGACGAAACCCGGCAGAGCGCCTCCCCCCGGCCCACCATCTTGCCCGCCCCGCAAGTCGTCCCGGTGTCACCCACGTCGAGGCCGGCTGTGCCCACCGGTGTGGCCCGCGACGAGCTCGAGCGTCTGGCGGTCCAGGCCATCTCGGTGCCCGAGGGCTTCACCGTGCACCCCAAGCTGCTCCGGCAGTTCGAGCACCGGGCCCAGATGGTGGCCGGCGGCGAGGTGGACTGGGCGCTGGGAGAGACCCTCGCCCTGGGCTCGATCTTGCTCGAGGGCACCGATGTCCGGCTTTCGGGCCAGGACACCAGGCGGGGGACCTTCAGCCAGCGCCATGCCGTGCTCGTCGACCACCGCACGGGGGAGGAGTGGATCCCGCTCGCTCACCTCGGCGGGGACGACACCGGGCGCTTCGGAGTCCACGACTCGCTGCTGTCGGAGTACGCGGCGGTGGGCTTCGAGTACGGCTACTCGGTGGAGGCCCCCGACGCCCTGGTGGCGTGGGAGGCGCAGTTCGGCGACTTCGCCAACGGTGCCCAGATCATCATCGACAACTTCTTCGTGTCGGCCGACGACAAGTGGGGCCAGGGCTCGGGCCTCGTGTTGCTGCTCCCGCACGGCTACGAAGGCCAGGGCCCCGAGCACTCCTCGGCGCGCATCGAGCGGTTCCTCACCTTGTGCGCGCGCGACAACATGCGCCTGGCCCAGCCCACGACGGCGGCGCAGTACTACCACCTCCTTCGCTCCCAGGTGCGCGGCATGGGCCGTCAGCCACTGGTGGTGTTCACGCCCAAGTCCTTGCTGAGGGCGCGCCAGTCCCGATCGCCGCTCGACGACCTCACCGTGGGCGCCTTCGACGAGGTGCTCGACGATCCCGCCACGACCGCTACCGCCACCGCCGACGGCGGCGCGCCGTGGCCTATCGATCCCGAGGCGGTGCGCCGGGTGCTGCTGTGCTCGGGCAAAGTGGCCTTCGACGCCATGGCCCGGCGCGACGCGTTGGCCGGCAACGAGGAGGGGCTCCCCGTTCCCGGCGTCGACCCGGCCGCGGTGGCCGTGGTGCGTGTCGAGCAGCTCTACCCCTGGCCCGAGGAGACCCTGGCCGCGGTCCTGGGCCGCTACCCCCACGCCGACCAGGTGGTGTGGGTACAGGAGGAGCCCGAGAACATGGGGGCGTGGTCGTTCGCCCACGGACGACTGCACCGCCTCTTCCGGGATCGCTTCACGCTCACCCACGTGAGCCGGGCCGAGTCGGCCAGCCCGGCCACCGGGAGCGCCGCACTCCACCTCCTCGAGCAGGAGGACCTGCTGCGTCGAGCCTTCTCCTGAACTGCTGGAGAGCCTTCTCCTGAACTGCGTCGAGCCTTCTCCCGACCTGGTGCCTTCCGAGCCTCGTCGTCAGCGCAGGGCGATGCCCAGGGCCTCTTCGAGTTCGGCCAGCGCGCTCGAGGTGTCGGTCACCTTGATGGTGATCATGCCCAGTGCCCGTGCGGGCTTGAGGTTGACACCGAGGTCGTCGAGGAACACCGCCTGGCTCGGGGTGACGCCGAGCGCGTCGCAGGCCATCAGGTAGAAGCGCTCATCGGGTTTGCGCACCCCGACCACCGCGGACTCGACCACGGCGTCGAACATGGCGAGGACCGCGCCGAGTTCCGAATTGCGCGACTGCGCCACGGGTGTGACGAAGTTGTTGGTGAGCAGGCCTGTCTTGAAATGCTCGGTGCACCGGCGGACGGCCTCGACCATTTCGGGACGGAGCCTGCCCGAGAACATGGCGAACAGCTGTCGTGCATCGATGCGCCCGCCCGCGGCCCGGGCTTCGGCTTCGTAGGCATCGCAGAAGTCCTCGAAGCCGAGCTCGCTGCGCTCGAGGCGGGCCCAGGCGTTGTCGAGATGATTGGTGGCGTTCACCGCGCGAATGAACCCGGACCTCAGCCCGTTGTCACGTTCGTAGCGCTCGAAGGCGTCGAAGGGGCTGTCGGCGATGACGCCCCCCAGGTCGAAGAGCACCGCCTCGATGCGCCGGGGCTCGGGTGCGCCCGGAGCGCTCACCGCAGCGACTGCCTGGCCAACCCGTCCCAGAGCTCGGCGGACAGCCCCAGTGACGCCACGTCGACCCGTTCGTCCACGCCGTGGAACATCGCTGCGTACTGTTCGAAGGACAATCGCTCGCTGAAGAGGCCGAACCCGTAGGCGACGGTGCCCTGCCGTCGAAAGAAACGGGCGTCGGTGGCGCCCACGGTGAGGAAGGGCACACAACGGGCATCGGGGTACGACTGCTGGGCCACGCGTTCCAGGGCGTCCCACAACGGAGTGTCGGTGGGGGAGGCCGTGGACAGGTCGACGCTGTTCCATGTCACTTCGACGTCGCCCGCCAGGTCGCCCAGGGCGTCGTTGATCATGGCTTCCACGGCGGCAAGGTCCCAGCCGGGCAGAATCCGGATGTCGACCTGGAGCTGCACCCTGTCGGGGATGACGTTGACCTTGCTTCCGGCGTGCATGATGGTGGGGGCCATCGTGGTGTGGGTGCAGGCATGGGCCTGACGGGCGAGGCCGAGGGCGGGAAGCGTCTCGCAGAACTCCCCGATGCGGTCGGGGTCGAGGAGGGGGCCGGTGAATTCCTCGGGCAGGCCGATGCCCTCGACGAATCTTCGCCACGCCTCGTGGATGTCCGCCGGTGTGTCGTGCTCGGCCAGCCGGCGCACGACTTCGGCGGCCTTCACCAAAGCGTTGTCGGTGCGAAGTGGCTGTGAGGCATGCCCGGGCGTGCCCCGCACCGTCATGGTGCACCAGCACGCGCCCTTTTCCCCGGTGATGACGGGCAAGCGCACACCCTCGGGGCTCCCCATGGGGAAGCCGCCCGCCTCGGTGATGAGGTAGTCGCACCGCACGTCCTCGGCGCGGTGCTCGGTGAGCCACAGCGCCCCGTGGTTGCCGAGGGCCTCCTCGTCGGCGACACCGATGAAGAGGAGGTCACCCTCGGGACGGAATCCCTCGTCGGCCAGGTGGCGGGCGGCCACGGCCATCGAAGCGGTGAGGTTCAACATGTCCACAGCGCCGCGACCCCACACCTCGCCGTCGATCAGCTCTCCGCCGAAGGGGTCGTGGCTCCAGTCCTCGGCATTGGCGGGCACGACATCGGTGTGGCCGAGCAGTGCCAGGGCGGGCGCGCTCCGGTCCCGGCCTTCGAACCGGGCCACCACAGAAGAGCGGCCCGGCAGCGGCTCGTAGACCTCCATGTCGAGCCCGCGCCCCTCGAGCAGGTCGCGCAGGACCTCCGCATTGCGCTGCTCGTGACCCGACTCGGGCGAGCCGTCGTTCACACAGGCGTTGCGGATCATCACCTGAAGGAGTTCGGCTACTTCCCCTCCCAGGTCGCTGGCCATGGCGGCATCCTACGGTGAGTGCCGGGCCCGGGGGGGTGCCCGCAACGAGGGTCGGACAGATTTCGTCCCCCGGATGGTTGACTGGGGTCCCACATGGCCCCCTCCTACGTCGTCGTTGACGGATCGAACATCGCGACCGAGGGCCGCTCCGTTCCGAGCCTGGCCCAGCTCGATGAAGCCGTGCGGCAGTACCAGGCCGAGTTCCCCGGCAAAGAGGTCATCGTCGTGGTCGACGCCACCTTCGGCCATCGGATCGACCCCTCCGAGCGCAAGGCCTTCGACGAGGCGGTCTCCCATGCCGAGCTCGTCTCCCCGCCGGCGGGCGCGGTGGGTCGGGGGGACGCATTCCTGCTGCGTGTGGCGGAGCGCGTCGGCGCCGAGGTGCTCTCGAACGACTCGTTCCAGGAGTTCCACGCCGATCACCCCTGGCTCTTCGACGCCGATCGCCTCATCGGCGGAAAGCCCGTGCCGGGAGCGGGGGTTTGGATCTTCACCCCCCGCAGTCCCGTGCGGGGGGTGCGCAGTCGAGCCGCCCTGGCAGTGGGCTCGACCAAGTCGAACAAGTCGACCAGGGCCGCCAAGTCGACCAAGTCGACCAAGTCGGCTGCGTCGGCCAGGGCTGCCAAGACGACCAAGAGGGCAGCGGTCGATTCCGCCGCGAGTTCCGACGAGGCATCGACACTCGACGCTGCCGTTGCTGCTGCCCGCGTGGATGTCGCCGCGCCGGCCACGAAGAAGACGAAGAAGGCGGCCAAGATCGAGAAGGCCGCCAAGAAGTCGACGAAGGCGACTCAGCCGGCAGACAAGTCCCCAAAGGGCAAAGCAGCAAAGGCGCCGAAGGCGGAGAAATCACCGGGGACGCACAAGCCCGACAAGAAGGCGGACAAGGCCCAGAAGACGGACAAGAAGGCGGACAAGGCCCCGAAGGCGGACAAGGCCCAAAAGCCGCGGACTACGGGAGCCGCCGCCGACGACGCGAGCGGTGGGTCGGCCAGCCGCGGTCGCCGGGGTCGTGGTCGAAGGGCCACAGCCCCCGACGTGCGGGCCGCCATCGACGTGGCCACCGTGGAGGCCGTCGCCCCCGAGGGCGATGCCGTGGCTCGTGTGCCGAGCCGTCGCCGGCGAGCCGCGGCGCCGCCGGCGGTGAACGACCCTCTGACGTTCCTGACCTTCGTGTCGGATCATCCCGTCGGGTCGACCATCGAAGGCACCGTGGTCGCATTCGTGTCCCACGGCGCCATGGTCGACGTCGGAGGCATGCAGTGCTACGTGCCCCTCGCCGGTCTTGCCGTGCCGGCGCCGAGCCGGGCGCGCGAGGTCCTCGAGCGAGGCCAACACCGCCCGTTCGTCCTCGTGGCCCTCGACCCCGCCCGTCGCGGCGCCGAGCTCGCCTTGCCCGAGGTCGCCGCGGCAGCGAACCAAGCGCTGACCTCTCTCCCTCCGTTACCACAATAAGTGGCCATGTGGCTCAAGGTTGGTCACTCATAGTGCCGACGCTTCAGCCGGGAAAAAGCAGCGGACGAGGAGCCTCCTGCCGGAGACGGCCATGTGGACCATCTCGCAGGTACGGAGGGTTCGACAGAGGACACGAGGAACCCGCCATGCAACTGAAGCACACGCTGGGCCGCATCGGCCTTCACCTGCCCCGACACGGTGGCAAGGGCGTCTTGATCATGGAGGCGCCCAGGATGGGCAGCGGAGAGTCCTGGAAGAGCTCCCAGGCGCGCTGGAGCAACTCCGGCTACGACGACCCCTGGCCCACCAGGGCCTAGCAAGGCTGGCGCCGAGGTCACTGGGCAGCGGAGACCTGGACGCGTCTTCGCCACGAGTCGTCAAGATCGACCCCGATTGTGTCGATGTTGGGGCAGTGGCGAGAGAAGGTCACGCCAGGAGATCCCCGAAGCCCGGGGCCAGACGCGGCACGCGCCCGGCTCGTCACCCCCGTCGTGGCAGGCACGACTCCGGGATCTCGGGGCGCGACCGACACCGCCGCGGCCCTGGCGTGCCGAGGCGCCACACCCCCCCAATGCCAGCGAGGGGACAGAGAGGAACCGGGATGCACAGGGTGGGGCGACGGCTCAGACGTGACGATGCCGGGTTCGGGCTCGTCGAAGTCATGCTGTCGCTCTCGGTCTTGCTCGTGGTCCTGGTGGCGTCCTCGTATCTCGTCGACAACGTGGTCCAGCAGGCGGCGACGTCGCGCGAGAAGGTGGCCGCCACCGAGCTCGCCGAGCAGTGGCTCGAGCAATTGTCCAACGCGCCCATCGCCAGCCTGCAGGCCTATATCGCCAAGGACGTGCAGCTGACGCCGTCCCCCGTCGTGGTGGCCAGCGTCCCCTTCACGGTGTGGGGGCACCTCGAATGGGGCGACACCGGTGCCACCCACAGCCTGTGCACGTCGGGAAACCCGCCCCAGGTGATCCGGGCGACGGTCACGGTCAAGTGGGCGGGGCAGGCGCTCGGCGAGACGACGATCATCAACCCTCCCTACGGCACGGTCGTCCCCGGCGACGGGTTCCTGTCGATCCAGATAGTCGGGCTCAATTCCCCCAACCCTCCGGCTGACACGGCCAACCTGATCAACGTCCCCGTCACGGTGACACCTTCCACGTCTCTCACCACCGGCCTGACGTCGGGCGCGTCGGTGACCCAGTTGAGCGTGGCCGCGCTCACGTCGCCGGTGTCGGTGGGTGACTCGGTCGTGGTAGGGACCGGGTCGTCCTCGCAGACCTTCACGGTGAAGACCGCCGAAGCGGCGGGACAGACGGCGATCCCCGTCAACACGGTCGCCGCCAACGCCGCGTACGTGGCGGGAACGTCTGTCTCCGACACGGCGTGGGGCTCGGCGACCTACAACCCCGATCAGTACGGGTGCGTCTACCTCTTGGAGCCCATCGGCTCCTACACCGTCACCCTGGCGAGCCCCGCCGGCGGTCCCACCTTCATCGACTACCAGGAGAACCTGACGCCGGCCTCGCCCGTGGAGCAGGTGGCGGTCTCCGGCCTGCCCGCGTTCGTCCCGACGTTCCATTTCGACGAGGACGGCACGGTGGCGTTGTCCCCCTCAGCAGGGGCGCCCATCGCCGTGGGCATGCCGATCTCGGTCAGCAACGGCAGCAACCTGCTGGCGGGGGGGATATCGACCGTGGTGCCTGCCGGTAACACCGCCACCTCGGCCACCCTGTTTCCCTACTCCTCGGCGTACTCGGTCTGGTACGGCGACTGCTCGGCGGTCTCGGGCAAGCCCACCATGGAGGAACCCACCACACCCGCCACCGTGAGCATCACTCCCCGGGGGAGCAGCGCGGTCTCGATCACCGGTCTCGTCACACTCTCGCTGGCGGTGACCCAGACCGGTGGGGGGGCCCTGTCGCCCACCGCCACCGCCACCGTCGCCGACCCCAACGCGGCGACCGACGGGTGCGCGAGTGCCAGGGCCGGTGTCGGGTCCAACGGCGAGGTGTACACGCTGACGGGGCTGTCGGGTTCGGGGACCGCCTACAGCGACCAGACGGCGATCCTGCCCCAGACCTACACGGTCCTGGTCACGGACCGCAACAAATCCCAGAGCACGTCGACCACCATGGTGGTGGGCTCCAACGGAGCGGTCACCGTCGGCTCCACCACCTACAACCCCGGACAGTCTGTCCCGGTGACGGTTCCATGAGCGCGCACCGGCGTGACCGCCACGAGGACGCGTTCACCCTGATCGAGACGATGCTCACCGTCGCCATCATGGCCATCGTGCTGGCTTGCGCCTTCCCCACGATCCCGCTGTTCTTCGGAGAGGAGACCTCCATCCAGAACACCTTCGGGGCCGTGGACCAACTCGTCCTGGCGTCGGAGACCGTCACCCGCTACGTGCACGAGGCCGTCGACAACTCGCCCGGCGGTCTGGCGTCACCGTTCATCTCCGCCAGCGGCACCGGCGTCACCTTCACCGCCAACACCGGTATCGCCGGCGCGCCCGAAGAGGTCGTGGTCCAGGTGACCAACGGCGTCAGCGCCACCCGGACGTTCGGGATGTCATTGATCCCGGCGGGGAAGAACAGCTGTCCCCCCACGGGCGCGGCCTGTACCTACACCGGAGGTTCCAACAACACCGTGCTGATCAACTACCTCACGAACGGGACGGGGGGGAACCCCGTCTTCTCCTACCTCTTGCAAGGGGGCGAGTCGTGCGCGGGCCCGCCCCCGGGAGCGGCGCCGACGACACTGGCCGTCGCCCTGACCAACGGGACCGCCTACACCAGTGTGAGCGTGGCGGGGCTGACCTCTCCGGTGTCGGTGGGTGACTCCATCTATCTCGGGTCAGGACCAACGGCCCAGGTCCTCACCGCGACCGCCGCCACCTCGGCGGGGACCGGCACCAAGGTGATCACCGTCAGCAGCTTCACCGCTAGCAAGGCCTATTCCACCAGCACGGGTGTGTATGACAACGCGTGGGGGCTGGTCCCGGCCACGCTGCCCGACACGCTCTCGGGATCGGGTGCCTTGACCAAGGGCGCAACCGTCACGCAGTTGCAACTGGCCTCAGGGTTGTCGAGCGGGGTCGCCTCGGGTGACTCCATCGTGGTGGGCACGGGCAGCACCGCCCAGACCTTCACCGCCAACGCGGCGGCAGCGGCGGGGACCTCGACGATCTCGGTGACCAGCGTGGCCGCCACCGCATCGTTCGCCTCGGGAACCTCGGTCTACGACAGCTCGTGCTCTGCCACCCAGCTCGCCGAGATCAACGCCGTCGCCTTGAGCCTCCAGGCCACCAAGACACCGGGCGGCCAGCCCACGGGGTACCAGTCGCTGGCCTATCTCGTGTCGCCCACCTACAACTCGACGGTCGGATGACGCCGCGGGCCCGGCCGGGCGGGCGTAGTCCGGCGCTGACACGGGTGGCGGCAAAGATGTCTGTCGTCCTGCGGCTGCGACGCGGCCAGTCGGGCCAGACCATGCCCCTGGTCCTCGGCATCTGCCTCGTGCTCACACTGGGGTCGATGGTGCTCGTCCAGAACACCTTCCAGCAGTACCCCATCGTGACCAAGGACGTCGTGCAGCACGAGGCCTATCGGGCCATGCTCGCCGGCGTCGACGAGTACTTGTACTCGGTCAACACCAACGCCAACTTCGCCTCGTGTTACGCCAAGTACTACAACAGCGGTGGCACGCTGGTGGGATCCGCCCCCAACAGCTTCTCGAGCTCCTCGCTGTGTAGCGGGATCGCCTTCAACACGTGGGTCTCGGTGCCGGGTACGGCGTCGGTCAACGGGCCGCCCATGTGGTTCTACCTGGGCACACCCAACGTGAATACCAAGACTGGCAACCTGACGATGAGCGTCATCGGGAGCGCCGGGTACCCCAACACCTACAACTACCAGACGGCCCAGCTCGTCCTGCAGCCGCTCAACAGCTTCTTGCTCAACGTGCTGTGGATGGACAAGAACCAGCTCGATCCGGCGGTGTTGGGCTTTCCCTCTGGTGACACGTGTCCCTACTACTGGACGTCGGGGTCCTTGGCGTCGTACAGCAACGGCACCTACCAGTGCACCAACGTCGATTTCGCCACGGCGGACTCACTGACGGGCAACCTGTACACCAACGACACCATCTTCGTGTGTGGCAGTCCGACGTTCCTCAACGCCCAGACCGCCGACCCCAACGAGGACTGGTTGAACTACGGCAGCAGTTGCTCGGGGACGACTCCTGTCGGAGACGCCGTGCTCTCGTCGGGCCTCACCAAGAACACCGCCTACACGACGCTGAGCGTCCAAGCGCTCCCCGCCGCCATGGCCACGGGGGACACACTGGTGATCGGGTACGGGAGCACCACCCAGACGGTGACCGTGGCGTCTCCGGGCGCCGCCAAGAGCGCCACGTCCGTCCCCGTCACCAGTTTCACGGCCAACGCCACCTACGCGTCGGGTACCCAGCTGAACGACAATGCCACGGGCACCTGGGTGAGCGGCGCGCCCATCCAGCCCATCCCGACCGACGACTCGGTGTTGGACGCCGGCGCCACATCCGGTGGATGTCTCTACGAAGGCCCGACCACGATCACGCTCAACGGCACGACCATGAACGTGACGAGCCCCAACACGCCCACGGGTAAGCCCTCGGGCGCCCCCAACACCTCGGTCTCCAACGACTCGCTCAACGCCGCGGCCAACACCACCAACGTGTGCATGCCGTCGTCGCCCGGTGGGTCGGTGGCCGTTCCCACCAACGGCATCGTCTATGTCGAGGACTGCGTGAACTCGGCGGTGTGCACCACCGCCAGCCCCATGGCCGGCACGAGCACCATCGACACCGGTGAGGAAGGCGTCTCGACCCAGAACCAGAACTCGGTCGGCGACGCCATCGTCCAAGGGTCGATCACCAACCCCTTGACCATCGGTACCTCGAACAACATCATCATCGACGGCAACCTGTGCTACACCGACGATGTCTCAGGAGGAACCTGCACGACGGCACCGACTCCACCCTCGACCAACGTGCTCGGGTTGGTGGCCGACAACTACGTCGAGCTCAGCCATCCCGTCAACTACACCATCAGCCACGGCAACGAGAGCATCACGGGCAACGCCAGTACCTGCCCGTCGGGCCTCGGCAACGGCACGACCCTGTGCGACCAGTCCAACCCCATCATCGACGCCGTGATCCTGGCCCTCAACGGCTCGTTCCTCGTGAACTACTGGAACCAGGGCGCCACCCTGGGCACCTTGACCCTCAACGGGACGATCGACCAGGCCTGGCGAGGCCCCGTGGCCACGGCATCGGGCACCACGCTGGTGACCGGCTACGCCAAGAGCTACGTCTACGACCCCAGGTTGGCCTACCTGTCGCCGCCGTACTACCTGAACCCCGGGACGTCGCAGTGGGGCTACGCCTCGTTCAACAACGTCTCGGGTGGGTGCAAGATGCCCACCGGCCAGACGTGTCCCACCGGCTATCCGTAAGCGGCGGCCCGACTCGGCGTTGACCGATAACCTCGGCCGCCATGGTGCGGCCCGAGGACATCCTGCCCCATCGACCGCCGTTCCTCCTGGTGGACGAGGTCATCGAGCTCGACGCGGGACAGCGGGCGCGGGGCCGCTGGCACCTGCGCGGTGACGAGGACTTCTTCGCCGGGCACTTCCCGGGGCGCCCCACCCTGCCGGGGGTGCTGATGGTGGAGTCCCTCGCCCAGCTGGGCGGCATCGCGGTGCTCTCCGACGAGCGCTTCGCGGGTCGGCTCCCCCTCTTCGGGGGGATCGACAGGGCCCGGTTCCGTCGCCAGGTGGTCCCGGGCGAGGTCCTCGACCTGGAGGTGACGATGGGACGGCTGTCGGCGCGCGCGGGGACGGGTCGGGGCCGCGCCTCGGTCGACGGCGAGCTGGCGTGCGAGGCCGATCTCCTCTTCGTCATCGTGGAGAGCTGAGGCAAGGGTCGTGCGCATCGCCACCTGGAACGTCAATTCGCTCCACGCCCGGCTCCCGCGGGTCGAGGAGTGGATCGACTACGCGCGGCCCGACGTGCTGTGCATGCAGGAGACCAAGCTCGCCGACGCCGCCTTCCCGTCCCTGGCGTTCTCGGCGTTGGGCTACGAGTCGGCCCCCCACGGCGAGGGGCGGTGGAACGGTGTGGCCATCGTGAGCCGGGTGGGCCTCCAAGACGTGGTGCGCGGTTTCGGGGGCAGCGCCGAGGACGACAGTGCGCGCCTGGTGGCGGCCACGTGCGGGGGGGTCCGGGTCCACAGCGTCTACGTCCCCAACGGCCGCGCGGTGGCCAGCGAGCACTACGAGGCCAAGCTGGCATGGCTGGGCGAGCTGCGCGCCTACCTGGAGCGCACCTACAAGCCGAGCGACAGCGTGGCGGTATGCGGGGACTTCAACGTCGCCCCCGAAGACCGCGACGTGTGGGACCCCGCCGCCTTCGAGGGGGAGACACACGTCACTGTTCCCGAGCGCGAGGGCCTGCGTGCCATCGAGGAGTGGGGACTGGTCGACTCCTTCCGGCTGCGGCACTCCGAGGACCAGCTCTTCACCTGGTGGGACTACCGCGCCGGGAACTTCCACAAGCACAAGGGCCTGCGCATCGACCTCGTCCTGCTGAGCCGGCCCCTGGCCGACCGGGTCACCTACGCGCTCGTGGACCGCAACGCCCGCAAGGGCAAACTGCCCTCGGACCATGCCCCGGTGCTCGTCGACATCGACGAAGGGCGCTGAGGCGCGGGCCGCGGTCGAGGCGCCGGCCCGTGTCGACCGGCGCTGTCAGCCGGCGTGGGGCAGGCGAGTCCGCAGGGCGGCGATGCCCGACCACAATTGCCGTGCATCGGGCTCGGGCCCGGCTCCGAAGTCGTGGTTGGCTTTCTCCAGCGCGGCCACCAGAGGCGAAGCCTCGCAGCGCCACGTGCGCCCCGCGGCCCGGCGCGTGCGGGCCCACGAGCACCACAGCTCGTCTTCGGCGCGGGTGAGCGCCACGTAGAGGAGCCGGCGCTCTTCCGCCACCGCATCGGGGGTTGTGGCATAGGCGATGGGCACCATGCCGCTCTCGAGGCCGACCACGGCCACCGCCGGCCACTCCAGTCCCTTGGCGCCATGGAACGTGGACAGCTCGACACGATCCCCGGTGTCGAGCTCCATGACGCCGTCCCCGCTGGCGACCACCCACTCGAGGAACTCGCCCACGGTGGCATCGGGGAACTCCAAGGCGTGCTCGTCGGCGAGGTGAGCCAGCGGCGCCGGCAAGCCGCCTCGTGGTGCCCATTCTCCGTCGCCGCCCGGTGCGTGCGTGCTGTCGCCCCCTTGGGTCTGGCGCGCCATCACGAGCTCGGCCAGGGCGCTGCGCAGGTGTCGGGCCTTGGGCACGCGGCGGAGCTCGGCGAGTGCGGCGCGCGCCTCGGCCGTCGCCTTCGCCCCCCCCGCCATCCGATAGGGGATCCCGGCTCGCGACAAGGCCACGGTGATGGGGTCGAGGCGGGAGTTCGTGCGTGCCAGGACGGCCAGATGGGACCACGGGCGTCCCGGCCGGTGGGCGTGACGCAGCCACCGTGCCACCGCCGTGGCCTCGTGGTCGTCGTCGTCGAAGCCCTCGACCACCGGGGACGGCCCATCGGGGCGGGACGCCTGGCCGGGATCGGCTCCGAGCACGGCCCTCGCCGCCCCCACCACCTGGGGCGTGGAGCGGTGGTTGTCGTCGAGTCGCAGGACGGCGGTACCCGGGAGGAGCTCGGGGAGGCGATCGAGGAGCGTGGGGTCCGCTCCGTTCCACGCCGTAGATGGCTTGTCGGGGGTCGCCCACGACGAAGAGGTCGGGCCTGTCCCCGAGCCACGCCCTGAGCAGGCGCCACTGGGCGGGATTGACATCTTGGAACTCGTCGACGAAGACGTGGCGGATGCACCAACGCTGTGCGGCTGCGGCCACCTCGTCGGTCTCGAGCAGCGACGCCGCCCGCGTCACCAGGTCGTCCAGGTCGAGCACGTCGCGCCTCTTCTTCTCGGCGACGTAGGCGCCGTAGACCTCGGCGACGTGCTCGGGGGAGATGTCGAGCAGGGTGTCGCGGCCCGCGGCCCCCGCAGCGCAGACGTAGTCCTCGGGTGACAGCATGCGCACCTGCGCCCAGTGGAGCTCGCCCAGGATGGCAGCGGCGTGGGCCGGCGTCGCCGAGCCCCTGGCGCCGAGCACGGCCCGTATCAGGCGCGCGGGATCGTCGATCAACACCGGCGGGCGCATGGCGCGGTCCGCCCAGTGGCGACGCAGCTGGGCCAGCGCCACGGCATGGAAGGTCCCCGCCGTCCCCACACCGGGCACCTCGAGCCGGGCCAGCCGCTCGCGCAGCTCGCGTGCGGCTTTGCGGGTGAAGGTCACCACCAGCGTGTGCTCCGCCCGCGCGGAGCTGTCGAGGATGCGCCGGGCCACCCGACGCGCCAGGACCGTCGTCTTGCCCGAGCCGGCCGCGGCGAGCAGGCACAGAGGGGTGTCGGCTGACACCACGGCTTGTCGTTGGGCCGGGGTGAGGCCGTCCAACAGCTCCGACGAGCCGGTCACGCGGAACCGAGAGCTGGGCACCGAGGCGACCGTATCGGCGAGGTGTGTCGGGGCGGGGGATGGGCGGTGCTCCACAGCCCCCGCAGTAGCCTCCCCGGGGTGCTGCGATCGCTCGCCGGTGGGGTGTTGTATGGCGAGACGTGGGGAGAGGGCCCCCCGATGGTGCTCGCCCTGCACGGCTGGCGTCGCACCCACGACGACTTCGCCGCCTCGCTGGGCCCTTCTGCCCCCGGAGGCCCCTTGTCGACTCTGGCCCCCGACCTACCCGGGTTCGGTGCCACCCCCGCGCCCGCACAGGCTTGGGGATCGGTCGAGTACGCGGCCGCCGTGGCCTACGCGCTCGAGGACGCCGTCGGGCCTGGACCAGCACCGGTCGTCGTCGGGCACTCGCTCGGGGGACGCATCGCGGTGCGCCTGGCGTCGGCACGTCCCGAGCTGGTGGGAGCGCTCGTCCTGAGCGGTGCGCCGTTGCTCCCGCGTGCCGCCGGCCCTCGGCGCCCGCCCTTGGGCTTCAGAACGGTGCGGGCCTTGCACCGGGCTCATCTCGTCGGCGACGCGTCGATGGACCGGGCGCGCGAGCGACACGGCTCGCCCGACTACCGCGCCGCGCACGGTGTCATGCGCGATGTCTTGGTACGCCTTGTCAACGAACGCTATGACGACGCCTTGGCGGCGCTGCGCTGCCCAGTCGAGCTGGTCTGGGGCGATGACGACGCGGAGGCTCCCGTGGAGAGCGCCCGCGCCCTGGCCTCGGCCATCCCCCAGGCCCATCTCTCTGTGTGCCACGGCGCCGGCCACCTGCTGCCCCTCACCGCCCCCGTCGAGCTGCGCGCCGCGGTCGAACGAGCATGGTCCCGCCGCCCGTGACGTCGGGCTGGCCGGTCTCTGTCACCGGCGAGGTTCCCGTGGCGACGTTGGCCGCCGTCGATCACGCCTTGCGGGCGACGGTCGTGGTGGTCAGCGGAGTGTCCATGGCGCTGGCGGGGCCCCGGTGGTTGCGGGTGGCGCAGCGTGAGCACTACGTCGTCGACGCCGTGTCGCGCTTTGCCCTGCGGTGGTGGATCTCGATGCCGGTCAATCTCGCCGGGCTCGCCGTCGCCATCGCCGGCCTCGTGTTCTCGTCGCGCTGGCCAGCCAGCGCGTTCGCCACCGCCGCGGTTGTAGCGGTGGGACCGATCGGGCTGTCTTGGCGCGGAACGACGTCACCGCTGGCGTGGACTCGGCGGCTGCGGACGTTGGCGCTGGTGTGGGTGGGCCTCGAGGCCGGGTCCGTCGTGGGCGGGACCCTCGCCGGCCAGGGGCCGGTGGCCGCGGCCGCGGCCACGCTGGCGTTACCGGCACTCGTCGACCTTGCCTGTGCGTTCACGGCGCCTGTCGAGCGCCGGCTGGCGGGCGCCTATGTCAAGAGTGCGGCCGCACGCCTGCGTCGGGTGGCACCCAAGGTGGTGGCCATCACCGGCTCGTTCGGAAAGACGAGCACCAAGGGATACGTCGCGCACCTCGCGGGAGGGGCCAGGTCCGTGGTGGCCAGCCCCGCCAGCTTCAACAACCGCGCCGGGCTGGCCCGCGCCGTCAACGAGCACCTAGCGGAGGGCACCGAGGTGTTCGTAGCGGAGATGGGGACCTACGGGCGAGGCGAGATCGCCGAGCTGTGCGCCTGGATCTGTCCCGACGTGGCGGTGATCACCGCTGTCGGCCCCGTGCACCTGGAGCGCTTCGGCTCGGAGGAGCGTGTGCTCGCGGCCAAGGCCGAGATCGTCCAGGACGCGCCGTGCGCGGTGCTCGTGGTCGACGACGAGCGCGTGGCGGCGCTGGCCGAGACGTGTGCCCGTAGCGGGAAGCGGGTGTGGTGTGTCTCGGCTCGCGACACCGGCGCGGATGTGTGCGTGATCGAGGAAGAGGGTCGTCTTGCCGTCCACGTGCGCGGGGAAGAGGTCGCCCATGGCGTCACCAGCCAGGCGCGACCGGGCAACGTCGGCCGCCGCCGTGGCGGTGGCACTGGAGCTCGATGTTCCCGTCGACGAGGTGGTGCGGAGACTGCCCACGCTGCCGGTGGCGCCGCATCGCCTCGAGCAGTCGCTCGGCCCGAGCGGTGTGGTCGTGCTCGACGACACCTACAACGCCAACCCCGCGGGCGGGCGCGCCGCTCTGGCGACACTGCAGCGACTGGGAATGGACGCCCAGCGGCGCGTGGTGGTCACGCCAGGGATGGTGGAGCTCGGGCCTGTGCAGGCCAAGGAGAACGCCAGCTTCGCTGCCGAAGCGCTGTCGGTGGCCACCGACCTGGTCGTCGTGGGGCGCACCAACCGCCGCGCCCTGCTCCAAGGAGCCGCGCCGCACCCCAGGGGGAGCGGGCTCGTCCCGAGTCGTGATGCTGGGCACGCGCCAGAAGGCGACCGAGTGGGTACGCCAGCACCTCGGGAGCGGCGACGTCGTGCTGTACGAGAACGACCTGCCCGACCACTACCCTTGAGCGCCGCCGGACCGTCTCGTGCTGGTGTCCGCCGATTCCGCCGAGCCCAGGAGTGCACCCGTTGAACGTCAACACCGCCAGGGTGGCGGTCGCCTTCGGGGGACCGTCACCCGAACACGACGTGAGCATCCTGACGGGCCTGCAGTCGGCGCACGAGCTGGTCAACGCCGACCGTGACGTCATCGGGCTGTACTGGACCAAGACCGGCGACTGGTTCCGCGTGGACGCCTCGCTCG
>CAVWWR010000005.1:0-175075 GCA_963758765.1 uncultured Acidimicrobiales bacterium
ACGTCCTGGCCAAGGCCGAACTGGCCGACAACGGGCCGGTGCGCGGCACCATGGTCATCCGCCCCTACGGCTACGCCATCTGGGAGCGGATGCAGGCCGAGATCGACGCCCGGATCAAGGCCGCCGGGCGTGCCCAACGCCTACTTCCCGCTGTTCATCCCCGAGAGCTACCTCCACCGGGAGGCCGAGCACGTCGAGGGCTTCAGCCCCGAGCTGGCCGTGGTGACCCACGGGGGGCAAGAAGCTCGAGGAGCCGGTGGTGGTGCGCCCGACCAGCGAGACCATCATCAACTCCTATTTCGCCAAGTGGATCCAGAGCTACCGGGACCTGCCCTTCCTCATCAACCAGTGGGCCAACGTCGTGCGCTGGGAGCTGCGTCCCCGCCTGTTCCTGCGGACCACCGAGTTCCTGTGGCAGGAAGGCCACACCGCCCACGCCACGGAGACCGAGGCCCGGGACTTCGCGCTCGGATCCTGCGCGACGTCTACGAGGACTTCATGGTCAACGTCCTCGCCATCCCCGTCCTGGCGGGCCGCAAGACCGAGCGCGAGCGCTTCGCCGGTGCCACCACCACCTGGACGTGCGAGGCCATGATGCGCGACGGCAAGGCCCTGCAGATGGGTACGAGCCACGAGCTCGGGCAGAACTTCGCCCGGGCCTTCGACATCACCTACCTCGACGAGTCCGGGAGCAGGTCCACGTGTGGCAGACCTCGTGGGGGGTGTCGACGCGGCTCATGGGCGCGCTGGTCATGGCCCACGGTGACGACGCCGGTCTGCGTCTCCCGCCCCGCCTCGCCCCGGTCCAGGTGGTGGTGCTCCTGGTGCGCGACGAGGACGGCGCCGCCGACAAGGCCGCCGCCACTGGCCGCCGAGCTGGCGGGCGCCGGCGTGCGGTCGAGCTCGACGCCCGCACCGACACGTCGTTCGGGCGCCGGGTCGTGGACTGGGAGCTGAAGGGCGTGCCGGTGCGAGTCGAGGTCGGGCCCGCGCGACCTCGACGCCAGGCGAGGTCGTGCTGGCGCGCCGCGACACGGGCACCAAGACGCCGGTGGCCCTCGCCGGGTCGAGGCCGCCGTGCGCCGAGCGCGCTCGACGACATCCAGGCGGCGCTGCTCGACGAGGCGCTCGAGCGCCGCAGCGGCGGCGGACGGTCGAGTGCCGACCAGCTCGATGAGGCCGAGGAGGCGTCGGCGCACCGGTTTCGCCGTGCTGCCCTTGCCGGTCGCTCGGCGCCGACGGGGAGACCAGCTCAACCGAGGCGGGCGTGTCGGTCCGCTGCATCGAGACGGCTCGACGGCCGCTTGCCCGGGCCCGGCGAGACGACGACGACCTCGATCGCCGTGGTGGCCGCGCCACTGATCGGGGCGCGCCTGACTGAGCGGGACAGCCACCGGCGGCCGCGCGGGCGTCGCTCGTGATCCTCGTCGATCGTCTTGCGGATGAGCTCGACCTTCTGGGCGCTGTGGTTGGCGTCGTCGCCCTTGGCCTCGAGGAGCATGCGACGGTCGGCCTCGGCTTCGGCCTCGGCGCCCGCGTCGGCGGCGGCCAGACGGGCCTCGATCCCTTCGGCCACGAGCTTCTCGGCCTCCTCCACCAGGGCGGCCACCATCTCGTCCTCGGGCACGACCCGGACGATCTTGCCCTTGATGAACAGGTGGCCCCTGTGCCGGCCGGCGGCGATGCCGAGGTCGGCCTCGCGGGCCTCGCCGGGGCCGTTCACCACGCAGCCCATGACCGCCACCTGGATGGGGAGGTGTGCGCGACTCGAGGGCCTCCTGGGCGGCCCGGGCCACGCCGATCACGTCGATCTCGGCCCGCCCGCACGACGGGCAGGCGATGAGGTCGACGGCCCTTGCGCTCGCGCAGCCCCATGGCCTCGAGGAGCTGGCGCCCGGCCCGCACCTCTTCCACGGGGTCGGCGGTGAGCGAGTACCGGATGGTGTCGCCGATGCCCTCGGCCAGCAGGGTGGCGATGCCGGCGGTGCCCTTGATGAGCCCGGCCGGGGGCGGTCCGGCCTCGGTCACGCCCAGGTGCAGGGGATGGTCGAAGGTCTCCGACGCCAGCCGGTAGGCCTCGATCATGAGCGGGCACCGACGACGCCTTGACCGAGATCTTGACGTCGTCGAAGCCGACCTCGGCGAAATAGGCCAGCTCCATCCGGGCCGACTCCACCAGCGCCTCGGGCGTGGCCCCCCCGTAGCGCTTGTAGAGCTCGGGGTGCAGCGATCCCGCGTTGACCCCGATGCGGATGGGCACGCCGCGGTCCTTGGCCTCCTGGGCGCCACCTGCTTGATCTCGGCTTCCTTGCGCAGGTTGCCGGGGTTGAGCCGCAGGCCCTGGACCCCTGCCTCCAGGGCGGCGAGCGCCATCTCGTGGTGGAAGTGGATGTCGGCGATGATCGGGACCGGCGAACGCGGCACGATGTGGGCCAGGCCCTCGGCGGCCTCCTGCTCGTTGCACGTGCAGCGCACGATGTCGGCTCCGGCCGCTGCCAGCGCGTAGATCTGGGCGAGGGTCCCCTCGACGTCGGCCGTCTTCGTGATGGTCATCGACTGCACCGAGATCGGGGCGCCGCCGCCCACGGCGACAGTGCCCGACATGGATCTGGCGGGTGGGCCGACGCGGGGCCGTGATCAAGATGGGACGAGCCATGAGGGCGCCTCCCTTTCTGCTGGAGCGGGGCCTGCGGGAACGAGGCCTACTGGAACGGGGCCTACTGGAACGGGTTCTCCACGGGGTGGGTGATGTCGAGGTACAGCGACGTGACGACCACGAAGCCCAGCAACAGCACAAAGGCATAGGCGACGGGCGTCAGCTTGGTGACGTCGGCGTGGTACGGGCTGCCCCGGCGGCTGCGGATGCGCTCGTACACGGCGACGAGGACGTGTCCGCCGTCGAGCGGGAGCATCGGGAACAGGTTGAGGATCCCGACGAAGATGATGATCGTGACGAGCACCAGGATGAGCTGGGTGGCGCCGGCCTGCGCGCCCTGGACCGCCAGTGCGCGCCGCCCCGTAGATCGACTCGGGGCGGTCGCCGCTCTTGGCCGCCTGCGACGCCGCCTTGGCGTTGGTGAGGTCGTGGAAGTAGCTCCTGAGCCCACTGGCGCGAGAACACTTGTCCCAGCCCGGCGAACGATCCCGTGACCATGCTGCCCGAAGAGCTGCCCCGCCGTGCCCACGCGCCGACACCGGACCGCTGCGCACGATCGGCGCGCCGATCACGACCCCGATGCGGCCGTTCCCGCAGGCGACGCCGAGGAGTCGGCGTGCGGGGGTGACCTCGATGGTGCCGGTCTCGGCCGCCGCGGTCGACGACCACGGTGATCGAGCGTCCCGGCGTGATGCTCGATGACGCGTTGGAGATCCGTGGACGAGCGCACAGGGGCGCCGTTCGACCGTCACCACCACGTCTCCGGGTCTGAGCCCCGCCGCGACGCCGGGATCGACGCCGTGCGCCAGCGGGGCGAACCCGCTATGGCCACGGCGTTGCCCTGCGGGGCGCCGACGAAGACGAACAGGCCCCAGAACAGGACGAAGGCCATGACGCCGTGCATGGCGGACCCCGCCACGGCCACCAGGAGCCGGTTGTGGAAGGGCTGCTGGCGGTAGGTGCGGGGCTCGTCGGCGGGGTCGACCTCCTCGGCGTTGGTCATCCCGAGGATCTTCACGTAGCCGCCGGCGGGAATGGCCTTGATGCCGTATTCCGTCTCCCCCCTGCGGATCGACCACAGGCGCGGCCCGAACCCGAGGAAGTACTCGGTCACCTTCATGCGGCCCCACTTGGCGGTGAGAAGTGGCCGAGCTCGTGCAACATGACCATGGCGACGAGGGCCGCGACCACGATGAGCACCGACGTCGTAGTGGGTCACGATGGCGGCGAGCACCACCGCCACCACCACCACGACCAGCTGCGCCAGGGCGGACCGCGGCTCGGGCGCGACTGACCCGGGCCGTTCCCGAGGTCTCCGTAACCCGGGCCGTTCCCGAGGTCTGGTGTATCCCGGGTCGTTCCCGAGGTCTGCTCATGCGGCCCGCTCGCGCTGGCGAACCGAGCGCTCGGCTCGCTCCCGGGCCCGCCGGTCGGCGTCGATGACGTCTTCGGCTTCGGTGGCCTCGGCGCCTGTCGCACGCCTCGAGCGTGTCGGCCACCACCTCGGCGATAGCACCCCACCCGATGCGCCCGGCGAGGAAGGCGGCCACCGCCACCTCGTTTCCGGCGTTCAGCCACGCCGGGGCCAGACCGCCGGCCCGGCCGGCCTGCTCGGCCAGGTCGAGGCACGCGAAGACCTCGCGGTCAGGGGGCTCGAAGTCGAGACGCGCCAGCGACTGCCCAGTCGATGGCACCGAAGGGGTGCGCGAGGCGATGGGGGTAGCCGAGCGCGTAGCCGATAGGTAGTCGCATGTCTGGCTGGGAGAGTTGGGCCACGGTGGCTCCGTCGATGAACTCCACCATCGAGTGTACGACCGACTGGGGGTGAATGATCACCGCCATCCGGTCGTAATCGACCCCGAACAGCTCGTGGGCCTCGATGACCTCGAGTCCCTTGTTCATGAGGGTGGACGAGTCGACGGTGATCTTCGGTCCCATCCTCCAGGTCGGATGGGCCAGTGCCTCCTCCACCCTCACCGAGGCCAGGTCGGCCGGGGTGCGTCCCCGGAACGGGCCCCCGCTGGCCGTGAGCACCAGCCGGGCGACCTCGTCGGGCCCGTCCCGGCCCGCAGGCACTGGTGCAGGGCGCAGTGCTCGGAGTCCACCGGGACGATCTCCGCCCCCGGCGTCGCCTGGGCCCGGGCCACGACCGGGGCCCCGGCGATCAGAGACTCCTTGTTGGCCAGGGCCAGACGGCGTCCGGCCTCGAGTGCGGCCAGGGTCACGGGCAGTCCCGCGAAACCCACGACGGCGTTGAGGACCACGTCTCCCAGGCGGGCCACGGCGGCGAGGCCCTCGGGGCCGGCCAACACCTCGGTCCCCTTGGGCACTGCCGCCGCCAGCGCCGACGCCAGGGCGGGGTCGCCGATGGCCACGACCTCGGGCCGAAGCGCCCGCGCCTGGGCGGCGAGCAGGTCGACCGAGCGCCACGTGGCCAGTCCAGCGACGCGGAAACGGTCGGGCTCGGTCATCATCACGTCGACGGCCTGGGTGCCGATCGAGCCCGTGGACCCCAGCAGGCTGACCCTCATCGACCCTCTCCCGTGGCGCAGATCCCGTGTTCGGTCGTGGCCCCTTTCCCCTGGCTCTCACCCGAGGTGGAGCACCCGGACGAGGTAGTACGTCGCCGGGAGGACGAACAGCAGGGCGTCGACACGGTCGAGCACACCCCCGTGCCCGGGCAGGATCGACCCCATGTCCTTCAGCCCCAGGTCCCGCTTGACCAGTGACTCGCACAGGTCGCCGATCGGGGCCACCACCGCCACCACCAGGCCCAGAACGGCGGCCTTGGGCACCGTCCAGGGATGCACCTGCCCGGTGACGGCGGCCGAAAGGGCGATGGCCAACGACGGCCCCGCCGATCAGGCCCTCCCATGTCTTGTGGGGACTGACGCGTGGGCGCCAGATGATGCCGCCCCAGCCAGCTCCCGATGGCCAGGGCGCCAACGTCGGCGCCGACGGTGGCCACCACCGCCCCGAGCAGGAAGGCGATGCCGTGGCGGTGGGGGTACTGGCTGGGGGCCAGCATGAGCGCCGCGAACGAGCCCAGGAAGCCCACCCACACGAAGCCGAGCACGGTGGCTGGCGACACCCTCCACCGGCGATCCTCGCTCGATGCCCACCAGGTACCACACCATGGAGGTGATCACCACCAGGACCAGGATGAGCGGAAGGGCGGCCATGCCCTTGGAGTAGGCGCCACCATGACCGCCACCGTGGCCACCAGGCCGAGAAGGGTGGCCGGGCGTTTGCCGCCGCGGCGCAACGCGGCGTAGCACTCCGCGGCGGCGAGGACGACGACGAGGGTGGACGAGCGCCAGGGTGGCGACCTGCCGAGCTCGAAGCACGACACCGCCACCAGCGGCGAACCCGAGCCCGGTGGCGATGGCGACAGGGACGTTGCGACCTCCACCCGGCGCGGCGGACGGCGGGCGGGACGACGCTCCGCCGGGGCAGTGCGCCCCGGGCCGACGGCGACGAGGCGGCGGGGTCGCGCTCGGAATCGCAACGGCGAGGAGCTGATCGAGGCCACCCCCCTGTCGAGGGCGTCGGGCTCGGGGCCGACCTCTGGGCGGCGGTGGCCGCGCTCACCGAGGGCCGCTCGGAGGCGGCGGCCTCGTCGACTCCGGTTCCCTCTTGGTCCCACCAGGTTCCGGCGGCTCCGGGTCGTGCACGGTCTCGGCGGCGTTCTTCGCCGGCCGCCGTCGCCGTCAGGTCGTCGAACTCCCACGGCTGGCGTTCTTCGACTGGGGTCTCCTCCAGCGCGCCCACCCGCGTGTCGTCGTCGGCCAGCAGCGAAGGATCGAAGGCGCTGTCGTCCCATTCGTGGCGGTGCTCGCGCCAGGCGGGACCTGTGTCCCCGGCGGCGGACCACTGGGTCTCGTTGCCTTCCTCGTCGCTGCGCCGGTCGAGCACGGCGGGCACCTGGCCGGTGGGCGGGTCGGTCCAGTGCGGCATGTCGGGGACCACGGCGGGGGGCTCCGACAGCCCCAGGACGTCCGAGCCCGGCTCGAGCGGGTCCCCGCCGTTGCGCCCCGAAGGCGCGGAGCGGCCCGCCTCTTCGGCGCGCGCCACGTTCCCGGTCTCCTCGACGATGGACACGGCGTCGGGCTCCTCTGCGAAAGGTCGAACGCCGGGGTGGTAGGCAGCTCGCTGCGGTCACCCCCGCCCGACACCGCAGGATCGGCACGAGGCGGCGACTCCTCCCCGGCGTCGTCACCGGGGTCACCACGGCCGGTGGCGGCCCCGGCGGGTTGTGCACCGATGATCCGCACCCGCTCGGTGACCGGGTCCCCGGGAGCCTCGGCCTCCGGCTCGTATTCGGTCTCGACTCGTCCACGTCGCCTCCCGACCGGCCAGGATCACCCGGGCCGGCACCCTCAGATCTCGAGGAGCTCCTGCTCCTTGTGGGCCAGGAGCTTGTCGATCGCGGCCACCATGTCCTGAGTGAGCTTGTCGAGCTCTCTCTCGACCCGCTCGAGGTCATCCGAGGAGAGGTCGCCGTCACGCTCGAGCGCCTTCGAGCTCGTGTCGGGCCGCCCGCCGGAGATTGCGGACGGCCACCCGGCCCTCCTCGGCCTTGTGCCGGACCACCTTCACCAGGTCCTTGCGCCGCTCCTCGGTGAGCGGCGGAAAGGCCAGCCGGATGACGTTGCCGTCGTTGGAGGGCGTGATACCGAGGTCCGACGCCTGGATCGCCTTCTCGATGCGGCCAGCGTCGACTTGTCATAGGGGGAGATCACGAGCATCCGTGCCTCGGGGACGCTCAGGCCGGCCACTGGTCCGGAGCTCCACCTCGGCCCCGTAGACGTCCACCCGGAGGTGCTCGACCAGGCCCGACGTGGCCCGTCCGGTGCGGACGCCCGCCGAAGTCGGCCTGGGTGTGGCCCACCGCCTTCTCCATGCGGTCCCGGGCGTCGGCCGAGCACCACCCCGGAGAGCTCGTCGTCCATCACTGGATCAGCGTACCGATCTCCTCGCCGGCGAGCGCACGATGGAGGTTCCCCGGCCCCATCAGGTCGAAGACCAGCACAGGGAGGCGGTTGTCCTTGCAGAAGGTGATCGCCGTGAGGTCCATGACCCGCAGGTCCTGGTTGACCACGTCCATGAAGGCGAGCTCGTCGTAGCGGAGCGCCGAGGGGTCGAGCTTGGGGTCGGCGCTGTAGACCCCGTCGACCCCCGAGTGGGTCCCCTTCAGCAGCATCTCGGCCTCGATCTCCGCCGCCCGCAGGGCGGCGGAGGTGTCGGTCGTGAAGTACGGGTTGCCCATGCCGGCGGCGAAGATGACCACCCGGCCCTTCTCCAGATGGCGGATGGCGCGGCGGCGGATGTAGGGCTCGGCCACCTCGGCCATGTGGACGGCCGACAGGACCCGGGTGGGCGGGCCGAGACGTTCGACGGCGTCCTGGAGGGCCAGGGCGTTGATGACGGTGGCGAGCATGCCCATGGTGTCCGACGTGGTGCGATCGAGCCCCTGGGTCTCGCCGGTGGTGCCCCGCCAGATGTTGCCGCCGCCCACCACGATGGCGAGCTCGAGGTCGAGCTCGGCGCGAGCCACGGCGATCTCGCGGGCGAGACGCTCGACCACGGCCGCGTCGATGGTCTCGTCGGACGCCGACGACGCCAGCGCCTCACCCGACATCTTGAGCACGACCCGGCGCTTGCGCTGCACGTGGCTCGTCGCCGGTGCCTCGGTTGTCATCGACGCGTCCACGTCGCTCCCGGCAGACCTCAGCCGCCGACGACGACCTGGGCGAAGCGCACGATCTCGGCGCTCCCGATCAGGTCGGCGATCGTGCGCTTCTCGTCCCTGGCGTAGGACTGCTCGAGCAGACAACGCTCTTTGAACCAGCCGTTCATCCGGCCCTCGACGATCTTGGGCAGGGCCGCCTCGGGCTTGCCCTCGTTGCGGGAGATGCGCCTCGACGGTGGCCCGCTCGGCCTCGACCTCGCTCTGGGGCACGTCCTCCCGCCGCAGGTACAGGGGACGGGCGAAAGCGACGTGCACGGCGACGTCGTGCGCCAGCTCGTCGCTGCCGCCGCGCATCTCCACCAGGACGGCGTTGACTCCGCGACCCGACTGCATGTGGAGGTAGGTCCCCACCACGGAGTCCTCGCCCATCTCGAAACGGACCACCTGGCCCACCGAGATGTTCTCCTTGAGCGTCGTCTTCAGCTCGTCGATGTCCTCGGCGCGATCAGCCGCCGCGTGCTCGCCCTTCTCCGCCACGAGCTGGGCCAGCTCGTCGGTCAGGTAGACGAAGGTCTCGGCCTTGGCCACGAAGTCGGTCTCGCACCGAAGCTCGACGATGGACGCGTTGCGACCCGACACAGCCAGGGCCACCGCACCCTGGGTCGCCTCGCGGTCCGACCGCTTGGCCGCGCCGGCGAGCCCCTGCTCGCGCAGCCACTGCTTGGCCTTGTCCATGTCGCCATCGGTCTCTTCCAGGGCGCGCTTGCAGTCGAGCATGCCCGCGCCGGTGGCCCGGCGCAGCGCCTGGACGTCCTTGGCGGTGAAGTCGGCCATCGCTCAACTCTCGTCGGTGAGTGGGACAGAGTCGGTGATGACGGGCGCGGCGGGTTCGGTATCCGCCGTTGCCGCGGGCGCGTCCTCGTCCCCGCGCTCCCTCAGGTGCGTCGCCGGCCCCCGTCTCGGCGCCAGCCGTCTCGGCGCCAGGCGGCGCCGGGGTGGGTACCGCAGGCTCGGGAGTGTCGGAGCCCACGGGCGCCCGCGGTCCGCGCGGGGGGCGCCGGGACCCCGAGGTGGCCGCCGTCGGCGGCGGCGCCGGCGGCTTGGGCCGGTGGTCGGCGACCCAGCGGCCCTCGATGACGGCTTCGGCCATGACCCGGCACATGAGGGCGCCCGAGCGGATGGCGTCGTCGTTGCCCGGGATCACGTAGGTGATCACGTCGGGGTCGCAGTTGGTGTCGACCACGGCCACGATCGGCATCCCCAGCTTGTTGGCCTCGGTGACGGCGATGTGCTCCTTCTTCGTGTCGATCACGAAGACGGCGTCGGGGAGCCGGTCGAGGTCCCGGATGCCCCCGAGGTTGCGACGGAGCTTCTCGAGCTCTCGGCGGATGCGAAGGCCTTCTTTCTTGGGCATGGCCTCGAAGTCGCCGGCCCGCTCCATGGCCTCGTACTCACGCAGCTTCCCGGACGCGCGACGAGATGGTGGCGAAGTTGGTCAGCATCCCGCCCAGCCACCGCTCGTTCACGAAGGGCATGCCGCAGGCCCGTGCGTAGGTGGCGATGGGGCCCTGGGTCTGCTTCTTGGTGCCGACGAAGAGCACGATCCCGCCCTTGGCCACCAGGTCGCGGACGTACCCGTAGGCCTCCTCGAGACCCTCGAGGGTCTTGTTGAGGTCGATGATGTAGATCCCGTTGCGCTCGCCCAGGATGAAGCGGCGCATCTTCGGGTTCCATCGGCGTGTCTGGTGGCCGAAATGCATGCCGGCCTCCAACAACTGCCGAGTCGTGACAACAGCCACGGCTGGTCCTCCCATCGGTTGTCCTTCCCCGGCGCTGCGCCCCCGCAGGGGCGACCGTGGACGCGCCCGGGTGCTTCAGGTGATCGCTCGTGTCCCGCCCGACGGGCGGGACGGTGCCATGGTAACCGACCGTCCCGGTCCGTCACAGGGGTGTTGACCCGGTGCTCCCGAGAGCGCGCCTCTCCGGACGGGTCGGGCGAGCTCAGCCCGTGGCGGCGACGCTCGCGCGGGCCGCGGCGACCCCCCGGGGGCCGTCCTCGGCGCCGAGTGTCGGTCCCGTCGGGGGTGCGGTCGCTCAAGCGGGCCCGCAGCTGGAGAACGGCCTTGGTGTGGATCTGGCACACCCGGCTCTCGGTCACGCCCAGGATCTCGCCGATCTCCGCCAGGGTCAGACCTTCGTAGTAGTACAGCGACAGGACGGTCCGCTCCCGGTCACCGAGCTGCATGATGGCCTGGGAGAGGATCTCCTTGGACTCCTTGTCCTCGAACATCGCCACCGGTCCGGCGGCGGCGTCGGGGATGGTGTCGCCGAGCGTGGTCCGCTCGCTGCGGTCGCCGCCCACCAGGAACACCTCGTCGAGGGCGGCCACACCCACGAAGGAGATCTGGCGCAGGATGTCCTGGAGGTCGTGCTCCGACATGTCGAGCTCGGCCGCGACCTCGGCGTCGGTGGGCGTCCGCAGCAGCGTGGCCTCGAGCGAGGCGTAGGCCTGCTCCACCGCGCGTGCCTTGGCCCGGACCGAGCGTGGCACCCAGTCGATGGCCCGCAGCTCGTCGATGATGGCGCCCCTGATCCGGGGGATGGCATAGGTCTCGAACTTGACCTGGCGGGCCGGGCTCGTACCGGTCGATGGCGTCGATCAGCCCGATGACCCCGTAACTGGCCAGGTCGGCGCCGTCGACGTGCTGGGGAAGTCCGACAGCCACACGGGCGGCGACGTACTTCACCAGGGGCGAGTACAGGACGATCAGCTGGTCGCGGATACGACGTTCGCCGCTCTTCTTGTACTCGACCCACAGGCGAGCAGTCGCGCCGTCGTCGTCTGTGTCACCGACTCCCCCTACGCACGGGGATGGGTCGCTCCGTAGACCGAGAGCAACCGCTCCTTGCTGACATGAGTGTAGACCTGGGTGGTCTGGAGACTGGCGTGTCCCAGAAGTTCCTGGACGACACGCAGGTCGGCACCCCCGTCGAGGAGGTGCGTGGCGAAGCTGTGGCGCAGGGCATGTGGGTGCGTGGGAACCGGAGACCGGCGGTCGAGGACTCGCCGGACGTCTCGGGTGCCCAGTCGCGCACCCGGCGGTTGACGAAGACGGCGTGCGGGGGGGTCACCTCGGTCACCAGAGCCTGGCGACCCCGCGACGTCCACAGATCCAGAGCCTGCGCGCAGCGGTCGTGCATCGGGACCCGCCGCTGGCGACGGCCCTTGCCCATCACCGTGACCGTGCGGGCCCGCATGTCCAGGTCCCCGATGTCGAGCCCGCACAGCTCGGCGACACGAAGACCGCACCCGTAGAGAAGCTCGAGGACGGCGTCGTCGCGCACCCCAGTGCGTCGGCCCACGCCAGCGACGTCGCCCCCGAGGGCCCGGGCGGTCCCGGGGCGCCGTCCACCGGGTTCGTGCCGTCCAGCATGACCTCGAGATCGGCGTGCTCGAGCACCCTCGGCAGGCGCGAGCGCCCCCCGGGCGAGGCTAGGCGGCGGGCGGGGTCGACCTCCAAGGCCCCGCGCCGGCGCTGCCAGGCGAAGTAGCACCGCAGCGCGGCGGCCTTGCGCGCCACCGTGGTCCGGGCATAGCGACGCGTGGTGAGAAACGCCAGATAGCGGCGCAGCAGCACGCGGTCGACAGCGGCGGGGCCCTCCGCCGACGGCGCGCTCTGCCCAGGTGATGAAGGCGCGCAGGTCGCCTCGATAGGCGCTCTGCGTTGCCGGGGACTGCCCGCCCAGGGACCGGGAGAACGCCTCGGAGTCCCAGGCCATGGGCCAACGCTACCCGTCTACGCGGGGCTGCGACGCTATTGTCCTGGTCGGTGCAGGGCGCAACCAGGCGAGACATCGCCGAAGCGCCCCGAAGGGGGTAGGGACAGTGCCCGACCACATCGATCGCCGGTCTTTTCTTGCTCGAGGGCTTCTCGCCGCCGGAGGCGTGGCCGCCGCCGGCGGAGCGGGCGGCCTGTTGGAAGCGTGCGGCTCGGGCTCGCCCAAGGCGGGATCGCTCTCCAGCGGACCCCGCGACGGCATCTCCAGCGCCACGCCGCAGAAGGGTGGGGCCCTCGTCTTCGGCGTCGAGGCCGAGGAGCAGGGATTCGACCCGGCCACGGGCCGCTTCGACGAAACGGGGGTGCTCTACGCCCGCACCGTCTTCGACCCCCTCACGATCATCGCCAGCGACGGCAGCGTCCAGCCCTACCTCGCCAAGTCGATCACCCCCAACTCGGACTACTCGGTGTGGACGATCACGGCGCGTCCCAACGTCAGGTTCCACGACGGCACCCCGTGTGACGCCGCGGCCATCGCCGGGAGCCTCAATCACTTCAAGGACAACCTGCTCGGGGTGACGTTCACCGCCGTCAGCACCATCGCGGCGACGAGCTCGGACACGGTCACCATCACCTTGAAGCAGCCATGGGTGCCGTTCCCCGCCTACCTCGCCGGTGGCATCGGAGGCCAGCCGGGCTACATCGTCGCCCCCGCCATGATCGCCAACCCCAAAGGATCGGAGCAGCCTATCGGCACCGGGCCCTTCAAGTTCAAGGAGTGGGTGCCCAACGACCATTTCACCTCGGACCGGAACACCGACTACTGGAGGTCGGGGCTCCCGTACCTCGACTCGGTCACCTACCGGCCCATCACCGATGCGCAGCAGCGGGCCAACGCCTTGATGGCCGGCAACATCGACATCATGCACACGGACCTTCCCGAGAGCATCACCGGGTTCTCGACCAACTCCAGCTACGGGTTCGTCGACGACACCGCGCACATCGTGGGCGAGCCCGACATGAACTTCATCATGTGCAACCTGGCGGACCCGGCCATGAAGGACATCCGCGTCCGACAGGCCATGGCCATGGCCATCAATCCCCGCCAGTACTCCCAGGTTGTCGACCATGGTGTCAACACACCTTGCAACCAGCCCTTCGTTCCCAACACCCCGTACTACCTGACCGATGCCGGATACCCCGCCTACAACCCGAGCAAGGCGAAGGCGCTGGTCAAGCAGCTCGAAAGCGAAACCGGCAAAGCCGTGTCGTTCACGCTCCAGTCGACCACCTCGCCGTACTCGATCCAGGCGGTGCAGTTCCTCCAGAACCAGCTCGCCGCGGTGGGCATGAAGGTCACCTTGACCCAGGTCCAGCAGGCCGACCAGATCAACAACGCGCTGGGCGGGCTGTTCCAGGCTACGTCCTGGCGCCAGTTCGCCGCCGTGGACCCGGACCTCAACTATCTGTGGTGGAGCCCGACCGAGATCTTCGGGACCGGCCCGTCGTCGATCGCCACGAACTTCGCCCGCAACACCGACCCGTTGATCGAGACCTTCCTCCAGCAAGGCCGGACCTCCACCGACCCGGCCACGCGCGCCTCGGCGTACCAGGGTGTGGCCAAGCGCCTGAACGCGGACCTGCCCTACATCTGGCAGGACCGGGCCACCTGGGCCGTTGTTGCCCGGTCCGACGTCCAGAACTGGAACAACCCCACGACGCCTGAGGGTGCCAAGGCGTACGGCATGATCGTGGGGACGATCTGGACTCCTCAGATCTGGAAGACGACCTGAGCGCCCCGGGGAGGTCCCGGCGGGCTCGGGCCCGGCCGAAGGCAGCTGTGACCTGTCACCCGATGACGATGCGCCCATGAGCAGCCGGATCCTCCTCGTGGAGGACGACGAACGGATCCGCGCCTCGATGCGCCTGGCACTCGAGGACGAGGGCTACGAGGTCGACGAGGCCGGATCGGGCGAGGTCGGGCTCGAACGCTTCGCCGACCAGCCCGCGGATGTCGTGCTCATCGACCTCATGCTCCCGGGCATCGACGGATTCGAGTGCTGCCGACAGCTACGACGCAGCAGCGCGGTGCCGGTGATCATGGTCACGGCGCGCAACGACACGCACGACGTGGTGGCGGGGCTCGAGGCAGGCGCCGACGACTACGTCACCAAGCCCTTCGTCGCCAAGGAGCTCGCCGCTCGGATCCGGGCCTTGTTGCGTCGTTCCCGATCGGTGGACGCCCCCGACGTGCTGGGCTTCGGTGATGTGGAGGTGCTTCCCGACGAGGGAACGGTGCGGCGAGCCGGTGCGGAGGTTCATTGCACGCGCACCGAATTCCGGCTCCTGTGCGAGCTGGCCGCCAACCCGGGCAAGGTGCTCAGCCGGGAACAGCTCCTCGACCGGGTGTGGGGCTATGACTACTTCGGCGACGGACGGCTCGTCGACGTCCACATCCGGAGGTTGCGCACCAAGATCGAGGCCGACCCCGCCAATCCCCGTCACATCCTCACGGTGCGAGGGATGGGCTACAAGCTGGCCACCTGAGGGCCGGCATGCGCGGACTGCGCACGCGCCGCCCGAGCCTCTCCGGCGACACGGGACCCGAGGACAGGCGCCGGCGCATGCGCCCGTGGTCGGATCTCGGCCTGCGGTCGCGCGTCACGGTGACGTTCGGGCTGGGGGCGCTGGCCTTGTCGGCGACCATGGCAGGGCTCACCTACTTCACGGCCCGGCAGTTCATCCTCGAGAGAGCGCGAGACGGCCATCTTGCGCCAGGCGTACGTGAACGCCTCGCTGGCGCGCTCGTCGTTGCGATCGGTCAACCCCAACGTCACGCAACTGCTGGCCTCGCTCGACACGGTGTCGGGCTCGAGCTCGGTGCTCGAGCTCAAGAACCTGTGGTACGCCACCTCCATCTCCGTGGGAGAGAACGCTCTGCCCGTCGCCCTGCGCACCCTGGTGCTGTCGGGCACACCCGCCACCCAGCACTTCGTGCTCGGCAACACCCCCCAGATGGCGGTGGGACTGCCGATTCCCAGTGTGAGCGCCTCGTACTTCGAGGTCTTCTCCCTCGAAGACGAGAGCCGGAGCCTGTTCATCCTGGCGCTGGCGCTGACGGGCGCGGCGCTGTTGACCACGATCGCGGGCGCGTCGATCGGCCGATGGGCGAGCGGACGTGCCCTGCGACCCCTGGCGCAGGTGTCGCGGGCGGCGGAGACGGTGGCCGGCGGGAGCCTCGACACCCGCCTGCTCGCCGAGGACGATCCCGAGCTCTCCGCCTTGGCGTCGTCGTTCAACCGCATGACCGATGCCCTCCAGGAACGCATCGACCGCGAGGTGCGATTCACCTCGGATGTGAGTCACGAGCTCCGTTCACCGCTCACGACCGTGGCGACGGCGCTCGAGGTGCTCGAATCGCACCGCGACGAGCTCCCGGCGCGCAGCGGGCACGCCCTCGACCTGCTCAGCGCGGAGCTCCACCGGTTCCAGCGCATGGTCGACGATCTTCTCGAGATCAGCCGGGTGGACACCGGGTCGGCCGAGCTGTCGCTCGACGAGGTCGAGGTGGGTGAGCTCGCCCGACAGGCCGCGGCGGCGGGAGGCGCACCCGACGCCCCGGTGGACGTCGACCCCTCGGTGTCGGGGGTGCGGCTGTGGGTGGACAAGCGCCGCATCGAGCGCGTCGTCACCAATCTGGTGGACAACGCCCAGCAGTACGCCGGGGGTGTCACGCGACTGGCGGTGGAGCCTGGCACCGGCAGCGACGTCCGCTTCGTGGTCGCCGACCACGGGCCCGGCGTGGCGCCCGGTGAGCGTGTCCGGATCTTCGAGCGCTTCTACCGGGGCCAGTCCTCAGGTCAACGGGGGATCACCGACGGCACGGGACTCGGGCTCTCGCTCGTCGCCGAGCACGTGCGTCTGCACGGCGGGCGGGTGTGGGTGGAGTCGGGAGAGGGGGGCGAGAACCGCTTCGTCATCGAGTTGCCCACCGGCGACCACGACGGGGCGGTGACACCTCTGCCCGCCGCCGACCACGACCACGACGGCGAGCCCGCATCGGGGTCACCGTCGGAAACGCCGGCGCCGTGACCCTCGGGATGCGCCGTGCACCGTCGACGCACCGTGCACGGCGTCGCGCCGTCGCCGCCGTCGGTGCCGCCACTGTCGTCATCGCCCTGGCCGGCTGCGGGGTTCCCGTCGACAGCCAACCCGCGGCGTTGTCGCGCCACGGCATCCCCTTCGGTCTCCTCGATCCAACGGCACCGTCGACCACCGCGACCACCTCGCCCATCGAGGTTCCCGTGCAGATCTTTCTGGTCGACCCGACCGATCACCTCGTACCGGTGGCACGCGACGTGCCCGTGTCGGCACCCGACCTCTACACCGTGCTCGGCGCGCTCGTGGCCGGACCCACCGACGCCGAGTCCGAAGCAGGGCTCCAGACGTCGCTCCCGGCACAGACGACGGTGATCGATGCCACCATCACCGCCGGCATCGCCACGGTGAACCTGGGCGGCACCTTCGGCCAACTGGTGGGCCCCGCGCAGATCCAGGCCGTGGCGCAGGTCGTGTTCACCGCCTCGGGGCTCCCCGGCGTGACCGGCGTCACCTTCGAGCTGTCGGGCCAGGCCGTGGAGGTGCCCGTGCCCAGCGGCGTCGAGGTCCCGATGGCCACCACCGCGCAGTTCGCCGCCCTGGCCCCGGTGGCACCCAGCCCGCCCACCACCGCTCCGTGACCCGCCCCTTCACTCCGGGCAAGGTCGACGACGGGAGGCTCGCTCAGTCCTCGGTGCCGTGGTCGACCAACGCCCCCTGCACGGACATGCGAGGGGCATTGCCCCACAGCCGTTCCAGGTCGTAGTACGAGCGCGCCTCGTCGTGAAAGACGTGGACCAGGAAATCTCCGTAGTCCATGAGCACCCAGGTCAGGTCGCGCAGCCCCTCGGTGGCGCGCGGTGAGCGCCCCGAGGACAGCTTCACCTGGTGCTCCACCTCTTCGACGATGGTGCGGACCTGGCGGCTATTGGCGCCGCTCGTGACGACGAAGGCGTCGGTCACCCCGAGGAGGTCCCCCATGGCAAGCACGACCGTGTCCTGGCCGAGCTTGGCGTCCGCCGCCCGCGCCGCCACCAAGGCAGCCTCCGGCACGTCGAGACGTCCGTTGTCCGCCGAAGCCCGCTCGGCGGATGCCGTCATGCGGCGGGTACCGCCACGTCCACCTCGGTCAACCCGCCGGGCACACTCGGGCCCACGGCGGTTCGAACGACTTCGGGGCTACTCATCTGCTGCCAGCGTACAGATTTAGCTGACGGATGCAACGTATGGCACCCTCGGGGATCAGGAAATCTACGGGCCGCCCCTCGGCCAGACGCCTCCGGAGCTGGCTGCTCGAGATGTCGAGGGCCGGGATGCGCAGGCGCTCGACACGCCAACCCGGAGGGTCCTGGCCCGACTCCACCCCGCCGCGGTCGACGACAACCAGGGTCACGGCGGGGCGCAGCTCGTCCACCCGTTGCCAGCTGCCGAGCTCGCGCGGCGACGTCGGCGCCGACGATCACATACGGCTGGGCCGAGGGCATCGACACCAGGAGCTCGCGCACCGTGTCGGCGCTGTAGCTGGGACCTCCCCGGTCGATCTCGATGCGACAGGCCTCGACCCCGGCGACCCCGGCGACGGCCGCCTGCACCACGAGGAAGCGGTCCTCGGCCGGGGTCACGGCGCGGGTGCCGACCTTCTGCCACGGCACGTTGGCCACCACCAGGAGCACCCGCTCGAGCCCGAGCGCCTCCCGGGCCCACGTAGCCGCCACCAGGTGGCCCACGTGGACAGGATCGAACGTGCCCCCGAAGATGCCGATGCGAGGGCCCGGTGACAGCACTCCATCCCCTCCCCCGCCCGCCGACGCGTGCACGTCACGAGCGTAGGCGCCGAGCATTTACGCTGGGGGCCCATGAGCCCCGCCCCGTGGAGCCCGCAACACTGGCGTGAGCTCCCGGCCGCGCAACAGCCGGAGTGGCCCGATGCGGACCATCTCGAGCGGGTCTTGAAGGAACTCGCCGGCCTGCCTCCCCTGGTATTTGCAGGGGAGGCCCGCCGTCTGGTCGGCTCCCTGGCTCAGGTGGCCGCCGGGAATGCGTTTCTCTTGCAGGCCGGCGACTGCGCCGAGTCCTTCGCCGAGTTCTCCGCCGACGACATTCGGGACAAGCTCAAGGTCGTCTTGCAGATGGCCGTGGTCCTGACCTACGGGGCCGGCGTACCGGCCGTGAAGGTCGGCCGCATCGCCGGGCAGTTCGCCAAGCCAAGGTCCTCTCCCACCGAGAAGGTCGGGGAGTTGGAGCTTCCCGCCTTCCGCGGCCACATGGTCAACGACGACGCCCCTGACATCTCCGCCCGAGTGCCCGACCCCCGCCGGCTCATCGCCGCGTACCATCAGTCGGCGTCCACGCTCAACCTCGTGCGCGCCTTCACCAAAGGCGGCTTTGCCGACCTCTCGCAGGTGCACCTGTGGAACCAGCAGTTCGTGGCCTCGAGCGAGGAGGGGCGACGCTACGAGCAGATCGCAGGCGAGATCGACAGCGCCCTGCGGTTCATGACGGCGTGCGGCATCGACCTCGACGCGGAGGAGTCGCTGCATCAAGTCGACTTCTACACGAGTCACGACGCACTGATCCTCGGATACGAAGAAGCCCTCACCCGCATGGACTCGCTCACCGGCGACTTCTACGACTGCTCGGCGCACATGTTGTGGGTGGGTGAGCGCACGCGCCAGCTCGACGGCGCACACGTCGACTTCCTGGCGGGAATCCACAATCCCATCGGTTGCAAGATCGGCGCGTCGACCACGGCCGCCGAAGTCCTGGCGCTGTGCGAGCGCCTGAACCCCGAGCGCATTCCGGGGCGCCTGACGCTTATCACCCGAATGGGCGCCACCGCCGTTGCCGATGCCCTGCCACCGTTGTTGGAGGCGGTACGCGCCGCGGGGCACCCCGTGGTGTGGGCGTGTGACCCCATGCACGGCAACACGTTCGTGAGCGAGGGGGGCCGAAAGACTCGCCGCTTCGACGACATCCTGTCCGAGCTCAAGGGCTTCTTCGCCGCGCACCACCAGGCCGGCACCTGGCCCGGAGGCGTGCACCTCGAGCTCACCGGGGACGATGTCACCGAGTGCCTCGGCGGGTTCGGCGACATCGTCGAGGGTCAGCTGCACGAGCGCTACACGACGACCTGTGACCCCCGTCTCAACGCCCGTCAGGCCATCGACCTCGCCTTCCGCGTGGCCGAGCTCCTCAGGGCCTGAGCTTCCGGCGCCCTCTGGCACGCGCCACGATGGGCTCTCGGCGCGCGTCGGCGCAGGTGGGCGCGGGTGCCGGCGAGCGTCGTTGCTTCGGGTCCCCCGCTCCGTGAGAATAGGGAGGCGGACCCCCGGCCTTCCGAAAGCTCCGGAACCCGCGGCACGCGCCCACGCGCAGCAAGGATCGCAGCCTCCACCATGCCCCGTCTCCCGCACAACGTGGCGCGTCCCGGACGCGCCGTCGGCGCGTTCGTCATCGCCGTCGCCGTGGTGTCCACCACCGTGGTGACCGCGGCCGTGGTGACCGCGGCCGTCGTGACGTCGGGCCCGGTGCCCCGCCCCTTGACCGACGTCGCCCCCACCGCGGCTGAGGGGGTACCGGCGTACTGGACGGTGGCGTCGGACGGCGGGGTGTTCACCTTCGGTGGCCTGCCCTTCTACGGCTCCATGGGTGGGACCAAACTGGCCGCGCCCATGGTCGGCATCGCCCCCACGACCGACCTGTCGGGCGCCAACGGCAGGGGATACTGGACCGTGGCCTCCGACGGCGGGGTGTTCACCTTCGGCGACGCCGGCGTTCCACGGGTCCATGGGGGGCGTCAAGCTCAACAAGCCCATGGTGGGCATCGCCGCGGATCCCGCCACCGGGGGGTACTGGACGGTGGCGTCCGACGGCGGGGTGTTCGCCTTCGACGCGCCCTTCTACGGCTCGATGGGGGCGGTCAAGCTCAACAAGCCCGTGGTCTCCATCGTGGCCACGCCCGACGGCCGCGGCTACTGGCTCTTCGCCTCCGATGGTGGGGTGTTCGCCTTCGGCGACGCCGGCTTCGCCGGATCACTGGGCAAGATCGCGCTGGCGGCGCCCATCGTGGGCGCCACGGCCCCCGACGGCCGGCGGCTACTGGATGGTGGCCTCCGACGGTGGGGTCTTCGCCTTCGGCGACGCCGGGTACTACGGATCGCTGGGCGGCCACGCCCTGGCGCGCCCGATGGTGGCCATCGCTGCGGCCGACCCCGGCGGGTACTGGCTGACCGACTCCAACGGTGCCGTCACGGCCTTCGGTGACGCCGGGTACTTCGGATCGGCCCCCCAGCACATCACGGCGCCGGTCGTCGGCATGGCGGACGGGCCGGGGACGGGCGTGGCGGCCAACGGCGCGTACCCCTCGGGGTCATACGGCTACGACATCTCGAGATTCCAGGACAACCCCCCGGCGTGCAACAACCCGCTGCCCTCGGGCCACACCGTCGGCATCGTCGAGGCGACCGGGGCAATCGAACGGAGCTCCCAACCCCTGTCTGGCGCACGAGGCGCAATGGGCAGGGGCGGGGCTCAACCTCTACATCTTCATGACGTACGGGACCGACACCACCGACCAGCCGGGGTGCAACGGCGATGCGGCGTGCAACTGGGGATACGAGGCCGGGGTCTATGCCTGCAACTACGCGCAGGCGCAGGGCGTGAACCCCTTGGTCACGTGGTGGCTGGACGTGGAGACGGCCAACTGGTCGTCGAACACCGCCGAGAACGACCAGGTCATCCTGGGAGCCTTCAACGCGCTGCGCGGCGCCGGGATCAACAACGTCGGCATCTACACGAGCCCCCTCACGTGGAACGGCATCGCCGGCGACTTCCAACCGGCGGTGCCGCTGTGGGTGGCGTGGTACACCAACGACCCGCAAGGAAACTGCGCCAATGCCGTCGCCTACGCGGCGCAGAACGGGAACTTCTTGCCCACGGGCGGGGTGTGGGTGACCCAATACACCGACCAGGCCAACGGCCAGAGCCTCGACGGCGACTACGCCTGCTAAGGCGGTCGATCAGCAAACGGGTAGCGTCTCGTCGTGGCCATCGCTCGGTTGGGGTCGATCGCGCTCGACTGTGACGATCCTGTCGCGCTCGGGGTCGTTCTGGGCAGGGCTGCTCGACGCCGAGGTCGCCTTCTCCAGCGACGAGTTCGTGGCCGTGAAGACCGACCGGGTGTGGCTGGCGGCGGTGCGTGTCGCCGAGTACCGGGCTCCGTCATGGCCCGAAGGTGGGCTCCCCAAGCAGATGCACCTCGACCTCGCCGTCGACGACCTGCACGAGGCGGAGACCAAGGCCCTCGGGCTCGGGGCGACGCGCTGCGACACACAACCCGCCGCGCACCGATACGTGGTGCTGCTCGACCCGGCCGGTCATCCGTTCTGTCTTTCCACACAGATCCCCGAATAGGCCGCGGGCTCGGACCCGCCTCTCCGACGGGCCTCGTCGCCGCGTCAGCCGGCGAGGGCGCGCAGGTGGGCGGCGTCGTTGTAGCGCAGCAGACGCCATCCCTCCTCCCCCTGCTCCCACTCGGTGAGCGAGGTGTGCTCGGTGGCCAGTCCCAGACGTCCCCGGCCGGCCGCCACCGGTAAGAAGGCCAACATCGTCGACTCGATCACCCCGGCGTGGCACACCAGCACCGTCGAGCTGGCCACGATGCGCGCCGGCCAGGCGCGCCACGGCTCCCGAGGCACGGGCCACGAACGAGCTCCAGCTCTCGCCCCCCGGCGCCACCACGGTGTCGGGATCGGCGTCGAAGTCCGGCTCGCCGTAGCGGACGGCGGAACTCGTCCCAGGTGAGCCCGTCGGCTTCACCGGGGTGCAGTTCGCACAGGTCGCAATCCCCCACCGGTGCCGTGCCATCACCGATGCCCGCAGAAGCGATGCCCGCCGTCTCGATGGCACGCGCCAGCACACTGCGTAGAGCGCGCCGGCGTCAGACAGCTCCCCTGTCTCCACCAGCCGGGTGCGCAACGCTTCGGCCTGGCGCCTCCCCGTGGGCGACAGACCGGTGCACCCGGCGTGGCCGCCGACCACGCCGCGCACGTTGCAGGTGGCCTCGCCGTGGCGGATGAGCACCACGCGGGTGCGGTCCGCCGGAGGTGCCGGGCACGGTCCGCACGCCCCGGGGGGCGCCCCGGGGCTCGGCTCTCGGCCGCGCTCACGCCAGCTCGGTCACGAAATGCTCGAGCTGACGCAGGTTCCGGCACTCGAACACGTCGTCGCAGTGCACGGCGTACTCGCCCAGGATCGAGTCGCCGGTCCCCCAGTAGGCGCGGGGCTCGGGATTGAGCCAGTACACGTGGCGGGCGCGATGCCGTATCTCCTGGACGACCCAGGCTTGGGAGGCGTGGTAGTTGTTGCGGGCGTCGCCGAGCAGCAAGATGCTGGTCCGCGGGGTGATCTCCTCGCCCCATCGCTCCCAGAACACCGACAGGGCGTGGCCGTAGTCCGAGTGACCGTCGACCCACACCACGTCGGCTTCGGTGTTGATGCGGTGCACGGCCTCGGCCACGTCGTCGACGTTCTCGAAGAACCTGGTGACCTCGTCGATCCCGTCGATGAACACGAAGCTGCGCACCTTCGAGAACTGCGAGCTGATGGCGTGCACGAGATGCAGGGTGAACCGGGCGAAGGAGGCCACCGAGCCCGAGATGTCGGCGATGACGATGATCTCGGGCTTGGCCGGACGGGGGTAGCGGAACTTGGGGTCGACCGGTACGCCGCCGGTCGACAGCGAATGGCGCATGGTGGAGCGGAAGTCGAGGGGCCCCTTGCGGCCGTGGCGGCGCTTGCGGGCCAGGCGCACCGCCAGCTTGCGGGTGAGCGGGTGGATGGCGCGGCGCAGCGACGCCAGCTCGTCGCGCGTGGCGTGCATGAAGTCGATCTCCTCGGGCAGGGGCTTGCGCAACGAGCGGGCCAGGGCCTCGGTGCCGCGGTCGGCCACCAGCCGGCGCCGGATCTCGTCCTCGAGCTCCCGGCGCAGGCGATCGAGGCGGGACTTGAACTCGTCGCGGGCCAGGCGCTCTTCGAGCGGTGTCAGGTGCCCTTCGGGGGCCTCGGCGCGCGCCGTTTCCATCAGCCGTTCGAGGACGCGCGTCGAGGTCGAGGTTCCGCAGCGTCCGGTACAGGTAGTAGGTGCCGCCCACCGGCCGGCCGGGCTCCATACCCGCGAAGCGGCTCACGGCCTGGCGGGCCAGGGCGGCGACCTGCGCGTCGTTGGCCGACAGCAGGGCCCGGAACAGCATCTCGGCGAGCTCCTCGGGCGACAGCCCCTCGCCCCCGCCGCCTCCCTGGCCCCGGCCCTGGCCGCGTCGGCGATCTTCGTCGTCGGCATCGGAGTCGAGCTCGCCCGCCGAGGTCTCGTCGTCGTCGAACTCGTACTGCGGGCCCCGCATGGAGAAGTAGACCTCGAAGGCCGTCTCGAAGGCCTTCCAGTGGGCCGAGCTCTTGACCAACGTGGCGGCCAGCGCGTACTTGAGCGCGTCACGGTCCTCGAGAGGGATGTGATGGACCGCTTCGGCGGCATCGATGGATTCGGTCAGCGACACCGGCAGGCCCGCGGCCCGCAGTTCCCCTACGAACCCGGTGAGGACGTCGAGCACGACCCTCGCCTCAGACCCGGTCCTCCCCGGCCACGGCCAGCTCCTTGGCCGCGCGCTCGAGGTCGCTGCGGTACTTGAGCAGCACGTGCAACGTGGCCTTGGCCTGCTCGGCGTCGATGGACTCCACGCCGAGCACCACGAGCGTGCGCGCCCAGTCCAGGGTCTCTGAGACCGAGGGGTACTTCTTGAGCTCCAGGGTCCGCAACGACCGGACGATCCTGGCCACCTGGTCGGCGAGCTCCTCGCTCACCCCGGGCACACGGGCCAGCACGATGTCACGCTCACGCTCGAGCGAGGGGTAGTCGAGGTGCAGGTAGAGGCAGCGGCGTTTGAGCGCCTCGGACAGCTCACGCGTGTTGTTCGAGGTCAGGAACACCAGCGGGATCTGCTCGGCCCGGATCGTGCCGAGCTCGGGGATGGACACCTGGTACTCCGACAGCACCTCGAGCAACAGTGCCTCGGTTTCGAGCTCGACCCTGTCGACCTCGTCGACCAACAGGACCACGGGGTCCGGGGAGCGGATCGCTTCGAGCAGGGGGCGGGTGAGGAGGAATTCCTCCGAGAAGATGTCCTCCTCGAGATCCCTCCACGAGCTCGTCTGACCCGCCCCGGGACCGTCGGAGGCCGGATGCGAAGCAGCGTCGTCGTCGACGACGCGTTGGGCCTGGATGCGCAGGAGCTGCTTCTTGTAGTTCCACTCGTAGAGAGCCTTGGACTCATCGAGCCCCTCGTAGCACTGCAACCGGATGAGCCGGCTGCCGGTCACGCGGGCGACCGACTTGGCGAGCTCGGTCTTGCCCGTGCCGGCGGGGCCCTCCACGAGCACCGGCTTGGCCAGGCGGTCCGCCAGGTGGACGACGCCGGCGATGCCGTCGTCGGCGAGGTAGCCGACCGCGGCGAGACGTTCACGCACTTCGGTCACCGAAGAGAACAAGGGCGGGCCCGGGTCGGGAAAGCCCAGGATCCCGCTGACACCGGTCTGCCCGTCGACGGCACCGTCCTTGTCGCCGGCAGGACTCATCGCCGCACCTGCCCGTCACCGTGCACGACGTACTTCACACACGTGAGCTCGCGCAGTCCCATGGGCCCGCGGGCGTGCAGCTTCTGGGTGGAGATCCCGATCTCGGACCCGAGGCCGAGCTCTGCCCCGTCGACGAAGCGCGTCGACGCGTTGACGACGACCGCGGCGGCGTCGACCTCGGCACAGAACCGTTGTGCGGCCCGCAGGTCCCCGGTGACGATGGCTTCGGAGTGCCCCGATCCGTAGCGGGCGATGTGGTCGATGGCGGCCTCGAGATCCGTCACGACCGCCACCGAGAGGACGGGGCCCAGGAACTCGGCGGCGAAGTCCTCCTCGCCGGCCACCGCCATGGTGGGGACGATGGCCCGGCTCCGTTGGTCACCACGCAGCTCGACACCGGACAGGGCCTGGCGCGCACGGGGGAGGAACTCCGCCGCCACCGCCTCGTGCACGATCAAGGACTCGGCCGCGTTGCACACACCGGGGCGTTGGGTCTTGGCGTTCACCACGATGGACAGGGCCATGTCGAGATCCGCGGCGGCATCGACATAGACATGGCAGTTGCCGTCCCCGTCGAGCACGTACGGCACCGTGGCGTGTTCGCGTACAGAGGCGATGAGAGACGGGCCCCCGCGGGGGACGAGGCAGTCGATCATGCCGTCGAGCTGCATGAACTGCAGCGCTGCCTCCCGGCTCGTGTCGGCCACGTTCACCACGGCGTCCTCGGGGAGCCCCACCTTGGTGAGCGCCTCGCGCAGCGTCCCCACGATGGCGGCGTTGGAGTCCGCCGCGCTCGACGATCCCCGGAGCATGGTGGCATTGCCCGCCTTCAGACACAGGCCCGCCGCGTCGCTCGTGACATTGGGCCGGTTCTCGTAGATAACGCCGACCACCCCGAGCGGCACCCGGACCCGCTCGACACGCAGGCCGTTGGGGCGCACCCAACCATCGACCACTTCACCCACCGGGTCGGGCAATGCGGCCACCCGGCGCAGGCCGTCGGCCATGGCCGCCACACGCCCGGCATCGAGGCGCAACCGGTCGATCTGGGCGTCGGTGGCACCTTCGGCGCGCGCCCGTTCGAGATCGGCGCCGTTGTGCTCGAGCAGCTCGGGGCAACGCTCCTCCACGAGGTCGCCAGCCATGCGCAACACGCTGTTCTTGGCCGCCCCTCCGGCCACGGCCAGAGCCCGGGCGGCCGCCTTGGCGCGACGGCCGAGATCGACGATGTCCTCCCGGGCCATGCCCCAGGCTACCTCCGCGACGCCCCCATCCCGTCAGCCGTGCCGGGTGGGAAGGCCCCGACCGAGCGTGTGACGAGGCGAGGAGGGTGTCCTCAGCCCAGCACCACGAGGTCGTCGCGATGGACGACTTCGGGCGCGGCGCCGTCGGGCAACTCGCTCGTGCGGCGCCCCGCCCACGACGCCACGAGCCGGGCAGGGTGACGAGCGAGCCCTTTGGCGAAGACCACGCCGTCGGGCCCGGCGATCTCGACGGCGTCGTCGACGTCGAAGCGGCCCGACACCGACACCACGCCGGCGGGCAGCAACGACGCCTCACGCTCGACCAGCGCGAGACGAGCTCCCTCGTCCACCACGAGTGTCCCCGCCGCGGCGACGGCGAACGCGATCCAGAGTTTTCGGGCCGGCAGGCGGCGCCCCCGGGGCCTGAAGACGGTGCCCACCCCGGGCTCTCCGTTCACGGCGCCTCGCAGCACCGCCGATCGGCCGGCATCGGCGATCACCGTCTGCACCCCCGACCAGGCGGCGATCTTGGCCGCGGCCAGCTTGGAAGCCATGCCTCCGCTGCCCAGCGCGCTGCCCGCGCCCCCCGCCACGATCTCGAGCTCGTGGTCGACCTCGACCACTTCTTCGATGAGCGACGCCTCGGCCGTGGTGCGGGGGTCGGCGGTGAGCAGCCCGGCGGTATCGGTGAGCAGGACGAGAAGATCGGCAGCGACGAGGTGGGCGACCAAGGCGGCCAGCCGGTCGTTGTCCCCGAAGCGGATCTCGTCGTCGGAGGTGGCGTCGTTCTCGTTCACCACCGGGACCACGCCCAGCTCGAGCAGACGCGACAGCGTCTGGCGGGCGTGGAGGTACTGCTGACGGTGGATGAAGTCGAGCGGGGCCAGCAGGACCTGGCCCACGGCTATCCCCCGTGAGGCGAAGGCCTCGTCGTAGACGCGCATCAGCTTCGACTGCCCCACCGCCGACACCGCCTGGAGCGTGGCCGGGTCGGTGGGACGGGGCCCGCCCCCCATGGCGAACCACCCTGCGGCGATGGCGCCGGAGCTGACGAGGACGACACTGTGGCCGAGCTGGCGGAGCTCGGCCACCTGCGCGCACAGCCTGTCGATGGACGGCGCGTCCACACCACCGTCGGCACTCGTGATCGAAGACGACCCGATCTTGGCCACCACCGTGCGGGCCGCCCCCAGTGGGGCGCCGCCGATGGCGACGCCAGCGGTGCCACCTGCATCGGGCCGGGGACGCGACGAGTGGGAATCGGTCACCTCTGTGCTCCGCGCCCTCGACGGCCCCCCCGCCTCGTCTCGGGGGGAGCTGGATCGGAGACGGCCGCGTCGATGCCCTCGTCGCGCTGGTAGGTGAAGCTCAGCGCGCCCAGGTGCACGACATCGCCGTCGCGCACCCCGGCGCGCACCAGGGCGCGTTCTACTCCGAGACGGCGCAGGCGGCTCTGCACGTAGTCGACGGCGTCGTGGTCGTTGAGATCCGACAAGGCGACGGCCCGAAGCGCGGGACGACCGAGCACCACGAAGGAGCCGTCATCGGCGCGGGCCACCTCGATCTCCTCCGAGAGCGGGCGATGGATCACCACGGACCGGTTCGGCATGGCTTCGGCGGCCCGGGCCTCGACCACCAGGGCAGCGAGTCGGACGAGGAGCTCGGGGATGCCCGCTCCGGTCACCGCCGAGATCGTGAGCTCGATCCCGGCATCGGCTGGTTCGAGCGCGACGTCGGCCTTCGAGCCCACGACGAGGCGGGGCCGCTCCAGCAATTCGGAGCGGTACCGGCCCAGCTCGGCGAGGAGGATCCGTTCCTGCTCGCCCGCCGCCATGCCATCGGCGGGCGCCAGGTCGAGCAGCACCACCAGCGCGCGGGCGCGCTCGACGTGGCGCAGGAAGCGGTGGCCGAGCCCCCGGCCCTCGGCGGCGCCTTCGACCAGACCCGGGACGTCAGCCACGACGAACTCGGCCTCGTCGCCGGGCCGGCCGAGGCGCACCACGCCCAGATGGGGCTCGAGGGTGGTGAACGGATAGGCCGCCACCTTGGGGCGAGCGGCGGAGATGCGTGAGATCAGCGTGCTCTTGCCGGAGTTCGGCAATCCCACCAGCGCCACGTCGGCCAGCAGCTTGAGCTCGAGATCGAGCCAGCGCTCCTCTCCCACCTCGCCCTGCTCGGCGAAGGCCGGTGCGCGCCGGCGATTGCTGAGGAAGCGGGCATTGCCGCGCCCTCCGCGCCCGCCTGCGGCGGCCATCCACCGGTCCCCGGCCGTGGCCAGGTCGGCCAGCGCCGTGCCGTCGGGCCCCCGCACCATCGTGCCCACGGGCACGGGCACCTCGAGCCCTTGGCCCCGCGAGCCGTGGCGCCGCTTTCCCTGTCCGTGCTTGCCGTCGGTGGCCCGACGGTGGGGGTGGTCGCGAAACCCGAGCAGCGACGCTTGGTTGGTCGAGGCCACGAGCCACACGTCGCCGCCGTCGCCGCCGTCGCCGCCGTCGGGGCCGCCACGAGACACGTGGGCCTCTCGACGAAACGACACCGAACCGGCGCCGCCATTGCCGGCTTTCACATGGACTTGAGCCTCGTCGGCGAACCCGGACACAGCTCCGATCCTACGGGGCACCGTGGCGCCCTCTCCTGGATCGAGGGACGGTCGCTCAGGACTCGGCGCGGACGCTCACCTGGCGACGACCCTTGCGTGTGCCGAAGCTCACCACGCCCGGCGGCGGTGGCGAACAACGTGTCGTCACCGCCTCGCCCGACGTTCTCGCCGGGGTGGAACTTGGTGCCGCGCTGGCGCAGGATGATGGCGCCGGCGTCGACGGTGGTCCCGTCGAACACCTTCACGCCGAGCCGCTTGGCCTTCGAATCGCGGCCGTTGCGGGTGGAACCCCCGCCCTTGGTCTTCGACACGTGAATCTCCTCCTGTGCGCGGGTGTCAGCGGCCCGCGGGGACCGTGATCGACAAGATCTCGACAGTGTCGTACTGCTGGCGATGTCCCCACCGACGCCGGCGCCGCGCCTTGGCCTGGTACGTGAAGCCTCGGATCTTGGGACCGAGCTCTTGGCCCACGACCCGGGCCGACACCACCGTGCCGGCCAGCTCGGCAGGCGTGGCCAGGACCCGGTCGTCGTCCACCACCAGTACCGGCGCCAGCTCGACCTCGCTGCCCTCGGGGACCCCGAGAAGCTCCACGCGCAGCTGCTGGCCCTCGGCCACGCGCTCCTGCTTGCCTCCGCTCTGGATCACCGCATACATAGCCCGGTGAGCTTACAGCAGGGACTCGTCGAGCACGATCCCGCGCCCGCCGCACACCGTGCAGGTGGTCGAGAGCGACTCGACCAGGCCTTCTGAGACTCGCTTGCGGGTCATCTCGACGAGGCCGAGCTCCGAGATGTCGAACACCTGGGTCCGCGTCTTGTCACGGGCCAGCGCCGAGCGCAGGGCGGCCGACACCTTGTCCCGATTGTCCCGGATCTCCATGTCGATGAAGTCGATGACGATGATCCCGCCGATGTCGCGCAGCCGCAGCTGTCGGGCGATCTCCTCGGCGGCCTCGAGGTTGTTGCGGTAGACGGTCTCTTCGAGGTTCGACTTGCCCACGTTCTTGCCCGTGTTCACGTCGATGACCGTGAGCGCCTCGGTGCGCTCGATGATGATCGAGCCCCCCGACGGCAGCCACACCTTGCGATCCAGGGCCTTGTGCAACTGCTCGTGCACGTGGAAGCGCTCGAAGATCGGCAGGTTCTCGACGACGGGGTCGTAGTACTCGACGCGATCGGCGAGCTCGGGGTTGACCTGCTCGATGTAGTCGCGGACCTGGCCGTAGAGGACCTCGTCGTCGATGACCACGTTCCGGTACTCGCGATTGAACTCCTCACGGACGATGCGCACTGCCAGGTCGGGCTCCCGGTAGAGCAGTCCCGGCGCGTTCGATCGATTGGCCTCGGCGTCGATCGCCACCCACAGCGCCACCAGGCGCTCGACGTCGTGGCGAAGCTCGTCCTGGCTCGCTCCCTCGGCGGCCGTGCGCACGATGAGACCGTGGCCCGCGGGGCGCACCTCGTCCACGATGCGGCGCAGGCGCTTGCGCTCGTTGTCGTCGAGGCGCTTGGAGATGCCGAACGCCGTGGAGTTGGGCACCATGACCACGAAGCGCCCCGGTAGCGAGACTTCCTGGGTGAGGCGAGCACCTTTGGCACCGATGGGGTTCTTGGTGACCTGGCACAAGATGACCTGGCCCGGCCGCAACATCTCCTCGATGCGCGGCGACGCACCCCGGGTGGTTTCGATGTCATCGAGGTCGTAGCGGACGTCGCCCCGGTACAGCACCGCGTTCTTGGGGGTGCCGATGTCGATGAAGGCCGCCTCCATGCCGGGGAGGACGTTCTGCACGCGGCCGCGGTAGATGTTGCCGTCGATCTGGGCGGCATCGTCCGCCGCCCGTGACACGTAGTGCTCGACCAGTGTCCTGCCCTCGAGCACGGCGATCTGCGTGGCGTGGGGGCGGACGTGGACGCACATGAGGTAACGGCCCACCGGGCGCCCGCGGCGCTCGCGGCCACTGCGTCGGCGCGACCGTCCGCCCGCCGCCTTGGTCTCGGCGACCGTATCGCCACCCTCGTCGTCTTCGGGGGTGCCAGGTACCGCTACGGGTGCCACCACCGGTGCCCGGCGCGTGGGCGTGATGGCCAGCGGCGTCACGGGCACCGGCGCCACGGGCGGGCGCGCCGGTCGGCGTGTCGCCGATCCGGGGGCGTTCGGCGGCCCGCTTCCTGTCGCCCACCTGCGCGGTCGGGGGAGCACCCCGGGCGGACCACCTTCGCCGTCCACGGCGAGACCGCCTCCCGCCACGACCTCGCCGGGCTCGACGGATTCCCCGAGCTCGACGGGCTCGACAGGCTCGACGGGCTCGACGGATTCCCCGAGTTCGACGGGCTCGACGGGCTCAGCGCCGTCATCGTGGTCGTCCCCCGAGCCACCGGGGATGGCCGCAGCGGTCGGCCGCGACCCGGCCGGGCGCCGGCGACGTCGCCGCCCACCCGACGAGCCGGGACGAGACCCGGTTGCCGACGGCGTGTCACCGGGCGCGGTACCACCGGGCGCGGCGTCACCAAGCGCGGCGCCGACGGAGGAGGCGTCGTCAGAAGCGGTGTCGTTCGAAGCGTGGCCGGTGGGACGCTCGGGAAGACCCCGCGGGAAGCGTCGACACCTTCGCGGTCGTTGCTCACCCCGGGGTCGGTGGATGCGGGCGCAGGGGGCGAGCCGGTTGGCTCCGCCGCCGGCTGCCCGGCGCTCGTATCGGACATGGGGACGATCCCTTCTCGTACTGCTCACGACGCGTGCTCCCACGTGACAGCGGCACCCGCGGGGTCCGCCATGAGAGGCTCCCAGCGGGAGCCGTCGCGCTCGATCCATTGACATGTTCTGCGGGCTGACCCGAACTCGACACCCAAAGCCTGGGCGAGCTCGGAAGGACGGACGCCGCGCGGTCGTGTGCCCAGTTCCGCCAGGAGCCGGGCACCGTCCGCGTCGCGACCGTCACACGACAACGCCAACACCGAGGGACGGAGGTCGTCGACCACGTGGCGTCCCTTGCGCTCGCGCTGGATGGGGAGGGAGTCGGCGTCGAGCGCACGCCCGATCGCCACGTCGAGGTCCTCGGGGGTGACACCGGGAACATGGATCACCCAGAGGCACGAGGACACGTCTTCCTGGAGCGAATCGGTGCCCGGCTCGACGACGCCGGTCGCCACCACCTCGACCCCTTCGGGCAACAGGGGACCAACCTCTCGCGCCAGGCGGGCGGGGTCGAGCGTGTCGTCCAGGGCGATGTCGAGGTACTCGGCGATCGACTCGCACCCGGTGGGGAGGGCGAGCCCGAAGCTCAGCTGCGGGCGAGGTGTGAACCCCGCCGTGTAGGCGACGGGCACCCGGCCTCGGCGCAAGGCACGCTCCCACATGCGTGCCACGTCGCGGTGGCTGGTCCACCGCACCTTGCCGACCTTGGTGAAGCGGGCGCGGATCTTCACGGGACCCGCCCCCCGGTCGAGCCCGACGACACCGCCGCCCCGGCGGTCTCGAGGAATCGGACGGGCACGGTTCCACCGGTGGCCAGGTCCTGGCCCGTGCCCTGACTCCCACCTGCGGGCGGGACGGCCGAGGCCACCATGTGTTCGACGCCGAGGCCGGTGCACGCACCGCAGTCGTAGCACGGGGTCCAGCGGCAGTCTTCGAGACCGTGCTCGGCCAGGGCTTCTTGAAAGTCCTGCCACAAGAAGTCTCGGTGCAGCCCGGCCGAAACGTGGTCCCAGGCCAGGACCTCGTGCTCGTGGCGATGGCGGTACACGGTCTCGGCGAAGTCGAGCCCCGCCGCCTCGAGCGCAGCCGTCCACAAACCGAGGTCGAAGTGCTCGGTCCATTCCTGGAAGGTTCCGCCGCCCCGCCAGACGTGCTCGATGACCGCGCCCATACGACGGTCGCCCCGGCTCACGAGGCCCTCCACCGCCGTGGCCTCGGGATCATGCCAGCGCAGCGTCAGGCCCCGTGTGCCGCGCGACGGCATCTTTCAGCAATCCCACCTTGCGCCGGAGCTCCTCGATGGTGTTCTGGCCGAACCACTGGAAGGGCGTGTGCGCCTTGGGCACGAACCCTCCCACCGACGCGGTGACCGTCACGTTGCGGTGGTAGCGCCGGCCGATGTCCGCGCACGTGCCGGCAAGGCGGGCGATTCCCAGCACGTCCTCGTCGGTCTCGGTGGGCAGGCCGATGAGGAAGTACAGCTTCACGCGCCGCCAGCCCTGGGAGAACGCGGCATCGACCGCGGCGTAGAGGTCTTCTTCACGGATGAGCTTGTTGATCACCTGACGCATCCGCCACGTCCCGCCCTCGGGCGCGAAGGTCAGCCCGGTGCGCCGCACCTTCTGGATCTCCGCCGCCAGTCCCACGGTGAAGGCGTCCACTCGCAGGCTGGGAAGGCTCACCGACACCTGGCCCGAACACTCGGGGTCGTTGATGACCGAAGACACCACATCGCCGATGCCCGAGAAGTCGGCACTCGAGAGCGACGTCAGCGTCACCTCGTCGTAGCCGGTGCGGTCGAGGCCGTCCCGCACCATCTGGTCCACCTGGGCGGCGGGGCGCTCGCGGACGGGACGGGTGATCATCCCCGCCTGACAGAAGCGACAGCCCCGGGTACAGCCCCGGAACACCTCGACGTTGAGACGGTCGTGGACGACCTCGATGAGAGGCACGAGCTGTTGCTTGGGATAGGGCCACTGGGCCAGATCGGCGATCGTCCGCTTCTCCACGCGCTCGGGGATGCCCTCGGCCCGAGGTTTCACACCCCGCAGGCGCCCCCCCTCGTAGCTGGGCTCGTAGCACGAGGGGACGTACACCCCGGGCACGCACGCCAGCGCCCTCAGAAGATCGTCACGCTCGTCGCCTCCCGAGGCGCGCCACGACCCGATCGCCTCGGTCAGCTCCCCCACCGCCTCCTCCCCGTCGCCGAGGACGAAGGCATCGACGAAGTCGGCCAGGGGCTCGGGGTTGAAGGCGCAGTGGCCCCCCGCCACGACCAAGGGGTGCGTGGCGTCCCGATCCGCCCCGTGCACCGGGACGCGGGCCAGGTCGACCATGTTGAGCACGTTGGTGTAGGTGAGCTCGGCCGAGAGGTTGAACGCCAAGACGTCGAACTCCCCCGCCGCCAGGCTGCTCTCCAGCGAGAACAACGGGACCGACGCGCCGCGCATGGCGGCCTCCATGTCCGTCCAGGGCGCATAGGCCCGCTCCGCCACGGCATCGGCACGCTCGTTCAGTATCTCGTACAGGATTTGGAGCCCCTGGTTGGGCAGCCCGATCTCGTAGGTGTCGGGGTACAGCAGCAGCCAGGCCACACGCTCGGGTGCGTGGACGGGCCGGCGCGCCCCGAGCTCACCACCGATGTAGCGGGCTGGCTTCGTGACCTGGGCCAGGAGAGGCTCGATCCTTGGCCACAGAGAGGTCATGTGGCCGCTGAGTCTAGAGCCGTCCCCGCCGGGTCGGTGCGGGACCCGAGCCAGGCCCCTCGGGCTCGTCTAGGGGGCCGAAGTGGCCGTCGTCGTGGCGCTACGGGCCGGGGCGGTGGTCGTGGTGGTCGGGGGCGGGAGGGGCGGGGACGCCACCGACGTGGGTGAGGCCGGAGGGGCGAGGTGAACCGCGGTCTCGGGGTGGGCCACGAGGTAGTCGAAACCCTGGCGCACCACCGGCGCCGCGGCCAGGGACCCGTACCCACCCCCCTGGACCACCACGGCGATGAGGTATCGAGGGTTGGGGAGCGGGCCCCACGCGACGAACCACGAGTTGGGCTGCTGCTCGTTGGTGGTGGCCGTCCCGGTCTTGCCCGCCAGAGGGAAGCTCGACAGGGGGAATCCCGTGAAGGCACTGACGGCGGTGCCCTTGGGGTTCTGCACCACACCTTCGAACCCCCGCAGCAGGGCCTGGTAGTCGGCCGAGGAGTACGCGATGTGTCCGGCGACCTTGGGGACGACGGTCCGCATCACCTTGCCCTGCGCGCTCACCAGGCCGGCGGCCACCTCCGGCACGTAGCGGGTGCCCCCGTTGGCGAAGGTGGAGTAGGCGACGGCCTGCTCGAGCGGGGTGATCACCGTTCCGCCCTGGCCGAAGGCGAGCTCGAGGTTGTTCCCCGTGAACCACCCGCTGTTGGGGTAGTCCTTGGGATCCTGGGCGTGCTCGCGCGCCACGACCTTCGGTGAGTCCACGCGGGCGAAGTGGGTCTCGTCGGGGAGGTCGATCCCTGTCACGTCCCCGTAGCCGAGCTGGGCCGCCTTGTCCTGGATGGGGGTCTGGCCGTAACGGTCCTGCTGGTTCCAGAACTCGACGCCGATGTTGTAGAAGAAGATGTCACTCGACACGGTGAGCGCCTGCGACACGTTGATGGTTCCGCCCACCTCACCTTCGTTGTCGTGGTAGGTCACGCATCCCGATCCCCCCTTGGCGCACCCGGGGATCGTGTAGGAGCCCGTGTCGTCGTAGGTGGAGCCGGGCGTGATGAGTCCCGTCTGCAGGGCGGCGGTGGCGGTGGCGAGCTTGAATGTCGAACCCGGGGTGTAGAGACCCTGGATGGCGTTGTCGTTCTGCGCGCCTGTTTGCTGGAGCTCGTGGAAGTGGGCAGTGGAGATGCCGTTGTTCCACCACGTCGGATCGTAGGTGGGCGAGGACACGACGGCCAGGACCGCCCCGGTCTGGGGGTCGAGGGCGACGGCGGCGCCTTCTGTGGACTTGCCCTTGAGCGAGGCGATCTCGGAGTCGAGCGCCTGCTGGAGGGTTTGCTCGAGCCCGGAGTCGATGTTGGTCACCACGTCGTCTCCGGCGGTGGGCGGCGACTCTCCCAGGCTGCCCACCACCTGTCCGTGCGCGTCGACCTCGACCCTGTCGGTGCCGGGGCGGCCCCGCAAGAAGGCCTGGTACTGGTTCTCGAGCCCGCTCTGGCCGAAGAGGTCGCCGAGCTGGTAGCCCTGCTTCTGATTCGCCTGGAGCTGCGTGCTCGTGATCTGGCCCACGTACCCGAGCATCTGCACCCCGGTCTGGCCCATGGGGTAGGTGCGGTTGGTGTCGGCGACCGTGGACACACCGGGGAACATCGATGCGTGCTCGCCGATGTAGAGCACGTCCGAAAGCGGGGCGTTCTCGAGGATGGGTACGGGCTTGTACAGGCTGTACTGGTCGTTGGCGAGGTCCGCCTGGATCTGGGCGGACGACATCCCGAGCAGGGCGGCGAGCTGCCCGACCACGGCCGGGTGGGCTTGCGCGGAGACTCTCGACAAGGTGATGTCCTGGGTCACCTGGTCGCCGACCATGATGTCGTCGCTTCGGTCGGTGATGAGCCCCCGTGGTGCGGGGACCTCGACGTCGCGGACCTGGTTGGCGGTCACCGTCTTGGAGTAGGCCGAGGTGTCGAGGACCTGCAAATACCACAGACGGATGAACATGAGCGAGAACAGCGCGGCGACGACCACCCCGAGCACACGCAGCCGGATGACCGTTCGCGGCGCAGAGGGCTCGCTCACCGCCATGACCCGGTCGACGACCGAGCGTCGGGGACGCATGCGTGGTCCGGTGGGCTCGTGCGGACGCGCCGGGCGAGGCGTCTTGGGCTTGGGATAGACGTGGGTGCCACGCAGGGGGTGGCGCAGTCGGCTGGCCTTCAACCGCGCCGAGGCCGGGGAGCGGCGTGGGACGTCGGCTCTGCGCAGCGCCAGCGCGAACCCTCGGCGGCGGAACCTCACCGCACGTTCCCGGCCGCGGGGGTGCCGAGGCGCGGTCCGGGCTCGGGAAGGGCCCAGGAAACGAAACGCAGGACCGGCACCGCCAGCAAGGCGGCGAAGGGTGTCGACACCACCAGGGCCGGTGCCAGATCGGTCTTGAGCATCCCGGGGTTTCCCAGCACGGCCCCCAGGATCGCGTACACGCCCATGCCTGCGGCCGTCGCCGCTACCGCCACGACAGAGGGCAGCCACCACGAGCTCCGGACCAGCCCTCGCGTGCGCAGTGCCGGTGGCGAACCCCAGCAGACAGCCCACCAGGGCCGAGAGGCCGAAGGTGGTGGGGAGGAACAAGTCGGCGACGAGACCGGCGATGAAGCCGAAGACCGCACCCCGGTCCGGGCCCGCCGCGTACCCCGCCGCGAAAGGCAGGAGAAGCATGAGGTCGGGATGGGCGCCGTCCACCCGCACCCCGTCGAGGAGGGTGTGCTGCACCACGAGCGCCACCACGATCACGATCGTGGACCGGGCCACATCGGCGGTCGTGAGGGTGCCACTGACACGCTGTGTCCGACGAGAGGGGCTCATGGTGCGGAGCTCCACTGGAGCACGTCGACGTACTGCAGAACGGCCAGATCGGCGAGCGGCCGAGCCGACACCGTCTCCTGGGTGGCAGACGGTGTGGAGGAGAACGACCTGACACTGGCCACGGGGATGTCAGGGGGGTACTGGGCATCCTGCAGCCCGCTCGTGGTGAGGACCTCCCCCCTGTGCAGGGCCGTCCCCGGGGCGACGAGGTTCACGGCCAGGTCTCTTCCCAGGCCTGATCCCTGAACCAGAGCCAGGTTCCCCTCCGAACCGAAGCGGACACCGACCGAAGAATTGGCATCGGTGATCAAACGCACGCTGCATCCCGTCGACCAGACCTCGAGGACCTGACCGACGAGCCCGGCACCTCCCACCACGGGCATGCCCACGGCAACGCCGCTGGTGGTCCCCTTGTCGAGCTGCACGGTGGCAGCGAAGTCCGACGGGCTCAGGGCGGTGACCTGCGCGGTGACCTTGGGGACGTCGCCGACCCACGGCAGTTGGTCGAGCCGTTCGAGAGCACGCAGTTGGTTGCGGGCGGCCTGGGTGATGAGCGTCTGTCGCTGCAGGGCGCCGATCTCGCGTCTCAGCTTGGCGTTCTGAGTCTCGAGGTCACCACCGTGCACCGCACCGGACAGGAAGCTCCCCACGGGCCGCACGAGCGCGTCGACGCCGCGCTGCACCGGCGCGAAGGCATCGTGCGCGGTGCGCTTGGCTCCCGAGATCACACCGTGGTCCTGACCGCGGTAGTCGAGCGTGATGATGGCAATGGAGGCCACCACGAGAAGCCCGATGGTCAGTCCCCGCCGAGCCCGCCGCGCCCGCCGTGTCCTCCTCGGCATTCAGGGACCGTCTCAGGAAGGGGAGCCGGCTTCGCTGGCGCGCCGTCGTCGGGATGAACGGTCCCGCTCTGCCAGGGCGAAGCAGGGGCCGCGCCTGGCGCGGGCACCCATCACCCGGCAGAGGACGTGATGAGGACCTGCTTGAGCGCTTCGAACTCCTCGAGGCACTGGCCACTCCCGATCGCCACGCAGTTGAGGGGATCGCGGGCAACCACGATGGGCATGCCCGTCTCCTCCTGCAGCCGGGCGTCGAGGCCATGGAGCAGGGCACCACCCCCGGTGAGCACGATCCCCTGCTCCATGATGTCGGCGGCCAGCTCGGGCGGGGTCTTGTCGAGCGTCACCTTGACGGCGTCGATGATGGCCGACACGGGCTCGTCGATGGCCTTGCGAATCTCCTCGGTCGACACCACCACCGTCTTCGGGAGGCCCGTAACGAGGTCCCGGCCCCGGATCTCGGCATGCAACTCCTCCTCGAGCGCGAACGCGGAACCCAAGGCGATCTTGATCTCCTCGGCGGTGCGTTCACCCAGAGCGAGGCTGTACTCCTTCTTGATGTAGGAGATGATCGCCTCGTCGAGCTCGTCACCACCGATGCGCACCGATTGGCTCGTGACGATCCCGCCCAACGAGATGACGGCCACCTCGGTGGTGCCACCACCGATGTCCACGACCATGTTGCCGGTGGGCTCGTGCACGGGAAGACCGGCCCCGATGGCGGCAGCCATGGGCTCCTCGATGATGTAGGCCTTGCGGGCACCGGCGTACTCCGCCGCCTCCATGACGGCGCGCTGCTCCACACCGGTAATGCCCGAGGGAACGCAGATCACCATGCGCGGCTTGGCGAAGCGACGCTGGTGCACGCGCTGGATGAAGTAGCGGAGCATCTTCTCGCAGATCTCGAAGTCGGCGATGACCCCGTCCTTGAGGGGGCGGATGGCCTGGATGTGGCTGGGCGTTCGACCGATCATGCGCTTGGCCTCGGCCCCCACGGCGAGCGGGCGACCGTCCTTGACGTTCACTGCCACGACCGAAGGCTCGTTCAGAATGATGCCGCGACCGCGCACGTACACGAGCGTGTTCGCCGTGCCGAGGTCGACGGCCATGTCGCGGCCGAGCAAGAAGAACCGGTTGTCCCGCATAGCGTCGATCTACCTCGTGATGGAGCGGGGACCGTCGCCGGAACCGGGCGGCCTCCCGCCTCTGTACTGGGGGTTCGGCCCAGGCTAGGGGACCTTGCTCGACCACACAAGGCGACGCCGGAGGCGGTGCGCCGATGACACGGCGTCACCGCGGTCCTCTCCGACGTCAGGTCAGCCCGGGAAGAAACACGTCAGGTCAGCCCCGGGAAGAACAGGGCAATCTCGCGCGCCGCCGACTCGGCCGAGTCCGACCCGTGAACGAGATTCTCGGTGAGCAAGGTTCCCAGGTCGCCTCGGATGGTCCCCGGAGGGGCCTCGGCGGGGTCCGTCGGCCCCATCAACGTGCGCACGATGCGCCAGGTGTCCTCGGGACCCTCCACCACGAGCACCATCGACGGTGTGCGCGTGATGAACCGCACCAGGTCGCCGTAGAAGGGCTTGTCACGGTGCTCCTGGTAGTGGCGGGATGCGGTCTCCTCGTCGATCCGGCGCATCTCGGCGGCCACCACGCGCAGTCCCTTGCGCTCGAGTCGACCGACGAGCTCTCCCACCAGCGCACGCTCGACGGCATCGGGTTTGCAGATGACAAGGGTGCGGTTCATGGCTCGGAGAGACTATCGGGGTCGGCAAATTCGGTCGATCCCAGAAGCAATGCCCGAGCGTCGGCCACCACGTACAGCGAGCCCGTCACTACCAGAGTGCCGGTGGGCGAGAGCCTGGCCCGCGCCAGATTGAGCGCGTCCATCACGGTGTCGGCCGCCAACGCCTGGAGACCGAGGGCGCGTGCCGCCTCGGCGATCGTGGCGGCCGGAAGGGCTCGCGGGGTGGGCGCCGTGCACGCCACCACGGTGCGCACACCGGCGGGGCGCAGCGCCTCGAGCATGGCGCTGGGGTCTCGGCCCTGAAGCATCCCGATCACGGCCACGGTCTGCTCGCCGAGGGCGAGCTCGGCCATGAGCGCACTCGCCAACGCGTGGGCCCCCGCCACGTTGTGGGCTCCGTCGAGCACGATGACCGGAGACCGCCCCACGATCTCGAAGCGCCCGGGGACCCGCACCGTACCCAGGGCGTGCTCGAGGACCTCGGGGCCGAGCGGGACCCCGAAGAACGCCTCCGCCGCGGCCACCGCGCACGCCGCGTTGTCTCCTTGGTGAGCTCCGTGCAACGACAGGTACACCTCGGGATAGTGGGCCCCGGGCGTCCGCAGGTCGAGAAGCCGGCCGCCCACCGCCACCTGGCTCGAGACACAGTCGAATTCTTCGCCACGCACCCACGTCTCGGCCGCCCCGCATTCCCGGGCGCGTGCGAGGAACACGCCGAGCAGCTCGGGGTCGGTCTCGCCCAGGACGACCCGGCAACCCGGCTTGATGATGCCCGCCTTTTCGGTGGCGATGTCGACGAGGGTGGGACCGAGGATCTCGACGTGGTCGTAGCTCACGTTGGTGACCACAGCCACGTCCGGATCGACGACGTTGGTGGCGTCCCATCGGCCCCCGAGGCCTACCTCGACAACGGCCACGTCCACGGGGCTGTCGGCGAACCACCGGAACGCCGCTGCCGTCAGGAGCTCGAACCGGGTGGACCGCTCCGTGAGCAAGGGCTCGATCGTCGCCAGCGAGCTGAGCACCTCGGCCAGCTCGTGGTCGTCGATGGGCTCGCCGTTGCGGGCCAGGCGCTCGTTGACCCGGGCGAGGTTGGGGCTCGTGTAGGTACCGACGGTGAGGCCGTCAGCCATGAGCAGCTCGGTCAGGATCTTGGCGGTCGAACCCTTGCCGTTGGTGCCGGTCAGGTGCACCACGGGGCACGATCGCTCGGGATCGCCGAGCAGGTGGCACCAGGCACGAATGCGATCCAGGGTGGGTGCACCCACCCGTGTCGGCATGGCCAGCTCGTAGTCGATGTGACTGTCGAGCCACGCCACCATCTCATCGCGATCGGGCTCACCGCGATCGGGTTCATCGCCATCGGGGCGCGACCCGTCGCTGTCGGTGCGGACGGACACCGCCGAATGGAGGCTCGTCAGGAAGCGGCCCGGCGCGTGCGCACCTTGTTGGCCGGCTCACTTTGGGGTACGAGCGTCGGGTGGACGCGGTCGAGTACCACGGCGCGGTCGATGACGCATTTGCCGACATCGGTACGGCTCGGGAGGTCGTACATGACCTCGAGAAGCACCTCTTCGAGGATGGCGCGTAGACCGCGGGCCCCCGTGCCTCGCAACAGGGCTTGTTCGGCGACCGCCTCCAAGGCGTCCTCGCCGAACTCCAGATCCACGCCGTCGAGCTCGAACACGCGCCGATACTGCTTCACCAGCGCGTTCTTGGGCTCGACGAGGATCCGGATCAACGCGTCCTTGTCGAGGCTCGACACCGCGCCTACCACCGGCAACCGCCCGATGAACTCTGGGATCAGGCCGAACTTGATGAGATCCTCGGGCAGGACGTGTCGAAGTACCTCACTGTCACGAGCCTCGGTGCTTCGTCGGACCTCGGCACGGAAACCGATGCCCTTGCGGCCGATGCGACTCTCGATGATCTTGTCGAGCCCGGCGAAGGCCCCGCCGCAGATGAACAAGATGTTGGTCGTGTCGATCTGGATGAACTCCTGATGGGGGTGCTTGCGGCCACCCTGGGGCGGCACCGAGGCGGTGGTTCCCTCGAGGATCTTGAGCAACGCCTGCTGCACACCCTCCCCCGATACGTCACGGGTGATCGAGGGGTTCTCGCTCTTGCGGGCGATCTTGTCGATTTCGTCTATGTAGATGATCCCGGTCTCGGCCCGCTTGACGTCGTAGTCGGCCGCCTGGATCAGCTTGAGAAGGATGTTCTCGACATCCTCACCGACGTACCCGGCCTCTGTCAGCGCCGTGGCGTCTGCGATGGCGAAGGGCACATTGAGCATGCGGGCCAGAGTCTGGGCCAAGAGGGTCTTGCCACAGCCGGTCGGGCCCAGCAGGAGAATGTTGGACTTCGCCAGCTCGACCTCTGACGCTTGCGCCGTGCCCGCCTGCACCCGCTTGTAATGATTGTAGACGGCTACGGACAGGATCTTCTTGGCGTACTCCTGGCCGATCACATAGTCGTTGAGGAAATCGAAGATCTCACGGGGCTTGGGCAGCTCCTCGAACGAGAATTCCGGCGTCTCGGCAAGCTCCTCGGCGATGATGTCGTTGCAAAGGTCGATGCATTCATCGCAGATGTAGACGCCCGGGCCCGCGATGAGCTTCTTGACCTGCTTCTGGGATTTGCCGCAGAAGCTGCACTTCACGAGGTCTCCGCCGTCCCCGAACTTCGCCACCGTCTCCCCCTTCGTCCCTGTACGAGCCTACGCCGCGCCGACGGCTTCGGCGGCACCTACGGCGTCCCGGGTCGTGATGACCTCGTCGATCAGCCCGTATCCCACCGCCTCATCGGCGGTGATCACGAAGTCACGGTCCGTATCGCGAGCAATCTTGTCCACCGCCTGACCCGTGTCCTCGGAGATCATGGAGTTGAGGAGATCCCGCATCCGGATGATCTCCTTGGCTTGCAGCTCGATGTCACTCGCCTGACCCGCCGCTCCCCCCCAGGGTTGGTGGAGGAGGATACGAGCGTGGGGCAGGGCGAATCGCTTGCCGCGAGCACCCGCCGCCAGCAGCACCGCCGCCGCGGACGCCGCCTGGCCGAAGCAGAAGGTCGACACGTCGGGCTTGACGAACTTCATGGTGTCGTAGATGGCAAAGAGGGCGGTGATGTCCCCTCCGGGTGAGTTCACGTAGAGATGGATGTCCTTGTCGGGCTCCTCGTACTCGAGAAACAACATCTGGGCGCAGATGAGGTTGGCCACGGTGTCGTCGATTGGCGTCCCGAGGATGATGATGCGCTCCTTGAGCAAGCGTGAGTAGAGGTCGTATCCGCGCTCACCCCGGCTGGTCTGCTCGATGACCGTGGGCACGAGATACCCGTGTGCGTCGGCGCTGACCCTCACGACTCGGCCTCCCCGGTGGATCGTCCCTCAGCCTGCACGTCCTCGCTCCCTCGCTCGCCGGGCTCGACCGCAACGGCGGTGCCCTCTTCGCCGCCCGATTCGGCGTCCCCTGGTCCATGCGCTGCAACGTCTATCTGCAAGACGTCCCTGGACAGCGGGTTGCCCTCCTCGTCGACGAGGTCTACACGGTCGAAGAGCCAGGTCAGTGCCTTCGCCTTCCTCCTGTCGGAGCGTACCGCGGGGAGCCTGCCTGCGCGGTCAAGTCGGCGTCGCAGGTCGGCCGGACTCGTGCCTGCCTGCTGTGCCATCTCCGCCACGGCCTCATCGAGTTCTCCGTCTGAGACCTCGATGTCCTCCGCATCGGCCAGCGCCCTCAAGGCGAGGTCGAGACGCACGGCACGGTCGGCGTCGGCCCGGATCTCGGCGACCAAATCCGCTTCCTCGCGACCCGAGGCCCGAAGGAACTGCTCCACGGTCAGTCGGCGTGCCTCGAGACGATGCCCGAGGTCGTGTAGGCGTTCGCGCACCTCTTCGTCCACGAGCGCCTCGGGCGGGTCGTCGGCCACGAGACCGATGAGCGCATCGACGGTGCGCTCGCGCAGGGCGAGTTGGGCTTGGACCACCTTGAGCTGGCCGAGCCGGCCCCGCACATCGTCTTGCAGCGCCGCCAACGTGTCGAACTCCGAAGCCTCCGACGCCCACTGGTCTGTGGGCTCGGGGAGGACCTTCTCCTTGACGTCTTTGACGAGGACCCGGATCTGGGTCTCCTCCTCGGTATCCGCGTTGGGCACCGGCGCCGAGAACTGCAGGATGTCGCCGGGCTTGGCTCCCCGCAGCTGCTCGTCGAGGCCGGCGATCTCCTCGCCGCTGCCGATCTCATACAGATAGTCCTCGATGTGCAGATCCTCGCCTCGTGGGCGCGTGCCGTGGAGGTCGATCGAAACGTGGTCACCGTCACGCGTGCCGCGCCCCACCGAGGAGAGCTCGCCGGACTGGTCGCGCAGCCGATCGATCTGAGCGGCGACCTCGTCATCGGTGGCCTCGAGGCTCGGTAGCGTCACCTGCAGGCCGCCGTAGCCGGCGATGGACACCGTGGGCCGGATCTCGACCACGGCGTCGAAGGTCACCGGGCCGCCGTCCTCGCCCGACTTGATGTCGATCTCCGGCGCGGTGATGGGGTCCAGCTCTGCATCTACGACGGCACGGGCATACAGGTCGGGTAATGCGTCGCTCAGTGCCTGCTGGCGCAGAGCCGAAGCACCACCGAGCCGGGCCTCGAGGACTTGACGCGGCACCTTGCCGGGACGGAAGCCGGGCACGCGCACTTGTGTGGCGAGGCGCCGAACGGTCGCGTCGAGCGCTTGGTCCACTTCGGATTCGTCGACCTCGACCGACAGGCGGACCTTGTTGCCCTCAACCGGCTCTGCGGTGGCGCGCATAAGGAAGGCGAAGTCTACAAGCCCCCGTGTGGCGCCCGTCGCACGAGAGGGACCGGCCACGGACCGTGGGCACCCTCAGATCATGAACGCCATGGAGTCGAGCACGCGGAACGCCACCGCAGTGTCACCCTCGACCTTGACGAGCCTGGCGACGCGGGCCGCCTGGCCGTCCACCCTGCCGCACGCCAGTCGCCAGAAGACCTCCACGTCCATGTCGAGGACAGCCGTGGGCTCCCCGTCGAGTGCGGGGACGCTCTTGGCACGGCCATCGCGCACCACGACGTCGATGCGTCTCGACAACGGGCCGTGTAGCTCGAAGCGCACCGATGCTCCCTCGGGAGCTCCAGCCTGCTTCCCCACGACGAATGGCATGGCCGAGCACAGTCGGTCCACCGACAGCTGCGCGGCGGGCTCGGATTGGTGACCGGGCCGGCCCGTGGCGACACGCATGTCCTGCTCGTGCACCCAGCAGTCCATGACCCGGACGTTCATGAACTCGCGGTACGGGACCTCCCCCACCGGGCTCGGGCCGATCTCGTCGAAGCGAGCCGGGGGTGACGACCGCAGCTCCGCCAGGCGGCGCGCCGTGACGTCTCGGAATTCTTCGAGGACCACGCGCCCCGGAAGCGGGCGTCGCGATGCCACCCACGCCTCGTTGCGAGCACCGATCTCGTTCTCCACGTGCGGCGGCAACTCCGCCAGGGGCGGAGGGGCGGGATCACCGAGCAGCACGCGCTCGATGCCGATCAGGTGGGACAACAGGTCGCGCACCACCCACCCCGGACACTCCGAGGGCAGGTCCCACTCGTCGTCGCCGAGATCCCGACCCAGCGTGTCGATGGCCTGCCACTGCTCCTCCAGGACGGCGATGACCGGCTCCTGTGTTCCCTTGGTCACGGCGGCCCCTTTCCCGGCGGCAAGTCCCGGCCACACGTCTCTACGACAAGTCCCAGCGACATGTCTCTGCGGCAAGCACCCCGGAGAGCTCGCCGGCGCTCGACCAGTGTGGCAACCTCCCGCCGCGCCGGCCAGCGGCCCGAACCCCGAGACCGGGCCTTGGGGGGTCACAGCTCCGGTCGAGAGCTCCCCACGAAGACCTCTCCGCTACCCCCGGCGGGGGATTCGTGCCTACCATCCGCGTGTGGAGTGAGGGACGGGGATAGCTTCGACCCGATATCTGGCGGGGCGCACAGTGAGGAGGACGGGCGTGGCTTCGTACGAGGGTTACTGTGTGAAATGCCGTGAAAAGCGGCAGTTTGAGGGTCAGGAAGTCGAGCTCGCCAACGGTCGGCGCGCCGCTCAGGGTACCTGCCCCACCTGTGGCACCAAGATGAACAGGATCTTGGGCAAGAAGGTGCCCTGAGCCCACCTGGGCTCGTCGGGTTTGACGTTGTACCTGGTGGGAGCTGTCGTTACCGGTGATTGAGGGCGTTGAGGATCGCTCCCTCACGCAGTCCCCACTCGCTCACCACGAATCGTCCCACCCCGAGTTCTGATGCCACGGTGGACAGCACCACCGCGCCCACCGGGAGCAGGGGGGCGCGGCGGCCCTGCATGCCCGGCAGAGCCAGGCGGCCCCGAAGGTCGAGCCCCGCCAACTGGTCGGCGAGCTCGCGGACCTGGTGTGCGGGCAACTCGACCTGGTTGACCTCACCGGGCCCCGCCGATGGCCTGCGCCGGGCGCGCGCCGTGGCCAGTCGGGCCAGGGCCCGCACCGTTCCCCCGCTCACCACGGTCCGATCGCTGATTCCCCGGCGGTCGGCGATGGCACGGGCGATGGGCACGATGGCCTCCGCCGTGCGGACCCGTAGCGCCACTTGATCGGCCACCGAGAGCGGATCACCGGTGCCGAGCTCGCCCCGCAGGCGGGCAGGGCCGATGGCCGCACTCATGGCCATGGCCATGTGGTGCGAGTCCCCCACCGCTGCCTCGAGGCTCCCGCCCCCGAGGTCCATCCCGAGCGTCTGATCCGGCCCCGTCCACACTCCGGCCCGTTGCCCGATGAAGCACAGGCGCGCCTCCTCTTCCCCGTCGAGCACGAGCACCTCGGTCCCCACCACTCGTTCCAGACGCTCCACCACCTCGGCGCTGTTGGCGGCGTCGCGCAGGGCGGCGGTGGCCAGTGCCACGACGATCTCGGCCCGGGACTCCGCCAGCCCCGCCCGCAGGCGCTTGGCTGCCGCCACCGACGCCGCAACCCGGTCGCGAGGGATGCTCCCGCGTGCCCCCACGCTCAATCCCAGGTTGAGAAGCGCCCGTCGGTGCAGCACGGGGGTGAGCGAGTCCTTGGGGCCGGCCTCACAGACAAGGAGATGGAAGGAGCTGCTCCCGAGGTCCCACACCGCGGCTCGAACCCCCACGGCGCGAAACGTAGTCGCGCCCGATTGCGAGCAGATACCTGTGGCCGGCTCGGCTTCTTGGGAATCGGCTCGACGAGCAGTGCCACGAGGCGGGCGGGGGACCATCTGCCTGGCAGCGTGGTCTCGCCAGGCGCCAGGTCTCCCGCCGTGCTCGTCGCCCACACCTGCGAAGACCTCGAGATCGCCCGCCAGGTTCGAGGACTTCTCACCGGTCTTCATCGAGCCACGGCGTCGCTCCCCGCACCCGGCGCGCGCGACCATTGGTCGTGCGCGCCTGGGCGGTCCACTCACCCGGTCCCTTGACCGACAATCCCTTGCGCATGATCGAGCGGGAGCCTCCCTTCCCCGGCCCTGGTCAGGTCCGGGTGCAGGTGTCGACGTGCGGCGTGTGCCGAACCGATCTCCACGTCACCGAGGGAGACCTCCCCGTGCATCGCCCCGACGTCGTCCCCGGGCACGAGGTGGTCGGCATCGTCGATGCCCTCGGTGCCGGCACGTCGCGCTTCGCCCTGGGAGACCGGGTCGGCATCGCCTGGCTGGCCACCACGTGTGGACGTTGTCAGTTCTGCCGACGCGGCGACGAGAACCTGTGCCCGGAGGCGACGTTCACCGGATGGGATCACGACGGTGGGTATGCCGAGGCGGCGGTCGTGGACGAGCGCTACGCGTACCGGATCCCAGATGGTCTTTCCGACGACCAGGCCGCCCCGCTCTTGTGTGCGGGCATCATCGGGTATCGCGCCCTGCGCCGAACCGGGCTTCGCCCCGGGGGCCGACTTGGGATCTACGGGTTCGGCGGGTCCGCGCACCTCACCGCCCAAGTGGCGATGCACGAGGGGACCGAGATCCACGTGATGACGCGCTCCGAAGACGCACGAGGGCTGGCACTCGACCTCGGTGCGGCTTCGGTGGGGCCGGGCGACGGCGCGCCTCCCGTGCTCCTCGACGCCGCCATCATCTTCGCACCAGCAGGTGAGGTCGTGCCCGTGGCGCTGGCGGCGCTGGACAGAGGCGGCATTCTCGTGATCGCGGGGATCCATCTCACCGACGTCCCTCGGCTTCAATACCAGGACCATCTCTTCTACGAGCGCGAGATCCGCAGCGTCACCGCCAACACCCGGCGCGACGGGGAGGAGTTCCTCCGGGTGGCCACGCGCATGGGAGTGGTGGCGACGACGACGCCATATCCCCTCGACGGAGCCGATCGAGCTCTGGCTGATCTGGCCGGCGATCGGCTCACCGGTGCGGCCGTCCTGCACATCGCCCCGTCGACGTGACAACGGGATCGGGCGGGCTCAAGCGGCGCGATCAGTGCAATTGCTCGGCGAAGAAGCCGAGCATCCTTTTCCACGCGTCGCGCGCGGCGACCTGGTTGTAGCTCGTCGAACCGTCCCGCATGAAGCCGTGACGCGCCTCGGAGTACACCACCGTGTCGCGGTGCCGCATGTGCACCATCTCGATCTCAGCGGGCGTGATGTACTCGTCCTCCCCTCCGAACAACAGGAGCGTGGGACAGGTGGGCTCACCGAGCTCGGCCGAGATCCCGGCACCGTAGAACCCGACGGCGGCATCGAAGCCGTCACCGACGAGGGCCGTGCGGTAGGTGAGGAGCCCACCCATGCAGAACCCCATGACGCCCACCGACGAGGCCCCTTCCCGGCGCAGGAGGTCGGAGGCCGCCACGATGTCGGCGCGTGTCTGGTCACGCTCGAGCGACCCCATGAGCGTGGCGAAGTCGCCGGCCTCGCTCCCTCCGGCGCGAAAGAACAGATCCGGGGCGACGGCGCCGTAGCCTTCTCCGGCCAGACGCTGACACACCCGCAGCAGTTGAGAGCTGATGCCGTTGCCCTCATGGAGGACTACGACACCTGGCCACGGCGGGGCCGCGGCAGGAAGGGCAGTGAAATGCGGAAGCGCGATGTCGCCCAACGACGGTCCTGTTCGCTCGCAGTGCCTCAGGGGACCAGCAGGACCCGGCCGAAGGCCCGTCGGCTCTCGATGTAGGCGTGAGCCTCCGCCGCCTCCGACAGCGCGAACCGGCGGTCGATGACCACTTTCAGCGTGCCCTCGGCGATCTCGGCGAGGTGGCGAGCGATCATGGCGTGCGGACGGGGGCTCAAGAACAACTCGGCTCCCAGGAAGTACCCGGTCAGGCTCTGGTTGTTGGCGCGCAGGGTGGAGACGTCCAGAAGTTGCGGGGCGTACCGACCCGCATCCCCGACGGTGACGCAGCGGCCGCGGTAGGCCAGACAGCGCAAGCTCCCCTGCAGGGTCGGGCCACCAACCGAGTCCACGATCACGTCCGCCCCGCGACCGTCGGTGAGCCTGCGCACCTCGTCGACGAAATCGGTGGTGGCGTAGTTGATCCCCTCGTCCAGTCCGAGCGCGGCGAGCCGGGACAGCTTCTCGTCACTAGAGGCTGTGGCGAGCACTCGGGCACCGGCACGGCTCGCCAACTGGACAGCGGCGATCCCCACGCCGCTCCCCCCGGCCTGCACGAGCACGCACTCTCCTGTCTCGAGCCGCCCGAACTCGAAGAGACAGTCGTCGGCCGTACCGAAAGGAACCGGGACACACGCGGCCTCGTCGGTGGAAAGACCCGGGGGCACCAACCAGCAGAACGGCGTCGGCACCGCTCGCAGCTCGGCGTGTGACCCATCGAGGCCGACGGTCACGACCCGGTCGCCGACCGAGAAACCCTTCACCTCGCCGCCGATGTCCACGACGGTACCGGCGCACTGGTAGCCCACGATGTGCGGTACCCGTCCGAGCTCCCCCGCGGCGCGACCCAAGGTATCGCCCCCTTCGATGCTGATGGCCTCGACCCGCACGAGCAGGTCCTGCGAGCCCGCCACGGGATCCGGGACCTCTTCGTAGCGCAGGACCTCGGGCCCTCCGGTCTGGTAGTAGACGGCTGCTTTCATGACAACGCCTCTCTTCGGTTGTTCATCACACCTTCCCCGCCGCATCGATGCACGACCGCATGAGGCGGAAGCTGCGCGTGTCACCCGTCATCCCGATGTCCATCCGATTCATCACGTATCCCATGCCCAGTTGCATGTCGGGGTCCGCCCATCCCGCTGAGCCCCCCATCCCGAAGTGCCCGAAGGATCTGGGACCCCCGAGCCCGGCCGCGCCGATCAGGCCGCTGTTGACGTTGAACCCGAGACCCCATTGGAGGTCCAGGCCCATCAGCACCACGTCGGGGCCCTCGGTCTGCTGGGTCACGGCGCGCTCGACCTGGTCGGGAGAGATGACACGGAAGGTCGTGCCTGAAGTCGTCTGCACGTCGTCGACACACGCCCCGTAGAGCAGAGCCAGCGATCGGGCGTCGCAGATGCCGTTGGCGGCGGGGATCTCCGCGGCATGCAACCGAGGGCTGTGCCACACCTCCTCGTCGCTGAGCGCACCCCCGGGGGCCGACATCGCCTTGAACAAGGGGCCGTCGGGGGCGAAGTACGTCTTGGCCAGCTCCGCCAGCTCGGCGAGGTCCGGCCCCGAGCCCGCCGCGGCGCGGTCGCCGAGCGATCGGCCCGAGCTCAGGCCCTCCATGAACGACACCAGTCGTGCCACCCGGTGCTCCTCGGAGGCGGGGAGACCAATGAAGAAATCGGCATGGAGCGGAGCGGCGATCTCGGTGTGCAGGTATGTGCCAACGCTCATCCCCGTGACACGGCGCACCACCTCGCCCACCAGCCAGCCGTAGGTGGTGGCGTGGTAGCCGTGGGCCGTACCCGGTGGCCATGACGGGGCCTGGTGTTCGAGAGCCTCGATGACCGGTTCCCACTGCACCATGTCCTCGAACGACATCGTGCCGTCGACCCATGCCAGACCGGCTCGGTGCGCAAGCAGGTCCGACACCTTGACCTTCTCTTTTCCCTCTTTTCCGGCTTGGGCGAACTCGGGCCAGTAGGTGGTCACGGGAGCCTCGACGTCGATCGCACCCTGCTGGGCCAGTCTGTTGGCACACATGGCGACGACGCCCTTGGTGCTCGAGTACACCAGGACAAGGGTGTCCTCCTCCCAGGGCCTGCCGGTGCGGACGTCAGCGATGCCCCCCCACAGATCGACCACCTTCTGGCCCCGGTGATAGGCACCGAATGCGGCTCCCACCTCGGCCCCGGCGTCGAAGTTGGCCTGGAACACCTCGCGCACTTCCTCGAAGCCCGGTGCAACCCATCCGCTGATCGTCGTCACCGTGATCTCCCCAGTCGGTCATCTCAAAAGCGATGCAAGCAGAAGCGAGGTTATGGCCTCCGCCTCGGGGTCCGCACCCGGGCGACTTCACCCAGAACCCGTGGCCGGCTCACCTCAGGTCCGGCCGCGATGAACCGGGCACGAGGCGCCGAGTCGACCTGGCTGTTGCCCGTGGCGGTCGCAACGGCGCGAAGTCAGCGACCGCAGAGTCCTGGTCACATAGCTGAGTGACGGTGTGAGGTCCAGCTCGAGCTATTTGAGCTTCGCCGGAGGCGCGGCGACCGTGAAGTCCAAAAGACAATCGGGGTTGGTGCAGATGAAGTGCCGGTGATCACCGGGCGGGCAGTCGTCGTCATGGCTACCCCAAGCTTCGTCGAGCTCGGAGGACGAGCACTTGGGACAGCTCGGAAGCGACACGATTCCAACGTAGTACCAACCACGGCGCAGCGCTCCTGGCGACGACGACTCGGGATCACGAGGGCTCCCTCATCCCGTGTCGGTCCAGCTCCATCGCCCACAGGGCCGATAGCGTCATCTTCGCGGCCTACGGGGAAGACTGTGGGTGTGGGGATGGGGATGGGGATGGGGAACGCGACGCCGCACGTCGCCAGAGCACGCCCACGGCCCAGTTTCGTTCTCGTCCACAGCCCACTGGTGGGTCCTGGCATCTGGCGCTGGGTCGGGGAGGTCCTCACGGGCTGGAGATTCCAGGTACTCATTCCCTCCATGGCCGGCTTCGAGCAGGCTGGCCCTCGCTACTGGGAACCTTGCGTTCAGGCTGTGGTAGTCGCCTGTGACGAGGCGGCTGGGCCGTTGGTGCTCGTCGGTCACGGCGAGGCAAGTCCCCTGCTCCCCGCCACGGCACTTGCCCTCTTGGGTCGAGTGAAGCACATCGCCTTTGTGGAGACCTCGCTCCCTCCCCTTTCGGGTTTTGCCGAATCAGCTCCGTCCAGGCTGCGTGCTCGCATGGGGTCTCAGGGGGTGGGCGCACGTCGGGGACGGGCCCGGTGGTGGGACGAGAGCGCCATGGAAGCGCTCGTCGCCAACTCCGAACGACGTCAACTGATAGAATCCGAGCTGCCGGACCTTCCCCTCGACTACTTCGATCAGGTCGTACCGGTCCCCGAGCACTGGGCCGACCGGGTCAGGTGCTCGTACCTGTGGTTCAGTGAGATCCATCGAGCAGACGCCCAGGAGGCTAAACGTCGGAAGTGGCCAGTGCGGCGTCTCGTCGGTCAAGCCCTGCACATGGCCGTGCGTCCTCAAGCGGTAGCCAAGGAGCTGTCCTGGTCAGCCGCAGGCTGAAGGGATTTCCGACGCGGTTAAGCCTTCTGAGCATGCTTGTCGGATCCTGGATTGCCACAGAGCCGGCAGCTGCGATGGTTCTTGGATTGTGACGTCCGTATCTATATGATCACGGCGGCCGTTCGACCGAACCGGAGGTTTGCGAGATGCGGAAGCTGTTCTTGACAGGCTCGGCGATGCTGGCTCTCGCCATGGCGGCGGGAATCGCCGGTTGCGGCAGCAGCTCCCCGAGTGCGGCAACAACAGCTGCGGCCCGAAAGACGATGTTCTGTCGAGCAAACATCAAGATCGACAAGGCCAGCGCCAATGTCACTACAGAGGCTGGGTTCTTGGCCGTGCTCAAGAAGGACAAATCCGATCTCACGATCATGGACAAGAATCGGCCCTCTGGCACGCTTGGCACCGAGACAGGCCAGGAAATTGTCGCCGGCGATAAGGCCATCGCCTCTGGAAACGTCAACGATCTCAACAATGTACCTATGTCGGCCGGTGGAGACATCGACACGTATTGCGGCGTCGACGGAAATGGTGACCCCCTGCCTGCCTACTTCGCAACTGGCAAGGGAACTACCTTCTGTACTGGCTTTCTGCCGATCTATCAAGCAGTATCGAACGCCTCATCCCGGGCTGCTGTCCTCGCAACTCTCGAGGCCAACAAGACACAAGTCGCCCAGCTCGCGACTGAGGTGCCCGGATTGCCGAGTTCAATCAAGACTCTTGCCACTGCAACCGTGAGTAACGCCCAAACCGCCATATCGGAAAACAGCGCCGCTTCATTGAAGCAAAACGGGAACGCCGCATCAGTCGCGCTTTATTGTGGTCAGAACGAGTAGGACGAAGAACGAGAGCTGATCGCCGCGTACGTCTCGCATTCGAATGACCGCTGGTGTCGTCTCCGTGCGCCTGGGGACAAACCGCACGCCACTCAGTATGAGCTCGCCCGACGGAAACCAAGCGCCTTGACCGTCGGTGAGCAACACAGGTCTGCCAAGGGTAGGCTCGCCAACTTCGATTAGAAAACCAGGCAGTCAGCGGCATGGCAACGGCATTCGGCATCATCCACCGCTTCAACGGCGCGACAAGCGAGCAGTACGACAACACTGTCAAGGTGGTGCACCCCGATGGCGGCAAGGGGCTTCCTCCCGGACAGCTCTACCACGCCGCCGGCCCCACCGATGGTGCGTTCGTCGTCGTGGCGGTGTGGGACTCGGAGGCTTCGTGGGTGAAGTTCAGGGACGAGACCCTCTTGCCGGGCCTGGCCAAGGTCGACAACGGGCCGCCGGCGCCCCCCAAGAGACTAGCTTCCAGGTCCACAACTCACTCTCGGCCTAACCCATCGCCGTTTTTCAGTTCGGGGTGACTGGTTGTCACGAGCAGCTGTGGCCGGTCCTCACGGCGCCTGACTTGTCGCGCCGATTCCGCCCATCGCTCGAGATCGCCTACGCTTTGCACCAGGAATTCCTCTCTGTGACATCGCTCGGATCATCTGCACACCAAACGCTGTACAGGGCGGACTGCACGGGCCTGAAACCGGGAAACCCAGGTCAGGCCCCGAACAATCGGGGAGTAGCGCAGCCTGGCAGCGCACCTGCTTTGGGAGCAGGAGGTCGGGGGTTCAAATCCCCCCTCCCCGACTGACGGGTGACACTGAGCTGATCGGCCTGTGGCGGCCGCATGGGGGTCGGCTCTAAAGGTTCGGAGCGACGAAGTCGCGCCGCACCGATCTTCGGCAACTGTGGTTTGCCAGCGCAATCCCGCTCTGGACCGATAACCTCGATCGGGTCCGCGGGCGTAGCTCAATGGCAGAGTCCCAGCCTTCCAAGCTGGTCATGCGGGTTCGATTCCCGTCGCCCGCTCTCCCCTGGCAAAGCAACGATTCCGGCCAACATCAACACCTCACGTTGCCCTTCGTGCCACTACCGTGCCAAGGACCCGATTCCTCCAAGGCAACCTGAATCACATCCCCACAGTGCCGTCGCGATGCTCATGTGCGCTCCGATCTCATTAGCGCCCAGGTACCAGGAGTGGCGCCGCTCAAGGTCGACAGGACCATCTGCCGATGCCTTACCCATGCGCTTTCGCGTACCAACCCCGGAAGGCTCTGATGCTCGATGAGCGACTACACGGAAGCGGAGAAGCGAGCGCTCCTCGCTGGCATAGTTGGTGGGCGAGAGAGAGATGCCGTGTGGTCAAAGTTCCCCAAGGCCGTCGAAAGCCTCGGCGATCGCGGACTCGTCCGCGTGGCCCGAGAGAAGTTGGCCGACGGCACCGCCTACGTATTTCCTCTGTGCCTCAGTCCTGCGGGAGTCCTAGAAGCCAGGAGCCTTCCCGAGGCGAAATCAACTGACCTCTACCCTGTCGTCGGCGCCATGGTGGTCGATGAGCAGCCATGAGTGACGACTGCCAATACGAGTACAAGGTGATCCCGGTTAGAGGTACGGCGTTGGAGGCGGAGTTGAATCGAGCCTCCGAAGAAGGGTACGAGTGGGTCGATTCCCTCATTACCCAACAGGTTGGCCACGTCCTGGTGGTGATGAAACGCAAGAAGAAAACGCGTGCCACCACTCCAAAGGATACCTTGCGAAAGGCGATGAAGGACGCCAAAGACTCGTAATGGATGAACGGGTCGTTGCGCTCGATCAGCACACACCCTTGACCGCGTCACCCCGACGCATGACCATTCCTACCCGTGGACCGCGGACTTCCTACGCCTGCTCACTGACACCGTTGCTCTCGTGCTCAGCATCCGCAATTCCCGCACCCTCCGGCGGGGATTTCATAGGCCAACCGGTGTGACTGTCGACATGCCGAGGAGCAAGACGAGGATGTGAGTCCACCCACGACGCTAGGTATGGCTGTTGGCCCTGACGTCGCTCGTTCCTGTGGCGCCGGCGTGGCAGCGGGCACGTCGGGAACCAACTCCACTACATCAACTACCTCTGCTTCGGCGTCTTCACATGGGCCGGTAGGGACAGCCGGGCAGGCCATTGCCATTGCCGAGGGAGGTAGGAATGCGCAAACGATCACGAGAGGGGCCGCCAAGTTGACAACATTTGCGCAGGTCAATGCGGCGGCGGCCCCTCAAATGACGTTGGAACTCGGCGCGTCAGAATCACCTTCAGCCAGGGTGCGGATTGTCGCCCTGTCTGGTCCCGTACCTCCGTTTGGCCTCGCCGCTGAACCGGATGACACGTGGTCGGCAGTCGTCATCGATCAGCAGACGCGAGAGGGAACTGCGTCGTTCGCCGGTCGTGATGGTGATTGGCCTCCGTGGTTCGACTCGCTTCGTGACCTGGCGCAAGCGTCCTAACCGAAGCCGTCGCCGAGTCTCAAAGGGGCACAACTTCCACGGGACTGGCATCGAGGTTGACAAGGACGCGTGGCCCCAGTGCCGCCTCGAGACGAACTGCGACCTCACGCCGATAGCCCTTGGCACGGCGAGGTCCTGGAGGTCCAATGTCGTGGGCGATGGGGATGACGGCCACGGCGCGGTCGGACTCCATGACGACAGAGTCTGGGAACTCGACGTGCTCGGGGGCTCCTCCAGTGAACACGTAGTGAAGAGTCTGACCGTCGTCTTCAAGTGTCGAGCCAAATGACCTGAACGTTCCCCCCGTGAACAAGGGTGGCGGCTGAACTGGTTCGGGAGGTTTCCATCGTTGAGCCACGACCTCAGAGTCGAGCACCCAAATGCGACCGATGATGTCGTGGCGTTCAAGGCCCCAAGCGGGAAGGCGCACCCTGCCTCGGTCGGTGCGGAAATCGGCTTCTGATTTCGACACACGGTCGATTTCTAAAGGTCGCGACTGGGTCGAACCCCTCACCTGATGACGGTGCTGGCGGATGTGCGCCATCACGTCGTCGGGAATCGGAACAGTCGTGTTGATGTCCGCCCTCATGAAAGAGATCTTTGCGCCCCCCGTTCGGAATCCGCCCTCGGGCCGGATAACCGGTCCGACGAAGACCCAAGGCCGTGGATTGGCCTCCACGGGAAACCCCGCCCAACGTTCCAACGCCCACGAAGCCACGGCTCGCTGACGGTCAAGCCGATCGCCCTTTGCGTTGTCCAAGACCATCGCCCGCCAGTATGGCTCAAGGGGGTCCCTCGGCCATGGCGGTCACCGGCTGGATTGGCCCCCGCTGACAGCGCGCTGGCATGAGCATGAATTGAAAGGAGATTGTTTTGACGGACACCGAATCGCAGAACCTAGTGAAACACGCAAGTCACGACAGTGTGCGTGACGTGATCCGCCGTGACATGGACCAGGGCGCCACACCCACACATACCACCAGTCTGATCAGGGTCACACCCCACGATTTGATAGGTCCCGGCTGAAACGTCGATCGAAAACGCACCAGTGGTTCCGGCACTAGTGCGATAGGTCCTGTGTGATCCAGTCAGAGTCAGAGACCCAGGCGAGAGAACGCCGGTAGGGAGACAGGGCTTCTGAGCCGGGCACGCAGTGTTCGCCATCCCGTCGAAGACACCGATAACCGTGCCAGTTGAGCTCGACGGCCCCGAAGAGCAACTCCCTAACGCCAGGACCAGCGCCCCGACCAGAATCACGCAGAGACCCTGTGCTATCCGTGGCCTCTTCCCACGATTCACCGGCATGCCACGTTAGACGGCCCCAGGGCTCGTGAAGTTCCCAGTCCGAGTCGCCGTGCGGGAGTTGAGGTGGAACTCGGAAGAGCCAGCTTTGCGAGCGTAAGTCGGAGAATGGTGACGCTGGCTCACCGCGCCAGCCACTGGATGCGTCAGTTCTATGATCTCCTGAGTGCGGCGGCGCATGGACAGAACTCTCGGGTTCCTGGCCCTGTGTCTTCTCGGGGCTGCGGTTGTCCAAGAGCTGCGAAAGCCGGTTGACGACCGACACTGGGTCGGCAAGGTAGCTGGAATCTTTCCCTACGATCTTCGGCGGCCAACGCTCCAGCGGCTATTGGCGTCTGTCTGGTCGCCCGACGATCGGAGGATTCTGATGCCGTATGCCTTTGGCGTTGGGTGGACGGTGAACGTGGGCCGCCTGCTACGACTCGTTCGAGGCAGCTGACATCCGCTCGATTTCGACTCTCCTCCGTCCACAATGACCGCGCTCGACCCGGAGGTTGGCCCCTGCAACAAGTCCAGGACTCCAGCCTCAACGGCGACGTCGAACGCTCGCACCGAGTCGGTCCCGAGGGGTCGCCCGTACCTCGGTAGCCGGTATCGACGATGCCGAGCGACTCGACTACAGGCTGCAGGAGCGGAACGACCCCTACCAGCACCCCCGCGACGGCCCCGGGGAGCCAGACCCCTTACCAACACTTCTGTCAGAGGACCAAGGTCCGGGTGCAGCGAACCCCCTCAGTTACCCAGGCGAAAGATCCTCATTTCTGATGAGGCTCGGGCTGCGAGATCAAGCTTGAATTGCCCCTCACCGCGGGGGTGGGGGTTTCGGTTCTTGGTGGCGCATTTGAGCTAGCTTCGGAACCGGGACGGGGTCATCTGGGGCAGGGGGTAGGGGTGGGCAGACCAGTGGTTGCGGCGTTGGGGTCCTACCGGGTCGCGCGACCGGCCAAGGTTTTGGGAGTTCTCTCCCTGGTCATTCTCTCTCTGCTGGTTGCTGTGGGCGCCACAGGCGGGCGAGCCGGCGCACAGACATCCAATGTCTCGATCTATCAATGGGGCAAGTTGTCGTCGACGAAGCACTATCGCCCGAGACTCGTAGCCAACCTTCCTTCGGACATCGTGGCCGTGCAAGCAGGCAATTGGGGTGGCATGGCTCTGGACGCAACCGGTCATGTGTGGGACTGGGGTCATGGGCAGTTCGGAGAGTTGGGTAACGGTCACGCCTCGACATCTCGAAATATCGCTGTCGAGGCTCGCGGCGTCTCCAACGTTGTGTCGATCGGCGAGGGGGACGACTATGCAGCCGCCGTCGACAAATCCGGTCACGTCTGGGTGTGGGGTGACAACCTCTATGGAACTCTGTGCTTTGGCCACAAGAGTCTTGTCCTTCTTCCGAGGGAGCTCCCGGGGCTCAAGGCCGTTGCCGTCCAGGGTGGCGGCGCGCACCTCTTGATCCTTTTGGCTAACGGCACGGTGGATGCCTGTGGCTTGAACGCGTATGGGGAGCTCGGCAATGGCTCAACCAAGAGCTCTACGGATCCTGTAGCCGTAGAGAATCTGACCAACGTCGTGGCCATTTCATCGGGCAACGAGTATTCGGCGGCGATGGAAGCTGACGGCTCTGTTTGGACCTGGGGCCGCAATACCTTTGGTCAACTGGGTAACGGCACGATGAAGAACGAGGACATACCCCAGAGGGTCAACCTTCCCGCCCCGGCGACACAGATCTACGCCGGAGGAGACTTCGGGTATGACGGCCATATGCTGGTTCGGCTGTCAACCGGTGAGATTATGGCCTGGGGTAATGACAAATGGGGCCAGCTCGGCAACGGAGTGAGTGGATCGTCGTACTCGACGCCACAGGCTGTGAAGGTACCGAGCGGAGTCAACATCAGCACAGTGGCAGCCGGTGGTCGGGATAGTTTCGCCATCGACACCACCGGCAGGCTTTGGTCCTGGGGTTTCAATGGAACCGGTGACTTGGGCGTCGGCAACAGGGTGGGCCACGTGGTCACCACATTCCAATTGGTGGGGAATGGGTTTTCGCTCGTGTCCGCCACCGCAGACGAAGCCATAGGTGCATCGACGGGTCCGTGATGTAGTCGGGCGGCTCTCATCGATTCGCCCATGCACTTTCGTAAGGGTCGAGAGCTCCCTCGACTGTCTGTTAGCAGCGGCTCCGCCACCCGAGCGTCGTCATGGTTCACAACGTGGTCGGCACTGCTCCGACGATGTCGGTGATGTGGACGCCCAGTCGGGGAAGAGAGCCGACGAAGGGGGCGTCACCGAAGGTGAAGATCCCCCCGTCCGACCCGATCAACCAGTAGCCCCTGTCGTCAGCCGTGGGCACCAGCCCGATCACCGGGCTGGTCGGCTTCACCCCGATGGCGGGTAGAGAACCGAAGGAACCGGCGTCACCGAACTCGTGCACGCTTCCGTTCTGCGTCACGATCCAGTAGCCGCCGCCGTTCGGAGTTGACGCAATTCCAGACACCGGTGAGGTCGTGCCGGTGGCCGATCCGAAGCTGGGTGCATTCCCGAAGGCGTAGACCGTTCCCTTGGCGGTGACAACCCAGTAACCCTGGTCGGACGGGGTGGCGGCGATCCCGATCACGTTGGTGATGTGGATCCGCGCTCCCGGCAACGATCCCAGGAATGGAGCGTCGCCGAAGGCAAACACCCCACCGTCCGCCCCCACGAGGAAGTAACCGCGGTTGTCGCGGGTCGGGACGATGCCCCTGATGTCATTGACCACCACGTGGAGGCCGGGCAACGATCCGAGGAACGGAGCGTCGCCGAACGAGAACACCCCGCCGTCGCGCCCCACGAGGAAATAGCCCTTGTCGTCGGGAGACGGCACCATGCCGGCGATGTCATCGATATGGATGCCGAGTCCCGGGAGCGAGCCGAAGAATCCCCCCGACTGGTTCGTCGGGAAGACGAAGACCCCGCCATCACGCCCTACCAGGTCGTACCCCGAGCTCGCAGCGGCAGGTGGAGATGACGAAGGGGCGAAGGTGAACGAACTTGTGGATGTCCCTGCCCCGAAGGGGCTCGTGGCGCTGACCGTGACCGTGCCACTGCCGGCGGGGACAGTGACGGTGGCCGACGTGGCGCTCGCGCTCACCACGGGCGCGGCGCTCCCTCCGAAAGAGACCGAGGCCTTCTCGAGGCCCAGCCCACTAAGGGTGACTTGCGCGCCGGGCTGTGCTTGGGGAGGAGACACCGACGTCACCTCCGGACAAGACCATCCCCCGGCGATCGGTGTCCCAAGACCTGTCGCCGGGTCGTACCCAGCCACCGACGGGTATTCGACGGGGTTGTTGGAGCGGGTGAAGTCGTTGTCCCCACTCGCCACGTCCGAGAGTGCCGTCCCGTACACACCCTCCCCCGCCAGCCCGAAAAGCGCCTGCGCCACGATCCCTTGGCGGGCTGCTGAACAGCCGTCGGAGGTGTCGGAGACAATTCCCGCGATGAGTGGCGCCGAGATACTCGTTCCCACGAAGGCACCCCAAGACCCCTCGACGTAGAAGACCTCGGGGGCGCCGGCGTTGGCCGAGACATCCGGCACGTTACGACAGTCCATGGCGCACGCGTTGGAATTGGTCGCCCATTCCCATCCGGCTGGCTGCCAACTGGGTCGTTCAGATATGCGAGAGATTCCTCCCCCACCAGCGCCCGTACCGGTGGTGCTCGCACAGGCGGTCCCAGTCTGGCCCTCGCAGTCGTTCCACGCCGTCTGCGACTGCGAGGGCAACGAGAGCGTGGTCCCCCCGACGGCGGTCACGTTGGGGTCGGACGCGGGGAAGTCGACTTGAAGGCTCGTATCGGAACCCCCTGACGCCGCGTAGCAGTCTTCGGAGCCCGAGTCTCCGGACGCCGAAAGAATCGTTTGTCCCTGGAGCGCTGCTTCGACGAACAGTGAGTCCTCGGGAGACACGACTCCGGCGGCGACGCTGTCGGGCTCACAGAGCCCGTAGCTGGTCGAGACGACGCTGGCTGTGTCCTGCGTGACAATCGCATTCCACGTGTCGTAGTTCCCCGTGTTCGTATTGGGTCCCTCGTACGAAACGATCGAGGCACCTGGTGCCTGGGTGGCTATTTGTTCGATGTCTGCGTCCGCTTCGGCAGTTCCGGCGGCTCCGGCCGTCCCTCCGCCATCGACGGCGACCGTCGTCACCGGGTTGTGCAAGCCGAAGCACGTCTCGTAGGCACTGGTATCTGATGCAATATGTGTTCCCAACTCGTAGACGGCAACCTCTTGTCCCGCCCCCGTCTGGCCAGCACCGGTAAGGGTTGCAATCCCGTAGGCGGCACCCACCTGATCAGGCGTGTACGCACCCATACCCGTGGCCGCCGAGGTCGCGGCACCACACGGACTCAGCCCCTCGGCGTGAGGCAGTAGACGGGTGCTTTGCGTCGAGTCGTGTTGTGTGAGCTGCGAAGTCAGTCGGGGTGCGTTGTCGAGCCCCAGCACAGACACGATAGTGGCCGACAAATCGGCGGGAAGAAGAGGGGCGCGATTGGCGATGTGGACGTCCTGTCCGTGGGCGAGTCGGTAGTCGTTCAAGGACACACCCAGACCGGCTTCGACGACACTGGCCGGTTCCGACACGTGCACCACGAAGCCTGACCGATAGGAGGAATGGAGTCCCACGCTGGCGAGCCAGGCCTCGACCTGGGAGACGGTTGCCGGTGTGGGGTCGAATTGCTGCGCGAATTGACCTGGTGTCAACCACTGGTGGTATTGGGGGGAGCCGATCTCATAAAGCGAGTGCAACAGCGATGTGAGCCGCGCCGGGTGAGAGGGAGCCAGCACCACTTCGAGGCCAATCGACTGCCCGCGGGCGAGAGGGCCGACTGGCGTGGACCCCGGCGGTGGAGCAACTGGCGCAAGGCGACCGAGCCGGACCATTGATGGCACCGCTCCGGCGGTGCTAGAGGCCAAGACCGGCGCCGCCATGCTCGTGAGTAGCATGAGGGAAACGCTCTGCACGCTGATCAACCGAGAGATCCTGCGTCGATGGACGGCGGTCTTGGCCATGTGCGCCATTCCACTAGAGCCTGCCCACCGTGTGCCACTCGAGTGTCATGACCCGACGTTTGGTGACAAGATCGTGAACGATGGAGCAACGCAGCCTACGCGCAGGGCTTTTTCCTTGAGAGATTGTTGTCGTCGAGATCGTCGGGGACGGTCCGAATAGTCTTGCGACCACAGACACACTTGTAGCGTTTCACCGGGACTCGGTTTCCCAGAGTGTCAACGGAGAAGTAGCGATGAACACCTAGCTTTAGTTGTTGACGGATCTGTTTGACCGGCACCACTCGGCCCGAGCCTCCTGTGCGGGGTCGGACCCCTACCTCGGTGATGTGGGTGTGCTCGGGATCTGACCCAGACCGGTTGACACACGTGATGAGATAGTCAGTCATCGTCTTCGCCTTCTAGCGGCGTCTCGCCTGGTGAGCATGGAGTCACCCTCACACAATCGGCACCGAGGACCCGCAGCTTCACACTCATGGGGAAAATACCGCCCAATGTTGTCCCGGGGCCATCGACGCAGAGCGGACACCAGATACCTCCGATCTGCCGTTCAGGTTCTCAGGACTCAAAACGAAACCCCACACCTCGCACCGTTACCAGGTATTGGGGAACGCCAGGGTCGGGCTCCAGTTTGACTCGAAGCCTCCTGATATGTGTGTCCAGGGTGCGGGTGTCGGAGAGGTCACGACCGGACCACAGCCGGTCGATCAGCTCCTCGCGCGTGCGCACCTGTCCAGGCGGTGATAGCAACAAGGCCAAAAGGTCGAACTCGCGACGAGACAGAATGAATTGCTTGGCCCTGGGCTGTAACGACACGCCGAGCGAGGTTCACGTGAAATGGACCGACCACGAGGACATCGGCGCGCGACGGCTCGGCCTGGACCACGACCGGAAACGCGTGGGGAGGCGCAGTTACCCGCCGTAGTACCGAGCGGATACGGGCCACCAGCTCTCGCAGGCGAAAAGGCTTAGAGATGTAGTCCTCGGCACCCAGCTCGAGGCCACGGACGATGTCCGCCTCGGTGTCGAGAGCCGACACGATGATGATCGGTACCGGCGCGATCCGCGCATCCTTCGGCACACCTCGATGCCCGACATGGACGGCAACAGCAAGTCCAAGACGACAAGGTCGGGCTGCTGCTCCACGAACTGCCGCAGGGCGTCGCCCCCATCTGACGCCAGCTCGACGTGGTATCCCTCCCGCGAAAGCCCCGCCACCAACGCTTCCTGGTAGGACTCCTCGTCCTCGACGACAAGGATGGTCGTTCGACCCTCCCGTGCTCCAGGGTGCTGGGTAGCCGGAGGGGGTCCGCCTCCTGATTCCCCCCGCGTCACCTCGGCATGGCCTTTCTCTCAGTGAGCAACAGACTCTTGCCTGGCGGGGCCTGTCGTCGGTGAAAGGTCCAGTCCCCGATTTCGTTGCGACACCGACGGTACCGACGGTACCGGTCGAAGGTAAACGTGGCGCGAACGACAGCGTCACAGCTTGAGAAACGCTTGCGCCAACGGGCTGCACCCTGGGAGCTCAGAGCACGACCCGCGAAATGATGCTCAGCCATGGCATTTGTGTTTCGAATCCCATCGCTGTGCGACCTGCTGAGTCAAGCAAAGGACCTGGCAGCGGGGACGTCACGTCATCGCAACCCCCAGCGGCTTCCGGGTGCGCTGTGTCAACCGACGCGAGCACTGGATGGCTGTCTCCTCGGCCGCAACGTGCTCCAGTACCCCGTGGGCGGCGAGGGCACCGTCTCGGCAGCGCTTCTCTGGGTCTGTTGATCCTGGGGGTGTTGGTTCCCGGCCCCCACCGACTGAGGTTGCACGGCCCCCAGTTCTGCGTGGGACAGCTCCTGGGAGTGCGTGGAGACTCCCGGTCCTCCATTGCTGTAGAACGCCAAGGCATCGGTCAAGCCCGACAGCTCTTGGACGAGGGCGCTGTTCATACGCCCGAATTCCTCGATGGTCGATTGAAGGGCCCTGACAGCCTCTGACGGCAGCGATGCCGAATGTCGTCCTTCGTCGATGAGTCGGTGCGCCTCGTGCTTGGCCGCAGCGACGATCCGCGAGGCCTCGAACTCGGCGTCGGCGACGATCCGCTGTGCGAGCTCGTGACCCTCAGCCACGGCCTCGTCTAAGAACGCCTGGGCTCTCATAAACAGGTGACCGATCTCCATGTCGGTCCGTCGCTGCTCCGTGGCTAGCGCCACAGAGCTTTGCAGACCCTCGAGGATGTCCTTTAAACCGTCAAGCGCCCCGGCGGCGTGCCGTACGGTCTCACCGATTACCCCGACCGCTTCATCGTCGAGGCGGGCAGGCGCGCTCCAAGGTGCGAGATTCGGCCCACTTTCACCGCTGGGTTCGAGTGGAGGGATGGTCATCATGATCTCCCCGGGAAGTGGGTGTCGAGTCGCACGTTGAAGAAGGTGTCGGTGCCCAAATTTCTCACGAAGGATTGCGAATTTGTTTAGCTACGGTGCCCCATTTCGGTACCGTTCCTCGTCCCTACACCGCCGGGCCGCCCGAGGTCCTCCTTGACGCGAGCGGTTCATCCGAAGTTGCCCGAATGTTCGCACCTCCGTCACACGGAATTCACTGTTGAGCCATACGCTGACGAAATCACCGCCCCCCGCCGAAAGCGACTCGTCAACCTTTAGGACCCACTCCAGGTGGCTGCGGACGCTGCCTCGCGACAGACACTCGGCCCACCATCGTCAATGTTGGCGATTGCCCTATTACGAGTAATCGTATCGAGCGAGTAGGGAAGATGGCCCCAGGAGCACGTAGGGTGACCTGCACATCCCGGCCCGATGATTGACCGTCGAGGTCGGCACATTCCTCGTGCCGTTCTTCGCGGCGTCGGGTGCGATGGATCGTGGCGATGGTCGTGCTGGGAGTGGCTGTGTTGGCCACGCTGGTCGACACGTCATTGCCGTACTTCTCGGGAGACGAGGGGGCGTCCTCGGTCGCGGCGGGCTTGTTCGTCGGCTCACAGGCCCCCACCGATGTCCTCGCCCTCGGCAAGCAACTGGGAGTGACCCCGACCATCGACACCGTCTATGCCGAAGGCTCGTGTTACTGCACCTACTCCCCACCCTCGACCTCGATGACCCTCATGCTCGGGGTTGGCGCTCTGACAACTTCTCAGGCCACCAGCATCGGCCAGTCACTCGTGGCCGCCGGCCAGAGCGGCGCCATAATCCGCATCATGTGGGAACAGAACCAGGACCTCGCAGGATGGTTCCAAAACTGGAATCAACTCACCTTCACCGCCGCCCAGTACATCTCGACCTTCCAGAGCATCGTCACGGCCATGCGAGCCGTCCCCGGCCAGGCGTTTCGGTTCATGTGGAACCCAACGGGCGGAAGTGGCAACGAGGCGTCCGGGCGGACCTGGTCAGACACGTGGCCGGGCAAGTCCTATGTGGACCTGGTGGGTGTGGACCAGTACGACTTCTCGGGGTACGCGGCGAACATCCAGGCGGTAATTTCCTTCGCCCAATCCCAGGGTCTCCCTGCCGCCATCCCCGAGTGGGGCCTGAACGGGTCAGATGACCCCTCCTATATCAATGAGGTCGCCAGCCTGGTCGACAATCCCGCCAACAACGTCGTGCTCCAGGCGTACTTCAGCTACGACGGTGGGTCAGGTGGCATCGATTCCGACATCACCGAGTTCCCCCAGTCCGAGGCGGCGTACACCGTTGATTTCGGGGGTTCGAGCGCGAGCTTGCCCCCACCCACGTCGACCACGTCGACCACCAGTGCACCGCCGCCGTCTCCGACCGTCCCATCGCCGCCACCCACCACGACGACAACCGACACAACCACGCCAACCTCGCCGTCCCCGGCACCGCACGTGATGGTGGTGATGATGGAGAACGAGGGAGCCACTCAGATCATCGGGAACCCGGCCGTGCCCTTCATCAACAGTCTCGCTTCGACGTACGGGTCGGCTACCGATTCGTATGCCGTCGGTCACCCTTCTCTGCCCAACTATCTCGACATCGTCTCGGGGTCGACACAGGGAGTGACGGTCGATCAGCCGCCGTCGTCGGGAAGCTACGCCGGAGTCACCACGCTCGCCGACCAGCTCTCGGGTGCAGGTTTCTCGGACACGGCATTCGCCGAGAACCTCCCCGCCGACCCGACGAACGACTCCGGACTCTACGACGTCGACCACTTCCCATGGGTGTACTTCCCCGGTACGAAGATCCCCATCGCGGACGCGTCCCAAATGACTTCAGACCTCAACAGCGCCGATCCGCCGGACTTCGTGTGGTACACCCCGAACCTGACCGACGACGGCCACACGGGTGTGCCCGTTGACACCGCGACTCAGGAGTTGGCCGACGGCGACGCGTTTCTCACGTCATTCGTCCCATCCGTTCAGGCGACGGCGTGGTACAAGAGCGGTGGACAGATCATCATCGAGTGGGACGAGGCTCTGGACTCCGACACCTCGGGCCTCAACGGCGGCTCGGGGGGCCACGTTCCCACCATCGTGGTGTCGGCTGCTCTGAAGGCCAGTCCCGAGCAGGACTCCACACCGGTGGACACCGTCGGGATCCTGCGCTCGATCGAGGACACCTATGGTCTTCCCTATTTAGGTGGGGACGCTGCCGACGGAAGCATCGACACGTTGCTGAATCCCCCCTCACCGACGACCACAACGACGCCGGCGTCGCCCACGAGCCCCAGCCCGACCGCCCCGGCCCCCATTCCAACCACTCCCCCGGCCCCCACCTCGACATCGCCTCCAGCGGGTCCGCCTCCGACGAGTGCGCCGACTACGGCGACCCCACCGGTTGGTGCGACCCCGGTGCCAACGTCCACCACGGTGGCTGTCGTCCCCGAGACCGGATCGTCGGTCCAGGGGATCACCGCTTCGGTCTCCCCGGTTCCCGGGGGCGGGACGGTGCAATTCGTCGTGGACGGGTGGGTGGTGGGCAACGCCATACCCATCAGCGCCGACGGCACTGCACTGATGGCCTTGTACCTGAGTGACGGTCCGCACCTGGTAGAGGCCGACTATTCGGGGAGCGCGCCATTCGTTTCGAGCTCTGTGACCATCGTCGCCGGCGTGGGTCAGGCGCCGACCTCGTTGACCGCGGCGGCCCCGGCCTGGATGGGGTCCGGGCACCGGTACCAGTTGAGCGCCACGCTCAACAGCGGGGGAAGTCCCCTGCCGAACGCTCCGGTGTGGTTCTCGGCAGCCGGCAGCGCCCTGTGTGTGACCACGACCGACGCCGGGGGTGTCGCCACGTGCCGCGATCGACGAGGGCACGACGGACTTGTTCTCCCTTGCCACTACCGGGGATAGCGCCGCCTATGGGGGCGACCCCACGCACCTGCCGGCCGTGGCCTACTCCCCCACCCCAGGTCACGAAAACGAGGTCTCCGACCAGATCGATCCGGTCACCTCCTCGAAGTCACCACCGATGTCGCCGGCTTCGGCAGCCGCCCTGGACTCTGCCGCTCCGCCCATGGTCGACACGTCGGCCACTGGTACGGAATCCGGGAGCGGGGCGGCCTGTTGGCGCTGGCGGGGCTGCTCGGCATGGTGCTCGTCGGCGCGGCGACTCTCGGTCGGCGTCGGCTGTTGCCGCCCGCGTGGAAAGGCAAGGGCCCGGGTTCGCAGCGGGACTGAGCGCGAGAGTTGCCCCCAAGGGCGAGCGGAGTCTCGTGGCGAGGTGATCGGGAAGGCTCGGGCCCTCAGAGGGTGGCCGGCAGGAAGCTGGTGAGGAGCCCGAACAGCACATAGATGCTGGCGACCCACAAGGGAGCCAGGATGAGCCACCGCCCGCGGCGCCCGAAATATGCCGACGCCCAGGTGTTGGCGAAGCCGAGGAGCACCAGTAGGGCGAGCACCAAGAGGACGAGCGGGAGGTAGACGAGATTCCACCCCACCGACCCGCCTCCGATCCCATGAGATGGTCGCCCGGAACCCCGGCCGGCACTCGAGGTCGTCACGAGCCCTGATCCCGCGGGTGCGCGCAGGAATGCGACGACGACGAGTCGTTGACTGGCTGAGAACTTCGGGTTGCAGGTCGTCAACGTCAGCCGGTCGTCCCCGAACGCGTTGAGGACCCCCACATCGTTGGGCGATACGGCCACCGGTGGCTTGGTGACGACATAGGTGAGGGTCTCACCGGAGTCCGTCGTGAGCGTGATCGGATCCCCAGGTGCCAATGCGTTGAGCTGGTTGAAGGGGGCACCGTAGGTCGTTCGATGGCCGGCGATGGCCACGTTGCCGGCTTGGCCTGGCATCGCCGTGCCGACGTAGTGGCCCGGCCCCTTGGCCAGATCTCCCTCGCCCGTGCCCTCCACGACGTACTGGTCGACGCCGATCGTCGGAATTTGGATGTGGCCGACGACCGACCCTTCGGGCGGCTGCGGAACCCTCACGTCGGCACCGATGAGGCGGATGTCACCGGCGGGTGGCGGCGTGCTCTTGGCGTGGGACCGGAACTGCGCTCCCAGCGCCTGCTGGGCCTGGTGCTGAGCGATGCTCGTTCCCCACACCTGCCAGGCGGCGAAGAGGATGATCACGATCCCGATGTTGCGCACCCAACCGAAGGCGTTGGCGAGCTTCTGACGTCGCCGTAGGCGTGCCATACCCCTGGCCACCGGGGGCGCCACCACGATCGCAGGTACGTCCTCCACCGGCCTGGCGATGGCGGGTACCGGTACCGCGGGGACCCGAGTGGGCGGCACGGTCTCGCGCCAGGGCGCCACGGCGAGCTCCCTTTCCAACCGGGCCGGTCGCGGCGCCACGGACCAAGCCGGTCGTTCCACCGCCTTCGGTGTGGTCGGGGCCTGGTTTGCCGCCGGGATCGCCGGCGGCGCCGATCCGGCCACCGTCGCCGGCCCGAGAGAGCGACCCGTGGCGACCCGGTGAGCCGCCAGGATGACGCGCCCGACCGCCTGTTCCGGCGTTTGCGCCCCCTCCCCGGCCGTCCAGATGGCATGCCAGTCGACGGCCCGGTCCCCGATGCCAACGTTGTCCGCCCCTCCGAGGGCGGATCTCGGCGCCACGAGCTCCTCGACGAATCGCCGGTAGAGCGCGACGGGTTCGAAGGTCCCGGCCGGCGTAAGCGAGACCAGATGTCTCGACGCGGGCTCGTCGAGGGAAGGGGCTGGGTCCGACCCGCGGTCTCGTGCCGGCCATTGCCCGTTCCACGGCACGACTTCTACGGTAGTCATCGGTGCCAGCACCGCCGACAACCCGGTGGCGACGATGAGCCTGGGCCCTGGGCTGCGTGCATGGCCGTTCCCATCAATTCGTGGTGAGCGACACAGCCGGGTCGACCCCCTGATGAACAGGAGGGATGGTGGGCGACGGCGAAGCAGGACCAGCGGGCGCGGCGAGGACGTGCCCCGATGACGACCGCTGCGCCTGAGCTTCGATCAACTCGCGGGCGAACGCCACCAAGAAAGCCCGGTTCCGGATGAGCGGCAGGTCTGAGGGACCGAGCGAGCCAGCCACGTTGGAGATGCCGGAGATCTTCGCCGTGGCGGGGACGACGACCCCACCTCCATTGTTTTGCACGTAGAGGACGACGCGCTCGTACATGGTCGTCGTGCCCAGCTTGACGGGGATGATCCAGTAGACGATCGACCAGCTCCCGTAGGTCTGAGACGTGTAGGACATGGCCTGCCCGGTGATGCCCCCTCCCACATTGACCTGGGCGACGTCGCGCAGGGCGTAGCCGTGGAATTGGTAGCACGCCTCCACGCCGTAGGCCGAGAAGCTGGCGAGGTCTGGGGTGACGATGACGTCGGCGACCACCGGGGACCGACGTGTGGAGATCCCCTCCGGTTTCCGATAGCAGGACATAGCGATCCCAGATCGAGGTGTCGCCGAACAGCGGCTTGGCCCAGTCGAACACAGCGGTGCGCCGCGTGCGCCAGCCCGCCGGAGCGACCGGGGTGGCGATGTAGGCGGCGAGTTTGGGCTCGCCCGAGGCGTCGGCGACCAGGTTGTAGGTCTTCAGCCCGATGTTGCTGATCCCCAACAAGATGGCGGCCACCGTCACGACGATCACGGCCGCGTACACCTTGGGCACCGCGGGTGACCCCGCTTTGGCGTGCGACGCCGCTTGAGGTGCACCACTGGAGTGCGCGCCCGCCGGCGTGGGGCTCGTCCCGATGTGCATCCCGAGGGGCTGGATCAACAGGACCATGAGCAGGACGCCGAGACTGAAGGTGACGAGGCCGATGAACGGGTGCAGGATGTCGATGGCGACATGCTCACCCCAGGTCTTGCCCGCCCAGAAGATGAAGGTGATCCGGCCCAGGTTGATCGCCCACAGCAGCAGCATGCCCCCCGTCAGCCACAGGACCTTGCGGACGATGGGCCCGTGCACCACCGCACCGAACGCCGAGCCGATGAGGAGGAACCCGACCACGCTGTTGACTCCGGAGCAGGCCGACACCACGCTCAGCGGGAAAGACTGTCCGTGATGGACGACGACGAAGAGCGTTCCGTCGGGTGAGGTGACCGACTTGGCCACCGGGATGACCTTGATGATCTCCTGATCGCGGCCAGCGTGGCGGTGGTAAAGGCGTCGAGGACCCGAAGCAGCACCGACGAGTAGGGATAGGGCCAGCCCAGGAACAGGTAGCCGATGGCGAGCTTCTGGCGCCACAGGACCCGGACCCCGAAGATGATGGCCACCGCGCCCGCCACGAAGACCGGAAGCGTCAGGAGGTCGATGCGCCACACCCAGAACATGGCCGACAACTTGCCCGGCAGAGAGCAGGTTGGCCGCCAGAGCCCCGGCGACGAGGGGCAGCCCCACGATGTAGTCGACCTGGCGGTCGTGGATGGCCGGTTCGGGCTCAGCGGGACGGGCCCGCACCGCGGCCAGAGCAAGAGCGATGGCGGGCACGAGGCTCACATAGGCCAGCGGTGTCTCGAGGCCGGCGTTCTGGATCAACGTCGACAGCGAGTAGTTGTACGCCACCACCACCACGACCAGCAGCACCGTCATCTGGACCGTCGTCCGCACCCGAGTCGGAGCTTGGTGCCAGCCTTGCTGCGCCTGGTACTTCCACCGACCCGCGCTGGAACGCCATGTTTCGATGCCGACCGGATCGAACCTGACGACCTCGGTCATCCGAAGCGCCCGTGCACGTAGTCGGCGGTCCGGGGATCCTGCGGATCGCTGAACACCTGCTCGGTGGGGCCTGCCTCGACGATGTGTCCGGGCTGACCTTCGCCGTCGAGCAGGAACAGAGCGCACTGGTTCGACACGCGCTGGGCCTGCTGCATGTTGTGGGTCACGATGACGATAGTGACATCGTGGCACAGCTCCTTGATGGTCTCCTCGATGACGCCGGTGGAGATGGGGTCGAGCGCCGAGCACGGCTCGTCCATGAGCAGGACGCGAGGGCGCACCGCCAGCGCCCGGGCGATGCACAGCCGCTGCTGCTGCCCACCCGACAGCGACAAGCCTGCCTCGTTGAGCCGGTTGCGTGTCTCGCGCCACAACCCGGCCCGCTCCAGGCACTCCTGGACCAGGGCGTCCTGGTTGGCGACCTTCATGCCCGACAGCCGCAGGCCGGCCAGCACGTTCTGGGCGATGGTCATCGACGGGAACGGGTTGGGCTTCTGGAAGACCATGCCGATCTTGAGTCGGGTCTCGGTCACCCGCAGCTCGGGCCGTAGATGTCGACGCCGTCGAGCTCCACCGATCCCGACAGCGCCGCCCCGGGCACGAGCTCGTGCATGCGATTCAGGATCCGCAGGAAGGTCGACTTGCCGCACCCGGAGGGACCGATGAGCGCGGTGACCTTGCCGGGCTACATGGTGAGCGACACCCTCTCGAGCACCTTCTGGCGCCCGAACCAGGCGCTGACGTCGACGGTCTGCATGTACGCCTGACCCTGGGCGGGCGCGAACCCGTACGCGGGAGGCTGCGTCACCCCTGAGGCGGAGGCGGGGGTGGGGTGGGGGTGATTGCCAGCCCTGGCCCGGGTACTGGGCGACGGTCACGTGAGGACACCTCCGCGCATGATCCGCCGTCGCAGACGCCAACGGCCGATCCCTGCCACGACGACGACCGTCGCACCGAGGGCCGTCAGTGGCAACGGGTCGGAGCCGGTGGACGCGAGCGTGGACGCCGAGTCGGGGCCCGACGATGCCCCGCGGTGGTTCCGTCAGCGGGGTCGGTGGCGCCCGCGGCATTCGACGACGCAGCCGCTGGTGTGGACGCAGTAGCCGTCTGGCCCGATGCCGAGCTGGAGCCCGACGACCCCGATGACGACGTCAACGCCTCGGCGTCGAGCTCGGAGGCCACCTTCAGGCCCGCTGTCACCTCGGCCGGGGTGGCCGGCGCCGCCCCGAGGACGGCGATCTCGGACTGCCCGGTGGAACCGAGGACGTAGCGGATGAACTGGGCCAGCTTGACGGCCTTGGTCGGGTCGAGCCCCGTTGTCGGCACCACCAGGTAGCTCTCCACCATGAGGTAGTTGTTGTAAGCGGCGGCGTCGGTGGAGTCCGGGTTGAACGTCACCAGGTTGGTCGTGGGGTCGAGCGTCATCCCGGCTCCGGTCTCTGCGGCTGCCGCTGCCTGCTCAGTGGGGGCGACGAATTTCTGGTCGGCGTTCTCGATCGCCGCCGTGGGCACGTTCCAGGGCGTGCCCTCGGGTGATCCTGCCCACACGCCGGAAAGCGGAAAGGCGTCGTGCGTCCCGCCCTCGTTGGGCGAGAGCGCGCCCCAGCTGTCGAGGAAGCTGGGTGCGTTGGTGGTGGGCTCGATGGTCAGTTCGTGCTCGAGCAGTGCCTCGTCGCCACCGGGGTAGGCATGCTCGGGGAAGAAGGGCCAGAGCTCGCTGGGTGTGTCGCTCGTCGTCCTGGGGCTGTTGGTCGTGTTGGCCAGCGCGTTGTCCAGGTCGGCCTTGGCCGTGGTGTCGCTGTCCATGAGCGCCATGATCGCCGAGTTCTCGGCCGACGGTGACTCGTCGGCAGCGTGCCCAATGCCGTTGGGATCGGGGATGGGCTGGCCGTTCGCCTGCGTGAGGGTGGGATCGTTCCAGCCCTTCACGGTGGCCACCGTCGAGCCCGTCGTGAGACCGTTGGTGAGGATCTCCCCCACCTGCGCCGGGGTGAGGGGCATGTCGTTGCAGAACGTCGTCGGGGTGAGGGTGTTCTGGGTCAGATCACTGGGCGTGCACACGGCGAAAACGGCGAGGGCCACCGGCGTGGCGGCGAAGGGCACGTACGCGAAGGAGCGGCCATCGGCCGCGGCAGTGGCGGCCTCGGTGGACGTGAGGGGGCGTTCGGACACCACGAAGTCGGCGTCGAAGTCGCCGGGCCCCGTGCCCACGAAGTCGCCGATGGCGTTGTCCAGGTTGTCGTCGGAGTACTCGGGGTTGAGCGGCGCCAGCCCGCTGGCGGTGTCGGAGTTGAGGAGGAGGTTGGTGACCGGCGTGAGGAAGGAACCACCCTCACCCACGAGCGCGGTCGGATCCGTCTGGGCGACCGCCCCCGGCGTGCCCCAGCACACGAAGAGAATGACGGTGCCCGCCAGTGTCGCCAAGGCCGCCAGGGCCCGGACCCCGCGGTGGGCGCCAAAGCTCACTCGAGCCTCCGGACGCGGCGGGCGACGAGCAGGCGCCGGCGGGCGAAGAATCCCACCACCACCAGCGCGAACCCGAGAAGGACGGTGGGTGCGGGGTCGCCCCCGGTCATGGCCATGGTCGGGCTGCTGCCGGTGAGGGCCACCGACGGGTCGGCACCGGAGTCGGCCGCCGTCACGCCGCCACTTGTGCCAGAAGCAGATGTGCCCTTCGTCGCCCCCTTGCTGGCCGCGGTCTTGGCGTTGGCCGACGCGGTGTTGCCATTGGTCAGGGCGGTGGCGGGCGCGCCCGGCGGGGCGGGGGGGCAACGCCGTTGGTGACCCCGCAGGTGGCGGTGGTCTGACCCGCCTGGACCTCGGTGGGCGTGAGGTCGCCGCACGCGTAGCCCTGGTCTTCGGAAGCGGTGGGTGAGACGGCGCCGGGGACGTGCTCGATGACGTTGTCGATGCCGTAGCGCTCCAACGACAGCCCGAGGCTGGCGAAGTCGATCTTCGGCGCCACCTGTTGGCCGAGAGTGAGCACGTAGTTGACCCAGGCGCTCACCGTCGCCCCCTTGGAGGAGTCCCATCCCGTGGTGGGCGTGAGCAGGTAGCTGTAGGTGGAGGGGTTGTAGACGTTGGGGCCCAGGCCGTTGAAGTCGAGCACGTGGGTGCCGTCGGACTGTTGGGTGGCATAGGCGAGCGCCGAGGCCACGTCCACCGGACTGGGGGTGGTGAAGTCACCGCTGGCGTTCTGCACCTTGGCCACCGACTGCGCCGGGTTGCTCCCCGTGAAGCCGACGTCGATGGCGTAGTTCTCCTGGACGGGGCCGATGGCCCCCGCCGTGCTGGCCACCGTCGAGGCCACCGCCGAAGTGTCCTGCTCGTCGTAGCCGTTGCCGGGAGCCTCCCAGTTCGATCCGGGGGTGCTGGGCAAGATGGCCACGCCGCTCGGCGGCGGTGTCCCCGCCATGTTCTTGGCGTACTGGGCCCACACCGCCGGCTGCTCGTCGATGCAATACTCCTCGAGCACGTAGTTCGTCCCTGCCGGGTCGCTCTCGGTGACGGGCTTGACCGCCAGGTTGGGAAGCGTCACACCGGAGTTGGCGCCGTTGAGCTTGAGAGCGGGGTCGTCCCAGTTGGTGATCTGCCCGGTGAGCAGGAGGCAGGCCGTGTAGCTCGTCAGCTCGAGGGTCTGGCTGAGGCCCGGGACGTTGTACATGAACGCCACCCCGGCGGCGGTGATGGGGATGAACTCATAGGGGAACGAAGGTGGCGTCGTGCCCACGCTCGAGTTGACGTAGCCAGTGTCGGTCACCGCGAAGTCGACGGTCTCGGTTCGTGAAGTAGTAGCGCCCGTAGCCCGACGAGCTGGTCGAGTAGTTCACGCTCAACGAGTACGGGGCCTTGGCCACTTCGGTGTCCCAACTCGTGATGGCAGGGGCGGCGAACGAAGATCCGCCACCGTTGATGGGAGTGGGGGCTGCAACCGCCGGGGTAGCAGTGAGGACCACGCCGCCGACCGACGCCGTCATTGCCAGGGCCACGCCGCCGCCGAGGTGCAGCAGCCTCGCCAGGGCGCCTCCGCGCTCGGAGCGTCGGTTTGCGATGGTCATGAGGTTGGCTCCTTTGTCATGATGTCGATGACGCTTGGCGTGCCTTGTGTTGGCGCAGGCGCCGGGACAGGCCGCCCGACCCCGCTCTGCCCGCGGTGCGGCCGCCACAAACAGCCCGAGGACCACAGCGACGAGCACGAAGGCGACTCCCCATGCCACACGTATGGCATTGACGGAGGGCTGGTTGATGAGCGAGAAGATCTCGAGCGGCAGGTCGGCCTGGTAGGGGGCGAGGGGGCTGAAGTTGTAGTGCACGTTGCCGCCCGCCGTGAACAGGACCTCGGCCGTCTCCCCCGCCGTGCGGGCGACACCCAGGATGGCGGCCGTGATGAGGCCGGCCCGTGCCGTGGGAAGGACGACCTGCAGGATCACCCGCCACTGGGGCGCGCCCAGCGCCAGAGCCGACTCGCGCAGTGCTCCGGGGACGATGATGATGACCTCGACGGCGGCCGTGTGACGAGCGGTAGCATGAGCACGCTCAGGGCCAGGCCCGCCGCTAAGCCGTCGAGCCCGTTGGTGCCGCGCGGCTTCACCAGGATGATGTAGATGAAGATTCCGGCAATGATCGACGGCGTCCCCGTCATGGCGTCGATCACGTTGCGCACCACGCGGCGACAGCAGGCTTCCCGAATTCACGAGATAGGTGGCGGTCAGGACAGCGAGGGGGACGCTGATCAACGTGGCGATGCCTACCTGTTCGAGTGATCCCACGATGGCAGCGCCCACACCGGCATCGGTCACGGGCGAGACGCCGCCGAAATTGGACATGTCGGAAACGAGGAAGTGGGGGAAGCGGGCGAACACCACCGGAGCGCCCTTGAACATCACGAACCCGATCACGGCCACCAGCGCCACGAGTGCTGTCAGCGACCCGCTCCACACGGCCACGGTGGCCAGGCGGTCCTTCATGACCAGCGTGCCGTAGAGGCTGTGGCACACCACGCCGTAGATCACCAGGAACAACAGGAACGAGGACAGGAAGAGGCCGAAGGGGGCTGACAGGCCAGCGATCGTGAAGATCAGCCAGATGGCCGCCACGGCCGCCACCGCGCTCCCGATCAGCTCGACGGCAGGCCGCCGTGAGCGGCGCGCACCGGAGTGGGGCGGTTGGCCCGCCGGTGGCACGACCCCCAGGGGGGGCGAGCTGCCGATGCTGGCGTCGAATCCGGTGACGGTCATGGCACCGACGGGGCTCCAAGCCCGGCGAGGTCGGTCGAGGTCATTGCCGGGGGCCCGTTCCACGCTGGACGATGATGCGGCCACCTAGGCTGAAGATCAGGGTCGTGGCGAATAGCGTGAGCCCGGCCAAAACCAGCTCGCTCTGGCCCTGCGTGCTCGAGATGGTGAAGTCCGAGCCGATCTGCTTGGCCACGGTCGAGCCCTCGGGGCCCATGATGTGCCCGGTGAGGCCGTTGATGTTGCTCGACAAGATGAGCAGGATGGCGATGGTCTCGCCCATGGCCCGACTCAGGCCCAGCAGCGTCGCCCCCACCATGCCGCTGCGGGAAAAGGGGAGGATGACGTCGGTGATCATGCCCCACCGGGTCGCACCCAGGGCCAAGGCACCCTCACACGCGTCGCGGGGCGCCTGGGCCATCACTTCGCGGGTGATGGACGTGATGACCGGGATGATCATGATCGAGACGACGATCCCGCAGATGAAGATGGAGTGCTCGTAGCTCCCGACGTAGTCCGTCCGGAAGATCGGGATGAAGCCGAGATGCTTCACGATGAATCCCGATGTGCCGTTGAGCCAGGGGCTCAGCGCCTCGAGGCCCCAGAACCCGTACACGATGCTGGGAACTGTGGCCAGCAGGTCGATCAACGCGGTGAGCCACTTGCGCAGACGGGCCGGAGCGAACTCGTTGATCATGAGGGCGGTGGCGATGGAGACCGGCAGGGCGAAGACCAGGGCTACTAGCGCGATCTCGACGGATCCACCGATGAGGGCCAGCACACCGGGGTGGGCGGGTGCCGACCAGGTGGTGCCGGTGAAGAACCGCCAATTGAAATGCCGCAGTGCCCACCAGCCGTGATAGGCGAGGAAGACCATGATCGAGACGAGCAGCATCAGCATGATGGCCCCGCTGCTCGCCAGCAGGACGAAGAACCGCCGGTCCGCCGGCGTGTGCGCCGGCACCAGGACCAGGGGCGTCTCGTCGAGCGCGGGGTCGACGACGAGATCGGCGACGGCGGTCATGGCATCACGACAGACCGCTGCCTGCGACGGCCAATGGTGCCCACCACGATCATGGCCAACCCGAGGACGACGAGCCATGGCGTGGCCGGGAACGGCCCGGTGAAGGCGAGTGTGCTTCCGCCCCCTGTCCCCGCCGAGCCTGTTTGGGCGGCCGACCCCGACGACGCCGAGAGGCTGACCGAGGCTGTAGCGGTTCCCGTGGTCGAGGCCGACCCGATGGCAGTGGGCTTGTCGGTGCTGTTGCTGGTGACCAGGAACGGCGCCGAAAAGAGATGGGGCTTGGCGAAGTCGAGTTGGTTCGGTCCGACGTAGAGGACGCAGTAGTTGGGGGCGGTGCCGCACTTGGGCACGCCGTCGGAAGACTCCCCCAGCGTGACGCTGTCGGGGAGGGCGTAGATCGCGTAGTTCTTGAGCAGGAAGCTCCCGTCCTTGTTGATGTAGGACGTGGACAGGATGGTCGATCCGTCACAGTGGAACATGGGCACCGTGGGCAACTTGGCCACCGAGCCGTCCGGGTCGTCACATTCCTCCACTTTCATGGCGGGCTCGCCGGTGAGTCCACCCTGACTCTCGAGATTCGACAGGCTGAGGGTGGAGTTGGGGGCCACGGTGACCTCGATGACCTGTCCGCTCCCCCACGGCGTCGTGGCGTTGGCCGGGCTCGTGGCCGTCAGGGTGACGGCCCCGCTCGTCAGCGTCGACGCCCCGGCGTGATTCGAGCATGCCGCGGCCAGCACGCCAGCTGTCAAAAGGGCCAGCCCCATCATGCGAACCCTGCGCATCGACGACCGCCGCCTGCTCATGGCTGGTCATCCCTGCCGTGCGCCAGGGCCGGCCGCGCTCGGATGAGTCGGCGCCGGCCGATTGTGCCGAATACGAGCAGGATACCGCCCATGGAGATCGTCCACGGGAGGAGGTCGGGCACACCGGTGAGGGCCAGCGTGCCCCCGGAGCTGGCCGACGTCTGGGTCGCCGAAGAGCTCGACGAGCCCGAGCCGCTTCCGGTGTCGCCGCTGGCGGAGGTGCTGGCCCCCGACGTCGTGGCCGTGGTCGATGCCGCCGTCGCAGCCGCCGCAGTCGTCGACGTGGTGGCCGTGCTAGTCCCCGTGCCCGCAGTTCCGCTCCCGGAGGAGCCCGATGACCCGTTGGCCGCCGTGAAGGTGACGGTGACGCTCTGGCCCGTGATCGGCAAGGTGTCGGTGACGTCGGTGGCGTCGTAGGTGACGGCCTCGGCCGCCTTGTCCGTCACCGTGAACGTCGCCTCGCCGTCACTGTCGGTCGTGCCCTGCACCGTGGTCACCGACGAGCTACCTCCCTGGGGGTTGAGCGCCACGGTCTTGCCCGACAAGGCATTCCCGTCGGCATCGGACAACACGATCGTGACGGTGGCGCTGCTCGACCCGTCGGCCGGTACCTGGTTGGGGGCGGCCACGATGGTGGAGTCAGCCACCGCCGGAGCCACCGGGGGCGGAGTGCCGAAGGTGACGGCCACCGCCTGACCGGCCAGCACGAGGCCGTCGGTGGAGTCGGTGGCCGTGTACATCACAGTCTCGCTCGTGCCATCGGTGACTTTGAAGATCGCCTGACCTGTGCTGTCTGTGGTGGCCTGAACGGCGGTGATCTGTGAGCTGCCTCCCGAGGCGGCCAGCGAGATCGCCTTGCCCGACACGGGATTGGCGTTGTGGTCCTCGAGCTTCACCGTCACCGTCGACGCCGTGGTGCCGTCCGCCGCCACGCTGGGCGGGACGGCGCTCACCGTCGAGTTATCGGCTTGGGGAGCCGTGGCGTCGAAGGTCACGCTCACCGTCTCGGTCAACGTGACGTTGTCGGTGGTGTCCTCGGCCGTGTAGGTGACCGTCTCGGCAGTGGTGTCGTAGGCGTAGAAGGTGGCCACCCCGTTGTTGTTGGTCGTGCCGGCCGGCAGCGTTCCCTCGGGCTGCGGTGCGACTTCGTTGGTGCCGGCGGGCGAGCCCGTGACGCTCACCGACACGCCTGACACGGGGTCACCGAACTGGTCGTACATCGTGACCGTGATGGTCACCGGAGTCACGCCGTCGGCGGTCTGGGTGGAGACCGAGGCCGTCATGGTCGAGGCCGAGGCCGACGGAGCCGGATTCTCGAAGTCGATGACCGCTGGTGGGCTCCCCGAGATGGTGACATTGGGGGAATCAGAGGTGTCGGTGGCGGTAAAGGTGACGTCCTCGACGGTGGCGTCCGCCACGGCAAATGTGGCCTTTCCATTGCTGTCGGTCATGGCCCCGGTCGAGGGGGTGATCACGGCGTTGCTCGAAGACGCCGACAAGGTGACCGTCTTCCCACTCACGGGGCTCACCCCGTCCGAGGCGAGTAGCGTCACCGTGACCGTGCCCGTCGGAAGCACGCCGCCGCTACTGGGTTCCACTGAGACCGCCGAGGGACTGGCCGTGATCTTCGACTCGGTCTGCGACACGCTCAGATTGCCGAACACCACTACCGCCGGCGGGCTTCCCACGATGGCGACGTTGGGGGAATCAGACGTGTCGGTGGCCGTGAACGTCACCGCCTCGGACGTCGCGTCGCTGGCCGTGAAGGTTGCCTGGCCCTGCGCATTGGTGGAGACCGCCGTAGTGGGCGAGATGACGGCATGGCCATTCTGGGACAGGGTGACCATCTTGCCCTCCACGGGAACGGGTGGGACCGCCTGGTCATCGAGGGTGACGGTGATGGTCGTGCTGCCCGTCGGGACCGTGGTGGGTGAAGCCGAGATGTTCGAGTTGGCCGCCGTGACTTTCGGCGCCACGAACTGCACCTGCGGCTCCTGGGTCAGGGCGAGGTCGGAGTCGGTGTCGTCGGCGGCGGTGAAGGTGACGGTTTGGACGGTGGTGTCGGTGACCGTGAAGCTGACCGCCCCCGTCGTGGCATCGGTCATCCCGACATCTCCCGCCGTCCCGTTGTAGAAGACGGTGGCACCACCGGACGCGCTCGAGCGTCACCTGCTTGGCTGTGGTGACCGGGGTGTCGTTTGTGTCCTCGAGGGTGACGGTGACGTTGGCGATGTCCTTGCCGTCGGCCACCACAGGCGTCGTCGGCGTCGCCACCACGGTGGAGTCCGAAGCTGACGTGGACGTCTGGGCCAGGGCAGACCCGTCACCGGGGTCCTCGCCTCCATCGTCCCCGTTGTTCGTCACCGAGAACGGCGCCGAGAAGAGGTGGGGCTTGGCGAAGTTGGTCTGGTCCGGTCCGAGATAGAGCACGCAGTAGTTCGGGGCCGTGCCGCAGGTCGGCAGGTTGGTGGAAGACTCACCGAAGGTGGCGTTGTCGGGCAGCCAGTAGATCGTGTACGGGTTGGGCGTGGTGTTCGTGTTCGAGAACTGGAAGCTGCCGTCCGCGTTCACCGCTGTTGTCGACAGGATCGTCTCGCTGTCACAGTTGTTGGTGGGAGTAGTCGGCAAGCCAGCCGTTGTGCCGCCCGGGTCGTCACACTCCTCCGCCACCATATGAGGCTCACCCGTGTACCCGTTGGCTTCGAGGTTGGTGAGATTCAGCGTCGGATTTGCCGACACTACGACGTTGATCTGCTGACCGCTCGAATAGGGCGTGCCCGTGGTCACCGTCCCGATCGTGCTCAGGGCCGTATAACCGTCACCGCTCGTCAGGATGTTGGCGTTGGCCGTGCCTGACAGCAGGACTAGAGGCACGCTCAGCACCAGAACGGCGGCACCGACGAGCTGGGCCCGGCGCAGCCACCAGCCGGCGTTGCGCACTGGGTTGACCCGGTGATTCGCTCGCACTCGGACGCCGCTCCTAGTCGTTCGGGGTGCTGACCATCTGTCTCGCCCTACCGCCATCGGTGGGGCACTCTTGCTTGTTGCTCAGGACGCCCGAAAGCCCAGGGGCCCGTCGATCACTCGGCGAGCCCCTGGGCCGGGGCACTGGATGCAGGGACGTCATGTCACGCAGACGTCCCTTTTATTGTGATCACTCAGGTATTCGGGGCAGTCACCGAAAGCACGGGGGCCATACCGGGGAAGTAGACGGTGGTCGCCCCAGTGGCAATGGCGTTGTTGAAGGTCATGGTGTCCCCGCTGACCGACTGCACCGTCGTGCTGGCGGGTACCACCCCCGTCGTGTCGTCCAGCACCTTCTGACCGGTGACGAACGCTTGTGGTGAGGGGACCGGGCTCCCCGACGTCATGGTCACCGTGTCGGTGCCGTTCCCCGTGACGGCCAGGGAGGCGTCACACGTGGAGTTCGGCGCCGTCACTCCGTCTGCCGGCGTGAGCTTGCTGGCCGCCAACTCCGTGGTGTTGTCGTTCAGCCGGCTGTAGTCGAAGTTGTCGTTGATGATGTTGGTGATCTCGCCGTCGAAGCTCTGGCCCGAGGTCAGGTCGGTCCCTTTCTGGATAGCGCTGTTCGAGTCGCAGATCCAGTTCAGGAAGCCGCCCACCGATGCCCTGATCTTGCTGGCGTTGTAGATGTTGAACAACGTTCGGGCCGTCGGGTAGGTGTTGGTCCGCTCGTTGGCGATCGTCGGGGATTGTTCGTCCTCGTTCATGAGCGACACCGTGTACGACACCGGCACCCCTGAGGGGATCGTTCCCGTTCCAGGTGTCAGGCTGGCCTGGCCGGCGTTCGGGTTCGACAGGTTCACCCCGTAGGACTCGAAGTACAGCGAGGTCGCCAGCACCACGGCCTGGTCGGCCGGGTCGTTGGGGAAGTCAGACGCCGCGAACGTGCCGATCTCCGAGGCGTTGTTCTCGACGGCGATCTCGAGGTTGTTGGTGAGCCCGTCGTTGGTGAACGGGTTCTGGCCCGAAGCGGCGTTGCCGTCCGTCACCGGGGGGTTGGTCCCGCACAGACCGCCCGAGACACCCGAGTTGGCGTACGAGGCGAATGTGGACACCGTGCCCGAACCCGAGTTGATGCCGATGATGCGGATCGGAACACCGATAGGCGTCCCGTTTCCGACGGTCTTACCCCCGGCCAGGTTGGTCAGCTGACCCCAGTCGGTGATCCGTGTCGACCCGGTGGCACACCACAGGCGGTAGGCGACGCTGCTCGCACCACCCGTGTTGTCGACATCGGTGAACGGTGTACCCGAGCAGGGCGTGCCCTCGAGGCCTTCGCCGGAGGGGACGCAGTTGTACGGGTCACCGGGCAGCCAACCTGCGGCCACCGGACCGATGCCACCCGAGGGGAAGGCGATGTTCGTGGGGTTGCCAGCTCCACCGAATGCCGTGCCGTCGTAGTAGGTGGCTGATCCGACAGCTTCAGGGTCCACGCTCTGGAAGTCGACCGCTGGGACGCTGTCCTTGGCGTAGCCGAGCTCGATCATCGTGCATCCGGAAATAGTCCCAGCCGGCTTGGACGAGCGCGCCCAGTCGACACCGAGAACGCTGCCGTTGGGCTGGGTGCCGCACAGCTGCTGCTGACCGTTCGTCGAGCCGATGTTGTTGATGCCCATGAGCGTCTCGGTTCGGTCCCAGTTGTCGTTGGAGTCCGAGGTGGAGACATTCGAGTAGTTCGGGAAGGTGCCGCTCACGTTGTCACAGTCGGCGTTCTGACCAGAACCAGAGCCGATCAACTGACACCCATACAGACCGGCCTGGTTGTAGAGGTCGCCAATCTGCTGCATCATGAACAGCGTCGTGTCCGAGCCGGAGCTGCGGTCGACATTGGACAGCGTCTCGGTTCCCGGAATGGTGAAGGTCAGGTTCTCCGTGGTGCTCACCGTGGCGGGCGTCGCCAGGGTCAGATCCGTGCCGCTGTTCACCGACGCCACGGTGTCACCGGCAGGGATGCCCGTACCACCCGAATTGCTCGGTGTGGTGTTCGGACCGCTCACGTAGTAGCCGGCCAGTACCGCGGGCGGCCCGTTGAAGTTGGTGGTCGCGGTCGTGGTGACATCGGTCGACGTTGCGGTGATCGTCGACGATACCGTGATGGTCGTTCCCGAAGTCAGCCAGTTCGGGTAGATGCCCACCGTCGGGTAGGCAGGAACTGAGATTCCCGCTTCCGCCACCCCTGTGGTGAGGGTCAGCATCGCTGCCATGCTGACCACGGTGAGGGTGGCTGCACCCGCAATGCGCTTGCGCAGCTTCTTCGAACTCATCAGGTTCCGGCTCCTTTGTCTTGCAGGTCTGTGGGTGTCAGGTCGTGTCAATGTGTTCTGGCCGATAGTTATGGCCCGAAGTCCCTCAGGCAGAGTGCGACCGGCGCCTGCGGCGGAGGTATAGGGTGCTCCCACCCACGGCCAGTCCGAGGAGCGGAAGTCCGATGGCGAGGGGCGCCTCCGGTGTTCCGTCCCCAGGGTCCTCGCCCCCATCGTCACCGTTGTTGGTAATCAGGAAGGGCGCCGAGAAGAGGTGCGGATCGGCGAAGTCGGTCTGGGCCGGCCCGAGGTAAAGCACGCAGTAGTTGGGGGCGGTGCCGCAGGTCGGCAGGTTGTCCGAAGGTTCGCCGAAGGTGGCGTTGTCGGGCAGCCAGTAGACCGTGTACGGGTTGGGCGTGGTGTTCGTACTCGAGAACTGGAAGCTGCCGTCTGCGTTCACGGCCGTTGTTGATAAGAGCGTCTCGCTGTCACAGTTGTTGGTGGGCGTGGTCGGCAGGCCGGCGGTTGTGCCACCCGGGTCGTCACACTCCTCGGCTTTCATCGACGGCTCACCGGTGAACCCGTAATTCGTCTCGAGATTGCTCAGGCTCAGCGTCGAGTTGGGCGACACCACGACGTTGATCTGCTGACCGCTCGAATAGGGCGTGCCCGTGGTCACCGTCCCGATCGTGCTCAGGGCCACAGGACCGCTCGTCAGGGTGTTGGCGTTGGCCGTGCCTGACAGCACCAGGGCGAGAGGCAGGGACAAGGCAAGGCCGAGGGCCCCGGCCGTGAGGACATGTCTCGTGACGAAGCGCATGGGCATGTATTCCTTTGGATAGGACCTTGAACGGTCGTCTGGGGCCGAGGTGGTCGGCGTCTTCGAACTTGGCCTCCGCCCTGTCCTGTGGCCTCGCATCTCCATTCCACGGGCATCACAACAGAGCCAAAGACCCACTACAAGGACCAATTCCCTTTGACGCGAACAGTTCATTCCGCGTTCGTGTTGCTGTCACCCGGCCGTCGCACAACAGTCGCTCCGCATCGCGAGAAGCCATAACCCGGGCAACCGAAACTTCCAGGGACACCACGCGATCGGGCGGTTTGCGTCGGCAACCGTCGTCAGGTTCCACGCCAAGGTCCCACCCACCCGTTGTTCACCACGTGGGGAGAGCGATCGTCACAGTGCGGGACAGACAAACTTGGCGATGCCAGGAGTTCATTCCAAGTTCGCGAACGGATCACTTGTGTGTCACGAAGCCGTCACAATCGTCACGGATTTAGACGCAGCAACGAACTCGCCGTGACCGAACGGGGTTCCGAACCTGCAGGATGTTTTGAGCCAGTGACTCAGCGCCCACGAAGGGAGACGCTCTGCACCATCCTCGGCGTGGGACTACCTATCGAAATAGCGGAGCGGCGATCTCGGACGGGTACGACGGACAGGAGCCACCAATCAGCTCACCCACCGCGCCGACTCGGGCTTCTCTCCAAGTACCTGGTACAGGGTGCCGAGATCACGATCTCCGCTAGGCCAAGTACCGCCGCCTTGGTCAAAGCAGGATCGGCCGCGATCCGTTCGAAAGCGTCTGCCGAGAGCTTTCGGGGGCCCACCCAGGCGCACCTCCTGCGCGCGCTGCACGACGAGGGTCGACTTGGTGCGCTCGCCGATCAGACGCCGTTCGAGTTCGGCAAACACGGCGAGCACTTGGGACATGGCGGCTCCCCTGGGGCTCATACCAAGTCCCACCCGCCTGCTCGGCCCGCGCGACGAGGCCCGAGGCGTCGTGGAGGCTGTGCCTAAAGCCGGTCGCGCTTCGCCACTTTAGGGACGGACCCCTTGCCCGAATCCAGGTCGGCAAGGGCGGCCCCCAGGGCGGGACGGGCCATGTTCTTGGCCGAGACGCCGGCGGTGTAGAGCGCCGTGAGGGCGAGTCACGGCGCCCACCTTCAGCTTGAGGGCCTTCTCCTGGGCAGCTAGTCCGAGCCCGGAGACCGCGTACTCCTCGGTAGACACCCGCCTCGGGTGTTTAAGCCCGGCATCGACGATGCCGATTCTGATGAAATGATCGGCCATCAGCGAAGTTATGGGGCCGACGAATCGGCGCATCCCACTCGGAGTGTTGGGCGCTTTCGGCCCCTAACCCAGTTTCTGATCGTCGGTGTCCTGGTGGCCATCTTGACAAGCCTTCTGGTAATCGAGCCCACAGCGACGCACACTCCGCCGACGGTCCATCTCCGCGCCGCTCCTACTCCTCGCCCTGCCGCAGTCCAGACTCCCATGGTGACTTTGACCGTGCCGTCTACCACCACGTCAGCGGTGCCGACCACGACGGCTCCGACCACGACGGCTCTGACCACGACGAGTCCGAGGATTACGACCACGACTTCTTCCCCCACCTCACCAAGCGGCGATATCGAATCCTCCGGGGGGCAACTGATCCTGGACGGAAAGCCCTATCGATTCGTGGGACTCAACGCCTACGAGCTGGCCACTGATTGGGGAACGAATGCCGGGTGCGGGGGGATGCTGACCGATGCTCAGCTCAATGCCTTCTTCGCCTCCCTCCGACCCAACTCCTTGGTGAGACTGTGGGCGTTTCAGGGGACCATGGCGATGAACATCGACACTCACCAGCTCGATTGGGGTCCGCTGGATCGCGTGTTCTCCGCCGCGGCTGCACACGGCCAACGACTCATCGTCTCCCTTACTGACCAAAGCGGTACGTGTGACAACGGCCACTGGCTGGATCCTTCTTGGTACGAAGGCGGGTTTATGGATGTCTTCAATGGTGCGTCAAACACGAACGGACAAGGGATGACTCCCATGTCGTACTGGGACTACCTCCAGGCGATCGTCACTCATTTCCGGTCGTCGTCTGCGCTGGGCATGTGGGAACCCATCTCCGAACCCGAGGCATCCACATGCCCTTCTCAGGATGAGCCGCTGAACTGTGGCGGCAATCAGACCTGCCCGGATGAAGGCGTAGCTGCGCAGGCACTTCGCCACTTCTTCGACATAGTCGGCGCGGAGATCCACTCGCTCGACCCCAACCATCTTGTCGAGGACGGGATGCTCGGTTCGGGTCAGTGCGGCACGGAAGGCGCCGACTACCAGTACGTGTCGGCCAGCCCTGGTATCGACGTACTCTCGTATCACGACTACTACCCCGGGCCCGCTCTCATCGGTGGTGACCAGTGGAACGGGATCGCAGTTCGCCTCCAGCAGGCAATCGCACTCCACAAGCCGATCATCGGCGGTGAGATGGGGATCGAAGCCGGCCCAGGAACGGGCTGTACCTCCCTCAGCATCCGCAGCAACGAGACCACGGCTCGAATCGAGGCACAGATGGCGGCCGGGAGCAGCGGGATCCTTCTGTGGGACTGGGTGCCGGCGACATCCTCACCCTGCGACTACGACATCGCGCCGGGAGACCCCGTCCTTGGAGCCCTCGCCTCTTACCCCCTCACTCCATAAGAGTTCCCGACCGCCACACAGTAGCGTTTGCTATTGTGCTGCGAACGTTCACCACAAAAGGCGCGTCGTAGAGGTTTGCGCCATCGCTAACTCTCCTGCCCTTAATGAAACGGGGTGATGGATGACCGGCACAGTCACGCCGGCCGCGACGGGCCAAGGAATGAAGACCGCCGTCTTTGGTGTAGCTCTGGCACTCGCAGTCGCGCTCGGCCTGGTGATCACGATTGTCGGTGTGAGGTCCGCGTGGACTGAGATCCCGACTCAAGGCTACGGTAGTGATGTCGTCTGCACGGCTCCTGCCTCTCAGTGCGTACCCGCCAGCTCCGCCCACATGGCGGTGATGGAGAAGCAAGCAGCGATCGTCTTCGTTGCGGCCCCTCTGACGGTTATCGCTGTGACCTTCTCGACCATCGGGCTCGTGAACTTGTGGCGGCGCCCGGTGGTACGACACAAGCGGGGGCACGGGACCGGCTCGGGATTACAGGCGTGACGATGTCAGGCGAAGCTGTTGGGCCGCAGGTCCTAGGTGTCGCCTAATGGCGCGCGCTCTAAGCGGTATTCCTGATCACCTTGAACAGTTTCATGCCAGGACATGGCTCGGTTGCTGGGAAATAGTGGACCTGCCGGGCAAAGCCACTTCCGTTGGCCCACAGCTCGGGATAGGCAATGGCCGTGAGCGACGTGCCGTTGTAGACGTTCGGATCAGCCTCGAGAATGTAATGGGTGTGGAAGGTCAACGGATCTGCGAGCGTTTGTTGAAAGTCCCAGTCGTTCGGAATGACAAAGATCTTCGGATTGGGACTGGTCACATACACGAAGGGGATACAGGGACTCGAATTGTCCACCACGATCTGACCGTCACGCAGGTGCATCTTGGCGAGGTAGCTCGAGATTGCCCAAACGGCACGGTTTTGCTGTTGGGTGAGTTGATCGGTGTGATTGAGATGCTTGTGGAAGACGATCGCGAGGGAATTCGCCTCCTCCGGACTAATCTGCGGATTGAACATGGCCTTGGCCGTTGTGACCTCCGATGGTGCCAGCAGGATGATCGCCAGGAGAGCGGCGGCCGCGCCCGTCAAGCGGCGCTGAGTCAGGCCCTTTTTGGCAGACCACTCGCTCCGATGTGGAGCCCCCACTACTGCAGGAGCCGTGGCGAAAAGGCTTCCAGCAATCAACACCTCGAGTGGCACGGAAGCGATGTAATAGCGAAGGTAATCCGGGATGAGACCGTCGGCGAAAGAGAAAAGGCTGAAGAGCAGGCCGCCGCCGACCACGGTGAGGGGGGCCAACAATCCCATGTCGCGCCTTCCGACGGCGACGATCACGGCCGCTGCGACAAGGAGGCCAAGGGTCGGTGCCAACCAAAGGACATCGTGCGCGTCGATGGTGATCCGTTGCCCAAAGGGGGGCAGCACGCTGCTCTGCTGGACAGCGGTTGGGACATTGGTGGCGATGGAGATCCTCTGGAATGGCTGACCGACGATCACATAGCTGGCCACCGCCCAACCGGCGAATGACGTCACGAAGGGCATTTCGAAGAGGGTCAGATCCAGGAGCGCTCCCCAAATGCGCCGCGAACGAGGTGACGGTCGCCGGATGATTCCTACGACAAGGACGACGACTCCCGCCAACACGGCTGGGAAAGCGGCCTCGTTCCGGACCAGGTAGCAGACCCCAAGGGAAACCCCGGCATACACCAGCGACGTCAGATCGTCGTCACGTAACCATCTGAGTAGATACCGACAGGTGGCCACGAGGGTGAAGAGGTAGAGCGCCTCGCTCATGCCGTTCGCGCCGTAGTAGAGGATCATCCCGTTGAGAGCGAGAATGACCACGATCACCAGCCTGGGCGCCCGCGTCACTCCCCACTCTTTGAAGGTGCACCACGCCTGGTACACCATGCCCGCCATGGCCGCCGAGCTGGTCAGCGTCGCCGCGAATATATGCGTCGCCAATGGTGTCCACAGATGGTAAAAGAGCAGCGGGATGTCGTCGGCGATCGAAGACCCTGGGTCCCACACGAAGCCCACGGCCGCTAGGTGAGGATCGCGCGAATAGAGTACGTAGAAGCCGTTGGCCAGCCGCGTTACTGAATCGAGCACGAAGGTCTGGTAATAGAAGTCGAGCAGAACACCGATCACCAGGTACAGGGTGAGTGTGAGCAGCATCACCATTCCGCCCTCGGACGCAGCTCGCCGTACCAAGCGCCTCAATCTCGAGGGTGACCCTGGGCGGGGATCAAGAGGTGGGACCCCCGGGAGGATCGGAGGGCTGGCAGCGCCCGGACGATTGGCAACAACCGTCATCGGTGCACGAGGTCAAGACTACGGCTAGCCGACCTGCTCGCCGCATAGGCCGTCCGCAACACGTAGCGAGTGGATACCCATGGCGCGAAGCAGATCACGTTGTGGAGGGTTCTCGGGTTCATGCATGTAGTCCGACAGGGCATTAGATGAGCCAGGTAGGCAGCTGCGATCCTGTGGCGCACGAGTGTATGTTGACACTATCGCGTCGAAATTGACGTAGGGGTTGACCGCAGGCTAGCGAGTTCAGAAAACGTTCACAATCTGTTAAGCAACCGATCCTACGTTCTGCGTTGTTCATTGCCTCCCACCTGATCCAGCAATTCCTTGGCCCAACGAAACGTGGCGCAGGCGCAGGCGCAGACGAGAGGCAGTGGTTCGCTGGTCTGGGACTGGGCGCCAGACGGAGCCACCTCTTATGGTTACGACGTCCAACCCCAGGACCCGCTGCTGCAGCCTGGGAGGGAAATCGGCAGAGGGAATCGCTGTACAGCCCTATCAGACAATGTGCAGAAGCGCGAAGCCCCTCGCCAATTCATCAGTCGTCAGGCCGCCGATCTCTCCTGCACCCCCCCATGAAGGCCATGGGTAGTCTTCTCCCAGAACGCCGGCCTCCCAATCAACTGCCAGCCTGCCTTGGCGGCGGCGACGGACATCATGACCCAATACAGAGGGATCGTTAGCGCGGCCCAGAGGAATCGCTCTCTTCCTATGGTCCGGCAGCTGAGGATCGTCAGATAACCAAGGAGGAAATTCCCGAACACCCAGCACACCAAGCCCAGGTAATACACGGGAGCAGGAAAGATCCTGACGATAAACACCGGGTGGCCGATGAACCACAGCGCCGTCATCAACCAGAAGAGAGGATTGAGCATGGCGAGAATGGGGGTTCCGCCCACGAAGATGCAAAAATGGGCGATTCCCTTCCACCCCATCTCACGCTTGAGCTCAATGGGTGAGCGGAGATGGACGAACAAAGTCTGAAGGTAGCCCTTGTACCAGCGCGAGCGCTGCTTGACCCAGTTCACAAAGTCACTATTGGCCTCTTCAAGGGTCACCGACTCGAGGACTTTGACGGTATAGCCCTCGCGGAACATACGAATCCCCAGATCGGCGTCCTCCGTCACGTTGTACGGGTCCCACCCCCCGAGCGAGCGCAGTGCCAATCGGCGGAAGTGGTTCGAAGTCCCGCCAAGCGGTATCGGTGCCTGCATCGACGCCAGCCCTGGCAGGAAGTAGGAGAACCACATTCCATATTCGAGAGTGAACCACTTGGTAATGAGGTTCTGCCCGGCGTTGTTGTAGGAAAGCTTGGCCTGGACACAGCCGACGTCCGGCCCCAGTCTGCGAAGCGCCACCGCGGCACGGCGCAGCTGCAGGGGATCAGGATCATCCTCTGCGTCATAGATGGTCACGAGCTCACCTCGAGCCAGCGTGAGGCCGAAGTTGAGCGCCTTGGGCTTGGTACGCGGCTCCGCCGGCGGGATCAGAACGAGCTTGAAGTGGCTCCCCGGGTCGTCGTTTACCACGGCCTCGATTGTCTCAAGGTCATCTTCCTCGACGAGTATCAGGACCTCGAGCCGGGTTGTCGGATAATCCAACCTGGCAATGCTCGCCATCAGGTGGCTGATCACTTCAGGCTCGCGATAGGCAGGGATCATCACCGTATAGGTCGGGAGCTCGGAGTCGGGCACTCCCCGAGCCTCCTCGTCGGTGACCACCTCTGACCCATCACTACGGGTCGAACGGAGAAATAGGTAGATCCGGTAGGACATACAGACCGCATAGACGAGAGTCACGATCGCGACCAGGACGATCGCCGTATCGACGAGGTCCAGAATCGAGCAAAGGACGATCAGAATGGCGACGGCAATCAGGAGGCGCCGCTGCCCTGACGTCACGAGCCGCCGCACGGACACCCCGGGCGCCCGTTCGGCAAGGCCTGAAATGCTTGCCTCGAGACGCAGACCGGCCTCACCCTCGCGCATGACAGCACGGCGCATAGAAGCAACTGTAGCCGCACCCTGAAATGGCGCCAGAAACGCACACCATGGCGCAACGTCCTTAACCATCGCTACGCTTGCATACATCGTTATGTCCCAAGCCCTGGAAGAATCCACCGTCCTGGACCTCGCCGAGGTGCTAGGACAGTACCGCGTCGGCAACAAGAGCTGGTGGCGTGCCTGCGGACTTTTCGCACCCAACTCGTCGCGCCTGAAATGACTCCGGCCCTTGACCGACCACCGCCGCCCCGATTCCTCAGACCTCCACCCCGGCTCCGGTCCCGGATCCTCGAGCCTCCCCCACCGCCTGGTAAAGGGCCTGTTGAGTCCGACGCAATTTGGGCGCAAATCGAATCGGTAGCCCGACCGGCACCGGTGATGTCGAGCGGTGCTCCTGCCCCTGTACCCAATCCGGTGACAGTACGCGTTCCAGCCCCGATCGCCCCCCCGGCCGAGACGCAGTGGCCTGCCGTGGACCGCGCTGCTCCGATCGCCCCCCCGGCCGAGACGCAGTGGCCTGCCGTGGACCTCGCTGCTCCGATCGCCCCCCCGGCCGAGACACACGCCGTAGTCCGCGCCACGAAGCGCGATTACGACTATTTCACCGATCTCGACGAGAAACTGGCCAGGCTCTGGGCCGAAGATCAAGCAGAGGATTCCAGCAGTGCCGAGCAGCCTGGCGTCGAGTGAGCTCCTATGAGTCGCCGCCTACTGGGGGCCCGTGACCTTCACCGCCCATATGCAGTTGCCCGGCGCTTGGACCACGATCTCCTGGCTTCCGACGCTGGTCTGCGACGTCACCGATTGACCTGAGCCGCCGGTCTCGCTTACGGCAGGGGTCGCGGCGGGGGTACCGCCTGCGGGCGCCACGAACACCTCGAAGGCAGGGCCCGCGGCCGGAGCCGGAATGCAACGAAACGCCCACCCGATGTTCCACGGGCCCGTGGTGATGGTGAACGGAGTGCTCGTCCAGTTGCCCTGAGACTGTTTCGGCCCGAGGAGCAGCGCTAGCGCGCCCGTCGAAGTGGATGGGGCTGTCGTAGACGAACCGGAATCCGGCGTCGTCGCCGGGCCACCCGTCGTCGAAGGCGAGGACACCGGCGAGGATGCGCCCGGCGGCGTCGTGGCTCCTGACTCGGGGGGCAACGTCGAGCTCGTCTTGTTCCCGGCATCAGGAGAGGCCGCCGAACCACCTCCGGCAAAGAGACTCCCGATGAACATGCCGAAGACCGACGCCACTCCGATCGCGGTCGCTAGCTGCCACGTTCGCCATGACCGCCGCTCCTTGATCCCCAGTTCACCGGAGGCCGGAGTGCCAAACCCTGACGCGGATTCAGTGGTCGACAATCCGCCCCCGCTGCCGCCCGCGGTTGTGGGAGTCCAGGAGGGTGATGGTGGTGGTGGTGGCGGCGGTGGTGGTGGCGGCGGCGGCGGCGGCCAAGAGGATGATGGCGGGGGCGGTGGTGGTGGCGGTGGCGGGGGCGGTGGTGGTGGCGGTGGTGGAGGCGGGGGTGGTGGCGGGGGGGAAGGTGCGTTGAACACGAAATGAAGCGTGGGTGATGGCGGTGCATCCGTCAAGCCTCGACAGTCAATCGCGATGAGACCCGTCCGCTCTCTGCGCAGCCGCTTGCGCCCAAGCGGCCTTTCGCGCTCTAACTCGTCACATTCCTGTCACCAAATGTTCACCGCTGGGTTTCGGATGCTGACGTCTCAAATTTCGCGGCGATCGGATCTCTTGGCCCCAGCGATGACGACACCAGGTGTTGCCACGATCACGGGTTCGACAAGTCGCGTGAAGTTCGCGAGCCCGACGCCAAGTGTTCATCACCACCCACTTGTCAACGGCAGCCAGTTCCGTACCATGCAAACATGCGGGCCAAGGTGAGCGTCCATGGAGCGCTCATCTGCCTCGGAGCCGCAGGGCTAGTCGTCGGCACGTGGTGGGCCGTCATACCATCGGCGGCGGCAGCTTTCCCCGGAGCGAACGGCGACATCGCCTTCGTCTCTACCCGTAACAACAACGTTGCCATCTTTCAGGTGAACCCGCAGGGTTCTGGGCTCGGCACGAGTTTGGGCGACGAGGCCAATACCACTCCCCTCACCAATGGTGCCCCCGACGCGGAGCCCTTCTACTCGCCCGACGCCAACACGGTGTACTTCTCGAGCGCCCGCTCCGGAAGCTGGGCGATTTACTCCATCCCGCAATCGGCCGAGGAGCCCCCCACCAGCCCCACCGAGTTGTCCCAAGTGTCGGGCCAGGAGGATCATGACGACTATTCGCCCTCCGTCGCCCCCAACGGGGAGACGGTCGTCTTCAACCGGGACAACACGGCCCTCTACACGCTGTACGTGTCGGCTGGTGTCTCCTCGGTGTGTCTCCTCGATGCCCCTCCCGAAGGCCTCGCCCCGGCTTCCTCCGACAACGGTGCGGGCAGTCGAGCGGTCTTCGACCCCCTGGACCCGTCGAAGCTGCTCTTCGTGGGGGGTGACAACCACATCCACCTGCTGAGCGGGATCCCGAACCCCGCCGGGACCAACCCTTGCAGCGTGTCGCCCAGCTCCCTCACCGACACCGACCTCTCCGCCGAGGCAACCGCGCCCGCCGGTGACGGCATCACGAACGCAGCCGACGCCAATCCGGACTGGAACCCGGCCGGGCTCGGCACGACTGCCGTGCAGATCGGCGGGCACAACACCAACGTGATCTTCGACTCGACCCGCGGTGGCGGTCACACCCTTTGGACGATGGACCTCACCACTTCGCCCCCAACGGTGACGCCCATCTGGTCCTCGCTTGTCGGCGCGGGTAAGAAGTCGGACACCCAGCCGGCGTTCTCCCCCGACGGGAAGTACATCACGTACACCGAGCCCGCCGTCCAAAACGGTACGCAGGTGATGGACTACGAGTTTGACATGCTCGGGCAACCGAACAACAACGAAACCGACCTCACCCTAACCACGGGGACGCCCGCCAACAGCCAGCCCGACTGGCAGCCGACCCTCGCTGCCGAGACGCCCGAGGCGCCGGTCGCCATCCTGCTGCCGGCGGGTGGACTGCTCATGATCGGAACCGTGCTCGGGCTTCGTCGCCGGCGCGCAACCCCTCGCTCCCTGCTGGCGCGCACGGGCCTTTGACGCTCGAGCGCATCCGTGTGGTACCAGCAAAACGGACGAACGGTCCCTACGACCCGCTGAACCAACGACCCTCAAGAGGAGGTGGTGATTTCGTCCACTCGATTCACGCTTGAGAAGCCCAAGTCACAGAGAGTTCGCGGTACTGACGCGAAGTGTTCACCTCTGTAGCCTTCGTCCTCCTGTGTAACCGCCTTACGATGCTTTCATGCGGCAAGGAACCAGGGCCCGTGTCCTGGGGATCCCTCGTGTCCTGGTGGCGGTGGGAGCGGCGGGCCTGATCGGCGGTACTTGGTGGACATCGGTGCCCCCTGCCGCGGCGGCATTCCCGGGGGCTAACGGCGACATTGCCTACGTATCGACACGAAACAACACCGTCGCCATCTACCAGGTCAATCCGAGTGGGACGGGCGTAGGAACGTCATCGGGAGATCAATCGGACACCACACCACTGACCAACGGCGCAGTCGACGCCGAACCCTTCTACTCCCCCGACGGCGACACCGTGTTCTTCTCGAGCGACCGGTCCGGGCACTGGGCTATCTACTCGATCCCGCAATCGGCCCAAGAGCCCCCCACGAGCCCCACCGAGCTGTCTCAGGTCTCAGGAAGCGAGCCCCACGACGATTACTCCCCCTCGGTCGCACCCGACGGCGAGACGGTCGTCTTCAACCGGGACAACACCGCCCTCTACACCCTGTATGCATCCACGGGGCCCAGCTCCGCGTGCCTGCTCTACACACCTCCTGACGGGCTGGCAGCCGCTTCGTCGGACAACGGGAGCGGGAGCCGGGCAGTCTTCGATCCCCAGGACCCCTCCAAGCTCCTGTACGTGAGCGGCAACAATCACATCCATCTCCTGAGTGGGATTCCCACGCCCGCCGGGCACAATCCGTGCGGGGTGGCGCCGAGCACCCTGACCGATGTCGATCTGTCGGCGATCGCTACTACACCCACGGGAGGGAGCATCAGCGGCGCCGCCGACGCCAATCCCGATTGGAACCCTGCGGGGACAGGAGCCACCGCCGTCAAGATCGGGGGCCACAGCGCCAACGTCATCTTCGACTCGACCCGAGATGGCGGGCACACCTTGTGGACGATGGACCTCACCGAGGCCACGCCCTCGGTCCAGCCTCTGTGGACCACCATGTGCAGTCACGGCAAGACGACCGACACCCAGCCGGTGTTCTCGCCGGACGGGAACTTCATCACCTACACACAGCCTGTCGTCCAAAACGCCACGCAGGTGGAGGACTACGAGCTCGACCAGCTCGGGATGCCCGTCACCGACGAGACCGATCTCACGCTTACCACGGGGACACCGGGCAACAGCCAACCTGATTGGCAGCCGACTCTGGCTGCTCAGGCACCTGAGGCACCTGTCGCCATCACGCTCCCGGCGAGTGGCCTCCTGGTCTTCGGAACAGCCCTCGGAGTGCGCCGACGCCGGAGGCTGTCGGCCGCGTAGTCCCGGCCCGCGTCATGGGACTGGGTCGGACTGGCTACGCGGGGACGCCCGCCAGCGACAGAGCGACCCCGATGACACCTGCAACGAGCAAGCCGCCCACCACACCTCGGCGCGCCGCCAGTGTCCAGAGCAAGGCCCCGCCCAGGACGGGGATCTGCCAGAGGTGCTGAAACGTCATTCCCAGAGAGACGGCTGATCCGGCGATGGCCCCGATGGCGGCCGGCCCTGCTCCGGCGAAAAAGGCCTGAACCGAATCGTTGGCACGGATCTCGTGGAAGCGTGGGCCACCGAAGAAGACGAACAGGAAAGAAGGAGCAAAGGCCACGAGCGCGGCGAGCAACCCGCCGCCGGTCCCACCGGCGGCATAGCCTACGACGGCGACGGTCTGGACCACGGGGCCCGGGGTCACTTGCCCCAAAGCCACGGCGTGCAGGAACTGCCCGCCCGTCATCCAGTGATAGGTGGTCACGGCGTCGTGCTGCATGAGCGGGACGATGACGAAGCCACCCCCGTAGGAGAGGGCCCCTACCTTGAACGCCACCCAGGCCAGCGCCCCTAACCCCCCGAGCACCGCCACATGGCCCGCCATCGCCGGCAACATGGCGGTGACTGGACCGCTCCCGACCGGTCTGTGTCTTGAGCGAATGATGGCTTCTGCAAGTCCGCATGACACCAGCACCAAGACGAGGTAGGGCCCGACCGTCGCGGTGGCGATGGCGCCCAAGACGACGTATGTGGCCCACCGCAACTGTCGCGCCTTGTCGTGTCCGGCGCGAGTCCAGCTGGTCGGGACCAGGTCTGCGGCAGCCCTGAGCGCTACCGCCGGCACCGCCGCTCCCGCGCCGCTGGCAGCTCCCACGATCCAGGAAGCCGGATGCGGAGCGAGGACGACAGCGGCGAGCACAAGGATGAGCACCAATCCCGGCCCGATGAAGCACAGACCTCCGATGACGCCACCCAAGACGCCCCTGAGACGCCAGGCGCAGAAGATGGCCAACTGGGTGGACGACGGGCCCGGCAGGACGTTCGCAGCGGCGATGCTGTCCTCGAACTCCAGGGCAGGCATCCATCCCTGGTCGTCAACGCAAAGACGCCGCAGCAGGGCGATGTGGGCGGGAGGTCCTCCAAATCCGATGCACCCGATCCGACCCCACTCTCGGACGATGGTGCCCAGTGACACTTCGGGACGGGATCCCACGAACGAAGTCTGTCATCAACGGGTCGCGCCGCTGCGATCCGTCCGGCAAGCCGCCAGCGCTTTCTCACGCCATCTCCGCGCCCGTTGCCGTAGTGTCGCGAGCGATAGGAGCGGCGGCGAGCCCGAGGGCGCTGCTTTGCGGGGCACTGGCGTTGAGCGCAGTCCTCGCTCTCGGCGCGCCGGCCCGTGCCGCGACGAAGGCGCGAGCGCGCTATCGCACTGACACTGGGCACTAACCTCTGACCCGTGGCCGAAGCCGTCGCCCAACCGCAGCGCAAGCTGACCCTGACGGGGTGTGTCAACTTCCGAGACCTCGGGGGATACCCGGGAGCCGACGGGCGCAGCATCCGCTGGCGACGGCTCTTTCGGGCCGACGGCCTCACCCGCCTCGACGAGGCCGACTGCGCCCAGTTGGCAGACCTCGGCCTGGCCACGGTCATCGATCTGCGTACCAAAGGGGAAGTCGAAGAGCGCGGTCGGTTCCCAGAGGACGCCTTCGAGGTCGAGTACCACCATCTCCCCCTCACCGACGTGTTGCCACCAACCGAGGATCTCAGTCGATACGACGAGCCCGCCTTCGTGACCTCGCGGTACCAGCAACTGTTCTCCGAGGGGTCGAGCTCGCTGGCGCGCGCGGTGCGCGTGCTGGCCGAGCCCGGGGCTCTGCCGGCCGTGTTCCACTGCAGCGCAGGCAAGGACCGCACCGGCATCCTGTCGGCCCTGGTACTTGGGTTCCTGGGCGTGCCTCGCCATGTCATCGTCGAGGATTACGCGCTGAGCGCGGAGGCGATGATCGCGCTCCTCGAACGCCTCAAGCAGGAGTACGCCGAGTCAGTCGCCGAAGTCGAGCGTTACGTGCCGGCGGTGATCTCAGTGGCGCCGGAGACCATGGCTGCGTTCCTCGACTCGCTCGAGGACGAGCACGGCAGCTTCGACGACCTCGCCCACTCACTGGGAGTCACCGACGCAGTGTTGCGACTTCGGGCGGCACTGCTCGAGGCCCCGTAGTCCGTGCCCACCCTCCGTCGGAGCGACGGTCAGTCAGCCGGCTGTCTGAACACGAGCAGGTCCGACCCGTCGCGCCCGGTGACAGCGTTGACGAGCTCCCATCCGCTCTCCGAACGGGCGCGCAGCACCTTGTCGACCCTGTCCTCGTCGCGCTCGTCGTCGGATCTCGATGCCCCCGGCAACAGCGCCACTCCGTAACGCCACGACCCCACGGGGCGAGACAATACACACACCGACCATCTCAGGCCACAGTCCCCGTGGGCTTCCCGGTGCGGTGCGCGTCCGGCCGCGGTGGCGCCCTCGGCCCCGCAAACAAGCTGACAATGTCGGGTGAACACTGGGCAAACGGGACGTGAACGACACGCGAACCGTAGGCGCACCGTAGCGCCGAAGCCTCAAGAGGTGGTCGTGACGTCGATGGAGGTCTCGACTCTGACGGCGGAGCCAATGGTGCCGAGCACCGGGCAGTTTTTCTCGGCGAGCTCGAGCGCTCGCCGAGCCGCCACCGGGTCCACATGGCCGCCGACCTCGAAGCGCAGGGCCACATGCACGAATCGCCACGGCGCCACGTCATCCTGCTGCGAGGGCCACCACCACTTCCAGGGTGCGAAGCTCCTGGCGCTTCTTACGCAGCACCACCACCACGCCGTAGGACAGGCACGCCGCCAAGGACAGGGGAAGGAGGTCCGAGGCCTTGGCTCCCTCCTCGACACTGTCGCCGCTGATACCGAGGCGGTGGCCCCAGGAGTCCTCTCCCTCGAACGACAGGCCGCCGCGCCACACCAGGCGCTGGGCGGTCACGCCGCCGGCCATCAGCTGTGGTCGGCCGGCAGTTTCTGGGCGTCGGCACCGCCGGGCGACACGACGTCCCCGCTCCCACCGCCGCCCGCCAGGCCCGCCTGCTCGGCGCGCACCGCCCGAAAGCGGTGCACGATGGTGAGGGCCAGGGCCACGACCACAAGAGCGGCGACGACGTAAGACGCGTCGCCGAACGCTTTCACCATGGAGTGGTAGCTGCTGCCGAGGGCGTAGCCGATGCCCGCCAGCACGCCGATCCACACCGTCACCCCGATGACCGTGAACACACCGAAGGCGACGACGGGCATCTCGGCCACGCCCGCAGGAAACGAGATGAACGTGCGCACCACCGGCACCACGCGGCCCACGAGGACGGCGGAGTCACCGCGGCGTGCGAACCACGCCTCGGCGCGGTCGAGGTCCTTGTGGGTGAGCAGCAGGTACTTCCCGAACCGGTCCACGAAGGCCCGACCACCGGTGCGCCCGACGACGTAAGCGATGAACGAGCCCGTCAGCTCCCCCGCTACGCCGATCACGATGACCAGGACCAGATTGAGCTTGTGCTGCGGATCGACCGCCCCGCTGGCGAGCGCTCCGGCTAGCCCGAGGGTCAGCTCCGACGGTATGGGGATACAGGCCGCCTCGACCACCGTGAACAGAAAGACAGCCAGGTAACCGTACGACGAGATGAAGTGCGTCACGCACCATGTTTAGTCGGCCCCCTGGCCCTCGACACACTGTGGTGGCAGAGCGCCCGTCGGTCCCAGGCCGCTGTGGTTCCCCGCCCTCGAAAGCCCGGTGGGCAGGACCGACGCCGGTGCCCGGTAGCGTCGCCCCGTGCCCGAGACCGGTCCTCCCGTCGCGCCCGACGGGCCCTTGCGGCCGACCACCCCCGCCGGTCGGGTGACGACATCAGACGGGGTGGGCATCGCCTACTACGACCTCGGCGGGAACGGTCCCCCGCTCCTGCTCGCCCACGCCACGGGATTTTGCGGCCCGGCCTTCGGGCCCCTGGCCGCCCACCTGCGCGGACAATTCCACTCCATCGCCCTCGACGAGCGTGCCCATGGAGCGTCGGACGCGCCCCCCGATGCGGACTTCGACTGGCACGGCTTCGCCCTCGACGTGCTCGCCGTTGTCGACCACCTCGGGCTCGTGCGCCCCTACGGGTTCGGGCATTCGTGCGGGGGCGCCGCGCTGCTCCTCGCCGAGGAGGCTCGCCCGGGCACCTTCGCCGCTCTGTACTGCTTCGAGCCCGTCGTCTACCCCGGGGACGTGCCCCTGGCGCACCTCGCCGGGGGTGAGGGGAACCCCCTGGCGGCCGGGGCGCTGCGTCGGCGCGAGAGATTCGCCTCACGCCACGAGGCGATCGCCAACTTCGCCGGCAAGGCACCCTTCGACCGGCTGCATCCCGACGTGTTGGCCGCCTACGTCGACAACGGCTTCGCATCCGATCGAGGAGGGCGGCATCCGGCTCCGCTGCCGACGCGAGCACGAAGCGCAGGTGTTCGCCCACGCCCTCTCCCACGACGCCTACGCCCATCTGGCCGAGGTGCGGTGCCCGGTCACCCTGGCCTGCGGTGCCGAGACCGACGGCTTCGGCCCCGACCAGCAGGGGCATTCGCCCGGCGCCTGGCGGCGCCGACCATCGTGGTGTTCCCCGGCATGGGGCACTTCGGACCGCTCGAGGACCCCGGCGCCGTGGCGGCCTCGGTGCGGGACTGTCTGGTCCCCGTGACCGGCACACCCGGGGCGTAGCCTTCGCCGATGGCCCTGGCGCTTCCCCGATCCCTGTCCCCCTCCAAGCTCAGCGCCTTCAAGGACTGCCCGCTCGCCTTCCGCTTCGCGGCCATCGACAGGCTGCCCGAGGCGCCCGCGCCCCACATGGTCAAGGGCACGCTCGTACACAGTGCCCTCGAGCGCCTGTTCTGGGACCACCCCCGCGGCGAGCGGACCCCCGAAGCGGCCCGCCATGCCCTCGACCTGTGCCTGGGAGGCGCTCCAGGAGGACCCCGACCTCGCCGGCCTCGAACTGGCCGACGCACAGGGCGAGGCGTTCGTGGCCGATGCCGCCGCGCTGGTCGACGACTACTTCCAGCTCGAAGACCCGACGCCGTGGACGCCGTCGGCGTGGAGCTGACCCTCGAGGCCGACGTGGCGGGCCTACGCCTGCGGGGCATCATCGACCGTCTCGACGTCACCCCCAGGGCGAGCTCGATAGTCGTCGACTACAAGACCGGCCGCGTCCCGTCGGTCAACCAGGAGCAGCAACGCCTCGGCGGCGTGCAGTTCTACGCCCTGCTGTGCGAGCAGGTTCTCGGCCGGCGCCCGGCGGCGTCCGGCTGCATGTACCTGCGCGAGCCGGTCGTCATCGAGGCCGAGCCGTCCGAGCAGGCCGCTGCGCGGGACCCGGCAACGGACGTCGGCGGTGTGGTCGGCCATCGAGCGGGCGTGCGAGCACGAGGACTTCCGGCCCCGGCCCTCGGCGCTGTGCAATTGGTGCAGTTTCCGGTCCCTGTGCCCGACCTTCGGCGGCGACCCGGCACTGGCCTCGGAATTCACGGGGCCAACCCCCGACGCCCATCGCCCGGGCCGGGTGAGAGCCCAGACCCTGGGTGGCCGGGCTCGTGTATCCCGATAGCCTGCCGCGGTGCTGCGCCAAGGCGTCGACGCCTTCGACCGCTGCGTTGACCGGCTCGTAGCATCCGCTGCGTGGGCGTCACCTCGCCGACACCGCGGCGTACGCGGCGTCGGCCCTCGGCGACCACGGGCTCATCTGGTTTCTCGCCGGCGTGGCCCGAGGCCGTCGACCGGGCCCACGCCGTGCGGCCGCCATCCGCGCCGTCGTCTTCACCGGGTTGGTCACGCCGGTGGTCAACGCCGCGGTCAAATCGGCGGTGGGCCGACGGCGACGCCCCGAACGCTGCCCCTCATCCTCTGCCTGTTCGGATCCCGCGGACGGCGAGCTTTCCTTCGGGCCACACCCTCGCCGCCTGGTGCGCGGCGACATTGCTGGCCGAGGACGACCCGCTGGGCCCCGCCTACTACGCCATGGCCGGGGCGATCTCCTTCAGCCGGGTCCACGTCCGCCTCCACCATGCCTCCGACGTGGTGGCGGGGTCGATCCTCGGGGTCCTCCTGGGAAGGCTGGGCCGCATCCTTGTGCCTGTGGGAGGGTCGGTGAGCGCCGCCTGGAATGGGGCGTTCCCGGCCGGCGTTGACGATGATATGAGCCAATTCGCGTTCTCGGTCACCTACGACTACCGCTGCCCGTTCGCCCGCAACGCCCACGAGCATCTGGTCACAGCTCTGCGGGGGGGGGCGAACTGGGACGTCGAGTTCGTACCCTTTTCGCTGACTCAGGCCCACGTGGAGGATGGAGGGGACCCGGTATGGGAAGACCCCACCAAGGCCCCGGACCTCCTGGCCATCGAGGCCGGACTGGTGGTGCGGGACAACTTCCCCGACCGCTTCTTCGACGTCCACATCGGACTGTTCGCCGCTCGCCACGATGGCGGGCTCGACCTGCGCGACGAGTCGATGATCCGAAACGTCATCGACGCCTCAGGGGTCGACAGCGCCAAGGTGTTCGCCACGATGGCCGAGGGCGGTCCGCGCGACAGCGTTCCGCAAGGCGCACGAGGCGGCGGTCACGACTCATCGGGTCTTCGGTGTCCCGACCTTTGTGGTCGGCGACAGAGCAGTGTTCGTACGCATCATGACTCGCCCCGCTGGCGATGCGCGGGACGCCCGGTCGACCATCGAGGGCGTCCTCGCCCTTCTCGACGAGCACCCCGAGATCAACGAGTTCAAGCACACCACCATCAAGCGCTGACGCCGCGGTCGCCAGACGGCACTGCGCTCGCACCGGAGGGCGCGCGTCAGCGCGAGGCGGCCTTGGCCAGCGCACCCAGAAGGGCCCGCGACCGCTCGACCTCGTCGGGCGTTCCGTACACGGCTCCCGAGAACTCCGTCGCCCCACCCTCCGCCAAGCGGCGGATCTGTGCGGCCACCTCTTCCTCGCTCCCGACGACGGCGACGTCGGCCGGCCCGACTGCCCCTTCGCGGTCCAACATGGCGCGATAGGAAGGCAGATGTCCGTACATGGCGAAGATCCGGTCGGCTCTGGCCCGGGCCGCGTCGGGGTCACCGGTCACGCACACCGGCAGGGTGACGACCACCTGCGGCGCTGGCCGACCGGCATCGGCCGCTGCCGCGGTGATGGTGGGCACGATGTGATCGGCGATCGTGGCCGGGCCCACCATCCACGTGACAGTCCCCTCGGCCTGGGTGGCGGCAAGTCGCAGCATGGTCGGGCCGAGCGCGGCCACGAGCACCGGCGGGGGTGTCGTGGGCGCGGAATCGAGGGGTGCGAAGGTGTTGGTCCGGATCACCTCACCGTTGAACGACACCTGCTCCCCGTGGAGCAGGGGCACGAGCACCGACAGATACTCGCGCATGTACCGAGCGGGTCGATCGAAGGAGTAGCCCCAAGCCCCTTCTACCACGACCTGATGTGACAGGCCGACTCCGAGCACGAAGCGCCCGCCGCTGGCGGCTTGGACGGTGAGCGCTTGCTCGGCCAGCATCATCGGGTGTCGGGGGTGAATGGGGATCACAGCTGTCCCCACATCGATGCCCGGTACCTCGCGACCCACGATGGCCAGGACCGTGAGCGTGTCCCAGCCGAAGATCTGCGAGGACCACAACGAGACCACTCCCGTGGAGGAGAGCACGCGGGCCCTCGCCACGATCTCGTCCAACGTCCCATCCATGTCGAGGCCCAAGCCGATGCGCATGCTGCTCTCCCCGGGTCGGTGCCGCCGCCGACCGACCGGCGTCCGGAGAACACCCTCGGCGCGAACGACTGGTCGCAGTTGTGTAGACATCGTGGCAGCACCGCTGTGCCGGGGCTAGTTGACGGATCTGCAGCCCTAGACGGCGGGGGAAACCGTCTCCGAGCCGTGACTGGCCCCTCCGTAATACGGCCACTCAGAGGGAAGAGGGCATGATCGCCAGGACAACGACGGCGTCCGCGGTGTCGCTGCCTTCTCGAAGCGATTCGGACTCGGATCACCGCACTGGTGCTGTCGCCTCGATGGCCCAGTGGAACGACCAGCGTGATCGGGTGCGACCTCGCAGGTACGAGCCGTCTGGTGCATGCAGCACCAACGAGAATCTGTCCTTGTTCGGTCAACGGCCGAGCGAAACGGTCCCTCCGTCGGTCAGCCGCCCAGGCGGTGACGGATTCAGCTTCAACTCGTTCAGGTGAACGGCACGCGCCAAACAGGTAACGCGTGCGCGAACTTTCTGGTGGCCGTGGTATCGATCTCCTTCGTCGGACCCGCGAAGACCTTCAAAGAAGGTAATTTCTTGCTAAACACGACATTCAAACGCTAGCTTGATGTCACCACTCACACGGATCTTGCCCGACGGGTTCTCGGGGTTCGATGTCGTGAAGGCTGCCAGCGGGGACTGACGCTCAATGCCCGAGATCGGAGAAGGTCCTAGCGGCGAGTGGCTCTCCGATCCCTTTGGGCGATTCGAGTTCCGTCGTTTCTTTCTCGGTAAACCAACGTCGCTGGTCCGAAACGGCGACGCCATCGGTTACGACCAGATCGATGCCCTGCCTCCCCAACCGGCGACACCCCCGATGGCGACATCAGAAGTCGCGTCGCCGCCACCATCGTTCCCCCCTCAGACGGCGCCCCTCGAAACGTCGCCCCCTGTCACGACCCCGCCTCAGACGTCGCCCCTCGAGACGTCGCCCCCTGTCACGTTCCCTCCGCAGGCGCCGCCTCCTCGGATCTTCGACCCCTGGGAGCCGCCGGCGGGAAGGGCGGCCCGCACAATTGCTTCGAGCCTGCCCGCGTGCCGTTACGCCATCGTTGGTTTGGCTGTCGCCGCCATCCTGATCGTGATCGGTGTTCCGCTGGCCCTCTCAGCCGGACACTCGCCGACAACGCGCGCCGTGAAGAATCCCGCCGCGACAACCCCCAACGCCGCGGTCTACTTGCCCCCTGATCGTGCGATCGAGGCGTCGTCACCCCCCACCACGATTGTGCCGACTGATCCTTCGGTTGCCGCCCAGAATGGCACGTCTTCATCAACCACTGCTCCGAGCACGCCAGTCATACTTTCGAGCACGACTGCATCGAGTTCACCCCCGACCAAAGCACCGAGCGCCGGATCGTCTCAGCCGACCACCTCGACAGGCTCCTCACCGACCAGCACTCCGACCCCGACCAGTCCGACTCCGACGACTCCAGCGTCAGGTCCGACCCCGACGACCCCGCCGACGACGGCCGTTCCGGCAACAACCACGACGACCACGACAACCACCACCACTACGACGACAACTACGACCACTACGACCACGACAACCACCACGACTCAGCCGGTGGCCCCGACCACATCGGTCACCTCGGCCGCTCAGGTCGAGCCCGCCGTCGCCGATGCCGTGACCTCGAAGCCCTATGGCTCTGTGGCCGGGACCATCGCCGTCGATCTCATCGGTGCGGCGGCGACTGGTATCGTCCTCTTGCTGTTCACCCCGTTCCTGCTTCGCTTGGTCGGATTACCCCTGTCCGCGCCCACACGGCGTCGCACCCCGCCTCCGAAGCACAAAAGGAGAAGACGCTGTTCACCGATCGGCTCTCGGGCACGCTCGTAGCGACGGCAGGGTCTGTCGGTGCCTCTGCGCGGTGACGAGTACGACGCCCGGTTCGCCCGGTTCGCGTCGGAGGGGCGCTATCTCCACGGGGAAGCCGACCTGGTGGCCGGGCTCCTCGGGGATCCGCCCGCCAGGGTCCTCGACGCCGGCTGCGGCACCGGTCGCGTCGCCATCGAGCTCGCCCGACGCGGCTACGAGGTGCTCGGCATCGACGTCGAACAGGCCATGCTCGATACGGCCCGAGCCAAGGCGCCAGACCTCGAGTGGATTCTCGGAGACCTCTCGAGCGCGGAGCTTCCCGACAGCCGCTTCGACCTCGTGGTGGCGGCGGGGAACGTGATGATCTTCCTCGAACTCGGCACGGAGTCCGCCGTGGTCTCGAACCTGGCCCGGACCGTCGTGCCCGGCGGCCTCGTCGTAGCCGGGTTTCAGGTTGGACGTCAGCTCACTTTGAACCGATATGACGCGCTCGAGCGCGTCGGTGGGACTTCAGCTCGTGCACCGCTGGGCGACCTGGGAACGGGTGCCTTATTCCGGTGGCGACTACGCCGTGTCGGTCCACCGCCGACAGAGCGACGCATGACCGGCCATGGTACGGGGGCCCCGGCCGCCTTGCACGAAGCCGTCGCTCCCCTGTCGTTCCTACTCGGGCGATGGGCGGGCGAGGGGGAAGGGTCGTATCCCACCATCGAGCCTTTCCATTACGGCGAAGAGATCACCCTGTCGCACGTGGGCAAGCCCTTTCTCGCGTACGCACAGCGCACCTGGAACCTCGACGACGGCCGTCCCCTCCACGCCGAGACCGGCTACTGGCGTTGCGCGTCGCCCACCCATGTGGAGCTCGTCGTCGCCCATCCGACCGGCGTGGTGGAGTTGAGCGAGGGGCCCCTCAGCGCCACGTCCCTCGTACTTTCGTCGAAGCTCGTCTCCGGAACAGGCAGTGCCAAAGAGGTCACCGCCGTCGTGCGCCGCATGACGGTTGAAGACGACGGCCTCGGCTATGAGCTCGACATGGCGGCGGTCGGGGTGCCGCTGACCCACCATCTCCGCGCCGTGCTCCAGCGTGTGGCAGCACCAGGCTGACGGCCACTGGTCCCCACAGGGCCGAAAGTGGGCCAGGGCCGTTCCGCGGGGCAGAATGTGCCCGGAACGCCGCGCGGATCAGGCGGTCGTGACGCAAATCGACATGGACGACGGGAGTCCGATGAAGACAGTCGGCGTAGTGATGGGAAGCGCGTCCGACGCGCCCGTGATGGAGGGCGCGATCGAGGCGCTGCGCGAGTTCGGTGTTCCTGTCGAGGTCCGGGTGCTCTCGGCGCACCGCACCCCCGACGACGCCCTACAGTTCGCTCGCGATGCCGCCGACCGGGGATTCGGTGTCGTGATCGCCGGTGCCGGCAAGGCGGCACACCTCGCCGGCGTGCTGGCCGCGGCGACCTCGCTACCGGTGATCGCCGTGCCGATCGCCTCGGGCAGCCTCGGCGGCTGGACGCGCTCCTGGCCATGGTGCAGATGCCCCCGGGTGTCCCCGTTGCCACCGTCGCCGTCGACGGCGGCCGCAACGCCGGGCTCCTCGCCGTTCGGATCCTTGCGCTCAGCGACGAAACACTGGCCGCTGCCCTCGACAAGTCTCGCCAGGCCATGGCGGCCAAGGTGCGCGCCACCGATGCAGACATCAGGGCGCGCTACGGCGAAGGCGGGGGTTCCTGACCCCACAGGTCTTCGGGTGTCTGACCCGCAGAACCCGATGGGCGCGGCGTATCGGGCCCGCCTGCTCTCACCGGGGCCGGAGACCGAGGAGGTGGAGGTGGGATGACGGCTACCGGGGGCACCGCGTCGCCCGCTGCGCGCCCGTGGGTGATGAACCCCGTGAGCAGCTCGATGGGAACGGGGAAGACCAGCGTGGAGTTGTGTTCGCTGGCCACCTCCGCCAACGTCTGCAGGGCCCGTAGCTGCAGGGCCCCGGGTGATTCGTAGAGCTTGGCGGCTGCTTCGGAGAGCTCCTGGCTCGCCTCGAGCTCGCCGGTGGCGGCGATGACCTTGGCCCGGCGCTCGCGCTCGGCCTCGGCCTGGCGGGCCATGGCTCGCAAGAGCTCGGGGGGCAGCGTGATGTCGCGCAACTCGACCTGACGCACCTCCACTCCCCAGTGCCCCGTCGAGGCCGCGATCACCGTGCGCAGCTCATTGTTCACGTCTTCACGGTGAGCGAGGAGGTTGTCGAGCTCGTGTCGGCCGATGATCGACCGCAGACTCGTCATAGCGATCCGTTGGCTGGCAAAGCGGAAGTTGTCCACGCCGAGCACGGCCTGTACCGGATCGACGACTTGGAAGTACACCACGGCGTCCACCTGGATCGTGACGTTGTCCTTGGTGATGACCGCCTGCGGGGGAATGTCGACCACCTCGACCCGCAGCGTCACCTTGACGAGACGGTCCACGATCGGAAAGCGGAAGATGACACCGGGGCCCTTGGCCTCGGGACGGACATGGCCCAGACGGAAGAACACCGAGCGTTCGTATTCGGTCACCACCTTGATCGCCGCCGAAAGGAAGACGACGACGACGACGATGACGGCGAGCACACCCACGATCACCCCGACCAGCGCCCCCGACGTCGCCATCATCGAGCCAACCAGTGACTCCATGTCCTCAAGTCTCGCGCCCCTCTCGCCGGCGCTGCTCGGCAACACGTCGTCACGGGGCTACCGACACGACTCCCCCGACCTGGTCCGTAGCCGACTGTGCTCAAACGATTGTGCCACGCTGTTCCTCTCGATCTCCCACGTCCTTGTAGCCGCAAATGAAATGAGAATGCCCAGGTCGGGGGGGCCGGATGCCATCGGTGGCCAATCTGAAATCGGCGGCGGACATTGCTGGGGACCGACAAGTTGAGGAGCCGGTCGAGGACGGACTCTCGGGATCGAGGGCCCAGATCGCGTCAATAAGCGGCTCGATTCAACGGCGCGGTGTGCCCGACAGGGGCGAGTTCGAGATGGGCGACCTGAGTCACATGCTCTCGGATCGTCGTTTGGTTTGGGTCGAACAGGCCGGAGTCTCCGGCTACCATCCGCCATCGGTGACGACACAGATGCGACGCATCCTCATCGGCGCTGCCTCGCTGTCATTCATTCTGGGGATTGCCGCCTGCTCATTTGGCCCCCATTTGGCGAAGCCACCGAACGACCTTGAGGCCTGTGCCTCCATCGACGCCATGTATGCACTGATCAATCACCACGACACGGTCCCCTCCGTCATCGCCCGACGGGTCATCACATCCGGTGAGTCGGCGGACAATCATCACATCCAGATCGAGGCTCGCGCGATGCAGGCGGATGTGAACGCCTCCGACGATGTCGGCGTCGAGGAGCAGCTCACGGCGATGGGCTCCACGTGCAACTCGCTGGGCGTGGGACCGAGCAAGTATTGATAGCGCGTACCTCGTTTGGGCGCGGATGCACATGGGGTAAGCCCCGAAACTGATCACTGCGGCACCAGCGGCCCGCTGGGGACCGGGAACGGAGAACAGCATGCGCGTTGTGGTCTCGGGATCGAGCGGGCTCATCGGTGAGTCGGTCGTCACCGCCCTGCGTGCCCGCGGGGACGACGTGACCTCCCTGGTCCGTCGAGCTCCCGCCGCCGGCGAAGCGAGATGGGACCCCGCCACCGGGTCGATCGACACCGGCGCCCTCGAAGGAGCCGGTGCCGTGGTGCACTTGGCCGGAGCCGGCATCGGCGACAAACGCTGGTCGGCGGCGCGTCGGCACGAGATCGTGTCCAGCCGCGTGCAGTCGACGTCGCTGCTGGCCCGGACGCTGGCCGGACTCAGCCAGCCCCCGACCGTGCTGGTGAGTGCCTCGGCCGTCGGCTTCTACGGCGACCGCGGCGCCGAGGAGCTGAGCGAGGACAGTGCGCCCGGGCGCGGGTTCTTGGCCGAATTGTGCCGCAACTGGGAGGACGCCACCAAGCCCGCTACCCAAGCCGGCATTCGGGTCGTCCTGCTGCGCTCTGGGGTGGTGCTTTCGGCACGCGGCGGGGCCCTGGCGCGTCAGCTCCCTCTCTTCCGGCTCGGGATGGGGGGCAGGTTGGGAAGCGGCCGTCAATGGTTGAGCTGGATTTCGCTCCCCGACGTGGTCGGCGCCATCCTGCGTGCGCTCGATGAGCCCTCTCTGCAGGGCCCTGTCAACGCCACGGCACCGGCGCCGGTGACCAATCGTGACTTCACCCGGGCACTGGGCCGGGCCCTGGGTCGCCCCACGGTCCTGGCCGTACCGGGCTTCGCCTTGCGGGTCGCCCTCGGGTCCGACCTCGCCTCGGAGATGGTGCTCGCCGGACAGCGCGTCCTGCCCACCAAGCTGACGGCATCGGGGTTCCACTTCGACTTTGTCGACATCGACTCCGCCCTCGCCGCCTTGGTCGCACCCCGCGGATAGCCGCGTGCCGCCGAACGGGGCTGCCCTCAGGATGCTCTTCTGTTAGGCGGTGCCGGGCGTCTTCTGTCAGGCGGTGCCGGGCGTCTTCTGTCAGGCGGTGCCGGGCGTCTTCTGTCAGGCGGTGCCGGGCGTCTTCTGTCAGGCGGTGCCGGGCGCGAGGTTCTCTACCACCTTGACGAGGTCGTCTCCCCCGGGGAGCACGGCCAGGACCGGAATGGTGACGCCGTTGTCGACGTAGCGCTGCACATGAGCGCGGCACTCCTCGGGCGACCCGTGGACCACCAGTGCGTCCACCACCTCGTCGGGAATGGCGGCCAGCGCGGCCTTGCGGTCCCCGGAGCGCCACGCCGTCCACATCGCCTCGAGCACCGGCCCTCGCCCCAACCACTCGTGAAACGCCGCGTACACCGCAACGTTCAGATATGCGGCGATGCCGATGCGGCCCACGTACCGGGCTCGATCGGCGTCGTCGGTGGGGCACACGAAGATGCGGGCCACGACGGCCTTACCCATCCCGATCTCGGGGACCACCTTCGAGACGTCGTCGGCGGACAGCCAATTGAGGATGGCCCCGTCCGCCTCACGCCCTGCCAGTCGCAGCATCCCTGGGCGCAGGGCGGCGACGTAGATCGGTGGCGGTTGCTCGAGGCGCCTTCCCAGACGGAATCCGCGGACCGTGAACGTCTCGTACTCGACGTCGACCTTGTCCCCGGTGAGAGCGGCGCGCAGGAACCGCACCGTGTCACGCACCCGCTTGTAGGGCTCGAGGAAGGGCGTGGCGTTCCAACGCTCCACGATGACGTCCGATGACGAGCCCACCCCGAGGGCGAACCGTCCCGGCGCGAGCTCGGCCATAGTGGCAGCCTGCATGGCCAGGAGCCCCGGTCCTCGCGTGTAGACGGGCACCACGGCCGTCCCCAGCCGAAGCCGGTCACTCGTGACCGCGGCCAGCGCCAGCGGAGTGAAGCCGTCGGCACCGTTCGCCTCCCCGGTCCACACGTCGGTGTACCCGAGCTCTTCCAGCCGTCGGTACCACGACCCGTGCTCGGCCAGAGGCACGTCGTCGAAGGGCACCGTGATCCCGTATCTGTCCACCAAGCCGAACCTACAGGCTCGGCACCACCCGTCCCCGACTCGGGCCCGACTCGGGCTTGGGCTGGGGCTCGGGCTGGAGGTTCTCCGGCCCGTTAGAGGTCAGGGCCACACTGGGTGGGAGTGGTCGGGAGCCGCCCGCGGAAGGGGTCGCAGTACTCGCGGGGCGCGGGCAGTCCGAGCGCTACGGCCAGTTGGTCCCAGAAGGCCGGGGCCGCCCACCGTGGTGCGCCCAATCCCGTCACGCTCGGACAGCCCGTCGGATCGGCGGTGATGGTCCCGAACACCACCCTGCCCGCCGTGAAGACCAGCGCGTAGCCGATGCCGAAATCGGCGGGACACGACATCGACCCTGCAGGGAAGTCCCCCAGCTGGCACGCGGCCCGGGCCACTCCGGCGATCGCCGCGCCGTTCGTGGAGGTGACTTGGGCCGGGAAGTCGAAGGACACCGGATTCTGGGGAAACGCGTCGGTCCTGGTCACCGAGAGCTCGGTCAACGTGCCGGCAGCGGAGCAGATCCCTGTGGCGGCTACCAATCGTGGCGGCGCAGCGCGGGAACGGTGGACGTGGTCGTCGGGATGGATGTCGTCGCAGCCACCCCTTGGGGAGTGGGTCCCGGGCCCGACCCGCATCCCGCCACCAGGACCGCTGTCACCAGCGGGCCCGATGCCCATGCCCAGCCACGACCGTGACCCACGGTCACCACCTTCCCGTCCTTCTTCTTGCCGGTGTCGCTCTGTTCGACGGACGGGGCTCGGGGCCGGTTCCCGGGCTGGTTCTCGTTCGCGCCACGCCCACCGGGGCCTCCGAACCTCCGCTGTTACACCTCGGCGCGATGCTGCGTCTCGTGGAAAACCAACTGCGGCTCCCCCTGGTCGGCGACTTAGCCGGTCGGCCGGCGCGGCCCGTGCTCGAGAGCGACTGGCGGATCGACGAGTCCACGCGCCGAGTCGGTCGCCGGGGACTGGCGGCGGCGCGTGCCGCCCTGGCCCGGTCGTCTGCGCTCGGGGACACCCGGGCCGACGCCGCCTGATCGACGCCCGGGCCCGGATCGGACCGGTGCGGGCGGCGAGGGCGCTACCGTCGGGTGCGTGTCATCACTCGCCGAGCGACTCGGCTACGCCCAGGACGCCAAGCTCCTGATCCTCAACTGCGACGACCTCGGCTTCTGCCACGCCGCCAACGTCGGCGTCTACGAGGCGCTGCGCGACGGGCTGGCCACGAGCGCCAGCCTGATGGTCCCCTGCCCCTGGGCCCGGGGCGCGGCCGCCGCGTACCGGGGCGAGGACGTCGGCGTGCACCTCACGGTCAACGCCGAGCACGACCTCTACCGGTGGGGCCCGATCACCCACGCCCCGTCCCTGCTCGACGGCGACGGGGGCTTCCCCCGCACGGTCGAGGACGTCTGGGACCACGCCGATCTCGACGAGGTGCGCCGCGAGTGCCGGGCCCAGATCGAGCGGGCCATCCTGTGGGGCTTCGACGTGAGCCACCTCGACGCCCACATGGGCACCATGCAGATCAAGTCGGAGTTCTTCGACGTCTACCTCGACCTGGCCGTCGAGTTCAGCCTGCCCCTGCGGCTGTCGGGGGCCGACACCGAGGGGCTGATCGGCTTCCCCTTCCGGGCCCTGGCCGCCGAGGAGGGCGTGGTCTTCCCCGACGACTTCGTGTACGTGCCCGGGGTGGGCAGCCGCCAGGTCCACCTCGACGCCATCCCGCGGCTGCAAGCCGGGCGTGACCGAGGCCTACCTGCACCCGGCCGTGGACAGCCCCGAGCTCGAGGCCATGGCCACCGACTGGGAGGCCGCGTCGACGACCACCGGCTTCCTCGTGCACGACCCCGACCTGCGGGAGGCGCTCGACGACGCCGGGGTGACGCTGATCGGCTACCGCCCGCTGCGCGACCTCATGCGGGCCGGAGCCTGAGCGCCGCCAGCTCTCCGGCGCCGCCCGAGCCGGGAGCGCCCCGGATCAGAACTCGGTGATCGCGGCGATCTCGGTCTGGAGCTGCTTGTACTCGGGCGAGTTGGTGATCGGCAGCAGCGCCATGACCTTGGCCATGTTGCCGGTGACCTTCACCTTGCCCTGCATGAAGGCGGCGTTGGCGTCGAGCTCGCCCTTCTGGATCTTCATGGCGTCGTCGTAGCCGGTGGTGAGCGTCACCTCGGCGTCGTCGAGGTCGCCGAGCTGGCTCTCGATGAGCTTGCCGTTCTCGAGGACCCAGTAGTACTCGATGTCACCGTCGGGGCCGCCGGTGACCACGTACTGCATGCTGGCCGAGGCCCGGGGCGCTCGGGCTGGCCCTCGGCCAGCTTCCTGGTCTCGTCGAGCCACTCCTGGCTGAGCCACTTCGACATGTCGTCCTCCCTGGGTCGTCGGCGTCGGCTACGGCGCGCGGCCGCCAAGGACTGGGCACGCCGCATCGCGGCGCATGTTACCGAGCGGCGAGGTCCCGCACACCGGCGAAGAGGTCGTCTCCTCGGTCAGCCCCGGTCGCCCGGTCGGGTCCCACGCAGGCTGCGGGCGAGGATGTACTCGTCGACGGGATGGACGGTCCGGGCACCTCGGGGGGCAGCCCGAACCAGAACTCGAGGTCGGGTCGACCTGGGTGGCGTGGGCCAGCAGCGCCTGGCGCCGGACGTCGGCGTAGTCCGAGATGTCGATCGAGGTCGTGTAGTCGGGTCGTGCTTGGCTGGCCCGCTCGAGCCAGCCGTCGTCGAAGGGCGACTCCAGGCCCGAGCTCGAGGAACTTCTCGTGCATGGCCATGATCCGGGCTGCCGACCAGCCCACGTAGTACATCTTCGAGCGGCTGCAAGGCCTCCCCGGCCTCGGGGTAGGCGCCGGGATCGCCGGCGGCGTCGAAGGCGGCCACCGAGATCTCGTGCACCCGGAGGTGGTCGGGGTGGGGGTAGCCCTGCTGGTCGTCGCCGTAGGTGACGATCACCTGGGGGCGCTCCCGGCGGATCACGGCCACGAGGCGGCCCGACGGCCTCGTCGAGGGGGGCCGGGCGAAGGAGTCGGGACGGGCGTTGGCCGGGGTGTCCGGCATGCCCGAGTCGCGGTAGCCGAGCATGACGACCTCGTCGTAGCCGATGAACGCGGCCGCCGCGTCGAGCTCCGGCGCCGGACGGCGGGCAGGTCGGCGCGGACCTCGGGCGTGTCCATGGCCGGGTTCAGGATGTCGCCCTCCTCGCCGCCGGTGCAGCACACGAGCACGGTGTGGACACCCTCGGCGTGGTAGCGGGCGACGGTTGCCGCGCCCTTGGACGCCTCGTCGTCGGGGTGGGCGTGGACGGTCAGCAAGGCACAAGCGCGTGCTCATCGCCCTCACGGTACCCGGCTGCCGCCGCGGTCGGGACCGGTCCGGGGCCGACGGGCCCGGGCATCCCCCGTGGACGGTCCCTGCCGGCCGGCCCAAGGGGGGCCCGAATCGAGGCTGCAAGTGCGCCCCACCAGGTGCGTCCGCGCGGCGACCGGACGATGCCCCTCCCCGATGCTGATGATGCCATGGGCATCTTCACGCGGTTCGCTGAACATCTTCCGGGCCAAGGCGAACAAGGTGCTCGACAGGGTCGAGGACCCCCGCGACACCCTCGACCTCTCCTACGAGAAGCAGCTCGAGAACCTCCAGAAGATGCGCCGGAGCATCGCCGAGGTGGCCACCGCCAGGAAGCGCATCGAGATCCAGGCCGACCAGCTCCAGCAGCAGGGGGCGAAGCTGCAGGACCAGGCCCGCCAGGCCCTGGCCCAGAACCGCGAGGACCTGGCCCGCGAGGCGCTCACCCGACGGGCCGCCATCGCCGCGGAGCTCACCGATCTCGAGACCCAGCACGCCCAGATCGCCGCCCAGCAGGAGAAGCTCGTCGCGACCTCCCAGCGTCTCCAGGCCCAGGTGGCCGCCTTCCGGACCCGCAAGGAGACCCTGAAGGCGACCTACACCGCCGCCCAGGCCCAGACCAGGATCGGCGAGGCCGTGGCGGGCATCTCGGAGTCCATGAGCGACGCCGGCGCTGACCATGCAGCGGGCCCAGGACAAGATCGCCCAGATGCAGGCCCGCGCCGGCGCCATCGACGAGCTCCTGGCCTCGGGCGCACTCACCGATCTCACCTCGAGCACCGACGACATCCAGGCCCAGCTGGACAAGGTGAGCGCCACGTCCCAGGTCGACCGGGAGCTCGCCGCGCTGAAGACCGAGCTGGCGCGTCGCACCCGCGGCCGGTCCTGCCCCCGGCGGCAGCCACGGGCGACGAAGCGGCGCGTCGACAGCGCCGGCCCAGACGACGCCGTCCCCGACCATCCCCACCAGAAACGCAACCCGAGGTGAATACCTGATGGCGATCAACCGCCGCATCCCCGCCGACCGCGGGCTCACGGTCCGGATGTTCATCACCGGCCTGTTCATGGTCGTTCTCTATGCCCTCGTCATCGGCATCCTCTTCGCCGTGGGCCTCAACCTCGGCGTGATCCTCGTGCTCGCGGCCGCGTTCCTGTTCTGCCAGTACTGGTTCTCGGACAAGATCGCCCTCTTCGGCATGCACGGGCACATCGTCACCGCCGAGCAGGAGCCCGAGCTCCACGGCATCGTCGACCGGCTCTGCGCCCTGGCCGACATGAAGAAGCCCCGCGTGGCGGTCGCCGAGGTCGACATGCCCAACGCCTTCGCCACGGGCCGCAACCCCTCGAACGCCGTGGTGTGCGCCACACGGGGCATCATGCGCCGACTGGACGAGCCCGAGCTCGAAGCCGTCCTGGCCCACGAGCTCTCGCACGTCGCCCACCGCGACGTGGCCGTCATGACCATCGCCAGCTTCCTCGGGATGATGGCCGGCCTCATCACGCGGTTCATGATCTACGCCGGGCTCTTCGGCGGCTTCGGTGGTGGAGGGAACGACCGCGGTGGCGCCGGGCAGGCCGCCCTGGTCGAGATGGCCGTGCTCGTCGTCTCCGCCGTCATCTACGCCATCAGCTTCCTCCTCACCATGGCCCTGTCGCGCTACCGCGAGCTGGCCGCCGACCGCTCGGGGGCCATCCTGATCGGCCGCCCGTCGCTGCTCGCCTCGGCCCTGGTGAAGGTGACCGGCGAGATGAGCCGCATCCCCACCCGGGACCTGCGCTCGGCCGAGCACTTCAACGCCTTCTACTTCACCCCCGCCCTGTCCCACGGCACCAGCCTGTCGTCGCTGTTCTCCACCCACCCGCCGCTGCAGAAGCGCCTCGACCAGCTGGCCAAGCTCGAGGCCGAGATGAACCAGCCCGGATGAGGCGCAGCGCCAACGACGGAGTCCGGCCCTCGCCGACAGCGGCGCCCTGATGGGGCTGTTCGACACCCTGCTGGGGCGGACCAAACCGGTGCGGGCCAACCTCGACGCCCTGTTCGCCCTGCCCTCCGCGGCCGTCACCCTGCAGGTGACGGCGGGCCTCGTCCCGACCGGACGGCCGGGGTGTGCTTCAAGCCGCCGGCGGGCCAGCCCTTCGCCGAGATGCAGGCCGAGCTCGAGCAGCTCCTGGCGACACCCGATGAGCCCGCTCCGGGCACGCCTGCCCCGAGCCCGACGCCGCCGACCTCGAGTGCCACGCCCCCGAGCACCACCTCCCCGGGTGCGCACACGACGCCCGCCCCGAGCGCGCCAGGCCTCCCGCCAAGCCCACCGTGCGCCACGTGGGCGACAGGTTCGGCTACCGGTGGATCATCGTCGAGGCGAGCGCGGTCGACGACCTCGTCACCCGCGTCCACATGGTGCACTCGTCGCTCCAGGACGCGGGATGGAGCACCCAGCTGCTGTGCTCGGTCTTCGGCTTCGCCCCCGGGCCCCCGGGTCGGAGCAGACGAGCGACATGGGCGCCCCCGAGGCCAGTGGGTCGGCGAGCGACGTCATCACCCGGCCGCTCTACCTCGTGTACCTGGCCAAGCAGGGAACCTTCTATCCCTTCGCCCCCACCGGCCATGAACAGCGCGACAACGAGCTCGAGCTCCGGCTCAAGGGCATGCTGGCCGAGGACCTGCCCATCGAGCCCGACCTGTCGAGATGGTTCCCCATGTGGGACCTGCCCATCGCCTGAACCTCAGCCCGCTGGGGTCGGCACGGCGTAGGGGTCCCACGCCGCGGTGCCGCCGTCGAGGGTGTCGAGCCGTGCGCACACCATGTCCACGACGTGCTCGGGTTCGAGCGTGCTGGATCGCCCCTCGGCGAGATGCAGCGCGCCGGTGATGGCGCCGGCGCCGTCGAACACCCAGCGCCCCCCGGTCGTCTCGGCCCTCGTGAGCTCGGCTGCGACCGGCGCCAGGTCGACGCGGGGGCGGGGCCGCCGGCTGCTCAGCCGCACCCACGACTCGTAGCGGTAGCGGACCTCGACCCGGCCCCCGGCGATGGTCGCCACCCGAAGCACTCCGTGGCCGAGTGCACCGCGGCGCGGTGCAGCGGCGTGCCGCTCCAGCAGCACCGAGCCGGCGTCGGGATGGGTGACGTCGACGCGCACGATGGCCAGGTCGTGCTCGGGACGCTCCTCGATGGTGGCCCATCCCTCGACAAGGGCACGCGCCGACGCGTCGAAGGCATCGGCCTCCTCGGCCCACAGGGCCCGGTGACGCTCGGGGTCCGCCACGAGTCCGGGCAGGATGCGCAGGGCTTCGGTGGCCGCCCATGCCGTGCGTTCCATGACGTCGCCGTCGGGGACGGCCACGTCGAGCAGCGGCGCGGCCCGCTCGACGTCACCCAGGGTTTCGATCCCGAACGCCACCAGCGCCGCCCGGCGGTCGGTCACCACGTCGAAGTCGCCGACCCGGGCCGCCTCGACGAGGAGCGGGCCGTGCTCGGCGGCCAGGCCCTCGACGCACAGCAGCGCCAGGGCGATCACGCCGTCGGCGTCGTAGTGGTCGACCGAGGCCGCTTCTATGTCATCGGGCCAAGCGCAGCGCGCTCCAGGGCGTGCAGGACGATCCCGGCCGAGAGGTCGTGCCACAGCTCCCGGGGGTGGGCGTGCCCGGCCAGTGCGACAACGTGCACACCGTGCCCCACGGGGGGCGCCGTCCACGATGACGTGGCGCCGGCCGGCGAGCAGCCCGACCGGGACGTAGCGGAGCGCCTCGCCCGGACCGGGGTTCAGCCACCCGTGGCGGTCAGGGCGTCGATCCGCCGGGCGAGGTCGAGATCGAGGCGGGTGATGCCACCGGCGGAGTGCGTCGACAGGCGCAGGGTGACGGCGTTCCAGCGGATGTCGATGTCGGGATGGTGGTCCATCTCCTCGGCCAGGGCCCCGACGGCGTTCACATAGGCCAGAGCGTCGGCGAAATCCTTGCCCCGGCGCGTCTTGACGAGCTCGTCACCCTGGCGTTCCCAGGCGATCCCGTCGGCCAGCGCGGCGTCGACGGTGCCATGGTCGAGGACCTCCACGTCGGCCAGCCTACAAGTCGATGCGCCCCGTCAAGGGTGGGTCATGTCCTCGGGCCGCACGGCCCGGTCGAACTCCTCGGGAGTCAGGTACCCGAGGCCACCGCCGCCTCGCGCAGCGTGCTGTCCTCGGTGTGCGCCTTCTTGGCCACCTCGGCCGCCTTGTCGTAGCCGATGAGCGGGCTGAGGGCGGTGACGAGCATGAGCGAGTTCTCGAGATGCCGTGCGATCTGGGCCCGGTCGGGCTCGAGGCCCTCCACGGCGAACTGCCGGAAGGCCCGGCAGGCGTCGGACAGCAGCGTGATCGAATGCAGGACGTTGTGGATGATGACGGGCTTGCACACGTTGAGCTCGAGGTTGCCCCGGCTGCCGGCCACGGCCACCGCGGCGTCGTTCCCCATCACCTGGATGCACACCATGATCATGGCCTCGCACTGGGTGGGGTTGACCTTGCCCGGCATGATCGACGAGCCCGGGCTCGTTGGGGGGCAGCACGAGCTCGGCCAGGCCGCTGCGCGGCCCCGACCCCAGCCAGCGGATGTCGTCGGCGATCTTGGTGAGCGACACCGCCAGCGTGCGCAGGGTGGCGCTCGCCTGCACCAGGGCGTCGTGGGCGGCCAGGGCGGCGAACTTGTTGGGGGCGGAGACGAAGGGCAGGCCGGTGATCTCGGCGATGTGGGCGGCGGCCCGCGTCGCCGAACTCGGGGAGGGCGTTGAGGCCCGTGCCCACCGCCGTGCCCCCCAGCGCCAGCTCGTAGAGGTCGGGGAGGCACGCCTCGATCCGCGTGATGTCGGCGTCGAGCTGGGCCACGTACCCCGAGAACTCCTGGCCCAAGGTGAGGGGCACGGCGTCCATGAGATGGGTGCGGCCGATCTTCACGATGTCGGCGAAGGCTTCGGCCTTGCCCGCCAGCGCCTCGCGCAGTGCCCGCACCGAAGGCAGCAGCACGTGGGTGATCTGCTCGACGGCGGCGATGTGCATGGCGGTGGGGAAGGTGTCGTTCGACGACTGCGACATGTTGACGTGGTCGTTGGGGTGGACCGGGGTCTTCGACCCCATCACCCCGCCGGCCAGCTCGATGGCCCGGTTGGAGATGACCTCGTTGGCGTTCATGTTGGTCTGGGTGCCGCTGCCGGTCTGCCACACCCGCAGCGGGAAGTGGTCGTCGAGCACGCCCGCCGTGACCTCGCGCGGCGCCCGCCACGATGAGCTCGGCCAGCTTCGGGTCGAGCATGCCCAGCTCGGCGTTGGTCTGCGCGGCGCGCGTCCTTGAGGATCCCGAAGGCCCGGATGATCGAACGCGGCATGATGTCGTCGCCGATGGCGAAGTGGACGAGCGACCGCGCCGTCTGGGCACCCCAGTACCGGTCGGCGGGGACCTCGATGGGGCCCATCGAGTCGGTCTCGGTTCTGGTGGCCGTCACGAGATCACCTCCAACTACGAAACTACCCCCACTCCACGTGGGCCCGGATCGGTGGCGCCGTCGTCGCTCAGCCAGCCCTTGGACCGGGCGTAGTCGAGCATGGCCGCGAAGTCGTCCTCCCACGTCGGCCCCACCGAACCCGCCGCCAGGCGCCGCACGGCGTCGACCGCGCACCAGGCCTCACCGTCGCCGTCCACCATGCCCACGTCGTTGGCCCGCAGCGCCGCGTCGAGCGCGGCGGCGTCACCGTCGCCCCGCACCGTGACGTGGAAGCGCCCGCAGTCGGCGGGCTCCGCGAGCGCGACCGAGCGGGCTCGGCTCGCCATGTCCACTACCACCTGCATCGGCAGCTCCTCTCCCTCGGCTCTCCGGTCACCACGGCATGGCCACGCCGCCGTTGGGGCGCAGGATCTGCCCGGTCACGAAACGCGACGCGTCCGAGGCCAGGTACAGCACGGCATGGGCGATGTCCTCGGGTCGACCCACGGTGCGCAGCGGCGTGGACCGGGCCACCGCGTCGAGCACGGCCTGGCGGTGGCTCTCGTCGACGGTGCCGTCGGCGGCGGTGAAGCGCCGGCTCGTCATGGCCGTCTCCACGAAGCCCGGCGCCACGGCGTTGACCCGCACCCCGTGGGGGCCCATCTCGGTGGCGAGCACCCGGGTGAGCTGGACCACCGCCGCCTTGGCCATGCCGTAGCCGGCCAGACCCGGTGACGGGCGTGTCGATCGCGGCCGACGCCATGTTCACGATCGACCCCGACCCCTGGCCGCTCATGACGCGTGCCGCGGCCCGACAGCCGCGGAACACGCCCCTCAGGTTGACGGCCAGGATGCGGTCGAAGGCGTCGTCGTCGAAGATCCACCACCGGTGCCTGGACGATGATGCCGGCGACGTTGGCCATGACGTCGAGCCGGCCGAGCTCGGCTACCGCCTCGTCGACGACGCGCGTCGACCGCACCGGGCACGGTCACGTCGACCCGGCGGGCCAGGGCCCGTGCCCCTGCCGCCTCGTCGACGCGGCGGTGGCCGTTCGGCGGCACCGTCGCCGTCGAGGTCCGCGCACACCACCGCCGCGCCGGCCGCGCCCAGCAGCACCGCCGAGGCCCGGCCGATCCCCGACGCCGCCCCGGTGACGACGGCCACGCGCCCGGTGAGGTCGAAAGCGCCCAGCGCGTCGGCGGTTCACGACGGACGTGTCGCTCCTGCGCCCGTCATGGGTCAGCTCCGGGGCCACCCGTGGATCGACTGCGTCACGCGGCGGGCCGCGCCGAGCAGGGCGTCGCCGTAGCGGGGGATCTCCTCCCCCGTCAGCTTCTCGGGCAGCCCCACCACGGTGAGGGCCAACGCCACCGCGCCGTCGGACGCCGAACACCGGGGCCGAGATCTGGCTCAGGCGGTAGGTGGCGCCCCCTTCGAGCTCCTGGAGGAGGTACTCCTCGTGGGCGAGGTCCTCCACCGCCACCGCCAGGGCCCGGCGCCGGCTGTCGTGTCCCGACAGGGCCCGGCTCAGCTTCAGGTTGGCCACGGCCTCGAGGTTGAGCGCGTAGCCCCGGCGCCGGATCGACGCGCCAGCGCCGAGCGCAGCCGCTCCTTGTCGTCGTCGGTGGCCCCCGGGCCCAGGCGGTCCAGCCACTGCTCCACGGCCTCGGGGCCGGCCCACGCCAGGAACACGGTCCCCAGCGGGCGGGGCCAGGGGGACGCGCTGGCCGACGGTGAAGGCCAGCCACATGGGCCCGGGGCGTCCGGCCGTGGCCAGCAGCACCATCTCGTCGCCGACGGTGCTCGAGGCCACCACCTGCGCGGCCAGCTGGGCGGCGAGCTCCTCCATCTGCGGCCGGGCGTGGTCGACGAGGTCGAGCTGGCGGGCCCCCGCGGCGTGCCCGGCGGCGATGAGGGCGGGTCCCAGCGTGTAGGTCTTGTCGGCGGGATGGCGCAGCAACCAGCCCGACTCGGTCAAGGTGGTGCACACCCCGTGGGCGGTGGCCTTGGACATGCCGAGGGCCCGCGCCAGCTCGGACAGGCCGAAGGACTCGCCCGGGCGCGAGGCCAGGAAGTCGATCACCGTCACCACCCGCTCGACCGACGGCGACCCGGCCACCTTCAGCCCCCGCCGCGCCGCGCCCACGGCATCGACGGTGGCCGCCACGGCCGCACCGAAGACCTCGGCGAGGCGTGCGTGGCCGGCGTCGCCGGGGTGGATGCCGTCGGCGAGCTGCGCGGCGGTGATGACCTCGGCCCCGGGGACGAGCACGATGTTGGCGTCGCCGGCGTCGAGGCGGGCCGTGCACCGCCTCTTCCATCGCGGCGCGCAGGTCGACCAGCGTGGCGCCCAGCCGGTTGGGCGTGGTCTCGGCGTCGGGGCGGATCACCGGGCTCGCCACCACCATGGGTGTGTGGGGGTGGCCCTGGCGCACGATGTCGAGGAAGGCCCGCGTCGTCGCCGAGCATCATGGCCGCGCTGTGCGGGGTGCGCGTCCAGCAATTGGTCCCGTGCGAGATCGAGATGACGTCGGCCGTCCAGTGCGGCGATCGCCTCCGCGCACGGGATCTCGCCGCGTGCCGAGCCCGCATAGCCCAGGTTCACGAGGTCGAGACCGTGTCGGCGGGCCGCCATCGCGCCCCAGGCCAGAGCGGGGGCGCTCGCCACCCACCCTTCGAGCAGCGAGTCGCCGTAGGCGACCCAGCGCGGCCCCGGGCGCGGCGGGCTCGACGGTCCCCCCACGGCGCGCAGGGCCAGGACCTCGGGGCGCATGCCCTCGGGGAGGTACACCACGGCCGGTGCAGTCGGCGGCGCACCGGCGCAGCGACAGCGTCACCGTGCCCGTCGCCGAGCACGGCCGGTTGCTCGTCGACCTGCTGCGTCGCCGCGCCACAGCGCGAACGTCGTCCCCGCCCCCGCGCCGCGGTAGCCGAGGTCGTCGGTGGCCGGTGGTGTAGTCGAGCTCGAGCGCCGAGGCGTCGCCCACCAGCTCGAGGCGCACCCCGGCCGGGATCTGCGCGCACTGCCACGTGTCGGCGGGGATGCGCGACGCGTCGCGGGGATCGAAGCGCGGGTAGGGCACGCCGGGCACGGCCCGCCACGCGCAGCCCCGCAGGAACGGCTCCACGTCCGGGGACCGACCCCGGCGCCGCGCCGGACACGGGATCGGCCGGGTCACGGCGTGCCGGTCACAGGTGGTCGGGCACCGGGTAGGGGAACTTCACCCCCACCCCGCCGTCGACCGACAGCACCTGGCCGTTGACATAGGCCGACAGGTCCGAGGCGAGGAACACGATGGCGGCCGCGATGTCCTGGGGCAGCGCCACGCGGTCGAGCGGCGAGTTGGCGGCGTTGACGGCCTTGCCCTTCTCGCCCAGGTACCCCGAGCACCCGCGGCGTCCACACGATGCCCGGTGCCACGGCGTTGACGCGGATGCCGATCGGGCCCGAGCTCGACCGCCGCCGAGCGCACCAAGCCGATCAGCCCCGCCTTGGCCGCGCCGTAGGCGGCGTGGCGGGGCGCGGCGGTGAGGCCCGAGGCCGAGGCCACGAAGACCATGACGCCCCCACCGGCGTCGCGCAGCGCCCGGCCGCCCGACCGACACGGCCAGATAGGCGTGGCGCAGCACGATGTCGTGGTGCCAGTCCCACAACTCGTCGTCGATCTCCAACAGGCCGCGGTACTGGGCCATGCCCACGATGTCCACGATCCCGCCCAGGCCCCGGGCTCCGATGCCGGCCAGGAGGCCGGGGGCCTCGGCGAAGAGGCGCTCGGCGTCGGCCCGCAGCGTGGCGTTGCCGACCCAGGCCACCCCGCCGACCTCGGCGGCGATGTCGGCGGCCAGGTCCTGGTCGAGGTCGACGCAGCACACCTTGGCCCCGGCCTGGGCCAGGGCGTGGCACGCCTGGCGCCCGATGCCCTGGCCGGCGCCGATGACGACGACGCCGCGGCCGTCCATGCGCAGCATGCCCGGATAGTCGGGGACGGCGGTGTCGTCCGAACGCGTCATCGGTCCTCGGGCACACTCGTCTGGGTTGCCGGCGGGCTCGCCCCGCGTCAGCCGGTGACGGTGACCGACGCCTGGATGTCGCGCTTCTCGAGCTCGGGGATGACCTTGGCGCCGAGCAGCTCGATGGTGCGCATGACCGACTCGTGGCTCAGGTAGCCGAACTGCACGTAGCAGATGAGCTGGTCCACGCCGAGCTCGGCGTACTTCACCATCTTCTCGACGCACGTCTCGGGGTCGCCCACGATGATCATGTCGGCCTCGGAGAACCACTTGGGGTCGAACTTCCCCTCGATCTGGCGCTTGAGCAAGGGGAACATCTTCTCCTTCTCCTCGTCGGAGAGGTGCGGCACCTCCCACTCCAAGATGAACTCGGCCAGGTTCTTGTACCACCACCACACCGAGTCCCAGATGCCGTTGGCCTCGGCCTGCTCCATGGAGTCGGCGCAGTGCACGAGCGTGTAGGCGGCCACCTTGTTGGTGGTGACCTCGGTGAGCGGCGTGGGGTTCTTGGCCGCCTCGCGGTACTGGCGGATGTGCTCGGCCATCTTGGTGATCGGCTGCATGATCGAGAACGACAGCAGCCCCATCCCCAGCTTGCCCGCCACCGCGGCCGATCCGTCGGAGGTCGCCGCCATCCAGCCGGGCGGGTGGGGAACCTGCACCGGCTTGGGCGTCACCATGCGCCGGGGGAAGTCGAGGTACTTGCCGTGGAACTCGAAGTACTCCTCGCGCCACGCCTGCACGGTGGCCTCGATGGCCTCCTGCCACTCGGCCCGGCTCTCCTCCACCGGGACGTGGAAGGCGGTCTGCTCCATGGGGGTGGAGCGGCCCGTCCCCCACTCGACGCGGCCGCCCGACAGGACGTCGGCGGTGGCCACCTTCTCGGCCACGTGCACGGGGTGGCAGAACTGGTGCGGCATGAGCACGACGCCGAAGCCCAGGCGCAGGTTCTTCGTGGCCTGGGACAGCGCGCCGATGATGACCTCGGGGGCGGGCGAGTGCGACCGGCCCTCGCGGAAGTGGTGCTCGACGTGCCACACGGTGTGGAAGCCCAGGGTGTCGGCCAGCTTGATCTGCTCGAGCGCCTCGGCGTAGGCCTCTTGCTCGGCCTTGCGCTGGCCCCAGGGGTGCTCCCCGGGCCACGGCTTGGGCACGTCGATCTCGTACAGCAGGTCGAGCTTCACACCCACCCCCATGTCACCCCGTGGTGTTCAATATCTCGAACACCAGATCCGAATGCTGAACAGCTGTCACCGGAAAGATAGGGACGGGGGCCTCGCCCGTCAAGGCTCACGTCGGTGAGGGTGCCCGCAAGAGCAGGACGGTAGCGTCGATTTCGTGATCGTCGGGGTGCCCGACCGAGCGAAAGCCGGGGGAGAACCGCGTCGCGCTCACCCCCGACGGGGCTCGCGAGCTTGTGACCCACGGGCACCGCGTCCTGGTCGAGACGGGAGCGGGGGCGGGGTCGGCCATCGCCGACGAAGACTTCGCCGCCGCCGGCGCCGAGCTCGTGTCGAGCGGCCGAGGCGTGGGGCGCCGAGCTCGTGCTCAAGGTGAAAGAGCCGCAGCCCGAGGAGTACGGCGCAGCTGCGCCCCGACCTCGTGCTGTTCACCTTCCTGCATCTCGCCGCCTACCCCGAGCTCGCCGAGGTGCTGCTTCGGGCCGGGGACGACGGCCATCGGCTACGAGACGGTGCGCAGCGCGTCGGGAGCGCTGCCGCTGCTCGCACCCATGAGCGAGGTGGCGGGGCGTCTGGCCCCGCAGATCGGCGCCCACTTCCTCGAGCGCGGCAACGGGGGGCGCGGCGTGCTGCTCGGCGGTGCCCCCGGCGTGCGCCCCGGTCGCGTCGTGGTGATCGGGGCCGGCACGGTGGGGACCAACGCGGCGTGGATCGCCCAGGGCATGGAGGCGGAGGTCATCCTCATCGACCGCGACCTCGACCGGCTGCGGGTGGTGGACCAGATCCATCGCGGCCGCATCATGACCCTGGCGTCGAGCCGGGCCGTGGTCGAGCGGTCCATGCGCGACGCCGATCTCGTCATCGGAGCCGTGCTCGTACCCGGTGGCCGGGCGCCGGTGGTGGCCACCGAGGACATGGTGCGGGGCGATGCGGCCGGGCACGGTCATCGTCGATGTCGCCGTGGACCAGGGCGGCTGCATCGAGACGACGCGTCGAGACCACCCACGAGCACCCCGTCGTGGTGCGCCACGGGGTGCTGCACTACGGCGTGGGGAACATCCCCGCCGCGGTCCCCCACACCTCGACGTACGCGCTCACCAACGCCACCTTCCCCTATGCGCTGGCGGTGGCCGACAGCGGTGTCGCGCGGCGCATACGAGGCCGACCCCGCGCTGGCGGACGGGGTGCTGTGCGCGTCGGGACAGCTCACCAACGCGGCGGTGGCCGAGGCGCTCGGGGGCAACGCCGTGTCCCCCCTCGTCGCCCTACCGCCGGGTCGATCCTCCCGGGCGGGCTGACGACGGCCCACCGCTAGGTCTCGGGCTCGTGGCGCCGCCGTCGGGCAGCGCCCCGGAAGGCCTTGACCCCCTCGACGGCTACGCCGGCGCGTCGCACCGAGTCGGCCAGAGCCGCGTCCGAGGTCACGACGGTGAGCGCGTCGGCGTCGCCGAGCACGGCACCAGGGCCACGATGGCGTGGTCGGCGGCGTTCGGGCCCCCCGGGGCGAAGCGCGCCGTGATGCCCAGCGCCGCGGCGGCGTCGACCTCTCCCGGTCCGGGACGCCCGTCGAATACCACGGTGACCTCGGTGCCGGGCCCCACGACGGTGGCGAGTCGGCCACCAGTCGGCGCCGGGCCCCGGCGCGGTCTCGCCACCACCCGTCGGGGCGCGAGCCGATGAGGTTCATGCCGTCGACCACCCAGTGCAAGGAATCTCTCCTCTACCCGTCGGAGAACGGCGTCGCCGGACGACAATACGGGTGTGAACGAAGCCGGCGGTGGCGCCGGGCGACCCCGGGGGGACAGCTGCTCGCGCTCTACGACCGGGCGCTCCCCCACGTCTACGGCTACCTGCTGTCGCGCTGCGGGGGCGTGGCCGCTGGCCGAGGACCTCACCGCCGAGACACTGCTGGCCGCGGTGGACGCCGTCCGCCGCGACGACCGGGCCCCGGTCTCGGTGCCGTGGCTGGTCGGGGTGGCCCGCCACAAGCTCGTCGACCACTGGCGACGCCAAGCCCGCGAGGAGCGAGGCTCGCGCGCCGTGGGACGACCGAGAGCGGCGCTCACGAGCTGCGCACGACGACGACTGGGACGTCCGCCTCGACGCGCTGCGGGCCCGCCACACCTTGGCGCTGCTGTCACCACTGCACCGCGCCGTGCTGACCCTGCGCTATCTCGACGACCTGTCGGTCCCCGACGTCGCCGAGCTCGTGGACCGGAGCGTGCACGCCACCGAGGGCCTGCTGGTGCGGGCCCGCGCTGCCTTCCGCCGCGCCTACGGCGCACGAGGAGGCGAACGATGCCTGACCCCTTCGAGGCCCTGCGCTCCCCACTGCACCCGGTCGAGCCCGATCCCGATTTCGCCGCCCGCTCTGCGCGCCCGCGTCGAGCGCGCCCTGTCGCTCCCGAAAGGAGTCATCGTGTCCGAGACCACGTTCCAATCCGAACCGCGCGCCACTGCCCAGCGCGCCGCTACCCGCCTCTGCGGCTGTGGGGGTGACGCCGTACCTCATCGTGGCCGACACCCGGCGTGCCATCGACTGGTACGTCGAGGTGCTCGGTGCCCGGCGCCGCGGCGAGCCGATCGTCATGGCCGACGGGCGCGTCGGCCACGCCGAGCTCGAGCTCGGCTCGAGCGCGCTCTTCCTGGCCGACGAGTCCCCCGAGAGCCACGTGGCGGCGCCCCGCGCCGGAGCCGACGCCACGGTGAGCCTGGTGGTCGAGATGCCCGACGTCGACGTGGCCGTGCGCCGTGCTCGGAGGCCGGCGCCACGGTGGAGCGCGCCCCGGCCGACAATCCCTACGGGCGCAACGCCGTGGTCCGTGACCCCTTCGGCCATCGCTGGATCATCTCGGCCGACCGTGCCGAGCTGATGCAGCCCGGCGACATCGGCTACGTGTCGCTGTGGGTCCCCGACGTCGACCGGGCCCGCGACTTCTTCGGGTCCGTGCTGGGGTGGTCCTTCGCCCCCGGCAGCGGGCCGCAGGGGCGCCAGGTGGCCGACGTCACCCTGCATCACGGGCTGTGGGGCGCGCCGGAACGCAGCACCCTGTTCCTCTGCTACCTGGTCGACGACGTCGACGCCGCGGTCGACGCGGGTGCGCGCGGCGGGTGGCGAGGCCCGAGGAGCCCACCGAGGCGCCCTATCGGACAGCGTGGCCGACTGCACTCGACGACCAGGGCACGGCCTTCGCCGTCTTCCGCCCGCCGCTGGGCGAGCCCGGACCGCGCCTGGCACCGCACGGGACGCGCCAGGGTGATCTCGCCTACGTCACGCTCGAGGTGGCCGACTCGTCCCGGACGCGCGCCTTCTACGGTGCGGTGCTCGGGTGGCACCTCACCCCGGGCCGGGTGGACGACGGGTGGCAGGTCGACGACGTGCGACCCGGCATTGGCGTGCACGGTGGCCAGGACTCGCGCCACCGGGGTGCCGATGTACCTCGTCGACGACATCGGGAGCGCCGTAGAGCGGGTCGCGGGCCGCCGGCGGCACCGCCTCGGACCCCGAGCGCCAGCCCTACGGCGTGACGGCGGACTGCGTCGACGACCAGGGCACCCGTTTCTACCTCGGGGAACTGTGACGCAGGGCGGTCCGCGGCGCCGCCCTGTACCGGCTCCGACGTCTCAGGGGTTGGGTCCGGGCCCCGACACCAAGATCGTCGGCTCTTCTGTGCCCGGGGGCTCGGGCGAGGCGAGCTCGGCCGGCAGCCCCGGGGCGCGGGGGCCGGGCCGAAGCGGCGAGGGCCGCGGCCCGGCTGGACTCGGTGGCCTCGAGGAGGAAGGCCTCGATGGCCTCGGGCGCGATGGGTCTCGAGAAGAGAAGCCCTGTCCCCGGTCGCAGTGCTCCTGGTGGAGCTTGTGGAGCTGGTCGTTGTCCTCGATCCCCTCGGCCAGGGTCTCGAGGCCGAGGGTCCGGCCCAGCTCCACCAGGGTATGGATGAGGGCCCCGCGACTCGGGAGAGTCGGCCATGGCCGACGATGAACGAGCGGTCGATCTTGAGCGCGTCGACGGGGAACTGGCGGAGGTAGGCGAGCGACGAGTAGCCGGTGCCGAAGTCGTCGATGGCGACGCGCACGCCGAGCTCCTTGATCTCGCGCAAGCGGCGCACGGTGGCGTCGGCGTCGCGCATCAGCGTGCGTCTCGGTGATCTCGATGACGAGCGACGTGGGGTCGAGCCCGCTGGCGGCCAAGCGCCTCTCGGATGTGGTCGACGAAGGCGTCGCGTCTCGAGCTGGCGCACCGAGACGTTGACCGACATCGACAGGTGGTGCCGCTGCCGGTGCCACGCGGCCGCCTGCCGGCACGGCTTCGAGCAGCACCCAGCGGCCGACGTCGACGATCAGACCCGAGTCCTCGAGCATGGGGATGAACTGGTCGGGAGCCACCACGCCCGCGCGCCGGGTGGCGCCACCGCAGCAGGGCCTCGACCCCCGAGACGCGTCACGTGGTCGAGGTCGAACACCGGCTGGTAGAGGAGGAAGAACTGCTCGCTCGGCCAGGGCGTATGCGCAGGTCGGCTTCGAGCTCGATGCGGTCGAGCACCGCCGTCTGCATCTCGGGCTGGAACAGCGCCGATCGGTTCTTGCCCAGCGCCTTGGCCCGGTACAGGGCGATGTCGGCGTCGCGCAGCAGCTCCGGCGCCGAGTTGCGCTGGCCGCCGGCGATGCCGATGCTGGCGGTCACCGTCGAGCGGCACGTCGTCGTAGCCCGTCGATGCGGAACGGCTCGCGCAGGGCGTCGTGGAGCCGCTCGGCGACCATCTCGGGGCCGGCGCCCAGCGACGCCCCCTCGGCCAGCACGACGAACTCGTCGCCGCCGAGTCGCCCCACGGTGTCGCTGCTCGCGCAGGATGCCGACGAAGCGCTGCGCCACCGCCTGGAGCACCTTGTCGCCGGCGTCGTGGCCCAAGGAGTCGTTGATGTCCTTGAAGTTGTCGAGGTCGACGAACAGCGCTGCGACGGGCCGGTACTCGCGCCGGGCGCGGACCAGCATCTGGTCGGCCCGGTCGAGGATCAGGGTGCGGTTGGGCAGGCCGGTCAGCGGGTCGTGCAGCGCGGCGTGGAGCAGTTGGGACTCGGCTTCCTTGCGCTCGGTGATGTCGCGCAGGTTGGCCGACGTAGCCGGCCACCGACGGGGTTGTCGCGCAGGTTGCTCACCACCGCCTCGGCGTAGCGGTAGGTGCCGTCGGCGTGCTCCATGCGGAACTGGATGGGCTCGGTGACCGAGCACGGTCTGCACGCGAGCGGCGAGCTGGGCCTCGACCCGCGGCCGGTCCTCGGGATGCACGAGATCGGTGGCGCGCCTGCCGACGACGTCGCTCGGGATCCAGCCCGAACAGCGACGTCGTGGCCGGGCTGGCGTAGCATGATGCCGGCCCTCGGCGCCCATGACGAAGGTGGTGTCGGTCGAGTTCTGGACGAGCGAGCGGAAGCGCTCCTCGCTGGCCCGCATGGACGCCTCGGCCTCCTCCTTCTGCTCGATGGTGGCCCCCGCCATGCGGATGACGAACACGAGCACGAAGGCGCCCATGAGCCCCAGGGCCTCGCCCTTGCCAACCGACAGGAACGACGGCGCCCATCGCTGCCAGATGGACATCTGGCCCACCGGCGATGCCGAGCCAGGCTCCACAGGGCCGTGCGCCGCCAGGTGCGCGACCCGTCGTGGGACACGTTCTCGAGCGCCACGAAGGCGAAGGCCCCTGTGAGCACGGGCCCCCACCCGCTCAGGTAGATGACCATGGTGACCGCGGCGGCGTGGCACGCCACCCGGGCGTTGAGCCAGACGGCGGTCGGGTTGCGACGGCAGACGCGACGTCGAGCGCCACGCTGGTGGCGGGGATGGCCGCGAACACCGTCAGCCACAGCCACACAGACTCGTGCGCCACGACCCCGAAGTGCCGCAGGAACAAGATGATGACCAGGGCGGCTGGGCCCATGGCGTAGCTGATGATGGCGGGGTTCAACCGGAGGCGCCTCGACGCCGGATCCTGGGCCGCCTCCCCCGAAGCCTGGGCGCTCCACCTCAAGGCATGGCTCGCCTCGGGTCCGGCCGGTTCCTCAGCGAGCATGCGTCAACCCCCTCGCCATGCAGCCAGTGCGCGGGTATTCGTATCGACGCACCCGCCGAGGTCCTTGAGGGATGGTCCCCAAAGGTCGGCCGGAGCGGGGGCGCACCCGGGGTCAGCGGCTCGGGCGTGACCACCACCCCCTCTGGCCCTCGGCCATGCCGAGCTCGGCCAGTTGCTCGAGCGCCAGCGAGACATCGCCGAGGGGCAGGCCGCTGCGGCGGACGACGACCTCGAGCGTGGCCGGGTCGTGGTCGAGTGCCCGCCGCACCCGGCTCGGCACCGGCCCCAGTGTGCGCCCCCGGCGACCCGAAACCGGCCGCCGATCGTCGCCGCTTGACCGGCACGGCGCGGTGATGTCGGGCCGGGCAACGATGGCGAGCTCCACCGCGGTCAGGACGTCGTCCACGTCTCGGACCGGCGCGGCGCCCTCGACGAGGAGCCGGTTGGTGCCCGCCGAGGCCCGGCTGCGCACCGAGCCCGGGACGGCCATGACCGTCACCCCGCGCGCCAAGGCGGCGGACACGGTGTGGAGCGAACCACCGCGGTGGTGACACTCCACCACCACCACGGCGTGTGCCAGCGCCGCCATCACCCGGTTGCGCACCGCGAACCACCACCGCGCGCTGTGGACGCCGGGGGGGATCTCCGAGAGCACCGCCCCTCGGGCACCGAGGGCGTGTCGCAACGCCGTCTGGGCGCGGGTCGTCGAGGCGTCGAGCGGCGTGCCCAAGATGCCCACGGTGCGGGCGTCGGAGTCGACGCCGAGCGCGCCGGCATGGGCGGCCGAGTCGATGCCGAGTGCCACCCCCGAGACCACCACCACACCGGCGCGAGCCAGATCGCGACCGAGCTCCGAGGCCATCCCGAGCCCGTAGGGGGTGGCGGATCGGGTCCCCACCACCGCCACCCTGGGCCTGCCCTCGAGCACCGTGACGTCGCCGGTGGCGAACAGTACAGCCGGAGCCTGGCGATCCGACGCCAGTGCGGGCGGATAGCCGGGGCGTCCGAGGACCATGACCGACACGCCCGATCGCTCGCAGGCGGCGTCGACCCTGTCCACCGTAGAGGGGACCGCCATGGCGCGGTAGCGGCCTTCGGGGTCGGCGCGGTGGCGACCCCGGGAGATGGCCTCCCACGCCTCGGCCGCACCGTAGCCGTCGAGGAACTTCCGTAGTGTTCCCGGCGAGGCGCCCAACGAGGCCAGGGCGGCGGCGTAGCGCTGGTCCTCTATGCGTTGGCGTGAATCAGTCACCGTCCTCCTCCCGACACGAGGGCCGAGCGCCCCGACCGGAGCTGCAGTGCCTCGGCCACCTGCCGCTCGTCGACAACGGAGGCTCCGTCGAGATCGGCGATGGTCAGCGCCACCCGGCGGACCCGATGCAGCCCCCGCGCCGACAGGATGCCGGACCGAAGTCTCCGTTCGAGCAGGGCGGCGGCGTCGGCCGACAGCGTCGACCGGTCGTCGATCTCGTCGACGGCAAGCTCGGCGTTGCCACGCACTCCCCTCCCGTGCGCGAGCTCCCGGGCGCGGCGCACTCGGGTGGCCACCACTGCCGAGGAGTCGCCGGGCGGCCCGCCCAGGAGGTCCTCCACATCGGGACGCCCCAGTGTGATGGCCAGGTCGAAGCGATCGAGCAAGGGAGCCGACAGTCGGCGCAGGTAGCGCTGGCGCATCACGTCGCTGCACCGACACGCGCCGGGAAGACCTCCTTCGCCGCACGGACACGGGTTCATGGCCCCCACCAACAGGAATCGAGCCGGGAAGTCGATGGCCCCTCGAGCTCGCCTGACCCTGATGACGTGCTCCTCCAGCGGCTGGCGCAGGGCATCGAGCACCGGGGCCGGAAACTCCCCCATCTCGTCGAGAAAGAGCACGCCGGTGTGGGCCAACGACACCTCGCCCGGGCGCAGCCATGACGTCCCACCGCCCACGATGGCCACCTCGGTGGCGCCGTGGTGCGGCGCCCGGAACGGCGGCCGGGACGGGAAGATTCCGCCCGACGCGGTGAAGCCGGCGGCCGAATGGATGCGGAGCACCTCGAGCGCCTCGTCGCGCGTGAGGTCGGGCAGGATGCCTGGCAGGCGGGTGGCCAACATGGTCTTGCCCGAGCCCGGTGCGCCCACCAGCAAGAGGTGATGCCCACCCGCCGCGGCGATCTCGAGGGCGCGGCGCGCCACCAACTGGCCCCGCACCTCGGCGAGGTCGGGCTGTCGGGCGCCGTTCCCCGACGCAGCGGCTACAGGGGGGATCTCCGCCCACGGGCCCCGACCCCGCAGTGCGACGACGAGCTCGGCCACGGTGGAGGCGGGCCGGACACGAGCGCCCGCCACCAACGACGCCTCGGCTGACGCCGCCGCCGGCACCACGATTCGCTCCCCCGCCATCGCCGCCACCAGAGATGCGGTTCCCGGAACGGGACGGACCGATCCGTCGAGCCCGAGCTCGCCCACGAAGCCCGTGCCTTCGACGCATGCCGACGGCAGCACCTCGGCCGCGACGAGCAGCCCGATGGCGATGGGAAGATCGAGCCCGGCACCCGTTTTCCTGATGCCCGAGGGCGCCAGGTTCACCGTCACCCTACGAGACGGCCACGACAGTTGGCTCGACAGAAGTGCGGCCCGGACACGGTCACGCGACTCGCGCACCGCCGCGTCGGGCAGTCCCACCACGGTGAAGCCGGGCAGACCGGACGAGACATGGACCTCGACCGACACCGCACGGCCGTCCACCCCGTGCAGGGTGGCGGAAGGTATGGAGGCGAGCACGACAGCTCCCGTTGGGATCGGCGCGGGCGGTGACGTCCGCGCTGTTTCGGTGAGGGGGCCATCTCGAGACGCCGGCCACACGAGGCGCGCTCCGAGAGTAGGCGTCGGCTGTGTCAGTGCCCGGGCGAAGGCGTCACCGGCGACGTCCCGGCCGGCAAGGGGTCGACGGAACCGCGACCGAGCTCGCAGTCGAGCTCTGCACCGAGCATGACGACCAACCCGGTCAGATACAGCCACAGGAGCAGGGCGGCCACGCCGGCGAAGGTGCCGTAGGTGCGCGATTCGTGTCCGAAGTGATCCAGGTAGAACGAGAATGCCGCCGACGCGCCCAGCCAGCCCAAGGCCGCCACCACCGCGCCCGGGCTCACCCATCGCAACCGGCTTTTCCTCCGGTTGGGGCCGAAGGAGTAGTACACCGACAACAGCAGGATGATCAGCGCCATGGCCCCGGCCCAGCGCACGACGGCCCAGGCGGCATCGAAGGTGGAACGCGCCAGCGCCACCGACGACGGGAGCAGGGCGCGAATGGGGTCACCCAGGACCAACAATCCCGACGCGGCGCCGCCCAGGAGCACGGTGAGAACCAGCAGTGGGAGCGCCACCAAACGGCGACGAACGAAGCCGCGGTCCGAGCGCACCTCGAAGGCCACGTCCAACCCGACCTGGAGCGCCGCCATGGCCTCGACCCCGCTCCACAGGGTGACGGCAAGGCCGGCGACGACCTCGACGCCCCCGCCCGCCCCCTTGGTGGGGTTGCGAAGGGCCTCGTCGATCGTTTGCGACATCTGCACCGGGAGCAGCACGTCGATGCCGTGCACCAGGCTGCGCAGCTCCGACGCGGACAGGCCGACGAGCCCCACGAGCCCCACGGCCGCGACGAGGGCGGGAAAGATGGCCAGGAACCCGTGGAACGCCAGGCTCGCCGCGCTGGTCGTGACCCGGTCCTCGATGGCCTCGGTCAGGACCTTGTGGAGGAGCGTCGGCCAGGCTCGGACGTCGAGGGTCCTCAGGCGATCACTACCAGGAGCCGCCACGGCGTCGTCAGTGGACAGGTTGGCCGGCGACGTTCACGGCGTACCAGAGACCTCCGGAGTTGCGGATCCCCTCTCCCGTCGCCTGACCGGCGGAGGTGTCCCCGATCCAGCGGTACAGCGGCCACCCGTCGTAGGTGACCTGGAGGGAACCGCCTCGGGGCGTGGTCCCCACCAGGGCCCTGTCCACAGCGCCACCGATCACCGGAGTTGTGACCCCCGACGGCAGGGTGGCCGGGGGCCACTGGGTGGCGCAATATCCGTTACAGGTGGAGCGCCCCGAGTGGTGGTCGGGGACGAAGAGGTAGAGCGTGAGCCCGTATCCGTCGACGAGGACCGTGCCGAGCCCTGGGACCGGCTTCGACTGCACCATGTACCCCGGTCCGCCCGGCCCCGTGGTGGGAGCGCCGTTGGTCGGAACCCCCACCACGTGCCCGCTCGATGCCCCGCACGCGCACACCAGGACGGGGAGCACCGCCAGTAGGGTGCGGCGCGCCCTCAACGACCCTTGAACCTCGGGTCCCGCTTCTCGGCGAAGGCCCGCATGGCCTCGGCGGTGTCCTCGGTGTAGAAGTTGATGGTCTGACAACGGGCCTCGTCCTCGAGGGCCTGGGCCATGGTGACCGACATGGCGTTGTCGAGCAGCTGTCTTCGTCATCGACAGCGCCAGGGGCGGCCCTGCGGCCAGGCGCCGGGCCCAGTCGTCGACGAAGGCGTCGAGCTCGTCGTCGGCCACCACGCGGTTGAGCAGGCCGAAGGCAGCTGCCTCCTCGGCCGAGAGGATGTCGGCGAAGTAGGCCAGCTCCTTGGCCCGGTGCAGTCCGACGAGCCGGGGCAACAGCCACGACGAGCCGCCGTCGACCGACAGACCCCGCCGGGCGAAGATCTCCGAGAGCCGGGCGTTGTCCGAGGCGACGGTGAGGTCGCAGCACAGCGCCAGGCTCATGCCCGCGCCCGGCGGCGATGCCCCGGATCTTGGCGATGGTGGGCTTGGGCAGCTCGTGCAGGGCCAGCATGACCTGACCGAAGAAACGCATGCGGATGAGGTGGGGGTCCTCGGGGTCGCCGCTGACGCCGCTTGGGGTCGGCGATGTCGGCCCCCGAGCAGAAGGCGCCGCCGGCGCCGGTGACCACCAGCGACCCGGTCGTCGCGCCGGCGGCCACCTCCTCGGAGAACGTGTCGTAGAGCTCCTGCCACATGAGGCCGTTGCCGGCGTTCTTGCGTTCGGGACGGTTCAGCGTGACGGTCACGACGCCCGCGTCACGCTCCACGATGATGGTCTCGGTGCTCACGGCGACACCCTATCCACCAGCAGCCGGGGCCCAGGCGCCGCCACGGAGCGCCGGCCCGGCACTCAGTCAGAAGGCGTCCTGGAGCACCTCGACCGACGAGACCCACCGGCCGCCGTCCGTGACGGCGGCCACGTCGAAGCGGATGCGCTCGTAGCGCGCCGGCCGAGCCCGCGCGCGCTGCTCGCGCAGCCACATGGTGGCCAGCTGCCGCAGCCGTCGTTGCTTGGCCGGGGTGACGGCCTCGAAGGGGGAGCCGAAGGACCGCCGAGTCCGGGTCTTCACCTCGCAGAACACGACCACGGCCGCCGTCCGGCGTCGAGCGCCACCAGGTCGATCTCGCCGCCGGGCAGCGCCAGTTGCGGCGCGATCGTAGCCGACCGTCGTACCAGCGGGCGGCGGCTCCTGCCCCGGATCCCGAGTCGCCGGCGGCCGGCGTGCCGTCGGACCGCGATCGCCGTCTGGCCACGAGATCCGTGTGCGCCGAGCGGCGTGACCGCGCGGCGACGCTCAGGTGTCGCGTTCGGGCAGCCGCTCCACGTTCACGTCCCGGAAGGTGAGGACCTTGACGCTGCGGGACGAAGCGGGCCGGGCGGTACATGTCCCACACCCAGGCGTCGGTCAGTTCGACCTCGATACAGGTGGGGGCCGAGCCGTTGCGCACCGAGACCTTCACCTCGTTGGCCAGATAGAAGCGGCGCTCGGTCTCGACCACGTAGTTGAACAGCGGGAGCACCGTGCGGTACTCCTGGACGAGCGCCAGCTCGATCTCGGCCTCGTATCGTTCGAGGTCTTCTTCGCTCATCGTCCCTGGGCTACTTCGGCGTCGACCGCCGCCACGACCAGCGGCGCGCTACGGTACGCGCCGCCCGCTTCTCCTTGATCTTGGCCGCCTTCCCGACGCGGCCACGCAGGTAATAGAGCTTGGCCCGGCGCACGTCGCCCCGGGTCACGATCTCGATCTTGGCCAGGACGGGCGAGTGGACGGGGAAGGTCCGCTCCACCCCGACGCCGAAGCTGACCTTGCGGACGGTGAAGGTCTCGCGGGCGCCGGTGCCCTGGCGGCGGATCACCGCCCCCTGGAAGACCTGGACCCGCTCACGGTTGCCCTCCACCACCCGGACGTGGACCTTCAGGGTGTCGCCGGGGCGGAAATCGGGGATGTCGTCTCGCAGGATCTCGCGATCGACGATGTCAGTGGGATTCATGGCGCGCGTCCCTTCGCGGGTCGATCTCCGAGCGGCTCGGGCGGCACCCGACGGGTGCCACCGCACGAGCGGCGGCCGACCGATGCGGAGCCTGCTGGAAGCAACGCCACGGATAGCCGCGCCCCCGACGGCCCCGGCACGTCGGCGGGCCGAGCCGCCCCGGCGGCTCGGCGCCGGCTCGGTCGGAGAGCTCGTCTCGAGCGAGGCGCCGCTCCTCGTCGGCCAGGCCGCCGCGGGCGTCGATCAGGTCGGGGCGCCGGCTCGAGGGTCCGGCGCAGGGCCATGGCCCGGCGCCAGCGCTCGATCCGGCCGTGGTCCCCGCTGCGCAGGACCTCGGGCACCTCCCAGCCCCGGAACACGCGCCGGGCGGGTGTAGTGGGGGTACTCGAGGAGCCCGGAGCGTGAAGCTCTCGTCGTCGGCCGAGGCCTCGTTGCCCATGACGCCGGGGACGAGGCGGGCGACGGCCTCGATGACCACCAGCGGCGGCCGCCTCGCCCCCGGCCAGCACGTAGTCGCCGATCGACAGCTCCCCGTCGACCAGGTGGTCGACGACCCGCTGGTCGACTCCCTCGTAGCGGCCGCACAACAAGCGAGAAGCCGCCCGACGGCGACGTGCGCCCGAGCGGCCAGCTCCTCCGCCACGGCGCTGGTCGAAGCGACGGCCCGCCGGGACCGAGGAGGTACAGCGGCCGGGGCGGGTCGGCCGCCTCCACCGCGGCGAAGACGGGCCCGGGGCGAGCACCATGCCGGCCCCGCCGCCGAAGGGGGCGTCGTCGACCGACCGGCTGGGCGTCGTCCGGCGCCGGCGCGCAGGTCGTGGATCCGCAGGTCGAGCAGCCCGGCGGCGCGGGCCCGACCGAGGAGCGAGCCCGTCGCAGAAGTCCTCGAGGAGGTCAGGGAAGATGGTGAAGACGTCGACGCGCACCGGGGCCGGCTCGCTAGCCTCGACGGCGGCAGATCGAGCAAGCCCGGCGGGCACGTCGACCACGACCCGGCCCGGGCCGATCGCTCGACCACGAAGCGCAGCGGGACGAGGGCGCCGCCGTCGAGCTCGAGGAGGTCACTGGCCGGGTTGGCCACCACGGCCCGCACCGTGCCCAGACGTGCTCCCGTCGGCTGTCGAGCACCTCGGAGCCGATGAGCTCGTGCACCCACAGGCGTCGTCGTCCTCGAGGGGGGCGACCCGCAGCACCGTGCCGCGCAGGCGCTTCGGCCTGCTCGCGGTGCTGTCGACGCCGGCGAACGTCACGAGCCAGCGTTGCTGGAAGGGGCGCGACGGCCTCGATGCGCAGCTCGCCGTGCGTCGGTGACGAAGACCGACCCGGCCATCGACTCGTTCGGCGCGGTTGCTGACCAAGGCGACGACCACCTCGCCCGTGCAGTCCGTGCGGCTTGCACGACGCGGCCGACCTCGAGCAGTCCCTCGGCGCTCCGGCGCGCCACGGGCGTCGCGTCCGGGATCGTCAGTCGTCGACGAAGTCGACGTTGGTGTCCACCCCGTCGCGCGACCCGGCCACCCGCACCACGGTGCGGATGGCCTGGGCCACCCGGCCGCGGCGTCCGATCATGCGGCCCATGTCGCCGCGGGGCCACGTGGATGCGGAAGCGCACGCTGCGGCTCGACTCGTCGGTCTCGACGACCACGGCGTCGGGCTCGCTGGCGAGTGGAGCGGGCGATGTAGTCGAGCACGGCCCGGGCGCTGCCACCCTCCACCCGGTTGCCGGCCATGTCGTCGACGTCGCCGTCCCGCGTCGGCATCTCGACGTTGCCCAGGTCGTCGGGACCGGCGTCGGTCACTTCGCACCGCGGCCGGAACTCGTCCCAGGCGCCCGAGGTGCGCAGGAGCTTCTCGACCCGCTCGGTGGCCTGCGCTCCCTGGCGCAGCCACTTGAGGGCCTTGTCGTTGTCGATCTCGACGATGGCGTCGGGCTCGGCCGTGGACCGGCCCCGGGGGGCGTAGGTGCCCACGATCTCGATGAACCGGCCGTCGCGCGGCGAACGGCTGTCGGCCGCCACGACCCGGTAGGTCGGCTGCTTCTTCTTGCCCATCCGCATGAGGCGGAGCTTCACTGCCACTGTCTGATTCCCTGCCTTCCTCGTCGTGCCGGCCCCGGACCCGGGGGCACGGACCTCCATTGTGGCCCGCCGCCGGGCCCTGGCGGTCGAAACCCGGGCCCGGGGACCACCGCACACGATCGTGGTTCCAGCCCGGCGGACCCCTAGCGACCTGCGCCCCCCCTCGCCTTGGGGGTCACCCGGCCACCCTTCTTCTTCTTCTTGGAGCCCGGGCGCCCCTTGGCCTCCGGCACCGGGAGCCCCGCAGGCCGCGCCGACGCCCGCCCGGCAGCCCAGAGCGCCAGGCCGCCCAGGGCGTCGAGCACCGGCCGGGCGCGTCGGCGTCATCGCCCATGTGCTCGGCCAGGGCCTGGGCCAGCTTGCCGCCACCTCCCCCGCCGAGCATCCCGCCGAGCATGCCCGGGGACCGCATGAGCTGCTGGGCCTCTTTGAACTGCCGCAGGAGCTGGTTCACGTCCTGGGTGGTGGTCCCGCTGCCCCGGGCGATCCGGGACCTGCCGTGAGCCGTCGATGACGGCGGGCTCGCCCGCTCCTCGGCGTCATGGACCGGATGATCGCCTCGACCTGGGCCACCTGGCCGTCGTCGATGGCGGCGTTGGCCTGCTTGAGCTCCTTGGGCACGCCGGGCATGAGCGACAGGATGCCCGCCGAGCGACCCGAGCTTCTTCACCTGCTGGAGCTGGGACAGGAAGTCCTCGAGGGTGAAGCGCCCTTCGAGGAGGCGGGCGGCGCCCTTCGGTGGCGACGTCGTGGTCGAACTCGCGCTCGGCCTGCTCGATGAGGGTGAGCACGTCGCCCATGCCCAGGATGCGACTGGCCATGCGGTCGGGATGGAACTGGTCGAAGTCGGCCAGGCGCTCGCCGGTCGAGGCGAAGGCGATGGGCCGCCCCACCACCTCCTTGACGCTCAGGGCGGCACCGCCGCGGGCGTCACCGTCGAGCTTGGTGAGGATCACGCCGTCGAGCTCGAGCGTGTCGTGGAAGGCCGCGGCCGTGGCCACGGCGTCCTGCCCGGTCATGGCGTCGATGACCAGGAACGTGTAGTGCGGCGCCACGGCTTCCGAGACGCGACGCACCTCGTCCATGAGGGCCTCGTCGATGGCCAGGCGACCGGCGGTGTCCACGATGAGGACGTCGCGCCCGAGTCGCCGGGCCTCGTTCAGCCCGCCGCCGGCCACGGCCACGGGGTCGGTGGGCTCGCTGAAGACGGGCACGCCGGCCTGCTCGCCCGAGGATCCGCAGCTGCTCCACCGCCGCCGGGTCGCTGGAGGTCGGCGCCCACGAGCAGCGGGTTGCGGCCCTGCTGGCGGAACCAGCGGGCCAGCTTGGCCGACGTCGTGGTCTTGCCCGATCCCTGCAGGCCGGCCAGGAGGACCACGGTCGGGCGGTGCCGAGGCGTAGGTGATGCGCAGGGTCTCGCCCCCGAGGACCTCGATGAGCTCGTCGTGGACGGCCTTCACGACCTGCTGGCCGGGGCTCAGGCTCTTGGACAGGTCCTCGCCCACGAGCCGGGCGCGGATCCCGTCCACGAAGCGAACGCGCCACCCCGACGTCGACGTCGGCCTCGAGCAGAGCGGTGCGGATCTCGCGCAGGGCCTCGTCGACGTCGGCGTCGCTCGAGCCGCCCGCGGCTGCGCAGGCGGCCGAAGATCCCTTCGAGGCGGTCGGACAGGGCGTCGAACATGCGACGGTCAGGTTACCGGCCGCACGGGCCCCGACCCTCTCACTCGAAGAGGGCGTCGACGAACTCGTCGGCGTCGAAGGCGACCAGGTCGTCGGGGCCCTCGCCGAGCCCGACGAGCTTGACGGGGAGACCGAGCTCGCGCTGGATGGCGACGACGATGCCCCCCTTGGCCGATGCCGTCGAGCTTGGTGAGCACGACGCCGGTGACACCGACGGCGTCGAGGAACTGCCGGGCCTGGGTCAGCCCGTTCTGGCCCGTGGTGGCGTCGAGCACGAGCAGCACCTCGGTCACCCGCCCCGGCGGTCGGTCGGCCACCCGGCGGATCTTCTTCAGCTCCTCGACCAGGTTGACCTTGGTGTGGAGCCGCCCGGCGGTGTCGGCCAGGACCAGGTCGTTGCCGCGGGCCGCGGCCCGCTGCACGGCGTCGAAGACCACGGCGCTGGGATCGCCGCCCTCGGCCCCGCGCACGATGCTCGACCCCGGCTCGCTCGGCCCAGATGGTCGAGCTGCTCGGCGGCCGCGGCCCGGAAGGTGTCCCCGGCGGCCAGCAGCACCGAGCGGCCGGCGGCCGCCTGGCGGCGGGCGACCTTGCCGATGGTGGTGGTCTTGCCGACGCCGTTGACCCCGACGAAGAGCCACACGTTGGTGCGCCCGCCGTCGAGGGAGAGGCCGGCGCCGCTCGCGCGGTGTCGAGCGACGGCGCAGGTCTTCGCGCAGCGCCGCGACGACGGCGTCGGCGCCGCGCAGCTCACCGCTCGCGCACTCGCGGCCGGAGGTCGTCGAGCAGCGCCGTGGTGGTCGCCACCCCGACATCGGCGCGCAGCAGGGCCTCCTCGAGATCGTCCCACGTCTGGTCGTCGACCGACGCCGGCTCCGCAGGGCCCGCACGTACCCCGAGAACAGGCCCCGGGTCTTGCCCATCCGCTCCCGGAGCTCGGGCCGGCGCCGCCGATGGCTGCCTCTCGGCCTCGGCCTCGGCCTCGACGGAGCTTCGACCTCGGCGAGAGCTTCGACCTCGGTCGCCGGTTCGACGACGGGCGCGACGTCGACCTCGGCAGCGGGACGGGCGGGGCCCGGTGCCGGGGCGGCTGCTCGGCCGCAGGCGGCGCGGCGCGGCGCTTCGCGACGGTGGCGGTCGGTGCGCCTCCGCCGGCGAGCTCGTCGAGTCCGCCGGCGGCGCGGCACGACGACGAGGAGTCCGACGGCGAGGGTCGACCACGACCACGGCCAGGACGATCCAGAGGACGAGCATGGCGTCGCAGCCTAACTGGCGGCCGGTGCCCGGTGCGACCGGTGCCCGGCGCAGGTCGCTTAGCGCCGGAGCGGTCGCCGGCTCCGCGTCCGAGGCTGGCGGCGCACCTTCTGGCTGACCACCTTGGACGAGCCGCCCGGGGTCATGGTCACGCCGTAGAGGGCGTCGGCCGCCTCCATGGTCCGCTTCTGGTGGCTCACGATGATGAGCTGGGCCTCGCTCGCGGAACTCGTGGAGGAGGTCGAGGAAGCGGTGCAGGTTCACGTCGTCGAGGGCGGCCTCGACCTCGTCGATCAGGTAGAAGGGCGACGGCCGGCTGCGGAACACGGCGAAGAGGAAGGCCAGCGCCACGAGGGAGCGCTCGCCGCCCGACAGCAGCGAGAGCTTGCGGACGTTCTTGCCCGCCGGGCGGGCCTCGACCTCGACGCCGGTGTCGAGGAGGTCGGTGGGGTCGGTGAGGCTCAGCCGACCCGTCCCGCCCGGGAACAGGGTGGCCACGAGGACCTGGAAGTGCTCGTTGACATCGGCGAAGGCCTGGGCGAACACGCGCATGATCTCGTCGTCGACGGCCCGGATCACCTGGTGCAGCTCCCGGCGCGCCCGACGCACGTCCTCGACCTGCTCCTCGAGGAAGCGGTGCCGCTCCTCGAGCGCGCCGAGCTCCTCGAGCGCCAGCGGGTTCACCGGACCCGAGCGAGGCGAGCTCCCTCTCCACCACCGCGGCGCGCCGGGCGGGGTCCTCGCCTTCGGGAAGCTCGGGACACGGCGCCCCCATGGCCTCCTCGGGCTCGCACCCCAGCTCGCGCCGCAGCGCCTCGACGGCGGTGTCACGGCGCACCGTGGACTCGGCCATCTCGAGCTCAAGCGCTGGGCGCGCTGGCGGATCTCCGCCAGAGCGGCCGTCGGCCTCGGCGCGCTGCTTGCGCAGCGACTCGAGACGCGGCCGCGCCGGCCCGCACGTCGTCGACCTGCCGGCTGCGCCGCTCCGCGCAGTCCCTCGAGCAACTCTCCCGAGCGCGCCGCGTGGACTTCCACCGCCGCACCCAGTCGATCGGTGGCGAGGGCGCCGGCCTCGAGCCGGCGTCGGCGCTCCCCGGCCCGCTCGCGCGCCTCGACGTTGCCCGCCAGTCGGCGCTCGGTGTCCTCGAGCCGCGAGCGTCAGCACGGCGCGCCGCTCCACCAAGCCGGCCATCTTGACCTCGAGGTCCCGGCGCAGCACGGCCACATGCGACCGGCGCTCCTCGAGGCGCCGACGGGCCTCGTCGGCGACCGACAGCCGGCCGGCCGCGGCCGGTGCCGCCGCCTCCAACTCGGGCAGGCGTCCGGTCAACGACGGCGAGGGCCTCGGCCTCACGCTCGAGGCGCTCGGCCAGCGCGGCCCGGTGCCGCTCGGCCTCGTCCCGCTCCTGGTCCACGAGCTCGAGCTCGGCCTCCACCCGGCGCCGGGTGCTCTCGAGCCCCTGGCGCTGGTCGTCGGCCCGTTCGGCCTGGCGGGCGACGTCGACTGGCCTCGGCCCGGGCGCTGACGGCCCGTGCCCGGGACTCCTCCGCGAAGCTCGAGGCGCGCTCGGCCGCATCAGCCGCCATGTCGGCCTCCGCTGCGGCCTGGCTGGCGAGGGTGGCCAGGGCGTGCGCACCGGCGCGCACGACCCACCCGGCAGGCGAGAAGCGGTCGCCGTCGGTGCTGACCACCGTGAGCTCGGGACGCTCGAGAGCCACGTCCACGGCTCGGGCCCAATCGCCACGAACGCCCACCACACCCTGGAGCAGGCGGTCGAGCACTCCGGCCACCGCCGGCATCCGGGGCCGTACGTGCCGGCGCAGGAGGTCACTCGGCACCCGAGGGCTGCGCGCCAAAGGAATCTGCGCCAGTGAAAGGCGCGCCCGACGACCATTCACTCACCGACGTGGCGGCGAGCACGGTCCCCACCACCTCACGCTCGTGCAGTGTGGCCAGCACGGCACGCGCCGCGCCGGACCCCTCGACCACCACCGCGCCCAGCGCCGCTCCGACGGCGGCTTCGAAGGCGGCCACCCAACCGTCGTCGATGTCGACGAGGTCCTTCAGGACCCCGAGGACACCGGCGGCGTCGCCCAGCACCTCGGCACCGGGCCCAGTGCCCTCGTCGGCGACCTGACGGGCCAGTGCCTCGGCGCGCGCCTCGAGCCGGTGACGTTGGCGCTCCGCGGCGCGCAGCGCGTCCTCGGCCTGGCCCATGGCGCGCTCGGCCTCGTCGGCGGCGCCCCGCAGCTTGTCGGCCCGGCGCGCCAGGGCCGGGTGACCGACCTTCAGGGCGTGGAGCTGCTGGCCCAGATCGGTGGCCTCGTCCTGCAAGAGCCGGCGACGGACATCGATGGCCTGGAGCCGCTCGTCGGCGCGCGCCAATCGCGCCTTGCTCGCGCTCGAGCGCGCTCTGCAGGGGCTCGATGCGGCCGCGCGCCATGGCGTAGGCCTCTTCGGCGGCGCGCTGGCCGGCCAGGTCGGCGAACGATGCCTCGTGGGCGGCGACGTCACTGGCCAGCGCGTGCTCGGCGCCACGAACCTCCTCGGCTTGTGGAGCCAGGGCGTCGTCGTCGTGCGTGGTGGCCTCGAGCTCGGCGGACAGGCGCGCCGCCTCGGCTTCGAGCGTCGACACCACGTCGGTGTCTGCCGACGCCTCGAGGGCGCGCCCGATGGAGCGACGCCGCTCGGCCACCACCCCGAGCAGACCCCGGCAGCGCTCCGAGAGCCCCTGGACCCGGGTGAGGGCCACGACGAGGTCCTCTTCGCGTTGGGTGGCGAGCTCGGCGGCGGTGGCCTCGGCGGCGGCGTCGAGCTCGGTGATGGAGGTGACGAGGGTGGACTCGCTGTGCGCCAGGACAGCCGCGCTCGTCGGTCGCCGCCCGCGTCGCGCGTCGAGGGCGGCGAGCTCCCGACCGACGAGGTGCAGCCGCAGCGCCCGCAGCTCCTCGGCCAGCGAGGCGTGGGAGCGGGCCGAAGCGGCTTGGCGCTCGAGGGGCCGGATCTGGCGGCGCACCTCGCGCAGCAGGTCGCCGAGGCGGTCGAGGTTCTCCTCGGTGGCGGCCAGACGGCGCTCGGCACGCTCGCGGCGGCGCCGGTGCTTCAGGACGCCGGCCGCCTCCTCGATGACGGCGCGACGGTCCTCGGGACGAGAGTCGAGGATGGCCCCCAGCTGGCCCTGGCTCACGATCACGTGCTGCTGGCGCCCCACCCCCGAGTCCGACAGCATCTCCTGGATGTCGAGCAGCCGGCACGGCTGGCCGTTGATGGCGTACTCGCTCTCACCCGGAGCGGAACAGCGTCCGGGTGATGGTGATCTCGGCCAGCCCGCCCGGGAGTCGTCCGGTGCGGTTGTCGATGGTGAGCGACACCTCGGCCCGCCCCAGCGGGGGACGGTCGGCCGAACCCGCGAAGATGACGTCCTCCATCTTCGACGAGCGCACCGTGCGCGGCCCCTGGGCGCCGAGCACCCAGGCCACGGCGTCGACCACGTTGGACTTCCCGCTGCCGTTGGGCCCCACCACGACCGTGACGCCGGGCTCCAAGAGCAGCGTGGACGGGTCCGCGAAGGACTTGAAGCCCTTGAGGGTGAGCGACTTCAGGAACACCGAGCGCCACCCTACCTGTCGGCCTCCTCGAAACGGTGTTACCCGCACCGCGCCCGCCGGCGCGGTCCCCGCAAGGACTGAACCTCCAGGTCACACGCGACGTGGCCCCCTCGGGGAGGCGGCCGGATCGGGGCTCGGACCCCGTCTCGGGGTCAGATCTGGCAGTGCTCGCACAGGAACGCCGAGCGGCCGTTGACCTTCACCCGCACCACGGAGTTGCGGCACCGCCGGCACGCCTGGCCCTCGCGGTCGTAGACCTGGTGCTGACCCTGGTAGTCGCCGATCTCGCCGTAGAGGTCCCGGTACTGCTCGTCGGCCAGCGACGACCCCCGGTGCTTGACCGCCTCGGTCAGCGTCTCGACCATGGACCGGTACAGCCGGCGGATCTCCTGGGCGCTCAGGGAGTTGGACTGCCGGTCGTAGCGCAGCCCGGCGGCGAAGAGGATCTCGTCGGAGTAGATGTTGCCGATGCCGGCCACGAACTTCTGGTCCATGAGCAGGGTCTTGAGCGCCGTGGGCCGATCGGCCAGCAGCTGTCCGAAGCGGGACCAGCTCATGACGTCCTCGAGCGGGTCGAACCCCAGGTGGGCCAGCTCGGGGACCTGGGCGGTGAGCTCGTCGGTGGTGGTGACGAACATCTCGCCGAAGGTCCGGGGGTCGACGAAGCGGAGCTGGCCGCCCTGGGTGAAGGTGATGATCACGTGGGTGTGCTTGTCGAGCGGGTCTTTGGGCCCTTTGGCCCGCAGCAGCTGGCCGCTCATGCCCAGGTGCACCACGAGCACGTCGTCGCCGTCGAGGCTGAGGAGGAGGTACTTCCCCGCCCGACGGACCGACGCCACGCGCTTTGCCCTCGAGCCTGGCCTTGAACTCCGGGCCGCTCTTGTGACGGCGGATCGACCGCTTGCCCTTGACCTCGACCGTCTTGATCCGCCGGCTGACGACCTCCTTGTCGAGGTCCCGGCGGATGGTCTCGACCTCGGGGAGCTCAGGCACTGCCCCGGACCCCCCGCTCGGCGCCGGGCGTCCCGGTCCCCTCGACCACGGCGTCGGGCCCGGCAGGCCGCCCGGGGCCTCGCGTGCGTCGGCGATATCCCCTTCGGGGCCCTCCTTTCCGACGAGCACCGCCCAGGCGACCCGGGCGGCGGCCTGCTCGGCGTCCTTCTTGGACCGTCCCTCGCCCCACCCCGCGCTCCGCCCCGGCCACCAGCACCCGGGCCCGGTACCGGCGGGCGTGGTCGGGGCCGGTGCCCTCGACCTCGTAGCGGGGCAGCTCACCGATCCTGCGCAGCACGACCTCCTGCAGGCGGGTCTTGAAGTCCTCGGCCCCGGGCCCGGCCGCCGCCAGCTCGATCCGGTCGTCGAGCAGGCGCAGGACCACCCGCGAGGCCACGTCCCACCCCCGGTCGAGATAGACGGCGCCGATGACGGCTTCCGACGGCGTTGGCGAGGATCGACGCCTTGCTCCGGCCCCCCGACACGTCCTCGCCCCGGCCGAGCAGGAGCGCCGCGCCGAGGTCGAGCTCCGGCGCCACCTCGGCCAGCACGGTGGTGTTCACGACGGCGGCCCGCACCTTGGCCAGGGCACCTTCGGGCATGTCGCGGATAGGCCCGGTAGCAGTGCTCGGCCACCACCAGCCCGAGCACGGCGTCGCCCAGGAACTCGAGGCGCTCGTTGGAGGGGGTGCCCGCGTGCCTCGGCGCACCACGAGCGGTGCGACAGGGCCTGGACGAGCAGGCCTCGGGTCCCCGACCGTCCCAAGCCCAGGCGACGGGCCGAGCCGGCGGTCGACGCCGGCCTCGCTCGGGCGACCCGGGGCGCCGGGCGCCGGGTGCACTCGCGGCGCCGTCCAGACCGGCGGGATCGTCGCCCGTCTCAGGCCGTTCCCAGTTTGGCGACCACGTAGTCGACGGCGTCACGAACGGTGCGGAGGTCCTCGAGGTCCTCGTCTTCGATCCGAAAGCCGACGGTGCGCTCGCCGAGCTCCTCCTCGAGCGCCTCCACGAGCTCGATCAGGGCGAGCGAGTCGGCATCGAGATCCTCGGCGAACGACGAGGACTCGCTGATGGAGCCGGGCTCGATCTCCAGGATGTCGGCAAGCTGGTCCCGGACCAGCTCGAAGACCTGCGTGGCGGTCCGAGCGGACCCTTCTCCACGTGGGTTTCTGCGGGCACGGTGTCTCCCGGGGTCGGATTTTGGACCACATCCTACCTGGTCCAGCCGCCAAGGCCGATAAATCCCTGTTCAGAGGTGGTTTTTGCGCTCCCGCCGGCGGTGGGGTCGGCTCGAGAGCGGGAGACGACGGCCCGTGCCAAGCGGTCGACCAGACCCGCCGTGGCGACGTCGTGGGCCACCCTACGGCCGAGACGATGGCCGTGGCCTTCGACGAGCCGTGGCTGATGACGCAGACCCCGTCCACGCCCGAGCAGCATCGCCCCCCCGATGTTGTCGGGGTCGAACTCGGCGGCCAGCGGGGCCAGGCGCGGCAGCAGCACCTCGGCCGCCTCCTTGGTCTCCTCGTCGGCGGCGAAGCACCTCGAGCAGGGTGTCCATGAAGAACCGCAGCGACCCCTCGAGGGTCTTGAGCGCCACGTTGCCGGTGAACCCGTCGGTGACCACCACGTCGGCGGGCGCGTGCATGAGGTCGCGGCCCTTCGACGTTGCCGACGAAGCGGAGACCGGCGGCTGCTCGGCCAGCAGCGCGTGGGTCTCCTTCACCAGGGGGGTGCCCTTGGACTTCTCCTCCCCGATGGACAGCAGCGCCACGGTCGGGTCGGCCACGCCGTAGCGGGCCGGGCGTAGCCGCGCCCATCTGGGCGAACTGCACCAGCATGGCCGGCCGTGCACTCGGCGTTGGCGCCGGCGTCGAGCAGGACCGTGGGATGCGATCCCAGCTGCGGGATCGGCGTGGCGATGGCGGGGCGGACGACGCCCTTGAGCCGTCCCATCCGCAGCAGGGCGCTGGCCATGGTGGCCCCGGTGTTGCCCGGCGCTGACCATGGCCAGGGCCTGTCCCGTCGCGGACCGCCTCGGCCGCCCGGACCAGCGAGGAGTCCTTCTTGCGGCGCACCGACGGCCCGGGGTCCTCGTCCATGGCGATGACCTCGGAGGCGGGGAGGACCTCGAGCCCCCCGGTGTCGCCGATCTGCTCGGGGGGGCCGACGAGCACCACCGCGATGCCGAGCTCCTCGGCGGCCCGCCGGGCCCCGGCCACGATCTCGCCCGGGGCCCGGTCGCCGCCCATGGCGTCCACCGCCACCGGGCAGCCGCGGCGGACGACGCCTCGGACCGAGGCCGAGGCGCGGCCACTAGTCGATCTCGATGGCCTGCCGGCCCTTGTACCACCCGCAGTCGGGCAGACCACGTGAGGGACCTTGGCGTGCTGGCACTGCGGGCACACGCTGCGCGCCGGAGGCCCAGGACCCAGTTCGAGGCGCGCCGGCTGCGGCTCTTCGCCTTGGAGGTCTTCTTCTTGGGGACGGCCATCGATCGCTCACCTCGGGTCAGGAACGGTCCACGTTAGCCGCTGAGGCCGGCGGCGCGTCCAAGCCGGGCCCCGATCACGGCGCGCTCAGTGATGCTGCGCCGACTCGCTCTCGACCCTGCCCTCGGGAACCCGCAGGACGTCGAGCGCGGCCCAGCGGTGGATCGCGCGGCGCCTCGCACCGACAGGCCTCCTCGTTGCGGTTGGCCCCGCACGATGGGACACAGGCCGCGGCAGTCGGCTCGGCACAGCGGGGCAAGCGGGAGCTCGAGCAGCACGGCGTCGCGCACGAGGGGCTCGAGATCGACCTCGTCGTCGACGAGGGGATAGGTCTCCTCGCCGTCGCCGTCGCTCGGTGTAGAGCTCGCGGACCTGCAGCGCAGCGACACCCGAGGCCGGGCGCCAGGCAGCGCCGGCACTCCCCGGTCCACGGGGCCGTGCACCGTGCCGGTGACCGCGACGCCGCCGAGCGACGGCCTCGAGCGACGACGTCGGCCACCGGCGTCGGCTCCCTCGGGCACGGCGCTGCCCGAGCAGACCAGATCGTCGATGGCACCCCGACGCACGCTCGTGCCAGCGGGTGCCGGGCGGCCGGCGCAGCTTGGCCACGTGGACGACGAAGGGACGGGCCGGCGCCATCCCCTCAGCCGTCGTCCTGGTCGAAGAACCCGGCTCGTCGCGGCGCCACGTCGGAGGCCCGTCGGCCCCGACGCCGGGCGCGTCGCTGTCCTCGGGGAGCGGCGGCGGCGTGACCTGCAGCTTCTCCCGCCCGGCCTGCACCGTCTTGATGGTGCGGTCGAGCACGATCTCGAACGACGCCAGCTTCTGGTCGCAGTAGTCCTCGGCTTCGTGGCGCAGGCGGCGGGCCTCTTCGCGGGCGTCGTCGAGGATGCGCTGGGCGACCTGGTTGGCCTGGCGGACGATCTCGGTGCGCTGCACCATGCGCTCGGCCTGGGCCCGCACGTCCTCGAGCAGATGTCGGCCTCGCGCTGGCGGGTGGCCAGGAACTCGTCGCGCTCGCGCAGCAGCCACCGGGCCTGGCGCAACTCGTCGGGGAGCCGGTCGAGCGGCGCCTGCAGCAGGTCGAGCAGTTCGTCGCGGTCCACCAGCACCGACGCCGACAGCGGCATGGTGCGCGCCGTCGACACCGGCGTCGACGGCTGGCGCAGGCAACCCTGGGCGTCGGCGCTCGGCGACGCGGGGCCTCGTCCTCGAGCGGGTCGTCCGACGAAGGATGTCGTCGCTCACGTGGCGAACTTCTCCTGCAGGCGCGACCGCCACCACCTTGGGGACGAAGGCCGAGACGTCGCCGCCGTAGCGGGCGACCTCTCGCAACAGCCGGGAGGCCACGAAGGACGAGGTCGAGCGTGGTGGGGATGAACAGCGTCTCGATCCCCGACAGCTGCCGGTTCATCTGCGCCATCTGCAGCTCGTTCTCGAAGTCGGACACGGCCCGCAGGCCCCGCACGATGGCCGTGGCCCCGACGTCGCGGGCCACGTTCACCACCAGGTTGGCCACCGACACGATGCGCACGTTGGGCAGATGCGCCGAGCGACTCGCTGCAGCATCTCCTCCCGCTCGTCCAGGCTGAACAGCGGTTCGGCCTTCTGCGGGTTGCGCAGCGTGGCCACCACCACCTCGTCGAAGAGCCGCCCGGCTCGCTCCACCACCTCGAGATGGCCGTTGTGGAACGGGTCGAACGAACCGGGGAAGAGGGCGATGGTCACGAGGTGCCTTTCTGATCGTCGGCCTGACCGAGGGACGGACCACGGTCACGAGCGTACCGCCGTAGCGCTTGTTCCTGATGATCTCCCAGCCCGCGGGCACCTCGACGGGCCGGTCCGGACTCCAGCACGGCCAGGGCGGCGTGGAGGCGGCCGAGCAGGCGTCCCAGGCGGCGAAGGCGTAGGGGGGGTCGCACAGCGCGAGGTCGAACGTGGGGCCGGCCGAGCCACGCGCAGGACGTCGGCTCGCACGACCTGGGCCCGGTCCGGGTCGAGCCCAGACATGGCCAGGTTGCCTCCGGATGGCCGCACCAGCGGCCGGGGAGCGTCTCGACGAACACGGCCACGCCGCGCCCCGCGACAGGGCCTCGATGCCCATGGCCCCGCTGCCGGCGAACAGGTCGGCGACCGCCATCCCCTCCAGGTCCACGAGGCTCCCCAGCACGTCGAAGATCGCCTCCCGCACCCGGTCCGAGGTGGGCCGGGTGACCTGGCCGGCCGGTGCCCGCAGGGGCCGGCCCCGGCAGCTGCCGGCGATCACACGCACGAGCGGCAGCGTAGTGGCGCGGGCCTGCTCCCCAGCTCCGGGCGTCGGCTCCGGGCGTCGGCTCCGGGCGTCACCTCCGGGAGGAGTCAGCTCTTGAGCAAAACGCGGCCTCGTCCTCGCCCACGAACAGCCGGACCTCGTCGGCCAGGTGCGGCGCCCGGTCGAGCGACGGGTCCTCGGCCAGCAGCGACTCGGCCACGGCTCGGGCCGCCTCCACCAGAGGCCGGTCGCCACGCCGCAGCGACGCCAGCTTCAAGTCGCTGCGGCCCTTCTGGCGCGTGCCCAGGATGGTGCCCTCGCCCCGCAGCTCGAGGTCGACCTCGGCCAGCTCGAACCCGTCGGTGGTGCTTCTCGAGGGCCTCGAGGCGCAGGGCCGCCTCGGGGGACGAGGCCTCGGCGAGCAGATAGCACCACGAAGGCCGGTCCGAACGCCCCACCCGGCCCCGCAGCTGGTGGAGCTGGGCGATCCCGAATCGATCGGCGTCCTCGACGACCATGACCGTCGCCTCGGGCACGTCGACCCCCACCTCGATCACCGTCGTCGCCACCAGGACCTCGATCTCGCCCCGCCGGAAGGCTGCCATGACCCCCTCCTTCTCGGCCGCCTTCAGCTGGCCGTGCAGGAGCCCGATGCGCAGGCCCGACAGGACCGTGGACTCGAGGCGGCCCTGCTCCTCGGTGGCGGAGGTCGCCTGGACGCGCTCGGAACCCTCGACCAGGGGGCACACCACGTAGACGCGATGGCCCGCCGCCACCTCGTCGCGCACGCGTGTCCAGGCGCCGCTCTCGTCGGCGGGGCTCCGCGCCCACTGCGTTCGAACGGGAGAGCGTCCGGCGGGAAGCTCGTCGAGCTCGGTCACGTCGAGGTCGCCGAAGACCACCATGGCGGCCGTGCGGGGGATGGGAGTCGCCGTCATCACGAGCAGGTCGGGATCGGCACCCTCCCCGTCGGGCCGCTCCCGGCCCTTGGCCCGCGAGCGCGGCGCGCTGCTCGACGCCGAAGCGGTGCTGCTCGTCGATCACGACCACTCCCAGGCTGGAGAAGCGCACCTCGTCGGTGAGCAGGGCGTGGGTTCCCACCACCACGTCGACCGAGCCCGCCCGCAGACCCTCGTGCAACTTGGCCCGCTCCCCCGCCGGGGTGCGGTTGGTGAGCAGCGACACCGCCAGGGGCCGTGATCCACCCAGTCGCTCGGGGTCGGGGACCACGAGGTTGGCGAGGAGCTCCCGGACACCCAGGAAGTGCTGCTCGGCCAGTACCTCGGTGGGGGCCATGAGCGCGCCTTGGTGACCCGCCTTGGACGGCCACCAGCAGCGCGCACAACGCCACCACGGTCTTGCCCGACCCCACGTCACCCTGCAGCAGCCGATGCATGGGCAGCGCCCCCGCCAAGTCGGCGCTGATCTCGGCCACGGCGCGCCGCTGGGCCGCCGGTCAAGGCGAAACGGCAGCTGGGCCACGAAGGCGTCGACGAGGTCGGGCGTCGGGGCCGAGGGGGCCACGACGTGGCGGATGCCGCGGGCGTCGCGCTCGAGGACGTGGCGGCGCATGACCACTTCGAGCTGCAGACGCAGGAGCTCGTCGAAGGCGAGGCGGCGGCGGGCCCGCTCCTGCTCGGCGAAGGACTCCGGCGCGTGGATGGCGCGGAACGCCGTGGTCCGGTCCATGAGCTCGAGCTGGGCGCGCCAACGGGCGGGCAGCGGGTCGTCAGAGCATGCCGGCCCGGTGCAGCGCCTCCTCCACCCACTCGCCGAACTCCCACCCGGCGATGCCGGTCTTCTCCGACGTGGGGTAGATGGGCACGATCCGCCCCGTCCGGTTCCCGACCAAGTCGACAACGGGGTTGGTGAACTGGCGTTTGCCCCGGTAGGTGTCGAGCTTGCCGAAGAACAGCGCCTCGGTGCCCACGGGGAGCTGACTGGCCCGCCACGCCTGGTTGAAGAACGTCACCCGCAGTGCCCCGGTTCCGTCGTCGACCTCGAGCTCGACGAGGGCCCGGCCGTTGCGGGTGCGGCGGGACCGCACCGACATCCACCCGGGCGAGCACGAGGGACTCCTCTCCCATGCGCATGCCGGCCACGTCGGCCTGTCGGGTTCGGTCGATGTAGCGGCGCGGGTAGTGGGTGATGAGGTCGAGGACGCTCGAGATGTCGATCGCCGCCAGCGCCTCGGCCCGCTTGTCACCGACCTTGCGGACTTCGCGCACCGGGATGTCGGCCAGTCGGGTGAGCATCCGCCCCTCGGGCTGCGCATCGTCGGGCGCGCCTTGCGGTTGGGGCTCGGGGAGGATCACGGGCCGGCGAGCCGGCGGGCGCGCTGGGTATCGGGCCGTCGGGGCCGCGGCGGGCTGACGGGCCGTGGGGCGCGCCCGGGGGCGGCGCGGTGGCGGGCTCACTCGATGCTGATCAGGTACGGGTACAGCGGCTGGCCGCCGTGGTGGACCTCCACGGCCACGTCGGGGCGGTGCTCGGCCAGCCACTCGGTCACCTGGCGGGTATCGCCCGCGCCCGCCCCCTCCCCCTCGATCAGCGTGACCAGCTCGTGATCGTCGTGCAGGAGCTTGCCGAGCAGCCCGCAGGTCGCCTCGGCCACCGATTCGCCCACGACCTCCACACCGTCGCGCGACAGACCCATCCAGTCGCCGGTGTGGATGGGCCCGGCCGGTCCGGTGGCGTCGCGCACCGCCCGGGTGACCTCACCGGCGACCACCCGACGTGCCGACTCCGCCATGGACGCGGCGTTGTCGGGCGCGCCCGCCTCGGGGTCGTACTCCAGCAACGCCGCGAACCCCTCGACGATCCCGCTCGTGGGCACGACCCGCACCGTCTTGGTGGCCAGCTCGCACACCTGCATGGCCACGGGCTGGATGTTGTCGTTGTTGGGCAGCAGCACCACCTCGTCGGAGGGAACCGACTCGACGACCTCGAGGATCTGCGCCGTCGAGGGGTTCATCGACTGACCGCCGGCCACGAGGTAGTGCACGCCCAGAGACCGGAAGATCCGGCCGATGCCCTCGCCGTTGGCCACCGCCACGACGGCCGTGCGCGGCGGGGGTTCGGCGTCGACGGTGGCGGGCCCCGGTACGCCCGCACCCTCTCTGACCCAGCGCTCCTCTTCGACCTGGTCGGACGAGGTCGGTGACCCTGATGTCACGGGGGCGCCCGGCGTCGAGAGCGGCCTCGATGGAGGCACCGACGTCGTTGGTGTGGATGTGGCAGTTCCACAGACCCTCCCCGCCCACCACGACGATGGAGTCCCCGATGCCCGCCCACACCTCCTTGAAAGCCCGCATGGTGTGGTCGGGAGCCTCGAGGAAGTACATGACCTCGTAGCGCAGGCCGCTGCCGGAGCCCGGCTCCTCGACTTCCGAGCCCGCCTGCGGGAAGGCCTCGGCGACCACCGAGTAGGCGGGAGCGGTGATTTCGGGGACCGGCGGGAGCGCCCGGCCGTCGATGACGGTCAGGGCGGAGTCGAGGAGCAGGAGGTAGCCCGCTCCCGCCGGCGTCGACGACACCGGCGTGGGCCAGGACCGGGAGCTGCTCGGGAGTGCGCGCCAACGCGTCGGCGGCAGCGAGGCGCGACGCCTCGACCACCTCGACAAGAGAGGCGCCGTCGAGTGCGCACTGTTGGGCGCCTTCCGCGGCCGCCCGGGCCACGGTGAGGATGGTGCCCTCGACCGGTCGCAGCACCGCCTGGCGCGCTGCGTCGCTGGCGGCCGCCAGGCCCCGGGCCAGGGTGAGCCCGTCGGCGTCCTCAGCGCCCTCGGACAGCACGCCGGTGAGGCCCCGCAGCAACTGGGACAGGATCACGCCGGAGTTCCCGCGGGCGCCCATGAGCGAACCGTGGGCGATGGCCTTGCACACCGACGCCATCGACGTCGAGCCGGACAGGGCCCCGGGCGGCGGTGTGGGCAACGTCGCGCGTGTCGGAGGCGACGGTGGCTGCGTTTCGAATTGCTCGAGGTGCTCGAGCCCCTCGAGTCCGGCCAGCTCCGCCACGACGGAGTCGAGGGTGAGCGCCATGTTGGTGCCCGTGTCGCCGTCGGGCACGGGATACACGTTCAGGGCGTTGAGTGCGTCCTGGTGGAGCCGCAGGACGTGGCCGTAGGTTGCCATCGTCATGGCGAGGTCAATCACCCCGAGCCTGCGTAGGGACTCCATGGCCGAGGATGCTAACCTTTGCGCCCGTCCGAATTTCCTCCCGAGGAGCGTCCGCGTCGTGGCTGCGGTCTGTGAAGTGTGTGGCAAGCACCCTTCGTTCGGCATGAACCTCAGCCACTCCCACCGCCGCACCAAGAGGCGTTGGAACCCCAACATCCAGCGGGTCCGGGCCCTCGTGAACGGCACACCCCGCCGCCTGCACGTCTGCACGTCCTGCATCCGCGCCGGCAAGGTCACCAAACCCCCCCGTCGCCCCAGCACCCAGCCTTCCTAAGGGGAGCGCGGGCGGCGCCGTGGGTATCGGCCCCCGCCGCCTCGCGACGGTGACGAGCGGGGCGGAGAGTCGCCGGTGACCGACGGGCCTCGCCCAGGGCACCAAGGGGCCGACGTCCTGCTCGGCGACGGCACCACGGTCCACGTACGCGCCATGGGGCCCGACGACGCCCCAGCGCTGCGCGCCTTTCACGCCCGGCTGTCGCCCGAGAGCATCGTGTTGCGGTTCTTCGGCCCCCACCCCCGGTTGTCCGATACCGAGGTCGAGCGCTTCACCCACATGGACGGTGTGGACCGCCTAGCGCTGGTCGCCGAGCGGGCAACCGAGATCGTGGCGGTGGCGCGCTACGACCGCCCGCCGGGAAGCGACGAGGCCGAGGTGGCCTTCGTCGTCGACGACGCCTTTCAGGGCCGGGGGCTCGGCACCGTCCTCCTGCAGCATCTGGCGGGGGCGGCCCGATCCCACGGCGTGCGCTTCCTGGTGGCCGACACCTTGTCCGAGAATTTCCGCATGCTCCACGTGTTTCGTGACGCCGGCTTCCCCCGAACGTTCACCCGGGCCTCCGAGGTCATGCACGTCGTCATGGACATCACCCCGCCCTCCTAGGCGTTTCGGTTCGTAGGCGTGCCGGGCCCGTTCGCGGCCGTTGCACGCCCCCACCAGGGACTTTCGGACCCGACGAAGGGACCTTCGGCACTGCCGGCAGGTAGGGCGGCTCCGTCATGGTGGACACAGGCCTCCGGCGTGCCTGCTGAGCCTGTCGCCAAGTGCGACCAACGTAGGAAAACGGAGCACCCCATGCGACGCAAGACCCTCGACATGATCATGAGCGCAGGCGGGGCGGTGCTAGTCGTCGTCCTGCTGGCGGCAGGGGTCCTCGGGTTGTGGGGCTACAACTTCGCCAACAGCAACGTCCACAACCAGCTCGCCCAGCAGCAGATCACCTTCCCGCCCCAGGCGGCCTTCGCCCACCCCGTGGCCGGTACCGAGATCACGCCCTCGATGGTCGGGACCGTGAGCAAGTACGCCGGCCAGCCGCTGGTCACCGGCCAGCAGGCCGAGGTGTACGCCAACGACTTCATCGCCGTGCACCTCCAGGAGATCGGCGGGGGCCTGACCTACGCCCAGCTGTCGGCCAAGGCCATGGCCCTGCCCAAGGGCTCCCCGGCCTATGTGGCGGCCGAGAACAAGGTCCAGACGGTGTTCCAGGGCACGACCCTACGTGGGTTGCTGCTCGAGGCCTATGCCTTCGGGACCTTCGGTCAGATCGCCCTGGTGGCTTCGATCGTCTCCTTCGTGCTGGCGGGCATCATGCTCCTGCTCACCCTGTTCGGCTTGATCCACCTGCGCCGGGTGCCCGGGGACCAGGAGTTCCCCAAGGTGCACCAGCCTGAGAAGGTGCTCGAGCCCGTGTGACAGAACAGGGGCGGGAACCCGAACGGGGCTCCCAACACCTGGCCGGCGGGGCGTCCCCAGGGGCGCCCCGCCGGTGTCCTGTCGGGGCGGAGCAGCCCACGCCGCGCGTCAGGATTTGTGCTTTCGCTCGGCGAGGACCGCGGCGTAGACCGCCGCTTCGGTGCGCCGCGCGAAGCCCATCTTCGAGAGCAGGTTGGACACGTAGTTCTTGACGGTCTTCTCCGCCAGGAACAGGTCGTCGGCGATCTGCCGGTTGGTCTTGCCGTCGGCGATCAGTTCGAGGATGTTGCGCTCCTGGGTGGTGAGCCGAGCCAGGCGCTCGTCCTCGACGTTCTCGCCGCGCAATCGCTCCATGACTTGTCGGGTGAGCGAAGGGTCGAGGAGTGACTCCCCGGCGGCGACACGCTGCACGGCAGAGACGAGGTCGCTGCCCTTGATCTGCTTGAGGACGTACCCGCTGGCGCCGGCCAGGATGGCGGAGAAGAGCGCCTCGTCGTCGGCGTACGAGGTGAGCATGAGGCACTTGAGCTCGGGCATGGCCGAGCGCAGATCGCGGCACACCTCGATGCCGTCACCGTCGGGGAGGCGCACGTCGAGCACGGCCACGTCGGGCCGGCTCGAAGGCACCCGGGCCAGGGCCTCCTGGGCGGTGCCGGCTTCGCCCACCACGGTGAGATCGTCCTCGGTCTCGAACAGCTCGCGCAGGCCTCGCCGGACCACCTCGTGATCGTCGAGGAGAAACACCTTCGTGGTCATGGCACCCACACCTCCCTGGGCATCACAGGCTGGTCCTGAGAAGCACCGACGAGTGCCGGGAATCGCTCTGGGTCCGGGAGGCGGTGGAACGGCACCTATTGAAAGCCTAGGCCCGCCACAGCGCGACCCTCGGTTCCTGGCCCTTCCCCACGGCCATCATCACGATGGATCCCCATCACCAGCGTCGTCCCGGCTCCGGCCAGGCCACCCTCCCGTGGGAGACCGAGAACGGCGTCAGCCCCAGGAGTGCTCCCACCCGGACACCGTGATCGGCTCGCCCGCCAGCGTGCGCTCGCCAGGGTCGGCGATGCAGGTGCCGATGAGCAGCGGTGGCCGGAGGCCGGCCTCGGCAAAGGCGGCTCCGAGACGGCCGCGGTCGGGGGTCGCCACCACGAGCTCGTAGTCCTCTCCTCCGCCGAGCGCCTCCTCGGTCGTGGCTCCCGGGGACACGGGGACGCGGTCGAGACGGAACCCCACCGCCGAGGCGTCGGCCAGGTGCCCGAGGTCGGCCAGGAGCCCGTCGGAGACGTCGACCATGGCCGTGGCACCCGCCAGCCGCGCCGTCTCGCCCTCGGCCAGACGGGCCCGGGGTCGTCGATGGGCCATCACCACGAGCGCCTCCACCTCGCCCTCACCGGACCCGGGTTCAGGCCCGGCGCTCGGCCCCGGGCCTCGGCCCGCTCTGCCCCGCAACACCCGGAGCCCCGCCGCCCCGGCACCGAGCGCACCGGTGACGAAGAGGTGGTGGCCGGGCCGGGCACCGCTGCGAAGGACGGGCCCGGGGCCCCCGGCACGTGCCCGGTCACCGCCACGGCCACGACCAGCTGGCTCGAGTTGGAGAGATCCCCGCCCACCACGGGACACCCGTGCGCCTCCGACGAGGCGGCGATCCCGTCGTAGAGCAGGTCCAGGTCGGTGGTGGGCGGACCGGCCACGCCCACCACGGCCCCGTCGGGTCGACCTCCCATGGCCGCCACGTCGCTGACGGCGGCGGCCAGCGCCCGCCAGCCCAGGTCGTCGAGGCCGATCAACCCCAGGTCGGCGTGGACCCCCGCCACCGACAGGTCGGTGGTCAACAAGAGCCGGCCATCTCCGGGCCCCAGCACGGCCGCGTCGTCGCCGATCCACACCTCCCCGGCCGGAGGGCCCGGCAGCCGGCGGCGTAGACGCCCTATCGCTTCGAACTCGCCATTGTTTCCGCCCCCCGTCTCTGATCGGCCACGAGGCGTGGCACCAGAGTTGGGAGAGCGCATCGCCAATGCCTAGCATTGGAGGTGCTCGAACAACTGCGGGTCTGTGTTCACCGCGCCCCGAGAGAGGACAGCTCCGGACCATGCCGCCGACCGCCAACCGCAAACTCCTCGCCTGGGTCGAGGAGGTGGCCGCCATCACCGCGGCCGACCAGGTCGAGTGGTGCGACGGCAGCGACGCCGAGTACGAGCGGCTGTGCCAGCTGCTCGTCGACAACGGCACCTTCACCCGACTGGCCGAGGACAAGCGGCCCAACAGCTTCTGGGCGCGCTCGGATCCCGGCGACGTGGCCCGGGTCGAGGACCGCACCTTCATCTGTTCCAAGGACGAGGACGACGCCGGCCCCACCAACAACTGGTGCGACCCCGACGAGATGCGGGCCACGCTCGTCGAACTGTTCACCGGTGCGATGCGGGGCCGCACCTTGTACGTCGTGCCCTTCTCGATGGGCCCCCTGGGATCGCCCATCGCCCACATCGGGGTGGAGATCACCGACTCGCCCTATGTCGTGGTGTCCATGCGGACCATGACGCGGATGGGGACCGGGGCGCTCGAGGTGCTCGGCGACGACGGCGAATTCGTGCCCTGCCTGCATTCGGTGGGACACCCGCTCGAGCCCGGGCCAGGCGGACGTGCCGTGGCCCTGTGACGCCGAGCAGCAAGTACATCGTCCACTTCCCCGAGACGCCGCGAGATCTGGTCGTACGGGTCGGGATACGGCGGCAACGCCCTTCTGGGCAAGAAATGCTTCGCCCTGCGCATCGCCTCGGTCATGGCCCGCGACGACAACTGGCTGGCCGAGCACATGCTCATCCTCAAGCTCACATCACCCGAGGGTGACGTCCGCTACGTCAGCGGCGCCTTCCCCTCGGCGTGCGGAAAGACCAACCTGGCCATGCTGGTCCCCACCATCCCGGGCTGGAAGGTGGAGACCATCGGCGACGACATCTGCTGGATGAAGTTCGGTTCCGACGGTCGTCTGTACGCCATCAATCCCGAGGCCGGGTTCTTCGGAGTGGCCCCGGGTACGGGCGCCACGACCAACCCCAACGCCATCGAGACGCTGAGCTCCAACTGCATCTTCACCAACACGGCGCTCACCGACGACGGCGACGTGTGGTGGGAGGGGATGACCGACACGCCCCCCGCCCATCTGACCGACTGGCGGGGCAACGACTGGACACCCGAGTCGAAGGCACCCCGGCGGCCCACCCCAACGCCCGCTTCACCGTCCCGGCGCGCCAGAACCCGGCCTGCGCCCCGGAGTGGGAGGACCCCGAGGGCGTGCCCATCTCGGCCATCCTCTTCGGCGGCCGGCGCCGCTCGGTGGTGCCCCTGGTGACCGAGTCCTTCGACTGGGCCCACGGTGTGTTCCTCGGCTCGATCCTCTCCTCGGAGACCACCGCGGCCGCGGCGGGCGCGGTCGGCAACCTCCGACGCGACCCCTTCGCCATGCTGCCGTTCTGCGGCTACAACATGGCCGACTACTTCGCCCACTGGCTCGACATCGGCGCGTCCACCGACGCCGCCAAGCTGCCCCGCCTCTACTACGTCAACTGGTTCCGCAAGGACGCCGACGGCCGGTTCCTGTGGCCCGGCTACGGCGAGAACTCCCGCGTCCTGGCCTGGATCTTCGATCGCGCCGCCGGCAGGGGCGAAGCGACGGCGACGCCCATCGGCAACGTCCCGGCCCCCGGCGCCCTCGACAGCGAACGGCCTCGGGTTGTCGAACGAGGACATGGCCGAGCTGCTCAAGGTGGACTCCGAAGAGTGGCGCCACGAGGTCCCCCTCATCAGCGAGTTCTACGCCTGCTTCGGCGACCGGCTGCCCAAGGGACTGACCGAGCAGCTCGACGCCCTGGAGCGCCGCCTGGGCTGATCGTCAGGCAGATCGTCAGGCAGATCGTCAGGCAGATCGTCGGCAGATCGTCAGGGCGTCACCCAGCGGTGACGCAACGCGCGGCGGCTCGTCAGGTACGACAACCCCGTCACCGCCGCCACCGCCGCGATGACGATGTCGCCCGAGCCCAGCGGAAGCCGTACCACCACCGGGAGCAAGGCCCCGAGCACCCACACGAGCTGCAACCTCGTCTCGAAGCGGGCGAACCCCGCCCCTGCGCGGCGGTGGGGACATAGCGCTGCACCAGTGCGTCGAAAGCGGGCTTGCTCGCCGCACTGGCCAGGCCGATCACGAACGCCAGGAACGCCTGGATCACGAGGCCGCCCACCACCGCCGCCAAGACACCGGCGAGGGCCACCGACCAGATGGACAAGGCCAGCATCTGGGGCTCGCTGAGCACCTTGCGCGCCCGGGGCACGAGGATCACCCCCACCAGGGCGCCGGCCACCGAGGCGCCCAACATGAAGCCGTACCACCCCTTGGCCGTCTTCATCCTCTGCAGCGAGAAGGCGAGCAAGAACGTCACGAACCCCACCAGCCCTCGAGGATCGACATCGCCGACAGGGCCAGGAGCACCTCGGGATGCGTGTTGACACGCGGCCCGAGGGCGCCGCGCGGCGTGTCCTCGTTCCAGGTCTCTTGGGGCTCTGCCAACGGCGTCGGCGGCGGGGGAGGTGCGACCTGTTGCCCCCAGCGAGGGCGTAGGGCCTTGCCCACCGGCAACCGCAGGGCCACGACGGTGCCCGCCACGAAGACCACCATGTCCATGCGCAGGACCCAGGCTCCGCCCAGAAGCTCGAACACGCCCACGGCCGGGATCGACGCCACCAGGCTGGCCAACGACGACAGCAGGCCGAGGCGGGCATTGGCCGAGGCGAGCTCGTTGCCGCCGGGACGCTCCGAGGCCCCCACGACCAGAGGCACGAGCGACCCCTTGGTGACCAGGTACACCTTGGACAGCACGAGCATGGCGAAAGCCTCGGGGAACACCAAGAGACTCCCCAGATCGCCCGCCATGACGAGGCAGATGGCCGCCCGCAGCGCCGTCGACAGCACCACCGTGGCCCGCCGGGCGCCGCGGCTGCGGTCGATGACCGGGCCCAGGAAGGGGGCCACCACCGCGAAGGGCGCCATGGTCAACAGCAGGTACAGGATCACCTTCCCCCGCGCTTCGTCGGGGGAGACGGTGAAGAACAACGAGCCCGCCAGCGACACGGTGAGCAGGGTGTCCCCGGCCGTGAGCACCACCTGCGTGAGTGCCAGGCGCCCGAAGGGCGTCCGCTGGTCGAGAAGTGCGGCGAAGGCATCGCGGACCTGGCGAACAATGCGGGCCGATGCCTCATGCCCTCGACCTGCCACCCGGCCAGACTAGGACCGGGTGACCACGCTCCGGTCGCCAGTACCATGACAAAGAGCCCGGAGCTACTGGCGGCCCGGCTCGAGGGAGAGGACGACGATGGCGGTTACCGCATACGTGCTGATCCAGACCGAGGTCGGCAAGGCCGCAAACGTCGCGCAGCAGGTGCGTGCCATCGACGGGGTGGTCTCGGCCGAGGACGTCACGGGGCCCTACGACGTGATCGTGCGGACGAAGCGGCGTCGGTCGACGACCTCGGTCGCATGGTGGTGAGCCACATCCAGCTCATCGAGGGCATCACGCGCACCGTGACCTGCCCCGTGGTCAACCTCGCGTCCGACGGCGGGAGCGTTCGGCCGCCCTCAGTCGACGGCGCCACTCTCGCGCGAGGGCCGCGATCCGGTCTCTCGTCGATCCCCCACGACTGCAGGGCCTCGTCGGTGTCGTGCCCGGCGACCGACGGTGGCCTCGACACGGTGGCCGGCGTCCGGCTGAAGCGCGGAACGGGCCCGGGCTGCACCACGCCGTCGACTTCGACGAAGGTGGAGCGGTGCTCGTTGTGGGGGTGGGCGTGTGCCTCCCAGGGGGACAGGACCGGCGCGCCACACGCGTCGGTCCCGGCGAAGGCGCGGCCCATTCGTCGCGGGTCCGGGTGCGGAAGATGGCCGCGAAGCGCTCCTTCATGGCGGGCCACTGTTCCCGGTCGTTCTGCAGCGGGAGCTCCTCGCCCTCGAGCCCGAGGACCTTGACCAGCTCGGCGTAGAAATGCGCGCTCGATGGCGCCCACCGCGAACCACTTGCCGTCGGCGGTGTCGTAGACCTCGTAGAAGGGCGCTCCGGTGTCGAGGATGTTCACGCCACGACCTTCGGTCCACAGACCCAGGCGGCGGAAGGCGAAGGTCATGGTCATGAGCGAGGCGGCCCCGTCGACCATGGCGGCGTCGACGACCTGGCCCAGACCCGACCGCTGCGCCTCGAGGAGCGCCGCGCACATCCCGAAGGCGAGCAGCATGCCGCCCCCGCCGAAGTCCCCGACCAGGTTGAGCGGGGGGACCGGTGGCTCCCCCACTCGGCCGATGGGCCACAGGGCACCAGCCAGGGCGATGTAGTCGATGTCGTGGCCCGCGGCCGAGGCGAGGGGCCCCTCTTGACCCCATCCCGTCATCCGCCCGTACACGAGCCGGGGGTTGCGGTCCATGCACGGGGAGGGCCCGACGCCGAGCCGTTCGGCCACGCCCGGGACGCCATCCCTCCACCAGTCCGTCGGCCTGGGCCACGAGGTCGAGGACCAGGCGCACCCCCTCGGCGTGCTTGAGGTTGACAGCGGTCGACGGCCGGCTCCGATTGAGCAGGTCCCAGTGCGGCTCGGTCGAAGGGGACGGCGGGCTCCCCGTCGCCCGATCGACTCGCAGCACGTCGGCTCCGGCGTCGGCCAGGAGCATGCACGTGTAGGGTCCGGGCCCGATCCCGGCCAGCTCGACGAGGCGGATGCCCTCCAGGGGGCCGCTCACCGGGGCGCGCCCTCGACGCCGCTTCGGGGGCGCTTCGACGCCGCTCGTGGGGCGCGGCGGGCGTTGGCGACGATGCCCGCCACCGCGTCGGGCTGCGCCGCCGGCGGGATCTCGTGGCCCATGTCCGGGATCACGAGCAGCTCGGCTCCCGGGACGGCTCGTGCCGTGGCCTCGCCGCCGTCGAGAGGGACCAGCGTGTCGGCATCCCCGTGGATCACCAGTGTGGGTGCGGTCACGCCCCCGAGCGCGGCGCTGCGATCGCCCGACGCCACGATGGCCATGATCTGACGCGCCGTGCCGGCCGCGTCGATGCCGCGGTCGTAGAAGCGCTCGAAGCGTGCTCGTCGCCATTCTTCGTCGACCAGAGCGCGGCGCGACCCGATGACGCGGCAGTTGGCGAGCTCGTAGGCCACGTAGGACTCACGGTCCGTAGGCGGCCGCTGCATGACGACCGCCATGGCCTCGGGAGTGGGCCGACCGACGTCGTCGGCTCCGGTCGTCGACATGATCGAACAGAGACTGCGCACACGGGAGGGATGCCCGATGGCGAGGGCCTGGGCGATCATGCCACCCATGGAGGTTCCCACGAGGTGCCCCTGGTCGATGTCGAGGGCGTCGAGCAGTCCGGCCGTGTCGTCCGCCATGTCCTGCAGCGTGTAGGCCACGGCCTCGCGTCCGCCGCGGCGCGCCGCGGCCACGTCGAAGGCCGGGGCGTCGGTCACACGTGTGGACAGGCCCGTGTCGCGGTTGTCGAAGCGCAACACGCTGAAGCCCTGCTCCACCAGGAGCTCGCAGAAGGAGTCGTCCCACCCGATGAGCTGGCGACCGAGGCCGGCGACGAGGACGATCACGGGATCGTCGGGACTCCCGAGCAGCTCGTAACACAGCTCGATACCCCTTCCCACAGCGGCGCGCTCCATGCCCGGATGCTGGCCGCGGGGGCCGGTGGGGGTCAAACCGGTCATGTCATGCTGAGACCCCCATGGCCGATACCGCCCCACCCCGGCGCGCCGTCCCGGTGCGTGCGCACAGCCCCGGACGCGTCAACCTCATCGGCGACCACACCGACTACAACGAGGGCGTCGCCCTGCCCATGGCCGTCGACCTCGGCACCACGGTGACGTTCGTTCCCGACGAGGGCTCCCGTGTCGTGCTGCGCTCCACCCACGAGGCCGACCCCGCCGACGTCGACAGGCACGTCGCCCTCGATCCTCGTGCGCTCCAGGCGCTCGAGCCGCGCTGGGCCCGGTACGTCGCCGCTGTCGTGGCCGCGGTTCGTCCCGCTTCGGGTGGCAGTGGGACGGTCGCCACCACCCTCCCCCTCGGGGCCGGCCTGTCCTCGAGCGCGGCGCTCGAAGTTGCCACTGCCCTGGCGCTGGGATGTGGGACCGATCCCTTGTCCTTGGCGCGGACGTGCCAGCGCGCCGAGCAGGCCGCCACCGGGGTGCCGACGGGGATCATGGACCAACTGGTGGTCGGCGCCGCCCACGAAGGCTGCGCGCTGCTGATCGATTTCGCCGACCTGTCGCTGCGTCACGTCGAGATGCCCGCCGGTGCCGACGTCGTGGTGGTGCACTCGGGCGAGACGCGCGCGCTGGACCGTTCCGCCTACGCCGAGCGCCGGGCGGAGTGCGAGGCGGCCGCCTTCGGCATGGGCCCCCTGGGGCGGCTCGACCTCGATGTGGCTCTGGGCATCCCCGACGCCCTGTTGCGCCGCCGGGCCCGTCACGTCGTCAGTGAATGCGCCCGCGTGCGGTGGTTCACCGCCGCGTTGGGTACGGGGGATCTGGTGGAGGCGGGTCGCCTCATGTCCGAGAGCCATCGCAGCCTGGCGCACGACTTCGAGGTGTCCACTCCCGGGCTCGACTCGCTGGTGGCATGGCTCGTGGCACGACCCGGCGTCTTCGGGGCCCGCCTGACCGGGGCTGGGTTCGGAGGATGCGTGGTCGCTCTCACAGAACCCGGGGCACTGGGCCCCGACGCGTTTCGCACTCCGGCGTGGCATGTGCAACCCGCCCGAGGCGCACACCTCGTCACTGCTCCCTGACAAGCGCGCACGTGCTTGCGCCGCCCACCCCGCATGCGTCCACCGGCGCACCGACGGGCGCGCCACGCAGCAACCGCCGTGCGCCGTGCGCCGTGCGCCGTGCGCCGTGCGCCGTGCGCACCGTGGGCATTCACAGACGGTCGAGCAGTTCCGCTTTCTTCGAGGCGAACTCGGCGTCGGTGACGATTCCCCGGCGCCGCAGCTCGTCGAGCTGCACGAGGCGCTCAGCCACCGTCTCCTCGCCGTGGGGGGAGGGCGAGACCCGGGCGATGCCCGAGGGCGGTGTGTCGCCAGTGATCCCGAGGTCGACCCGTCCGGGCCCGAGTCCCAGCCCCGTGGGTCGGGCACCGCTCCACACGGACCGAGCGGGCCCCGTGGTCAGTGGGACGCCACGCGGTGGCGCAAGGCGTCGATCTGCTCGGTGATGACACTCTGCACCGCGGCGGGGCGAGGCACGTGGTCGAACACGACCACGCCGGTGTCACCCCCCATCTCCACGTGCAGCTCGCCGGTGCGCAGGATCCGACCGGGGATGGACTGGTGATATGACAGCTGGTTGACACGCTCCAACCGCAGCTCGAGCCCGCTGCGCGAGAACACGCCCGAGCGTTGGACGATGCGGGTGGTGGTGACGACGAAGCTGGTCGCGAACCAACGCACCAGCCGCGCCGCCAGCCACAGCGCCGAGCCCGTCACGAGGACGAGCAACACGTACACCACGCCCACCGGGGCGTTGGGGAAGTACGCCACGATGGCGATGGCCAGTATCACCACCGCCACGGCGGCCGCCAGCGGCCTGCCCAGGAACGCCCAGTGCGGCCGGAGCTCGACGACGACCTCTTCGTCTTCGGTGAGCAATCGGCGGGGAAAAGGCATGCCCCACCAGCGTATCCCCGGGCCGTGTATCCCCGGGGCACCCGTGTTCGTCCCTCGCGGCGCCCTGGTCAGGCGAGCTTGGACGCGATGCCTCCTGCGCTGCGAAGCACGGTGCCATCGGCGCCGGCGGCGCTGTGGTGCGCCGCAGGACGCCCCAGCGCCTCGCCGATCATGTCGTCGAGCAGCTCGATGAAGGGGACCAGTGGGTCGACCCAGAGATAACGCGCCAGCGATCCGGGAACGGTGTTGATCTCGTTCACGAACAGGGACTTCCCGTCGGAGAGGAAGTCGATACGCGCGACGCCGCGCACGTCGGCCAGGTCCAGCACGGTGCGCGCCGCCTCGTGGAGCGCGGCCACGACGGGCGGCGCCAGATCGGCCGGGAGCTGGCGGGGGGCACTGGCCATCCCCTCTCCCCCGACGTACTTGTCGGCGTAGCCGAGGATCTCCGCGGCAGCCGTCGACCGCAATGGGCGTTCCACGGCGGAGAGCTCGGGCTGGGGCCAGGTCCGAGCGGCGAGGTTCAGGTCGAAGAGGTCCTCCCGATAGGGCTCGACGACCGCACCCGCCGCGCAGATGCACGTTCGCGTCGAGACGGCCCAGGGCGGTGCCGAGATCGGCGACGACCTCGACGCCGATGGACGAGCCGCCGCATCGGGGCTTGAGGATGTACGGGCCCGGGAACGCGATGGCGCTGCTAACCCTGTCGCCGTGCCGGTCGCTGTCGCTGCGCAACAGCACCCTCGGGAGCACGGGCAGGCCCGCCGCTTGTGCCACCCCGGCGAACGCCAGCTTGTCCATGCCCAATGCCGCCCCCGCCACACCGGGCCCCGTGTAGGCGATGCCGACGAGGTCGAGCACGGCCTGCAACGTGCCGTCCTCCCCGGGGCCACCGTGACAGCAATTGACCACCACGTCCACCGGCAGGGGGCGGGGGCGACCGAGGCGCCCGGCACCGGATACGAAGCCGGCTCCCTCGCCGCCGGTGACCAACTGCAGCGACTGCGCGCCGCCGCGGCACACCTTCGATGAAGTCGGCGGCCTTGACTGACCCGCGGCTAGGCCTTATTATTGACGGTGAGCAGAATGGCGCCTACTCGGATATGGCACAAGACACGCGATAGAAGACTCCTAGTCCCGGCAGGAATCCACCGATAATAATCGGCAAATCTATTTAGCCGAAAATCAACATAATAGGCGGCAAGTGACATCGGTTCGGCTCGAAATACCTCGCGCCACCAACGCAGAACGTCTGCCCGTCGATGGTAAAAGCACTGCTTCATTAAGCCATTGAAATGGGAATCGACCCAATCCTTTCCACTTAGTCCATGACGGTTTAGGCCTAGCCCGACCTTCTCGGCGCCCAACAGATATGCACGCAACAGGCGGGGGCGACGTTGAAGCCGATGCGCGAAGTAAAGCCCGACGTGACCCTCGTACCAGACGTCGCGAAACGGAAAGAGCGCGAGAAATTGACCGCCCGGCTTCAGCACTCGCCCAATCTCTGGCAGGAACTCGCTTGGATTGGGAATGTGCTCGAAAACCTGGTTCGACATCACTACGTCGAATTGCGAGTTGTGAAACGGCAATCGGTCTCCGTCGATTTTAGCGATGCGACCTAAAGCACCTGGAACAAGACGTTCACTCCATTCGCCCCACCAGCCGTCGAACGTATCCACGCCGTAGATGTCCATTCCCTCCCTTAATCCAACGGAGACCACCTCACCAAGCCCGCAGCCAAAGTCGAGACACGTCGGGCGATCGACGCCTTTGAGGTGTTGGATCGCGTGAATTAAATACTGATAATTATCAGAGTACTGGGTCATTTAGTACGGTGTCCGCACTTGGGGACGGATTATTACGCGGATCAGTGCGACCATCCACGTATGAGTGCGTCGCAGCAGACTAGTACATCGTGAGGACCGTTGTGGGGTCATAAACGTCGATTTCCCCAGTGGCTCAGAAAGAATAGCCGATACTTTGTTCAAGCCTTGATTGCTTCCGCCTGGGACTTGGTTAGTTCCGCAATCCACTCCCAACCCTTTTCCGTTCGACAAGTGCTCGAAAGTAGCAAGAGCGTTCCAATGCTCAGTAAGGGCTAGAACGAAGGAAAAGCCGGCGTGAAAATGCCATGGGCAGCCCAGACCAGAGAAATCGGGTGTTGTGTGTCAAGCTCCGTTGTGAATGGCGCCCCCCGGCGGCTTGGGTCGTGGACCGGATTTTACATCGGTGTGAACGGTGGGGCCGGAAGCGGCACCACGCAGACCAGCGTCAATGTTGGCGACGCTTTGGCAGGCCTCGTCCCCGGTCTCGGGCTCACCTTGCCGTTGCCGTCGCAGACCTTCACCGGCTTTCTTGGCGCTGTTCAGGCCGGTTACAATTGGCAGACCGGCCCATTCGTCCTCGGCGTGGAAGGCGACTTCGATGGCGCGACCTTCCAAGGCAACACCGCGTGCATTCTGCTGTTCAACTGCAACGTCAAGCACGATTGGATCGGTGATATCGCCGCCCGGCTCGGCGTCGTCGCCTTCGACAAGGCGCTGGTCTATGCCAAAGGCGGCGCCGCCTGGAGCTTCGGCAACAGCATCACGATCCCCGGGGCAGCATTCGCCGCCAACGCGAGCGGGCGCGACACTCCCGTCGGCGGCTTGCTGGGCTTCGGCGTCGAGTACGCCTGTCTCCCTAACTGGTCGGCTAAGATCGAATACAACTACATAGATTTCGGCACCAGCACAGTTGGCTCCCGGTCACCACCACTCCGGCGGTTGCCGGGCTACCAACCGTTTCCGCGCAAATCAAAGATACGACGCAGATGTGAAAAGCCGGAGTGAATTACCACTTCTAGGTCCATTGCCCGGATCCGACCGAAGAAACACTCCGGATCGGCCAACCAACTCAAGACCCGATTACCGGCATTCCAAATCCTTGAACTGGAGCGATGCTTTAAAGTATGGCGTACCAGGAGCTACCATTCGCGAAATCATCGCCGACATCGGCGCTGATAATGGCGCCTTAAAACGCGTCCAGCCTGCTGCACCGGATGCGCGGGATATGCTGGAGGTCTGGTGGCAACGCGAAATGCGCAAATCGCGCGTCAAGGCTCTGACGTATTGGGCACTGCGCTCGCTGCAGCGGGTAACGGGTATCGTGATTTCACCTTGGGTCAACTTGGTGCTGCGGAAAGTCGCTCAATGATGCGGCTTGTCGAGCCTGCAAAGGTCTCGAACAAGCGGTCCATCCTTTCCTCGGCGGCGATGGCCGAACATACCAAGGTCGTGCGCGACGGCATCGATGTATTTTTCCAGCTTGACCTACGGTGTTGTGGGATTGCGATGGCAGCTTGCAGCTTCGCCGAGCGGCACTGTGTGAGTTGGACTTTGTGGCTATTTGTAGCTACATGGTCAGCCATGAAGACTGTATCGATCCGCGATGCCAAGAACCGCCTGACCGAACTCGCCCGCGAGGTGGAACGGGGCGAAACGGTTGTCGTCACGCGCAACGGGCGCCCGGCCTTCGATCTCGTTCCGCACCAGACGCGCAAGGGCCTTCGTCTTGAGGCGATCGACGAATTCAAGCGGAGGCACCGCATCAAAACGATCGTATCCTATATCGCCGATGACTTCGACGCGCCGCTCCCCGAGGACTTTCTGCTGCGGCCCTTGCCCGCTGACCGATGAGGCTGCTGCTCGACACCCACATCCTCCTCGCCTTGCTTGAGCACGCGGATGGCCGGCCTGCCAGCGGGCGTTCAGGCTTTGCTGCGAGATCCGGATAACGAGCATCATTTGAGCGCCGCCAGCCTTTGGGAGATTGCGATCAAGTCGCGACTGGGCAAACTCCGCCTGAGACCGAGCCTCGAGGACGTTGCCTGAGTTGCTTGATAGCCTTGGCATCGCGATCATCCCGATCAACGAGCACCATGCCCTTGCGGCCGTCGAACCGGAGCCGAAAACACGCGATCCATTCGACAGGATGCTGTTAGCGCAATGCCAGATCGAGGGCCTGCGCCTCGTCACAACGGATCGCGCGCTCGTTTCTCATCCGGTGGCTGCCAAACCTTAGCTGCGATCTCTCAGAAAGATATTAAATCGGTTAGCTTTCAGCCGATTCGACAGCGGGTCGAGTATCGCTTTCTATTGGCAGCGATGCGTCGTAAGCCACAACTTCCGCTATCGCCAATCTTGCTCATCAAAACCTCCCGCCCGCCAAACCGTCCGCTTTAAAACGCGAGCCACCGAGCAACCAAAGTCACCGAATTGAAAAGTGCCTCTTCGAGGCCTGAGCGTTTCGTGAGCAGCCGCCCTACCAGCTACGAGTGTCTGTATGGGCAACTTCCATGGTAAGCATCACGCGATGCCACATCGATAAGCGTTTGGCGCCGTCGTTGGGGCTTAAATTCGGCGGCACTGCCACATGGCATAGCCATTTCGGGCCGCACCCTCTAGTCGGATGGCTCGCCCGTGCATCGAACCGCGTTGTCACGTCCGCTAGAAAATCCAAGGGATGAGGCGCTTCGTTTTCGTCGTGTAATGAACATAATCGCTGCCGAAGGTTTCATGCATCAGCCGTTCTTCATTCCGAACGCGAAAAGCGTAAAGAACACTAACGCCGACGAGGCCGGCGACCCCCGCGGCCCAATTTGGCAACAACAAAAATTGCGCCAACGCTAAAACGAAAAACGAAGAATACATGGGATGCCGGATGAACCGGTAAATCCCAGTCTGCACCAGCGCATGTCGCTCGCGAACTTCAAGCGAAATCGACCAGTTTTTCCCTAGATCGGCATGGCTCTGAAAAAATAGCCATAATCCCCCGCAAAGTACGAGTAGTCCAAGCCAACCGATCGCGGGGATGAAAAGACGATCCAAGGGTTCTGGAAAGCCCGTCAACGCGTAGATACCCGGGATTACGTACAAACATAGTCCAGCAAAGCCGAGGATGCCCCTTTCCCGGCGACCGTATCGAGACAGGATTACCGAATTTCTCTTCGCTTTTCGGTGGAACGGGTATCGGATGATGACCCAACATACGATGCCGGCGAACCAAATGATCTTGCAAACCAGCGGCGTCATCATAACGGCATCTTTGCGGTATCAGCGCGCGGTCACGCTTCATCAAAGCGAACCGATAAATCTTATCGAAGTCGGGTGCTCAAAGGCACTCACGTCGCAGCAATAAAAATCCCTCGGTCCGTTTTTTCGTCTTGCCTGCCGCGGGGTCGGCCGCCAGCCGCAGTGAAAGCAGAACCTTTTTGGTTACAAGGGGTATTTAGAATTCACTCCTTCTGCCAGCCCTGGAACGCCAAGGCCGGTGGAAGGCAAGACCCACGAACGAAAATGTGTCGCGCCTATGTGTCGAACATGTGCGGCGACGTGAGCTCTAGATGTGCACGAGGGCCTAGGATAGGTGAGGGGGCATCGAACTCAAATTGCGTCAGCTTTACCTTATGGATGAAAGGGCATGACCGGAATAACCTTGCATCCCTCTTGGTTGGTGCTAGTGGCAGCGATGCTATCGGGGCCGGCATCGGAACCGCCGGTTTGGTGGCAGTTCGTCATGAATGGCCCCAACGCCGAACGCCAAGTCTCACCGCATTACCGGTCCGAGCAGGAATGCAACGCCGCTCTTAAGGCGACCAAATTGTGGATGGCGAAGCGATTCCCAGGCCGCTACCCGCTGGTCGGAAGCTGCAAGGCTTATGCTAAGCCGCGCTCCTGAAGAGGTTTTCCTCAGCGCCTAGCCTTCCAGATCATGCGCTAAGCTATTCCAGGGTCAACGGATTTGGCTGCCAGGTGGGGGTATTTCGCCAGTGTGGCTTTTCTGCACTAGTCGGTCGCGTCGGATTGTGGGACCCTTCAAACTCAATTTTAGCTGAGGGTGCCTCTATGAAAGTGCTTCTTGCTGTTGCCTGTTCAATGCTGCTGACAATAGCCGTTGTCGAGAGCTCAAAACAACAAGCTTCGACAGGCGTTTCCGTTGCGCAGTTGGGCAAGGGAAAAGGTAAGGGTAAGGGCAAGGGCCCGCCTCCGCCGCCGATGGTCACCAAGGGCTAGACATCGCAACTGACGGCGCGGGCGCCGTCTAGCGTTGTGGCTTTTGATGAAGTGCGCGGTTCGGGGGCTGGGTTCAGGGGACCCCTATGAGCGACGGTCGGCCGAGCGTCGCCGGGCTAGTGTCAGCACTAAGTGTAGCTGCGTTGCTCGGCCTACTCTCTTCTTCAGTAAACGCCCAGGGCCTGCGCGAGGAACCCGTTTCGTCGGCAACGGCTGCAGCCGGATACTCAGTCGAGTATAGTCCGGAACGGCGGTTTTTTGTCGAATTTCGCGCGCGCAACGCCGAGAGCTACGGCCATTTATACGTGATGTATGGCGAGGCGAATGATCGTCATGAAATCGTCAGCAGCGAAATTGCGGGCTTCTTTCCCGCCGGTGATGCGCAACACTGTGAGGACTGCAGTGTCTATTGGTGGACCATAGGGCACGTCCTGCCGGTGCCGTCCGAAATCGGCGCAAGCGACGGGGACCTCGAAGAGCAATACGTCCTTGCCCGTTTCCGGATTTGGATAGACCGCCAGCAGTATCAAAGCCTCGTCGCATACATAAACGACCGCAAAGCTCATTTGGGGCCGTGGAACGCATTGGTCGCGAATTGCGTCACGTTTGGACGAGATGTCGCGGAATATTTGGGCGTGAAGATGCCGCTCATTTTCATGCTCTCGCCAAGCGTGGTGCTCTATCCAAAAACCGTCGTGGAGGCGATTCGCGAAGCGAACGGAATCTACGAAGACCAGGGACCGTTGAAGGATGCGCCGGGGGTGCTTCCGCCTGAGGTGGTTGCGCAGTTTGCCGAGCCCCCGCCAACGCTGGCCGCCAAGCCGCGCCACATCGCTTCAAAAAACGGGACCAAACGGCAGGCCGGGCCTCAGAGCGACCAGAGAACGGCGGCCATTGCTACGCATTGAATTGGCCGTAAAAAAGCGATTTGCGGGTTCGCTTGTCGGCTCGGTCAGTCGACGGCGCTGCAATGTGTGTGGCTGGTTCCTGTGCGAAGCCTTAAGCCGTGAGGATCGGTTGTGTCCGAAGCCGTTCGCTATGTTCAAAGGTTGGCTGATAAGGGCTCGGTGAGCTCTTTTGCCCGCCTAGTTTCAAGGTCTCTTGGTAGCATCTATTGTTTTTTGTTCGTATTCTCACTTTGCTTTAATTCCACCTCAACTCAGGCCCTAGACCTAAGCGGGACCTCAAGCCCTTCTGCTGCCTGCCTGACTTTCAAATCCGGGTTGTCTCTCGGCGTCACGCTGCCATTCACCAAACAGAAACTGCGCCCGGGACAAACGCTCGTCATTGTCGCTCTTGGTTCACGTCAACGTCAGGCTTTTTCTCTCCCGGCTCTGCCTTTCCCGCCGTGGCCAAACAGGAGCTTTCGCGACTATATCCATCTACTCGCATTGACATGATCAACAGCGGCCGTATTGGCGAGACAATTGGTGACAATATCGCCCGCATCGATCGTGATGTTCTTAGTCACAAGCCGGATCTGGTTGTATGGCAGATTGGGACCAACGACGTGGTATGGCGCGGTATCGCGGAGGATGCAGAGCAAAAATTAAGCGAGGCGGTTGCCGGCATTAAAGCGTCCGGAGCCGACGTTATCTTATTCGACTTACAGTATGCCCCGCTGGTCGTGGCCAATGGCAAGTACATCCGCATGGAAAGCATGATCAATGAGGTTGCTGCTCAACAACGCGTCGGTCATTTCCCGCGTTTTACTCTGATGAAGAGGGCGATCGATGCGGGTACGCCCGGCCTCGTATCATGGGATGGTCTTCACGAAATCAGTCGAGGGCCACAAATGTGTTGGTACCGTCCTTGCCCAAATGATCGATGCTTCAGCGCGATGATCGCTGTGCGCAGTCATGTGGTTGCATTTCT
>CAVWWR010000006.1:0-33467 GCA_963758765.1 uncultured Acidimicrobiales bacterium
AGGGGGGCATGGACCCCTTGGTGGCCAACGCAAGCGGGATCGTCACCGCCGATCTGCTGCCCAAGGGCGAGGTCGGGGTACGCCGCGGCGAGCCGCGTCCACGCCACCGACGGTGAGATCGGCAAGGTCGAAGGGTTCGTCGTCGAACCAGCACGGCCACGTCACCCACGTCCTGCTCCAGGAGGGGCACCTGTGGGGACGCAAGCAGGTGGCCATACCCGTTGAGCGCGGTGCAGCGCATCGACGACGGCGTCACCGTGAGCTTGACCAGACACGAGATCGAGAGCCTTCCCGCGGTCGACCTCATCGGACCGAACTCGTAGCAACGCTCTCAAGGCACCAGCACGAGCCGGCCCCGGATACCGCCGGACTCGAGGAGCCGGTGCGCCTCGGGCGCCCGCTCGAGCGGCAACGTCCCGCGCGACGCGCAGGTGAGGATCCCCTCCTCGGCCTGGATCCGCAGCCGGTCGAGCTTGTCCGCGCCGCGGGCGTAATTGCGCACGTAGACCGGAAGGAAGGTGATCCCGCGTTGTTCGCTGGCCCGCCCCTCGTAACCGCGCAGGGTGGCCATGCGCCCCGATCGCGCACGGCGCCCGCGGCCCCTGCGTCGAGAAGAGCGGCGTCTACCAACCCGTCGACGCCGCCGGGAACCACGACGCGCGCTTGCGCCGCGAAGTCCGGCCCCGGCGCACGACTGCATCGGCGCCCAGCTGGTGGACCAGCCGCTCGTCGGCGGCTGACGCGTCGGCGACCACGCGGAGCCCGTCGGCCTTGCCCAGCTGCGTCGCGTACCCGCCCACCGCGCCGCGGCCCCGGTCACCGCCAGCGTCTGTCCGGGCCCGAGCCCCAGCTCGTCGAGCGCCAGGCGGGCCGTGAGGCCGTTCATCGGCAGCGTTGCCGCCGCCGCGTCCGTCGTTCCCACGGGGGCCCGGACGACCGACTCGGCGGGCACGACCACGCGTCCGCGTAGCCGCCCCGGGGCCCGAGGGGCAGCACGATGGCCATCACGGGTCGCCCACCACCAGATCGGTGCCGACCCCGTCGCCGATCTGCTCGAGCTCGCCGGCGATGTCCATGCCCGGCACGTGGGGCGGTGCACGTCCTTGAGCCGCTCCGCCCGGGCCCCGCTGCGCAGCTGGGTATCGGTAGGGTTGACCGCAGCGGCACGGACGCGGATCCTCACCTCGCCCGCCCCCACCTCCGGATCGGGCAGCTGCACCACGTGCAGGACTTCGGGGCCGCCGAACCGGTGATCCCCACCGCTCGCATCGGAACGCAGCCTAGAAGGGTGACGGAACGACGTCGGCCCGTCGGGTGGACAAGGTCTCCATGAGATCGTTTGGCGACGTGCCGCAGGCGTCTGACCGACGGGAGACCGAGGTCCCGGTGACCGCGGGCGTCACGCGGGAGCGTCGGGCAAGTCCGACATGGTGAGCATTGGGGAACGCCGGCAACCAGACGCCTGCGAGGGTGGTGCGGCCTGCGCTCCGCCGGCGTCGCTGGGGTAGACCGGTGCTGTGCGTGGCCACCGCATCGTTCTCGTCGCGGTCGGGCTGGGGCTCTCCGCGTGGTGCGGCTGGGTGAGCGTCTACCACCGGAGCACGACGCCGGCCGAGGTCACCTGGGTGGTCTCGCTCGGCGCAGTGGTCGCGGCCGACGTCGCGCTGCGACAGGGACGGAAGGGGGCGGCTTCGGCTGGCGTCTCGAAACCGTCGCCGAGCCGTGGCCGCGTCCGAGCCGCGGCGGCCGCAGGCGGGCCCTGCGGGGTGTCGCTCCCTGGCTGGTGCTCCTCACGGTGGCGCTGGCCTGGGACATGCTCGGCATCGACACCGGACCCCACCAGTATCACCTGACGATCAGCGCGCTGGCCCAGGCCTACCGGCCGTTGAACGCCGGCCTCCTGCTCGTCTGGATGCTCGTGGGGGTCGGTTACCAGGCGGCGCGGGTGCGGGCGCCGTCGGCCAACCCGGGCGACAGAGTCACACCGGTCAGGCGGGACCCGCCACCCCGCCTCCGGGGCCGTCTTCGGCGCTGGCCTGGTGAACCTCGGGGCGCACCCGACGTCCGCGGGCCTGCTCCTGCCGTCCAGCCCACCCGTCGGCATCGCCTTCTGGGTCGCCGTCCCTTGCGCCGCCCTTCTCGTGGATCTGATGGCACGGCGATCCGCCGGACGGTTCGCGACCGCCGAGGAGTTCATCCGCTTCATCTCGACGGCAAAGGCGGCGAACGTTGCCCTCATCGCGGCGTGGGTCTTCGCCGGCTACCACCTGTTCGCCGCGCTGAGGGTCGTGGTCCCGACGCCCACCCCGGTGGACCTCACGAACGGCGGTACGACAGCGACAGCGGCAAGGGAGTCCGACAGCCGCTCGATCATGGATCCGGGCGTGAGCGGCGGGACCCGTCCGAAGGCCGTCGTCCCGTTTTGGCCAGGACGGCGCGATCCACCGTTGCCGCCGGGTCGGTCCAAGGTGGCGCAGGACATCTGTGCGTGCGCCCCTCGTCGCTGGTCAAATTGGGCGCAGGCGCGGCACGTCCAGGAGCAGGGCGCCCAAAGAACCGATGTACACACCATTGCGACAAAGGGGAAAAAATGGACGAAAAGATAAAGGCGCCGGTGGAGGTGGAGGCACAGTTCACCGACGATGCGGGAGAGTTTGCCTTCACCATCCGGTTGGTTGCGGGCAGCGCCGGACAAGCGTTCATCATCAGGGATCACAACGGTTCTCCTGTTCTCACCGTCGGTCCTTTCGGTGGTCCCGTTGTGTGGGGTGACCGCTTGGGGGCCTCCTACGGGGTGTTCGGACCGGAACTTGTCATCGATGGTGGTATTTCGGTTCCTGCGTTGGCGTATCTGACGTCCGCCCATCTCGGCAACTACAGAACGGCACCTCACCATTGGGTCTGTCAGACCGGCGCGCCCACGACAACCCTGGCAAACCTGACCAACAACTCGGGGGAGTACACCGCGTCCAGCCGGGAGACAGGTACTCGCGCATCGACACACCCACTCGTCCCGGTACACGCGAGTACATCTGCGTTGCCGCTGGAGAGACCGAGCCCGGCAAAACCGCCGGAAGGTGGGACTCGTTGCTGTAGATCCCATCGGGATCCGATCTTTTCTGTGTCAGTCAGCGCTGGTCCACGTGAGTTCGGGAGCACGGGGCGCGTAACCGGTTGCTCCGAGACTCTCCGGCATCCTCCACCTGGTCCAGCGACCTCTTTCGGCATCGGTTCCACGAGCGTCCGCCTGGTCAGCCGGCAGAATCCGAGCGGCTTAAGCCAGAGCCCGCCTGGACCGACCGCTTCGGCCCGGCACTGGTCCCTTCCCGAAACCCCTGGACGCTTCCGCTTGGGAGAGGGAGGAACAACCAGGTCAACGCCACCTTGTCGCACGTCGGCTGCGCATCGCCCACGATCCCGAGACCACGGCAGATCACCAATTGTGGATTACACACCGCCGCGGGCATGGAAGCGCACACCAGTCGCGACGCCACTCCGCCGGAGTGGCAGGGCGGTGAGCTCGGTGCCATCGACCGGCTCGACTTGCAGCTCGGCGAGCAGCACCGCGAGGCCTATCGCACGGCGTCGCCGTGGCCGCACGTCGTCATCGACGACCTGTTCGATCCCGCCGTGGTGGCGCAGGCGAGGGCGGAAGAGCTCGGTCCGGGCTTGCAGCTCGTCCCGCGCCGGTCCAACCGGGGGATCAAGGCGGAGTCGCAGGCCCCGGCCGGGCCGACCGCCGGCGCCATCCTGCAACGCCTGCTCGCCGACGACGTGTGCGACATGCTGAGCACGCTCACCGGCATCCCCGACCTCGTCACCGACCCGACCCACTGGTGGGGTGGCGTGCACGTGCTGGGGCATGGGTCCTTCCAGGCGGTGCACCGGGACTTCGCGCACGACTCCACCGGCGACCTCTGGCACCGGGTCAACGTCCTCGTGTACCTCAACCCGGGCTGGCGGTCCGAGTGGGGCGGCCAGCTCGAGCTGTGGGACACGGCCATGACGGCGTGCCACCAGCGCATCGAGCCGACCGGCGGCCGGGTGACGATCTTCGAGCCGGGTCCCGACGCCCTCCACGGCATTCCCACCCCGGTGCGCTGCCCAATCGGCGACGCCCGCCTCACCCTGGCGTCCTACTTCTATACGGCCGACCCGGTCCCCACGCCGGTCGACACCACTCGCAGGTGGTCGGCCTGCCGCGCCGTCCCGGCGAGGGCGTCGTGGCGTCGCTCGCCATCCCCTACGACCCGCTGCGCTGGGTCAGGGATCGGGTGGAGGCGGTGGCGCAACGGCGGGGTTTCTTACGCCGGACCAGCTCGACGACGGCATCCTCGGCCGACCCGCAGAGCAGGACTCGGGAGGCTCGGGCAACGCGCGGTTCACCGGTGCCACCGGCTGACTAGGCGCGCACAGCTGCGGCGACAATGATCGTGTTGGGCCAGGTCGACGCCCTGCGTCCGCCACTGGCCGGCCACGATGCTGAGGTTGCAACAAAGACCGAGCAGGGGCGCTGCGACGGGACTCGAGGCGGTGCCGGGCAGTCGGGCAGTCGGGCAACGTACGTAGACCTTCGTCAACGTGGACAGCTCGGGCAGGCCCGAGGAACCGCGGTCATGCTGGCCTCCGGGACCCATCGCCACGGAACCGCAACCCGTACAGTTCGGTCATGGCCTACGAGAACTACGAAGCACTGCGCATCCGTATCGACGATGGGATCGCCCGGGTCACCATGGACCACCCGCCGGTCAATCTTCTCGATCTCACCTTGATCGCCGAGCTCGACCGGATCGGTCGCGAGGTCGAAGCCGATGACTCCGTTCGAGTGATGGTGCTCGACTCCGCCGACCCGGAATTCTTCGCCACGGACGCCGACGTGAACCTGATTCTGCGCCTTCCGATCGACGATGAGTCTCGGCACACGGAACTGGGATCGTTCCACGCCATGGTCGATCGCTTCCGGACCATGCCCAAGGCAACCATCGCCGTCATTGAAGGCATCGCCCGGGCGGTGGAAGTGAGCTGGCACTCTCGTTCGACATGCGCTTCGCCGCCATCGGCCGTGCCGTGCTCGCCCAGCCAGAGGTGGCGGTGGGCATCATCCCTGGGGGAAGCGGCACACAGAGACTGTACGTCTCGTTGGCCGGGGTCGGGCACTGGAAATCATCTTGGATGCAGCGATATCGACGCCGAAACCGCCGAGCACTGGGGCTATGTGAACCGAGCTCTGCCCGACGATGAGCTGCGAACGTTCGTCGATCGACTCGCAGCTCGATCAAGCTCCCGCCCGCCGCCGTCGGCCACGCCAAGGCTGCGCTCGATGCGGCACTGCCAGATCCCGTCGATGGACTCCTCGTCGAGGACCAACTCTTCCGGGCCTGCCTCTCGGACCCCCAAGCCCAGGCCCGCATGGCAGCGTTTCTCGAGATGGGCGGACAAACTCGAGAGGTTGAACGTCAGACTTTGCCCATCTAGTCGTTCCTCGCCGTGTTCGCACGCCCCGAGTGGTGGGGCCGCGGCGTCTCGACCATGTCCGGGTAACCAGGTGGAACTGGGGTGAGGCCGAGGTCCGAGGTCGCGAAGAGTCCGTCAGTAGGGGCGACGCCCAGCGACGCATGGGAGATTTGGACGAGACGCCTCCCAGTCTGGAGCCCGACACGGCTGCGGGCAGCCCGTAGTTCGTTTGTTGTTAGCGCGCCGGCGAGCGGTGCGCAACAGTCCGCCCGTAGATCCGAAGGTCACCTTTTGTCACGTTTCGGGTTGGATCGTTACTTTCGGCGGTAGCCGCCCGCGGCTCGCTGCCATACAGTGCGAGCACACCAGGGCGCTGGATCGGGAGCAACAGAACTCCCATCCTCCGCATTGGGATTTGGCGAACGAAGAACAAGGCGGATCTTGCCGAATTGCACGTGGCGAGCGTGCGCGGCCTCGAACGACGTGTCCTCGGCGGCACGCGCCTTGTCGAAGGAGGCGATTCCATGACAGTGTCGGTAGTCACGGCGGGCTCCACCACGGCAGCGGTCGTCGGCGTGGGCGCGAGCCAGGTGACGGACCCCGGCGCTGGCGTCTCGACGGCGGCAGACGCGCTGGCCTTCACCGGAGCACCACATCTGGCCCTCGAGGGCTTCGTCGGAGCGTTGCTCGTCATGTGCGGACTGCTCCTGACAGGTTTGGCCAGGCGCCACCGGGCCGGAGCCACGCGCGGTGCTCGTGCCCGTCGAAGTCTCAGGGGATCCCGTCGACGTCGAGCCGTACGTTGTTGTCGGCGTGGTGGGGACTACGCCGTCAGGTCAGTCCGTCCGCGATGCGCAGGGCGAGCTCGGTCAGGGTGAGCAGGGCCACGAGGAACAGGACCATGACGCCCAAGGTCACGCTGTGGCGCGTCCGCGTGCGCCTGACGGCGGGCGCCAGCAGCGAGCCGCCGAAACGGTAATTCCGCCAGATGCAGCGCCATGATCGCTACCATGGCCAACAGGTAGGTGGTGCACTCCACGATGCACAGGAGCGCCGGGCCCAGTACCAGCTCACTCGGTGACGTGAGGACCACGACCCCGGCGGTACGGCCCCGAGCACGAACATGGGCAGCAGCCAGCGCGCACTGAGCCTGGTCTCCTGCTGGTGCCCTGGGGGTGCCTTGGATGCCTTCGTGCGCGAGCCCCACCCATGTACATGCCCTCCAGGAAGCACCCGAACGTCCGGGCCACCGGACAGTGGAAAGAGGATCGCCTCCCAGGACCAGAGCTTGGAATCGCGAGGCCGGAAGACATGGAGGTGTCGCACGTAGAGCGCGGTGCCGAGCACAAGGAGCGAATACGCCCACATGTGCGTGTAGAAGTCCAGCAGGCTGGTGTGCCCCACGACCGCCTGAACAGGCCCCCGACGACCGGGAGCACCGACGCCACCGTGAGCATGACGCCCATGACCAGATAGAAGAACAGAGAGAACCCCATTCGCACCCGACCACGCCATGGCACACCGCGCACTCGGCCCGGCAGCCACTTGGTCAAGAGTGCCCCAGGCTGCGGGCCCACTGGGATTCCTGCGTCAGCAGTTCGTCGACACTGACCGGCCCCGCGCCGTGCGCCTCGGCGTCGAGCACCGACACCCCGGCCCAGCCCCCCGACTGGAGCCACAACGTCGTGCTGTAGTCCTCTGCCAGCTCGGGCCCGAGGCCTCCCACACCTTGGAGTGCCGTCGTGCGCACGGCGTAGTGGGAGCCGATGCACACGGGGGCGTAGCCGTCGTTGGCTCCCGCCTGCATGGGTCCATGCAGCGTGGCCTCGCGGTACAGACGACCCCGGACGGTCCAGCCCATTTCGGCGTTGGAGTCGCAGATGCTCGGCGCACAGGTATACCCGACCTTTGCTGCGGCGAACGGGCGCACCATGGCGGCCAGGTACGAGGAGTTTGGGACGTGATCGCAGTCGAGTTGCACCACGACGTCGTAGTCGCGGTAACCGACGGTGTCGTAGAAATAGGCGAGGTTGCCCTCCTTCGATTTCGACCGCCTCGGCCAGCTGGCGCGGTCGATAGTCCTCCGCGCCGAACGCGGGCACTCGTGGACGCCCGGGTCAGGCCCACCACGCAAGGGTCTCGGTCGTCGGGTCTCTCATCGGCCAGCCACACGTCGTAGGCGCAGGGGTAGTCCTGCGCCAGCATCGCCTCGAGCGTGGCGCATACGACGGCCCCAGGGCTCGGACGGCGCCTTCGTGACGATCATCGCCACTCGGAACAGCGGGCAACGGGATGCGGGGGTCGGGGCGGGTCATGCGGCAGGTGAAGAACAAGAAGTACGTGGGCATCAGGAAGACCCACGCCAGCAAGACGGTGCTGATGGCGCTCAGTGGGCTCGTCCAGCTGCCATGCCCCGAGGCCAGCCACCACAGCCAGAACCAGGCACCGGCAGCCACGGTGGCCAGCACCAGGACGCGCAGCATGAGCTCCTGCCGCAATGACACGGCGGGGACCAAGATCGACCTCGTCGTGATGGGCGTCGGACTCTCGGCGGCGGCCGCCGGAGCGCGGAAGTCGTGCACCCTGATCTGTCGGCATGAGCCCGACCTCAACTGAGGGGATCAAGCAAGGAACGTGGATAAGGCGACCCTGGTCGGTGACGCTCGACCGAGGTCGCTGACCTGCCCGAATGGTTGGTTGAGGCGATGGGACCTGGCCGGACCTGTTCGAACCCCTCTCCGAAGGGTGAGATTTGGCGGCGGGGACCAATGGCACGGCGTTCGGGAGACCGGTTGCAAGATCTTCAGGGCGCAGAGGTCCCGCCGAGATGGTGCCCGGTCAGCACCACGTGCGGACGAACATGTACATCGCCGCTCGGAGGGCGGCACGTTCAAGGTGGTGGAGAACCTCGGCCACATCGACGTGAACGAGTGCGAGGTCGGACGCGGCCTATTTGCACACCTTCACGGTGCGGACCATCGACCGCTCCATCGATCCCTGCCACCTTCCGGATGCGAGAAGTCGGTCGAGAACATGAAGAACCCGGCACCCGACTGCTCGATCGTCCAATCCACCGGCTCCCGGGGAACGGTGTGAATTTGAGATGCTGGCGCACGTCGGGAGGCAGTCGACTCGAGTCGCCGGAGCGGCTCTTCTGTATGGCCGAACGCCCGGATCCCGTAGTCGAGGTGGCGCATCCAGGACAGACCCAACCCGCCCCCTGCTCGATGCAGCCTCCACGCAGTTTCGGGGAGCGAACGAAGAGACCCGTCGTGAGTCAGCGTCCCCCAGGAAGCCACGACCGTTTCCACCGGCCAACATGGTCGAGCTGCTCGGTTTTGGGTGCCTCCTCGCCGGCGAGCAGCTGATGGGTCGCCTGGAAGAAGCGTGCCTTGGTACTCCTCGTCCGGCGGGAAGCAGAACGAGAACTTGGCGTCGGTGCCCGTGAACCCTCCGTGGACATAGAGATGGCGCGCCTTGAACGGGCGCGGCGCCGCCGGGCTGCGTCGTGATGCCGCCGCGGGAACACCGGGGCGTCTGCCGGCTCGTCGCGCCACTCCCGGACATCGATGTACGGCTGATCGAAGCGCGGGTCGTCGGGATCCGCCGTCACGAACAAGGCGCCACGTTCGTCGGTCTTCGAGTCGGTCATCATCCGCCCGTCGTCCTCCGCCCCACCTCGCTGGGTCGAACTCCCAGTCCACGTCACGCCATGGCGCTCAACCCGCCCCGAAGAGCGGGGGCAGGGTGGTCGGCCACTGGCCCAGCGAGAAGCGCTTGCCGCCGAAGACGGCCACGAAGGTCCCCTTCACGCCGTTGAGCGGCGACGTCTTGGTCCCGTCCCAGTAGACGAAGCGGGCATCGTCAGCCGCCGTGTGGTCGCCGCCCCCGGGCGTCCCCGTCGGCCCCATGTTGTAGGTCCACTGCCCGTATTGATAGGCCGGCGCGCCCAGCGTGGGCAGCGCGTGGATCCCCCGGGCCATGTTGCTCGGCGTCAGGTCGGGCCCGGCCGCCTGCAGGTCGTCGAAGATCTCCACCAGGTCGCCGTAGTTGCCGTCGGTGCCCTTGGGGATCGCGTGCCCGGTCAGCTTCTGGTAGAGCTGGCCGGCCAGCGACTGCGGGCCGGTCGTGGCGGTCGAGGGCGCGCTCTCGGACATGCCGAACATGTGGCCCTGGATCTCCGGCAGGTCGTAGAGGCCCTGGGCCACCTGGTCCAGGTCGGTCAGGGCCGAGCCGGTCATGAACCACTCGGGGTGGTAGTTCTGGGCCGCCGCCGCCTTGGTCAGCAGGCCGAGCGAGAAGGGGTCGGCCGAGCAGATGACCGTGGTCACCCCGGCCGCCTTGAACTGAATGATGGCCTGCTGCGCCGACTGCTGGAAGGTGGCGATGTCCAGGTTGTAGTCGAAGCTGGGCGACAGCTCGCTCTTGTTGACGTGGTACTTGTTCTCGACCAGATTGATGAAGTCCTTGGTGCAGTTCAGGTACTGGGGCACGTTGGGGACGAAGGCGGCGAACTTGCGCACCTGGTCCTTCAGGGTCGGGTCACCGGCGTAGATGGCCTTCTTCCCACCCAGCATGGTGGCCACCACCTCGGCTTCGGAGTCCGTGATCGTGTTGCAGTTCTGGGTGGTCGACCACACGTAGGGATTGAGCGCCTCGAACGCGGCCTCGTCGTAGTACGGGTCGCCGTTGAACTCCACCAGGTGGTCCTGGGCGGCGCAGGTGGAGAAGGGGCCGGTGCCGCCGTAGGAGTCCCCGTTCGTCATGCCCGTCTCCCCGAAGGCGTGCATCTGGTTGGCGATGGTGTCGGCGTCGGCACAGGCCTGCGGCTGGCCCTGCCCCAGCTCCTCGGTGGTGAAGCTGGCCTGGGTGGTGTACGGCTTGATGACGACCTTGCGCCCGTAGAGGTCGTAGACGCTGTTGAAGTAGTTGAGGAAGACCTGCTGCACCTGGCTGATGACCTGGGGGATGGCAGCCCCGGCCGCCTTGGCCTGCGCCTCGATCTCCTCGGTGTCGGCGGCACTGGGGAACTCGCGCTCGACCAGGGTGATGGTGTTGGCCGTCACGCCGTCGTACGTGGCCCCGCCGTTGTTGCCGGTGAACTTCGGGATGCACGGCGGGGCGTACGGCGAGTCGAACTGCGGAGCCGACGGCGTGCACTTGGCGCCCGAGCTGGTGGTGCCGGTGCCCGCCTTTATGCCGCCCGACGCCGGGTAGGCCCACGGGTAGGGCCCCTCACCGGCCGGGCCCGAGCTCTTCAGCACCGGGGACGTCACTCGGACGCCCCGGCCACCGGGACCATCACCAGTGCGGTGAGCAGCGCCGCCCCCAGCACGATGGCGGAGCGTGCCCCCCGCACCATCCGATGCCCTGCGAAGTGTCGCGACGAGACGCTGATCGACCTTTGGCCCGACGATGTCATGGCCCCCCTTTTGAGTCTGATGGATGTACGGCGGTGTGCCCCCCACCCTTCCATCTGCTTGGCCGGAAATGTTGTGAGGGCACGGTACGTTTGCCCTGTCAGGGCGCGACCACTTGGGGGTGGCATGGACGTGGACGTCGCAGTGATCGGCCGCACCGCGTGAGACCTCCGGGCGCGGAGGGGTGACGGGGCAACGTGACGATTCCTGAGGGGGGCGCGCCCCCGGGGGGCCAGGTGGACCGCGGCCTGCGTCAGCGCGGGGCCTCGCTGTGGCGGTCGACCCGCGCCGCCCTGGGCTGGTTCTTCGGGGCCATCGGGGTGTGGATCCTCCTGGCCGCCATCCTGCCCAAGGGCCTGCCCCTCGGCATCGTGCTCCTCGGCATCGTCTACGGCGCCATCTACGCCATCCTGGCCGTGGGCATCGTCCTCATCTACCGCGGGGACCGCATCATCAACTTCGCCCAGGCCTCAGATCGGCGTGCTGCCGGCCGTGCTGGCCATCGAGCTGGTGGTCACCTACGGGGTTCCCTTCGTGCTGGCCGCGGTGGCCGGCATCGCCGCCGCCGTCATCCTCGGCGCGTTGGCCAGCCTGTTGCCCCGCCACTTCCGCAACAGCTCCCGGCTGATCCTGACCGTGGCCACCATCGGGCTGGCCCAGCTCCTGACCGGGGTGGCCACCGTGGCTCCCATCCTCTTCTGCAACCCGGCCACCAACCAGTCGTGCGTCAACGCCTCGAACAGCCAGTCGGTCAACACGCCCCTGCACGTGTCGTTCACCGTCGGTCCGGTGCTCTTCAGCGGCAACGACATCGTGGCCGTGGTGGGGGCCATGCTCGTGGCGTCCGCCCTGGCCCTGTTCATGCGCTACTCCAAGTACGGGCTGGGCATCCGGGCGGCCGCCGAGAACAGCGACCGGGCCACCCTGCTCGGGATCTCGGTGGCCCGCCTCGACACCATCATCTGGGTGCTGGCCGCCGTCCTGTCCACCCTGGCCATCTTGTTGCAGGTGCCCGTCCTCGGGTTCGGCGGGTTCCAGACCGTCACCGCGGGAGGCGACGAGATCCTGCTGCGCATCCTGGCCGCCGCCGTGATCGGGCGGATGGAGAGCATGCCCCGGACCGTGGTGGCGGCACTGGCCATCGGCGTGTTCGACGCCGGGGCCACCTGGACGTACTCCAACACGACCTACGTGGACGCCTCGCTGGTGGTCGTCATCGTCGTGGCCCTCCTCCTGCAGCGGCGCTCCCGCTCGCGGGTCACCGAGGGCGAGCAGTCGAGCTGGCGCTACGTGGCCGCGGTCCGGCCCATCCCCCGCCAGCTGGCCGGCCTGCCCGAGGTGCGCTGGACCCTCCGGGTCATGAAGGTCGCCTTCGTGGCCGTGGTGGCCCTGCTCCCGCTGCTGCTCAGCGACAGCCAGACCTATCTGGCCTCGCTCATCGTGGTCTACGCCATCGTCGGGCTCTCGCTGCTGGTGCTGACGGGATGGACGGGACAGATCTCCCTCGGGCAATTCGGGCTGGCCGGCATCGGCGGCGCCACCACGGTGGTCCTCTACTCCCGCCACGGGTGGGACTTCTTCGCCGCGCTGGCGGTCGGGGTCCTCGTCGGCGCCCTGGTGTCGCTGTTCATCGGGCTCCCGGCCCTGCGCATGTCCGGGCCGTTCCTGGCCGTGACCACCCTGGCCTTCGGAGTCACCGCCTCGTCGTACTTCCTGCAACCCAACTACCTGCCCTGGTTCGTCACCACCCAGGCCAACCGGCCCACGCTGTTCGGGGCGAGCGTCTTGAACTCCGACTCCCAGGTCTATTACTTCTGCCTGGCCGGCTTCTTCCTGGTCCTCCTGGCGGTGCGCTCGCTTCGCCAGAGCAGGACGGGCCGGGACCTCATCGCCACCCGCGACAACGAGCCGGCGGCGCGGGCGGCCGCCGTCAACACCACCCGTCACAAGTTGCTGGCCTTCGCCATCTCCGGGGGCATCGCCGGGTTCGCCGGCTCGCTCTTCGCCGTCCAGCAGCAGGGCATCAACAGCGGGTCGTTCACCGCGGACATCAACATCACCATGTTCTCCATGGTGGTCATCGGCGGCCTGGGCTCCATGCCGGGCGTGATCCTGGGCGCCGTGGTGGTGTGGGGGGCCCAGTACTACCTCCCGGCCGGCTACGCCCAGCTGGTCAACGGGTTGGGCATCCTGCTGCTCCTGCTCTTCCTGCCCGAAGGCATCGGCGGCCTGCTCAACCGCGGCCGGGACCAGCTCCTGCGCGTCGTGGCCCGCCGCCGCGGGATCACCGCGGCCGGGATCTGGCGCCGGCCCGACGAGGACACCGGCGGCGCCGGCACAGCACACGACCAGGGAACGCCGCGGCCCGGCTCGGTGGACCGCCCGACCGCCGACGTGCTCACCCTCGGCCTCGATACGGGCGCCCATGGCTGACCTCGCCCACCCCCGCTGCCCCCACGGCGGCCCTCGCGCCTCACCGGGACCTATTCGCCGCGCCCACTGATCGCCGTCATGGGCCTGGGCGCCATCCTGCCCATGAGCGCCGCTGACCTTCGTCCTCCTGCTGCCCCAGATGCAGGACGCCTACCAGCAGGGGCTCTCCATCCTGGCCCTGGTGGCCGTCCAGCAGGTGCAGACGGGCCTCGGCCCCGACCTCGTCTTGGCCCTGGTGGCCAACCGGACCTCGCGGACCAGGGTCCTGGTCGGGGCGGGCGGATTCTTCACCGCCGCCGCCGCCGTCCTGTGGCTGGCCGGCGTGTTCCCCAACCAGATCCTGCTCTACGCCGGCGCCATCGGGGTGGTGCTCGGCGGCGGCGCGCTGACCTCGACCCAGAACTCCCTCCTGTGCGACTACTACCCGGTCAGCCTGCGACCACGGGTGATCCTGGCCCAGCGGGCGGCCCTCGTGTTCGGCCTCACCCTGTGCCCGCTCATGGTGGGGGCCCTGGCCTACGTCTTCGGCTGGCAGGCGTCGTTCTTCGTCCTGGCCGCCGGTGCCCTCGTCTTCGTGGTGCTGGCCGCCCGGCTCCCGGACCCGGTCCCTGCCGGCGGCCTCCCGGGAGGCGACCCGGACCGCCCCGAACCTCCGGCCGAGCCGGCCACGCTGCCCGAGGCCGCCCGGGTCATCGCCACCACCCGATCCCTTCGCCTGATCTACTACTCGCTCCCGTTCCTGCTCGGGACCGTGCTCGGCCTCACCTTCTACGCCACCGCGTACTACGAGAACGTCTTCCACCAGGACGCGGCGCACCGCGCCCTGCTCTTCGGCCTGGCCGAGCCGGGAGCGGTCATCGGCCTGCTCATCGGCATGGTGGTCCTGCCCCGGCGCATCGCCGCCGACCCGGGGAAGGCGGTGCGTACGATCGCCTGGCTGGCCGTGGCCGCCGCCGCCGGGGCAGCCTGCCTGGCCCTGGCGCCCGATGTGGCCGCGGCCTACGCCGCGCAGCTGGTCTTCGCCAGCGCCTCTGCCGTGGTGATCGCCGGTGTGTACGCCATGCTCTCGGTGGCGCTGCCGACCCGCATGCTCACCTTGGGCTTCGGGCTCTCCACGGTCTGGCTGACCTTCGGCGCCCTCCTCATCGGTGCCCCCAGCGGCGTCCCCACCATCAACTCCCTCATCACCAATGCCTTCGGCTACCGCGCCTCGTTCTGGATCTTCGTGCCGCTGTTCGTCATCGGCGCGTCGCTGCTCCGTTCGGCCTCCCGATTCGTGGCCGAGGACATCGCGAAGCGCAAGATCACCGAGGCGGCGGATGCCACCGTGCGCCAGGAACGGGCCGACGGGACGGGCCATCTCCTCATGGTCCGCTCGCTCGATGCCGGCTACGACGGCGTCCAGGTCGTCTTCGGCGTGGACCTCGATGTGGGCGACGGCGAGATGGTGGCGGTGCTCGGCACCAACGGCGCCGGCAAGTCCACGCTCATGCGGGCCATCTCCGGCCTGGTGGTGCCGACCGCCGGGGAGGTCATGTTCGACGGCAAGGCCATCACCACCTACGAGGCCCACCGGATCACCGAGGCCGGCATCCTGCAGGTGCCCGGAGGTCGCGGCATCTTCCCCGGGCTCACCGTGGCCGAGTGCCTGCGGGTGGCCGGTTGGCTCTACGACACCGATGACCAGGACCTGGCCCGGGCCACCGAGACGGTGCTCGACTACTTCCCCGTGCTGTCCCGCCGCTGGCACACCCCGGCAGGCTCACTCTCGGGAGGCGAGCAGCAGATGCTCAGTCTCTCCATGGCCTTCATCGCCAAACCGAAACTGCTGATCATCGACGAGCTCTCCCTGGGGCTCGCCCCCACCGTGATCGAGAGCCTGCTGGGCATCGTCAAGGGCATCCACGATCAGCGGCACCGCCGTCATCCTGGTCGAGCAGTCCATCAACCTCGCCCTCCGGCTCTGCGATCGGGCCATCTTCATGGAGAAGGGTCAGGTGGTCTTCTCCGGGTCGACGGCCGACCTGCTCGACCGCCAGGACATCGTCCGGGCCGTGCTCCTGGGCGGAGCCGACGATTCGCCGACCGACACGACCCCGGCGGTCACCGTCGACAGAGCAGACCTCGCGCCGCCGGCCGACGCACCGCTGGACTCTCGACCACGCCGTGTTGTCGGCCCGTGGCCTCTACCAGCGCTTCGGCGGGGTGGTGGCGGTCGATGACGTCGACCTCGACCTCTACCGGGGCGAGATCCTGGGCCTGCTCGGGCCGAACGGTGCCGGCAAGACCACCATCTTCGAATTGCTCTCGGGCGAGCGGCGCTCCGAGCGAGGGCGGATCACCATGGGAGAGGACGACATCACGTCCTGGCCCGCCTATCGAAGAGCGGAGCACGGGCTCGGTCGCTCCTTCCAGGCCGCCCGGCTGTGGCCGGGCCTCACGGTGCACGAGTCCGTCATCATGGCGATCTCACACCACACCTCTTCGCCCGGGGCGGCGGCAGCCATGTTGTGCCTGCCGACCGTGCGCCGATCCGAGCGCCGCCTGCGCCAGGCCGCCGATGAGATCCTCGAGCCGCTCGGGCTGGCGCAATACTCGGATCAACTGACCTCCGATCTTTCGACGGGTGTGCGACGCCTTCTCGAGCTGGCGGTGATCATCGCCATGGGCCCGAGCATCGTCCTGCTCGACGAGCCGTCCGCCGGCCTGGCCCAGGCCGAGACCGAAGCCATGGCACCGGTCCTGCTCGAAACCAAGCGCCGCCTCGACTGTTCGATGATCCTCATCGAGCACGACATGGGCCTGTTGCGCCAGTTGGCCGATCGGGCCATCGCCCTCGACATCGGCGCCGTCGTCACGACGGGGAATCCAGAGGACGTCCTGAATCATCCGCTAGGTGATCGAGTCATATCTCGGAGTCGCCGTCCCGTGAGCCGTCGCCCCCGCGATGCCGTGGTCGGCCTCGTCGCGTGTGGCCGTGGCCGCCGTGGTCCTGACGGGCTGCCACACCGCGCCCCGCCTGGGTGTGCCCACGACCGTCTATCCGGTCGAAGGGCACTGCGACACCTCGGCCGTCGTCGAGGTGGGCGCCTCCCTTCCTCTGAGCGGGTCCGACAGCGCGGCCGGGCGTGCCCAATTGCTCGGCCTCGAGTTGGGCGTCAACGAGGTCAACGCCGCCGGAGGCGTCCTCACGGCCCATCGGTGTCTGGAATTGCTCTACAAGGACGATCGCTCCGATCCCGCTGTCGACAATCAGGCCCTGTTGGACCTGGTGAACCAGGAAAAGGTCTCGTTTCTCGTGGGACCCTTTCTGGCCCTGGAAAATCCGGCCAACCTCGACCACATAGGTGCGCTCGGGACCACCGCCGCCAGCTACTCCGCTCTCGCCGTGACCTTCAAGCCCAGTGAGTTCCCCAACACCTTCCCCATCGCATCATCGATGGCGGACCAGGCCAGCGTGCTCGTGGCGGCGGCCAAGCGGCAGCACCTCGACCGCGTTGCCCTCGTTCGCTCCAGCTCGGAGGTGGCCGCCGAGGGGGCCACCGCATTCCGGAGCGACGCCCGCTCGGCCGGTCTCACCGTCACCGCAACGACCTTCGTCGTCGATTCCCGGGCAGCCGCGCCGTCGGCATGGACCGACCTCGGAGCGGGGCACCCGAGCGCAGTGGTGGTCTTCGACAGCGGATCGACCCTGGCCCCGCTGCTCACGGCCCGCCGAGGCGCCGGCTCGACACTGCCCGTCCTCGCCTCCACGCAGGGCGCTCCGGTGCTTCCGACCGCGGCCGTCAACGGAGTCCAGGTGATCGTGTCGAAGTCGTTGGTGGTTTCACGCCACGTTCCTGTCAGTCTGGAGTCGTTCCGTGCCCGGGTGCTCCGCACACTCCATCAGGCACGGCTCGGCGGCCCCATCACGCCCTATGCGCAGGGGTACGACGCCCTTCAGCTCTTCGCCAGCGCCGCCAATGGAGTCAACGCCTATGACTCGGGCAGCATCCGCACCTTCATTGAGAATGCCAACTTCGAGGGGCTCCTCGGGACATACGACTACACCTCGAGCGACCACGAGGGATTGGCCGCGTCACAGCTCACCGTCGCTCCGCTCGATTCGCTGTCCAATGGGCTCTACGTCGTGGCAGCTTCCAGGTAACCGAACACTGAACACGCACTCACACGATCCTGAGAGATCATGAGGGCCGACTGTCGTTTAATCCCCCGCTGCACATCCTTCACGGCTCCTGGTGGTGCCTACCTGGTGTTGACCGTCTCGCTGATTGAGCACCGTCGAGCCGATTCCCACCTCGGAGCGTGAGTACGGCTTGGTGACCGATTTAGCGGCGCTTCGAGGTTTGGACACCACGGTCTTGGAGAGGGCCGGCTTTGACGGGAGGGAGTATCGTCAGACAGCGATGTCGATCCGAAAGGAGCCATCGAGTTGACCGGCGCGAGCACGTCCGCCGCGTGGCCGTGGCCCGACGACCTCGACGCCATGATCGCTGCGCCAGGGTTCCACACGGTCCTCTTCGAGAACGATCGGGTCAGAGTTCTCGATGGACGTGTTCCGCCCGGTGCCACGGTGCCGGTGCACACCCACAGATGGGGAGGGGTCCTCTACATCCTTGCGACCAGCGATTTCGTCCGCCGTGATCCCGATGGGAACGTGCTGGCCGATACCACGGCGTCGAAATCCACTCCGATCGGCGGGCACGGCCGTCTGGGGCGCACCGCTCACGCCGCACTCTCTCGAGAACGTAGGCGGACGGGGAGTTCCGCACACTCGACTGTGGAGATGAAAGACGGGGGGTAGGACCACCCAAGCTGAATGACCGTCGGCTCCTGTTGCATCGCCCGCCGCCGCTGCTCACCCCGATACGGGCGGGCAGCGCTGCTGGGCCGCCATATCGCAACGCACCCGGTCCGCGGCGGCAGTGATTGATTTACTCCAGATCGTCCTCGATCACCGCAATGGCCATTTCGAGCGCCTCGGCGATGTTGATCGCGGCGGACATGACCCGGGGCGTCCCGATGATCGGAGCCACAGCCACGAGCACGTTCTGCGCGTCCTCAATCGTGATCCCCGCTTCGGCCGCCGGTCCGATGTGGAGGAGATAGGAGGCAGGGCGGGCGTCGACGGCCGCCAGAGCCGCGAGTCGGACCAGCAAGAGGGCGTCAGGCGCCAACTCACATTCCGCGACCGACACCGCGGTCATGGCGGCAATCGTGTCGAGAACCGGCGTGTCTTGGGATTCATCAGGCATGGTGGAACTCCTTGCGTCAAGGCATTCGCGTCGGACGGGGTACACCGGCGTCAGGGGCCACAGCCTCGCTGGGCATCCGGCGTGTGAAGGCTAGGCCAAAATGACTCCAGTGCCCACACGTCCATTCGCCCACACGTCCATTCGCCCACACGTCCATTCGAGGGCCAAATGGCAAAGGAGTGGACCGCCCGACTGCGCCGCTCGCTCGTGTTCGAACGCCTCCCGGCCCGCTCACTTGGAGTATTGCGGCATGAAGGCGTGAACTGCGGCGAAATTCGGGTGCCGGGCGGCTGCTCGCAGGGTCGGTCTGCGGAGGTGACGGGGGTGCCCCGAGCCGAAGATCCCGAGCCGAAGATGTTGTTCGCGCCGAAGCAGACTCAGGCGCTCTCCCGCTCGACCCATGGGCGGAGAGGCGCAGGCGGCCTCAGGATTTCGTGCACCGGATCCCCGTCGAACAGCTCGGGATGCAGGTATCGCCCGAGGTCCTCCTGTGGCTTGTCGACCTCGACCGGGATCCGGTACCGTTGGCCCACGCGTCGTGGCGGACCCCGGTGACCTGCCAGGAGATCCGTTGGCCGGATTTGCCTCCTGCGATCGCGAAACGTGCCGTTCTCGATCTCCGCTGAAACATGTAGCTTCGGCGCTGGTTTTCCGATCGCCGTCAACTGGTACCGGAAGTCGCTGTTGAGGGCCTCGAACCAGTCGGGAAGCTCCACGGTCGCCTTACCCTTGCGATTGAGCACCACCGTCCCGTTGTAGACGTTCATCATGTCTGGAGACTCCACGAAGGAGTGGTACAGATATTTGCCTTCGGGATCCACCGGGTGGTCGATCCTGAAGGAACCGCCACCCTTCGAGAGAGTGCCTGTTACAGACGCATTGCCGTCTGCGTAGACCGCGTAGCCGTCGGTTGCTTGGCCGTACACGCCGTAGCCGTTCGTACCCTCTCCCAATCCGTAGACACCGCTCCCGCCTGGACCGGATGCGTATCCTCCGACACCGGCGTACAGGCCACTGGAGTCACCTCGCACGCCGTACCCACTTGCTGACGTTCCGTAGACCCCGACGCCCGTGTCGACCGATGCGTTAGCCAAGTCGCTCGTGCCCGCAACCGCGGTCGACTTCTTGCTGGTGATCGACGTCTCCGCTGATGCCTTGTTCGCCGCGCCGAGAATGACCGATCCGCCGTTTGCCGCCACGGCCGGGTCGGCACCGGCCACCATGCCAACGGCCACACCCGCACCGGCGGCAGCCGCACTCAACATAAGCCCTCGTCGTCCCAAACGATCACGGCCCGAAGCGTCAGAGTCCTCGTGTTGACCCTGCACGCTGGGGTTGTCTATGGATGAATTTCGGTCACGTCCGTCCCTCATTTCTCTTCGTCACTTGGGCTCTTGCTTGTCAACTGAACAGGCTTTCCCGCCAACAATTTTTGAGGAACTTGAAACGAGCTGTCAACTGCGATCGAGAGCGCGGTGAAAGGATTCTCCGTGACGCGACGGTTGGCGCTGAGTGATCCCTGAGTTGGTCCTCAAGCTGTGAGCGTCCTGAAACCCGAGGTGGAAAGCGCCGTCTGAACTGCGCTTGTGTTTTGCGGGCATCACTGCGGCGCCATCGGCGGACAGTCGGCAGGGTCGGTCACCACCCGGATCGGCGATCCTGCGAGGTATGCCGCCACGTCCTCGCGCCATCCGCTGCCACGCGGTGCGAAAGAGGTGCTCGGTGACGTAGCCGACGTGCGGGGTGACGACGACGTTGTCGAGCGAGCGGAAGGGGTGGTCCGCCGGGAGCGGCTCACGGTCGAAGACGTCGAGACCGGCACCGGCGAGGTGGCCGGAACGGAGCGCCTCGACAAGGGCCGCCTCCTCGACGATCGGACCGCGGGAGATGTTCACCAGGATGGCGCCCCGCTTCATCTTGGCGAGGTCGTCGGCGCGCAGCGTGTTGCGGGAGCGCTCCGAGAACACGAGGAAGACTCCGAGGACGTCCGCGGACGACACGAGCTCGTCCTTGGTGACCTTGGTCACGCCGAGCTCGGCACATCGCTCCTCGGTCAGGTTCTGGCTCCACGCGACGACGTCCATGCCGAGCGCCTTCGCGACCGGGACCATCGCTCCGCCGAGGTGGCCCGCGCCGAGAAGGCCGAGGGTCTTGCCCGCGAGCGGGATCGGGAACCCGGTCTGCCAGCCGCCGGCGCGGATGACCCGGTCCTCAATGCCGGTCCGCTTCGCGACGGCGAAGATGAGCGCCCACGCCATCTCCGACGGCGTCGGCAGGCCGCGGGGCGTCTCGTCGGCGAGCGGGCGCACCGCGGCGCCCTGCTCGGTCTCCGCGGTGCCGCAGAGCAGGATCCCCCGCTCGATCCGGGCCTCGTGGTCGACGACATTGCTCGTCCGGCCGTTGCAGACGATCAGCTTGAGGTTGGGGAGACCTTCGAGCACCGCCCGGGGAAAGCGCGCCCGCTGCTGGGTGATGACGACGATCTCGTAGTCGGACAGCTCGTCGACGAGGCGCTCCGGCGGGATCGCCTCGCGGTAGACGGTGATCTCCGCGTCGTCGGGCAGCGCTGTCCAGTCGCCGTATTCCAGGGCGACCCCGATGTAGTCGTCGAGGATGGCGATCTTCGTCACGGCCGCCACCTCGCTTCGCCGCCGATCCGGTCCTTGTCCCGTCCTTCGAGCATCACGTTCTCCTCGCTCCTCACGATCACTTTTCGGGGGCGGCGACGGGTCGGGCAACGAGGCATTTAGGAGAGGCCCAAGCTCGAGGAAGAGGGTTGTCGAATGGGGTCAGGTCGCGACTGATCCGGTCCAGGACGATGGCCCCCTGAAGGGCTACCTCATGTTGGGCGGCAGCGGACCGGGCGGGGGGCGGAGCCGTGCTCCGGGGCCAGAAGTCGAAGAGTGGATCGAACCACGAAAACGGCATCGCTGAGACCTTCCAAGCATTCTGGTTCAGCACCTCGGAGACCGGCAAGGCCGCCACGAAGGCCTGTACGGGTCTCATCATCTTCGCCCGGTAACGCCCTGCCGCCGCCGAGGTTACTCTCGATGCCGAAATGCCGACCCTGATCGTGAACGGAAATCCGCGACGTAATGGGACCCACCTCGATTTGGGTCTCGATGGGGCAGAAGATCCCTCATGCAGAGTTGTCATCCACCCCGACTCCGGCCAGGCCGCCCTCTTCCAGTACCCCGAGGCGTTCCCCAAACCGAACTCAGGAGAGGGAGGCTTGAGCTGAAAACCATCCCGCGGCCGACATTCGACTGTCCAGCCGGTGCACCGCGAACCAGGCGGTGGCCTCCTTCAAGCCGGGCGACCGCTGAAATCGAAAGCCCCGCGCCATGAGTGCTCGAACCGTCCGCGAACCAATTGAACTGAGGCATCCATCGTGACTGATCAGCTTCCGACAAGCTCGCTCGAACTGCGCTCACTTGTGACCGAGCAGGGAACGTTAGAGCTCTCATTGACCGATGTCCCCATACCTTCTCTCGTTTCGGACGCGGTTCTGGTGCGGGTTGAAGCGTCCCCGATCAACCCATCTGATCTGGGCCTGTTGTTGGCGGGCGCAGATGTGACCGCTGCGGCAGTCCGGGGTACGTCCGAGCACCCCGTCGTCACGGCGCCACTTGCCGACGGGGCGCTTCGTTCCCTAGCCGCCCGAGTCGGCAAGTCGCTGCCAGTGGGAAACGAGGGTGCCGGCACCGTGGTTGCCGCTGGATCATCCTCAGAGGCGCAGTCGTTCCTTGGACGAACTGTCGCCGTTGCCGGAGGCTCCATGTATTCGCAGTATCGAGTGGCAAGTCTCTCGTCGTGCCTTGTCCTGCCGCCGGGCACATCGGCCAAGGACGGCGCATCGTCGTTTGTCAACCCGCTCACCGCCCTGGGCATGATCGAAACCATGCGACGAGAGGGACATACAGGACTCGTTCATACAGCGGGTGCATCCAATTTGGGTCAGATGCTGGTGAAACTCTGCCTCGACGAGGATGTGCCACTCGTCGCCATCGTTCGCAGACCCGAGCAGGTGGAGTTGTTGAGGTCGATTGGTGCCGTCCACGTCTGCGACTCGACTACACCCTCCTTCATGCCTGACCTCATGGAGGCCTCTCGGCAACCCGGGCCACGATTGCCTTTGACGCTGTCGCAGGCGGCAAGCTCGTCAGCTACATCCTCACTGCGATGGAAGCTGCCGCCAATTCCTCTGCTCGGGAATATTCGAGATACGGGTCAACGGTGCACAAGCAGGTGTACATCTACGGTGGTCTCGACCCCAGCCCGACCATGCTGACGAGGAATTTTGGTTTCGCGTGGGGCATAGGCGGATGGTTGCTCACCCCGTTTTTGGGCAGCATCGACCGGGACACATTCAGCAGGCTGCGGTCACGCGTCACCGCGGGATTGAAGACGACGTTCGCGAGTTCCTATACGGACGAGGTCTCGCTGGCGGGAATGCTTGACCCCATCCTGTTGAGCCGAACCGCGAAACAGGCGACTGGCGAGAAGTACCTCGTGGTGCCGAATCTGGTTGCGTCGTAGATGACCCCGTCGCTGACATAGGGCAACGTGATCATGACCGCGAACGGCAGCGCAGCCGAGCTTCCGAGGCGATCCGGGTTGCTCGTCGACTCGGAACTTGGGGTGCGGGCTGGACAGCACAGATTCCAATGCCACGATCAGAAGCGGAAGTGGTAAAGAATCAGCATGGATGTGCTCGTCGTCGTCGGGGATGAATCGCCTCCAACTCGGCTGCAGGATCGGTCGCTCCATGTGCACCACCATGAGGCGGACGAATCGATCGAAGCTCTCGTGGGTTCGCTCCGTGCGACGATTCCTCGCCGGATCGGCGTCTGCGGGCCGATCGCCGCAGCCGCCCCGGTGGCGGCCGGCCTTCGCCAGGCCGGGTTGCCGACCGAGCTCTTCACCGATGAGCTCGTTCCCGACGAGACCCTGCGCACCTTGGCCGGCGTCGACGTACGGCCCATCACCGATCCGGGGGTGCCGATGGAGGTGGCTGAATCCCTGGTCGGCTTAGTCGGTCGCACGCCGATGGTCCGATTGGACCGGACGGCCCGGGATTTGGAATGCACCCTCGTGGCAAAGCTCGAGTTGTTCAATCCGGGCGGGTCCTCAAAGGATCGCATCGCGATAGCCATGATCGAGGCGGCCGAGCGGGAAGGAAAGCTCGTCACCGGGTGGGACGATCGTGGAGCCGACGAGTGGCAACACCGGAGTCGGACTGGCCATCGTCGCCGCCCGAAAAGGGTACAAGTGCATATTCGTATGCCCCGACAAGGTGGCCTCCGACAAGATCGCCCTGTTGCGTGCCTATGGTGCCGAGGTCATCGTCTGTCCGACTTCGGTGTCCCCGGAGCACCCCGATTCCTACTACTCGGTCTCGGACCGCCTGGCGCGGGAAGTGCCCCTGGCGTGGAAGCCGGACCAGTACCACAATCCCAACAATCCGCAGGCCCAGTACGAGACGGCCGGGCCGGAGATCTGGGAGCAGACGCGTGGACGCGTCACGCACTTCGTTGCCGGCATCGGAACGGGCGGCACCATCACCGGCATCGGTCGCTACCTGAAGGAACGCGATCCCTCGATTCAGGTCATCGGTGCCGATCCGGAAGGTTCGGTGTACTCGGGAGGGTCCGGCCGTCCATACCTGGTCGAAGGGATCGGCGAGGACTTCTGGCCCACGCACCTATGACCCTTCTGTCGTGGACCGGGTCATCGCTGTCTCGGACGCCGAGAGCTTTGCCACGGCCCGGCGGGTCACCCGGGAGGAGGGGCTCCTTCTCGGCGGCTCGGGAGGGACGGCCGATCGCGGCGGCCCTGGTGGTCGGGCGCGACCTGACCCGCGAGGCGGTCATCGTCGTCCATATCCCGGATTCAGGCCGAGGCTATCTCTCCAAGATCTACAACGACACCTGGATGACCGATTACGGTTTCGTGCACGACGCCGGGTCGACTGTGGGCGACATCTTGGCCGCCCGCGACGCGTCACTCCCGCCGCTCGTGCACACGCACCCCGACGAGACCGTGCGAGAGGCGATCGCCATCCTCCGCGAGTACGGCGTGAGCCAGATGCCCGTCATCAAACACGAGCCTCCGGTCGTCCTGGCCGAAGTTGTCGGAGGTGTCACCGAGCGCGAGCTCATGGACTTCGCCTTCACCGATTCGACCATGCTGGACCGTGCCGTCAGCGAGGTCATGGGCAGCCCGCTGCCCACCATTGGGGCCGGAGAGCAGGTCCACGTGGCCGTAGGGAGGCTGGAAGGAGCGTCGGCCCTGCTCGTTCTCGATCGCGGCCACCCGGTCGGCGTGATCACCCGCTCGGACGTGCTGGCGGTACTGGCGGCAGGCTCCCGTTGAGATCACGGTGACCGGTCACCCTGATCTCGGAGCGATTCGGGTTCGAGACCAACGCCGTGCACGGCGGCGGACGCGGCCGACCCGGCGACCGGAGCGGTCAACACGCCGGTGTACCTGTCCTCGACCTTCGAGCAGGACGCCGTTGGGCACCATCGCGGTTTTGAATATGCCCGGTCGGGCAACCCGTCCCGGGCCAGTCTCGAGAGGCACGTTGCACTGCTCGAGGGAGCCGCCTTCGGTTTCGCGTTCGCCAGCGGATTGGCGGCCGAGGACGCCGTAATGCGCCTGTTGAGCCCTGGCGACCATCTGGTCATGCAGACCGACAGTTACGGCGGAACGTTCAGGCTGGCAACCGCAGTCCACCGCCGGGCCGGGCTCGTCGTCGACACAGTCGACTTCTCCAACTTGGATGATGCCTGGCATCCACAAACGCGGATGGTATGGATCGAATCACCGACGAATCCACTGCTCCACGTCATCGACATCGCCGCAGTATCGGCCGCGGCGCACCGCCGTGGTGCGCTCGTCGTGGTCGACAACACCTTTGCGACGCCGTGGATACAGCAGCCCCTCAATCTCGGAGCGGACATCGTCGTGCACTCGACGACCAAGTATCTTGGCGGCCACTCAGACGTTGTCGGGGGCTTCGCCGCTACCAGCGATGAAGGTATCGCCGACCGACTGGGTTTCCTTCAGAATGCGACCGGTGCCGTTCCCGGCCCTTTCGACTGCTTTCTCGTCCAACGGGGGGTGAAGACGTTGGGCGTCCGGATGGAGCGGCACTGCTCCAACGCCCTTGCCGTGGTGCAGCTTTTGCTCGGCCATGCCGCAGTGGACAAGGTGCATCATCCCTCGCTTCCCGACCACCCAGGTCATCGGCGTGGCGCGTGAAGCAGATGCGGGCCTTCGGCGGCATGGTCAGCTTCACCGTGCACGGCGGGGAAAACGCCGCCATCGAGCTTTGCTCCCGGACACGCGTCTTCACGCTGGCCGAGAGCCTCGGCGCGGTTGAAAGCCTCATTGAGCACCCGGCACGGATGACCCATGCCAGCACCGCCGGCACGAGCAACGAGGTGCCTTCGCCGATCTGGTCCGACTCAGTGTCGGACTCGAGACGATCGATGACCTCGCGAACGATCTCGAGTCAAGCACTCGCAACGTTGCCCGGCGTGTGATCAATCGCTCCGTCTCCAGCGCTACCGCCATAGCGGCCTTAGGGCGGCTCTCGGCCGGGCCACCCTCACCCCCGCGAACAGACCACAACGGTCCGGCGTGTCGCTGGGGTGGCCCGTCTTCGCAGAACCGGCGCACAACAGCTGGGAAGCTCGAAGAACTACTGTCGCAATTGGACCGTGTTGCGACGATCTCTCGAAGCCGCCGTCGCAAAAAGGCGATAGTCAGCGCCGACAGCCAGCCTTGAAGGAAATCAATCCTGCGGGCGGTGTCGGATCGGGGCTGAGCTGTTCGTAGCAGGTGTGAGAGACCGCCTACGAGAGGCGCCGACCGACAGGAGATGATCCGAGATGCAATACCTGTTTTCCGTGATCCACGACTCGGCCGAGCTCGCCACCCCGAGCGAGATGGCTGCCACCGACGCATTCAACGACCGGCTCCTCGCGGATGGCCATTGGGTCTTCGCCGGTGGCCTCGGGTTCCCCGACACGGCCACTGTCATCGACAACAGAGGTGAAGAGGCGGTGTTCACCGACGGGCCATTCCTGGAGTCGAAGGAGTACCTCGCCGGCTTCTGGATCATCGACGCTCCCGACCTCGACGTAGCGCTCAAACTCGCCACTGAGGGATCGAAGCACTGCAATCGCAAGGTCGAGGTACGTCCGCTCCTGGGCGATTGAGCGCGACCGACGTCAGGGCGGCGATCACCCAGGCCCACCAGGAGGAGTGGGCACGGGTGCTCGCCGCTCTGGCCAGACGGTTCGGTGACCTCGACATCGCCGAGGAGTCCGCGGCCGAGGCGTTCACCGCGGCAGTCGTGCGGTGGCCGGCCGACGGCGTACCGCCCAATCCCGGCGCCTGGCTGACCACGACCGCAAACCGGAAGGCCATCGACCGGATCCGGCGTGAGAACAAGCGTGCCGGCAAGCACATGGAAGCTCAGAAGTCGTACGAGGACGACGACCCACCCGAGCCATCCGACGCAGACGCCATCGAGGACGAGCGGCTCCGGCTGATCTTCATCTGCTGTCACCCGGCGCTCTCGATCGAGACCCGCGTCGCGCTGACGCTGCGTATGGTCGGCGGTCTGACAGTGCCCGAGATTGCCCGCTCGTTCCTGGTGCAGGAGACCGCCATGGGTCAGCGGATCACCCGCGCGAAGGCCAAGATCAAAACGGCGCGCATCCCCTATCGGGTGCCGGCCGCGGAGGATCTCCCAGGACGCATCTCCGGCGTACTCGCCGTTCTCTACCTCGTCTTCAACGAGGGCTATCTGGCGACCGGCCCCAACACCGATCCGGTACGTCACGATCTCACCGCCGAGGCCATCCGGCTCACTCGACTGATCCGTGCCCTCATGCCAGAGGACGGTGAGGTGGCCGGGCTGCTGGCGCTGATGCTCCTCACTGAGGCCCGACGCACCGCCCGGGTTTCGGCGAGCGGCGAACTGGTCAGGTTGGGCGAGCAGGAACGGGCGGCCTGGGACGCGGCGCTGATCGCCGAGGGCCATCAGCTGGTACGCGAGCGCCTGGCCACCGGAGTGGCTCCGGGGCGCTACCAGATCCTCGCTGCGATCAACGCCGTGCACACCTCGGCTCGCCGAGCACGCGACACCGACTGGTCGCAGGTCGTCGCCCTCTACGACCAACTCGTCCGCATCGACCCCTCGCCGATCGTCGCCCTCAACCGGGCCATCGCGATCGCCGAGCTCAATGGCGCAGAGATAGCACTGGCGACCATCGACCGTCTCGAGGACAGGCTGGCCGACTATCACGCCTTCCATGCGACCCGCGCCGACTTGCTGCGCCGGCTGGGCCGCAGTCGGGAGTCGCGGGCGGCGTACGACAAGGCCATCGAACTGGCCGGCAACACCGCCGAAACCGCCTACCTGACCCGCCGCCGCGCCGAGTTGGCGTAGTGCTCCCCGAGGGTGACAGCACATGGGGCTGACGAACTGCGTTGGCCAGTTCGGGGGCTGCCCGAAGCTCTTGCGAGCCGTGTGGAGGGTCGGGACCTCGGAGCACGGCAGCGGGGTCCGGCACACCACGGTTTCTACGTCGCCGGTCAGGCGGTCGGCGCCGCAACAATGGCGGCTCGCGGGATGCGTGAGTACTCGACGCCATGGCGGCCAGAGCCTCGGTGATGTGGCCTACCCAGGAGGATTCGGTTCGGTCGCCCGCGAGACGTGCAGGGTGCGAGCCGAGCCATCCGCTCTCGCGAGCCTTCCTCGTGAACAAGTCGTCGAGGGTTCGACCGTGTCCCTGACGGTTGGCAGGCGCACCAGAGAGCGACGAAAGGGATCTATGGCAGGATCTCGACGTACCCGTCCGTTCCATTGCACGCGGATCCGCTGTCCATCTCGGATCAGCCGGGTGGCTTGCTCCACGCCCACGACGGCCGGCAAGCCGTACTCCCGCGCGATCACTGCGCCATGGGTCATCAGGCCCCCGACCTCCGTCACCAGGCCAGTGATCGCCACGAACGAGGGCGACCAGCTGGGGTCCGTGTAGGCGGTGACCAGGATGTCGCCCGGTTCGAGATCGGCCTCAGCCATGTCCAGAATGACGCGGGCCCGCCCCTCGACGGTCCCGGCGGAAACCGGTAAGCCGACCAGCGCACCGGTCGGCACGTCGTCGCGTCGGTACGTCCCGGCGACGACCTCGCCATCCGACGTGAACACCCGGGGCGGCGTGAGCGCTTGATACGACCTGAACGCGTCCTTGCGCTGGCGAGATGAGCTGGTCATCCACGTGGTTCGTGCGCACGACGTCGTGGAGCTCCTGGAACGTGAGGTAGAAGATGTCCTCCTTCTCACGAAGCACGTCGGCCTGCACGAGGCGCTCGGCCTCTTCCAGCAAGGCCTGCTTGTAAACGAAGTAGCGGCTGACCATGCCGTACTTCGGATACTCCCGGTACCCGATGAAGGTCCGGACCCGGTCGATCATCCGCTTGGTCTCATCGGCCTTGCGCTCCCCGTCCGGCAAGTCCCCCAAGCGCGCCAGCAGCTCCCGTTCCTTCTCCCGGGCCTCCTGCCGGCCTTGCTCGAAGCGCCGCTCGCCGGCCCCCGGCTCGAAGTTCTTGATGTTGCCGAGGATCAGGGGCACGAGCGTGGTGGGGCGTTCGCTCCAACGTGGCCTCGTGATGTCGATCTCACCGACACAGCGCATGCCGTACTTGTCGAGGTAGGCCTGAATGGCGTCTCGGGCTTCCCGCCCGCCCGCGAGCTGTGGGCAGCTCGTCCAGGAAGCCCTCGTCCTCGACGTGCTGCAGAAAGGCCACCACCTCCGGATGCGGGCGGATCACGTCCGCGACGTCCAGGAGCGCCAGCCCCATCTCCGACGTGACGTTGTGGGGGACGGACTGCGTGAGCGTGTCGGCCGCGTTCTTCTCGCCCAGCCACGCCTCGCAGGTGCTCGTTCAGCCACCACGTGGCCTCCATGGCCGACATGAACACCTGATGGCTCTGCGGGTCGAACAGGATCCGCTTCAGCTCCTGGATGTCCGCCAGGATGAAGTCGAGCAGCGCGGAGCCGGACTTCCCACGGATGTCGCTCTTCAACTTGGCGATGGAAGCCTCACTGCGCTCGATCAGCCCGGTGACGATGGCCGGATCGGTCTCGATGGGGGCGGGCACGCCGCCGTCCGGCGTCGGCACCTGGACTCTCGTCCCTGAGGGTGGGGATGAAGTCGTCGCGTTCGAGGATGGTCTCCAGCGCGTCCCCGATAAGGGGATCGGATTTCCCAATGACCTCCAAGAGGCCGGCGCGGCTCGCCGGCGACGCCAAGTCCGAGGCGACATCGACGAACAGCCTCCCACCGGCCACGTACATCGGCCGAGGTGTGGTCAGCTGCCAAAAGGAGAGCCCCAGGGGCTTCATAGCGTCGGTCATCATCTGCGCATGACCGACGGACACGTAGACGTGGTTCTCTTGGTCGCCGGCCGCGGGGATGGGGAACAGTGTGGTGATCGGCCGGCTCTGGACGATCTGGAAGCCGTCATCGACCAGGCACCATTCGATGTCCTGGGGGAGGCCGAAGTGCCCTTCGATCCGGCGTCCCAGCTGCGCGAGTCGCACGACCTGCGCATCCGTCAGTGCTGGCTGCTCCTGCACGCTCCGGGTCGATCGGCAGCTTCCTGCGTCCCGCCTGCCGGCGAGGCGTGGATGGCGAGCTGCTTGGTGGCGACTGCCTTGGCGACGATCTCGCCGTCGCGCACCTTGTAGACGTCCGCGTTCACCCGGCCGGAGACCAGGGCCTCGCCGAGGCCGAAGGCTGGCCTCCACGGAGACGACCTTCCGGTTGGACGTGACGGGGTCGGCCGTGAAGAGGATGCCGGCCGCCTGCGGGAAGACCATCTGCTGCACGACCACGGCCATGTGGACCTTCCGGTGGTCGAAGCCGTTCCGCAGGCGGTAGGTCACGGCCCGCTCGGTGAACAGCGAGGCCCAGCACCGGCTGATGTGCTCGAGGATCGCCGCCGGCCCCACGACGTTCAGGTACGTGTCCTGCTGGCCGGCGAAGGAGGCCGTCGGCAGGTCCTCTGCCGTCGCACTCGATCGGACCGCGTAGGCGGCTTGCTCGCCGAGCCGGGCGACCGAGCGCGGTGATCGCCGCCGCCAGATCGTCGGGGATGGCGATCCCTTCGAGGGTCCGGCGGATCTCCGCGCTGAGCGTGCGGATCGCCTCCCGGTCATCCGGGCTCAGGCGCGACAGCCGATCGAGCCGTTCGTCGATCGACGGCGCGTCCGCCATGATCCGCCGGAAGGCGTCCGTCGTCACACAGAAGCCGGCCGGCACGCGGATGCCTTCGATCCGCGAGAGCTCCCCCAGGTGCGCGCCCTTGCCGCCAACGACCGCGACCTGCGTCTGGTCGATCTCCTGGAAATCCAGCACGTAGCTGCCCATCCGTCCACCTTCCCCTTCGAGACCCCTCGGGCCGCTTCATTCCTACTGTCGGTCGTGCCGACCGCCTGTGGGCCGGCTTGTGGCGTGCATTGTCAGCACACCAGGGGTCCTTGCAGCAAGACCCCCACCCTCGGTGTACCTTGGTAATGGCGGGGCGAATGAGATGGGCTGACTCCTTGGAGGGCCAAGAGCCCGGGTATTTCACCGATCCTGGGGACTGCGATGATCGTGACGGGCGACAGCCTCTGCTCTACCTTGCGGCATCCGGTCTAGAGGTCCAGTGGCAAGAGCGGCTGTGACGTGAAAGGATCCCGGACCGTTGATCGTCGGTTGCCCTGATCACGAAAGGAGGCTACCGTCTATCCGTGGGCCTTTCTCGACCCTGGTCACTGACGTGTGCCACAACCTCCAAGCGTTCGGCGTCGCGCCATGCTGGCCTTCTTTGCGGTCCCTGCCGCGACCGCCGTGGGCATGGTCGGCTTACCGGGCGCCGCGACGGCAGGGGACATCGTCGACGTTCGTGACCGGCATCGACCGCCCCGGAGTTCAAGAGCCGCTCTTCATAGCGACCGATCCGAATCTCCGGGGCTCGTCTGGGTGACGAGTAAGGAGGCCACTCGCCTCGTACGAGCTGAGTGCAACGACTGCCAACGTCCTGGCATCGGTCGATCTCGCCGGTGCGATCGGCGAGATCGCCGTCGACCCCGCGACCCAGACAGTGTGGGCGGCACGCTGGGTGACGAGCGGTGCATCGCAAGTAGCCGAGATCGTCGAGGCGCTACGTCCGACCAACAAGTTGAAGCCCTCCCTTCAGAGCCCGATCAACGAGAAATACGTCACTCTTTCGGAGGGCGGGTCGTATGGCTTGCCGACCTGGACGGTGACATTTCAGGCGTGCTGATCGTGATTCCGTACCCGCCATTGTCGATTGGGATCAAGAGGCGGGGTCGTACGCCGGCGGGAGCGCCGGCCTTCGCGGACCTGTCCCTGGATCGTCGAGCTGATGAATCCCTGCGGCAGTCCGGCGGTCGTACGGTCGAACCCGTTACCGAGGAGGACTTCTGATGCGCAGCGTGACCTATTCGATGGGCGTCTCACTTGACGGCTACATCGTCGGGCCGGACGGCGACTTCGACTGGACGGCGCCCGACGAGGAGGTCTTTCGCTTCGTCACCGACGAGATACGAGAGGTCGGCGTCCACCTGCTGGGACGACGGCTGTACGAGACGATGCTGTACTGGGAGACCGCCGACCAGGATCCATCGCTCGGCGACTCAATGCTCGAGTGGGCCGCGATCTGGAAGCCGCTCCCAAAGGTGGTGTTCTCCACCACGCTGTCGGCGGTGCAGGGCAATGCCCGCCTGGCCTCCGGCGGCCTGGCGGAGGAGATCGAGCGGTTGCGAGCCGAGCCGGGGGAGGGCGACATCGCGATCGGCGGCGCGACTCTCGCCGCCGAGGCGGCCGCGTGGGCCTGATCGACGAGTACCGGGCCAGGGTCTACCCGGTGCTGGTCGGCGGTGGCATTCCGTTCTTTCCCCAGCGCGAGCGCCGGGTGGATCTCGAACTCGTCGAGACCCGCACCTTCAGCTCGAGAGTCGTCTACCTCCGCTACCGCGTGGCGCGCTAGCCGGCTCGTCCGCCGAGTGGGGCGACGGTGAATTTGCGCTCACCCTGATAAATTGACCATCAATTTGAGAGCCGTGGCGTACCGTGGGACCAAGGGGACGGACATTGCAACCGCGGAATCCACCGCCGCGTGAATTGCAGCTGGCCTCCTCTGGCGGCGATGGCCGGGCTGGTCTTGTGCAGTTTTGTCTCGGACATCGCTGAAGCTTTGTCGAAGAAGACCGAAACCCTTCATACTTTGGTCACCAACGACGACGGCGTAGGGGCGCCGGGCATCAATGCGACGGTGAAAGCACTGACCGCTCTCCCCGACACCAAGGTCACCGTGGTGGCACCCCGTACCAATCAGAGTGGGACTGGTGCGAAAGTGACAGCGGGGAAATTGAAGGTGACCAATGCGACGACGGCGAGCGGTTATCCAGCCAAGGCGGTCGCTGGTTATCCCGCAGACACCATCATCTGGGCCATCGACGACCATGGCACTCGCGGGTCCGAATCTGGTCGTTTCGGGGATCAACTTTGGCCAGAACATTGGTCCCCTTGGCAACAGTCTCTGGGACAGTCGGAGCGGCGGAGACCGCTCCTGCCCGCGGCATCCCCGCCCCTCGCCGTCAGCCAAGGCGTCGACAACGGCCAACCGCCGAACTTCTCTCAAGGTGCCAGGTATCTCGTCGCCTGGGTGCAATCACACTGCAAGGTCCTTCTCACGGCCACGAAGAAAACGGCTCGCAGCACAAATGGCAGTCTCAACGTCCCCACCTGCGCCACCGGACGCATTCGTGGACCGGTGAGGGTGGCCGTCGCTACATCGCTCTCCGGCTACACG
>CAVWWR010000007.1:0-706041 GCA_963758765.1 uncultured Acidimicrobiales bacterium
GCTTTGCCTGTTGCTGGTTGCAGCGTATTGCTCTGGCCCCAGGTGCAGCAAGGTGGCCGCGGGCCGGCCCGTCATCCGGCCGTAGCCGTCGGCGGCACCGGTGACCACCCCCTCGAAGAGTCCCAGGACGGCCCGCATCTCGGGGACGTCGTCGAGCGCGGCCACGAAGTGCATCTCCGAGGTCCCGGGGTTGGCGAAGCAGACGTCCACTCCGCTGGCGACGAGGGTCCTGATCAGTGCCTGGGCGCCGTTCACGGCATGCAGTCCAGCAGCTCAGTCGAAGATGTTGCCCGGGCCGAGGATTCCGTGGGGGTCGAAGACCGCCTTGATGGGCCGCATCAGCTCGAGCTTGACCGGGTCCTCGAGCTCCATGAAGTACTTCTTCTTCTCCGTGCCCATCCCGTGCTCGCCCGAGATCGCCCCGCCCAGGTCGAGGCCGGCCCGGAACACCGCCCGCAGCACCATTTGGCGCGCCGGGCCGGCTCGGGCTGGAACACCGACAGGTGGACGTTGCCGTCGCCCACGTGCCCGCAGCCGGTCATCGAGCGCGCCGTGCTCCTCGGCCAGGGACGCCACCTCCGCGAGGTAGCTGCGGGATCGCGGCCCGGGGAACGACGACGTCGACGATGTCGTCGGCCCCGTGCGCCTTGGCGACGAAGAACGCCTTCTCCCGGGCCTCGATGAGCTGGGCGGCGGCCTGGGGTGGCAGGACGTAGACGTCCATGGCGCCGAGCTCCACCAGCAGCTCGCCGAGCGACGGCCACGTCTTCGTCGAGGCGATCGTCGTGCGTGCTCTCGAGCACGATGACGAGGTACGCCGAGCGCCGCTCGCGCATCGGCGCGGGGATGCCGAGGTCGAGGCCGCACGTTGGCCGTGATGGCGGCCATGGTGATCATGTCGACGTACTCGAGGATGAGCGGCCCGATCCCGTGCGCGATGATCCGGGGCACCGCGGCGGTGACCTCGTCGAGGGTGGCGAAAGGGGCGAGCACGGTGGCGGCGTGCGTCGAGGCGGGGGTGGAGCTTGAGCGTCGCCTCGGTGACCAGCGCCAGGGTGCCCTCGGACCCGACGATCAGCTGGGTCAGGTCGTAGCCGGTGGAGGTCTTCACGAACTTGCCGCCGGTGCGGATGACCTCGCCGCTGGCCAGCACCGCCTCGAGCCCGAGCACGTGGTGGCGGGTGACGCCGTACTTGATGGCCCGCATGCCGCCGGCGTTGGTGGCCACGTTGCCCCCGAGCGACGCGCTGGACTCGCCGGGGAACACCGGGTAGACGAGCCCGTGCTCGGCCGCGGCCCGGTCGAGCTCCTCCAGGGTCACGCCCGGCTGGACCACGGCCACGTGGTTGTCGAGGTCGATCTCGAGGATGGCGTTCATGCGCTCGAAGGAGACGAGGATCCCGTCGGGGGGCGAGATGGCCGCCGCCCGAGAGCCCGGTCCCGCTGCCCCGGGCCGTCGACCGGGACATGGAGCTCGTCGGCCACCTTGAGCACGGCCGACACCTCGGCGGTGCGATGCCCGGCCGCACGACGGCCAGGGGGACACTGGGCGTGGCGGTGAGGGCCTCGTCATGGGCGTAGTCGGGAGAGATGCCGTCCCCGGCGAGGACGTTGACCGGCGCCCACCACGTCGGCGAGCAACTCGACGATCTCGGCCACCACTGCCTCCTGCTCGGTCCTGGTCGTCACCCTAATGGTAGTGCCCTCGCGAGGCGCGCCCTCGGGCCACGGAACTCGACTCGTCCGCGCGACGTCGGTCGGGGAGTGCCCATGCACCGAGGCGCATGTGGGGAAGGATCTACGGCGATGAACTGGGTCGACTACGTGCTGCTCGTCATCGTGGCGTTGTCGGGCATCCACGGGCTGCGGCTCGGCGCCGCCATGCAGGTGCTGACCTTCGGCGGGCTCCTGCTCGGCTCGTTCCTCGGCGCGCTGCGTCGCCCCGTCGGTGGCCGGACTGGTCCACGGGGGCACGGCCAAGGCGGTCGTTGCGGTGGTCGTGCTGTCGGGGTGGCCATCATCGTGGGTGGTATGGGCCGGCTGCTCGGGGCGCGCTCGGGCCGGATCCTGCAGCGGCTGCGTCTCGGGCCCGTGGACTCCGTCTTCGGTGTGGCCGTGGCGGTGGCCGTGGCGCTCATCGTCACCTGGCTGGTGGCCATCCTGTTGCAGCAGCAGCCAGTACTCCGGCGCTCGACCGGGCCGCTGCAGCAGTCGCGCATCGTGCGCGCCCTCGACGCCGTGCTCCCCCCCATCCCGACGGTCTTCGCCGGCGTGGAGTGGTTCCTCGCCCAGAACGGCTTCCCCGTCGTCTTCGCCGGGCTCCCGCCCCAGACGGCGGCGCCCGGTGACCCTGCCGACCGACGCCTCGGCCCGCGCCGCCGTGCTGCGGGCCGAGGGGTCGACGGTCCAGATCGCCGGGGCGGGGTGCGGGGTCATCCAGGAAGGCTCGGGATTCGTGGTCGCTCCCGGGCTCGTCGTCACCAACGCGCACGTCGTGGCGGGGATCGCGTCGCCCGACGTCATCGACTCGACCGGTCGCCACGCCACCACCGCCGCGCTGTTCGATCCCAAGCTCGACATCGCCGTGCTGCGGGTGCCCGGGCTCGCCGACCCCGCTCTGCCCGTCGACCCGCCGTGGTGGCCCGGGGCACGACCGGTGTGGTCCTCGGGTACCCCGAGGGGGGCCCGCTCACTGCCCGCAAGGCCGGCGTGGCCGCCGCCTTCGAGGCCGCCGGGCTCGACATCTACGGGAGCTCGCAGACGACCCGTGAGATCTACCAGCTCGACGCCGTGGTCCAGCCGGGCAACTCGGGCGGTCCCCTGGTGGCGTCGGGCGACCCCGGCGATCGCCGACGGCACCGTCATCGGCGTCGTGTTCGCCCGCTCGACGCCGAACACCGACGTGGGCTACGCGCTCGCCATGCCCGCCGTCAGGCCGACGTCGCCCGCGCCCAGGCCCACGAACGCGACGGTCGGCACCGGCGGGTGCGTCTCGTAGCGCCGACGCCCCGCCCACGCGGGGAGCCGGCGAGTAAGAATGACCCCGTGGCGCTGCGGATCGAGGACTACGGGATCATCGGCGACACCCACACCGCGGCGCTGGTCGGCCGCGACGGGTCGATCGACTGGCTGTGCCTGCCCCGGTTCGACTCCGACGGCGTGCTTCGCCCAGGCTCCTCGGCGACGACAAGCACGGCTACTGGCGCATCGCGCCCGGCGACGCGCGGACTACGAGGTGCGGCGCCGCTACCGGGGCGACACCCTGGTGCTCGAGACCGAGTTCGAGACCGCCGACGGCGTGGCCAAGGTGGTCGACTGCATGCCCATCCGCGAGGACCACCCCCAGGTGGTGCGGATGGTCGAGGCGGTGCGGGGCGAGGTCGCCATGCGCATGGACCTCGTCATCCGCTTCGGCTACGGCTCGATGGTCCCCTGGGTGCGCAGCGCCGACGGCCTGCTGTGCGCCATCGCCGGGCCCGACGCCCTGGCGCTGTGGACGCCGATCGAGACCCGGGGCGAGGACATGACGACGGTGGCGGAGTTCACCGTGTCGGCCGACCGAGCACATGCCCTTCGTCCTCACCTGGTATCCCTCCCACGAGGTCCCGCCCCGCCCGGTCGACGCCAGCTACGCCGTGCACGACACCCAGATGTGGTGGGAGGACTGGGCCGCCACGTGCACCTTCGAGGGCGAGTGGCGCGACCCGGTGGTGCGCTCGCTCATCACCCTGAAGGCCCTCACCTATCAACCCGACGGGCGGGATCGTGGCCGCCGCCACCACCTCGCTGCCCGAGACCCTCGGGGGCGAGCGCAACTGGGACTACCGCTACTGCTGGCTGCGCGACGCCACGCTCACCCTGGAGTCGCTCATGCGGGGCGGCTACCACGAAGAGGCCCTGGCGTGGCGCGACTGGCTGCTGCGCGCCGTGGCCGGCGACGTCTCCGAGCTCCAGATCATGTACGGGCCGGCCGGGCGAGCGGCGCCTCGACGAGTGGGAGGTCGACTGGCTGCCGGGCTACGAGGGATCGGCTCCGGTGCGGGTCGGCAACGCCGCCTCGGGCCAGTTCCAGCTCGACGTCTACGGCGAGGTGCTCTCGGCGCTGTACGAGGCGTGCGACGGTGGGCAGCGCGCTCGAGCGCCGACGGCCTGGGACCTGCAGACGGCGCTCGTGAAGTTCGTGGCCGCAACTGGGAGCAGCCCGACGAGGGCATCTGGGAGGTGCGGGGCCCGCGCCGGCACTTCACCCACTCCAAGGTCATGGCCTGGGTGGCGGTCGACCGGGCCGTGCGGACCGTCGAGGAGTTCGGCGTCGACGGGCCCGGTCGACGCGTGGCGCGAGCTGCGCGACCGCATCCACGACGAGGTGTGCGCCAAGGGGTACAACGCAGACGTCGGGGCGTTCACGCAGTACTACGGGTCCGACGCCCTCGACGCCAGCCTCCTCATGATCCCGCTGGTGGGGTTCCTGCCCGCCACCGACGACCGGGTGCGCTCCACCATCGAGGCCATCGAGCGCGGGCTCACCGAGGACGGCTTCGTGCTTCGCTACCGCACCGAGGACACCGGGGCGGTGGACGGGCTCACCGGTCACGAGGGGGCCTTCCTGGCCTGCTCGTTCTGGATGGCCGACTGCCTGTACCTGATCGGCCGCTACGACGACGCGCACGCCATGTTCGACCGGCTCGTCGGCCTGCGCAACGACCTCGGGCTGCTGGCCGAGGAGTACGACGTGCGCGCCGGGCGCCAGGTGGGGAACTTCCCCCAGGCCTTCTCGCACGTGTCGCTCGTCAACGCCGCCTTCAACCTGTCGGGCCATCCCGCCATGGAGGAGCAGGTCGTCTCGGACCCGGACCGGCGCCGCAGAGGTGCGGGCCACCGGCGAGGGCGAGCCGGGCCGATGCACGGGCTGCTCCGCTCGCGCCGATATCCGAGAGCCAAAGCCCGCGACACCAGGACCCCGACGGCGACACCCCGGACGCCGAGCCCCCGACGCCAACACGAAACCGACCAAGAGGAGGCGGGCGCGATGAAGGCGCTCACGGTGCAACCCCTGACCGCGGGCTCGGCCCGGCTCGAAGACGTCGCCGAGCCGCCCGTCTCCGACGGTCCCGTGCTGGTGGAGACCCTGGCCGTCGGGGTGTGCGGCACCGACATGGAGATCGTGTCGGGCGCCTACGGGTGGGCGCCCCCCGGACGCGACCGACTCGTGCTCGGCCACGAGTCGCTGGGCCGGGTCCTCGAGGCGCCGGCCGGGCCGCCGGTGGCGGCCGGGGACCTCGTGGTGGGCATCGTCCGGCGCCCCGACCCCGTGCCGTGCGGGAACTGCGCGGTGGGCGAATGGGACTTCTGTCACAACGGCCAGTACACCGAGCGCGGCATCAAGAGCCACGACGGGTACTGCTCGGAGCGCTACCGGATCCACCCGGACTTCGTGGTGAAGGTCGATCCCGGGCTGGGGGCGCTCGGGGTGCTCCTGGAGCCCACGAGCGTGGTGGCCAAGGCCTGGGAGCAGGTCGACCGCATCGGCGGGCGCGCCCACTGGGACCCGCAGGTGGTGGTCATCACGGGCGCGGGGCCCATCGGCCTGCTGGCCGCGCTGATCGGCGTGCAGCGCGGCCTCGACGTGCACGTCTTCGACCAGGTCACGGCGGGCACCAAGCCCGACCTCGTGCACGGCCTCGGCGCCAGCTACCACACCGGGCGCATCGAGCACTCCTGTCCCCATCCCGACATCGTCATCGAGTGCACAGGGGTGGCGAGCGCTCGTCTTCGACGCCATGGAGCATCTGGGCCCGGGCGGGGTGGCCTGTCTCACCGGCGTCTCGGGCGGCAAGCACGCCCTCGCGTGGACGCCTCGATGCTCAACCGGTCGATGGTCCTCGAGAACCAGTCCGTGGTGGGCTCGGTCAACGCCAACCGCCGCCACTACGAGGCCGCCGCCGAGGCGCTCGTCAAGGCCGACGGCGCCTGGCTGCGCCAAGCTCGTCACGCGGCGGGTACCCCTCGACCATTGGCAGGAGGCGCTCGACCGCCACCCCGACGACGTGAAGGTGGTGATCGAGGTCGGCACGTGACGACCTCGGAGATCGCCCCGGGCATCGTCGAGATCGACACCCTTCTCGGGGGGTGGGACAAGGTGACGGCCGGCTACCTGGTGCACGGGGACGCCCCGGTCCTGGTGGAGACGGGCAGCCAGAGCTCGGTGGGAGTGCTGCTCGACGCCCTCGACGCGCTCGGCGTGAGCCCGGACGAACTGGCGGGCGTGGCCGTGACCCACATCCATCTCGACCACGCCGGGGGGGTGGGGGACGTGGCGCGGGCCTTTCCCGCCGCCACGGTGTACGTGCACGAGAAGGGGGCACGTCACCTGGTGGACCCCACCCGCCTCATCGACTCGGCGGCGCGCGTGTACGGGCCGCTTCTCGACTCGCTCTACGGCCGGCTCGACGCCACGCCCGCCGAGCGGATCCACGTGCTGGCCGACGGCGAGGAGATTCGGGTCTCCCCCGACCGGGTGCTCACCACCGTGGACTCTCCCGGGCACGCCAAGCACCATCTCGCCCTGCACGACTCGGTGAGCGGCATCCTCTTCGCCGGCGACGCCGTCGGGGTGCGGCTGCCCGACGCCGGGGTCCTGCGGCCTTCGACACCGCCTCCCGACTTCGACCTCGATCAGGCGGTCCACTCCCTGCACCGTTTCGCGGCTCGCCGTCCCACCGGTCTCGCCCTCGCCCACTACGGGCTCCTCGTCGATCCCCAGGAGACGCTCGTCGAAGCCGAGGACACCCTGCGGCGGTGGGCCAGCGTGGCGGAGCAGGCGTGGCGCGCCGGCGAGGACATCGCCACGGCTCTCGATGCCGCCTTCGCGTCAGACGTCTCGGGTGTCGACGCCCTTCACCGTGAGAAGCTCGACACCCTCAACGGCGTGCACTCCAACGCCGCCGGTTTCCGGAGATGGCTCGACAGCCGCGCCGAAACCGTGCCCGACACCTGATCGATACCACACCGCCCGAGCCCTTCACCGACGACTCTGGGAGACTGGGGGCGCATGCGCAGCACCACAACGGTGGACGACGGTCGTCGCCGCTCTCGACGAAAACGGCTACGCGGTCGTGGACAACCTCCTTGCCGAACCGGAGTTGACCGCGGCGCGCCACGACATGGGCCGGGTCCTGGCCGGCACGCCGGGGGGGCGAAACCCCTTCGAAGGGGCCCGCACCAAGCGCGTGTACGCCCTGTTCGCCAAGACCCGGGCTTTCGACGGGCCGGCCCTCCATCCGTTGGTCCTCGGGGTGCTCGACCGTGTGCTCGGCCACTGTCAACTCGAGCGCGCCGACGGGCATCGAGATCGGCCCGGGCGAGGTGGCCCAGATCCTGCACCACGACGACGCCATCTACCCGATCCCCCGTCCACATGCCGAGATCGTGCTCAACACGATGTGGGCCCTGGACGACTTCACCGAGGCCAACGGCGCCACCCGCGTCATCCCCGGGAGCCACCGGTGGGCGAGCGAGCAGCCCGACGCGCACACGCCCACGATGGCGGCGGAGATGCCAAGGGGCTCGGTGCTGTTCTACGTGGGGAGCGTGTGGCACGGCGGCGGGGCGAACACCACCGACCGGGCCCGTCTGGGTGTGATCCTCGAGTACGTGGCGTCATGGCTCCGGCCCCAGGAGAACCACTTCCTCGCCGTGCCCGGCGCCGTCGTCCGGCAGTTGCCCCAGCGCCTGCAGGAACTGCTCGGCTACAACATCCGACCCCCGTTCATGGGATACGTCGACGGGCGTCACCCCCGCAGGGCCCTCGAGCGCGAAGCCACGTAGCGCCACGGTTCACCGTGGACTCGCCCGCTACGGTGCGCCATGGCCAACACCGTCCTCTACGAGCGAAGTGGCCACGTGGCCACGATCACCTACAACCGCCCCGGCGCCCTCAACGCCGTGAACGGGGAACTGCGCCGCGATCTCAATGCCGCCTTCGCCCGCTTCAGAGACGAAGAAGAGGCGTGGGTGGGCATCGTCACCGGGGCGGGGCGCGCCTTTTGCGCCGGCGCCGACCTGCGCGACGGCCAGGGGTCGACGGGCGAGTTCCCGGGCACCTTCTGGGAGAAGCCCACCCTGAACTCCTTCGAGAGCGGATGGGAGATCCACAAGCCCGTCATCGCCGCGGTGAACGGGCACTGTCTGGGTTACGGGCTCACCCTGGTGACGTGGTGTGACTTCGTCCTGGCGAGCGACCGGGCCAGCTTCGGCTATCCCGAGGTGCGCCTCGGCATCCCCGCCATCGTGGGGGCCATCCGGCTGCCGCAACGCATGGCGTGGGCAGACGCCATGGAGCTGTTGCTCACGGGCGAGACCGTGGATGCCGAGCGGGCGCAGCAGATGGGTCTGGTGTGGCGCGTCGTGGCGCACGACCAGCTTGTCGACGAGGCCCGGGCACTGGCGGACCGTCTCGTGGCCGGTGCTCCGCTGGCCCAGCGAGCCATGAAGGAAGTCGCTGCGCGCGCCCGGGACCTCCCGACGCTCGAGGCCATCCGCTTCGGTGAGACGATGCGCAGCGTCGTCGTCGCCACCGCGGATGCCGCCGAAGGCATGCGCGCCGCCGCCGAAGGGCGGGCCCCGCGCTGGGAGGGACGATGATGCCGCCGTCCTCGACGACGCGGTGCTCGCCCCATGTCAGCCCAGGCGGTGCTGGCGGAAGAATTGCCAGATGATGTTGGTGGCGTTGATCTCGAAGGTCGAGGGGCCCGTGATCGACGCCAATTGGGCGCTGACCTTGCTCCCCGGCCAAGCATGGCCGCCCCCCACGATGATGTAGAACGCCACCGCCGCACCGGGCGGGCACTTGTAGGTGCGCAGGATCACGTGCGTGCTCACGTGTCTGTCGGTGGATCGCGGGTTGCAGCCGTCCTGTGCCGCCCAGGCCGCCACGTTCGCCGGGTAGCCCTTGCCGTGGAGATTGACCGGCGGCAACGGGGTGGTGGGTGCGGTGCGGCCGCTCAGGGCGTTGTTGAGAGTGGCGGTACCCACACCCCCGTTGAAGTACAAGATGGGGTCGGCCGTGCCGTGGAAGGCCAGGAACGCCACGCGCCGTCCCGGATGGCACGGTTTGTCGAAGACGGCCCCCGCCACCGGCGCGAAGGCGGCGAAGCGATTGGCCATGGTGCAGGCCAGAAGCGAGGTGAACAGGGCACCGTCGGAGAGCCCGGTGGCATAGATCCGCGATTTGTCGACACATTGGTGCGCCTCCAACGAGTCGAGCATGGCTTTCATGAAATCGATGTCGTGATTGGGGTGCGCGCGGGTACTGGGAGCGATGTCCCAACTCACCGGAGATCCCGTGCCTTCGGGGAACACGGCCATGAACCCGTCGGTCTGTGCCTTGGTGCTGAACTGGGTCGTGGCCGCCTCGATCGAGGCACCCTCGGCGAGACCGTGGAGGTCGACGACGAGGGGGAGGGGCCCCGCCCCGGGGTGGGGGGGCGGCACGGTGAGCAGGTACCAACGCGCCACGCCGTCGACGGTGATGTCCTGGCGTTGCTCGGTCATCGCCGGCGTGGGGCGAGACGAGCATCCCGACGACGCCACCGGGCGCCCGGAGCTCGCCGCACCACCGGCCGCCACGGTCGAGGCGGTGCTCCCGCTGGCGCGCGGCGAGGAGCAGGCGCCGGCGACGATCCCCAGCACCAAGACGACGACAGTCCAGCCCCGACCTCGTGGGCCCCCCACGATGGCGAAGCACAGCACAACTCGGTCGGGGGTGTCGAACCTCCGCCCGAGCCGGGGGCCCGAGCAGTCGAGGAAGGCCACCGTGACCAGCGGTTTCCAAGAGCAGTCCAGGGGTGAGAGAATGAGGGGACTGCCAAGTGGGGGGTGTGCGGTAGTGCGGGCTGGCCATCTCAAGGACCTGTGGGGCTTCGCGCCTGCGTCGAGGCGCGCGACCAGGCGCTGTGCGGTATTCCTGGTCGCCCTGTGCCTGACGGCCGCGGCCTGTTCCTCGTCGGCACCGATGGGACAGGTGGGCTCCGCACTGAGCGCCCTGGGTGGCACCGTGACGTTGGACAAGGTCATATCGCCGGCCACACTCGCTCGCAGCACCCTGGCCGTGCCGGCTCCGGGCCACAAGCTCGTGGCGGTCGTCCTGACGGTGCAGAGCCCGACCAGCGCCGCCACGGACTTCGGCGGCATCTACGACGACTCGAGGCTCATCGATTCGGACAAGGAAGGGCATCCCGGAAAGAAAGAGGGCAAGTTCCAGGTCTCCCAATGCCTGTTTTACAAGGACTTCGCCACCGTCCCCGCCGGGGGGACCGAGACCGGCTGCGAGCTCTTCCAGTTGACGACGGCTGCCATTCCCGTAGAGCTGAAGATCATGGGCAAGGCCCCGGGAGACTGGACCATCGCCCCCACGGCGATCGTGGCCGGCCCCCCGGCCGCGGCCACCGCCCCGGCTCCGAAGGCGAAGCTCCCCGTGACGGCCCTGCCCACGGTGGGGTCGGGAGCTTCCCCGCCGACAACCGCCGCCACCACGACCACCGTGGCCCCCGCGACCATCCCGACCATCCCGGCGATCACGGCGAAGACGGGCCACCGCACCACCCCGACGACCACGGGGACCGTCGCGCCCCTCACGACGACGTCGGTCGCCCCCGGTCACCACTCGCATCATCGTGTCGTCGGCCTCAAGCTCCCCGAGATCCTGCGCATCAATCCCCGGGCGGGACTGGCGGGGACGAAGGTTCAGATCTGGGGCAGGCGGATGTCGGGCGTGACTGTGGTCGAGTTCGACGGAATATCGGCCACCATCACCAAAAGGGCGCAGAACAAGATCGTGGCGTTGGTGCCGTACGGTGCCAACACCGGGCCCATCGCACTGGTGACGGCGGCGGGGACCGTGACCACCACGAAGAGCTTTCCCGTGGTGTGAGAGGAGTCTGGGATCACTCGCTCGGATCCGGGCTCAGGGCTCGGGCGAGGCGAGGCTCCTGCGGGAGAACCGATGGAGGGCGATGACGCACCAGATGGCCTCGATCACGCCGAAGGGCCATGCCCCGCTGGCAAACCCGTAGCTGCTCGACAGCGCACATCCCAGCGCGAAGGCGACGACAAAACGCTTGTTTCGGCCTTCGAGGGCGTACATCACCATCATGAACGTCAGAACGGTCACGCCATACACGGTCAGCACGTCACCAAACCTAGGGGACTCGGTAGCGGGACTCGGTAGCGGGACGACGACGACGAGGAGGACTCTGTGACCGACGGCCAGCCAACCGGGGCGCTCGCGGCGCTTTCGATTCCGCCCCCAGCCGGCCGCACGATCGAGCCGACCTCGACTGTCGGTGTCGATCTGGACGCCACGGGATATGTCAGAGAGGAGTTCTTCGTCTCGGGGACGGCGTCGGCGTTCGAGGCTTCGGGGCCGCTCCAACCCGATGGCAGGTGGTCCGTGCAGGCCCGTAGGACGGCCCCGTACCGCACCCGGATCGTGGTGCGACGGCCTGCGGACCCCGGTCGATTCAACGGCACCGTTCTCGTGGAGTGGTGCAACGTCTCCGGTGGTGTGGAGGCCGATCCCGATTGGGCCTATCTGAGCCCACAGATCGTGCGCGATGGCTATGCCTACGTCGCGGTGTCGGCCCAGGCTTTCGGTGTCGACGGCGGCACGGCACTGATCGGGGTGCCCGGCTTGACGACGCGCAGTGGGCTCGTCGTGTCCGAGCCGGCACGCTACGCAACGCTCAGCCACCCCGGTGACCAGTTCTCCTTCGACATGTTCTCCCAGATCGGCCGGGCTCTCCGTGGTCCGGCGGACCCGCCCGCGCTAGGCGCCTTGCACCCCGAACGGATCGTGGGGATGGGAGAGTCTCAGTCGGCCTTCTTCTTGACGAGCTATGTCGACGCCGTGCAACCCACGGCCCGCGTCTATGACGGGTTCTTCGTTCACAGCCGGGGAGGAAGCGGCGCCTCTCTCACAGGGACACCCATCGCCGGCACCGGCGTCCCCGGAGCGCTGCAGATCCGAAGCGATTCGAACGTGCCGGTCTTCATCTTCGAGACCGAGACGGACCTCGGTCCCCTGCTCGACTACGGCCCGGCCCGTCAGCCCGACAGCGACCGGATCCGCACCTGGGAGGTGGCGGGGACCGCACACGCCGACGCGTACCTGGTCGGCAAGTTCGCGGCCGCGTTGGGCTGCGATTGCAGGATCAACGAGGGCCCGCAACACTTCGTGGCGCAAGCGGCGTTGGTGGCCCTCAACCGGTGGATCACCGACGGCACGCCACCTCCCGCGGCGACGCCGCTGCATCTCAGGAGCACGGACCCTGGGCAAGTTGCCCGAGACAGTCTGGGCAACGCCCTGGGTGGCGTCCGGACTCCGGCCGTGGATGTTCCGATCGCAGCGCTCAGCGGCGAGGCCCCGCCCGAAGCCAGCCGACTCTGCTCCCTGTTCGGATCGACGGTTCCCTTCGACCCCGGCACCCTCGTGGAGCTGTATCGCGACCATGGGGGGTACCTCGCCGCCTACGAACGCAGCTTGGACGAGGCCATCAGGGCTGGCTTCCTGCTCGAGTCCGACCGGGCCGAGCTCCTCGCCCAATCGGCGGGGGTGCGGGACTTGTGGGCGTGATGCGGGGGGTGACGGGAATGCCCACCGTTCGTCTGCGCTGGGGCTGGACGACTCCTCGTACCCTTTGACCTCGAGGTTCGGCTGCCGTAGGATACTGCGTATGGTACGAATGGGTTATTCGGGCGCGGCGCGATGAGCGTCCGCCACGCGCTGCTCGGCGTTGTTGAGCGAGGGCCCGAAGTACGGCCTGCAGCTCCGCCAGGAGTTCGAGTCGAGCACCGGCGAGGTGTGGCCGCTCAACGTCGGCCAGGTGTACACGACGCTGCAGCGCCTCGAGCGCGACGGGCTCGTCGAGTCCGACGAGCCGCGAGGAGGAAGCCGGGCCGCAGAAGGGCTTCCGCATCACCGAGGCCGGCCGGAAGGAGCTCGACACTTGGCTGAGCACGCCACCGGACATGACCTCGCCGCCTCGCGACGAGCTCGTGATCAAGGTGCTGGCGGCCCTGCGGGTCCCCGGCGTCTCGGTCCACGACGTGATCCAGGTCCATCGCCGCTATCTCGTCGAGCTGATGCAGCAGTGGACGCGGCTCAAGGAGGACGAGGCGGACTTCGACCTCACCTTCGCCCTCGTCGTCGACGCCGAGCTGTTCCGGCTCGACTCGGTCGTCCGCTGGCTCGACACCGCCGACGGCCGGTTGAAGCGCGCCGCGCTCGAGCCGTCCCGTCCGCGAAGCCCGGCCCGCTCATCCGGCGGAGGTTGGTCGCCCGGCGATGAGCTTCCTCGAGCTGCGCCGGGTCTCCAAGTCGCTACGGGGCCGGCGCCACCGAGGTGCACGCCATCCGAGACGTCGACCTCGCCGTCGAGCGCGGCTCGCTCGTCGCGGTGATGGGGCCGAGCGGTCGGGCAAGTCGACGCTGCTCACGATCGCCGGCAGCCTCGAGGAGCCGACGAGCGGCGAGGTGGTGATCGACGGCGCGTCGCTCTCGTCGATGTCGCGCAACGACAAGGCGCGCCTCCGCCGCCGCACGATCGGCTACGTCTTCCAGGACTTCAATCTCCTGGCCGGGCTCACCGCCGTCGAGAACGTCTCGCTGCCCCTCGAGCTCGACGGTCTCTCGGCCAAGAAGGCGCACGCGGCCGGGATGGCGGCGCTCGAGGAGCTCGGCCTCGCCGATCGGGCGACGCACTATCCCGACGAGCTCTCCGGCGGCGAGCGCCAGCGGGTCGCGATCGCCCGCGCCGTCGTCGGCGAGCGTCGCCTGCTCCTCGCCGACGAGCCGTCGGGCGCGCTCGACTCGACGAACGGCGAGGCGGTGATGCGCATGATCCTCGCCGCCTGCAAGCAGGGCGTCGCCGCGGTCGTCGTCACCCACGACGCGCAGCTCGCGTCGTGGGCCGACCGGGTGGTCTTCCTCCGCGACGGGCGTGTCGTCGACCAGACGGTGCCGCCGCCGAGCCCCGAGGCGCTGCTCGAGGAGAGCATCGGGCCGAGCCCGCGCCGCTGAGCTCGCTCTCGCCGAGCGTCCCTGCACGGAATCGGCTCTCTTGACAACGCGTACTTGATCAGTAGGATACTGCAGTATGATCTTGGGTGACCTACCTAAACTCGATGCCGCGCAGGCGGCGAAGGACGGTCGGACCCAATGAGCTTGCTCGAACTCCACAGATGTCTCGAAGTCCTACGGCGAGGGCGCGACCGCGGTGCACGCCCTCGACGACATCGACCTCTCGGTCGACGAGGGCCACCTCGTCGCGGTGATGGGGCCGAGCGGCTCGGGGAAGTCGACGCTGCTCACGATCGCCGGCAGCCTCGAGGAGCCGACGAGCGGCGAGGTGCTGCATCGACGGCACGTCGCTGTCGGCGATGTCCCGCAACGACAAGGCGCGCCTCCGGCGGCGCACGATCGGCTACGTCTTCCAGGACTTCAACCTCCTCCCCGGCCTCACCGCCGTCGGAGAACGTCGCGCTGCCCCTCGAGCTCGACGGCATCTCGGCACGCAAGGCGCGCAGCCGCGGGCATCGCCGCGCTCGAGCAGCTCGGGCTCGCCGACCGGGCCGAGCACTACCCCGACCAGCTCTCCGGCGGTGAGCGCCAGCGCGTCGCCATCGCCCGCGCCGTCGTCGGCGAGCGCCAGCTCCTCCTCGCCGACGAGCCGTCGGGTGCGCTCGACTCGACCAACGGCGAGGCGGTGATGCGGATGATCCGCGACGCCTGCAAGCGCGGCGTCGCCGCGGTCGTCGTCACCCACGACGCCCACCTCGCCTCGTGGGCCGACCGGGTCGTCTTCCTCCGCGACGGCCAGATCGTCGACCACGTCGCCCCCGAGCTTGCCGACTCGCTCTCGCTGCGCCCGCTCGCGAGCGCGACCGACGCACGATTCCGAAGGAGTCTCGATGAGCACCGCCGTCCTCGACGCCCCTCGCTGACGCCCGCCCCGCCGACGGCGGCGCGCCCGCCCGTCGTGCCGTCGTCCGCTGGGCGTGGCGCCTCTTCCGCAGGGAGTGGCGTCAGCAGTTCCTGATCCTCGCCCTCATCACCGTCGCGGTCGCGGCGACGATCGTCGGCTCGGCCGTCGCGACGAACAACCCGCCGCCGAAGAACTCCGGCTTCGGCACGGCGCAGGACTCCGTGTCTCTTCACGACCTACAACGCGCACACGGCGAGCGTCATCGCCAGCCTGGAGCACCGCTTCGGCCGCGTCGAGCGTGATCGAGAACGAGACGCAGTCGATCCCGGGATCGATCAACACCTATCAGCTCCGCGCGCAAGACCCGCACGGACCCTTCAGCGGTCCGATGCTCTCGCTCGTCTCCGGGCACTACCCGTCGGGCGCCGACCAGGTCGCCGTGACGAGCGGCGTCGCGTCGGCGTTCCACCTTACGGTGGGAGCCACCTGGCGAGTCGGCGGCGTCGAGCGCCAGGTGGTCGGCATCGTCGAGAACCCCCAGAGCCTCCTCGACGAGTTCGCGCTCGTCGCACCTGGGCAGGTGGCAAATCCCACGGGAGTCACGGCGTTGTTCGACGCGCCGGGCGTTCCGCTGAGCTCGTTCAAGGGCGTCAACGTCGCAGACCCCCGCCTCGGTGGCGCAGTCGAACCCGCTCAACCCCGAGACGATCTCGCTCGCCGCACTGGTCCTCGGCATGCTGCTCATCGCGCTCGTCTCGATCGGCGGCTTCACGGTGCTCGCGCAGCGGCGCCTGCGCTCGATCGGGATGCTCGAGTCGACCGGCGCGACCGACCGCCACGTCCGTCTCGTCGTCAGCGCCAACGGCACCGTCGTCGGTGTCGTCGGTGCGATCCTCGGCTTCGTCCTCGGGCTCGTCGTCTGGCTCGCCTACCGTCCGAGCCTCGAGCAGAGCTCGCACCATCTCATCGGCGTGCTCGCGCTCTCGTGGACCGTGGTGGTCGCCGCGATGGTGCTCGCGGTCGTCGCGGCGCTACTTCGCGGCGTCCCGTCCGGCGCGGGCGATCACCAAGGTGCCGATCGTCCAGGCGTTGTCGGGCCGACCGGCGCCTCCTCGTCAGATCCACCGCTCCGCGGTCCCGGGCATCGTCTTCCTCGTCCTCGCCTTCTTGTTGCTCGGCTACTCCGGTGGCACGAATCACGGCAACGGGAGCGGTGGTGCACCGGAGCTCCTCTTCGGGATCGTCCTCCTCATCCCCGGGCTGATCCTGCTCGCGCCGTTCTTCCTGTCGTTGACCGCGCGCGCTCGGTCGCCGTGCGCCGATCGCGACCCGGCTCGCGCTGCGCGATCTGGCCCGGTACCGGGCGCGCTCGGGCTCGGCGCTGGCGGCGATCAGCCTCGGCGTGCTCGTCGCGGTGATCGTCATGCTCGCCGCCGCCTCCCGCTACGGGAACGTCCTCGACTACGCGGGTCCGAACCTCTCCTCGAACCAGCTCGCCCTCCACGCCAACACGCCGCCACCGGCGGGTACGGACGATCATGACGCCGAACGGCAAGGTCCACGTCCAGAAAGCGTCGACGACCGCGACGGCTGCGAGCCCTGCAGCAGCTGGCCGACGCACGCCGAGGCGATCGCGAAGGGGCTCGGCGCGCAGCTCATCGCGCTCGAGACGCCGAATGCCGAATCTGAACGGGACCCAAGGTGGTCGGAACTGGGACGGAGCGATCTACGTCGCCACCCCGCAGCTGCTGCGGGCGTTCGGGATCACGGCGTCCGAGATCGATCCGAACGCGGACGTCTTGAGCTCGCGCCCCGGCCTCTCGGGCGTCTCCGGGCTCGACCTTCAACTACGGATCGAACGGCGGCAACGCCTCGCAGACCTCCGGTTCCGGCCCGCCGTCGTCCTCGCAGTGCAGTGCGGCGACCGGGCTGTCTCGCCCACCCGGTCATCCAGGAGGTCGGGGCACTGCCGACGGGCACCTCGGCGCCGAACACGGTGATCACCGAGCACGCGATGCGCGAGTTCCACATCCAGGCGAGCACGACCGACTGGTTGGTTCAGGGCACACAGCCCTTCACGCGCCTCCCAGATCAGCAGCGCCGAGCTCGCCGCGTCGACGACGCAGCTCTCGGTCGAGTCGAAGAACGACCAGCCGACCTCGTCCGCGGTCATCGGCTGGGCGACGATCTTCGGGATCGTCATCGCCCTCGGCGTGCTCGGGATGTCGGTCGGGCTCGTCCGGAGCGAGACGGCGAGCGACCTCCGCACGCTCGCGGCGACCGGTGCGTCCAGCTACACGCGGCGCACGCTGACTGCCGTGACGGCCGGCGCGCTCGGCTTTCTCGGCGCACTCCTCGGGGTGGTGGGCGGCTACATCGGCATGATCGGTTGGCTGCGGAGCAACTCGCTGAACGGGGGGATCGCCGCGCTCGGGAACGTTCCCGTCGGCGATCTCCTCCTCATCCTCCTCGGCATGCCCGCCTTCGCGGCGATCGTCGGTTGGCTCTTCGCCGGTCGCGAGCCCGCAGCGATGGCGCACCAGGCGATCGAGTGAGCGGGCGCTCGAGATGAGCCAGACCCGCACACCGAGCGTGGCCGAGCGTCATAGGTCCGATCCGACTGTCAGGGAAGTGCCAGTTCTGCCGGGGTCTAGTGAACAAAGGAGGACGTAGGGCGCACGGTACTCAAGGGATACCGTGACATGGCCTATCAAGACCCACCGTCCCCTTCGGACTCCGGGTGTTCTGCGCTAGCTCGAATGACCAGGCGCGAAAGCCACCCCGGACTCGGCATACCAGGGCAGTCCAGGACTTGTGGGTGCCTGACTAGTTTGGCACCACAGGCAGCGTTCAAGGCAACCACAGGAGAATCACGTGGGAAGAATCGTCGTCAGCGAAAATGTGTCGCTTGACGGAGTCATCGAGGACCCAGCCGGTGACGAGGGTTTCAGAGTTGGCGGCTGGGTTGGGATGCTCAAAGACCGCGAGGAAGTCAACAAGCTCGCGCTCGATGACGCCATGAGCACCGAAGCACTCTTGCTTGGACGGCGGAGCTATGAATGGTTCGCGTCAAAGTTTCCATCCCGGAGCGGCAGGTTGGCCGACAGGTTGAATAGCTTGCCCAAATATGTGGTGTCCTCGACTCTGAAAGACCCTGCCTGGAACAACTCGGTAGTACTTACCGGTGACGTGCTGAACGAGGTTGCAAGACTAAGGCGAGAACGAGTTGGGGACGTCCTCGTCTTGGCCAGCTTTCAGCTCGTCCACACCTTGATTGAGCACAACCTCGCTGACGAGCTGCGCCTGAAGATCTATCCGGTCGTGCTCGGAGCAGGCCAGCGCCTCTTCGGGGAAACGAGCCAGAAAAAACCCATGCGCCTCCTCGAATCTCGTTCCCTTGCTGACGGTGTGGCTGTACTGACATACGAAGCCATCCGAGACAAGTAACTCACTGCTGTGGAGAGACCGGAGCCGAGCGAGAACCGCTGTGGTACCGGGCGGGGTCCCGACAGCACCCGCGCCGAGTCGGGATGTGTAGATATCGGTGAGCCGTTTCCCTCAATTGACAAGGGTCAAAGCGTCCGGTATCGCCACGGTGTCGCTCTTGCCTCCGAGGGAAGTGGTTGAAGGTCCCTCGACCGTTTGGCTTCGAGATTTGTGATTTGGGACCCGAGACGAAGAGTTATTCGGTACCGGAGTTGGTCAGTCGGGGTATTCGACCAGGTCAAGTAAGTATTTCAGGTTCGCGGGAGGGTTTGAATACAGTCCCATGCTCTCCGCTGTTGCCTAAATCACAACGTTTGGGCTGTTCAGTCCCCTGATTTGGTGTCGTATCGCTATGGAGCGTCCACCATGCCGGCGAGCATCGCTTCGAGGGCGGCCTGGTCGGGCCCATTGAAGCGGTCGGCGTCGGGCGTCATGGCCAGCGAGTCGACGAAGAAGTCGAGCATGGCACCGGGGGCGGGCGGAAGGTGACTGCTACACACCATGGTCGGCTCGATTGCCCGCAGCCGGTCGAGGGCACGCCCGAAGACGTCGCGATCGACGTCATGCACCCACGCCGAATCGATAGTCGCCCAGCGGACCTGCCCGGCCCGCAGCTCGTCGGTGTCGAGGTCGGCGGCGTTGTGGGGTACCGCGGGGAGCAGCGCACCGAAGCAGTCGGAACTGAAAAGGGTCCCGGAGCGATCGTCGACGAAGCCGGTGGTGATCGGGTTGTCGTAGACGGGCGGCTTCACGGCCGTGAGTCGATGGTCACCGACTGCCACCGACTGGCCGGGGTTGACAAGGTGCACGCGGTCCATCGGCAGGGGCGTCGACGACAGCCCCATGATGCCGACGCCGAGGAACGACGTGATGACCCGCAGCTGCGGGTTCGTCTCGAGCAGGGCGGCCAGCGAGCCGATGTGATCGAAGTCTGTGTGGGTGAGCCAGATCCAGCGCAGCTCGGCCGGGTCGATCACCGACGCCAGCGCTGTCATGAACTCGGCGGAGCCAGCCACGGTGCCGGTATCGATAAGGATCGGCTCGGTGCCGTGCAGTACAAACACGTTGATAACGATCGAGCCGAGCGCCGGGATGTCGGCGGTCGTCGTGATCACATCGACGCCGGACGTGGCGGTGAAGCAGGTCGTCATGACAGGGTCTCCTTGTCGAGCTCGCGCGGCGCGGGCGTGCGGCGGTAGGCGGCCTCGGCCACCTCCTTGAGGCGCTCGAGGGTGGTGCGCATCCCCTTGAGCAGCCCCTTGTGGCGGTTGGTGGGGACGTCGAGGATGCGGGCCCACACTGGGATCCACCGCACCTCGTAGGACTCGGTGATCCGAGTGCGGCCGTCGCCACTCGGCTCGAACCGGTAGCGCCATACGGTTGACTCCCGACCACCCTCGTCGGTGATGAAGGCGAACTCACGGCCCGGATCGGCCACGAGCACCTTCCCGTGGCGCGAGTAGCGAATGCGACGACCCGGCCCCACGGCGTTATGACCCACGAACGTCGTGCCCGCCACCGGCGCTGTGACGTCGCCCTCCCATTCGACGCTCTCGCACTCGGGGCTCCACTCCCCGATGCGGGGCAGGTCGGAGACCAACCGGTACAGCGCTTCGGCGTCGGCCCTGATATCGAGCTCGACGCTGTCCTCGGTCAACCACCACCGCTGGTCATTTGGTGCCATGAGCCCTCCCCTTTCGTGCGCCCCTGATGACACTGGAAGACTAAGAGTCTTAGCTAGTTCTGTCAATAGAAACTCATGCTATAATGTCAGAATGGAGTCGACGATCGAAGTGACCGCCCCCGTCCCAGGCGACCGTCGGGCCCGCCGGCGCCAGGAGACCATCGAGGAGATCCTCGCCATCGCCGATGCCGTGATGACCGAGGAGGGTGTCAACGGCCTCAGCCTCTCGGAGGTGGCCCGCCGACTTGGTGTAAAGCCGCCGTCGATCTACAAGTACTTCGACTCGCTCAGGTCCATCTACGACGCCCTTTTCGAACGGGGCCAGCGGGCCCACCTCGAGACCATGAGCACCGCGATGGCGCAATCCGATCCGGGCCTCGACGCTCTCGCCGCCGGCCTCGAGGCCAGCGGGATCTGGGCGCTCGCCCACCCTGCGACGGCACAACTGCTGTTCTGGCGCCCTGTCCCCAGCTTCGAGCCGACGCCCGTGGCCATGGCCCCCAGCGTCGAGATGGTCCGGCTCCAACGCCAAGCGCTGGCCGACGCGGCAGCAGCGGGACAGCTCGGCCCCGGTGCCGACTCCGACGAGGCACTCTGGGTCACGTCGGTCCTCGTCAGCGGCGTCATCGGCCAGGCGATGGCCAACGAGCCCGGCCTCCCTTGGGGCGAGGGCCGCTTCAGCCCACTGCTCTCCAAGCTTCTGGGCACGCTCGCCGCCCTCTACCCTCCGAAGCCCGTCCGTCGCCCCCGGTCGTGAGGCGCCGACGCCCCGCCAGGTCGCAGCGGCGGTCGACCGGAACGACGGTTTGGGTGTAGTCCGATCCGGCTCACCTACGCCTCGTCGAACACCATGTGTTTGGTTCCAATGCGTCGGACACGGCCGAGCCGAACGACGTTCTCGATGCGGCGAAGAGCATCAAGCTCCAGCAGGCTCAGCGTGGCGCCACGGAACACCTCCGGCTCCACGTTCGGGTCGATCCTGATCATCACGCCGTCAGCCTCAAGTCGGTGGACAAAGTCGGTCGCGTCTCCGCCATACGCCGCACCTTCCACCCAGCGCGCTTAAAGCTGCATGTACGACGCGACCAGATCCAGGGGCTGCATGAAGGCGCGGTTGAGGAACCAACCATCGCGTGGCCGGATCCAACGGATGTGGTCCGGGTCGACGTCCACATCGAGGAGCCAGTTGCAGGTATCCATCGCCGCCTTACCCGCGCCTATGACTGTGAACCCCGTTGCCCGCTCGTCGAGGTCGGCAAGCGCGTTCGGCGGGATCACATGCACGCCCGGGTCGATTTCGTACATCGGAGTGTGCCGCGAGGGTATCGACGACTCGACATAGGTCGCATCGACGATGCTTGCGGCGCACTGTCACGGTCGTCTCGTCGCCCGTCAGGCGGGATACGAACCGATGGCCGCCCGCATCGCTGCCCCGATAGTCAGACATCGGGAAGAAACGCACGCGTCCCGAGGCAAGGAGGTGTTCTCGGAGCACGCGGTTGTAGTAGTCACAGATCTCGGCAGCCGTGGACCGCTCGTAGAAGCCAGCGTTTGGCCCGGAGCCATCCACGCGGTCGCGACCAAGCACACGCGAGTTGACTCCGTAGTACGCCGACGGTTGGTGGAGACGTACAAACGGATAGGCATCGAGCCAGTGACGCAAGAAATACGCCGGCACGTCGCCCATCACCAAGGCTTCGGGCCACAGCCGGGTGGTGCTGGCCCGATTCGCCCGAAACCGCCGACTGGCCGATGCGTGCGATCAGTGGGCATTCTGCGCACTGACCAGATCCCCAGGGGCACGGCGTTACTACGACGAGCTCCGAGCCAGAGGAAAGACTCACCGCCAGGCACTACGCCAACTGGCCAACCGCCTGGTGGGGCTTCTGCACATCTGCCTCGAACGGGATGTGCTCTACGACGAGCTGACTGCCTGGCCGAGCGCGTCAGTCCATGCCGCTTGACGCCTTACGGACGTGGGATGTCTAGCTTGGCCTGAAGCTTCATAGTGATTACCGGTGGGCAGGTCGCCCCGCAAGAAGGAGAGCGCCCCGTGAAGCACGTCAAACTCGGGACCCTCGATGTCGCTCGGATCGGCCTGGGGTGCATGGGGATGTCTGCCGCCTACACCGGCGCGGGCAGCGACGATGCTGAATCCATCCGCACGATCCACCGGGCCATCGACCTGGGCGTCACGCTCATCGACACCGCCGAGGTCTACGGTCCTTTCGCCAACGAGGAGTTGGTCGGGAGAGCCCTGAGGGATCGGCGCGATCAGGTCGTGCTGGCGACGAAGTTCGGGTTCATGTCCCACACCGGCCGTCCCAACGTCGACAGTAGCCCGGCCAACATCCGCACGGCCATCGAGGGGTCTCTCCGGCGCCTCGCCACCGACCGGATCGACCTCTACTACCAGCACCGGGTGGACCCCGAGGTGCCCATCGAAGAGGTCATCGGTGCGCTCTCGGAGCTGATCGCCGAGGGCAAGGTCGGTCATATCGGCCTCTCCGAGGCGTGGGTGGACACCATCCGACGGGCCCACGCCGTGCACCCGATCACCGCATTGCAGTCTGAGTACTCCCTGTGGACTCGGGACCAGGAATCTGAGGTGCTGCCTCTGCTGCGCCAGCTCGGCATCGGGTTCGTCCCCTACTCGCCGCTCGGCCACGGTTTCTTGACGGGAGCGATCCACTCGATCGACGATCTCGCCGACGACGACTGGCGGAAGACGAGCCCTCGGTTCATTGGGGAGAACTTCCAGCGTAACCTGCGCATCGCCGACGAAGTCCAGTCCATTGCGGCTGAGGTCGGAGTGACACCAGCGCAAGTTGCTGTCGCCTGGCTGTTGGCAAAGGGCGACGACATCGCCCCCATCCCGGGCACCAAACAGGTCCATCGACTCGAAGAGAACATTGCCGCCGATGCTGTGGTGCTTTCGCCGGAACTGCTCGCCCGGCTCGATAACCTCACACCGGCTGCCGGTGATCATCACAGCGAGGCACAGATGCGCCTCCTTGATCGCTGATCGACGTAGACCGCGCGTCAATCGCTTCATTCACGACGAATTGTCTCGATGAACACCGACGATCAATAGTCCCAAGTCGGCGTCTCGCCGAAGCCGGCCGGACCTGGAGTGTCAGCTGGATCCCTGGCGATACGTCACCAAATCAGGGTACTGAACAGCCCAAACGTTGTGATTTTGGCAACAGCGGAGGAGGTGGGATTCGAACCCACGGTGGCCTTGCGACCACAACGGTTTTCGAGACCGTCCGATTCGTCCACTCTCGCACTCCTCCGGGACTTCTTGCGTTACCCGATCCTCTGTTTTCCCCTTGTTCCGCGTCGTGGCGGGACGGGCGGTGCCACGAGAATCATTAACTGTACAGGCACGATGCGGATGGTCGGACCTGCGCAGGGCCCGATGGCATGAGAGACCGGGTAGCGGGAACTGCGACGACCGACTCACCGGGTCTCGAGACCCCGAGGCTCGGGAGTGACTGCAGCCGCAGCTGCCTTAGAGCTGGCTACGTGAGGGCGGCCGCGTGTCGGTACGACGTTCGAGCTGCAAACGCGCCGAGACAACTCACCGTGGCGAGGAGGGCGAATCCGAGCGACAGCGGAACCCACCACGACCCGAGGCTCGAGACAGCCAGGTCGTAGCTCACACCCGGGACCGGCACCGGCTGTTGTGTCTGAGCGATACCCCACCCGGCACAGGACAATGCCATCACCACGCTGGCTACGGCAAGAGCGGTGGCCACCTTGGTCCCGCTCCGCACGACAGACATCGTGAGCTTCGATCGACGTGTCACCCACGCCAGCACGAACGGGCCCATCACCCAACCCGCGCCGATCAGGAGCCCGCCACCGATCCGGAGGATGATGCCCGCGAGGGTCGATCCCGCTACGGCCTGCGCCGTGCACGGCGTCGAATGAGCGATGCTTGTTACACACGACGACGAGGCCGCGGCGCCCGGCTGGGCCCTGCCGCCGGCAACGAGCAGAGCCAGTCCGCCGAGGAGGGCCATCCCGGGCAGCGCCGCGACCAGCCATCGCCGACGGGGACCCTCCGACGCCTTCCTGCGAACACCACGGAGGAGGGTGGTCCACCCCGAGAAGGCGACGATCACGCTGATGGCGATGGCCCAGCTGATGACGTTGGCCAGGTCCAGGGCCACTCGTCCCGCGCCGCTGGGGTGTGACACCGGTTGCCCCCCGAGGCCTTGTCCGAGCTCGCCGCCGCTGTTCAAGAAGTAGAGACCCAGGGGGAGGACCACGAACAGGGGCACCGTGGCCACCAAGATGGCGGCTTTGGTTCGCGCCACCCAGACGTCTGTCGACCGGGGGGAGCCTGTTCCTCGGAGCCGAGTCCGCAGCGCGCCGGCCACGAGGTTGGAGGCGATGCGCCACGACGGTCGTCCCTCTGCGGCCAGTCCCTCAACGACGACCGCCATCTCGTCGCCGTAGCGCTCTCGCCACCAAGCGGGATAGCAGGCCAGGGCAGCGTCGAGGACCCGGGGTTTTCTCACGCCCACGCCCCGAGGCGTCTCAGGCCGATGCGAGCCACCTTGGCCGTCGTCTCCAGGCGGTCTCTGAGCACGGCCGCGCCGGAGGCGGTGATGCGGTAGGGCCGCCTCCGGTCCTCAGCTGCGAGGGCCTCGATCAGCCCTTCCTCTTCGAGGCGTGCCAGAACTCCATAGAGAGTCCCCGGACCCAGTGAGATGCCCGCCATCTGCTCGATGTCCTGGATGAGCGCATAGCCATGCTTCGGACCACCCGTGAGGCTGGTCAGCACCATGAGCGTCGGGTCTTGAGTTCGACCCAGGCGTTTGCTGGCCATCACCCATCCCCTCGTCTCCGTGGTTTCGGGTGGACTATATCGGAACTCGTAGTAGGGAGCGAGAGCCAGCACGGCGCCGCGCTCTGAGGGCCGTCCGCCTTGGCCGTGAGACAATTGCGACGTGGGATCGAAGCCTCTCCGGCACAGTGAGAAGGTGACCGGGCACAGCTCGCACAGGCGATGGCGACAAGGGTCATGGTTCACGGCTCGATCGGAGACGTTCCCGTCGCTCGGCGCCTCAGGCCCGTTCCCGAGGGGACTCCTGGTCTTGTCGGCGTTCGGTGTGGTGCTGGCTGGGGCGGCGTTCTTCGTCTTGGCTCTGGCGAATCACCATTGGCTCTGACGCACGCTCGCCCGAACGAGCCGGCACCGACGCTGAGATGATGCCGTGATGGTCGAGTCGCACGAAGTCTCAGAGGCCGGCCACCGCATCCTCAATCCCCTTTCTGATCACAAGCTCGCCCTCCTGGGTCAGATGTGCATAGACCAGCCCCGGATTCGACATCTCGACTTGGCGTGCGGGAAGGGGGAGATGGTCTGTCAATGGGCGCTCCACCACGAGACACACGGAGTCGGTGTCGATATCAACCCGTTGTTCGTGGCCAACGCTCGGGACCGGGCCGCGGAACTTGGTGTCGAAGCGCAGGTCCGATTTCACCAGGCCGACGCGGCCACGTTCGATCCCGGTGGCGAGGGAGCATTCGACCTCGTGAGCTGTGTCGGCGCGACGTGGATCGGAGGCGGATTGGAGGGCACCCTCGAATTGATGTGCAGGTGGGCAACCTTTGCCGGGCTTCTCGTCGTTGGAGAACCTTTCTGGCAGGAGAAACCCGATGAGAACGACGAGGACCTGCTGGGTAGACCCGAAGCCTTCGCCTCGCTGAGCGATACCGTCGATCGGTGCGAAGCCGTTGGATGCGAGCTTGTCGAGATGGTCATCGCCGACCACGACGACTGGGACCGCTATCAGGCTAGCCAGTGGTTGGCGGTCGACCGATGGTCGAGGATGAACGCGGCCCACCCCGACGTGGCCCGTTTCCGCGAGTCTCAGGCCCAATGGCGCCGCGCCTACCTCAGCTACGGACGTCAGCGCTGGGGCTGGGGGGTATTTGTCCTACGCCCGACTTGACGTCCGAGAACGTGAGCCAACCAAGGCCGCGCTCTGGTCGGGATCCGGAACGAAGCGGGGGTACCTTCTAATCTGGTGATACCCGCCAGCATTGACGACCTCGCCGCGCAGTCGGGGGAGTCCGACGGGGGTGTCAGGAAGGGCGGTCAGGGGCGGGCTCCCGGTCTCGACGGCATGCGGGCTGTCGCCGTGCTGGCCGTGCTGGCGTTTCACGCCGGACTTCCCTGGGCCAACGGCGGACTGCTTGGGGTTGACATCTTCTTTGTCCTCTCCGGGTACTTGATCACTTCTCTCATGGTCCGTGAGCACCATGAGAGCGGGACCATCGGCCTGGTGGCCTTCTGGGGACGCCGTGCCCGTCGTCTGTTCCCGGCACTGTTTGTCCTGCTTCTCGGCATTGCCCTGTACGCACATGTGTACGCCCGCAGCCTCGACCTGGGTCGGATCCGGGCCGACGCCCTTTCGACACTGCTGTTCGTGGCCAACTGGCACTTCATCTCGTCCAACCAGGGATACTTCGCGCACGCTGCGGCCCCGTCCCCGCTCTTGCACACGTGGTCGTTGGGAGTCGAGGAGCAGTACTACGTCGTGTGGCCCCTTGTCGGGCTCTTCGTGCTGCATCGCTACGGGCGCCGGGCGCTGGCGTGGGTGGCCGGGGTCGGTGCCGCCGCGTCGGCATTGGCCATGGGGACCATGTATGCCTCGGGCGTCTCAGTCGACCGGCTCTACTACGGGACCGACACGCGCGCCCAGGCCCTGTTGGTGGGCTCGTGTCTCGGGGCGCTGGCATCGGTGACCACGTCTCGAGCCCTGCCCAATGACCTCACGGCGCGCAGGTCCGTCAGGAGGGTGATCGGCGTGGTTGGGCTTCTCGGCGCGGCCTTCGTGCTTTGGGCCTGCGCCACTTTGGGCGGCCAGGACCCCTTCCTCTACTCAGGTGGCTTCCTGCTCGTCGCTCTGGCCGTGGCGGCGGTCATCACGGTGGTGGTGACCTGTCCCGCGGGGTGATCGGTCGGCTGTGCTCGGTTCGGGGTCTGGTCTATGTGGGGCGTATCTCCTATGGCCTGTACCTGTACCACTGGCCGCTCTTCCTTGCCATCGACCATGCCCATACGGGTCTGGGCGGTACCCCGTTGCTCACGGTGCGCCTGGCGGTCACCTTCGCGGTGTCGGTGGCCTCCTTCGAGCTCTGGGAGCGACCGATCCGGGAACGACGTCTGTTGCGGGGCTGGAGGGCGCCGGCAGCGGCGGTGACCGCCGGAGCATTGGCGACAGGGGCGGTGCTGGCTACGACGGTGCCAGCGGCGGCATCGACCGCGGTGACCAATGCAAAGAACGCCGTACTACCCATCCGGCCGCCGTTCACCGCCACGCACCCCGTGGTGTCGCTCGCCACCGGCGATTCCCTCGCCTTGACCCTGAACTTGGGGCTGGGTTGGCAATCGCAGCGATGGGGTGCCCGTTTCGTGACGGGGAGCGGCTCGGGAGCCGGCGTGCAGCTCGGATGCGACCTCGACCCCGATTCGACGGTGATCGTGGGCGGGAACCTCAGTCGCGCCGCCCAGGGGTGTGTGGACTGGCGCCAGAAGTGGGCGCGGCTCGTGCAGGTGTACGACCCCGATGTCGTCACGGTCCTGCTCGGTCGGTGGGAGATCTCCGACCGCCTGTACCGGGGCCACTGGACCCACATCGGCAACGCCGACTTTGACGGCCACCTGTTCGCCGAGCTCGGCCAGGTGGTGAGGATCCTCTCGGCTCGTGGCGCCCAGGTGGTCCTGTTCACCATGCCCTACGTCGATCCCTCCACCGAAGCAGCCAACGGCGTGCCCTTCCCCGAGAACTCGCCCGGCCGCGTGAATGCGTACAACTCGTTGCTCCGCAAGGTGGCGGCCGCCCACAAGGGGGTGGCCACGGTGGTGGACCTCAATCATCTCCTCGACCCCGACGGGCACTACACGCCCACCGTCGACGGCATCACGGTACGTTCGACCGACGGGATACACATATCGATTGCGGGGGGAATGTGGCTTCGACCCAGCGTCCTCCCAACCCTGGTGCGTCTGGGTCTAACGCATGACGAAGCCCGACATGCCGACGTGGCCCCCCATCGCTAGCGCCTTGGCCGTTTGCGGTGGGCCGAGCTCTCAGCGCCGCCCGGCGAAGAACCTCTCCAATACGCCGCCGCACTCCTGGGCGAGGACCTCGCCCCTGACGGGCAACTCGTGGTTGAGGCGCGGGTCGGCGCACAATTGGTAGAGCGACCCGCACGCTCCGGACTTCGGGTCTGCGGCGCCGAAGACCAGTCGCCCCACGCGCCCCGCCACCAAGGCTCCGGCGCACATGGCACACGGCTCGAGGGTCACCACGAGGGTCACGTCCCCGAGCCTCCACCTGCCGAGGGCGGTGGCGGCATCACGCAGGGCCAGGATCTCAGCGTGCGCGGTGGGATCGTGTTGCAGCTCCCGTTCGTTGTGGCGGACCGACACCACCGACCCACCGACCACAGCCACTGCCCCCACGGGAACATCGCCGTGAGCGATGGCCTTCGCCGCCTCAGCGATTGCGAGATGCATCGCCGCATGGTCATCGATCCCTGGTCCGTGGTCTTTCGGTGCGTCGTCAGCCATGGGTCAAAAGGTAGGGCAGACGGCAGGCAGGAAATTCTCCGGCCTCGTCGTCGCCCGTAGCGCGGAGGAGGTGGGATTTGAACCCACGGTGAGTTTCCCCACACACGATTTCCAGTCGTGCCGATTCGGCCGCTCTCGCACTCCTCCGGAGCTGCCGGTGCGCAGCAGCAGGGAGGCTATCGTCTGCGATGCGTTGTCCGGTGCTCCGTGCGACGGCCGGGTCCTGCGCAACGGTCTCCCGTGAACCGAGTCAGGGCCGGAAGGCAGCAGCTCTCAGCGGGTCCGGTCGTGTGCCGTAGCAAACCTGGCCGTCGCACCGAACACCGGCACCGGTGACGGCGCCTCACCACTCCGTCCGAGGGCGATCGGTGGCGACCGGGCTCCCCGGTAGGCTGCGCTCGTGGCCGACGCCGGCGACAAGGATCCCGCTCCCTACCAGTCTCTGTACCGACGTTTCCGCCCCCAGCGCTTCGAAGAGGTGCTCGGGCAGGAACACGTGAGCCTGGCGTTGAGGAACGCCGTGCGCGACGCTCGTGTCGGCCACGCGTACCTCTTCAGCGGCCCGCGGGGCACGGGCAAGACCTCGACGGCCCGCATTCTTGCCAAAGCGCTGAACTGCGCCGCGCTCGAGGACGGCGAACCCTGCGGGACGTGCGACTCCTGCATCGAGATCGCCCGAGGAGCGTCGCTCGACGTCCACGAGCTCGACGCCGCTTCGAACAACGGCGTGGACGCCATGCGCGATCTGGTGGCGCACGCCGCCCTCGGTACTCCGGGCCGGTGGAAGGTCTACATCGTCGACGAGGTGCACATGCTCTCGACGGCCGCTTCCAACGCATTGTTGAAGACTCTCGAAGAGCCCCCCGGCCATGTCGTCTTCGTGCTGGCGACCACCGACGCCCAGAAGGTGCTGCCCACGATCCGCAGCCGTACCCAGCACTTCGAGTTCCGCCTTCTTGGCTCCGAGACCCTCGTCGGCGCTGCTCCACCAGGTGCGATCCGCCACAGGCTTGGCGCTGCCCGACGAGGCGCTCGACGCCGCGGTGCGCCGGGGACGGGGATCGGCCCGGGACGCCCTGTCGGCCCTCGACCAGGTCGCCGCGGGCGGCATGGTCGGCGACGACATCGAGGTGCTCGCCGAGCTGGCCGAGTCCCTGGCGGCGCGCGACCCGGCCCGGTGCCCTCGTGGCGGTGGCGCACGCGTGCGAGGCGGGCCGCGACCCTCAGCGACTGGCGGCTGACCTCGCCGAGTACCTCCGTCAGGGGTTCCTGGCCATCGTGGCGGGCGAGCTCGTGAGCCTGGCAGGCGCAGAGCGCTCCCAGGTGCAGGACATCGCCCGACGGATGGGACTTCCGGCGTTGGTACGCACCCTCGAGGAGCTGGGCCGCGCCCAGGTCGACATGCGTGACATCCCCGATCAGCGCGTGCACTTGGAGGTGGCGCTCATCAAACTGACCCATCCGCAGGCAGACGACTCCACCATCGCCCTCCTCGAGCGCGTCGAGCGACTGGAGCGGGCCGTGTCTGAGGCCTCCGGCGCGGGAACTGGTGGTGTCGCCGAGACGGGAATGCCGCGCACGCTCGAGGCTCGCCCTGCTCCGCCCGGGGGCCCGCCGCCCGCCCGTGCGCGTGCCGGCGCGGAGAGGGCAAAGGAGAAAAAGGACAAGGAGAGGGACCAGCCCCCGCCTTCGGCCGGGGGCGAGAGCGCAGGTGAGGTGACCACAGACGCCGAGCCGACGTCTACGCCCGCCGGCCCCGATGGCGCCGACGCCAGGGGTGGCCCCGAGCTGGCCCGCCGGACGCTCGGGGCGGTCAGGCGACAAGGCGGCTCGAGCCGCGGCAATCCCCGCCGTGAGGGGTCCGGTGCCGACACCCCTCCCGGCGCTCCTGTCGCTGTCGCGCTCGGCGCCACGGGCACCGACGCGGCGGTATCGGGGTCGGGCCCCGATGTGGGTTCCTCGGCCGTTGCGCCCGCCTCGGCGATCTCCACACTGCCGTCCCGTGACGACCTCGTGCAGGTCTGGGGGGACGGGCTTCTGGCCGCGCTGCCGAACCGGGCCAGGGCTCGGTTCCGCGTGGGCAGGTTCGTCGCCGTCGATACGGGCGGAGCAGTGTTCGCGTTGCCCAACGAGACCCATCGCTCCTATTGCGAGGAGGTCCGCCGCGAAGTGGAAGCAGCCCTCGGCGCGCGCTTCGGAACGACGGTGCCGATCCGGCTCGTGGTCGACGACGAGGCCGAGGGCGAGCCCAGCACGTCGCGCCCGACCTCAGCGCCTCGAGGTTCGCAGCAGACGCCGGTGGGGGTGGAGGACCCCACGACGGCTGGTGGTCCTGGGGTCGGCGGCGCTCTCCCACCCGCCGGTCCCGAAGCTGACGACGATGGCGACCTCCTCGATCCCGCGCGTGCTGGCCGCCGAGACCGAACCTGCCGGGCGCGGGGCTTACCCCCAAGAGCGGCTGAAGCAGGCCTTCCCGGGCGCGCGAGGAGGTATAGGAGTGTTCACCGGCCCCTTGCAGGCCCTGGTGGACGAGCTCGGTCGCCTTCCCGGCATCGGCCCGAAGTCCGCGCAGCGCATCGCCTTTCACCTCCTGAAGGTGGCACCCGAGGACGCCATGCGTCTGGCGGAGGCGATCGTGGCGGTGAAGGAGCGCATCACCTTGTGTCCGCGGTGTTTCAACGTCGCCGAAGGAGACCTGTGCGCCATCTGCTCGGACCCCCGTCGTGACGGCGCCATTCTGTGCGTGGTCGAGGACCCCCGGGACATCGTGGCGGTGGAGAAGACGCAGGAATTCCGGGGGCGCTACCACGTCCTGCACGGGGCATTGAATCCGATCGAGGGGATCGGACCGGAACAGCTGCGCGTCAAGGAGTTGCTCGGGCGCCTCGACGACGAAGTCGTCACCGAGATCATCTTGTGCACCAATCCGAACCTCGAGGGCGAGGCCACGGCCATGTACCTGGCGCGGCTGTTGAAGCCGCTCGGGCTCTCGGTCACTCGCATCGCCAGTGGCCTCCCCGTGGGCGGGGACCTCGAGTACGCCGACGAGCTCACCCTGGGTCGCGCCCTCGAGGGTCGGCGCGAGGTCGACGCCTGACCAAGGCCCGCGCCGGTCAGTCCCACAACTCGGGCTGGCTGGCACCGCGCTCGAGCGGGAAGTAACCGGGGAGCTCGTCCGACGGGGTGTCGAGGTACACCTTGGCCTCGGGTGGCTGAGCGAAACGGCCGTGGCTCCAGCGCACCTCGACGTGCCCCTGCACCAACCGCCGGCGCATCGTGGCGAGCTCGACGTAGGCGGCGGACCAGTTGACCTGAGGCTGACCGGACGTGGCGGCGAGGATGTCGAGGTCCACGAGACGGTAGGTCTGGCGCCAGTCCCAGGGGCTCGCCACGCGCAGTCGCAGAGACCGGCGGGGGTCGGCCCCCAGAAGGAAGTAGGCGGCGTTGCCGATGCGCAGCAGCCGCCACAGCATCCGCTCCGGCGCGCCGCTCCCCGTGACGTTGGCCAGCCAACGTTGCGCCGACACGTGACTGACCCGGGCGCACAGCTGTCGGTAGGCGTCGCGCGCTTCGGGAGGGTACGAGCGGCCCGGGAGAGCGCGCCGGAGCCGCTGACGGTCCTCGGTTCCCAGGGCAGCGGGCTCGTCGGGGAGGTCGGTAAGGCCGGTGGCGCGGCGACAGGCGTGGTACAGGGCACGCAGCTCCTCGGGGGCGACCACCTCGTACCAGTCGGTCTGCTCCCAAGCCCCCGACGTTGCGAGTAGCCCATCGAACAGTCGGGCCGGGGAGGGATTGGCGATGTTGCGCGACAGGTACTTGCAGCTGACGAGGTAGACGTGGTCGATGCGCAGGTCCACGGGCGCAACCTCGTCCCCCGGCGGCCGGCGACCGCCTGTCCACTCGATCAGGCGAGGGCGACGTCCCCGCAGGGCGTCCTCGGCCTCGAGGAACGCCCCGCCGTTGGCGAAGGCCGTGGCGAACTCGGCGTCGAACTTGCCCGAGGCGTGCAGGGCATCGAGTTGGTGCCACGTGGTGTCGGCGATGTCGAGCTGCTCTGGACGCCTCGCCAGGGTCGAGGGCAGGTCCCCCATGCCCAGCGTGCCGAGCGCGGTGGCCAGCTCGGTGACCGTGGTGCGGTCATCGGGCACGGGGGGTGCCGCGCCGGCTCTGGGAATCTCGTCGGTGCGCAGGGGGTACCGGGGTTTCTCTGCTGACTGCAGGCCGTCAGAGGCATACCGGCACAAGCGTGCTTCACCCTCGGGGGAGCCGAGCTCGATCACGTCGTAGACGGCCGCGATCCCGCCCGGTGGTGCGGCCTCGCCGAGCGATCGCCAGGCCCGGTCGCCGGCGCTCCCGTGCACAGGAGCTGCCGTCGTGAGCAGCACCAACGGGACCTCGGGCCAGGCGGCGTGGATGACGGCCGCCTTGCCGAGCGCCCTCCACAGGGTGTCGGCCCGCCGCAGTCCCGTACTCGTGGACGTGAACGCACCGGAGAAGTCGAAGAGCCACTGCCGACCGGTGCGGTCGCGCGCCGTGTAGGCGATTTCCACCCCGGCGACGGGGCGTTTGCTCGGTACCACGTCGAAGAACCCGCACCGGGCCAGCATCTCGCCGGCGACCTCGCGGGCGCCCGAGCCGTCGCGCCGGGCCCATTCAAGGAACTCCCCTTCGCGTTCGATGAGCTTGTCCCGCTCCTCGCTCACCCGCTGCTCGGCGATCCGTACGTACTCCGACTCGGTGTCGTAGCCGACGTAATGGCGGTGGCTCCGCACCGCCGCGGCGGCGGTGGTGCCCGAGCCGATGAACGGGTCGAGGACCAGGTCGCCCTCGTAGGTGTAGAGCTCGATCAACCGCAAGGGGAGCTCGACGGGAAACGGCGCAGGATGCCCGACACGCGTGGCGCGCTCGCTGGGGAGCTCCCAGACGTCCGTGGTGGCCTCGATGAACTCCTCTTTGGTCAAGGAGATCCCCGACGGGAGCCCGCGCCCTGGCGCGTGGGGCGCGACAGCGCCCTGTCGAAACGGCCCTTGCTGGCGATGACCACGCGCTCGGTGAGATCACGCAGTACCGGGTTGGCCGGGCTTCGGAACGACCCCCAGGCGCAGGACCCACTCGCCCCCCGCGCCTTGTGCCAGATGACCTCGCCGCGCAGCAGCAGGCCCAGTTGGTCCTGGAGAATGGCGATCACGTCGGCGGACAGGGACCGGTACGGCTTGCGGCCCAAGTTGGCCACGTTGACGGCGATACGGCCTCCGGGCTCGAGCGTGCGCACACATTCGGCGAACACCTCGCTGAGCATGCCCAGGTAGTCGAGATAGCTGGCCGGGATGTGGCCCTCTCCGAGGGCTTCTTCGTACTCCTTGCCGGCGAAGTACGGCGGAGACGTCACCACCAGGGCCACCGAGGCGTCCTCGACCTCGTCCATGTGGCGCGGCGTCGCCGGTGACGATCTTGTCCTTGATCGGGGAGCTGTTGACGGCGTCGTCATCCGACAACACCGGTGCGGCGAACCGGTCGTAGAAGCCGCTGGCGTCGTGGCTCTCGCGTCGGCCCACGCCGAACGAGGAGGTGGATGTGGGCCTGCGGGGACGGCTCACTGGCATGGCTCCCGGTAGACGCAGGCGGCGACGGGACGATCGCTCATGCGTCTGATTGATAGTACCGGGGTGTGACGGTCCGGCAGCGGACCGCGCGGCAGCAACCTCAGGCGAGGGAACGCACGACGAGGGCGTCACCCTGGCCGCCTCCACCGCACAGGCTGGCGGCGCCCAGGCCACCGCCGCGGCGCCGGAGCTCGTGGAGGATGGTGAGCGCCAGGCGCGTGCCGGACATGCCGATGGGGTGTCCCAGCGCTATGGCCCCACCGTTCACGTTCGTGACCTCTTCGCTGATGCCGAGCTCGGCCATCGAGGCCAGACCCACCACCGCAAACGCCTCGTTGATCTCGAACAACGCCACGTCGGCCGGCGTCTTGTCCACCTTGGCGAGAGCCTGGACGATGGCGTTGGCCGGCTGCAGGAGGAGCGAGGCATCGGGCCCGGCCACCTGCCCGTAGCTCACGACCTCCCCCAAAGGGGTCACGGCGAGCGCATCGGCCCGCTCGCGCGACACGACGACCACCGCTGCGCCCCCATCGGATATCTGGCTGGCGTTGCCGGCGGTGATGGTCCCCTCCTTGTCGAAGGCGGGCTTCAAGGCGCCGAGCGATTCCGCTGTCGTGCCGGGCCGCACGCCCTCGTCGGTGTCCACCATCACGGGGTCACCCTTGCGCTGGGGCACCGACACCGCGGTGATCTCATCGGCGAAGCGACCGTCTTTGATGGCGGTGGCGGCCCTCTCGTGCGACAGGGCGGCGAATGCGTCTTGGGCCTGGCGCGAGATCTTCGCCTTGCGGTTGTACTGCTCGGTCCCGAGCCCCATGGCGCAATGGTCGAACTGGCAGTACAGGCCGTCGTACATCATGGAGTCGACGAGCGTGCCGTCCCCGGCGCGATAGCCGGCCCGGGCCCCAGGGAGCAGGTAGGGGGCTTGGGTCATCGACTCCATACCCCCGGCCACCACCACGTCGGCCTCCCCGGCGGCGATGAGCATGTCGGCGAGGTAGATGCTGTTGAGGCCCGAGAGGCACACTTTGTTCACGGTGGTGGCGGGCACCGACATGGGGATACCGCCTTTGGTGGCAGCCTGACGGGCGGTGATCTGGCCTTGGCCGGCCTGGAGGACCTGACCCATGAAGACGTAGTCGACGTCCGACGGTGACACCCCGGCGCGCTCGAGGGCGGCGGCGATGGCGATGCCGCCGAGGTCCATGGCACTGAATCCGCTCAGGGCGCCCGACAGCTTGCCGATCGGGGTGCGGGCCCCAGCGATGATGACAGAACCGGGCATAGACGTGACCTCCGATTGGACCGTGTCAGCGGGACGGGCCCGTGGTGGGCGGGCCACCATTCTACGGAGGGTTCCGCGAAACTCGCTAGGCCCTGGTCGGGGACCTGGAATGACTGAGCCAGGGGACCAAGTACCCCACGATCGGGCGGTTCTTACCCCAACCCCTACGACGATGAACGGGCGACGCAAAGTTCGGCGGTGCGGGCCAACCCTTGTCGACCCAGTAGCACAACCTCGCGGCGGCAAAGTTCCTGGTGACGAGCCTCACGAGCAGGGCTGGAGTCGACTAGCCGTGAAAACTCCAGACCTTCGAGTTCGCGTCTGACGTGATGGAGTTCTTTGGTCTCGGGCATGAATCAGACGTCGGCAGGGCGACGTGGCTGGGATCAGGGTAGAAGGACCCCTTATGGGTGTGACGTTTCGCCAGGATGGGCGAAAGTAGTGGGTCAAAAGGCCCGTAGATTCTCAGCCAGCGCCAAGCTCGGATCGGTTTACTCCTGTCCCGTGGACAGGGTTACCAAGGGGGATATCCAATGGCTGTAGCGGTGCAGTTCGATTTCCACGACGCGACGCTCGACCAGTACGACGAGATCAGCGAGATGCTCGGAACCCTGCCTGGGGGGCCCGCCAACCCGCAGGAACTCTTTCACTGGGTGATGCAGACAAACGACGGCTTTCGGGTCACGGATGTATGGGAGTCACGGGCAGCCTTTGAGGCGTTCGAGAGGGAGAAGCTCAGGCCCATTTTCCAAGAGGTCGGCATCACCCATCCACCCGAGATTCAGGTCTTCGAGGTGTACAACTACCTGGCCGGAGGGCACCGGCAGGGCTGATCTCAAAAGCGACGGGTGGGGATGCTCGGCGGGGGCCCGGCCGAGCACCGTCTCGACACCTCTTGGGCGACCTAAAACGGATAGTCCTCAGGACTCTTCCCGGGGGTGCGGCGACAGTGGGACCCAAGGGGACCGCTTGCATTGACTCCGTACTGGCCGCTCTGGCAGCCGAGAACCCCGGCATGGGTGAAACCGTGGCGATCGACGGTTCGGACCTTCCTGCATATGCCAATGGGCAAGGAAAGGCGATAGGCCTTGGCCCCGACGTGGTGCCAGCGTCGGACCCTGACGCGTCGTGGGGCCACCGCTCGGCCGTGTCGAACCGGAACAGCGGATCGTTCTTCGGATTCAAGGTCCACGCAGTCGTGGACGTGGCGACAGAGCTTCCACTGGCCTGGGAGATCCGCACGGCCCGTGACGCCGAATGCCTGCGGGTGCCCGATCTGCTGGACGAAACGCTGCGACGTGGCTTCGTTCCCACCTTCGCCATCGCCGACCGTGGCTACGACCACCACGTCGTCTACAGCGGGTGCGAGGACCGCAACATCCGCCCCATCGTCCCCCTGCGGGCAACGCAGAAGGTGAAGGAAGGTGCTCACACGCCCAACAAGTGCGGGCACGGGACGTGGGTGTTCGCCGGATCCGATTTGAAGCGGGGAGCGGCGAAATGGCGTTGCCCCACAGGCCAGTGCCTCCCTACTGCGTCGATGTGGGTCCCCGCCAGTCGCCTCCACACTCTGGTCCCTCGGACCTCGGACCGCTGGTCCAAGCTCTATCGCCAGCGTGGATGTGTCGAGCGGGGATTCGGCAGGCTCAAGCACGAGTTCGGGATGCTCCCACTGCGGGTGCGGAGCCTTGAGCGTGTCAGCTTGCATGTCGCCCTCACGATCCTTGCGCAGTTGGCCACGGCACTGGTGAATGCCAGGGCCGTGGTACCCCTCGCGGCGTAGCGGCGGTTACCCCCTGGTACTGGACGAGGGGTTTTGACGCGCCCACACTTCGATCAAGACAAAGGGGGCATTCGGTACCGGCGATTTGGGAGGGCTTCGGCCCTCCCGTTTCGCTTCCCAGCCCGAGGCTGCTTTCTGGCATCGAGTTTCGCCGATCGTTTCGCGGACCCCTATACGGGAGGAAGCGGGTCGTCCGGCGAGTTGAAACGAGTTCTCGTGCAGCCTGGGATCCATCCCGGGACGCCGGGTAGGGTGCACGCCCATGCAGGCATTCCGTGAGGCCATCCTGGCGGGGGCGAGCGGGGACGAGCTCGGAGCGTTGGCGTTGCCCCCGTCCTACCGGGCGGCGCACGTTCGGCGCGACGAGGTGGAGATGTTCGCCGGGGTCGAATCGGCCGACAAGGACCCTCGCAAATCCCTGCACGTGTCCGAGGTGCCGGTGCCCGAGCTCGCCCCCGACGAGGCCTACGTGGCCGTCATGGCGTCTGCCATCAACTTCAACACCGTGTGGACCTCGATCTTCGAGCCCCTTCCCACCTTCGGGTTCCTCGACCGACTCGGCAAGGAGAGCGCCTGGGGGGCACGCCACGCTTTGGACCACCACGTGGTGGGCTCCGACGCTTCGGGTGTGGTGCTTCGGGTGGGCTCGGCGGTGCGCAACTGGCGACCGGGCGAGAAGGTCGTCGTGCACTGCAACTACGTCGACGACCAGGACCCTTCGGCCCACGACGATTCCATGCTGGCCGCCAATCAGCGCATCTGGGGCTTCGAGTCGAACTTCGGTGGGCTGGCCGACCTGGCGGTGGTGAAGGCCAATCAGCTCATGCCCAAGGCGCGCCACCTGAGCTGGGAGGAGGCCGCCGTCAATGCGCTGTGCAACTCCACCGCCTACCGTATGCTCGTCTCGCACAACGGCGCACCCATGAAGCAGGGCGACCGCGTCCTGGTGTGGGGCGGGAGCGGCGGGCTCGGGAGCTACGCGGTGCAGCACGTCATGAACGGGGGCGGCACGCCTGTGGCGGTGGTGTCTTCACCCGACAAGGTAGAGCTGTTGCACGACGTTGGGCGTGGAGGCGGTCATCGACCGTGCGGCCGCCGGGTACCGGTTCTGGAGCGACGAGCACACCCAGGACGAAGGGGAATGGCGGCGTTTCGGCAAGGACGTGCGGGCCCTCGTCGGCGCTGAGCCCGACATCGTCTTCGAGCATCCCGGTCGTCAGACCATGGGTGCCTCGGTGTTCGTGTGCAAGCGGGGAGGGACCATCGTCACCTGCGCGGCCACCTCGGGCTACATGATCGAGTACGACAACCGTCATCTGTGGATGAAGCTCAAGACGATCAAGGGCTCACACTTCGCCAACTACCGCGAGGCGTGGGATGCCAACCAGCTCGTGTGCGACGGCAAGGTGCTTCCCCCACTGTCGGCGCTCTACCCCCTCGACGAGGTCGGCGACGCCGCGTACCAGGTGCACCACAACCTGCACGAGGGAAAAATCGGGGTGCTGTGCCTGGCCCCCGAAGAGGGCCTCGGCATCGACGACCTCGAGCTGCGAGCCCGCGTCGGGGAGGATCGGATCACCCTGTTCCGGAGGCACGGGGCGTGACCGGTCCCGGTACCCCTAACCCGGCCCAACCCTTGCTCACCCAGATCGACCACGTCGGCATCGCCGTGCACGACCTCGACGCCGCCATCGCCTACTACCGCGATGTCTACGGGGCCAGGTGAGCCACCGCGAGCGCATCGAGCTCGACGGTGTGGAAGAGGCCCTCATCGCCGTGGCCGACTCCTACATCCAGCTGTTGTGCCCGACGCGCCCGGACTCACCGGTCGCACGTTTCCTCGAGCGCCGGGGCGAAGGTCTGCACCATGTCGGGTACCGCGTGGACGACTGCGCCACGGCGCTGGACTCGGTGCGCGCCGGCGGAGGAGCGCTCATCGACGAGGCGCCGCGGCCCGGCTCGCGGGGGACGACAGTGGCCTTCGTGCACCCCAAGGGCGCCTTCGGAACGCTCATCGAGCTCGTCCAAGAGCCCGCCTGACCTCACCCCAGCACGGAGCAGCGCCGGGCCGCCCGGGCTCATCCGCTGAAGCGGATCACCGTGCCGGGATTGGCGGTGGTGCCCCACAGCGTTCCCCCTTCGATCACCAGCTCACGGATCACGCCGGGGACCTGGACGGGCATGCCCATCTGCTGCCCCGTGGCCGGGTCGAGCGCCACCACGACGCCCTGCTGCCCGTCGGCAACCCACAGTCGGTCGTGCCACACGGCCACCATTTCGGGATTGGCGGGGACACCCCCACCGGCGCCGCCCACGGTGTAGGTCGCCGTCACGCGCATCGACGCGGGGTCTACGCGCGACACCGAGCCCGACTTCACGTTCGCCACCCACACCGATCCGTCGCCTACCCCGACCCCCAAGGGGCCCTGCCCCACCTCGACGGTCCGCCAATGCAGCGTCCCCGCCACCGGCACGGGGTCGACCTCGGTGAGCGAATCGGTCTGGCCGCTCACCCACACCCCGCCCGGCCCGATGGCGAGGCGCACGGCGCCGTCGGGGAGGGTGGCTGACGCCAGTACCTGGTCGGTGCGGGGCTCGATGAGGCTGACCGTTCCGGCCACGAGGCTTGCCACCCACACCCCGCCGTCACCGGCGGCCAACGAGACCGGCCCCTGTGCCACGGGGATCGGGGAGCCGACCACGGACGCGGTCTTCGGGTCGATCTCCCAGACCTCGTTGTCGGCGATGTCGGCCACCCAGATGCGGCCGAAGCCCGATACCACCGAGATCGGCCGTCCCCCCAGATCCAGCGGTCGACCCAGGGTGGCTCCCGTGACGGGATCGAAGTGGCGCAGCGTCCCGGTGCGATCATCGGCCAGCCATCCACCTGTCGGGGTGAACGCCACCGAGGCGGCCTCGGTGTGCAAGACGACTTGGACGTTGGCAGGTGGAGGGCCGTCGGCGCCAGGAGTCGTCGGAGAGGTGAGGACGTCGGTCAGGATCGCGACCCCGATGACGAAGGCGAGTCCGAGGGTGACGACGACGCCGACGCCACGCCGGGAGAGCTTCATCCGCGGCGGGGGGCGCACGCCGAGACGCGACCCAGCGCTCGGGACTCCGGGAGGGGTGACGCCGGCTCGACGCGTGTCGGGCGGGGGCGCGTGCCCCTCCGTGGGCACCGAGTCGGGACGCGCACGCCTGGCTGCGACGGGTTGTTCTGCCCCGGGGGGCTGGCGCTCGAGCTGATTCCCCGTCGGGGTCACCTCTCTATCCTGGTCTCGCGCCGCCCCGCGCGGGGTGATCGTCGTTGGCACCCCGTCACCCGATCACGCCGACACTCGGGCCACCCGGTGTCCTGGTCTTCCGGTCGCCCAGCAGTCGCCGCGGCGAATACGAGTTCGCCGTCGCCGTGTCGCCGGGTGCTGCGACCGGCGTCCGAGCGTCGCCGGAGCACGGACCTCCGGGTAGCCTCGGGGCCCATGGACCACCCGATGTCACAGCGGCTGGCCGAGCTCAAGGCCCGCAAGGAGGAGGCCCTCCACGCCGGGTCTCCCCACGCCGTGGAGCGCCAGCACGCCAAGGGGAAGATGACCGCTCGCGAGCGGATCGAGTACCTCCTAGACGATGGATCGTTCCAAGAGCTCGACATGCTCGCCCGCCACCGAGCCCACGGCATGGGTCTCGAGGAGAAGCGGCCCTACACCGACGGCGTCATCACCGGCTTCGGCACGATCGACGGCCGACGGGTATGTGTCTTCAGCCAGGACTTCACGGTGTTCGGTGGCGCCCTGGGAGAAGTGTTCGCCGAGAAGATCCACAAGGTCATGGACCTCGCCGAGTCCATAGGCGTGCCCATGATCGGGCTGAACGACGGGGCCGGGGCCCGCATCCAAGAAGGTGTGGTGTCGCTGCACTCCTACGGCGGGATCTTCCATCGCAACGTGCGCGCCTCGGGGGTCATCCCCCAGATCAGCGTGATCCTGGGCCCTTGTGCAGGCGGTGCGGTGTACTCGCCCGCCATGACGGACTTCATCTTCATGGTCAACCAGTCGAGCCACATGTTCATCACGGGCCCCGATGTCGTGAAGACGGTCACGGGCGAGGACGTCACCCTCGAGGAGCTGGGCGGAGCCATGAGCCACGCCACCAAGTCCGGTGTGGCCACGTTCGTGGCTCCCGACGAGAAGACGTGTCTGGACGAGGTGCGCTACCTCTTGTCGTTTCTGCCTTCGAACAATCTCGAGGAGCCTCCGCTCCTCGACACCGACGACGACCCCGATCGGGGCACCCCCGAATTGGTCGACCTGATGCCGAGCTTGCCGACGCAGCCCTACGACATGAAACGCATCATCACCTCGGTCGTCGACGAGGGCGACTACTTCGAGGTCCATCCCCACTGGGCCATGAACATCACCTGCGGCTTCGCCCGCATCGACCGGCGCGTGGTGGGCATCGTGGGAAACCAGCCCGCCGTGCTCGCCGGCGTGCTCGACATCGACTCCTCGGAGAAGGCGGCGCGCTTCGTGCGCACGTGCGATGCCTTCAACATCGCCTTGGTGACGTTCGTCGACGTGCCGGGCTTCATGCCCGGGACGGACCAGGAGTACGGGGGGATCATCCGCCACGGCGCCAAGCTGCTCTACGCGTACTGCGAGGCGACGGTGCCGCGCATCCAGGTCATCACCCGGAAGGCGTACGGGGGCGCCTACGTCGTCATGAACTCCAAGTCCATCGGTGCCGATCTCGCCTTCGCGTGGCCGTCGGCGGAGCTGGCGGTCATGGGGCCGCAGGGCGCGGTCGAGATCGTCTATCGCCGCGAGCTGGCCGAAGCCGCCGACCCCGCGGCGCGACGCGCCGACCTCGTCGAGGAGTACACCGAGCGCTACGCCAATCCCTACGTGGCGGCCGAGCGCGGCTATGTCGACGACGTGATCGACCCCACCGAGACGCGGCGCGTCCTGGTACGCAGCCTGCGGTTGCTGGCCTCGAAGCGTGAGGAGCTGCCCCGTCGCAAGCACGGCAACGTCCCGTTGTGAGCGAAACCACGGCAACGGCGGTGCCGGTCGTGGTCTCGGTGCGGCCCGAGCCCGGACCCGCCGTCCTGGCGGCGATCGCGGCGGCGGTCGAAGCAGCATGGCCCTCTCCGACCCCTTCCGACGACGACGCCGCTCGACCCCGGCATCCCTCGTGGCGCTTCAGCGGCCGTTGGTGGACCCAGCCTGCAGCCATGAGCCGGCAGCGGCCGGTGTTGGGTCACTGAGCCGTACACAGCATCGTCGGGGCGCGGGATCGCCCTCCCCGACAGAGAGGTCGTGGCGATGTCGGCTCACCAGACATTCGTGATCGCCGGAGCCGCCTTGGCCGGCGCCAAGGCTGCCGAAACGTTACGGGCGGAGGGTTTCGAGGGTCGGGTGGTCCTCGTCGGCGAAGAACCGGTGCGACCCTACGAGCGCCCGCCGTTGTCGAAGGCCTATCTCCGAGGCGAGGTCGGCTTCGACGAGGCGGCCGTCCACGGCGAGGGCTTCTACGAGTCCCGCGACATCGAGCTGCTGACCTCGACCACGGTGCGACGCCTCGACCCGGCGGCCAAGAGCGTCACCTTGGACCCCGGGGGAGACCTCGAGTACGACGGCTTGCTCCTGAGCACCGGGGCGACGCCCCGTACGCTGCTCGATCCCCGGCGCCGATCTGGCCGGGATCCACTACCTGCGCAGCCTGTCGAGTTGCGACACGCTGCGCGCCGCACTGGTAGAGGCCAGCCGGCTCGTCGTGGTCGGCGGGGGATGGATCGGATCCGAGGTGGCGGCCTCGGCCCGCCAGAAGGGCGCCGAGGTCGCCCTGGTCGAAGCCGCTTCTGTTCCCCTCGAGCGGGTATTGGGCACCGAGGTGGGCGCCATGTTCAGGGACCTGCACGCCGACCACGGGGTGGAGATGCATCTCGGCGTGGGGGTGGAAGGGTTTCGCGGCCAGGGCTCCGCCGAGGAGGTCGTGTTGGCAGACGGCACGGCGGTGGCCGGTGACCTTTTCGTGGTGGGGGTGGGGGTCACTCCGCGCACCGAGCTGGCGCGCGACCTCGGAGTCACGCTCGACAATGGCATCGTCGTCGACCAATACCTGGCGAGCGAGGTTCCCGGTATCTGGGCCGCGGGAGACGTCGCCAACGCATTCCATCCCGTCTTCGACGCGCACATCAGGCTCGAACACTGGTCCGCCGCCCTCAACCAGGGACCCGTCGCCGCCCAGAACATGCTGGGCCAACGCGTCGCCTACCAGAAAATTCCGTATTTCTACTCGGACCAGTACGACCTCGGCATGGAGTACAGCGGATTCGCACCGCGCTGGGACGACGTGGTCTACCGGGGCAGCAAGAAAGACAGAGAGGTCATCGTATTCTGGCTGGACCAGGGCAGCGTCGTGGCGGGGATGAACGTGAACGTGTGGGATGTTGCCAATGACATCGCTGCACTTGTCGCCGCCAAAAGGTCTATCGACCCTGAGCGCCTCGCCGATGTTTCGGTCGAACTGAGCGCCCTCTAGGAAGCGTTTGGGGGAACGGGAGCTCGTCGAGCCGGCGATCAGCGATCCAGAACGGCGTGCCGAGGATCAGGGCGTGGCGCCATGGCTGGCGCTGCGGTGACGTTCGACCAATGTGACCAATTCGTCCATGATGCGCCCCAGCTGGAAGTCCTTGGGCGTGTAGACCGCGGCTCACTCCCTTGCCCCGCAGGACCTCGGCGTCCTCGGCGGGGATGATGCCCCCCACCACGACCGGGGCGTCGACCCCGGCCACCCGTAGCCGGTCGAGGACCTCGGGCACGAGCTCGAGATGGCTTCCCGACAGGATCGAGATGCCCACGACGTCTACGTCCTCGTCGCGTGCGGTCACGGCGATCTGTTCGGGACTGAGCCGGATGCCCTGGTAGACCACTTCGAAACCGGCGTCGCGGGCGGCCACGGCGATCTGCTCGGCCCCGTTGGAGTGCCCGTCGAGGCCCGGCTTGGCGACGAGGAGCCGAGGGGGCCCGCCCGTGCGCTGGGCCAGGAGGCGGGTCCGGTCCCGCACACCTGCGAGCTCGGCACCACGCAGTCCGACGCCGCCACTCACGCCGGTCGGGCGCCCGGTACTCGCCGAAGACCTGGCGCAGCGCACCTGCCCACTCCCCGGTGGTGCCACCGACGTGAGCGAGGGCGATCGTGGCGGGCATGACGTTCTCGTCCTCGTTGGCGGCCACCCTCCGCAACTCGGCGAGGGCGGCCTCGACGGCGGCGTTGTCGCGCTGGGCGCGCCACGTCGTCACATCCGCACGGAGCTGTGCCTCGGAGGCGGGGTCCACTTTCAAGATGGTGGCTGCGCCGTCGTCGCCGATCTCGAGAGGTGATGGCTCTGTCTCGGTGAAGGAGTTGACCCCGACCACGAGGAGCTCGCCTGTTTCGATGCGCCGCACCCGCTCCGCCTGGCTGCGCACGAGTCGGCGCTTGAGCTCGTCGACCGCTTCGAAGGCCCCGCCCAGCTCGAGCACGTCCTCGAGCTCCTCGCTGGCGGCCCCGGCCAGCTCGGCCGTCTTCCCCTCGATCACCGTAGAGCCCTCGAAAATGTCTGCGTACTCGAGGAGGTCGGTCTCATACGCCAGGATCTGCTGGATCCGCAACGACCACTGTTGGTCCCAGGGCCGGGGCAGGCCGAGGGCCTCGTTCCAAGCCGGTAGCTGTATGGCCCTGGCCCGGGCGTCGCGCGACAGCGTGACCCCGAGGGCCTCGAGCACGATGCGGGGGACGTTGTTCTCGGGTTGGGCTTCGGTGAGCCCGAGTGAATTGACCTGGACGCCGTAGCGGAACCGGCGCAGCTTCGGGTCCTCGACGCCGTATCGCTCCAGGCAGATCCGGTCCCACATCCTGGTGAGGGCGCGTACCTTGCAGGTCTCCTCGATGAAGCGGATGCCGGCGTTCACGAAGAACGAGATGCGCCCCACCACGGCGGGGACCTCCGAGGGCTTTACCTTCCCCGAGTCGCGTACGGCATCGAGCACCCCGATGGCGGTCGCCAAGGCATAGGCGATCTCCTGCACCGGCGTTGCCCCGGCCTCTTGGAGGTGGTAGCTGCAGACGTTAATCGGGTTCCACTTCGGTACCTCGTGGACCGTGTAGGCGATCATGTCGACGATCAGACGGCGACTGGCCCCCGGAGGAAAGATGTAAGTGCCCCGCGACAGGTACTCCTTCACGATGTCGTTCTGCGTGGTGCCCTGCAGCACACGGCGGTCGACCCCGGTGTCCTCGGCGTAGGCGATGTACAGGCCGAGCAGCCACGCCGCGGTGGCGTTGATGGTCATGGAGGTGTTCATGTCCCCGAGGGGAATGTCGTGCAGGAGCTCGGCCATGTGGCCCCGGTGGACCACGGGCACGCCCACCTTGCCCACCTCGCCGGCGGCCTCGGGCGCGTCGGGGTCGTACCCGGTCTGGGTGGGCAGGTCGAAGGCGATCGACAGGCCGGTTTGACCCTTGGCCAGGTTGGTCCGGTAGAGCCGGTTCGACGCCCGGGCCGAGGTGTGGCCCGAGTAGGTGCGCATCATCCAGGGCTTGTCCCGACTCCTGGCCCGAGGCGCCACGTCGCTCACTTCTCCATTCTCCCCCCGAGACGGCCGGTACTTTCCCGTCTCGCCAGGCGACCGCCCGTACCGGCCCGTCCTCGGCGGGGCCGGTCCCCCGCATCAATCGGGTGGGTACGAGGCCACCTCGACGGGTTACTTGCGGTAGTCGTAGAACCCCCTGCCCGACTTCCGGCCGAAGAGCTCGGCGGCCACCATCCGGCGCAGGAGCGGGACCGCGGCGTAGTTCGGGTCGCGGAACTCCTCGTAGAGGGCGTCGAGGATGGCGAGACTCGTGTCCAGGCCGACCAGGTCGAGGAGCGCCATCGGGCCCATGGGGAACCCGCACCCGCCCTTCATCGCCGTGTCGATGTCGTCTCGGGTGGCCACGCCGTTCTCGAAGAGCCTGACGGCATTGTTGAGGTAGGGGAAGAGCAGCGCGTTGACGATGAAGCCGGCCTGGTCTTTCACCTCGACCGGTGTCTTGCCGCACGCCTCGGCGAGCGCCTTGGCCGCGGCGACGGTGTCGTCGGAGGCCGTGAGGGGCCGGACCACCTCGACGAGGGCCATCACCGGTGCGGGGTTGAAGAAGTGGATGCCGCACACCTGCTCGGGACGGCCCGTCTCCATGGCCATCTCCACCACCGGGAGCGTCGAGGTGTTGGTGGCCAGGATGGTGTGGGCGGGGCAGATCCGATCGAGCTCGGAGAAGAGGTGCTTCTTCACCCCCAGGTCCTCGACGACTGACTCGATGACGAGGTCGCAGCCCGCGAGCTCCCCGAGATCCGACACCGCCGCCACCCGCGCCAGCGCTGCATCGCGGTCGGCTTGGGTCAGCTTGCCCTTCTCCACCTGGCGCCCCAGGGACTTCTCCATGGCGGCGACCATGCCCTCGGCAGTGCTCTGGGCACGGGAGCGCAACACGACCTCGAAGCCGTGCGTGGCCACGGTCTCGGCGATGCCCGAGCCCATGATGCCCGAGCCGACGATTCCCACTCGCTTGATCGACATGGGCCGCATGTTACCGGCCGGTTACCTAGACGGCCCGTCCGACGGCCACGCCCTCGGGGCGACTGTGGAGGCGCGCGCCTAGACCCCGGAGCCGCGCAGCGCCCGGCGCACGAAGCGAGGGCCGGTCTCGATCATGAGCCGGGGCGAGAGCCGGTACAGGCGCCACGGGACACGGGCGTGGCGGGGGGTGACGATGATGGGACGGTTGCGGACGATGCCGTCGAGGACGTCCTCGGCCAGGGAGGAGGCCGGGTAGGGCCCACCGGTCAGCTGGGTGAGCAGCCTCCGGGCGCTGGGCATGTTCGTGACTTGAGGGAGGTCGGGGGGATTGCCCTTGTCGAGCAGAGGCGTGTCGATCACACCCGGGCAGACCACGCTCACCCGGACGCCGTGGGCCGCCCCCTCCATGCGCAGGCTCGTGCTCAGCCCGACGACGCCGTGCTTGGTCATGCCGTAGGGAGTGAGCATGGGCGACGGGAGAAGTCCCGCCAGTGACGCGGTGTTCACGATGTGGCCGCGTCCCTGGCGGATCATGACGGGGTAGGCGGCCACCACGCCGTGCACCACGCCCCGCAGGTTGACGTCGATGGCGCGATTCCAATGCGCCAAGGTGAGGTCGCGCACCGGCCCCACGATCCCGATCCCGGCGTTGTTGAACAGAAGGTCGAGATGCCCGTGATCCTGTGCGGTGCGCCCGACGAGCGCAGCCACGGCGTCGGCGTCGGTGACGTCGAGGCCGACCCCCGCCACCCGGCCCGGGGGTCCGGCGCCGAGGCCGTCGGCGGCGGCCTTGGCTCCGGTCTCGTCGATGTCGGCCAGCACCACGGTGGCCCCGCGGCGGGCCAACGCGCCCGACAGCGCCTTGCCGATCCCCGAGGCTGCGCCGGTGACAATGGCCACCTTGCCCCGGAAATGGCTGTCGAGGGGCATGGGGCGAGCCTAGGTCTGCGGTGCGGCGCGAGCTCGGGGTCCACCCGAGCGGCCCGAGCCACCCCCCTACAGTGGCGGCCATGGCTGTGACGACGGAGCGGTGTGGTCCGTTGGCCCTCGTGGGTGGAGACGAGTGGAGCGACGGATGCGACTTCGACGCCGAGCTCCTGGCGGCGTCGGGGGGCGACGAGGTGCTCGTGCTCCCGACGGCAGCGGCCTATGAGCACCCCGAAAAGGCAGTGGCGACCGCCGAGTCCTGGTTCGCCAAACTCGGTGGTCGGGCCCGCGGCCTGATGGTGCTCGGTCGCGCCGACGCCGAGGACCCGGGCTTCGCGGCGGAGGTCCGAGCGAGCCGCTTCGTGTACCTCGGTGGGGGGTCGCCCATGCACCTGCGGTCGGTGCTGAAGTCCTCGCCGGTGTGGGAGGCGCTGCTCGAGGCGTGGCGCCACGGGGCTGTGGTGGCGGGCTCCTCGGCGGGCGCCATGGTGCTCACCGACCCCATGGTCGATCCCCGGGGTGGGGCGTTGACGGTCGGGCTCGGCATGGTGGCGGAGTTGGCGGTCATCCCGCACTTCGGCGACGAGAACGCCGAGAAGGTCCACCGCTCGATCGCACTGGCCGCGCCGGGGTTGCCCGTCGTCGGGCTGCCCGCTCGCACTGCGCTCATCCGCAATCCTGAAGGTGGGTGGCGGCAGTCGGGGCAGGGCAAGGCGCAGGTGTTCGTGAGCGGGAAGCCCGCCAGCCTCGACTCCCTGCCGCACTGAGGGGTGGGGCCTACGAGCCTCCCCCGATACCGAGGGTGCGGATCAATCCGCCTCGGCGATCGTGACCGACTCGATGGTGACCTTTTCGGTGGTCTTGCCCGAGCGCGAACCCACGGCGTCGATAGCGGCTACCGTCTCGAGGCCCGATACCACCTTGCCGAACAGCGAATAGCTGGGGGGAAGCTGCATTCCGTCTGGGCCCGAGATGATGAAGAACTGGCTGCCATTGGTGTCGGGTCCGGCATTGGCCATGGCCAGCGATCCGAGCTCGTAGCGTCCCGCCGCCGGGAGCTCGTCGGCGAACTTGTAGCCGGGGCCGCCGGTCCCGGTCCCGGTGGGATCTCCTCCTTGGAGCACGAAGCCGGGGATCACCCGGTGGAAGACGATGCCGTCGAAGTAGTGGTAGCGGGCGAGGAACACGAAGCTGTTCACCGTCCGAGGTGCTGCCTGGGCGTCGAGCGCGATGGTCAAAGTCCCCTTCGAGGTGACCATGGTGGCGATGTAGCGCTTGGCGGTGTCGATGGACATCGGAGGCTCACCCTTGAAGGAGCGGCGCGGGGCGCTCGACCCATCGGCGGCGGGCAATTCGACGGACATGGAGATCCTCCTGTGGGGGCTGTCGGGGAACGGTATCCGGGAATGGGCAGACGCCGCGCCGGTCTATGAAGACGAGATGGTGACCGACAGGATGCGGTGGATCACTTTGGGGGGAACGCCGTTGGCCGATGCGTTGGAGTTGCCGTCCTGATTGATCTTCTGGGCGACGCTGAGCCCCGACGTCACGGTTCCGAACAGCGAGTAGCTGGGTGCCAGAGACTCCCCCTCGGATCCGGTGACGATGAAGAACTGGCTGCCGTTGGTATTGGGGCCCGAGTTGGCCATGGCCACGGAACCGATCGGGTACTGCGGGGTGGCCTTGGCCGGGAGCTCGTCGACGAACTTGTACCCGGGGCCGCCGGCGCCCGTGCCGGTGGGGTCACCGGTCTGGTCCATGAACTTCGGGATCACGCGCTGGAACGTCACACAGTTGTAGAAGTCCTTCTTGGCCAGGAACACGAAGTTGTTCACGGTGATGGGCGCGCGTTGGGCGTCGAGGGCGATGACGAAGGTACCGGCGTCGGTCTTGACCGTCGCCGTGTAGGTCTTCGACGTGTCGATGGTCATGGCCGGGGGCTTGCTCCACGACGGCTTGTGCAACTTGGTGGTGGGGCTCGACGAGCAACCGCCCTTCACTGCCGCGTTGTCGGCGACTTGCTGCGCGGTCAACTTGGTCTTCCCCGGTTTGATCAGGAGGTAGACGCCGACGATGACGGCGACGACCACTACGATTGTCACGACGCGCCGAATCTGGCGCGCCGGCGTCGCTGGCGCGCCAGGGCTGCCATCTTCGCTTCACGCGCCGAGCGTTTGCGGGCACGCTTGTCGGTGGGCACGGCCCGCCACCCTATCCGGCGCCGATCCCTGCGAATTCTCGCCCCCGGCCCGATGACGCTCCGACGGCGCTCGACGGGTCATGACGGGCTCGGGGCCGGCACCCGTCGGGGGCCCCGTGGTGCCCGGCGGTAGAGGGCCTGCACGCCCGATAGCGTCGATGTGTGGCGTTGGTGGTGCAGAAGTACGGGGGGACGTCGGTGAGCGACGCCGAAAGGGTGCGGGCCGTCGCCGACCACGTGGCCCGGACCCGCCGTCAGGGTGCCGACGTGGTGGTCGTGGTGAGTGCCATGGGCAAGACCACCGACGACCTGATCCGGCTGGCCGGCGACGTGAGCGCCGTGCAGCCGCCGCGCGAGCTCGACATGCTCCTGACATCGGGCGAGCGGGTGTCCATGGCGCTGTTGTGTATGGCGCTCGCCGAGCTCGGCGTCGACGCCGTGTCCTATACCGGCAGCCAGGCGGGGATCATCACCGACACCGCCCATCTCAGGGCCAAGATCGTCGAGGTCAAAGCCGACCGGCTGCGGGCCGCGTTGGAAGAGGGCCGGGTGCCCGTGGTGGCCGGGTTCCAGGGGGTGTCGCTCGACCGCGACGTGACCACACTCGGTCGCGGCGGCTCCGACACCACCGCCGTGGCACTGGCCGCTGCTCTCGGTGCCGAGGCCTGCGAGATCTACACCGACGTGTCGGGGGTGTTCAGCGCCGATCCCCGTATCGTCCCCGAGGCTCGTCGGCTGCCCCGAGTGAGCTTCGAGGAGATGCTCGACATCGCCGCCAGCGGTGGACGCGTGCTGGCGTTGCGATCGGTCGAGTTCGCCCGCAACCACGGCGTGCCGTTGCACGTCCGTTCTAGTTTCACCTGGGAGCCCGGCACCTGGGTGGTCAAGGAGGATCCGTCCATGGAGCAGGCCGTCGTCACCGCCGTCACCCACGACACCTCCGAGGCCAAGGTGACCGTGACCGGTGTCCCCGACAACCCGGGCATCGCGGCTCGACTGTTCCGGGCCCTGGCCGACCGGGCCGTCAACGTCGACACCATCGTGCAGAACACGTCGCTGCACGGGACGACCGACATCTCCTTCACGGTCCCGAAGGCCGACCTCGCCGCCAGCCTCGAAGTGGCTCGCACGCTGGCGCCCGACATCGGTGCGGGCGAGGTCTTGGCCGACGACGGGATCGCCAAGGTGTCTCTGGTCGGTGCCGGCATGCGCAGTCACCCCGGTGTGTCGGCCACCATGTTCGAGGTCCTCGCCGCTGCCGGCATCAACATCGAGATGATCTCGACCTCCTCGATCCGCCTCTCTTGCGTGGTGCGCGCCGATCGCGTCGAGGAGGCGGTGCGCGTCCTGCACCAGGCGTTCGAACTGTCGGGCGGCTGAGCCCGGGCCGGTAGGATTGTCGCCATGCGGATCGCCGTCGTGGGTGCCACCGGCCAGGTCGGCACGGTCATGCGCTCGGTACTGGCCGAGCGATCGTTTCCCGTCGACGACATCCGTTTCTTCGCCTCGGCGCGCTCGGCTGGTGCCCGCCTGCCCTGGCGGGGACGGCGACGTGGAGGTCGAGGTCGCCGAGGGAGCCGACTACCGCGGCGTCGACATCGCCCTCATGTCGATCGGGGCCGACGCCTCACGCCAGATCTCGCCCCGGATCGCCGCGGCCGGCGCCGTCGGTGATCGACAATTCCTCGGCGTGGCGCATGGACCCGGCTGTGCCGCTCGTGGTGGCCGAGGTCAATGCCGACGCCCTCGACCACATGGACAAGGGCATCGTGGCCAATCCCAACTGCACCACCATGGTGGCCATGCCCGTGCTGGCGCCGCTGCACCGCGAGGCCGGGCTTCGACGTCTGGTGGTCTCGACCTACCAGGCGGTGTCGGGCGCCGGGCTCGCCGGCGCTCGCGAGCTCGAGGAGCAGCTGGCCAAGACGGTGGAGGCGGCTGCCGGGCCTCACCTTCGACGGTGCCGGCGTCGACTTCCCCCCGCCGACGGTGTTCCCCGGCCCCATCGCCTACAACGTGCTGCCCGCACGCGGGCCGCTTCCTCGACGACGGGTCGGGGGAGACCAACGAGGAGCAGAAGCTGCGCGACGAGAGCCGCAAGATCCTCGGCATCCCCGACCTGGCCGTGTCGGGCACCTGCGTGCGCGTCCCGGTGTTCACCGGCCACAGCATGTCCATCAACGCCGAATTCGAGCGGGCCCTGACGGTGGACCGGGCCCGTGCCCTGCTCGGAGCAGGCCCCCGGTGTGCGCTATGTCGACGTGCCCACCCCGCTCGCCGCCGCCGGCACCGATCCCGTCCTGGTGGGCAGGGTGCGGCGCGACGACACTGTCGCGCACGGGCTCGTGCTTTTCGTCTCCGGCGACAACCTGCGCAAGGGCGCCGCGCTCAACGCCGTGCAGATCGCCGAGGCCCTCCTCGCCCGTCGGTGCTTCGACTGACCGCTACCGGTCGGCGTCGGCCGGAGCCTTTCTGTCGCCCCCGTGGTGGCTCGCCCCACCATGACGGCGATGCGGCGGGCCAGGTTGACGGCGTGGTCGCCGAAGCGCTCGTAGAAGCGGGCCACCAGCGCCGCCTCGATGGCGACAGGCAGCGGCATCGATCCGCTGGCGATCTCGGCCGTCAGCGTGACGTGCAGCTCGTCGAGCTCGTCGTCGAGCTCCTCGACTTCGTCGGCCACCGGGGCGCGATCGGCGTAGGCGTCGGCGGTGGCACGCCACATCTCGCACGCCACCTCGCCCATCTGCTCGACGAGGCCGCGTGCCCGGGGCGACAACTCCACCCCGAGGCCGCGCACGGCCCGGCGTGACACGTGCTCGGCGAGGTCGCCACTGCGCTCGAGCTCGGGCAGCATGCGCAGCACGGCCACCAGGTAGCGCAACTCGTCGGGCCCCGTGGCGCGCTCGGGCCAGTTGGCTCTGGCCAGCTGCTCGACCTCGCGGTACAGCGCGTCGATCGTCTCGTCGCTCTCGGCCAGCACACGCGCCGCTTCGCGGTCCCCGTCGAGCAGGCAGTGCGTCGCGCCGGCCACGCCCTCTCCCACCAGGGCGAACAGCTTGATCACCTCGCGGTCGATGTGCTCCAGGCTTTCGGTGACCTCGTCGGAGTTGGTCAACTCGACCACGACACGCTTCGCCACGCTTCCACCGTAGCGCCAAGAGATCCGTTCCTTCTCGCCCGGGTGGTGGCGGGCCGGCGGCCTCGGGTGTCCGGTCGGGTCCGGTGTCGGGCCGGGGCCGGTGTCACGGGTGCCGTCGTCAGGGCGTGCCCGTGTCGGGGCGTGCCGGTGTCAGGGCGTGCCGGTGTCGGGGCGTGCCGGTGTCAGGGCGTGCCGGTGTCAGGGCGTGCCGGTGGCCAGCGGTTCGGGGAAGAAACGGTGGTGGTGGCGCCCGGTCACCTCGTAGATGGCCGTGCCCCTCCGGCCGTCGTCGGTCTCGACCGCCATGCAGATGCTGGCCCCCGCCGTAGAACGGGGCGGTACGGAGCGCACCACCGACCCGCTCCCCGGATCGTCACCGTGCGAGCCGTCGGCCAGGGCGAAGACGACCGTGCCCGGTCAGGCCGCTCACGGCCGAACCATCGGGTCCGTAGGCCGACGGGGGCCCGGCGTCGTCGGTCCAGTGCAGGTCGTGACGGAAGTCCACCACCGGGACCGGGGCTCCGCCGCCGGCCGGCGCCCAACACCCGTCGGTGAAGACACGGGCCCCGTCGGCGCAGCTCCCAGTGCCAGACCCCGAGCATCCCGTCGGGAAACTGGATCGCCAACCAGGTCCACAGCGGGATGCGGCCGTGGTCGCGCACCCCCCAGGAGTGGTCCCGTTGGCCCAGCCAGCCATCGACGGACCCGCCGGTTCGCTCTGTTGCTGTAGGTGCCGCCGAAGATGCCCGACTGGATCATGTGGCTCTGGTCCCACAGCAGCGCGCCCGAGTCGTCGCGAAGCCGACCCCGCCGCAGCCCGTAGGCGTCGGTGCGCGCCTCGAAGGTGAGCTCGGCGTCGAAGCCGTCGGCGGAGTCGACCACCACGTGCAGGCGCCGAAAGGGCTCTTCGACCACCACCGACACCGGGCCCACGATCGAGGTGTGGGGATCGCCGTCGGCGGGGCGTTGGTAGTGGCCGAAAGACGAGCTCGCCGCCGACGCGACCGAGCACGAGGGCGTCGAGAAGGTGGCGGGGCGGATAGGTGGCCATGGCGACGACGACCACGTCGCTGTCGACGCGGGGCCATGGGTGACGAAGAAGTAGCTCTCCCGCCAGTGCGTGGTGCTCGATGCCCACCACGCCGAGGGGCTCGGGGATCTGGTGCACGAAGTGCTCGTCGAAGTCGCTCAGCTGAGGGCACGTGGTCCTCCTCGGTCCGGATCGAGCGTCAGTGGCCAGGAGGGCACTCGGAGCCGAGGTCCTCGATCTGGGCGGCATGGCGCCGGGCCATGGTGAGGAACATCTCGTCGCCCCGCGCCGTGCGCTCCACCAGCATGGAGGCGCCGACCGCCATGACATAGCCGGCGTAGGCGTAGCGCCGGTAGTCGGTCATGCATGCGTCGAACGAGTAGCCGCTCGACCCCCCCGGCCACCAGAGCGCTCGTGGTACTCGCGCACGAGCTCCTCCTCGTGCGCACGCCGGTCGTCGACCGAGGGCCCGGCCCCGAGAAAGTACGAGACGTCGGCCGGACCGGGCCCGAGCGTGACGGTCTGCCAGTCGACGACGGTCACCGGCGGGGTGCCCGCGCCGGTGCCGAACAGGAGGTTGTCGAGCCGGTAGTCGGCGTGCTGGACGGTCCGCGGCCGCGGGCCGCGGCCGCAGGTAGGCCCGATGCGGGGGAAGAGGTGTCGGCCGACGCCGAGGACGCCGTCGTCGAGAACTGGTCGCCGTAGCGCTCGACGAAACCCGTCGAACAGCAACGGCAGGAGCGCCGACGCCCACGTCGCCGCCGTCGGGCGGGCGGCGATCCAGCCATGCGAGGCGCTCCAAGGCCGGGTCACCCCATCGGGGCGCGTGCAGGGCAGCCAGCTCCGCCAGAGCCAGCGCGGCCTCGTCCACGCTGCATCCCGCCATCTGGTCACCCGCGCGGGCCGGCGCCATGTCCTCGAGGACGAGGACGAACGCGGCGCGTGGCCGGGTCCACGTCGGCGAAGTAGCAGCGCGGCGTACGGACGCCGACGGTGCCCGCCACTTCCTGGTAGAAGCGGACTTCGACCTCCGAGGTCCGCAAGGCCAGCCGCGTGGCCCGGCTCGTCTCATCAGCGGGAGTGAACTTCCCTACCACCGAGGCGGGGGCCTCGGTGGCTCCCGCTACGTCGGAGTCGTAGATGAGTCGGAGGCGCACACTGTCGGCCATCTGCCCGGTGCCCACCGGCTCGGCCGCCACGTCGACGATGCGCTGGTCGTCGATGACCCCCGCGCCGCGCAGCACGTCGGTCAACCACTCGGCACCGACCTCCTCGGGGCGCCACACCGGCGGGGTGGTGGAAGACACCGGGTGATCGTTCCCGAGATGTCGCGGTCTCTCAGGTGTCCGCATCGACGTCGGCGACGATGAGCCGGGGTCCCGACGGCCAGTCCAGGTAGCGCCACCACCAGTTGACGAGCACCACCACCCGGTTGCGGAAGCCGACCAGGTAGACGAGGTGAAGGCCCAGCCACGCCAGCCAGCCCGAGGGTCCCGCGAAAGATGAGTCCCCGGCGCAGCTGGGCCACCGCCGCGTGTCGCCCGATCGTGGCCATGAGGCCCTTGTCGTGGTAGGCGAACGGCCGTCGTGGACTGGCCCGTGAGCTGGCGCGCGATCTGGCGCGCGGCGTGCTTCCCGGACTGGATGGCGACCTGGGCGACCTGGGGGCAGGGCTCGGGGTGCTGGGGTCCCCACGGCACGGCGCCGGCGTCGCCGACCACGAACACCTCGGGGTGGCCGGAGACAGACAGGTCGGGCTCGAGGGTCACCCGGCCACCCGCGGCCGTGCGGGGCAGGAAGCGAGGCGGCCAGCGTGCCGTCGACGGTCACACCCCCGGCCCAGATGACCGCTGCTGCCCGTGAGCCACTCGCCGTCGCCGAGGCGGACCCCCTCGGCGGTGACTTCGGCCACCGGCGTCCGGAGTCGGACGTCGACGCCCCGGGAGCGCAGCGTCTCCAGCGCGTAGCCGCTGGCCTTCTCGGCGAACCCGGGGAGTAGCCGGTCGCCCGGCCTCGAGCAGGACGACCTTGGAGCGTTGGGGGTCGATGCGCAGGCGGTCACGGCGCACCGCCACCTCGAGCAGCTCCAGCAGCGCGCCCGACATCTCCACGCCGGTGGCACCCCCGCCCACCACCACGAAGGTGGGTGCTCCCCCGTCGAAGTCCCCGGGGTGGGCGTCGGCCGCCTCGAGGCAACCCAGGATGTCGTTGCGCAGATGGCGGGCGTCGGCCAGCGTGTAGAGGGGCAGCGAGTGTTGCGAGGCGCCGGGAACGGCGAAGAACCCGGTGGTGGCGCCGGTGGCGACGACCAGCCGGTCGTAGTCGAGCGCGGTGCCGTCGGCGAGGGCCACCCGCCGTGCCTCGACGTCGACCGAGACTGCCTGGCCGTGGCGGAACACGACGTTGGGATCGCGCCCGAAGATGGTGCGGACGGGATAGGCGACGTCGGCGGGATCGAGCCCGGCCGTGGCCACCTGGTACAGAAGCGGTTGGAAGGTGTGGAAGTTGTGGTGGTCGACGATGGTCACCTCCACCGGTTGGTCCCGGAGGTGCTTGGCCGCGCTGAGCCCGGCGAAGCCGGCGCCGATCACCACCACACGCTCCACTTCCTCAGGATGACATGCCCCGGGCCGGGCCGACCCAGCCGGCGTCGGTGCCGCGGTCAGACCTTGGCCAGGGCGCGAGCCGCGGTGACGATGTCTTCGACCTGGGGGAGGATGGCGTGCTCCAGGGACGGCTCGTAGCCCACGAAGGTGTCGGCGGCGGCCACGCGGGCGACGGGAGCGTCGAGGTCCCAGAAGCAGTGCTCGGCCACCCAGGCGACCACCTCGGCGCCGAACCCGGCGGTGAGGGTGTCCTCGTGGACGACGAGGAGGCGGCCGGTGCGGCTGCACCGACTCGCACACGATGTCGTGGTCCCACGGCGAGATGGTGCGCAGGTCGACGACCTCGCACCGAAGCACCCTTCGGCCGAGAGCTGTTCGGCCGCCACGAGCGACTTCTGCACGGTGGCGCCCCAGGTGACGATGGTGAGGTCGCTCCCCGGTCGGGCCACGGCGCCGCGCCCGAAGGGCAGCACCCATCCCGGTCTGGGGATGGGGTCGGCCGCGTAGCGCTGGCGGTAGAGGTGCTTGTGCTCCAGGAAGAGCACCGGGTCCTCGGCCGCGAAGGCGCTGCGCAGCAGTCCCACGGCGTCGCGCGCCCGCGACGGGAAGGCGACGAGCAGACCGGGGATGTGGGCGAAGATCGACTCCCCGCTCTGGGAATGCCAGATGCGCCCCACCCGTCAGGTAGCCGCCGATGGCGACGCGCACCACCAGGGGGCAGGTGAAGTCGCCGTTCGACCGCCACCGGATGGTGGCGGCCTCGCTGTGCAGCTGCTGCATGGCGGGCCAGATGTAGTCGAAGAACTGGATCTCGGCGCACGGCCGCAGGCCCCGCAGCGGCCTGCCCGACACCGCGGCCGATGATGTTGGACTCCGCCAGGGGCGTGTTGTAGCAGCGGGCCGATCCGAAGCGGCGTTGCAGGCCCCGCGTCACCCCGAACACCCCACCTTTGCCCTCCACGTGGTCGAGCACCTCGTCGTCGGCGTCGGCCACGTCCTCGCCGAACACGCGGATGCGCTCGTCCCCGGCCAGCAGCTCGTGCAGGGTCAGGCGGATGGCCTCGGCCATCACGACCGGTTCCGCGTCGCCGGTCCGCCGGGTCGGGGTCGGGCTCGGCCTCGGGGAGCGACGGCAGCCGCACCACGTTGTCGGTGACGGTGGCCGGGTCAGGGCGCGGCGCGGCCAGGGCCTCCTCGGCCGCGCCGGCGGCCAGGGCGTGTGCCTCGGCGCGCAGCGCCGCTGCCTGGTCCTCGGTGAGCACCCCGGCGCCGACCAGTTGCCCGTTCGAGGGTGTCGATGGGGTCGTGCGCCTGTTCCTGGGCGAGCTCGCCGGCGTCGCGGTACTTGGCCTGGGAGTCAGCCGACGAATGGGAGTACGGGCCGGGTCACGTGGGCGTGGATCAGGCCCGGCCCTTCTCCGGCGCGCACCCGGGCGATGGCGCGAGCGCCCTCTGTTGCGGCACGAGGCGTAGTCCCAGCCGTCCATCTGGGTCACCGCCAGGCCCCGGAACCCGCGCACCAACTCGGCCACGGGCGCGGGCGACTGGTCGGCGGCGCGCACCGAGATGGCGTAGCCGTTGTCGGCCACCACGAAGAGCGTCGGCAGGTGCAGGCGGCATGCCGTGTTGAGGCTCTCCCAGAACTCCCCTTCGGAGGTGGCGCCCTCGCCGAGCGACACGTAGGTGATCTCGTCGCCGTGGGCGACGCATCCGGGAAGGCCGGGTCGCCGGGCGATGTAGCGGCCCGCCTCGGCGCACCCCACCGCGGGCAGGCACTGGCTGCCGGTCGGGCTCGACTGGGTGACGATGTTGCGTGTCACCGCGCCCCAGTGACACGGCATCTGCCGCCCCCCCGACGCCGGGTCCAGAGACGAGCCCACCGCCTGGAGCATGATGTCGAGGGGTGTCACGCCCAGGGCGAGCACCAGCGCCCGGTCGCGGTAGTAGGGGAAGAACCAGTCATAGGCAGGACGCAGCGACCGGGCCAGCGCCAGGAGCAGGATCTCGTGGCCCGCCCCCGAGATCTGGAAGAACACCCGGCTCTGCTTCTGCAGCAGGATCTCCCGGTCGTCGAGCGCCCGGGAGACACATGCCAGGCGGAAGTCCTCGACCAGCTGCGTCGGCGGGAAGCTCCGCAACGAGCCCCGGGAGGCGGCGGTCGGGGCCGGCGTTGCCGTTCCCCTGGCGGCCGCCCCGTGCCACCGGAGTGGGCCTGGGACTTCACACCGGCACCGTCGCCCCGCCGTGCCTTTGCGCACCGACGTCGACGCTACCTGCCAGCGCGAGCCCAATCGGTGGCCTCGTGGCAAGGTCCCCCGGCACCGTTACACCCCGGCGTTACGTCTCGGCCGCGTGCACCCTCGGAGCAGGGAGAACCCATGATCGTCGGACTCGTGATCGGCATCGTCGTCGGTGGTGGGGGTGGCGCTGCGATCGGCTGGACCGTGGCCTCGGCCCGTGCCTCGGCCCGGGTCGGCGCCGAGCGTGAGCGCCACGCCGAGGCACTGGGCTCGGCGCGAGCCGAGGTGCTGGCCCTGCAGGCCACGCTCGAGCACGAGCGCAGCGCGGCCGAGGAGCGACGAGGCGCCACCGAGGAGGTCCGGCGCCAGCTCGTGGGCGAGTTCGCCGAACTGTCGCGCCAGGCGCTCGAGCAGAACAACACCCAGTTCCTGGAGTTGGCCGACGCCCGCATGGGCCACGCCCAGCAGGCGGCGCGCGGCGATCTCGACCAGCGCACCCAGGCCATCGAGCAGCTGCTCACCCCGCTGCGCGAGCAGCTCGGCCGCTACGAGCAGGGGCTGCGGCTCCTCGAGCTCGAGCGCCAGAAGGCCTACACCGGGCTCAGCGAGCAGGTCAGGACGCTCACCGAGTCCCAGGACAAGCTGCAGTCCGAGACGCGCAACCTGGTGACGGCGCTGCGCTCGCCCGGCCACCCGCGGTCGTTGGGGCGAGATGCAGCTGCGGCGCGTGGTCGAGATGGCGGGGATGGTCGAGCACTGCGACTTCGAGCAGCAGGTGACCACCGACGGCGCCGACGGCAGGCTGCGACCCGACATGGTCGTGACACCTGCCCGGGGCCAGGCACGTGGTCGTCGACGCCAAGGTGCCGCTCCAGGCGTTCCTCGACGCCAACGACGCCACCGACGAGGTGGACCGGCGAGCGCACCTCGTGGCGCACGCCCGGCAGCTGCGGGCCCACGTCGACTCGCTGTCGAAGAAGGCGTACTGGGAGCAGTTCGACGACTCGCCCGAGTTCGTCGTCGCCTTCGTTCCCGGTGACGCCCTGTTGGCCGCCGCCCTCGAGCACGACTCCTCGCTCCTCGAGCACGCCGTGTCCCACCAGGTGCTGCTGGCCACGCCGACGACGCTGATCGCGCTGCTGCGCACCGTCGCCCACGGATGGCAGCAGGAGGCACTGGCCGAGAACGCCCGCGAGGTGCAGGACATGGGACGCGAGCTCTACAAGCGGCTCGCCACCTTCGGCGAGCACATGGCGCGCACCGGCCGCAGCCTCAGCGGCGCCGTGGAGGCCTACAACAAGGCGGTGGGGTCGCTCGAGCGCAACGTCTTCCCCCAGGCCCGGCGCTTCCACGAGCTCGGTGTGGTGGGCGGCGCCGACAAGGAGATGCCCGAGCTCGAGCACATCGACGCCACGGCGCGCGGCCTGGAGGCACCCGGAGTTCGCCGGCGCACCGCGCGGTCTTGCCGGAGAGTCGGGGCTCGAGCTCATCGAGGGCTCGCGCCGCGACGACCTCGAGCTCCCCGGGGCGGCCGTTACCTGAGGCCCAGAGCCCCGGCACCGGCGGCGAGGAGCTCGTCGGCGGCGCGCCGCGCCGCGCCACGCGCCTCGGCCAGATCGGTCACCCTCGAGGACGACCTCGACGGGCGCACCGTCACCGACGAACACGAGCACACAACGGTGCACCGGTCGGCCCGTCGCCTCCTCGAGGGCGAGGGCGTAGCTCGCCACCTGGGGCCCGTACCGGCGAGGCGGCCCGGTGGCTCCCGGCCGGCCCGCCGATGTCGATCGGTCTTGTAGTCGACCACCACCAACCCGTCCTCCTCCTCGAGGACGAGGTCGACGAATCCCTCGAGGACACCGGTGCCGACGGGCACGGCGACGAAGAGCTCTCGCCAGTGCCGGCTCGTCGCACCGGCGGCCACCGTCGAGGAGGACAGCGGCCGCCGCCACCATGGCGGCGACGGCATCGCCGTGCGCGCCCACGCCGTGTGCGGCGGCCCGCCCTCGGGCCACCTCCTGGGCCGAGCCGCCCGGCGTCGTCGGTGCCCGTGGACAGATCGATGGCGGCCAACGCGCTGTGCACGGCCCGTCCGATCTGGAGCGAGGTGTCGGCGTCGCGCCACGGCGCCCCGGTGGCGTCGGGCGACCCGGGATCCGGAGCCGGTGCCGCACGTGGTGGAGCCCCGCGCCAAAGGTCGTCGCTGGGCCTGGTCCCGTCGCTCGAGGGCGACCCTGTCGGCGACCGCCGTCGCCGTGGTCACCGGGACCCGGCGCGTCGAGGCGAGGGCGTGCGGCGCGGCGCGCCGCGAAGGCCTCGACACCCTGGCGCCACGCCACCACTTCGGCGTCCTCCACCCTGGGCCCGGGGTCGGGCCCCGTCGCGTACCAGCCCCGAGGTCGGCCAGTGCCTTGGCCCATGTGTCGATCGCGCTCGACCTCGTCGGGATCGTCGTCCCCCACCAATGCCTCGACGGGCAGGCGCCGCCACAGCTGTGGGGCGCGCAGGCAGATGTCGTAGAGCGCGGGCGGCCTCGGTGCGAGTCGCGGCGGTGGCGGCTCTTTGGGTTCTTTGTGATGCAGGCACACGATCAGGTGGTCACGCGCCCTGGTCATGCCCACGTACAGAAGGCGGTGCTGCTCGAGCGCGTCGAGGGCACGCTCGCGCTCGTTGGCCTCGTCGAACCCCAGAGAGCGAAGCCGCCCCCCGCCTCGAAGCTCCGGCGTCCCGTCCTCGCGCCACAGCACCGCCGGCGGTCGTTGCCCGGACGCCACATCGCGCTCGAGCCCGGCCAGGACGACGATCGGGAATTCGAGGCCCTTGGAGCCGTGGATCGTCATGACGCGCACGGCGTCGTCATCGGGGTCCGGCGGGCCCACGCCACCGCTGCGCCGGTCGTCCTCGGCCTGGAGGTCGGCCCATCCCAGGAACGACCGCAACGAGCCACCCACCGATCTCGTCGAAGAGCCGGGCCTGGTCCATGAGCCAGCGGAGCCGTTGCCAATGGTCGCGGGGGCGGTGGTAGGCGAGGCAGAGCTCGAAGCTGCGCAGTTCGTCGAAGGCCAGCGCCACCATGGCCGAGGGCTCGCGCCACCAGCGCTCGTGGTGCAGCCGTGCCAGAACGGCCATGGCAACCGCAACAGGATGCGCCTCGAGGCCTTCGGGTGCCCGGTCACGGGGATCCCAGGTGCCTCGGGCCTGATGCCACGTGACGAGGTCATCGTCGCCGCAGGCCAGGCCCGGGCTCCGCAGCGCCCCCAGCACGGCCACCCGGTCGACGGGGTCGTCCGCCGCGTGCAGGACGGCGAGGACGTCGCGGACCTCGTCGGATCCCCACAGCAAGGCGACGCCTTCGAGCCGGTAGGGGAGGCGGGCGTCCTCGAAGGCCTCTTCGAGCGCCGCCAGCGCGGTGCGCGCCGGGAGCAGCACGGCGATGTCACGCCAGCGCGCCGCCCGGTGCGCGCCGTCGTTCCTCGTCGACCACGGCCCATCGTGTATCGAGGATGTCGTCGACGCAGACGGCGACGTCGCGTGCCGCGGCTCGCCGGACCTCGGCCATGCTCGCCTTCATGGGTCCGCCCAGCAGGACGACGGGCGGCATCCCCGCCGCCGGGCGCCGGGGGGCCTCGGCCGTCTTGGCCGACTTCCGGAGGCGTCTCGAGCCCGTCGAGGGACAACTGCACCGCAGCGTCCCCGGGCGTGGCAAGGGGACGAGCGCCCCGTCCTGGAGTCGGGCCCCGGTAGCGCAACGGCACGGGGTCGCGACACGCCGATCAGCTCGTGGTGTGCGGCCTGACCGGGAACGGGCTCGGTGCCGAAGAGTTCGTCGAAGACGGCGTTGACGAATTGGAGGATGCCGGGGACCGAACGGAAGTTGGTGACCAGCACGATCTCCTCCCCGATCTCGGCGGCCTACCCGTGAGAACAGCTCGATGTCGGCCCGCGGAACCGGTAGATCGACTGCTTGGGGTCTCCCACCACGAAGAGCCCGCCCTTCTCGGCGTGGGCGCAGGTCAGCCGATCCGTCCACGGCGGCGGCGATGCGGGCCGCCAGCTCGACCTGGATGGGATCGGTGTCCTGGAACTCGTCGACGAGCAGGCGTCGGTAGCGGCGACGCAGGGCGTCGGTGGCGGCGCGGTCGTGGCGCAGGAGCGTGCGGGCATGGACCAGCAGGTCGTGGAAACCGAGCCGCCCTTCGACCCGCCGCTCGTCGGCGACGGCCATGACGAACCTGGCCAGCCGGGCGCCCAACTCGCCGAGGACGGCGTGGTAACTGGCACCCAGGAGCATCGAGGCGTGCCTGTTCGGCCTGCGGCGCAGGCAGCGCGGACGTCGTCGATGTGGCCGCCCCAATTCCCGTGCTGGCCGAGCTTGGTGCGCAGCGACTTCAGGCCGTCGAGGAGTTGCAGCGTCGAGGGGGCGTCGTCACACGACGCCAAGCTGTGTCGCGCACGGCGCCGAGAACGGCGAGGTGCTCTTTCAACTTGTCCCGGTCGTCGCTGCACCAGCTCTCCATCGACAGCGCCCCATCGATGGCGTCGAGCAGCGCGGCGCAATCGTCCGCAGGCCACACTCCGGGCGCGGGGCGCATGCGCTCGAGACTGTTGAGCCCGCCGTCTTCGAGTCTGTCCCAGTGCCGGTGCAGGGCGCGGGCGATCTCGAGCAGGTCGTCGTGGGACAACCCGATCGAGAACCCCTGCACCAGGGCGGCCTCGGCGCCGAGGTCGGCCAGCAGCGCGTCGGCGAAGCGCTCGAAGCGTGTGTCGAAGTCCGCTCGCTCGGCGATCTCGTCGAGCACCTCGAACCCCGGCGGGATGCCCGCCGCCACGCAGTGCTCGACCAGGATTCGTTGGGCGAAGGCGTGCAGCGTGCAGATGGCCGCCTCGTCGACTTCTTGGCGAGCGGTCATCAGCCTCGCCTCGCTCGGGTGCCCGGCCGCGACCTCCTCGATCGTCACCCGGATGCGCTGGCGCAGCTCGGCTGCCGCCGACTCTGTGAAGGTGATCGCGGCGATCTCCCGGAGCGAGGCGCGCCCACTTCTCACCAGTTCGACGATCCGCTCGACCAGTGCCGTGGTCTTCCCGGTGCCCGCCCCGGCCACCACCACCAGGGTGGAGTCGAGGTCGGAGCGTATCGAGGTTCGCGCCCCTTCGTCGTCGTGGGCCGAGGTCACCCGCCCACCTCGATCTCATCCCCGAACCCGTCGACGACCGCCCCCTCCACGTCCTGGGGGACCTCCGCATTCATGAGCGCCAACACCGGGGACAGCGCCGGGGCACCGCTCTTGCGTGCCCATTGCCGTTCACGGGTGACGGGGCACAAGACGTCGAAGTCGCACGAGCGGCACGCATCGAACTGCCTGTCGCCGGGCTTCTCGGTGGGAGCACCCGGGAAACGCCCCCGCCTCGACCGCGTCGGCGATGAGCGAGAGCACGGCGAGAAAGCGCGCCTGGACCTCGGCGGTGATCGTGACGCTGTAGCACGGCGCCACCCGTTTCTCCGACAGCAACCAGTAACGCGCCCGCACCGTCTCTGCGCCGAAACGGGCGCGCGCCGCCATGGCGTAGATGGGGAGCTGGAGGAGCCTGCCTCCGGCTACGGGGTCCCTCTTGAGGTCCGACAGCATCCGTTGCCTGCCCGTCTTGTAGTCGGACACGACGAGCTCGCCCGACCGAGGGCCGGTCCACGCGGTCGGCTTTGCCTTTGAAGCGAACCTCGAGCCCACTCCCGAGCGTCACCGTCACGGGGGGGTCGGCACCGTCGACGCCCGTGCCGAACTCGAGCTCCGCCGCCAGGGGCTCGAGATCGCCCTCCTCGTCGTGGAAGCGCACGAGGTCACGTCGTATGGCGGCCTTGTCCATCGCCCACAACAGCGGCTTCCCCACCAGGCCGCTCCCCTCGGCGGTGGTGAACTGCGTCTCGGCGATGGCGAGCAGCCGTGCCAGGGATCGTCGAGCCCCGGCCAGGCGCTCGAGGACGTACTCCTCCAGGATGGCGTGCACCAGGGTGCCGCGCTCGGCCGGTTCCATCTGCCAGAGCTCTTCGGGAAGGGTTCGCTTCGACACCTGCAAGACGCGGTCGTACAGGAAACGGCGCGGGCACTTGGCATAGGCCTCGAGCCGCGTGGCAGACATGGGGGCATCGGCGAGGAACGGGGAGACCAGGCCCACCGGGACGTTCCCGTCGAAGCGGGTGAAGGCGTCGCCCATCCGGTCCCGCGCGGCGGTGATACCAATCCGGAGCCGGCCCGAGGAGAGCGCCACCGGGGACAGCGCCGGGTCACGACCCTCCGCGGCCCAGCGCGCCAGGTCGTGAAGCTCGAGCTCGCCCACCGAGAGCGGTGGATCGGCACCGGAGATGCCCGCCGCGAAGGAGTCGACGGAGCGCCATCTGGTGGCGATGGTGGTGAGCGAGGCCATCCACCGCGACGGCACCTGGGCCCTTCCGGTCCGGGGGTCCACGCGTGGATAGGTGGCGAAGCGTCGTGTCGTCCCTGACCCGATGGCGCAGTCGACGTCGTCACGCAGCTCTTGGAGTCGGATGTCGCGTGTGCGAAGTCCGCCCGAGATGTCGAGTCGACGGACGCTGTCGGGCAACAAGGCGTCGTCGCCGATCCCCCCGGGCACCTCAGCGTCGGCCATGCCCACGAGGACGACACCTTCGAACTGCAGGCCGCGGGCCTCTCCGAAGGGGGCCACGAAGACCCCGTCGCCGAAGCCCCCGTCGGGGAGCTCCGAGGTGTCGAGCCGGGTCTCTTCCAGAGCGGTGCGCACCGCCCGTTGGAACGCCTCGTAGTCGGGGCGGTCTGACACCTTGTCGAGCTCGCCCAGCGCCAGCACCGTCCCGCGCACCTGCTCGGCCGCGGCGACTTCACGGGCCGGGCACGACCTGGGGTCGGCGTCGAGATAGCGGTCGAGGAGCTCCACCGCCCACAGGGTGTGTGTCGACCACGACCCCTGCCTCGGGACCGCCCGGACGACGAGGTCCTCGACGAACGTGGCCAAGACGCCGGCCTCGCGGGCCTGCTCCGCGTGCCGCTCCCCCCGATTCCGCAACCGCTCGCCCCACTGCGCCGCTCCCCGCACCACCCCCGCCTGCGACGAGACCAGGTCCCATTGACTGGCGGGCACCGGCCGACGGTCAGGTCCCGACACGATCGGAGCGGTCGACAACCAAGCCATCACCTCGTGGCGCGCCCAGTCCGACCCGGCCAGCTCGAGCAGGCCGAGCAACATGGTCCCCGCCACGCACCGGTCCAGGCGTCGCGTCTCCGGCCCGTTGCCGGCCACGCCGGCCGCCGCCAGCTCCTGGTGAAGGAGGCGGGCGTAGCCCGGACCGGGAGGATGGAAGATCGCCTGGGCCCACGCCGGCACGCCGGCGTCGATGGCTCGGAGCACGGTCCGGACCGCGCCACGCACCTCTTCGTCGGGATCCGCGCACGCCGTGACCTCGGTCAGCGTGGACTCGCCGGCGTCGACGTGACCGGTGGCGGTGCGGGCCCCCACGAGGTCGAGGAGCTTTCGCTGTGACGGTGCCATTGCGCCCGGGTCGAGAAGCAGCACGGGGCCGAGCGTCCCGAGCGTGTCGGTTCTCGCCGCGGCCGTGGCGGCGGCCTCGGCCAGGTCGACGGCGTCGGCGAAACCACGGGTGTGCAGCTGGGCGCGCACCCCCTCCACCAGACGGGAGAGATCGCCGATTCGGCCCCGGCGCCGAGCCAGGGCCACAAGGGTCGGGGCGGGGCAGCGGCGCAGCTCGGTGACGGCGTTGCGCAGCGCCACGAGGCCGCGGGGGTGTCCCACGAGGTCGGCCAGCCACCGGGGCGAGGCCAGGGCCCCGGTTCGGACGGCCTCGAGGTCCACCGGGTCCGGCGCAAGGCGCAGCCCCCGTGCGGCCAGGGCGGGGACACCGAGCTGCCGCACCAGCTTGTCCACGGTGGTGCAGCTCACGTTGGCGACACCCCGGCGCCCCCCGGTCCCGGGTGTCGCGCCCAGGGCACGGCGCGCGAACAGGGCGGCATAGGCCGACGGCGCCACCACGGTCACCGGCACGAGGGGGTCGGGCCCTTTGGCGCGCTGCACCGCTGCGCCCAGCGCGGCCATGATCCGGTCACCGTGTGCAGGCGCGTCCCGCACAGAGTCCCGGGCGAGCGTCATCACGGCATGCTACGACCCCGCTGTCTCACCGCTCCCTGGGGACTGGGGGCCGGAGGCCCTGGCCCCGACGATTCAGGCCCGGCGTCTGGCTCCGTAGGCGTCGCCGAAGCGGAGGCGTCGCCAGATGGCGAAGGTGTCGCGCAGCATCTCGAACACGACTCGGCGAGACACGGTGCTCGAGAAGCGGCGGCCGATGCGAACGGGCGCTTCGACCAAGTCCCGGTGGCCAAGTCGCCGGGCGATCACGAGCATCTCCAGGTCGAAGGCGTAGCCCTCCTCCACCATGAGGGGCAGGACCTCGACCAGGACGTCGCGGCGGACCAGCTTGATGCCGGCCTGGGTGTCGCGGACGTCGAGGTGGAACAGCAGACGGACCAGTTGCTGATACCCCCACGAGTACATGCGCCGGGCGATGGGGTAGACGACCTGGGACTCGGGGTGCCGTTTGCTGCCCAGCACGACATCGGGGTGCTCCTTGTGCACCACTTCGACGAACTCGGCCAGGAGCTCGGGCGGTACATCCCCGTCAGCGTCGATGAAACCGAGATAGCGGCCGCGGCCCCGCGCGAGCCCGGCGCGCACCGCCTTGCCCTTGCCGGCGTGGGGGATCACGACCCGAACCACCACACCAGGGTGGAGCCCTTCGAGCGAGGCGTCACTACCGTCGGTGGAGCCGTCGGACACGGTCACGATCTCGAAGGAGATCCCCGTTTCCTGGAGTACCTCGACGGCCCGCTCCACCGTTGACCGCAGCACGGGGCCGGGGTTGTAGTAGGGCATCACCACCGTGAGGTCGAGCACCGGTGGGGGAAGGGTGGCCGCTGGCACGAGCTCAGTGGCGCCAGGGACGGGCGCGGCTCGCGGAGCTCGCTTCCCGGTTGCTGTCTGCCCACTGCCCCCCCTCCCGTGCCTGCCCACCCGCGTGTCCGTGCCAGGTGTCGGCACTGGCCATTTTACCGGGGGGTCCGAGCCAACTTGGGCGCGTCCTGGGCTTCGGCACGCTCCGGAGGCCTGGCGCTGATCACTTCACGGCGATGTAGATGGCCATGGAGAACCCGAACGCCAGGCAGTAGATCCCGAAAGGGGTCAGGGTCCTGGTCTTGAAGTAGCGCATGAGGAAGCGCACCGAGATCAGGGCGGTGCCGGCGGTGATGATCATGGCCACCAGCGCCTGGCCTCGGACGCCGTTGCCGAGGGGGCCGGTCAGGTCCGAAAGCTTGAACAGCCCGGCGGCGAAGATGACAGGCGTGGCGAGGAGGAAGGCGAAGCGGGCCGAGTCCTCGTGGTCGAGCCCCCGCACCAGGCCGGCGGTCATGCACACGCCTTCACGGCTGATGCCGGCGATGAGGGCGGTCGACTGGGCCACCCCGATGACGCCGGCCTCCCTGTACGCCAAGGAGTCCAGCCGCCGCCCACCGTCGACCTTGGTGCCCTCTCTTGCTGCGAGCACCCTGACCTCGGAGCGCCGGCGCAGCCGTTCGGCGGCGAGGAGGATCCCCCCATTGAGCATCAGGAACAGGGCGGCCGCCTCGGGCTTGGCCAGGGCCACGCGCAGGGGATGCTCGAACACGATGCCGATGACGCCCGCAGGAATGGTGGCGATGACGATCAACCAGGCCAGGTGCTCGTAGGGGGTCTCGATGCGCCGCGTGACGAGCGTCCGCAGCCATGCCCTCACGATCGCCACCCAGTCCCGCCAGAAGTACACGAGGAGGCCGATCGCACTGCCGACGTGGAGCATGACGACGAACGCCAGCCAGGACGACTCGGGATCCGACTGCACCTTCACCACCTGGGTCCATCCGAAGAGGGAGGGCAGCAGCACGATGTGCCCGAGGCTCGACACCGGGAACAGCTCGCTCACGCCTTGCAGGACGCCGAGGACGACCGTCTGGAACCAGGTCAGATGGAGGTGGACCGGGGCCGTGTCTGCGGCCAGCAGCACGAGGGGGGCGCCAGGCACCTGACGATCGTAGTGCCGCCGCCTCGTCTGGACGGGGAAGCCGACCGCAGTACTCTCACGGTTTCTTCACGCCTTCACAGACGTTTCTGCAGAGCATCCCAGCTTCCTCCCAGGTTCATCGGGGATCCTGGGGGTGCCTGTGGTGTGGGCAAAGGGACGAAAAAGGGGGTGGGGGCTTGCGTATCCTCGTGCTGGGGGGCGACGGGTACCTGGGTTGGCCGACGGCGTTGCACCTGTCTCGTCGTGGACACGACGTGGGCGTGGTCGACAACTTCGTGCGTCGGCAGTACGACTTCGAGATGGGGGTGGACAGCCTCGTCCCCATCGCCCATCTCCAGCACCGGGTACGGCGCTGGGACGAGGTGTCGGGCCTCGAGGTCGAGACCTTCGTGGGCGATCTCACCGACCACCGCTTCTGCGAGACGCTCCTCGAGCGCTTCGAGCCCGAGGCCGTGGTGCACTTCGCCGAGCAGCGCAGCGCCCCGTACTCGATGATCGACCGGGCCCATGCCGTGTACACCCAGGTGAACAACGTGGTGGGCACGCTCAACCTGCTCTACGCCATCGCCGAGCGGGACCGTTCCATCCACCTGGTGAAGCTGGGCACCATGGGGGAGTACGGCACCCCCAACATCGACATCGAAGAGGGCTTCATCGAGATCACCCACAAGGGCCGCACCGACCTCATGCCCTACCCCAAGCAGCCGGGGTCGTTCTACCACCTGTCCAAGGTGCACGACAGCCACAACATGCTCTTCGCCTGTCGCATCTGGGGCCTGCGGGCCACCGACCTCAACCAGGGCGTGGTCTACGGCCAAGAGACCGACGAGACCACCATGCACGAGGACCTGGCCACGCGCTTCGACTACGACGCCGTGTTCGGCACCGTGCTCAACCGCTTCTGCGTCCAGGCCGTGGTGGGCCATCCCCTGTCGGTCTACGGCAAGGGGGGCCAGACCCGGGGCATGCTCGACATCAGAGACACCCTGGCCTGCGTGGAGCTGGCCCTGCTCCATCCCGCCGAAGAGGGCGAGTACCGGGTCTTCAACCAGTTCACCGAGTCCTTCTCGGTGCTCCAGATGGCCGAGATGGTGGCGCACGCCTACCCCGGGGCCACCCGCATCGAGCACGTGGAGGACCCCCGGGTGGAGAAGCAGGAGCACTACTACCGCGCCGCGCACACCAAGCTCCTCGACCTGGGCCTGGTGCCGCACCTGCTCGGGCCCGCCACGATCCACTCGCTCCTGGCGGTCGTCGACCGCCACCGCAACCGGGTCGACCTCCAGGCCATCGCCCCCACCGTGCAGTGGCGCAAGACTGCCAGCAGCCTGCCGACCTCGGCCGGGCTGAGCGGGGAGTAGGCCGCCCGCCCGGACCGCCGGGGTGTTAGGGGCCTTCGCCGCCCGAGGTGGTGCACGACCGGGGGTCGAACTGCGCCAGGGGCTGGGTGGGCGCCGTGGGCGTCCCCAACGACGAGGACGCCGAGCTCGAGGTCCCGGTATTCGAGGAGTTCGGCGACGTCCCTCCCGAGGAGGGCGACTTGCCCTGCGACGGCGGGGAGTTCACCGAGAAATTCGTGCCCGTCACGACGGTGACGTCGGCCCCGTCGGCCGTGGGCCCCTCGCCCAGGGTGACCGACCCCGACAGCGAGTGCTCCACCTGCTCCGCGGCCGCCAGGTGCCCCGGTGACGAGTAGTCGACCACCGTCTCCGACGGGTTGGCTCCCGCCTGGGTGTCGCCTTCCCCGGTCGTGTCGAAGCCGAGCGCCTTGAGCGCCGACGCCGTCTGGGCCGCCTGCCCGGACTGGCCCGTCCCGTTGAGCACCGACACCGTGACCGACCCCGGAGACGGGAGCGGCTTGCCCGTCATGGTGCTGCGGTCGGCGGGAAGGCCGAGGAAGCTGGAGATGGCCTGGAGGTCGTTGGGCTGGCTGGTCAGTTCCACGTTCCCGTAGTCGTAGCCCTGGTAGTAGTAGTTCAGACTCGACAGGACGATCACCGGGACCGTGTTCTGGGGCGTCGTGGCGGTGTTGACCCCGTGGAAGGTGAGCACCAGGCCGAACATCGAGCCGAGCGAGAAGCCCGAGTCCACCTGCAGCTGGGGCGCCACGGCGCTGAGCAGGTCGTTGTCGGTGACGGGGTTGCCGAGGCCCCGTTTGGCCACCGCGGCCGCGAGCACCCGCAGAAACTCATGGTCCCGCCTGATCCTGCTCAGGTCGCTCTCGGGGTCCTGGGGCCAGGACCGGGGGTCCGTGCTCGTGACGCCGGGGCCCTTGTACTGCAGATGCCGGGCGCGCACCACCGCCAGCGCCTGGAAGCCGTTCAGCTCGTGGCACCCCGCCTTGGGCACGTTGAGCCCCGAGTAGGCGTCGTACACGGGCTCGGGGAAGTACATCTTCACCCCCCCGAGGGCGTTGACCACACCCTGGAAGCTGTCGAAGTTGAGCTCCACGTAATGGTGGATGGGGATCCCGAAGTCCTGCTGGATGGCGCTCACCAACTGCTGGGGGCCCTCGGCGAGGGCGGCGTCGATCTTGTTGGCCCCGTCGGGGCGCGCATTGGGGATGAAGAGGTCGCGCGGGATGGACAGGATGGCGGCGGTCTTCTTGGTCGGGTCGAGGTGCAAGATCATCACCACGTCGCTGTTCACGCCGGTGACGCCCTCCGAGCACAGTCCGAACGCCTTGTTCTGCTCCTTCAGGGCGCACCGGGAGGTGGAACCGACGAGGACCACGTTCTCGACTCCTGACGGGGGTACCGCCACGAGGTCGCCGACCTTCACGCGGCGAGATCTGATGGTTGCGGTACTCGACATAGCCGATTCCGGCGCCCGCCAGCACGACGAAGACGGCGACCACGACCACGCTCACTCTGAGCAGGCGTTGAGTCACGCGTTTGCGGCTCTTCTTGCGGATGTCGGCGCGCCCGAATACGGGCGGCGGTGCCGGGGGAGTGCTGTCGGGCACGGGAGGCGAGTGTAGTGGTGGGGCAGCCGCCAGCTTCGTCATGCCGAGCCATGGCAGGGCCCCTTCGCACGGTCCGGCGTGCTACTACGCCAGTAGGGTCGCATCGATGGTCGGGCAACGACGTCGGCCCAAGGTCGCGGAACGACGTCGGCTGGGGCGACGGCGCGCGCGGGTGCGAGCTCTGTTGCGGTGGGCCGTCCCCATGGTGCTGTCGGCCGTCATCGTCGTGCTGGCCGTGAGCGCCGTCGCCCAGATCGGTTCGGCGTCGGGTCCGTACCGGCGCACCGTCGACCGTGGCTACGCGGCGCTCGCCCAGCCGCTCGTCGCCGAGTCCAACGCCTCGGGCGCGCAGCTGGTCTCGTTCCTGCACCGGGGAAGCTCGCTCGGGCGGATCACGTTCTTCTCCACCCTCGACCTCTTCAGCGCCGATGCCACCGCCCTCCGACGGCAATACGACGCCATCACCCCACCCGATCCGGTGACCACCGCCGGGTGCGCGACGGCCATGGCGGGCCGGGCCGAGGCCGTCTCGACCGTGCGGTCCATTCTCGAGGGTGTCCTCGGCGGCCGGACCGGGCTCGGCGCCGTCGATCAAGGTGCCGCCAGCGCCGCCCTGGTCTCGGCCGGTGATGTCCTGGAGTCCGCCGACTCCTCATGGGCAGCGTGTCGCCGCGTCCTGCGTCGCGCCCCGGGGTCTGCCGTCCTCCCGGGGTCGGTGTGGGTGCGCGACCGCGCCATGTTCGACGCAACCGCCTCGGCCCGGTTGGTGGCGGAGGTGGCGGGGTCTCGGTCCCTCGCTTCGGTCCACAGTCTTGCCCTCGTGGACGTCATCACGGATCCCTCCGCCGTGGTCAGCGCGCAGACGCTCGTCGTGCCCGCCACGACGACCCTCGACACCCACGTGGTGGTGGCCAACCGCGGCAACGTGGACGAGCAGGATGTGGAGCTCGGTGGGGTGGCGACCCCCCAAGGAGCACCGGCGAGCCCGGTGCTGGTGCAGCGGACCGTCGACCTCGCTGCGGGGCGGTCCACGACCCTGTCGCTGCCCAGTTTCGGGGTTCAACCCGGCACCTCCTACACCGTGCAGGTGGTGGCGGAGTCACCTCGTGCCACGGTGGCGGGCCTCCTCGTGTCGCGCTCGATCCAAGTCGAGGTGCAACCGGCGGCCACCCTGACGTCGGTCACCTCATCGCCACTGGTCGGGATCCGGGGCCGCCCCGTCACCTTCGTCGCCGACCTCACGTCGTCGTTGTCGGGGGTGGGGTCTCCCACCGGCACGGTGGTCTTCGACGACGACGGCGCCACCATCCCCGGTTGTGGGGCCCGGATCGTCCACGACGCCGAGGCCACGTGCACGACGACCTATCCCGCGGCCTCGGTCCATGCCATCACGGCCGCCTATTCGGGAGACACGCGTGACGCGGGGTCGATGTCACCGGCGATCACGCTCAGGGTGGGCACCTAGGCGTCGTCCCGGTGTCCCTCCCGCCAGGTCGGGGCCGACGCTCCGGAGTGACCGAACAGACCAGAGAGCCATAGGATCGGAGTGGGACGGCACAGGAGGGTCCGAACGTCGTGGCCGAGAGCATCACCATCATCGACAACCGGACGGGCAACCAGCTCGAGATCCCCATCCGCAACGGCGGGGTGGCGGCGAGCGAGTGGAGCAAGCTCCTCCCCGGGATCTGGTTCTACGACCCAGGGTTCGTCTATACCGCCGCGTGCGAGAGCTCGGTCACCTTCGTCGACGGAGACGCAGGGCATCCTGCGCTACCGCGGGCTACCGATCGACGAGCTGGCCGAGCACTCCAACTACCTCGAGGTCGCCTACCTGCTGCTCCACGGGGAGCTGCCCACGGCTGGCGAATTCGACGGATGGCGACACGAGATCACCTAGCACACCTACATCCACGAGAACGTACGAAAGCGGTTCCTCGAGGGGTTCCACTACGACGCCCATCCCATGGGGATGCTCGTCTCCGCGGTGGCGGCGCTCTCGACGTTCTATCTCGACGCCAAGGAGATCTTCGACCCCGAGTCCCGCCGTCGCCAGATCATCCGGCTCATCGCCAAGATGCCCACCCTGGCCGCCGCCGCCCACCGCTTCTCGGTGGGCATGCCCTTCGTCTATCCCGACAACTCCCTCGACTTCGCCGGCAACTTCCTCTCGATGATGTGGAAGGTGGCCGAGCCCCGCTTCGACGCCAATCCCATCCTGGCCCGTGCCCTCGACATCTTGTTCATCCTCCACGCCGACCACGAGCAGAACTGCTCCACCACGGCCATGCGCGTGGTCGGGTCGTCGCACGCCGATCCCTACTCGTGCTGCGCGGCGGCCTGCGCCGCCCTCTACGGGCCCCGTCACGGGGGTGCCAACGAGATGGTCATCCGCATGCTGACCGAGATCGGCTCCGATCGAGAACGTGCCCGCCTTCATCGACTCGGTGAAGCAGGGGGAGGGGGGCCGGCTCCAGGGGTTCGGCCACCGCGTCTACAAGAACTACGACCCGAGGGCCAGGATCATCAAGCGGACCGCGGACGAGGTGTTCGCCATCACCGGCAAGAACCCCCTCCTCGACATCGCCCTGAAGCTCGAGGAGATCGCCCTCTCCGACGAGTACTTCACCTCCCGACGGCTCTACCCCAACGTCGACTTCTACTCCGGCCTCATCTACCAGGCCATGGGGTTCCCCCTCGAGATGTTCCCGGTGCTCTTCGCCATTCCCCGCACCGCCGGGTGGTTGGCGCACTGGCAGGAGATGCTCGACCAGGACTCGAAGATCGCCCGTCCCCGCCAGCTCTACATCGGCGCCGAGCCGCGCCCCTACGTCCCTCTGGCCCAGCGCTGAGTCTCTGCGCCTGGGGGTCGCCTCAGGGCGACAGCTTGGGGACCAGGCGCATCAGGCCTTCCTGGACCATCGAGACCACGAGCCTCCCGTCGCGGGCGAAGAGAAAGCCCCGCGCCAGGCCTCGGGCGCCGAAGGCGTTGGGGCTGTCCATGTCGTAGAGGAGCCAGTCGTCGGCCCGAAAGGGCCGGTGGAACCACATGCAGTGGTCCAGGCTCGCCCCCATGAACTCGGCGTCGTCCCACCGCACCTCGTGGGGGGCGAGCATGGTGTCGAACAGCGACATGTCCGAGGCATAGGCAGCCACGCACGAGTGGAGCAGGGGGTCGTCGGGGAGCGTGCCGTCGGCCCGGATCCACACCCGCTGGACGGGGTCGCTGGCCTCGTGCTGCATCCACGGCAGCTCGCCCACGTGACGCTGGTCGATGGGATGGGGGCGGGCGAACCAGTCGGCGAGCTCGTCGCGCAGCGGTTCGAGCCGGTCGAGCAGCGAGGGAAGGGTCTCGGGGTCGGGAACCTCGGGCATGGGCACCTGGTGGTCGAAGGCGCCCTCCTCGTAGACGTGGAACGAGGCGGCGACGTTGAAGATGGCCTGTCCGTGCTGGATGGCCACCACCCGTCGGGTCGTGAACGACCGGCCGTCGCGGATCCGGTCGACCTCGTAGAGGATCGGCACGTTGGGGTCCCCGGGGCGCAGGAAGTAGGCGTGCAGCGAGTGCACGCGGCCCCGCTCGACCGTGCGCCCCGCCGCCATGAGGGCCTGCGCGGCGACCTGGCCCCCGAACACGCGTTGGCGGCGCTCGTCGGGGCTCACACCTCGGAAGATGTTCACCTCGATGGGCTCGATGTCGAGCAGTTTGACGAGGAAGTCCAACGCGTCGCTCACCACCACATCCTGGCAGGCCCCACCGCTACGGTGTCCCAGGTGCCGAGCATCGACTTCCCCGAAGGGTTCCTGTGGGGGACCGCCACCGCCGCTCACCAGATCGAGGGGGGCAACACCAACAACGACTGGTGGGTCTTCGAGCATGCGCCGGGGACGCCGTGCCTCGAGTCCAGTGGGGACGCCTGTGACTCGTGGCACCTGTGGCCCGAGGACCTCGACCTGGTGGCCTCTCTCGGACTGGGCGCCTACCGGTTCTCGGTGGAGTGGAGCCGCATCGAGCCCGAGGAGGGGGAATGGTCGCTCGCCGCGCTCGAGCACTACCGGCGCCAGTGTGCACGGTGCCACGAGCTCGGCCTCTCCCCGGTGGTGACGCTCAACCACTTCACCATCCCCCGGTGGCTGTCGGGGCGCGGCGGATGGGAGTGCGGACGCCGCCCCCGATCGTTTCGCCCGGTTCTGCGAGCGGGTCGGGATGCACCTGGGCGATCTGGTGGGCTGGGCTTGTACGCTCAACGAGCCCAACGTCGTGGCCACGATGGGATACCTCTTCGCCGTGTTCCCGCCCGCGGTGCGCGACTCGGGCCGGCGCCAGGCGGTGAACGCCTCGTTGTGCCGGGCCCACGTCCTGGGAGTCGAGGCCCTGCGGGGCGCCCGGGGCGACTATCCCGTCGGGCTCACGCTTTCGATGCACGACTACCAGGCCATCCCCGGTGGCGAGGAACGCCTCAACCGCATCCGGCGCCCGACCGAGGACGTCTTCCTCGAGGCCACCGCCGGGCGACGACTTCGTGGGGGTGCAGTGCTACACCCGGATGCGGATCGGGCCCGAGGGAGTGCTCGGCACCGAGGAGGGGGTCCCTGTCACCCAGATGGGCTACGAGTTCTGGCCCCGGGCTCTCGAGGCCACGGTGCGCCGGGCCTGGGAGGTCACCGGGGGCACGCCGGTCCTGGTGACCGAGAACGGGATCGGCACCGCCGACGACTCCCAGCGCATCGCCTACGTGTCGGAAGCCCTCGCCGGTGTGCGGCGCTGCCTCGACGATGGCATCGACGTCCGGGGGTACTTCTACTGGAGCCTGCTCGACAACTTCGAGTGGGTCCTCGGGTACGGCCCCCGGTTCGGCCTGGTCGAGGTCGACTCGGCCACCTTCGAACGGCGGCCCAAGCCCAGCGCAAAGTGGCTGGGGGGCGTGGCCCAGGACAACGCTTTGCCCTGACTGGCGCCGACCGAAGGCATCGACCACCGCACATCTGGGCCCGCACATCCGGGCCCCGGTAGCGGGCGACCCCCGGGCCCGGCTGGGTACAACTGCGCCCGTCGGGCTAGATTCGCTAAATGGTCGCCACCGTGAAGCGCCTGTGGCGCCTGTACCACACCCCCACGGGGAAGAAGATGTTCCGCTACGCCACGGTGTCGGTCATCTCGACCATCGTGTCGTTCACGGTCCTGGGCCTCGTCTTCGGCGTGTTCCGCCTCTGGACCGAGGTGCCGAGCACCGTCTTCGCCAACCTGGTGGCGAGCGTGCCGGCCTACTACCTCAACCGCTCATGGTCCTGGGGCAAGAGCGGGCGGTCGCACGTGTTCAAGGAGGTCCTGCCCTTCTGGACGATGACCGCCATCGGGATCGCCATGTCGATCGGGACGGCGTCGCTGGCGCATCACCTCAGCAATGTGTACAACCTCCAGCACTTCGGGCGCACCGTGGTGGTCGAAGGGGCCAACACCGCCGCCTTCGCCTTGCTGTGGATCGTCAAGTTCCTGGTCTTCAACCGGCTCTTCAACGTGGACCCGGTGGCGCACGCCGAGGCCGAGTTGTTCGTCGAGGCGGCCTTGGAGGTCGAAGGGGCCGAGCCCTGAGGTTCTCAGTCCCTGAAGTTCTGGAACTGCAGGGGGATGCCGAAGTCCTGTTCCTTCAGGGCCTGGATGATGCGCTGCAGGTCGTCACGCTTCTTCCCTGTCACTCTGAGTTGGTCACCTTGGGCCTGTGACGACACACCCTTGAGGTTCAGGTCCTTTATGAACTTGTTCAAGCGCCTGGCGTGATCGGCGGAGATGCCCGCCTTGATGGAGATCCGCTGGCGGACCGTGCCCTTGGTCGCTTCCTCGATCTTGCCGTCCTCCAGGGCCTTGAGCGACACCTCGCGGCGAACGATCTTCTCCTGGAGGACCTGGTGCAGAGCCCTCAGACGGTCCTCGGTCGAGGACCGTAGGACCAGTTCCTTCTCCGCCAGCTCGATGCTCGAGTCGGTTCCCTTGAAGTCGAAACGGGTGCCGGCCTCACGGTTGGCCTGGTCGACGGCATTGCGGACCTCTTGCATGTCGACCTGCGAGACCACGTCGAAGGTGGGCATGCCACCACGCTAGTTCTGCTCGCGCCGGCCGCTCCCATCGGCCGGCCGCTCGATGCAACCTCGCCCAGGACCTTGAGGTGGGCGTGGCGGTATGGTCGCGCCCCGCGGGTCGGTGCCCGAGCGGCCAAAGGGAGCAGACTGTAAATCTGCCGGCACAGCCTACGAAGGTTCGAATCCTTCCCGGCCCACTCTCGCCCGGGGTCGCCCCCACTCTCGCCCGGGGTCGCCCCACGCTCGGGGCTGGCGGCGTGGCCTCCCGCCCTATCGGGTGCCGGCACCGGGGTGACACTTGCCTATCAGGTGACTTTCATTACAATGGCGTTACGAATGTGTCCGACGCGTATCCTCCCGGTCCGGCGGACGGGGGGTCTCAGCGGGTTGGCGTACACGACGCAGGTACGAGCAACTTCGGGGCGAGGGCCGAGACAATGGGTCTAATGGGAAGGACCGCCGCATCCGTACGCGGCCTCGATCCTTCGGCGATCCCGGCGGTGGGTCGGGTCCTCGATCGCCTGACGATCTGGGACGAGGCGGTCCGGCGGCGCTGGCCCTTCAGCGCCCTTGTCGGTCCCGAACTCGAGCCCGGATCCGTGGACGGCGACGGGTCGCGCTTGCTCGTGCGACCGGCCATCCTCGGGTTCATCTCCGTCAGCGCCATCACCGTGGGTGCGAGCCAACAGTGGTCGCCGTTCGTGTTGAAGCTCCCCGGCGCGTGGTTCTTCGGCGTCCCCGCCGTGGGCCAGACGGCCCCGCAGAACAACCTCAACTTCCTCGGGCTCATCGCCATGTACGGCGGCCTCGTGCTGTTCATGCGCGGTCTGGTACGGCTTGATCCGCACGCTCTCGCAGGTGAAAGGGGTACCGGTCCGCAAGCTCGTGATGGTGCTGGCACTGTGGATCGTGCCACTGCTCCTGGCGCCGCCGTTGTTCAGCCGGGACATCTACAGCTACGCCGCCCAGGGCGAGATGATGAGCCACCACATCAGCCCGTACCACTACGGCCCCGGCGTCCTCGGCGCGGCCCCGTCGGTGACCCTGGTCGACCACCTGTGGCTGAACACGCCCGTGCCCTACGGGCCGCTGTTCATGGAGACCGACGGACTGCTCACCAGTGTCTCGAACCATCACGAGCTCATCGACCTGACGCTCCTGCGGCTTCTGGCCGTGCTCGGCGTGGGGCTCATGGCCTTGTCGATCCCATCGTTGGCTCGGAGCCTGGGGCGAGATCCGTCCTACGCCTTCACCGTGGCCGTGCTCAATCCGGTCACGATCCTGCATCTCGTGGGGGGTGCCCACAACGATGCACTCATGCTCGGCCTGCTCATGGCCGGCCTGGCCGTGGCGCGCCGGGGAAGACCGGTGGCCGGCATCGTGCTGTGCGCATTGGCCGCGGCGGTGAAGGTCCCCGCCGCGCTCGGCGTCATCTACATCGGTTGGGACTGGATGGGCACCGGGCTCCCGGTGCGCGCCCGGATACGCCCGGTGGTCACCGCTGGCTTGATCGCGGCCGCAGTGATGGGTGGGCTGTCGATCGCCACCGGTCTCGGGTGGAGCTGGGTGTTGAACCTGTCCACCCCCGGGACGGTGCGGTCATGGGTGGCGCCCGCCACCGGAGCGGGCATCTTCGTCACCGACTTGGCCCATCTGGTGGGGATAGGGGTGTCGTTGCATACCACCCTGTCGATGACCCGTGGGCTCGGGGTGATCGTCGCCTGCGTCGCCGGTGTGTGGTTGTTGCTGCGATCGGACCGGATCGGGGCCCTGCGCGCCATGGGCATGACGATGCTCATCATCGTGGCCCTCGGGCCGGTGGTCCAGCCTTGGTACCTGTCGTGGGGGCTCGTGGTACTCGCACCGGTCGCCACCGGCAAGGTCAGGACCCTCATCGTGGGATCGTCGATCGTCGCCGCCTTCATCGGCCTCCCGGCGGGCCGGCAGTTGGTGTCGGGCCTGTTCCAGGCCGACCCCCTCACCGTGGCGGTAGCGCTGCTCGTGTGCCTCGCCATCTTGACCGTGCCGCTGTCGCCCTTTGACCGAGAGCGGCTCCTGGCCCGGTGGGGCCGGCGCGGCGGCGGGGGCTCGCAACCGCGAGCCGGGGAGCGGGTCGCCTCGTTGGACTACGTCGACGCCTGATTCACAGCATCCGCTGCAGGATGGCGACGTCGATCCAGCGGCCGAATTTCCGTCCTACCTCGCGTTCGACGCCCACCAGCGCGAAGCCACACCGCTGGTGCAGGGCGATCGAGGGCTCGTTGTCACCTGAGGCCCGAGCGATCACGGTGTGGAATCCCCGCGCCACGGCCAGGGCCACGAGCTCCTCGAGCAGCAAGCGGCCCACCCCCTTTCCCCGCCATGCGCCGTCGACGTAGAGAGAGTCCTCCACGGTGGTGGAGTAGGCAGCTCGGTCGCGAAACGGTGACAGCGACCCGAAGCCGACGAGGGTGGGAGCTTCGACGGCGACCACCGCCGGGTAGGGGCCCTGGTGGCGGGTGATCCACGCGCGCTGCTCCTCGGGCGTCCGGGGCTCGAGGTCGAAGGTGACGGTGGAGCCGATGACCTCGGCGTTGTAGATGACGCGCATGGCCTCGGCGTCCGCCTGGCGCGCCAGCCTGACCTCCATCGGACGATCGTACCGGTGGCGGGTTCGGCGCCGCCCGGACCTGCTCGGACCAGCTGGACCCCACGGAGAATGAGGATGTGGCGACTATGCTCTCCCGGCGCGGAGTTGCCGTGTCCGCCCCCTTAGCTCAGTCGGCAGAGCACAGCCATGGTAAGGCTGGTGTCGTCGGTTCGATTCCGACAGGGGGCTCGCCCCTGGCGGCGTAGCTCAGTTGGTCAGAGCACACGGCTCATAATCGTGTTGTCGCGGGTTCGAGTCCCGCCGCCGCTACCAGCCCGAGGAAACAGACCCCGCCCCGTGCGGAGGATCCAGAAGGAGCAAGGTCATGGCCAAGAACGAGAAGCGGGTGCAGGTGACACTGGCCTGCGAGGTGTGCAAGCGGCGCAACTACATCACCATGAAGAACAAGCAGAACGACCGGGAGCGGATCGAGCTCACCAAGTTCTGCCGCTGGGACCGCCGCCACACCCTCCACAAAGAGACGCGCTGACCTCCGGCCGACGTCAGGGGGCTCCCTTCGCCGGCCCGCCGGCGACACCGCCCTGTGGAGACCGGTGACCGTCGGGAGACCGGCTGCGGCCGGTGGTAACCTCGATGACCGGCCCCCTAGGCCGCCCGGGTGGTGACCGGTGTCCTGGCCGCCGAAGGGCAGTAGCTCAATTGGTAGAGCACCGGTCTCCAAAACCGGCGGTTGGGGGTTCGAGTCCCTCCTGCCCTGCCATCTGGCCGTCGAAAGGCGTGCGAAGCCGTGAACCGAGAGATGAAGCGCATGATGCAGCGCCAAGGTCAGATCGAGGCTGACGGCTCTCCCGCGACCCGCCGGCCGCCGCCCCCGCGTGCCCGCCCCGTACCCCAGGCCGAGACCTCGGTCTTCGGCCGCATCGCCGAGTTCTTCCGCGAGGTGCGGTCCGAGCTCCGCCAGGTGGCCTGGCCTACTTCGAAGGAAGTGGCGAACTCCGCCACCATCGTCTTCTTGACCCTCGTGCTGCTGGTCAGCCTGATCTTCCTGCTCAACTACTGCTTCTCGCACGCCGTCATCTTCCTGTTCAAGTCATGAGCGATTCTGATCTCGAGTCGGGGGGGGACCTCGGCGACGGTGCCGTTCCCTCGGTCGCAACGCCCTTCGACACAGAGGCTCCGGTGGTGGACCTCGACGTCGAGGAGGCCGGCGATTCGGGTTCCGGTGTCAGCACCGAGCCCGAGCCCGAGCCCGAGACCGTCGAGCTGTCGGGGGACGCCGAGGACAACGGCCATGTGGTTGGGGGATTGGCCGAGGAGGATCTCGACGGGCGGGTATTCGACGAGGAGGACGAGGAGCTACCCGTCGTCATCGAGAGCCCCTACGACCGGCCCGGGCGTTGGTTCGTGGTGCACACCTATGCGGGCTACGAGAACAAGGTGAAGTCCAATCTCGAGAGCCGGATCGTGTCGATGAACATGGAGGACCGGATCTTCGAGGTCGTGATCCCCATGGAAGACGTCGTGGAGTTCAAGAACGGCAAGAAGGTCGTGGTCCAGAAGAAGGTGTTCCCCGGGTACCTCCTGACCCGCTGCGACCTCGACGACGATTCGTGGTCGGTCATCAGGAACACTCCGGGGGTGACCGGGTTCGTCGGCCCCGGGACCAAGCCCACCCCCTTGTCGCGCCGCGAGGTGGAGAGCATCCTCCAGGTCAAGGTCGAGGGTGGCTCCGAGCCCGTCAAGAAGACGCGCCCCCGCCTGGAGTACGAGGTGGGCGAGACGGTACGGGTGAAAGAAGGGCCCTTCGCCGACTTCTCGGGACAGATCGACGAGATCAACGAGGACCAGCTGAAGCTGAAGGTCCTCGTCAACATCTTCGGCCGAGAGACCCCGGTCGAGCTCGAATTCAGCCAGGTCGCCAAGCTCTAGTCCTCCCAGGAGGCCCTCCGCCATGCCCCCCAAGAAGAAGAAGGTCCTTGCCGTCGTGAAGATCCAGCTCCCGGCCGGGAGCGCCACGCCCGCGCCGCCGGTGGGTACGGCGCTCGGACCGCACGGTGTGCAGACCATGGAGTTCTGCAAGCAGTACAACGCCGCGACCGAGAACCAGCGGGGCACGATCGTGCCGGTCGAGATCACCATCTTCGAAGACCGCTCGTTCTCCTTCGTGCTCAAGACCCCGCCCACGCCCGCCCTCATCCGGGAGGCCGTCGGGATCGACAAGGGAGCCACCGCCGCAGGCCGCGAACGAGCGGGATCGATCACCGATGCCCAGATCGCCCAGATCGCCACAGTGAAGCTGCCCGACCTCAACACCGACGACATCGAAGCTGCCAAGCGCCAGGTGGCGGGTACGGCGCGCTCGATGGGCATCGCCGTCGAAGGCTGACGGCCGCGCCGGCCACAAGACCGAGAGGAGAACCCTGACGTGCACACAGGGAAGAAGTACCGGGCCGCGCTCGAGCACTTCGACCGGCAAAATCTGTACTCGCCCAGCGAGGCGGTGCAGATCGCGAAGGAGCTGGCCCCGGCGAAGTTCGACGAGACCGTCGAGCTCGCTGTTCGGCTCGGGGTGGACCCCCGCAAAGCCGACCAGATCGTCAGGGGGACGCTGAGCCTCCCGGCGGGCACAGGGCGGACTGCCCGGGTGGTGGCCTTCGCCCAGGGCGACGCCGCCGCCGAAGCCCGGGCGGCCGGCGCCGACGAGGTCGGCGCGGACGACCTCGTGGCTCGCATCGAAGGGGGATTTCTCGACTTCGACGTGGCCATCGCCACCCCGGACATGATGGGCCAGGTCGGCAAACTGGGACGGGTTCTCGGGCCTCGGGGGCTCATGCCCAATCCCAAGACCGGCACCGTGACCACCGACGTCGGCAAGGCCGTGACCGAGTTCAAAGGTGGGCGCGTCGAGTACCGCACCGACAAGGTCGGGAACATCCACGTTCGGGTGGGCAAGGTGTCGTTCACGAACGAGCAGCTGCTCCAGAACGTGCATGCCGTGATCGAGGAATTGATGCGGGCCAAGCCGGCTGCCGCCAAGGGCCGCTACCTGCGAGGGGTGACGTTGTCTTCTACCATGGGCCCCGGGATCCGCATCGATCCGGCCCGGGCGCGCGAGCTCGACGAAGACCTCGCCGCGTCGGCGTAGGGCACCCTCCTCGCGCCGTAGTAGATTCCTCGGCGACCTCTTCGGGGTCGAGATATCAGATCGAGTACATGCCGTCGCCGTAGACCTCCGGTCACGCCCTCGGGCGTCGAAGGGGCTCTCGAGCTCGCCTGACCAGGCGACGAACGTTGACACTCGGCAGGGCGTCGGCCCTGTTCGGTAGATGCGGTGACGGCACAGGTGAGCGGTGCCGCACCGTTCCGAGCACGGGAGCCGATGATGGAGAACGCCAGGCCGGAGAAAGTGGCCGTCGTGAGCGAGGTGCGGGCGCGCCTCGACGGCGCCGAGGCCGCCATCCTCACGGAGTACCGGGGGTTGACCGTCGCTGAGCTGGCCGCCTTGCGGCGCGTCCTTCGAGCCGCGGGCGGCGATTACAAGGTGTACAAGAACACCCTGGTCAAGCTGGCGGTCAGTGGCGGCCGACACGAGGCCCTGGCGCCGCTTCTGGAGGGGCCAACGGCGATCGCCTTCGTATCGGGCGAAGTGAGCGCCGCCGCCAAGGCGCTGCGCGACTACGCCCGGACCTACCCCAGCCTCGTGATCAAGGGAGGTCTGCACGGCGAAGGCTTCCTCTCCGCGCAAGAGCTGAACGTCCTGGCCGAACTGCCGCCGCGCGACGTCCTCCTGGCTCAGCTGGCCGGGGCCATCGCCGCACCGCTCCGGCAGCTGGCGGGCCTGATGCAAGCCCTTCCCCGCAACCTCGCCTACGGGTTGTCCGCCCTGCTCGAAGACAGGGGGGGTGCTCACTTGGAGACGCCTGCCCAACCCGAGGCCACGGCCCAACCCGAGGCCAGCGCCGAGCCCGAGGCCACGGCCCAACCCGAGGCCAGCGCCGAGCCCGAGGCCACGGTCCAACCCGAGGCCAGCGCCGAGCACGAGGCCACGGCCCAACCCGAGGCCAGCGCCGAGCCCGAGCCCGACCCGGCAGAGGGATGAGCCGGCGCCCGCCCACTGAGACCTGAAACCATCGAGCAATTCAAAGGAGCAGAGCCACCATGGCCACCAAGATCAGCAAAGACGACATCCTCGAAGGGATCGCCAACCTCTCGGTCCTCGAGCTCTCCGAGCTGCTGAAGGAATTCGAGGAGAAATTCGGCGTCACCGCAGCGGCACCCGTGGCGGTTGCGGCGGCCCCGGCAGCGGGCGGCGAAGCGTCGTCCGGGGACGACGAGAAGACTGAGTTCGATGTCGTGCTCAATGCCGCGGGCGACAAGAAGATCCAGGTGATCAAGGAGGTCCGTGCCCTGACGAGCCTCGGCCTCAAAGAGGCGAAGGACCTGGTCGACTCGGCCCCCAAGCCCGTGCTCGAGCGGGTGTCGAGGGAGGACGCCGACAAGGCCAAGGCCCAGCTCGAGGAGGCCGGAGCGACCGTCGAGGTCAATAGCTGCGCCCGGGGCACGGGGCTCGAGTGCTTGACGACGCAGCGGCGCGTCCGTAGCCTGTCGGTGGCAGTACGAAGGGGTTGCATTTTGCCGCGCGCGCGCGTATGCTGTGCGGTTGCCGTGCCCCTTTCTTCGCGCCACCCTTGCCGAATCCGGCTGGCTGACGTGTGCCGCTATGCCTGCGGCGCAGGGCTAAATCGTCCGCTTCCCGCCGTCTGTCCCGCCCCATCCGTGTAGCACCCCTATTACCCCGTCCCCGGCTCGCCGGGGCCCACTCCGCCTCGCCTTTCGTCCACTGCCCGCCACCCACCTGGGAGGAGTCGACCGTTGCCTGCACGGTCCAAAAGCCCGGAGCGTTTCTCGTTCGCCAACCTCGATGAGGTCCTGCGTCTGCCCGACCTCATCGCCATCCAGCGGGACTCCTTCCGCTGGTTCTTGGACAAGGGTCTGGCCGAGGCGTTTGCCGATATCAGCCCGATCGAGGACTTCACCGGCCAGTTGAGCCTGGAGCTCGAGTACGACCCGTCCGATCCCGACCTGCGCCCACCTCCCAAGTTCCAAGAGGAGGAGTGCAAGGAGAAGGACATGACCTACGCCGCCCCCGTGTTCGTTCGGGCGCGGTTCATGAACGCACAGACAGGTGAGATCAAGGAGCAGACCGTCTTCATGGGGGACTTCCCGATGATGACGGACAAGGGCACCTTCATCATCAATGGCACCGAGCGGGTGGTGGTGAGCCAGCTGGTGCGCTCTCCCGGCGTGATCTTCCAGCCCGGCCGCGACACCAAGACCATCGTGACGGGCACCGTCCACCCCTATCGCGGGGAGTGGATCGAGTTCGACGTCGAGGCGAAGCCTTCCAAAGACGTCACTGCTGGCGCTCGTGTGGCCCGCAAGCGACGGCTGTCACTGTTCGTGCTGCTGCGCGCCCTCGGCTACGAGGACGAGGGTTTTCTCAACCGGTTCGTGCGGCACTTCGATTTCCTCGAGGGCCAGTGGGAGAAAGAGCGCGACCTCGCCCCCACCCGAGAGGACGCCCTGCTCGAGATCTACAAGCGGGCCCGCCCGGGCGAACCGCTGTCGGCCGACGCGGCACGCGCCTACTTCGAGAACGCCTTCTTCAATCCCAAGCGCTACGACCTGACTCGGGTGGGTCGCTACAAGCTCAACCGGAAGCTCGGCCCCGAGATCGAGCGGATCTCGAGCGTCCTCGACATCGACCTAGAGCGTCCCGCCCCCCACCAGGGAGTACTGAGCCCGTCGGAGATCCTGGCCACTGCCACGTACATGCTCCACCTGGCGGACGGGGAGTCCGGGTACCGCATCGACGACCAGGACCACTTCGCCAACCGCCGTATCCGCTCGGTGGGTGAGCTCATCCAGAACCAGGTGCGCGTGGGGCTTTCCCGGATGGAGCGCGTGGTGCGCGAGCGCATGACCACCCAGGACGTCGAGGCCATCACCCCCCAGACGCTCATCAACATTCGGCCTGTGGTGGCTGCCATCAAGGAGTTCTTCGGCACGAGCCAGCTGAGCCAGTTCATGGACCAGAACAATCCGCTTTCGGGTCTGGCCCACAAGCGACGTCTCTCCGCGCTCGGGCCCGGCGGCCTCTCGCCGCGAGCGCGCCGGCTTCGAGGTTCGTGACGTGCACAGTTCCCACTACGGCCGCATGTGCCCCATCGAGACGCCCGAGGGACCGAACATCGGCCTGATCGGCGCCCTGGCCACCTACGCCCGGGTGAACGAGTACGGGTTCATCGAGACCCCGTACCGAAGGGTCGTCGACGGACGGGTGAGCGATGAGATCGTGTACTTGGCTGCCGACGAGGAGGAGGAGCACGTCATCGCCCAGGCCAACGCCAAGCTCGATGAGCGCGGCCGCTTCGTCGACGACCGTGTCCTGGTGCGACGCGGCCCCCAAGGCGCAGGGGTACGGGTGGGCGCCACCACCACCTCCTACGGGACGACCAGCGAGATCGACTACGTGCCCCCGGCCGAGGTGGACCTCATGGACGTCTCCCCGAAGCAGATCGTGTCGGTGTCCACCGCCCTGATCCCCTTCGTGGAGCACGACGATGCCAACCGCGCCCTCATGGGCGCCAACATGCAGAAGCAGGCCGTCCCCCTCGTGGTTCCCGAGGCGCCCTACATCGGCACCGGCGTCGAGGCGCGTGCAGCCCAGGACGCCGGCGACGTATTGCTCTCCGAGGGCGAAGGCACAGTGGCAGAGGTGTCAGGGGACCACATCGTGGTGGAGTACCGCTCCGGTCAGCGAGACCGCTTGGGCCACGAGCTCGGCCGCCGGCGTTACACCCTGGCCAAGTTCCGGCGCTCGAACCAGAACACGTCCATCAACCAGAAGGTGATCGTCGACGAGGGCCAGCGGGTGGCGGCCAACGACGTGCTGGCCGACGGGTCCGCCACGCACAACGGCGAGCTGGCCCTCGGGAAGAACCTCCTCGTGGCCTTCATGCCCTGGGAGGGCTACAACTTCGAGGACGCCATCATCCTCTCGGAGCGGCTCGTGCGTGACGACGTGCTCACCTCGATCCACATCGAGGAGCACGAGGTCGACGCCCGGGACACCAAGCTCGGAGCCGAGGAGATCACCCGGGACATCCCCAATCTGTCCGAGGAGATCCTGGCCGATCTCGACGAGCGCGGCATCATCCGGATCGGGGCCGAGGTCGGTCCCGGTGACGTGCTCGTGGGGAAGGTCACTCCCAAGGGTGAGACCGAGCAGACCCCAGAAGAGCGGCTCCTGCGGGCGATCTTCGGTGAGAAGGCCCGTGAGGTGCGCGACACCTCTCTCAAGGTGCCCCATGGTGAGTCCGGCAAGGTCATCGACGTCCGTGTCTTCTCGCGAGGACTCTCACGAGCTCCCTCCCGGGGTAAACCAGCTCGTCCGGGTGTACGTCGCTCAGAAGCGCAAGATCTCCGAGGGCGACAAGCTCGCCGGCCGCCACGGCAACAAGGGTGTCATCTCAAAGATCCTGCCGGTGGAGGACATGCCGTTCCTCTCCGACGGCACCCACGTCGACATCATTTTGAACCCCCTGGGCGTCCCGAGCCGGATGAACGTGGGCCAGGTGCTCGAATCGCACCTCGGCTACGCGGCCCGCTGGGGCTGGGACGGGGCCGAAGCGCACCAGACGGCGGCGGTGCCCGAGGCCAAGACCCGGCCGCGCACCGACCCTGCGGTGTGGGTTTCGACACCTGCCTTCGACGGTGCCCACTGGGACGAGGAGGAGGACGCCGGGCGGCACCCCACGATCAAGCGGCTGTTCGAGCTCCTGCACACCGACTCGGCCGACGGTACCCGGCTCATCGGCGCCGACGGCAAGGCCACGTTGTACAACGGCCGGACGGGCGAGCGCTATGACAACCCCATCTCGGTGGGCTACGTCTACATCCTGAAACTCGCCCACCTGGTGGACGACAAGATCCACGCCCGCTCGACGGGTCCGTATTCGATGATCACCCAGCAGCCCCTCGGTGGGAAGGCCCAGTTCGGCGGGCAACGCTTCGGCGAGATGGAGGTGTGGGCCCTCGAAGCCTACGGGGCGGCCTACGCGCTGCAGGAGTTGCTGACCATCAAGTCCGACGACGTCCTGGGCCGTGTCAAGGTCTACGAGGCCATCGTCAAGGGCGAGAACATTCCCGAGCCGGGCATCCCCGAGAGCTTCAAGGTGCTCATCAAGGAGATGCAGTCGCTATGCCTCAACGTCGAGGTGTTGTCGACGACCGGTGAGGAGATCGAGATGCGCGAGCTCGACGAGGACGTCTTCCGGACGGCCGAAGAGCTTGGCATCGATATCAGCCGGCCCGAGCGTGGGTCGGACGAGGAAGACGAGCGTCGCGCCGCCGAGAGGAGCTTCTAGCCGTGCTGGACGTCAATAATTTCGACCAGCTCCGTATCGGGCTGGCCACTGCGGAGTCGATCCGATCCTGGTCCAACGGAGAGGTGAAGAAGCCCGAGACCATCAACTACCGGACCCTGCGCCCGGAAAAGGACGGGCTGTTCTGCGAGAAGATCTTCGGCCCCACCAAGGACTGGGAGTGCTACTGCGGCAAGTACAAGCGCGTCCGGTTCCGGGGCATCATCTGTGAGCGTTGCGGCGTCGAGGTGACGCGTTCCAAGGTGCGGCGTGAGCGGATGGGACACATCGAACTTGCCGCTCCCGTCGTGCACATCTGGTACCTGCGTGGCACCCGCAGCTGGCTGGCCTACCTGCTCATGGGCACCGAGGCCCGCGAGGAGCTCAAGGCCAAGCAGCTGGAGAAGGTGATCTACTTCGCCGCCAACCTGGTGACGTGGGTCGACGAAGACCGACGCCATGAGGACCTGTCCGCCCTCGAGGGCGAGCTCGGCGAGGAGGTCACCCAGCTCGAGCGCCAGCGCGACCTCGAGATCGACCGTCGCTTCAAGGACCTTGAAAAGGAGCTGGCCGAGCTCGAGGCCGGGGGCGCCAAGGATGCCGAGATCAAGGCCCGCCAGCGCCTGACCGAGAAGGAGATCGGTTCGGTTCGGGAGCGTTCTGAGGCCGACATCGACCTTGCCAAGCGCGCCTTCGACGAGTTCCGTGACCTGTTCCCCCGCAAGATCATCGAAGACGAACTGCTGTGGCGTGAGCTCAAGATCCGCTACGACGACTACTTCGAGGGTGGCATGGGCGCCGAGTCCATCGCCCGACTGATCGACCGGATCGACTTCGACGTCGAAGAGGTGAAGCTGCGCGAGGCCATCGACGCCACCGACGGGCGGCGTCCGCTCTCGGCTCAGCGCCGGCAGAAGGCGATCAAGCGGCTCAAGATCGTCACCGCCTTCAACCGCCGCGACGACCACGGTCGTCGTGCCAACGATCCCCGGGCCATGATCCTCGAGGTTGTGCCGGTGATCCCGCCCGACCTGCGTCCCATGGTGCAGCTCGACGGCGGCCGGTTCGCCACCTCGGACCTCAACGATCTCTACCGCCGAGTCATCAACCGCAACAACCGGCTCAAGCGCCTCCTCGACCTGGGCGCGCCCGAGATCATCATCAACAACGAGAAGCGCATGCTCCAGGAGGCCGTCGACGCTCTCTTCGACAACGGCCGCCGCGGCCGTCCCGTCACGGGTCCGGGCAACCGGCCTCTGAAGAGCCTGTCGGACATGTTGAAGGGCAAGCAGGGGCGATTCCGCCAGAACCTGCTGGGCAAGCGGGTCGACTACTCGGGTCGGTCGGTCATCGTGATCGGCCCCACCCTGCAGTTGCACCAGTGCGGCCTGCCCAAACTCATGGCGCTCGAGCTGTTCAAGCCGTTCGTGATGAAGCGCCTCGTCGACCTGGAGCTCGCCCAGAACATCAAGTCCGCCAAACGGATGGTCGAGCGCCGCCGGCCGCAGGTGTGGGACGTCCTCGAGGGCGTCATCAAGGAGCACCCGGTGCTGCTCAACCGGGCACCGACCCTGCACCGCCTCGGAATCCAGGCGTTCGAACCGGTACTGGTCGAGGGCAAGGCCATCCAGGTCCACCCCCTCGTGTGCACGGCCTTCAACGCCGACTTCGACGGAGACCAGATGGCCGTGCACCTGCCGCTGTCGGCCGAGGCTCAGGCCGAGGCCCGGGTGCTCATGCTGTCGGCGAACAACATCCTGTCTCCCGCCACGGGGCGGCCGATCACGGTCCCCACCCAGGACATGGTGTTCGGCGCCTACTACCTCACCCTCGAGGTCGAAGGGGCCAAGGGTGAGGGACAGGTATTCCGCCACGCCTACGAGGTCGAGCGCGCCTTCGAAGAGGGCGAGATCGACCTGCACGCCAAGATCGTGTTGCGGACCAACCCGGGCTCCTCGATGCACACGGCGTTGACCAAGGCGCTCGACGCCGTTCCCGGTGCCGACGACTTCCTGTCCATCGTCACCACGGCGGGACGAGTCTTCTTCAACAGCGCCTTGCCCAAGGGTTTCCGCTTCGTGAACGACGTCGTGGGCAGACGGTCCATCCCCATCGGGGGCATCGTCGAAGAGGTGTCGGCCACCGAGCCCAAGAACGTCGTCGCCGAGAGCCTCGACCGCATCAAGGCGTTGGGCTTCCGGTACGCGGCCCAGTCCGGCCTCACCATTTCCATCGACGACGTCCGCACCCCGCCCGAGAAGCGGGCCATCCTCGACCGCTACGAGCGCGAGGCGGAGAAGGCCGAGACCCAGTTCAAGCGGGGCATCATCACCGACGACGAGCGGCGCCAGAAAGAAATCGAGATCTGGACCTCCGCTACGTCCGAGGTCGGTCGGGCCATGGAGAAGACCTTGTCGGCCATCGCCTTCAACCCGCTCGACATGATGGTCGACTCCGGAGCCCGGGGGAACTCACAGCAGATCCGCCAGATCGCCGGCATGAAGGGCCTCGTGTCCAATCCCCGGGGCGAGATGATCCCCCGGCCCATCAAGTCCTCTTTCCGTGAGGGCCTGTCGGTGCTCGAGTACTTCATCTCCACCCACGGCGCCCGCAAAGGCCTGGCCGACACGGCGCTGCGGACCGCCGACTCCGGGTATCTCACCCGGCGTCTGGTGGACGTGGCCCAAGAGCTCATCGTCCGCATCGAGGACTGTGGCACGTCGCGCGGCATCTGGCTCGAAGGCGTGGTGCCCGACGAAGCCAGTCACCGCTCCTACCTCGAGACGAGGGCTTACGGCCGGGTGCTGGCCGAGGACGTGAACCTGGTCAGCGGGGTCGTGCCCGTGGGGACGATGCTCGACGACGACCTCGTGGCCCGTATCCGTGACGACGAGACCGTTGATCGGATCCGGGTGCGCTCGGTGCTGACGTGTGAGTCCGAGCACGGAGTGTGCGTCACCTGCTACGGCCAGTCCCTGGCCACGGGACGGCTCATCGAGTTGGGCGAGGCGGTCGGGGTCATCGCCGCCCAGTCGATCGGCGAGCCCGGGACGCAGTTGACCATGCGGACCTTCCACACCGGAGGTGTCGTGGGAGAGGACATCACCCACGGTCTGCCTCGCGTCGTCGAGCTGTTCGAAGCCCGCACGCCCAAGGGTGCGGCCGTCCTCGCCCATTACTCGGGCGTGGCCCGCCTCGAGGACGAGGAAGGGGGACGGCGGATAACGGTCGTGGCCGAGGACGGCACCGAGGAATCGGTGCTGGTGTCGGCTCGGGCGCATCTCGAGGTGACCGCAGGCCAGGAGGTGGCCGCCGGCGACGCCCTCGTCGAGGGCCCCAAGGACCCCAAGGAGCTCCTCGAGGTCAAGGGCATCCGCGAGACCCAGCAGTACCTGGTGGAAGAGGTCCAGAAGGTCTACCGGGACCAGGGTGTGTCGATCCACGACAAGCACATCGAGTTGATCGTTCGCCAGATGCTGCGGCGCGTGCTCGTGGCCGAGCCCGGGGACGCCCCGTTCCTGCCCGGCGAGCGCGTCGACAACCAGATCTATGCCGAGGTCAACCGGGGCCTGGTCCAGGAGGGCAACCGCCCCGCTGAGGGTCGGCCCGAGCTCATGGGGATCACCAAGGCGTCGCTCGCCACCGACTCGTGGCTGTCGGCCGCCTCGTTCCAAGAAACGACCCGGGTCCTCACCGAGGCCGCCATCGAGGGCAAGTCCGATCAGCTCTTCGGGCTCAAGGAGAACATCATCATCGGCAAGCTGATACCGGCGGGGACCGGGATGGGTCGCTACCGTGACATCGAGGTCGACCTGCCCGATGCTGCGGGGGTTTCTCTGCGGACGTACGGATTCGACGAGGAGACCGAGGACCTCGCCGCCTGGCTGCGCGACGTGGGTGGACCCACCGGGGCCCCCGACGCCGGCTTCGGCGAGACCGGACCGGCCGAGACCGGCTACCAAGAGTTCCCCGAGCCCGGTGGCTCCTCCGCCGGGTGGGGCGCGCTCGACACGGGGACGGCCGACCCCTTCGTCGTGTCGCCCAACGGCGAGGGCACCGACCACGGGGTGGATGGCAACGGTCAGCTCGAGGCGGGGGCTTGACCCGGGGCCGTTCCCGCGCCCCCGGCCCTATTGCCCCTCACAAGCCCTAAGCTCTACCATTGCCTGCTCGCGTGGCGTGGTGTCCCTGAGGACCCCGCGCTCGGCAGTTCTCGCGAGCAAGTCCCGAAATTCGGCCAGAGGTTACGCGTGCCCACGATCGAACAGCTCGTCCGCAAGGGTCGGGCGTCAAAGCAGTCAAAGACCAAGACACCGGCACTCAAAGGTGCGCCCCAACGTCGGGGTGTGTGCACGCGCGTGTTCACGACCACACCGAAGAAGCCGAACTCGGCCCTGCGCAAGGTGGCCCGCGTTCGGCTCACGAGCGGGATCGAAGTGAGCGCCTACATACCTGGCGTCGGCCACAACCTCCAAGAGCACTCCATCGTGCTCGTGCGTGGGGGCCGCGTGAAGGACCTCCCTGGTGTGCGCTACAAGGTGATCCGCGGGGCTCTTGATGCCGCCGGAGTGCGCGAGCGCAACCAGGCCCGTTCACGCTACGGCGCCAAGAAGGACTCCTGAGATGCCTCGCAACGGCCCCGCCACCCGGCGCGAGCTGGCTCCGGACCCGGTGTTCCGGTCGGTGCTCGTCACCCAGGTCGTCAACAAGGTCCTGTCGCGCGGGAAGCGCACTCTCGCCGAGCGCCTGGTGTACGACGCGCTCGACGTCGTGCGCGAGAAGACCGGGGGCGACCCGGTGACGATCCTCAAGAGGGCCGTGGAGAACACGAGGCCCGAGCTCGAGGTGAAGAGCCGTCGGGTCGGTGGTGCCACGTACCAGGTGCCGGTCGAGGTCAGGCCTCGGCGCGCCACCACCCTGGCCATCCGGTGGTTGGTGGGGTTCTCCCGGCAGCGACGCGAGAAGACGATGGCCGAGCGACTGGCCAACGAGGTCCTCGACGCCGCCAACGCCACCGGTGCCGCCGTCAAACGCCGGGAGGACATGCACAAGATGGCCGAATCCAACAAGGCCTTCGCCCACTACCGCTGGTAGTGGGCAGGGCGCCCGGCCGGCACGCGCGTCGGGCCGGGCTCATCCACGAACGACCTGAAAGCTCAGCACCATGGCCGATGCACGCCCCATTAGAGAGTTCCCCCTCGCCCGGACCCGCAATATCGGGATCATGGCCCACATCGACGCGGGCAAGACCACGACGACCGAGCGGATCCTCTACTACACCGGCAAGAACTACAAGATCGGTGAGGTCCACGAAGGTGCCGCCACCATGGACTGGATGGTCCAGGAGCAGGAGCGCGGCATCACCATCACCTCCGCGGCCACGACGTGCAAATGGCGTGACTGTTGGATCAACATCATCGACACCCCCGGCCACGTGGACTTCACCGTCGAGGTCGAGCGGTCTTTGCGGGTGCTCGATGGTGCCGTGGCGGTGTTCGACGCCGTGGCCGGCGTCGAGCCGCAGACCGAGACCGTGTGGCGCCAAGCCAACAAGTACTCGGTGCCCCGAATCTGCTTCATCAACAAGATGGACCGCATAGGCGCCGACTTCAACCGCGCCGTGGACATGATCCGGGACCGCCTCGACGCCGTGCCGGCGGTGATCCAGCTGCCCATCGGCGTGGAAGGTGGCTACCAGGGGGTCGTCGACCTCCTCGCCATGGTGGCACTGGTGTGGAACGACGACATGGGCGAGAAGTGGCGCACCGAGGACATCCCCGCCGATCTCGTCGCCGAGGCCGACGCGGCTCGGCACCAGCTCGTCGACGTGCTGTCGAACTACGACGACACCATCATGGAGAAGTACGTGGGCGACGAGGAGATCACCACTGACGACCTGCGCCGGGCGCTGCGCCGGGCCACCATCGCCAGCCAGGTGGTGCCGGTGTTGTGCGGCTCGGCCTTCAAGAACAAGGCGGTGCAGCCCCTGCTGGACGCAGTCGTGGACTACCTGCCGAGCCCCCTCGACGTCCCCCCGGCCATCGGCACCACCACCAAGGGCGAGCCCGTCGAGCGCAAGGCCGACGACTCCGAGCCCTTCGCGGCGCTCGCTTTCAAGATCATGACCGACCCCTACGTGGGCAAGCTGACCTACCTGCGCGTCTACTCGGGCACCCTCTCCAAGGGCTCCACCATCGTCAACTCCACCAAGGGGGGCCGCAAGGAGCGGGTGGGCCGGATCCTGCAGATGCACGCCAACCACCGCGAGGACAAAGACGCCATCTTCACCGGTGACATCGTGGCCGCGGTGGGCCTCAAGGACACCACCACCGGTGACACCCTGACCGACCCCGGACCACCCGATCCTCCTCGAGACGCTCGAGTTCCCCGAGCCCGTGATCCACGTGGCCGTCGAGCCCAAGACCAAGGCCGACCAGGACAAGCTGGGCAAGGCCCTGTTCGCACTGAGCGAGGAGGACCCGACGTTCCGGGTCCGTACCGACGACGAGACCAATCAGACGGTGATCTCGGGCATGGGCGAGCTCCACCTCGAGGTCCTCGTCGACCGGATGCTGCGGGAATTCTCCGTCGACGCCAACGTGGGCAAGCCCCAGGTGGCCTACCGCGAGACCATCCGCAAGCAGGTGGAGAAGGTGGAGGGCCGCTACATCCGCCAGACCGGCGGTCGGGGCCAGTACGGGCACGTCGTCATCAGCCTCGAGCCCACCGGGCCCGGTGGCGGCTACGAGTTCGTGGACAAGATCACGCGGCGGGGTGATCCCCAAGGAGTACATCCCCGCGGTCGACGCCGGGATCCAGGAGGCCCTCACCAACGGGGTCCTGGCCGGGTACCCCATGGTCGACGTGCGAGTCCTGCTCACCTACGGCTCCTACCACGAGGTCGACTCCTCGGAGATGGCCTTCAAGATCGCCGGATCCATGGCCGTGAAAGAGGCCGCCCGTCGGGCGAGCCCCGTCCTGCTCGAGCCCGTCATGGCCGTGGAAGTGGTGACGCCGGAGGACTACATGGGCGAAGTCATCGGGGACCTGTCGTCCCGCCGGGGCAAGGTCGAGGGCATGGAACAGCGGGGTACCAGCCACGTCGTGCGGGCTCTGGTGCCGCTGGGCGACATGTTCGGCTACGCTACCGACCTGCGTTCGCGGACCCAGGGCCGGGCCACGTACACCATGCAATTCAGCGCATATCACGAGGTCCCCGACTCGATCGCCCGTGAGATCGTGGCTCGGGCACGCGGCGAGTAGAGGCGCTCGCTCCGAAGGAAGGCCCCGCGGGGCGGCAACGCAGTTCGCCCACGCAACACCGAGGAACAAAGACACAGGAAGCGAGGCGGCCTCCGAGGGGGAGCCGCCGGAGATCAGGGAGTCGGAGCAACAGTCATGGCCAAGAAGAAGTTCGAGCGCTCGAAGCCTCACGTCAACATCGGGACGATGGGGCACATCGACCACGGCAAGACCACGCTCACGGCGGCCATCACCAAGGTCCTGTCGGAGAAGAACCCCAACGTCGCCTTCACCCCGTTCGACCAGATCGACAAGGCCCCCGAGGAGAAGCAGCGCGGCATCACCATCTCCATCGCCCACGTCGAGTACGAGACCGACAAGCGCCACTACGCCCACGTCGACATGCCTGGGCACGCCGACTACATCAAGAACATGATCACCGGCGCGGCCCAGGTGGACGGGGCCATCCTGGTGGTGTCTGCCGCCGACGGGCCCATGCCCCAGACCCGCGAGCACGTGTTGCTCGCCCGCCAGGTGGGTGTGCCTACCATCGTGGTGGCGCTCAACAAGGCGGACATGGTCGACGACGAGGAGCTCCTCGATCTCGTCGAGCTCGAGGTACGTGAGCTGCTCACCCAGTACAACTTCCCGGGCGACGACGTCCCCGTGGTGCGGGTGAGCGCCCTGAAGGCGCTCGAGGGAGACGAGGAGTGGACGCCCAAGATCTTCGAGCTCATGGACGCGGTGGACAACTACATCCCCGAGCCCGAGCGTCCCATCGACAGGCCTTTCCTCATGCCCATCGAGGACGTCATGTCCATCACCGGTCGGGGCACGGTCGTGACCGGCAAGGTGGAGCAGGGCCAGGTCAAGGTGGGCGAGGAGATCGAGATCGTAGGGTTGCGGCCGACCCAGAAGACCGTTGTCACCGGCGTGGAGATGTTCCGCAAGCTCCTCGACGAAGGTCGGGCCGGGGACAACATCGGTGCGCTGCTACGTGGAACGAAGAAGGAGGAGGTCGAGCGGGGCCAGGTGCTGGCCAAGCCGGGCTCGATCACCCCCCACACGAACTTCGAGGCCAACGTGTACGTGCTCACCAAGGAAGAGGGTGGTCGGCACAAGCCCTTCTTCAACAACTACCGCCCTCAGTTCTACTTCCGGACGACCGACGTCACCGGCTCGATCACGCTCCCAGAGGGCACCGAGATGGTCATGCCCGGGGACAACACCGAGATGACCGTCGAGCTCCAAAAGCCCATCGCCATGGACGAGGGCCTGCTGTTCGCCATCCGCGAGGGTGGGCGTACGGTGGGCTCCGGCCGGGTCACCAAGATCCTCAAGTAGGGATCAAGGGCGCGGACGGCAAGGGATCGGAGAGCCACCATGCCAGACGCATCGCGCCAGAAGATCCGCATTCGGTTGAAGGCCTACGACCACGAGATCCTCGACCAGTCGACCGAGAAGATCGTGCAGACGGTCCTTCGCACTCAGGCCAAGGTCCAGGGACCCGTACCGCTGCCCACCGAGCGGCACCGTTACACCGTGATCCGCTCTCCGCACAAGTACAAAGACAGCCGTGAGCACTTCGAGATGCAGGTGCACAAGCGATTGGTCGACATCGTGGAGCACACCCCCAAGACCGTGGACTCCCTGCAGCGGCTGGACCTGCCCGCGGGCGTCGACATCGAGATCAAGATCCAGAACGTCTGAGCCTGCCGCGCCCCGTTCCAAGGGCGAAATGCCGCTGGCAGGCCCCTGAACCCATGGTGTAACGTCGCAGGTCGGGCCGATTTCGGTCCCGAAAGCCGATACGACGTCTTCGAGCGCCTGCCGGGCATGCCAGGCAGGGACCTCGGGGCAGAACCTGGCGAACGCTCCGCTCGGGTCCTCCCGGGCGGAGCGTTGGCATGCAAACCGGGCGCCGGCGACGGCGCCGAAGAACCGAACCAGGCGTCCCCAACATGGCGGGCGCACCAGCATGAGGACGGAAGGGACCCCATCCACCGTGGCGACCAAGGCGATCGTCGGCGAGAAAGTCGGCATGACCCAGGTCTGGGACGAGAACAACCGCGCCGTGCCGGTGACGGTGCTCAAGGTCGCGCCCCTGCGAGTGGTCCAGGTCAAGACACCCGAGCGTGAGGGGTACGCGGCGCTCCAGGTGACGTGGGGGGTCCGCCGGGCGTCAACGCTCACCAAGCCCGAGCAGGGCCACTATGCCGCGGCCGGGGTCGAGCCGGGCCGGAACCTCGTTGAGCTGCGCATCGACGACGCCAGCGGCTTCGAGGTCGGCCAACAGCTCACCGCCGGTGTCATGAGCGCGGGTGAGCGGGTCGACGCCATCGCCGTGTCCAAGGGCAAGGGGTTCGCCGGGGCCATGAAGCGGCACAACTTCAAGGGCCAGGGCGCGGCGCACGGAAACCACAAGAAGCACCGGTCCCCCGGTTCCATCGGTGCGTGTGCCACTCCGAGCCGTGTCTTCAAAGGGACGCGCATGGCGGGGCGAATGGGCGGGCATCGGGTCACCACGCTCAACCTCGAGGTTGTACAAGCCGATGACGAGCGTGAGTTGATCCTGGTGCGGGGAGCCGTCCCCGGCCCGCGTGGCGGGATGGTGGTCCTGCGCAACACCGTCAAGGGCACCAACGGGGTGAGCCCGTCGTGAGCACCTCCGCCGTCACGACGACCGCCCCCGGCGCACAGCGGCGCCGCGTCCGACCCGAACCAGAGCATCGGACCGTTGAGCGCAAACGCATCGATGGCACCGTGATCGACACCATCTCGCTCGACCCGCAAATCTTCGGCGTGGTTCCCAACGCCGCCGTGCTCCACCAGGTCATCACGGCCCAGCTCGCCGGGGCGCGCTCGGGTACCCAGTCGACACGGACGCGTGCCGAGGTGGCTGGCGGCGGCACCAAGCCCTTCCGACAGAAAGGGACAGGCCGTGCTCGCCAGGGCTCGATCCGCTCTCCGCAGTGGTCGGGAGGTGGCGTGGCCTTGGGTCCCAAGCCCCGCTCCTATCACCAGCGCACCCCCAAGAAGATGATCCGGCTGGCGCTTCACTCCGCCCTCTCCGATCGCGCCTCGGAGGGCAAGGTCGTCGTGGTCGACGAGTGGTCGTTCTCGGCGCCCCGGACCAAGGACGCCGTTGCCGCCCTGGCGGCGCTGGGATTGGACGGCCGTCTTCTGGTGGTGCTCGGCCCCGACGACGGCATCCCCGATCGCTCCTTCGCCAACCTGACGACCGTCCAGACCCTTCAGCGCACCGAGCTCAACGCCTACGACGTGCTCAGAAGTGATTGGGTGGTGTTCACCGACGCCACGCTTCCAGGGGAGACGACCCCGGCACCGGCGAAGCCCGCCGCGGCCCGCAAGACCCGTCAAGCTCCGGCGCGCAAGGCCTCCACGGCTCCGTCGGAGGTTGTCGCAGACGAGGTCGACACCGAGCCCACCGGCGACGGGCTCGAAGCTGAGGGCGACGGGAGTGACCGGTGAAAGACGCCGAGCAGGTCCTGATGCGGCCCGTCGTGTCGGAGAAGTCGTACTCCCTCATGGAGGACGGCACCTACATCTTCGTCGTTGCTCCCGATGCCACGAAGGTCGACGTCCGAAATGCCGTGGAGCAGGCGTTCGGTGTCCGGGTCAAGAGCGTGAACACGCTGAACCGCAAGGGCAAGCGCCGCCGGAACCGCAAGTCCAACACGATCGGGACTCGCTCGGCCACAAAGCGGGCGCTGGTCACGCTGGCCGGCGGCGACAAGATCGACCTGTTCGAGAAGAGCTGAGAGGCGCTTCCGATGCCACTGCGCAAGCGCAAGCCCACCAGCGCCGGTCGCCGGTTCCAGACCGTCTCGGACTTCTCCGAGGTCACGCGCCCCAAGCCGCAACGGTCGCTCGTGGTACCTAAGCCCAGTTCGGGTGGCCGCAACAGCTACGGCCGCAAGACGGCCCGACACCGCGGCAGCGGCCACAAGCAGCAATACCGCATCATCGACTTCAAGCGCGACAAGGATGGCGTTCCCGCCAAGGTCGCCGCCATCGAGTACGACCCCAACCGCAACGCCCGCATCGCCCTGCTGCACTACTACGATGGGGAGAAGCGTTACATCCTGGCTCCGGCGTTGGTGCGAGTAGGCGACGTGTTGGCCAGCGGCCAGGGTTCGGAGATCCGGCCCGGCAATGCACTGCCCCTTCGCTACATCCCGGTGGGCTCCACTTTGCACAACGTCGAACTGCGTCCCGGCCAAGGCGGAAAGCTGGCCCGGGGGGCGGGGATGAGCGCGCAGTTGGTGGCCAAGGAAGGTCAGTTCGCCACCCTCCGGCTGCCCTCCACCGAGATGCGCCGCGTACCCATCGACTGCCGGGGAACGCTCGGAGAGGTCGGAAACGCCGAGGCCGAGCTGGTGTCGGTGGGAAAGGCCGGCCGCAACCGTTGGAAGGGCGTGCGCCCTCAGACCCGCGGCGTGGCCATGAACCCCGTCGACCACCCGCTCGGCGGTGGAGAGGGCAAGTCGTCGGGGGGCCGACACCCGGTGTCGCCGTGGGGCAAGACCGAAGGCCGCACCCGTTCCCGCCACAAGCGGTCCGACCAGATGATCGTGCGCCGGCGCCGCAGCCGTGGGGCGCGACGATGACCGGAGCCCAAGGAGCAATGCCGCATGCCTCGTAGTCTCAAGAAGGGGCCCTTCGTGGACGACCACCTCCTCAAGAAGGTCGATGCCCTGAACGCCACCAACGAAAAGCGCGTCATCAAGACGTGGTCACGGCGCTCCACGATCATCCCCGACATGGTGGGGCATACCATCGCGGTGCACGACGGGCGCAAGCACGTCCCCGTCTACATCACTGAGTCGATGGTGGGCCACAAGCTCGGCGAGTTCGCCCTTACTCGAACCTTCCGGTACCACGCCGGTCAGGAACGGCAAGCGAGACGGTGACATGCCGGGCCTAAAGACCAACGAAGTCCCCGGCACTCGAGCGGTGCTGCGTCACTACCGGATGTCGGCGTACAAGGCGCGACAGGTCCTTGACCTCATCCGCGGCCGGGACGCCGACCGGGCCGAAGAGATCCTGAACGCGACGCCCGCGAGGCCGCCCGGGTGGTTCACAAGGTGCTGGCTTCGGCGGTGGCCAACGCCCGCAACAACGAACAGCTCGACCCCGACGAGCTCTACGTGTCGGCCTGTTACGCCGACGAGGGCACCACGCTCAAGCGGTGGCGCCCACGGGCCCGGGGCCGCGCCACCCGGATCCGCAAGCGCACGTGCCACATCACGGTGATCGTCAGCCGGTTGCCCGAGGACAGGCTGGAGCGGCGCCGGGCCCGCCAGAACGCTTTGACCACGGGTCTGCGTTCCCGCCGGGTGGCCGCATCGCGGCGCGGTGAGGAGGGTCGTGGTGGCGAGCGGGAGCGTGTCGGCACCGACACGCTCGGCCCCGACACGCTCGGCCCCGACACCGAAGGCGACGAGCTGGAGACCACGTCGGCCGACGTCCTCGCGGACGACGGTGACGAAGCCGACGGGGAGAGCACCGAGGTCGACGCCGAGGGTGTCGTCATTGACGACGACGAGGGCGGTGGTGAGGAGCCGGTGTCAAATGAGGCCGATGCCGAAGCCGGTGCCGAAGCCGAAGAAGAGCCCGAGGTCGAGGTAGAGGTCGAGGTAGAAGCAGAGAAACCGCCCGCGCCGAAGCCTCGGCACGCGCGCAGCCCCCGCAAGAGCACGACGAAGGCCGCCAAAGACGCCGCTGAAGGCGAAGCCGGCGGAGCGGGCGAAGAGGAGAAGGGCTGATCCATGGGCCAGAAGGTCAATCCCTACGGGTTCCGCCTCGGCGTGACTACCGATTGGAAGTCGCGCTGGTTCGAGGAGCGCAACTACCAGGACTTCGTCATCGAGGACTGGAAGATCCGTGACTACCTGATGTCACAGCTCGAGTCTGCAGCCGTGAGCCGGATCGAGATCGAGCGGACTCGCGATCGGCTCCGTGTCGACATCCACACGGCGCGGCCCGGCATCGTGATCGGCCGTCGCGGCTCGGAGGCCGACCGCCTCAAGAAGAAGCTCGAGGACATCACCGGCCTTCGCAACCGGATCCAGCTCAATATTCAAGAGATCAAGCAGCCCGAGCTCGATGCCGCACTCATCGCCCAGAGCATCGCCGACCAGTTGACCCGGCGAGTCGCATTTCGGCGGGCGATGAAGCGCGCCATGCAGACGGTGACCAAGGCCGGCGCTCTCGGGGTGCGCGTCCAGTGCGCGGGGCGCCTCGGCGGTTCGGAGATGGCCCGCAGGGAGGGGTACCGCGAGGGCAGGGTCCCTCTGCACACCTTGCGTGCCGACATCGACTACGGATTCCGCGAAGCTCGTACGACCTTCGGCCGCATCGGCGTGAAGGTATGGATCTACAAGGGTGACATCCTGCCCTACAAGCTCTCGTCGGAGGACAAGATCTCACCGCGAGGCGGCCATGGCCGCGGGCGAGACATCCGGGCAGTCGGGACCGCGCCGTCTCGTCACCGCCGGTGGTGGACGTCGCCGGGCTGAGCTGGGTGAGCCCGGCAGCGTGCTCACGGCCCCGGAGTCAGCCGAGGGGACAGACGGCGCCGACGGGATCGTGCCCGCCACCGACGGAGGTCTTGCCGGGGACACGGGTGTCGAGACCGCATCTGCACCTCTCCCTGGCGCCGCCCCGGCGGGCGACGACTTCGAGCGTCTCCTGGCCGAGGAAGAGGAGATAGAGCGGCGCACCCGCAACGAGCATCACGAGACGCCGCATTTCCGCAAGGAGTCCGACTGATGCTCATGCCTCGCAAGGTGAAGCACCGCAAGCAGCATCGCGGGCGGCTCAACGGTCTCGCCAAGGGTGCGATGACGATCAACTTCGGCGACTTCGGGATACAGGCACTCGAGCCGGGGTGGATCACCCAGCGCCAGATCGAGGCCGCCCGAATCGCCATGACCCGCCATGTCAAGCGAGGCGGCAAGGTGTGGATTCGGGTCTTCCCCGACAAGCCCGTCACGCAGAAGCCGGCCGAGACGCGCATGGGGTCGGGTAAAGGGAACCCCGAGCACTGGGTCGCCGTCGTCCGTCCCGGCCGCGTCCTTTTCGAGCTGGCGGGGGTGGAGCGTGACCTGGCGCGCGAGGCCATGGAGCGAGCCATCCAAAAGCTTCCCTTCAAGGCCCGCTTCGTCGTTCGCCCGGGCACGCACGGCGCGCCCGAGGTGGAGGTGTAGTCGAGTCATGCCCAACGCTTCTGAACTCCGTGAGCTCGACATCGAGGAGCTCGAGAACCGCCTGACCGAGTACCGCCGCGAGATGCTCAATCTCCGCTTCCAGCTCGCCACCGGCCAGCTGGACAACGTGGTACGCCTTTCGGTCGTTCGCAAGGACGTCGCCCGAGTGCTCACGATCCTGCGTGATCGGGAGATCGCCCTGGCCGAGGGACGAGACGCCAGCCCGGTGCCCGCGGTCCGCCCCGCGCGTCGTCGTCCCGTCGAGGAGGCCGAGTTCGAGGACGAGGTCGAGGACGAGGAGGTTGTCGCCCGTCGTCCCAGGGGCCGACGGACCGAGACGGTCGACGAGGTCTCCGAAGTGGACGAGGTCGACGCGGCGATTGCAGATGACGACCCCGAGGGCGACGAGGAGGACCAGTGAGCGCCGAGCAAGAGACGCCCGGGCAAGCCCCGCGCCAGAGTCGTAAGACGCGTGAGGGTCTCGTCGTCTCCGACAAGATGCAGGACACCGTGGTCGTCGCCGTGACCGAACACGTTCGTCACGCACGCTACGGCAAGACCGTGCAGCGGACCCGCAAGCTCTACGCCCAGGACTCGGACAACGACGCCAAGGTCGGCGACCGGGTGCGGGTCACCGAGACGCGTCCCCTGTCCAAGCTCAAGCGGTGGCGTGTCACCGAAGTGGTGGAGCGTGCCCGGTGATCCAGCAGGAGTCGCGCCTCAAGGTGGCTGACAACTCCGGCGCCCGCACGGTGCTTTGCATCAAGGTGCTCGGGGGCTCACGCCGTCGGTACGCGGGCATCGGCGACATCTTCGTAGCGACAGTCAAAGACGCCATTCCCGGGGCGGCGGTCAAAAAGGGAGAAGTCGTGAAGTGCGTCGTGGTACGCACCGCCAAGGAGACGCGTCGCCCCGACGGCAGCTACATCCGATTCGATGAGAACGCCGCCGTTCTCATCAACGACCAGCAGCAACCGCGAGGGACCCGAATCTTCGGGCCCGTAGGGCGCGAGCTGCGCGACAAGAGGTTCATGAGAATCGTGTCGCTAGCTCCGGAGGTGTTGTGATGCGGATTCGCAAGGGTGACACGGTGCAGGTGCTCTCGGGCAAGCACCGGGGTAAGCGCGGCCAGGTAATGGTGGCGCTCCCGGCGCAGGGCAAGGTGATCGTGGATGGTGCCAACATGGCCAAGCGTCACACCAAGCCCCGGGGTGCGACCATGCAGGGCGGCATCATCGACAAGGACATGCCCATGCCGGTATCGGCGGTGGCCATCGTGTGCCCGGCGTGCGGCCCCACCCGCATCGGCATTCGGGACGACGAGGCGGGCCGCAAGGTGCGCGTGTGCCGTAAGTGTGGGACGGAGCTTTCATGACCGTCGCCCCCACTCGGGCGCGTCCCCGGTTGAAGGAGCGTTACGAGCAGACGTTGCGTGCCGACCTCCAACAATCGCTGGGTCTCTCCAACGTCATGCAGGTGCCCAGGCTGCAGAAGATTGTGCTCAATATGGGCGTGGGCAAGGCCACCCAGCAGCCTTCGCTCATCGAGGGCGCGGTACGCGACCTCGAGATGATCACGGGTCAGAAGCCGGTGGTGACCCGGGCCCGCCGGTCAATTGCGGCGTTCAAGCTTCGTGAGGGCATGCCCATCGGCGCCAAGGTGACTCTGCGCGGCGACAGGGCGTGGGAGTTCCTCGACCGACTCATCTCTATCGCCATTCCCAGGATCCGCGACTTTCGAGGGCTGTCTCCGACGTCCTTCGACGGTCACGGGAATTACACCTTCGGGGTCACCGAACAGCTCATCTTCCCGGAGGTCGACTACGACCGTGTCGACGTCATCCGCGGCATGGACATCACCATTGACATCATCGCCCAGAACGACGCGGAGGGCCGTGCCTTTCTCGTCGCCTTCGGCTTTCCATTCAGGCAGGAGATCGTCTAGCACCATGGCCAAGAAGGCATTGATCGAGAAGCAACAGCGGACGCCCAAGTTCAAGGTCCGGGCCTATACGAGGTGCCGGCGATGCGGCCGTCCCCGGGCCGTCTTGCGGAAGTTCGGGCTCTGTCGCATCTGCTTGCGCGTCATGGTGCACTCGGGGGAGATCCCTGGTGTCACCAAGGCCAGCTGGTGAGGGGAGGAACGCGCTCATGACGATGACCGACCCCGTCGCCGACATGCTCACCCGCATTCGCAACGCCAACACCGCCATGCACGACAGCGTCAAGATGCCCAGCTCAAAGCTGAAGGAATCCCTGGCCGTCATCCTCCAGCGCGAGGGATACATCGCGGGGTTCGAGGTGGCTCAGGCGGGTGCAGGTCCCGGCAGCGTGCTCGATATTCAACTCAAGTATGCGCCCGACCGCTCGCGCACCATCTCCGGGTTGCGGCGCGTGTCGAGGCCCGGGCTGCGCATCTATGCGCGCGCCGATGGCCTGCCCCGGGTCCTGGGGGGCATGGGAGTGGCGGTGGTGTCCACGAGCCACGGGCTCATGACCGACCGCGAGGCCCGCCAGAAGCGGGTGGGTGGGGAGGTCCTCTGTTATGTGTGGTGAGAGGTCGTCCGTGCCATCTGCGCAGGAGGTGCACTGATGTCTCGTGTCGGCCGCGCCCCCATCACCGTCCCCGGTGGAGTCACTGTCACGCTCGACGAGAGGATCGTCACCGTGGCGGGACCCCAGGGGAGCCTCACGCGCTCGCTCCCCGGAGCCATCACCATCCGTCAGGAGGACTCGACCCTGCTCGTCGAGCGTCCCGACGACCAGCGCCACAGTCGGGCCCTCCACGGCCTTACGCGTTCGCTCGTCGCCAATATGGTGACCGGCGTCACCGCCGGGTTCTCCAAGGACCTCGAGATCGTGGGCGTGGGATATCGGGCCATCGCCAGGGGTCCCTCGTCACTCGAGCTCGCCCTGGGCTTCTCCCATCCGGTCACGGTGGAGGCCCCTGAAGGAGTCGTCTTCGAGGTCCCGACCCAGACCCGGATCGTCGTCAGGGGCATCGACAAAGAGAAGGTCGGCCAGGTAGCGGCGGACATCCGAAAGCTCCGGAAACCCGAGCCCTACAAGGGCAAGGGCATCCGCTACGCCGGCGAACGCGTGATCCGCAAGGCCGGCAAGGCGGCCAAGTAGCCATGGCCACCACCGCAGCGCGCAAGCGCACCCTGCGCATACGGCGCCACGGGCGCGTGCGCAAGCATGTCGTGGGCACCACGGCCCGACCTCGTCTGGCGGTGTTCCGCTCCGGGCGCCACATCTCCGCGCAGGTCATCGACGACTCCGCCGGCCGCACCTTGGCCGCGGCCAGCACGGTTGAAGCCGAACTGCGAGGTGCCACCGGAGGCAACGTGGCCGCGGCGACGACCGTCGGCAAATTGGTCGCCGATCGGGCGAAATCGGCGGGGGTGACCCGGGTCGTCTTCGACCGGGGGGGCTTCCGGTATCACGGGCGAGTGGCGGCATTGGCCGAAGCGGCCCGCGAGGGAGGACTGGAGTTCTGATGCTCGACGGACAATTCGAAGAGCGCACCATCCGGGTGAACCGGGTCGCCAAGGTGGTCCAAGGCGGCCGTCGCTTTTCGTTCACGGCCCTCATGGTGGTGGGCGACGGCAACGGCCGCGTGGGCCTCGGCTACGGCAAGGCCAAAGAAGCCGGACTGGCCGTGCAGAAGGGCATCGAAGAGGCCCGCAAGAACATGTTCGACGTGCCACTCGCCGGTTCGACGATCACCCACCCGGTGATCGGGGTGGCCGGCGCCGGTCGCGTCATGCTCAAGCCCGCCTCACCAGGCACCGGCGTCATCGCCGGCGGGGCGGCGCGCGCCATCCTCGAGATGGCGGGGATCCATGACATCCTGTGCAAGTCGCTCGGCTCTTCCAACGGCATCAATGTCGCCCACGCCACCATCGCCGGTCTGAAGTCGCTCAAACGACCCGAGGACGTGGCGCGTATGCGGGGGCTGCCCGCCGACCAGTGCGTGCCTCGCGGCGTGCTGCGCGCCTATCGCGAGCGCCAGCGTGCTTCTGACCTGTTCCAGGAGGTGCCGACGTGAGCGCGGCCAAGGCGGGCCCTTCCCCCACCGGCGCGGTCGAGAGCCACCTCCGGGTGACCCAGGTGCGTTCGGGAATCAGCACCAAGCCCAAGCACCGGGGGACGCTGCGCGCCCTGGGCCTGCGAGGAGTAGGTCGCAGCCGCATCCTTCCCGACCGGCCCGACGTCCGGGGCATGCTCGCCCGTGTCCCGCATCTGGTGACCGTGGAGGCCGCGGACGAGGCAGAGGCCGCCGGCCAGCGTGAGCGCTCCGCCATGGCACGCCGGGCACGGCGTGCGCACGAGGGCACCGCCGCCGTCGAACAGGAGGCCCCCGCTCCTCCGACCCGGACACGCCGCGCCAAGAAGGAGGTCTCATGAAACTCCACGATCTGCGCCCTCCTGCGGGCGCCAATCGGCCCAAGCGTCGGGTCGGCCGGGGTATCGCCGGCAAGGGTGGCAAGACGGCGGGCCGGGGTACCAAGGGCACCCGCGCCCGGGGCACCATAAAGCCCGGGTTCGAGGGTGGTCAGTTGCAGCTCGCCCAGCGCGTCCCGAAGCTCAAGGGTTTCCACAACCCGTTTCGCGTGTCGTACGCAGTGGTGAATCTCGACACGCTCGACGCCTTCACCGGGGACGAGGCGACCCCGGCGACGCTCAGTGCCGTCGGCCGTGTCCGCAAGGGTGCCCTGGTCAAGGTGCTCGGGCGGGGGGAGCTCCACCGAGCCGTCCGTGTGCAGGTTCACGCCGCGTCGGCCTCGGCCCGCGCCGCCATCGAGGCCGCCGGTGGGAGCGTCGAGATTTTGCCCCTGCCCTTCGGCCACGGGCGCCCGCCGGCGCGGGGCAACGCCCTCACCAACCGGTAGCCTCGTACTCCCGAGTACCGCTGCCCAGCGAGGAGGAAGGGCGTTGCTCTCGAGCCTGAAGAACATCTTCAAGGTCCCTGACCTGCGCAACAAGGTTCTCTTCACGCTCCTGGTGATCGGCCTCTACCAGCTCGGGGCGAACCTCATCGTCCCGTTCATCTCCATCAAACAGGTCCAGGCCCTCGAGCAGCAGGCCAAGTCGGCCGGCATCCTCGGGTTCCTCAACCTGTTCTCCGGAGGTGGGCTGCTTCGGATGGCGCTGTTCGGGCTCGGGATCATGCCCTATATCACCAGCTCGATCATCATCCAGCTCCTGTCCACGGTGATCCCCAAGCTGGAGGAATGGCGCGATCAGGGGGCGGTCGGACAGAAGAAGATCACCCAGACAACCCGCTACCTCACCATCGGCCTGGCGTTGCTGCAATCGGCCGGACTCGTGTACGTGTTCCATAACGGCAGCGGAGATCTCCTCGGCGGCAAGAACATCGATCTCATCCCGAACTTCACCTTGTGGAAAGCGGGGTTCATCTGCCTGACGCTCACGGCGGGGACAGCCTTCGTCATGTGGCTCGGTGAGCTCATCACCCAGCGCGGTATCGGCAATGGCATGTCCATCATCATCTTCGCCAACGTCACGGCGGGCATCCCCGCGGGCGGGAGTGCGGTGCTCACCCAGGGCGGGAGCCTCAAATTCGGGGTCATCGTCGCCGTCACCCTGGTGCTGCTCGTGGTCGTGGTCTTCATGGAGCAGGGCCAGCGACGGATCCCCGTCACCTTCGCCAAACGCGTGGTCGGCAGACGGCAATACGGGGGGTCCTCCACCTACATCCCCCTCAAGGTCAACCAGTCCGGGGTCATCCCGATCATCTTCGCCAATTCCCTGCTCTACATCCCCGTGCTCCTGGCGAACATCATCCCGTGGACGGGATTTCGCACCTTCGTGAACAACCACATCACCCCGACGAGCCTGTTGTACGTGGTCTCCTACGGGGTCTTGATCTTCGCCTTCACCTTCTTCTATGTATACGTGGCGTTCGACCCGCACCAGCAGGCCGACATCATCCGCAAGCAGGGGGGATACATCCCGGGCATCCGGCCCGGCCCGCCCACTGAGCGCTATCTGGCGCGCATTTTGAACCGCATCACCGTTCCCGGGGGTCTGTACCTGGCTGTGGTGGCCGTGCTGCCATCACTGCTCATGGCCTTGTGGAACATCCAGGGCTACCCGTTCTACGGGACGACGTTGCTGATCGCTGTGGGCGTATCGCTCGAGACGATGCGGCAGATCGACAGCCAGCTCATGATGCGGAACTACGAGGGCTTCCTCAAGTAGCTGACGGTGGTACCCGGCGTCAGGCTCGTGGTCCTCGGCAAACAGGGGGCGGGCAAAGGAACCCAGTGCGTGCGATTGTCGCACCACTACGTGGTGCCGCACATCTCCACGGGCGACATGCTTCGCGCCGCGGTGAAGACGGGTTCGGCCCTGGGCCTCAAGGTGAGAGAGACCATGGACCGCGGCGAGTTGCTCGGTGACGACCTCATCATCGAGATGGTCTCCGAGCGGCTGAACGAGCCCGACGCCAGGGCGCGGGGTTTTATCCTCGATGGTTGTCCCCGCACCACGTACCAGGCCGAATCCGTGGCCGCCCTGCTGGCGCCCGGCGCCCTGGACCTGACCGTCGACATCGAAGTCCCCACCGCCCAGGCGCTACGCCGGCTGGCGAGTCGGCGGGTCTGCACCGACTGCGGCGCCAACTACTCGGTGTCGACCCCGCCCAAGGTCAACTGGATGTGCGACGTCTGTGGTGGTGAGGTCATCCAGCGCCAGGACGATACCGAAGATGCCATCCGTCGTCGTCTAGAGCTCTACGAACGACAGACCACACCACTCATCGAGTGGTACGAGTCGCGCGAGCAGCTGGCTAAGGTCAGCGGTGTGGGGTCGCCCGACGCCGTGTTGCGCCGGGTTATCAGGGCCGTGGAAGACCGAAGGGGTAGGAGATAATGAGGCGCACCGACGACGAGATCGCCAAGATGCGCCGAGCCGGGCGGGTGGTGGCCGAGATGCACGAGGCCACCCGGGACGCGGCCAAACCGGGTGTCAGCACCGCCGAGCTCGACGCCGTGGCCCGCGACGTCTTCGGCGCGTCGCGAGGCCCGGTCCAACTTCCTCCACTACCGGGGATTCCCGGCTGTGATCTGCACCTCGCCCAACGACATGATCGTCCACGGCATCCCGGGGGCCTACACCCTCGAGGAGGGCGACATCTTGTCGATCGACTGTGGAGCCATCATCGAGGGCTACCACGGAGACGCCGCCTTCACCATGGCGATCGGGGAGGTGTCTCCCGAGGCGCTCCGCCTCATCGAGACGACCGAACGCAGCCTGTGGGCCGGCATCGAGCAGTTGCGCAGCGGGAAGCGCCTCCACGAGGTGGGCCGGGCCGTCCAGGCGGTGGCCGAGGGCGCCGGGTTCTCCGTCGTGCGGGAGTACGTCGGGCACGCCATCGGGACCGCTATGCACGAGGAACCCCAGGTACCCAACTACTGGCCGGGCCAGGGTGGGCCGATGCTCAAGTCCGGGATGGTCTTCGCCGTGGAGCCCATGGTCAACGCCGGGGGGCCCGCCACTCGCGTCCTCGAGGACGGATGGAGCGTCGTCACCGCCGACGGCAGGCTGTCAGCCCATTTCGAGCACACCATCGCCGTCACCGACGACGGGCCCGAGATCCTCACCCTCCCCTGAGCACGTGGGAGGGTCCTGGCCCCTGTCCGACCCGTCCGGGCAGCCCAGACGCCCTGGCTGGCGGGCGATTTGGGCGCTATGCTTATAGGTCGGCTCGCCGAGCGGAGGCCCCCCTCCGGACTCGGTCGGCGGTGGGCCGATTCACCGCCGTGCAACCGGGTCCTCGGGGCCGGCCGGGCGTCATCCCGGCCCAGCGTGTGTCCGTGCGCGGAATGACAGTCGACGAGAACGAGGAGGAGTGACCTGCCCAAGCCCAAAGAGGATGCGATCGTGCTCGAGGGGACGGTCGTCGAGCCGCTCCCCAATGCCATGTTCCGGGTCGAGCTCGAGAACGGCCACAAGGTGCTGGCGCACAGCTCGGGCAAGATGCGCATGCACCGGATCCGGATCCTCCCCGGCGATCGCGTGCAGGTGGAGATCACGCCCTACGACCTGAGCCGAGGGCGGATCACATACCGGTACAAGTAGTAGCTACGGGCGAGTACGGCCAAGGTTCGAGGTAGGGAAGACAGCGATGAAGGTTCGACCGAGCGTCAAGGCGATCTGCGAGAAGTGCAAGGTCATCCGCCGCAATGGCCGGGTGATGGTGATCTGCGACAACCCCCGTCACAAGCAGCGCCAGGGCTGAGCGCCCGGCCGACCGACTGACCACGACGAGAGGAGTGGCAACACAAGTGGCACGGATCTCCGGTGTGGACATCCCCCGCGAGAAGCGGTTGGAGATCTCTCTCACCTACATCTTCGGCATCGGCCGGACCCGAGCGCAGCAGACCATCGCCGGGACCGACCTCAACGCCGACACCCGGGTGCGGGACCTCACCGACGAGGAGGTCGTCCGCCTTCGCTCGTACATCGATACCAACTTCAAGGTCGAGGGTGACCTCCGCCGGGACATCGCCCAGGACATCAAGCGCAAGATGGAGATCGGCTGTTACCAGGGTATCCGCCACCGCAAGGGCCTGCCCGTCCACGGCCAGCGGACCCATACCAACGCCCGCACCCGCAAGGGTCCCGAAGAAGACCGTCGCCGGCAAGAAGAAGGTGCGAAAGCACTGATGGCCAAGACAGCCAAAAGCAGCCAAGTCCACCACCAAGTCCGCAGCCGTCCGCCGGCCCCGCAAGCGGGAGCGCAAGAACATCGCCTACGGGGTGGCGCACATCAAGAGCTCGTTCAACAACACCATCATCTCCATCTCCGACCACGAGGGAAACGTGCTGGCGTGGGCCTCGGCCGGCAACGTCGGCTTCAAGGGATCACGGAAGTCCACGCCTTTCGCCGCCCAGCTGGCCGCCGAACAGGCCGCCCGCCGGGCGATGGAGCACGGTGTGCGCAAGGTAGACGTGCTGGTACGAGGCCCGGGATCGGGACGCGAGACCGCCATCCGCTCGCTGGCCGCCGTCGGCATCGAGGTCGCCGGCATCAAGGACGTCACCCCCATCCCGCACAACGGCTGCCGCCCCAAGAAGCGGCGCCGGGTCTAGCGGGAACGGAAGGAGCACCACCGCAATGGCGCGTTACACCGGTCCCGTCTGCCGCTTGTGTCGGCGCGAGCGGACCAAATTGTTCTTGAAGGGCGAGCGCTGCTACTCGCTCAAGTGCCCTGTCAGCGAGGCAGTCACCGACCGCCACAGCCGCGCCTACCCTCCCGGGGAACACGGTCGCGACCGCATGCGCCAGGGTTCGGAGTACCTGGCCCAGCTGCGTGAGAAGCAGAAGGCCCGCCGAATCTACGGTCTCCTCGAGAAGCAGTTCCGCAACCTCTACGCCGAGGCCAGCCGCCAGCCCGGCATCACGGGAGAAAACCTCCTGCGTCTCCTGGAGCTGCGGCTGGACAACGTGACGTTCCGGGCCACCTGGGGAGCCAGCCGGGCCCAGGCGCGCCAGCTGGTGCGCCACGGGCACATCCTGGTGAACGGCAAGCGGGTGACGATCCCGAGCTACCGGGTGCGCCAGGGCGACGTCGTGTCACTCAAGCCGTCGTCGCGAGAGCTCTACTTCGTGCGACGGAACCTCGACACCCTCGACCGCCCGCTGCCCTTGTGGCTGGAGGCGGGCGAGAACCGCACGCAGGTACGCGTCACCACCCTCCCCGAGCGCGAGCACATCGACGAGCCCGTGCGCGAGTCGCTCATCGTCGAGCTCTACTCCAAGTAGCGCCGAGCCATCCACTCCGAGCCCCAGACACTCAGCCCCCCACGACACCCAGGAGCCAGTCCCATGCTCATCATCCAGCGCCCCACCGTCGAGGCAATCGGCGAGGAAGAGGCCAATCGCCAGCGGTTCGCCGTCAGCCCCCTCGAGCCAGGTTTCGGTCACACACTCGGCAACTCGATCCGCCGGACGCTGCTGTCGTCCATCCCCGGGGCGGCGGTGACCCAGGTCCGATTCGACGACGCCCTGCACGAGTTCACGACCTTGCCCGGCGTCAAAGAGGACGTCACCGACATCATCTTGAACCTGAAGGACATCGTCCTGCGGGTGCATGCCGAGGACGCCGTCACGCTGCGCTGCGACAAGCGAGGGCCCGGGGACGTGTCCGCTGGAGATCTCCAGCTCACCGCGGATGTGGAGGTCCTCAATCCCGAGCTGCACATCGCCACGCTGAACGGCAAGGGCCGACTGGCCATCGACGTCACGGTGGAGCGGGGTCGTGGGTACGCGTCGGCCGAGCGCAACAAGCGCTCTACCACCATCGGCGTCATCCCCGTCGACTCGATCTTCTCGCCGGTCCGTCGGGTGGCCTTCTCGGTCGAGCCCGTCCGGGTCGAGCAGTCGACCGACTTCGACCGCCTCGTCCTCGACATCGAGACCGACGGGTCGCTCACCCCTCGCGAGGCGCTGGCCTCGGCCGGCGACACCCTGCGCTCCCTCGTGGGTCTCGTGGCCGACCTCGAGGACGAGCCCCAGGGCCTGGAGCTGGGCGAGGTGGGGACCTCCACCAGCGGCTCGCCCGACCTCGACCTCGCCATCGAGGACCTCGACCTGTCCGAGCGGCCCCGCAACTGCCTCAAGCGCGCCCAGGTCAACACCATCGGCGAGCTGGTGGAGCGGACCGCCGAAGATCTTCTGGCCATCACCAACTTCGGTCAGAAGTCCCTCGACGAGGTCATCCAGCGCCTCGACGAGCGGGGCCTGTCGCTCCGGGTCAAGGACTGAAGGGCCAGCGATGCGAGGCACACCCCGGAGGGGTCGGCGAATGGGTGGTGACGCCGCCCATGAGAAGGCCATGCTCGGCAACCTGGTGGCCTCGCTCATCGCCGCGGAGTCCCTCGTGACGACCGAGGCCAAGGCCAAGGCCCTGCGACCGGTGGCGGAGAAGTGCATCACCGCCGCGGTGAAAGGTGGCATCCACCGCCACCGCAATGTGGTCGCCCTGATCAGGGACAAGGACATGGCCCACAAGCTGTTCGAGGAGATCGCGCCGCGCTACTCGGACCGGCCCGGCGGCTACACCCGCATCTTGAAGCTGGGCCCGCGACAGGGTGACAGCGCGCCCATGGCGCGCATCGAACTGGTTGGCGGGGAGGCGGGGTCCTGACCCTGTTCGACCCCGACGTCACGGCCGCCCCGAGGCCACCGCCGGGGTGGAGTCGACGGTCGCCCCATCGAGCTCGTCGCCACCAGCCGCGCCCGGGGCCGTCGAGCCCGTCTCGACCGCGGCGCCACGACACCGTGACGAGGTGCCCGGCGCCACGACCCGAGTCCGGCTCACGGTCTCCTACGACGGTGCCGGGTTCCGCGGCTTCGCGGTCCAACCCGGCCAGCGCACCGTGTCGGGCGCTCTGGCCGACGCCATCGCCGTTGTCGTCGGCCACCCCGTCGAGCTCGTGTGCGCGGGGCGCACCGACGCCGGGGTGCACGCCAGGGGGCAGGTGGTCCACGTCGACGTGCGCGAGGGCGTCGACATCGCCCGGCTTGGTGCGGTCGGTGAACACCCTGCTCAAGCCCTCTGTGGTGGTGCGTTCGGCCGAGGTGGCCCCGCCGGGGTTCGACGCCCGCCGCTCGGCTCGGGCCCGGCGCTACCGCTACCTGATCCTCGAGGACCTGACGCCGGACCCGCTGCTGGCCCCGCTGTCGTGGCACGTGCCGGGCCCGCTCGACCTGCGGGCCATGGCCAGCGCCGCCGACGCGCTGCTCGGAGAGCACGACTTCGCGGGCTTTCTGCCGACGGGTGCCCGGCACGGCGCCCGGGACGCCCATCCCCGGCGGGTGCTCGACGCCCGCTTCGTCGAGGTCCGGGCCTGGCCCGCCGAGCTCGGCCCGGACGGCCGCCTGCTGCGGTTCGACATCGAGGCCACGTCGTTCTGCCACCAGATGGTCCGCTCGGTCGTGGGGACGCTGGTCGAGGTGGGGCGGGGGCGCCGTCGGGCGTCGGACGTCAACTGGCTGCTGCAGAGTGGCGACCGGTCCCGGGTCGGCGGCGTCATCGCCCCTCCGCACGGGCTGTGCCTGATCGGCGTGGACTTACGGCGAGTGAGCAGGGCCAGCCAGCTTCGGTTCTCCGAGGCCCCTCGTCGCTTGCCCGGTGCAGTCCAGCGCCTAACGTTGTCCGCCGGCTTCGTGCAGGAGCTGCCCCTGTGCAGCGCGCTGCCCCAAGTGGGTCGGCACCCGAGCCTCAAGGGGCCGTGACGCCTGTCAGGGGCCGGGACACAAGACGAGGATTTCTGCGTGCGCACGTTTTCTCCCAAAGCTGACGACATCACCCGGGACTGGCACGTCATCGACGCCGAAGGCATGGTGCTCGGGACGACTGGCCACCGAGGTGGCCTCGCGCCTGCGCGGCAAGCACAAGCCCATCTTCGCCCCCCACGTCGACACCGGCGACCACATCGTCGTGGTGAACGCCGCCAAGGTCGTGCTGACCGCGGACAAGTCCGACAAGAAGTTCGTCTACCACCACAGCGGCTACCCCGGCGGGCTCACGAAGAAGAAGTACGGAGAGCTGCTCGTCGGAGCGACCCGAGGAGGTCGTGCGCCGAGCGGTGCGGGGCATGCTCCCCCGCACCCGCCTCGGTCGCCAGCAGCTCACAAGCTCAAGGTGTACGCCGGAGCCCGAGCATCCCCACCAGGCCCAGCAGCCCGAACCTCTCGACGTGCCCGGCGCCCGGGCCCGATCGTGAGTCGCTCGGCGCCGGGACACCCGCCGACGAGTCGACGAGACAGGAACGACGAACGTGACGACCAAGGTCAAGCTCCCCACTCCGCTGTGCCAGAACACGGGCCGTCGCAAGGCGGCGGTGGCCCGCGTGCAGGTTCCGTCCCGGTCAGGGGAAGATCACCATCAACCGGCGGGCCTTCGACGACTACTTCAGCTCCGCCACCCACCGCATGGTCGTGACCGAGCCCCTGCGGGTCACCAACCTCTCCGAGGGCTACGACATCGACGCCACCATCGCCGGCGGGGGCGTGTCGGGCCAGGCCGGGGCCATGCGCCTCGGGATCACCCGCTCGCTGGTCGAGCTCAACCCCGAGCTGCGCGCCATCCTCAAGAAGGCCGGCTTGCTCACCCGCGACGCCCGCGAGAAGGAGAGCAAGAAGTACGGCCTCAAGAAGGCGCGCAAGGCACCCCAGTACTCCAAGCGGTAGTCGGACGTGGGGCTGCGGTTCGGCACCGACGGCATTCGCGGAGTCGCCAACGCCGAGTTGGGTGCCGAGCTCGTCCTGGCGCTCGGGCGCGCCGCGGCCCGTGCCCTACCGGCCCAGTGCTTCCTCGTGGGACGTGACACCCGACGCTCGGGTCCCCTGCTCCAGGCGGCGCTGTCGGCCGGGATGGCCAGCGAGGGGGCCGACGTCGTCGACCTCGGCGTCCTGCCCACGCCCGGGGTGGCGTGGTTGTCGGCCCAGCGCGGCTACCCCGCCGCGGTGGTCTCGGCGTCGCACAACCTCTTCGCCGACAACGGCATCAAGCTCTTCGCGGCCGGGGGGCTCAAGCTGCCCGACGCCACCGAGGCGGCGATCGAGGAGGAGCTCGCCCGGGTCCTCGAGTCGGCCGGGGTCCGCCGTCGCGCCCACCCGTCGGCCACGGGGTCGGGATGCTGTGGGCAGGAGCCCGACGCGCCGCCACGGCTACATCGATCATCTCGTGGCGGTGCTCGAGGGGCGCGACCTCACGGGCATGCGGGTCGTGGTCGACTGCGCCAACGGCGCCGCCTCCACGGTGGCGCCCGAGGTCCTCGAACGCCTGGGCGCGGACGTGCACGCCATCGCCGACGAGCCCGACGGCTCCAACATCAACGACGGCTGCGGGTCGACCCATCCCGAATCGCTGGCGGCGGAGGTCGTCGCCAGCGGCGCGCGACATCGGCCTGGCCCTCGACGGCGACGCCGACCGGCTGCTGGCCGTGGACCACACCGGGGCGCTGGCGACCGGGGACGAGCTGCTGTCGTTGTTCGCCACCGACCTGGCCGGCCGGGGCAAACTGGCCGGCAACACCGTCGTCGTCACGGTCATGACCAACCTCGGCTTCCGCCTGGCCATGGCCGAGCGAGGCATCGCCGTGCGCGAGACACAGGTCGGGGACCGCTACGTGCTCGAGGCGCTCAACGCCGAGGGGCTCACCCTGGGCGGCGAGCAGTCGGGCCACATCGTGTTCCGCGAGCTGGCGACCACGGGCGACGGCGTGCTCACCGGCGTGCTGCTGCTCGACCTGGTCAAGCGGTCGGGCGCGCCCCTGGCGGAGCTGGCGCGCGGGTCCATGCAACGGCTGCCCCAGGTGCTGGTCAACGTGGCGGCGCCGCGACCCGGCCGAGCCGTGGCGCCGCCCCGGCGGTGCAGGCCGAGGTGGCCGCCGTGGAGGTCGAGCTGGGCGAGCACGGGCCGGGTCCTGCTGCGGGCCAGCGGCACCGAGCCCCTCGTCCGGGTGATGGTGGAGGCCGAGGACGAGGCGGCGGCCCACGCCGCGGCCGAGCGGCTGTGTGCCGTGGTGGAGAAGGCGCTCGTGGCGTCCGCGCCCCCGAGATGAGCTGCGAGCTGCACGCCCGCAGCGCACGTCGGGCGCGTCCCGCCTGACGCCGAGCCGGCGCCCGTAGCCTGGGACCCATGTGCGGCATCATCGGCGCCACCGGCGGTGACGAGGTCCTGGGCGTCCTGCTCCAGGGGCTCGAGCGCCTCGAGTACCGGGGCTACGACTCGGCCGGGGTGGCCCTGCAGTCCGAGGGCGTCCTGTGGCGGGCCCGGGCCGCCACCGGGACCCGTTCGCTCGAGGACCTGCGCAAGGTCGTCGAGGAAGGCCCCGGCGGGGTGGCGGCCGGCATCGGCCACACCCGGTGGGCCACCCACGGCCATCCCACCGAGGCCAACGCCCATCCCCATCCTCGACTGCACCGGCGACGTCGCCGTGGTGCACAACGGCATCATCGAGAACTGGCGGGAGCTGGCCGACGCAGCTGCGCGACGAGGGCCACATCTTCGTGTCCGACACCGACACCGAGGTCATCGCCCACCTGGTCGAGGGGGAGCTGTCGGGCGGGGCGTCGCTGGCCGACGCCGTGCGCGCCACGCTGCGCGAGGTGCGGGGCGCCTTCGCCCTGGCGGTCGATGTGCGCCGGCGAGCCGGGCACCATCGTGGCGGGCCGGCGGGTGTCGCCGCTCATCATCGGCATGGGCGACGGCGCGGCCGGTGAGGGGCTGCTGGCCTCGGACATCCCCGCCCTGCTCGGCCGCACGCGGCGGTTCTGGGTGCTCGACGACGACCAGGTCGTGGTGCTGCGGCCCGGCTCGATGCGCGTCACGACCTTGCAGGGCAAGGAGGTCGAGCCCAAAGAGCTGCACGTCGACTGGGACCTCGAGGCCGCCGAGAAGGGCGGCTACCCCGACTTCATGGGCAAGGAGATCCACGAGCAGCCCCGGGCCGATCGCCGACACCCTGCTCGGGCGGCTGCTGCCCGACGGGACCGTCGAGCTCGACGAGCTCCGGATCACCGACGACGAGCTGCGCCGGGTCGACAAGGTGTTCATGGTGGCGTGCGGCTCGAGCTACCACGCCGGCATGGTGGCCAAGTACGCCATCGAGCGCTTGGCCCGCCTGCCCACCGAGATCGACATCGCCTCGGAGTTCCGCTACCGCGACCCCGTGCTCGACGAGCGGACCCTCGTCGTCGGGGTGAGCCAGTCGGGCGAGACCATCGACACCCTCCAGGCCATGCGCGAGGCCCGCCAGTGGGACGCCAAGATCATGGTGATCTCCAACGTGGTGGACTCGTCCATGGCCCGTGAGGCCGACGGCGTGCTCTACACCCGGGCCGGGCCCGAGGTGGGCGTGGCGGCCACCAAGACCCATCTGACCCAGATCGTGGCGCTCGAGCTGCTGGCGCTGTACCTGGCCCAGCTGCGCGGACTCTGTCGACCCCGCCGACGCCCGCGTCCTGTTCGCCGACCTGGCCAGGCTCCCCGAGCTGGTGGAGCAGGCTCTCGGCCCCCGAGCGCGAGGCCGACGTGGCCGCGGTCGCCGGCAAGTTCATCGACACCCGCGACTTCTTCTTCCTGGGCCGCCACGTCGGGTTCCCCGTGGCCCTCGAGGGCGCGCTCAAGCTGAAGGAGATCTCCTACGTGCGGGCCGAGGGCTATCCGGCCGGCGAGCTCAAGCACGGGCCCATCGCCTTGATCGTGCCCGGCACCGTCGTGGTGGGGGTGGCCACCCGCACCCACCTGTGGGACAAGATGATGGGCAACGTGGCCGAGGTCCGCGCCCGCGGTGCCACCGTCGTGCTGGTGGCCAACGAGGGCGACGAGGACACCGCGGCCCAGGCCGACGAGGTCCTGTGGGTCCCGAAGACGCATCCGCTGTTCGCGCCGGTGCTCGACGTCGTGCCCCTCCAGCTGTTCGCGTACCACATCGCCCGGTTGCACGGTCACAACGTCGACCGGCCTCGCAACCTGGCCAAGACCGTCACGGTGGAGTGACGGCGCCCGGCGGGGACCGCGGCGGCGGGGACGTCCGTGGCATCGGCGTCGACGCCGTCGACGTGGTCCGGTTCCGCCACGTCATGGAGCGCCGCCCCGGCATCGTGGACCGTTTGTTCACCGACACGGAGCGGGCCTACGCCGAGCGCAGCCGCGACCCCGGCCCCCGCCTGGCGGCCCGCTTCGCCGCCAAAGAGGCGGTGCTCAAGGCGCTGGGCGTGGGTGTCGGTGCGGCGGGGTTCCGCGATGTCGAGGTGGTCCGGGGTGACAACGGCGAACCGGGCCTGGTCTCTGACGGGCCGAGCCGCCGCGCTGAGCGTCGACCGTGGCGTGCGCCGGTGGCACGTGTCGCTGACCCACACCGACACCGTCGCCGTCGCCACCGTCGTCGCCGAGGGCTCGAGCAGCGAGTCGGCATGGTGACAGAGTGAAACCCGTTCTCCGTGTCGAGGACATGCGTGGCGTCGACGCCGACGGGCTCAGACAGACCTCGGAGGACACGCTCGTCGAGCGGGCGGGCACGGCGCGTGGCGACGTGGGCCCTTCGCATGCTCGGCGGCACCTACGGGCGCCACGTGGTGGTCGTCGCCGGCAAAGGAAACAACGGTGCCGACGGCCGGGTGGCGGCAGCCCGCCTGCGCCGCCGCGGGGCCCGGGTGACGGTCGTCGAAGCAGGTGACGCTCCTGATCGCATCGGGCCCGTCGGCGCCGTCGACCTCGTGATCGACGCCGCCTACGGGACGGGGTTCCGGGGTACCTACCGGGCACCCGCGGTGCCTGCCGGGCGTCCCCGTGCTCGCCGTCGACATCCCCTCGGGCGTGAACGGCGACACCGGCGAGGCATGCGGCGAGCCGCTGCGGGCCGACTTGACGGTCACCTTCGCGGCGCTCAAGACCGGCCTGCTGCAAGGGGACGGCGCCCTGCTGGCGGGCCGGGTGGAGGTGGTCGACATCGGCCTCGACGTGAGCCGGGCGCGGCATGTGGGTGGTCGAGGACGCCGACGTGGCCGCCTGCTCGCACCGCGACCCCGCGACGCCCACAAGTGGCAGTCGGCGGTGGCGGTGGTGGCGGGGTCGCCGGGCATGACGGGCGCGGCCGGCCTGTGCGCCCGCGCCGCGTACCGTGCCGGCGCGGGGATGGTCCGACTGGGCATCCCTGGGGGGAACCCCGCCGACCTCCCGGTGAGCGAAGCCGTCAGCACCCCCCTGGCCGCGGACGGATGGTCGTCCCAGGCGCTCGTCATGTCCGAGCGATGCCGGGCGCTGGTGGTCGGTCCCGGGCTCGGGCGGGCGGCGACAACCGTGGCCGACGTGCGTGACGTCGTCGCCCGGGCGACCGTTCCCGTCGTCGTGGACGCCGATGGCCTCTACGCCCTCGGCACCGGTGACGAGATCGCCGCCGCACTGCCTGGCGTCCGAGACGTCTCGCCCCGGTACCCAGGGCCGCGAGCGACGGTGCTCACTCCCCACGAGGGAGAGTTCGCCCGTTTGGCGGGAGGTCAGCCCGGGGGCCGACCGCATCACCGCCGCCAGCGAACTGGCGGCCCGGTGCGGCGCGGTGGTGCTGCTGAAAGGACCAACGACCGTCGTCGCCGACCCGGCCGGGAAGGTGTTGCTGGCCACGGCGGGATCGCCCCGGCTGGCAACCGCCGGAACCGGTGACGTGCTGTCGGGCGCCATCGGAGCGTTCGTTGCCCGCGGTGTCGAACCGCACTTTGCCGCGGCCCTGGCCGCTCACGTCGCACGGTCGCGCCGCGGAGCTGGGTCCTCCCGAGGGCCTCGTGGCGGGGGACCTCGCCGATCTCCTGGGCACATGGTTGTCGGTGGTCCGTCGAGGATGAGTCGAAACCCTGCGCCAGTCGAGGGCGGCGCCAGGAGGGACGCGAGGTCCCGCCCTGTGTGGGCCGAGATCGATGTCGGTGCCGTCCGCCACAACGCGTCGCTTCTGCGGCGGGCGGCGGCACCGGCGGCCCTGTGCGCCGTGGTCAAGGCCGACGCCTACGGGCACGGCGCCGTGGCGGTGGCCCGGGCCGCACTGGAGGGTGGCGCCACCTGGCTGGCGGTAGCGACGCCCGAGGAGGGTATCGAGCTGCGCGACGCCGGCATCGGCGCTCCCGTGCTCGTGCTCTCGGAGCCGCCCCCGCAGGCCGTGGCCGATGTCGTCGCGCGCGGGTTGACCCCCACGCTTTATTCGCGCCGCGCCGTGCGCGCCGTCGCCGAAGCATCGGAACGCGCCGGGGTGGTCACCGACGTCCACGTCAAGGTCGACACGGGTATGCATCGCGTGGGCGCCGAGCGCGCCGAGCTCGTTTCCGTCGTCGATGCCGTGGTGGCGGAGCCGTCTCTTCGTTTCGCCGCCCTGTGGACGCACTTCCCCGTGGCCGACGGCGTGGAGAGCCAGGACCGGACCTTCACCGAAGCCCAGATCCGACGGCTCGGTGAAGCCCGTGACGCGCTGGTGAGCGCCGGCCACACCCCCCCGCTGCTCCACGCCGCCAACTCGGCCGCGACGCTGGCCTACCCGACATCACGACTCGACATGGTGCGGTGCGGAATTGCGCTCTACGGGGTGTCCCCATTTCCGGTCGTCGATCCGGTGGTGGCCGATGTCGTGGCCTCGACGGGTGCGGGGGGGCTGCGCCCGGTACTGTCGCTGCGTGCCGAGGTGACCCTGGTGCGTCGGCTCGACGCCGCCGAGCGCCCGTCGTATGGCCGTCTGCGCGGCCTCGCCGACCGCTCGACAGTGGCCACCGTGCCCCTCGGATACGCCGACGGCGTGCCCCGGCGATACTTCACCGGGGGCGGTACCGTGCTGGTGGGCGGTCGGCGCCGCCCCCTGGCCGGGATGGTCACCATGGACCAGATCGTGGTCGACTGCGGCTCCTCCGAGGAGGTGGCGGTGGGCGACGAGGTGGTCCTGATCGGCGAGCAGGGGGCGCAGGGCCTCACCGCCTCGGATTGGGCGGACGTGCTCGACACCATCGCGCACGAGGTGTTCTGCGGCATCGGTCCACGGGTGCCACGTGTGGTGGTCGACCGGGAGGATCAGTCATGAGCGACAAGCGACCTCTGTACAGGAGCCGGCTGGTGCAGGGTGTGGCCGCCGGCGCAGGCGCGGCGCTGGCCGCGGGATGGGCGACCCAGCACCGGCTGGTGGCGCGCACCCGCTCCAGCGCCGACGACATCGCTGCGGAGGGTCTCACCGTCCCCGATGACTGTGTGCAGCACGTCATCGACACCGACGACGGGGGCCGCATCCACGTCATCGAGCGCGGCCAAGGCCCCCCCGTCGTGCTGCTGCACGGGTTCATGCTGAGCGGGGAGTTGTGGGCGCACCAGTTGCGCGACCTCGGCGCACGCCACCGGGTGATCGCCCCCGATCTGCGAGGCCATGGCCGGTCGGTCCCGGGCACATCCGGGTTCTCCACCGTGGAAGACCCCGGTCCTGTCGCCGAACTGCGGGCCGACGCCCGCATGGCCGCTGCGCAGCAGGGCTCTCCGGGTGTGCGCCGAATGGCCATGGACGTCCGAGCCGTGCTCGGAGCGCTCGAGGTCGAGCACGCCCTCGTGGTGGGACACTCCATGGGCGGCATGGTGGGCCTCCAGATCGCCCACGACACCCCCGCCCCGGAGCTGCACCGACGGGTGGCGGGACTGGCTCTGGTGTCGACGACCGCTGGTCCCTTCGCCGCGGGTGCCGGGGCTCGGTGGCATGGCGCGCGTGGCCGGGCCGGCATCGGCCCGCGCCGTGGCGCTCGCCGACCGCTTCGGCGTGAGCGCGCTGGCGTCGCAGGATCTGCGCTGGTGGCTCACCCGACTGGGGTTCGGAGCCGACGCACCGCCGGCCCAGGTCCGTTTCGTCGAAGGGATGCACCTGGCGACGCCCTCGGCCACGGTGTCCGCCCTGCTTCCGGCTCTGGCGCTGTTCGACCTGTCGAAATGGCTGGGGTCTCTCGAGCTCCCCGTGCTCATCGTGGTGGGTTCCCACGATCGCCTCACGCCCCCCCGCCACGCCTTGCGCACCGCCGCCGCGCTGCCCCAATCGGAGCTCGTGGAGCTGCCCCGGTGCGGGCACATGCCCATGATCGAGCGCCAGCACGAGTTCGCCCGCTTGATCGAGGAGTTCGCCGCCAAGATCGGCTGACACCGCCGGGGGCCAGGTGCCCTGCGGGGATACCATGCCGCCGTGGGTACCTTGGCCGAGCTCCAGACCGAGGCCCTGGTCTGCACGCGCTGCGCGTTGGCGGCGGGACGGACCCAGGTGGTGTTCGGCGTCGGAGACCGGTCCGCCTCGCTCATGTTCGTCGGCGAAGGTCCCGGACGTGAGGAGGACCTGGCCGGGGAGCCGTTCGTGGGCCGGTCGGGGAAGCTGCTCGACAAGCTCCTGCACCAAGAGATCGGTCTGGACCGGAGCCAGTGCTACATCGCCAACGTCGTGAAGTGCCGTCCCCCTGGCAATCGTGACCCTCTCCCTGACGAGATCGCCTCGTGCCGCCCCTACCTCGATGCCCAGCTCGAGCTGATCTCCCCGAGCGTCGTGGTGACTCTGGGGAACTTCGCCACCCGGCTGCTCCTCGACACCACCGAAGGCATCCGCCGGTTGCGCGGTCGTGCCTATCGGTTCCGCGGCGGTCATCTCGTCCCTACGTACCATCCGGCTGCGGGGTTGCGAGGTGGAGCCGAGGTGGTGGCGGAGATGCGCGCCGACTTCGTCCGTGCCAAGCGGCTCCTCGTCGGCGATCCAGCATGAGCCGGGCCGGGGAGCCCGCCCCGGTACGGCTGCGGACGAAGTCGGCCGAGGACACCCGGGCCCTGGGCGCCGCCATGGCGCGGGGACTGCATGCCGGGGACGTGGTGCTGCTCGGCGGCGATCTGGGAGCGGGGAAGACCACGCTGGCCCAAGGGATCGCGGCGGGCCTCGGGGTGACCGATCACGTCACCAGCCCGACGTTCACGCTCGTGCGCTCCTACCCGTGTCCGGCGCCGGCCTCCCCGGTCGACGGGCAGGGCCACCGCACCCCGACGGTAGCCACGTTTCTCCATGCCGATCTCTATCGTCTCGATCGCCTCGGTGAGGTCGCCGACCTCGCCATCGGTGAGTTGGTGGAGGACGACGCCGTAGCCGTGGTGGAGTGGGGCGACATGGCCGAGCCCGTGCTCGGACGCGATGCGCTGTGTGTGCGGCTTGCCCCTGACACCGACGACGACCAGCGACAGGTGACGTTGCCGCGTCAACCGGTCGTGGGGCACGCGGCGCGAGGAGCTCGTCCGCCTCCTGCCGCGAGTGGGCGTGGCCATGATGGTCCTGGCCGTGGAATCGGCCACCGAGCTGGCGGGGGTGGCACTGGCGGACGAGAACGGCGTTCTCGCCACCGTGACCGTGTCACGGGGGCGCCATCACGCCGAATCGATCGCTCCCGCCATCGATTTCGTCTGCCGTCGCGCCGGAGTGGGCTTGTCCGAGCTCGACGCGGTGGGCGTGGACGTGGGCCCCGGGCTCTTCACCGGCCTTCGGGTCGGTGTGGGTACCGCTCGGGCGCTTTCGTTCGCCTTGGACAAGCCTCTGGTGGGCGTGGGAAGTCTGGAGGTGCTGGCGTACGCGGTGGCGACCTCGGGTGTGGTCAGCGGCACGCTCACGGTTCCCGTGGTCGACGCCAGACGGGGAGAGGTCTTCGTGGGCCGGCTCCGGACCACCTCCGACGGGGTGTCGTGGGAGGCACCCGAGATGCGCCGCTCGCCCGAAGCCCTCGCCGCGGAGCTCTCCGAGCTCGACGAGTCCTTCGTCCTGGCCGGAGACGGGGCGCGTCGCTACCGGGCGATGCTGGGCGCCGTACCCGGCGCGGTATCGGTGGGCGAAGCCCTCGACTTCCCTCCGCCCGGTGTGCTGGCCACGATGGCTGTGGGCAAGGCGGCCGTCGGAGAGTTCCATGACTCGAGCGCCGTGCTCCCTCACTACTTGCGTGACGCGGACACCAGGATCAACTGGCACACGCGGGCGCGGGCGGGCCTGGAGGGGTGAGTGCGATTGGCGTGGGGTGACGAGGGCCCGGCCCCCGACGATACTGGAAGCGTCCCCGGGGGGAAGTCCCAGGGCGTGGCGGAAGCGGTGCGGATCGTGCCCCTGCGTCGCCGACAGTTGCGTCACGTGGTTCAGATCGAAGAGGCCAACTACCCACAACCGTGGTCGTCCACGGTGTTCTTGTCCGAGATCGCGCAGCGCCGGTCCAGGCGCTACACCGTCGCCACCATCGGTCCGCTCGTGGTCGGCTACTGCGGTTTGATGGTGGTGGTGGAGGACGGGCACATCACCACCCTCACCGTGGACACCGCATGGCACCGTCGCGGCATCGGGACGGTACTGCTCCTCGACCAGGCCCGCGCCGCCTCGGGTCTGGGGGTGCGCCACCTGACACTCGAGGTACGGGCGTGCGAACGCCCCCGCCCAGGCGCTGTACCGGCGCTTCGGTTTCGCGCCCGTCGGTGTTCGGCGCAACTACTACGCCGAGACGGGGGAGGACGCCATCGTCATGTGGGCACGTGACATCGACACCGCCGCCTACGCCGAACGGCTGGCGGGCATCGACGCCCACTTGCGGTCCGGGACATGACCGACGCGGGCGGGCTCGTGCTCGGCATCGAGACCTCGTGCGACGAGACCGCCGCGGCGGTCGTCGGTGCGGGGAGTCGAGGTCCTGTCGTCGGTGGTGTCGAGCCAGGTCGACCTGCACGCCGTCTACGGCGGGGTCGTTCCCGAGCTCGCCGGGCGGGCCCACCTCGAGCTGCTGACCCCCGTGGTCGGCTGACGCGCTCGGGCCGGGCGGGCCTCGAGGCGGGCCCGGGGCTGCGACGCCGTGGCCGCCACCATCGGCCCCGGCCTCATCGGCTCGCTGCTCGTCGGGGTGAGCGAGGCCAAGGCCCTGGCCCTGGCCTGGGACGTCCCCTTCGTCGGCGTCAACCACCTCGAAGGCCACCTGTTCGCCGCCCTCCTCGACCACCCCGGGCTGGAGTGGCCCGTGGTCGTGCTCCTGGTGTCGGGGGGCCACACCCTGCTCGTCTCCATGGAGGGCCCCGGGCGCTACCGGCTCCTGGGCCAGACCCTCGACGACGCCGCCGGCGAGGCCTTCGACAAGGTGGCCCGATTCCTGGGCCTCGGCTACCCCGGGGGCCCGGCCATCGAGCGTGCTGCCTCCGCCGGCGACCCCGCCGCTTTCGCCTTCCCCCGGGCCATGGCCGATGACGGGCTCGACTTCTCTTTCAGCGGGCTCAAGACGGCGGTGGTCCATGCCGTGGGCCGAAGGCCCGACGCGTCCGACGCGGACGTGGCGGCCTCGTTCCAGCAGGCCGTGGTGGACGTGCTGGTGGCCAAGACGTGCGAGCGGCGGTCCGCTCGGGGCCCGGGGGATATGCCTGGCCGGAGGGGTGGCGGCCAACGGCTCCCTGCGCGCGCGCCCTCGCCGACGCCAGCGGGCAGCTCGGCCTTCCCGTCTACCTGCCCAGCCTGGCCATGTGCACGGACAACGCCGCCATGATCGCCGCCGCGGGCTGGTGGCAGCTCGAGCATGTCGGGCCCAGCGCCCTCGACGTGGGCGCCGACCCCAATCTCCGCCTGCCCCTGCTCTCCCGGGACGGCTTCGTGGCGCCCGGCGCGGTTGCCCGAGGCCCGGGCGCCCGCTATCGTTAGCACTCGCAAGGTTCGAGTGCTAAGTGCCTACAGGAGGCTCCCCTGCCATGAAGCTCCACCCCCTCGAGGACCGGATCGTCGTCCGCCCCGGCGAGTCCGAGGAGACCACCGCCTCCGGGCTCGTGATCCCCGACACCGCCAAAGAGAAGCCCCAGCAGGGTGAGGTGCTCGCCGTCGGTCCCGGCCGCCGCGCCGAGAACACCGGCGAGCTCGTCCCCGTCGACGTCGCCGTCGGCGACACCGTCGTCTACTCCAAGTACGGCGGTACGGAGATCACCATCGACGGCGAGGACCTGCTCATCCTCTCCGGCCGTGACGTGCTCGCCAAGGTCAGCAAGAAGTAGGGCGAACCAACCATGTCCAAGATCCTGAAGTTCGACGAAGCGGCGCGCCGCGGCCTCGAGGCCGGGGTCAACAAGCTGGCCGACACCGTGAAGGTGACGCTCGGCCCCAAGGGCCGCAACGTCGTCATCGACAAGAAGTTCGGTGCCCCCACGATCACCAACGACGGTGTCACCATCGCCCGCGAGGTGGAGCTGGAGGACCCCTTCGAGAACATGGGTGCCCAGCTGGTGAAGGAGGTCGCCACCAAGACCAACGACGTCGCCGGTGACGGCACCACCACCGCCACCGTGCTGGCCCAGGCCCTCATCCACGAAGGTCTGCGCAACGTGGCCGCCGGGGCCAGTCCCATGGCGCTCAAGCGGGGCATCGAGAAGGCGCGTCGAGGCCGCCGTCGGTGCCATCATCAGAAGCAGGCCAAGGAGATCGACTCCAAGACACGAGATCGCCCAGGTGGCGTCCATCTCGGCCGCCGACACGTCGATCGGCGAGGTACTGGCCGAGGCCATCGACAAGGTCGGCAAGGACGGCACCGTCACGGTGGAGGAGTCCAACACCTTCGGACTGGAGCTCGAGTTCACCGAGGGCATGCAGTTCGACAAGGGTTACCTGTCGCCCGTACTTCGTGACCGACCCCGAGCGCCAGGAAGCGGTCCTCGAGGAGCCGCTCGATCCTGATCGCCAACCAGAAGATCAGCGCCGTGCACGATCTGGTGCCCGTGCTCGAGAAGGTCATGCAGACGGGCAAGCCTCTGCTCCTCATCGCCGAGGACGTCGAGGGCGAGGCACTGGCCACGCTGGTGGTCAACAAGATCCGAGGCACGTTCACGTCGGTGGCCGTCAAGGCTCCTGGCTTCGGCGACCGTCGCAAGGCCATGCTCCAGGACCTCGCCGTCCTCACCGGTGGCCAGGTGATCTCCGAGGAGATCGGGCTCAAGCTCGAGAACGCCACCATCGACCTGCTGGGCCGCGCCCGCCAGGTCATCGTCACCAAGGACGACACCACCGTCGTCGAGGGCGCCGGTGCCGAGGACGAGGTGAAGGGCCGGATCGCCCAGATCAAGCGCGAGATCGAGGACACCGACTCCGACTGGGACCGCGAGAAGCTCCAGGAGCGCCTGGCCAAGCTGGCCGGCGGCGTCGCCGTGGTCCGCGTCGGTGCCGCCACCGAGGTGGAGCTCAAGGAGAAGAAGCACCGCATCGAGGACGCTTTGTCGGCCACTCGCGCCGCCATCGAGGAGGGCATCGTGGCCGGGGGCGGCGCCGCCCTCGTCCGCAGCCGCGCCGCGGTGGAGAAGGTGGCCAAGACCCTCGACGGGGACGAGGCCACCGGAGCCCGGATCGTGGCCAAGGCCCTCGACGAGCCCCTCAAGTGGATCGCCATCAACGCCGGCCTCGAAGGTGCGGTCACGGTCCGCCAGGTGAGAGTCGAGTCGGGACCCGATCGGTCTCAACGCCGCCACCGGGAAGTTCGAGGACCTGGTCAAGGCCGGCGTCATCGACCCGGCCAAGGTGACCCGCTCGGCGCTGCAGAACGCGGCGTCGGTGGCCGGCCTTCTGCTCACCACCGAGGCCCTCGTGGCCGACAAGCCCGAGAAGGCCGACGGCGGCCGCCGCGGCTGCTGCCGCCATGGGTGGCATGGGGGCGGCATGGGTGGCATGGGTGGAATGGGGATGATGTAGGCACCGCTGCGCCGTGATGCGGCGCCAGGATTTCCAACGAAGCGGCCGGGCCTCGAGGCCCGGCCGTTCGTCTTGTACGGCTGCACCATTAACGTGCAGCCGATGCAGGGCTCCGCCGACTCCGCCAGCACGGATCCGGGGTCTTCGCAGGGTGTGTCGCGCTCGGGGCGCCAGGTGATCCCCCGTCCGGCGCGGGCCTATGGGGGCATCGCCGCCCCGTGGGCGGCGCTCGAGCCGGCGCGCCGCAAGGGTCTCGACCTGGCCCGGGTGCGCCAGGCGGTCGAGGCGCACCATCGCGGGCTCGTGGCCCACGAGCGGGTGACCTTCGACGGTATCGACCCCGGAGCCCCGGCCGCCGTGCTGGTGCCGTTGTTCGAGGATGACGGCGAGACCCGGGTGGTCCTCACCCGGCGGGCGGCGCACCTGCGCACCCACACCGGGGAGGTCAGCTTCCCCGGCGGGCGCCTCGATGCCGGGGAGTCCCCCGAGGCCGGGGCCCTTCGGGAGGCCGCCGAGGAGGTCGGGCTCGACTCGGTTCAGGTGGAGGTGCTGGGTCGCCTCACGCCTCTCGCCACTTTCTCTTCGGGGGCCACCATCACGCCGGTGGTGGGGATCCTCCCCGGCCCCCCCCGGCTGGTCGCCAACCCCCACGAGGTGGAGCACGTCTTCGACGTGGCGCTCGCGGATCTGGCGGCTGACGGCGTGTTCCGCGAAGAGCGCTGGGTCGTGCCCGGACGGACGTTGTCCGTCGCTGAGTCCGGCGAGGACGGCTCGTTCCCGGTGTGGTTCTTCGAGCTTCCCCACGACACGGTGTGGGGTGCCACCGCCCGCATGCTGGTCGAGCTGCTGCGGCTCGTTCTCGACGTCTGAGCTCCATCCAGCGCCGCTCACCTGGCAGTTCGCGCCACCATCGGGGTCACGCGGCACGCCTCGCGCCACGGCGCGCCCGGCGCGGGAGCGGGGGTGCCGGACGGTAACGTGGAGGAACGCCGCAGGCCAAGGCGGGTGCGACGACCGACGTGCAGGAGGCGGCCAGGTGGCTGAGATCGAGATCGGCATCTACAAGTCAGGGCGTCGCGCCTATGGCTTCGACGACATTGCCATCGTGCCCAGCCGCCGCACCCGGGACCCCGAGGACGTGGACATCTCCTGGGAGATCGACGCCTTCCGATTCGACCTCCCCCTCATGGCGGCCGCCATGGACGGCGTCGTGAGCCCGAGGACGGCCATCGAGATCGGTCGTCTGGGAGGCCTGGCCGTGCTCAATCTCGAGGGGCTGTGGACACGCTATGAGGACCCCGAGCCCCTCCTCGACGAGATATCGAGGATCGACGACGACAAGGCGACGGCCCGGATGCAGCAGATGTACCTCGAGCCCGTCAAGCCGGAGCTGGTCACCGAGCGGATCAGCGAGATCAAGTCGGCGGGAGTGGTGTCGTGCGCGTCGGTCACGCCCCAGCGCACCGCGGAACTGGCCCCGAGCATCCTCGCCGGCGAGCTCGACATGCTCGTCATCCAGGGGACGGTGGTCTCCGCCGAGCACGTCTCGAAGACCGTCGAGCCGCTCAACCTGAAGAAGTTCATCCGAGCCTTCGACCTCCCCGTGATCGTGGGTGGCTGTGCGTCGTACCAAGCCGCCTTGCATCTCATGCGCACCGGCGCGGTGGGGGTGCTCGTCGGGGTGGGCCCCGGCAACGCCTGCACCACTCGAGGGGTGCTCGGCTTGGGTGTGCCACAGGCCACCGCCATCGCCGACGTCGCCGGCGCGCGGATGCGGCACCTCGACGAGACCGGTGTCTACGTCCACGTCATCGCCGACGGCGGCATGAGCCGTGGCGGGGACATCGCCAAGGCCATCGCCTGTGGGGCTGACGCCGTCATGCTCGGGTCGCCGCTGTCCTCGGCGGAGGAGGCGCCGTCCCGAGGCTTTCACTGGGGCATGGCCACGTTCCACCCCACCCTCCCCCGAGGTGCGCGTGTGCGGACCACCGTGCGGGGGACGCTGTCGGAGATCCTCCTCGGGCCTGCGCACGAGAACGACGGGCGCATGAACCTCTTCGGCGCTCTGCGAACCGCCATGGCCACCTGTGGTTACGAGACGGTGAAGGAGTTCCAAAAGGCCGAGGTGATGGTGGCACCAGCGTTGCAGACCGAGGGCAAGGCGCTGCAGCGCTCCCAGGGAGTGGGGATGGGGCACTGAGCGCCCGCGTCCCGTTCTTCGCACGACCCCTACCACCTTCGCAGTGACTGACGCCCCGGACACCGTTCTCGTCGTCGACTTCGGCGCCCAGTACGCGCAGCTGATCGCGCGCCGGGTGCGCGAGGCGCGTGTCTACTCGGAGATCGTCCGTTTCGACACCCCCGCCACCGAGTTGTTGGCGCGCCAACCCAAGGGCATCATCCTCTCCGGGGGGCCCAAGTCCGTGTATGCCGATTGGGCACCGGCCATCGACCCCGCCCTGTACCAAGCCGGGGTGCCCATTCTCGGTATCTGTTACGGCGCGCAGCTGCTCACCCAACAACTCGGCGGCGTCGTGTCGCGCACCGGCCGCGGCGAGTACGGACGTACGGCCCTCGCTCGTACCGCCACGTCCCCCTTGTTCGCCGACTGGCCACCGCAGGGTCCCGCTGATGTCTGGATGAGCCACGCCGACTCCATCACCGAGGTGCCCGCCGGCTTCGTGGCCAACGCATCGACACCCGAAGCACCCGTCGCCGTGCTCAGCGATGCCGAGCGCCGTATCTACGGGGTGCAGTTCCACCCCGAGGTCGTCCACACCGAGCGCGGTCAGGAGCTTCTCGAGCGTTTCCTCTTCGACGTGTGCGGGGCCCGCCCCCTGTGGACCCACACCAACATCATCGAGTCTGCGTTGCAGGCCGTGCGCGCCCAGGTCTCCGATTCCCATGTGCTGTGCGCCTTGTCGGGCGGTGTCGACTCGGCAGTGGCCGCCGCCCTGGTGCACCGGGCCGTCGGCGACCAGCTCACCTGTGTGTTCGTCGACACGGGGCTCATGCGCACCGACGAGGCCGAGCAGGTCGAAGAGACGTTCCGACGCCAGTTCCACGTGGACCTGGTCCACGTGAAGGCCGCCGACCGGTTCTTCGGTGTTCTCGCCGGTGTGACCGATCCCGAGGCCAAGCGCAGGGCCATAGGCGAGACGTTCATCCGCGTGTTCGAAGAAGTTGCGGCCGACGTGGAGGACGCCCGCTTCCTCGTGCAGGGCACGCTCTACCCCGACATCATCGAGTCGGGCACCGGGGACGCGGCGACCATCAAGTCGCATCACAACGTGGGAGGCCTCCCCGAGGACATGGCGTTCGCGCTGGTGGAGCCCCTGCGGCTGTTGTTCAAGGACGAGGTGCGGGCCGTGGGCGAAGAGCTCGGTCTGCCCGAAGAGATCGTGTGGCGCCAACCGTTCCCCGGACCCGGTCTGGCGGTGCGCATCATCGGCGAGGTCACGCCGGAGCGGGCGGGGATCCTGCGTGCCGCCGACGCAATCGTCATCGAGGAGGTCCGTCGTGCCGGGCTGTACCGGCAGCTGTGGCAGAGCTTCGCCGTGCTCCCCGCGGTCCGTACCGTCGGGGTCATGGGGGACGAGCGAACCTACGCCTACCCTGTTGTCATCCGGGCGGTCACATCCGACGACGCCATGACCGCCGACTGGGCTCGGTTGCCCTACGAGCTGCTCGAGCGCTTGTCGTCTCGCATCATCAACGAGGTGGAAGGCGTGAACAGGGTGGCTCTCGACATCACGTCGAAGCCGCCCGGCACCATTGAATGGGAGTGAGCGTGTCCAGCGCTCCGTTGCCCCGTCTCGGCGGGATCGGTGCCTTTGACGGCGTCGACGAATTCGAGGATTTCGGCGCCCCCGAGCCAGCCGGCGCCGATTCTGCGCCTCCTGCCGCGCGCCGGGCGCGCTGGACCGACGACCTGCCTCAGCCCGACGCCCTGCTGGTGGGACTCAACGAACCCCAGCGCCGCGCCGTGGTCCACCGTGGAAGCCCGTTGCTGGTGGTGGCGGGAGCGGGGTCGGGCAAGACGCGTGTGCTCACCCATCGGGTGGCGCACCTGATCGCCACCGGCGACGCCACGCCGTGGGAGATCCTCGCCATCACCTTCACCAACAAAGCCGCCGACGAGATGCGTGGACGCCTCGTCGGCCTGATCGGCCCGGTCGCCCAACGCATGTGGGTCTCGACTTTTCACGCCGCCTGTGTGCGAATGCTGCGCGCCCACGCGGACCGCCTGGGGTACCGAAAATCCTTCACGATCTACGATGACACCGACTCCCGGCGCCTCGTGGAGCACATCCTGCGCGACCTGAACATCGACGCCAAGAAGTTCCCGTCGAGGTCTGTGCAGGCTTCGATCTCCGGGGCCAAGGCTGAGCTCGCCAGCGCGGACTCCTACGCTCAGGGGGCGCGGTCGATCTTCGAGCGGCGCATCGCGGATGTCTACCGGGAATACGAGCAGCGACTGTTCGCCGCCTCGGCCATGGACTTCGACGATCTCCTGCTGCTCACGGTCCGTCTGTTCCAGGCGGCACCCGACGTCCTCGACGGGTACCGCACTCGCTTCAAACACGTGCTGGTGGACGAGTTCCAGGACACCAACCGCGCCCAGAACGAGATCGTGCTCATGCTGGCGGCCGAGCATCACAACGTGTGTGTCGTCGGGGACAGCGACCAGTCGATCTTCGGATGGCGCGGCGCCGACATCCGCAACATCGTGGAGTTCGAGGAGGCGTTTCCCGACGCCACCATCATTCCGCTCGAGCAAAATTACCGGTCCACCAAGACCATCCTCGTCGCAGCCAACGCCGTCATCGCCAACAATGTCACCCGCGTACCCAAAGAGCTTTGGACCGAGGGCGAGGCCGGGGGCCCGATCGTCCGCTATCGGGCCGAGGACGAGTACGACGAAGCGGCCTGGGTGGCCACCGAGATCGGACGCCTGCGGGAGTTCGAGGGCATCGAGTACGGCGACGTGGCCGTCTTCTATCGCACCAACGCCCAGAGCCGGGCACTCGAGGAAGAGCTCGTACGGGCGGCCATCTCCTACAAGGTCGTGGGCGGCACCCGGTTCTACGACCGCCGTGAGGTGAAGGACCTGCTCGCCTACGTGCGCCTGCTCGGCAACCCGTCCGACGAGGTGTCGGCCCGGCGCATCGTGAACGTGCCGCGTCGTGGAGTGGGTGACGCCTCGGTCGACCGCCTGGCCCGGTGGGCCCGCACCAACCAGTGCTCGTTCGTCGACGCGCTCAGCCACGTGGAAGAGGCCGGCGTGACCGGGAAGGCCGCCAAGGGAGCCGCCGAGCTGGCAGGGTTGCTCGACGAACTGCGGCAGATGGTCGAGCGTGGCGCCGGACCGGGGGCCATCGTGGACGCCGTGGCCGAGCGCACCGGTTACCGCGCCGCGCTCGAGGCGGAGGACACCCTCGAAGCCCACAGCCGCCTCGAGAACATCGCCGAGCTCGCCGGGGCGGCGGGCGAGTACGACAGCCTCGACGAGTTCCTCGAGTCTGTGGCTCTGGTAGCAGACAGCGACGAGCTCGACGCCACAGATCGCCGCGTGTCGCTCATGACACTGCATACCGCCAAGGGCCTGGAGTTCCCCGCCGTGTTCCTGGTCGGGCTCGAGGACGGCGTGTTCCCGCATCTGCGCGCCCTGGAGGACCCACTGCAACTCGAAGAGGAGCGCCGCCTGTGCTACGTGGGCATCACGCGTGCTCAGCGACAGCTGTACCTCACCCACGCATGGAGCCGGACGTTGTGGGGTTCGACGAGCCACGCCATCCCCAGCCGGTTCCTGTCGGAGTTCCCGGCGACCTCGTGCGCGATGTGGGATCGTCGTGGACCAAGCGTACCGACCCCCTTCGAGCACTGTCGTGGTCGCGCCGGCGCTCCGGGGTCCAGCGTGGGCCGGCGGCCGGAGACTGGGAGGGTGTCCACGAAACGGCCGCCGACGACGACGACAGCGTGCCGGACACCGCGCCGGACAGCGCGCCGGACGCCGCCGACATCGCCGACATCGCCGAGGAATGGGCGCAGGACTGGCACGACCCCGATCCGTGGGGCGACTCCGAGCCCACCGCACCCGGCCGCTCGGCACCACCGGCGCGGCGCCCGGCGTCGGGCTCGACGACCTCGAGCACTCGGGCCTCGGGAGGAAAGAGCCGGCTGCCCAAGATGGCCGAAGTGGCGCAACGGCACGGGCCCCAGGACGTGACGGCGTCGAGCCGCGAACCGCACGACGTCGTCGTCCCGGGCCCACGCGACTGGGACGCGGCGACCTACGACCGCATCTCCGACCCCATGACGCGCTGGGGCGCGGAGGTGCTCGGCCGCCTGGACCTGCGCGGCGACGAGAGGGTTCTCGACGCAGGCGCCGGGAGCGGCCGCGTCACCGAGATGTTGCTGGAACGTCTGCCGACGGGGCGCGTGGTGGCCTTCGACGCGGCACCGTCGATGCTCGTCGAGGCCCGCAAGCGCTTGGCGCCCTTTGCCGGGAGGGTGGTCTTCGTGGAGGGTGATCTGCTCGAGCTCTCACCGGGCGTTCTCGGTGACGACGGGCCGGTCGACGCCGTGCTGTCCACGGCCACGTTCCACTGGGTGCTCGACCACGACCGGCTCTTCGCCAACCTGGGTGCCGTGATGCGCCCGGGCGCGCCGGCTCGTGGCGCAGTGTGGTGCGCATGGCAACATCGCCGGCCTGCTCGAGGCGGTGCGGAGCACGGGGGTCGAACGCGCCGGCCAGTGGCACTACGCCACGCCGGCGGAGACGCGCCACCGGCTGGAACAGGCGGGCTTCGACCACGTCGAGGTGTGGACCCACCCCGAACCCACGCGCCTGGCCCTGGGCGAGGAGCTCGAGACCTACCTGGAGACGGTGTGCCTGCGAACCCACGTAGCGGGAATGTCGTCGAGCCAGCGGGCCCAGTTCCTCGGAGAGGTGGCGGCCGCCATGCCCGAGCCCGTGATCGACTACGTGCGTCTCAACATCAACGCCCGGCGTCGTTGGTGACCGGCGGCGCCGCCCGGGTGGGCCGGGGGGACGGGGAGGGTGCTGGCATTCTCGGGCGGCGCGGGGCCGTCTCGCGCCTAGTCAGGCGGGGTTGCCTACACTCGGTGCCCGATGAAGCGTCCTTACCGGGTCGTGGTGGCCAAGCCCGGGCTCGACGGCCACGACCGAGGTGCGAAGGTCATCGCCCGCGCCCTGCGTGACGCGGGATTCGAAGTGATCTACACGGGGCTGCACCAGACGCCCGAGCAGGTGGTGCAGGCCGTGGTGCAAGAGGACGCCGACGCCGTGGGACTGTCGCTGCTGTCGGGTGCGCACCTGACCCTCGTGCCGCGTGTGATCGAGGGGCTTCGGGGGCAAGGCCTCGACGACGTGCTCGTGATCGTGGGCGGGATCATCCCCGAAGGCGACATCCCCGCCCTCAAGGAACTGGGCGTCGCCGAGGTGTTCACCCCCGGAGCCTCGCTCGACACCACGGTGCACTGGCTGGCCGACGCCCTCGACCGCCGGGAAGAGGCCACCGCCGGGGGCTGAGCCACCAGGAAGCTGAGCCATCAAGAACTGAGCCACGAAGCAGTGACGCAGCGCCACGGGCGCCGGCCGTACCCGGCTGCGGAGAGGAGCAGGAGCACCAGTGGATCTCTACGAGTACCAGGGTAAGCAGTACTTCGCCCGCTACGGCATCCCCACGTCGTTGGGTGGTGTGGCCGACACGGTGGACGAAGCCGTGGTGCAAGCCGACCGTGCCGGCTACCCGGTCGTCGTGAAGGCCCAGGTGAAGGTGGGCGGCCGCGGCAAGGCGGGCGGCATCAAGCTGGCGGTCGACGCCGAGCAGGTGCGCAGCGACGCATCGGCCATCCTCGGCATGGACATCCACGGTCATGTCGTGCACCGGCTGTGGGTCGAGCACGCGTCGGACATCGCACGCGAGTACTACGCCAGCCTCACGCTCGATCGCGCCGCCAAGCTCCACCTCTGCATGGTGTCGGCCAAGGGCGGGTGTGGAGATCGAGGAGGTCGCCGCCACCGATCCCGATGCCATCGCTCGGCTCCACATCGACCCCGTCGACGGCCTGTCTGTGGACGCCGCGCGGCGCCTGGTGGACGAGGCGGGCCTCGATCCCGAGGCCAGGGTGCCGGCCGCCGAGCTCCTGGTGGCGCTGTACCGGTGCTACGTCGAGGGCGACTGCGACCTGGCCGAGATCAACCCCCTGATCCTCACCATCGATGGGCGCGTCCACGCCCTCGACGCCAAGGTCACGCTGGACGACAACGCTGCCTTCCGCCATCCCGAGTGGGAGCAGTTCGCCGGGGACAGAGACCTTCGACGAACGTGAGCTTCTGGCCAAGGAGAAGGGGCTCAACTACATCGGCCTGTCGGGGTCGGTGGGCATCATCGCCAACGGTGCCGGGCTCGCCATGAGCACGCTCGACGTCGTCACCCAGGCGGGCGGCACTGCCGCCAACTTCCTCGACATCGGGGGAGGTGCCAACGCCGATGTCATGGCGGCGGCCCTCGAGGTCATCAACACCGACGACGCGGTGCGGTCGATCTTCGTGAACATCTTCGGGGGCATCACTCGCTGCGACGAGGTCGCCAACGGAATCGTCGAGGCACTGGGGCGCGTCGATCTTCGTTCCCCCATCGTGCTGCGCCTCGACGGCACGAACGCCGAAGCAGGCCACGAGATCCTCGCCGCGCACCTTTCGGATCGCCTGGTGGTGGACGAGACCATGCTGGGCGCGGCACGTCGCGCCGTGGCGCTGGCAGGAGGAGACAAGTGAGCATCTTCGTCGACGAGCGCACCAAGGTGGTGGTTCAGGGCCTGACCGGGAGCCAGGGTCGGTTCCACGGCCTGCGCAACCGCGACTACGGCACCCAGGTGGTGGCGGGCGTGACGCCGGGCAAAGGCGGGACCGAGGTGGACGGTGTCCCGGTCTACGACACCGTCGGCCGACGCGGTGCGGGCCACGGGGGCTGACGCCTCATTCGTGGTCGTCCCGCCCAAGGGCGCTGCCGCCGCCATCCTGGAGGCGGCTACGTCGGGCATCAGCTTCATCGTGTGCATCACCGAGGGCATCCCTGCCCAGGACGAGGCGCTGTTCTTCAACATGTTGCGGCGGCACCATCCCGGAGTCCGTTTGCTCGGCCCCAACTGCCCCGGCGTCATCTCACCCGGGTAAGTGCAACATCGGGATCACCTCCGGTGACATCGCCCTCCCGGGGGGACCGGTGGGTATCGTCAGCCGCTCGGGGACCCTCACGTACCAGGCACTGCACGAACTGTCCCAACAGAAGGTGGGCCAGACCACCTGCGTGGGGATCGGCGGCGACCCCGTTCCCGGGACGAGCTTCATCGACTGCCTCGCCGCGTTCGAGGAGGACCCCGACACCCGCGCCGTGATGATGATCGGGGAGATCGGCGGCTCGGCCGAGGAGGAGGCGGCCAGTTCATCAAGGACCACATGTCCAAGCCCGTCGTCTGCTACATCGCCGGGGTCACCGCGCCCCCGGGTCGCAAGATGGGACACGCCGGGCGCCATCATCTCGGGGTCCCAGGGCACGGCCCAGGCCAAGATGGCGGCCCTGGCCGACGCCGGTGCCACCGTGGCGCTGAACCCGACCGAAGCCGGGGAGCGCATGGTGGAGATCGTGAAGAACCCTCGACTGAGGTTCGGCGGAGCGGACGGCTGCGGCCGCTGGTAGCGTGGCGGGCGTGCGCGTGGCGGTGCTCGTGTCGGGTACTGGGAGCATCCTCGAGCGCCATGCTCGCCGAGGAGCGTCCCGGTGGCGCTTGTCCTCGCCGACCGACCTTGCCGCGGCCTCGGAGATCGCCGCGGCCGCGGGGGTCGACGCCGAGCTCGTCGACCGCGCACGCCTTCGGCGGCTACGGAAGCGGGTTTCGACCGCTGGGGCTTCACGCGCCGGGTGACCGAGGTGCTCGAGAAGCACGACGTCGACCTGGTGGCCATGGCCGGCTTCGGCACCGTGCTGGCCCGGCCGCTGTTCGATGCCTTGCCGGGCCGGATCCTCAACACCCATCCCGCCCTCCTCCCGCCTTCCCCGGGTGGCACGCCGTGGAGGACGCGCTGGCGGCCGGGGTGGCGGTCACGGGCTGCACCGTGCACCTCGCCACCGTCGACACCGACGCCGGGCCGGTGCTGGCCCAGGAGGAGGTCCCCGTCCTCGCCGGCGACACCGTCGACGACCCTGCACGAGCGGATCAAGCAGGTGGAGCGTCGGCTCTACCCGGCCACGGTGAAGAAGATGATCGACGACCTCGAGGGAGCGGCGCCGGTCGGGTCGTGCCCGAGGGGCGCCCATGAGGGCGCTGCTGTCGGTCTACGACAAGACCGGCCTCACCGATCTGGCCGGGGGGCTCGTCGACCTCGGGTGGGAGCTGATCGCCAGCGGGAAGACCGCTGCGGCCCTCGCCGACGCCGGTATCGCCGCCACCGAGGTGGCGCAGGCTCACCGGTGCCCCCGAGATGCTCGGGGGCCGGGTGAAGACGCTGCACCCCAAGGTGCACGGGGGCATCCTGGCCGACCGTTCGAACCCCTCGCACCTCGCCGACCTCGGCCGCAGGGCATCGAGCCCATCGACCTGGTCGTGTGCAACCTCTACCCGTTCTCCTCGGACCCCTCCATCGAGCTGATCGACATCGGCGGCCCCACCATGGTCCGGGCCGCGGCCAAGAACCACGCCCACGTCGGCGTCGTGGTGGACCCGGCCGACTACCCAGTGGTCCTCGAGGAGCTGCGGGCGGCGGGCTCGCTGTCGACGGACACCCGCCGGCGCCTGGCCCGCGCCGCCTTCGCGCACACCGCCGCCTACGACGCCGCCATCGTGGCGTGGTTCGACGCCGGAGGGGCCGGGGGAGAGCCCGAGTTGCTGCCGCCCACGTTGCACCTGGCCCTCGAGCGCGCCGAGGAGCTTCGCTACGGCGAGAACCCCCATCAGCGCGGCGCCCGCTACCGCGACCGCGAGCCGCCCGACGTGGTGGGACGGCGTGGTCCAGCACGGCGGCACGGCGCTGTCGTACCTCAACCTGTTCGACGCCGACGCGGCATGGCGGCTCGTGGCCGAGCTGCGCACCGGTACGCGAGTCGGCCGTGGCCATCATCAAGCACGCCAACCCGTGCGGCGCCGCCCTCGCCGCCGACCCTCGCCGACGCCTACCGGCTCGGCCCTGGAGTGCGACCCGGTGTCGGCCTTCGGCGGCGTGGTGGCCCTGGGGGGCCCGTGCACGGTGGAGGTGGCCCAGGCCGTGGCCGAGGGTCCCCAGGCCGACGTGATCGTGGCGTCATCGTTCGATCCCGGCGCCGTCGAGGTGCTCGGCGGCCCGGCGCAAGGCCACGCGGCTGCTCGAGGCACCGCCGCACACCGCCGCTGCGCTGGAGCTGCGCAGTCTGGGCGGCGGGCTTCCTGGTCCAGGACGCCGATCACCTGGCCACGGCGCGTTCGGACTGGCAGGTGCCCACCAAGGCGGCCCCCACCGACGACCAGTGGCGCGACATCGAGCTGGCGTGGCGGGTGTGTGCCCGGACGTCGTCCAACGCCATCGTCGTCGCCGCCCACGGGCAGGCCCTGGGCGTCGGGGCGGGTCAGCAGAGCCGGGTGGAGGCGGCCCAGCTCGCCGTGGGGAAGGCGGGCGCATCGCGCCCGGGGCGCGGTGGCGGCCAGCGACGCCTTCTTCCCGTTCCGCGACGGGCTCGACGTGCTCGCCGAGGCCGGAGTGGCCGCCGTCGTCCAGCCGGGCGGATCGGTACGCGACGGCGAGATAGTGACTGCCGCCGACGAGCACGGCATGGCCATGGTGCTCACCGGCGAGCGCCACTTCCGGCACTGAGCACGACGCCGTGACGGCGCGGATCCTCGACGGGGAGGCCCTGGCCGCGCGGATGCGGGCCGAGATCACCGACCGCGTGGCGGTGTCTGGCAGCCGAGGGCATCCAGCCCGGGCTGGGCACCATCCTCGTGGGCGACGACCCCGCCAGTGAGCGCTACGTGGCGCTGAAGCACGACGACTGCAGAGAGGTGGGCATCGTCTCGGTGCACGAGCATCTGCCCGTGGAGACCAGCCAGGACGAGCTCGAGGCCGTTATCCGTCGCTTCAACGCCGATCCCGCCGTCCATGCCTACCTGGTCCAGATCCCGCTGCCCAAGGGCCTCGACGAGGAGGCCGCGCTGCTGGCCATGGACGACGCCAAGGACGTCGACGGCCTGCACCCGCTGAACCTGGGGCGTCTGGTGATGGGCGCGCCGGGGCCGCTGCCGTGCACACCGGCGGGCATCGTCGAGCTCCTCCACGCCTACGACGTGCCCGTGGAGGGACGGCACGTCGTGGTGATCGGTCGTGGCATCACCATCGGCCGACCCCTGGCGCTGCTGCTGGCGCTGAAGCGCCCGGGCTGCAACGCCGCTGTCACCGTGGTCCACACCGGCGGTGCCCGACCTCGCCGACCACGTCCGGCGCGCCGACATCGTGGTCGCGGCGGCGGGCTCGCCCGGACTGGTGACGCCCGACATGGTGAAGCCCGGAGCCGCCGTCGTGGGCGCCGGCACGACGTGGGAGGGGCGCAAGGTCCTCTCCGACGTCGAGGAGTCGGTCGCCGAGGTGGCGGGATGGATCACGCCCCGTCTCGGCGGCGTGGGCCCCATGACCCGCGCCATGCTCCTGCGCAATGCGGTGCGCGCCGCCGAGCGCAGCGGGTAGCAGGTCGCTCCCCACTCCCGGCCGGGGACTAGGAAGCGCCCTGGCACTAGGATGACCTGGTCATGGCCTTGATCTCGGAGATGCTCGAGCGCGGTGCCACGTACTCGTTCGAGTTCTTCCCGCCCAAGAACGACGCCGAGCAGGCCACCTTGGTCCGGACCCTGCGCGAGCTCGAACCCCTGTCGCCGTCGTTCGTCTCGGTGACCTACCGCGGCGGCCGGGAGTCGCGCCAGCGTACCCACGACCTGGTGGCGGGCATGTTGCGCACCACCACGCTGACCCCCATGGCCCACCTCGTGTGCGTCGCCCACACCCGACTGGAGCTCGCCGAGATCCTGGTGTCCTTCCGCAAGGCGGGCGTGGAGAACCTCATGGCCCTGGGCGGTGACCCCCCCACCGACCCCTCGGCTGGCCCCGGTGAGCTCCTGTACGCCGTCGAGCTCGTCGAGCTGGCCCGGGCCATCGGTGGCTTCTCCATCGGTGTGGCCGCCCATCCCGCCGGTCACCCGTCCTCCCCCGACATGGGGTCGGACCGCGACCTCCTGGCCGCCAAGCTCCGCCTGGCGGACTTCGGCGTCACCCAGTTCTTCTTCGAGGTGCGAGGAGTACGTCGGGCTGGTGCAGGACCTGGCGGTGCGAGGCGTGCACACGCCTGTCCTACCCGGGATCATGCCCGTGACCGCCCTCCGGTCGGTGCCCCGCATGGCCGAGATGGGAGCGGCGCTTCCGGGCTGGGCCGTGGCGCGCCTCGAGGAGGCATCGGTGCGGGGCGGAGACGAAGCGGTGCGCCAGGCCGGCGTCGGCATGGCGACCGAGCTGTGCGAGAAGCTGCTCGATGCGGGCGCCCCCGGCCTGCACTTCTACACCCTCAACCGCTCGAGCGCGACGCGGGAGATCTACGCAGCGCTGGGACTGTCGGCGAACGCTTAGGCTCGCTGGACATGGCACAGCGCATCACCATGGGCCCCGACGGGACCCTGCAGGTCCCCGACGAGCCCATCATCCCCTTCATCGAGGGTGACGGGACCGGTGTCGACATCTGGCCGGCGTCACGTCTCGTCTTCGACGCCGCCGCCGCCAAGCACGGCAGGAAGATCGCCTGGAAGGAGGTACTGGCGGGGGAGAAGGCCTTCAAGGAGACCGGCGACTGGCTGCCCGACAAGACCGTCGAGGCGTTCCGGGAGCACCTCATCGGCATCAAGGGGCCGCTCACCACACCGATCGGGGGTGGGATCCGCTCCCTCAACGTGGCCCTGCGCCAGATCCTCGACCTCTACGTGTGCCTGCGCCCGGTGCGCTGGTTCTCCGGGGTCCCCTCGCCGGTGCGTCACCCCGAGAAGGTCGACATGGTCATCTTCCGGGAGAACACCGAGGACGTCTACGCCGGCCTCGAGGTGCAGGCGGGCACCCCCGAGGCGGATCGCCTCTCGGCGTTCCTCCGCGACGAGTTGGGGTGGGAGATCCGGCCCAACTCCGGCATCGGGATCAAGCCCATCTCGGAGTTCGGCTCCAAGCGCCTCGTGCGCGCCGCCCTCGAGTACGCGCTGGCCCGACGAGCGCAAGAGCGTCACCCTCGTCCACAAGGGCAACATCCAGAAGTTCACCGAGGGGGCCTTCCGCAACTGGGGCTACGACCTGGTGCGCGAGGAGTTCGCCGACGTGGCCGTGGGATGGGACGACTGCGGCGGGGAGCCGGGCGACAAGCTGCTCGTCAAGGACACCATCGCCGACATCACCCTCCAGCAGGTGCTGACCCGGCCCGAGGACTTCGATGTCATCGCCACCACCAACCTCAACGGTGACTACCTGTCCGACGCTCTGGCCGCCCAGGTGGGCGGGATCGGCATCGCGCCCGGCGGGAACATCAACTACGTGACCGGCCACGGCGTCTTCGAGGCGACCCACGGCACCGCCCCCAAGTACGCCGGGCTGGACAAGGTCAACCCCGGTTCCGTGATCCTGTCCGGGGTGCTCATGTTCGAGCACCTCGGGTGGACCGACGTGGCCGCCGACATCGTCCGCGCCCTCGAGGCCACCATCGCCGACAAGATCGTCACCTACGACTTCGCCCGGCTGATGGAGGGTGCCACCGAGGTGAAGTGCTCGGAGTTCGCCGCCGCCATCGTCGACCGCCTCTGACAGCCGTTGTAGCCTCGGGGCCATGGCCCCGGCGAAAGCCCCCGTCCACGTCACCGTCACCGGCGCCGCCGGGCAGATCGGCTACTCGCTGCTGTTCCGGATCGCGTCGGGCGAGATGCTCGGCCCCGACCAGCCGGTCGTGCTGCGTCTGCTCGAGATCGAGCCGGCCATGGGTGCCCTCCAGGGCGTGGTGATGGAGCTCGACGACTGCGCCTTTCCCCTCCTGGCCGGGATCGAGCCCACCTCCGACCTAAGACGGCCTTCGACGGGACGTCGTGGGCGCTGCTCGTGGGGTCGATCCCCCGCAAGGCGGGAATGGAGCGCAACGACCTGCTGACCGTCAACGGCGGCATCTTCGGCCCTCAGGGCGAGGCCATCGCCGCCCACGCCGCCGCCGACGTGCGGGTGCTGGTGGTCGGGCAACCCCTGCAACACCAACTGCCTGATCGCCCGGGCCCACGCCCCCGAGGTCCCCGACGACCGCTGGTTCGCCATGACCCGGCTCGACCAGAACCGGGCCGCATAGCCAGCTGGCCCACAAGGCGGGCGTGCCGGTGGCCGTCGGTCACCAACGTGGCCATCTGGGGCAACCACTCCGTCCACGCAGTTCCCCGACTTCGAGAACGCCCGGATCGACGGCCGGCCGGCGCCCGAGGTGATCGACGACAGCGAATGGCTCCGGGGCGAGTTCATCACCACCGTCCAGCAGCGCGGCGCCCAGATCATCGAGGCCCGCGGGGCGTCGTCGGCGGCCTCGGCGGCCAACGCCGTGGTCGACTCGGTGCGCAGCATCGTGACGCCGACACCCGGCCGGCGACTGCGTGTCGCTGGCCGTGGTGTCACACGGCGAGTACGGCGCGCCCGAGGGTCTCGTCTTCGGGTTCCCCGTCCGCTCCGACGGGGCCGCGTGGCAGCGTGGTGGAGGGGCTCGGCCACAGCGACTTCGCCCACGACCGCATCCGGGTGACGACCGAGGAGCTCGAGTCCGAGCGCGCCGCGGTGGCCGATCTGCTCCACTGGCATTGTCTGGCCGGCCCTTCCCGCGCCGGCGGGGCGCTGGGCGGTCAGAAGCTCTGGGTCAGAGGCTCTGGGTCAGAGGCCGTGGGTCAGAAGCTGTCGCTCAGAGCTGTGGGTCAGACCGTGGCGGGCTGGCGGCCGGTTCGGGGATGTCGATACCCATGCGCTGGAGGAAGGCCAGTTTCCGTGACAGGGCGCTGCGCCAGGCCGAGAGGTCGGCTTCGAAGTGGGCACGGTCGCCCTCTTCGTAGGCATGCTCCAACTCGTCGAAGGCGGCATCCTCGGCATCGAGCAGCTCGCGGTAGCGACGAAGGGCCTGGTCGTCGAGCACACCGGGCACGGTCATGGAACCTCCCCTCGTCGGCCCCGCGTGGGAGCCGTTCCTCGTTTCCGACTTTAGCCCGCTGGGGTCCTCAGTACTCAGTGGGATCGCGGCACCTTGTGAAGGTGCGGTGCCACGGCGCTCAGCACGGCCTGGGCCTCGGCCAGGACCGACAGGTCTCCCCGGACCCGCACCCGGCCGGCCGCGATGGCCTCACCCGGGGCGAGCTCCCCGGCCACCATCGCCACGGCATCGTCCCAGGTCAGGCGGAGGTCACGGCGGCATCGGCGCAGTCCCCGCCGGTCATGGTGACTCGTCCCTCGTGCACCCGGAGGGTCCGGTCTGCACCTCCCCGTCGGGGCCCCCGGTGACGACCTGGCACAGGCTGAAGCGGCCGTCACGCACCGCCAAGCCGGCCTCGGGGCCCGGGGGCGCGACGGCCACGTCCACCAGGGCTTCGTTGAAGGCGTCGACCCACTCAGGGCTGAGGAACCGGCTCACGGGCGTAGCGACACTGCCGACCGCCGCACTCAGGTGTGGTCGTGGGCCGCCGCGGCCACCGAGGGTTGTTCCTGGCGGGTGGGGGCGAGCTGGCCCGGCGCCTCGAGCGCGGCCTCGAGGGCGGAGCGCTTGGTGCGGCGCAGGATCTTGCGGCCGAGCCAGGCCACGGGGTCGTAGGAGGCGTCGACCACCCGCTCCTTCAGGGGGATGATGGCGTTGTCGGTGATCTTGATGTGCTCGGGGCACACCTCGGTGCAGCACTTGGTGATGTTGCACATGCCGAGCCCCATGCGCTGGCGCAGCAGCTCGCGCCGGTCGTCGGTGTCGAGCGGATGGGACTCGAGCTCCATGAAGCGGATGAACATGCGGGGGCCGGCGAAGGGGGCTTTGTTCTCCTCGTGGTCCCGGATGACGTGGCACACGTCCTGGCACATGAAGCACTCGATGCACTTGCGGAACTCCTGGCCGCCGCTCGATGTCGATCTGCATCATGCGGTAGGTGCCGTCGGCCTCGGGTGCCCGGGGCTTCAAGCGGGGGGACCTGGCGCGCCATCGTGTAGTTGAACGACACGTCGGTTACCAGATCACGGATGATGGGGAACGTGCGCATGGGCGCCACCACGACGGGCTCGCCCTCGGGCAGCACGTCCATGCGGGTCATGCACATCAGCTTGGGCAGGCCGTTGATCTCGGCCGAGCACGATCCACACTTGCCCGCCTTGCAGTTCCATCGGCAGGCGAGGTCGGGGGCGGGGCCGGCCTGGATCCGGTGGATCACGTCGAGGACGACCTCGCCCTCCACCGCGGGCATGACGTACTCGGTGAACTCGCCGCCATCGGGGTCGCCCCGCCACACCCGCATCGTCACGTCGGCCATCAGTGCGGCTCCTCCTCGAAGAGCTCTTGCAGCTCGGCCGGCATCTCGAGGAGCGGGCTCGGGCTCCAGCGTGTACTGCCCCGTCGCGTCGATGCGCTGCACCAGGTTGACCTTGCCGAACTCGGGGTCGGGCGACGGGTAGTCGTCGCGGGTGTGCCCGCCGCGGCTCTCTCGCCGCTCGAGGGCACCTTTGGTGACCAACCGGGACACGGTGAGCATGGCCGGGAGGTCGGTGGCGAGGTTCCATCCCGGGTTGTAGGCGCGTCCGCCCGATACCGACATCTTGTGCTGCGCGCTCGCTCAGCGTGTCGAGCTCGTCGAGCGCCCTGCGCAGCTCGGATTCGGTCCGGATGATGCCCACGAGGTCCTGCATCATCTCCTGGAGCGCGTGCTGCAGCTCGTAGGGGCTCTCCCCGACCGTCGCGTCCCAGGGGAGCCTCGGCCTCGGCCACCACCGCGGCGACCTCGCCTTCGTCCGCGCCCGGCGTCTGGGTGCGGCCCTGCGGCGAACTCCGCCGCGGCCAGCCCCGCCCTGCGCCCGAACACGAAGAGGTCCGAGAGCGAGTTCCCCCCGAGCCGGTTGGCCCCGTGCATGCCTGCGGCCACCTCGCCCACGGCGAAGAGCCCGGGCACCGTCGATTGCGCCGTCTCGGCGTCGACGCGGACGCCCCCCATCATGTAGTGGCAGGTGGGGCCGACCTCCATGGGCTGGGCGGTGATGTCGACGCCGGCGAGCTCTTTGAACTGGTGGTACATCGAAGGCAGGCGCCGGCGGATCTACTCCGCGCTACGACGGGAGGCGATGTCGAGGTACACCCCACCATGGGGCCCGCCCCGGCCCGCCTTCACCTCGGTGTTGATCGACCGCGCCACCTCGTCGCGCGGGAGCAGCTCGGGGGGCCGGCGGTTGTTGATGTGGTCGTCGTACCAGCGGTCCGCCTCCTCCTCGGTGTCTGCGGTCTCGGCCGCGAACATCGGGGGGATGTAGTCGAACATGAAGCGTCGCCCCTCGTTGTTGCGCAGGACCCCGCCGTCACCGCGCACACCCTCGGTCACGAGGATGCCGCGCACCGAAAGGGGCCACACCATTCCCGTGGGGTGGAACTGCACGAACTCCATGTCGATCATGTCCGCGCCCACCCACGCCGCCATGGCGTGGCCGTCGCCGGTCGACTCCCAGGAGTTCGACGTGTAGAGCCAAGACTTGCCGATGCTACCGGTGGCGAGCACGAACGCCTTGGCGCTGAAGCTCACCATCTCGCCGCTGGGACGCCAGTACCCCACCGCCGTGCTCACCGTTCCTTGGGCGTCTTTGAGCAGGCGCAGGATCTTGCACTCCATGAACACGTCGATGTCGAGCGTGGTGGCCCGCTGTTGCAGCGTCCGGATCAGCTCCAGGCCGGTGCGGTCGCCCACATGGGCGAGGCGCGCGTAGCGATGGCCACCGAAGTCGCGCTGGAGGATACGACCGTCCTTGGTCCGGTCGAACAGGGCTCCCCACCGCTCGAGCTCGTAGATGCGGTCCGGCGCCTCCTGGGCATGCAGCTGGGCCATGCGCCAGTTGTTGAGCATCTTGCCCCCGCGCATGGTGTCGCGGAAGTGCACCTTCCAGTTGTCCTCGGGCCACACGTTCCCCATGGCGGCCGCGGCGCCGCCTTCGGCCATCACGGTGTGGGCTTTGCCGAGAAGCGACTTGCACACCAGAGCCGTGCGCTGTCCGAGCTCGCGGGCCTCGATGGCGGCCCGCAGCCCGGCACCGCCGGCACCGATGACGACGACGTCGTAGTCGTGGCTCTCGCGCTCAGGGCTTGGTTTCTCGGGCACGGGACGCTCAGAAGATCTTGGGGTCGGAGAACACGCCGCTCGACACCAGCCGCACGTAGAGGTCCGCGAACGCCACCATGGCCAGGCTCGCCCAGGCGATCTGCATGTGCCGGGCATTGAGCGGCGTGGTGAGCTTCCACAGCCGGTAGCGGACCGGGTGTTTGGAGAACTCGTTGACGCCTCCGCCGCACAGATGGCGACAGGCGTGGCACGACGCCGAGTACAGCCACAGCAACGCCGCGTTGGCCACCAGGACGACGGTGCCCAGGCTCACGCCGATTCCCCCCTCACCGGGAAGACGGAAGGCCATGACGGCGTCGATGGTCAAGATCACGTTGAAGATCAGGGCCAGCACGAAGAAGTACCGGTGCAGGTTCTGCAGGATCAGAGGGAAGCGCGTCTCGCCGGTGTAGCGCGCGTGGCCGTCGGCTACCGCGCACCCCGGGGGGGACTGCCAGAAGCCGCGGTAGTAGGCCTTGCGATAGTAGTAGCACGTGGCCCGGAACCCACCGGGAATGGCCAGCGCCAGCAGGCCGGGGGAGACACGCCACCACGAGATCGTCCAGCCGCCGGTGACGTTCCCGCAATTGGCGGTGATGCACGGCGAGTACAGCGGCGAGATGAGGTCGCGGTGCGCGGCGGCTCCCACGTAGAAGTGCGAATTTTGGAAGACCGCCCACGTGGCGTAGACGACGACCACGGTGAGGAACGCCACGGTGGCCGTCGGGCTGTGCCACCAGCCGTCACGCCGTAACGTGCGGACGTCGGGGCCACCCCGCACCCCGCCCAGTTCGACCGGCACTGGCCTGAGTTCTTGGAGTGTTCTACTCACGCGCTCGTCGTCCTCCTTCCCGTTCCACGGCGCGCGTGGCCACCCCTGACACTTCGCACCCGCCCGGTCGTCGACGCCGGTCCGATCGGACCCTGGGCCGCTTCCAGGCTCTGACGGCTCATCATCTTTCCACCTCGGACGGGCTCGGCACCAGAAACCGCTCGTGCAAAGCCCTTCGGAGGCTCCCACCGACTCCGGCACCCTCACCGACGAGAGCCGAGCGGCGCGAGGCTCCCCTCTGGGGTCGAGGCGGGCGCGGGCGGACACCGCGGCGCACGGGCCTAGGCTCGCCCCATGAGCGCGACCATCCCTCCCGACCCCCCGTCCGACCTCCCCGCCACGCTCGGCGAGCTCCGGGCCTCGGGCTGGGTGTCGACCCCGGTGCACGAGGAGCTCCGCCGTAACGCCGCGGCCCGGATCGCGGCGGGGCTGCCGCTGGTGGACGGGGTCCTCGGCTTCGACGACACGGTGCTGCCCCAGCTCGAGAACGCCCTCCTCGCCGGCCACGACATCATCCTCCTGGGTGAGCGGGGCCAGGCCAAGACCCGCATCGTGCGGTCCCTGACGGCGCTGCTCGACGAGTGGTTGCCGGTGGTGGCGGGGTCCGAGATCCGCGACGACCCCTACTTCCCGGTGTCGCGTCACGGGCGCGACCTCGTGGCCGACAAGGGTGACGGCACCCCGCTGGCGTGGGTACATCGCGACCTGCGCTTCTCGGAGAAGCTCGCCACCCCCGACACCTCGATCGCGGACCTCATCGGCGAGGTCGACCCCATCAAGATCGCCGAGGGCCGCTACCTCTCCGACGAGCTCACGCTGCACTACGGACTGGTGCCGAGGTCGAACCGGGGGATCTTCGCCATCAACGAGCTCCCCGACCTCGCTGAGCGGATCCAGGTGGGCCTGCTCAGCGTGCTCGAGGAGCGCGACGTGCAAATCCGCGGCTTCACCGTTCGGCTCCCTCTCGACGTCGTCCTGGTGGCGACGGCCAACCCCGAGGACTACACCAACAGGGGCCGCATCATCACCCCGCTCAAGGATCGCTTCGGCGCCCAGATCCGCACGCACTACCCCGAGGACACCGACACCGAGCTGGCCATCGTCCACCAAGAGGCGCGGCCCCCCATGGCCGCCGAAGGCGGCCCGCGCGTGGAGGTCCCCGATTTCATGGCCGAGATCGTGGCCGAGCTCTCCCAGTTGGCGCGCCAGAGCCCGCACGTGAACCAGCGCTCGGGGGTGTCGGTGCGCCTCAGCATCTCCAACTACGAGACCCTGGCGGCCAACGCCGTGCGCCGGTCGCTTCGCCTCGGGGAGGCCGACGCCGTGCCCCGCATCAGCGACCTGGGCGCCCTCGTCACCTCGACCCAGGGCAAGATCGAGATCGAGGCGCTCGAGGAGGGCCGCGAGGAACGCATCTTGCAGGGGCTGCTGTCCGCCTCGGTGCTCACCGTGTTCCGTCGCCGCTGCCCCACCGAGCAGCTCGGGCCCATCGTGAGCGCCTTCGACGAGGCCAGGGTGGTCCATGCCGGAGACGACCTGCCCGCCACTGCCTACGCCGAGGTCCTGGCGCAGGTGCCCGCGCTCGAAGGCCCCGTGCTGGCGCTGGCCGGGGGCGAGACACCGGGGTCGGTGGCCGCCGCCGCCGAGTTCATCCTCGAGGGCCTGCACCTCACCAAGCGCCTCAACAAGGAGGCGGCCGGGGCCAAGGCCACCTACCGGGGCCGGGGATGACCCGCCGGTGGGACTACCGGCGCTGGGACGGGACCCAGCGGGGCTTCGAGGACGAGGTCGACGCCCTGTTCTCGGAGCTCGCCGACGACCTGCTGTACCACGGCGACCCCGACGCGGCGCTGCGCCGTCTGCTCACCTCTGGCTTCCGCCGGCCCGACGGGGAGCAGGTCCAGGGACTGCGTGAGCTCATGGAGCGTCTGCGCCAACGCCGCCAGGAGGAGCTCGAGAGCGGAGATCTCGGCGGGGCGTTCCACGAGATCGCCCAGGAGCTCGACGCGGTGGTGGCCGAGGAACGGGCCGGGTTGCAATCGCTGGCCGAGGACGCCCGCCAGTCGGGGGACGAGCGTCGCCAGGAGGTCACCAACGACGTGGTCGCCGAGCGCAGCGTCGAGCTCGACCTGCTGCCCCCGGACCTCGCCGGAAAGGTGCGCGGGCTGCAGAACTACGACTTCGTCTCGTCCGAGGCGCGTGAGCACTTCGAGCAGTTGCTCGAGAAGTTGCGCGAGGAGCTCGCCAAGGCCTTCTTCGACCAGATGTCCGAGTCGATGACGAACCCCGACCCCGAGCAGCTCGAGCGGGCGCGGCAGATGCTCGACGCTCTCAACCGCATGATCGAACAACGCGAGCGGGGCGAGGAGCTGGACCCGTCGTTCGAGTCGTTCATGGAGTCCTTCGGGGAGTTCTTCCCCGGGAACCCCCAGAGCCTCGACGAGCTGCTCGAGCAGTTCGCGGCGCAGATGGCGGCGGTGCAGGCCGCCCTGGATTCGATGTCCCCCGAGCAACGAGCCCAGCTCCAGGCGTTGGCGGCGTCTTTGTTCGAGGACCTCGACCTGCGCTGGCAGATGGACCGCCTGGCCGAGAACTTGCGCAAGGCCGTGCCCGGAGCGGGCTGGGGCCGGCGCTACCAGTTCAGCGGCTCGGACCCCATGGGCCTGGCCGAGGCGGCCGCCTCGGCCCGGCGACTGGGCGAGATGGACCAGCTCGAGCAGTTCCTCCGTTCGGCCACGTCCCCCGGTGCGTTGGCCGAGGTCGACCTGGACGAGGTGGCGAAGTACCTCGGCGAGGACGGGGCCCGCTCTCTCGACGCGCTCGCCCGCCTGGCCAAGCAGCTCGAGGAGGCGGGCCTCATCGAACAGCGCGAGGGCCGCTACGAGCTCACCGCCCTCGGCATCAGGCGCATCGGACAGCAAGCACTGTCGGACCTGTTCTCCAAGCTGGCCAAGGACCGACTGGGCGGGCACCGCAACACCTACGTGGGCACGGGGCACGAGCCCGAAGGCCAGACCAAGCCCTACGAGTTCGGCGACCCCTTCACCCTCGACATCCAGCGCACCATGCACAACGCCGTGACTCGATCCGGTGTGGGCACTCCCGTGCACCTGGAGCCCGACGACTTCGAGATCTCGCGCACCGAGCACCTGACCCAAGCGTCGACGGTCCTCATGGTCGACCTGTCACTCTCGATGCCGATGCGCGACAACTTCCTGGCCGCCAAGAAGGTCGCCATCGCGCTGCACACGTTGATATCGACGAAGTTCCCGCGCGACTTCCTGGGCCTGGTGGGGTTCTCGGAGGTGGCACGCGAGATCAAGCCACAGGACCTTCCCGAGGTGTCGTGGGACTTCGTCTACGGCACGAACATGCAACACGGGCTCATGCTCGCCCGGCGCATGCTGGCGCACCGCGCCGGCACCAAGCAGATCATCATGATCACCGACGGAGAGCCGACCGCCCACATCGTTCCCGACGGCGCGGGCGGCTACGAGGTGTCGTTCAGCTATCCGCCCACGGCGGAGACCGTGCGCGTGACCCTCACAGAGGTCGTGCGCTGCACGCGCGCCGGCATCACCATCAACACCTTCATGCTCGACGCCAACCGCTCCCTGCAGGGGTTCGTCGAGCAGATGACGAAACTCAACCGGGGGCGGGCATTTTTCACCACGCCCGAGACGCTCGGCGACTATGTCCTCGTCGACTTCTTGGAGCACCGCCGGACCGTTCGCTCGGCCACCCGCCGCGGCGCATAGCCGTCTCGCTGTCACTCCGCGGCTGTCGACGCCGCATCATGCCCTGTGGATAACGTGCCTGAGCGCGAATTTGTCGGCGGTCGGCGGTGCTGAGACCACGGTGCGTCCACTATCACTTCCTTCCGTGATGGCGCGGCGGTCACGGTGCGTGGACCGATGGGCACCGTCGGCTCGATATTGCCCCTTGCGCCTCCAGGTGGGATCAACCATGATGACACAGCTGTAATTCACACAGCTGTAATTACAAAGATGCCACTTAGATGGTGAGGGGAGGACGTACCGGTGGACGCAGTTTCACTGTTGTACGGCATCCAGGACCGCGACTGGCAGTCGAGGGCCAACTGTATGGGAGTCGATCCCGACCTGTTCTTCCCGGAGCGTGGTGCTTCCACGCGCGAGGCGAAAGAGGTCTGCCGCGGCTGCGTGGTACGCGAGGACTGTCTCGAGTACGCGCTCGCCAACGGTGAGAAGTTCGGGATCTGGGGAGGACTCTCCGAACGCGAGCGGCGGCGCCTGCGCCGGGCCCGCGCCATGAGCCGCCGTGCCGCGGCCACCGCTTCGGCCTCCTGAGCCCGGAGGCCAGACCCCCCGCCGGCGCCCAGGCGGTGCCGGCTCAGGAGGAGCGGCGCCCCGACAGACGAGCCTCGACAGTGCGCTCGGGATCCAGGTCCAAGACACCTCGGCGGCGCCGCGGGCACGCCCTCGACCACGGCCGCGGGCACCAGTCCCACCAGCTCCGCCCGGGACAGCTCGGTGCCGGCCTCCCGGGCCAGGCGGCGCACGGCGTCGTAGGCCTGCGCCGGTCCCAGCGCGTAGGGGTCGACGAGGTTGCACGACACCTGGGTGACCCCTCCGACCGCCAGTCCCAGGGCCCGTAGGGCCGGGCCCCGGACCCCCTTCGCCACCGCCCGGGCCACGGTCACATCGGAGGTGGTGAGCCACAGGTTGTAGGCCACCATGGCGCTGCGGGCGCCCACCGCGCACGCCCCCGCGCTCGGGTGCGGCTCGGGTGGCCCGGCATCGGGGACGAGCGCGCCGAAGGCTTCGCGCCGCACCTCGGGAAGGGTGCGCCCGGGCCCGTAACAGAAGCACGGCAGAGCGAGCTCGTGGCCGGCCCAGACGGCGAAGCGGTCGCGCGCGGCGAGGGCCGGACCCAGATCGTGGCCCGGCCCGACAGGGCTGCCTCCCGCCTCGAGGAGGACGAAGGGCACGACGTCGAGGGCGCCGAGACGGGGATGGACCCCCTGGTGGTGACGGAGGTCGACGTGCTCGAGGGTGGCCCGGGCCACGGCCCGCACGGCTTCCTCGAGACCGGGGGCGGGGCCCGCCAGGGTCAACACCGACCGGTTGTGGTCACGGTCGCTGTGCACGTCGAGCAGCGCACCGGCGCCGGTGGCGGCGATGGCGGTCACGACGGAGTCGTCGCGGCCCTCGCTCACGTTGACGACGCACTCGAGCACGGCGGGGCTCATCCCGGGCGCCCCGCGCGGGCGCCTCGGGGTTCAGTTGCGGCTGGCCTGCAGGCTCGATATTCGGCGGCGCCGCAGGATCCGGCGACGCTCGCGTTCGGAGGTACCGCCCCATACGCCGTGGTCCACCCGGTTGGCGAGGGCGTATTCGAGGCACGGGCCCTTGACCGGGCACTCCGAGCAGGTCCGTTGGGCGGCCTGCACACCGATGCCGTCGCTCGGGAAGAACACGGCAGGGTCCATGTCCTTACACCTGCCCTGGGCCATCCAATCGTTGTCCATGGCACCTCCGATGCCTGCGGTCACATTACCAGCGCTGCGTTACCGACCCGATGGCCGGCGAGGGGTGCTCGAGCCCTCGGCGCCCCCGGGCGTGGCCACCGGTCATGGTGCTGGCACGACCGGTGGCCGGCGGGACGGCCCGGGGACGCATGCTGGCGGTGGCGGTCCCGACCCTGCATACGGCGGGCGGGCCCAGATCCGTCACCCGTTAGTGTGGGCGGGTCCCGGTGCTGCGGTGATGAGTCGGCGGTGGCCGGAGGTTCAGCATGTTGGGTCATGCGGTCGGTGCGACGCCGGACGCGAGGAGGCGCGGTGGTCGAGGACATCGAGGAGCAAGAGGAGCCTCAACCGCCGCGCGGGCATGTCCGTGTGGTGTACCTGGGCCCCGTGGCACCGCACTGGGAGGTGCAGTCGACCTACGGCGAGGCTTCGCTCATCGACCCCTTCCGGGACCGGACCCTGGCCCGCCTGACCCTGTTGCCCCCGCACGATCCGCAGTTCCGACGCAACCGCGAGCGCGTCGTACGTGACGCCGAGCGCGAGCACCTGGAGCTCGATTGGGACCTCGGCATCCCCGAGGAAGAGGCGGCCCCCAGCGCCTGACGGCGCCCGCCGTCCCCCGCGGCGCCGCGGCGACGTCGTCAGCTGTCGGGTTCGGTGAGGTCGATCCGCTCGAGCCACAGCCCCGGCGCGTCCACCTCGGCCGGAGTGGGCAGGGTATGGGGGCCTGACCACAGCCGTGCCAGGCCCTCGTCGCCGGCGCGCTCGAACACGCCGCGGACGAAGTCTGCTCCCCGGTCGATCTGGGCGGGCCCCAGGTCGAGGCCGAGCATGAGCTCTGCGGCGCGTTCGGAGCTCTCCCGGTCGACCTGGTGGCGCCGCCATGCTTCGGCGATGGCGCCCCGTCCGCCCAGCAGTCTGGTGCCGGCCACATCGAGGACGTGCTCGACGTAGCCGAGGAGCGCCGCCACCACGGCCAGGAGATCGTCGGCTCCACGCCGTCGGGCCCCCGAGGGTTCGAAGCTCATCGAGCGCGGTGGGGTCACCCAGCAGGCTTTGCAGCGTGTCGGGTTGGGTGAAGTCGAAGCCCTGGAGGCGGTCGACCATGCCGGCGGTGTCCTCGACCATGCCCTGCACCACCCGCACGAGCAGCTCTCGCATGCGCTCGGCGACGTGGGGCCGTGACAGCACGGCCTGCGCGGTGACCTCGCGGAGGCATACCCACAAGCGCACCTCGTCGGGAGCGAGGCTCCAGTCCTCGGCGAACCTCGTCACGTTGGCGGGCACCACGAGCAGGCGGGGCGCGGTGCGGGGAATGGGGAGCTCGTAGGGGCCCATCGTGGACCGGGCCAGGTGCCCCACCGCCGAGCCCAGCTGCATGGCGGCCAGCATGGGCCCCATGGTCGCCATCCAGCGCGCCAACAGATCGGCGGGCCCGGCCTCGGCATCGGGCTCGCCGACGGGGTCGATGTCGCGGAGCTGCTGCCGTCGCCGAAGTCGCCGAAGTCGCCGAAGTCGCCGAAGTCGCCGAAGTCGCCCGTGTGGCCCGAGTTCCCGGTGCTGCCGGCGTTGCCGGCGTTGCCGGTGCTGCCGGTGCTCGGGGTACCCCCCGGGCTGGCGGCGTCGGCGGCGTCGCTGGGCGCGAGCGGCTCCGCCATGGCCTCGAGCAGGAATCGCCAGTCCTCCACGGTTTGCCACGCCCACGCTCCGGGGGCCACGGCCGCGATCTCGATGGTGGCTCCCGTGGGGGTGATGGGCATGCCGGTCAACTCGGCCACGTGGAGCTCGGCGATGCGCGCCAGTTCTTCGAACCTCATCCGGTCGGCGGGGTCCACGTTCCTCTCGGGCTCGCCGCCGCTGGCAACCCCCTGGGCGAGAGTCCGCGCCAGATCGACGCGGGCACCGCCTGGTGACGACCCACCCATGAGCTGGAGCAGGTCTCCGAGGATCTGTTCCAAGAAGTTGCCGCCCGCGCCCGGGCCGGGGAATGCCACTCCTGGCATCGTAGGCGGGGACCCGCTTTCACCGGTCCGCGAAGAGCTGGGACCGACGACGGCCGAGGAGTTGGCGCCACAGACGCCGTCAGCCCTGGGGCGAGGTGGTCAGCCCTCGGGAGAGTCGGCCAGGGTCACGGGGACGACAGCGCTGCCGGGACCGCGCTCGCACCGCCAGCTGCACGGTCGTACCCGGTGGCACGGTGTAGAGGCGCTCTTTGAGGTCGGCGACCGAGCTCACGGGGTGCGCGTCGACGGCCACCACGAGATCGCCGGGTTTGATGCCCGCCTTCGACGCAGGGCTACCGGGGAGGATGCTCGTCACCTCGGCGCCGGGCGCGCCCTGATCGGTGCACACCACCCCGAGCCAGCCGTGCTCCACGCGATGTGTCTTGGCGAGCTCGAGCGCCACACCTTCGGCGAGCGGCGCGGGGACGAACACGCCGATGGCGTCGTTCCCGGCGTTCATCTGCCCGTCGAGGATGCCGATGACGCGCCCGTGGCTGTCGAGGAGCACCCCGCCCCATGACCTCGGCCCGAGTGGCATCTCCGCTTCGATCGTGTTCACGAGATCGGGTCCGCCGTCGAGGGCGACCCCGGTTCCGACCTCTTCGACCATTCCCACCGCCGCTGACGCCACCGGCACACTCAGAGTTGACGCCGTCGCCGCGCCATCACAGAGACAGGCCACGATGTCGATGTCGTCGGGTTGGACCTCTTCGTCGGCAAACGTGGCCGGAGCCAACCCCCCGTCCGTGCTGATCACCGCGACACCCGACTGGGCGTCGCGTCCCACCACCTGACCGCGCAGGCGCTTCCCTGCCGCGGTGACGACATCGAGCTCCGTGGCGCCAGCGACCGCTGAGGCCGCGGTGACCACCAAGTCGCCTCCGGGAAGCACGACACCGGTCATGTGCGTCGGCCCGGCGGCGTCGAGGGGCTCGAGGCCGACCAGCGAGGGTCGCACCGAGGCCACCAGCTGCATCACGTCGTGTCCGACGAGGGGCATCGACGTCAGGGAGGTCGTCGAGGCGGGAAGGGTGCTCGATCCCCTCAGCACCTCGTTCCGCAATGTCGCCGTCGTTGCCTTGGAGTCGACCAAGCTGAGCACCACGGCGAGAGTGGTGGCGACGGCGGCCACTCCCACGACGCCGGCCGCCAGTGACGCCCGAGATGTCCGGCGACGCTGCCACCGGCCCGCGCCCGTCCCGAAGAGGGAGGGGACTGGCCGGGGCAGGCCCAGGTGGGCGATCTCCGAAGGGTGGCGCCACAACCGGTCCTCGGGTGACACCCAGCCGCGCTGGGGAGAGTCCGCCTCGTCGCCGGTGCCATCAGGATCCTCGGGTGTCTCCCCCCCGCCCAGCGGGCCCCCACGTGCCATCGTGCTCGAGGTTACTGTTGTGCCCTGCGCAAGGGACGTCGCGGCGCCCGCCGCGTCGCAGCCCGACGCGTGCCTGAGTGGTTCCCCGTAGCATGGCTCCCGTGCGAGAGGGGCGACGTGGCTAGGGACCTCGCCATCGACCTCGGCACGGCGAACACTCTCGTCTATGCGAGGGGCAAGGGCATCGTGCTCAACGAGCCGACGGTGATCGCCCTCAACACGCGCACCCAAGAGGTCCTGGCCATGGGCCAGGACGCCTGGCAGATGATCGGGCGCACACCGGGGTACATCGTGGCGGTGCGACCTCTGAGACAAGGCGCCATCACCGACTTCGACATCACCGAGCGGATGATCCGCTTGTTGCTGCAGCGCTGTGGCGTGTCCCGGCTCAATCGTCCACGCGTGCTCATCTGTGTGCCGTCCGCCATCACCAGTGTCGAGCGCCGCGCGGTGAAGGAGGCGACGCACAGAGCCGGGGCGTCAGCGGCGTACCTGATCGAGCAGCCCATGGCGGCGGCCATCGGTGCGGGGCTCTCGATCCACGAGCCCATCGGCAACATGGTGGTGGACGTGGGGGGCGGGACGTCGGAAACCGCCGTCATCTCGTTGGGCGGCGTGGTGGCGTCCGAGGCGATCCGTTGTGGCGGGTTCGACATCGACGCCGCCATCCAGACCTACGTACGACGCGAGCACGGGGTGGCCATCGGCGAACGCACCGCGGAGGAGATCAAGCTGGCCATCGGCTCCGGCGCCCCTTACAGCAACGAGGTCAAGGCCGAGGTCCGCGGTCGGGAGCTGATGACGGGGATGCCCAAGACCGTCGTGCTGTCGCCCGGGGAGTTGCGCGGCGCGGTCGAGGACCAGGTGCGCCAGATCATCACGGCCGCCGTGGACTGCCTGGGTGGGGCGCCCCCCGAGCTCGCGCAGGACATCATCTTCCAGGGCATCCACCTGGTGGGGGGTGGGGCACTTCTGCGTGGCATGGCCCGGCGTCTCGCCAACGAGACGGCCGTGCCCGTCCATCTGGTGGACACCCCCCTGGAGTGCGTGGCGTTGGGGGCGGGGCATTGTCTCGAGTCCTTCGACACGCTGCGTCAGCTGTTCGTCGCCGCCGACGCCTGACGCGCCGTTCGAGCGATCAGGGTCGGTCCAGTAGGTCCTCGGCCGCCTGACGCACCTGCCAGTCGCGGTCGTCCAGGCATCGGCGCAGCGCCACCTCGACGCGTGGGTCGTCGAAGGCGGCCAGCGCGATCACGGCGCGGCGGCGCACCGCCGGCTTGTCGCCGAGCGCGACGAGAACCACGTCCAAGGCGGCCGGGTCGCCGATGGCGCCGAGCGCGGCGACGGCCGCTTCGCGACACAGGGCGTCGGCGTGCCGCCTCACCACGCTCGCCAAGGCTGCCACCGCCCCCTGCCCGGAGTTCGAGCCCCCCTCGCCCAGCGCCCAGGCCCCCGACTCCACCACGGTGGCGTCGGGGTCCGATGACAACATCGACACCAGGGCGTCGACCAGCTCGGGGTGGGGGCCCTCGGTGCCCAAGGCCCGACCGGCCAGCACACAAGCACGACGCCGCATCACGGGGTGGGGGTCGGTCAGGGCATCGACGAGTGCGCCGGTTTCGAGAACGCCCATGCGATCGAGTGCCCCCAGCGCGGCGGCGCGCACCGCCGGCTCGGTGTGATCGGTGAGCCTCGCGGCGGACTCGACGTCTCCGCGATGGCCGGCAATGACCGCTTCACGGACTGGGGCGCCCCGGAAAGAGGTGGGAACCATGGCAGGCTGGTGGTCTCCTGAAGCGCCCTTCCCCATGTCGACCTCCCAATCCACGCTACCGCCGACCACCTACCCGGTCTCGAGGCGCCGTCGTCGCTGGCCCGTCGTCCTCGTGGTCGTGCTGTTCCTGGTGGGGGCGTTCGTGGCGGCGTCATCGCTCATCTCTGCGCCGTACACGGAGTTGATCCCCGGTGACGCCCTGCCCGTCTCGAGCCTCATCACCGTTCCGCCGGGCCGCGCTCATCCCATCCACGGCAAGGTCCTCCTCACCGATGTCGGGGTCCAGTCCCTGCGCTACCTCGAGTACTTCTACGTCAAGCTCTTCCAGAACCGGGACAACACCCTCGTGCCCACCGGCGAGCTCACGAGCAACCTCCCCCAGAGCGAATTCGACGCCCAGGGCACGGTGGACATGGCCGAGTCGCAGTTGACCGCCAAGGCGGTGGCGCTGCGCCAGTTGGGCTACTCCATTCCCGAGCGCGACGTGGGAGTGACGATCTACGTCATCGATCCCGGATCGCCCGCATGGAGGACCCTGCAGGTGGGCGAGGTCGTCACTGCCATCGACGGCGTCCCCACCACCAATCCTCAGGCGTTGCAGAACGCGGTGCGCTCCCATCAACCCGGCGACACCGTGACGATCCGGGTGGGTTCCATCACCCAGCCCACGCCCGGTCGCGACGTCGCGGTCCGCCTCGCTTCCATCACGGTCGACCACAAGAAGATCGCCTTCCTCGGCATCGGCGACCCCGCCGCGGACATCGCGGCCATGGGAACGCAGCCGGTCTACGACTTCCCGTTTGCGGTGAGCATCAACAGCGACGACATCGGAGGTCCCTCCGCCGGCTTGGCGTGGACTCTGGGCATCCTGAACGCGCTGGGAGGTGGCGAGCTCACCGGGGGCCGGATCGTCGCTGCCACCGGGACGATCCGGCCCGATGGCACCGTCGGCGATGTGGGTGGCGTGCAGCAGAAGACCGTCGCCGTGGAGCAGGCAGGCGCCTCTGTCTTCCTCGTGCCCGATCCCGAGCTCGCCACTGCCCGGGCCATGGCCACCCCGGGGCTCACGGTCATGGCGGTGGGATCGCTCGGCCAGGCGCTATCGGACTTGGAACGCCTGGGCGGGAAGCTCGGCGCCGCCGCCAAGGGCCCACCGGCGGGCCCCGGCGGCCACAGCGTTCCTACCGACTGGCAGCAGTCGCCGTGGAGCTAGCCGTTCGCCGCGGACGCAGGCGGCCCTGGCACCCCCCGCGCGCACGGCGCGTCGTAGGCTCTCGTCCATGCCAGAGGAGCGGCTCACGATCTTGTCGTCCGCCCGGGTCCATCCCGACGAGGTCGCCCGCCACACGTTCGCCACGACACGACGAGGGTTCGAACCCGGCGAGGTGCGCTCCTTCCTCGAATACGTGGCGCGCGAGTTGGCGGCGGGTGCCGACAGGGAGCAGGAGCTGCGCCGGGCCCTGGTCGAGGCCGAGCACCAGGCGGCCAATCCGGTGCTCGACGAGGGCACCCTCACTGCCGCGCTCGGGCTCGAGACGGCCCGCGTGCTGCGCTCGGCCCACGAGGCGTCCGCCGAGTTGATTGCCCGGGCGGAGAACGACGCATCCCGACTGCGGGCGCTGGCGCAGGAAGAGGCAGAGCAACTCCAGCGCAATAGCCAACAGAACGCGCACGACCGTTCGGCCGAGGCCGAGGCGGCTGCCGCCGAGCTCCGGCGCCGAGCGCACGAAGAGGCGACCTCCAAGCTGGAAGGGGCGAAGCTCGAGGCCGAGTCCCTGGTCACCCAGACCCGCGCCGAGTGCCGCGCCATGGTGCAAGAGGCGCAGGAGTTGAGGGCACGCGTGCTCGCCGACCTGGGGCGTCGCCGCCGGGTGCTGCACAGTCAGATCGAACAGCTCCGTGCCGGGCGCGAGCGCCTGGCCGAGACGATCGGAGACGTCCGTCACGCCGTCGACCAAATCACCGAGGAGCTCTTCCGGGCCGAGGACGAAGCCCGACTGGCGGCCGAGGCGGCCGGGCGCAACGCCGCGCAAGAGGAGCTCGCAGAGGTCACGACGATCGAGATCACCGCAGACGAGGTGGAGGCGGCGAGAGACAGCGCCGTTCTCGGGGCGGGAGACCCCGAGACGAGACAGTCGGTGGAGGAGCTGTTCGCGCGCCTGCGCGCCGAGGCCGTGTCGCTGGAGGTCCCCGACGTGAGATCGGCGCCGGCGACGAGCGAGGGGGCCCCGCCAGAGGTCGCCCCGGGAGAGGTCGCCCCGGGCGAACCCCGAGAAGGCCAACGAGCCGGACCCGGCGCCACGTCCGCCCCCCCGCCGAGGCGTGCTGTCGCCGAAAGGGAGGCGACACCGGAGCCCGGGCCCGCTTCGGCCGCGCTCGGCGACGCGGCCCAGTCCCCCCTCAGGTCCGGACCTCGGAACCCGGTGCCGATGCATCCCCCGAGGAGAAGCCGCTGGACCAGGTCCTCGACCCGGTCGTCGTCCAACGCGACGAGGTGCTCAACCCGCTGGTGGCGACACTGGCGCGCCGGCTCAAGCGCGCCCTCCAAGATGACCAGAACGACATCCTCGACCGCCTGCGGGCCAAGGGCGGGTGGGCGCCGGGGGTACTCCCCTCCGAGGACGACCACGCCCGCCGATACGTGCACGCGGCGCGCGATCAACTGCTGGAGGTGGCCGGGGCCGGGGCCACCTTCGCGGGTGGCAAGGCCGACGAAGCGCCGGGAGTCGACGACGTGGCGGCTGCGCTGGCATCGGACGTCGTTGCTCCCCTGCGCCGACGCCTCGAGGCGGCCGGTCCCTCGGTGGAGGAAGGTGACGAGTCGGCCTTGGTGGAATTGGTGGGTGCGGCCTTCCGGGAATGGAAGGGTGCCCGCACCGAGCGTCTAGCCGGGGACCAGGCTGTCTTTGCATTCGCCCGCGCAGCACTGGCGGCGATGCCCGGGGGCACCATGCTGCGCTGGGTGGTCGACGACGACATGGCGGAGTGTCCGGACTGCGACGACAACGCGCTGGCCGGACCGGTCCCATCGGGCGATGCCTTCCCCACCGGGCACCCGCACCCGCCGGCGCATGCCGGCTGCCGCTGCCTTCTTGTACGGACGAACGCCTAGGCTGCTGCGCCGTGCGCACCCCGCAGGACTTGCCCCGACGGCCGCATCGCGCCGTCCGGCGGGGGAGATTGTGGTTGGTCGTGGCCGTCGTGGTGGTGATCGTCGTCCTGGCGTCGCTGCGGACGTTGGCCACCTTCTACACGGACTACCTGTGGTTCGGTTCGGTGCAGCTCAGTGCGGTGTGGCGACGTCTGCTCGAGGTGAAGATCGAGCTGTTCTTCGGCTTCGCGGCGATCTTCTTCGTGCTCCTGTGGGTCAATCTCGCCGTTGTGGACCGCCTGGCCCCCACAGAGCTCGCCCTGGGACCCGAAGACGAGCTGGTCCGCCGCTATCAGCAACGTGTGGCGCCGCGCGCCGTGCTCGTTCGAAGCCTGGTCTCGGTCGTGATCGCGCTGATCGCGGCGACCGGCGCCCTCGGGCAGTGGCGCAACTACCTGCTCTTCATGAACGGCGGATCGTTCGACTCCTCTGACCCCCAGTTCCATAAGAACGTCGGCTTCTTCGTCTTCAAACTCCCGTTCTTGTCCTTTTTGGTGAGCTGGGCCTTCGTCACCCTCGTGGTAGTGGCGATCGTCACCGTCATCGCCCACTACCTCAACGGCGGGATCCGCGTGCAGTCGGGGACGCCGAGTGTGGCCCCTCAGGTCAAGGTGCACATCTCTGTGCTGCTGGCCTGCATGGCATTGGTGAAGGCCGCGGGGTACGTGCTGGCTCGCTACAACCTCGATCTGTCTCAGAACGGCTATGTGCAGGGAGCCGGCTACACCGACGTCCACGCACGCCTGCCCGCGCTGACACTGCTCATCTGGATCTCCCTTCTGGCGGCGGTGATCCTGCTCATCAACATCCGGAGGCGGGGCTGGGCTCTGCCCATCTTGGGGGTGGGGCTGTGGGCATTCGTGGCGGTGGTGGTGGGCGCCATCTACCCAGCCATCGTCCAAGCCGTCAAGGTCAACCCTGCCCAGAACTCACTCGAGCGCCCGTACATCACCCGGAACATCAACGCCACGCGCGCCGCGCTGGGGATCAATCACGTGAAGCAGTCGACCTTCAGCGCCACGCAGTCGCTCACACCCGCGCAGGTGATGGCCAACAGCGCCACCCTCAGCAACGTGCAACTGTGGGACTCCACGCAGACGGCCGCCGCCTACACGAAGTTGCAGGCGACCAAGTCCTACTACTCGTTCAACACGCTCGCCGTCGACCGCTACGACGTCAATGGCAACCTGGTTCCCATGGTGGTCGGTGTCCGACAGGTGAACGACAACGACCTTCCCTCTCAGGGGTGGGTGAACACTCACCTGCAGTACACCCACGGCTACGCCATGATCCTGGCGCCCTCCAACCAGCAGAACGGAAATCAACCGGCGTTCTCGATCTCGCAGGTACCACCCCAGTCCGCTCCGGGTGCGCCAACGATCAAACAACCACGCGTCTACTTCGGGCTCAGCAATCCCAACGGCGGTGACGTGGACTATGTGCTGGGCGACACCCGGCAACCCGAGATCGACTACCAGGCCGGCTCCGCCACGGGAAACCCCGTGGACAGCACGTACAAGGGGAAACAGGCCACCGGGGGCGTCCAACTCAAGAATTTCCTCGTCAAGGCGGCCTTCGCGATTCGCTTCGGCGACTTCAACCTCCTCGTCTCGGACCTCGTGACATCGCAGTCGAGGCTGATGTTCGTGCGCGACATCACCCAGATGGCTCAGAAGGCGGCCCCCTTCCTGAGTTACGACTCCGATCCCTACCCCGTCCTATCCGGTGGTCAGATCTACTGGGTGCTCGACGCCTACACCACGAGTGACAACTACCCCTACGCGCAGAACATCGACACGTCGTCGTTGCCCAGCAACAGCGGGTTGAACCAGAACATCAACTATGTGCGGAACTCGGTGAAGGTCGTCGTCAACGCCTATTCGGGCAAGATGACCTTCTACGACGTAACCGCGCTCACCAAGACCAAGGACCCCATTCTCCAGACGTGGGAGAAGGTGTTCCCCGGGATGTTCACCCCCGTGTCGAAGATGCCGGCCGACCTGGAGGCCCACCTCCGTTACCCCGAGGACCTGCTCAACGTGCAGACAGCCGCCTACGGCCGCTACCACATCACCCAACCGCTCGCCTTCTACAACGCCACGAATGCGTGGAACGTCTCACAGAGTGCCGGTGCCGGATCGCCGAACCAGGCCCTGCCGACCACCTTCACGACGAACGCGCAAGGGGCGATCGTGTCCACCGGCCAGGTGGCCCGGATGGCACCGATCTACGAGCTGTTCCAGGTCCCGGGGCAGAGCTCGCAGTCGTTCAACCTGGTCGACGCGTTCGTCCCGGTGTCCAAGGGTGATCAGATCCAGACGATGTCTGCCTTCATGGTGGCCGGGTCGGATCCCGGGCAGTACGGCAAGCTGACGGTGTTCCAGACACCTCCGATCGATGGGCCGGCCCTCGTCGACGCCGATATCGCCGCCACCCAGAAGATCTCGTCTCAGATCAGCCTGCTCAACCAGAATGGTTCAAGTGTCGAACTGGGCACACTCCAAGTGGTCCCGGTCGGCGACTCGATGCTGTACTTCCGACCCTTCTACGTCGAGTCGTCGCGTAACCCGTTCCCCGAGCTCGACTACTACGTCGTCGTCTACGCGGGCGCCCAGGGGCAGAGCCAGGTCGCCTTCGACACCACGCTGTCGGCCGCACTGCAAGACCTCTTCAATGTGTCGTTGCCCGGTCAAAGCACCACCCCCTCGACGCCGTCGACGCCGACCGGCCCCTCGACATCGGTGAACCAGCACGTCCAGAGCCTGATCACCCAGGCCAGCCAGGACTTCCAACAAGCCCAAACCGACTTGAAGAGCGGCAACTTCGCCGCCTATGGCACCGACATCACCGCCCTGCAGGGGGTGCTTCAGCAGCTCCAGCAGGCTTCGGGGACCAGCTCGAGTTCGTCCACAGCGCCGACGTCGAAAGCACCGACCCCCAAGTCGTCGACGTCCACCTCCACCACCACGAGCGTCCCGAGCGGGGTGGCTCTGCGAAGAGGCACCGGCGGCTAGCTGGCCCTCGACGCTCGAAAGCCGGCTTCGGGCCGGTGCTAACCTGAGGGCAACGACGCGGGGTGGAGCAGTCTGGTAGCTCGTCGGGCTCATAACCCGAAGGTCGGAGGTTCAAATCCTCCCCCCGCCACCAAGAAAATGCAGGTCAGGGCCGGTCTTTAGAGACCGGCCCTTCTGCTGCCCGATCTGCGTCCCTACCGTCATCCCTAGAACGGCGATACGCTCGCGCCCGTGCGCGGGACCAAGCGCCAGAAGCGGCCGGGTATTTGGGAGCTGAGGGTCTACATCGGCCGCGACCCAGCAACCGGCAAGCCTCGCCAGACCTCCAAGACCTTTCACGGTGGCGCCAGAGCCGCTGAAGATGCCCTCCGGGACCTAGTCGACCGATATTCGGGAGGGCGCCCTGACGGAGTGGGCGCCACGTTCTCTCAGCTCCTCGACCGTTGGCTAGAGGAGTGCGAACGGATCGATCTCTCTCCCACAACCCTTAGGACGTATCGCTCCTATATCACCCGGACCATTCGACCTCGCCTCGGCAAGCTCAAAGTGACCAGCCTCACGCCCAAGCATCTCGACGACCTATACGGCGACTTGAAGGAGAAGGGGGCGTCGACCAAGACGATACGCAACCACCATGCGATCATCTCGTCGGCTCTCCACCAGGCCGTTCGGTGGGAGTGGGTCCGCACCAATGTCGCAGACCGAGCCAAGCCACCACGCGTTTCGCAGCGAAGGGTTCAGGCTCCATCAGTTGACCAGGTTCGAGCCGTCATCGAGGCAGCCGAAGATCGTGATCCCCGCCTTGCGCCAATGTTGATGCTAGCGGCGCTCACTGGGATGCGTCGTGGCGAACTGTGCGCTCTTCGTTGGAACGATGTCGATCTTGGTCGAGGACAGCTTGAAGTCTCTCGATCCGTGGTTGTGGTGGACGGGGGTCTTGCAGAAAAGACGACGAAATCCGACCGGTCCAGACTCGTCGCACTCGACACAGTCGGCGTCGCCCTGATGCAACGTCACCGAGCACTTGTCGACCAATGGGCGAGAGAAAGCGACGCTACGGTTGCCGCAGATAGCTTTGTGTTCTCGCCCCGTATCGATGGATCCCAACCATTCCGGCCTGACAATGTCACCAATTTCTTCATTCGGGTACGTGATGGACTCAATCTAAAGAACGTGCGTCTCCACGATCTCCGCCATTTCACTGCGACGCAGCTTATTGGCGCAGGAGTTGACGTACGCACGGTGGCAAGCCGACTGGGCCATTCCGATCCGTCACTCACGCTGCGTGTCTATTCACACTTGATCGAAGAACGTGACCGCGCAGCCGCGGCGATCATGGGTGAAGTCATGCGCCAAGAGCCGCAGACTAAGACTCTCCCGCCCGCAGCGAATGATCGTTGATGAGTCCATGACACCAGAATGACCCGACTCCCGCTGATCGTGAGCAGCTCACTGAAGGTGTCGTTCTTTCGCAGAGTGAATACTGGACCGAACATCCGATAGAACTCGAAGAGGCCATCCGTCGGCTCAACAAGGGAAGTCTTGAACGCACACTTGGCCAAGACCTGAAGGACGCAGCCACCCAGTTGCTACAAGCAGTTGGCACGATCGTTGGAGACCTCCTCCTTGCACCGTTCCACGCACAAGTGCGGCGGTTGCCACAAACTGAGCGCCTAACGCTCAGCGTGGAAGAGGCCGCCGACGCACTAGGGATCAGCCGGGCACTTGCGTATGAGGCTGTGCAGCGTGGCGAGATTCCCAGCGTCCGGATCGGCAAGCGAATTCTCATACCCAAAGCCTGCCTGAACAACCTGCTCTCTCCGCCCGACCAGTCGGCCTCGTGAGACAGCGACACAACCGCCCGTACAATCGACAAGCGACGATGAGAAATTTCTCAGCTAGGGGCGACGTCTCGTGGTAGTGCGGGTTGAAGTGAAGCCCAATGTCCTTGTGTGGGCTCGCGAACGCTCCAAGAAGTCACTCAAAGAACTGCTCGACAAGTTCCCTCGCCTCTTGGACTGGCAGACCGGCGAGGCACAGCCGACCCTCAAGCAGCTCGAAAGCTACGGGCGCGCTACTCACACTCCGCTCGGGTTTCTGCTCCTCGCCGAGCCCCCGGCTGAAAAGATTCCAATTCCAGACTTTCGAACCATCGCCGACACCCCGGTCGGTCGTCCTAGCGCAGATCTACTCGACACGCTCTATCTCTGCGAGCAGCGCCAGGACTGGTATCGAGATTTCGCGCGCCTCCACCGGGAGGATCGTCTGGATTTTGTCGGCTCACTAACCGAGAACGTGGACATCGTCGAAGCTGCCTCCGGGCTTCGCGAGACCCTCGGATTCACCATGAGCCAACGATCCCAGTTTTCGACGTGGACCAACGCATTGAGCGGGTTGGCTGACCTCGCCGAAGGCGTAGGTGTTCTCGTGATGATTAGTGGAATCGTAGGAAGCAACACACGCAGGAAGCTTGATCCCGACGAATTTCGTGGGTTCTCTCTCGTCGATGACCTTGCACCCGTGGTGTTCGTAAACGGCGCAGATAGTAAAGCCGCTCAGATATTCACACTCGCACACGAGCTAGCTCACATCTGGCTCGGCAAAGCCGGTCTAGACGACCCCGAGATGAGTGCGTATGTGCGGCCTCGTGCGGGTGCGACTAGCTCGACAGAACAGTGGTGCAACCAGGTTGCAGCGGAACTACTCGTACCAATGGATGTATTTCGCGATCGCTTTGACGAAAACGCAGACCTACCTGACGAGTTGCAACGACTGGCGCGAGTCTTCAAGGTCAGCACCCTTGTAATTCTCCGCCGGGTCTATGACGACCGAAAGCTTTCGAGAGAAGCATTTCTGCAGGCATTTCAAGCAGAGCGCCAACGAGTCATTGAACTAATGGAGTCCCAGGGTGGCTCTAGTGGAGGCAACTTCTACAACACCGCACCGGTTCGTGCGAGTAAGCGGTTCTCACGTGCAGTCGTCATGAGCACGATGGAAGGCCAAACCTTGTATCGCGATGCGTCACGGCTTCTCGGCTTCAAGAATCCCTCGACGCTCAACGAACTTGGTCAGCACCTCGGGGTCATGTGATGCCGTACCTGCTAGATGCGAATGTCTTCATCGAAGCAAAGCAACGGTATTACCCGTTCGATGTGTGTCCAGCATTTTGGGAATGGCTAGAGATTGCACATGATCAGGAAGTTGTCTACAGCGTCGAGAAAGTGTACGGCGAACTAATTGGTGCAGGCGACGACCTTTCCAACTGGGCAAAAGAGCGTGGCGCCGCATTTTTCCTGTCGCCAGACGCAGACGTCCTCGACAGCCTCACCGACCTGAGCGCCTGGGCTGCGAGCGGAGACTTCGATGCTGCCGCGGTAACGACGTTTCTTGACGTCGGCGACTCATATCTCGTTGCACACGCCCACGCTCACAAGTTCACCGTTGTGACGCACGAGACCGTTGGCACCAGTCGCAAAAAGATCAAGATCCCAAATGCCTGCGTGCAGATGAAGGTCACGTACATGAACACCTTCGACATGCTTCGAGTCCAGGGAGTCGAGTTTGTCCTCCCGGAGTGACGTAACCGTTCCAGCCGCTCAACGGGGGTAGGCATCACAGGTGCCCAGTCGGCAGTCAAAGCAGCAGCGCCGTCCACCTCAATGGATGTTTCGGGTGTCCCCTATTCAGCCATGGGGCAACTCACTCCCTGCCGTGATGCCGACAACCGAGTTGATCTCGCTCCCAATGGTTTTTACGCAGAATGCCCTGCTCAGCCCGGACGACTTCGTCAAACAGGCCAAAGAGCGAGGCGTGGATCTGCGGGTCGAACAGCTCATGGAACTCCATCGAGTCCGAGCCCTTGTTCCTCTGCTGCGAGTCCTGCAGCGTCCCTCGCCAACAGCACCCGTCGTTCAACCTCCCGTAAGCGCCGCCCACTACTACCACCAAGTGGGAACACCGCTTGCCCGTTCCCTAGAAGCGGCACAGATCAAGCATCTGGTCGACCCCAGCGAGAGGCCATATCGGAGCTGGGAGCACGGGATAACGGCTCCTGGCTTCGGACGCCTTCACACGTATCCCTCCGTCTACTACAGCCCATATCAACTCATTGGTCTGCGGGCGTACGAGGGGCTTGTTCGACATATGAAAGCCAGTCGCGCCGACGTCGGTCACTGGAGTTACCACCTACCGGCGCCAGCGTTGCCTCTCGATGAGCGCCAGCTACTCGACGGTGCACGTCGCCTTGCGACGGTGTTGCACGCCCTCGACATGCACTACCTACCTCAAATCACGCTCACAATCACCTACCCCGATGAATGGAGAGACGAAGACCCGTCGTTCGATGTCAAGGCGAGGCTTGCAACTGCGGGTGTCACAGAAGAGCAGATTGCTGGAACCGCTGACGCCTTGCTAGCACAGGCGCATTTTCTGGACCCCATGGGAGATTGGTATGAGATGGTGCGCGAGGCACATCCGTCTACATGGAATCAACTTAAGGGCCACGCACGCCTGGCGATGGACTACAGAGTCGCCGCGGAGATCCTGCTCAAAGCCCTCGACGATCTTGGCCGCTCCGACCTCTCCACTCCGCCGCCAAGGACGGGGCGGATGTCTCGGGCCGTCCTCGATGATCGCTTGAGCGTAGAGCCCGACCGTTTGGAGAGCGCACTCACGTCTCGCGGACTTTACCCTGCGCCGGCATTGCTTCTCGTGTTGGAGGGCAAGACAGAAATGCGGCTCATGCCCGACATTCTGACTGAACTGTTTGGACGTGCAGTTCCGGCATCGCTCATTGAGATTCTCGGCATGGAAGGTATCGATCAGAGCCTCGACCTCATCGTCCGCCGTGAGATTGCTCCGAGACTGGGCGAGGCGGTCGGCGACTTTGTGTGGCTTGTGCGTCCACCGACTCGCATGCTTGTGGCGGTCGATCCAGAAAAGCGATATTCCACACCACAGAAGTGCGAAAACGAGCGCACCAAGCTCGTGACACGCATCTTCGATTCGCTCGATCCACAATTTCAGACCGCGTCATCCAAGAAGGAACTGGATTTTCTCATCGAGATCACATCGTGGGGAACGCATCCGTGGGAGTTTGCAAACTTCACCGACACGGAACTAGCGAATGGAATAGTCGCCTGTGTGCCTTTACCACAAGGTCTATCGCGAACCGACCTTATCCGTGCTCTCGGTGTGGAGCGAAACGTAACCGGTCGCAGCCCGAATGTTGATCGAATCTGTAAAGATTGGCCGAAGCGATTTACAAAGCGCCAGCTGGCATTGTCATTGCGTCCTCGACTCCTTATCAAGGTCCGAGCGGACGCTACTCGTCATCAGAACGGAAAGCCCGTTAGGACGCCCGCCGTTCGTGTTGCATTGCGCGCTTTAGAAGTTGCTCTGACAACTCATCGCCGAAGCGTTGTGTTGCCCATCAAATAGCTGCGATCCGCACACGGCAAGCTCGACGTCATTCGGATCACGATGCCGTATCAGTTCCCGTTGAGCCATCAGAGGCTGGACTTTGTCGTTTTCGCCCGAAGGCATCTCAAGATCCCGTCGCATGTCCCGATCGCAGCAAACGGCTTGCCTTAGAACGCCGACGGTTTGTCGCTGCGAAGTCGCGAGAGCGTAGCGAGAAGCCATACATCAGCCCTTTTCAGTCCCGCTGTCTTATGTTCCGTGTTACACACGTGCCCACTTCCATGATGAACCGAGTAACCCAATTGGTGGGAGAAAGCGATGGTGCCCGTTGATCCACCAGTAAACGCGGACGATCCCGAAGAGATCGCGCCGGGGTATCCGATCCATCGTTGGGAAAAGGGAAGGCACAGCCATCGGCCTAGCAGCTCGGAGAGCGAAGGACGACCTTCCAATGCTGACGCAACTCGACGTCGCGTTCGTGACAATCGCGGGCTCCGAATTGCTGCCCTGCTGCTTGCGCTCTGGTTCGTTCTTGGCTTCGCCAAAGTCGGAGGGCTAACCACACCCACAGCTTTCTTGGGTAGCCAACTTACCGGCATACAGCATCACCTATTCGGTGGACCCACGGTTGTGCCAGGCCCCATGGGAGCAACCGGGGCTACAGGTCATACAGGTGCTACCGGCTCTCAAGGTCCTCAAGGACCCGCGGGGGCTGACGGTGTCGATGGCGCCGACGGCGCCGACGGTGCCGACGGGGCTGACGGTGCTGACGGTGCTGACGGTGTTGACGGTGTCCAAGGCCCACCCGGTCCGGTCGGACTCACTTGGCAAGGCGCTTGGTCAAGCTCAACAGGTTATGCCGTCAACGACGCTGTCTCTTATACCGACGGCTCCAGTTATGTCGCTATCGCACCGAGTATCAATCAGGCTCCGCCGAACCCGACCTACTGGCAGTTGCTCTCCTCGGTCGGGGCGACCGGTTCTGCTGGACCAACGGGTCCTCAAGGCCCAACTGGTGCCACCGGTGCTGTCGGCCCCCAGGGTCCGGGTGGTGGTGCAACGGGTCCGCAAGGTCCCGCTGGCCCTCAAGGCCCAACTGGTGCAACCGGTGCCACGGGTCCGCAGGGTCCTACTGGCCTAGAAGGCCCAACGGGTGCCACAGGCGCAACCGGTGCCACAGGCGCAACCGGTGCCACCGGTGCCGCGGGCGCTGACGGAGCATCAGGTCCTCAAGGCCCAACTGGTGCGACGGGTGCGACCGGCCCAACGGGTCCCCAGGGTCCAACCGGTCCTCAAGGCCCAACTGGCGCGCAGGGTCCGACGGGTGACGCAGGTCCCCAAGGCCCAACAGGCGCAACAGGCTCGACGGGTGCAACCGGCGCAACGGGTGCCACCGGTGCCCAAGGTCCGACGGGTGCCGCGGGCGCAACGGGTGCCACCGGTGCCCAAGGTCCCACTGGTCCTCAAGGCCCAACCGGTCCTCAAGGCCCGACAGGCGCCGCGGGAGCGACGGGTGCCACCGGCGCGACCGGTCCCGCCGGACTCATCTGGCAAGGCCCATGGTCCAGCTCAACCACATATGCCATCAGCGACGCCGTCTCTTACACAGACGGGTCCAGCTACGTCGCTGTTGCAGCTAGCACCAATCAGGCGCCACCCAACGCGACGTACTGGCAATTGCTCTCCTCGGTTGGTGCGACGGGCGCGACAGGTGCCGCTGGCGCCACGGGTGCAACCGGAGCAACTGGTCCAACAGGACCGATGGGTCCCCAAGGCCCTACTGGCCCCGCAGGTCTTACTTGGCGAGGGGCATGGTCCAGCTCCAACACATACGCGATCAACGATGCCGTCTCTTACACTGACGGGTCCAGCTACGTCGCCGTTGCGGCCAGCACCAACCAGGCGCCACCAAACGCCACGTATTGGCAGCTTCTCGCGTCGGTTGGTGCCACGGGGGCCACCGGTTCTACAGGACCGGCAGGTCCAACAGGCGCAACGGGAGCAACCGGTCCCACCGGTGCGACGGGTGCAACCGGACCGGGAAACGTCATGAACTACGTTCAATCCGGTTGCGTTTGGACAGGTGACAGCTACGGCAGCACTCTGCACGGCTCGATGACTTCGGGCGTTGTATGGATCAATAACGTTCAGCTAACTGTCGCCGCCATCACCGCGCACAGCTTCGCTGCATCGAGTGACACTTACGTTGACTTCCAAAACAATGGAAACGGTACCGCCAGCGTTTCCTACACCGCAGTCGCCAACAACGCCGCCTCGCCGGCACTGGCAAACAGTGGCACTAGTACCAACACCATCCGTGACGGCATCATCGTGACCGGCGCATCCAGCATCGCTGGCTCAGCCGATATCAATCAAGGTTCGATTTATGCGACCGTGCCTGCTTCCTCCGTCACCAACATGTATGCGGTCTCAGACTCAATCGGTAACCGCATCTATCCGACCAATCCCAACGGCGGCCTGATCGGCTATCGCCAATACACAACCAACTTCACGACAACCAGCACTACCCAGTCGCTTGTGAACATCCCCGTGCCGGTCATCATCCCCGCTGGACGCACCGTAAAGATCACAGTCGGGGCCGGTTACCTATCGAACACCGTCGGCGGCAATGCGAACGTTGTAGCCATCTATGACATAACAGCCGGCGGGATTGGGGCCGGAGCGGTGAGTCTTACCGCAGGGGAGTGGGGAGGGCTCAGCGTGGCACCGCTCTTACTCTCGGGCTACGACTCCCCTTCCAGCAGTGGATTGAGGAAGTTCGATGTTGGGTTCAGTCAGACTGGCACCGGAGGCGCCACGCTCACGATAGGTGCAGGTTTAAGTCCGTACTACGTCGCCGTTGAGCTTCAGTGACGACCTTCGCCACGTACACAATGGCAACGCTTCGTGGCGCAATCGCAGCAGGGGAATTCTCACGAACCTACGATCAAGGTGACGGTGTCGCGGTTGGCGCCAAGCTCGGATCGAGCCCTCTTGCCGTAGCGATCGCAGCATCTCCCTCTGTAGTCTGACCTACTGTCTTGAGCGCATAACCCAAATTGTTGTAGGCCGTCGCGTTCTTGGGATTCAGCTCTATGAGTTGCCGGTAAAGGTCAATTGCCGCCCACGGGTCGCTGCTAACAAGCACAATTGCCAGGTTGTACAAAGCAGGCTGATAGTCCGGATCAATAATCAATGCACTGCGATAGTTCGTCTCTGCGTCGTTGACACGGCCTTGTTGCTGAGCAATAAGACCGAGGTTGTAATAGGCGTACTTGTTCTTGGGGTCACTGGCGAGAGCCTTGTTGTAGTCGGTGGTGGCCTCCGTCGTATCACCGGCCAACTCCGCTCGCAGGCCCGCATTAAGCATGTCGGTGGAGTTGGGAGTAGGTGTCGTGGAAGTCGCACCCCCACACCCCGCAATTGCTACCAGTGCCCAGACCAGCAACCCAATAGCTGGCACTCGGCACACAGATCGCCCTGCCATGCTCCGAATTATGAGACCTGCGCGGCCCTTGTGTCCTCGCCAAGCTCATCGGGGCGGTCCTCGCCGTGTCTTCTCGGTCGCGCCGACATGAGTCTGCTTCCTTCTTCGACAGCTAGATCGCTGTCGCAGAACTCCATACGGACCTGTCACAGCCTCCCCGACTGAGTCACGGACCTCCGAATCGCAGTAACAGGGTGTATGCGACCCGCGCATGACTAATCGGACAAGCGCACGATCGGCGCGTGACACACAAACTCTCCTATCTGAAATCGGTATCCTGGCGCGAATCCAAGTGCTCAAAGCGCTTCTCACACCGTCTAGCAGCTGCAATCGCAATCGCGATCGGGGCAATGGTGACTCTTTGGCCTACAGTCGCAGCTGCTTCGGCGGCAAGCCCAACGTTCCTGGGCCCCATTGGTGCGGCAGAGGAAACACCGACTCTTCAGCTGGGTCGCGACGACGGCGTCGCCGTCGCACTTCCCAATGGGCAGGATCTTTGGATCTTTGGGGACACCCCCACTTTCAAGCTGGAAACAAAGACAGTAAAGAAGGAAGTCACCGAATACGTGACAGTGGGGACAGGCAAGAACAAACACGTGGAGGCGAAGGAGGTCGAAGAAACCTCGACTGTGCAAGACGTCGTACAAACCAAATTTGTAAGCGGCAGTACGGCTGCAGAGGCACCCTATGCGCCGGGACGAGTTCCGACCTCAGGGACTTACTCAGAACTCAAAGAAGTCAAACCGGAAAAAACCACCTCAGGCAGCGATCCGGCCCGATTCGTATCTAAGCCCAAGGACGTATACCTCCCCAACGGTAGCGGGCAAGCATGCACCGCAACGGGATCACAATATCCAGCACGATGGGTTACCGGTGCGGCAGTCATGCCCAACGACACGTCGCTAGTGCTTGTCACTTATGTAGATGTGTGCGTCAGCGACGGCTGGAACTTCCAGGTCGAGGGCTGGGGGTTTGATGAATACAACTGGAAGACGAACTCGATCGCGCTCAATCCAGTCGACGTGTTTCCGCCCGCACGCAACGGGTCAGCGACACCGATGAGTCTGTGGTCGCCGGTGTTCTCGGGTGGATATCTCACGCTCTTCTCGTCGAACTGCAGCAGCACTGCCTATGGTTCGTGCCTCGGCGGTCAGGTCTACGCAACCACGATTCCCAATAACACGGCCGCTCTTGAGAATCCACGCTCATATTCCCGCTATCCGATCTCCACCGATGGCTCAGGTTCGTGGACGCCACTCGGAGGCGGAAGTGGAGATTCGGTCGCAGCTTATCCTGGCGGCGTCTTGCGCCTCGTTGAGCAGACTTCAGTCGCGGGAACATTCGATGTCTTCGAATCTTCGAGCGTACAGGGACCCTGGCACCTGGAGACGACTGGTTCGCTACCTGGCTGCCAGAGCGCTCCGAGAGGCTTCTGCTACGCCTTCGTGGGTCATCCCGAACTCAGTACCGCGTCGCAACTCTTGGTCTCGTACTACGACCCAAACTACGGGTTCAGTGGCCACCTGGTCATGGCATCAGTTCCGCTGTAGCCACGCTGCATCGCCCATACACCAGCATCCTCGGTGCCCATTAACGACACCGAGGATGCCCCTCATTACAGTAAGTACTCGTCAACCATCTGAAGCTCACACTCATTTCCGCAAAGTCAGAGCCCTAATCACCGAGTCATAAGCGTCGTCCTCATTGACGTGGTCGTAGTGGCGGGCGATCACCTCCGGGGATGCGCCTGCAACCACCCGTAGCTGGGAGGGACCAACGCCACGACGCAGCATCTCTGTCATCCAGGAGTGTCGTAGCAAGTGGGGGTGCACGGTCCGGCCGATACCCGCTCTGATGGCGGAGTCCCGAACCGTTTGTTTGATGCCGGAATCAGTCAACGGCTCGTAGTCGCCGAGAGGACCTCGACGCAGTGACAAGAAGAGCTTCTCAGAGCGGCGATCCTTGGGTAGGCCAGCGATGTAGCGATCCAGCCTCCGAATCAGTCCGGGAGGGACGGGGACACGCCGCTCCCGGTTGCCCTTCCCGAGGATTGCCAGCATGGTCTGCCGTCCTGAGCGGATCACGCTTCCCTTCTCCAGTCCCATCAGCTCTGAGAGTCGAAGCCCGCTGTCAGCGAACAGCCGGACGATGAGCTTGTCGCGCTCCGTGGGGGCGGCACCCTCCATCCGGTCGATCTCCTCGCGGCTCAACGCATCCTTATATAGCTTGGGCCTCTTGGGGAACTGGGGCTTGGCCTGGACCTCCTCTCCCTCACTGGCTGCCCACGTCAGAAACAGCCGTACTGGACCCACGTACGAGTGGACCGTATGCCTGCTGAGCTGTGTCCCATAGCGGCCCGTCTTGTTGAGTAAGCCAGCCGTAAAACGATCCAACGCCTTGCGGTCGAGCTGCGCTACTTCGCTGATCCCTTCCTCCGCACACCACGGAAGGAAGACTCGTTGGAGTGCCGGTGAGTAGCAGTTGTCGACGGTCCTTGGAGATAGGCCCCTGGCCCGGCAGGTCGTCAGGTAGTCATCGACGAGCGACTCCAGGGCCGTCGACTTGGTCCTCGGTACGAGTTGCAGTGCGTTCATGACTTCAATCCCTGTGTGGTCATTAGGTATTCCAATACGTGTTGATGCGATCCACATTTCGTTACGAGCAAACGCACCGACCCTGGTAGGGGTAAACAGGTTCCAGTGGACCCCCTGTCTGGGTGAAAAACCAGGGATTCTTCAGGAACTCGAAGAAACTGAAAGAAAGGCGAAATCCCTTGTGTAGTAAGGGATTTCTCTAAAAAGTCGGGGCGGCGAGACTCGAACTCACGACCCCCTGGTCCCAAATCTTCATTTCTATCCCGACCTCGATTTAGCCGAGATCTCAGATCAGTTGCAACCCCTGGCATTGCGAATAAGTTGCAATGCACTCCCTGGCTGAGTGATCCGGGAGACTTTGGTGATGAAGTGCACACATTCATAACTCAATGTGCATTGTCGCGCATCCCTCGTCACCGATGTATGCGCGGGATCAGAACACATGCCCCCTATCGGGCAGGCTCTTACGGTACGACTACGTAACTCGTATCTCCTCGCATCTCCATTGAGTGCCAAATCAAATGTCTCCCCCGCTTCACTACAGCTAGACGGCGGGGGCGATGTGGTCCGCGAAGCCGCCGCAGGCGAGTTTCGGTCCACATTGATGTCGAGATGCTCATCGTAGTCGGCTCAACCTTCCCTCCGATGGTCGCTTCTCATACTCCAAGGAATGGCCGGCTCTTTGGTCCGCTTTCCACAACCCGAGTGCAACTCCGACTGCTCCCATGTGCACACCAACTACCATCGCACCATGAAAGGAGGTTGTTCAAATGCGGCTCCAATCGATCTCGATATCTGCACCACCAGTCCTGCGTTTTGAAATAGATGATCTGGCCGACGTCGTTGTCCTTGCCGGACCAAACGGCGTTGGCAAGACTCGACTTCTCCAGCGGGTTGTGGCGTTTATGAGGGGCGGACACGTTGATCCCGAAGCGAGAGGCACCATCGTCGCAACTTGCCGAGAAGAACGAGAGGCTTGGAACAAGGCCGAGCTGGATCTGACAATCCCCGAAGACGTCAACCTCCTTATTGCGACCCTCCAGACGAGCCGCAGACGTCAGAATTGGCCAAGCACCCTCATCAATATTGAGAGCGATCGTACGATTCAGAATCTTCAACCGCTCCAATTTTCATGGGACATGCCTGACCCTGGCGAAGAAGCAATTTCTTGGGATACGACGTTCGGCTATATGCGTGATCGGTATCAGGACACGATCCACTCGATGTTTCGAATGATCGAGGCACAGAAGCAGGCAATTGCCAATCGGGCGATCCAGCTTCGACGCGAAGGTCGCGAGCAGATGAACCTCAGCTTCGATGACCCGATGGGGCCTTTCAAAGAGATCTTTTCGATGCTCCTTGCACCGAAGGAACTTGTTGACCCATCAGCGAGGGTACAGCGACTCGAATACTCGATTGAAGGGCAGGTCCTTGAATTCAGCACACTCAGTTCTGGCGAGCGCGAAGTCGTCAACATCGCGTTCGATTTGCTCTTGAGGAAGCCGCGGGACTGCATTATCATTTTCGACGAGCCCGAGCTACACCTGCATCCGGAACTTAGTTACAAACTGATCCATACGCTGAGAGCCATCGGGCCTAATAATCAGTTTATCCTGTCGACACACTCCCCCGATATCATTACCGGTTCGCTTGATCAATCTGTAGTGTTCGTTTCTCCACCACGTCTTTCGGCGACAGGGCATCCAGAGAATCAAGCCGTACCAGTGTCCGAAACGGACACGACGAATCAAGCGCTTAGACTGCTCGGCCAATCAATCGGAATTGTTGCGTTGGGAAAACGGATTGTCTTGATTGAAGGGGAGCAGTCAAGCCTAGATAAACAAACCTACGGAAGCATTTTGAGTAGCCGTTATCCCGGCCTCGTCTTAGTTCCGTCAGGTGGCAAGCACGTAATCGAGTCCTTTGACACCATCTACGAGTCCGTTCTCAACAAGACTATCTGGGGTGTCGAGTTTTTCATGCTTTGTGACCGTGACTCTCGCCCGGCCCCGTCGCCTGAAGAAGGGGCTGCAACTAATGCAGGGAGGCTGCGAATCCTTCCGCGGTATCACATTGAGAACTTCTTTCTCGACGAAATCGTATGGGCAGACGCATTTTCTGCCCTGGAGTCAGACTCTTGGCTCACCGACGCTGCACAAATCAGAGAGGCGTTGCGACAGATAGCTCTCGGATTCATCTCGTATGCAACCGCACTCGCCTCTTCGTACGAGATTCGCCAGCATGTGGGCAGTGTCGATCTCATGCCCAAGAATTGCCATAACCTCACGTTGCAAGAAACGCAAGATGCTGTAATCGCGTGTGCCAGCGCCGAGCAACTCAGAGTCGACTCTGCTCTGGATCAGGGTACTGTTCGACAGATTGTTCAACGGAATTACGAAGCTATCGAAAAGGCCGTTTCCGACGACAACGATGAGTGGAAGAGCCTGGTGCCGGGAAAACCATTACTCGGAACGTTTGCGGGCAAAGCGAACCTACAGCTCGGTCGGGCGAAGACGATTTACATTCGTGCAGCTGCTGAATCACCTCAACAGCCGTTCCAAGACATATTCGACATCTTTCAGACTTTCGCAACGACGACCTAGCCGGTCCATCAGGTGTTCGAGACAGGCTGAGCCTCAGTCCTGGAGCGCGGAACAAACTAGGTGCAGATCCCCCCGGCAATCTTGTCACCCAGGATCGGCGGCCGGCCGGCCGGTGGAGAAAAGCAGGTCAACTCTCGAAGAGGCAGACTGGAGTCATGGGTAGCGGGCCTCTCGAAGGGGACAAGGGAGCCACCCCTGACCCCACGCCTGGGCGTCGCCGCCGGGCCGAGCAAGAGCAACAACATCGAGAGTCCTTGGACATCGCCGCCGCCCTCGTCCGGATTAGCCGTTTGGACATCGTGGAGATGATCGAAATGGCCAGGAGAACCGACCTTTCCTTCGCGGAACAGAAGGCAATAGTCGTGAACCCCCTGGTCCGCGATCCTGAGTTAGCCACCGCGATCCAAAACAATCCGACGATCCCAAAGGCCCTGAAAAAGACCGCTCGTCGGATCGAGACCTGGCGCCCCTGGTGGCGACGAATCTTGAAGAGGAACTAGAGGTCCCAGCCGCCGGCGATGAGGGCATCGATCGCGCCGATTGGCGGCGACCGATCGAGGCAGTCTGCGATCATCGCCAGCGACCGGGCGGCGATCGCCCGGCCAGCAAGCGCCGCACTGATGGTCGGCGCGCTGACGCCGGACTGGCGGGCGAGGTCGGCAGCCGACCATCCTCTACGGGCCATCTCGGTCCGAAGATTCGCCGACTGGACGACCACACCCATACCCGGGTAGTGGGTGCAATCGGCTCCGTCCGTTACCCGCAATTCCTGGCCACATCCCCGACTCATGGGTACGATGACTGAAGGTTCTCACCGAGCGACGTGCGCCGCAGAGACAAAGGGTGTTCAACCGACTGTATCGGTGGATTGAACACCCTACGGCCCTACGCTACGCAGTGCTCTGGACGCGAAATGTGCCCGGTTTATATAGGAATTTGCTGCCCCCGCCCCGCCCTTGCCTCGGTGTCCGTTGGACACCCTCGGCTCCCGAACCCCACCCGCACAACATCAATAAATTGATGCGACTGGGGTGCGGTACCAGGGCGGGGCGGGGGCAGCAAAAACAGTATTCATTCCTTTAATAGATGTTCCAGAATGAGATGAGGTTGGGGAGGGAGAGGAGGATTGGGAAGAGAAAGAAGAAGAAGAAGAAGAAAGAAAGGAAGGAAGGAGAGAAAGTGGCCTGCTCGGCTCGTCCGTTAGGAAAAGGGGGTTAGACGAGCGGATCGGCGAGAGGCTCCAAAAATCAAGGGCGCCAAGGTGGAGCCTCTGACCGATTAGAGAAAGCTCAAAGAAACGGCACGAACGGGCTACGAGCTAGTAGCTCCCTTGGCCTATTCCTACCCGGGTCCCCAAATGGCCTTCTTGGCGGCTTCACTCATCACATCCACCAAAAGCTCGCGGAACACCTCCGTGGCGCCGCCGCCAGCCTTCAACATCAACCGCTTGAAGCGTCCCGCCGCAACCTTGGTCATGGGGCTGTCAGACAGCAGTTCCGGCAGGGCCAGCTCAAGAGTCTCTCGCTCCTCCGGGGTCAGCATCTCAAGATCACTGGCCAGCTCCTGAGCAGCCTCCAGCGCCTTGGTCGTCCACGGCATCGGCTCAGCGCACTGCGGGCAATACGTCGCTCGGCGGTAGTGGCTCCTCATCGAGATCACTCCGGGAACGAAGTAGTTGCCCTGAATCGGGGTCGAACAGCTCGGGCAGGCCGAGATCGTCGGCGCCCCGCACCTCTTGCAGAACGGGACCGCCTTCTCAGGGGCCAGCCGCAGGCAGTCCGTGATGAGGTGCCCGTTCTCGCAGACCAAGGCCTGCTCGTACCGGGATTGGGCGGCGGAAGGATTGAACATCGGCACTCCACGGAAATCGAACTTGTGTTCGTACCCTAGCCCAGCGTGACATCAGCGAGGTTGGACACCTCCACAAGCACCACTCGTTCTGACCTGCTGGAATAGCAACTGTTGCGAACGGTGTTTGGCGGCCCCGGTGCAGTTCGCGGTCACGTTTGGTACCTCGCCGCCCCACTTCCAGCTGTATGGACCTCACCACAGGTGATTTTGGCGCTCCGCCAATCATCTCGGTCTTCCGGCCTCAGCCGGTACCGACCGTCCGACCGGCCACAGCGCCATGGACTCTGCAGCGCACCGTCGTGAGCGCCCAGGCCGCTCACCTGCCCCGACCCAGGGGGCCGCAGGTGACCGACCGAGACGTGGAGATCATCACCTGGGTTGCCCTCCATGGCATCGTCACCCCAGACCAGATTGCCCAGCACTTCTTCCGCCGTTCCTCCGGCGACGTTGGCCGGTGGGCTGCGTACCGCCGCCTCCGCAAGCTGGGCGAGCTGGGCCTCATTCGCAAGGACCCCGTCTACTGGAGACACTCCCAAGTCATCCGTGTTACCGGCGCGGGAGCCCGACTGGCCAACGCCGATGTCGGCCCCGCGAATCTGGTGATGGCCGAGGTCAAACACGCTCTGGCCGTGGTGGACCTCCTCGAACGACTTCGACCCGTGGCCCCTCGGGGTGCGGAAGTCACGACCGAGCGCGAACTTCGAGTCCAGCGCCGTCGGGAGCTAGCCGCCAACCCTCGCCTCAAGGGGCGGGGACGTATCCCCGACGCAGTCCTCAGCTGGGGCAATCAACGAATCGCGATCGAACTGGACCGCACGCCGAAGCGCTCGTTCGACTACGAGCGCATCCTTCGGGCCTACTTCCAGGAGTCGTACGACAAGGTCTGGTGGTACGTAGGTCCCGCAGTCGCCGACCGGCTCCGCACGCTCGTCCGCCAAAACCAAGCTGCCGACCTTGTCGAAGTCCGTATCTGGAGGGGTGATGTGGAAAGCCCCTCGTGACGACCCATCAGGCAGTCCCTGTCTCGACGCTGCAGAACTCGTACCAGAGCGCAGCTACCTCCCTCGCCGCGTTCGCCATTCTTCTTGGGCTCACCTTTCCAGGGGCACTGGCCGGTGCACTCGTGGCTGCGCCCGTCTGGTGGCTGGCGAGGTCACCGTGGCCAGTCCGAGGTCTGACTGCCCTCGTAGCGTGCGCCGTGCTCACCTGCACCTCCTCCGCTGTTGTCATCGGTTGGCCATGGCACGTTCTGGGCGCCCTCATCACCAATGCACCCTCCCCGTACACGGGTCAGCAGATCTTCGGCTCAATCCGAGTCGAGATGCTGCTCGGTCCGGCGCTCGTCCTCCTCGCCTCGTACTCGCGGGCGCTTTGGCGACAGACGCTCCTCGGCCATGCGAAGACTGTTCGTGACGAGATGACTCGTCGGGCGAAGGCACTTCAACCGGGCTGGCAACCGCCGGCTCAAACCCTCGCTCCGAGTGGAGGGCGCGATTGCGCCATCCATCTGGGCATCGATGAGCGCAATCAGTCGTTCGACCTACCAACGTCGGAAATCTCGCAACACATCTTCGTTCCCGGAACTGCTGGGTTTGGCAAGACGACGACGTTGTTGCGCCTGGCGAACGGCGCACTCGACTGCGGATACGCCGTCGCCATCGTCGACCTCAAAGGTGGCTCCCTCGGACCCGCCGCTCAAGAGGTCGCTCGGCGCCGCCAACTGCCGTTTTCCCTCGTCGACCCAGTGGCTGCAAATTCGATCGGCTATGACCCCTGTACCGGCGACCCGTCGCACATCGCAAACAAGCTGATCGGGGCCTTCAGCTACGGACCCGAAGCCTCCATCTACAAGAACATTGCGATGGAGGTCCTTCCCATCATCGCCGGGGCTATCCAGTCCACCGGCGAGGAGGTCACCCTTGTCGAGATCTATAGCGCCCTGGGACGACATGGTCTCCTCCAACTCTCCAGACGCGCTTCTGGCCGCACCAAAGACCGACTCATTCAACTCGACGACGCCGCAGGCAATCTCGGCACCTCCGGCTACTCCGGCCTTCAACACCGCATCGGGGCATTGATCGAAGGTCGATTTGGACCCCTCTTCGAACGCCGACCCGCTCTTGATTGGGCATCCATATCAGCCCAACCGAGCGTCTCCTATGTGGCTCTCTCCGTTACCGCTGCCAGCGAGGATGTCGAGCTGTTCGCCCGCGTCATCATCCAAGACCTCAAGCAACTCTGTGACGAACGAATTCGCAACCCAAGTGCGGGTGTGCCACTTCTGGTCATCTTCGACGAATTCGCAGCCCTGCAAGAAGCCCTGCAGATTTCGGACCTCCTGCTGCAGGCCCACGAGGCGCGCATGCCCATCGTCGTCGCCACTCAAGTCGTCCCCCAGGAGCCGCGTCTCCGCTCACCACTGCTTCAATCCGGCATCCTTATCGCCCACCGGCTAGCAGCAGATGACGCTGAGGCCCTCGCAGGCGAACTCGGAACCCGGAAGGTTCCCTTTCCCACCGCCCGAGTCGACTTCAAAACCGGAGATTCGGCGGAGGGGTCAATCCGCAATGTTGACGAGTATCAGGTTCACCCCAACGTCTTCCGCACGCTTCCCATCGGGACCGCGGTCGTCTATGCGAAGCGCTCGGAACGAAGACAGGTTGTAAGGATCAAAAGAGACGAATAGCGATTGAAGGGGGGCGGGCTCATGCCACCCACGAGGATGAACCCGGATGATAAAGACCAACCGGCAGAGGAATCCTCCACCGGAGCCCCTAAGAAGGCTCCGAAAAAAGCGGCAGCGAAGAAGACCGCGACAAAGAGATCCACTGCCAGAAAGGTTCCGGCAAAGAAGACGGCACAACCTCGAAAGGCGACTGCAAAGAATCAACCCCAAACCGCCCGGGGCCAAGACGCGGGAGCCAACGACGAAAGCGTGCTCGCAAGATCGGCGGGGGGTAAGCGCGCTGCTCCAACCGATAGTTCCGGGAAACCCCCGGACCAAACCGACCTCCCTCCGCCGTGGAAACTCCAACCGCCTCCGACGCCAGGCACCGGCCAACCACCGATCTCCCCCAATCCGCCTGCCGTTACGTGGCAGCCGTCCGCACCTCGCCCGATATCCCGAGCTGCGGGCTGGTCTGACCGCTATGCAAGCGGAATCATCAATCAGCCGTGGGCGGTCACCTTCGGACTGCTCGCCTCCTGGACCGGCCTGATCATCGCTCTGTGGGCGGCATTTTTTGGACTGTTCGCCGGAGCCCTCGTCGCCGTCGGAATTATTGCTTCCAACAACGTAACGCGGCAGCTCTTCAATGCCGGTGCAGGAGAAAGCGTGGGCGCCCTCGGGGTCTTCGCGGGCGCCCTCGCAGGAGCTGGAGGGTCATTCGTTGCGATCTACTCTGACGTGCTTTTCGGGAGTCCCGCAAAAGTGTTCGTCTCAATCGTCACCGGATTTATCTTGGCCTTGGTGCTTCTGATCGGCTCCGGCGTCTTCGAAGGTGACTACCTCCGCCTCGTCCGCGGATATCGAAATCTCTCAACCGACGAAGTTCGCAGAGTCGCGCCCCTAGTTCAAGACGCCGCCGGACACCTTGGACTCTCTTCACTCCCCAACGTCGCCATGGCGACCTCGCTCGTCCCCTCAGCATGGTGTCACCCACGACACCTCGTACTCACTCCGTCACTTCTCACCACGCTCACTGATAGCGAATTGGAAGCCGTGCTTGCACACGAGTTGTGGCACTGGCGAGAGGGTCACGCAATCGCCCTGACTTTCGTTGCATGTTGCTCGTGGCCCATCACGCTCGTGTATAACCTCGCAAGCTGGCTAGGTGGGTACACACTGGCGGAACAGCCCACTCAAGGAAAAATGAGCGTTGGAAAGGGCATCGTATGGTTCTTCTTCTGGCCCTCGTGGATCTTGACCCGATTCATCATCGGACCTGCGGCGGCAGCACGCCAACGACGCTTCGAATACGAGGCAGACGCTGCAGCCAACCAGATCGGCTTGGGGTCCTCTCTTGCAGCCGCGCTTTACAAGCTCACGCAGTTCGAAGGCGGACGCACCGGATTCGAAGCCATCATTGCTGCAGCACATCCGCCTACAGAACTACGTCTTGACAGACTCCGTCCCGCCGCACCGGACGCTATCTACTACACAGAACGGCCGTTAGGTGTGGTCACACCCGATCGACTCAAATGGGCGGTTGGCCTGGCCGCAGCCGCCATCGCCATCATCATTTCAGTCGGGTCGATCGTCAATCATCTCGAAGCCAGAGGTAAGGAACTGGCAGGCTTCTCGCAGGATGCACCCGGCGCCGAGCAGGCTGGTGCGACCTTCGTGCAAGACCTATTGGACGACGCGTCGAACGCCACAGCTGCCAACGACCTCATCGACAACACTGTTGCTCCCGATGATCAAGCCACCGTCCTTGCCCAATATCAACCTCTCGCTGCTATTTCCAGCACAGGAGCATCGGAGGGTGTTCATGCCACGATCACAGCCCAAACTCTCGGATGCACTGCGACCCTCACAAACAACAACGGAACGGCTCTCGTCGACCTGCATGAGATGCTGGTCGTTCACGGACCGCCAGCGCCTAACATCAATGTCGACGACTCCGCTGCAGTAGCGCTCCAATGGTCATCCGTTGGCTGGCAAGTCACTGAGTTTTCAGTACGCGCACTGGGCACGGGTGGTTTGCCGACGACGTTTGGATCGTGTCCAAAATGACGACCGATTTGTTTGTAACGAACACTGGGTCATGTGGTACTGCAATTACATGGCCGCGTCCAGTCACCGAGGGAAGGCGGGGACTAAGGAGACTGCTCGGCTAATCGCAGTTCACCTTCCCACCGTCCGTCGCGTCTGCCAGGCGCATTCTGTCAAGACCGGCAGACGTCGACGATGCCGTCCAGGAGACATTCGTCGCCTTCCTGCGGGCCGACCGCAAACGGATCAAAAATGTCGAAGCCTGGCTCGTGAGAGTAGCTGTCCGCTCGTGTAACCACATTCACCGCTGGCACTATGGACACCCCGAGGCGGAACTCATCGACGGCTTCGGAGCACAGGTCTCTGACGCAGTACTCGACGACGTTCTAGATCTCGCGTTCTTTCACAAGTTGACGTCGCACTTACCGCGACTCGACCGGCAGGTACTCAGCCTCTTGTTCCTTCACGACATGCCCCGAGACCTCGTGGCCGAACACCTTGGAATCACAAGTGATCACCTCCGAGTAGTTGTCTTCCGTGCACGCAAACGCACTCAGCAGATACTCGCCGCCTACAACGACGGATTTGGTATCTAACCGTGCAGCGGCCGCACATTTCAGTACAGATTGACCTCAGTCACATCTCAAAGCGACTCATTGAGTCTGTCACGGCAATTTTGGAGCACCGTCGCGCTCACCCGTGGACTGCCATGACCGCAGTTCCGCTCGCAATGGTTGCGTGCGATCTGTTGCAGTTGTGGGGCCTCTTCATACCGCTCTGTTGTTGCGCATGGTGGTACGCAGATCGCAAGTGGCGCTGGACCTGGGTTGTCGCCGTCGAATCTGGAGCATTCGGCACACTGTGGGCGTACTCCTTCGCAGTCGCACTCTCTCAATTCGCGACGCACAGGCTGCTCGTCGGCGCAGTGTGGGTCTCCCTGGCAGCGGCGCTTGCAGCGGTCTCACTTGTCAATCGAGTCCAGAACTCGCAGTTCCCCGATTACGCCGGCTACTGAGCGTCCCCGCATCAGTTCGTCAGACGAACGAATGATTCTCTCGTCGTTGCTTCACCTCGCTCCTCAGGCATGACTCACCGTCCGTTTCGTTGTGCTCGTGCATCACCCTGCCAGAGCGCTTGTCAGAGCTGCAAGCCCTGAAGTGCACTCGCTGACGCTCGGGGCTGTTCCGCTCTTTCAACACCCTGGCTTTCGGGTGGCGTCGCACCAACTACCACGGAGGTACAACGTCATGCCCGCAAACAATCGTCTCGAGCTTGTCGAAAAGCTCACTGAGGGAATCCTTCGCTTGACATCGTCAGACGAATGGCAACGCTTCCTCAACTACCAGTCGGTGTTTCACAGCTACAGCTTCGGAAACGTGCTACTCATCATTGCGCAATGTCCGCACGCCACACGAGTCGCAGGCTTTCGAGCCTGGCAGCGCATGAACCGATTCGTGCGCAAAGGCGAAAAGGCGCTCTGGGTTCTTGCACCCATGGTGTACAAGAACAAGGAGTCAGAGGGCATCGACGACGATCGTGTCATTCGTGGCTTCAAGTACGTTCCGGTCTTCGATATCACCCAAACCGATGGCGAAGAGCTGCCGACCGTCTGCAATCAACTTACCGGCGATGATCCCTGTGGTCTCTACCTGCGACTCGTAGCTGTCGCCCAATCCATCGGCTTCCGTGTCGAGGATGCGGAACTACCCGGCAGCGTCAATGGCGACTGCACTCACAGTGAACGCCGTCTCCGCATTGAGGTCACGAACTCTCCTGCACAACGGGTAAAGACCCTTGCACATGAGCTGGCGCATGCGATTCTCCACGAGACCTTTCAAGGCCGTGGCCTTGCTGAACTTGAGGCTGAGTCAACGGCGTACGTCGTATGTCAGTCGCTCGGTCTCGACACCAGCGACTACTCGTTCGGGTACGTAGCTACGTGGTCCGGCGGTGGCGAAGACGCTATCGCCAAGATCAAAGCATCTGGTGAACGCATCCAAAGGGCTGCGGCCACCATCCTTAAGAGCTTCCAGCCCGAGGAGGTGGTGGTTGCGTAAGGACGCTGTTGGCGTCCGACGCCGAGTCAGGCGGCGTCCGACGTCAGCGTTCGTGCTCCAAACGTCGATTCCACTCGGGCTTGCCATGTGCTGCCATCCATTTGGCCTCTTGCGGAGCAGCATCTGCAGCAGATGTGGCGAGATACCAAATCGACAACTTGCGCCCTTGACTCAACGCCATGTTCGCCAGTGCGTTGACTCGGCAATTCGTCTGTTGACCGCCATTCTTGCGGCCTGCCTCGCGGGCAAACGTGTTGTAGTTACTGATCGTCGCATAGCCCCGTGATCCCAACCGCTCTTTGAGCGGGGTTCGCGTCTGACCCACGTAGACAATGACTCCGTCCAGGTCCCACAGGTAGACGCCAGGTTCGTTCGGGAGCTGCGGCATTACCAGTCGCGCGAACGGTCCCTCGCCAAACTTATGCCGGGTGCGCCCCGGTGGAAGTGGCAGCGGAGCGACGTTGACACCTCGATTGTTCACAGGACCAGCGAACACGAACCCATCAGTCGACGCCACGCCGACCATCGTACGGGGTGTGTCCTTGACGCCCCAACTGCCTCGTGTCTCGGGGCGGACCCTGGCACCTGGCTGGACCGACGCAAGGCGGTCCGAGCCTCCGCTCCGCTCCGGTTCTCCCGGCCTCTGGCTTCCCTTGCACCGCCCCATCTCCAGGCGCCGCATCGGGCCGCGAAACCCGAGGCAGAAGGGGCAACCAAATGACCTACACCGTTACCGAGATCGCCGAGCTGATTCGACACCACCTGGTCTTCGCTGCCGATACCGATGAGCACGCGGACGCGGCTCTTGCGGCACTTGATGGCCACATCCGACAGATGCGCACAAACCCGCTATGGCGAGAGGCTGAGTGGGTCTTCTGTGACCGCTGCGGCTGCAGCGTCGATACCGACCTTATTCACGAAGATGGACCGGGCTACCTTCCCAACGGTGACTTCCTTTGCTCCAGCTGCCGGTGGCACGAAGACGACTGAGGTCAGTGATCAGCGGTCACACTGCCCATTGCCGACGCATCGGTTCCCACTTGCCTTGTGCTGTGCCATTAAGAATCGGATTCAGAAAGGTCTCGATGATGACCTGTGCCTCGTCGAGATTGCGCGCCAACGGCAGCAGGGACCGTTCGGCTTCGGCCCGGTATCCCGGCTCCCACATTGCTCGATCAGGAACGTCGAATCGAGTTGGCAACTTAATGTTCCGCCGCTCTGCCTCAGAATGAAGCGCACGAGCTTGTGCCTCGGCATCGACCGAAGCCTCAGTCACGATTGCCACTAGATCGACGAGATCCTTGTAGCGAGTCGACGGACGACCGCTCCCATATGTATCCAACATTGCCGCAACCTTGTCAGCGATGTGATCGACCAAGGGATACGCTTTGTACCCATGCTGTCCGACGTTGGGCATTGCAATCCTCGCCAATGACGGTACCGCCTCAGGCTCTTCCGTCATTTGCACGGCAGGACCAACAAGATCGACGTGAAACTGCGCCCAACTAGTTGTTCCAATGAAGGCCGCGACCGGCACGCGGATGCCGACTGCGCCATCCGCTACCGGGCGAGTTGGTCCCAGCTCAAATCGGAACCAATCGCCGATGTCGCGACTTGCCGCCAGTCTCAGATCGCGTTCAGCTATTTCGAGAGTCGAGTCGCGAAATACATCTACATCGATCGTTGCTCGTACGCCGAGATCAGCGTGCAAGTAAAGCCGTAGCGCCCTTGACAACCCAACCCTCATTCACGAGATACAACCGTTCCAACAATCGGTCATACGCCATTTGTCGTTGAAGCTGCGCGAGATTCCAGCGACTTGAGTCCGCCAATATCCTAAGCCTGTCGGTCAGCGATCGCCGAAACGCTGCCGGGCTGGCGTATGGCGATGTGTTACTCACGAGATTGGAACTTCCACTCGCTCTTCTGTCACTGACGGAGCGACAAGTTCTTGCTTGTCACTCCTTTGCCGTTGTGCTTCATTGAGCCACAGCCCTGTGTCGGGATCGCCGATTAGTTCGAGCATCCAACGCAGAAGTGCAATACCATCTCCCCGGCGAAGCCCAAACTTTGAAGCATGCGATGCGAGTTGGTCTGCGAACGTACCGGGATAGTCATAGACGGGGCGGATCGCCTCGACGATGACTTGAGCAACCGATTGCGGGTCTTCGTTGTCATACAGCAGGTCTGACGCAGTCCGCGAAGGTCGGGTAACCGGTAGCCCGCGAAGAACGATCCAGCTGCCGCTCTCTAGCTTCCGGCGATGCAGGCGCACGTCGGGACGGCGCGTTTGCTTGCGGCCCTCAACTGTGAATTCGTGCCGGTCGGCTGGCAAATGGCCGATCCCGTACATCGCCGCTGCTGATCGGTGGGAGACAACCCCCTGTCCTTCCTGCCGCTCCCAAGCTGGCATCGCAGGAGCGAGCTGGAGCCACGCTGCCCGCAGTTCGAGGTGGTCTGGCTCAGGAGTCCCGACCAGGCGGTACACGCCATGAGCCACCCGTTCCAGGACCGAGCCAGGGGCTGTCAGACGCTCCAGACTCGTCGGAGCGACTCCCGCCTGCTCAAGCTGGCGGCGGGTAACCAGGCCCCACTGGTCCTCGGCGATCTGGGCAGCCTTGTTGAGAGGCGTTGGTCGATTCATGTACTTCATTATACCCCGAATACGGGGGTGTTTGCAGTTGATATCTCATTGCCTATCTACATTATCCCCCGATTATGGGGGTCTTTGCAGTATTCTATGCCGGTCAGGACCTCCGAAGGAGGTCGAAATCCACCGTGGCATGGTCACGCCTCCGTCAAGGGTCCGCTCCGCCGGCCCACCGCCCTTGACCTCGGCCAGCTCTAGCGCCGGCCCAGCCGGCACGTAGAGGACCCACACGCCTCAGAGAGCCCACCTACCAGCTCCTCCCACCTCGACAACGCGGCCAAAACGGCCCTTCCTGGGTGGCAACCGCCGATCTCGACGCCTCAGATCACGGCTCCCTTGCCTTGGCACCTCTTCTGGCACCTGATCTCACCGCATACGGCTACCAGTCCCTCGCCTGGACGCTGCAAGCCCTGAAGTGCACTCGCTTCGCTCGGGGCTATTCCGCTCGGCTCCAGAACTGGTCACACCGCTGCATCGATCAACACCAGGAGGTGCAAGCAATGGCAAGCAGGAACCGAAATCAAGAGACCTCGACAGAGTCGGTGAGCACCGGCAGTAAGCGAGGCACGTCAGTCAACCGAGTGATCCTCGTCGGGCGACTGGTCGCGAATCCCGAGCTTCGGGAGACCGGCAGTGGGGTCCACGTCACGACCGTCCGGATCGCGACCAACGACCGGGAGCAAGCCGAGTTCCACGACGTGGTGCTGTGGCGACAGCTGGCCGACTTTGCCGCCAGCTACATGACCAAGGGCCGCCTCGCCTACATCGAGGGCCGCATCCAGGGTCGAACCTGGGAGGCCGCCGACGGCACGCAGCGTCGCTCAGTCGAAGTCATCGCCGACCGCTTCCAAGCTCTGTCGGCGGCAACGGGGAGGGCGCAGTCATGAGCTGCGCTCTCCTCAACATGCCAAGTCAAACGACCGCATTGTGCCCTGGCTGCTGCGTCATTCTCGACGGCGACGCTGCTCTCTGCGAGGACTGTCAGATGTCGGATTGCCGCTACTGCGGTACCCCCGTCTACCGCTGGATGCTGAGCGAGAATCTCGCTTGTACTGGCTGCGAGGAGGACTGGTCATGACCACTCCTCGCATCTACGTCGCTTGTCTGGCGGCATACAACGCAGGCATCCTTCACGGCACCTGGATCGACGCCGCTCAATCGGTGGAAGAACTCCATGCTGCGGTTCGGGCAATGCTCAATGACTCGCCGGCATTCGCCGAAGAATGGGCGGTCCATGACTACGAGGGCTTCGGTGCACTTCGCCTCAGCGAATACGAATCGCTGGAGCGGATCGCTGACATTGCCAATGGGATTGCCGAACACGGTGACGCATTCGCCGCCTGGCTCTCGTACGACAGCTCGTGGGATCCTACCGACGTAACGTCGTTTCTCGACGCTTACCTCGGTGAGTGGGATTCGCTTCGTGCCTATGCCGAAGAATTCGCTGACTCAACGGGTCTCTATGGCGACGCCGATAGGGCAGGATCGCCATACGTGACGGTTGACATCGACATGCTTGAGCGTGATCTCGACATCGAGCTTTATACGGTGGCATCTGATCGTGGCACTGTCTTCGTCTTCAATCCAACTTGAATGGCAAAAGGGAGGCGCCAACGTCCACGCCGCGCGACACCTTGTTAGCTCCCTGCTGGGAGTGACCAGGAGGGCGGCATCGCACAGGAGCCAAGGGCCTCAAGCCAGGTCGGCCCGACCCCATCCTGAGCAGAGCGCCGCACCTCACCGGCCCGGCCATGGATGGCTCGCTCACTGTTGCCTGTGGAAAACCTGCTTGCTCTGGTGCCAAAGCCCTGGTTACAAACCCTTCCCATGCCTGGCGGCACAGGTCTCTCGTAACATTCGAAAGCGCAGTTGGATGCCCTCTTGCCACACTGCGCAGTTGATGGTCCAGGCCCTCTTATCAGTCGGAGACACTTGGTGACTCGCCACGACGTCTCGCAGGTGCCACCGCAAGGTGGCTACATAGCGAAACAGTGCCCAGTGAGAGCGCAGAACGACGTCCTCTCCCCGGCCTCTCCAATCCCGATTTCTGCTGAACTACGGCGGAGATTCGATCGAGGGAACGAATTTGAAAACTCGGCACTTGCCCAGATCGAAGACCTGGGCTCTTCCACCTCAATCGCCACGAGTGTCGAGGAAGCCATCGAGACCGGAGTCGATCTGATCGTCGGCCCCCATCTACCGATCGACCACGCTGGACGCCGAACGGGAACACCCGACTTGCTCGTGCGTGCAAAAGCTGGCGGCTATCGGGTCGTCGACATCAAGCATCACATCCTTCTCGATCCAGTTGTGGCAGAGAGCGAATCGAATCCCGCGCTTTGTTCCGAGCTGGAGAGACCGTTCCTAGAAGACGCCGTACAAGATGATGCACTTCGCGCTCGAAAGCACGAGCCGGACCTTCTACAGCTAGCGCACTATGAACGCATTCTCGAAGCCGCAGGTCTCAGTGCATCAGATGGGCGTTGGGGTGGAGTCCTGGGAACAGACGGTCGAATAGTCTGGTTCGACCTTGACGCGCCCATCTGGCGTCCCAAAACCGCGATAACTCGGGGGCAGCTCCAGAGCACAATGGAAAAATACGACGAGGAATTCGACTTTCGTCTGCAAGTTATTGCTGCCGCCGAAGCCCACAAGCTCGACGAATCCACTCAACTTCTCGTGGCGCCCCTTCGCATTGCCGAGTGTCCAGAATGTCCATGGTGGGACTATTGCCGCCAACAATTGGAGGCGGGCTCAGGAAGCGTGAGCCTTCTGCCGAAAATCCGATGGCGCGAATGGAAGATCCATCATGACCACGGTGTATTTGATCGGGCTGCACTTGGGCGTCTCGACATCGAGACAGCGCAACTAGTTGCCGCCGGTGTCAACGTGGCTGAGATGCAGTCCCTCATTGAGGATCTGCCGCCTGAAATGCCGATCGGGGAGCTTGGCGTAGTCATACGGTCGAAGAACCAACTTGCCCGTTTAGAAGCGGCAGGAGTGACAACGTTTGGAGAACTGGCCAGACTTTGTTCAACGACAGCCTCATATTCGGGTTCAGCGATGTCCTCTCTCGCGGAGCATATCGACCTCGCACGCGCAGCACTTGGTCCAGACTCGATCTATCGGCGGCGCGCCATCGAGACACTAACGGTGCCACGCGCGGATATCGAAGTTGACCTCGATATGGAGAACATCGAGGAGGGCGCGTACCTTTGGGGCGCACTCCTCACGGACCGAACTCATGAGAGCAAAGGGTCGACTTATCACCACTTTGCAACATGGGATCCCTTGACGCCTGAATTCGAAACCGCCAACTCACTCCGATTCTGGTCTTGGTTCTGCCAAATCCGAGAGAGCGCCGACAAGGCGGGCCAGACATTACGCGCCTATTGCTACAACTCGTCTGCGGAAAATACCTACCTCCGACGCTTTGGATTGGCGGCGAACATTTTGGACCAAGTCGAAGCATTCATAGATTCCGAGCAATGGGTTGATCTTCTTCGAGTTGTAGATAGTCAACTGTTGACTGGTGGAGGTATGGGCCTGAAGAAGATTGCACCCCTCGCAGGCTTTGCGTGGAAAGTCGAAGATCCAGGCGGGGGGATCTCGATGCTCTACCATGACACCGCCGTGTACGCCGCGCGGGCGCAAGATCGGGAGCAGGCACGACAGTGGCTTTTGTCATACAACCAAGGGGATGTCGAAGCGACGCTACATATACGTGATTGGCTTCAACACGATGGCGAGTCAATCGCATCCATAACGACTCTCGATCATCAATTTAGCGACATTGAGGCTGCCTCATGAGTGCACTCACAGATCACCAAGCGAAATTCTTCGCTCTTGAACTGCTGAGGCGCCATCCGGTTGGCGATTCAGCTCGGATCGGCAGCGCGCTCATGGACGCTCAAGTTGACCTGAATCCGCATCAGGTCGACGCTGCACTCTTCGCCTTTCGTTCACCCCTCTCAAAGGGTGTGATTCTTGCCGACGAGGTCGGCCTCGGTAAGACGATCGAAGCAGGACTCGTTCTTACCCAACGCTGGGCCGAAGGGCGCCGACGTGCAATCGTTGTTGCGCCAGCAAGCCTCCGGAAACAATGGGTTCAAGAGCTTGCAGAGAAGTTCTTCCTGCCGGCAGTGATCCTTGAGACAAAGTCGTTCAATGCCGCCATCCGCTCAGGTATCAGTAATCCTTTCGATCCGCCCGGCGATAATCCCGCGGTGATCGTCTGCTCGTATCAGTTCGCGGCGAGAAAAAGCGCCGAGATAGGTATTGTGCCGTGGGATTTGGCGATCTTGGACGAGGCACATCGCCTGCGCAACGTGTACAAGCCAGGTGCAAAGATCGCCTCTGCCGTTAGGACCGCACTGTCGAATACCCCAAAATTGCTCTTGACAGCTACACCGCTGCAAAACTCACTTATGGAGCTTTACGGCCTCGTCAGCGTGATCGACGAGCATCACTTTGGCGATGCCAAGAGTTTCCGAACACAGTATTCGCGACTCGCCGATGAAGGGCGATTCGACGATTTGCAGGAACGCCTTGAACCCGTCTGTCACCGCACATTGCGCCGACAAGTTGTCGAATATGTGAGTTATACAAATCGCGAGCCGATAACCCAGGAGTTCATCCCTTCAGAGGACGAGCAACAGCTCTATGACATGGTGTCGGAATACCTTCGCCGTCCCGAACTCCGCGCTCTTCCATCGCGACAGCGAACACTGATGGTCCTTGTGATGCGGAAACTGCTTGCTTCGTCGACATTTGCGATCGCCGGGGCACTTGGTTCCCTTGCTCGCAAGCTCGAATCCGTCTTGAAGGAAGACGACCTCGCCAGAGCAAAGGAGATAGCCCAAGCGCAGGAGGAGTTAGAGGACGATTTTGAGTCTCTTCACGAGATCACCGAAGAATGGGATGCAGAAGACGACGACCCTTCCAACGAGCTGCCCCAAACACTTACCGACGAAGACCGCTTGGTGATAGCCAACGAGATTGGAGAGCTTGCGGCATTTCGCGACCTTGCTGTTTCAATCACAGAAAATGCAAAAGGCCTCGCACTGCTCACGGCGTTACAAACAGGCTTCGGGAAGGCAGCTGCGCTAGGAGCTTCTGACAAGGCAGTGATCTTTACGGAGTCCCGACGCACCCAGGATTATCTGATCAGCCTTCTGTCTCGCTCTGGCTACGAAGGCCAGATTGTGCTGTTCAACGGTACGAACAGCGATCCAGCATCCAAGGCGATCTATCAAGACTGGAAGGCTCTCCACGCAGGTAGCGATCTAGTCACGGGCTCGCCAACTGCCGACATGCGGGCCGCTCTCGTTGACCAATTCCGCTCATCTGCAAAGATCATGATTGCAACCGAGGCCGCCGCAGAAGGCATCAACCTTCAGTTTTGCTCAATGGTGGTCAACTACGACCTTCCATGGAATCCTCAGAGGATTGAACAGCGAATCGGCCGGTGCCATCGGTACGGCCAAAAACATGACGTCGTGGTCATCAACTTCCTCAACCGGAACAATGCTGCCGACGTTAGAGTCTTCGAACTTCTTGACGAAAAGTTCCGCCTGTTTTCCGGAGTCTTTGGAGCCAGTGATGAGGTTCTCGGGGTTATCGAGTCAGGTGTCGACATTGAGCGTCGCATTGTCGATATCTACCAGAACTGCCGCACGACGGACGCCATCAACACTGAGTTCGAGCAATTGCGCTTAGAGCTTGATCAGCAGATCACCGAGACGATGGATAGCACCCGACGCAAACTCTTAGAGCACTTCGATGCCGAAGTTCACGACCGCTTACGGGTGAGTCTTGAGCAAAGCACCGAGTTTATCGACAAGGCCTCCGACCAGCTTTGGCGCGTGACGACGCACGTGCTTAGCGATCACGCGACGGTCGATCCCGCCTTGAGGGAGTTTGAACTTCACGAACCGCCCCCGTTTGCTCCTGCCGTTGCCACAGGTCGCTACCGACTCGCCCGCGAAGAAGATGCGGACGCCTATCGCTATCGCCCGCAACATCCGCTAGCTCTTGCCGTCCTCGATAAAGCCGCAAACGAAGAGGCCGGTCCTGCTGAACTCGCCTTTGACTATACGGACTGGCCAGTCCGTGCAGAGCTTGTGGCCCCGTTGGTTGGTAAGACGGGTGCGTGTATCGTGGACCATCTGCGGCTCAATGGTGCGGAGTCGGAAGACCACCTTGTCTTGTCGGCAATAACCGACGACGGCCTCGTCCTCTCTTCCGAACAGATACGACGCCTTATTGATGTTCCGGCTGAGGTCAAGCCGATCGCCGGATTATCCGTGTCGCCAAGTCTGGAGCAACTCGCGCGTAGCCGAGTAGACGCCCTACTCACGGAAATCAGTTCGCGCCAGGGCTCATGGTTTGACGAGGAAATGGACAAGCTCGATCGCTGGGCGGAAGATAAACGGACGGCTTTCAAAGCAGATCTGCGTGAACACGATGAGTCCCTGAGAGACCTCAAACGCGAGTCGAGGCAAGCGGCGAGTCTGCCCGACAAGCTCCGTCTGCAGAAGAAGATCAAGCAGGTGGAGGCCGTTCGGGAAGAGGCGTGGCGAACGTACGACGGCCAAGCCCGAGAGGTAGAGACAGCAAAAGAGAGCCTCATCGACGATGTCGAGGCCAGGCTAGAGGTAAGGAAGTTTGTCGACCGCGTCCTCTCGATCCGGTTCACGATTCTCTAATGTCACAGGAGATCAAGATATGACCCAAAGATTCCCTGAACGGTTGGATCTATCGTCCGGATCTCCGGGAGATGAGAGAATCTTTGCTCTCGGCGAACTTTATCCCGACGTATTTCACGAAGGGAAGATTGATTTTGATGCGCTCCGCCGGAGCCTCGGAGATTGGGTTGAGGCCGGATCGGAACGGTTCGGCCTGACGTGGCCAGGCAAGGCCGAATGCATGCGCGTGATCCAAGAACCGTCCATCGGGACGTTAATGCCGATGCGAGATGACTCCCTCTCATGGGAGACATCGCAAAACGTAGTAATCGAGGGCGAAAATCTCGAAGTCCTCAAACTTCTGCAGAAGGCCTACTACGGCAAGGTCAAACTTATCTATATCGATCCCCCATACAACACCGGTCAAGAATTCATCTATCCAGATAACTTCCGCGAGGGCTTGGCCGACTATCTCCGATATTCGGGGCAAGTGGATCGGGACGGCTTGAAGTACTCCGCAAATACAGAAACCGGTGGCCGGTACCACTCGAAATGGCTGTCAATGATTTACCCCCGCCTCTTTCTTGCCCGCAATCTTCTGAGGGATGATGGTGTCATCTTCGTCTCGATCGATGACCACGAAGTTCACAACCTTAGGGCCGTCATGAACGAGATCTTTGGCGAAGAAACATTCATCGCGTGTTGTGTGTGGCAGAAACGGTATTCCCGTGAGAATCGCGGCGCAATTGGCGACGTGCACGAGTACCTATTGGTTTACGGAAGAGATCGCAACAAGTTTCAGGAGAACGCGTGGTCTTATTCAACCAACCGAGAAGCAGACCGCTATCTACCGCAACCCCAATGACGACCCAAAGGGCCGTTGGCGTCCGATTCCGTTAGACGTCCAAGCGGGTCATGCGACCCCCTCACAGTTTTATTCGGTGACAACACCATCAGGAGCCGTTCATAACCCGTCGCCCGGACGAGCTTGGTCGGTCACGCAGGAGCGACTCAACGCCCTGATTGCCGAAGGGCGCGTGTACTTCGGAAAGGATGGATCGGCCAAGCCAAATCTCATTAGGTACCTCAGTGAGATGGAGGGATTAGTGCCTTGGACATGGTGGCCCTCTGACGAGGTGGGCCACACGGACGAAGCACGGAAGGAAATCCAGGAGATTCTGGGTACTCAAGCGGCTTTCGACACGCCGAAGCCAACGCGCCTAATCAAGAGAATATTGGAGATTGCTACTGGACCCGACGACATCGTTCTTGACTTCTTTGCCGGATCTGGAACCGTTGGTCAAGCAGTGCTCGAACACAATGCGACTGATGGCGGGCGGCGAACGTTCGTGCTCGTACAGCTTCCGGAGCCGATAGACCAAGACGGTATGACGATTGCAGATGTGACTCGCGGACGTGTGAAATGGGCGGCTGAACGGGAGAACGAGAGGCTAAGGCTCAACGGCGAGCAAGATGTCGGCTTTCGTGCCTACAGGCTTGAGTCCTCAAACTTCACCGTGTGGGATGCCACGTCAGGGGCCGACATCGAGAAGCAACTCACAATGTCCATCGATCACGTGAGGAGCGTTGCAACCGAAGAAGGAATGCTGACGGAGTTGCTCCTCAAGGCAGGATTTATGCTCACCTCGCCGGTAATACAGACCGACTTCGCTGGTGTTCCTGGCTACTCGGTCTCGGAGGGTGCCCTTTTGTCCTGTCTGTCGGACGCACTGAGCATCGAGGCATTTGAAGCAATGGTTGCCCAAGAGCCGGCAATGATTTTGGTCTTGGATGCAGGGTTTCAAGGAAACGACGAAATGAAGGTCAACGCCTTGCAGACAGTTCGGGCGCGAAATGAAAGCTCCGGAACCGATATCGCTTTGAGAGTGGTGTGAGACAGTGGCGGAGCTGAAGCTCAAATTCGATGCAACGCTCGACTATCAGAGCGAAGCCATATCCAGTGTCGTCGACCTATTTGCCGATCTGCCACTTACTAGTTCCCAGTTCTCCATTGCGTCAGCGTCAACCACCCAGCTCACCTTCTCCGAGCTGGGTGTGCGAAACCCAACTCCGATCGATAGTTCCTCCTTTGAAGAATCGGTCCTGGCCAGCCTACGCGAGGTGCAAGCACGAAATGGGATCGAAAAGAGCATCACGCTGGATGGGATGAATTTTTCCGTCGAAATGGAGACTGGGACCGGAAAGACTTACGTTTATCTTCGAACTATCTTCGAACTCAATCGGCTACATGGCTTCACAAAGTTTGTTATCGTTGTTCCAAGCATCGCTATCCGCGAAGGCGTACTCGCGAATCTCGACCTTCTCCGCGATCACTTGCGCGGTCTTTACGACAACGTTCCATTCGATGCCGCCGTTTATGACTCGAGGCATCTTGGTCGTGTGCGACAGTTTGCCGCTGCAAACACGATTCAGCTTCTCGTGTTAAACATCCAGGCGTTTCAGAAGGACGTCGAGGAAGACGATGATCCGACCAAGGCGAACATCATTAACCGTGAGCAGGATCGCATGTCGGGTCGGCGCCCAATCGAATTCATCCAAGCCACCAGACCTGTTGTCATTATGGACGAGCCACAGAACATGGAGTCAGAGGGAGCCTCCGCTGCAATTGCTCGATTGAGCCCTCTTTGCACCCTTCGCTACTCCGCAACGCATAAGAAGCCATACAACCGTGTTTACCGGTTGGGACCGATCGAAGCCTACGACCTGAATCTTGTAAAGCGAATCGAGGTTGCGAGCGTCCTTGCTGACGACAATCCAAACGAGGCGTTTGTGAGGCTAATCGCGGTGGACGCCGCTCGTTCACGAGCTCAACTCAGCATCAACCACGGTCAAGGAAAAACGTTCCGAGTAAAGAGGATCTGGGTCAAGACTGGCGACGATCTCGCCGTAGCATCCAGTGGGCGCCAGGAGTATGCGGATGGCTGGATTGTCTCTGAGATCTCCTTCCGTCTGGGAGCCGAGGCTATTGAGTTTACGAATGGAGCCGAAGTAACAATCGATCTTGCGGTTTCATCCTTTGATGAGGATGTTCGAAGGGCCCAGGTCTTCGAGACTGTCCGCCAGCACTTAGACAAGGAACGCACACTGGCGCCCCTCGGCATAAAGGTGCTGTCGCTGTTCTTTGTTGACAAGGTAGCCAACTACCGGACATACGACAAAGACGGAAATATCGCTCTTGGTCCAATCGGTCAATGGTTTGAGGAAGCCTACGTTGAGTTGTCATCGAAGGGTAGATACAAGGCCTTGCAGCTTCCCCCCGTTGCACAGGTGCACGGTGGCTACTTCAGTGTCGACAACAAGAGACGCTTTAAGGACACACGGGGGGATAGTGCGGCGGACCTTGATACCTACGACCTAATAATGCGGGACAAAGAGAAGTTGCTAGCAGCTGATGAACCGCTGCGCTTCATCTTTAGTCACTCGGCGTTACGCGAAGGCTGGGACAATCCAAACGTATTTCAGATCTGCACCTTGAATGAGACACGATCAGCAGAGCGAAAGCGGCAAGAAATTGGACGTGGACTCCGACTTCCGGTCAATCAACAGGGCGAGCGAGTCCGAGACCCACAGATCGATCGGCTCACGGTCGTCGCCAACCAAGCGTACGACGAGTTTGCGCGTGCGCTTCAGACGGAATATGAGGAGGACACCGGGCAGCGATTCGGCATTGTGTCGAAGGTCGTTTTCGCACGGCTGGCGCTGCCCACTCCTCCCGGCACCGAACCCATCCCGCTTGGCCAAGAGGCATCAACCCAGCTCTGGGAGCATCTTTCCGGCGCCGGATACCTAGATGCCAATGGGACGGTCCTGGCCAAATTTGATCCTGCTGCGGAGGGTTTCGCATTGGACGTCCCAGATGAATTTGAGCCGATCCGTGCGGAAATTACGGACACAATATCTCGGTTCGTATTTGCCAACCGAATCATCAACGCAAAGAAGCGGCAATCGGTGCGGTTTAAGAAGCAGGTGATGCTGGAACCGGATTTCAAGGAACTCTGGGATCGAATCAGTAAGAGGACAAAGTACCGGGTGTCTCTCGCGAGCGATCAGCTCATTCAGTCCGCAGTTGCGGCGATCAAAGACGCAGACCCCATTTCGCCACCAAAAGTGCGTGTAAGAGTCGTTGAGCTAGAGCACAGTGCCGCGGGCATTGCGGCCGAAAAGAGAATCGACCAGCATGACTATGAAACTGCCGCTCCAAGGTTCCTACCTGACATTCTGTCTGACCTTCAGAACGAGACCGATCTGACGCGAGGCACACTGGTCGCCATCCTCAGCGAGTCGGGACGACTCGCCGACTTCACCATCAATCCTCAGGCGTTCACCGTTCTTGTTACTTCCAAGATCAACTCCGCCCTGCACAAGCAAATGGTGGATGGTATCGAGTACGAGCCCGTCCCCGGCTTGAACTGGGAAATGCATCGGCTTGAGCCGGAAGTGAGCGAGGAAATAGAGCGGTACGCCGCCCGCCTCTACAGGGTTCAGAGCGCAACCAAGACGCTATATGACTTCGTTGAGATCGAGTCAGAGGTGGAGCGACGGTTCGCAAAGGGCCTGGACGATAACAACCAGGTTAAGTTCTTTATGAAGCTGCCCGCGTGGTTCGTCGTCGATACCCCAATCGGTCCATACAACCCGGACTGGGCGATTGTCTTCGAGGAGAGTGAACGCGTCTACCTCGTTCGAGAAACAAAAGGATCGGCTGATCCAGAGGAGTTGCGAGGCCGTGAAGAGACGAAGATTCGCTGTGCAAAGAGGCACTTTGATGCAATCGGCGTCGGTTATGCCGTGACGTCTAGCGTCGAAGAGATGATCTCCCATCTTTCGAGTGACGAGGGCGCCGCAAATGCCATTTGATAGTCCAGACCTGAACCTCGGGACCGAGCTTCTAAAGGATGTCGCGTGCGGCAAGTTGCGCCTTCCGGAGTTTCAAAGAGACTGGAAGTGGGATGTCGATCGGATCGCAAGTCTGTTAGCAAGCGTCTCGCTTGGATATCCGGTTGGTGTGGTCATGCTGCTGGAGATAGGCGGGTCAGATGTCCAGTTCGCCACCCGTCTGATTAGCGGTGTCACGGACGCCGAGGCTGAGAAGCCCGCCGAGCGGCTCATCCTGGACGGCCAACAGCGGCTGACTTCGCTCTATCAATCTCTGGCGGCTGGTCGACCGGTTCAGACACAGGACACTCGAAAAGTGCGGCTTGAGCGGTGCTTCTATCTGAATATGGAGGAATCGCTCGACGACGACGGTGATCGTGAAGCAGCAATCGTGGCGATGCCACCGGACCGGGTGCAAAGGGACAATTTTGGGAAGGACATCGTCCTCGACCTGTCCTCTCGTGCTCTTGAGATAAGTCAAGAATATTTTCCACTCGAAATCGTCTTCGATAGTGCCGCAGTGGATGCATGGTCATACGACTACGTACAGCTTGAGCCCGAGAATGCCGCCGACCGTCTCAGGCGGTGGAGCACCTTCAAGAGGGACGTGCTCGGAAACATCACCTCGTACACCGTGCCAGTAATCGTATTGCGTAAGGAGACGCCCCGAGAGGCGATATGCACTGTGTTCGAGAAGGTCAACACCGGCGGAGTAGTTCTAGACGTGTTCGAGCTTTTGACTGCAACCTTCGCAGCGTCAGAGTTCGATCTCCGCAAGGACTGGGAGGCGCGTAGAAAGCGACTTGAGGACCACAAGGTCCTCCGCGGCGTGCAAAACACTGACTTCCTGCAAGCGATATCACTTTTGGCGACGCGAGAGCGCAGGCGTGTTTGGTCAGAGGGGGACTCAGATAAGGCCCCCGCGATCTCATGCAAGCGGAAGGACATCTTGCGCCTGTCTCGCGAGGAGTACGAGCGGTGGGCACCGGAAGCCGAGAAGGGATTTCTTTGGGCCGCTGCGTTTCTCACGGGAGAGATGATTTACGAAGCGAGAGACGTTCCATATCGAACCCAGATCGTCCCGTTGGCTGCAATTCACGTCGCCCTAGGCTCGTCAGCCGAGGCGATTGGCAAAGTGCAGAAGATACGAAGATGGTATTGGTGTGGCGTTCTAGGCGAGCTTTATGGTGGAGCAATCGAGACACGATTCGCAAATGACTTTCAACAGGTAACAGATTGGTGCAACGGCGCTGAAGGCGAGCCAATCACTGTCTACGAGTCATCATTCGATCCGGGGCGGCTGTTAACGCTTCGAACTCGAAACAGTGCTGCTTACAAGGGGATCTATGCCTTGCTGATGAAGGGGGGATCCAAGGACTGGCTTTATGACCAGGACATTACGATTGCAACACATCATAGTTTGGCGGTCGACATTCACCACATCTTTCCGAAGAGATGGTGCAACACAAACAAAATAGATGGCCTGCGCCGCGAGAGCATCGTCAATAAGACTGCGATTTCCGCAGTCACAAATCGGAAGATCGGTGGACAGGCGCCAAGCGTGTACTTGCCCAAACTTCAGCGCGAGGCGGAGACGACTCCGCAGGAGTTAAGACGTCGAATTGAGCAGCACTATGTCGATTACGACGCACTAGGGCGAGATGACTTCTCCGCCCATTTTGAAGCACGAAGGGCAAGCCTTCTTGAATTGATCGCCGCTGCCATGGGCAAGGCCATCGTTGAGCCGTCAGTACCTGTACTTCCCGAGGATTACGACCTCGATGACGAAGAGCCCGAGGATGAGGATGCCGTGGAAACGGAGGCAGGTTGAATGGGGTGGTTGGGCCGCGGACCTGCCTCGGGTTCCTCTTACGGCGACACGGGGCTACTTGCGTCGTTTGTTCCGCCGCGCCGCGGCTGACTTCATTGCAAGACTGAGGAAGTACGCTTTTCGAGCGTGCTCGGCACGCTTGGCGCGTTCCGGCGGTGAGAGTAAGCCCTGTGGATCAACCTCACGCTCAAATCGGTCCATGAACGCTCTTCGAGCTGGCTCGGTGTTGGTCTTTCCAGTGGCATGCAAACGGTGTGCGGCGATGCGAGCCCTTAGCGATCGCTCCTCTGGATCCATGGCCCGATCCCTAGCACTCTCGGAAGCCGAATGAGTCGGCTCCGGCGCTTGGCGTGGACAGCCCAGCCCCGCAGAAGAGCCGAGGGGTCAGCGCCGCCGGGCTACCACCCGAGTCTCCCCGCATGTAGCCCGAAGGTGGGGAGGAATCCCTACTTTCTCCCTACAACCGCCTTCGGTGCAGGTTCGTCCCCTCCGCTGGTCAGAGCGTTACGACGCATATAAGGCCTGGTCAATGCCCAAATCCAGCAAACGCCGGCACACCAGAGCGAAGCCGCTGGACGGTTCAAAACGGTCTCATAACCCGAAGGTCGGAGGTTCAAATCCTCCCCCCGCCACTAACAGGGCTCATCGGAAACTGGCGATGCGCCACTTGAATCCGAGAAGGCCCAAGACCCACTAGTGGTCGTCAGCGGGAGCGATTCCCATCGCGTCGAGATCGCAGCCAGGACGGTTGGGTCGGACACGCCCTGGAAGTCATACCTCGGGGTGTACGGCGCCTCCAGGCGTTCGATCTCGTCCGCTGTCAGCTCAATGTCGAGCGAGGCCACCGCATCGGCAAGGTGCGCCGCCTTGGTGGCGCCGACAATCGGCGCCGTCACGACGGACTTTGATTCCAGCCAGGCCAGGGCCACGTGAGCACGTGAGACGCCTCGTTCATAGGAAATGGCGCCAACAGCCTCGATGATTGATCGGTCGCTTTCGGCGTGCGAGTACAGCAGATCCGCGTACCAGCCGTCGGACTCCGAGCGGTGTGTCTGGGCGCCCGGCGGCCGGGTCAGCCGTCCCCGGGCCAGAGGGCTCCACGGGATGGTGCCGATGCCTTCGTCGAGGCAAAGCGGCAGCATCTCGCGCTCTTCCTCGCGGGCGAGCAGGTTGTAGTGATCTTGCATCGACACGTAGCGCGCCCAACCATTCTCCTTTTGGAGATGCAGTGCCTTGGCGAACTCCCACGCCTTCATTGACGAGGCTCCCAAGTAGCGGACCTTGCCCGCCTTGACCACGTCGTGCAGCGCTTCGAGCGTCTCTTCCATGGGGGTGGTCGGGTCGTGCCGGTGGATCTGGTAGAGATCGACGTAGTCAGTGCCAAGTCGTTGGAGGCTGTGGTCGATCTCGGTGAGGACCTCCTTCGCGATAGGCCCGACCCATTGGGTCCGGATCTCATCGGGTGGCGCAGTTTGGTCGCGATGACAATCTCGTCGCGGTTGGCGAAGTCCTTCAGTGCCCGACCAGTGATCTCTTCGCTCGAGCCCTGCGAGTACATGTTCGCTGTGTCAAAGAAGTTGATGCCGCTCTCGACGGCCTGTTTGATCAGTGGGCGGCTTTGCTCTTCATCGAGTGACCATGAGGGGTGGCCGCGGTCGGGCTCGCCGTAGCTCATACAGCCGAGGGCGATGGGGGAGACGTCGAGGCCGGTGGTGCCCAGCTTTACGTAGCGCACGGTGTGCTCCTTCACGCGATGGGATCCCGGTACAATCGGAGATCTCTCCGGATGAGAGTAGCGGAGAGTTCTCCGTATCGCAATGGCTCTCTCGACCACCAGGGAAATAGGGATGCCCGATCCACAGCCAGTCATGAAGCGGATCGATGCCCAGCAAAACCGGGCCCGCATCCTCGAGGTTGCTCATGATCTGCTGGCCCAGTCGAGCGACGCCTCCCTGAACTCGATCGCCAAAGCGGCAGGTGTTGGGCCTGGGACGCTGTACCGCCACTTTCCCACCCGAGAAGCGCTGCTTCTGGCCCTCTACCGCCATGACGTACAGCGACTAGTCGATTCTGCACCAAGGCTCTTGCGGGAACATCCGCCGCTTGAAGCCCTCACTATGTGGTTCGAACGTCTTTCCTCTTACATTCGGCTCAAGCATGGACTGGGTGATGCACTTGATGCCTCCACCAAAGAGGCCATCACCAATGAGACGTACGGACCGGTTGTGGAGGCCATTGGGCTTATGCTCCAAGCAGGGCAGGCCGATGGAACGATCAAATCCGGCCTCGACCCAGCCGACGTCCTACTCCTCATGGGTTGCCTGTGGCGTACCCCGGATACTTCCGCCGGGCGTTCGCAGATCCGGCGGCTACTCGACGTCATCACCAATGGCCTTCAGTCCTAAACGTCCAAGCACCTTGTGACCGTGACGCGGCTGCGGGAGTCCCGATCGGTAGCTGCCGAAGAGTCAAAGACCTCCCCACGGCGATCGCCAACCTCATCCACGACTCGAACGAACGCTGCTCCCTTCACCGGGGCCAAGACCCCCGACCAGTCCTCGAACGCGGCCAACGCGCAGGAATCTCATTCACAGTCCATTCGCGAAGGGGAAAGAACAGTGCTCGACCACATTTACATCTCGGTCAGTGACGTGCCGCGCTCCCTGGCTTTGTATGCGGCGACCCTGGAGCCCCTGGGGTGGAGAGAACTCGGGAGCTACGACTCCTCCACGGGACCCGCGGAAGTTCCTGATCTCTACGGATTGGCCGATGAGGCCTACGGCTCTGGCGTCGCAGTCGGCTGCAGTATTTGGCTCCGCCAGCGTCAGCCCGGTGAAACCGGACTGTACGTAGGGTTCGTTGCCGACGATGAGGCCGAGGTCAACGCCGCGTACGCTGCAGCGATTGAGGCAGGCGGAACGAGCGAAGGCGAGCCAGCGATGCGCGCCTACTTCGGCCCGAGCTACTACGCAGCCAACATTGCTGACTTCGACGGCAACCACCTCGAAATAGTTCACAAGAGCTTCAACCCGCCAAGCCGTGAGCATCTCGCGTAGATGGCAGCGACTAGAGACATTCCGCAGGTGCGGCAGGCAGCAGTGCTGGGCGTGTACAGAGTTCTTTGTCTGTGGCAAGGCCCCGAAGGTCGGATCAAGTCGAACTGACTTCACGGACGATGGACGGAGGGCGAATGGTCGCTTTAGGTGGTAAGCGGCTTTCGCGCCTGAGCCCTAGATGATGTTGCGGACGGGCTTTCTCAGGCTGCTCGGGTTCACCGCCCTCCATTTTCGCGGACGGCCTCGTTGGCGGGCACGTCGACTGCCCTTGCGGGTCGGCTGACGAGCACGAGCGAGCCGCCTGCGGCAATGACGGCGGCGAGAATTAGTGGACCGGTCGTGCCGTAGGCGTTGAATAGCAGGCCACCGACCGCTGACCCGGCGGCCAGGGAACCTTGGAGCGCGGAGACGAACAGGGCCAGACCTCCTTGCCTGGGCGGCTGCATAGGGCAAGGCCAGTGACCAGGGTAACGTCGGGTTTGGTAGCCCGAAGGGTGCGTTATCGCTTGATCCCCCCGCCACTCAGAGCATGAAAGAGGGAGGCGAGGCTGGTGCGAAAGCACCGGCTTCCCGGCTCGCCCGTACGAACGGCCCTAGCTCTCCTGGCAATCGATCTCTACGCGGCTCGTGACGTCGTTGGTCACGGTGACCGGTCCTGGTGCCTGACACTCGCCGGCACCCCCTTTGAACTGGGGACTCCGCCCTGCGACGGTGTAGCGACCGACGGGCAGGTGGGCTGAGAACCGGCCGTTGGCGGAGAGGTCGATGGTGGCGATGTTCCCGTCCGACCCATGGAACGTGACGGAGCCGCTGAGCGGTCGCGGCCCTGTCCCAGCCGGACCACCGACAGCCTGGAGTGTGCCGTCAAGGGTTCCCTCGTCCGGAGGCGACGAACAGCCGGCGAACGACACCCCCGCACAGAGTGCTGCGAGTGCCGTGAGGACGGTCAATGGGGCCCGACGAACGGCACTCTTCGGTTTGGCCATTGTGATCACTCGTTCCGGGCGACCTCGGGCCCCGTGATCCGATCGAGGATGGGGAACGTCGCGGCGATGATCGCCATCGACGCGGCCAGCCCTCCGATCACCGTGGTCCAGTAGGAGAATCCCGGAAGGCTGAAGGCGAGCCCTACCTGCGAGTGCAGGTAGAGGGCGGCCGCCAGCAGCCCGACGACGATGGAGACCGCAGCGACGAGGAGCAGGGGCAGCGCACTCTCCAGCGTCACGACCCGGTGCAGGAGTTTTCGCGGGACCCCCGTAAGTCTGAGCAGGCTGAATGGCCGCCTCCGCTCAGTGAGACCGGCCGCGATGTTCACGGCCAGGCTGCACGCAGCGATGATCAGGCTGGCCACGATGATCACGTCGGTCATGGCCTGGATCATGGTCAGCAGGCGCGCCGTCGAGGGACCGAGTGCCTCCACGGTCACCGGTGTGCCCTGGAGCGGGAATGCGCGCTCGAGCTCCGTTCGCACCCGTTCGATCGCACCCGAAGACCCGTTCGTCGCGACGACGACCGCGCTCACGGGGAGGGATGCGAGCTGCGTCGCCGACAGGTTCCAAGAGGGCCAGGTCGTGGTCGACGCGTTGGCGGTGTGCCCCAGGACCTTCGAGAGGAAGTATCCGACGGACGCCACGGTGGCCCGCGGTGCGCATCGGCCGATGGCCGGAGTCTTGGCGAGTTCGTCACACGCGACGACCCCGAACGATCGCCCCTCTTGCGTCTGGTTGGGAGCCTCATGGACCACCGCCACCCCTTGCACCCCCGGCGTCGCCCGGAGCTCGTTAAGGACCGAGGGAGGGACGGAAGCCACCACGGACGCCGTGGGGCAGTCGGTGGTCGAATAGGTGCAGAACGGGTCCGCGAGGGTACTCAGACTGGCGTTGGCGCTGCCCCCTCCGGTTACTTGCGTCACCGAGCTGAGGGCACCGATCGCCGCGCTGGCGACGAAGAGGGCAATGACGAGGCCACTGACAAAGCGGAAGGCAGCCTTGGGGTTGTCGAGGAGGTGACGACCGGCGATGAGCGTGGCGGGGCGACTCGCTCTTTTGGCCATGATCCGCGACCCAGCCGTTGTGAACCACGGCCCGGCCAGAACCAGACCCACGATCAGCAGCGCGAATCCAACGAGGAGCTCGAGGAGCTGGCTCCCGATGGCGCCGGGCTTTCCGGCCGCGTCGAAGTAGGCGAGGAAGGCGATACCTGCCAACAAGGGAACGATCCGGGCGATCCCCGGTGGGCGCTTCCTGACCCGTCGCGTCACTCCGAGCGGCGAAATCTGTACCCGGCGCAGCGCGAGACGTGCGGAGACGACGGCGGCGATGGGGACTCCGACCACCGCGATGAGGATGTCGACGGCGTGAAGGGAGAGGTCACCCTGCGCCAACGGGGCCCCGGTGAACGGCACGTGGTACAGCAGTGGTCGGACTGCGAAGAAGAGTCCGAAACCGAGGACGACTCCGGCGAGGGCGGCGATGACCGCTTCGACGGCCGAAATCGTCGAGATCTGGCGAGGAGTGGCGCCGACCAGCCGCATAGAGGCGAAGCGCTCTTCGCGCCGGACGGCCGACAGTCGGCTCGCCGTCGCAATCAGGATCAGAACCGGCAGCACGAGCGCCACGGCCCCGCCGACCAGGATGAATTCCAGAACTGGCCCGCTCCCGACCACGCTCTGGCAGCCATAGCAATTCGCCAGGCCGCGGTGGATCGCCCCGATCTCGATGGCAGCCGGCTGCTTCGAGAGCTGGCCGACGCTGTGACCGATGACGATGATCAACGAGTTCGGCGACGGCAGTCCCGCGCTGCCGATGGTGCCCACCAGCCGACCGGGGTAGCGATCACGCAGCTCGTCGGCGGGCTGGGAGCGAAGCAGGCTCACCAGCTCGGGCGAGGCGAAGTACTGGCCCGGACCAGGCAGGCGGGACATTCCGGGAGGGATGGGCGCGCCCGGCCCGGCCGCCGCGACGTCGATCTGGTCGATGAGCTGACTCCCGAACGAGTCGGTGCTCGGTTCCCACCACAGGCCGCTGGCGGGCGAGGTCGGCGGTGTCGGCTGCACCGCCGAGTTCAGCCAGGCACCCCGATCGCTCTGGGCGTGGAGACCATTGATGCCGGCCAAGGCGGCCAGCAACAAGCCGACGCCGAGGGCGACCGCAGCAGCGGTGACGAGGACCCGCAGGAGGGCTTCACGACCACTCCCCAAGGTCAGCCGGAGGCCGAGCCGGATCATGCGCCGACCGCCACCGGGCTGGCGACCCGGCCGTCGCGCACGATCACCTCGCGGTCGGCGTAGGCGGCGACGCGGGGTTCGTGGGTGACGAGGACGACCGTGATCCCCTCCTCGCGGGCCACGCTGGTCATCAAGTTCATGACGAGCTCACCGGTCAGGGAGTCGAGTGAGCCGGTGGGCTCGTCGGCGAACAGCACGTCGGGCTGCGCGACCATGCCCCGGGCGAGGGCGACCCGCTGGGCCTGGCCCCCTGACATCTCGCCCGCCCGGTGGCTTTCCAGCCCGTCGAGCTCGAGCCGGGCGAACCAGCTCCGCGCTCGGGCCAGGGCCTGTTGGCGGCGCATCCCGCCCAGAAGGAGTGGGAGGGCGACGTTCTCCTCGGCTGTGAGCTCCGGGACGAGCTGGCCGAACTGGAAGACGAAGCCGAAACGGTCTCGGCGGAGCCGGCTTCGCTGCTCCTCGCGCAGCGCGTCGATGCGCTGCCCGTCGAAGATCACTCGGCCCGACGCGGGGACCAGGATGCCGGCGAGGCAGAGGAGCAGCGTCGACTTGCCCGATCCGCTCGGGCCCATGACGGCCACGATCTCGCCCCGCTGCACGGACAGGCTGGCGTCGCGCAGCGCCGGGGTCTCGCCGAAGGAGAGCACGAGGTCCTGCGCCTCGATGATGGTGCCCCCGGGCGGGATGAGGGCAGAACCGTTGGGCGTGTTCATGAGGCAACCTCCGTGGCGAGTGCGGTGAGGCGAGCGGTCGTGAGGTCGATCCAGCGGAGGTCGGCCTCGAGGTGGAACAGACCGTGGTCGGCGAGGAGCGAATCGATCAGGGTTCCTTTTTGCTTGAGGTCGGTGAGCTCGCGCATCCGGTGCAGGTGTGCAGCGCGCTGGGCGTCCAGGTACTCCTCGGCCCGGCGACCGAGCATCAGCGACAGGACGACCTTCACGAACAGATCGGTCTGCAGGTGGGGCTCGGCGGGGATGGGCTCCGAGAGCCACGCCTCGACCTCGTTCCGGCCGGTCTCGGTGATGTTGTACCGCTTGCGATCGGGACCGGCTCCTGGCTCGGCGTCGCCGACGATCGCCTTCCCGTCTCTCGCCAGGCGGGAGAGCGTGGCGTACACCTGGCCGTAGGGCAGCGGCCGGCCGCGCCCGAAGTAGGTGTCGTAATCGCGCTTCAGGTCGTAGCCGTGGCTCGGTTCGCGATCGAGGAGGCCGAGCAGGGCCATGGGGACACTCATACCTCAGAGAATACTCTGAGTGTATATATCCAGTCAATAGCTCGCTTGGCACCTGTCTGGGGCACTCCCCCTACACGGGTCCGAGGCAGCAGGTCGTCAACCCGAAGGTGCATCGGACAGCACATCGGAGGCGTTGGTCGTTACGGGACGACCATCGGAACCTTCGGGCGCTGAATCGGAACGGCTCAAAGTGGCGGAAATTGCTCGGGACTCAGTTTGTGGCGCTCCAATATTGAGCAGGCGCGTGCCCTACGCAGTGCGTATGCATGGTGCCCTGACCCGCCACTTCGTCGGGTCTCGAACCCGAAGGGTGCACGATGCTTGGGCACCCCCGCCACCATCGAATCGCTGGTCGGCGCGTCTGGTGCACACGGCACAGGCGCCTGACCAGCGTTTTCGCGTTCGGACGCCGTTTCTCGGGACTTTTTTCGGGACCGACTCAGCGGTGCCCTATGCAGCCCTATGCAGGTGGGGCGGCGCAGCGCGTGCGACCCGTACGCTGCGCGTTCGCCATCGAGTCCTCGGTCGACATTGCGATGTATTGGGCTCCATAGGGCATGCCCCATGCAGTTGCCCTACTCAGTCCCGGAGGGCCGTTACGACATCCGCACCCCGGGGGTGCGGCTCGGTAAATGCCCTCAGTTCTCTTCCGCCAGTGGGGTTACGCCAAGGAGTGACATTGCGACGCGCTTGGCGTGAGCGAGGTGGCTCACTTGCCCGCTCACTCGGGCGAGGAGCAGCGCGCCCTCGATGAGGGCTAGCGCCGCCGATGCCGTCTCGGCGACCGAAGCTTCTGGCCATCCGTCGGCCCGGATCCGGGCGGCGATGAGCCCTTCCCATTTGTCGAAGCACCGTGCCGCGGCGGCGCGTAGGCGTGGGTTGATGATGGGGGACTCGAGTGCGGTCGGCGCGATCGGGCAACCCGGGCAGCTCTCCCCGGTAACTGGTCCCTCGGCGACCTCGAGGAAGCGGATCACGCCGAGTGCAGCGTTGGGCGCTCCGTCCAACGCCTCGCGAAGGGCGTCAGCGACCGCCTGACCGGACGCTTCTAGCGCGGCCTCGGCCAGTTCCTCCATGCCTCCGGGAAAGTGGTGGTACAGCGACCCGTTGGACACGGCGCTCTCTGCCAGCAGCTGCGCTCGGCCGGTGGCCGAATATCCCTGGTCACGCAGCAGCCGCGCCATCGTCTGGACCAGGTCGGCCCGGGTGTCACGGTCACGCACCACTCTTGACTTTACTAGAGCGAACGGTCTAGAAAGCCCTGGAGCGATCGGTCTAGTGGGCGATCGCTGCTCGGTGAGTCAACGGATCGGAGGTCCAGATGAGCACACAACCGACCGCAGTTCTGGTGCATGGTGCATTTGCCGACGCCTCTGGATATGCCGGCGTGATCCGCCGTTTGCAGGCCCAAGGTGTGCCCGTGCGGGCCCCGATGAACCCGCTCCGTGGTCTGGCGTCCGACGCCGAGGCCATTCGGCGCTACACCACCACGATCGAAGGGCCCATCGTCCTGGTCGGCCACTCCTACGGCGGGGCTGTCATCTCACAGGCCGCGCCGACCGTGAAAGACGTCCGTGCCTTGGTGTTCCTTTCCGCCTTCGCGCTAGACGAGGGTGAGACCTGCGTCAGCGTGGCGGAGCCGTTCCCGCCCGCGCTGCTGGCGACCGCGAACGTGCCGAGTCCCTACGACGCGCCTGGCGCCGCGGGTGGCCCAGACCTGTTCATCAAGATCGACCAGTTCCACGAGGCCTTCTGTGCTGATCTGAGCGAGGATATCGCCGGTCCGATGGCGGTCAGCCAGCGCCCCCTCGCGGCGGCTGCGTTCACCGAGCCGGCCACGGCGGTCGGCTGGCGGGACCTTCCGAGCTGGTACATGGTGTCCGAGCACGACAACGCGATCCCGCCTGATTGCGAACGCTTCATGGCGCAGCGGATGAACGCCGTGACCGAGTCGGTGGACGGCTCTCACGCCGCCTTCATCGCCCAGCCCGACGTCGCATCCGGTTTGATCCTCAAGGCGCTCGCATCGCTATGACGTGGGCGCGGAGGTTGTCGGCGGTACGCCGGGCACTGGAACGGTGAAACGGTGAGATGGATAAGGAGGAGAACCCTATGCCGATGATCGACGTCTACGCCGCCTCGGGCACGTTTGGGGATCCCCACCAGCTCGCCTCCGACCTGGCCCGGACTCTCATGACGATCGAGGGTGTCCCCGACATCCCGATGTTCCGGCAGAACACGGCGGGCTTCGTCCACGAGATGGATGGTCCGGCCATCTCCAACGTGGACGGCGACAGCAGGTACGTGCGGGTCCAGGTACTGACCAACGCCGGCGCCCTCGACCGAGACAAGCAGCTCGCCGTGGTCAGCCAATTCACCGAGCTCGTGGCGGCGGCCGCTGAAGACCCCACCTTGTCGGATCGGACCTGGGTGCTTCTGACCGAGGCCGTTGAGGGCGGTTGGGGCCTCAGTGGTCACGCCAACACCAACGAAGAGCTGGTGGCCGCGGCCAGAGCACAAATTGCAGAGTTGTCGGGCCGGAAAGCAGAAGCGTAAGGGACGCTACGACCACCGAGCTAAACCAATTCACCATCAGCGAAATCGCGCCGGCTTACTGGCAGATCAGCTTCAGCAACCCTCCCATCAACCTCCAAGACCCAGACACAATCCTCGAGCTCCAAGAACTGGTCGGCATGTTCGAGACCGACGATGCCCTTCGCGTTGTGGTGTTCGAAAGCGCTGATCCGAATTTCTTCATCAATCGCTACGACGTCTCGCGGGCTGCCGAAACACCGGTCGCTCCAGGTCCGACCGGCCCCCCGACCTTTATTGACACAACCACGCGTCTGGCGATTACATCAGTCGTGACGATTGCAAAAATCCGTGGTCGTAACAGAGGCGGAGGAGCCGAGGCGGCCCTCGCATTCGACCTACGATTCGCCAGCCGAGAGAAGGCCGTGTTCGGGCAACCAGAGGTCGGCGCGGGCATGTTTCCCGGAGGCGGTGCACTTGAGCGACTCCCATTGCTCGTGGGCGGGCCCGAGCATTGGAAATCATCCTCGGGAGCGAGGACTTCGACGCCGAGACTGCGGCGCAGTACGGCTGGATCAATCGCGCCCTACCCGACGAGGAACTGAACGCCTTCGTCGATACCTTTGCTCGTCGAATTGCCTCTTTCGACAAGTCGGCTCTCGCCGAGGCCAAGCGCCTCGTGCATCGTCGGACTCTCCCTCAAGCTGAAGACCTCATCGAGACTCAGGAGAGCTTTCTCGCAGCCTTTGCGTGGCCCTCTCTGCAGGAGCGAGGTGCTCGTCTCCGGCGACGAGCAGCTGAAGTCGGGCCCGAATTCGAGCTTAGTTTTGGGCACTACCTCGTCGATCTTGGCGATCAGTGATTGCGCACTGAACTTTGACCGAACAATTCCGATGAGCTCAGCGTGTCAGGAGCGCGATGACCGACCACGCGACGCCGAAGTATCGGCGGGCTAACACTTCCTTTGCCAATCAGTCGCAAAGCGGCCTTCCTTTCGTGGCCTGCTGCGACGAAGCCGTGGTGCACCTGTAGCCTCCCGATCCGTGATTCAATGCTCGCCGGGCTTCCTGGCGACGCAGCTGAGTCAAGATGGACCGCCGTGGAAAGAACCCGGAAGGAGGACCATTCAGATGCGACTCCTCGTTTCCAGTGCAAAGGGCGCTAACGGCGCAGGATACGGAGCCATCCTCGCCTTCGATTTCGTCGGCAACGCGTTGGGAACTTTCTGTGACGACAGCCGCGTCGCTGACCCGCGAGGATTGTGCGTCGATCCAAGCGGCGACCTGCTCTATGTCAACAACGGTAACGATCGCGTGCTCGCCCTTGACCAGAAGGGACAAGTCCTGAAAGACACCGGCCCGATCAACGCCCTCGACCCCGGCGGAGGAGTCTTCGGACCCGATGGGCGCTACTACGTGGGCTCCCGTCGTCTCCGCACCATCATGGCTATGCCGGCGCGCCTTGACGGACCCGCCATTCCGTACCTTCCTCCAGAGGTCGTCCCATTCCCGAGGGGGTTTGCATTCGCTCCCGATGGTCGCATCTTCTTGGCGTCGGGTATGAGCCCCTCGGGCATCGGCGAAAACACCATCAAGGTATTCGATGCTGATGGCCATCTCGTCGCGCCGCGCTTGGTCGAAGATTCGCAGCTGAGCCCCCTTGATCTCGCCATCGCGCCCAACGGCAACATTGTGGTGTCCTGCGAATGGCCCTTCGGCGGGCGCGACGCCATTTCGAGCGTTCGCGAGTACGACAGCACCAGCGGCCGACTCGTCAGGATCTTCAAACCTGACGGGTCGATCCTCTTCCGCAACCCCAGAGGCCTGCGGTTCAGCCCAGACGGCGATCTCTACTGTGTCGCGCGAGATGAGGTCGTGTCCTTCGATTTCGAGACGGGAGACTTCTCCGGAGCGATCGTCAACTGTTCCGACCTCTTCGGGCAGGCACTCGAATTCTTCGGCTGATCGTCAGCCGCGGTCACGACGTGGTCGAGACGTTTGCGTTTGCGGGGAGCAGTTCGTGGCAGACGGTGAACCTCACACCGTCTGGGTCATGTTCCAGATGATCGTCTTGAGCGATCGGTTCAGGACACGGACTTCGTCCCGCGTGAGGCCCTGGAGCAGACGCTCTTCCAATTCCTGAACGCCCTCGTCGACCGATCGCCACTTCTGCTCGCCCGCCTGGGTCAAGTGAGCGCAGAGGATCCGTGCATTTGACGGACTCGGATGACGCTCTACTAACCCGGAGGCTTCGAGCTGCTTGAGGACCTCGTTCATTGACTGGGGCGTCACGAACGCCTTGCGGGCAAGCTCGGCGTTCGGCAATCCCGGCGTCTCGGCCAGCAACGTGAGCACGACGTAGTGGGGGATCCCGAGTCCATGTTTGGAGACGATCTCCTCCAGGGCGAGATGGATCACCGATTGAGCGCGCTTGACCAGGTAACCCGACATGTCTTCGGCTCTTGGCACTCGCTTCCCTGCCTTCCCCGGCGGCACCTTGCACTTGTCAGGCTACCTGATATAGTTATCAGGTAGCCTGACAACTATAGAGGAGCGCCAGTGAGAGTCATCGGACCCGACTTCATCGCACTACAGGTCAGCGACCTGGAGGTGTCTGCTGCGTTCTATTCGGAGCAGCTTGGCCTTGAGCGGGCATCCCAGAGCCCACCAGGAGCCGTGGTCTTTGCCACCACTCCTGTTCCCTTTGCCGTTCGTGAGCCCGCCGTTGACTTGCAGGCGGTCGAGCGTCTCGGCTGGGGCGTCGCACTGTGGCTCAAGGCCGATGACCCGGAGGTTCTGCACGACAGGCTTGTTGATGCCGGGGTTCGAATCGTCACCGAGCCCTTCGAAGGTCCATTTGGCTGGACGTTCGTCTTTGCTGACCCCGATGGATACGCCGTTACGATCCATTCCTGAGGAGACAGGAGGAAGGATGCCAGGCTTGATCTCCGACAGCCCGCTGGTCCGCGAGTTGATCAGCATCGGCGACGCGGCGATTGTCGGCGTGGAAGTGGCCTCGGCGTCTTCGAGCGATCGACACTGGCGCCCTGCGGTGACCCCCGTAATCCGAAGCCAGCAAGCCAGCCGGGAGTACCTGCGGCGATCCACCGAGTGAGCACCCCGACACTGATCGCAAGCAGACCTTGGGGCGGAGTCCATTCTGCGAAGATCCCAAGGATTTCTGATTCTCGTGTCACCGGTTTGACCGGCTGCTTAGCAGCGGAGTTGCGAATCGGCCTAGCCACTACGCTGGTTCCATACCACTTGGTTGACACACGAATTACCTGGTACTGGATCGAAAGTAGGTTTCATGACCCGAAGGTCGGAGGTTCAAATCCTCCCCCCGCCGGTAGGAGTCGTTCTCCTAGGCGTTCACGATCTCTCGAACGGGTCGATGTGTCCGACACGGCTGCCAAGTGGGCCCGATGCAGCGTGTTCGTGTTCACCCCCGGCGGGTCGCTCCGAGGGGGATCAAGGCATGCGTCCAAGCTCGCGTCAAGAGTCACGATGCTCCCGGTACGCTCCCAGAACCGTGGTGGGCACTGGGGTTCTGCGGTGAGGGCGCTGCGCGCTGAGCCGCACTGTGGCGCGTGGTACCCGAAGGCACCTGCGGCTGCCCCTCGTTGTGGTGGCCGCCTTGACGGCTGCGACGCTCGGCTGGTCCAGCACCGCGATCGCTGAGCTCGCGGGCCGCACCAGCGGCCTCCTCCGGCTTCGGCTCCAACTGGACCACCTACCACGGGGACGCTGAGGCGACCGGAGTCCACGCTGCGTCCACCAAGTTGTTGCCATCGCGACCAGCCTGGACCTCGCCTGTCCTCGACGGGCAGCTCTATGGCGAGCCGCTCGTCGCCGACGGGCGGGTAGTCGCCGCGACCGAGAACGACACCGTCTATGTGTTGGCCGCCAACAGCGGGAACGTCCTGTGGTCACGCCACCTCGCGACCGCCGTGCCCTCTCATGACCTGCCCTGCGGCGACATCTCGCCCGAGGTCGGCATCACGGGCACCCCGGTGATCGACCTGAGGCGCCACGAGATATTCGTCGACGCTGACACTTTGATCAGCGGCCCGGCTGCCTCTGGTGGCGTGGAGGCCTCGCATCGCCTCTTCGGGCTCGACCTGTTCACGGGCAAGGTTGAGCTGGACGAGCCGGCGATGCCAAACGCCGGCGAGGATCAGCTCGCGCAGCTGCAGCGGCCAGGATTGGCGCTCGACAAAGGTTACGTGGTGATCGCCTACGGCCAGAACACTGGCGACTGTCCTGGCCCCAACGGTCCTGCGCACGGGTACGTCGTCTCGATTCCGGAAGCCGGCGGCCTGCTTCATTATTTCCAGATCGGCAGCGGCCAAGATCGCGGAGCGGTGTGGATGGGCGGGAGCTCTCCGGTCGTCGACCCCCACGGGAACCTCTACGTGGCGAGCGCGGACGGCTACGACCTCGGTGCCGGCCAGCCGTACGACGACAGCGACGCAGTGCTCGAGCTGTCGCCGCTCATGCACCTTGAGTCGATCTTCTATCCCAACGACTGGCAGACGCTCAGCGCCGACGACTTGGACCTCGGAACGGGGGACCCCGTGCTCGTGGGCGGTTTCGTGTTCCAGATCGGCAAGACGGACATCGCCTATCTGCTGCGTCAGGGACATCTCGGCGGCGAGGAGGGCGAGGTCGCCTCGCTTTCGATGTGCAGCGGCAACCCCGACGGCGGGCACGCGGTAGAAGGCTCGGTCGTCTACGTGCCCTGCCCGAACGGCGTGACGGCCGTCAAAGTGTCGAGCGAAGCCTCCGTACCTGAAACAGCTCTGGACCGACAACGACGGCGCGGCTGGCGGACCGATCATCGCCGACGGGCTGGTCTGGACGATCGGTGGCAACGCCGTGCACGGCCTCAACCCGGCCAATGGCGACGAGGTCGTCTCGATACCCTTCGGCGGGTATGCGAACCACTTCCCGACGCCGTCGGTCGGCGATGGCCTGCTGCTCCTTCCCGGTACCGACCAGGTCTTCGCCTTCATGGGTCCGGCCGGGCTGCCGCCGCCGCCTCCCGCTCACTAGTGACCATCGGTCGGCCCACTCAGGCCGCATATGACTTGGGTTGTCCACCATGACGTGTGGACAGCAGAGAACAACTCGATAGGCGCGGCCGAGGAGGTCGATCCAGTTAGCGGGGAGCTCCTCGGCAACTTCCCGCAGGCGTTCAGCCATATCGGGCTCGTCAACGCTCCCTGGGCAATTTCTTGAGAGCGAGCGACAGGCGCAACCGACTTGAACATCTGCTGGACTCCCGTGGATCCTTGGACCAGACCCTTTCGAGTTTGGAGGCCACATGCGCAGCGACATCCGTGAAGGCGAGACGTTTCCCGACTACGAGCTCGCCGATCAATCCGGCCGGCGGCGGTCCCTGTCGGAGCTCCAGGGGGGCAACCCGATGGTGCTCCATCTGTCCCGTGGCGGCTTCGATCCCAAAGAGCATCAGTTCGTAGGGCAATTGGTCGACGTATATCCCGAGTTCAGGAATGCTTACACGCGATTGGCCCTCATCTCGACCGACAATCAGCTGAACATCAATGAGTTCCGGGACGCGCTGGGCGCCACGTGGCCGTTCCTGTCGGACCCCGATCGGGTCGTCCAGAAGGATCTGGACATCAAAGAGTTCACGGATGAGCCGCACGATCCGATGATCCCCCACACGTTCGTCCTCGAGCCCGGACTCAAGATCTTCAAGATCTACAACGGATACTGGTACTGGGGCCGGCCCACGATGGCAGAGCTCCACGTAGATCTGAGGGGCGTGTTCAAGAAAATTCGGCCCGACTTCGACTTGGCGGCTCCGGGGTTGAGGGAGGCGTGGGAACGAGGAGACCGGGATCAATTCCTCGTCGACACATTGGAGGAGCCGATCCGGTACACCGAAGGCAAGAGCATCGGTATCAAACGCTGACCCTGGGGGGGTCGGGGCGCCCGTCCTCCGCTCGGGTTCTCGACCATAGGAACTCGAGCTGCTCGCGGGCCGGGCGGAAAGGTTGAGACGTGCACCCGTGCATCGCCATTCGACCCCCGTAGCGCTGGAACGACGTCGAACCCCGAGTGCGAGGGATGTTTCAGGTGCAAGGCGTTCGCCTGGGTGCGACAATCCTTTCGGGACCAGACAGAGGAGAGCCGGATGAGCACCGTCGATGGACAGAGCGCACCCGGCGGATCGCCGAGCAGCGAACCGGCCGATCTCAAGCTGGAGGCGGTCGTCATCCCCGTGGCCGACGCCGATCGCTCCAAGGCGTTCTACGCCGGCCTCGGCTGGAGGCTCGACGCCGACTTCTCCTTCGACAACGGCTTCCGGGTCGTGCAATTCACGCCACCGGGATCGCAGTGTTCTGTGCAGTTCGGCACCCACATCACGGGGGCGCCACCCGGATCTGCCCATGGCCTGTACCTGATCGTGTCTGACATCGAAGCCGGGCGCGACGAACTTGTCAGCCGGGGAGCCACGGTCAGTGGGGTGTTCCATTCCGGAGCGCCCGGAGCGCAACTCGACCCTGAGGGGACGGGTGATCGGGTCAACGGGCCGGATCCGGATCACAAGAGCTACAACTCCTTTGCCACGTTCGAAGACCCCGACGGCAACAGCTGGCTGCTCCAAGAGGTGACCGATCGCCTCCCGGGCCGCCTCGATCCGACCACCACCTCGTTCAACTCCGCCGGTGACCTGGCTGCGGCATTGCACCGCGCCGAGTCGGCCCACGCTGAGCACGAGAAGCGCATCGGCCGGGCCGACTCGGACTGGCCCGACTGGTACGCCGAGTACATGGTGCGCGAACAGAGCGGCCAGGAGCTTCCTGTATGAGCGATTTCGACGTGATCGTGCTGGGCGGCGGTGCGCCCGGCGAGCACTGCGCCGGGGCCATCGCGGCGCGTGGGCTTCGGGTCGCCGTCGTCGAGCGGGAGCTGGTCGGCGGCGAGTGCTCCTACTGGGCGTGCATCCCGTCCAAGTCCCTCTTGCGTCCGGGGGAGGCGGTCCAGGGCGCCCGCGACGTCGGCGCCAGCGCCGAGGTGAACGTGCAGGCGGCGCTGGACTGGCGGGACTACATGGTGTCCGGCTATTCGGATGCGGGACAGGAGAAATGGCTGGCGGATCGGGGCATCGCGCTGGTCCGGGGCGTGGGCCGGCTCGCCGGGCCCGGCGTGGTCGACGTGGACGGCACTCGCCACACGGCGGAGCATGTCGTCGTAGCGACGGGCGCGGATCCTTTCGTGCCACCCATTCCGGGGCTCGACGGCCTGGTCGGCGTGTGGGGCACGCGCGAAGCGACGGCCATGAAGACGGTTCCCAGCCGCCTCATCGTGCTCGGCGGTGGCTCGGCCGGTGTCGAGATCGCACAGGTGGTACGGCGGCTCGGTGGTCAGGCCGTGCTCGTCGAGGGCGCCGATCGGCTGATCCCACGAGAGCCGGCCCCCCTCGGCGTGGCTCTGACCGAGGCACTGCGGCGGGACGGGATCGAGTTGCACCTCGGAGTCCAGGCCGCGGAGGCCTCGCGCGACGGCGGCGACTACGTCCTGAGGCTCTCGGACGGGACCTCGGTACAAGGAGAGCGACTGCTCGTGGCGACCGGCCGCCGTCCCCGTGTCGAAGGGATCGGGCTCGAGACGGTCGGTATCGAGGCAAACCCACACGGCGTCGTGGTGGACGAGTATCTGCGTGCCGGCGACAACATTTGGGCCATTGGGGATGTCAACGGGATCTGGCCCCTGACACACGTCGGCGAGTACGAGGGAGACGTTGTGGCGGCGAACATCGCCGGAGAGAGCCACCCGACGAACTACGAAGCCGTGCCGCGCGTCACGTACACCGATCCGCAGGCGGCCGCCGTCGGTGCCGCGGAGGCACCCTACAGCAGCACAACGCTCTTGACCGACGTGTCCAAGACCGCGACGTACAGCCACCAGTACGCCCAGTCGAACGGATTCTTGACCCTGCTCAGCGACGGCGCCCGGTTGACCGGCGCTTACGCCCTCGGAGCCGAGGCCGGCGAGTGGCTCCAGCAGGCGACGCTCGCCATACGCGCCCGCGTTCCGTTGGAGGTGTTGAGCGACGTCATCCAGCCGTTCCCGAGCTTCTCGACCATCTTCGATTCGGCTTTCAAAACCCTTCGAATGGAGATCGCCAAAATGCCGCCGCCTTTGCAGCCCATGCAGGCGCAGATGGCACGGCTATGACCGTGGAAGACCATCGGAGGTAGCAGATGGCCGAGGTCCCACCGCCCCAAGAGGAAATCCTGCTCACACACTTCATCGTGTCGGACGACGTCGAGCGCTCTCGGCGCTTCTACACCGAAGTCCTTGGGGGCCGGGTCGCCTTCTCCAGCCCCGGAGGGCCGACCAACGTCGCACTGTCCAATAGTTGGATCGTCATCAATGCCGGCGGAGGCCCGACCGACGACAAGCCGGAGGTCACCCTGGAGACGCCCGGCGACCCAAATCGGGTGAGCAGCTTCGTCAACATCCGGGTCAAGGACATGGAGACGGTGTACTCCGAATGGAGCGCGCGGGGTGCTCAGTTCCTGACGCCCCCGAAGCAGCACCAGTACGAGATCCGTTGCTACATCCGTGATCCCGATGGTCACCTGATCGAAGTGGGGCAGACCACCGACCCGCAGGGGGACTGGGTGCCCGATCACTGGCCATCGAGTACGCCCGCCGACGAGCTCCCAACGCCCCCAGAGGGAATCGTGCTGGCCCACTTCATCGTGTCGGACGATGTCGAGCGCTCTCGCCGCTTCTACACCGATGTGCTCGGGGGCAGGGATGCGTTCTCCGGACCCGGAGGGCTCACGTATGTCCAACTGTCGAACAGTTGGATCATCATCAACGTCGGCGGAGGGCCGACCGACGACAAGCCGGAGGTCACCCTTGAGACGCCCGCCGATCCCAACCGGGTCAGCAGTTTCCTCAATATACGAGTGACGGACATGCACGCTGTGTACACCGAATGGAGCGCGCGCGGTGCGGAATTCCTGACGCCACCGAAGCAGCACCAGTACGAAATCCGTTGTTATATCCGCGATCCCGATGGTCATCTGATCGAAGTGGGACAAACGACGGACCCGGGGGGAGATTGGTTCCCCGATCAATGGCCATCGAGCAAGTCGGAGTGAGCTTCCTGACGGGGCGGAGGTCTCCATCATGACCACGGCGATCATCGGCACCGGAGGCATCGGATCGGCCATCGCCCGTCAGCTTGCTGCCGGTGGCGAGGCCCTCCAGCTCTCGAGCGCCGACAAGGAGTCGGCGCGAAAGCTGGCCGCGGCAATCGGCGGAGCGGCGGTCGTCGCGCTCGACAACCGGAGCGCTTTGCAGGGAGCCGATGCCGTCGTCCTTGCGCTGCGGTTTTCCGTGTTGAAAGACGTCATCGACGAGATCGCCGACGCGCTGGGAGACACGTCTCTCGTCGTTCCGAGCAATCCGGTCGGACTCGACGCACAAGGCAAGGTCGTGCGACTCCTACCGGAAGGGCAGTCATCGGGCCAAGTTGTTGCTGGGTGGTTGCCGATCGGGACACGCTTTGCCATTGCGTTCGGCACCATGTCGGCCGATCTCTTCGAGTCCTCGAGCCACCGGTCGCCCGAGCCCGCGGTTCTGTTCTACGTGTCCGAGGACGAGCATGGGAGCGACGAAGTCGAGCACTTGATCCGAACGGCGGGCTTTGAGCCGATGAGGATCGGCGGGGTCGAACAGTCGAGCCGACTCGAGGTGGGCGGCGATCTTCACGATCTTGTGGTCGGCTCCGCAGAGGCGCGGTCCCTCGTCGTGGGGGCCTGATTGCCTTCCGACGTGGCCGGGGCCAGCAAACGAGACCGAATCAGAAGTGATGTCGTGAACAGTCGTCTTCCCGATCCACGTCTCGACCTGATCTACCGCTTGGAAGCGAGCGGTCGAGGACGCCAGCGGCAGCGAAGTGGGCGGTGAGTTTGCGTGCGCTACTGGGCGTCGAAGCGGAACCAATAGATGCCGAGTGTGGTGAGGGCGACGACGTAGCCGCCGCAGGCGAGCAGCGACAGCCAGTCCTGCGAGTCGAAGGTCGCGCCGAGGCCGACCACACCGGCGAACACCTTCATCAGCACTCCGACGGGGGACCACTTCGAGACCGCGTCCCAGAAGCCTCCCAGTTCGCCGGATGTCCCGAAGAGGCCGAGCATCACGAGCCCGATGTAGAGGAGCCGGCCGAAGGCCTGGACGGTGTCGGCCGACTTCACCAGACCCACGAGCGCCTGGGCCACGGCCAGAAAGACGGCCGAACCGAGGATCGAGACCAAGAGGACCAGCACGTAGGTCTCGGCCGAGAGCGACAGGTGGTGAATATCGTCGCCCAAGACGAGCACGACAAGGGCGATGACGAAGTTGGACACCATCTGGACCAGCAGCCGGCTGGCCATCACAGCCCAGGTCGGCGCGGGCGAGACCCGCAGGCGTTGGAAGACGCCGTTCTCGCGGTCGCGCGCGGCCATGGGGGCGTAGCCCATGATGGAGGTCCCGGCGATGCCCGCGGTGATAGCGAGCCCGAGGATGAATTCGGCCCCGCCGAAACTCCTGGTCGCCTTGGACGAGTTGGTCGTCGACAAGATGATGAGCGGCAGCAGGAGGCTCAGGAACAGACGCATCTTGTTCTTGGTCAGCACGACCAGGTCCGCTCGCAGCAGGGCGGCCAGCATGGTTCCGATGCTCGGGGGCTCGATGGTCGTCGGTGCGGTGGTGCTAGTCACGGATCTCACTCCCGGTCAGTCCGATGAACACGTCTTCGAGAGTCACCTCACCGCGTGCCGCGGCACGGACGAGGGGATCTTCCCGGTGCTGGTCGATGAGGTTGCGGGGGGTGTCGATGGCCAGCACCCGTCCGTGGTCGATGATGGCCACCCGGTCGCAGACTGCCTGGGCCTCCTCCATCGAGTGGGTGGTCAGCAGGATGCTCCCGCCGTCGGCCCGGATCCGCTCGATCCGGACCCACAGGTGCCGGCGCGACTGCGGGTCGAGTCCGGTGGTGGGCTCGTCGAGGAGCAGGAGGGTGGGATCGTGGATCACCGCCACGAAGAGCGAGAGCCGCTGCTGCTGGCCCCCCGAGATCTGCTTGGTGGTCCGGTCCAGCTCCTGGCCGAGACCGACGTCGGCCAGGGCCCGGTCCAGGTCCTCGTCACTCATGGTCACGCCGTAGAGGCCGGCGTAGAGACGGGCCACCTGGCGCACGGTCAGCTCGGACTGGAATCCGGTGGACTGCAGCTGCACTCCTATCTGGGCCTTGGCAAGGGCACGCTGGCGGACGATGTCGACCCCATTGAGAAGAACAGTGCCAGAGCGGGGCCGGCGCAACCCCTCGATGGCACTGAGCGTTGTGGTCTTGCCGGCCCCGTTCGGACCGAGAAGACCGAAGATCTCGCTACGGCGGATCTCGAAGCTCACCCCGTCAACGGCCACCTTCGACCCGTAGGCGACAGTGAGCTCGCGGACCTCGAGGAGCGTGGTGTGGTCCGCGGCTGTCGGGGCGGCCACGGGCCGGATGGAGGGCGCGGGGGGTGGCGATGAAGGGACCGGGGCGTTCGCGCTTTGACGACGATTTCGGCGCCCGACCCCGATGGCCACCCGGATCACCAACAGCGCGCCGATGACGATCAAGATGATGTGGGAGTCCGAACCCACGTGGGCGAGCATCAAGACGCCTCCTTGGCGGCTCGGGGCCCGGCCGACGGACCGAGCCGTTCGGCCACCGTCTCCAGGGCGCCGATCACCTCGGCCACCTCCGCCGCCGGTGGATTGCCGAGGGCCCGGGCGATGGCGGCATCGGCCGTGGAGGTGATGCGGCTGCTGGCCCGATGGACGGCTTCGGGCACGACCCACACGAGGGTACGGCGTCGGTCGCGGGGATCGATCTCCGTCCGCACGGAACCGAACTGGCGCAGCTTGATCACCGACGTCGACACGTGGCTCTGGGGGAAGCCGGTCCGGGCCGTGATCTCGTTGATGGAGCTGCCGGGATTGGCGGCGACGTCGAGAAGTACGAAACGGACGCTGTTGTTGACGCCCTGTCCGGGCAGCCCCTCCTCGGCCAGCTTTATGAGCCGCCGCCCCAGCACGAACAGATCCGTGGATTTCATATCAGAAGTATATACATCTATTTCTGATGGAATCAAGGGGCCGGGGGACGCTCGGGTCCAAAACCCGAAGGTCCGCCCGGTGACTTCTGCCGGTTCGGCGTCAGAATTTTCGTCGGCTGGGCCGACGACGACGTAGCGGGTGTGATCAGGTTCTCAGAACTCCTCTCCAGACCACGTCCAAGGTCGCCAGCACGTCTGGGTCGGCGATCAGCTCTATTTCGCGTACCAAGCCGGACTCGACATGGAACACGAAGGCGACCTTCACCTTCCCGGCCATGACCCAAGCGCCGCCAAGGTCGCCGTCGATAGTGACTGGAACCGCCCCCTTGACGCCGTCGAAGCGGGCGGCCACCGCGGCCGCGCCGTCGTACACGGGGTCGGTCCCCATTCGCTGTCCGACGAGGTCGGCTCGCATGACAGCGTCGGGCGCGAGCAGCGATAGCAAGGTGGCGAGATCCCCACCGCGGGATGCGGCCAGGAACGCGTCGACGACGCGGCGGCTCTCGGCCCGGGCGGCCATTGCCCCGTCGGACTCCGGTGCGCCCTGCACTTTGCGCCGTCCCCGGCTCGCCAGCTGGCGTACGGCGGTACCCGAGCGCCCCATGACAGCGCTGATCTCGTCGAAGGGATATCCGAAGACATCATGCAGCACGAACGCCGCTCGCTCGGCCGGCGCCAGGGCGTCGAGGACGACCTGCATCGCCCCGCCCATCGTCTCGGCGAGCAGCGCGTCGGCTTCGGGGTCGACCGGTGCAGCGTCGGCGGGTGCCTCGGCCTCGGCCTCGGCCCTGGTCCGGCGCTTGCGCAGGTGGTCAAGGCACAACCGCGTCACGACGGTCGTCAGCCAGGCGGGCAGGTCGTCGACGTCGTCGGTGCGGGAGAGCCGCAGCCAGGCCTCCTGCAGCTACGTCGTCCGAATCGGCCTCCGACCCGAGGATCCGGCGGGCAATCGCAGTCAACCGGGGACGCTCGGCGTCGAAGTCGATCACGTCCATGGTGGCCCGTCCAAGGTGCTCACATGCTACTGACGTACGCCGCCCCCAGGATGTGACCAGCTCACCCGTTGTCACATTCTCGGGGCGACGTCCGTCATAGGGGGTATGAACACTCTGACCCTGACGGGCAGTTGCCGACATCTGGGCGTCCGCGATACCGATGGACTCACGAGGTAGTCAATGACACGGGGCCAGCAGGCAGGCGGTCGCGAAGGGCGCAGGCGCGGATGCGTTCCAACTCGTCCGGGTTGACTGCAGAGTGACTAGGAAAGGAAACGAGACCTATGAAAACGATGACCTGTAAGCAATTGGGTGGACCGTGTGATTTCGTGCTCCATGGAGAGACGGCTGATGAGGTCATAAAAGCGCAAGACCGGCACTTAAACGAAATCGTCTCCACGGGTGATGAGATGCATAAGAGTGCCTTGAAGGAGATGAAGGGTAGGTGGAAGCATCCCGTAGCAGGGATGGGGTGGTATAAGAAAACCAAGCGTGATTTCGCCGATCTTCCCGAAGACTGATCGGTGATCAAGGCTCATCATCGATATAGGATCCTCGACCAAAACCGTGGCCAGTTACTCGGCGCACCGGAGGGACGAGAAAGCGCCAAGCAAACCTAACTAATGGTCGCAAGGACTTCGCTGCATGATATAGGTTCTTGAGGTGATCGCGGTGGCTGGAGACCTGGCCTCGTGAACCGGGCCCGCGCCGTCTGGCAGTACGGCGAGCCCGTCCATGCCATCATCTACTACGCGCCGGAGAGACGAGCGGCCACCGATGCCCTCGGCCTGAAGGGTGGGTGGATGAGCTACTTCGGCTGCCGCGCCGCACCACTCGGCGCGGCAACAGCTCCGGTCGTCAGCGCGCTCTTCTATAACTTCCACCCGCAGATGGTCGCCCGGGCCATCCCCGACGTGTGGAGCTACGCGCCACCGCCGGCGCTCCTCGACGCCCGCCGCGCTGCAATGGACGGCGCCATGCGGCGCGTGCTCGGCGACGAGGTCGTCTCGTCGTCATCGGTCGCGCGCGCTGCCGAGCTCACCGCCGCGGCCGTGGCCGGCTGCAACATGGCCGGGCGGCCAATGGGCGCGGCCAACCAAGCGGTTCCCGAACCCGACGAGCCGCACCTGCGGCTGTGGCAAGCGCTTACCGCGATGCGCGAACACCGCGGCGACGGCCATGTCGACCGGCTCGTCGACGCCGGAGTCTCGCCGTCCGAAGCGCTCGTTCTCCAAGCGGCGACCGGGCGGTCACCCGAGGACGGGCTCCGCTCGAACCGCGGCTGGTCGGCCGACGAGTGGTCCGCGGCGGCGGCGTCACTGGCGGCACGCGGGCTGGTCGACGAGGACATGCGCATCACTGGGGCGGGCGCCGAGATACGGCAGGCGATCGAGGATGGCACCGATCGGCTCGCGGCTCCCATCGTCGCGGCCATCGGCGACGACGGGGCCGACGAGCTCGTCGCCCTGCTTGGCCCCCTCGCCGACGCCGTGATGGCCGCGGGCGCCGTCCCTGCGCACAACAACATGGGCGTCCCCTGGCCCCCGCCGTAGCAACCGAATTCAGACCGCTGCTCGACCAGACTGCCCTTGGATAGAGGCCGGGCGGACGCCTCATCGCCCAGTGGTCGCGACTAGAGGCCGGACGCTCTGACGACCTCGACGCTTCGCGTTCGTGCCTCGACTGGGTGAGCTTCGAGGCGAGCGCATATGGGCGGGTCCCACCCCCGGCCCGTGTCCGCCCCTATCTTCGAGACACCATCGATGACCGACTGTGACCGAAGAAATCCGAAGCATGCTGGCCACCACAGCCCCCCTTCGAACAAGAGACGCAGAGTCCTTGCCGCAGTAGGGGTCATGGCGGGTCTTGTCGTCACACCCGTTGTGGACATCGTGACCGCTGGTGTCGCCACTGCCTCGCCCCCCGTCATCACCGCCGTGGGCAGCCCGGCCAACGCCTCGGGGTCGGGCATCACGACCTTGTCGGTGTCCCCGCAGACAGTGGGCGACGTGCTCGTGCTGGCGGTCAAGGTCAACTCGACGGCGATCACCGTGTCCTCGGTGTCGGGCGGAGGTGTGAGCGCGTGGTCGAGTCTGGAGACCTACAGCGGCTATGCCGGCCACGACCTGGAGCTGTGGATGGGAAGGGTGACCGCCACCGGGACCTCGTCTGTCACCGTGACCTTCTCGAGCTCGGTCTCGTCGATCAGCGTGGAGCTCACGGCCCAGGAGTTCAGCGCCGGATTGGGGGCGAGCACCGTGTGGGCAAAGGACATCGCCGGAGGCCAGTCCAACGGCTCCTCGACCACGGTCGGCTTCCCGACCCTCACACCGACAGGATCGAGCGAGCTCTACGTCGGGTACGCCTCGGTGTCCACCTCCGGGGAAGCCGGGATGACGTCGGGCTACACCTACGACACCACCAGCGACGGCAACGTCTTTCTCTATGACCCGAACGTCTCGTCGAGCTCGGCCCCCACCACGATGGCCTCTTCGGCCGGGACTTCAGGGGCGGTGGGGGCACTCGTCACGGCCTCGAACGCCTCCTCGGCACCGACGGTCACCGGCGTCAGTCCGAGCACCGGGTCCACCGCCGGAGGGACCACGGTCACCATCACCGGGACCAACTTCACCGGCGCCACGGTGGTGACCTTCGGGACCACGGCGGCCACCACCTTCGCGGTCAACTCGGCCACCTCCATCACGGCCACCTCGCCGGCCGAACCTGCGTGGCAGGCGGACATCACCGTCACCACCCCGAGCGACACCTCGGCGACCGGTGCCGCGGACAAGTTCACCTTTGCGGCTATCGCCCCTCTCGCGACCGGGACTCCCCACGTGATGGAGATCATGATGGAGAACGAGTCCCCCTCCGATCTGATCGGGAACACCAGCGCCCCCAATATCAACACGCTGGCCCAGAACTACGGCATCGCCACCGAGTCGTACTCCATCGGACATCCCTCGGAGCCCAATTACCTGGAGATGCTCTCCGGCTCGAACTGGGGCGTCACCCAGGACAACACACCGCAGCAGGACGACATCTCGTCGGGCGCCAGCACCATCGTCAATCAATTCGAAGCGGCGGGAATCTCGTGGCGCGCCTACCTCGAGTCCATGCCCTCCGCCGGATACACCGGGGGCGACACCGGTGGGCTCAACCAATACGGTGGTGATTACTACCTCCAGCGCCACAATCCGTTCGTCTACTTCCCGGCAATCACGTCCCTTGCCGACCTCGATGCCAACGTGGTGCCGCTGACCAGCATCCCCAGCATGGCCAGCGACCTCGACGCCGCCGACGCACCCGCCTTCGTGTGGGTGACGCCCAACACCGTCGACGACATGCACGACGGTCCGATGTTGCCCGACGGCGACACCGTCCCCACCCTGGGCGACTCATGGCTGGGAAACTTCATCGGCAACATCCAGTCCACGTCCTGGTACGGCGCCGGGGGCCAGATCATCGTTCAATGGGACGAGGGAGAGGAGTCTGATACTTCGGGCGTCGGGACCGCTGGCGAAGGGGGAGGCGGACGAATCATCACCCTGGTCGTTTCGGCCGCGCTGCAGGACAGCCCTCAGCAAGACGCCGTCCCGGTGAACACCGCCGGAGTCCTACACAGCGTCGAGAAGGTCTACGGCCTCTCCTACCTCGAGGACGCGGCCAGCAGTGGCAACGGCAACATCGACAGCTTGATGAAACTGTCGACGCCCGAAGTGACCGGCGTGAGCCCGAGCACGGGACTCGCCACCGGGGGTACCTCGGTCGACATCACGGGGGCGAACCTCGACAGCGCCACGGCCGTGGCGTTCGGCGGAATGCCCGCCGCATTCTCGGTGAACTCGGACTCCTCCATCACCGCCACCTCGCCGGCGAACGCCAGCGGTTCAGTGGACATCACCGTCACCGGGTCGGGCGGTACGAGCCCCACCGGTCCGGCTGATCGTTTCACCTACGTCGGGGTGCCCACCGTGACAGGGGTCAATCCCGATGTGGGACCGAGCTCCGGCGGCACATCGGTGACGGTGACGGGCACCAACTTTGCGGGGGTCGATGCAGTGGACTTCGGAGCCACACCGGCCACCGGGTTCACCTTGACGTCCTCGACGTCTCTCACAGCCACGGCTCCCGCCGGCACGCCCGGCCCCGTCGACGTCTCGGTCACGACCCCTGGGGGCACGAGCGCTACCGGAGCGCCGGACGTGTTCACGTACCAGAGCTCGGGCCAGAGCTCGGGCCAGAGCTCGGGCTACTGGATGGTGGGCAGCGACGGCAGCCTGTTCTCCTTCGGAGGCGCACCTTACGAGGGGTCGCTACCGGGCCTGGGGGTCCATGCCTCGAACGTCGTGTCCATCGTGCCCACCGCCGACGGCCGGGGCTACTGGATGATCGGATCCGACGGTGGGGTGTTCGCCTTCGGCGACGCCGGCTTCGTGGGGTCGCTGCCGGGCCTCGGTGTCCACGTCAACGACGTCGTGGGAGCGGTGCCCACCGCCGACGGGCGGGGCTACTGGATGATCGGATCCGACGGGGGAGTGTTCGCCTTCGGCGACGCCGGCTTCGTGGGGTCGCTGCCGGGACTCGGTGTCCACCTCCATGACGTCGTGGCCGCCGTGCCCACCGCCGACGGCCGGGGCTACTGGATGATCGGATCCGACGGGGGGGTGTTCGCCTTCGGCGACGCCGGCTTCGTGGGGTCGCTGCCGGGCCTCGGTGTCCACGTCAACGACGTCGTGGGTGCGGTGCCCACCGCCGACGGCCGCGGCTACTGGATGGTGGGGTCCGACGGGGGGGTGTTCGCCTTCGGCGACGCCGGCTTCGTGGGGTCATTACCTGGTCTCGGTGTCCACGTCAACGATGTGGTGGGGGTGGTGGCCACCGCCGACGGCCGGGGCTATTGGATGGTGGGCAAAGACGGCGGGGTATTCGCCTTCGGCGACGCCGGTTTCGTGGGATCGGTCCCCGGCCTCGGCATCCACGTCGACAACATCGTCGCCTTCGCGCGCCAGTGAGGCACCACCCCGTCCCCTGACACGGGAGCCAACGCCGGCCGGCTGCGGACCCCCATGCTGACAACATCCCCCGAGCGCGGCGAGACTTCGGGCGTCCGTGATTTGAGGGCCGAGGGGGCCCGATGGAATGGCCCCCGTAACGAAAGAAATCGCAGGTCAGAGGCGGTCTTATGGGCCACCCCTTCCGTTGTCCCGCGCCGAGTCCCCATCGAGATCCGACAGAATGGACGCATGAACGCCGACATCGACGAGCTGCGCCGACTGCGCCGGGCCCGCGACCGGATGGACCGTGAGTACGCCCAGCCCCTGGACGTCCCGGCCCTCGCCCGCACGGCGCTCATGTCGTCGGCGCACTTCAGCCGTCGCTTCCGCGAGGTCTACGCCGAGACGCCGTACTCCTACTTCCTGACCCGGCGCGTCGAGCGGGCCAAAGCCCTCCTGCGCCGCGGTGATCCGAGCGTTACCGATGTCTGCATCGCGGTCGGCTGGACGAGCCTCGGCTCCTTCTCTGCCCGGTTCACCGAGCTAGTCGGCGAGACGCCGTCCACGTACCGGGCCCGCAACCACGACGAGCTACGGGTCATGCCGACCTGTCTGACCATGGTCTTGACCCGACCCCGCAAGGGCGGCGGCCAGGGGGGCCCGGAAGCGAGCAGTTTCGAAGAAGCATCGGTGGGGGCATCCGCGTAACGTCTGTGCCATGACCGTCTCACTCAGCACAGTGCACATCCTCGTCGACGACCCCGACGCCGCGCTCGGCTTCTACCGCGACGCTCTGGGTATGACGGTGAGCCGTGAGGTTGCCAATGGCGGCTTCAAGTGGATCACCCTCGTCACCGACAGCCAACCCGAGATCGGGGTCGTGTTGTCGCAGCCCCATGCGGGCCGATCCCAGGAGGACGGCGACGCCCTGGCGGCCATGCTCGCCAAGGGTGAGATGTACCCGGTCCATTTCCGTACCGACGATCTCGACGCCACCTTCGACAGGATCGCCAGTGCTCCCGGCGTCGAAGTGCTGCAGGAGCCTGCCAGCCAGCCCTGGGGCGTCCGCGACGCTGCCGTGCGCGATCCCGCGGGGAACCGGCTTCGCATCGAGCAGGGGTGAAGATCCGCATCGGTGTCGTACTCAAGGAGCGCGTTGTTCGGCGCCACGCCGTAGGGGAATCGGGTTCGGCGCGGAGGCGGCGCCGGGGCGTGCCGGCCGCTCGCCTGGGCCCGTCGTCGTTGTCCGGGCATACCGTGGCCCAACAGACGGAGACACGATGAGCAAGGCCAGGACGACGGTGGCGCAGTCGCCGGCGCTGGACGATGCCGACAGCCACGATCTGATCCACGTGCACGGCGCGCGCGAGCACAACCTCAAGGACGTCAGCGTCGAGATCCCGAAGCGCCGGCTGACCGTGTTCACCGGCGTCTCTGGCTCGGGCAAGAGCTCTCTGGTGTTCGCCACGATCGCGGCGGAGTCTCAGCGGCTGATCAACGAGACCTACAGCGCCTTCGTGCAGGGCTTCATGCCGACGCTGACGCGGCCCGAGGTCGACGTACTCGAAGGGCTGACGACCGCGATCATCGTCGACCAGCAGCGTATGGGTGCCGACGCCCGCTCCACCGTCGGCACCGCCACCGACGCCAACGCCATGCTGCGCATCCTCTTCAGCCGGCTCGGGCAGCCGCACGTCGGCCCGCCCAACGCGTTCTCCTTCAACGTCGCTTCGGTCCGAGCGAGCGGTGCGATCACGATCGAACGCGGTGCCGGCAAAACCGTGCGGCAGACCTTCACCCGCACCGGCGGCATGTGCCCGCGCTGCGAAGGCCGGGGCACCGTCTCGGATATGGATCTGACCCAACTCTTCGACGACTCCAAGTCGCTGGCCGAGGGGGCGATCATCATCCCCGGGTACACCGTGGACAATTTCTTTGCGGTCCGGCCCTACATCGAGTCGGGCATCCTCGACGCGGACAAGCCGATCCGCAAGTACACCAAGAAAGAGCTGCACGACTTCCTCCACCACGACCCGATCAAGGTGAAGGTCAACGGAGTCAACGTCACCTACGAGGGTCTGATCCCCAAGATCCAGAGGTCGTTCCTCTCCAAGGACCAGGGTGCGCTGCAGCCACATATCCGCGCGTTCGTCGACCGCGCGGTCACATTCACGGCGTGCCCCGATTGCGACGGCACCCGGCTCAGCGAGGCGGCCCGGTCGTCGCGGATCGGTGGGATCAACATCGCCGAAGCGTGCGCGATGCAGATCAGCGACCTGGCCGAATGGGTCGGCGTCGCCGAAGAACCGTCGGTGGCGCCGCTGCTCGCTTCGTTGGAAAAGGCTCTCGACTCTTTCGTGGAGATCGGGTTGGGCTATCTCTCGCTCGACCGGCCGTTGGGCACGCTGTCGGGCGGCGAGGCGCAGCGCGTCAAGATGGTCCGCCACCTCGACTCCTCGCTCACCGACGTCACCTACGCCTTCGACGAGCCCACCACAGGCCTGCACCCCCATGACATCCAGCGGATGAACGACCTGCTGCTGCGGCTGCGGGACAAGGGCAACACGGTGCTCGTCGTGGAGCATAAGCCGGAGACGATCGCGATCGCCGACCACGTCGTCGACCTCGGCCCCGGGGCAGGTACGGCGGGCGGCACCATCTGCTTCGAGGGCACCGTCGAGGGGCTGCGGGCTAGCCGGACCGTCACCGGCCGCCATCTCGAAGATCGGGCCGCCCTCAAGGAGACGGTGCGGACTCCTACCGGCACGCTGAAGATCCGCGGAGCGACGACGCACAACCTGCGCGACGTCGATGTCGACATCCCGCTCGGCGTGCTTGTCGTCGTCACCGGCGTCGCCGGCTCCGGCAAGAGCTCGCTCGTGCACGGGTCGATCCCCGCCGGCGCGGGAGTGGTGTCGATCGACCAGAGCGCTATCCGCGGCTCGCGACGGAGCAACCCGGCGACGTACTCCGGACTGCTCGACCCGATCCGCAAGGCGTTCGCGAAGGCCAACGGCGTGAAGCCGGCGCTGTTCAGCGCCAACTCCGAGGGTGCGTGCCCCAACTGCAACGGCGCCGGCGTCATCTACACCGACCTGGCGATGATGGCCGGCGTCGTCACCACTTGCGAGGAGTGCGAGGGGAAGCGGTTCCAGGCATCGGTGCTGGACCACCACCTCGGCGGCCGCGACATCAGCGAGGTGCTCGCGATGTCGGTGACCGAGGCCGAGGAGTTCTTCGGCGCCGGCGAGGCCCGCACGCCGGCCGCGCACGCCATCCTCGACCGGCTCGCCGACGTCGGCCTCGGCTACCTCAGCCTCGGCCAACCGCTCACTACGCTTTCCGGCGGCGAGCGGCAGCGGCTCAAGCTGGCCATCCACATGGCCGAGAAGGGCGCCATCTACGTCCTCGACGAGGCGACCAACGGTCTCCACCTTGCCGACGTCGAGCGGCTGCTCGGCCTGCTCGACCGGCTCGTCGACTCCGGCAAGTCGGTCATCGTCATCGCGCACCACCAGGGGGTCATGGCGCACGCCGACTGGATCATCGACCTCGGCCCCGGCGCAGGCCATGACGGCGGCCGGATCGTCTTCGAGGGCACACCCGTCGACCTCGTCGCCGCCCACTCCACCCTCACCGGCGAGCATCTCGCGGCCTACGTGGGCACCTGACCGAGTCCCTTGTGTGCCGTTGCGCTACGCCATGGCCGGTGTCGTGAGGTAGCTGTTCTCAGAGGTCGCCAGAAGCCGTTGTGTCGACAGGTCCGTCCCAAGACCAATGTGGGATGGGCAATCCGTCCGGCACATCGCCTTGGGAGCGGTGGTATTGGGACATCGTGGCGAGGGTTGCCCACGCGAAGTAGTCGTGCAGCACCTGTCGGACCCGGTCGTCTTTAGGACCGACGTCCGCCAAGGCCTGATCGAAGCAGGCGATCGCTCGATTGTCCATCTCCTCGTGCGGACCGTTGCCGCTGTGAATCCGCACCACCGAAGTTTCATCGCCGTAGGCGGCCGAGTACACCGTCGGCCCTCCAAGTGCTTCCGCCCAGTACGCGGCGAGACGCTTGCTGTGTTCGGGGTGAAAGCCGTGGCTGAACGCATGGCTCACCACCTGGTCTTCCATCACCCTGGCGTGCCACGCGTGGGCCAGACGAAGCAAGCCGGCCTGGCCACCCGCGGCCTCGTACACCGTCTGCATGCTCCGAAGATCGTATCGAACGCCAGAACCGTTGCTCTCCCCACCGCTCATCGGCGAAGCACAAGAAGCCCCGGTCATTCGGTAGCAGTAAGCGCCCGACGCCTTATGCCGAGGTCGTGCCTCCCTCCGCTGCGACCACGTGGAACTCCACCCGGTAGAGCAGCGTGTCGTCGGCGATCGGACCAGCGTGGGCAGCCCGTTGGCGCAACGACTCCCGGTCGTGCTCGCCCGAACGACGAATGTCGGCTGCTGTGATGGAAGAGAAGGGCATCAGCTCCAGGGAGTCGACCTCGATGTGCGCAGGGCCGACGGGGTACCTTCCTCGCACTCTCACCTTGGGGCGGCGCCACAGCCGGAAGGAGACGGTGATGTCGCCTGTGATCACCTCGTCGCGCAGTTCCCGGCTGAATTCCACCCCCCGAGCCTACGTCGGCACGTGTCGGCACTCTCATGAGCGGGATCGTGACGGGCGCGCCCGCCAATCTCGGTCGATCGTCAAAGACCGGCTACCGCCGTCCGATGTGCGATCTGGAAGATGTTGCCGAATGGGTCACGCACCATGGCTCGCCTATCGCCGTACGGGGTGTCAGAGGGCTCTTCCAAGCTCACCGCGCCAGCAGCCAGTGCCCGTCGATAGCTGCTGTCAGCGTCATTGACATAGACGTAGAGAAAGGCGGGGAACAGCTCGCGCTCGTGCGCTGGCGACACCATGACGATCGAGTCACCAATGTGGATTTCGGCGGGCCGATTGGCACCGACCTCACCCGTGGCGTCGAACACCGCATCGAGGAACGCAACCTCGGCCGCGACGTCGCTGACGAACATGCGCGGCGTCACGGAGTGGAACCCAAGGGGAGGCTTGGACTCCGCCATGCTCGAGTCTCCGACCTCAGGCCCCCGGGCGCAGTCGCGGAGGCCATAGGTCACCGCGTCTGTGCCCAGGCCCGGGCACGGCGTCGACGTCGCGCGGCCCGAGGGGCTCCCCGCACGATGCGCACACCAGCACTGCATCGGACACCGCGCCGCATGCCCTGTGGACCAGTTGCAGGGGGGGCCCGGACGGGGCGGCGTAGTGGTCCCCCCATTGCCGCATGGCAGTCAGGACCGGCCAAAGGTCGCGACCCTTGTCAGTGAGCCGGTAGTCGTGGCGTGGCGGGTGCTGCGAATAAGGCACCCGGGCCAACACGCCCGCGTCGACCAGGCGGCCGAGGCGCTGCTGCAGGATGTTTCGTGAGATTCCCAGCCGACGCTGGAAGTCGTCAAAGCGACTGATGCCCAAGAAGGCGTCCCGGACGATGAGCATGCTCCACCACTCGCCCACGACTTCGAGGCATTGGGCTACCGAGCAGTCCATGTCGGCGAAGCTCTTGCGTTCCACGTCTCCAGGCTAGTGAGTTGCATAATGAAATGCAATCGCCTAAGGTCAGTCCTATGAGAGGACCTTCTCCCACGACGACGGGTTCCGCGCCCGCGGAGGGGAGGCGCAGTAGCGCCGTCTTCGTGGTGACCGCACTCGGGGCCTTCATGGCGTCGCTCGATCTGTCCATCGTGAACGTGGCCTTTCCGGCTCTGGAGCGTTCCTTCCCCCATGATTCGCGTGCTGCCTTGGCGTGGGTGATCACGGGGTACAGCATCGTGTTCGGATCGTTACTGGTGACCGCCGGTCGCAGCGCCGACCGTCTGGGGCGCAAACGGGTCTTCTTCGCGGGGTTGGCGGTGTTCAGCCTGGGATCGGCGTTGTGCGGACTGGCGCCGTCGGTGGCCCTTCTGGTCGCCGGGCGGCTGGTCCAGGGCTGCGGTGCCGCGGCCATGCTGCCGGCTTCGTTGGGACTCCTACTCGGAGCCTTCCCGACCGAGAGGCGCTCCCAAGTCGTGGCGATGTGGGGAGGCGTGGGAGCCTTGGCGGTGGCCACCGGACCCTCGCTCGGGGCCGCCCTGATCTCGGCCGGCGGGTGGCGGTGGGCCTTCTACATCAACTTGCCGGTCGGCGCGTTGGCGTGGTTGTTGGGCCGCCGGGTCCTGATCGACTCCAGGTCCGACGAGGTACGGGCCCGCCCCGACTACCTGGGAGTGGTGCTCGTAAGCACGGCCTTGGCCGCCTTGGTCCTGGCCATCTCCGAGGGACCGAGCTGGGGCTGGTCCAGCGGACGGGTGGTGGGCTGCTTCGTTGCTGCGGCCGTTCTCGGTGCCGCGTTCCTGTACCGCTCGGCACACCACGCTGCCCCGGTGCTGGACCTGGCCCTCTTCTCGGCCCGGTCTTTCAGTGTCGCCAACGCGGCGACATTCCTCTACGCCATGGGCTTCTTCGCCATGCTCCTCGGCAACATCCTCTTCCTCACCTCGGTTTGGCACTACTCCATCCTGCGGGCAGGCCTCGCCATCACCCCCGGGCCGCTGGTGGTGGCGGCCGTGTCAGGTCCCGCCGGGCGGCTCGCGGGTCGAGTCGGGTTCCGCCGGGTGCTGTTGGTGGGCACGGCGTGCTTCACCGCCGGGCTCGTCTGGTACGCCACCAGGATCGGTCCGGAACCCGCACTACTTGGCGCGCTGGCTGCCGGCGACCCTGATCACGGGTCTCGGAATCGGCCTCACCTTCCCGGTGCTGAGCGCGGCGGCGGTGTCCAGCCTGCACCCCGAGCGCTTTGCCGTCGGTAGTGCCGTCAACCAGACCGCCCGCCAGGTCGGGGGGGCCTTCGGTGTGGCGTTGCTCGTCGTGATCCTGGGCACTCCGCACACGCCGGTGGCGGCTCTGGACAGCTTTCGCCACCTGTGGTGGTACGCCGCCACGATGGCGGCCCTGTCGGGCCTGGCGTGCAGCCTCCTGCGCCCTGCCATCGCCACAGCCGCTCCACCACCGGCTTCGACCGGTGATCGCCTCGAGTCGCACGCGGCGATGGGCCTTTCCCGAGCGACGACGCCCACCACGACATCGGCGGCTCGGTGACCTGATCAACGCGCCGGAGGGACTGTCGGCCGCGGTCAATGCAGGACGACGCGGACGAGAAGCACGCCGGCGCCCAGGAGCGCGCCCACCACGATCTGGGTGAGCCGTCGGGCCCCGGTGACCCGGCTGCGAAGCGTGGCCATGATCTCGAAGACGGCCAGAGCGCCTGCGCTGCTCCAAAGCGCAGCAGTGACCGCGCTGGCGAGGGAGACCCCCGAGGCCCACAGCACGACGAGCACCGCGATGGGGATGGCCGCTCCTTTGACGATGGCCCCTTCATGGAGCGACGCTCGCCATAGCCCGCTGGCCGAGAGGGAGTCTCGCGTCTTGAGACGGTCGCCGACCACCGTGGCGTAGGTGTGGGCGAGCCAGTAGAGGCCGAGAATGAGCATTGTGGCTTCGATGGTGTCGGCAAAGGTCTCCCGTCGCGTGCTCTCGGCGGCCAGCACGGCTCCGACGGCGATCGTTCCGTAGATCACGCCCGAGGGATTGTCCTCGGGCTCCATCCACCTCGAGATTGCCGATGCAATGCGCCCGATCCCGAGACGAGGGAGGTGGCGAGCTGGCTCCGATGGTCGGTCGGTCATCCCAGCATCATGCCGCCGGAGGCGCTGTGACCCCCTCGACACACAAGAGCGGGGTTACCCTGCGCGCATCCGCCCGCTCTCCAGGAGGACCGAACCCCTCCGGGCATCTCCCCGTCCGTCAAGGGGAGGCGGGGGACCCTGTCGCAGCCGATCGGTATGCGGCGTCGACGAGCTCGTGAGCACGGAGGGCGTCGTCGAAGCCGGGCGACGCCGGCTCCCCGGTCTGCACGCACTGCACCCAATGGCGGTCAGCGGGGTATGTGTAGAAGACGAAGTCGCGCCGGGGGAGTCCGAGCGAGGCGAAGTGCTCCTCTCGCAGCGCCTCGAGATCGGGGCGTTCCGGAGCAGCATCGGGCCTCTGCACCAGGTAGCTGTCCTCGGGGGCACCGACGATGAAGTCCGTCGTGGCCTCGACGGCCCCATTCTCGAAGAAGACCTCGAACCGGCGCTCTTCTCGTCCTCGAACGCCGTTGAAGACGCTGAGGATGGTGCCGATGACGCCCGACGCGTGCTCGACCATGACCGCCGCCACGTCCTCGACGTCGTACCCGAAGACAGCCCGGGTGCTCGCCGACACCCGGAGAACGGGACCGAACAGCCAGCACACGATGTCCGCCGCGTGAATCGAGTGCTCCAGGAGTGCACCACCACCGGCGTGGACACGCTCTGAACGCCACGAGCTGTGTCCCGGCACGACGGTGCCGGTCGGCCAGTACTGGTCGTCCCGCAGCGTGTAGGCCATGGGGGCCCCGAGCTCCGCCGACACGACGACTTGGCGGATCCGGTTGACGATCGGATGGAATCGGGAGTGGAACCCCACCTGCGCGGGGCGCACCGCTGTCGCCACCGCGGCGCACAGCTCCCGGACCTCGGCAAAGCTCGGCGCCAGCGGCTTCTCGCAGAAGAGGGCCTTGCCCGATGCCAAGGTGGCGAGGACCAGGTCGTGATGCGCGGACGTGGGGGCTGTGATCATCACGGCGTCGATGTCCGTGTCCTCGATGATCCGACGCGCATCGTCGGTGATGTACGCAAATGGGCAGTTACGCGCCGTGGCCGCTCGCGACGAGTCGGAGGGATCGGCTGCCGCCACCGTGACGACCTCGCCGTCCTGCGACATCTTGTGCAGCCCGTCGGCGTGGATCTGCCCGATCATTCCACAGCCGACGAGCCCGATCCGAAGCGGCCGTCGTGGCGCGATCATGTGGCTCCCGCAATCACCCGGTCACCCAGCCACCAGCTGCTCTGGCGTCAGCCCGTCCGTTGTGGTGCACGCTCGGCGGACCCCGTCTTCGGGCGCGCCCGTGGCCGACCGGGCGCCACGCCCATGGGCAGGGTGGGCCCGACATCGGCGGCCGTGGCGAGCTCTTCGAGCGCGTCGGGGATGTAGAGGGCGAGGTCTGCCAAACGCGGCACGGTTTCGGCGCACGCCATGAGCCCCCAGTTGAGGACGCCCCGATAGCTCATGACGGTGATGTTCAATCCCGCCCCGTCCATCACCGGGCCCAGGGGGAAGCCCGCCACGAGCTCGGCCCCCGCCAGGTACAGGGGGAAGTCAGGCCCGGGCACGTTGGAGATCGATCAGGCTGTGGATGGGGCGGTGGCGCTCGGCGAGCTTCAGGCGTGTGTAGGCCCGGGCCGCGGTGGAGAACACGTTCGGGGTGGCGTGCTCCGCCCAATTGAGCAGCACGTCTGCGCCCAGGGCGTTGTGCTCCTCCTTGGCGCCCTTGGTGCCCTCCCGGATGGCCTGGAGCCTTTCGACGGGGTCCTCGATCTGGCACGGGCAGCGACACGAACATGGCCGACACCTTGTTGGCGCCACGCCGGTTGCCCGCTCTCGGGGCCGTGGAAACCGGGACGGTCGCCACGAGCGGATCGTCGGGCAGCTCGTTACCGTCGATCAGGTACCGCCGCAAGGCGCCGGCGCACACCGCCAGGACCACGTCGTTGAGGGTCGTGTCGCACGCCCGTTTGATGCGCTTGGCGTCTTCGAGGGCGATGGACGAGAACGCCACGCGCCGGTGCGGGGTGATGGACGCGTTGAGCGAGGTGCGGGGAGTGGTGAGCGGCAAGGCGGCGCGTCCCGTCCCCGCGCCCGCACCCGACGGACGTCGAGCAACGGCTCGCCCGTGCGCCACGCAAGCTTGGTGATCTCCACCGGCCGCGTCAGGCGCGTCCCCAGCGACCGCGCCAGGAGCTGGAGGTCCGACGGGAGGTGCTCGTCCACATGGGGAGGTTTGTCGGGCGCAGGTCGCGGCGGCGGGCTCGGGCTCGAGGTCGAACAGCTGCGAGAGCAGCTCCGCGCCCGAGACACCGTCGATGGTGGAGTGATGGATCTTCGTCACCAAGCCGATCTTGTCCCCTTGCACCCCATCGACGATGTACATCTCCCACAGCGGTTTGGTGCGGTCGAGTTGACGGCTGCAGACATCACCCACGAACCGGCCCAGCTCCTCCATACCGCCGGGAGGGGGCACGGCGGAATGGCGTATGTGGTACTCGATGTCGAATGTGGGGTCGTCGACCCAATAGGGGTGGCCCAGACGGAGGGGAACCTCGACGAGCCGGCGGCGGAAGATCGGGGCCAGCTCCAGTCGTGAGCTCACGAGGTCGCGCAACTTGTCGAAGGAGTAACCGCCCGGGACCGTGGACGGGTCGAAGATGGCAGCCATCGAGACATGCATGTGCAGGCTCGGCGTCTCCATGTACAAGAAGGTCGCGTCCAGGCCGGTGAGCTGTTCCATTGTCGTCTCGCCCTCGATAGTCGGCTCCTGGCCCCCGACGCGCCCCTCACATCTGTGGCCGGCGTGCGTCATCTTCGCACCATGAGCGAGGATGGTGCCATGGCGTGGGCGTGGGTGTACTTGGCGGTGAGCCTGGGGGGTGCCCTCCTCGTGGCCAACGCCTTCCGGCCCGCCCGCCATCAATTCCTGGTGGTCCCGAGTTTCTTCGCCGGCTGGTACACGGCGGAGATGCCCGTGTGGCACATCGTGTGGCAGGTCGCCGCCACCGTGGCCTTCGCCCTCGAGGGAGCCTTCGGCTCTTGGCCGGGTTGGGTCGGCCTCGGGGTCAACGCGGCCTCGTGGACGGGGCTCGTGGCGCACGCCCGGCTCTCGGGAGGAGCCCGCCACGTCTTCAGCCGTGCCGAAGAGGAGATGGCGCTCCCTGCGGCAGAGGGAGGCGATCTCCCCTTGCACGGCGGCCACACCATGTGGCGTTTCCCCCGGCTCATCTATCCGCTCCCGCGCCCGTCCCGGTCGGTGCAGGCCGTCCGCAACATCGACTACGTGGGCGACGGCTTGAGGGCGCATCGCCTCGACGTCATCCGACGCCGTCTCGAGCCTCCGCAAGGCGCGCCGGTCCTGGTGTACATCCACGGGGGCGCGTGGGTCATCGGCGACAAGCGCGAGCAGGGGCTCCCCCTGCTGTATGAGCTCGCCCGCCGCGGCTGGGTGACCGTCACCATCAACTACCGCCTGAGCCCGCGGGCCACCTGGCCCGATCACATCGTGGACTGCAAGCGTGCCGTGGCCTGGGTGCGCGAGCACATCTCCGAGTACGGCGGTGACCCAGGCTTCATTGCCGTGTCGGGTGGCTCTGCGGGCGGGCACCTTGCCGCGCTCGTGGCGCTCACCAGCGGGGACCCCGGGTTCCAGCCGGGATTCGAGGCGGCCGACGCGTCGGTGGACGCGTGCGTCCCGTTCTACGGCGTGTACGACATGACCGCCGGTCGCGGGAAGTCGGGGTACGACGAGGGTCTGATCCTGCTGCTCGAGCGCCGGGTGTTCAAGCGCCGAGTCGTCGATGACCCGGCGGCGTTCGAGGCCGCCTCTCCGCTGTACCGGGTGCACACCGAGGCACCCCCGTTCTTCGTGGTCCACGGGACGAACGACACCCTCGTACCGGTGTCCGACGCCCGTGCCTTCGTGCATGCGCTTCGGGCTGTGTCGAAGGCGCCGGTCTTGTACGCCGAGCTGCCCTACACCCAGCATGCCTTCGACGTGCTCCCGTCGGTTCGCAGCGCCCACGCCGTGGCCGCGGTCGTGCGTTTCCTCGAAGGGGTCCGGTTCCGCCGTTCGGCGAGGGTGCGGGACGAGGAGAACCAGGCGCCCTCGGCGTCGTGACCGGCCCGAGGGCGAGACAGCCTCCCCACGGCTCCCCGGGTCCGGAGTTTTTTTTCTGCATAGCCCCTACAGGTGACGTACCATCACTAGAACGCGTTCCCGCGGCGGTCAGGGTGCCGTCGTGGAGGTTCTCGACGGTGACGATGGACCGCAGACACGGGGGCGCGACAGGCCCGAGAGGGCCACGTGGCAAGCTGGTGTGGCTCCGGGGAAGGGTCATATTCCTGGAGTGGGGACACGGAGGGGGGCGTGGTGAACGCGAGCCGAGAGAGGGTGCGGATGCGAGCGCGCCGACGCCTTAAGGCACCTTCCCTGTCGCCACGTACTGCGCTAGTCATATTACTCTCCGTGTCAGTTGTGGTTCTCGCTGCCTGCTCGTCGAAGGGTCCGTCGGCCTCCTCGTCGACCACCCAGGCCCCGGTGGCCACGGGTGGCTCGGGCTTGTCGGGCTCGTCGGGCCCCTCGCCGGGCGTCACGGCCAAGACGGTGACGGTGGGCCAGGTCGACGACCTGTCGTCCCCCATTCCCGGGCTGTTCAAGGGGGCCGAGGACGGCACCAAGGCCGCTTTCGCCTACATCAACAGCATGGGGGGCGTGAACGGCAGAAAATTGATCCTCGACGCTGAGGACAGCGCCTTTCAAGGTGGCCAGGTGGCCACCGAGACCGGCACGCAGATCCGCACCGAGTTCGCCCTCGTGGGCGGGTTCTCTCTCCTCGACTCGGCTGAGAAGCCGCTCATCGACATCGCCCACGTGCCCGACGTCGGGTTCTCGCTGAGCCCGGGCCTCTCCTCCGATCCCTACCTCTACAGCCCGCTCCCCAATCCCGAGAGCTACTACCCGCTCAACCTCTTCAAGTACCTGGTGAAGAAGTACCCGACGCAGGTCAAGAAGGTGGGGATCATCTGGGAGAACGCCACCGCCTCGACCACGGCCGCCGAGAACGCCGTGGAGCTGGCCATGAAGGCGTCGGGCATGAAGATCGTCTACGACCATGGCGTCGGGCCCTTCGACACCAACTTCCTGCCCGACATCATCTCCATGAAGAACAAGGGCGTGAAGATGTTCTTCTCGACCGAGTTGCCCGACAACTACGCGGCCACACTCGCCAAGCAATTCCAGCAGCAGAACTTCAAGGCCATCAACATCGAGGGTGCGGCCTATTCGAGCAAGTTCCTGTCGCTGGCGGGCAGCGCTGCCAACAACATCTACATCGAGCAGGGCTATGCCCTGTACCTCGGGCAGGACGCCAAGACGAACCCCGCCGTGGGGCTGTTCGACAAGTGGATGAGGAAGGTCGATTCAGATCCCAACTTCGAGATCGAGTCGGTCTATGGCTGGGCGTCGGGGTTGATGTTCGCCCAGGCTCTCAAGAGCGCCGGCAACCCTCCCACTCGAGCGGGGCTGATCCGGGCACTGAACAACATCACCTTCTTCGACGCCGGAGGGCTCGTCCCCCCGAGCGACCCCGCCAAGGCCATCCCCTCGGGGTGCTTCCTTCTCGCCCAGGTGCAGAACGGCAAGATCAAGCGGGTCGCCCCCACACCGGCCACAGGGTTCTACTGCGGTGCCAACAGCTTCGTAAAGGAGCCGGGATATACCGTCATGATTCGGCCGACGTCGTAGGGGAACAGATGGACGATCACCGGAACGCCCAGCCTTCGGGTGGCAATTTGGAAGGGCTCATGGTGCGGTGACCGAATTCTTGAGCTTCCTCGTCGCCGGCATCGTCTTCGGGGCGATCTATGCCGTGAGCGCCAGTGGCCTGGTGGTCACCTACAACACGACGGGGATCTTCAATTTCGCCCACGGCGCCATGGGTATGGTGCTGGCGTACGTGTTTTGGCAGCTCTGGCAAGGGTGGGGTCTGCCCGAGTTGGTGTCGCTCGCCCTCGTGCTCTTCGTCGCAGCACCGTTGCTCGGGGTCGTGGTCGAACGGGTCGTGATGCGTCCTCTGTACGGGGCCGCCACAAGTATCCGACTGGCGGTCACGCTCGGTCTGCTCCTCGTGCTCGTCGCACTGGCCGGGGCAGTGTGGAGCCCGACGGCCAACACCTACAACACGCCGGAGCTCTTGAACGGCAACCCGATCTCGGTAGCCGGGATCACCCTCTCGTGGGAGCAGCTCATCACCGTGGTGGTGGCCATCGCGGTGGCGATCTTCCTGCGGGTGTTCTTCCGACGCACCCGCACCGGCGTTGCCATGCGCGCCGTGGTGGACGACCCCGGCCTGGCTTCGCTGTCGGGGGCGCCCTCGGGGCGCATCTCGGCCTATGCCTGGATGATCGGCGTCATGTTCGCCGGACTCGGAGGCATCCTGCTGGCGCCGAGCGTGCAGGGGATGGACATTCAGACGCTGACCCAGCTCGTGATCTACGGCTACGCCGCGGCGGTGGTGGGCCGTTTGCGCAGCCTTCCCATGACGTTCCTGGGTGCCATGATCCTTGGTGTGGCCAACTCCATGGCCATCGGCTACGCCCCGCAGGGGGTGCGCAACGACGTGGACGCCGCCCTGCCCATGGCGCTGTTGTTCCTGGCGTTGCTCCTCATCCCCGAGGTGCGCCTGGCCATCGGCCGAGTGGTGCGAGTGCGGCCGCCACGGGTGGCGAGCGCCAGGACGACGTTGGCCGGGGCCGTGGTCATCGTCGTGTTGGTCATCGGGCTCGGCGCCGTGCTCAACGGAAACAACCTGTACACCATGGGCAACGCCGTGGTGCTGTCCCTCCTGGCGCTCAGTCTGGTGCCTCTGTCGGGGTACGCCGGCCAGGTCTCGTTGTGCCAGTTCACGTTCCTGGGTATCGGCGCCGTGACGATGCACGCCGTGGGCGGCGGAACCTCGGTGCTGGGGTTACTGGCAGCCATCGGCGTCTGCGCGGGCGTTGGCGCCGTGCTGGCCTTGCCGGTGTTGCGCCTACGTGGTCTCTACCTCGCCCTGGCCACACTGGCGTTCGCGGTGCTCATGGACAACGTGTTCTTCCAGTCGAGCTCGGTCATGGGCGTGGGCGGAACCGTAGCGGTCGGTCGGCCCGACATCTTCGGCATGCACTTCACCACCGATCGCGCTTTTGACGTGTTCCTCGCCGTGGTATTGGCCCTTTGTGTCATCGGCGTGGGAGCCCTGCGTCGGGGTCGCTTCGGCCGGCGACTGGTGAGCATGAACGACTCGCCCGCTGCCTGTAGCACCGTTGGGTTGAGCCTCACGATCACGAAGCTGGCGGTCTTCGCGTTCTCCGCCGGCCTCGCCGGGTTGGCCGGCGCGCTCTACGGGGGGCTCAACACCAGTGTCGGCGCGGCGCAGTTCGATTTCCTGTTCAGCATCGCCATCTTCGTCGGCGTCACGCTCTCTGGCGTCAGCCTCCTGACCGGGGCGGTGCTGGCGGGAGTGTTCGTGGCCATCGGCCCGGTCATCGGCGCGCACGTCCCGCAGATCCCCGACTTCACGCAACTCCTCATCGGCGTCGGAGTCGTGACCATCGGCCGGAACCCCAACGGCATCGGCCGGCTCTACGCCGAGGTCAGCGATTTCTGGGACCGACGCCATGGGGGCGACGCACCGATCGTCGATCAGCTCAGCACCCCACCCGCTGCCGTCGGGACGTTGGCGACGACTGAGGTGCGTTCGGTTGTCTGAGCTCGCCGTCGAGGAGATTTCTGTCCGCTTCGGGGGCCTCCAGGCCCTCCAGGACGTCAACTTGGAGGTGCATGCCGGAGCGGTGAACGGGCTCATCGGCCCCAACGGTGCGGGCAAGACCACGTTGTTCAACGTCATCACCGGTTTACAGCCGCCGACACAGGGTCGTGTACGGCTCGGCGACGTGGACATCACGCGCCTCTCCCCGCACCACAGAGCGCGGCTCGGGGTGGCCCGCACGTTCCAGCGACTCGAGCTCTTCGGAACTCTCACGGCGCGCGAGAACGTGCAGATGGCGAGCGAGACCCGGCGCCGGCGTCCGACCGGTGCCAGCTCGCGCGCCGAAGCCGACATCATCCTCGCTCATATCGGGCTGTCGCACGTGGCCGACGAGCCCGCCGACCTGCTGCCCACTGGCCTGGCGCGGCTGGTCGAGCTCGGCCGGGCCCTGGCCACGGGTCCGTCGGTCCTCCTGCTCGACGAACCGAGCTCGGGCCTGAACCAGGACGAAACCGTCGAGTTGGGGCGGGTCCTCGTGGACCTGGCGGACCGGGGCATCGCCGTGCTCCTGGTCGAGCACGACATGAGCCTGGTCATGAGCATCTGTCACCACGTGTGCGTGCTGGACTACGGGGCCATCATCGCCCGGGGCGATCCGGCCAGTGTGCAGGCCAACCCCGCCGTCCAGGCCGCCTACCTGGGAGCCGTCGAAGAAGACCCGGCCCCGGCGACCTCGTCCCCGGCCTTCGTGGGGGCTCGCGGCGCGGGGGCGCAGCCGGGCGCCGCTTCGACGGGCAACAAGGTGATCACCTTCCCGACGCCGCCGTCGACATCGGCTCCTCTGCTGTCGATCACCGATGTCTCCGCCGCTTATGGGCGCATCGAAGTGGTCCACGGTGTGTCGTTGGAGGTTCCCGAAGGCTCGGTCTACGCGCTGCTCGGTCCGAACGGGGCAGGCAAGTCCACACTGCTCAAAGTGGCGAGCGGCAGGATGTCGCCCACCTCGGGCACCGTCTCCTTCGACGGCGAGGAGATCCGCCGTCCGCTGCCCGACCGGCTCGCACGCAGAGGGTTGTGCGCGGTCCCCGAGGGCCGCGCCGTCTTCCCCAACCTGACCGTCGCCGAAAACCTGCTCATGTACAGCTACCGCAGCAGGGACACCAAGCTCGCCGAGCTCGAGGAGCAGAGCTACGCGCGGTTCCCGGTCCTCGGGGAACGCCGCCGCCAGTTGGCCGGACGACTCTCGGGCGGAGAGCAGCAGATGCTGGCCCTGGCCCGGGCCCTGTTCACGAGCCCGCGTTTGTTGCTCCTCGACGAGATCTCGATGGGTCTCGCCCCCTTGGTGGTGGCCGAGCTCTACGAGCTCGTGGCGCAGGCCGTGGCCCAGGAGCACATCACGATCCTGCTCGTGGAGCAGTTCGCCCAAACCGCTCTGGCCATCGCCGATCAAGCCGGGATCATGGTGAACGGCCGACTCGTGCACACGGGATCGCCGACCGACGTCGGTGAGCACCTGTTGAGCGCCTACATGGGCGAGGTGGGCTGAGGCGCCCGAGCCCCTCGAGGCTCGCCATCCCTACAGGGAGCCGTGACGCGCTTTCAGCTCTTCTGGTCGACGAGCTCCTCGCTTTGCGTCCACAGCCGACGGGCGGCCTCGTCGTCCTGGGCCATGGCGGACGGTTTGCGGGCTCGGCATTTTACGAAGTACTGGCCCGTGACCCCGGCGACCTCAGGTGACGAAGCCAGGTAGATCGAGGTGCGAGCACCGCGCGCCGCACTGAGGACGAAGGGCTTGATCACCTTGACACCGAAGGCGAGCACCCCTGACGTATCGCCGTCGCGGCCGTACCCGGTGGCCACGATGCCCGGGTGCAGGCAGTTCACGGTGACGCCCGTTCCCTGGAGTCGCCGAGCCAGCTCGGTCGTGAAGTAGATGTTGGCCAGTTTCGACTTCGAGTAGACCTGCATCCCGCTGTAGGCGCCAGTCGATTGCAGATCGTCGAAGTCGAGGCCCTTTCGGGCTCCTGTGTGCGCGTTCGAAGCCACATTGATGATGCGGGCCGGGGCGCTCTGCTTGATCCGCTCGAGCAGTATCTCGGTGAGGAGAAAGTGCCCGAGATGGTTGACGCCGAAGGTCGCCTCGAAGCCGTCCTCGGTCTCGCGTCGGTCCGACAGGACCAGCCCGGCGTTGTTCACCAGGACGTCGATGCGGTCGCAGCGCGCCAGGATGGCTGCCGCTCCGGCCCGGATGGCGGCGATGCTGCCGAGGTCGAAGACCACGAGGTCGACGTCGTCGTGCCCCGAGCGCGCCCGGATGTCGGCCACAGCGGCCTCTCCCCGGCCGCGGTCACGGGCGGTGATCAGGGTCTTCGCCCCGGCGTTGGCCAGAGCGAGGGCCGTTTCGAGGCCGATTCCGGAGTTCCCCCCCGTGAGGACCACGGTCTTGCCGGACATGTCGGTGACGTCCATCGATCCCATCCTCCGCTGTCGTGCCGGGGAGCCGGCCGCTGCCCGCCAGGGCGGCCCTTAGGTTGCCACCGGGACCGTCGGGCCGCTCGCCTCTGTTGACGCCGCCGGCAAAGCCCGGCCCCAGGTTGTCCGACGTTCTCCCTGCCCCTGTACGGTGGCGGGCCGTGGCGATGCCTACCGACGTCGGGGTCGTCGACTGCATGATCGGGTTCCCCAGTGCCCGGGCCGCCCGCCGTTTCGACTTCCTCAAACCTCAGCTGCGCGACGAGGAGAGCGCCTCGTCGAGTTCGCCCATCTCCTACATGTTCAAAGACGACCCCAACAGCGTCACCGAGGACGACGACCCCGTGGCGGTGACACTGGCGGAGATGGACCGCTTCGGCATCGCCCTAGGACTCGTGGGACTGGCGGGGTCTGTCGTCGACCGCGCCCTTTCCGAACACCCCGACCGGTTCGTGGCGAACCTCGAGGCACTGGACCCCAACGACATCACGGCCGCGGTTCGACGCATTCGTGAAGCGCACGCGCAGCACGACATCAAGGCGGTCACCACGTTCCCCGCCGGGTGCAACCCCCAGGTCCCGGTGAGCGACCGGCACTACTACCCCGTCTACCAGACGTGTATCGACCTCGACCTCCCCATCGTGGTCAATGCCGGTATCGCCGGTCCGCGGGTACCTTCGGCGTGCCAAGACGTCATGCATTTCGACCAGGTGTGCTACGACTTCCCCGAGCTGCGCATCGTGATGCGACACGGGGCTGAGCCCTGGGAGGAGCTCGCCGTGAAGCTGATGCTCAAGTGGCCGGGCCTGCACTACATGACCAGCGCCTTCGCCCCCAAGTACTACCCGAAGGCGATCATCGACTACGCCAACACCCGCGGCGCCGACAAGATCCTGTACGCGGGGTACTTCCCCATGGCACTGACCCTGGAGCGCATCTTCTCGGAGCTCGCCCAGGTCCCGTTGCGCGACCACGTCTGGCCGAAGTTCCTGCGCGAGAACGCCGTGCGTGTCTTCAAGCTCGACCGATGATCGGCCGCTTGTTGGTGGGCGGGCCTCGGCCGGGTCATTCGGAGATGCCTTTGGAGTAGTTCCCCGAGCGCGATTCCCACCCGGCGAGGTCGAGGTCGCCCGGTGGGCCGCCCCGTCCCGTCAGCCACGCCAGGAGCCGGCGCCGCTCCGAGGCCTGTGGCAGTCGCCCGGGGACGGTGGCCAGCGTGAGCGGTAGTTCCCGGCGGACGTACTCCTCGGGCCAGTCCTGGGCGTCGTATCCGGCACCGAGGTCGACATGGTGGATCTCGACCTCGCGCCAGCGGAAGTAGGGCATGGCCCGGCACGGCCACGGTCGTCCACGCGAGATCCCGTGCCCGTCCCAAGCCTTGGGGGTCATCGCAGCCCATGTCGCTTCGAGGTCGGCCGTCGCCCGTCGGACATCGTCACACAGCTCTGCCACGGGCCTGTCCGCGCCGGCCTCGATGGCGCTCGCCCGCTCCTGGGGCCCGCCGGCATAGGCCTCGACGGATTGGTCCCGGAGGGCCGCGCCGAGCATTCGGGTGTGGGCGTCGGCGTTGCGAGCGAGGTGGGTGAGCACGTGCCCGACGGTCCAGCCCGCCAAGCGGCTCGGGCCGCGCACCCCCGCCTCATCGAGAACGGCGACGGTGCCGAGCAACCTGCGATGCGAGGCGCCGCACCCGTCGAGCACCATCTCGAGCTCGGCATGGATCTCCACCTCGGTGCGCGCCCTGTCGATCGCCATCAACCCGCGGCTCCTTCGTCGCGCCAGAGCTCCACGATGACCTCGGGCGGCCCCGAGCGCGTGATCAGATCGAGAACGCCGCCCGCGTCGCGCAGATCGCCCTCCGCCTGGGCCAGCAGGGCCAGGCGATCCGGGTCATCGACGACGGTGAGCCTCGCCACCGGGGCCCGCATGGACACCTTTGCCTCGGTCTTCGCCCGGCGGACCTCCCCTAGCACGTACTCGACCATCTCCAGCACACCCACGTCGCCCTGCTGTGGCGCCGGGGACAGCTCCTCGGCGTCGGGCCAAGGCGAGCGGTGGATCGAACCTGCGTGCCACCACGACCACACCTCCTCGGTGACGAAGGGCACGAAGGGAGCGAGAAGCCGCAGCTGTACCGACAAGGCCCTTGCCAGCGCGGCGCGTGCCGATGCCGGGCCAGGCGCGGTCGAGTCGTCGTAGGCGCGGGTCTTGACGAGCTCGAGGTAGTCGTCGCAGAACGACCAGAAAAAGGCCTCTGTGCGTTCCAGAGCACGGGCGTAGTCGTAGGAGTCCAAGGCGGTGGTGGCGTCGACAACCACGTCGGCGAGCCGGCGCCACATGGCCAGATCGAGCGGAGCGCTCACGGTTCCGGTCCCACCTGGGGCTTGCGTGCCGAGTCGTGTCAGCGCGAAACGTGACACGTTGAGGACCTTGATGGCCAGGCGCCGGCCCACCTTCATCTGGCCCTCGTCCACCGCCGTGTCCACACCCGGTCGTCCGCTGGCTGCCCAGTACCGGATCCCGTCGGCTCCGTGGGACTCGAGCAGCGGCAGGGGGGTGACCACGTTTCCGAGCGACTTCGACATCTTCTTCCGTTCGGGGTCGAGGACCCATCCCGAGATGGCCGTGTCGGTCCAGGGCAGGCAACCGTGCTCGAGCTCGCTTCGCACGATCGTGCTGAACAGCCACGTCCGGATGATCTCGTGGGCCTGCGGTCGGAGGTCCATGGGGAACACGCGAGAGAAGAGATCGGGGTCGTCCTCGCGCCGGCCGGCGATCTGGGGAGTGAGCGACGAGGTGGCCCAGGTGTCCATGACGTCGGGATCGCCCACGAACCCGCCGGGCCGTCCCCGCTGATCGGCGCGGTACCCGTCGGGAGCGTCGCTGGAAGGGTCCACCGGCAGGCGGTCATCGGAGGCCAGCACAGGGTGCTCGTGTTCGATCGAGCCCTCGTCGTCCACCCGGTACCACACCGGGAACGGCACTCCGAAGAAGCGTTGCCTGGAGATGTTCCAGTCGCCGTTCAGGCCTTCCACCCAGGCCTCGTAGCGGTGTCGCATGTGCGGCGGGTGCCAGCGCAGCTCGCGGCCCCGCTCGAGCAGGCAGGGGCGCATGGCGAGTGTCCGCACGTACCACTGGCGGCTGGACACGATCTCGAGGGGGCGTTCTCCGCGTTCGTAGAACTTGACCGGGTGTCGGATCGGCTTGGGATCGCCGACGAGCGCACCGGCGTCGCCGAGCATCTCCACGATGCGCTTCCGGGCTTGGGAGACCGTCCTCCCCTCGAGCTCTCCGTAGGCGCGGGCCGCCGCGTTCGGGTCTGCAGAGGTCCAACCGTCCTCGCCCCACGGCACGGCACGCAGGCGACCATTGCGCCCCACGATGGTGCGCGTCGGCAGTGCCAGCTCGCGCCACCACGTCACGTCGGTGGTGTCACCGAAGGTGCAGATCATGGCGATGCCCGTGCCCTTGTCGGGGTCGGCGAGCGGGTGGTCGAGAACGGGCACGCGCACATTGAACAGGGGTGTGACCACCTCGTGGCCGACCAGGGCGCGGTAGCGGCCGTCCTCGGGGTGCGCCACGAGCGCCACGCACGCCGCCAGCAGCTCGGGCCGCGTGGTCTCGATGTCGACCGCACCATCGCTCGCGGCGTGTGCGAACCGCAGCCGGTGGTAGGTGCCGGGGATCTCGCGATCCTCCATCTCGGCCTGCGACACTGCGGTCTGGAAGTCCACGTCCCACTGGGTGGGCGCCTCGGCCGAGTAGGCGTGCCCGGCGCGCAGCATCCTGAGGAAGGCGCGTTGGGACGTGAGCCGCGAGATGGTGTCGACCGTGGCGTAGGTCTGACTCCAGTCCACCGACAGGCCCAGTGTTCGCCACAGGTGCTCGAACACCTTTTCGTCCTCGACGACCAACCGGTCGCACAGCTCGATGAAGTTCGGCCGCGACACGGAGATGACGTCTTTCCCCGGATTCTCGGGAGGCGAGAAGGACGGGTCGTATCGAAGACCCGGATCGCACCGGACGCCGTAGTAGTTCTGCACACGGCGCTCGGTGGGCAGGCCGTTGTCGTCCCAACCCATTGGATAGAAGACTTCGTAGCCGCGCATGCGCCGGAAGCGCGCGATGGCATCGGTATGGGTGTACGAGAACATGTGGCCCATGTGCAGCGAGCCCGACACCGTCGGGGGTGGCGTGTCGATGGAGAAGACCCGTGTGCGTGGGGCGGACCGGTCGAATCGGTAGGTACCGGCCTCTTCCCACCGGGCCGACCATTTGGCTTCGAGGCCCGCCAGGGAGGGCTTGTCGGGTACCTTCGGCGGCCGCGGCGACTCGAGCTCGGGGGGGTGCACTTCGGTCGTCACGGTGACGTCCACGGTGGTGTCCACGGTCCGGTTACCGTACTCCCAGTGCTGCGCCTTCATGACACCGCGACGGGCACGGTCCGGCCCCTCCAGTTGCCGCGAGGAGGGCCGCGCGTCGGTCTACGTCTGTGGCCCGACGGTCTACGACGTCCCGCACCTCGGGCACGGCCGTTTCTCGCTCGTCTTCGACGTGCTCCGGCGCTACCTCGAATTCCAAGGTCTCGAGGTCCGCTACGTGTCGAACGTCACCGACGTCGATGACCACATCATCGCCCGGGCATCCCAGGAGGGGCGGAGCGAGGCCGAGGTAGCCGGGGAGTACGAGGCCGTGTGGTGGGACGCCATGGACACCCTGGGCGTGAAGCGGCCCACCGAGACTCCCCATGCCACCGCGTTCGTGGCGGACATGGTCGGGTTGATCGGTGCCCTCGTGGATGGCGACATCGCCTACGAGACCTCCGACGGGGTCTACCTGTCGGTCGACCGCATCGAGGACTACGGGCTCCTGGCCCGCCAGAGTCTCGACTCCCTGCGCTCGGGGGCCCGCGTGGAGCCCGGCGAGGAGAAGCGCTCGCCGCTGGACTTCGTGTTATGGAAGAAGGCCCGACCCGGTGAGCCCACGTGGGCCTCGCCGTGGGGCCCCGGTCGTCCGGGCTGGCACACCGAATGTGTGGTGATGTCCCTCGACCTCCTCGGCGAGGGGTTCGACCTGCACGGGGGAGGCATGGACCTGGTGTTCCCACATCACGAGAACGAGCGAGCCCAGGCCGTGGGGTTGGGCAAGGCCTTCGCCCGCCACTGGGTCCACAACGGCTGGGTGATGGTCGAGGGCGAGAAGATGTCCAAGTCGCTCGGGAACTTCACCTCCCTCACCGACCTCCTCGATCGTTCCGATGCCCGGGCGTACCGCCTCCTCGTCCTGCGCGCCCACTACCGATCGCCCATCGAGGTCACACCGTCGACGGTCGACCAGGCGGAGAAAGCTCTCGAGCGCCTCGACGAGCTGGCGCGGCGCTTCGACCTACCGGCACAGGCAACCGGCATCACTGCTGCCGATGCGGCGGAAGCGGGAGTCGACGCCGACGCCTTGGCGTCCTTCGTCGAGCACATGGACAACGACCTCGACACACCCGGCGCCCTCGCCGCCATCTTCGACCTCGCTCGGGGAGCCCACCAGGCGGTCGACGCCGGCCACCACGACGAGGGCCGACGCCTCGCCCTGTCGGTGGTGGTGCTGTGTGGCGCCGTGGGGCTCACACTCGGGGGGGCGGAGCCCGCCTTGGACCCCGACACGGCCGCCTTGGTGGCCGACCGCGACCGGGCCCGCGCCGCCGGCAGGTACAACGAGGCCGACGCCATCCGGCAAGAGCTCGAGGCGCTGGGCTGGGTGGTGGGGGACGGTCCCGAAGGCACGCGACTGCACCGCCGGACGGGCGAGTAACGAGGTCTGGCCGAGGGAGAGAAACCCCCAGGTCTGGCGGCTGCGCTGCTACCTTCGTGCGCGTGGGGGGATGCAGGAGGACAGAGGGGAGAATGAAGTGCCGTCGGGAACGGTCAAGTGGTTCAACCCGGAGAAAGGGTACGGCTTCATCGCGCAGCCGGACGGAGAAGACGTCTTCGTTCACCACTCCGCTATTCAAATGAACGGCTACCGCAGCCTCGAGGAGGGCCAGCCGGTTGAATTCGAGCTGAAGGAGGGCCCGAAGGGCCTCCAGGCAGTCGAGGTTCGGCCCGCCACCACCTGACAGCACCGCCCCATCTTCGAGCGGTGAGGGGGCACGCGCGCCCGACTTGACGTCGCGCGAGTGCTGCCCTCTGCTGTGGCTCATGTCGGATGCCCGGGCGTCAGGGCGCGCCTCGCATCTCGGTTTGCGCGCCGGCGGTGGCGCACTGCCCCCGGGGTTCGGTGTGCTTTGGACCACGGTGGCCGTGGACCTCCTCGGCTTCGGCATCGTCGTCCCGCTTCTTCCTCTCTACGCACACCGCCTGGGAGCGGGTCCGGCATCGGTCGGGCTCTTGTTGGCGGCGTTCTCCGCCGCTCAGTTCGTGAGTGCGCCCTTGCTGGGGAGGCTGTCCGATCGCGTGGGGCGCAAGCCATTGCTGATCGTGTCGTTGGCGGGAACTGCCGCCGCCAGCCTCCTCACGGGAGTCGCCGGCTCCCTGTGGCTGCTCATGGTGGCGCGCGTCCTCGACGGCACGTCGGGGGGGAGCGTGGCCGTGGCCCAGGCGTCGGCCGCTGACCTCGTAGGTCCCCAAGACCGCACACGAATATTCGGGCTGCTCGGCGCGGCCTACGGGGTGGGCTTCGTGATCGGTCCCGCCATCGGTGGCCTCGCCGCACTGGGCGGCGCTCGGCTCCCCTTCTTCGTCGCCGCCGGCATCGCCGGTCTCAACGCCGTGGTGGCACTCCGGCGTCTCCCCGAGACGCGACCGGCACCGACACAGGGCAAAGCAGCAGAGCGTGGTGGTCGGGCTCCCGGTGCCTTGCGGGCCACCCTCAGGGCCATCGCGGTGCCTGCCGTCGTCGCCGTGCTGCTCGTGTCGGCGTTCAGTGCGTTCGAAGCCACCTTCGCCTTGTTCGGACAGCGCCGCTTGGGATTCGGGCTGGCGGCCATCGGGGCCGTGTTTGCCATGGTGGGTGTGGTGGCGGCGGTCGTGCAGGGGGCCGTGGTGCATCGGCTCGCGGCGCACGTCGGGGACGCCGGGTGTCTGCGCATCGGGCTGGCCGCCGAGGCTCTCGGTCTCGTCCTTCTCCCCACGGTGCACGCCCGCGTGGAGCTCGTGCTCCCCCTCGTGTTCGTCACGGCCGGCCAGAGCCTGAGCACCCCGGCGCTCAGCGCCCTGGTGGCGATCCGGGTTGGCAACGACGGGCACCGGCGCGGGCCTCGGGGCCCAACAGGGGCTCTCGGCACTGGCCCGTATCGCGGGCCCCGCCGTCGGGGGCCTGACCTACGCGCTGCTCGGGATCGGTGCCCCCTTCGTGGGCGGCGGTCTGGTGGTGGCGGTAGCCCTCGTGTTCTCCCTGGTCACACGGGCCAGCATGAATTCTCCGGCGGGAATGGTTGTCGAGACGGCCGACCATAGGTTACCGTTGAGTAACAACGGATAGGTCGAGGCCGATTTCCCAGCCTGCAAGGGTGAAGACCGGCTTCGCCGCCACCATGCCGACCAGGACCTCGTGGCCCGGATCGGTGCTTGGACCAAGGGGAGGACATGCCCGAGTTCTCGCTCGACCTCAGCGAAGACCAGCTCCAGATCCAGAAATGGGTCCACGACTTCGCCGAACACGTCATCCGACCTGCCGCTCACGAATGGGACGAGCGGGAGGAGACTCCGTGGCCCATCATCGAAGAGGCGGCCAAGATCGGCCTGTACTCGTTCGACTTCATGACGCAGTGCTTCTTCGACCCGGGCGGATTGCTGCTGCCGATCGCCAACGAGGAACTGGCATGGGGTGACGCGGGTATCGGGCTCGCCATCTTCGGGAGCGCACTCGGGCTGGCCGGCATCGTCGCCAACGGGACGCCTGAGCAGTTGATGGAATGGGGCCCACAGTGTTTCGGCACCCCCGACGACATCCAGCTCGCCGCGTTCGCCGTGTCCGAGCCTGACGCCGGCTCCGACGTGAGCTCCCTGCGCACCACGGCCGTCTACGACGAGGCCAAGGACGAGTGGGTCATTAACGGGACCAAGACCTGGATCACGAACGGGGGCATCGCCGACCTGCATGTGGTGGTGGCCGCGGTCGACCCCAAACTCGGCTCGCGGGGTCAAGCCAGCTTCATCGTGCCCCCCAAGACACCCGGACTGTCGGCGGGCCAGAAATTCAAGAAGATGGGCATCAGGGCCTCGCACACCGGAGAGGTGGTTCTCGACGACGTGCGCGTCCCGGGGCACTGCCTGCTCGGGGGCAAGGAGAAGCTCGACGCCAAGTTAGCTCGCGCCCGCGAGGGGAAGAGGTCCAACTCGCAGGCGGCCATGGCGACGTTCGAGGCCTCACGCCCTTCGGTGGGTGCCCAGGCGCTCGGCATCTCGCGAGCCGCCTACGAATATGCCCTCGACTACGCCAAGGAGCGCAAAGCGTTCGGCCGGCTCATCATCGAGAACCAGGGCATCGCCTTCAAGCTCGCCGACATGAAGATGCGCATCGACGCCTCGCGGCTCCTGGTGTGGCGCGCGGCGTGGATGGGACGCACCGGCAAACAGTTCGTGGCGGGCGAAGGGTCGATGTCCAAGCTCTACGCGGGCGAGACAGCGGTATGGGTGACGGAGCAGGCCATTCAGATCATGGGGGGGTACGGCTATATCCGTGAACACCCCGTCGAGCGCTGGCACCGCGACTCCAAGATCTACACGATCTTCGAGGGAACATCAGAGATCCAGCGGCTCATCATCGCCCGGGCCATCTCGGGCATCCACATCCACTGACCCGCCCCCACAGTCGGCGCCGGATCCGAGGTCGCGCCTCTCGCGGGGCTCGGCCCCCCGGCCCAGGCGCAGAGGGGCCCGATCGATGACGCCGCACGTCTTGTTCGTGTGCACCGGCAATGCGGCGCGCTCGGTCATGGCTGGAGTCATGCTCGAGGCAAGTGGCCTTTCGGTGCGTGTCACTACTGCCGGCACCCACGTCGTGGAGCACCAGCCCGTCAGCATCCGCACGCGCCAGGCTCTGGACGCAGTGGGCCTGCATGCGTCTGTGCACCGGAGCCGTCAGCTCACCGATCCCATCCTGCAGGGCGCCGACATGGTCGTCGCCATGGCGGGAGAGCACGTGACCTACGTCCGTCGCCGGCACCCGGCGGCTGCCGACCGCACCGCCACGCTGCGATTCCTGGCGCATCATCTCCCCTTCGGAGCAGCGCCTCTCGCGGCACGCGTCGCCGGGCTCGGTTTGGGGAGCCTCGACCCCGCCGGCCAGGGCGACGTCGCCGATCCTGCCGGCGGTGACGACAAAGACTACGTCGCCTGCGCGAGCGAGCTGTCGGTGCTGATCGGCGAGCTGGTGTCTCGCCTGGCCTGAGGGTGGCGGCCGAGCGGTTTGCCGTCGAGATGACAGCGCTCGTTCAGACTCCGGCGGGTTCGCGACGAAGCCCAGGGTGACGCACGCTGATGTCGGCGCACGCCGCGCACACGGTCTCGGGGATGAGCCCGACCCGCATGAGCACGTTGAAGACCTTGCACCCGAGGCACAATCCCAGGGCCGACTCCAGTAGCGCCGCTCCCGCCAGGAGCCCGACCACGACCCACGCCGCGCCCTGGGCGCCCACTCCGAACCACAGCACGAGGGCGGTCGTCGAGAACACCAATCCGATGGCCTGCGCGAAGCGCTTGGGCGGCCCTGCCACCAGACGGACCGGAACAGGCAGCCGGGGGGCGACCACCCGCGTGGCCAGCTGGCCGAGCGGGCTCAACGTGGGTCCGGTGAGCACCCGAGCCCAGAACCCGTAGGCCAGCGGGACCAGCAGCCACTGTTGGCGCAGAGCGATGGCGACGATGCACAGCAGCGCCACACCGCCAGCGACCACCCGTGCGGCCACCTCGTTGACCGGGTTCGGGAAGCTGAAGATGGACCTGACCTGGGTCCTCATGGCGCCCACCTCGTGCCTTGCGCACGCCACGTGTGTGGCAGCGGCGAAAGTCTACCTGGGAGGTCGGCTTTTGGTTCCGGCCGGCGGGCTGCGCTGGGGGAGCGGCTCGGTGAGTCCCTTCGCCCTCAGTCGGGATGGACCGAGCGCAGACCCGCCCAGGCGAGGTCGGCCAGTCGCCGCGCCAGGCGGTTGGCCTCCGATTCGTGGGGGTCCCCTTTGAGGGGGTCGCGCGGCGAGGAAGTGTCGGCTGGCGCCTTCGGCCATGCCGACGACGGCGTAGGCGAGGAGCCGACGATGATCCTCGTCGAGTCCCGCATCGATGAGGACGTCGATGGACTCGGCGACGGTGTCCTCGACGTTTCGCACCGCTCTGGACAGCTCGGCGTCGTTGGGAACGTCGCTGCCAAAGAGCAGGTGGAAGGCATCGGCGTGGCTCACGACGAGGTGGAAGTAGGCGGCGAAGCCACCCTCCACCTGGTTGCGTGGGCCCCCGGCCGAGGCGATGGCTTTGTCGATGGCCTCGAGCATGGTGTGGGACACCGAGTCGAGGAGTTCGAGGTACAAGGCACGCTTGGATTCGAAGTGTTGGTACAGCAGCGGTTTCGTGACACCGGCGGCTTCGGCGATGTCGTCCATGGTGGTGGCGTTGAACCCGCGCTCGGCGAAGAGCTTCAGGGACACGTCGAGGAGCTGTTGCCGGCGCCGGTCAGCAGGCAGGCGCTTGGCGCTGGAGCTGGAGCCGGCGGAGGGGCGGGTTGCCATCTCTGAATCGTACCGGCACGTGGGCGCTCAGCCTCGGCCCCCGGTTCATCTCACCGCGCCCCCGACGCGCGCTCGGATGCCTTGCTCGAGGCACCCGGCCCAGCCACCACGGGGGTGTCACGGGAACACCCACCCTGCGGCCTCGAAGACCCCTGCGATCCGACCCGGCAGATCGCGCAGCGCGAAATGCTCGGCTGCCACGAGATGGTTGTGCTCGAGCAGGGATTGGTCCGGGGCGTCGAGGAAGGCGGAAATCGCCGAGGGGTCGTCGTGCGCGAACCACCGGAAGCCGAAATCGGCGAGCTCGGTGGCGACGGGGTACGTGCCGATGGCGAGCGGTCGCCGGTACACCGCTGACTCGATGGCCGGATTGCCGAATCCCTCCCAGGTGGACGCGAGGACCACGACGTCGCACGCCGCATAGGCGTCTGCCGTGGTGCCCTGTGTCCCCAGCGGGCCCGGCCCGACCACGCACGGGGAACGCGCCGCGGCCACCAGGCGGTCCAATTCCGGACCGTACCCGTCCTCGGCTGGGCCAAGGAGCCAGAACGTGGCGTCCAGGGCTCGGGCGAGCGCCATGCCTCCGGCCACGTTTTTCCTCGGGATGGCCCGCGTGGGCTGGAGCACGAGGCGGGCGTCGTGTTCGAGGCCGAGCGCGTGGCGGGTGCCGTGGCGGTCGCCACGCGGGGCGTCGGTGTCGAACGCGTTGCGCACCACGGTGGCGGTGATCCCCACTCGAGCCAGCTCGAGCCGTGACCTCTCGTTCACGGTGACGTGGACCCAGGCGGGATCGTCAGGTGGCGGGGGATGCCCGGCGTACTGCTCACGCTGCCAGGGAAGGTCGTGGTGGTGCAGCACCGCACGACGGTTCCCGATCACCTCGGCGACCACGGCCGACGCGCCTTCGTTGAGAGGCAGCGAGCAGAGGTTCTCGACCACCACGAGGTCGGCATGGTCAAGGGCGTCGCGGACCTCGGCCGGGCTGGGCGGCTGGGTTGCGGTGATAGCCAGACCGGGGACTACCCGGTCGACGGGGCCTTCCCCGGCCACCGTCCGGACGTCGAAGCCGAGAGTCCTGAGGGCACCGGCCCACTTGGTCGCCTCGACGGCCACCCCGTCGGATCCGCCCAGGCGGAACGACACGATGGCGGCGGTCGGTCTGGCCACGGGCCGGCCACGCTACCGCGCCACGGCGGCGCCTCGGCGGGCTGGGCTTCGACGGGGGCCGGGCACTACCGTCGCTTGAGTGTCCGACCCCGTTACTGCACCGACGACAAGCGAGGATGGTGTCTCGGGCACGCCGACCGTGTTGTACCGGGTCGACGAGGGCGTGGCCTGGATCACGATCAACCGGCCCGAGCGTCGCAACGCCATGTCGTGGGAGGTCATGCGAGGACTGCGCACGACGATCGCCGCCGCCGCCCAAGACCGTGAGGTCCGGGTGGTGGTCCTGGCCGGTGCGGGCGAGGACGGCGTTTTGCGCCGGCGCTGATCTGGGAACGATGACAGGTGCCGACGACCCCGAAGTGGGGATGCTGTCGGTCCACGAGGCGCGCGGCGTGCTGGCCGAGGTGTTCGAGGCGTTGTGGCGGCTGGGCAAGCCGACCATGGCGCGCGTCCAGGGCTTCGCGCTGGCGGGAGGCTTCGGGCTGGCGCTGGCGTGCGACCTGGTGGTGGCGTCGGAGCGGGCTCGGTTCGGGGCTCCGGAGATCAACGTCGGCTTGTGGCCCTACATGATCACCGTTCCTCTGGTGCGCTCGATGCCGCCCAAGCAGGCCCTCGAGCTGATGCTCACCGGACGGATGGTCGATGCCGCCGAAGGGCAGCGCCTGGGCTTCGTGACGAGGGCCGTCTCCCACGCGGAGCTCGACGGAGCCGTTTCCGATCTGGCTGGGGCCTTGGCAGCCAAGTCGCCGGCCGCCATGAAGCTGGGTCGTGACGCGTTCTACGCTGTCTGGGACATGGCGGCACCGAATGCCCTCGCCCACCTGCATGCCATGCTCTCGCTCACAGCCCAGACCGATGATGCCGCCGAGGGCATCGCCGCCTTCCTCGAAAAACGGGCGCCGCGCTGGCGGGGGAGCTGAATGACCGTTCCGTACCGACGAAGTGAGCGAACAAATGCGTAAGCGGGCACTGATCACCGGCATCACCGGACAGGACGGCTCGTATTTGGCCGAGCTCCTCCTCGAGCAGGGCTACGAGGTAATCGGCATGGTGCGGCGGTCGTCGACCGTGAACTTCGAACGCATCGCCCATATCCAGGACCGGGTCTCTCTCGTGGCGGGCGACCTCCTCGACGAGATCTCGCTCATCGGGATCCTGCGCGAGCACCGTCCCGCCGAGCTCTACAACCTGGCGGCCCAGTCCTTTGTCCAGACCTCGTGGACCCAGCCCGTCCTGACGGGCGAGACGACGGCCCTCGGTGTGACGCGCGTGCTCGACGCCATTCGCATCGTCGATCCCGAAATCCGTTTCTATCAGGCGTCTTCGTCGGAGATGTTCGGCAAAGTCCAAGAGGTCCCGCAGAACGAGGGGACGCCGTTCTATCCCCGCAGCCCGTATGGAGTGGCCAAGGTGTACGGCCACTGGATCACCGTCAACTACCGGGAGAGCTACGGCTTGCACGCGTCGTCAGGCATGTTGTTCAACCATGAGAGTCCGCGGCGTGGGCTCGAATTCGTGACCCGTAAGGTGAGCCATGGCGTCGCCCGGATCGCACGCAAGATGGACGACAAGCTCTACCTCGGCAACCTCGACGCCCAGCGTGATTGGGGTTTCGCCGGCGACTACGTACGGGCCATGTGGTTGATGCTGCAACGCGACGAGCCCGACGACTTCGTCGTTTCCACCGGTGAGACCCATTCGGTGCGCGAGTTGTGCGAAATCGCCTTCGCCGCGTGGGCCTGGACTGGCACGAGCATGTCGTGGTCGACGACAAGTTCCTCCGTCCGGCAGAGGTGGACCTGCTCGTGGGGGACCCCACGAAGGCCAGGACCGAGCTCAAGTGGGAGAAGACCGTCACCTTCGCCGATCTCGTCGGCATGATGGTGGACGCGGATGTGGAGCTCCTCCGTGTGCAGAACCGCTGAACCCGAGGCGCCCCCGGCGGCGTCATGGTGACGATGTCGGCGGCTCTCACCGCCCACGCCACCATCTCGGCCGACCCCCTCGGCGTCCTCGTGGCGTTCGGCGCCGGCATGCTGTCGTTCCTCTCGCCGTGCGTCTTGCCGTTGGTCCCTGGATATGTGTCGATGGTTTCGGGCCTGTCGGCCACCGAGCTCGAAGCCGGGGCGGGGCGCGACGTCGCGCCGTTGCTGCGAGGCGTGCTCGGCTTCGTCGCCGGCTTCACGATCGTGTTCACGGCGCTCGGCGCCGCCGCCTCGGGTCTCGGCCATCTCCTGCTCGACCACCAACGTGGCTTCGATATCGCCGCCGGCGTCCTCGTGGTCCTCTTCGGCGTGTGGATGACAGGGATCTGGACGCCGGGCCGCTTCCTGCGCGAGCGCCGCTTGCACCCGCTCCCCTCGCGCCTCGGTGCGTGGGCCCCCCCGATCCTCGGGATGGCATTCGCCTTCGGTTGGACACCCTGTGTGGGGCCCGTCCTCGGTGGCGTCCTCGGGCTCGCCGCCGCCCGGGCCACCTTGGCCTCGGGCGTGGCGCTGCTCGTGGCCTACTCCCTGGGTCTCGGCGTTCCCTTCCTCGCCACCGGTCTCGCCTTCGGAAGGCTCACCTCGTTGTTCGCCCACGTGAGGCGGCGACTGTTCCTCGTGAACGCGGTGTCGGGTGTCGCCCTGGTGGTGTTCGGGGTGTTATTGCTCACCGACAACCTCCACTGGTTGTCCTCGGTGAGCGCCGAGGTGCTGCGGGCGGTCGGCCTCAACCGGTTGACGGTGAGCTGATCCCGGGTAGGTTGCCAGGCGCCCGGTCCCCATGGGTCGTCCCCGGACCCGCCGGAGCCGGACCCGCTTGGAATCGGAGAGGGGGTCCCCCGTAGCATGGGCCGCAGGCCATGGCCACCGCAGTCCTCCTCCGCTCCGCCGTCTGCGTAACCGGGCGGTTTCCGGCCCTGGCCGGCGTCGATCTCGCCGTCGCCCAGGGTGAAGTGGTCGTTCTCGAAGGGCCCAACGGGGCGGGCAAGACGAGTGTGCTGCGGGTGTGCGCCGGTCTGCTGCCACTGACCGGGGGCGAGGGCACGGTGCTCGGATGTGATCTCCGGCGCGAGGCCTCGGCGCTGCGTCGGCGTGTCGGGATGCTCGGGCATTCCGCTGCCCTCTATGACGACCTGACCGTCCTCGAGAACGTGCGGTTCGCCGTTCGAGCGGCCGGTGCCAGCCTGTCGCCCATCGACACCGTGCTCGATCGCCTCGAACTGGGAGGCCGGGAACGGCGCACGCCGGTGGGACGTTTGTCCGCGGGCCAGCGCCGGCGCGTGGCGCTCGCCGTGCTCGTGACGCGTTGTCCGGAGCTGTGGCTCCTGGACGAGCCCCACGCCGGGCTCGACACGGCCGCCCGGGCCGCTCTGGGACAGATTGTCGCCGAGGCCGTGGCAGGCGGCTGCACCGTGCTCCTGGCGTCGCACGAGCCCGAGGAATCATGGCCCCTCGCCGACCGCGTCGTGTCACTGGTGGGTGGGCGCGTCGTGGAGGTGCGCGACGTGGGTGGGTCGGGGCGCCGGCCCTCGGCCACAGATGCGCTCCGAGCCGCGCCGGGGGATGTCCATGTGGCGTGACACCGTCCTCGTGGCGGGCAAGGACTTGCGGATCGAGCTTCGCTCACGGGTCGTGCTGCACCAGGTGGTTCCGGTGGCCGTGCTCGTCCTCGTCCTCTTCGCGTTCGCGCTCGGTCCCGATCGCGCGCCGATGGTGGCGGCGGCGCCGGGCTTGTTCTGGGTGGCGGTGCTCTTTGCCAGCGTGCTGGCTGTGCAGCGGAGCTTCGCCCTCGAGGCCGCCGATGGAGCCCGAGACGGCTTGCGCCTGTCGGGGCTCGATCCCGCTGGCGTGTTCCTGGGCAAGACAGCCGCTGTGGCCGCGCAACTCGTGGTGCTCGAGGTGGTCCTGACTGCGGGTGTGGTAGTGCTCTACGGATCGCACGTCCGTTCCTTCGGGTCGATCATCGTCGCCGGGCTGGCCGGAACGGTCGGTCTGGCTGCCGCCGGGACCCTCTACGGCGCGCTCGCCGCCGGGCTTCGAGTGCGGGAGACGCTGCTGCCCTTTCTGTTCCTGCCCGTGGCGGCGCCCGTGTTGGTGGCGGGCACCCGAGCATGGCAGGTCGCCATGGGGGTCGGCAGCGCTGCCAACGTCGGCAACGCCGCCCGGGACGCGGACCCGTGGCTTTCGCTCCTGCTCGTGTTCTCGGCGGTGTACCTCGCGCTCGGGACCGTCATTTTCGGGCCCCTTCAGGAGGCTTCATGAACCCGACCGACTCGACCGTGGCACCGTGGGGTCCGGTGGTCACCTGGGTCGTGCGCGGTCTCGGGATGGCGGCGGCCGTCGCTCTCGCCGGCACCGTCTGGCTCGGGCTCTGGGTGACCCCCCCCGACGAGGTGCAGCACAACCTGGTGCGTTTGGTCTACGTGCACCCGCCCATCGCGTGGGTGGCGCTGTACCTGGCCTTCGGCGTCGCCGCGGTGTCGAGTGTGTTGTGGCTGTGGCCCCGGACTCGTAGCCGCTTCTGGGACCGGCTGGCGGTGTCCGCTGTCGAGGTGGGGACCGTCTTCACCGCTCTGACCCTCGTCACGGGCTCGATCTGGGGTCGGCCGACCTGGGGGGTGTGGTGGGCGTGGGACGCCCGTCTCACCTCGACGGCGTTGTTGCTCGTGCTGCTCCTCGGGTACCTGGCCGTACGCCGAGTCCCGGCCGACCCCGACTCCCGGGCGAGGCGGTGCGCCGTGGTCGCCTTGGTGGCCGCGGTGGACGTCCCCATCGTGCACTTCTCGGTCGACTGGTGGCACACGCTGCACCAAGGCGCCACTGTGCTCAACGCCAACCTCTCGCCGACGATCCATGGCTCGATGGCGTGGACGCTGCTGCTCGGGTTCGTCGCCTTCACACTGCTGTTCGCGTGGATGCTCGTCACCCGGTATCGGGTCGAGGTGTTGTCCGAACACTTCCAGGATTCGGAGCTCGACGTGGCGTTGCACGAACGTTGGGCGGAAGGCACCGGAGCGATCGTCGGCGATCCGGGTGGAGCGTTGGCGGGAAGTGGGCGACAGCCATGAGGCGCGCGTCATGAGCTACATCGACGCCGGCTACGCCATTGCCCTCGGGGTGCTCGCCGCCTACGCCGCCATTCTCTGGCGCCGTCGACATCGCCTTGAGCGCTCGGCATCTCGCCCCCCCGGGCCCCCTGTGACATGAGCGAGCCGACCACCCTCGCCACCCCAGCTGCGCCGACCGACGCGGCCGGGGCCGGGGTGCCCGTGACAGAGCGCGTCACCGTGGGCCCCGGGGGACAGCGGCGTCGCCCCCGGCGCTGGCGGTTGTGCGTGGTCGGTGCTGTGCTCGTGGGGGCTTTCGCCTTCCTCCTCGTCGAAGGGCTCGGCAGCTCGCTCAACTACTTCGAGACCGTCGACCAGGCCCTCGCACACAAAGCAATGCTCGGGTCGCAGACGTTCCGTCTGGAGGGCGTCGTCGTTCCCGGGACCGTGCGTCGCATCCGTGGCGGGGTCGCCTTCGTCGCGGCCGGCACCGTGCACCGGGTGGACGTCGTCAACCACGGCAACCCACCTCAGCTCTTCCAGCCCGACATCCCTGTCGTCGTAGTGGGCCACTTCTCGGGGAGCTCGTTCATCTCGGACCAGCTCATCGTCGACCACACCGCCCAGTACCAACAGGAGTACCCCAACAGAGTCAGGGCCCCCAACGGGACCACCCGGTGAACGCCGCCCTCGGGCACAGCGGCGTCCTGCTCAGCCTGGCGGCCTCGGTCGTCGGCGTTGTGGTCATCGCCTATGGGCTGGTCCGTAAGCGCCCCGACATGGCACGCGCCGGCCCCGCCTACGCCGGACTGGTGCTCCTGGGGGCGGTGGTCGCCACCGTGGCGATGCAGCGGGCGCTGATCACCCACGACTTCTCGATCGCCTTCGTGGCCGCCAACAACAGCCGGTCGACCCCGTTGCTCTACACCATCACGGGCATGTGGTCTGCGCTAGCCGGATCGATCTTGTTGTGGGGGCTCATCCTCGCCGGCTATCTGGTGGCGATGGTGTGGCGGTTCCGACGCCAGGCCGCCGACCCCCTCGTGGCCTGGGCCACGCTCGTGACCCTGGCGGTGGCGGCGTTCTTCTTCGGGCTCATGGCGGGGCCTGCCGACCCCTTCGCCACGGTCACGGGGCCGGTGCCCGCCAACGGCCTAGGGCCCAACGTGCTGTTGCAGGACAACCCGCTCGTGGCCTTTCACCCGCCCCTTCTCTATCTGGGATTCGTCGGGTTCACGATCCCTTTCGCCTTTGCCGTCGCGTCGCTCATCACCGGCCGCATCGGCGAGGGATGGCAAGTCGCCACCCGTCGGTGGACGTTGTTCGCGTGGGGTTTCCTGACGGTGGGCATCGTGCTCGGTGCGTGGTGGTCGTACCAGGTGCTGGGATGGGGTGGCTTCTGGGCCTGGGACCCGGTCGAGAACGCGTCGTTCCTCCCGTGGTTGTGCGCCACCGCCTACCTGCACTCGGTGCTCGTCCAGGAGCGTCGGGGGTTGTTGCGGGTCTGGAACCTGTCCCTCGTGATCGCCACCTTCTGCCTCACGATCCTGGGCACCTTCCTCACCCGGTCGGGGGTGATCACGTCGGTGCACGCCTTCTCGGACTCCGACATCGGTCCCCTGCTTCTCGGTTTCTTCGGCGTCGTGCTGGCCGTCGGGGTGGGCCTGATCGCCTGGCGGGGAGACCGCCTGCGGTCGCAGGGCGGGATCGACTCCGCCGTCAGTCGCGAGGGCGCCTTCCTTCTCAACAACCTCCTGTTCGTCGTTTTCGCGTTCGTGGTGCTGCTCGGGACGGTGTTCCCCCTTCTCTACGAGGCGTTCCGGGGCCAACAGGTGACCGTCGGCGCGCCGTACTTCAACGTCATGACTTTGCCGATCGGTCTCGCCCTTCTCCTGCTCATGGCGATCGGCCCCGCACTGCCGTGGCGCAAGACGACAGCGAGCACGTTGCGCGACCGCCTGACAGTGCCGGCGTGGGTGGGTGCTGTGGTCATCGTGGCGTGCGTGGCCGGGGGCGTGCGGGGATTGGCCCCGTTGGGAGCCTTCGGACTCGGCGCGTTCGCCGCTGCCGCCAACGTCCGTCAGCTCGTGCTGTCGGCTCGGGGTGCTCATCGCAGCGGTGCCGGCGTGTGGCGCGGGCTGGTGGGCCGTGCCAACGGCGGCATGGTGGTGCACCTCGGTGTGGTGGTGATCGCAGTCGCATTGGCGGCGGCGACCTCTTTCGGCCACCGCAGTGAGGTGACGCTGCGGCCGGGCCAGGCTGCGACCACCGATGGCCATCGCATCGAGTTCGTTCGCCTCGCCCACCTTCGCTCGCCGGCCCGGACCGCCACCGAGGCCCTCGTGATGGTCGACGGGCACGGGCCTCTACGACCGGCGGTGAGCCAGTTCGGCCCGAACACCGAGGCCGTCGGGACCCCCGCCATCAAGTCGACGCTCGAGGACGACGTATACCTGACGGTGGACGCCTTGCCTGTCGACCCGGGCGGAGCAGTCACGATCGGGGTCACCGTGCAACCACTGGTGGCGTGGTTGTGGGGAGGTGGACTCCTTCTGGTGATCGGGGCTCTCCTGGCCGCCGTTCCCGGCAGGCGTCGGCGCCCGACCGACCCTGTCTCGGCGCCGGTACCGGCGGCGGCGGCCGGTGACGGCAGCAACGGCTCCGGCGACGCCGGGCACGCGCCGTCGATCGTGGTCACACCACGGCGCCGCACGGTCGGACCGGCAGAGAGCGGCGACGACGAGCACGCGCCGGAGCCGGTCCCGGCCCGCTCCCCGTGAGCCAGACCCAAGGCGCGGCCTCGCCTCCGGAGCTCCGTCACCGGCACACCGCCAAGTGGGTGGGAGGAGTTGTCCTGGTCGTGGGCGCCTCCCTGGTGGCGCTGCTGGCGACGCGCCCGCAGCAGACCGCCACCGAGGTCGACACCCCCCTCGTCGGTCAGTCCGCTCCGGCGATCAACGGTGCCACCCTGGGAGGCGGTTCCTTCGACTTGTCGGCCTGGCGGGGTCGATGGGTCGTCGTGAACTTCTTCGCCAGCTGGTGCCCCCCGTGTCAACAGGAGCAGCCCGAGCTCGTCGCCTTCGCGTACGCACACCGATCGCCCGGTGACGCCGCCCTCGTCGGCGTGGTATTCGACGACGCCGCCTCGACGGCGCGCAGCTTCATGCGCTCCACGGGCGCGTCGTGGCCGGCGGTGATCGACTCCGGTGGACAGATCGCCCTCGACTACGGCGTGCGGGGGCCGCCCGAGACCTTCATCGTGTCGCCCGACGGCACCGTCGTCGTCCACCTCGACGGACCCATGACCGATGCCTCTCTCGACTACTGGCTGGCACGGGCGAAGCAGGGTGAGTCATGAGCCCCACGCGTCGAGGCCTCCCGCGCTGGGTGGGGCCGGCGGCGCTCGTCGTCGTGGTCGGCGTCGCCCTGGGGGTGGGGTCGTCGCGTGGTGGGCCCGCCGCCGCCCCGGCGCAGCGGGCCAGTGCCATCGACGCTCTGGTGCGGTGCCCCAGCTGTGACGGCATCTCGGTAGCCGACTCCTCGGCGTCGACGGCCGTGGCGATCCGCCAGGCGGTCACGGCCCGAGTCCGCGCCGGACAGACCGATGGCCAGATCGACTCGTTCTTGGTCAGCCGCTACGGGCCGGGCATTCTCCTGCGTCCGCCCGTGGACGGGTGGACAGCGTGGGTGTGGGTGCTTCCGCCCGCGGCCTTGGCGCTCGCGCTGGCCGGCCTGGGCACCGTGTTCTGGCGTCGCCGACAGCGCGCCTCGGTGCCGGTGTCCGCCGAGGACCGAGCGCTGGTGGAGCGGGCGCTGACGGAGCGGGAGCTGACGAAGGGCGCGCCGACCCAGCGCACCGATGCGAGCCATGGAGGCTCGGAGGTGGTCCGAGCTCCGTGACACGCAGCGAGCTCGACGACGAGCGTTCCTTCCTGTTGGACTCGCTCGAGGACCTCGAGCGAGAGCGAGCCGCCGGGGACTTGTCCGAGGCGGACTACGAGGCCCTGCGCGACCGCTACACCCGGCGCGCCGCCGAAGTGCTGCGCGCCCTCGCCGACGACGGCACGGGCCTCCACGGTACCGAGGCGCGCCACGCCGGCGCTGAGCCAGGGCCGCGCCCAGGGGTCACGCCCCACGTCGTCCCCTCTCGACTTCGACCGCGACGGCGCGAGCGACGGAGACGGCGCACCCTCTTCGTCATGGGACTGCTCGTCGTGTTGGTAGCTGTGGCGGTCACAGCGGTGGTAACGCAGTTCGGCACCCGGCTGCCCGGGGAGACCGAGACGGGATCGGTGAGCCTCAGTCGCGCCGCGCAACTACGCCGGACACTGGCTCAGGCCGAGACGCTCGAGGCGCAGGGCAACGCGCCAGGCGCGGTCCGTCTCTACGACCAGGTGCTCGCCCAGGATCCCGCCCAGCCTGACGCCCTGGCCCAGTTGGGGTGGCTCGAATTCGAGGCCGGCGCGGCGTCGCGGGACACCGGCGTCCTGTCGAAGGCCCAACAGCTGGAGCAGGAAGCGCAGCGCGCCGAACCCAGCGCCTACGCGCCGCACCTGTACCTGGGGTCGATGCTCCTTGCCGAGGGGGACGACACCGGTGCGGTGGGGCAGTACCGCCAATTCCTCTCCGACGATCCTCCCCAGGCCGAGGTGCGTGCGGCACGACAATTCATCACCGAGGCGTTTTCCAAGGCCGGCCAGCCCGTCCCGACGATGCCGGGCACGGGCACACCGACCACGGGCACACCGACCACGGACACACCGACCGCCGGGAAACCCCCCGCGGGCTGATCCTGCGGGTGCTCAGGCCCGGAGGGCGCGGAGCTCGCCCACCACCCGGGGAAACGCCGCCGCGAACGCCTCGACGTCGTCGTCGGTGGTGGACCACCCCACCGAGAGCCGGAGGGAGCGTTCGGCGTCGACCCCCATGGCCTCGAGCACGGGCGACGGTGCCAGAGACTCCGACGAGCACGACGAGCCCGAGTGGGCGGCGATGCCGTTCTGATCGAGCCCCAGCAGGACCGGTTCGGCTTCGACCCCTCCGACGGCGACGCACACCAGCTGCGGCGCTCGCAGGTCGGGATCGCCGAGCGCCTCCACGTTCTCGACCGCTGTCGCCGCGGCCAGGATGGCCTCACTACGCCGACGGGCGTCGGCCGATTCCAGGGCAAGCCGGCCGGGCAGCGTCAGCACCTCGGCGGCGGCTCCGAACCCGACGATGCCGGCGACGTTCTCGAGGCCACCTCGTCGTGCCCGCTCTTGCTCGCCGCCCACAAGAAAAGGCGCCATCCGCACACCGCGCCGCACGACCAGGGCGCCGGTCCCCGGCGGTCCGCCCAGCTTGTGCGCGCTCACCGAGACGAGATCGGCGCCGAGCCCGTCGAGGTCCATCTCGATATGCCCGGTGGTGATGCAGGCGTCGACGTGCACGAAGACGTCGTGCCGTCGGCACACCTCGACGACCTCGCCCACGGGCTGCATCGTGCCGACCTCATGGTTCGCCACCTGGCAGTGCACCAGGGCGGCGGGCGAGCCGGCCCGGGCGGTCCTCTCGAGCGCGTCCTCCACTTCGGCCGGGTCGATGCGCCCGAAACGGTCGACGCCCACGTGGACGAGCGCGCCCGCTCGCCGCGACGCGTCCTGGACCGAGGAGTGCTCGACAGCGGCGAGCACGACGGGACGCCCCGGTCGCGCGGTGGTCGCTCCCCACGTCGCCGCGTTCACCGCTTCGGTCCCGCCCGAAGTGAACACGACCTGGCGCGGACGCGTGCCGAGCAGCGCGGCGACATGCTCACGTGCCGTCTCCACGATGGCACGCACGATGCGACCCTCGGTATGGACTCGGCCCGGATCGCCGGCGTTGTGGCGCGAAGACTCCAACCAGCGGATCATGGCTTGGACCACCTCGGGCCGCGGCGGCGAGGTGGAGGCGTGGTCGAGGTAGTGGCGCGCCAGGGCTCAGACCAGTGCGGCGCAGGCGTCGTCGCCCCGCGCACGGGACGACAGCACGACCGGGATGGGCCCGTCCGCGGCCGCTCCACACAGCCCGGCTAGGAGCCCGCGCACCATCCCCCGGTCCACCGCACAGATCACCGGATGTTGGGTGGCGGCCTCGCCGAAGGGGCAGTGCTCGGCCACGACGGCGGTCGATTCACCACGGTCCTCGGCATGGGCGGCGAACCCATGCGCCGTGAGGGCGTCGGCGATGGCGTGCATGGCGGCGCGCACCGAGCGTTGTCCCTCGCCAGGCTCCATACGCTCGGCGAGGAGGCGTCCGTAGTTCTCGCCCAGTCGCTCGGCCATGCGCTCGGCCTCGTCGGGACCGAGCAACTCGAGGGCCTCGGCGAGCAGGGCCACGATCAAGTCGTCACGATGGGTCACGAAGTCCAGCGTGGGGTCTCCGTCGGGTCCGTCGGCGGCGCGATAGCGCTTGGATGGACGCCCTGCCCCGGCGGAGGGGGATCGTTCGAGGCTCACCTCGAGGTACCCCCCGGCAGCGAGTCGATCGAGATGGTGCCGGGCCACGTTGGGGTGCACCGAGAACGCCGCGGCCAGCTCCGAGGCGGTGGCGCCGGGGTGCGACCGGACGTGGAGGTAGATCTCACGTCGGGTCGGGTCGCCGAAGGCCGAGGTCACTGCCGCCACGGCGGCGGAGAACCTGCGGTCGGCGGGCCCGCTCCCACCGAGATCGGGCTGGGATTGCACGCCAGTAGTCTACCGGTTGGGCGCGGCGTAATCCCTGGTCGCGCCGCCGGACCCTTTCCGAGAGAGACGCCTTGGCCCCCAACGATGCCGATGTGCGCGCCGCCGCCGCGGCCGTGGAGGACCCCACGCTGCGACGCGGCCTCGGAGAGCTGGGGATGGTGCGGTCCGTGCGGGCGGGACGCCGACAGACCCTGGTGGTGGTGGCGATGCCCGTGGAGCGCTGGCCCGCCGCCGACGAGCTGGTCGACCTGGTGGTCCGGGGTGTGGGGTCTCTCCCCGGGGTGACCGAGGTGAAGGTGGAGCTCGCCACGATGACCGCCGAAGAGCGCCAGGACCTCCACCGCCGGTTGGCGCTGGGCGCCGGTGGAGAGCCCGGAGCCCTCCCCTCGGGTGGCGACGCCCACGTGCATGGACCTGGTCCCGGTGGGCCTCCGGCACCTCTCGGGCACGAGGCGGGCCGGCCCAACCGGTTCATGGCTCCGGGCTCGCGCACCCGGGTGGTGGGGATCTCGTCGGGCAAGGGCGGCGTGGGCAAGTCGTCGGTGACGGTGAACCTGGCGGTCGCCCTGGCGGCGCGGGGCCACGATGTCGGACTGCTCGACGCCGACGTCTACGGCTTCTCGGTGCCCAAGATGCTGGGTGTGACGCGGGGCCCCGTTGCCGTGGACGACCTCTTGGTCCCGCCGGTGGTCCACGGTGTCCGGTGCCTGTCGATGGGATTCTTCGTTCCCGACGAACAGCCGGTGATCTGGCGCGGGCCCATGTTGCACAAAGCGCTCGAGCAGTTTCTCGTCGATTCCTATTGGGGAGAGCCGGACTTCCTCCTCATCGACATGCCTCCGGGCACGGGCGATGTCACGCTGTCGTTGGGCCAGTATCTGCCGCGCACCGAGATCGTGGTTGTCACGACTCCGCAGGCCGCCGCGCAGCGGGTGGCCCAGCGGTCGGCCTACGCGGCGAAGAAGCTCAAGCTGGCGGTGCGAGGTGTCATCGAGAACATGTCGTGGTTCACCGGCGACGACGGCACGCGCTACGAGCTCTTCGGGACCGGGGGCGGGCAGGCGCTCGCCGACGATCTGGAGGTGCCCCTGCTGGGCCGGATCCCCCTCGTTCCCTCGGTCCGGGTGGGGGCGGACAACGGGGTTCCGGTGCGTCTCTCTGACCCGGGAGGCGAGGCGGCACTGGCGTTCGACGCGCTGGCCACGCGCATCGACGAGCTCGGGCCGGCCCGCATCTACCGCAGAGAGCTCAACGTCCGGTGAGGGAATTCACGCCCCGGGGAAGGCGCTCACGATCCCAGCCGAGGTCCGAGACGGCGATACCCATGGCGAAGCGATCGGTCATCCCCGCTACGTAGGCGACGGCTTCAAAGACCGCACCTTCGCTGCCCGCGGCGAGGCCCCCACCGCTGCGCACGCCGGGGATGAGGTTGGGCTGGTCGGTGAAATGCGACACCAGGGCACGCAGTACCTCCACGACCGACGCGCCCTGGGTCAGCGATGCGGGGCGCAGGTAGATGTGCTCGTAGTTGCAGCGCCGGAAGGCGGCGAGGGCTTCAGCGAGCTCGTCTTCCATGCCTACCCTGCCCGTTCGAAGCGTGGTGCGGACAATCCCGTCGATGAACGTGTGCAGCTGTTTGGAGCGGGTGTCGCCGCAGCGACCGAACAGGACGTCGGGCAAGAGCGCCGGGGTCACGATCCCGGCGGAGACCGCGTCCTCCCAGTCGTGGCACAAGTACACGATCCGGTCAGCCCAGCTGACCACCTCACCCTCGGGGGTGGACGGGGCCGGACGCGACCAGGAGTGGTTGCGGATGCCGTCGAGCGTCTCCTCGCACAGGTTCAGCTCGGCGAGCGAGACATCCGCGCCCCACACGGCGTGGTCGAACCCCTCGGCGAGAAAGACCCCCAACGCGTCCTCGCTCATGTGACCCCCGGGCCCGTGACCGCAGTCATGGCCCAGCGCGATGGCCTCGGTGAGTGCGACGTTCATCCGGCACGCCCGGGCGATACCGGTGGCCACCTGCGCCACCTCGAGGGCATGGCTCAGGCGTGTCCGCTGGTGGTCGGCGGGGAAGATGAAGACCTGGGTCTTGCCCGCCAGTCTCCGGAAGGACGCCGAGTGCAGGATACGGTCCCGGTCGCGCTCGAAGCAGGTACGCCAGGGGTCGGGCTCCTCGGGGACGGCGCGCCGTCCCCCGGCGGCGGCCCGCGTCGCCCCCGGGGCGAGGAGCAGGTTCTCGGCAGCCTCCCTTTCGTGGCGCCCGAGCGGCGGGACTTCGCCCTCGCTGCCAAGGGTGGCGGAGGAGTCGGCATGCGCCGTGCGCAGGCCGTCACCTTCGTGTCCCGCCATGGTGGCGGCCCAGCGGCGGCTGCGCTCGGTCGGTAGGACGGGGGTTGGCTCCATGGGCCTTAGTGTGGCTCACGGCTGTATGGTCGTGGGCCGCCCGGCTAGGGACGGTTCGATCGGAGGAGCGGGACACAGGTGGACGTGCGCATCGGGATCGTGCAGAGCGCCAAGGAGCTCGAGGTCGAGTTGGACGAAGACGTCGATCGCGAGGCGGTCATCGCGGAGATCGAGTCCTCCTTGGGCAAAGAAGCAGGGGTGTTGTGGCTCACCGACCGCAAGGGTCGGCGCGTCGCCATTCCGGTGGCCAAGGTCGCCTACGTCGAGGTTGGAGCCCCCACCCACGAGCGTCGGGTTGGTTTCGGCGCCCCTTGACCCGAGTGGTCGGTAGTTTCCGGTGAGCACCGCAGAGCGCCAGATGGTGAGCATGCTCGACCGACGTCTTCTCTTTGTCACCGGAAAGGGCGGCGTGGGCAAGACCACGGTGGCCGCCGGTCTGGCGCTCTATGCCGCCGAGCACGGCAAGCGCACCTTGTTGTGCGAAGTGGACGCCAAGGGCGACGTCGCCGCCTACTTCGAGACCAGTCCTACCAGTTTCGCGGCACGCGAGGTGTTCCCGTCGCTGTGGGCTATGTCGATGGACACCGAGGCGTCGCTGCGCGAGTACCTCAGGCTCAATCTGCGGATCCCCGTGGTGGGCCGCATCGGGCCTCTGGCGAAAGCGTTCGACTTCGTGGCCACCGCCGCACCCGGTGTCCGCGAGATCCTCACGGTGGGAAAGTTCTGCTACGAAGTGCGCGAGCACCACTACGACCTCGTCGTGGTGGACGCCTCTGCCACCGGGCACATCGTCGGGCAGCTGGCCGCACCCCAGGCGATCAACGACCTCGTCAAGGTGGGCCTGATCCGCTCGCAGACGGACTGGATCCTCGACATCCTGTCCGATGCCGCCTTGACCGGCCTCGTAATCGTCACAACTCCCGAGGAAATGCCCGTGAACGAGACCATCGAGTTGGCGGCAAAGGTCGACGCCGAGACATCGGTCGAGCTGGCGGCGGTGATCGTGAACCGGGTCCTGCCCGAGTTGTTCGGGCGCAGCGAGGAGAAGGTCTTCAACGATCTGTGCCGTCCCGGGGTGTCTGCTGAGCTCAAGACCCTGGTCCGCGGCGACCCCAAGACGGTGCTCGACGCCGCCCGACTGGCGGTCACGGTGCGGCGCACCGGAGCCGAGCACCTCGAGCGCCTGCGCGCCGGGATCGACCCCGTCGTGCCCATGATGTACCTGCCCTTCCTCTTCACGAGACTGCACGGCCTGCGCACCCTGCGCCAGGTGGCCGGCTCGCTCGGCGACGAGCTGGTCCGCTGATGGCCAGGCGCAGCCCCTCGCCCCCCGAAGGACGCGGCGCGTCGCTCGACGGTCTGCTGGCGTCGAAGGAGATCGTGGTGGCGTGCGGGCCCGGGGGGGTCGGCAAGACCACCACTGCCGCCGCTGCCGCAGCCATGGCCGCGGCGCATCTCGGTGGGAAGGTCCTCGTGCTCACCGTCGACCCCGCTCGGCGACTGGCCGACGCCTTGGGCCTCGAAGGCATCGGGAACACCGAGCGGCGCGTGCCCGACGCCACCTTTCTCGAGGCGGGCGTGAAGCCCAGGGGTGAGCTCTGGGCCGCGATGCTCGACACCAAGGAGTCGTGGGACTCCCTCATCCGGCTACATGCGCCCGACACCCGCACTCGAGACGAGATCCTCTCGAACCCCCTGTACCGCGACATCTCGGGCCGATTCGTCCAGAGTCACGACTACATCGCCATGGAGCGGCTCTTCGAGATCCACGCCGACGGCAACTACGACCTGATCGTGGTGGACACGCCACCGTCGCGCAACGCCCTCGATTTCCTCGACGCACCCGAGCGTATGGCCGAGTTCTTCTCAAGCCGGTTGTTGCGCTGGCTCATCGTGCCGTATCGATCGAGGCTCGTGAACTTCGCCTCGAAACCCTTCTACCAGGTGGCCGACCGGATCCTCGGGACCCAGTTCCTCGAAGACGTCGCCCAGTTCTTCATCCTCTTCCAGTCCATGTACGACGGGTTCGTCGAGCGGGCCAAGGCCGTGCACCGCCTGATGGCGGACCGTCGCACCTCGTTCATCGTGGTGTCGACGCTCGAGGCGGTTCCGCTGCGCGAAGCAGAGTTCTTCGCCCAGGCCCTCAAGGATCGACGTCTGCATCTCGGTGCGATCGTCCTGAACAAGGTGCTTCCCGCGTACCTGCGCGATCCGCAGGGGGCCGTGGTGGCCGAGAAGCTCCGTGACCAGGCCGACGAGCTGGCCGAAGCGGTCGCCCCCAAGGTCCGCTCCGGCGACGTCAGTCAGATCCGGCGCGTGCTCGCCGAAGTGGGCCGGAGCTACCTCGACTACCGGGTCGTCGCCCAACGCGAGGCCGAGCAACAGGCGGAGCTGGCCACGGTGCCCGAGGCCCTCGTGAGCATCCCCTACTTCGAGACCGACGTCTTCGACCTCGCCGGCCTGCTGCGCCTGGGCGGGCAGCTTTGGAGCCCGTGACGAGGTTCGCCACCGATTACTGGGCGGAGTAGTTGCCTCCGCCTTCGGCGTGCTGCTTGGCGATGTACATGGCGCTGTCGGCCCGGCCGAGCAGGGTGGCGGCAGTGTCGCCCGGGCCCGGATGGGCGAGGCCCACGCTGGCGGTCAAGCGGAACGTGCCCTCGGGCAGCTCGATGGGACGCTGGATCCCTTCTGCCAGTCGGGCCGCCAGTGCCCGCAGCTCCTCGGGGTCGCGGATGGCGGCCACCACCACGAACTCGTCGCCCCCGTAGCGCGCCACGACGTCACCCTTGCGCACCGACGACTCGAGACGCGTCGCCACGCGCCGCAGAATCTCGTCGCCGGTGGCCCGGCCGTACTGATCGTTGATGGGCCGGAAACCGTTGAGGTCGATGAACACCACGGCCGTGGTGGGGTTTCCCAGACATCGCTCGACATGGGCCCGCAGGGTCATGCGGTTGGCCAGCCCCGTGAGGGGGTCGAAGGTGGTGATCTCCTCGAGAGCGTCGCGCGTGGCTCGGAGCTGGGTGATGTCGTGGCCCGACACCACGAGGCCTTTCACCGTGGGGTCGTCCAGGAGGTTCACGATGCTCAGCTCGAAAGGGACGGACTCGTTGGCGCCGCGACGCATCAACTCGACCTCGACAACCGTGGGCGCCCTGCTGAACGACGGGGCGTCGACGGCCCGGGACAACGCCGCGGCCAGGGCGCCCTGGTCGTGGGGGGCGGCGAACTCGACCAGAGGCCTGCCCTCGACGAGCTCCTGATCGTGTCCGAGCAGTCGCGTGATGGCGGCGGACACCGACTCGATGCGGCCCCCCGCGTCCAACAGCATGATGACGCTGGCGGCGTTGTGCACGATGGCCCGGAACTTCCCGATCTCGTCGGAGGCGATCTCCCACCGGCGTCGTTCGGTCAGGTCGCGCAGACAGAGCACGAGCCCGTTGACCGCCGGCCTGTCGAGGAGGTTGGCGCCGATGACCTCGACGAGCCTCCAGCCGTCGGTGGCTCGCACGCGCAGCTCGATCGGTGTCCCCACCGTCTTCCCCTGGATGCTCGTCAGGGCCACCGCCGCGACCTCGTGGTCGTCGGGGTGGAGGAAGGCAAGGCCGTCGGTCCCCGCCAGGCGCTCGCTCTCCACTCCGAAGAGCCGTTCCGCGGCTTCGTTGGCCCAGATCAGCCGGGCCGAGGCGTCGACCACCACCACGGCGTCCGGAAGCCAGACAGCCACGTCCAGGAGGCCGCGCGATTCGATCACCAGGACTCCATCGGCTGGGGCGGCCCCCGCCCTTAGCCCCGGTGTTGGCAGGCCCAACCCATTCGGGACCGGGCGGTCATGTTCCTCCCGCCTTCTGGTCCCTCTCAGGCACGTGCCGGGCCACTCGCTCACGCTCCTTCCTTCACATCGTGGGCACATCGTGGAGACCCCGAGAGCCTCGAGAGCGTCCTCGAGGCGCCGGGCGTGGCCCGCATGATCGGATCCCGCTCGGCCCGCGGTGCCAGCACTCCGAGCGCAACGCCGGGGCATGCGGGCACGGCCCCGTGCGCGCCCTTGTGTCGTCGGGGCCTCGACGGCCATCGCTCTCACTCTCCTGGGCGCCGGCGCCACACCGATCGCAACATGGTCGTCACGCCGGAGCCATACGCCCGACGTCATTCGCCCGGACGCGCGGGGTCGGGCGCCCGTGACGCCGCCACAGCCGAATCAGCTGCCGATCCGGGGTGGTCTTAGCTTGGTCGGGGGTTGTGTTGTCCTGGATGAAGAATGACCCTCGAGATGCCGACATCCATACATGACGATTCGGTCGCCGGAGCGGGCGAAGGGTGCCCCACCCGGCGCGGGCGCGGTGATGACGACGAGAACCTGTGGATTTGCGTTTACGACCACCGGCCGACCATGTGCCAACCACGTGGCCGACGGCGTCCCGTGGTGCCGGGCGGGCCACCCGTGTTCATCGCCCGGTGTCCGCGGCAGGGTCGTTGGCAGCCCCGAACGCTCCGACGCGCCGCTGGTGCGCGTGCTGCGGGGTGCCAGGCCCCGACGGCCCCTCAACCGGACACGGCGCGCCACGGAACTGCTCCGGCAGGCCATGGCGAGTGAGGACGCCGACCAGGTCGGGTTGCGCGCCGAACACGTCCTCGCCGATGGTGCGACGGCTCTGGCGTTGCTAGGAGGGCCGCATGCCTCGCCCGCCGCCCGTGCCGCTGTCGTACAACGATTCGGCCGGGTCGGCGCACTGCTCGTCCTGGGGTACGAAGAGCGTGGGCGAGTGCAGCACCCGGGCTCCCGAAACGGTCTTCGAGCCCTGGAGCGGTTCGATTCCGATCGGCACATCGAGCGCCTCGTCCGGGACTTCGCCTCTCTCGACGCGCCCAGGTTGTACCGGCTCCTGTGCGAGATCGACCACGACGAGGGTCTGGCGGGGGACGCCGACGGGGTCGATGCCCATCGGTGGCTCCATGCCACCTACGCGGTGGCGGCCCGCGACGGTACGCCCGGCGCCCACCGGGCCTACATGCGCGCACTCGATCGGGTCATGCGTCTCGTCCGGCCCTTGGTCGCCTCGTAGGGAGTCGGTCTCGACCGGTCCATGTGGCCGGCTCCGGCGCCTACGATGCGTCCGGAGGGACCACTCCTATGACCGACATCACAGACCCCGGCCTCGAGGCCTACGCCGAAGCGCACACGACCCCGCCGGCCGATCATCTGCTGGCGGTGGCCGAGGAGACCCGCGCCACGCTCGTGGCACCCCAGATGATGGTGGGAGCGCTCGAGGGTCGCTTCCTCGAGACGCTCGTCTACGCGCTACGCCCGCAGAGGGTGCTCGAGATCGGGACCTTCAGCGGCTACTCCTCGCTCTCCATGGCGGCCGCCCTGCCTCCCGGTGGACGCATCACCACGTGCGAGCTGAGCCCGGTGCACGCCGAGGTGGCCCGGAGACACATCGCCACCAGCCCCTACGCGGACCGGATCGAGGTGCGAGAGGGTCCGGCCCTCGACACCGTGGGCGAGCTCGACGGGCCCTTTGACTTCGTCTTCATCGATGCCGACAAATCGAACTACTTGGCGTACTACGAAGCGGTCCTGCCCAAGCTGGCCCCCGGCGGGCTCATTGCCGCCGACAACACCCTGTGGAGCGGGAGGGTTCTCGACGAGGGCGACCAGTCCCCTGACACCAAAGCCATTCGCGCCTTCAACGACGCCGTGGTGCGTGATCCCCGTGTGGTCTGCGTGCAGGTCCCGGTGCGCGACGGGGTCACGCTCATCCGGTCGTCGCACCATGCCGCCGCCGGCGGTCGGTGAGGGACGTCGAGTTACCGACCCCTTTCGATGCTCGACTACCACCTGCACCTCTGGCCCCACGGTCAGCGTGACACGGCCCCCACTCTCGAGCAGGTGGCCGGCTACTGCGAGCGGGCCACTGCAGCCGGCGTCCACGAGATCGCGCTGACCGAGCACCTCTTCCGCTTCGTGCAGGCGGACCGGTTGCTGCGTGGCTTCTGGGACGACGAGCCCGACGCCGCCTTGCGGGCGTCGATGGAAAATTACTGGGACGAGCACGCCCGCGCCGATCTCGACGACTACGTGGAGTGCGGGTTGGCCGCCAAGGACGCCGGTCTACCCGTCGTGCTCGGCTTGGAAGTCGACTACTACCGCGGGCGGATGGACGACGTCGTCACCCTGCTGGCCGGTTACCCGTTCGACGTGTTGTTGGGTTCGGTCCACTGGATCGGGGCGTGGCGTTTCGACGACGTGGGCGACGCGCTCGTCTATGGCCCAGTGGTCGACGCGCGACGTCGACGCGGCGTGGAGCGACTACGTCACGGCCATCGAGGAGCTCGCCGCCACCTCGGCGTGCGACGTGCTGGCCCATCCCGACCTGGTGAAGGCCGCCGGTCACAGACCCGTGGCCCCCGAAGAGTGCTGGGACCGACTCGTCGAGGCGGCGCGGTCATCGGGAATGGCCGCCGAGCTCTCGTCGGCGGGATGGCGCAAGCCCGCCGACGAGGCATACCCCGCACCGGGGTTGCTGTCGCGCTTGGCGGCGGGCGGCGTCCCCCTGACGACGGCTTCCGACGCACACCGACTGTCCAAAGTCGCCCACCGTACGGGCGACCTCGCCCGGATGCTCGACGACCTGCAGGTGGGCTCGTTGCGCGCCTTTCGTGCCCGTATCGGGGTGGACGTTCCTGTCGGCGCCGCGGTCCTCGGAACATGAAGACGCCGGCGGAGCTCGCCGCCACCCACACGGGACTCGACACCGCCAGCCTCGATCACCTCCAGCGCCTGCTCGGGTCGTGGGGGGTGCTGTCGGACCTGTCGTTCTCGGACCTGCTCCTCGTGGCGCCGGTGCGGGGGACGGCCGGTGCCCAGTTGATCGTCCTGGGACAGATCCGTCCGACCACCTGGGCCACGCTCTTGCGGGTCGACCTGGTGGGCCAGATCGTGGAGAGTGCCGACTGGCCGGTGGTGAGCGAAGCCCTGCAGACCGGAGCGGTGTCGTCGGGGCTCGCCGTCATCCCCGTTCCCGTCCGGGTCAGAATGGCATCGGCCGACCCGGACTCGCGCGACACCGGTGAGGTGCCGGCCGTTCCCGACACCGCACAGCTCGAATGCGTGCCCGTGCGCCATGGTGGCGACCCCGTCGCAGTCATCGTGCGGGTGGCGCCCACCGAGGACCGGCGACCCGGGCGCCTCGAACGCGTCTATCGCGACCTCTACCGACGGCTGGCGCACATGGTGGTCGTCGGTGACTTCCCGTTCATGGGAGAGGACTACACCACCGAAGACGCTCCCCGGGTCGGCGATGGTCTCGTCCTCGTCGAGCCCGGAGGCCACGTGCGCTACGCCTCTCCCAACGCCATGAGCGCCTTGCACCGCATGGGCGTGAGCGACGTGGTCGAGGGCCGACGCCTTTCGGAGCTGGGGATCGACGACACGGCGGTGCGTGCCGCCTTGCGAGCGGGGTGCCCGGTCACCGAAGAGGTCGAGCGCCGTCCCGACGTCATCGTCCTGCTGCAATGCACGCCCCTCCTCGAACAGGACACGGTCACGGGTGCCATGGTGTTGCTGCGCGACGTCACGGACCTGCGCCGTCTCGACCGCCTCTTGTTGTCGAAGGACGCCGCCATACGCGAAGTGCATCACAGGGTGAAGAACAACCTGCAGACGATCTCGTCGTTGCTCCGGCTCCAAGCTCGACGGCTCGAACCCGGAAAGGGCCAAGAGGCCCTGCGCGAGGCCGAGCGTCGGGTCAGGTCGATCGCCCTCGTCCACGAGATCCTGTCGCGCGAGCCTGGCGACGAGGTTCCCTTCGACGAGATCGTGGGGTCACTGGTCCGTATGGCGGAGGACTCGGTCGTGTCGGGGGACAGCATCGAGATCGAAGTGATGGGTGACGTGGGAGAGGTGGCCGCTGACGTCGCCACGCCCCTGGCCGTGGTCCTCGCCGAGCTGCTGCAGAACGCGGTCGAGCACGCCTTCCCGTCGCTCGGGGCCGAGTCGGTGTTCATCGGGGAGAGCGAGGGCGAGGCCGTGGGTCACGTGGAGCTCGTGCTCGCCCACGACGACGATCACCTCACCCTGCAGGTCCGTGACGACGGGTGCGGTCTGCCCGAGGGGTTCGACATCGACCACACGACGAGTCTCGGGCTCTCGATCGTCCGCGATCTCGTCACGAGCCAGCTCGGGGGCTCCATTGTGATGCAGAGCAACGGCGGGACGCTCGTGACGATCGACCTTCCGGCCCACCGGCCGTCGAACGACACAACCCCGCGCTGACATCGCGCCGTGCAGGGCGCCGAGGCGCCCCCACGACTCCGTCGCTTCAGTCTTCGGGCCCCACCGAGAAGCGATATCCGATGCCGCGCACGGTGTGCAGCCAGCGCGGGTTGGTGGCGTCGGGCTCTAGCTTGAGCCGGAGGCGGCGGACGTGCTCGGTGACCGTCGCCGGGTCCTGCCACTCCTGGGTCGAGCCCCAGACGTGCTCGAGCAGCTCTTCGCGGGTGAAGACCTGGTCGGGTGTCGCCGCCAGAAATGCCAGAAGGTCGAATTCCTTGGGCGTGAGGTCGATCGCCGTTCCGCTCACCAGGACTCGATGTGCCGCCCGGTCGATGACGAGGCCGTCATGTTCGATCTGGTTCGTTGCCTGTGGGGGCTGGCCGCGGCGCAAGACCGCCCGGATGCGCGGCATCGAGCTCGGGGAGCGAGCACGGCTTCACCACGTAGTCGTCCGCGCCCAGGTTCAGGACCCGGACGCGCTCGGACTCCTCGGAACGGCCGGTCAGGACGATGACCGGCAAGCCGCCGTCGCGGCGCAGCCGGGCGAGAACCTCCTCACCGTCGAGCCCCGGGAGCCCGAGGTCGAGCAACACCAGGTCGTAGGTGCCGATGCTCGCTTCACGCAGCGTGCCAGGCCCGTCGGCCGCCTCTCCCACGCGATATCCCACCCGCTGGAGGAACATCCTGGTGGCGGTCCGGCTCGCCGTGTCGTCCTCGGCCACCAGGACCATGTGGTCTTCCTCGGTCAAAGTCGCAGTCACAGGCCTACCTCCGGTCGCACGTCGTCCCGTCCTCTTGGTCGGAGTCCCCCCCACGACCGGTTCCGAATCTTCGCCGACACCCGCGCCGTGCACCGCGCCTTGGCAGGCCGGGGCCAGGTGAGGATGTCGGAGGATCCGTTGTACTCGCCCATCTGCTCGATCAGGGCCCTGGCGCTGAGTCGGTCATCCGCGCAGAACAGGCGCTTGTCGTTCGTGACGAGCACCTGCACACCCTGCGACCGATCTTTACCGAGGTTCACCCTGCTTGGCTCCTATCTCGTAGTCCACCAGTCGAAGGAGAGCTTCGACGTCCACCGGCTTCGTAAGGTAGCCCTCGACCCCGAGGTCGAGCATTTCCCTGATCCTGCTCGGAGTGGCGTCTGCACTCACCACGACTACTTTGGTGTCGGCTAACTCAGGCACGGCCTTGAGCCGGTGAAACAGCTCGCCACCAGGCAGATCCGGCAGGTGGAGGTCGAGAAGAACCAGGTCAGGCCGGTGCTGGCGGGCGAGCTCGAACCCAGAACGGCCCTCGACCGCCGACACGAGCCGAACTCCGGGACGTTTGGCGAGTACCTGCTCGACCAGGGCCGCATTCGACGGGTTGTCCTCGATCTGGAGCACGACCACGCCTCGGCCCGGCGGGGCGGGGCCACGGATGCCGTTGGGCGCCGGCGGGGCGCTGCGCAGGGGCCGGGCGCGGCCGTCGAGCTCGGCGGTCCGTGGCTGGGGGGCTCCGCCGGACGTCGCCTCGACCCGGGGTGCTCCGGGCCCGGTGGGCTCGACCGACAGAAGCTCGACCCAGAACGTCGAGCCGTGCCCGGGGAACGACTCCACCCCGATGGCACCCCCCATCACCTCGACGAGCTGCTTCGACAGGGCGAGGCCGACCCCGGTCCCTTCCACCGCGGAGCGTTCCGCCCCGAGCCTCGAGAACGGGATGAACAGTTCGCCTTGTTGTTCGTGCGCGATTCCCGGTCCCGTGTCACGGACCTCGAGGCGGACCCGGCCCTTGGCGGCGGTGGCGGTACTGAATGCCACCGAGCCACCTCGGCTGTTGTACTTGACGGCGTTGGAGCCGAGATTGAGCAGAACCTGCACCAATCGCTGACGATCGGCGTGCACACGCAACACGCGTGCCCCGTCGGTGTCGACCGACAGCTCGATGCCGGCCGCCTCGGCAACCGGAGCGAGCAACGTGGCGACCTCCTCGAGGAGATCGCCAACTTCGACGGGCTCTGTGGACAGGCTGACCCGGCCTGCTTCGATGCGCGAGATGTCGAGCACCTCGTTGATCAGAGACAGCAGGTGGCGCCCGGCCACCTGGATCTGGTCGACGCTCGAGGCCTGATCTTCGGGGAGCTCGTCGAGCTCGAGCAGCTGGGCAAAGCCGAGGATGGCATTGAGAGGCGTGCGCAACTCGTGGCTCATGCGCGAGAGGAACTCGCTTTTGGCCTGGCTCGCTCTCTCCGCGCCCACCGACGCATGCCGGAGGGACTGCTCGAGGTGGATCCGCTCGGTGATGTCGCGCGAGATCGTCACGGTGCCCGTGAACGCGCCCGGCCTCGTCGAAGACCGGTCGGGCCCGGGTCTCGTAGGTGCGGACATCCCCGTCGGCGAGCCGCCCGGTGGTCACAACGGGATCGGGGCTCCGCTCGCCGGCCACACAGCGGGCGATCAATTGGTCGAGGACGGCGCGGTCCTCGTACGGGGCCACGTGGTCAGCGGCCACAGGGTCCCCGGCCACATCGTCTTCGGCCAAATGGCCAGCGGTCACAGGTTCCGTGGCGGTGTCGGTGGTCCCGATCACCTCGGCCAGCTCCGAGCTGGCGAGGACCACCTGTCCGGAGATGTCACGCACGACGATGGTGTCCGGAGAAGCATGGAAGATGGACTCGAGAAGGAACCGGCGCTCCTCGGCGGCGCGTTGGGCCACATGGCGCTCGGACACGTCGACGAGATAGGCCACGAGCCCACGGAGCTCACCGCCAGGTCCCGATTCCGAGGTGTAGACCGCTTCGGCTTCGCGCCAGTCCTCGGACGCGGGGTCACGGCGGAAGCGGAGCAGGATCTCGAGACGTTCCCCGTGGCGCCCGGCCCCTCCGACCAACGCGTCGCGCAGCTGACGAGCCGAGTCGGGGTGGAAGTGTTCGACGACGACGCCGGGCTCGGCGATGGCGACCTCGGCCGAGATGCCGAGGAGCCGTTCGATGTTGGGGCTCGCGTACGAAAAGCGCCGCGTCTCGACGTCATAGCGCAACGACACCACCGGGCTGGCGGTGAGGATGTTCTCGAGCTCCCCGCGGGCGCGGTCGCGCTCCTCGGCTCGCTCGCGGAATTGCGACGTGGTGTCGAGGAGCCTGGCCGAGAGACGGCCGATCTCGTCATGTCCGCTGGGCACCTCGACCGGGACCTCGCCGCGCTCGACGGCCTCGGTGGCCCGCTCGAGACGACGCAGTCTCGTGACGACGCCGGAGGTGAACAACTGCGACACCATCACGCCTCCCGCCAGGGCCAGCGCCACCGCCGCGATGGCGATGGCAGGCAGAAAGACGCTCGAAGTGTGGATGGCCGATTGCTGGCTGACGATGAGCGCCGTCTCCTGGCTCGAGAGCGTGGAAACGTCGGTACGGAGTTTGTCCGTCTCGGACTGGACGGAACGCAACAAGGTGAGAACCGTCGCCGACGGTGCCGGTGAGGGTCGTTGCAGCTTCAGACGATCCAATGCGGAGACGAGCGCGATGGTGTCGCGCTGGATGGCGGGGCCCCAGGTCTGACGCTCCGGGGTGCTGAGGGTCAGGGCTTCGAGCTGGCCGAGGTGGGTGGGAACGGACTTGTCGGCCTGGGCGAAAGACCTCTGGAACGACGTGTCTCCCGTGAGGAGGTAGCCCCCGAGGTCGGCCTGGGCCGAAAGGAGGCTGTTCTCGAGCATCGTGGCGGCGTCGACGATCTGTCGCGAGTTGCCGGCGACGTTCTGGGCGCGGTTGTCGACGTGGGTGAACCAGAACGTCGAGCCCAGGACGACCACGAGGATGGCGATGGGCACGGCGATCACCACCAGGCCCTTGGCCCGCATGGAACGGTCGACCCACCGGGTGCCGAGTCGTTGCCCTCTCGACGCGTCACGCATGGCGGCACCTCTCACCGAGGAGCGCCAGCTCTCACCGAGAGAAGAGCACAACGAGAGAGGACTGCGCGTTCCCCGTCAGTCGAGGATATCGACGGTCGGGCACTAAAGGTCACCTCTTGACGCGCAGCGGCCCCGGAGCTGCTCCGGGGCCGATCGGTTGTGCCGGGACTTTCGGAGGTGGCTACGACGCCGCGCCGGCGGGCGGCGAGCCAGGCCTTGCGGAGCTTGCGCCGCTCCTCTTCGGAGGTACCACCCCAGATGCCCGACTCCTGGTTGGTGGCCAGGGCGAACTCGAGGCAGGGCTCGATCGCCTCACATGCCCGACACACTCGCTTGGCCGCCTCGATCTGCTCGATCGCCGGTCCCGTCGTCCCGACCGGGAAAAAGAGGTCCGGCTCGGTGTGCCTGCAGGCCGCCACCTTGCGCCAGTCGTCAGCATCCCATTCGACCGAGCGGTTCCACATGAGTGCCACGATGACCTCCTCCATTGCCCTGCAGTCGGCGCAAATCTGGCGTCCCACCCTTGTGATCGTATTCACTTGGCTGGTCACAGGGGGTAAACGCACTCGTGAAACGGTGTTCGTGAAGCTACTCGCAAGCGCTCACCCCTGCAAGCGCGAGGAAAGCCCAGAAACGCTCACAGACCAGGGAAAGACGCGGAAATGACCGAAAATCGGGTGGTTCTGTAACCGTTGCGGGCGTTGAGGAAGCAGGCCCGGTTCGAGTCGTCACAGCGGGGGCACAACGGGGCGGCCAGCCGCGTGTGCTCGACCAGTTCCCCGGTGCCTCGGCGTCGGAGAGTACTTGGCGGAGGCCGAGAGATTCAGGTCCGTACCCGCATTGTGGCCCGGGCTCAACACTTAGGCCCAGGTCAGGGCGCATTTCAGTGGACCGCCACACGCGCCGGAAGGACTGCCTGGGCGCGGGCCCTCGGTAGTCCTTCCGGCTTGGGGTGCGTTGTAACTACCCCTGGGGCTGGGGTCGAGACGAACCTATCATCATAAATCCGATGGAGCAAGTCAGGTTTCGGTGGGATCTGGACGCGCCGGATAGACCATCCCCCAAGATCAAGGAAGGACCGAACGGCTCACGCGCCCCCCACCCCGGCCCATGGGTCAAGAACCCCGAAGCCCGAGGCGCGCCCCGGACCGAGGCTTCGGTCATGTCGCCGACGCAGCGGCGAGAGCACACCGACCTGTTCGACGACCCCTCATGGGATTCCACTCACCGATCTGACGTGATGAATCCTTGGAGAGCGGACAAGACAACGGCGCGGCGTGGCGTGGCGTGGGGATCCCTCGAGTGGGTCCGGGTCCCGGCGCCTTGCCGTGCAGGTGGATTCTCGGCCCCGATTTCGGGTGGAACCCCGCTGGGCGCGCGTCGGGGTCGGACGTAAATTCTTCGTCGGGCGGTCACGCTCTACTGCGGTTCCCCCAAGACCCACCGGGCTGGGCGCCCATTGTTTTCGGAGGGAATGGCGAAGGCATGGGCGGCGCTGCCCGCATTCAGCGTTGCCCATGCCCCGCCTCCCTATCGCAACCTCCCTCACGCGTGCAGTCCCGATGCCCGAGGCTGTCCCTGATCGAGACCGCCCATGCTCGAGGCCGCCTGCTCCCGGTAGCGTTCGGCCCGTGGTGCATCGGTGGCCGCGGCGACGACGGGGCGACCCCGTGACGGTGCTCGCCCACCGGGGCGGGACCGGGCCCTGGCACGAGAACACCCTCGAGGCCTTCGCCGCGTCGCTGCGCGCCGGGGCCGACGGCGTGGAGCTCGACGTGCGGCGTATGTGTCGACGGGGTGCTGGTCGTGCATCACGACGCCGAGATCCCGGGCTCGGGGCTCATCCACGAGCGCCGGCGCGACGAGCTCCCGGAGTGGGTCCCCACCCTCGAGCGGGCCCTGGCCGCCTGCGCCGGGTCCATCGTCAACGTGGAGATCAAGAACCTCCCCACCGACCCCGGCTACGACCCCGACGAACGGTGGCCGCCGACGTCGCCTCGCTCCTGGCCGGGACGCTCGGCCCCGCCGAGCCCGTGGCCCGGCCCACGTCGTGGTCTCCTCGTTCTGGCCCGACACCCTGGGCAGGCGCGCTGACCGAGCCGCCGGCCGTGCTCCGATCGGCGCGCTCCGGGGGTCCCGCCGGGGCGGCACCGCTCGGCTTCCTCGTGCACCCTGCGCTCGACGCGCTGTCCGCCCTCGACGCCGCCGCCGCCCTCGGGTGCGTGGCGCTCCACCCCCATCACTCCCAGGTGAGCGCCGAGCTGGTCGAGCCGCGCCCACGACCTGGGCATGGCCATCGTCACCTGGACGGTGAACGACCCCGACGACCTCGACGCCGTGGTCGCGGCCGGGGTCGACGTCGTGATCACCGACCGCGTGACCGACACCCTCGCCCACCTGGGGCGGGTGTGATCGGCCGTCCCGGCGCCGGTCCGCGCCGGCGCCGATCGCGCGCACCGGATTGGTCCGACGGCGGGTTCTCGGGAACAATCGAGGCCATGAACGTCGTCGTCTGTGTGAAACAGATCCCCGATCCGGCCGCCCCCCAGGCCCTCGACCCCCAGACCCACACCCTGGTCAGGGAGGGCAAGCTGATCATGGACGACTCCGACGCCTACGGCGTCGAGATGGGCCTGCAACTGGCCGAGGCCGCCGGCGGCGGCGAGGTCACCCTGGTCTCGATGGCCCCCGGCGGGGAGACCTCGGGGCTGCGCACCGCCCTGGCCATGGGCGCGGCCAAGGCCATCCTGGTGAGCGACGACGCCCTCAAGGGCTCCGACGCCCTGTCCACGGCCAAGGTCCTGGCCAAGGCCATCGAGCGGGCCGAGCCCGACCTCGTCATCGCCGCCACCGAGTCGACCGACGGCTACACCGGGACCATGCCGGTCCAGCTGGCCGAGCTGCTCGGCTTCCCGTCGGTCACCTTCGCCAAGAAGGTGTCGGTGGGCGACGGGCGCGTCCACGTCGAGCGCCAGACCGAAGCCGGCTACGACGAGGTCGAGTGCCCGCTGCCGGCCGTCGTGACCGTCACCGCCGGGTGTCGTCGAGCCCCGCTACCCGTCGTTCAAGGGGATCATGGCGGCCAAGTCCAAGCCCGTGGACCAGCTGACGGTGGCCGACCTCGGCCTCGACGCCGGCCAGGTGGGCGCGGCGGGGGCGCGCCAGGAGGTCACCGACGTCAGCGGCCGCCGAGGAGCGCAAGGCCGGCGAGATCGTCGTGGACGAGGGCGACGGCTACGAGAACATCGTCCGGTTCCTCGAGCAGCTCAAGCTCATCTGACCCCGTCCGCCGGCGCACGGTTCTCGCACGCACTCCAGGAGAAGAGAATGTCGATCGACAAGGTCTGGGTCCTCGCCGAGTCCGCCGAGGGCAAGCCCACCAGCACCACCCTCGAGCTGCTCACCCAGGCCCGCTCCATGGGCGCCACCACCGAGGCGGTGGCATGGGGAGCCGACACCGCCGCGGTGGCTGGCGAGCTCGGCAACTTCGGCGCCACCACCGTCTACGACGTGGGCGACCTCGGCGACGCGCTGCCCGGGCGCGCCCGTGGCCGGCGCCATGGCCGCGCTCGTCGAGTCGGGCAACCGCCCCGACGTCATCCTGATCCCCGCCAGCTACGACGGCCGCGACATCGCCGGGCGCCTGTCGGTCCGGCTCGACAGCCCGGTGATCACCAACGTCGTGGACCTGGTCGCCGACGGCGACGAGGTGCGCTCCCAGCACGGCCTGTTCGGCGGCGCCCAGGTGGCGACGGCCCGGTTCACCGGCGGAGCGCCCGTGGATCTTCGTGGTGCGGGCCAAGTCCTTCGCGGCCGAGCCCGCCGGCGGTGGCGCCGCCCCAGGTCGTCGCCGGCCCCGGTGCCCGAGCTCGGCGCCACCAACGGCGCCAAGGTCCTCGCCCGCCACGTCGAGGAGCGCACCGGGCCCAAGCTCGACGAGGCCGAGGTCGTGGTGTCGGGCGGCCGGGGCCTCGGGTCGCGCCGAGCACTACGCCATGATCGAGGAGCTGGCCAAGCTGCTCCACGGCGCGGCCGGTGCCAGCCGCGCCATCGTCGACGCCGGCTGGGTGCCGTACTCGCACCAGGTCGGCCAGACGGGCAAGACCGTGAAGCCGACCCTCTACATCGCCTGCGGGATCTCGGGTGCCACCCAGCACCTCGTGGGCATGAAGGGCTCGAAGAACATCGTCGCCATCAACAAGGACCAGGACGCCCCCATCTTCTCGGTGGCCGACCTCGGCATCGTGGGCGACGTCCACAAGGTCGTGCCCAAGCTGATCGAGGCGCTCAAAGCGCGCGGCTGACCCTGGGGTCTTCCGGGCACCTCGGCGTGGCGTGCTGCGCCGGGCCCCGCCCGTCGAGCGTGGCCATTCCCTCACTTCTCCTGCAGTAGCGTGCCGCGGGGTTCGGTCACGCGCGTGACCGGAGGTTGCGCTCCCTCTGAGCAGCGGGTGATTCGCACGCATGCTGTTCCCCACCATCGACTTCGCCATCTTCTTCGCCGTGGCCTTCACGGCGAACTGGCTGCTGAACCCGTACCCGCGTCTGTGGAAGCTGGCCATGATCGACGGCGAGCTACTTCTTCTACAGCTGGTGGGACTGGCGCTTCGTGTTCCTGCTGGGGGCGGTGACGGTGACCGCGCAGGTCGGTGCCGTCGTGGTGCAACGGTGCGAGGACGAACGCCGAAGACGGCTCGCCATGGTGGCGAGCGTCACCGTATTGCTGGGGATCCTGGGATGGTTCAAGTACTACGGCTTCGTGGCCCTGAACGTGGACAACTTGTTCCACACCCTGGGCACCGGGCAGGTCCTGCCGCTTCTGGCGGTGACGCTGCCGGTCGGCGTGTCGTTCTTCACGTTCATGGCGCTCAGCTACGTCATCGACGTCTATCGCCGCAAGATCGAGCCGGCCCGCGCCATCGACGCGGCGGTCTACCTGTCGTTCTTCCCCCATCTCGTGGCCGGTCCCATCGTGCGGGGCGAGGAGCTGCTCCCCCAGATCCGCCGCCGGCGCGACCCGGCCGCGATCGACTTCGGGCGCGCCGCGTGGCTCGTGGCGGCGGGGCTGTTCAAGAAGGTCGTGATCTCTTCGTACGTCGACTCGGCCATCGTGACCCCGGTGTTCTCCGCGCCGCACCAACACTCGGCCCTCGAGATCCTCTTCGCCGCCTACGGCTACGCAGTGGAGATCTACGCCGACTTCAGCGGGTACACCGACATCGCCATCGGGCTGGCCATGTTCCTCGGATTCCGGTTCCCCGAGAACTTCGACAGGCCCTACACGGCGCGGAACCTCCAGGATTTCTGGCGCCGGTGGCACATGACCCTCTCTCGCTGGCTCCGCGACTACCTGTACATCCCGCTGGGGGGGTCGAGCGGCTCGCGGTGGACCGTCGCCAGGAACATCATGATCACGATGGTCCTCGGCGGCCTGTGGCACGGGGCGGCGTGGACCTTCGTGGCCTGGGGCGCCCTCCACGGGTCGGGCCAGGTGGTGGGACATCTGCGCCGGGACCGCCGGGTGGCGGCGGGCCTCGACCCCCTGCCCGACGGCACGGTCCGGGTGGTGGTGCAACGGGTCGTCACCTTCCACATCGTGTGCCTGGGCTGGATCTTCTTCAACGCCGACTCGTTCTCGACGGCGATCACGCTGATCGGGCGCCTCTTCACGGCCTGGGGCCGCGCTCCTCTGGTGACGCCCCTGGTCGTGATCACGATCGTGGGCACCGTGGCGTTGCAGTACCTGCCCACGCCCTTCGGCGGACGGGCCCAGCGGGAATTCGCCCGTCAACCCTGGGTGGTGCAAGGGGCCATACTGGGGGTCGTTCTTCTCGTGATCACGACGCTCGGGCCACAGGGTGTCGCACCGTTCATCTATTACAAGTTCTGAAGCGACGAGTTCTGATGCCGGCTCCCAACTCGCGCGTGCGGTGATCGAGGTTGCGGGGGACGGTTCCGAGCATGCATGCACACGCGGACCACATGACCGACATCCCCCCTGACCACACGAACCGGCCCGGCGAGCCGAGCCCGTGCCCCGGTGGCGACCGAGGAGTGGGGAGGGCGGCGTGTCGGCGACGACCCCTGGTGATGGCACCTCCGTCGGCGCCGACGGCGCGCGGAGCGTCCCCGAACGGCGTTGCCGCTCACGACCCCGACGACGACCGCCAGCGACTCCGAGGGGCTTCGTGGCGTGGCCCGGAGGTGGCCGAGATCGAACGAACACCCCGTCCCGGGTCGCGTGCACGTCACGTGGCGCCACGCCTTGGCGGCGGGCCTGGTGTGCTTCGCGGTGTGGCTCCTCCTCGACGCGCCCACGCTGCTGCGCTCGGCCCAGGACGCGCCGCTCGGGACCCGCCGGAGCGTCGCCATCGCCGTGCTCCGTCCCATCGCCGACGTCTCGAACGCGCTCGGCCTGTCGCACGTCGTGGCGGGGACCAACCGTGCCATCGGGCGCACGGCAACACCGGGAGCGGCGTGCTGCAGGTCGAGGGCCCCCCGCCGCACGCACCGCCCGCGGCGTCACCGCGTCCGACGCACCACGGCGCCCACGGTCGCCGCCGGTGATCCCGACGGCCCCGACGACCCGGTCACCGCGCCCGACGGCCTCGCACCCCTGGCGGCGCCGACCCGGTCGGCGCCCCTGCGCCTGCTGGTGGTGGGCGACTCCCTCGGGATCGACTTCGGCCAGCCGTTCGTGAACGACCTCGCCGCCACCGACGTCGTGAGCGCGGTGCTCGACGGCCACATCGACACGGGGCTGTCGCGGCCCGACTACTTCAACTGGCCGACCGAGCTCCAACACGACCTCACCCGCTACCAGCCCCAGGCCGTGGTGGTGTTCATCGGTGCCAACGACCCCCAGAACTTCATGGACGGCGGCGACCGTCGCTCACCTACGGCACCGCGGCGTGGAACGCCGCCTACGCGCAAGCGTGTGGGGGCGTTCATGGCGGAGGCCGCCAGCACCGGGGCCCGGGTGCTGTGGGTCGGGATGCCGCCCATGGCCGACCCCGTGCTCAACGCCAAGATGGAGAACCTCAACAACATCGCCCAGAGCCAGGCGGCGCATGCACCGGGGCGTGACCTACTTCGCCTCGTGGCCGGTGCTGTCGAACCCCCAGGGTCACTACGCGGCGTTCCTCCCCAACGCCTCGGGGAACGAGGTCCAGATCCGCGACCCCGACGGCACGCACATCGCCGAGCCCGGGCGCGCAGCGCCTGTCGCAGGCCGCCATCACCTTCATGGGCCACGAGTGGGGACTCGTCCTCTAGGCACGAGGTCCGTGTGGGTGCTGCGCCACGCCAAGGCGGCCCCGCAAGGACCCGACGACCACAGCCGCCCGCTCACGGCGCGGGGCGGCGCCAGGCGACCGAGGTGGGCACGCTACCTCGCCGGCGCGCCCCGGTCGCCGGCGTGCCGGTCCCCGAGCTCGTGCTGTCCTCCTCGGCGCGGCGCGCCGTGCAGACCGCCGAGCTCGTGGTGGCGGAGCTGGCGCGGGCCGGAGCTGGTGGTCGAGCGCCGCCCTCTACGGGCCGACGCCGACGACGTCGTCGAGCTCGTTCGGGCGCTCGCCGAGCGACGCCGTCTCGGTGCTCGTGGTGGGCCACAACCCGACGCTGCACGAGCTCGCCCTGCTCGTTCTGAACGTCGAGGACCCAGGGCGCACCGGGCTCGAGGAGCCGGTTCCCCACCGCCGCCCTGGCGGTGGCCGAGGTCCCCGCCCCGTCCTGGGCAGGGCTGACGCCCGGGACGGGCGGGCTGCTCGCTCTTCGCACGCCGGGCCCCTGACCACCCGGCACCACCCGGGCCGGGATCAGACCAGGGGCCAGGGGTAGTGGTGCGCGTCGGGGTCGGGGACCGGGAACCGTCCCGCCTCGAGCAGCGCGTCGGCGCGCCGGCTGACGGCGGCCACCTCGCGCGCCGAGAGCAGGGGGCGCAAGGCGTCGGGCGGGGACATCGGCCACGCGGGCCAGGTCGTCGACAAGGGCGACGGGCAGTGGCTCCCCGGCGAACTCCCAGATCACGGTGCGCAGCTTGGGCTCGCGGTGGAAGCACAGGCCGTTGTCGATGGCCCACACCTTGCCGTCCTCGCCGAGGATGCAGTGCCCGCTCTTGCGGTCGGCGTTGTTGGCCACGACGTCGAAGGCGCAGATGGCTCGCAGCTGGTCGTGGTGGCGCTTCGTCCTCGACCAGGGTGAAGTGGTGCTGGGAGAAGTCGGCGGGGATGAAGCAGCTGCAGCGACCCGGGCCCGAGGGGCGCGTCGTCACGTTCGACGGTCTCGGGGACGAGGTCCCATCCGAGCGCCGACGACAGCTCGTAGGCGGCGACCTCGCGCCGGTAGATCGCCTCGGGGAAGTCCCACAGATGACGCTCCCCGCGCCCGGGCTTGTACACCGCGGCCGCCTCCTCCTCCCCCAGGGCGCACGTGGCGAGGAAGGTGTGGTTCGAGCTCCACGGCATGCCGGCCGACGACCTCGATGTCGCCCTCGGCCAGGAGCCTCAAGTGGCGGGCGGCCGGTGGCCGTTGGTCCTGGGGCACTCGTGTCCCGACGGGTCGAGGGGGCCGCCGCACAACGGGCACGGCGGACGCCCGGCTTCGACCAGGGTGGTGGCGCGGATGGCGAAGGCGGCGGCCTGGGCGCGGGTGATCGTGAAGCGGGCCATGTCGCCCTCCTCGTCCTCGGCCACGAGCTCCTCGGCCACCAGCACGATGCGGTCGAGGGCGTCGTCGTAGCTGACCCCGAGGGTGCCGATGACCCAGTGCGGCTCGGAGGGCTCTTCGAGCTCGAGGTCGGTCGGGGAGGTCCTCGGGCCGGTCGAGATCGGCGAGCAGACGTCCGAGGTACTCGGCCAGCACCGACACCTGTTGCTTCTCGGCCTTCAAGGTGACCACGGTGGGGCCGCTGCGGCACTGCAGCAGGAAGACGCGCTGTCCCGACCTGGCCCTCGGTGCCCACCGTGAAGCGGTCGAGGTCGCCGAGATCGAGGGCCGGGCTCACGACACCGCCAACTCTGCCAGCGACGCCGTGGCGTTGACGCACAGCACGTAGGAGCCGGACTCGCCCCGCACCAGCGCGGTGACCGAGCACGGGGACACCGCCAGCCGCTGGAAGAGGTCGAGGGGGACACCGGCGGTGGCCGCCACGGCCGCCTTGATGGGATCGGCGTGGGACACCGCCACGAAGGTCTCGCCCCGGTGGCGATCGGCCAGCCGGTCGAGGGTGGACACCATCCGCGCCTGCATCTCGACGAACGACTCTCCGTCGGGGAAGCGGAACGAGCTGGGGAAGGCCTGGACGGTCTGCCATTCCCGGCGCTGGCGCAGGGTCCCGAGCTTGGCCCCCGTCCAGGCGCCGAAGTCACACTCGAGCAGGCCGCGCTCGATGCGCACCCGCAGCCCGAGGCTGGCAGGCGATGGGCTTGGCCGTCTCCACGGCCCGCTCCAGCGGCGAGGCGTAGACGGCCACGGGGGGCTTCTTGAGCGCGGCGATGCGCTCGGCGGCCGCCTCGGCCTGGGCCCTGCCCTCGTCCGACAGGTGCAGGCCCGGGGCCCGTCCGGGGAGCACCGTCCCGTCGTCGGCGTGCGCCCGTGCCGGACGAGAAGGGCGACGGCAGGGGCCGGGGTGCGGCGGGCGGGCACGGCGGGCCATCGTACGCTGTCGGCCGTGCGCCTCCCGCCCGCTCGACCCGAGTTGACCAGCGAGATCACACGCTGCCGGCGCTGCCCCCGCCTGGTGGCGTGGCGCGAGCAGGTGGCGCGCCGAACGGCGGGCCGCCTTCGCCGACCAGGAGTACTGGGGTCGGCCCGTCCCCGGCTTCGGCGATCCGCGGGCCCGGGTGGCCGTCGTCGGTCTGGCCCCCGCCGCCCACGGCGGCAACCGGACGGGACGGGTCTTCACCGGCGACCGCTCCGGCGACTGGCTCTTCGCGGCCCTGTGGCGGGCCGGGCTGGCCAACCAGCCCACCAGCGTCGCCGTCGACGACGGCCTCGAGCTGCGCGGCGCCTACGTGCTCGCCGCCGTGCGCTGCGCGCCGCCGCAGAACAAGCCGACGCCGGCCGAGCGCCACGGTGCCAGCCCTTTCTCCGTCGCGAGCTGGCGCTGCTCGGCGAGCTCCGCGTGGTGGTGGCCCTCGGCCAGTTCGCCTACCAGGTGATGGCGGACGAGGTCGGCCTGCGGCCCCGCCCCCGATTCGGCCACGGCGTCGAGGCGGTCGGGCCCGACGGTCGCACCGTGGTGTGCTCGTACCACCCGAGCCAGCAGAACACCTTCACCGGGAAGCTGACCGAGCCCATGCTCGACGCCGTGTTCGATCGGGCCCGCGCCTTGGCGGGCATCACCACTTCGAAGCCGGCCTCGGGCCGGTGATCGAGGCGGTCGCGGAGACCTCAGGTCATCGTGACCGAGCCGGCCTCAGGCCGGCGACGGGGTCAGACCGGGCCCGGCCACCTCGGTCTGGGCCACCGGCGCCGGCTCACCCGGGCCAGCTTGCGCAGCAGCTCGAAGGCGCCGGGGTCGTCGTCTCCGGGGCGCGTCTCGATGACCCCGTCGGCCACCATGCCGGCCAGGATGTCGCGGCCCTGGTCGGTGCGCACGATGGTCAGGGTCCAGTCGTTGAAGGCGCCGATGCCGCCGGTGGAGATGTCGGCGTGCTCGGCGGCGAAGTCGGGGCACGGTCTTGCAGCCCTCGCGGGTCCAGGCGTGGCCCTCTTTGAGCGGCACCTCGTGGTACCCGCCGTCGCGGGTCCAGATCTGGAACACGCCTTTGATGTTGATCTTGGTGATGGTGCTGCGCTCGAGGCCGTACTTGGCCTCGAAGAGCTCGGGGAAGATGGCGTCGTCGAAGGTCTTCGAGCACAGCAGGCCGATGGACAGCGCCAGACGCCGGGCCACCTTGCCGGTCTTGCGGGCCTTCATCACGGCGGGGACCGAGGCCTGGCAGCTCATCCCCACCAGGGCGATGCGCTCGGCCCCGGCCGCGACCGCTTGGGGGTAGGCCAGGGTGTTGGCCGAGTACGTGTAGCGCGAGCCCGCCGTGGCCAGGACCTCGGCCCGGTTGCGGGCCACGGCCGGGATGGCCTTCCACGTCCCCTCGCCCTCGAGGGCCGAGACCAGGGCGGCGTCGATGACGTCGTGCTCGAGCGCCCAGATGAGGATGGCCGACACGAGACCCCCGTCCTGGCCCGAGTCCAGCACGTCGGGATCGGTGGCCCGGGCGAGGACGATGTCGCCGGAGATCCCGGCCACCTCGTCCTCCGTCCGGTCCCGCCCGAACAGGAACGAGTCGATCTCGGTCTCCCAGTTGCGAAAGCGGGGGCACGCCCGGGTGCACATGGTGCAGCCCTTCACGCCGTGGGTGCAGTCGGTGGGCCCGCCGTCCTCGTCGACCTTCCACGGCCGGTAGACCCCGTTCAGGTCGTCGTATTTCAAGACGTCGTGGGGGCAGGCGATGATGCAGCCCGCGCACCCCGTGCACAGTCCGGAGGTGACGACTTCTTTGTAGAGGTCGGCCCAATGCGGCTTCTCGGGAGGCACGACGCCCACAGTAGCGTCGGCGCTCGTGCCCGAGTTGCCCGAGGTCGAGACGTATCGCCGCTTGGCCGAAGGGGCCCTCGACCGACCCGTCGAGCGCGCCGTGCTCGGTGATCGGCGCTTCGCGCGGGGCCAGTCGTCGCCCCGTCACCTTCTGGGCGCGCTGCGAGGGGCCTCGTTCACCGGCGCCCGGCGCCACGGCAAGCTTCTCGTGCTCGACCTGGCCGGGCCGGCCGCGGGCCGGCGCCTCGGGCTTCGCTTCGGCATGACGGGGCGACTGCTGCTCGACGGGCGCGCCGCGGTGGATCGGCTCGTCTACTCGAGCGAGCGTGACGACACGGCGTGGGACCGCTTCAGTGTCCGCTTCGTCGACGGCGGCACGTTGGTGGTGCGCGACCCCCGCCTGCTCGGCGGCGTCGAGCTCGACCCCGACGAGTCCGTGCTCGGCCCCGACGCCCTCACCGTCACCGCGCCCGAGCTGCGTCGGGCGCTCGAGCACAGCGCCGTGGCGCTCAAGGCGCGGCTCATGGACCAGCACCGCCTGGCGGGCGTGGGCAACCTGATCGCCGACGAGGTGCTGTGGCGCGCCTCTCTGGACCCTCACCGACGTTCCGGCTCACTGACCCCGGCCGAACACCGCCGACTTCACCGTCATCTCATCGGGTCGCTGCAAGAGCTGATCACGCGGGGCGGGTCGCATCTCGGTGACCTCATGCCCGAGCGAGTCGTGGGCGGTCGCTGCCCCCGCGACGGGACCGAGCTCGTGCGCTCCACGGTGGGAGGCCGTAGCAGCTGGTGGTGTCCCCGCCACCAGCACTGACACTCCAACGCCGTGCCAGGGGCCGGTTCCACGCGCTGTCAGTGGCCGAGCTCGGCCAGGACCTTGTCGGCGTGACCGTCGGCCTTCACGTGGTACCAGGCGCGCTGCACCTTGCCGTCGGGGCCCACCAGGAACGTGGAACGGATCACTCCCACCGACTTCTTCCCGTACAGCGTCTTCTCGCCCCAGGCGCCGTAGCGCTCCATCACGGCGTGGCCCGTGTCACTGAGAAGCGGGAAGCGCAGTCCGTACTTCTTGCGGAAGGCGCGGTGGTTGTCGGCACCGTCGGGTGAGATGCCGAGCACGGCCACATCCGCCCGGGAGAAGGCCCCGAGGTTGTCGTTGAACTGGCACGCCTCCTTGGTGCACCCCGGGGTGTCGTCCGCCGGGTAGAAGTACACCACTACCGGTTGGCCGGCGAAGTCGCGCAGCGACACCTTGGTGCCGTCCTGGTCGGGCAGCGTGAAGGCCGGGGCCTTGTCGCCGGGGCCGAGGCGGGTTCTCTCCTCTTTGTCGTCTGGCAACGCGGACTCCTCCTGGTCGGGCGGGCACCACCATGGCACAGCCGCGGCCCGGCGGCTTCCGCGCGAGACTCGGGAGCGCGGGAGCTCGGAGGTACCGGGCTGAGAGGGCGCCTTGCCGGCGCCGACCGTCGACCTGATCCGGGTAATGCCGGCGGAGGGAGGACCGACATGCGCATCACCGACATGGCACCGGCGCGCCAGGCTGCGACGACCGCGGCGGGGCGCCTCGACACCGAGAACGACACGCAACCGCCCGGCGGGGCCGATCCGGCCACGTTCAATCGCCGCAAGGTGTACGCCCAGGGCACCACCCCCGGGGTGCGCGTCCCGTTCGTCGAGGTGGCGCTGTCGCCCACTCCCGGCCGAGACTCCGAGCCCAACGCCCCCGTCCTCCTCTACGACACGTCGGGGCCCGGGTCCGACCCCCGCGGCGGCCTGGCACCGATGCGACTGAGTTGGATCTCGGGGCGCGGGGACGTGGTGGAGCACGAGGGACGCGCCCCGAACCTGCGCGACGACGGGCGTGGCGCCGTGCGCCGCGCCGGAGCCCCCGAGGCCTTCCCCGGGGCGCGCCGTCGCCCGCTGGTGGCCCGCGGGCCCGAGCCGGTGACCCAGCTGCACTACGCACGGCGCGGCGAGATCACCCCCGAGATGCAGTTCGTGGCGCTGCGCGAGCAGATGGACCCCTCGCTCGTGCGCGACGAGGTGGCCGCGGGCCGAGCCATCATCCCCGCCAACGTCAACCACCCCGAGTCCGAGCCCATGGCCATCGGGCGGGCCTTCCTCGTGAAGGTGAACGCCAACATCGGCAACTCGGCGGTGACCTCCTCGGTGGCCGAAGAGGTCGAGAAGCTGACGTGGGCGACGCAGTGGGGTGCCGACACGGTGATGGACCTGTCCACCGGCCCCGACATCCACACCACCCGCGAGTGGATCGTGCGCAACTCACCGGTGCCCATCGGCACCGTGCCCATCTACCAGGCACTCGAGAAGGTGGACGGCCGTCCCGAGGAGCTCACCTGGGAGATCTACCGCGACACCATCATCGAGCAGGCCGAGCAGGGGGTCGACTACTTCACCGTCCACGCCGGCGTGCTGCTGCGCTACGTCCCACTCACGGCCCGACGCGTGACGGGCATCGTGAGCCGGGGCGGGTCGATCATGGCGGCGTGGTGCCTGGCGCACCACCGGGAGAACTTCCTCTACACCCGCTTCGAGGAGCTGTGCGAGATCCTCGCCTCCTACGACGTGGCCTTCTCGCTCGGCGACGGGTTGCGGCCGGGCTCGGTCGCCGATGCCAACGACGAGGCGCAGTTCGCCGAGCTGCGCACCCTGGGTGAGCTCACGCAAGTGGCGTGGCGCCACGACGTCCAGGTGATGATCGAGGGCCCCGGGCACGTGCCCCTGCACCGCATCGCGGAAAACGTGACGTTGCAGCAGGAGCTGTGCCACGAGGCGCCCTTCTACACCTTGGGACCTCTCACCACCGACGTCGCACCGGGCTACGACCACATCACCTCCGCCATCGGCGCGGCCGTGATCGGCATGCACGGCACCGCCATGCTCTGCTACGTCACTCCCAAGGAGCATCTGGGGCTTCCCGATCGCGACGACGTGAAGGCGGGGATGATCGCCTACAAGATCGCCGCCCACGCCGCGGATGTGGCCAAGGGCCACCCCGGTGCCCAAGCGTGGGACGACGCCCTGTCGGCGGCGCGTTTCGAGTTCCGCTGGGAGGACCAGTTCAACCTGTCGCTCGACCCCGGCACGGCGCGTCGGTACCACGACGCCACGCTTCCGGCCGCGCCGGCCAAGACGGCGCATTTCTGCTCGATGTGCGGGCCCAAGTTCTGCTCCATGCGCATCAGCCACGACGTGCGGGCGCTGGCCGATGCCGAGGGCGTGACCCCCGAGGAGGCGCTCGAGATCGGCATGAAGGCCAAGGCGGTGGAGTTCCGTTCCTCGGGAGGCGAGGTCTACCGCGCCCCGGCCGGCCCCTGACCACGCACGCGCTGGTGCTCGCCTGACCAGGCCTGGGTCGGAAACGTCCTGTTCGGGGCCCTGACCGCTACACTAGAGACGTATGCCGCGGCGCCGTGCCGCGTGCATCGGGGTCTTCCTCACCGGTTCTTCGATGGTCGCCGCACACAGCGGCCGGGGCGGAGTCATAGAGGCGGGCCCGCCCCGCGGCCGATGGGCGGCCGTCAGTGAAGACAAGCGAGCGACACCAACCGATGACCATGACCTCCAGGGGCCCGGCGGAGCTGGAGAGCTCCGATCCCGAGCTCGACGCGCCTGTTCCCGTTCCCGCCATCACCTTCGAGCAGCTGGGCGTGGCTCCCGAGCTGGTGGCGGTGTTGCATGCCCAGGGCATCACCGCACCGTTCCCGGTGCAGGCGCTCACCATCCCCGACGGCATCGCCGGCCGCGACGTGTGCGGCAAGGCCAAGACCGGCTCGGGCAAGACGCTCGCCTTCGGGCTGCCGCTGTTGATGCGGGCGGGCTCGGGCGGCCCCGAAAGCCCGCGCGCGCTGGTGCTCGTGCCCACCAGGGAGCTCGCCGTGCAGGTGGCCGACGTGCTCGAGCCTCTGGGCAAGGCGGCCGGACGGCGCGTCGTCGTCGTCTACGGCGGCGCCGACATCGAGCGCCAGATCAAGAAGCTCCACAAGGGTGTGGACGTGGTGATCGCCACGCCGGGACGGTTGATCGACCTGACCGAGCGCCGAGCCGTGTCGCTGGCCCGCATCGAGGTCGTGGTGCTCGACGAGGCCGACCGCATGGCCGACATGGGCTTCTTGCCCCAGGTGGAATGGGTGCTGCGCCGGATCGAGGGTCGCCACCAGACCATGCTGTTCTCGGCCACCCTCGACGGCGACGTGGACCGGGTCGTCAAGCGCCATCTGCACGACCCCGTACGTCACGAGGTGGCGTCGGTGATGGCGACGGTGGAGTCGATGGAGCACCGTTTCCTGCAGGTCCACCAGATGGACAAGGTGAAGGTGGTGGCGTCGATCTGCCGGGGTGCCTCCAAGGCTCTCGTGTTCGTGCGCACCAAGCGGGGTGCAGATCGCCTCGTCGAGCAACTCGGCCGCGAGCGGGTGCGGGCGGCCGCCATCCACGGGGACCTGCGCCAGTCCAGCCGGGAGAAGGCGCTCGAGGACTTCACCGCCGGGCGTCTGCACGTACTCGTGGCCACCGACGTGGCGGCGCGTGGCCTCGACATCGACGACGTCGACGTGGTCGTGCACTACGACCCGCCCGAGGACCACAAGGCCTACCTGCACCGCTCGGGCCGCACGGCGCGCGCCGGGGGTTCGGGGGTGGTGGCCACCCTCGTGCTGTGGAACGAGATCCTCGACGTCGAGCGGATCCAGAAGCGCCTGAGCCTGCGGGCACCGATCGTCGAGATCTTCTCCAACGACCCCCGCCTCGCCGATCTGGCCGCGTGGCAGCCCGACAAGGGCGCCGCCTGAGCCCCGACGCCTCGGGGACCGAATAGGCCGAGACGGCAGGCGCCGTCGTGTGCGACACCCTTTGCGTCCTGGGCGACCACGCCACGCTGTTCGCCAAGAACTCGGACCGTCCCATCGGCGAGGTACAGGTGGTCGAGGCCCACGGGCGCCGCCCGGCGGGGGGCCGGCTCCGCACCCAGTACCTGGAGCTGTCCGACGCCGGTGCCGCGGCGACCATCCTGTCTCGACCGGCGTGGCTGTGGGGCGCCGAGCACGGAGTCAACGAGCACGGGGTCGCCATCGGCAACGAGTTGGTCAACACCGTCGACGACCCCCGCCTGGCACCCCCGGCGCTGCTCGGCATGGACCTGGTGCGCCTGGGCCTCGAGCGCGCCGCCAGTGCCGAGGAGGCCCTTGACGTCATCACCGAGCTCCTCGAGCGACACGGCCAGGGGGGAGTGGGCGACGCGGTCAACGGCGCCTACTGGTCGTCGTTCCTCCTGGCCGACCGCACCTCGGCGTGGGTGCTCGAGACCTCGGGTCGGTCGTGGGCGGCGCGCCCGGTCGACGGTGGCGGGGCCATCTCCAACCGTCTGACACTGCGGCGCGACTGGACACGGGCATCGCCGGGCGTCGCGCCCGGGACCGATCTCGACAGCTGGCGCGACCCGGGGACGGCGACCGGGTTCGCCGACAGCCGCCTCGCCGCCAGCCGCGCCTTCGTGGAGCGGAGTCTCGTCTCGCCGGTCTCCGGGTCCCGCTCCGCGCCCGCCCGTGCCGCCGTGGCCCACCTGCGCGACCACGGCACGGGGCCGTGGGGGGCGCCCGGCAGTGACGGGCCCGTCGTCCCCGCCCCCACCGAGGTCAAGGCGGACGGCGCGGGGGTGACGCTGTGCATGCACATCCGCGACTTCGAGGCCACGACGGCGTCGATGGTGGTCGAACTTCCGGCCGACGGCGCCAGCCCCGGGCGCGCCTGGGTCGCGCTCGGGCAACCCGTGCGCGTCGGTGTTCGTCCCGGTGCTGGCTCCCTCGCCGTCCGTGCCGCGTGCGTCGCTTCCGAGCGCTCTCGCGCAGGACGTGGCGGCGCAGCGCTTCGCCGCCCTCGGCCGCGCCGCGGAGACCGACCCCGCCTGTCTCGAGGCCGTGCGCGCCGTGCTGGGGCCGGTCGAAGCGGGGCTCTGGGACGAGGCCGACGCCCTCGACGCCCATCCCGCCCGATGGGGGGCATTCACCACCGACGCCGAGCGGCAGGTGCTCGGCGCGCTCGACACCCTGGCCGGGGCGGGAATCGGCCCGACGACCTGAGGGCCGGCTCGTGGTCGGTCGCCGCCGAGGCCCACTCCGGGCCCGGCCGGGGACGGAGTGGGCCCGGTTAGTCTCGCGACATGGCCGATGACGGGCCGGACCCGATCGCAGTTGCCCTCGACGTGCACGACGGAGTCGAGAGGATCCTGGTGGTGTGCGCCCACCCCGACGACGTCGACTTCGGGGCGGCGGGCTCGGTCGCGGTCTGGGTGAAGGCGGGGATCGAGGTCGTCTACTGCATCGTCACCGACGGGGACGCGGGCGGATCGGATCGTTCCATCTCTCGTACTGACATGGCCGTGCTGCGACGCGAGGAGCAGCGTGCCGCGGCCGCCGAGGTGGGGGTCAGCGATGTGGCATTCCTCGGCTACCCCGACGGGCGGCTGGTCCCGAGCATCGAGCTGCGGCGCGACATCAGCAGGCAGATCCGTGTCGTGCGCCCCCAGCGCGTGGTGTGCCAGTCGCCCGAGCGGCTCTGGGATCGCATCGGCGCCAGCCATCCCGACCACCTGGCGGCGGGGGAGGCATCGGTGTGCTCGGTGTATCCCGACGCGCGCAACCCCTTCGCCCATCCCGAGCTCCTCGCCGAGGGTCTCGAGCCCTATACCGTGCCCGAGATCTGGATGATGGCGGCACCGACAGCCAACCGCGCCGTCGACATCACCGACACCTTCGACCGCAAGATCGCCGCGCTGCGCCGACACCGGAGCCAGGTGGGCGAGGGCGACTGGCTCGACGAACGGATTCGGACCTGGGTCGAGGCGGCCGGGCGCCAGGCCGGCCTGGGCGACGGCCACCTGGCGGAGCTGTTCCAGGTCGTCGCCACACCCTGACCTTCCCGTGCCGTCGCGCTTGTGGGTCGTTGCTCAGCACGCGCCGCACGAAGGCCCCGGACTCCTCGCCGAGGTGCTCGCCGCTGCCGGGCTGGAGACAACTGTGGTGCGGGTCGATCGCGACGAGCCGCTTCCTCCGCCGGAGGACCTGGGTGGGTTGGTCGTCATGGGAGGCGCCATGGGGGTGCACGACACCGATGCGTTCCCGTGGCTGGAGACCGAGTGCCGGTGGATCACCGAGACCGTCAGGTCGGATGTCCCCGTGCTGGGCGTGTGTCTGGGCGCGCAACTGCTGGCCGCCGCCCTGGGGGCGTCGGTGACGACAGGCCCCTCGCCCGAGATCGGCATGGGTGAGGTCGAGCTCACCGCCGAGGGTCGAGCCGACCCCGTGCTCGGTCCCGAAGGCGATCGGATGGCCGTCGTCCAGTGGCATGGCGACACGTTCGAGGTCCCCGACGGCGCCGTCCGGCTGGCCACGGGTGACCGCTACCAGAACCAGGCCTTTCGCTACGGGCGACTGGCCTACGGCCTGCAGTTCCACATCGAGGTCGACGATGCCATGGCCGAGGCGTGGGCTCCGGAGCTCCCTCCCGGCGTCGATCTCCCCCGCGAGGACCGCCATGCGGTGGAGGTGGTGGGACGGCGCGTCCTAGGGCGCTTCGTCGAGGTCGCCCTGCGCTGGCCGAGTCGGTGCGGCGCCGAAGTCGGGCGGGGACCGTGTTCGCCGCGCTCGGTGCTCACACCCAGCGCAGGTCGTCGTCGGCCTGGTCGGTGAGGCGGGCGCACGTGGGGCAGTACCACCGTGCCTCGAGGGGGGTGCCGCACGACCGGTGGTGCGGGCCCTCCACGTCTCCACCGGCGTCGCGTGCTCCCCACCGGCTGAGAAGGCGCAGTGCCCCGGCCAGGTCGCGGCCGGCTTCGGTGACGCGGTACTCCAGGCGCGGCGGTCGGTCCGAATAGCGCGCCCCGACCACCAAGCCCTGGTCCTCGAGGCGCCGCAGCCGGGCGCTGAGCACGTTCGGGGCCACCTTGGGGATGGCCTCTTGGAGCTCGGTGAAGCGCCGTGGGCCCTCGAGGAGGGCGTCGACGACGAGCAGGGTCCACCGGTCTCCCACGGCGGCCATGGCGGCGTCGAGTCCCGAGGTCACGTCGCCGATCCTCGCACGCGGGGCCGTGGCCACTTGGGTCCGCTGCACGCCGTCCATGGTAGCTTGCAAGTTGCAAGTCACTAGTGGACGTCGCCTTGCACGTGAAGGTGCAGGTCAGAGGCAGATGTGGAGGTCGGGACATGGCAACGGTCGCAGAGGAGCTTTCGAAGTCGGTGGCGGACGTGGCGGCGAAGGTGGCGCCCTCGGTCGTCGGGGTCGGGGCCGGGGGCAGTGGCGTAGTCGTGGGTGCGGGGCGGGTAGTCACCAACGCCCACAACATCCGGCGTGAGGAGGTGGTGGTCACCTTCGCCGACGGCCGCCGGGCGGACGGTCGCCCTGCCGGCGTCGACGTGGACGGTGACCTGGCGGTGGTTTCGGTGGACACCGGAGACGCTCCGGCGCTCCCCGTCGCCGGCGCCACGGTCCGCCTGGGAGACGCGGTGGTGGCCCTGGCCAACCCGGGCGGACGCACCGTCCGTGTGAGCGTGGGCTTCGTCTCCGCCCTCGACGTGGCCTTCCGGGGACCCGGCGGCCGGCGCGTGCGCGGTGCCATCGAGCACACCGCGCCGCTGGCGCGCGGATCATCGGGGGGACCGGTGGTCGACGTGCTCGGGCGCCTGGTCGGCGTCGACACCCACCGTGTGGGTGACGGTTTCTACCTGGCTCTCCCCGCTGACGAAGAGCTTCGGACACGCGTGGACGCGCTGGGGCGCGGCGAAGAGCCGCACCGCCCGCGGTTGGGGATCGCCATCGCCCCCCCACGGGTGGCGCGCCGGCTCAGGCAGTCGGTCGGGCTTCCCGAGCGCGACGGCCTGCTCGTGCACGCCGTCGAGGAGGGCGGTCCCGCCGATGGTGCCGGGATCCGCCCGGGTGATCTGATCGTGGGTGTCGCCGGAACCGACGTCACGACGGTGGACGCGCTCGCCGCCGCGCTCGAAGCGACGGACCCCCACGCCGCGGTCGAGGTGCACGTGGTGCGAGGGGCGGAGGAGATCACGCTGCGCGTCGACCTGGGTGGGCGCTGAGCCTCCCACCACGGTCGGGTCTGGTGCCGGGGGCCGAGGAGTTCGCCGTGCCCCCGAGCACGTGGCAACCTGCTCCTCCCCGGGAGGTGCGCCGACCCCCGGGGCGGAGGGACCGGCCACAACGGAGGATGTCACCATGGTCAAGCTCACCTGCCTCATCCGCCGCAGGGAAGGGATGGCGCCCGAGGAGTTCCACGCGGTACTGGCGAGACCACCATGGGCCGCTGGTGGTGTCGACCCGGAGCGGGAGTCACGTCCTGCGCTACGAACAGCACCATCGTTCGTTGCGCGACTACGGGCCCGACGACGACGGCCAGTACGACGGGGTGACCGAGCAGTGGTTCGAGTCGATGGAGGAGTACCAGGCCCACATCGCGGAGAAGGACTTCGCCGTGGTGTGGGCGGACCTGCCCAAGTTCCTCGACGTCGAGCGCCTGGCCTTCGTCGTCACCGAGGAGCCGGTGGTCATTCTGGCGGGCCGCTGACGCGTCTGCGTCGGCGTCAGGTTCTGTGTCGGCGTCAGGTTCTGTGGCGGCGTCAGGTTCTGCGGCCGTCGTCGAGCAAAGCGATGTCAGTGGGCGAACTGGCGCAGGACGTAAGCCAGGATGCCGCCGTGACGGAAGTACTCGGCCTCCATGGGCGTGTCGATGCGCACACGCGCGTTGAACTCCACTGTCCCGGCGCGCACCGTGAGCTCCTTGGGCGTGTCACCGGCGCGCAACCCGTCGAGCCCGTCGATGTCGAAGGTCTCCTCTCCGGTCAGGCCCAGGCTCGCCATCGAGGTCCCTTCGGTGAATTGCAGGGGGAGGATCCCCATCCCCAGCAGGTTCGAGCGGTGGATCCTCTCGAAGCTCTGGGCGATGACCGCACGAACACCGAGGAGCGCAGGACCCTTGGCCGCCCAGTCCCGTGACGAGCCGGATCCGTACTCTCTGCCCGCCAGCACCACGAGGGGAACGCCTTCGGCCCGGTAGCGCATGGCGGCGTCGTAGATACTCGCCTGTTCGCCACCAGGTAACTGCCGCGTCACGCCGCCCTCGGTACCGGGAGCGAGGAGGTTGCGCAGGCGGACGTTGGCGAAGGTCCCCCGCATCATGACTTCGTGATTGCCTCGACGGGCTCCATAGGAGTTGAACTCCGACGGCTCGACGCCGTGCTCGGTGAGGTACACGCCGGCGGGGGAGCTCGGCCGGATCGACCCAGCAGGGGAGATGTGGTCCGTGGTGACACTGTCACCGAGCACCGCCAGCACGCGTGCGCCCACGATGTTCGCCACGGCGAGCGGTTCAGCCGCGAAGTGCTCGAAGAACGGTGGCCTCAGGACGTAGGTGGAGTGCGGGTCCCAGCCGAAGGTGTCGCCTCGGGTGGTGTCGATCTCTTTCCATTTCTCATCGCCCTCGAACACCGATCCGTAGCGCGCCCGGAACATCTCAGAGGTCACGGCCTTCTCGATGGTGGCGGACACCTCCGCCGGCGTGGGCCAGAGGTCACGCAGGTAGACGGGGTGGCCCTCGGCGTCGGTGCCGAGCGGTTCGGAGGTGAGATCCACGTCCATCGTGCCCGCCAGGGCGTATGCCACCACGAGCGGGGGCGACGCCAGGTAGTTCAACCGGACGTCGGGATGGATGCGGCCCTCGAAGTTCCGGTTCCCCGACAGCACCGCCGCCACCGAGAGGTCTCCGTCGTGCACCGCCTCGGAGACGCCGGGCAGGAGGGGGCCGGAATTGCCGATGCACGTCGTGCAGCCGAAGCCGACGAGCTGGAACCCGAGAACCTCGAGAGCCTCGAGCAAGCCCGGCCCGTTCGTAGTAGTCCATGACGACACGCGACCCGGGGGCGAGCGACGTCTTCACCCACGGCTGGGAACGAAGCCCGCGGGCGACGGCCTTTTGGGCCAGCAGGCCAGCCGCCAGCATCACCTGCGGATTGGACGTGTTCGTGCAACTGGTGATGGCTGCGATCACGACGTGGCCGTCGGCGACCTCGATGGGCTCGTCACCGTCGACCCGCGTCGGGGCCACCCGCAGGGACGGGGCCCCGCCCGTGTCCGGCGTCGCCGATGCCAGCGCACTTCGGAAGCCCGACTTGGCGTCTGACAGGGACACACGATCCTGGGGCCGAGCCGGTCCGGCCAGGCTCGGCTCCACCGTGGAGAGGTCGAGCGTCGCCAACTCGGAGAACACCGGCTCGGGATCCTCGGCCCGGTGGAACAGGCCCTGTTCCTTGGCGTAGGTCTCGACCAGAGCCACGTGCGCCCGGTCGCGTCCGGTGAAGCGCAGGTAGCGCAGCGTGACGTCGTCGATAGGGAAGATCACACAGGTGGCGCCGTATTCGGGTGCCATGTTGCCGATCGTGGCCCGGTTCTCGAGCGGGAGCTGGGCGAGTCCCGGTCCGTGCACCTCGACGAACTTGCCCACCACCCCGTGGTGGCGCAGCAGCTGGGCGATGGTGAGCACCAGATCGGTGGCGGTGGTCCCCTCGGGCAGCTCCCCGGTCAGGCGAAGACCGACCACGGGTGGAACGAGCATCGTGAGCGGTTGACCGAGCATGGCCGCTTCGGCCTCGATGCCGCCCACGCCCCAGCCGAGGACGCCGAGTCCGTTCACCATGGTCGTGTGGGAGTCGGTCCCCACGAGGGTGTCGGGGAACGCTTGGCCGTCCTCGGTGGCGAACACCACTCGGGCCAGGTATTCCAGGTTGACCTGGTGGCAGATGCCGGTCCCCGGCGGTACGACGCGGAAGCCGTCGAAAGCCTGCTGGGCCCAGCGCAGGAGTTGGTAACGCTCGATGTTGCGCCCGTACTCGATGTCGACGTTGGTGGCGAAGGACGAGGCGAGGCCCGAGGACTCGGCGATGACGGAGTGGTCGATGACGAGCTCGACGGGGACGAGGGGGTTGATGGCGGTGGGATCGCCGCCCATCTCCGCCAGCGCAGCACGCATGGCGGCCAGATCGACGACCGCCGGGACCCCCGTGAAGTCCTGCATGAGCACACGCTCGGGGGTGAAGGCGATCTCGGTGGTCGACGCCCCCCCAGCCTGCTGGCGAGCGACCCAGTCCGCCACCGCCTCGATGTCGGCGGCATGGACTTGGCGCCCGTCCTCGTGACGAAGGAGGTTCTCGAGAAGGACCTTCATGGCATAGGGCAGGCGGGCGATGTCGAAACGGCCGGCCAGGGCGTCGAGCCGGTGCACCTCGAATCGCTCGTCGCCGACGGCGATCGTGGCGCGGGTGGAGAAGCTGTCGGCTGAGGAAGACGCGGCGGCCATGGGCCTATTCTGGCCCTCAGAGATGGAGTCCGGCACCCCGACCCGGGCAACGGCGTCTTGCCGCCCGGTGAACAGCCTTTGCCGCCTCCCGGTGCAGCGTTTGAGGCTCGCCTTGGGAGTGACGCCTTGTTTGGCCGGACGACCGAATTGGGGTTGTCGCCTCGTTACAGGCTCGACGCCTCTTCTGAGCTTCACAAAGGACCGTCATGCCCGTCCCTGTCGGCCCCCTCGGTGGGCCAGTCATGGTAGTGATAGCGCCTTCTGGCCCCGGTCCCCGACACGAGGATTACCGGCCCGTCGCCACCGCTGTCGGTGTCGACACCGGTCACAGGCCCGCCATCGACGGGCCGACGCGGTGACCACCGGCGACCCCAAGCATTTCTGGGCAGTGCTGTCGGGTGCTGTCGATCACGAATCCCCGTCGCTGAGGACGTTGTGCCGGGGGTGCGTCGCGCTCCTGCCCGTCAGCGGTGCGGCCCTCTCGCTGATGGCTCCCGCCCACTCCCCGAGCGTCGCCAGTGCGTTCGACGGGAGGGCGCGGGCCGTCCACGACCTCGAATTCACCCTCGGCGAGGGGCCCGCCATGGACGCGTACGCGCAGGGCAGTCCCGTCCTGGTGGACGACGTCCGCTCCCTGGGCCGCCGCTGGCCCCAGTTCAGCGCCGCCGCCATCGCCATGGGCGTCCATGCGGTCTTCGCATTGCCGCTGCGACGAGAGAGGCCCGGATCGGGGTCCTGGTCCTGTTCCGCGACGCGGTGGGGGCCCTGGGGGACGAGGACCTCGCAGACGCCCTCGAGGTCGCCGATCTGGTCACACAGCTCGTGCTCGTCATGCAGTCAGAGGCCGCCACCGAGTCCGTGGCCTGGGCGCTGGACGTCTCGGACCAGCGTGCCGTGGTCCACCAGGCCACCGGGATGATCGCCGTCCAGATCGACTCCCACGTCGAAGAGGCGCTCGTGCGCCTGAGGGCCCACTGCTTTGCCGCGGACCGACCCATTCGCGAGGTTGCCGAAGATGTGGTGACCGGGAAACTACGGTTCGACGACCAGTGACGGAGCCCGGCCGGGACCAGCCCCGCGAGCATCGAAGACGGTGGGACAATTCGGACCCGCCGGACTCGGGGGCGTAGGACTCCCTGAGGCGGCTCGGGCGAGCATGTCGGAAGGATGTGTGGTGTGACGGTGGACAGGCGAGAGGAGTGGTTGGCCCGAACCCTCGTCGAGCTGGCCGACACGCTCGTCGCCGATTACGACATCGTGGACTTTCTCTCCACGCTGGCCGACGTTGTGTCGAGCTGCTCGACAGTGTGGAGGTGGGACTGGTTCTGCTGGACCCCCGAGGCGGCCTGCAGGTCATGGCGTCATCCACCGAGCGAATGCGTGTGGCCGAGCTGTTCGAAGTCCAGAACGAGGAGGGCCCCTGCTTCGACTGCCAGCGAGGGGGTCAGCAGGTCATCAACAAGCCCCTCGACTCCGCTCGAGGATCGTTGGCCGCGATTCGGTCCCATGGCCCGTGATGCCGGTTTCCGCATGGTGCACGCCCTGCCTCTGCGGCTCCGCCGAGATGTCATCGGCGCCATGAACATCTTCGACTCCGAGTTGAAGGAGATGACGGCGCGCCAGGTGAATCTGAGTCAGGCTCTGGCAGACGCAGCCACCATCGGGATCCTTCAGGAACGGAGCGTACGCCAACAAATCGATGTTGCGGGCCAGCTGCAGGGGGCACTGAACTCTCGGGTCCTCATCGAGCAGGCCAAAGGCGTCGTCGCAGAACAGCACAGGGTGAGCATGGAGGACGCGTTCGCTTTGCTCAGGGGTTACGCGCGGAAGAGCCAGATTCCGCTGAGCGATGTGGCGCAAGCCATCATCGATCGATCGCTCGGTTCGAACGACCTGCTCTCGGCACCCCCGCTCGGACGTCGCACCGCCGGGATTCACAAGACTCGATAAAGAATCCGCACAACGGGTCTCGTCCACGCTGTTGTTTGCAGACGCAAGGGAAGTGCTCGGCAGGGCTCTGTCAGCACCCGGTCGAGCCCGATCCCGCCCGCCGCCTGGGTTTAGAGCGACGAGATGGGCCGCCGCCGCCGAGCGAGGCGCCGAGGGTAGAATGCTCTTGAAAACGTGTCGCCCAAGACCACGGTGACCCTGAAGGCCCCAACGGCGGAGGTTTCGACTCCACCGCCTAAGGCAGGAAATGGACGCCGTGTCGGAGACCGTTCTCGAGAGGTTGCCCGTACCTCGGGCCGCTAACGCTTTGCCCGAGCCGGTCCGCGACACCCCTCCCGACCGATGACAACGGCGCGCGTCGTGACGTCGCTCCTGGTGGCGGGACCATTGGTGGCGCTGGCCGTCTTCATCCCTCTGGGTTGGGGTGGTACCAAGACCATCTGGGGCGTCGGCTTGGCCGTCGGCGTTCTATCTCTTCACCGGCTTCGGGATCAGCGTCGGGTTTCACCGGCTGTTCGCGCACCGGAGCTTCCGTGCGCATCGGGTGCTCAAGATCGTGTTGGCCGTGGCGGGGACGATGGCGCTCGAGGGTTCGGTGATCAGCTGGGTGACGACCCACCGTCGACACCACATGTTCAGCGACCGTCCCGGCGACCCGCATTCGCCGGTCAGTCACGGACGGACAACCCACGGCGACGTGCGGGATTCCTGTGGGCCCATGTCGGATGGTTGTTCGCCTCCGATCCGTCGAGCCAGAACCGTTTCGCGCCCGATCTCCTTCGTGACCGGGACCTGGTCGTCGTCGACCGGCTGTTCCCGGTCCTGGCCGTCCTCTCGCTCGTGATCCCGTTCGGGATCGGCTGGGCCGTCACGGGAACCATCGGCGGCGGGCTCGGCGTGTTCCTGTGGGCCGGTCTATCCGCATGGCGCTGTTGCATCACGTCACGTGGAGCATCAACTCGGTGTGCCACCTCTGGGGCCGCAGACCGTTCACCACCGGGGACCACAGCGCCAACGTGGCATCCCTGGCACTGGTGTCGTTCGGAGAGAGCTGGCACAACTTCCACCACGCCGCCCCTGCGTCGGCCCGCCACGGGGCGCTTGCCCATCAGGTCGATCTGTCGGCCGGGCTCATTCGGCTGTTCGAACGGGCCGGCTGGGTCACCAAGGTGCGCTGGCCCACCGCTGCGCAGATCGAGACCCTGACTTCCCGGGTCGAGGAACCGCTCGCCGTCTGATCCCTGTCTGACCGCGTCAGCCCGCTGGCGACCCGCCAGCCATCGCCGCCGACGCCTCGTTCAGCGAAAGGCCTCGACGCGGCTCGCACCCGCCACCACCAGCATTCCTCCGGCCGCACTCGGAGCAGCAAAGTGCGGAGGCGTCCCGGTCGTGAGGGGCAAAGTAAGCGGTGGTCCCGTGGACAGGTCCACTCCGTAGAGCACGGATGCGCCGATGTCGACGTCCACAGCACACCACCGGCAATCGTCGGCGAACCGGCCTCGCCCGTCGGCGAAGTCCACGTCCAGCCCCGCGACATCGTGGTACCCGGTCCGACGCTGACCTGTTCGATGGTGCCGTTGTCGGTGCACACCACATACGCATCGGGCGCCAAGTAGGCGTTACCCCCGCGAGAATTGCACAGACTGATCGATCCCAGCTGTCCGCCGATGCCGCCGAGGGTCGTGGCGTCGAGCAGGTACGCGGTCTGTTCCTTCCCACGATGAACACTTCGTGCCGTCGATGAGGATGGCGGCCGTCGAGCCCAGGTCGCCGTCGTCGGAGTTGTCCAGGACCCAGTTCGAGGGGGCGAAGTACTGGCAGTTCGGCGAGGGCGGGCGACAGCTCGATCACGGTGTCACCGTGGTCGAAGGGCTGTCCGGCCTGGGCACTGCCATTCCCCGTGACGACGAAGATGTCGCCGGCGCCGTTCACCGTCACTCCGGCCGGCGCCCATATGGCGCCTTCGTTGGCCGTGGGCACCTGGTAGGCGAGCAGCGACCCGGTACCGGACTCCGGGACGCCCACGACCCAGCCGTGGTACGCGCCGCAGTCGCCATAGTTGCCGCCGAACCCGACGATCACGTGGCCGGCGGAGAGGGCGAGGCCGACCCGCTGTAGTTGCGCGGCCGCCGTCCATCCCGGGCTGATCGATGTCTCGGCTCCACAGCACCTGATGCGTGGCCAAGTCGATTGCATACACCGTGTGCTTGATCGACGACCCTGACAACTGCCGCGGCGGAAGCGAAAAGCGTGCCCGATGTGGGGTCGATGACCATCGTCGAGGTGATGCCCACGGTCGGGGGAGATGTCTCCGCACGGCAGCATGCCGGAGGGCACCGGGGCGCCAGGTGGTCGGACCATGCCACAGCACCGTTGGCGGCGGACAGGGCATACACGGTGTCGTTCTCGGTGGCCACGAAGACCTGGCCACCGAAGATGAGTGGCTCGCCGTACACAGGCCCGTCGAGCGACGGCGAAGTCCACGCCGCGGTGGGCGTGTGCTCGAAGGCAGGGTCGGCGCTGTCGAGGGAGGTGCGCGAGAAGTTCCCACCGTAGGTGAGCCACGACGACGCGGCCGGTGTCGTGGTGCCCGTGGTCGATGTCGAGGAGCTCACGAGCTGGGCTCGAGGTGCTCGACGGGCGTCGGGGCCGCCCTGGGCGTCGAACGGGCCCGTCCCGCTACGATCGCCGGCCCCGGCCGCCAGCGACACCATCGTCAGGACGCCGTAGGATGGCGACTTCATCCGCGGCGTCTTGCGGTCCGTGCCATGGGGGGAGTTTGGTCGCGTGACGGGCCGTGATGGAGCGCGGCAAGGCGCCGTCGTGATGGACTGCTGGGCATGAGCAAGGTCCGCTCGGGTTCTTCTCGTTCACCGAGGTGACCGATCCCGCCCAGCACAGGTCGTACAACGAGTGGCACCAGCTCGACCACATGCCCGAGCAGTTCCTGCTTCGGGGGTGGTGTTCGGGACACGCTGGGTGTCCACCCCGGCGTGTCGCCGAGCACGGGCTTTCGACGCCCCGACACTGACGCCCATCCACTACATGACCCTGTACCTCATGGGCGAGCCTGTCGACGCCACTCTCGAGGAGTTCCTGCTCTCGGGGAGCGACTGCACGCCGAGGGCCGCTTCCACCAGCATCGACGGTCACGCTTGTCGGGTCCCTTCACCGTGACCGGCAAGCAGGCGGCGCCCCGGGTACTGGTTTCGGCCGAGTTGTTCCCTACCGGCCCAACCGCGGCGTCTACGTCGTGGTGCGTGACGGGGTCAGCACCGCCGAGCGTGGGCGCGCCGGGTCTGATGCTCGGCCGAGCGACGCCGGTGGCGCCATGGGCCGCTGGTCGGCGCCCTGCTCGAGGCGGACGGTGTGGCGGGGATCTGGACCTTCACCACCGAGGGCCGCTTCGAGCGGCACGGCTGGCGTCCCGGCGACAAGGCCATCACGGTGTGCTACCTCGATGAGGAGCCCCTCACCGTGGCGCCCGGGCTCGGCGAGTTGGTGCGCGCCGCCGTCGACGAGGAGCACGACACGCCGCTGTTCGCAGGACCCCTGGAGACGATCACACCATGGCGCTGGGACTGGTTCGACGGCGCAGCATGACTGCTTGGCGCGGTCGTTGCCCCACCCCGCCGAGTCACAGCTTCACGATCACCTTGCCGGTGTTGCCCCCCGTGAACAGGAGGTTGAGGGCGTCGGGGGCGTGCTCGAGGCCGTCGACGAGATGCTCGGCGTGCTTGACCCGGCCCTCGGCCAGCCACCCGACCATGTCGATCTGCGCCTCAGGGAACCGGTCGAGATAATCGAGCACCAGGAACCCCTCCATGCGGCCCCGTTTGACGATGAGGTTGTAGATGTTGCGCGGCCCCGGGGGTCGGCTCTTTTCGTTGTAGACCGAGATGGCGCCGCACAGCACGATCCGACCCCGCATGGCCAGCTGGGACAGGCACTCATCGAGGACTGCTCCACCTACGTTGTCGTAATAGAGATCGATCCCCTCAGGGCACAGTGCGCGTAGCGAGGTGGCGACGTTGTCGCCCCTGTAGTTGACCGCCGCGTCGAACCCGAGTTCGTCGACGATCCACTCGCATTTCTCGGGAGTTCCGGCGATGCCGATCACCTTGTCGGCGCCCTTTATTCGAGCGATCTGACCGGCGACGGACCCCGTCGCCCCCGCTGCACCGGACACGACCACCGTGTCCCCCTCGGCGACCCTGCCCACGTCGATCATCCCGAAGTACGCGGTCATCCCGGTGACCCCGAGCACGCTCAGGACCAGAGTTGGATCGATCCCCGGCGGGATCACCTGCATCGAGGAAGGGCCTTCATCGGCGACGACGTAGTCCTGCCAGCCCGTGAACCCGATCACGAGGTCGCCCGGCGCGTAGCGGTCGCTGTTGGACCCGATCACCTCTCCGACCCCCGCACCCCGTACGGTCTCGCCGAGCCCAATGGGGGGTAAGTAGCCCGGAGCGTCGTCCATCCACGTGCGAATGGTGGGGTCGATCGAGAGGTACCGGACACGGACCAGGGCTTGCCCGGGTCCGGGTTCGGGCACGGGGCCGTCTTCGAGTCGAGTGGTGGCCTCGTCCACCACGCCCGACGGCCGCTGGGCGAGGACGACGCGACGGTTCGTCAACTGCACCACTCCTTCAGCTGCTCGATGGTGGCGAGCGGATCGGGCCCGACGGGCGCGACGTTCAGCACGCTCACACCAGCCTCTCGGTACGCGGCGATGCGCTCCTTCACATAGCTCGGAGCACCCACCAGCGACGTCAACTCGAGGAGTTCGGCGGGCACCGCGGCGGCTGCTTCCTCCTTCTTTCCGCTCAGGTAGAGGTCTTGGATTCGTGTCGCCTCGGCTTCGAAGCCGTAGCGCCGGGTGAGGGCGTTGTAGAAATTGCGCCCCCGGGCGCCCATGCCCCCCACGTACAGGGCCATCATCGGCTTGGCGAATTCGCGCAGGTGCTCGAGCCCGTCGCCGATGGCGACCAGGCCTCCCGCGGCGACCTCGAGCGGGCCCAGGTCCGGCGAGCGCTTGGCGGATCCCGCTGCCAGGGCGTCGCCCCACACCTCGTTCGCCCGCTCCGGGATGAAGAGGAACGGGAACCATCCCTCGGCCAGCTCGGCCGTCATCTCGACGTTCTTCGGTCCCATCGACGCCACCCAGATGGGGATCTCCTCGCGCACGGGATGGTTGATGAGCTTCAGGGGCTTGCCCAGCCCGGTCCCGAGCTGGGGGGGCAGGGGGATGGGGTAGAGGCCTTCGTTGGTGACCACTTCGCGGCGCCATACCTTGCGGCAGATGCCGATGATCTCCCGGGTGCGCTCGAGCGGTTGGGTGTAGGGCACAGCGTGCCATCCTTCGATGACCTGCGGTCCCGACGCCCCGAGACCGAGGATGAAACGGCCGTCACTCAAGGCGTCGATTCCAGCCGCGGTCTGGGCCAGAAGCACCGGAGTTCGAGAGTAGATGGGCAAGATGGCCGATCCGATCTCGACACGCTCGGTCTTCGCCGCGATGTAGCCCATCTGGCTGGGACCGTCGAGGCCATAGGCCTCGGCGACCCACACGACGTCGAGACCGGCGCGTTCGAGCTCTGCGACGTGATCGGCCGACTCCTTGATTCCTCGCGAGTAGTCGAGCATCATGCTCAGCCGCATCGGCCCTCCATTCTTCGGGTCGCCCGGGGTTGCGTCGAGTACCGCCGGGCGGTGGTCACATCTGTCTCGACGTTCCGACGGTGGCAATGCCGCCGTCGACTGGGATGACGGCTCCCGTCAGGTATGCGCCTGCCCGCGACGCCAGGAAGATGGCAGTGCCGGCCATGTCGTCGGGCCGGCCGATGCGCCTTAGCGGTGCGCCGGCGGCGATCTGCTCGCCGAAAGCCTCGAGTGTCGCCGCCATCATCTTGGACTCAAAGGGCCCGGGCGCGATGGCGTTTACCGTGATCGACGGGGCGAGCCGTTTCGCCAAGTGACGCGTGAGCTGATGCACGGCGGCCTTGGAGGACGAGTACGAGTAGGTTTCGAGCACCGGGACGTGGATGCCATCGATCGACCCGATGTTGATAACGCGGGCCGGATCCTCGGGACTCGAGGCAGCGCGCAACAAAGGAGTCAGGAACTTGGTGCAGTGGAACACGCCCTTGACGTTGAGCGCGAGGACCCGGTCCCAGGCGGCATCGTCGAACTCCTCGAAGGGTGCGCCCCAGGTGTTCCCGGCGTTGTTGACCAGGATGTCCAGGCATGTTTCGTGCTCCTTGAGCGCGGTCGCCAGGGCGCGACATCCCGGCTCGGTGGACAGGTCGGCGGGCAGTGCTATGCACTCACCGGATTTCGACAGCTCGGCGGCGAGCTCGTTGCACGTTTCGGCTTTGCGCGACGACAGATACACCTTGGCCCCGGCTTCGACGTACCCGGTGGCGATCATCCTGCCGATGCCACGTGATCCCCCTGTGACGAGGGCAGTCTTGCCGGCTATGGAGAACAGGTCCGTCATGTCGAGTGCGGCTCTCGGAAGGGGAGGCGGCTGACGCTACCAACGTGTCACTCGGCACCGCCACCGGGAGAGTCGTTCCTCGACGAACGAGGAGTCCCTGGGTCCTCTTCGATCGCGTACCGCACGCCTCACGATCGACTTTGGTGATGATCCCAACCGCCGGCGTGGCCTTCGTGCCAAGCTGAGCTCGTGGGGTCCGCCCGGTCGAAGCGCAAGAAGGGACGACAGTCGAGGGCTGCGCGTCGGCGGCTTCAGCCCATTCGAGGGGCACGCGGGAGAGCTCTCCAACACCGACGTCTCACGGCTCCGCGCGTCGTTGGGCTGAGCCAATTTTCCGGGGGCCTCACGGGTCAGCGACACCCACGGTTGCCGCGCAGTCGGGCCAAGGCGTGGCTCCTGTCCGCACTGCCGATTGTCGTTCTCGTCATCTGGGTCGTGGCGCGCCTCGCCCGACATCTGTGACGCTCGTCTGCTACACCTCCAGCTGCGTCGATGACGTCTAGAGACGTAGCGCTATGGCGCCCGGCCCAATCGGCGCTTTCCCTATTTGGTCACACGTGTCGTGGGTGTCGAACCAACATGTCGAGATGCGGAAGGCACGGCAACGGTCGCCAGGACCTCACGATGCTGGCTTCCCGGGCCCGGATCCGTTCGGATGGAAGTGACGACGACGGTGGGACTGGTGAGAATGTGATCGATGCGCACCAAGGGGGGCAGGAGAGGGAACTGCTGCGACCATGTCATATCGAGGGCATCTCCCCGAGCAGCAGCGGCATCTGTCAAGCCAGTGTCCAAGATGGTACGAAAACCTTTGTTGTTCCACGTGGCATTGAAGTCCCCCACCATCAGCAGTGGCCGCGGGTGCACCGCCCGCAAAGTCTTGTCGACACCCGCTAGTTCGAGCGACCAATCGTGCCAGTTGGGGGGTACCGGTGCGGTTGTATGAACGAGCCAGAGCGGCAGGATTCCCGACGGGAGCCGCAAGGTGGTTCGCCACAGATAGGAAAGGCCGTCGACGTGTGACTCGGTCACAGGGCCCAGTGGATAGCGACTGGCAATGATGACGCCTCGTGAACCGCTGTCGTCTTCCTGGAACATGTACGGCAGAGCGTCCAGTACTCCGTCAGAGAGGAGCTGTCGTTCGTCGACCGAATGGGTTTCCTCCAATGTCACAAGGTCGGGCCGGAAGGCTCGGATCTGGGACGCGTACCCCGTCATGTCCACGTTGTTCTCCGACACGTTGGCGTCAAAGAGACGAAGCGTCTCCGCACCTCGGATTCCGGCCGGAATGGGCTGTGTTGCGGTCAACTCGGGAAGGACAAAGGCGAGGTAGAGCCCTACCAAGACCAGGGAGGTCGTCGCCAACCGCCACCGCCGAAACACCAAGGCGACCACGGCGATGACCCATGCGGGCAGGTAGAGAACCAGCGTAAAAGCGTTGAGGATGACGAAGATCTCGAACGCGTCCCACGCGACGAGCCGAAAGAAAGCGACCACGGCAAGAATGCCGACGAGTATCCATGCGATTGCCCAGAGCAGACGGGTCACTGACCAGGTTCTCATCGTGGACGCTATTTCAGGTCGTATGTCGTAACCGCGGCCGCTTCCACGCTCCATGATCTCACCGGATCATTGACCCCGAGGTCGCGGCCCATCCGAGGGCCGGATCGGCCAGCGACGAGCACGGCGGCCTGGTGGCTACGCATAGTCTCCAGGTGGCGGACAGTTGTGGCAGCCATGTGGCGCAAAGGGACACACCCTGATCCTCTCGACATGACCTCAGGGTCGAGTGGGGGAACTTCCCGATGGCCTCATCGACCGGGAGGCAACACACGAGAGCCACGCCTGCAGGTTGGAGATGCCCTGTGATCTGGGTCCATCGTCCGACAACACCGATCGGCAAGTGGACAGTCTTACTGGTTCGCGAGGTCAGAGTGTTGGCCGGATGAGGAGAAATTCGTCATGCACAGGAAGCATCTCGTGCCCGTGTCAGCGGCGGCAATTGCCGGCGCCCTCGCCCTGTGTGGGTGCGCTTCGGCCGCCACGAAGACCCCGACTCCCCGAAGCCCGGTAGCGACCTCGACGTCGGGCCGGCCGGCCGGTCCTCAGGCCTCGACGCCCCGTGGTCCGGTGCAAATCACCGGCTACAGCGACATCGACGGGCCGAAGTCCACCGTGGTGCTCACCGGAACGATCGGCGACGTCGGCGAGGCGGTGCGCACGTACGCGAATGGAAGGATCGAGCACGAGTACAACCAGCTGGACGTGGTGATCACCCGCGGCTCATTTGAATTGGGCATCGCAGGCATTGAAAGCGACCTCATCAGCGCGTTCGACCACTTCGTGCTCGGGCATCGTGACCGCACAAGGGCCGACACCGATCGTGGCGGGCTCTGGCACCGGCGCCTACAAGGGGATTAGCGGCACCTTCCAGATGACCATCACGATCTACGAGGTCGATTCGTGGCCGAAGTGCAGCGCGCTGCTGGCTCAGGACATTTTCATGACGGGCTCGGGAACCGTCTCCTTCGGCTAGGGACTGTCTTCGACGGTCACCTGGCCGGGAATGGGTCAACCTGGTGTCAGCCACCTGTGGCCGAGAAGTGCTGGTAGTCGGGGCTCGCCGTCCACCGCCCCCCCCAGAGCCAACCGACCGAGGCGAAGGCTGCCACGAGCTGTCCACCGGGAACCGCCATCCCCGGGCGGTAGTTCGATCGGTCGAGGAACTGAGCTCCGGCGGGTGGCTGCACCTGCCCCCCTTCGAGGTAAGGATTCTCCACGGGGTTCACGTCGATCGCCTCGCCGTAGGCATGCACCGACCACGACGGGGGCCCAGGCGCCACCGCATACCGGCAGTTGAAGCCCGAAGTGTTGTCATCCGACATGGAAACCGGGTCCTGACCGCCGTAGGCGTCCTCGGGCTGCATCTGATGGATGGGAAAGTGCTCTGCGAAGAGCTGGCCGAAGACCTTCAAGACAGCCGATGTGACCGCGCTGTTCACGACCATGGTGCCCACGTGCGGCTGGCCGTCGAACCCCCAGTAGCTCATGGTGAGCAGACGCAGCTGGGCCGGGCCCACCGGACAGCCGGGTCTCCATGTGGCGGAAACCTGCGCCGCGCTGACGGGCGCCACCGTGCCCACGAACGTCGAAGAAGGTGTGGGTGCGACCGCACTATGGGTACTGGTCGCGGCGGGAGGAACAGGCACGGGGGCGCTGGTGACGGGGGCGGTGGTGACGGAGGCGGCGGTCGTCGAGGGCGCCGGCGCTGTGGTCGCGGAGTGCGTGTGGGAGGAGGCGATCCGGGGGGTACTGGAACACGCGGCCAGTAGTCCGCAGGATAGGAGACCGATGGCCGAGAGATTGGCGAGGTGGCGCCGGGGGCGCGGCACGAACGCGCACCATAGCCCCGTGGGGCTCACTCCGGCGCGGGCGGCCCTCGGCGTGGTGCTGGTGTTTTTCCTGGCTTCCTGCGGTGGGCCGGTTCACGACGCCGGCGTTCGGCACCGGGCGGAGGCTCCGGCGACGCCTTCCACGACGAGCACGGTCCCCACCACGATGCCGACCACCGTGCCGACCACCGTGCCGACGACGGTCGCCGCCACGGTTCCCACGACGGTCGCGCCCAGCGCCCATCCACCGGCGACGGCTCCCCATCCGACCGCGCCTGCGCCCGCACCTTCACTGCTTGTCACCCGCCTGGTCGGAGTGGGGTCGGCCACACAGGTGATCGCCGTCGAGCGCGTCGGCATACGGTCAGACGGTGGCCACCCTGACTGCGTACCAGGACGACGCAACCGGCTGGCACCAGGTGTTCGGCCCTTGGCAGGCAGACATCGGGTACCGAGGGTTTGCGCCGCCGGGGCAGAAGCAGGAAGGGGACGGGCGGACGCCGTCGGGCTCATACGGATTCGACTTCTTCTTCGGAGTGCTGGGCAATCCCGGAGTGCAGTTCCCGTTCCGCCCGGTGACCGGACCCAACATCGTGTGGGACGACGACCCGTCAAGTCCGCTCTACAACCAGTGGGTGGACACGAGCGTGTCCAATGCGGGGGTCGCGCCCGAGCCCATGGATCAGACCCCGGCCTACGACTACGGCGCGGTGATCGCCTACAACATGAGCCCGACAGTCCCTGGGGCGGGGAGCGCCATCTTCCTTCACGTGTCGACCGGTGGGGGGACCGAAGGGTGCGTATCGCTCCCCACCAACGAGCTGCTCTCCATCCTGCGCTGGCTGAGCCCTGGCGCGCAGCCCCGGATCATCATGGGGACAGCGGCCACCATCTCGCCGTAGCGTCTCCCGGGGCTCGTCATCGCCGCGGTCCCGCCATCGCAGCGGCCTCGCATCGCCGCGGTCTCGCCATCGTCCGGGTCCGGCCGTAGCGTGGGGGCGGTGGAAGACGTGTTCGAGGTCGTACATCGCCAGCGAGCCTGCCGGAGTTTTGTCGACACCCCGGTCGACGACGACACGATGGAGCGAGTCCTCGACGCGGCGACGTTCGCCCCCAGCGCCGAGAACCGTCAGCCCTGGGTGTTTGTCGTAGTGCGCGACCCCGGGCGGCGCTCCGCCATCGGAGCTCTCACCCGCCAGGCCTGGGAGGGCGGGGGACGGGCTCACTCCGAGAATCGGTTGTCGCCCGGACTCCTGGCTGATGTCGAGACCGGGGCGCAAGGCGGAGTCGCGGGAGCTCCTGTCCTGGTCGTCGTAGGCGGTGACACGCGGCTCGGGGACCGGCGCGTGCTCGAGGCATCGGTGTTCCCCGCCATCCAGAACCTGTTGCTGGCGGCCACCACCTTGGGGTTGGGTTCGTCGCTCACCACGCTGCCACTGGTGTACGGCGATGAACTGGCGTCGATCGTCGAGCTGCCGCCGGAGGTACTTCCCATGGCCGTCGTCCCTCTGGGCTGGCCGGCGCGCCCGCTGTCGCCACCCCGGCGCGCGCCCCTTGCCAAAAAGGCGCACCGGGAGACTTTCGGCATCCCGTGGTGAGCGCGGCTCTAGAGCTCTCACCGTGCTCGGGCACGGCACGGCGGGCTACGGTCGCCACGTTTCTGTGACCGATACCGGGAGGGGCGCACCGTCCGATGCAAGAGCACCGCTACGCCGTGATCGTGGACGGCACCCCGCCCGAGGTATGGGAGCTTTTCTGGTACCGGGGTCCGCGCCGACCCACGTCGTCAGGCGTGTCGATCGAGATCCTGCACCCTGGCGACGCTGTGGGCGAGGGTCTTGTCCGCCACTGCACGTTCCGTGTACCGCGCTACCTGATGTCGGGGGGCACCGGACAGTCGTGGGAGTGGCTCACCCAGGTCAATCCGCCCGTGTCGTGGAAGTACGACGCCGTCGGCAAGCCGCTTTGGTCCATCGCCGAGGGGCGCACAGAGCTCGAGGACATCGGCGACGGACGGACGAGGATCCACTTCACCGAGAAGTACCACGCCTTCAACCCTGTCCTGCGTGTCCTGCTCGAGCGGCGCGTTCACCGCTTCATCTCGAAGGACAATGACCGCCTGATCACGACGGCGATCAACGACGGGATCCGTCGCTTGCGCGTGGCGCGGGGCTCTGGGACCACCGCCACGGAGGGTGGCTTGAGCGGCGGATCGTGACGCCACGGAACCTTTTGAGGGCCCGACGCCTCTTGTAGATGTGGAGCAGCTCGTCCGGGCAGCTCGGCGGGGCGAACCCGCGGCCATGGACGCGCTCGTGCGCGCACTCATTCCTTACGTGGGCCGGGTGTGTGGGGCCATCGCCCTCGACCGCGGAGAAGACGCCATGCAGGAAACGTTCATCGCGGTGTTGCGGAACCTCCGATCGCTGCGCGAGCCAGCGGCCCTCCACGGCTGGGTACGCCGGATCGCGGTGCGCGAGGCCATTCGCGCCGCCCGCGGCGGTCGCGAGGACCCCGTCGATCCTGCCTTGCTCGTCAGTACGGCTGTGGCGCCCATCGACGTCGCCGCCGTCGTCGACGTCCGAGCGGCACTCGCACGCCTCGCCCCCGAGCAGCGCGCCATCCTCGTCCTGCGCGACGTCGATGGGTTGAGCGAAGCCGAGACGGCCCGTGCCCTCGGTGTAGCCGAGGGCACGGTGAAGTCACGACTGCACCGTGCCCGGTCGGCGTTCACGCGAAGGTGGGAATCATGATCGAGCAAGGTCAGCAGTGGCCGGTGGCGTCGTTCGGCCCGATCGCGCGCGGCCCGAGCGTTGGGTGCCGGTATTCCCAGCGCGGCGGGAATCGAAGGCATTCTCGATGCCCCCTACGACACGGCGTGGCCTTGGGTCGCCAACCTCGAGGTGTCCGTGCCGCGTTTCGACACGCAGGTGCGCAGCCTCCGCGTGCTGGAACGCGGTGACGCGGACGGAGCCGAGAGGTTGCAGATCACTGCGTCCACCTTCGGCGTCGCCGTGCCCTTCGATGTGCGGCTCGAGGACGGCTTCTGCCTCATGCAGGCTCGGGCCCGCCTGTACCTGGTGGTGATGGCCGCCGAGCCTCACGACTCTGGTGCGCGCACGCTTCTTTCACCTCGAGGCCGTTCCCCTACCCGGCACCCGCTTCCTGAGGGGCCACCTCCAGCGCGTCGTCGACGCCGACTTCGCCAACCTCGCCCGCCTCGCTGCTCGGGGCTTCTGACCGGTTCTCGCCACCGCGTAACCAGGTTCGACGCGAAGCACCGAAAACTCCGGAGCCGGGCGCCGACGCCGATACTGTGCGCACATGCCCCTCATGAGCACCAAGGAGCTCCAGAGCTTTCTCGACGGCGCCTTCCCGGACTCGCCTCCTCCGTACCTAATCGAGGAGGTCGCGCCATGGGGTGTCAGGATTCGGCTCCGGGTTACCCAAGCTCACAGCCGCCCGGGCGGAACGGTGGCGGGGCCGATCCTCATGGCCATGGCAGACGCTGCCGCATGGTTGGCGATCCTGGCGCGGATCGGCCCGGTTGGGCTGGCGGTGACGACGAGCCTGCACATCGACTTCCTGCGCAAGCCCGACCTGGTCGACCTGGTGACCGAGGGTCACCTGCTCAAACTGGGAAAGCAGCTCGGTGTGGCCGATGTGGGGCTTCGCTCCGATGGCCAAGAGGAGCTCGTGGCCAAGGCGCAGGTCACGTACTCGATCCCGCCAAGGTAGGGCCTAGGTGACGTTCCTCGGTCTTCACGGCCAGGTGCTCATGGCTGTGCATGTCACCACGTGAAGCTCGCGGCTTACGCTCAGTCGGCTAGGAGTCAGCTGTGAATGCGCGGCGGGGCGCGCTTCCGGGTTCGTCGGACCGGCGTTTGTCGGACTGAGCTTCGTCGGACTCCGGGTGGTCGGACTCCGGTTCGTCGGACTCCGGTTCGTCGGACTCCGGTTCGTCGGACTGGGAGGTTCCCGAGCGGGGCAGGCGAATCGTGAACACCGTGCCACCCTCGAGACCGGGAGCCGAGGTGACTTCGCCGCCGTGGGCCTTCGTGATCGACGCCACGATGGAAAGTCCAAGGCCGGCACCGCCGTAGCGGCGCGATCGCGAGGCGTCGGCACGGAAGAAACGTTCGAAGACCCGAGCGGTGTCGTCGGGGCCCATGCCAGGGCCTTTGTCGGCGACGCTGAGCACGGCGTCGTTGCCGTCCTGATCGACTGTAACGACCGCAGATGTGCCCGGAGGGCAGTGGGTCCGGACGTTGGCCAGTAGATTGTCGAGCACCTGACGAAGCCTCATGCGATCGCCGACGATCTCCACCGGCTGTCGAGCGACGAGGCGTGTCGGCCACTGCGGACCCACGGTCGACGCCATCTGGACTGCCTCAGCTGCCACGCCCACGAGCTCGACGTCCTCGCGTTCGAGCGGCCGCCCCTCGTCCAACCTGGCCAGCAGAAGGAGGTCTTCGACGAGCTGGCCCATGCGGGCTGTCTCGCTGCGGATGCCTTGCATCACGCGTTCAAGATCGTCGGCGCGGGTGGCCGCGCCTTGTTCGAACAGTTCGGCGTAGGCAGAGACGGCGCTGAGTGGAGTACGCAGCTCGTGCGAAGCATCGGCCACGAACTGCCGCATCCGACCCTCCGATGCCCGCAGCTCCTGTTCGGTGGCATCTCTCTGAGTGAATGCCTTTTCGATCCGCCCGAGCATGACGTTGAGCGCCCTGGCCAGGCGCCCCACCTCTGTTCTCGCCTCCTCACCGGGGACCCGCTCGGCAAGCTCGCCCCTCGCGATCGCCTCGGCCGTACCCTCGATCGCCCGCAGGGGGCGAAAGCCCAGCCTGACGAGCCACCATGCGATCAACAGGGCGATGGCCAGGGCGGCGCCCGTCACGGCCAGCTCGACGCCGACCAGACGGTCGAGCGTCGAGACCGTCGATCCCAACGGGACCCCGACCACGAGTTGTCCACCGGCGTAGGGGCCCCTGTTCAGGACAGAAGCCCGCATTTGGAACTGCCCATCTTCGCTGGTGAAGTAGACCGTCCGTTCCCCGAAGTCGGATTGGTCCGTCACAAACCCGGAGATGTGCGCTGGGAGTTCAGGGGTCTGCGAGTTGCTCGAGCCCAGCCCGGGCTGTGTCGAACTGCAGAGGATGGCATTCGAGGAGCTGCGGACCTCGATGAAGGTGCCGGGCTGCAGCTCGTGCAGCAAGTTGGCGGTCAGGCCTGAAAAGCCGTCGCATGTCGGAGGATGTGACGACGTGTGAGCCGTGGACGCCGCGGACGACGGTTGCGACGATGGCGGCGACGCCGGCGTAGCTCCGGTCACCCCACTGGGGGGGATCCCGCCTGACAACGGGAAGGGCCCTTGGGGACCACCGAGCGGACCGCTCCCGAGGGCAAGCTCGATGGGCATGTGCGATTGCTCCAGCGACTGGTCGATGCGGCCGTAGAGGAACGAGCGCAGCTCCTGGTACGTCACGACATCCGCGATGGCCAGTGCCGTCAGCGCTACCGCGGCGACGGCGAGGAGCAGCCGGAGCCGCAGCGACACCTACTGAGCCTCCGACTCGCGCAACGTGTAGCCCACCAGGCGGATGGTGTGGATAAGCGGAGGTCCGTGGCGCTCGAGCTTCTTGCGCAGGTAGCTCACGTACGTCTCGACGACGTTGGCCTCTCCACCGAAGTCGTAGTGCCAGACGTTGTCCAGGATCTGAGCTTTGGAGAGCACCTGGCGAGGATTGCGAAGGAAGAAGCGCAGGAGGTTGAACTCCGTTGCCGTCAGCTGGATCAGAACGCCGGCCCGCCGCACCTCGTGCGCGCCTTCGTCCATCTCAAGGTCGGAGAACTGCAAGATACCCTCGTCGTTGGAGTCCACACCGGCGCGCCGGAGCAGCGCCCGCGCCCGGGCGATGATCTCGGCAAGGGCGAATGGCTTGGTGACGTAGTCGTCCCCGCCCACGGTCAGCCCTGCGATCTTGTCCTCCAATGAGTCCCTGGCGGTGAGGAAGAGCACGGGCGCCCGGATGCCGTCGGTTCGCAACCTCCGGGTGACCTCCAACCCGTCGAGGTCCGGCAGCATGACGTCGAGGACGATCAGATCGGGCGGCCGCTCTTGCGCGGCCGAGAGGGCGGCTCGTCCCGACATGGCCTCTTCGACCTCGAAACCCTCGTAACGCAGTGAGGTCGCGACGGCATCGACGATCGACGCCTCGTCGTCGACGACCAGAACTCGGTTCCGCTTGGTGTCCATAGGGCGATCCCTCCTGTGTCGAGAATGGATGACCTCGTTGCGCGGCCCCTGTGTACCCCCTGTGTGCCCCCTGTGAATCGATAGCCCCTGGAAGCGGCGCCGTCCACGAGAGACCCGTTCTCGGTTCCCGTGCGCCGTTATCAACAGTGGAAGAGGCGTTCGGAGATGGGTCGACGACTGCGGATGCGCCAAGTACCGCAGATCGACGCACTCGCGGCGGACTGATGCTGAGGGCCACATGATGTCGGGCCCGGCCACGGTAGACGGTGCCTCCCGGACCGCCAAGCCTGACAAGGCTGCCATCAAGACCAAGAGACACCGTCCCAGAATGTCGGTGACGACCATCGCCACAGCGTCCGGTTGGCTACCTGTCACCTACCGACGGCTGGCGGACGATCTCACATTCCCCCCATGGGCGGGAAGCAGTCGCACTCGGCACCCTCGGGCGTAAAACGCGAAGGTGTGCGCGCCGAAGAGTATCTCGGGACACCGGATTGAGGAGGCCGGCCTGAGTAGGGCGGGGTAGTGCGCGCCGCCACTACGGGTCCGGCGCGTCAGCGGGAGAGGCCCCGCAGCAGAGCAGTGTAAGAACGATCGAAGACGGCGTCCCGGTCCTCGACGAAGCCAATGCCGAGGAGCTCGAGCGAGACCCATCCGTGGACGCTGGCCCAAAGTATTTGCGCTGTGTCGGTGAGAGGCCCCTCGGCGATCACGCCGGCGGCCATGGCACGCCGGACGGCGTTGACCAGGGAACCGAATGCTTGGACCGCCACCGCGAACGCCTGCTCGCTCGGCTCGAATCCCGGTATGGCCCTCAGGAACATGATCTGGTACAGCATTGGATTGGCCAGAGCGAGAGTCCGATAGCGACGCCCGCACTCCCGGAGCCCCTCGTAGGGGTCCTGAATCTCCTCGATGGAAGCCGTGGCTTCCCGGAGCCGCTCGAAGCCTTGTACGTACAGGGCCTCGACGATCCCGAACTTGGATTCGAAGTGGTTGTAGACGCCCATTGGAGCCACGCCGGCGGCAGCAGCGATCCTGCGCACCGACAAGCCGTCCGGGCCCTCGGTCTCCAGGATTTCGGCGGCGGAGCTGAGGAGGGCCGCTTCCATCGCTCCACTGGGAGTCCTGGTCCGAGGGCTTTTTGTCACAGTTCTAGCTTTCTGTAGAACACCGTGCTACAACAATAGCACAGTGTTCTACTCCTATCCGGGTTGGTCCCGGATGAGACCTCAAGGAGTACCGATGCCCGATCTTGCAGCATCTCGTGAGCGCCGTTGGTTGATCCTCCCCGTCCTGTGCCTGTCGGTCTTCCTCGTGGTGGTGGACAACACGATCGTCAACGTGGCACTGCCCACGCTGAATCGCCACCTCGGCGCCTCCATCAGCGCGCTCCAGTGGATCGTCGATGCCTACAGCCTCGCCTTTGCCGGCCTGCTGCTGGCCGGGGGTGGGATCGGAGACCGCCTGGGGCGCAAGGGCACCATGCAGGTCGGCCTGATCTTCTTCGGACTCTTCTCGGCGACGGCGGCGACGGCCCACACGACGGGCAGCCTCATCGCGGCGCGTGTGTTGATGGGAGTGGCGGCCGCGTTCATCTTCCCTGCCAGCCTGGCCATCCTGACGAGCATCTTCAATGACCCATCCGAGCGTCAGAAGGCACTGGGCATTTGGGGCGCCACATCGGGCGTTGCGGTGGCCTTCGGCCCCATCACCGGTGGGGCACTGCTCGAGCACTTCTGGTACGGCTCGATCTTCCTGGTCAACGTGCCGATCGTGATCGTCACGCTCGTTGCCGGCCAGCTGCTCATTCCCTCGCTGCCCCGGATTGTGGCTCACCGATTCGACATTCGTGGCGTCATCATCTCGACCGCGGGTGTGACGGCGCTGGTGCTGGCGATCATCGAGGGACCACAGTGGGGATGGGCGGCACCCGCGACCTTGGCTTGCTTTTCCATCGCCGCTGTCCTTCTGGTGGCCTTCACCCTGCTCGAGCTGAGCACCGAGGCGCCCCTCCTCGACGTGCGAGTCTTCTCCATCCCGCGTTTCACCGGCGGGGCCGTCTCCATTTCGGTCGCCTTTTTCTGCCTCTTCGGATTCATCTTCCTGATCACCCAGTACTTCCAGTTCGTGAAGGGTTACTCGACGCTGTCGGCAGGCGTGCACACACTGCCCTTCGCCACAGTGGCGGCTATCGCCACCCCCATCGCGGCCGTGATGGCGCTCAAGGTTGGATCCCGGCTCGTCGTGACGGCGGGGCTGCTCCTCATGGCGGGCGGATTGCTCGTGGCCGCCTTCAATACGTCGGCCCATACGGCTTATTTCGGCCCGATCATCCTGGCGATGGTGCTGCTGGCCCTGGGATTGTCGTCCATCACCGCACCGACAGCAGAGGCGGTCATGGGATCGGTCGCCGATGATCAGCGGGGCGCAGCCGCTGGCGTCAATAACACGACGAGGGAGTTGGGTGGAACGCTCGGCGTCGCAGTGTTCGGCTCTATCTTCGCCTCGTCCTACGCGCCCAAGATCATCAGCGCATTCCGCTCCCTTCCCGTCCCCGCCGGCCCCAAGGCCGAGGCTCACCAGTCGGTGGCGGCGGCGCTGGCCGTAGTCGCCCACGCCCCCCGTGCTGTGCGACCGGATCTGCAATCGATCGCCTTCACGGCCTTCCATAGTGGCCTGGAGGCCGCCTGCATTGCTGGCGCTGGGGTCGCGGTGCTGGGCGCGCTGGGTGCTTTCAGGCTGTTGCCGGGCCGCCCGTTGTCGCGGCCCTCGAGGCGGTAGGGGCATCGGCGTCAGGACCGTGCGGGGAGGACCTGGAGTTGACTCGGGTATGAGCGGCGTGTGGACCGGCGCCTTATCGGGAGACCAGCGGCGTCGTGGACGTGGGAAGACGTGAATCTCCGCTGAAGACCAAAAGGATTGACAGTCACCAAACGCCACGGATTCGGAACCAGGGAAAGGTGATGAGTGGCGGAGACGGGTACGCAGCCGCGGCGGGTTCCGCGCATTCGGACTTCGAAGCGTTGTCTGCCTCGACCTACCTCATCATTTGGCGGCTCTGAGTTCAGAAACGAGCGACTCCAACCTACTCGCGTATGAGTCATGACGTGTCGAATCCGCGGTCACGGCCCGTCGATGTGACGAGCCTCGCCCGGTTGGCCGCGGCGTTCGCCAAGAGCGGAGCAGTTCCCGTCGCGGCGTGACGCTGGTTACTCCCTGGTACTGGACGCGGGGCTTTGATGCGATCACACTTCGATAGAGAACGGGGGGCAGAGCAGTACTGCCGAAATGGGAGGGCCTAGGCCCTCCCATTTCGCGGTACGGCTGGCAATTTCGTCAGCAAGGAGGTGAAAGTCCTTCCTGAGCTTTGGTCGTTGAAGTTCAGTAGCCGATGCCCAGTGCGTCTCGGTGACGAGGGGTGCGGAGGGGGCGGAGGCAAGGCTGCAGGCTCGAACGAGCAGTGAACCGATAGAAGGCCGTCTGGTCGCGGCGACTTGCCCGCGAACAGGGAAGCCAATGACCTCACCTCGTCAGGAACGACCGGTGGAGGTGAGGGCGCCAGGCGGTGATTTCGGCGGGCCGCAGCGACAGTGTTGATGAGGTGATCCAGCGAGACCTCGCAGGGTCCTGTGCAGTCCTCACATTCGACGTCGTGCCCGAAGGGTCGGGTGCCCGGTAGTCCAGGTGTGGCCCGGTCGACGGATCGGTGGAGGTCGGGTAGGCGACGCTATAACCCGCCGGGAAAGGCAGACCGATGCCCTCCGAGGAGTCAGACGGCTCGTAGTAGTCCAAGGCGGGGTAATGCCCGCTGACCCGCCGCCATCATGTGGGTGGGCGGCCCGGATGCCCGAGAGGGCGTCCGGTGTCTGGCGAAGGGGCCGACCGAGACCAAGCTCCGAAGCGAGTCCAGTGTCACAGGACACACGGGACCAGCCCTGACCGCCGAGCGGAGAAGGGGCTGGCGGCCCCGCTGGGGGGCAGGGCGAGGAGAGGGGCTGAGAGAACAAGGAGGTCTGGTCCGTTGGGCCAGATGTTGGAGGCCATCGCCGACCCCGCCAATCTCGTGGCGGCCTGGGCCAGGGTCCGGGCCAATGCCGGAGCAGCCGGGGTCGATGGTCAGTCGATCGCAGCCTTTGACGCCGACTGCGAGCACCAGCTCGACAGCCTGCGTCGCCGGTTGCTGTCGGCGGAGCGCTACGTTCCTCCGGCTGTGTTGCGGGTGGAGATACCCAAGCCCGACGGTCGCATGCGGCCGCTCGGGATCCCCACGGTCGCCGACCGGGCTGTCCAACAGGCCACTCGCCAGGTGATCGAGCCGCACTTCGAGGCAGCGTTCTTGCCTTGCAGCTTCGGCTACCGCCCGGGGCGCAGTGCCCAAAGGGCGGTCTGGTGGGTGAGAGAGGCGATCCGTCGTGGCGACCGTTGGGTGGCCGAGTTCGACATCGAGGGATTCTTCGACCATCTGAGCCATGCCGCGCTTGTTGCGCCAAATAGCCAAGAAGATCGATGACCCCGAAGTGATCGGCCTCGTCCGGCGATGGCTGCGTGCCGGGGTGCTCAGCGCTGAAGGGGTCATCCCGACAGAGGCGGGCACTCCCCAGGGCGGCGTCATCTCGCTGCTGCTGGCCAACATCTACCTCCACCGGCTCGATGTCGAGGTGCGAGCAGCCGGGTTCCGGCTGATCCGTTACGCCGATGATTTCGTGATCCTGGCTGACCGGCGCTGGAAGGTCGAGGCCGCTGATCGCCTTGTGCGCTCGATCCTGAGCGACATCGGGTTATCGGTGTCAGAAGCCAAGTCCGGCATCGTTTGTGTGCAAGACGGGTTCGAGTTCTTGGGGTTCACCTTCCACGGGAGGTTCCTTCGACCCCGACCCCGAGCACTTGCCAGCTTCAAGGACCGGGTGCGATCGAGCACCCGACGAAAGGCCCCCGTTTCCATGAGCCAGATGATCGATCAGCTCAACCCCATCCTGCGTGGGTGGGGGAATTACTACGCCCTGGGCGATGTACTGAGCCTTTTCGACGACCTGGACAAGTGGATCCGGATGCGACTTCGGTCAAAGGCTCGGAAGCGCTTCAAGACCAAGGGTCACGTCGATAACAGGAAGTGGCCGAACAAGGCCTTCGACGACCTGGGACTTGTGCGACTCGGTTACCTGGCGCGAGCCAAAAGGCTCTCGCCCGCCTAGGGCGCAGTCTTGGGTGAGCCGGATGCGAGATCCGCACGTCCGGTTCTGATGGGGGGCTCCTGGCCGGAAGGCCAGGGGCCTACCCGCTTTCTGCCGGAGGGCGGCCCTCTGCGTGAGCTTCGCCGTTCCGTAGTTCCGATCCCTCCTGAGGGCCTTTGACGCCGGGACCGTGGCCCGTCAGGTTTCGAGCTCCTTGGCAATCCGCGCCCCCAGAGACGGGTCAACTTGTCGCCAGTACTCCTTCACCCGCGACAGCACCGGCTCGACGACACCTCCGCGCACGTGGGTGACGATATTCCCCACCAGTCGGTCCCGGGCGGCGTCGTCGAGAACGTCGCGGACGAGGGTTCCGGCCTGGCCGAAGTCGTCGTCCTCGCGCGTGTAGCTCAGAAGCGGCCCGGACGATCTCCCCGGAGACCGCCCATGACGGGTCGGCACCAAAGCGTTGGGGTTGTGCTTTGGGACCGCCATAGGAGTTCGGCGCGTACACCGGGTCGGGCGGGTTCTCGTATCGCATGTGGCCGTCTCGGTTGTAGGAGTGCACGAGAGAATGAGGGCGATTGACCGGGAGGTGTTGGGCATTGGCCCCGACCCTGTGCAGGTGGGTGTCGTGGTAGCTGAACAACCGGGCGAGCAACATCTTGTCGGGTGAGGGCCCTATCCCCGGAACCATGTTGGAGGGCTCAAACGTCGACTGCTCGATCTCGGCGAAATAATTCTCCGGATTGCGGTTCAGCACCATCCGCCCCACCCGGATGAGTGGGTAGTCGCTGTGGGGCAATACCTTGGTGAGATCGAAAGGGTTAAACCGGTAGTCCGCGGCGTCGTCGAACGGCATGACCTGTACGTACAACGACCAAGACGGATAGTCACCCCGTCCGATGGTCTCGTAGAGATCACGAATGTGTGCATCGGGGTCAGCCGCGGCGATGGCCGCCGCCCCATCGTTGGTGAGGAACTCGATCCCTTGGTCGGTCTTGAAGTGGTACTTCACCCAGAAGCGCTCGCTGCTGGAATTGATCCACATGTAGGTATGGCTCGAGAACCCGTCCATGTGTCGCCATGTGCGAGGGATTCCACGATCACCCATGAGCACCGTCACCTGATGAGCGGACTCCGGTGAAAGGGTCCAGAAGTCCCACTGCATGTTGTTGTCGCGCAGGTGGTTGTCGGCGCGTCGCTTCTGGGAGTGGATGAAGTCTTGAAACTTCTGAGGGTCCCGGATAAAGAAGACTGGTGTGTTGTTGCCCACCATGTCGTAGTTGCCTTGCTCGGTGTAGAACTTGACGGCAAATCCACGGGGGTCACGGGCGGTATCGGGCGAACCCAGTTCGCCGGCCACAGTCGAGAATCGCACCAGGAGATCGGTCCTGACGCCCGGTTGAAACAGGGCTGCCTTCGTGAAAGCGGAGACGTCCTCGGTCGTCTCGAAGAACCCGTGGGCACCCCCGCCCTTGGCGTGGACGACGCGTTCGGGCACACGCTCGCGGTTGAATTGCTGCATCTTCTGGACCAGATAGGTGTCCTGTAGCAGGATCGGGCCATCGGGCCCGACGGTCAGCGAGTGTTCGTCGCTCGTCGCCGGGATTCCTGCGTCGGAGGTGGTGTAGCGGGGAGTGTCGTTCATCGTTGGCCTCCATTTCCTTCTTGGGAACTTGGTTCTCGAGCCTCGGATCGGCCGGGTCTCTGTCAGTGGTGGGGTACCGCCGTGAAAGTGCCGGTACCGGTAGCGTCGGAAGCGGGTGACTGGCAGTCCGGGCACAGGCCCCAGAAGGTCACTTCCGCCTCGTCGAGGACGTATCCGCGGGTCTCTGAAGGGGTGAGGCACGGACGCTTGCCCAGGGCGCAGTCGACGTCGGCAGTGGCGCCGCACGATCGGCACACAATGTGGTGATGGTTGTCGCCCACGCGCACCTCGTAGAGAGCGGCGCTCCCGGCGGGCTCGATGCGCCGAACGAGACCGACCTTGACCAACGCGGCCAGCACGTTGTACACGGCCTGGGCCGAGACAGAGCCCAGGTCTTGGCGCACGGCGCGTATGACGGTGTCGGTGTCAGAGTGTGGTCGGGCCCGCAGTGCCAACATGACGCCGAGTCGGGGTGCGGTCACACGGAGCCCCGACGCCCGCAGCGCCTCGGCGAATTCGGTGGGCGGATTCTCCGCAGCGGACCGGACCACGTTGCCAATTCTAGATCTACTCTGTGAATAGAGTCAATCTATTCTTGCTCCCAGGGGCCGGGATTCTCGGAACATGGGCTCGTGGGTGAGGGTCGTGTCGTGGGGTCGGCCGAGGGGCGCCCCGCGAGCACCTCATCCTGGGGACATGGGATGAGCTGAGAAGAAGGCCCACATGACGCTGTTGGCGTCGACGGCGTCGGACTGGGCTCCGAGCTCCCGGGTCAGGCTTTTCGGCAGGGCGGGGCCGTCCGGCCATTCGTGGCCCTCGCCCGAGATGGTGTAGAGCTCCACCGTGGCCCCGCCGGCACAACCGCCGTAGTGGGTCACGGTGACCCCAGCCACGGGCACCGACGCCGTGGCGGTCGTGGAACAGGCGTCCTGGACTGCCCAGTCGTGTGCGGCTTGGGGAACGGAGTACACCCAGTAAGCCTGGCCGTGGCCGTTGTAGGGGTCGACCGGGTCGGCGGTGCCGTGGAAGGTGAGGATCGGTACGGGCCTGGTCGCCGGGCACGGAGTCGGGTGACGCAAGCCGCTCACGGGGGCCACGGCGGCGAAGGTGCTCGACGCGTCACAGGCGAGCTGGCTGGCGGTACGGGCCCCACCCGAGAAGCCCGTGGCGTACACCCGACTGCTGTCGACGCAGTAACGCTGTTCCAAGATCCCCACCAAAGAGGTCAGGAACGTGACGTCGTCTGCAGACCCCGCGGGTACGGCCTTGCCGCCGATCAGCGGCACACCGGGAACGTTCCAGTCGAATCCCGTGCCGTCCGGAATGAGACCTTGTGGGTAGGCAACGATGAATCCGTCGCTGTCGGCGGTGGCATCCATTCCCGTAAAGGCCTCCTGTTCCACGGCAGTGCTCCCGCTGCCGTGCATGTTGAGCACCAGCGGCACCCTGCTCGAGCCCGAGTACCCGCTCGGCACGTGGACGATCACGATCCGCTGTCGTCCCGCGACGGTCAACGTCAGCGTCGTCGAACCAGGGGTTGCGGCCGTGCCGCAGCCGCTACTGCCTCCAGGGGTCGTCCCGACCGAGGTGGCCGATGCCGACGGTTTCGAGGTGGCGGAGGGGGAAGTTCCTCCACCGCACACGCTCAGGGCGACTGCCGCCGCGCCGACGATCAACAGCCACCGTGCCGCTGATGTTTGGTGCCACCGACCGTGGAGGGGGCGTCGTAGCGGTCTATGACCCATTTGGCCTTCCGATTGTTAAGGAGTGTACCGAGATCAGGCCATTTTTCGGTCTCCGATGTCCCGACACATCGGTCTCCGATGTCTCGCGACATCACAGGGCGCCCTCGGCAGGACTCGAACCTGCGCCACCGGCTCCGGAGGCCGGTGCTCTATCCGCTGAGCTACGAGGGCAGACAGAACGCACCCCGACGCGAACGCGGGACGCGATCAAGCGGAGCCATCGCGAACTGTAGTCCGGGTGTCCCCTGCTTCGGTCGGCCCGCCGTCGCTGTGAAGGGGGAGTCAGCTGGCCCGGAGCTCGGATTCGCTGGTGGGAGGGGACGGGCTTTCCGAGTCACGGTGGACCGGCAATTGCGCCCCCGGCCTTGGCGCGCCATTCTCGGCGGGACCATGGCCGCTCGCCCTCGTATCGCCGCCGCCGTAAGCAGAGCAATGTCGACCATGGGCATCGACGTGGCCGAAGCCTCAGTCCATCTGGAGCGGCCCGCTCGGCGAGACCATGGTGACTGGTCGACGAACGAAGCACTCGTCAACGCCAAGAGGTTGGGAAGGCCGCCTCGCGAACTCGCTGGGGAGTTAGCCGAGCGGCTTCGCGTCGACCCTCCGCCGCACCTGAACACGGTGGAAGTGGCCGGTCCCGGATTCGTGAACTTCCACCTGTCACCGGGGTGGCTCTACGACACGCTGTCCGAGGTCGTGGGCGAAGGGCAGCAGGCATACGCAAGGAGCGAGATCGGTGACGGCGAGAAGGTTCAGATCGAGTTCATCTCGGCGAATCCCACCGGTCCGCTCCACGTGGGCAACGGCTGGTGGGGTGCGTACGGCGACGCCTTGGGGCGCGTCATGGCGCGCTGCGGGTGGCGGGTGCACCGCGAGTACTACGTCAACGACACCGGAGGGCAGATCCGCCTCCTCGGGGAGAGCCTGCTGGCTCGACGCCGGGGCGACGCGGTACCCGAGGCGGGGTACCAGGGGGAGTACGTCACCGAGCTTGCGGACGGCTACGACGGGCCCGAGGACGTCGATGTGGCAGGACGTTGGGCGGCGGAACGGATCCTCGAACGAATCCGCGCCACACTTGCCCGCTTGGGGATCGTCTTCGACGAGTGGTACAGCCAAGCGTCGGTCGAAGAGAGCGGAGCGCTCGGCGAGACGATCGGGTTGCTCGCCGGCAAGGGCCTCGTCGACGAAGAGGACGGAGCGGTGTGGTTCCGGTCGTCTCGGCTCGGAGACAATCGTGATCGTGTGCTCGTGAAGTCGAATGGGGACGCCACCTATCTGGCCGGCGATCTCGCCTATCACCGGGACAAGTTCCTCGTGCGGGGTTTCGATCGTGTCGTCGACATCTTCGGCGCCGACCATGCCGGACAGGTGAAGAGCCTCATGCTCGGGGTCGAGGCCATGGGCGTCGAGCCCGGTAGGCTCGAGGTGAAGATCGGGCAGATGGTGTCACTTGTCCAAGCCGGTGAGGCCGGTCGCATGTCGAAGCGGGCCGGCAACGTCGTGGCGCTGGACGACCTGATCGATGACATCGGGCCCGATGCGACGCGTCTGCTGTCGCTGATGTCGTCGCTTGACCAGTCTGCGTTGCTCGATCTCGACCTGGTCCGGAGCCAGTCGATGGAGAACCCTGTCTTCTACGTGCAGTACGCGCACGCTCGCATCGCGTCGATCGAGCGCGTGCGGGCTGAACGTGGTATCGAGCGTCGCCCTCTGGTCGACGTCGATCTCTCCTTGCTCGTCCACGACCGGGAGTTCGAGCTGCTCCGCAGTCTTGAGAAACTGCCCGATGTTGTCGGTGAGGCGGGCCGGGACCGGGCGCCCCACAAGGTCACCGCGTGGGTGAGGGAGCTCGCTGGCGCGTTCCACGGCTTTTACCACGACTGTCCGGTACTGGCCGGGGCTGTCGGCGACGGTCTGACCCAGGCGCGGCTCTGGCTCGTCGAAGCGTCGCGCGTGGGGCTCGCCATCGGTCTCGACATCCTCGGAGTCAGCGCCCCGGAGTCGATGTAGCCGAGCAGGTGCCGCCCCGGAATCGGTCGGGGCCGAGATGTGTCGTGAGTAGCCTTTCCTCATGGACGACGTGGTCGATCGCATCGCGACGGAGACTCCCGGCCTCGTGCCCGACGTCACGTCCCCGGTGCCCGGTACCCCTCCCGACCAAATTCCCGACGAGGGTCCGGTTCGCACCGAGCTGCTCCCGATGACGGCCCAGGTCCGAACCGACGGGCACCTCGCCGTCGGGGGCGTGGACCTCCTCGAGCTGGCCGAGCGGTTCGGGACGCCACTGTTCGTCTACGACGAGGACCACCTGCGGGCCCGATGCCGGGAAGCCGTGGCGGCATGGGGCGACGGCGTGGCCTATGCCACCAAGGCGTTTCTGTGCCTGGCAATGGCCAGGCTCGCCCACGAAGAGGGGATGTGGCTGGACGTCTCGACCGGCGGCGAGCTGCACGTGGCCCTGGCGGCCGGCGTGCCGCCGGCGCGCCTGGTGTTCCATGGCAACAACAAGTCCGAGGAGGAGCTGGCCCGTGCGCTCGAGCGTCGGGTGTCGGCCGCATCGTCATCGACTCCTTCGACGAGATCGAGCGGTTGGCCCGCCTGGCGCCCGGGTCGTCGGGCTGCGGCAACGCACCGTCGCAGGCCGTGCTGATCCGGGTGACGCCGGGGGTCGAGGCCCACACCCACGACTTCGTCCGCACCGGGCAGGAGGACTCGAAGTTCGGTTTCGGGCTTGCCTCGGGCGCCGCCGCCGAGGCCGTGGCCCGCGTGCGGGCGCTGCCGGGGGTCGAGCTCGTCGGGGTCCACGCCCACATCGGGAGCCAGGTCTTCCGGGTCGAGTCGTTCGCGCGAGGAGGTGGAGGTGCTCGCCGGCTTCTTCGCTCCGCTCGGGTCTGCGCGAGCTGTGCGTCGGGGGCGGGCTGGGCGTGCCCTACGTGGCCGGGGAGACAGCACCGTCCATCGCGCAGTGGGCGCAGACGCGTGCACGACGCCTGTCGCACGCGCCGGGATCCCGACGGAACGCTGCATCACGGCCGAGCCCGGCCGGTCGATCGTGGCCACGCGCCGGGATGACGCTGTACCGGGTGGGGACGATCAAGGAGCTCCCGGGCGTGCGTACCTACGTGGCCGTGGACGGGGGCATGAGCGACAATCCCCGGCCCGGTCCTCTACGGCAGCGGGTACGAGGCCTTTCTGCCTCGGGAAGCCGCCGCGCCGCGTCCCCGGGCGGCGAGGGTCGTGGGCAAGCACTGCGAGTCCGGTGACGTCGTGGTGGCCGACGCCCGGCTGCCCGCCGACATCGCCGTCGGCGACGTCGTGGCCACGCCGGTCACCGGCGCCTACGGCTACTCGATGGCCTCGAACTACAACAAGGTGCCTCGCCCCGCCGTGGTGTTCGTGGCCGACGGGCGACGCCCGGGTCGTGGTGCGCCGCGAGACCGACGACGACCTGATCCGTCTCGACGGCTGAGCGCTGCGTCGCGAGCGCGATCGACGTTGCCGAGGTGCGACGCCGGCGGGCGGTAGCGTGAATTGATGGCGAGGACCGACGACGGCCGGGTCGGAGCCCAGGCTCCGCCATGACGGCGCAGAGCCGGCCGTGCGGGTGGCTGTCCTCGGCTGCGGCAACGTCGGCGGCGCCCTCGTCGCGCTGCTGCTGACCGACGCCGATGCCATCGCGGCGCGCTCGGGCGTGCGCCTCGAGCTCGCCGGGGTGGCCGTGGGCGACCCGTCTCGGCCGCGGCCCGGGGTGCCGGCCGACGCTGATCACCGGTGACGCCAAGGGTCTCGTCTGCGACCCCGGCGTCGACGTGGTGGTGGAGCTGATCGGTGGCCTCGATCCCGCCCGGGGGCTGGTCGAGGCGGCGCTGGCGGCGGGGAAGTCCGGTGGTGACCGCCAACAAGGAGTTGATCGCCGCCCACGGGGCCGCGCTGGCCGAGGCCGCCGCCTCGGCCGGGGTCGACCTTCTCTACGAGGCGGCCGTGGCCGGCGCCATCCCCCTCATCCGCCCCTTGCGCGAGTCGCTGGCCGGCGAGCGGATCCGCCGGGTCATGGGCATCGTCAACGGCACCACCAACTTACATCCTGACGACGATGTCGGAGGAGGGCGTCTCCTACGCCGAGGCCCTGGCCGAGGCGCAGCGCCTGGGCTTCGCCGAGCGCGACCCAGCGCCGACGTCGACGGGCACGACGCCGCCGCCAAGGCGGCCATCCTGGCCGCCTGGCGTTTCGCTGCGACGTGGTCGCCGACGACGTGCCCCGCGAGGGGATCGCCACGGTCGACCCGGTCGACATCGCCTTCGCCGACCGACTGGGTTACGTCGTGAAGCTCCTGGCCGTCATCGAGCGGACGGCTCCGAGGGTCGACGGGAAGACCGTCCGGAGCCGGCGGCCCCGGGTCGCGAGACGACGACGTTCCCGAGATCTCGGTGCGGGTCCATCCGGCCATGCTCCCCCGCACCCATCCGCTGGCCGCCGTGCGCGGGGCGTTCAACGCCGTGTTCATCGAGGGCGACAACGCCGGGGAGCTCATGCTCTACGGCCGGGGTGCCGGCGGGCGACCGACGGCGTCGGCCGTGCTCGGTGACCTCATCGACGCCGCCCATCACCTGCGCACCGGTGCCCCGGCCCGCTTCGTGCCCCGCGTGCGGCCGACGCATCCGGCCCGACCGACGACCTGCGCTGTGCCTGGTACCTGAACATCGACGTCGCCGACCGTCCCGGCGTGCTGGCCGCCGTGGCCCAGGTGTTCGGTGACAACGGCGTGTCGATCCGTTCGATGGAGCAGGTCGGCCTCGGTGACGAGGCCCGGCTGATCTTCCTCACCCACGTGGCCCGCGAGGGTGACGTGCAGCGCACCATGGCGGGGCTGCGCGACCTCGACGTCGTCGACCATGTGGGCGGGGTCCTGCGCGTCGATGGGCGACGAGGAAGAGGACTAGCTCGCATGGCGCTGGGCCGGGAGTCATCGAGACGTACCGGTCGCTGCTGCCGGTGACGCGCGACACGCCGGTGGTGACGCTGCTCGAGGGCGGGACACCCCTGCTCCCGGCGCCGCGCCTGTCGGCGCGGGTCGGCGCCCGGGTGCTGTTGAAGCTCGAGGGGCAGAACCCCACCGGGTCGTTCAAGGACCGGGGGATGACCCTGGCGATCTCCAAGGCCCTCGAGGAGGGCGCCAAGGCGGTCGTGTGCGCGTCGACGGGCAACACCTCGGCCTCGGCCGCCGCCTACGCCGCTCGGGCCGGGCTGACCTGTGCCGTGCTGATCCCCGAGGGCCACATCGCCCTGGGCAAGCTGGCCCAGGCCCTGGTGCACGGGGCCAAGGTGCTCCAGGTCCGCGGCAACTTCGACGAGGCCCTCGCCATCGTGCGGCGCTGGGGGAGAAGGCCCCGGTGACCGTGGTCAACTCGGTCAACCCGTACCGCATCCAGGGCCAGAAGACGGGGGCCTTCGAGATTGTGGACGTGTTCGGCGACGCCCCCGACGTCCACTGCATCCCGGTGGGCAACGCCGGCAACATCACCGCCTACTGGCGCGGGTACCTCGAGTACCGAGAGGCCGGCCGGGCCACGAAGCTGCCCCGCATGTTCGGGTTCCAGGCGGCGGGGGCCGCCCCCATCGTCGAGGGCCACCCCATCGAGCACCCCGAGACGGTGGCGACCGCCATCCGCATCGGCAACCCCGCGTCGTGGTACGGGGCGACGGCGGCGGCCAGCGAGTCGGGGGGGGCCATCGAGGCCGTCACCGACGAGGAGATCCTCGGCGCCTACCGGTTCCTGGCCTCCGAGGAGGGGGTGTTCTGCGAGGCGGCGTCGGCGGCGTCGGTGGCCGGCCTCATCAAGATGGGTGCTCCCGGCGGCTCCACGGTCGTGTGCGTGCTCACCGGCCACGGCCTGAAGGACCCGGACCTGGCCATCAGCCAGATCTCGGTGCCCACCCCCGTCGAGGCCGACTACGCGGCCGTCCTCGGCGCTCTGGGGCTCTAGGGGCGTGGCCGCGTCCGGACTCGCCGGCGGAGGTGTCGGTCCGGACCGTTGCATTCTGGAGTGCCCGGCGGGAACAACTCGGTCGCCGGTGGGGTTGTTGCCTAGGAGGCCCGGTGTCCGGTATCATGAGTGTACCGCCGCTCCCCAGTAACTTCTGGGCGTCGCGGGCGACAGGCTCTTCGAAGCCGGACTCCCAGGCGGTGCTCCGACGGTGACTTGGTGGGGTGGCGGGGGCCTGACGTAAGAACGCGCCGGGCGCCTTTATCCCTCTGTTCCGTGTCCCTTGACGTCCGGGCTCACCGAGCCGAAAACGGGGACGCAACCTAGCGAGGTGGCTGATGGCTGCAGAGCAACAGCTCGAGCGGTCCGTACTAGAACGTAAAGAGCGCGAAGAGCTTCGGGCGATCGCCCAGGCGATGGCGCTCGACACCAACTCGCGCAGCAAGAAGGCCGACATCATCGACCAGATCCTGCGCGCCGCGGGTGTCGAGGTCGTCGGCGGCGAAGTGCCAACGGCGGCCCGGCGCGCCGCGCGCGGCCCCGCGGTGCCGGCCGAAGTGCCGCGTCGAACGGCGACGCCGACGACATCGAGCGTCGACGGCGACGCGACCAACGGTGACGGGGCCCGGACAGCGAGAGCGCCAACGGCAGCTCGAGACCCTCGTCTGCGGCTGCCTCGACTCCTCGTCACCGTCCTCAGGCGAGTCACAGGCTGGCGTACCGACCTCCAGACGAGTCCAACGGGTCCGACGAGTCCGACGAGTCCGACGGGATCTCGACGACGTCCTCGGTCGACCAGGTCTCGGCAGCACGCGAGGGCGCGGGCCCGACGGTGGATCGAGCCACGACGGGGCCCCGCCAGGGTGGCGGGCAGAACCAGAACCGCCAGCACACGCAGCAAGGTGGCGGCGCCGAACGAGCCCGGCAACCGCCGGGGACGGCGGCGGCGGGGTCGCGAGCGCACGGCCAGGCGGACGGCGGTGGCGGCGGTGAGCGCGAGCTTCAAGGAGGCGGGCAGGAGGCCCAGTACTCCGGCGAGCTGATCCCGGTCAGCGGCCTGCTCGACCTGCGCGACGAAGGCTACGGCTTCCTCCGGGCCGAGGGGTACCTGCCGAGCTCGAAGGACGTCTACATCTCGATCAGCCAGGCGCGCCGCTTCGCGCTGCGCAGGGGCGACTTCGTCGAGGGGGCGTGTCGTCCGGCGGCGTCGAACGAGAAGTTCCCCGCGCTCATCCGCATCGACTCGGTGTCCGGGCTGGCTCCCGACGAGGCCCGGAACCGGCCCCGGTTCGAGGACCTCACGCCGCTGTTCCCCGACGAGAAGCTTCGGCTCGAGACGACCGGTGCGGCCGAGATGACGACCCGGATCATCGACCTGCTCTCGCCCATCGGCAAGGGTCAGCGCGGCATGATCGTCTCGCCGCCCAAGGCGGGGAAGACGACGATCCTGAAGCAGATCGCCCACTCGATCGAGGCCAACAACCCCGAGGTGCACCTCATCGTCCTTCTGGTCGACGAGCGGCCCGAGGAAGTCACCGACATGCGCCGCTCGGTCAAGGGCGAAGTGGTGGCATCCACCTTCGACCGCCCCTCCGACGAGCACACCGCCATCGCCGAGCTCACCATCGATCGCGCCAAGCGGCTGGTCGAGCTGGGCCGGGACGTCGTCATCGTGCTCGACGGCATCACGCGGCTCGCCCGGGCCTACAACCTGGCCCAACCGGCCAGCGGCCGGATCATGTCCGGTGGTGTCGACTCCGGCGCCCTCTACCCCCCCAAGCGGTTCTTCGGCGCGGCCCGCAACATCGAGGAAGGTGGGTCTCTCACCATTCTCGCCACCGCCCTGGTGGAGACGGGGTCGAAGATGGACGAGGTGATCTTCGAGGAGTTCAAGGGCACCGGCAACATGGAGCTTCGCCTCGACCGTCGTCTGGCCGAGCGGCGCCTCTACCCGTCGATCGACGTCAACGCCAGCTCCACCCGCCACGAGGAGCTCCTCTTCGAGCGGGGCCAGCTCCAGCAGGTGTGGAAGCTGCGCCGGGTGCTCAACGCCCTGGCCGCCGACGGCAGCGCCGCCGCCGGGCTCGAGCTGCTCATGGACAAGATCCGGACGCACCAAGAGCAACGACGAGTTCCTGGCCGAGATCGCCAAGGGCCCCGCACCCTGAGTCACGGCTGCCGAGCCGACCGAGGCCCCGGACCGGTCCGACGGCCGACACCTCTAGACTGGAGGCACCATGAAGACCGACATCCACCCCTCCTACGTGGACGCCACCGTCCGCTGCTCGTGCGGCAACACGTTCACGACCCGCTCCACCAAGGCCGAGCTCCACGTCGAGCTGTGCAACGAGTGCCACCCGTTCTTCACCGGCAAGCAGAAGCTCGTCGACTCCGGTGGTCGGGTCGAGCGCTTCCAGCGCCGCTACGGGCAGCGTGCCTCGCGGACGCAGTACCAAGCGCGCCTGACCCTGGCGCTGCCGATCTCCTGAACGTCTCCTGGTCGACTGAGTCGGTTCCCCTCGCCGGTCGGCGGAGGGACTCGGACACGTCGGTACCCTGGTGACATGGACCCCGAACGCCTGGCCGCGTGGGAGCGGAGTACAAGACGGTGCTCGACTCGCTCGCCGACCCGGCTGTCGTCGGCCGATCAGGCCCGGCTGCGCGACGCGTCGCGACGGCACAAGGACCTCGAGGCGCTGCTCACCGTGGCCCGGCGCCTGCAGCCAAGCCGAGGAGAACATCGGCGACGGCCCGTCGAGATGCTGACCGAAGCGTCGGGCGAGGACCGGGACGTCGTCAACGCCGAGATCGATCGGGCCGAGGCCGGAGATCGCCGAGCTCGAGGAGGAGCTCCGCCTCCTGCTGGTGCCCAAGGACCCCAACGATCGGTCGCAACGTCATCGTCGAGATCCGCGGCGCCGAGGGGGGCGAAGAGGCGAACCTCTTCGCCAGGGACCTCTTCGAGATGTACCGGCGCTACGCCGAGCAACACGGGTGGCGCCTCGAGGTCCTGTCCTCGGATCCCTCCGACCGCGACGGCCTCAACGAGGTCACCTTCATGGTGAAAGGCGCCGACGCCTGGTCCCGTCTGAAGCACGAGGGTGGGACCCATCGCGTGCAGCGGGTCCCGGTGACCGAGTCCCAGGGTCGCATCCACACCTCGGCTGCCACGGTCATCGTGCTTCCCGAGGCAGACGAGGTCGAGGTGTCCATCGACCCGGCCGACCTGCGCGTCGATGTCTTCCGCTCCACCGGCCCGGGAGGACAGTCGGTGAACACCACTGACTCGGCGGTGCGCATGACGCACCTCCCGACCGGCATCGTCGTCTCCATGCAGGACGAGAAGAGCCAGATCCAGAACCGGGCCCGAGCCCTGCAGGTGCTCCGAGCCCGGTTGCTCAAGCTGGAGCAGGACCGTGTCGCCGCCGAACAGTCGGAGCAGCGCCGCAGCCAGGTCGGCGGCGGAGGGCGGTCCGAGAAGATCCGGACCTACAACTTCAAGGAGAACCGTGTCACCGACCATCGCGTCAAGCTCACGCTGCACAAGCTCGATCGCGTGCTCGACGGTGATCTCGACGAGATCGTCGACGCTTTGCTCGCCGACGAGCGACGGCGCGGCATGACAGTGGCCGGCGCACCGGTCGCCCAGAGCATGCGCGACCTTCTCGCGTCGACGGTCACCGCGCTGGGATCTGCCTCCGAAGCGCGATGGATCGTGGCCAGCGCTGCGGGCGTGCAAACCGGGGACCTGGTTGTGCGGCTCGACAGCGCCGTGGCGGCGGGGACATCGGACGCGGTACGGGCCATGGTCGACCGGCGTCTTGCCGGCGAGCCCTTGCAGTACGTGCTCGGTACCTGGGCCTTTCGGACCCTCGAGATCCGTGTCGATGAGCGCGTCCTGATCCCGCGGCCAGAGACCGAGCAGGTCGTCGCGGTGGCGCTCGAAGAGCTCCGTGTGCAGGCGCGTGGCGTTCCCCACGGCTCCAAACTCGTCGCCGTGGACCTGGGCAGCGGTTCGGGGGCAATCGCACTGTCGCTCGCTTCCGAATTCGAGCTGCGAGGAGGGCTCGAGGTGTGGGCCACCGACGTGTCGCCCGGGGCGCTCGAACTTCTCGACCAGAACCTGATCGTGTTGGCCGACCGCAATCCCCAGGCGGCCGGGCGCGTGCGCACGGCTCGGGGCTCGTGGTTCGATGCCCTGCCCCGTGACCTCGCCGGGGAGGTGCGACTGATCGTGTCCAACCCCCCTTACGTCTCGGAGGAGGAGTGGGACGTGCTCGATCCCGAGGTCCGCGACCACGAACCGGTGGTTGCCTTGGTCCCGGGCCCGACCGGCCTCGAGGCCATCGAGGTGCTCCTGGGCGAGGCACGGCGCTGGCTCGCTCCCGGCGGGAGCCTCGTCGTCGAACTGGCTCCCGGACAGGCTCGGCGGGTGGCGAAGAGGGCCGCCGAGCTCGGGTACGACGAACCGGACCTCCGTGACGATCTGGCTGGTCGGCGCCGGATGCTCGTGGCCCGTTCGTCCCGCCGGTGACAGACCGATCCCCACCGGGTCGCAAGGTGGGCCCGGGCGCTCACGCCGCGGCCGCGGCGGCGACCTTGGACCTTGCCGCCGCCATAGCCGCGCTACGAGCCGGGGCTGTGGTGGCAATCCCGACGGACACGGTCTACGGGCTCGCCGTCGACCCGAGCTGTGCCGGTTCGACCGACGCCCTGTTCGCGCTCAAGTCCCGGCCCCAGACGCTCGATCTTCCCGTCCTGGTCGGGTCGATCGAGCAGGCGGAGAGGCTGGCCGGGCCAGAAGGGCTCTCGGAGTCGGCGCGGCGTCTCGCACACGCGTTCTGGCCCGGTGCGCTCACCATTGTGGTGCCCCGTCGTCGGGGTCTCGATTGGGTTCTCGGTGTCCACGCCGACACCATCGGCCTGCGAATGCCCGATCACGCCTCGGCGCGCGCACTGTGCAGCGAGGTCGGTGCACTGGCCACCACGAGCGCCAACGTGCACGGTGAAGAGCCTTGCGCCGACGCCGACGCCGTCAGACGCGCGTTCGGCTCGAGGGTGGCGGTGCTCGACGGCGGGCACTGTGCCGGCGCCCCGTCGACGGTGGTCTCGATACTCGGCGATGTCCCCGCGTGCATCAGGGAGGGCGCCGTGGCCTGGGCCGACGTGGTGGCCGTCACCGGCGACGACTGACGGTCGCCACCGGGGACCGCGGCTCGTCGCAGTGGAAAGGCTCATCGGGTAGCCCGGGGACGACGGACCTGTCCGATCTCTTTCGGCTCTCTCTCGACTCTCTCTCGACTCGCGACTGTGGCAGGCTCTGCCGGACGGCAGGGGGCCGCGTCGACGGTCGAGCGAAAGGGGCAGCACATGCCAGACCACCACGAGGCAACAGTGCGGGCCTTCTTCGGTGCTTGGGTCGAGCGCGATCCCGATCGGCTTACGAGCTTCTTCGCCCCCGACGGAACCTGGAGCGAGGCCAACCGCGACGCTGCCAAGGGCCCCGACGAGATTCGCCCCGTCTTCGAGCTCCAAACGAGTTTCGCCTCGGACTTCTCCTTTGAATTCAAGAGGCTGGAAGTGGTGGGCGACACCGTGTTCACCGAACGCGTCGACAGGTTTGTGATCAATGACGTTCCCATGGCGGTGCCTGTCGCCGGCATCTTCGAGTTCGACGCAGACGGCCTCATCAGCGCATGGCGCGACTACTACGACTGGGCCCTCTTGGAAGCTCAGTTGCTGGCGGCTGGCGTCGACCTGACCGGCGTGGACGGGATCTGAGGCCTCCAGTTCGGAAACGGCACTATGTCGCTGGGCTCTCGGCGGCGGCCTTGAGCCGCTCGAGGGTCACCCGCATGGACTCGGCGTTGTGGGTCTCGCGGTCGCTCACCCCACTCGCCACGCCCCCCAGCGCCCGGAAGACGGCATGTCGCTGATCCTCGGTGCTCTCTGTGATCTTCGTCCCACCGTCCCCGTCGGGTTCGAATGCATAGCGCCACAGAGCTACCGGGCGCCCGAACAAGCGTGACTCCCACGCCAATTCCCGGCCGGGCTCGGCGGTCACGACCGTGCAGATCGTGTTCCATCGACGCAGGCCGTTGCGGTTTGCTCCTCGAAAACGAGCACCGGGACGTGGCTCGGTGGCGCCACCGAGCCACGTGATCCCCGTGGTCTCGGGGCTCCACTCGCCCATTCGGGCCAGGTCGGCGACCAGGGCGTAGACCGCCTGGGGTGGTGCCGCGACGGTGGTTGTCACGGCTACCGGCCCGGTCACGCGTTGGGCGCTCATCGGAGCTCGGCCCGACCGCTTGCGGCCACGCGCACCTTCCGACCGCAACCTTCGTCGTCCATCAAGCCCAGCATGTCGTCGCGGCCGGAGATGTTGCCCCATGTCCGGTGTTCGTCCTCGGTGAGCAGGGCCAGGATGGCGAGCTCGGGCTCCCCGTCTCGGTCGTGCACGACGGTATAAGTCTCGATAGTGGCGTCCCCCTCATAGTCCGAGGCTGGTGCGCGTTGGGGCAGCGCATCCACCGCGCCCTGCGGGCATTCGTGGCGAAATCCCGACGGCGGCGGGGTGGTCGACCACACCCCGACGGCATGTTTCGTGCTGTACCAACCCAAGCCGGTCACGAGACCCAGCGCCCCGGGGTCGGCACGCAGGCGCTCGGCCATCGAGGCGATGGAGTGAGTGACGTAGTTGTTGCCCGGACCGCCGGCGAACCCCAGACCGCCGGTGACGGTGAGCGACCGGCCTGGATCAGCGAGGGGGAGGCCCAGCTCGTGCGCGGCGATCTGCACGGCGCACGGGAAGCACGAGTACAGATCCACATGGGACACGTCATCGATCCCGGCCCCGGCGAGGGACAAGGCTCGGCTCCCGGCGAGGCGAATGGCGGGGGACGATCGCAGGTCCTCCCGGTGCGACAGGAACCAGTGGTCGTGCGCATCTGCTCCTGCAACCGGGAAGACCCACTGGTCGTCGGGTACCCCTGCCTCGCGTGCCGCGCTCACCGAGCAAAGAATCGAGCGCGGCACCCTGGTCGACGCGGTCGTTGGCGTTCATCAGCTTCGGGTACGGGAACGACACCATGCGGTTGGACGGTCCCGTCGTGCGCAACTCGTCTGGCGTCCGGGGTTCACGCGACCACGCGTATGGATTCGTCGCTGCCACTGACGAGAACCGCGCCCACAGATCCGACACCTGGCGCTGATGCTCCTCGATGGTCTGGCCCGCTTCGAATCGCAAAGCGTTCTCGAACAGGGGGAAGACGCGCAGTGGTCGGTCGAGGCCCCGGGCTGCCTCGATGTCGGTCACCGGGGCGCGGTCGGTGCCGAGCATCACCGGGCTCGGGGTGTTGTCGGGCTGTGTGGTCCACCCCAGGACGGGGCGCTCGGGGTCACGGCGAGCGGCCACACGCGTGAAGATGCACTCGGCCCCGCTCACAAGGGCGGCGTCGAGCTTTCCCTCGGCGATCTGGACAGCCGTGTGGTTCACGACCGTCTGCGGGTTGTTCCCGCCGATCACCGTGAGCGCGACCTCCGGTGGCACGATCCCGAGACGTTGGGACACGAGCAGCCCCGGATTCACATATCGCCAGCTCAAAGGCACGATCACCCGTAGCGATTGTGCTCGCGCCAGCAGACCCCTCCCCCCGTCGACTGCGCCGCTGTCCTGGGCCGCGGCGCGCAGCGCTCGCGCCATGAGCTCGACAGGCTCGGGTCGCTCCGTGAGCGGCACCTCGGGGTCCGCCCGCTCGGTGACTTGGCCCGCTCCCACGAGCACGGGCGTACGAGGGTCGAGGGCCACGGCGCCGAGCGTACCTTTCGGGTCCGGGAGCCCCCAGGGCGGCGCGAGGGCCTCGGTATGCTTCGCCTATGCGTATCGCGGTCGGCTCTGACGACGCCGGCTACCTGCTGAAGGGTTCCTCGCCACCCATCTGGCCGAGGGTCGCCATGACCAGCGCATCAGGGAGAGCGCCGTGCTCGATGCGCGCTGTGGGGCGCCATGGCCTCCCAAACCGAGCAGGGCGACGGACGCCGAGTTGAGCGAGAGAGGACAGAGATGACCGATGCAAGTGCCGGCTCCAGCCGGGCATCGTCCCCCTTCGACACGTGGCTCGCAGAGGATCCCGAAATCGCGACGCTGCTCGGTGCCGAGATCGACCGGCAATCGACGACGCTGCAACTGATCGCGTCGGAGAACTTCACTTCTCCCGCAGTGCTGGCCGCCTCGGGGTCGGTGCTGACCAACAAGTACTCCGAGGGATACCCCGGACGCCGGTACTACGGCGGGAACCAGGTGATCGACGAGGTGGAGAACCTGGCCCGAGAGCGAGCCAAGTCCCTGTTCGGTGCAGAGCATGCCAACGTCCAGCCTCATGCCGGGGCGACGGCCAACCTGGCCGTGTACCAGGCCCTGCTCGAGCCCGGCGACACCGTGCTCGCCATGAGCCTCGACCACGGCGGTCATCTCACGCATGGCTCACCGGCCAGCATCACCAGCAAGATCTGGCACTTCGTCGCCTATGGGGTGACGCCTGCATCGGGAGACCCAGCGGCGCCCGGTGAGACCATCGACTTCGACGAGGTGGCCGATGTCGCCAAGCGCGAACGCCCCAAGCTCATCGTGGCGGGCGCCACCGCCTATCCCCGCCTCATCGATGCCCAGCCGTTCCGCGAGATCGCCGATGCCGTCGGTGCCCAGCTCATGTTCGACATCGCCCATCCGGCCGGATTGGTGGCTGGTGGCGTCCACCCCAATCCTGTGGGCATAGCGGACGTGGTGACGCTCACCACCCACAAGACACTTCGTGGTCCTCGAGGCGGGGCGATCCTGTGCGACCAGCGCCTGGCCAAGGCGATCGACTCGGCCGTCTTTCCCGGGCTCCAGGGCGGCCCGCTCGAGCACGTGATCGCGGCCAAGGCGGTGGCATTCCGTGAGGCGTCGCTGCCGTCGTTCCACGATTACGTGACGAGGGTGGTCGCCAACGCGCGGGCTCTGGCCGTCGCCCTCGCCGCCGAGGGGTTCCGGCTGGTGTCGGGAGGGACTGACAACCATCTCATCCTGGTAGACCTTCGACCCTTCGACGCCGAGCTGACGGGCAAACAGGCCCAAGAGGTCCTCGACCGGGCCGGCATCACGCTCAACCGCAACACCATTCCCGACGACCCTCGCCCGCCCTTCGTGACGTCGGGGCTCCGCCTGGGCAGCGCCGCTCAGACGACGACGGGGATGGGGCCCGAGGAGATGGCCCACATTGCCGCGCTGATCGGCCGCGCGCTGCGCCGGCGCGGGGAAGAGGCCGCCTTGCGCGACGTGCGGGGCGAGGTTCTCGAGCTGTGCGCAGGATTCCCGCCGTACCCACAGCTCGTGCGGGGCTCCCCGGTTCGCAGCCCGGCCGGAGGCGGCTGAGGGCGTGCCCCCTCTCGGGGCGTACGTGGTGGTGGCGGTGGTTGCTGCCGTGGGCACCTTCGCGGTGATGTTCCCGATCCGCCACCTCGCCATGCGCGCCCATTTCGTGGTCGAGCCCGACGAGCGCCGAGTCCACGCCCGCGTGACGCCTTACGGGGGAGGCATCGCCATGTTCCTGGCCTTCGTCGTGGCCATCCTGGTGGCATCCCAGCTGGGACAGCTGAAAGGACTGTTCGCGGGGTCCTCGGAGCCGCTCGGCTTGGTTCTCGGCGCTGCCGTCATCTTCGTCGTGGGGTTCATCGACGACGTCAGGGAGATGTCGGCACCCGCCAAGATGGCCGGGCAGGTCCTCGCGGCCATGGTGCTCGTGTTCCTCGGCGTAACGATGTTCCAGTTCAAGGTCCCGTTCGCGGGCTTCTTCGTCCTTTCCCCCGACGTCACCCCACTTCTGACGGCGCTGTGGGTCATCGTCATCACGAATGCCGTCAACCTCATCGACGGCCTCGACGGACTCGCCACGGGCATCGTGGCGATTGCCTCTGGTGCCCTTGCCATCTACGGCTTGCGCCTTGTCTTCTTGGGGGTGCTGCCACCTGACAATCTCGGTCCGCTGGTCGCAGTGGTGGCCTTCGGGGTGTGCATCGGGTTCCTGCCCCACAACCTGCATCCAGCCCGGGCTTTCATGGGTGACGCCGGCGCATTGTTCCTCGGTCTTCTTCTGGCGGCGTCCACCATGCTGATCGGCGGGCGAACCCCCGACGTGAGTGGGCAGACATACTTCTTCTTCGCGCCGCTCTTCATCCCCGTGTTCATCCTGGGAGTGCCCATCGCCGACATGGCATTCGCATTCATCCGACGCACTGCGAAGGGCACCGGGTTTCACACGCCCGACAAGGATCACGTGCACCATCGGCTCTTGCGCCTCGGCCACGGCCCGCGGCGCACGGTGGCCATCTTGTGGGCGTGGACGGCTGTCCTCTCTGCGTTCTTGCTGTATCCCCTGTTCGACAAGAAGGGCAATGCCGTCATCCCCTTCGGTGTCATCGTCCTCGGGCTAGCCCTGTACACGCTGTTCCACCCCGGACTTCGCAAGGACACGATGAACGGCGAGGGCGTCCAGGGGCCCGGGGGCGACGGCTCCGAGCACGAGCTCGTCCGTGCCGAATCGGGGAGCTCGACCGGGGACGGCACCCAGGGCAATGGGATTGGTTCGTTCGACGCCGACGCCGGCGCATCGCTTGGCGCGAGCGGTGGAGCGCATGCCGCTCTTGTGGGCGAGGTCCCACCGGTGGTTCCGGGATCTCTTGCAGAGCGCAAATAATCGCTGGTTTCGGGCCTCGTTTTTCGAGAACCTCGAAGGAAGCGATGTCGCCAGGGAGGCGCGGTGGCAGTGGCTCGACTGGCCCGCACGCAGCCCTGCCCCTTTGATCGAGCCGGCTCACAAGGGTCCCCACGCTGAGCCGACGCTCCGCTTGCGGCGTGAAGGTGGAGGAGGAGCGGTGCTCGACGTTTGCTCGCGGACCTCCGCCACAACTGCCGCCACCTCGGCGCCGGCGCCGTAGGATCGCGCATCGTTCGCACCCTGGACGCGAGGCATTTGACAGCGACGCCAACTACTCGCCAAGCAGAGCCAAAAGGGCCGTCCATGGCACTTGGATCCATCGCCTGAGGCGGCTCTTCGTGCGCCTCGAGCGGGTTGGACGGTCAAGTTTTGGTCGAGTACGGTCAACCTCGATCGACTGGAGAAGAGAGTGATCGCGGGGAATGCCTTCAGCTACCCTGGCAATTGCCGGATGACCCCAAAGACCCGAACCGTGCACACCAGCCGCACGAGGTGCGCGGCGCCCGCTTTTCACCGTTGGAGCCTGCTTTGGGGGTAGACGCTTACGCCGCGTCCACCAAGCGTGCTCTCGTATTGTTGCGCTATCTGGACGTGGCGCTAGTGGTGATCGCCATGGCTCCCGCCCTCGCGCTCGGAGTGCCCGTCCTCGGCTATGTCCTTGCTACTTGCGGATGGATCCTGCAGCGCGGGATCGCCGAAACCGACCGGCGCTGGATTCGCAAGGTAGATGAGCCGCGGAAGCAGCTCGGCCTCAGCCTATTCGAGGGTTTCGCGCGGATCTGGCTGCTGGCCGGCGTGATCATCGTCGCGGGCGTCGCCGGCGGCCGCGTGAACGGACTCACGGCGGCACTGGTGACCTTCGGGGCGTACTCGGTGGCCTTCGCGATCAAGGTGATCATGGGACCGCCGCAGCGGGGGGTCCTCCGATGAGCCTTACCCCCACCGTGACTCGCCGCGACGATGAACAGGGGCAGGAAGCCCCTGAGACGCCGACCAGGGGCAGGAAGCCCCTGACCCGCCGAAGGAAGATCGCCTACGGCATCCTTCTCGTGTACGTGGTCGGCTTGGTCGTGTTCGGGGCCGTCTTCGGCGTCCACGAACACCAGAACACCCAGTTCAACATCGTCTCCCCTTACCACCTCGTGACGTGGGTGCATCTGGTCGGTCCCCTCAACCTGAACAAAGGAGTGCTCTACCTCCTCATCACTGCCGTGCTCACGATCGGCATTCTGGTGTGGGTTGCCCGGCGCATGGAGATGCGGCCGAACCGAGTGCAGACCGCTGTCGAATGGGCCTACGACCTGTCGAAACGACTGACCAACGACAACATGGACGAGCGGATGTCCAGGAAGTGGTTTCCGCTCGTCTTCACCCTCTTCGTGTTCGTCCTCGTTACCAACCTCCTCGGGTACGTCCCATTGCCCGTCAACACCATCGACAAGATCAATGTGGCTGGGACGCACATCCCGTCGTTGCAGATCTATGCAGCCGACACCAACGTCGCGCTTCCGTTGGTACTGGCGTTGGGCGTATTCATCGCTTACAACGTCGAGGGCTTCCGTCACCATGGGTTCACCGGGTACCTGAAGAGCCTGATTCCTTCGGGCGTGGGCGGTGGCATGGTGCTCTTCCTCTTCCCACTGGAGATCGTCTCCCACTTCCTTCGGCTGCTCTCGCTGGCGATCCGGCTGTGGGCCAACCTGCTCGCGGGGCACCTCCTGATCGACTTCATGGCGGGTGACATGGCGGTGCTGCTGGGTCTGCCGGTAATAGGGTGGTTCACCTTGCCCCTCGGCGTGGCGATCTACCTGTTCGAGTGCGTCTTGATCGCAGGTCTTCAAGCTTTCATCTTTGCTATCCTCACCGCCATCTATCTCGGTGGCGCCGTCGAAAGCCATTAGGGCAAAAAGGAGCGGAATGTTTCATCTATTTGCTGTCGTTTTCCTTCTTCATCCCCTGATTGCAGCCGCGACGCAGTCCTACGACCTCATCGGTGAGAAGGCTGGTAAAGCGATCGCGCTTGGTATCGGTGCTGGTGGCGGCGCCGCTGGGGCCGGTGCTGGTATCGGGATGTTGTTCGGGAAGGTGATCGAGTCGGTGACCCGTCAACCGGAGATGCGTGGCGAGATCACGTCGATCCAGTGGCTTGGGTTCGCGCTCACCGAGGCCACCTTCTTCTACGGCCTCGTCGGCGGCTTCATCGCTTTCTTCCTATAAGTCGACAGGGTCGATACCCCGACATGACCCATCTGCTAGCCGCATCGAGCTCATGGCTGATCACGCCCGACGTCGGGCTGACGATCTGGACGCTCGTCGTGTTCGCCATCTCGCTCTTCATCCTCATAAAGGCCGTGTTCCCTCGTATCGGGGCGGCACTCGATCAGCGCCGGAAGGCGATCGATGACTCGATCGACGCGGCCGAGCACACCCGCCTCGAGGCCGACCACCTGCTCGTGGAGTATCGCGAGCGACTTCGCGATGCGCGCCAGGAGGCCGAAGAGATCGTCGAGCGGGCCCGCCAGGCGGCCGCCGTGAACGAGCGCGAGGCCCGCACTGAAGCCCAGGCGCGGCGCGAGCAGATGCTGGAGCAGACACGCCGGGATATCGAGGCCGAGACCCGCCGCGTACTCGACGAGATTATTCGGGATGTGGTGGAGCTCACGGTGGCGGCGACCGAACTGGTGACGCGCAAGGTGCTCACCCCGGAGGACCAGCGAAGGCTGGTCGAGGACGCGGTGTCCGAGCTCGACTTCTCGGTGCTCAGCGGCGGACCAGGCCGGCAGCCGTGAGTTCCAAGACGCCCGGCTAGTGGAACAGGTCGCCGAGGTCTACGCGCGGGCACTGTTTGAGGTCGCCGATGAGCGCGGCGTGCTCGACGTGGTTCGGGAGCAGCTCGTCCAGTTTGTCGACGTGCTGTCCACCAACCACAGTCTCCAGACCTTCTTCTTCTCGCCATATCTCTCGACCGACGAGAAGAAGCAAGGCTTGGGCCGGCTGATCGAGGGCGGCGAGGAGACGTTCACGAGCTTCCTCGAGACTCTGGTCGAGCGCCACCGGATGCCGGAGATCTTCCACATCCGCGCCCGCTACGAAGAGCTTTGGGACGCGGAGATGAAGCTGCTGCCGGTCGAGGTGACGAGCGCGGTGGAGCTAGACGAAGCCGTCGTGCGGGATATCGGTGAGCGCATCGGCACGCAGACCGGGAACAAGATCGAGCTCACCAGCGTCGTCGATCCCGACATCCTCGGTGGAATCGTGCTCCGAGTGGGCGACTTCATCCTCGATGCATCCATCAAGAACAGGTTGAGCCAACTTCGCAAGCAAGTCGGACGGGCGGGGCCACCCCCGCCGGTCAAGGAGCAACTCAATGCAGATCAAGCCTGACGAGATCACCTCAATCCTCAAAAGCCGGATCCAGGGCCTCGATGCCACGAGCGGTGACCTCACAGAGGTCGGAACCGTGTTGTCGGTGGCCGACGGCATCTGCCGCATCCACGGCCTCGAGAACTGCATGTCGTTCGAGATGCTCGAATTCCCGCACGACGTCACCGGGTTAGCGCTCAACCTCGAGTCCGACAACGTCGGCGTCGTGATGTTCGGCGAGTGGGAGAAGATTGTCGAGGGCGACACCGTAAAGCGGACCAAGCGCCTCCTGGAGATTCCCGTCGGGGAGGAGTTGCTGGGGCGGATCGTCGATCCGCTCGGTACCCCGCTCGACGGCAAGGGGGAGGTCCGGACGTCGTCGACCCGTCCGGTCGAGCACAAGGCACCCGGAGTTGTCCAACGTCAGCCGGTCAAAGAGCCCATGCTCACCGGATTGAAGGCGATCGATTCGATGATCCCGATCGGCCGCGGCCAGCGCGAGCTGATCATCGGGGACCGAAAGACCGGCAAGACGGCCATCGCCATCGACACGATCATCAACAACAAGGATCGTGACCTGATCTGCGTCTACGTCGCGATCGGGCAGCGCAAGTCGACCGTGGCACAACTGGCGAGCGTGCTCGAGGAGGCCGACGCGCTCGAAGAACACGATCATCGTGGTGGCGGCCGCCGACGAGGCCGCGCCAATCAAGTTCCTGGCGCCCTATGCAGGCTGCGCGATGGGGGAGTACTTCCTCTACAACGGCAAGGCTGCGCTGACGATCTACGACGACCTCACCAAGCACGCCTACGCGTACCGCCAGATGTCGCTGCTGCTGCGCCGTCCACCGGGCCGCGAAGCGTATCCGGGCGATGTCTTCTACCTGCACTCCCGGTTGCTGGAGCGGGCGGTCAAGCTGTCCGATGACGTCACCGATCCGAGGACGGGGGAGAAGCTCCCGGGCGGCGGGTCGCTGACCGCTCTTCCGGTGATCGAGACCCAAGCCGGTGACGTGTCGGCCTACATCCCCACGAACGTGATCTCGATCACCGACGGGCAGATCTACCTCGAGCCGAGCCTCTTCTACTCCGGGGTGCGCCCGGCCATCAACGTCGGCATCTCGGTCTCGCGGGTCGGCGGCAATGCCCAGAGCACGCCGATGCGACGCGTGGCGGGCCGCCTGAAGCTCGAGCTCTCCCAGTTCCGGGAGCTCGAGGCGTTCGCCCAGTTCGGGTCCGAGCTCGACCCGGAGACCCAGCGGACGCTGGCGCGTGGCCAGCGCCTGGTGAGGACGCTGAACCAGTCAGAGCGCAGCCCGATGCCGGTGGAGGAGCAGGTGGTGCAGATCTACGCGGCCACCAACGGGTACGTCGACCGGATCACGATCGACAAGGTCGAGCGGTTCCTCTCCGAGCTGATCGAAAGGGTGCGTGGCAGTGACCCCGAACTGCTCCGGCAGATCGGGGGCGGGGACTGGAGTGAGGAGACCCAGGGGCGAGTGCTCGCGGCTGTGGAGCAGTTCGCCCAGGACTTCGGCTTCGACCTCGACGAAGAGGGCCGTCCGGTTGTCGAGGGCGCCGAGGAGCCACGTCGCGCCAGTGCGACGGGAGCCACGACCGAGCAGTCGGCAGAGGAGAAGGAGGAAGCCGCGTTGGTGCAGTGATGCACCCGCGCCTCAACCACCATGCCACAGTCGCCGCGCGACGTCCGTACCCGCATCAAAGCGGTCACGAATATCGAGAAGATCACCCGGGCCATGGCCATGGTCGCCGCGGCCCGGTTGCGCCGCGCCGTGCAGCGGATCGAGGCGTTGCGGCCGTACGCGAGCGCCATCCGGCGGATGACGCGGCAGGCTGCGCAGGCGTCAGGCGCCATCGGGCGGGTTCCGATCCTCCAGGAGCACGCCGAGGTGCGGACGGTCGGCCTGCTGCTCGTCGCCGGGGATCGCGGCCTTGCCGGTGCGTTTAACTCCAACATCATTCGCGCCGGGATCGCGGCCGGGCGCGAACACGAAGCCGCGGGCCGGCGGGTCGTCTACTTCGCTTCCGGGCGCAGAGCCGCTTCGTCGCTGATCTTCCGCGGGCTGGCGCCGGTCGACAGCTTCACCGGCTTCACCGACCGTCCCAACTACGCCGACGCCCGCCGGATCGCGGAGCGGCTGATGGTCGCCTATCTCGACGAGGAGGTCGACCAGGTGGAGGTCTTCTACAACGGATACGCCTCGGCCATCTCCCAGGTGGTCCGGCGTGAGACGCTGCTGCCCTTGCAGCGGGCCACCGTGCTCGAGGAGGAGCCACCCGAGGAGGCAGCTTCCGATGCCGCCCCACAACACCGCGCCGCGCCGGAGTACGAGCCCGACCCCGAGCCGGTGCTGAAGAGGCTCGTCCCCGACTACGTCGAGATCTCGATCTACCGGGCCCTGCTCGAGTCGACTGCGTCGGAGCACGGCGCGCGCATGACCGCGATGCGCCAGGCCTCTGACAACGCCAGCGAACTGATGCAGGACCTGACGCTGCAGATGAACCGGGCGCGCCAAGCCGAGATCACCCAGGAGATCATGGAGGTCGTTGCCGGGGCCGAGGGACTCGGCTAGATCCCTAGACAGGAAGAGACATGGCACTGACAGAAGAGACCACCCAGGCGGCGGAGAGCCGTCACGAGAATGTCGGCCGGATCGAGTCGATCCAGGGCGTCGTGATCGACGCCGTCTTCCTCGACCATCTTCCCGAGATCAACCACGCCATCAAGGTGCGCCGACCGGCGTCGGCGCGCGCCGAGGAGGACGTCGACGTCTCCGCGGCGGACGAGTTCCTGATCTTCGAGGTGCAGCAGCATCTCGGGGACGACCGCCTCCGGGCGGTGGCGATGGACACCACCGACGGCCTGGCGCGTGGCGCCGAGGTGATCGACACGGGCGCCCCGATCACCGTTCCGGTGGGCAGAGCCACGCTGGGAAGGATCTTCAACCTGCTGGGAGAGCCGATCGACGAGCGGCGCCGCGATGGACCCGGCCGTCGAGCGCTGGCCGATCCATCGCGAGGCCCCCACCCTGGAGGCGATGACGCCGACCACGGAGATCTTCGAGACCGGCATCAAGGTGGTCGACCTGCTGGCGCCCTACGTCAAGGGCGGCAAGGTCGGGCTGTTCGGCGGTGCCGGCGTGGGCAAGACCGTGATCATCCAGGAGCTGATCCACAACCTCGCCCAGGAGCACGGTGGCCTGTCGGCCTTCTGCGGCGTCGGGGAGCGCTCGCGCGAGGGCAACGACCTGTGGCTGGAGATGAAGGAGTCCGGGGTGCTCGACAAGACGATTCTCGTCTTCGGGCAGATGAACGAGCCGCCCGGCGCCCGCATGCGCGTGGCCCTTTCCGGTCTGACGATGGCGGAGTACTTCCGCGATCAGGAGGGCCAGGACGTGCTGCTCTTCATCGACAACATCTTCCGCTTCGTCCAGGCGGGCTCCGAGGTCTCGGCTCTGCTCGGCCGGATGCCCTCGCAGGTCGGCTACCAGCCGACGCTCGAGTCCGAGATGGGCCAGCTCCAGGAGCGCATCACCTCGACGCGCCGGGGCTCGGTGACGAGCGTGCAGGCGATCTACGTGCCCGCCGACGACCTCACCGACCCGGCCCCGGCGTCGGTGTTCGCCCACTTGAACGCGACCACGGTGCTGTCGCGGTCCGATCGCCGAGAAGGGCATCTATCCGGCCGTTGACCCGCTCGAGTCGACGTCGACGATCCTGAAGGCGGACATCGTGGGCGAGGAGCACTTCCGCGTCGCCACCGAGGTCCAGCAGGTGCTCCAGCGTTACAAGGAGCTTCAGGACATCATCGCCATCCTCGGCATCGACGAGCTCTCGGACGAGGACAAGGTGGCGGTCAACCGGGCCCGCCGGCTCGAGCGGTACCTCTCACAGCCGTTCTACGTCGCCGAGCAGTTCACCGGCACCCCGGGCGTGTACGTCCCGATTGCCGAGACGGTCCGGGGCTTCAAGGAGATCCTCGAGGGAAGGTACGACGATTTCCCCGAGCGGGCATTCTTCATGAAGGGCACGATCGACGAGGTGATCCGGGACGCCAGCGGCGAGGGAGAGGGCTGATTTGCGTCAAGCTCCGGTTTCTTGCCCTCCCGCGCGCCCCGCCCCGGTGCCCCGGCTTGCGGGGCTTGCCTGACCGGGGAGCGCTGAGATGCCCCACGCCAGGTTTCCCGTCGAAGTCCTCACTCCCGAGGGCGAGGTGTTCAACGGCGAGGTGGAGATGGTCTCGACGCGCACCACGCTCGGTCAGATCGCCATTCTCGCCCGCCATGCGCCGCTCCTGGCGACGCTCGAGCCCACCGAGCTGCGGCTCTATGTGACGGAGACCGAGGTGCTCCGGTTCGCGCAGGCGGAGGGCTACCTCCAGGTAGGCGACAACCACGCCCTGCTGCTGGTCGAGGAGGCTCAACCCGTCGGAGAGCTGGACGCGGGGGAGCTGCGGGAGCGCCTGGCGATGGCCGAGCACGAGCTGGATCAGGCTGGCGAGGATAGCGAGAGGCGGCAGGTGGCCGAGCGGGACAAGCGGCGCTGGGAGCGGTTCCTGAGCCTCACCGAGTAGCAGCTTCGCGTGGATCGCCGGGGTGGGTGGTTCGGCGCCTTCGCGCCAACCGACACTGCGCGGAGTGGTCCCGAGGCTACGGCCGGCGTGCCGATACCCGATGCCGGGCCGCGAAAGGCACCACAAACGTGGGATCGTCGAGCAGGGCGATCATGGCGTCGTAGCTGGCGTCGTTGACGGCGCGGCCGCCCAGCGGCTCCATATGGGCCGAGTCGGTGACGAGGGGACGGATGGTCTCGAGCGTCTGGCGCCAGAAGGCCGCCGCAGGAGATGCCCCGGTGAGCAGGTCCTCTCGCACGTCGTCGTGGACGTCGACGAGGCCCAGCGCCACCAGTCGCGAGGCCAGGCTGCGTGCCCACGTCCACCGTGCCGCCAACGGCACCATCACTGCCAGGAACGGGGCCGGTACGTCCGGCGCCGACGCGGCCTGCTGTGCCGGCGCGCCGTCGGCCTCCTCGAAGAGCACCACTCCTCCGGGCCGCAACGCCGGCACGACATGCTCCACCACGGTGTCGGGGTCCTCGAGGTGCATGAGCACCGACCGCGAGTGAACGAGGTCGAAGCGCGACGACCCGAACGGCATGGTCATCAGGTCGCCCTCCACGACCGTGACGTTGGGGCGTGTCCGCCAGATCCGTCAGCAGACTCGTGTCGCGGTCGATCGCCGTCACCGAGCCACCGCCACCCACTCGGTCTGACAGCCACCGCGCCACGGACCCCGCTCCGGCGCCGAGCTCCGCGCAGTGCCACCCCGGCGCGATTCCGAGACGCTCGAATTGCCTGATGGTCGAGGCGTCATGCAGCGACTGCAGGGTCCCGAGACGGGCGGCTTCCTCTGGAGCGGCGTTGCGCAGCGGGTACCGGCTCGTGGGTGTGGTCAGTGTCCCTCCCGCCAAAGTCAGCCGAACTCGATCTGGCTGAACTCGCGCAGCTTGTGCAGGGCGTGGCGGGCGCTCACGAAGCGGACCGTCCCCGATCGCGAGCGCATGACGATGGACTGGGTGGTGACGCCGTAAGTCGTGGTAGCGCACTCCTTGCAGCAGCTCGCCGTCGGTGATGGCGGTGGCGGCGAAGAAGCAGTTGTCGCCCTTCACGAGGTCGTCGGTGATGAGCACGGCGTCGAGGTCGTAGCCGGCCGCCACGGCAGCCGTGGCGCTCGTCGTCGTCGCGGGGCAACAGCCGACCCTGGATCTCGCCACCCATGCACTTGAGGGCGGCCGCCGCGATCACCCCCTCGGGGGTGCCGCCGATGCCGTAGAGGACGTCGACGCCCGAGTCGGGCCAGGCCACGGAGATGGCGCCGGCCACGTCCCCGTCGGAGATCAGCTTGATGCGGGCACCGCTGGCGCGTACCTCGTCGATGAGCTCGGTGTGTCGGGGCCGGTCGAGGATCACGACGGTGACGTCGCGCATGGACTTGCCCAGCGCCTTGGCCACGGCCTCGAGGTTCTCGGTCGGCGAGCGGCGGACGTCCACCGATCCGGCCGCCTTGGGCCCGACGGCCAACTTCTCCATGTAGACGCAGGGCCCGGGTTGAACATGGTGCCGCGGTCCGACACCGCGATCACCGCCAGAGCCCCGCCGCGCCCCAGCGATGTCAGGTTGGTGCCGTCGATGGGGTCGACGGCGATGTCGGTGGGGGGCGGCGAGCCGTCGCCGATGCGCTCGCCGTTGTAGAGCATGGGCGCATGGTCCTTCTCGCCCTCGCCGATCACGACGACGCCGTCCATGGTCACGGTCTGCAGCACGACTGCGCATGGCTTGGACGGCGGCACCGTCGGCGCCTTCTTTGTCGCCTCGGCCCATCCACCGGCCCGCGGCCATGGCCGCCGCCTCGGTGACGCGGACGAGCTCCATGGCGAGGTTGCGATCGGGTGCGCGGGGGTTCGGCGCCACGACTCGACCATAACGCGCTCGCGGTGCGCTCAGTGTGCTCTGTCCGTGGTGCTGTCCGACGTGCCGGCGGGCCGACGCCCGGAGATTCGTTTCGAGGTGCGCAGGTGGCCCTGCGTCTCCGGGGCAGGCCGCCGCCGGCGGCTATGCCATCCGAGAATGTGCGTGGGCGGGCCGTTAGGCTGGGGCCATGGACACCCCGCCCCACGAGGGCCTCGACGAGGGGCGAGCGCGCTGGCAGGAGGCCTTCGACGCTTCGACCCTGCCAGGACGCCGATTTCGAGACGATGTCGGGTATCGGGCTCGAGCCTGTCTACGGTCCCGCGGACTGGCCCGAGGACCAGGTGGCGGAGCGGTCTGGGCTGGCCCGGACGGCCCCCGTACACGCGGGGCCCGTACGCCTCGATGTACCGCTCGAAGCTGTGGACGATGCGGCTGTTCGCCGGGTTCGGCACCGCCGAGGACACCAACGTGCGCTTCCGCGAGCTGCTGCGGGCGGGGAGCGGCGGGTTGTCGGTCGCCTTCGACCTGCCCACCCTGATGGGCCGCGACTCCGACGATCCGCTCACGCGAGGGCGAGGTGGGCCGTTGCGGCGTGGCCGTGGACACCCTGGCCGATGTCGAGGACCTCTTCGCCGGACATCGACCTGGGCTCGGTGACGACGTCGATGACGATCAACTCGCCCGCCGCCATCCTCCTGGCCATGTACGTGGGCGCCGCCGAGAAGGCCGGCGTGGCGCGACGCGATCTCGGCGGGACGCTCCAGAACGACATCTTGAAGGAGTACCAGGCCCAGAAGGAGTACATCTTCCCGCCGCGGCCCTCGATGCGCCTGGTGGTCGACGTCGTCCGGTTCTGCGCGGCGGAGATGCCGAAGTTCCATCCGGTGTCGGTGTCGGGCTACCACATCCGCGAGGCCGGCGTCGACGGCCGCGCAGGAGCTCGCCTTCACCCTCGCCAACGGGTTCGCCTACGTCGAGGCCGTCCTGGCAGCGCGGGCTCTGCCGTCGACGAGTTCGCCCCCCGGCTGAGCTTCTTCTTCAACGCCCATCTCGACTTCTTCGAGGAGATCGCCAAGTACCGCGCCGCCCGCCGCATCTGGGCACGCTGGATGGCCAACCGCTACGGCGCCGCGTCCCGCCGCTCGCTGCAGCTGCGGTTCCACACCCAGACGGCGGGCGTCTCGCTCACGGCCCAGCAGCCCGAGGTGAACATCGTCCGTACCGCCATCGAGGCGCTGGCCGGCGTGCTCGGCGGGACCCAGAGCCTGCACACCAACTCCATGGACGAGGTCCTGGCCCTTCCCACCGAGAAGGCGGCCCGCATCGCACTGCGCACCCAGCAGGTCATCGCCCACGAGACCGGGGTCACGAACGTGTCGGACCCACTCGGTGGATCGTGGTTCGTGGAGTCGCTCACCGACGAGATCGAACGCCAGGCCGAGGCGGTGTTCGCCCGGCTCGACGAGTGGGGCGGGGGCTCGATGCTCGAAGGTGTCCTCGCACGGGATCGAGAACGAACTGGTTCCAGGGCGAGATCGCCGACGCCGCCTACGTGTTCCAGCGCAAGGTGGCCGCCGGTCGGCGGATCGTGGTCGGGAGTGAACGCCTTCACCGAGGGGAGCGAGGAGCCCGCCCCACCGACGCTGCACATCGGGCCCGAGGTGGACGAGGCCCAGCGCAAGCGCTTGGCGGCGGTTCGCCAACGCCGCGATCAGCAAGAGGTCGATGCCACGCTGGCCGCGGTGGCCGCCGACGCCGCGGTCGCCGAGGTGAACCTCATGCCGGCCATCCTCGATGCCGTGCGCGCCTACGCCACGGTGGGCGAGATCGTGGGAGCCCTGGCGTCGGTCTTCGGCCGCTGGGCCGAGAACCCGGTCGTCTGATCAGGTCGGGACCGATGGACCGCTTCGTCGTCCGCCCCGGCGGGCCGCTGCACGGGACGGTGCGCGCCGGGGGGGCCAAGAACTCGGCTCTCAAGCTGATGGCGGCGTGCCTGTTGGCGCCGGGCCGCCACGTCCTGGCCGGGGTGCCGCGCATCGTGGACGTCGAGATCATGGCCGAGGTCCTCGGGGCCATCGGCGCGCAGGTGGTGCGCGGTCCCGACGACCCCGACGGTGGCCCGGGGGACCTCGTCATCGACACCCCGGCGACCCTCGTCCCCGAGGCGCCCTACGAGCTGGTGGAGAAGATGCGGGCCTCGGTGGTGGTGCTCGGCCCGCTGCTGGCCCGCACCGGGACGGGCCAGCGTGTCGCTCCCCGGCGGCGACGACTTCGGGAACCGCCCCATCGACATCCACCTCCACGGCCTGTCGACGCTCGGGTGCCGTGTTCCAGACCGTGCACGGCAACATCGAGGGACGCGTGCCCGGAGGCCCCGACGGCCGTCTCGTCGGTCAGCGGGTCGTGTTCGAGTACCCGAGCCACACCGCCACCGACAACGTCCTCATGGCGGCGGTGCTGGCCAAGGGGACGACGGTCATCGAGAACGCGGCACGCGAGCCCGAGGTGTCGGACCTCGCCGACTTCCTGACCCACATGGGGGCGCGCATTCGCGGTGCGGGGACGTCGCACATCGAGGTCGACGGCGTCGATGAGCTCCGGCCCGGCACCGGTGCCCATCGCGTCATCCCCGACCGCGTCGTGGCGGCCACCTTGTTGTCGGCGGTCGGCATGGCCGGCGGAGAGGTCGTCATCGAGGACGGCCGTGCCGACCACATGGACATGCTCCTGCGCAAGATGGGCGAGATCGGCGTGGACCGTGACCCAGACCCCCGAGGGGATGCGGCGCCAGCGTCGAGCGGCCGGCTGCACAGCGTGGACGTGGCCACGCTCCCGTACCCCGGGGTGGCCACCGACTACAAGCCGTTCCTGGTGACGATGCTGAGCGTCGCCGACGGGGTCGGGATCGTCACCGAGAACCTCTTCTCGGGGCGGTTCCGCTACGTCGACGAACTGCGGCGCATGGGCGCCGACATCCGCACCGAGGGCCACCACGCCGTGGTGCGCGGCGTGCGGCGGCTGTCGGGCGCGCCGGTGCGTGCTCCGGACCTGCGTGCCGGCGCCGCGCTCGTCCTGGCCGGGATGATGGCCGAGGGCGAGACGGTGGTCTCCGATGCCCAGCACATCGACCGCGGCTACGAGGACCTCGCCGCCACGCTCACGCTCGCTGGGCGCGGACGTGACCCGCACCTGACCCGGGCCCGCCCGCCTACGCTCCGTGCCACCGTGATGACCCCTGCCGTGTCACCTCCATCGGGCTCCTCTGCCCAGGGATCGCCTCCCCGGGCTCTTCTGGCCCGTCATCGCCATCGCCATCGGGCTCCGGCGACGATCCCGGCGGCGCCGATCCCGGCCCCGGGCGGCCCGTAACCCGGCAGGGCGGGCACCGATCCCGTCGCCCTGCTCGAGGCGGCGTCGCCAGGGCGACCGCGTGGCCCTGGCCCGGCTGCTTGACCCAGGTCGAGAGCGGTGGCCCGTCGGGCCGGGCGGCCGCCGCCCTGGCCTACCGCAGCGGCGTCGAGGCACGGACCGTCGGCATCACCGGCCCCCCGGGGGCGGGCAAGTCCACCCTCGTCGACCGCCTCATCGCCACGGCACGCGCCGCGGGGGTGGCGCAGCTCGGCGTGCTGGCCGTCGACCCGTCCTCGCCGTTCTCCGGCGGTGCCATCCTGGGCGACCGGGTCCGGATGCAGGACCACGCCCTCGACAGCGGCGTCTTCATCCGCTCGATGGCGTCGCGGGGACATCTGGGTGGGCTGGCCGTGGCCGTGCCCGAGGCGATCCGCGTACTGGCCGCCGCCGGCTTCCCGCTCGTGCTCATCGAGACCGTCGGTGTCGGCCAGGTCGAGGTGGAGGTGGCCGGGGCCACCGACACCACCGTGGTCGTCCTCAATCCCAAATGGGGCGACGCCGTCCAGGCCAACAAGGCCGGGCTGCTCGAGACGGCGGACATCTTCGTCATCAACAAGGCCGACATGCCCGGCGCCAGGGAGACTCGGCGCGACCTCGAGCAGATGCTCGATCTCACCGCACTCGGCGACTGGCGCCCCCGGTGCTCGAGACCATCGGCCGCCACCGGCGAGGGTGTGGACGCGCTGTGGGAGGAGATGGCCGCCATGCACGGCATCTCGAGGAGCGCGGCGGTCTCGAGCGCAAGCGCGCCGCGCGCCTCGAGCGCGAGTTCCGGATCGTGCTGGCGGCCCGGATCCAGCAGCGAGGTCGACCGGCTGAGCGCCGACGGGGAGTTCGCCGGGCTCGCCCGGGCGCGTCGCCGAGCACCGCCTCGATCCCTATGACGCCGCCGAGCGTCTGCTCAAGGACGTGTACGGCGCCACTCGGGCACCTCGGGCACCTCGGGCACCTCGGGCACCTCGGGCACCTCGGGCACCTCGGGCACCTCCGACTGACATCCACTCACCGGCTCGGGGCGGTACCGGCTCTCCCGCAGGCCTTCTGTGCTTCGGCGATCCCAAATCGGCACGCCGGGCCCGCCCCGGGGGCAGCAATCTGCCTCTTGCCCTCGATGGCACGACTCCGGGGCGCGGTCGGGTACGGTGCGCGCATGGTCGCCTCCCGCCCTGCGTCGCAAGACACCGGGGCCGGGATGGTGACGCGTCGACCGCCGGCCCGACGGCGTGGCACTGGTGACGCTCGACCGGCCCAAGATGAATGCGTTGTCGGTCGCGTTCCTCGGGCGTCTGCGCGATGCCGTGGGCCAGCTGGCCGCCGACCCGCCCGGGGCCGTCGTCCTGTGGGGCGGTCCGCGGATCTTCGCCGCCGGGGCCGACGTCGGCGAGTTCTCGCGAGCCCGGCGCGGCGGCAGCGCATCGCCGCCGCCTTCCACGACGTGACTCGTGACCTCGCCGCACTGCGGTCGGGTCACGATCGCGGCCATCACCGGCTACGCGCTCGGCGGCGGCCTCGAGCTCGCCCTGGCGTGCGACCTGCGGGTCGTCTCCGAGGACGCCCGCCTCGGTCAACCCGAGATCCTCCTCGGCATCATCCCCGGGGGCGGCGCCACCCAGCGCCTGCCGCGCCTGGTGGGGGTGAGCCGGGCCAAGGACCTCATCTTCACCGGTCGCCAGGTGAGGGCCGACGAGGCCTTGCGCATCGGGCTGGCCGACCGGGTGGTGGCCGGCGACCGGGTGCTGGACGAGGCCCTGGCACTGGCAGCCGGGCTCGCGGCGGGCCCACTGGTGGCTCTGGCCGCGGCCAAGCGTGTCATCGACGAGGGCATCGAGGAGCCGCTGGCCGACGCCCTCGAGCTCGAAGTGGCCGCCTTCGTGTCGGTGCGCCGACACCGAGGACGCCCGACTCGGCGTGTCGTCGTTCCTCGAGCACGGTCCGGGCCGGGCCCGGTTCGTCGGGCGCTGAGAGTCGTCGGCCGAGGTCGTGACGGTGTCGCGTCCCGCACGAGCACCGCGCGTGCCGCGGCGCGGCAGCGCGGCGCCCACGACGGCCCGCCGTTCCGGAGGGGCCCGTCTGCCCGGGATCCGCCCGACGGCACTGCCGGCCAAGGGTGGGGCCGACTGGTACCGCCGGGGCGTCTTCTACGAGGTGCTCACGCGGGGGTTCTTCGACTCCAACGACGACGGCATCGGCGATCTGGCCGGGCTGCGGGCCAAGCTCGACTACCTCGAATGGCTCGGCGTCGACTGCCTGTGGCTGCTGCCGTTCTATCCCTCGCCCATGCGCGACGGCGGGTACGACATCAGCGACTTCTTCACCGTGCATGCCGAGCTCGGCATCCTCGACGACCTGGTGGAATTCCTCGACGACGCCCATCGACGCGGGATCAGGGTGATCGCCGATCTCGTGATGAACCACACGAGCGACCAGCACCCGTGGTTCGTCGAGTCGCGGTCGTCGCGTGACAATCCCAAGGCGGACTGGTACGTCTGGAACGACGACGACCAACGCTGGCCCGAGGCGCGCGTGGTCTTCGTCGACGTGGAGACCTCGAACTGGACGTGGGACCAGACTCGTCAGCAGTACTACTGGCACCGCTTCTACTCGCACCAGCCCGATCTCAACTACGAGAACCCCGAAGTCGTGGAGGCCATGTTCGGTGTGGTGCGCTTCTGGCTCGACCTCGGTCTCGACGGCTTCCGCCTCGACGCCGTGCCCTACCTCTTCCAGCAGGACGGGACCACCGGTGAGAACCTGCCCGAGACCCACGCGCTGCTGCGCCAGCTGCGCAAGGAGGTGGACGCCGCGCATCCCAACCGTGTGCTCCTGGCCGAGGCCAACCAGTGGCCCGCCGACCTCGTCGACTACTTCGGCGACGGCGACGAGTGCCACATGTGCTTCCACTTCCCGCTCATGCCCCGCCTGTTCATGGCGGTGCGCCGCGAGCAGCGCTTCCCCGTCACCGAGATCCTGGCCCAGACGCCGGAGATCCCCGACAACTGCCAGTGGGCGATCTTCCTGCGCAACCACGACGAGCTCACCCTCGAGAAGGTGACCGAGGAAGAGCGCGACTACATGGTGGCCGAGTACGTGAAGGACCCCCGCATGCGCCGGCACATGGGGATCGGTCGCCGCCTGGCCCCGCTGCTCGACGGCGACCGCCGTCTGGCCGAGCTGCTCCACGCCGTGCTCTTCTCGTTGCCGGGCAGCCCTGTCATCTACTACGGCGACGAGATCCTCATGGGCGACAACGTCTACCTCGGTGACCGGGACTCGGTGCGCACCCCGATGCAGTGGAGCCCCGACCGCAACGGTGGGTTCAGCCGGGCCGACTTCGCCCAGCTGTACCTGCCTCCGCTCATGGACCCGGTTTACGGGTTCGAGGCCGTCAACGTCGAGGCCCATCGGCGCAACCCCAGCTCGCACCTCCACTGGCTCCGCAACATCCTCCAGACCCGGAAGCAATTCCCCGTTTTCGGCACGGGTGCATTCGACTTGGTGCCCTGCGCCAACCCGTCGATCCTCGCCTACGTCCGCAGCCCCCAGCCCGACTCGGGCCAGGTCGGACGGCCCCGCCGGGCCGGGCGCGCCCGGCGAGGCGCGGGGCGCCACGAGAACGGTCCGGACAATCCCGTGCTCTGCGTGCACAACTTGAGCCGGTTCGCCCAGCCCGCCGAGCTCGATCTGGCCCGTTGGGCCAATCGCACTCCCCGTCGAGCTCCTGGGGCGGATACCGTTCCCGCCCGTGGGGAGTGGGACCTACAGCGTGACCCTCGGGCCTTACGGTTTCTACTGGTTCGAGCTCACCGGCGAGCAGGGCGGGCCTGACGCGGATGGCAGCGGAGACCTCGGGTGACTCCTTCGGACACCGGGGTGATCGACGTGTCGGACTCGGCGCGCGCCGCGCTCGCCGATCTCGTGTCGGCCTATGCGGCGCGTCGGTCCGGCTGGGAAGACGAGATGGCCGGCAGTAGCGACGGTGACGACGGCGACAGCGGTGGCGGCGACAGCGGTGGCGTGGTGCGGGTCCTCGACGCCGAGGTGCTGGGGCCCGGCCGTCCGGGCATCGTCGACGTGGTGGCCGAGCTCGGCGACCGGTTCGTGCACGTGCCCTTCGGCCTGCGCACTCCGGGTGAGGAAGTCCGGTTCATCCCCGACGGCGACGACGCGGTGCTCGGCTCACTCGACGACGACGACGGTTCCGCAGTCGTGTTCGACGCTACTCGTGACGCGGTGGTGGCAGCCATGCTCCTCGAACGGGTGTCGGGCGAGGTCGTGCAGGCCTCGTTGGTCCGGCATCTTCGCGACGACAGAGGGTCGGTCACCCTCGCCATGGAGGACCGCATCGCCTTCACGATCTTCAACGAGGTCGTCGACGGGCCGCGCCCTGATCTCGAGCTCTTCCTCGCGCTCGACGAGGTCGGGTTCAACCACCTGGCCGCGCCATTGGCGGTATGGCGGCGGGCCGGGCGGGACCTCGGTGTGGCCCAGGAATACCTCGCGGGCGCATCGTCGGGCTACGCGCTGGCACTGACCTCGGTGCGCGACCTGTACGCCTCGGGTGGTCCTCCCGAGCTCGCCGGCGGCGACTTCGGCGCCGAGGCGCACCGCCTCGGCACCATGACGGCACGCATGCATCTCGGCCTCGACAAGGCGTTCGGCCGCCGCGCCGGCGACGTCGGCCAATGGGCCGTGGGCATCGAGGACGCGCTGCGCCCGCTCTCGACTCACGTGCTCGAACGTCCCGATGTGGAGGAGCTGCTCGGCGAGCTGCGCGCCCTCCAGGTGCCCTCGCAGGCCATCCGCACCCACGGGGACTTCCATCTGGGCCGAACCTGTCGGACCGAGCAGGGGTGGTACGTCGTCGATTTTGCCTCGGCGGGACGCCCGACGTCGATGGCGGGCGCCGTCACGGGGCCGGACGACGGGCCGGTGTATCGCTCCCCGCTCGCCGACGTGGCCGACATGCTGTGGTCGCTCGAGCACGTGGCCACGACCGCCGCCGACGAACGCGACCCGTCGGGACGTGACGGTCTCAGCGAGCTCGCCGATGCGTGGGTGGCCCGTAACCGGCGGGCCTTCCTTGCCGGCTATCTCGGCGTGCCGGGCATCAGCGGACTCGTCCCGCCCGGGCGCGAGGCGTTGCGCATCCTCACGGCGTCGTTCGAGCTGGTCCGGGCGGCGGTCCACCAGGCCAGGCACAGACGACTGATCTGAGCGCGGATGCGTATCGGGATCCTGACCGGCGGGGGCGACTGTCCGGGGCTCAATGCCGTCATCCGTGCCGTCGTGCTCACGGCCGAGCTCCGTCACGGTGACGAGGTCATCGGGTACCTCGACGGGTGGAAGGGCGTTCTCGAGGACGAGTACGTGCCCCTCGACGTGCCCCGGTGCCGCGACATCCTGGCGCTGGGTGGGACCATTCTCGGGACGTCGCGCACCAACCCCTTCAAGATCGAGGGCGGCCCCGACCGCGTCCGCGCCAACCTGGCAGCCAACGAGGTCGATGCCCTCGTGGCGGTGGGCGGCGAGGACACCCTGGGGGTGGCGCATCGCCTCGGGGACCACGGTGTCAGTGCCGTTGGTGTCCCGAAGACCATCGACAACGATCTGTCGGGAACCGAGGTGACCTTCGGGTTCGACACCGCCATCCAGATCGCCACCGAGGCCATCGATCGCTTGCGCACGACAGCGGAGTCCCATCACCGCGTCATCGTGTGCGAGGTCATGGGCCGTCACGTGGGGTGGATCGCCACGTACGCCGGGATCGCCGGAGGCGCGGCCGAGATCTTCGTGCCCGAGGTCCCCTTCGACGTCGACGACGTGTGCGAACGGCTGCAGCGGCGCCACCGCGGGGGCCAGTTCTCGTCGATCGTGGTCATCTCCGAGGGTGCGGTCCCGGCCGAAGGACCCGACGCCGACTCGGCGCGGCTCGCCGACTTCGGGCAGCTCCCGTCGATCAGTTCGGCCACGCCCGGCTGGGCGGGATCGGCGCCTGGCTGGCCGAGGAAATCGAGCGGCGCACGGGCTTCGAGGCTCGCGTCACGATCCTGGGCCACATCCAGCGCGGGGGCATCGCCCTCCGCGTTCGACCGCGTCCTCGCCACGCGCTTCGGAGTGGCCGCGGTCGGCGCGGTGCACGACGGGGCCTTCGGGATGATGGTCGCGCTTCAGTGCCGGCGAGATCGTGCGGGTACCCATCGCCGACGCGGTGGCGCCGTCGAAGACCGTCGACCTCGATCTCTATCGCGCCGTAGCGAGCGTGTTCATGGGCTAGACGCTCCCGCTCGGTCGGTGCCTCGTGCCCCGGCTCAGGCAGGCGTAGCTCAGGCGGGTACGGCTCAAGCCGCTAAGGCGGGAACGGCTCAGGCCGCTAAGGCGGGAACGGCTCAGGCCGGTACGGCGACCCTGAGCTCTTCGGTCGCCTGCTCGGGGGGCACGATGTTGATGAGGACCCCCGTGCCGGCTTCGAATCCCGCCGCCGTGGTCAGCTTTGGCCATACGTGGACGTGCCAGTGGTAGGGCTCGGGTGCACGGTAAGGCGCCGAATGAAAGACGATGTTGTAAGACACGTCCCCGAGCCGCTCGACGAGCGATCCCAGCACGGTGCGCAGCGATCGACCCACCGCCGACAGGTCCGCCGGGGTGGCCCGGTGCAGGTGCGGTCCGTGGGTTCGCGGGATGATCAGCATCTCGTAGGGGTTGCCGCTCCAGAACGGGCACACCACGGACACCCGCTCATTGGCGTACACCACCCGGTGCCCGGCGTCCTCTTCGGCGTCGACCGTGGTGCACAGCAGGCACCGGCCGGCGAAACGGGCGAATCCGGCCTGCTCCTCGGCGAGCTCGCGGGGCACGAACGACATCCCCAGCAGCTGGCCATGGGGGTGCTCGATCGAAGCGCCCGCCTCACGGCCCGCGTTGACGATGGCCTGGCTGTAGCGCAGGCCCGGCACCGACGAGTGCTCCTCGACGCGGTCCCGGATCGCCGCCATGACGAGCACCGCCTGCTCGTCGGAGATGTGCTCCCATCCGTGGTCGTGATCCGGGGACAGGACGAGAACCTCATGGATCCCTCCCGCGGTGGCCTGCGTGAACACGGGCCCACGGTTCTCCACCACGAACGGGTGATCGCCTTCGAAAGCGGGGTAGAGGTTCGGCACCACCCTCACCAGCCAGTGTCCGCTCGAGCCGTACGTTTCGAGGGCGGGGGGAGTGGACTCCTCGTTGCCGGGACAGAACGGGCACGGGCGGGAAGTGTCGGCCTGGACCGGGGCGGGGGGGGCGAAGGAGAAGGGGCGGTGCGTCCGGTCGGTGCTGACCACCACCCACCGGCCGGTGAGCGGGTCCAGGCGGAGTTGGTTCATCGTGAGCCCCCCAACATGTGTGGTCTCGTCACCGCTTCTGCGCCGATGTCCATCGTCCCATTACCCATCAGTAACTTACCGGTTCCTCCGACCTCTCGTGCTTCGTCACCTTCCGTAAGCACATGCTCACCACCACGCTATCGTGCTGCAGCAAGCGCGCGATTGATGTCCGGCTGTTGCCTTCGGCCCGAAGGTGGGCAACGAGAACCTGTCCACCTGGGTGCTGGCTCCGAGTTGTGCTGACCGTGCACGTGCTGTGGTCGGTAGGTGCGCCGGCGTCGGGCCGCCGAGCCAATGTCTGCCCTCCTGGCGCGGCGGCGAGGCCGGAGGCGACGATGGCACCCGTGACGTTCCTGGTAGGGGGCTTGGGCGTGTTCGAAGGAGCGGTCCGGTCCGTGCCTACCGGAGTGCTCTACACCAGCCTGCTCATGCTCCACATCCTGTGTGCGGTCGTCGGCTTCGGGACCGTGGTCGTCACCGGGATCCAGGCCGCCCGGGCTCGGCAGGGCCCGGGCGCGCCCGGTGCCGCAGGCGTCCGGCGCTACTTCCGTCCCGGTGTCAACTGGGCGGGGCGCGCCCTCTACGGGGTGCCGGTGTTCGGCTTCTCGCTGATCGAGGCGAGCGACGGGCTGTTTCGCGCCACTGACGGTTTCGTCGTCGTTGGCCTCGCACTGTGGTTGGTAGCCACCCTGATGGCTGAAGCCGTGGTCTGGCCGGGTGAGCGGAGGATCCAGGTCGGGCTCACCGAGCGGTGGGGTAACGCCGATACCGCCCGTGCCCTCGATCGCGACTGCCGCCTCGTCGTTGCGTCCGCCGCCGTCTTGGCGGTGCTCTTCCTGGCCGCCACGGTGATCATGGTGGGAAAGCCGTGAACGAGGGCCGAGTGAGCTCCCTATGACGCGCCCCGCGCCCTGCCCGCGCGCCTTCTCGGCACGCCCAGCGCCGCGCGCCCTGCCCGCGAGCCCTGCCCCGCGCGCCGACGTAGCCTTGGTTGATGCAGGCGTACCTCGACCACGCCGCCACCACTCCGATGCGCCCCGAGTCGTTGGCCGCGATGCTCCCGTATCTCACCGAGCACTTCGGCAATCCGTCGGGCTCGCATACCGCGGCCCGGCGCGTCCAGGTTGCGATCGACGAAGCCCGCGACGTTGTGGCGCAATGCCTGGGGTGCGACGCCGGCGAGGTGGTGTTCACCTCGGGTGGTACCGAGTCTGACAACCTGGCTGTCCTCGGCGTGCATGGGTCGGGACGGGGAACCGTGATGTGCACGGCGGTAGAACACCACGCCGTCCGCAACGCCTGTGAGGCGGTGGGTGGCACGATCGTGCCGGTGGACCGATCGGGTGTGGTCGATCTCGACGCGCTGGCAGATGCTCTCGGTCCCGATGTCGGATTGGTGTCGGTGATGCTCGTCAACAACGAAGTGGGTTCCGTGCAGCCCCTCGTCGAGGTCGCCGCGCTGGTGCGCGAGCGAGCCCCCCGGGCGCTGTTGCACACCGACGCCGTCGCCGCCCTAGGTTGGATGGACGTGGCGGCCATTTGCCGCGGTTGCCGACCTCGTGTCGGTGAGCGCCCACAAGTTCGGCGGACCGAAGGGAGTGGGCGGGCTCGTCGTGCGCGGCGGGGCGCAGCTTGCTCCGGTGCTGCACGGAGGGGCGCAGGAGCGCGGCCAGAGGCCGGGGACCCAAGACGTTGCCGGCATCGTGGGCATGGCGGCGGCCCTGCGTGTCACGACCGACGACCGCCACCACGCCGTGATGCGCGTCGGACTCCTTCGCGATCGACTTGCCGACGGGCTCACCGCCTCCATCGAGGGGCTGCAGGAGACGGCCGGGCGCGCAGCAGTGGGAGGAGTGATCGATCGATCGGCGAAGGTCGCCTACAGCTGCCACGTCCTCGTCACCGGCGTCGACCAGGAGGAGCTCCTCCTGCTCCTCGACGACGAGGGCGTATGTGGGTCGGCGGGCGCGGCGTGCGCAAGCGGTGCCGTCGAAGCAAGCCATGTCCTTTTGGCGATGGGCTTCACCTCCGTCGAGGCCAAGTCGGCCCTACGCCTCTCATTGGGGTACTCGACCACCGAGGACGAGATCGATCATGTGCTCAACGTGATGCCCAAGGTCGTCGAGCGGTTGCGGGCCTGACGATGCGCGTGCTCGTCGCCATGTCGGGCGGAGTCGACTCCTCGGTCGCCGCCGCACTCCTCGCCGAGTCCGGGATCGAGGTCGTCGGTGCCACCCTCAAGCTCTGGGGCGGCGCTTCCGACAGCGGGTGCTGCTCGGTGGCCGACGTCGAGGACGCCCGCCGCGTCGCTGGCCAGCTCGGCCTCGATCACCACGTCTTCAACTTCACCGACCCCTTCGAGGACACCGTGGTCAACACCTACGTCTCGGACCATGCTGCGGGCCGCACCCCCAACCCTTGCATCGAGTGCAACCGGTCGATCAAGTTCGGCCTCCTCCTCGAACGCTCCCGGCGCCTGGGATTCGACGCCCTGGCCACCGGGCATCATGCCCGGATCGTGATGACCGACGATGGAGGTGGACGTCAAGGTGGTCCCCGCCTGCGGCGGGGTGTCGACAAGAACAAGGACCAGTCCTACGTGCTGTCCATGCTCAGCGTCAGCCAACTCGGTCGTGTCGTGCTTCCCGTGGGTGAGCTGACCAAGGCCCAGGTGCGCGCTCGCGCCACCGAGCTCGGGCTACGCACGGCCGACAAGCCTGACAGCCAGGACGTGTGCTTCATCCACTCCACTCGCGGCCGGCACGGGTTCCTCGCCGAGCGTATGGCCCTGCACAGCGCGGAGCTGGTCGATGCCTCGAGCGGCAAGGTGGTCGGCAGGGTGCCCGCCGCCGAGCTGGTGACGGTGGGTCAAAGACGGGGGCTCGGGGTCGCACTCGACGGACGCCGACGCTATGCCCTCACCGTCGACGTCCGGACGCGACGCATCACCGTAGGGTCTTGCGAAGAGGCGGTCGGTGCCCGTGTGGCGGTGGGCCGGACCAGCTGGGTCGCCACTGCGCTCGAGCCAGGGGACCGGGCCCTCGCCCAGACGAGCGCCCACGGCGAAGCCGCCCCGTGTACCTGGGAGGGTGATGCCGTCGTGTTCGACGAGCCGCAGCCTCTCGTGGCGCCCGGGCAGACCGTCGCCCTCTACGACTCTTCCGACCCCGATGCCGTGATGGGTGCTGCCGTCGCTGAGGTCGCTGAGGCCCCGAATTTCGCCGAGGTCCCGCACGTCGCGGACCGTTCGCGCACCGCCGCTTCGCCCTCCGGGTAACGCCCGGTACGCTCCCGCGGATGTCGGACGGCACAAGCGACGCAAGCGACACAAGCGGCGTCGCGCCCAGGGTGGACGAGCTGCGCCGCCTCATCGCCTACCACGACGAGCGTTACTACCAGCTCGACTCCCCTGAGATCACCGACGCCGACTACGACGCCCTCCTCGGTGAGTTGCGACTTCTCGAGGATTCCCATCCCGAGCTCGTGACGGGAGACTCGCCCACCCGCCGGGTAGCCGGTGCGCCCTCGTTGTTGTTCTCCCCGGTCCAGCACCGTTCGCCCATGATGAGCCTTGATGATGCCTTCGGCATCGACGAGCTGCACGCGTGGTTCGATCGCATGGCGCGCCTGGCGCCGGAGACGACCGCGGCAGCGTTCGTGTGCGAGCTCAAGATCGACGGGTTGGCCATGTCCCTGGCGTACGAGGACGGTCACCTGGTGCAGGCCGCCACCCGCGGCGACGGCGTCACGGGCGACGACGTCACCGCCAACGTGGCCACCATCGGGGCCGTGCCGGACCGGCTCACGTGGCCGAAGAAGCAGGGGAAGGTGCCGTCGGTGTTCGAGGTGCGTGGCGAGGTGTACATGCCCGTGTCGTCCTTCGAACAGCTCAATCAACGCCAGATCGAGGCTGGGCTCAAGACCTTCGCCAATCCGCGCAACTCGGCCGCCGGGTCCCTGCGGCAGAAGGACTCGAAGATCACCGCCTCGCGCGAGTTGTCGTTCTGGGCTTATCAGCTCGGCGCCATGGACGGCGGCCCCGTCGTCTCCAGCCACAGTGACGGGCTCGACCTGCTGAGGCGCTGCGGCTTGCCCGTGGACCCCAATATCGAGATAGTGCGGGGCACCGCCGACGTCGAGGCCTACTGCCGTCGATGGGAGGAGCACCGCCACGACCTCGACTACGAGATCGACGGTGTGGTCGTCAAGCTCGACGACCTGAAGCTCCAGCGCCAACTCGGGTCCACCTCCCGCGCCCCGCGCTGGGCCATTGCCTTCAAATTCCCGCCCGAGGAGCGCACCACCAAGCTGCTGCGCATCATGGTGTCGATCGGTCGGACCGGGCGCGCCACGCCTTTCGCCATGCTCGAGCCCGTGTTCGTGGGTGGATCGACGGTCGGGCTCGCCACGCTCCACAACGAGGACCAGGTTCGCCTCAAAGACGTGCGGCCCGGCGACACGGTGGTGGTGCGCAAGGCCGGTGACGTCATTCCCGAGGTCGTCGGCCCGGTTCTGTCGGTGAGGAAGAAAGGGTCGCGCAAGTGGCACTTCCCGACGACGTGCCCGAGCTGCGGGGGCCCGCTCGTGCGGCTCCCCGGCGAGAGCGACACCTTCTGCACCAACATCGACTGTCCCGCGCAGCGCGTGCAGCGCATCGTCCACTTCGCCTCGCGCGGTGCCCTCGATATCGAAGGCCTGGGGGAGAAGCGCGTCGTCCAGCTCGTCGAGGCCGGGCTGCTGTCGGACCCCGGCGACATCTACGCGCTGAGCTCCGCCCCACTCGTCACCCTCGAGCGCTTCGGCGACCTGTCGGTCGACAACCTGCTCGGCGCCATCGAGGCCTCGAAGGGTCGTCCCTTGAGCCGCCTGCTCGTCGGGCTCGGTGTCCGCCATCTCGGGCCTACCGGGAGCCGGGCTCTGGCGCGGGCCTACGGGTCGCTCGACGCCTTGATGGCTGCCGAGATCGCCGAGCTCGCCGCGGTCGAGGGGATCGGTCCTGTGATCGCCGACAGTGTCGTGGAGTTCCTGGCGTCCCCGGCCAACCAGCACGTCATCGACAAGCTGCGCGTCGCCGGAGTCGCACTGATGGAGCCGGGCGGACGAGCGACGGGTGCGGGTGAGGCCGGTGGTGGGGTTGGCGCCGCTGCGGGTGGGCGCGCTGTCGGACTGGGCGGGCAGGAGCTCCCGCAGACGCTCCAGGGCCGCTCGGTCGTCGTAACCGGGACCATCGAGGGCTACACCCGGGAGGGGGCCGAGGAAGCCATCTTGGCCCGGGGGGGAAAGTCCCCGGGGAGCGTCTCGGCCCGGACCTGGGCGCTGGTCCTGGGATCGGAGCCGGGCGCGGCCAAGCTCAAGAAGGCGGAGGAGCTGGGCGTACCCATCGTGGAGGGCTCCCGGTTCCAAGAGCTCCTGGACGCCGGCCAGATTCCAGGCATCTGACGCATCGGGCCCCCTGCCAGGCGGCGCCGGACCGTGCCTCCCTGACGCCGTGGGCCCCCGTCGTGTGACACCCCGGCCTCGGCACCTGACGCCGCGGCCACTCGGTCACGTCCGGTGGTGGAAGTCCACCAGACGGCGTCTGACCGTCGGTAGCCTGGTCGTGGACCATGTCGACCATCACCGAATCCATCGGTCGGGTCCTTGCTGGCCGCTACCGGATTGAGTCTGCGCTCGGGAGCGGGGCGTCCGCGAACGTGTTCGCGGCGTTCGACACGACACTGCAACGTCGTGTGGCCGTCAAGGTCCTGCACCCCGCGTTGGCCGCCGACGGCGGATTCCTGCGCCGGTTCCGCGCCGAGGCGCAGTCCGCGGCCGCGCTTGCCAATGCTCATGTGCTCGCCGTCCACGACTGGGGTGAGGACAGCCAGGGACCGTTCCTGGTGCTCGAGTTCCTGGGTGGCGGGTCGTTACGGGACATGCTCGACGAGGGCACCCGTCTCACCCTGTCGCAAGCGGTCGCCGTCGGGGCCCAGGCGGCCGAGGGGCTCGCCTATGCGCACGCGCGCGGCTTCGTGCATCGAGACGTAAAGCCCGCCAACCTGCTGTTCGACGAGGAGGGTCGGCTCCGCGTCGCCGATTTCGGCCTCGCCCGTGCTCTGGCCGAGGCCTCGCTGACCGAGCCGGCCGGGACGACGGTGGGCACGGCACGCTACGCCGCCCCTGAGCAGGCGCTGGGGAACCGGGTCGACGGCCGGGCGGATGTCTACTCCCTGGCACTGGTCCTCTACGAGGCCGTGACCGGGGTGGTCCCGTTCACCGCCGACACCACGGTCTCGACGCTCATGGCCCGCGTCGGCGCCGATCTCCCCGGCCACGACGGCCTGGGCCCGCTCGCTTCGGTGTTGAGTGAGGCAGCCACCCCCGAGGCCGAGGACAGGCTCGAGGCCTCCGCATTCGCCGCCCGCCTGAACGAGCTTGCCGAACAGCTGCCGGCTCCCGAGAAGCTCCGGCTGGCCGGTGCCGGCGGGGCCGGTGTGGTGCTCCCCCGCCCGGTGCCCGCGCCCGCCCAGAACGACCTCACCGACCACGGCATGGTGGTCCCCCCTCCCACGGGGCGCCGCGCCCGGGGTGGGGAGGATCCGGACGTGCTGGCCTTCGCCGCCGCCGTCGGGATCGCCGACGGGGCCGCCGCCGTGCGCCGTCGGCGACGCCGCTGGCCGTGGGTCGTCGCCATCGTGGTCGTTGCTCTGGCCCTCGCCGGCGCGGGGACGACCCTGGCCCTCAAGAAGGCGAAGATCATCCTGACGCCCAGTTACAAGCTTCCGGCCGTCACCGGCCTCTCGGTCGCACAGGCCGACGCCAAGCTTCATCACGACCGGTTCCAGGTCACCGTGTCGGGTCAGCAAACCTCGATCACGGCGCCCGTGGGTCAGATCCTGAGCCAGAAGCCGCACCCGGGGAGGAAGTTGAAGCGGGGGAGCACGGTGTCGGTGGTGGTGTCGTCGGGCCTGCCCAACGTGGCTGTTCCGGTGCTGGCGGCCGTGACGGGTGATTGCCCGGCCATTACGGCTCTTCTGTTGCAGTCGCACTTCAAGACGGCGTGCTCCGACATCAATTCGACGACCGTGAAGAAGGGCTCGGTCATCGCCTGGTCTCCCCCCGCCAGCGCCATCTACGGGTCGACCGTCACCGTGACCGTGTCGTCGGGACCGCCCAGCGAGACCATCCCCTCGCTCACCGGACAGACCTGCGCCGGCGCCACCACGACGCTCCAGGCCGTGGGCCTGGCCGCCAATTGCACCCAGGAGTACAGCTCGTCGGTCCAGAACGGACAGGTGATCGGCTGGAGCCCCACGGGCTCGGCCCTCGAGGGCACCACCGTGAACATCACCATCTCCGAGGGTCCCCAACCGGTCACCATCCCCGCAAACCTGTACCAGGACACCGTGTCGGAAGCCGTGGGAGCGCTCCAGGCCCTGGGCTTGGTTCCGGTCAGCGGTGGGGGTTCCCTGGCTGGCCACGTCTTTTTGAGTAGCCCACCCGCGGGTCAATCCGTGCTCCCCGGGACGACCGTCACGCTCTACAGCCGCTAGGCGCGGCGGGCCCGATGCGCGCCCCATGATCGACAGAGCCGTGGCCGGTTGCGAACTGTGCGAGGCGGCGCGGCTGACCACCTGGTACCACGAGGACGACCTGTGCTGGGTGGCGGACTGCGAGGTGTGCGCGGTGCCCATGGTCGTGTGGCGGACGCACGGGACCGATCCCCCCGAGCAAGAGCGCGAGCACATGCTGGCGCAGCTCGGACGGGTGGCCGACGAGATCCTCGGAAAAGGAACGTGGTCCTTCGATGCCGTCATGCGCCAGATCCCCGATCACTTCCACGCCCATGCCCGGGACCCGGGTTGGTGGATGCGCCGGGTCGGCGCCGTCCGCCGGTAGGCGACCGGTTCGGACGGCAGGATCGGGCCGGGTCGAGACGGCGGCGGGACGGGACGGGTCAGGAACATGGCGTTCGTGGATCGTCGTGATGCCGGGCGACGGCTGGCCGCACTGCTCGTCGCCTCGATCCGCGTGGATCGGGATCAGCCCGTCGTGATGGGCATGGCGCGAGGTGGCGTGCCGGTGGCGTTCGAGGTCGCCAGCGCGGCTGGACGCTCCGCTGGATGTCGTTGTGGTGCGCAAACTCGGGCACCCCCGCCAGCCCGAGCTCGGGTTGGGGGCGATCGCCGAAGACGGGGTCCGCCTTGTGAATGTGGCGTTGGTACAGCAGCTCGAGGTGCCAGAGGACGTGCTCGACGCCGTGGCCTCGCAACAGCTGATCGAGCTCGAGCGTCGGCTTCACGCCTACAGAGGCGACCGCCCGCCCGTGCCCGTGCAGGGCCGCACCGCCATCGTGGTTGACGACGGGCTTGCCACGGGGTTCACCGCGCGTGCCGCCGTCGAGGTCATGCGGCGTCGGTCGGCGGCACGCGTCGTCGTGGCGGTCCCGGTGGGTCCACCCGACGCGGTGGACGCCCTGCGCGAAGTTGCCGACGACGTGGCTTGCGTCGAAACGACCCGACGGTTCTTCGGTCTGAGCGAGTGGTACCAGGACTTCGAGCAGGTGAGCGACGAGGAGGTCGCCAGGCTTCTCGAGGAGGCGGGGACGGGGATGTCGTGATCAAGTACCTGGGTTCCAAGAGGCGGCTGGTCCCCGTCCTCGGTGAAATGGCTCGGCGAGCCCGGGCCCGCACCACCCTCGACCTGTTCACGGGCACCACACGAGTTGCCCAGGCCTTCAAGCTCGGTGGCGCGGAGGTGACGGCCGTGGACTCCACGCGCTGCGCCGCTGTGCTCGCGGGGTGCTACGTGGCCACCGACCGCGACACCGTCGCCATGGACTCGCTCGAGCAGACCGTGGCCGAGCTCAATGCGCTACCGGCTCGCCCGGGTTACGTGACCGATACGTTCTGTGAGCGCTCGCGATTCTTCCAGCCGGCCAACGGGGCACGCATCGACGCCGTGCGTCACTTCATCGACAAGGAGTACGCAGGCTCCTCGCTCGAGCCCGTGTTGCTCACCAGCCTGCTCGAGGCGGCCGATCGCGTGGATTCGACGACCGGTGTGCAGATGGCCTATGTGAAGCGGTGGTCGGACCGTTCCTTTCGGCCCCTCGAGCTTCGTGTGCCCCTGCTCCTGCCAGGCCCCGGCCGGGCCGTGCGGGGCGATGCCTGTGTCGTGGTGTCCAGCCTCGGCGAGTTCGATCTCGCCTACCTCGACCCCCCGTACAACCAGCACCGTTACGAGGCGAACTATCACATCTGGGAGACCATCGTGGCCTGGGACTCTCCCGACCATTACGGGGTGGCGTGCAAGCGGACCGAAGTGCGAGAGGGGGAGCGCAGCGCGTTCAACTCCCGCCGGACCATGCCCGGGGCGCTGGGCCAGGTCGTACGTGATGTCCGCGCCCGGCTCCTCGTGCTCTCCTACAACGACGAATCGTGGATGGAGCTCGACGAACTCGTCGAGATCTGTCGCGTGCGGGGGTATGTGGAAGTGCTGGCGTTCGCATCGAACCGGTATGTAGGAGCCCGGATCGGCATCCACAACCCCGCCGGGGAGCGTGTCGGGTCGGTCGGTCGCCTGCGGAATCTCGAGTACGTGCTGGTGGCCGGGGAGCGCGACGAGGTTCGCCACGTGGTCGAACCCTGGCGTGCCTCGGCAGTGGTGGCCCGGGCGAGCTGACCGGCAGTTCGTTCGGCTCCGGCCGATTCGCTGCTTGCCTCTGCTTGCCTCTGCTTGACCGCCTGCTTGACTCTGCTTGACCGCCTGCTTGACTCTGCTTGACCCCCTCGTGCAGCCCTGTCAACGTTGGCTGCTTTCCATTGACTTTCTGTGGATGCCGGTGTCGCCCTATCCGGCGGCCCAGAGAGAGGCCCGGAGAGAACGGAGTGGATTGCCGGCCGACCGGGTACTTTCCAGGGCGACCGTGGTGTTCTCGGACCAACTGGCCGGGAACCTGAGGAGGAGAACGACGTGGGAGCACTCGAAGGGCGAGTGACGATCATCACGGGTGCCGGCCGCGGCCTGGGTCGTGAGCACGCCCTTTTGTTCGCCGCCGAAGGCGCCAAGGTGATCGTGAACGACCTCGGGGGAGCCATCGACGGGTCGGGCGATGATCGGAGCGCCGCTGAGCAGGTCGTGGACGAGATCCGGGCATTCGGCGGGGAGGCGCTGCCCAACAGCGATGACGTCGCTTCTCCCGAGGGTGCCCAGAATCTGATCGACGCTGCCGTGGCGGCCTTCGGCGACCTGCACGTGCTGGTCAACAACGCCGGCATCCTTCGAGACCGGATGCTCGTCAACATGTCCGAGGAGGATTGGGACTCGGTCATCCAGGTGCATCTCGAAGGGCCACTTCCTTCCGACCCGTTCTGCGGCCGCCTACTGGCGGAACCAGGTCAAGGAGGGCCGCGAGGTCAGTGCCTCGGTCATCAACACCTCGTCGACCTCGGGTCTGCTCGGGAACCCCGGCCAGACGAACTACGGAGCGGCCAAGGCCGGGATCGGCGCTTTCACCATCATCGCCGCCCAGGAGCTCGGGCGCTACGGAGTGCGCGTGAACGCCATCGCCCCGGCGGCGCGTACGCGCATGACCGAACAGACACCGGGGCTGGGCGACATCGTGAAGGCGCCGCGCGACCCGGGCACCTTCGATGTCTGGAATCCGGCCAACGTGTCCCCTCTGGTCGCCTACCTGGCCAGCGAAGGATGCCCGTTGACGGGACGGGTCCTGTTCGTGCAGGGAGGCCAAGTGCGTGTCTTCCAACCCTGGACGATGACCACGACCCTCGAGAAGAACGACCGCTGGACCGTCGAAGAGCTCGCCAAGGAGCTCCCGGCTCTCTTCGACTGACTCCCGGCATCGCCGGGCTTCTCTGCACCGCCCGGGCACTCTGCCCGCCGGGCGGTGCATTTGGATCTCGGCGGTAACCTGGTCCGCCGTGAGCCCCCCTGGCCCAACCACTCCTGACGACCGCGTCACGACAGAGCCGGGCGGCCCTGCTGGCAACGGCGGCGGCGCGTCGCCGATGCGCTCTCGGCTCGATGCATTGGGCGCGCGCGCCCGCCGCAGCCCCCGCTACCAGTGGTGGGTGTTGTGGGTGGCGCTGTCGGGGTTGCTCGCCACCAACCTGCTCTTCACCGTGTTCGTGGTGGCCCTGCCCGAAGTCGGTCGGAGCCTTCACGCCAGCGTCGGCACCATCACCTGGGTCGTGACCGGGCCCTTGCTCGCCTACGGCGTGGTGGCACCGCTCGTCGGCAAGGCAGGGGACCTGTTCGGCCATCGCCGCCTCTTCATGGTCGGGATCATGACCGAGACGGTCGCTGCCGCCCTGTCCGCATTGGCGCCGAACGCCGGGGTCCTCATCGCGGCCCGGGTGCTGGCCGGAATGGTCGGTGCATCCATCGGCGCGGCATCCATGGCGCTCGTGTTGTCGGTCTTCGACCAGAGTGACCGAGTCAAGGCGCTCGGATTCTGGTCGCTCGTAGGCGCGGGGGGCCCCGTGATCGGAGTGGCCTTGGGCGGTCCGGTGATCCAGCTCTTCGGTTGGCGGTGGATGTTCTTCCTCCAGGTTCCCCTGCTGTTGATGGCGTCGGCGCTCGCCATCGCGGTGCTCCCCGAGCGTGCTGCGGGCCGCCGCCATGTCACGTGGGACGAGCTCGACCTGGATTGGACGGGCGCGGCGTCGATCGCGGCCTGCGTCGCCTCGTTCCTCTTGGCGTTGACGTTCCTCCCGAACTTCGGGTGGTCCAGCCCGCTCGTGCTCAGTCTGTTGGCCGTCTCGGTGGTTGCCGGTGTCGCCTTCCGGGCCGCCGAACGCCGGGCCTCGGAGCCCATCTTCCCGCTCGGTTACCTGCGCAAGCGGAATTTCGTCTTCCCGATCGCCGCTCAGAGCTGTGCCAACTTCGCCTACCTGGGCGCCTTCTTCCTCACTCCCCTGCTATTGGAGGAGTCATTCGGGTACCTGCACAACCAATCGGCCGTGGGCTTCTTGTCCTTGCCTCGCCCCATCGTCTTCTCGACCATCGCGCCCTTTGCCGGGTACCTAGCCGTGCGCGTCGGGGAGCGCACCTTGGCCGTTGTCGGGACGTCGGCAGTCGTGCTGTCCATGGGCGTTTTCGCGCTGGCCGGGCATTCCACCGGGCTGGCGCTAGTGGAGATCGCTCTCTTCCTGTCGGGGATGGGTCTTGGCGTCGCGTCGCCGTCGCTGTCGGCCACCGTCTCCAATCAGTTCGCCCCTGAGGACCTGGGGACCGCGGCCGCCTCCCAGCAGCTCATGAACCAGGTGGGCACGGTTGCCGGGATCCAGGTGATGGAGACCGTGTACGAGGCGGCACTCCGGGGACACAGTGGGCCCGACGCGCCACTACATGCCTTCCACCTGGCGTACCTGGTGGGCGGGGCGGTCGCCCTTGTAGGCGTGGTGGCCGCTTCGATGTCGCGCTCCACCGAGCGCAATAGGGCACCCTCGGTCGAGGCTCTGGAGGCTCTCGACGTCACAGAACGCCAACCCGTCGTGTCGTCCTCTACGGACCAGGCACTTCCCGACCTACCGGTCCAAGCGCGCTGACCGGATCAGCTGACCCAATCAGGAGGTCATCTCCCGGAGTCGCTTGGCGACCTCCTGGGCCTTCTCGTCGGGCGGGGCGCCCTGCAGCATCATGAGCTTGGCCATGTCGCCCTCCACCTTGACCTTGCCCGCCATGAAGGCCTGCATGCCGACCTGGGGGTTGCCTTCGACGAGGATCGCCTTCGCCGTGGCGTAATCGAGAGTGACCTTCAGATCTGCCGGGTCGATGTGCCCCGTCTCGAGCTTCAGCTGGCCGTCGGTCGTGTCGAGGTGGGCGTCGATCGATCCGTCGCCGAAGGGCACCTCGGTGATGACCAGGTTCATCCGCATCTGGTGGGTCATCGTTCCGGCGGTGCCGTCGTACTCCTGGCGGATGGCGCGCGCCTGGTCGACCCACTCATCACTCAGGAAGGGGTACTGCTGAGCCATCTTCGTTGTGCTCCTTGCTGTTCCTTGCTGTTCATTGCTGTTGCCGCTGTTCACTGCCGACGTCGCCTCGCGCCGCGACCACCGGACCGGGCAGATTCACCATACCCGGCGGCCCCGCTGCGGCGCCGATCGTTGAGTGGGGTGTCACACAACGGCACCGCATCTCCGGGCGGGCGCTTGCGGCCCGTGGCCTAGCATTCACGACGTGGCTGCCCCCGTCATGCCCGGTGCCGAACCGTTCAGCGCTGAGGGTGGCTCGCGGGGTGTGCTCGTGCTGCACGGGTTCACCGGGAATCCCCAGTCCCTGCGGGCGCTGGCCACGGCCCTGGCGGCCGAGGGCTACACGGTCGATCTCCCGCTCCTGCCCGGTCACGGCACCACCGTGGAGGACATGATCCCCACGCGTTGGGCCGACTATGCCGAGGCCGCCGAGACCGCGTACCGGGATCTGGCCCGACGCTGCGACACAGTGGCCTTGGTGGCCCTGTCGATGGGAGGGACCCTCGCCTGCTGGCTGGCCGAGCACCACGCCGAGGTTGTGGGGATGGCGCTCATCAATCCCTTCGTCGACCCGCCGGCGGACAGCTTCCGGGACGTGCTGCGGGGCATCCTCGACTCCGGCAATGAGATCGCCCCGGGAGTGGGATCGGACATTGCCAAGGACGGGTCGACCGAGCTCGCCTATCTCGGGACGCCCATCGCCGCCGTGTTGAGCGTGTTCGACGGGATCGACGGTGTGGCCGCGCGGCTCGACCAGGTGACGTGCCCGGTGCTCTTGCTGTCGAGTCGTCAGGACCACGTTGTCCCCTCGTCTTCTGGCGATGTGCTCGTCGCCAGGGTCTCAGGTCCGATCGAACGGGTATGGCTCGAGCACAGCTACCACGTGGCGACCCTTGATCACGACGCCGAGCTCGTGGTGTCCCGGACGGTGGCGTTCGTGCGCGATGTACTGGGCTCGGGCTCGGCCGGCGAGATGGCGGCAGGGACGGCCCGTTGATGGCCGGTCCCAAAGCCGCCGATCCCAAAGCCGGCGATCACGCCGGGGACCACAGCCTGACGCGTGAGGACGCTGCGTACGTGGCGCGCCTCGCTCGCATCGACCTGACCGACGACGAGCTCGACCTGTACGCGGTGCAGCTCGCGGCGGTGATCGGCCACGCCGCGGAGATTGCTGCTCTCGATACCGACGGGGTCGAGCCCACCGCGCACCCGTTGCCGTTGCGCAACGTGACCCGCACCGATACGCCGCGGCCTTGCCTCGACCGGGCCGAGGTGCTCGCCCAGGCCCCTGCCGTCGAGGACGGGCGTTTTCGGGTACCGCCCATTCTCGGGGAGGTCCCGTGACCGGTCCCGGCGACTCCGGCGGCTCCGGCGTTTCCGGGGCTCCGGGCGACCGGCCGAGCCCCGCCCTCGACCTCGCCCGCGGTGTGCGCTCCGGGTCGGTGTCCGCGGTCGAGGTGGTCGAGCGGTACCTCGGTGCTATTGACAGTGTCGACGGGGAGCTGCACGCCTTCGTGACCGTGCTCCACGACTCCGCGCGCCGCGAGGCCGCTGCGGTCGACGGCAAGGTGGCGGCTGGGGAGGACCCCGGCCCGCTAGCCGGAGTGCCCGTGGCTCTCAAGGACAACCTGTGCACGCGGGGTGTGCCCACGACGTGCTCGTCGCGCATACTCGATGGCTGGTGCCCGCCCTACGACGCCACCGTGGTCGAGCGCCTGCGGGCCGCCGGTGCCATCGTCATCGGCAAGACGAACCTCGACGAGTTCGCCATGGGGTCCTCCACCGAGAACTCCGCCTTCGGGCCCACGCGCAACCCCTTTGACCCCGGCCGCGTTCCCGGTGGATCGTCGGGCGGTTCGGCGGCGGCCGTGGGGGCGGGACTGGCCCCGCTGGCGCTCGGCTCCGACACGGGAGGTTCGATCCGCCAACCCGCGGCGTTGTGTGGCGTGGTGGGGATGAAGCCCACCTATGGCGCCGTGTCGCGCTACGGGCTCGTGGCTTTTGCCAGCTCGCTCGACCAGATCGGCCCCATCACGACGACGGTGACCGAGAGCGCGGTGCTGTTCGACGTGATCGGCGGGCAGGATCCCCTCGACTCGACATGCCTAGAAAGGCCCGTACCCCACATGGTCTCGGCTCTCGACGACGGGGTCGAGGGGTTGCAAGTAGGGTTGGTCGCCGAGCTGGTGGACGGCGTGGACGTGGCGGTAGAAGCTCGTGTGCGCGAGGCCGCCGACGCATTGGCCGCCGCCGGCGCCCGAGTCGAGGAAGTCTCCATCCCCCAGCTGCGCCATGGCCTGCCCGCGTACTACGTCCTGGCGCCCGCGGAGGCTTCGTCCAACCTGTCGCGCTACGACGGCGTCCGCTACGGGCTGCGCGTCGACGCGGATACCGCCGAAGCCATGAACCTGGCTACGCGTGCCGCGGGGTTCGGGCCCGAGGTCAAGCGCCGGATCCTGCTCGGCACCTACGCGTTGTCGGCGGGGTACTACGAGGCGTACTACGGCCAGGCGCAGAAAGTGCGGACGATCATCATCGACGCGCTGGTCGCTGCCTACCGACGCTTCGACGTCCTGCTCGGCGCCACCACGCCGACCACCGCCTTTGCTCTGGGGGCCAAGGTCGACGACCCCTGGGCGATGTACCTGTCCGATGTGTGCACCGTGCCGTCCAACCTGGCGGGGCATCCCGCCATCAGCATTCCCTTCGGCACCGACGAGAGCGGATTGCCGGTGGGTGTGCAGGTGCTGGCGCCCTCGCTCGGCGAGCCGGTCATGTTCCAGGTGGCCGTGGCCGTGGAGCGTGGCGCCCCGGTGCTGGCGCCTCCGCGGGTGCGTGCCGCATGAGCGCCGAGAACGCGGCGTGGGAGCCTGTCATAGGGCTCGAGGTCCACTGCGAGCTGAACACCGAGACCAAGCTCTTCTGCGGCTGCCGTAACGCCTTCGGCGACGAGCCCAACACCAACGTGTGCCCCGTGTGCCTGGGCCTACCGGGCTCGCTCCCGGTCCTCAACGTGCGCGCCGTGGAGTACGCCATGCGGATCGGCTTGGCCTTGCACTGCGAGATCCGGCCGTCGATCTTCCACCGGAAGAACTACTTCTACCCCGACATGCCGAAGGACTATCAAGTCAGTCAGTACGACGCGCCGATCAACGTGGGCGGATGGCTCGAGCTCCCTGACGCCAGTCGCGTTCGGGTCGAGCGTGCCCACATGGAAGAGGACACCGGCAAGACGTCGCACATCGGTGGAGGCGGTCGCATCCACGACGCCGATCACGCGCTGGTCGATTACAACCGCGCCGGGGTGCCCCTCGTGGAGATTGTCTCCGCGCCCGACATCCGGTCTTCCGCGCAGGCGCGCCTCTACGCCTCGGAGCTCCGAGGCATCCTCGTGGCTACCGGGGCGTCCGACGGGCGCATGGAGGAGGGGTCCATGCGCGTCGACGCCAACGTGTCGGTGCGACCCGCCGGGACCTCCGAGCTCGGCACGCGTTGCGAGATCAAGAACCTGAACTCGCTGCGGTCGCTCGGGAGGGCCATCGAGTACGAGATCGAGCGGCAGGTGGGGCTGCTCGAGGCCGGCGACAAGGTGATCCAGCAGACCAGGCACTGGAACGAGGACCAGGGGGTCACGGTGGCCCTGCGTTCGAAGGAGGAGGCCTTCGACTACCGGTACTTCCCCGAGCCCGACCTCGTGCCGGTCGTGCCCGATGCCGCCTGGCAGTCAGAGGTGGCCGCGTCGATCGGGCCCATGCCCGCCGACCGACGCGCCAAGCTCGCCGCGCTGTTCGGGCCAGAGCCGCCCACGCGACGCGCGCGCAGATCAGATCGCCACAGTGGTCGAGCACGGGCTCGACGGCCTCGTGTCCGAGGCCGCTGCTGCGGGCGTGGACGGCGCCCTGGCGCTGGCGCGCACGGCCAACGAGGCCGCTGCCGATCTCGAAGGAGCGCGCCGCCTCGATGTGGCCGAGTTCATCACCCTGCTTCGTATGGAACAGGACGGCAAGCTGAGCGCGACGCAAGCCAAGACGGTCCTCGCCGAGATGCTCGAGAACGGAGGCCCTCCTGGCGAGATCGCCAGGCACAAGGGTTTCGAGGCCCTCGACACCGATTCGCTGGCCAGCGTCGTGGCCGAGGTCGTCGCCGCTCACCCCGACGAGTGGCAGCGGTACACGGCGGGGCGAGGACAAGCTGGTGGGCTTCTTCACGGGGAAGGTGATGAAAGCCACCAACAGCCGTGCCGACGGGAAGGCAGTGGCCGCGGAGCTCCGCCGCCTGCGCTGCCTGAGCATGCTTTGGGGGGCCTCGCCCCTCGATCACACGTCGGTGAGGTGCCCACGGCCGTGCCTGGGAGCCTGTGCAGCGGGAGGCGTGGGGATCTGCGCGCCATCCCCACGCCCCGCCGCTAGCCCCCCGGATGGGTGACTCCGGTGGAAGAGGATTGGGAGTTCCCCGGAATCACCGCAAAGGTTGTCGTACCCGATTCGTCCCTGCTTCGAACGTCGGCAATGTCGCTCCTGGATTCCGCGGTTGCGGACACTTGGTTGCGATGTCGCTCCTGGATTCCGCGGTTGCGGACACTTGGTTGCGATGTCGCTCCTGGGTTCCGCGCAGGCGTCTGATGCCTGGGTTGCGGCGTCTCCTGCTGTTCAGTGTGTTCCCAACCTAATCAAGAGGGTGTCACACCCTTCTGGCATCCTCTACCCGTGGCTACAGGAAGGTCAGTTCCCTTCGAGGTGCCCAGAAGGGCCGTGAGCGACGTCGCGGCGTACCTCGCCCAGCTGGAGCCGGAGCGCATCACGAGCGCCCAGGCAACCGAGCTTTTCGGCTTGTTCGCCGAGCTCACCCGTCTGGGGTCGGCCGGTCAGGTGCTCCTGACCCCAAGGGTGGCGCAGTCCGACGCCTGGAAGCGAGAGGGCCACCGGTCCCCGGCCTCGTGGGTGGCGAAAGCGACAGGAACGGGGCTTGGGGACGCCGTCGCCACCCTCGAGACCGCCGAACGCCTCCAGGCTCTGCCCGAGACGACCGAGGCACTTCGAAACGGCACGCTCTCGGTCTCGCAGGTACGCGAGATCGCGGCCGCGGCTGCCGCCCGGCCCTCGGCAGAGCGCGAGCTGCTCGAGGTCGCCACGACATGCACGTTGAAAGGCTTGAAGGATCTGTGCCGCCAGGTGCGAGCGGCGGCTGGTTCCGCCGAAGCCGAGAACGCCCGGTACGAAGGGGTGCGCAAGAGCCGGTTCTTTCGCCACTGGAGTGACCCTGACGGGGCGTTACGGGGCGAGTTCAAGCTCACTCCGGACGACGGGGCGAGAATGCTGTCTTCGCTCGAGATGCGGGCCAACGAGCTGTTCGATCAGGCGAGGAAGGCCGAGAACCGCGAGTCTCCCGCCGCCTATGCCGCCGACGCACTGGTGGACCTCGTGACCCGAAGGTCGGTGGTCGGGAGCGCCAAAGCCGGCGGTTCGTCGGCGGTCGTGCACCTTCGCGTCGATGCCGGTGCGTTGCGTCGCGGCTATGTCGAGGACGGCGAGGTGTGCGAGATCCCGGGCGTGGGCCCCGTGCCGGTGTCCACCGCTCGCGGTCTTCTTCCCGAAGCGTTCCTCAAGGTCATGGTGACCGACGGGGTTGACGTTCTCTCTGTGTGTCACGTGGGGCGCGGGCGTGTCTGCGCATGTCCGCAGCGCCCTCGATGAACGCGATCCCGTCTGCGTGGTGCCCGGATGTAAGGTGGCCATGGGCCTCGAGATCGACCACTGGCAGACCGCCTACGCGGACGGTGGTCCGACGGCGCTTTCGAATCTGGCCAGGCTGTGCCACTTCCACCACGCCATGAAGACCTATCGGGGCTTCGAGCTGGGCGGTGGGCCCGGGAAGTGGGAGTGGGAAGCGCCGGCGGAGCTCGACTCCGGCTGAGACCTGGTCCGAACGAGCGGCGCGGCACGACCGGACACGATGGGCCATAGCCTGGGTGTCATGCGCGTGAGACAGCCGGGATCGAGGAGCATGACGCCTGGCATGTCGGGGCGACCCGATGCGGTGTGGAGGTTCCGGCGGTCGCCGCTGGTACGGGCGGCGCTCGGCTGGGTGGCCAAGATGTGTGTCGCCATGCTGGCAGTCGTCGCCCTCTTCACGTTGTTCTTCGTGTGGGCCTTTGGTCATCCGCTGGCGTGGAGCGTCGTCGGTTGCCTGTTCGCCGTGCTTCCCCTGGTGGGACTCGTCCTCACCGTGGGCGTCGGGCTCCGGGCAGCGGTGGCCGCCGGACCGGGCCGGATCGCGGTGCGGTTCTTGGGCCGCTGGCGCGTCGTCGACCTCGGGCAGGTACGGGTCGTTCGTCTCGCCGACGGCGCGGTCGTTTCCGGGCTTCGGGGGCTTCGGCGGAATCGGGGGCTTCGGTGGTGCCAGGGGTTCCCGTGGGCCCGGGGGTTTCCGTGGGCCCGGGGGCTTCGGCGGTGCCGGGGGTTTCCGTGGGCCCGGGGGGTTCCGTGGGCCCGGCGGATTGAACGGACCGCGTGGGCCGGGCGCCGCGGGTGACGTCGAGGCGGCAGGCGGCTTTGGTGGATCGAGCCCGACGACCTCGGGAGCCGGGGGTCGGGGGCCGGGCTCTGGTGTTCGAGGACGTTCACGGTGGGCGTGTGGAGATCGGGATCGATGCCCTCGACGCTGGGCTGGCGGCGGTGGTGCGCGAGGGCCTGGCTCCGGACGCCGAGATCGAACCTGAAGCCGCCCGGGCGCTGGGCCGTGCGCCGGAGCCCCATGGCGCGCATGGCCTCGGTGCTACACCGGATCCCGACGTCACAACGGATGATCCCGACGCGGGTGCTTCGGAACAGGGGCGCGGCCACCGGCCCTAACCTTGGGCCTCATGGCTCCCGACGACCGGCCGCACGGCATGAAGATCCGCAGCTTCGAGGTCACCGACGGTCCCACGCGCGCCCCGGCCCGGGCGATGCTGCGCGCCATCGGCATGACCGACGACGACTGGTCCAAGCCGCAGGTGGGCGTGGCGTCGTCGTGGAACGAGGTCACGCCTTGCAACATGCCGCTCGACCGATTGGCCAAGCGCTCCAAGGACGGCGTGCGCGACGCCGGCGGGTTCCCGATCGAGTTCGTCACCATCGCCGTCTCCGACGGGATCTCCATGGGCCACGAGGGCATGCGCGCCTCGCTCGTGTCACGCGAGGTCATCGCCGACTCCATCGAGACAGTCATGCACGCCGAGCGCTTCGACGCTCTGCTCACCTTCGCCGGGTGCGACAAGTCGCTGCCCGGCATGCTCATGGCCGCCGCCCGCCTGAACCTGCCCGCCGTCTTCCTCTACGGCGGGTCGATCCTTCCCGGCAAGATCCCCGGCCGGCCCGACGAGCAGGCCCTCGACATCGTGAGCGTCTTCGAGGCCGTGGGCGCCCACGCGGCGGGGTCGCTCTCCGACGAGGAGCTCTCGCTCATCGAGCACCACGCCTGTCCCACGGCGGGCTCGTGCGCGGGGATGTTCACCGCCAACACCATGGCGTCGGTGGCCGAGGCCATCGGCATGTCGCTGCCGGGCTCGGCGTCGCCGTCGGCGGTCGACCCCCGTCGCCAGGACTTCGCCTACGAGTCCGGTGCGCGCCGTGCATCGAGCTGCTCGCCCGCGACATCCGACCCCGCGACATCATGACCAAGGCGGCCTTCGAGAACGCCATCGCCGTCGTCATGGCGCTCGGCGGGTCGACCAACGCCGTGCTGCACCTTCTGGCCATCGCCAACGAGGCGCGGGTCGAGCTCTCTCTCGACGACTTCAACCGGGTGGCGGCGCGTGTGCCCCACATCGCCGACACCAAGCCGCACGGCAGGTACCACATGGTCGACGTCGACCGCGTGGGGGGCCTTCCCATGGTGATGCGCGAACTGCTCGAGGCCGGTCTCCTGCACGGCGACTGCCTCACGGTGACCGGCGCGCACGGTGGCCGAGAACCTCGCCGCCCTCGATCCGCCCGCGCCCCGACGGACAGGTCGTCCACCCGCTGTCCGCGCCCATCCACGCCGAGCGGAGGCATCGCCGTGCTGCGCGGGCTCGCATGGCCCCCAACGGCGGGGTGGTCAAGGTGGCGGGCATCGACACGGCCCGTTTCGAGGGCACGGCGCGGGTGTTCGACGGCGAGCAGGGCGCGCTCGACGCCATCCTGGCCGGGCAGATCGAGCCCGGCACCGTGGTCGTCATCCGCTACGAGGGACCCAAGGGCGGTCCCGGCATGCGCGAGATGCTGGCGGTGACCGGCGCCATGAAGGGAGCGGGGCGCGGTGGCGACTGCGCGCTCGTGACCGACGGGCGGTTCTCGGGCGGCACCCACGGGTTCTGCGTCGGCCACGTCGCCCCCGAAGCCGTCGACGGTGGACCGATCGCCTTCGTCGCCGACGGCGACCGCATCGTGATCGACGTCCCCGCCAAGCGCATCGACCTGGTCGTCGACGACGCCGAGCTCGCCCGCCGGCGCGCGCGAGTGGAAGCTGCCCGAGCCGCGCTACACGACCGGGGTCCTCGCCAAGTACGCCCGCCTGGTGACCGGCGCCGAGCGAGGGGCCGTCACCGAGCCCTGAGCGCGCCCCGCCGGTTAGGTGCGGCGGTCCCGGTCAGGTGCGGCGCCCGCCGGTCGGGTGGGGCGGTCCCGGTCAGGTGCGGCGCCCGCCGGTTAGGTGCGGTGGTCCCGGTCAGGTGCGGGTGGCCCGCCAGCAGCTCGTCACGTAGGGGACCACGATGCGACCCCGTCCCGCCACCGCCGGATGGCTGGCGACGAAGTCGCCCACGCGGGCCAGGACCTCGGATCGCTCGGCATCGGGCAGCACCTGCACGTGGCTGCGGGTGGCGACGAGGTCGACGATGTCGGTGGGGGCGAGCTCCTGGGACCACCGGAAGTCGCGCGCCGCAGCGGCGGTGAACGGCGCTCCCGGCGGGAGCAGCACATCGGCGGCGCGCCGGTGGCACGTCGTCGCCGCCGAACACCGACCCGAGCTCGGCCATCCACGCCACCCTCTCGTCCCGCAGGTTCCACAGCAGCCCGAGGGTCCCCCCCGGCGCGCAGCACGCGGGCCACCTCGGCGGTGGCCCTGTCGAGGTCCACCCAGTGCCACATCTGCGCGCCCATGCACGGCGTCGACGTCGGCGTCGTCGACGGGAAGCTCCTCGGCGCTGCCGGCCCGCACCTGGGCACGGGGCACACGCTCCTCGAGCACGGCCCGCATGTGGGGGTCGGGCTCGACGGCCACGACGTCGAGACCGCGTGCCACGAGATCGCGCGTCAGCGCTCCCGTCCCGGCACCGAGGTCGAGCACCTGGCGGCGCCCCGCCCGACCTGCCGAGCAGCGACGCTCCGGCCTCCTCGAGCAGCCACGACACGCCGTCCGGTGGGTACCCGGGCCGGACCCGGTCGTAGGTGGCGGCCACAGGCCCGAACGACTTGGCGCGACGGGCGGTCAGCTCGTCCATGGCGCACAACCCTACGGGGGTGCGCTGCAGGTGCCCATTCCGGACCCGCCCGATCCCGACTGCCGAATCCGCCCGACAGGGGTTGCCGGCGCGTCGCCGACGCGTGCAAGACTGTACGGACCATGAACGGAGACGACCACGACCAACCGCCTTCTCGTAGTTCTCCGGTAGCGCACGTCGCCGCGACAGCGGTTCCGTGCGCCTTGCGACCTCCCCGACGGGAGGTCGTTTCATTTTCCGGCCACGGTTCCCTCCAGCGCAGACGGGCGGCTCACCGGCCTACCAACCCTCACGAAACCAGCCACCCTCACCGACCTACGAACCCTCACGAAACCAGCCACCCTCACCGACCCAGCCACCCTCACCGACCCAGCCATTCCACCCGCGAGGTCCCCATCCCCATGAGACTCACCGCAGAAGACCACCACAGCACCCGACAGACAAGAACAGGAACGCCATGCGACTGACAGGGGCCCAGGCCCTCATCAAGAGCCTCGAGATGCAGCACGTGGAGGTCATCTTCGGCCTCCCCGGCGGGGCCATCCTGCCCGTCTACGACCCCATCCTCGACTCGTCGATCCGCCACGTCCTGGTGCGCCACGAGCAGGGGGCCGGGCACATGGCCGAGGGCTACGCCCACGTGACGGGCCGGCCCGGCGTGGCCATGGTGACGAGCGGGCCGGGCGCCACCAACATCGTCACCCCCCTCGCCGACGCCATGATGGACTCGATCCCCATCGTCGTGATCACGGGCCAGGTCGCCACCACCGCCATCGGCACCGACGCCTTCCAGGAGTGCCCCATCACCGGGGTGACCATGGACATCACCAAGCACAACTGGCTCGTCACCGACGCCCAGGACCTGCCCAGAGTGGTCGCCGAGGCCTTCCACGTCGCCACCACGGGTCGCCCCGGCCCGGTGCTCGTCGACGTGCCCAAGGACGTCTCCAACGCCCCCATGGACTGGTACTGGCCGGCCGGGATCGACGAGCTCGACCTCCCCGGCTACAAGCCCCAGACCGAGGGCGACCCCGCGCTCGTCCGCAGCGCCGCCGAGCTGATCCTGGGCGCGGCCCGCCCCGTGATCTACGCCGGCGGCGGGATCCTCAAGGCGCGCGCCGCCGAGGTGCTGCGCGAGCTGGCCGAGCGCACCGGCATCCCCGTCGTCACCACCCTCATGGCCCGCGGCTCCTTCCCCGACCGCCACCCGCTGTGCCTCGGCATGCCGGGCATGCACGGCAACTACACCGCCGTCACCGCCATGCAGCGCGCCGACCTGCTCATCGCCCTCGGCAGCCGCTTCGACGACCGGGTCACCGGCAAGATCAGCGCCTTCGCTCCCGACGCCAAGATCATCCACGTCGACATCGACCCCGCCGAGCTCGGCAAGGTGCGGCGACCCGACGTCGGCCATCGCCGGGGACTGTGGCGTCGTGATCGAGGAGATGCTGCGGGCGCTGGAAGCTCTGGGACTGGGCCCTGTCGCCGGCACGTCTGTGAGTGGTGACCAGTCGGTGGGTGGAGGGTGGCGCGGTGGCGACCGGCTCGGACCGGCGCCAGGCTCGATGGCGGCGCAGCGGCCCGACCTCGCCCCGTGGATGGCGCAGCTGCGCGCCTGGCAGGGGGAGTTCCCGCTCGCCTACGACCAGGAGGAGGGCGGCGCCCTCAAGCCCCAGTTCGTGGTGGAGACGCTGCGCGACGCCACGCCCGACGACACCATCGTCGTGGCCGGCGTGGGCCAGCACCAGATGTGGGCCTCGCAGTACTGGAAGTTCGACAATCCCAACACGTGGGTCAACTCCGGCGGTGCGGGCACCATGGGCTTCGCCGTGCCCGCCGCCATCGGGGCCAAGGTGGGCCGGCCCGACAAGATGGTGTGGGCCATCGACGGCGACGGCTGCTTCCAGATGACCGCCCAGGAGCTCGTCACGGCCTCGGCCGAGCGCATCCCCATCAAGGTGGCCATCCTGAACAACGCCTACCTGGGCATGGTGCGCCAGTGGCAGGAGCTGTTCTACGAGGAGCGCTACTCCGAGGTGTACCTGTCGCCCGACCTCCCCGACTACGTGAAGTGGGCCGAGGCCATGGGGTGCGTCGGGCTCAAGGTGGAGTCCGCCGAGGAGGTGGCCCCGGCCATCGAGAAGGCGAACGGGATCGACGACCGTCCCGTGGTCATCGACTTCCGCACCGACGCCTTCGAGAAGGTGTACCCCATGGTCCCCGCCGGTGCCTCCAACGACGACATCATCGTGGGACCTGCCGGCGGGCGAGGGGGGACGATGAGCCCGGCCGTGGGGAACCAGCCGGCGGTGATCGGCAACCAGGCGGAGGGCGCCCCGCCGCGCCACCACATCGTCACCGGCCACGGTCGAGAACAAGGCCGGTGTGCTCGCCCGCGTCGCCGCCTCTTCAGCCGGCGGGGGTTCAACATCTTCTCGTTGGCCGTGGCGCCCACCGACGACGAGCGCTTCAGCCGCATCACCATCGTGGTGGACGTGGAGTCGGCGCCCCTGGAGCAGATCATGGCGCAGCTCGACAAGCTCGTGAACGTGTGTCCGCATCACCGAGCTCGCCCCCCACGAGGCCGTCGAGCGCGAGATGCTCCTGGTCACGATCGAGGTCGGCACAGCGACCGAGCGGCACCAGGTCACGGCGCTCGTGGACGCGTTCGGGGCCACGATCGTCGACGAGGGCGGCCAGGCGGCCAGGTCGGCGAAGGCGGCCAGGGTGGCCGGGTCGGCGAGCGGCCGCATGGGCGACCGAATGACGGTGATGCTGGCGGGCACCCCCAGCAGCATCGACGAATTCGAGAACCTCGTCCGGCCCTTCGGCATCACCGAGCTCCAGCGGACCGGCCGGGTGGCCCTGCCTAAGCTGGGCCCGGGCGCCGACGGCGCCGCCCGTGGGCGAGAAGCCGCCCCGCTGCACAGCGTCACCGGGCACAGCGTCACCGGGGACAGCGTCACCGGGGCTCACCAGGGAGAGGCAGGCTGAGATGGCCAAGCTGTACTACGAGTCCGACGCCGACGCGAGCCTGATCCAGGGCCGCAAGGTGGCCGTGATCGGCTACGGGTCCCAGGGCCACGCCCACGCCCTGAACCTGGCCGAGTCCGGCGTCGACGTGCGCGTCGGGCTGCGCGACGGGTCGAAGTCCAAGACCAAGGCCGAAGAGGCCGGGCTGCGGGTGCTGCCGGTGGCCGAGGCCGCGGCGGAGGCGGACCTCATCATGATGCTGCTGCCCGACACCGAGCAGGCGTCGGTGTACGAGTCCGACATCGCCCCGACGTTGCGCCAGGGCGACGCGCTGTTCTTCGCCCACGGGTTCAACATCCGCTTCGGCCAGATCGTGCCGCCTCCGGGCGTCGACGTCGCCATGGTGGCCCCCAAGGGCCCCGGGCACCTCGTGCGCCGCACCTACACCGAAGGCGGGGGCGTGCCCTCGCTCGTGGCCGTGGCCCAGGACGCCTCGGGCAAGGCCCACGACCTGGCGCTCTCGTACGCCTACGCGCTCGGCGCCACGCGGGCCGGGGTGCTCGACACCACCTTCGAGGAGGAGACCGAGACCGACCTCTTCGGTGAGCAGGTGGTGTTGTGCGGAGGGCTGACGGCGCTGGTGCAGGCGGGTTACGAGACTCTCGTGGGGGCCGGGTACCAGCCCGAGTCGGCGTACTTCGAGTGCCTGCACGAGCTCAAGCTCATCGTGGACCTCATGTACGAAGGGGGCATCGCCGGGATGCGCTACTCCATCTCCGACACCGCCGAGTACGGCGACGTCACCCGCGGGCCTCGGGTCATCGACGCCCACGTGCGCGCGACGATGGCGCAGATCCTGGAGGACATCCGTTCCGGTGCCTTCGCCGAGGAGTGGATCGCCGAGAACCGCGCCGGGCGCAAGCACTTCGAGAAGCTCCGCGCGGCGGGCGCCGCGCATCCCATCGAGAAGGTGGGCGCCGAGCTGCGCGCCATGATGCCCTTCATCAGCGCCGGCCGGAAGCGCGTCCAGGACGTCTCGGGCGGCTGAGCCGTAGGTTCTGCCGTCGGGCCGTGGTGCCGGCGTGGCGCGGCCCCCGGCGTGATGTGGTGTCGGTGTGGATGTGGTGCCGGCGTGACGTGTCCCGGCGTCGTGTGGTGCCGCCGGGGCTCCGGGGTGATGTGGTGCCGGTGCGGCGCGGCCCCCGGCGTGATGCGGTGCCGGCGTGATGCGGTGCCGGCGTGATGCGGTGCCGGCGTGATGCGGTGCCGGCGTGATGCGGTGCCGGCGTGATGCGGTGCCGGCGTGACGTGCGCCGGCGTGGTTTCGGCGTGATGCGCTCCCGAGGTCGTAAGGTCCGGGCGTGACGTCCCACGACGGCGACGGATTGGCGGGGTTGCCGCTCCAAGAGGTGCGCAGCGCCGCCCTGGAACGGGCCGAGGCGCTGGGGTGCAGCCACGCCGAGGTCAGGGTGGAGCGGATCCGGTCGCAATTCCTGGCGCTGCGAGACGGCCACGTGGAGACCACGGTCGACGACACCGAGATCGGGGTCGGGCTGCACGTGGTGCGAGAGGGGTCCATCGGGTTCGCGGCCACGGTCGAGCTCGGCGCCGGTGCCGCTGCTCGGCTCGCCGACGACGCGGTAGGGCTGGCGGCGCAGACGTCGGCCGCCCTCGGGACGCGTGTCGAGGTGGCGGAGGAGCCCGCACACGGTGATGTGCAGTGGTCGTCGCCCTACGAGGTGGACCCCACCGCCGTGACCATGGCCGACAAGGCGGCGGTCCTCGAGGAGTGGAGCAGGCGTCTCATGGCGTCGGACTCGGTCGACCATGTCGCCGCCAGGGTGCTCGCCGTGGTGGAGGACAAGCACTACGCGGACCTATCGGGCACCCTGACGACCCAACGGCGGGTCCGCATCTACCCGGTGGTGGAAGCCGTGGCCGTCGACGCCGAGTCGGGGTCGTTCGAGTCGATGCGGACCATCGCCCCACCGGTGGGGCGCGGCTGGGAGTACACCGCCGGCCAGGGTTGGGACTGGGACGCGGAGCTCGAGACCATCCCCTCCCTCCTTGCCGAGAAGGTGGCGTCGCCGTCGGTCGAGGCCGGGACCTACGACCTCGTCATCGACCCTTCCAACCTGTGGCTCACCATCCACGAGTCCGTGGGCCACGCCACCGAGCTCGACCGTGCCTTGGGGTACGAGGCGGCCTACGCCGGCACCTCCTTCGCCACCTTCGACAAGCTCGGCACCTTGCAGTACGGGTCGCCCGTCATGCACGTCGTGGGGGACCGCACCACGCCGCACGGCCTCGCCTCGGTGGGATACGACGACGAGGGGGTGGAGGCCCAGAGCTTCGACATCGTGCGAGACGGCGTGCTCGTGGGCTACCAGCTCGACCGGCGCATGGCGGCGGAGAACGGCTTCGGCCGGTCCAACGGGTGCGCCTTCGCCGACTCCCCGCTGCACGTGCCCATCCAGCGCATGGCCAATGTCTCGCTCCAGCCCGCAGACGGCCCCAGCCCGGGCCCGAGCACAGAGGAGCTGCTGTCGGGGGTGGACCGCGGCATCTACGTCGTGGGCGACAAGAGCTGGTCGATCGACATGCAGCGGTACAACTTCCAGTTCACCGGGCAGCGCTTCTACCGCGTGGAGCGCGGCCGGCTGGCGGGGCAGTGCAAGGACGTCGCCTATCAGGCCCAGACCACGGAGTTCTGGGGGGCGCTCGAGGCCGTAGGCGGCCGCGCCACCTACGTGCTGGGGGGCGCCTTCAACTGTGGCAAGGGTCAGCCCGGGCAGGTGGCCCCGGTGAGCCACGGGTGTCCCTCGGCGTTGTTCCGTGGGATCAGGGTCCTCAACACGCGCGCCGAGGCGTCCCGGTGAGCCCGGGTGACCGGCGCCCAGTGCCGCCCCGTGCACCGGTGCCGCCCCGCGCACCGGTGCCGCCCCAAGGACCGGTGACTCCCCACACACCGCCGCCACCTCACGCACCCGTGCCGCCCCGCGCACCGCGGTCTCCCCGGCAGCTGGCGTCGCCCCAGGAAGTGGTGGAACGGGCCCTGGCCGCCAGTCGCGCCGATGGATGCATCGTGATCGTCGAGGAGGTCAGCCAGGCCGAGGTGCGCTTCGCCAACAACACGACCACCACCAACGGGGTGCGGCGCAACCGCCGGGTGGCCGTGGTGAGCTTCCGGGCTGTGGGTGGGGCCGGCACCGAGGCGGGATCGGGTCACGCCACAGGGACCGAAGCCAGCGCCGCCGGGAGCGGAGCCACCGCCGTCGGGGTGGCCAGCGGGAGCGGCGAGGTCGACGTGGAGGAGCTGGTCCGGGCCAGCGAGGTCGAAGCGAGCGGGGCCGGGCCCTCTGACGACGCCATTGCGCTGATCGAGCCCGGTGGGCTCGGCGCGAGCGGCGGGCACGGCGGGCACGGCGGATCGAGCGGGGCGGCGGGACCGAGCGGGGCGGCGGGACCGGGGGGGACCGGATTCGACGAGCCTCCGGTGCTCACCTCGCCGGCGGCGCTCGCCGGCGTCATCACGGGATTGGGTGACGCCTTCGGCCGGGCTCGTGCGGCCGGGAATCGGCTGGCGGGGTTCGCCACCCATGGCGTGGAGACCGTGTACCTGGGCACCAGCACCGGGGTGCGCCTGCGCCACGCCCAGCCGGCCGGCACCATGGAGCTCGTCGCCCGCAGCGACGACGGCAGACGTTCGGTGTGGGCGGGAGCGGGGACCTCGACCTTCGAGGACATCGACCTGGACGCCTTCGAGCAACGACTCGACCGCCGCCTGGCGTGGGCCCGACGCAGTGTCGAGCTCCCCGCCGGTCGCTATGAGGTGCTCCTGCCCCCCGACGCCACCGCGGATCTCATGGTGGCGATGTCGGAGGCGATGTCGGGTCGGGACGCGCGAAGAGGGCCGGAGCCCGTTCTCGGCTCCAGGGGGAGGGACCAAGATCGGCGAGTCGCTGTGCCCGCTTCCCTTCGAGCTGCGCGGCGACCCCGCGGCACCCGGCCTCGAGTCGGCGCCGCTTCCTGGTGACCGCGGCGTCGGGGACCGACGTGTCGGTGTTCGACAACGGGCTCCCGATCGGCCGCACGAACTGGATCGAGGGGGGCCGGCTGCGGCGCCTGCAATACCACCGTGCCGCCGCCGCCCGCTCGGGGGTCGAGCCCTCGCCGCCGGTCGGCAACCTGACGCTGGCGCTTCCCGGCGCGACCGCGCTCGCTCGACGACATGATCGTCACCACCGAACGGGGGCTCCTGCTCACCTGCCTGTGGTACATCCGCGAGGTCGACCCCGTGACACTGCTGCTCACGGGCCTCACCCGGGACGGCGTCTACCTCGTCGAGCACGGCGAGGTCGTCGGAGCCGTCAACAACTTCCGCTTCAACGAGAGCCCGATCGACGTCCTGGCCCGCACCGTCGAGGCGGGCGCCAGCGAACGCGCCCTGTCACGCGAGTGGGGCGAGTGGATGAACCGCACCGCCATGCCGCCGCTGCGGGTGGCGGACTTCAATATGAGCTCGGTGAGCCCCGCCACCTGAGCCGGGCCACCTGAGCCGGGCCACCTGAGCCGGGCCACCTGAGCCGGGCCACCTGAGCCGGGCCACCTGAGCCGGGCCACCTGAGCCAGGCCACCTGAGCCAGGCCACCTGAGCCAGGCCACCTGAGCCGGGCCACCTGAGCCGGGCCACCTGAGCCGGGCCACCTGAGCCGGGCCACCTGAGCCGGGCCACCTGAGCCGGGCCACCTGAGCCGGGCCACCTGAGCCGGGCCACCTGAGCCGGGCCACCTAAGCGCGGCCACCTGACCGGCAACCGGCCCCGTGACACCCACGGGGTGCAAGTCCCATCGGCGCCCCTGGATCAGGAGGCAAGGGCCCCCACCACGTGGTTGATGCACGCACACAGAGCGGCGACGTCTTCGGGATCGATCGCCGGGAACATGGCGATGCGCAGCTGGTTGCGGCCGAGCTTGCGGTACGGCTCGGTGTCGACGATGCCGTTGGCCCGCAGGACCTTGGCGACGGCCTGCGCGTCGACGGCGTCCACGAGGTCCACGGTCCCCACGACGTGGCTGCGTTCGGAGGGCTTGCCCACGAAGGGCATGGCGAAGTCCGACTGCTCGGCCCAGGTGTAGAGGATCTCGGCAGAGCGGTCGCAGCGCCCGGCCGCCCATTCGAGCCCGCCTCCGGCGAGCATCCACTCGACTTGTTCGGCGAACAGCAGCAGGGTCGCCAGCGCAGGGGTGTTGTAGGTCTGGTCCTTCGTGGAGTTGTCGATGGCGGTGGCGAGGTCGAGGAAGGCCGGGACCCATCGCCCACTGGCGGCGATGCGCTCCACCCGCTGGAGTGCCGCCGGGGAGAGCAGGGCCACCCACAAGCCCCCGTCGGAGGCGAAGCACTTCTGCGGGGCGAAGTAGTAGGCGTCGAACTCCGTGGGGACCACCCGCAGCCCACCGCCGCCGAGGTGCCGTCGACGGCCACGATCTGCCCTGCGCCCGTGCGGTGCGCCCGGTGCGCCCGGTGCGCCCGGTGCGCCCGGTGCCGCGGAGGCGCCCCGCACTCCCGCGCGTCGGATGTGCCGTCCGCCGAGGCGCCGGCCGGGCGGCGGATCTCCATGGCCACGCCGGTCGAGGTCTCGTTGTGGGTCAGCGCGTAAAGGTCGACGTCTTCGGCGGCGACCGGCTCGGGATGGGTGCCGGGCGGGGACTCGATCACCTGGGGGTCCTCGAGGTGGGGCGCCGCCTTGGCGGCCGCCGCGAACTTGGACGAGAACTCTCCGAACGACAGGTGCTGGCTACGCCGCTCGATCAGACAGAACGTGGCGATGTCCCAGAAGCACGTGGTGCCCGCCGTTGCCGAGCACGACCTCGTAGCCGTCCGGGAGCGAGAAGAGCTGGCGCAGCCCGCTCCGCAGCCGACCCACCACCGACTTGACCGGGGCCTGGCGGTGACTGGTGCCGAGGTAGGTCGGCGCCGCCGCCGCCAGGGCGGCCACCTGATCGGGACGCACCTTCGACGGACCGCTCCCGAAGCGCCCGTCGGAGGGCTTCAAGGCGTCGGGGATGCGGATGTCGCTGGCACTGGCGGAGCCGGCGTTGGGGGTGGCAGAGGTGTTCGTCACGTGTGAAAGCATGGCAGTCATGGCGACCCCCCGAGAATCGGCTGGCACATCGGCCGGCACATCGGCCGGCACCGCCACCTGGTCGCGTATCTCCGCCCGGGTGGCAGCGGTGTCCCCCTCGGCCACGTTGGCCGTCGACGCCAAGGCCAAGGCGCTGCGCGCCGCGGGGGCGACGTCATCGGGTTCGGGGCGGGGGAGCCCGACTTCCCCACGCCCGAGCACATCGTCGAGGCGGCGGTGGCGGCCTGTCACGATCCCGTCAACCACCACTACACGCCCACCGCCGGCATCGCACCGCTGCGCGAGGCGATCGCGGCCAAGACCGAGCGCGACTCCGGTTACGAGGTGGGGGCGTCGCAGATCCTGGTCACCAACGGCGCCAAGCAGGCGGTCTACGAGGCATTCGCGACCCTGCTGGACCCGGGCGACGAGGTTCTCGTCCCCGCTCCGTATTGGACGACCTACCCCGAAGTCGTGGCCCTGGCCGGCGGTGTGCCCGTTCCGGTCCCCACCGAAGAGGCCACGGGTTTCCACCTGACGGTCGAGGCGCTGGAGCGGGCCGTCACACCCGCCACCAAGGTCCTGCTGTTCGTGTCGCCCAACAACCCCACCGGTGCGGTGAGCACCCCCGAAGAGGTTGCCCTCATAGGACGGTGGGCGGCGGGCCGCGGCCTGTGGGTGGTCACCGACGAGATCTACGAGCATCTCGTCTACGGCGGAAGCGTGTTCCGCTCCATGCCCGTGGCCGTTCCCGAGCTCGCCGAGCGCTGCATCGTGATCAACGGCGTGGCCAAGACCTACGCCATGACCGGATGGCGCGTCGGTTGGCTCATCGGTCCCCTCGACGTGGTCGAGGCCGCCTCCAACCTGCAGTCGCACGCGACCTCGAACGTCTCCAACGTCTCGCAATGCGCCGCGCTGGCCGCCTTGGAAGGCGACCTCGCTGCCGTGGGGGAGATGCGCGCCGCCTTCGATCATCGGCGCCTCACGATCCACTCGATGCTCAACGAGTGCTACGGGGTGACGTGCGTGGAGCCTGAGGGAGCCTTCTACGCGTTTCCCTCGGTACGGGGTCTGCTGGGCCGCCGGTTGGCGGGTCGGCTGGTATCGAGCTCGGCCGACATCGCCGCGGTCGCCATCGAAGAAGCACAGGTGGCCGTGGTCCCCGGTGAGGCCTTCGGGGCGGAGGGATATCTGCGGCTTTCCTATGCGCTCGGCGACGACGCCATCGTCGAGGGTGTCACGCGCCTCGGCAAGCTCTTCGCCACCGCCGAGTAGCAGGGCAGCCGAAGCTGGACGGCCGGGCTGGGCAGCCGAAGCTGGACGGCCGGGCTGGGCAGCGAGGCCTGGGCAGCGAGGGCCGGGTAGGCACAACGAGCAGGGACAAGAGCTAGGGACGAACGAGCTATATGGCACGAGTACTCGTTACAGAGAAGCTCGCCGAACGCGGGCTCAAGACGCTTTCCGAAGTCGGCCACGAAGTGGACGTGCAGCTCGACTTGGACCCTGACGCGCTGCTCGACGCCGTGGTGGGCGCCAACGCGCTGATCGTCCGTTCGGCCACCCAGGTCACGGCGGCGGTCCTCGAGGCCGGAAGGGACCTCGCCGTGGTGGGCCGGGCCGGTATAGGCCTTGACAACGTGGACGTCGAGGAGGCCACGCGACGCGGCGTGATGGTGGTGAACGCCCCCGAGTCCAACGTGCTCTCGGCGGCCGAGCATGCCATGGCGCTGCTCCTGGCCCAGGCGCGCAACATCCCCCAAGCGCACGCCGCCCTGATGGCGGGGAAGTGGGAGCGCTCCAAATGGGAGGGCGTCGAGTTGCACGGCAAGACACTCGGGGTCATCGGGCTGGGCCGTATCGGCGCGCTGGTCGCCCAGCGTGCGCTCTCCTTCGGCATGCACCTCTGCGCGTACGACCCGTACGTCTCGGCCGAGCGGGCGCGCCACATGGGCGTCGAGCTGCTCTCCCTCGACGAGCTCATGGCGGAGTCCGACTTCGTCACTATCCACCTTCCGAAGACGGCGGAGACCGCCGGGCTCATCGGTGCCGACCTGCTCGTCAAGGCCAAGCCCGGCATCCGTATCGTGAATGCGGCCCGGGGTGGGATCGTCGACGAGGAGGCCCTTGCCGACGCGCTGCGTTCAGGCCGGGTCGGGGGCGCCGCCTTCGACGTCTTCGCCACCGAGCCCTGCACCGACTCGCCGCTCTTCGCCTTCCCCACCGTGGTGGTCACCCCTCACCTCGGCGCGTCCACGGCGGAGGCTCAGGACAAAGCGGGCGTGACCATCGCCGAGCAGGTGAACCTGGCGCTGGCAGGGGACTTCGTCCCTTTCGCCGTCAACGTCGCCGCCACGGAGGTGTCTGAGACCGTCCGGCCCTACCTTCGCCTGGCCGAGCAGCTGGGTCGGTGCTTCGCGTGCCTGAACGACGGCCTGCCCGAGCGTCTCGAGGTCGAATACCAGGGCGGCCTGGCTGGCTCCAACACGTCGATCCTGACGCTGGCGGTGCTCAAGGGCATCTTCTCGGCTGGCACCGAGGAGCCGGTCTCCTACGTGAACGCGCCCCAGTTGGCTTCGGAGCGGGGGCTCGAAGTGCGAGAGGTGTCGACCTCAACGGCGCGCGACTACGTGAATCTCATCACCTTGCGCTCGCCCGATCACTCCATAGCCGGGACCCTGACGGGGACGCGCTCAGAAGCACGGCTCGTGCTCGTGGACGACCACACCGTCGAGGTGCCCCCCGCCGAGCACATGTTGATCGTGCGCAACGACGACCGCCCCGGGATGATCGGCGCGGTCGGCAAGGCCCTCGGCGACGCAGGCGTGTCGATCTCCTCGATGGACGTCGACCCTTCCCGCACCGAGGGCACGGCGCTCATGGTGCTCTCCACCGACCACGCCATCCCCGATGACGCTTTCAACAGGCTGCAAGCGACCGACGGCATTCTCGCCATCCACCGGATCACCTGCGTCTGACGTCGGGTCGGGCTCGTCGGCGGTGGTTCGGCCGGTCGTCTGACGTCGGGGCGGGTTCGTCGGGGCGGGTTCGTCGGGGCGGGTTCGTCGGGGCGGGTTCGTCGGGCGTGGCCTTTTGCGCTTCTGAAACGCTTCCGTACGGTCGATCGGGCTCACGCTCAGGTTGAGATGCGTTGGGGGTTAGCCTTTCTTGCATCGACAACCACCTCGATACGGGCTGGGATGGCGACGGGGAGGTTCTCGAGGCGGCATGCGGGGGAGACCGCGACGCTCTCGAGGCCTTGGTCACGGCGCACTACGACCGTGTGCACGCACTGTGCCGGCGGATGCTGGGCAACGACGCCGACGCGCTCGACGCCACCCAGGACGCCCTTCTGGCCGCCATACGAGGTCTGAGCCGGTTCAATCGGCGCAGCTCCTTCGGCACATGGCTGTACCGCATCGCCACCAATGTCTGCATCGACGAGATGCGTCGCCGCCGACGCCGACCCGTGACGGGATTCGCCTCTGACGTCGCAAAAGGCGCAGACGGTCTCTCGTCCGAAGACACGGGCTTGTTCGTCGTCCCTACACCAGGGGGGGCGCGCTCTTCCGAGAGTTCCCCGTGTGCCGAAGACGGTTGGCAAGGTGCGCCACAGACCGCCGGACGGGGCGGATCCGGCGCGTGGGGGTCTGCTGGTGGAGGTCGAGATCCTGCTGACGTCGCGGCTGGTCGCGTCGACGTCGACGCCGCCCTCGCCATGCTCCCGGTCGAGTTTCGCACCGCCGTGGTGCTCCGAGACGTCTGCGATCTCCCCTATGACGAGATCGCAGAGATCCTGGCAGTGCCGGTGGGGACCGTGCGTTCGCGTATCGCCCGGGCCCGTTCCGCCCTGGCAGCCACGTGGAGAACCGAGCGTGGGGCACCCTCCGGGCAACCTCGAGACGGCGCCACCGGGAACCGCGCCGGGTCGCCAGACGTCAGAACGAATGAGAGTGACCGAGCAAGTGAGAGTGACCGAGCACCGCTCTCAGACGGCTCGCACCCACCTCAGCGCCACGGGCGTCGTCCGGATCCGACCACAGAGAAATCACAGCAGGAAGAGCGCACCCAATGACCGACGGGCAACTGACGGGCGGGAACCAGACCGGCGGCCACCTGACAGACGAACAACTGTCGTCACATCTCGACGGGGTATCCGGCCTGCCGGGTGAGATGGCTGGGTCGGATAAGGGCGAACATCTCGTCGGCTGTGTCCGGTGCCGCGAGCGGATGGCGGCCTTCGAGGCGGTGCGCGACGTCATGCGGACGTCGGTGCCATCCCCGGCCCCCGACGTGCGCGCCGCCTCGATAGCGGCGGTGTTGCGAGGGGCCGAAGATGTGCACGTGGGTGCCGGCGTCGACGACGCTGCAACACGGAGCGCCGGTGGGTCGAAGAGCGTCGGGAGCGGCGATGCTCCCATCCCGATATGGGCTCGCAGGCGTCCCCAGGCGCTCGCCGGAGCGGCTGCCGCCGTCTTGGTGCTGGGACTAGGCATCGGAGTCCCCCTGGCTCTGTCGGGTCGTAGCACCACTGGGGGTTCGGCGGAATCAGCGACGGCGCGAGGGCCGAATGCCCCGCCTGGGGGTCCGCAGCAGCACGGACAAGCAGGGTCTGGCACGAGCGGCCTGTCGAAGCTCGCCAACGCTCCGGTCTCGGACCTGGGCGCGCTCGACTCGGTGAACGCGTTGCGGACACGCGCCGAGGCCCTCCTGCCGTTGGGTTCCCCAGCGCCGATAAACGCGCCTGCCGCAACAGCTGTCACAGGCGCGGCTAGTCCGCCGGGGGCAGGTTCGACGTCGGGTTCGGCGTCGGCGCCGGCGCCGGCGCCGGCGCCGACGTCCTCCCTTGGAGGGGAGTTCTCACCCGCGGCCGCGTCGGCGACGATCAGCCTTTTCGAGCAGTGTCTCTCGTCGGCGACACACGCTGCGGGAACGGGGAGGTCGGTGCAGTCTCTCGGCACCGCCGAGTTCAAGGGTACGAGCGCCCTCGTCTACGTGTTTGTCCCTGTGTCCAGTGGATCGAGCACTGGAAACGCGGCGAGATCAGAGGTGGTCGCCATGGCGCGCGACGGCTGTCGGGTCCTCGCCACCACATCGTTGTGACATGTCACGTTGACCCGGCCCGTTCGGCCCGACCCGGCCCGACTCGGCGGGCGCGGCCGGTCCGGCCCGACTCGACCGGTGTCGCGCTTCCTCCCAGGCCGAGCCCCCTATAGCCGACCCGACGCCGGTCCGGTCGACCGAGAACCCGATGAGCTGAGCGTCAGGCCGGATTGACGGCATGCCGGAGACGCCGGCGAATGCGCGTGCCGGCCAGCCAGACCAGTGCCAAGAGCACCAGGATTGGCAGAGCCCAGCTCCCACCGACGACGAGACCGTCCAAGACGGCGAGCGAGTTATGGCGGAGGTAGCGCCACGCCACCATGGCCGAGTTCGCATTCGGCCGGGCCACGGGGACTGGCGCGTTGGGGACACCGGGAGCGGACAGGTTGACCGTGACGGTGGCGAAAGCCGCTGAGTTCTCGAGCACTGCCTGCTGGTTCTGCAGCTCCTGGAGCTGCTGCTCCACGGGGAACAGCTGGTTCTGGATCTGGAGGAAGGTGTTGATGTCGGTCGCCTGGGCGAGTTTGCCTTGCAGGAGGTTCACCTCTTCCTGGAGGACCTCGATCGTGGCGGCGTTCTCCGACACCTGGTTCGTGACGTCCTTGCCCTGGATCTGTTGGTCTGTGACCTTGCCGTATCCCGACAGGGTGGTCATGGCTTGGCTGAAGTCTGAGTCCAGAACGTGAACGACGATGCTGCCCGACACGGGCGCGGTGCGGGCGGTGCCCCCTCCCATCGACGAGCTCTCGACGTATCCCCCGTCGGCGGCGCTCAATTCAGCAATGCTCGACAATGCCGAGCTGAGAGTGCCCTTTCCTACCCGAAGGTCGATCGTGGCTGTGCGGACGATCTGCGGCGTGATCGCGAACACCGGAACGCTCGGAAGCGCTCCGCCACTGGCGGGAGCTGGAGAGGACGCCGCAGCGCCCTCCGAGCTGGCCGCGCTGGCCGCGCCGGCCGCGCTGGGTGAGCCCGTGGCGCCGATCGAGGGAGATGCGGGGGATGCCGAGAACCCTTGGTGGGCTTCCTTGGTTCCCGACGGTGCTCGCGCAACCGAGCCGGCCCCCCGAGTCGGGGACTGGGCTTGCGAGGCGGCTGAGTCCGGGTTCGCGTGGCCAGATCGGCCGAGCAGGTGGCGGCCGATCGTCGCCCCGGTGACCAGGACGACAACGGCGACGATGGCGACGACGACTCTTGTGGGTGCCTTGGACACTGGTGCCTCCTCGAACGACGACCCGGGGCGTCAGGGTCGGCAAGCCGGTTCGCCTTGATCCGGCGCCTGTTTGACGACACGTTCGTCGTTGGAGTTCCCAGACGAACTGCGACCGGGTTCTCGTCTCCCGGCGGGCGTCGCTCCGGTTGCCTTGCGGGCGAGGGTCAGCCCCCGGCAGGAATCCGAGAACCGTTCGGTACCGGTCGATCCGGCGCGTGGAGCACAGGGGGCCAGGTGTCGAAGCTGCCGCGGGAGGGACTCGGCGCCCCCCGATCCTCGGAGAGGCGTCCGAGCGCTGCTCGAGCCACAGCCGCCCCCGACGCCGCCAGCGCTGCCACAACGATCGACCAGCCCAGACCTCGCATCACGCCTCTCACGCCGTGGAGCGTAGATCCCGCTGAGAGGTTGTGTGCTTGACCCGGGCTCTTGCGTTTGTCAGCATGGAACCCATCATGCGTGAGTACCCGTTGATCCAGGCCCTGCTCCTTACCTGACGGCGGGCGCCACATCGCGCTCGCCGAGCCCGCCCCCTGTGCCCAATGGCCAGGGGGTTTCTTCTTGGGCCAAGAGCAGCGGGACCGGCATGAGATACCGCACATAGCCAGCACGAGAGCACGAGAGCACGAGAGCACAGAGCACGAAAGCACACCTGAGCACGGAGCACCAGAGCACACGAGAGCGAGGACAGGTCGATGAGCGAGAAACCCGCCCAGCGAGCCAACAAGAAGGCTTCCACAGCGCCAGCACGGGGTCTCGTCCCTGCAGAAGGTGTCGAGCACCTCGTCGTCTTCGACACGACGCTGCGTGACGGAGAGCAGTCTCCGGGTATCTCGCTCGATGTCGCCGAGAAACTGGAGATCGCCGAGCAACTGGCCAGGGCAGGGGTCGATTACATCGAGGCCGGCTTCCCCGTTGCGAGCCAGGGGGACTTCGAAGCCGTACAGGCCATCGCCCGGTCGGTGGGCAATGACCCGGACGCCCCGGCCATCTGCGGTTTGTCTCGCACGCAGCTCTCCGATGTCGACCGCTGCTGGGAGGCGGTGCGTGAAGCGGCGCGCTCTCGTATCCACGTGTTCATCTCGACCAGCCCCCAACACATGGAACACATGCTCAAGATGAACGAGGCCCAGGTGCTGGCCGAGACGCGCGGTGGCGTTGCCCGAGCCAGAGAGCACACCGACGACGTGGAGTTCAGCCCCCAGGATGCGACCCGCACCCCTCTCGACTTCATGTTGGAGGTGCTCAGAGCCTCGGTCGAGGCCGGCGCCACCACGCTGAACATCCCCGACACCGTGGGGTATGGGATCCCGTGGGACTTCGGTGCCCTCATCCAGCACATCCGCAAGGAGGTTCCCGGCGACTACGTGCTGTCGACCCACTGTCACAACGACCTCGGACTCGCCACGGCCAACACCCTCGCCGGAGTGCAGGCGGGCGCGCGCCAGGTCGAGGTGTGCGTCAACGGTCTCGGCGAGCGCGCCGGGAACGCTGCGCTCGAAGAAGTCGTCATGGCTTTGCGGATACGCCCCGATCAGTTCCCCGGTGTCACCACCACGGTGCGTACCGAGGAGCTGGCGCGCGCTTCGCGGCTCGTGGCGCGGTTGACGGGGTACCCGGTGCAGTACAACAAGGCCGTGGTGGGGCGAAATGCCTTCGCGCACGAGTCCGGTATCCATCAGCACGGGGTTCTGGCGGATCGCTCTACCTACGAGATCATCGACGCCGCCAGCGTCGGACAGATCGGTCGCCAAATCGTCATGGGCAAACACTCGGGACGCCACGCCTTCGCCAGCACTCTCGAGAAGATGGGCATCCACGTCCAGGGCGACGGGCTCAATCAGGCTTTCACGCGGTTCAAGGAGCTGGCCGACCGCAAGGTCGAGATCACCGAGGCCGACCTCGAAGCGATCGTGGCCGAAGAGCTCGGGCAGGACCTGGTGGAAGGGTTCCATCTCGAGGCGCTCGAGGTGGCAGGTGGCACGGTCGGGATGCCCCGTGCTCGCGTGGTCGTAAGCCGTTCAGGGGACAAGGTGGAGGCCGCGGCAGAGGGGAACGGCATGATCGACGCCGCCTGCACCGCTATCCGCTCGGCGACCAAAGTGGAGTCTCGACTTATCGGTTTCAACGTGTCGTCGGTGACGGGGGGCGTCGATGCCCTGGGTGACGTGGTCGTGCAGCTCGAAGACGCCGGGCTCAAGGTCTCGGGACGTGGCGTCTCCACCGACGTGGTCGAGGCGTCGGCGCGCGCCTATCTGGCGGCCGTCAACCGCCTGGTCCGGATTCGGGCCCGCAACGAGCAGCGCGATCTCGAGATCGGGCCGTAGCGATCGAGCGCGCTGATCGCGACCCGCACCAGGCGGGATCACGCTGCGGGCTGGATCTCCGTCGTGCAGTACGCGCACCGGCGCGCTTGTGCTGGGATCTCGCTCAGGCACTCGGGGCAGTCTCGGGTGCCCGGCTCAGCTTCTTCCCCCTGGCGGCGGCGGGCCGCTAGGGCGTTGATCGGCTTGATGACGAAGAAGAACACCGCCGCCGCGATGAGCACGAACGAGATCAGTGCGTCCAGAAACCTCCCGTAATAGAAGACGCTGTGACGAATCGTGAACGAGAGGTTTTCGAACGAGATTTTGCCAGGAATGGCGATCAACGGTGTCAGCAGGTAGTTGACGAAGGCCATCACCACTGCACCGAACGCCGCACCGATGACCACGGCGACGGCCAGGTCCACCACATTCCCGCGCATGATGAACGTCTTGAAGTCTTTCAGCACGCTGCCTCCTCTGTCGGTTGAACTACTGCCCTCACAATTCCTCGATCTGTCTCGTGGCTGTCCGGAAGGCGGACGGCGCGGGGTTGACGCTATGCGACCAGAGGCTCGGAAGCGTTGGGAGGCTAGGAAGCTTCGGGGAGGCTGGGATGATTCGGGAGGCTGGGATGTTTCGGGAGGCTGGGCCGAGTCGTCCCGGGCACAAGCCGGCCTAGCACGGCGGGGCCGAGGGCCGAAGATCGGGTGTCCCGAAGATCGGGTGTCCCGAAGATCGGGTGTTCCGAAGATCGGGTGTTCCGAAGATCGGCTGCTCCGAAGGTCAGGTGTCCCGAAGGGCGACAGTCCCCTAGAGGGGCAGCCCAAAGAGCGGCAGACCCGAAAGCCCGAGGTCCGGGCCTGCCGAGCGCGGAGGCGGGTTCAGCCGGTTGCGATCGGCATCCAGGGTGACCGCTGGCGCTCGTAGACGGTGATCTCGTCCGCGTGGCGCAGGGTCAACCCGATGTCGTCCCACCCGTTCAACAACCGCTCGCGTGTGAACCCGTCGAGCGGGAACGAGCCGTCGAGTCCCACGGCGGGCACCTCGACGGTCCCGCGGGCGACGTCGATCGTGAGCTCGAGCGATGGGTCCGCCACCACGGCGTCGAGCAGGGAACGGCCTAGCTCGGGATCGACCTCGACAGGAAGCAGACCCTGTTTCGTACAGTTGTTGCGGAAGATGTCGGCAAAGCGGGGCGACACGACTGCCTCGAATCCGTAGTCGAGGAGCGCCCATACGGCGTGCTCCCGAGAAGAGCCGGTGCCGAAATTCGGACCGGCGACGAGGACGGTGGCTCCCGCGTATTGCGGGTCGTTCAGTACAAAGTTGCGATCGTCGCGCCACTCCGAGAAGAGACCCGCACCGAACCCGGTGCGCTCGACGCGCTTGAGCCAGTCCGACGGGATGATCTGGTCCGTGTCGACGTCGGAGCGGTCGAGGGGGACCGCGCGTCCCGTAATGACCCTGACGGGCTTCACGACAGCACCGTCGACGACGTCACGGAAGCTCCTCGGGCGTGGCGAAATGTCCGGCCACGGCGGTGGCCGCAGCCACGGCCGGCGAGACCAGATGCGTGCGACCCCCCCGGCCCTGACGGCCCTCGAAGTTCCTGTTCGAGGTGGAGGCGCAACGCTCGCCGGGCGCGAGCTTGTCGGGATTCATCGCCAGGCACATCGAGCAACCCGGCTCGCGCCATTCGAAACCGGCGGCGACGAAGACCTTGTCGAGCCCCTCCGCTTCGGCCTGCGCCTTCACCGGGTGCGAGCCCGGGACCACGAGAGCGCGTAGGCCGGCTTGTGCGTGCCTGCCGTCGAGTACTGCCGCCGCGGAACGGAGGTCCTCGATGCGCGAGTTCGTGCACGAACCGATGAACACGGTGTCCACCGTCACGTCCCGGAGCGCGGTCCCTGGTGTCAGCCCCATGTACTCGAGGGCGCGGGCCGCAGCCTCGCGTTCGGCGGGGTCTGCGATGCTCGACGGGTCCGGGACGCGTCCGTCGATGGGGACGACCTGTGCGGGGTTGGTGCCCCAGGTGACGTGGGGGAGGATGGCCGACGCGTCGATGGACACCGACTTGTCGAAGACGGCGCCGTCGTCAGTGGTGAGGTTGCGCCAGTCGTCGAGCGCCCGCTCCCAGAGCTTGCCGGTGGGTGCGTGGGGACGGCCCTCGAGGTACGCGAAGGTCGTATCGTCGGGTGCGATCATCCCGGCCCGTGCTCCGGCCTCGATCGACATGTTGCACATCGTCATCCGGCCCTCCATGGTCAAAGCACGGATGGCGGGGCCGCGGTACTCGATGACGTGACCCATCCCGCCGCTGGTACCGATGCGTCCGATGATGGCGAGGACGATGTCTTTGGCGGTTACACCGGCGGGCGGGTCGCCCTCGACCTCGATGGCCATGGTGGCGAGCCGCTGCTGGGAGAGCGTCTGCGTGGCGAGGACGTGCTCCACCTCGGAGGTGCCGATGCCGAACGCGAGCGCACCGAACGCACCGTGGGTCGAGGTGTGGCTGTCGCCGCACACGATGGTCATGCCCGGCTGGGACAGGCCCAGTTCGGGGCCGATGATGTGCACGATGCCCTGATTGGAGTGGCCCATCGGGTAGCACGTGATCCCGAACTCGGCGCAGTTGGCCGACAGGACCTCGAGCTGCCGGGCCGACACCGGGTCGGCGACGGGCTTGCCGATGTCGGTGGTGGGCACGTTGTGATCGGCGGTGGCCACTGTGAGCTCGGGGTGGCGCACGGTCCGGCCGGCGAGCCGTAACCCGTCGAAGGCCTGAGGCGACGTGACCTCGTGGACCAGGTGCAGGTCGATGAACAGCAGATCGGGCTCACCGTCGGCTTGATGGACGAGGTGCCGCTCCCACACTTTGTCACTGAGTGTGCGCGACCTCTGTGTGCCGGCGCCTGACTTCGGGATGCCGCTCTTCTGGGTGTTGACCACCGATCAGCTGCCGATCTGCACGATCTCGACGCGCAGCGTGCCGCCCGGGGCCTGGTATTCGACCACGTCGCCCGATGCCTTGCCGAGAAGAGCCTGTCCCAACGGTGATCCGGGCGACACTACGTTGAGCTCGTCGTGGCGTTCCTCGATCGACCCCACGAGGAAGCGCTCGATCTCCTCGTCGCCGTCGTAACGGATGGCCACGACCGACCCGGCCGCGACCGTCTCGGAGCTGCCCACGGCCTCGTCGTCGACGATGACGGCGTGGCCCAGGGTGTGCTGGAGCCTGCGGATCCGGGATTCCATCTTCCCCTGGGTGTCCTTGGCGGCGTGATAGTCGCCGTTCTCGGACAGGTCACCGAGCGCCCGGGCAGCCTCGATGGCACGCGCGATCTCGACCCGACCCCTGGTGGTCAGGTCCTCGAGCTCGGCCTGCAGGCGTTCGTAGGTGGCCCGGGTCAGATGGGTGGATTCGTCGTCGGTCACGCCACCCAAGGGTATCGGCTCGATCGGGGACGCCCGATGGGCGACGGCCGCCCACGCGAGGGGCTGGCACCGGGCGAAGGGGAGACGGGCGTGCCGCGGGCCGGTGCCGGGCGAAGGGGAGACGGGCACGCCGCGGGCCTGCCGGACGAAGGGGTGACGGGAGCGACGCGGGCTGCCGGCCACCGACCGCCACCGGCCACCGACCGCCACGGCAAGCGTCCGCCACCGACTCCATCGGCCAGGGCCGCCACCGACTGCCACCGGTTACCGATCACCGACCGCCACCGGTTACCGACCCACCGACCGCCAGCAGCCTGCAGGCCAGCGGCCAGCGGCCAGCGGGCCGGCCAGGGGCCGCAACGACCACCGACCACCGACCACCGACCACCGACCACCGACCACCGACCACCGACCACCGACCACCGACCGCCACTGGCGGCTGCCCACGACCGGCCCCTTGCTGACTATCGGCCGTTACTCGTGATCCAGCTGTTCTCGGCGTGCGTAGGGCTGGCGACCGCGCTCCGGGGTGTGGTTGACGGGCGCGTCGGGGCGCGGGAGACTGGTTGTCCGATGGAAACTCTGAGCGCAGCGGTAATCGTCATCGAATAGGCGCACACCGGAACGGTGTGCGCCTCTCCGACCGTCCACATTGTGGGCGGTTTTTCATTTTCCGAGGGAGCCCCACCGATTCCAGGGGAGCCACCGAACCTTCCGGAGCAGCCCCGACCCGGACAAAATGGCCAAGAGACCAGACACGAACCCACGGACCAGAGACCGACGATGAGCACACAGAGGACCCACAAAGTGGCCGTGATCGGCGGCGACGGTATCGGCCCCGAGGTGCTGACCGAGGCCCTGAAGGTGGTGGCCGCGGCCGGCGTCACCCTGGACACGACTGCGTTCGAGCTCGGGGCCGCCCACTATCTCCGGACGGGCGAGGTGCTCCCCGACGCCACGCTCGACGAGCTCCGGACGTTCGACGCCATCCTTCTCGGTGCTGTGGGACCGCCTGTGGGCTCGACCGACGTCCCTCCCGGCCTCCTCGAGCGAGGCTTGCTCCTGCGTCTGCGTTTCGAGCTCGACCTCTACGTGAACATGCGTCCCTTTCTCGGGATGTCGGGGGCCCCGTCGCCCGACTGCGATTTCGTCGTAATTCGTGAGAACACCGAGGGAACCTACGCGGGCGAAGGCGGTTTCCTGCGTCGCAACACACCGCACGAAGTGGCGACGCAGGGCTCGGTGAATACGCGCATGGGAGTCGAGCGGTGTGTGCGCTTCGCCTTCGAGCTCGCTACGCGGCGTGCAGGTCATCACCTCACTCTGGTGCACAAGACGAACGTCCTCACATTCTCGGGCGACTTGTGGCAACGGGTGGTGGACGAGGTATCCACGCAGTACCCGGGAGTGACGCGTGACTACAATCACGTCGACGCGGCGTGCATCTATCTAGTGGAGCGAGCCGATCGCTACGACGTCATCGTCACGGACAACCTGTTCGGCGACATCCTCACTGATCTCGCCGGAGCCGTCGCGGGCGGGATCGGGTTCGCCGCCTCCGCCAACTTGAACCCGGCGCGCACCGGGCCCTCGCTGTTCGAGCCCGTCCACGGCGCCGCCCACGACATCGCCGGCACCGGTAAGGCCAATCCGGTGGCGGCGGTGCGGTCGGCGGCCCTGATGCTCGAGCACCTGGGCGAGGTCGACGCCGCCGAGCGGATCACCAAGGCCGTCACCGCCTTCCTGGCCGAGCAAGGACTCCGTTCCCCCGTTCCGTCCACAGTCGCCGTCGGCGACGCCATTGCAGAAAGGCTCTGAGCCTGTGCCCATCACTCCGACCGAGAAGATCTGGCTCGACGGCGAGCTCGTCGACTGGGACAAGGCGCGCATCCACGTGCTCACGCACTCCCTCCACTACGGCTCGGGCGTGTTCGAGGGCATCCGGGCTTACCCCACCAGCCGCGGAGTGGCGGTGTTCCGACTGACCGACCACATCAACCGGCTGTTCAGCTCCGCCAAGGTGTTCATGATCGACGTGCCCTTCAGCCCTGCCGAGATCGTCGCCGCCAGCAAAGAGGTCGTGCGTGTCAGCGGGCTCGACGACGGGTGCTACCTCAGGCCCATCGTCTACCTCGGCTACGGCGAGATGGGGCTCAACCCTCTGCCGTGTCCCGTCAGCGTGGCCATCGCGGCCTGGCCGTGGGGCACGTATCTCGGCGACGAGGGCGTGGCGAACGGCATCCGCCTGAAGGTGTCCTCGTGGCATCGCCACGACCCCAACGCCGTGCCGACCGCGGCCAAGGGGACCGGGATGTACGTGAACTCCTCGCTGGCCAAGGTCGAGGCCCTGAAGGCCGGTTACGACGAGGCCGTGCTCCTTGCTCCCGACGGCCGGGTGTCGGAGTGCACCGGTGAGAACATCTTCGTGGTGCGGGGCCGGCGCGTCATCACCCCGCCGACGTCGGAGTCCGCGGCGCTGGCCGGCATCACCCAGGACTCGGTGCAGACGATCGCCACCGACCTGGGTTTCGAGTACGTCACCGAAGCACTCATCCGCACCGACCTCTACACCGCCGACGAAGCGTTCCTCACGGGGACCGCCGCCGAGGTCGTCCCCATCCGAGAGGTGGACGACCGTCCTGTGGGGACGGGGCGTCCGGGCCCTGTCACCAAGCAGATCCAGGACACGTATTTCGCCACCGTGCGCGGAGAGGTGGACCGCTACAAGGAATGGCTCGAGCATGTCGAGTAGATCGAGGTCGCCCAAGACGAGCCCCGGGCACCGACACTCCGTCACCAGCCACGGCTTCGACCTGCCCGTCATGCCCGAGGCCGTCGACATCTTCGACACCACGCTGCGCGACGGGTCGCAACAGGAGGGTCTGTCGCTCACGGTGGACGACAAGCTGCGCGTGGCCGAGCAGCTCGACCACCTCGGCGTCGCCTACATCGAGGGGGGATGGCCCGGGGCCAATCACAAGGACGAGGAGTTCTTCGCCCGCGCCCCCGCCGAGCTCCGCCTGTCCACGGCCACCCTGGTCGCCTTCGGGTCAACGCGGCGTGCCGGCGTGCGCGCCGAGGACGACGACGTGCTCCGCCAGCTCGTGAAGGCCAACACCGAAGCGGTGTGCATCGTGGCCAAGGCTTCGAAACTGCACGTCACCGAGGCGCTGCGCACGACACTCGACGAGGCCGTGGCGATGGCAGCCGACTCGGTGGCCTTCCTGCGGGACCACGACCTCCGGGTGTTCTTCGATGCCGAGCACTTCTTCGACGGCTTTCGGGACACTCCGAATTCACGCTGCGAGTCGTGCGCGCCGCCGAAGAAGCCGGCGCCGAGGCGATCGTGCTGTGCGACACCAACGGCGGCACGCTCCCCCACGACGCCGAGCCGATCGTGGCGGGCATGGTGGCGGACTTCGAATGCCAGATCGGGGTGCACTTCCACAACGACTCGGGATGCGCGGTCGCCAACTCGATCGCGGGGGTCCGGGCCGGGGCGACCCACGTACAAGGGTGCGTGAACGGGTATGGCGAGCGCACGGGAAACGCCGACCTCTCGGCGGCGATCCCCAACCTGTCGCTCAAGCTCAATGTGCGCACCATCCCATCCGACCGCCTCGAGCGGATCACGCCGGTGTCGCACCACATCGCCGAGCTCGTGAACCTCGCCCCCAACCCGCAGCAGCCCTATGTGGGCTCTGCCGCCTTCGCCCACAAGGCGGGCCTGCACACGAGCGCCATCGCCCGTCGTCGTGATGCCTACGAGCACGTGACGCCCGACACCGTCGGCAACGGCACACGATTTGTGGTGTCGGAGTTGGCGGGCCGTTCGACCTTGGCGCTCAAGGCCGAGGAGCTCGGCTTGAGATTGGACTCCGACGCCCTGTCGGGCGTCCTCGACACCCTGAAGGCCCTCGAGCACCGCGGGTACCACTTCGAGGTGGCCGACGGATCACTCGAGCTCCTTCTGCGCCGGGCGACGGGTTGGGAGCCCTAGTTCTTCGAGGTCGAGTCGTTCCGGGTGATCAACGATCACACCGACCAAAGCGGCCATGCCCAGAACACCGGGGGTGCCGATGGCGCCGGCGATACCGGGGGTGCCGGCGACACCGGGCGCCACATCACGGAGGCGACGGTCAGGATGCGCGTCGGCGACGCCCGAGTGGTGGCGACCGCCGAGGGGAACGGCCCCGTCAACGCACTGGACTCGGCCTTGCGCCAGGCCATCGGTGCACACTTCCCGGAGCTGTCGGCAGTCCATCTCGTCGATTACCGGGTGCGGGTGCTCGACACGGTCAAGGGGCACCGGAGCGGTCACGCGGGTCCTGATCGATACCAGCGACGGTGAGCACGTCTGGACCACGATCGGCGTCTCGGAGAACATCATCGAGGCGTCCTGGCAGGCCCTGTACGACTCGATCGTCTACGGTCTCGTCCACGCGGAGCCGGATGCCGGGGGTTCCACGCACCACGACGAGGAGCAGTCCACTCTCGGATGACCCAACCCAACTTCGTGCCCATCTCCGAAACCGACCAGGTCCGGCCCTCGTACCGCCTGCGCACACCGGTCGACTGGCGGCAGGGTCGTGTCGCCGACCTGCTGGGGCCCGAGAAGCCTCGAGGTCGGGAGCTGGGGGTTCCCGGGCCCGACAGGGCTATGCATTTCTGCTGGCCCACACGCAGTTCGAAGACAAGCTCGAGCTCACCGACGGCATCACGGCCGAGGATGCTCTGGTGGCGTGCTCCGAGGTGGCGAGCGCGCGCGCGCGCGCTGTTCGGGCGGGCGCCCGTGGCCAAGGACATCGAGCTGGCTCTGGTCGCTCTTCGGGTTCCTCGGTGGGGCACCCGAGGACCTGGTGGCGTGGCGCGCACCGCTGTTCCAGGCAGCCGCTCACCACTACCAGCAGCAACGGAGCATCGTGGCGGCCGTGCCCGAGAGACGCTGCGCCTGACCCCGGACGAGGTCCGTGGCCGGCTTTCCGACGTGGCGCTCGATGGTGCTGGTCTCGGCGCCTGCCTCCTGAGCTGTAGCGGCGAGCCGGTTGGATGCGAGACCTGGAGGTCTTCGCCAACGGGCTCACGTTCGAGGCGGTGGCGACCGGGCCGCGTGAAGGGCGTCCCGTGCTCTTCCTGCACGGCTTCCCCCAGACCTCGTACTCCTGGCATCACCAACTCGAGGCCGTGGGCGAGGCGGGATACCGGGGGCTCGCCTTCGACCAGCGCGGGTACTCACCGAAGGCCCGGCCCCTCACGGTGGAGGACTACCGCATCGGAGAGCTCGTGGGCGACGTGCTCGCCGTCGCCGACGCGTGGGGCTTGGAGCAATTCGACCTTGTCGGTCACGACTGGGGCGCCATGGTGGCCTGGGTCGTGGCCGGTCGCCACCCCGACCGGGTTCGGACACTCACCGCGGTGTCGGTGCCCCATCCCCGTGCTTTCGCGGCGGCGTTGGGCGGGGGCACGAACGCCGAGGGCCGATCGCCCAGCAAAGGGCGGGTGACGACGACCAGCGCCAGCGATCGTCCTACATCGAGGTGTTCCGGGCCCAGGGTGGGGTGGCCGAGCGCGCCCTGCTCGGTGAGGACGGTTCGGGTGAGGGACTGCGGCTGATGTTCGACGCCAGCGGCCTCTCCTCGGAATCCGACGAGGTGCGCCGCTTCGTGGACAGGATGCTCGAGCCCGGGGCCATGACTGCGGCACTCAATTGGTACAGGGCCACCGAGCCGGCATTCACTCGCCGACGTCGGCGCCATCACGGTCCCTACCCTCTATGTGTGGTCCGATGAGGACATCGCCCTCGGACGCGAGCGCGGCGGAAGCGACCGTGGACTGGGTCACGGGGCCGTACCGTTTCGAGGTTCTCAAGGGTGTGAGCCACTGGATCCCCGAGACCGCTCCCGTGGCGTTGAACCGGCTCGCTGCTCGAGCACCTGGCGTCGAGCGCATAGCCAAAGAGCGACGCCCAGGAGCACCTCGTACGCAGCGTGGGGCGCGAGACTGGGGGATGGACCCGACGCCCGCATTCGCGCTCGACGACACCCACAAACAGTTCCGGAGCGCGATCCGCCAGATGTGCGAGGAGCGCATCGCCCCCCACGCCGCCGAGGTCGACCGCGACGCTGCCTTCCCGTGGGACGGCTTCAAGGCGTCGGTGGAGATGGAGCTGCCCGCGCTCGGGATCCCCGTGCCATACGGCGGGGCGGGAGCCGACCACGTCACCCAGGCGATCATGGTCGAGGAGCTCGCCCGGGTGTGCGCGTCGACGAGCGTGACCATGCTCATCTCCAAGCTCGGCATGATGCCGATCATGAATTGGGGCTCCGAGGACCTGAAGAAGAAGTACGTCCCCCGCGTGGCCTCGGGCGAGGCCCAGGCCAGCTACTGCCTGTCGGAGGCGGACGCCGGCAGCGACGTCGCCGCCATGCGGTGCCGGGCGGTCCGCGACGGCGATGACTACGTCCTGTCGGGGACGAAGTACTGGATCACCAACGCCGGCGTCGTCGGACATCTACACCGTGTTCGCCAAGACCGACCCCGACGCCGGGCATCGGGGAATCAGCTGCTTCGTGGTCGAGGCCGACTGGGGTGTGAAGGTCGCCAAGCTCGAGCACAAGATGGGTCTGCGCGGCAGTCCGACGGGCGAGGTCGTCTTCGACGACGTCCGGGTCCCGCTCGAGAACAGGGTGGGCGAGGAGGGCCAAGGCTTCACCATCGCCATGCACACCCTCGACCGCAGCCGGCCCACCATCGGTGCCCAGGCCGTCGGCATAGCCCAGGGGGCGATCGATCACGCAGCCCTGTACATGAAGCAGCGCCAGGCCTTCGGACAGCCCATCGCCGAATTCCAGGGACTGCGGTTCATGCTCGCCGACATGGCGATGCGGACCGAGGCGGCCCGCGCTCTCGTGTATCGGGCATGCTCGGTCATCGACGCGGGAGATCCCGACAACGAGCTTTCGATGATCGGGGCGATGGCCAAGTGCTTCGCGTCCGACACGGCCATGGCGGTGACGACCGACGCGGTGCAACTTCTCGGTGGTTACGGGTACACGACGGACTTCCCGGCCGAACGGTTCATGCGGGATGCCAAGATCACCCAGATCTACGAGGGGACCAACCAGATCCAGCGGGTCGTGATCGCCAAGAGACTGCTCGGCTAGGGGGTTTGGCTGTTTGGCGCCGGCGCCCTGCTCCTCTCGGGAGCGGCTCTTTCATCCTTCAGCAATCGTGCTTCATCCTTCAGCAATCGTTCTTTATCCTTCAGCAAATCGTGCTTCATCCTTCAGCAAATCGTGCTTCATCCTTCGGCAATCGTTCCACCTGCGAGCAAGGCAAGCTCAGCGTTTTGCAAATGGGGCTCGTGATCGGCGTCGGCGTGGGCCGCGGTTGCCGAGGGGATGAAGATGGCCGCAATGATCGCGACCACGGTCACGACGGCCAAGAACGCGAATCCCTTGGTGTAACCCGATGCGGCCGGCAGTCCCTTGGCGCCGAGCGCAGACGTGACGATGCTCGACATGACCGCGGCTCCGATGGCGCCACCAATGGTGCGGATGTTGGCATTCATCCCGCTGGCAACACCGGTCTGCGCTGGGGGTACGGCTTGGACGATGAGGTTGGACATGGCGGAGAAGGCAAGACCAAGGCCCACCCCGAGCAGGGTGCTCGCCGCTGTAGATCTCCCACACCTGCGTGTGGGCGAAAGCCAGGATGAGATACGCGCCCGACGAGAACATGGATCCGATGATGACCGCCACTTTGGAGCCCACCGCGGCAGCGATCCGGCCCGACAACAACCCGAAGAAGAACATCGTCACGGTGAGGGGTAGGAGGAACAGGCCCGACTGTATGATGCTGGCTCCGAATCCATAACCGGCTGATTTCGGCGTCTGCAAGAACTCGGGCAGGAAGGCCATCACCGAGTACATGCCTACCCCGAAGAGGAAGGCGACCAGATTGTTGGTCCACACGGCGGGAACGCGCATCATCTTCATATCGATGAGCGGCTGCTGCGATCGCGACTCCACGATGATCCACGCCACACCGATTGCCAACGCCAACGAGATCAGCCCGATGACCTTGCTCGAGCCCCATCCCCAGCTGGGGGCCTGCTGACTCCGACGAGGAGGGCGACCAACCACCCCGAGAGCAAGACGGCCGCCGACCAACTGATCCTCCCTGGAGTTCGCACCGGTGACTCGGGAACGAACAAGTGGGCGCATATGGCGGCGATCACGGTGATGATCAAGGGGATCCAGAACAGCCAGTGGTAGTCGAGGTGGCTGACGATCGGTCCGGCAATGACGATCCCTGCACCACCTCCGACTGCAGCCATGGCGGCGACGACCCCGACCCCGGTGGCCACCTTGGTTGACGGGAACTCGTCACGGATGATCCCGAACGACAGGGGGAGGACGGCACCGCCGATTCCCTGAACGACTCGGGCAACGATGAGTAGGCCGATCGATTGGGACAGTCCGGCCATCGCCGAACCGAGGGCCAAGGCGGAAAGGGTGACGACCAGCATCCGCTCCTTGCCGACCATGTCACCCACCCGCCCGAGAATGGGCGTGAAAATGGAGGCGGATAACAGATAGGCGGTCAACACCCAGGTCACGGTGCTCTGGGACGTGTGCAGGTCATGCTGGATGGTGGGCAGGACCGGCAGCACCAGCGACTGCAGGAGCGCGTAGGCGGACACTCCGAGGAGAAGAACGGTAAAGGTGGCCTTATAGCTCGCTCGACGGAGCGATCTGGTCATCTAGCCCCTTGTGCAATCGGTACGTGTACGTGGACCAGTGGTGACGGCCCCATGTGTTGGGACACTATAAACGGAACTGATGCTCCGCATTTGACCAGAGGGGGGCCCGGTAACCAAGGGTCCGGTGCCCGAAGCCCGATCGTGCCGTTGTCGGCAGCAACCGGTAGTTCGCAGTACAGCGCTGACGACCGTGTCTCGGCAGGTTTGCGGCCGTGAACGGAGTCGGATGTGCGCGATGTCGTGGACGAGAAGATGTGGACAAGAAGATGTGGACAAGAAGATGTGGACAAGAAGATGTGGACAAGAAGATGTGGACAAGAAGATGTGGACAAGAAGATGGTTGCGCCCACATTGGACTCAGATGGCCGCGGGGGCCGTCGTCGAGCGGGCGCGAGATCGCCGGTGCCGGACGGCCGAAGGAGCAGCCACGCGTGTGGCGGTCGGGTCATGCGTATACCATCTGGCCAGGACTTCGCACCGGTTGGTCGGTGTGTCCAACGGGTCGGCTTCGCCGGCTCGGCGGAGGGGTTGGGATGGCGGGGGGTTGAGACCCATGGATCTCGAAAAGCGGTTCGACAGGCTGGGCTGCTGGCGCTCAAAGCGGGTGATCGAATGCGCAGCGTGATGTTTCAGCCATCGCGTCTCCGTTCGGCCCGCATCTCTCGCTTGCGGGGCGGGGCGGTCGTCTGCGTGGTGTGCTCCGTCGTGGCCAGCTCGGCCCTGGTCGGCGCGTTGTCGACCTCGGCCTCGGCCGCCCCGAAGTCCGGGACCCAGTACATCACCACCGTCGCCGGCGGAGGGACGGACGCCACCCCGTCCAACGGGATGCCGAGCCTGAGCGCGACCCTCGGATCCCCGCTGTCGGCGGTCTTCGACTCCCACGGCAACGTGGTATTCGCCGATCAGAGCAACAACGTCATCCGCGTGGCGGCGACCTCGACCGGCAGTTTCTACGGCCGTGCCATGGTCGCCGGTTACAGCTACACGATCGCGGGTGACGGCAATCCCGATGGCGGCGACGGACCGTGGGGAACCACAGCGCCGGCCACCGAGGTGGAGTTCAACGATCCCAATGGGGTGGCCGTCGATCCCTTGACGGGTGATGTCGCCATCACCGACACGCTCAACAACGCCGTTCGGCTCCTGGCCGAAGCCAACGGGACGCGCTTCGGTGTCTCCATGACGGCGGGGAGGATCTACACCGTCGCCGGGGAAGGAGGGTCGATCTCAAACGGTGAGCAGGCCTCATCGGCAGGACTGGCGTCACCTGACGGCATCGCCTTCGACGCCCATGGCGACCTTGTGATCGCCGACACCTTCAACGACGACGTCCGGTTCCTCCCTGCGCAGTCCGGCACCTACTTCGGCCAGGTCATGCAAGCGGGATCCATCTACGTCATCGCGGGCAACACCATCAATGGGTACTCCGGCGACGGCGGGCCGGCGGTGTCAGCCGAGCTCGCCATGGACTCCTTCAACGGACTGGCGGTGGACCCCAGAGGAGACGTGGTGGTCGCCGACCCGGACAACAACGTGGTGCGCCTGGTCGCCGCCGCCGGCGGTACCGCCTTCGGGCAGACCGTGAAGGCCGGTGACATCTACACGATCGCGGGGAACGTGAACGCGACTGCCATCGGCAACAAGAAGCCGGCCATCAAGGCCGAGCTCATTACTCCCCAGGGTATCGCCGTCGACGCGGCCGGCAACCTCTTCATCAGCGACTCGGGCGACAACATGGTCCGATTCGTGGCCGCCGCCAAGGGCACCTACGGCAGGATCCGGGTCAAGGCGGGTGACATTTACACGATCGCGGGTAACGCGACCGCCACTGCCATCGGCAACGGCGGACCGGCCACGGCCGCGGCGCTCAACGACCCGTCCGATGTCAATGTGGGCCCCTCGGGCCACCTGGTCGTCGTCGACAACGGGGACAACATCATCCGTGAGGTCACCGACACTTCGACGGCGGCACCCACGGTGGCCGTGGTCAAACCGGCGTCGGGCCCGACGTCGGGCGACCGGAAGGTGACCATAAGGGGCTCCGGGCTCTCGAGCGTGAAGGCTGTGCTGTTCGGATCGCAAGAGACGACGAACATCACGGTGAAGTCGGACAAGAAGATCGTGGCCTTCTCACCGGCGGCTTCTGTGGGGAGCGTTATCGTCAGGGTTATCTCTCCCATGGGCGTCAGTCCCGCAAGTTCGACGGACTCCTACACCTATGTCGTAAAGGCGGCAAGGCACCGGCACTCGGCACGGCACCGGCGCTGAACCGACGCGGCGGGTGAGGGTCGGCGCAGCCCAATCTGGTCAGCGCAGCCCAATCTGGTCGGCGCAGCCCAATCTGGTCGGCGCAGCCCAATCTGGTCGGCGCAGCCCAATCTGGTCGGCGCAGCCCAATCTGGTCGGCGCAGCCCAATTTGGTCAGCGCGCGGTTTACCCGTGGTGTGCGAACTGCGCCAGCCACGGCCTGGTGGCGGCGATGAGCTCGTCTGTCATGGCGACCACATGCTCGTAGGGGAGCGAGCCGGCCATGGGATCGGCGAGCATGGCCTCGAGCACCGTCGTGGGGTCGCCCGAGATCGCAGCCTCGACGGTCAGCTCCTGTGAGCTCACGACGCGCCGGAGGTGCTCACCGAGGTACGACGGCACCGCGGCCCGATCCCGGGGCCGGACGCCGTCGCTCCCTGCCGTCACCATGCACTCCACGACCACATCGTCGGGCAGGCTCTCCACCTGGCCGGTGTTGGGGATGTTGCCCGGTAGGGCTCTTTCCTCGCCGGTGACGAGCCCCTCGAGGAGCGAGGCCACGAACTCCCCCGAGGGCCACGTGGGAATCTTCTCGTCAGCAAGGAGATCGGCCATCTCGGCATCGTCGTCGGCTTTGTCGGATTGGTGGCCGTGCATGCCGTAGTGGTGGACCCGCCAATCTCGTCCGTAGTCGGACGCCGCGGTCACAAAGCCCGCGAAGAACTCGACTACGTGTGTGTCCGATGACCCCGGCAGGACGCCGAAACGGTCGAACAGCTCGAACTTGACCTTGTTGTTCGCCAGGATGTCGGCCTTGGTCCATCCCCGTTCGGGGTCGCTCATCTGGTAATGCATCGCGGCCGGTGGGTCCATCCACAGTCGGCCCGAGAGATCCAGGTCTCCGTCCCCGGAAAGCGCGCGGCGCAGCATGGCGAACCCGTCACGATCGCCGATACGAAGCGAGGTCACCAGGGGGAGGTGGTTGACTCCGGCCACCACGGGGTCGATCGACGTGAAGTCGGCATCGAACAGGAGGCTGAGCACGAACTTGAGACCCACGATCTCGGCGCACAGGCCGATCGTCGAGATCGAGGTCTCCCGGGTCACGGCCCGACACAGCGCCGTGAGGGGGTTGCTCACGTTGACAAGTAGCGCTTCGGGGCAACGCCGCTCCATGGCGCGCGCCACCGCGAGGATCACGGGCACACTCCGAAGTGACCGGGAGATGCCGCCAGGCCCGACGCTGTCACCCACGGTCTGGCGTATCCCGTAGCGGTTCGGGATCTCGATGTCGTGGCGCATGCTGGCGAAGCCACCCACCGAGAAGGTGGCGATCACGTATTCGGCCCCGGTCAGCGCGTCGTCGATGTCGGTGGTCGCCCGTGCGGTGAGCGGGATGCCCCGACGCTCAGCGACATGCTCCACGACTTTCAACGCCGGCGGCAGCGAGTCGGGATCGAGGTCGTAGAGGACCACCTCTGCGTTGGTGAGCGCCGGCGTGTTGGCGAAGTCCACCGTCAACTTGGGCGTCCAGTGGGTGCTTCCCCCGCCCACCAGCGTGATTTTCGGCGCCATCGAGGCGACGATAGCCCCCTCCGACCGCCGGCGCCCCGCGTGGCGCTCGCTGTGGCGCCCTCCGCGGAGCGGCCCGCGGTGCGGCCTGCAGCACGGCCTACCGTGTAGCCCACGGTGCGGTCTGAAGCACGGCCTACCGTGTAGCCCACGGTGCGCCTCGCAGCACGGCCTACCGTGTAGCCCACGGTCCGCCTCGCAGCACGGCCTACAGTGCGGCCCATGTCCGCGGTACGCCAACGCACCGTCGATCAGCTGCGCGTGAAGATTCATCCCGACTCCGGCGTCCTGGGCCGGGCGGCGGCCGACAGTGCCGCCACCGTGCTGCGCCAGGCGGTGTCATCGAGGGGTGTCGCCCACGCCATGTTCGCCACGGGGAACTCGCAGCTGGAGTTCGTCGACTCACTCGTCACGGCCACTCCCGGAGTGCCATGGGCGGATGTGGTGGTGTTTCACATGGACGAGTACGTGGGAGTCGGGCCTGAGCACCCGGCCGGGTTCCAACGGTGGATCCGAGAGCGGATCAGCGACCGCGTCCATCCCCGTGACGCCCATTACCTCGACGGGCTCGCCGATCCGGAGCTCGAGTGTCGCCGCTACGCGGCGCTGTTGCGAGACCACCCACTCGACCTTTGCTGTCTCGGAATCGGGGAGAACGGGCACTTGGCGTTCAACGACCCTCCCGTCGCCGACTTCGACGATCCTCTCGACATGAAGGTCGTCGAGCTCGACCGCGACTGCCGGCTGCAGCAGGTACACGAGGGACACTTCCCCGACGTCGAAGCGGTGCCGAGCCGTGCGCTCACCGCTACCATCCCCGCGCTGCTGCGCGCCGCCACGGTCCTGGCCGTGGTGCCCGAAGCCCGCAAGGCCGATCCCGTGCGCGCCGCGCTCACGGGTCCGGTGTCCACCGCATGCCCGGCCTCGTTCCTTCGCACCCGGGACAACGTCACGCTGCATCTCGACCCGGACTCGGCGTCGCTTCTGGAGTGGTGAGCCGGTGCCGGGCCGCCGCCGACGAGGGCTGGGCCGAGAGATCCGGCCGGGGATGCGAACCGGGACGCGGCCCGGGGTGTGTCGAGGGCGGGTTCGGGCGCCCGCCTCCGGGTTCGCCCCGCTCGTCGGCACGCTCGTCGGCCCCCTGGTCGGCGCGCTCGCTCTCGCGCTTTGCCTCGCCAGCTGCGGCGGTTCGAGTGCGACACCGGGCTCGGAACCGGGTACTTCCTCGACGGCGCTACCGAACACCTCCGCGGCAGCGAGAGGCACGCCGTCGGCGGGGACCACACTGGGGGCCGACCACGAATGTGTCGTGGGTGCTTCGGGCGCCGCCCCCCATGTGGCGTGGGAAGAACTGCGCAACCCGATCCTGAGCGAGCCGACCGCGGGGGTGAAGGACCAGGCACTCGTCTGGGCCAAGGGCAGCTGGCACATGCTCTTCAGCTACGTGACCAACGACGTCCCCACGCCAGGGGCCGAGCACTGGGACATCGCCACGTCCACGAGCATCGATCTCAAGACCTGGTCGGCGCCCGTCGCCGTGGCCCGCGCAGGCCGGCGTGCTGGGCGTGGCATCGCCCGACATCGTCCGGAGCCCGTCGGGGGTGTTCGTGGCGACCTACGACTCGGACCCGGGATCGGTCGGCGGCGGACAGTCCAAGCTCTATTACCGGACGTCGACCGACCTCGATACGTGGTCGGCGCCGCAGCCCCTCGCGCTCAGCGTCCACCCCGCACCCGGTGATCGGATGATCGACCCGGCGCTGGCCTGGACCGGGCACGGATTGATCCTCGGGTACAAATACGGCACGGCATCGGGGTCCACGTCACAACACTTCGAGATCGCGTGGTCGCCGAATGGCTCGCTCAACGGTCCGTGGACCTTTGTGGGGCGACCCGACATCGTGGTCAACGGCGACACCATCGAGAACTTCGAATTCGTCGCGGTGGCCGGGCGCTGGCACTTGGTGGCGACCTCGAACACCTTCGACCAGCCCTGGATGTTCGAGCTGTCGGGCAACCCGACCACGCCGTCCTCGTGGCTCCACTGGAGCGGCGGGAGGATGATCGTGATCCCCGGGCAGTCCTGGGATTCGGGGCCCGGCCTGTCGAGCGTGGGCTACGAGCACGCCAACTCGGTGTTCCTCTGCAACGCGTATTCGGTGGACGGCTACTACTACGCCACGTATTCGGGAAGCGATGAGCTCACCCAATTCGGGGGATGGGGCCACGCCAAGATCGGGATCGCACGCAGCAGGGACCTGGTCCACTGGCAGATCCCCGGCTGAGCTCCAACGACAGCCCGTCACCGCGGCTCGGCCACGCCGCTGAACAGCCAAGCCACCACGCCGCTACGCAGCCAAGGCGGCCGTGCAACTGCTCACCGACGAGAGACCCTCACCGACCTTCGACGGGGTGGCCAGGTCCAATCCAACGCTCGAAGAACGAGAAGGCCTCCACGCCATGCCACTCGTGGCCGCCCTGGAAGACGTCGTGTTCGAGCCGGTCAGGGGCTCCGAATGACGAGTAGACCGCCCGCAGCCTCTCGACCCCCGCCGCAGCGACGGGCGCCGGGAAGAGGTCGTCGCCGGTGCCGGACTCGATGAGCAACGCTCGCGGTGCCACCAGCGCGCCCAGGTCCACGTGCTCGATCTGGCCGAGCATCCCTGGGAGCACCTGGGAGCCGCACATGTTCCATGGCATCTTGTGCGACTCGGCCCACGACGAGAAGTATCCGCTCACGACCGCGGCGGCCACGCGTTCGTCCCACGCCGCCAGGAACAGGGTGACCGTGCCGCCGTAGGAGAGGCCCGCCATCCCCATGCGGTCACGGTCCACCAACGGGTGCGACTCGAGGACGTCGAGGGAGCGCGCCAGGTCCCACAGGTTCTGGGTGAGCGGATTGATGCCGGCCATCACGGCGTGGACGAGGTTGGTGTCACACGCGTAGTGGTCATCGGGGTTCCAGTCCAGGCGTTCTCCGAAGCAGCGCAAATCGGGGGCGAGCACGACGTAGCCCCGTAGCGCGAGCTGGTGCGCGTAGTCGGCGTTCGGGGTACCGGTGCGCTCGAGCCCGCACGCCTCGGACTTCCCCGGCCCGTGACCGTGCGCGGCGAGGACCGCCGGGCCGGGTGCCCTGCGACTGTGGGGTACCAGAAGGTACGCGGGTACCGACATGGTCTGCTCGGTGTCGAACACCACCTTGTCGCGCCGGTAGCCGTCGCACTCGACGGACTCGAGCGTCTCGAGGTGCAGGGGCACCTGTTCGGGCGCCGGACCGAGAAGGGACTGCAGGCGACCCCGACACCGCACCCGCCATTGCGCCAAGACATCGGCGTAGCCGCGGCCTCCGCCGCCTCCGCCACCTCCGTCGCCGTCGAGGTCCGGGGCTGGCAAGGGATCGACCTGCTCGGTCTGGCCGAGACGGACCATCCACGAGTACCACGGCGAGTAGTTGCGCGCCGGCACCGGCAGGTCCACCGGCCGATCAACGGGATGAACCGGATCCAGGGGCAGGTCAACTGGCAAGGGGTGTCCAGCTCTGAATCACGTGCCAACAGGTCCCCTGGGGCTTACCCGTGTAGGTGGGCACGCACAGCGGTGAGGGTGGCTCGTTGTTGTAGAGCTCTACGACCTGGTACTCCGTCGGCCCCGCATACTTGTTCGGGCCGAAGCTCAGTGTCGGCGAGTAGGTCCCGGGAAAGTTCTGGATCCTCGACATGGACTCGACGAACGTGCGCCGGTCGAGCTGGGGGCCCGCGCCGAGGGCTGCAGCGGCGAAAAGGCGGATGACTTGGCACCAGCCGACGATGGGGCCCTGCTCCTCGATGTAGGGAGAAACCGTCGACGTCGGCTTGTTGTGCGCCTTCCAGGTGTCGTAGCAGCTGTTGACGGCGGGGTCGTAGCCACCCTCGCTCTCGGGGATGGGCGCGTCGGTCCCGCCCAGCGTCTCCACCGTCACGCCCTCTTGGTGGTCGAGGCCCCTCTCGTAGGGGATCGGGATCAGCCCCAGGGTGGTCTCGATGGAGGACTCGTAGTCCGAGAGGAGGAGCTTCGGATAGTAGTTCTGCCCGTTCTCTTGCGAGAGGAACGGGAAGAACGAGTTGAACGGGATGAGCGGGATGACCGACGTCACGCCGGCCGCCTTCAAACGTTGGACGACCAGGGGGCGGCCGAGTTGCTGGCGGCGGTGTCGGAGGGGTTGGACGGCAGGGTCTCGACGAGGGTGTTGGTGATCCCCGCCGCGCGCAGGTCGGGCAGGAGGTACTGGTTCAGGGCCACCTGGTCGCTGGTGCGGTCGCCGGCGATGATGCCGACCTTGTGGGAATTGTCGAGCAGGCCAGAGCTCTTCCCCCAAGCCACCACCGTGGCGAGGATCTGGGCCTGGTCGGGACCCGTCCACCACAGGTACGGGGCTCCCTCCTCGGTCCAGTTCGTCACCGTCGTCCATTGCCCGATGAAGGGGGTGTGTCCCTCTTGTGTGATGCACAGCTCGTTGTCGCCGGTCCATGAACCGATCCCGTCGAGGACGGCGAAGACCGGCGGGCTCCCTTCGGTCCACTGTTTGCACAGGGCCCGCATGCCCGTCTCGCTGGTGGGGTCGAAGTTGACGATCATGGCGTTGATCTTGCGACCGTTGATACCCCCGGCATCGTTGATGGCATTGACAAAGGTATGGATCGCCGCCTTCTGGGCGGCGAACTCGGTGTCGCCGGCGAAGCCGAAGTTCGATGCTAGCGACGTCAGGTTCGACACCGGAAAGACCACGTTTATCGAGTGGGCTGTCACCCCTCGGGTGCTCGTCGACGCCTGGTCCACCCCCACGCCGCTCGGCTGGCCGAGTCCCAACCCGCTCGACGTGCCCGAGGAGCCCGAGGTGCCGGAGGTGCCCGAGGTTCCCGACGTGGGCGTGGCGGATTTCTTCGTCGACGCGGTGATCCCGTACACGGCACCGCCTATCACGGCGATCACCACCACAAGAGCGACGACCTGCACACCGGCGGGCCGGCGCCGGAGGCGTCGCCACGACCGCCTCAGTGCCGACGCAGGACCAGAACTCGCCATCGTCGCCCCTTCCCCCTCCAGTTGCCTTTCGCCTGCTCGGCGTCCGTCGCCGACTGCCGACTGCCGACTGCCGTCGCCGACTCCCGTCGCCGACTGCCGCCGCCGTCGCCGGTGACCGTTGCCGGTGAACGAGACTGCAGACCGCCTACCGCCGCGTTCGGCCGGTGTCGTCCTACCCCGAGCGCCCGCTACCGGCGGTTGGGCGTCGGTCCTGGCCACACGATATGCGGCTCAGGGGTCGCCGACCCCGCGGCCCCCCGTCGTCGGGTCGAGTCACGGGCCTGGGCTCCCGTCCGGCGCCTGCACGGCGGCTTGTGGCCACCGGCACGGTGGGGCACGATGGACGGCGTGGCTTTGGTGACAGGACTGGACATCAGGGCGGTCTCTCCCAACATCGGGGCGGAGGTGAGGGGCCTCGATCTCAGTCGTCCTCTGGGTGACGACGTCGTCGCCGAGGTGCGTGGCGCGCTGTGCCGGCACCTGGTGCTGTTCTTCCCCGACCAGGATCTCGCTCCCGAGGTGCAGGCCGACTTCGCCCGGCAGTTCGGCGAGGTGACCCCGGCGCACCCCGTGATCCCTTCTCTGGAGGGGAGTCCCGAAGTCCTGCCCATCGACGGGCGCGAAGACCGGGCTTCGTGGTGGCATACCGACGTCACGTTCTTGCAGACTCCTCCGCTCGGATCGATCCTCCACATGCGCGAGGCACCCACAGTCGGGGGCGACACGATGTGGGTGAGCCTCCAGGCCGCCTATGACGCGCTGGCGGAGCCGGTCCGCTCGCTGTGCGACCGGCTGATCGCATGGCACCACGACCCGTGGTTCGCGGCGGACGTCGAGGCCCGGGGGGGCTACGAGTGGGACGGTCGGCATCACGACAGGCTCTTCCCGGTCTCGCACCCCGTGGTGCGAACGCATCCCGAGACCGGGCGCAACGGCCTGTTCGTCAATTCTCAGTTCACCCGGTTCCTCGAGGGAGTCTCGCCGCTCGAGAGCTCAGCCCTGCTCGACATGCTCTACCGGCACTGTCAGCGGCCCGAGTTCAGCTGTCGCTACCGCTGGGAGGCGGGAGCCGTGGCCTTCTGGGACAACCGGGCCACCCTGCACTACGCCCTCGACGACTACGGCGACGCGTTGCGCATCGCCCATCGGGTCACCTTGCGCGGCGACCGTCCCTACGGGCCGGCTCGACCGCTCACGCCCGTGGCCGAAGCCGTTTCCTCCATCGCATAGCACGGGTCGGGCGTCAGACCGAGCCCGAGGTGCCCGAGCCCGAGGCATCCGAGCCCGAGCGCGAGGTGCCCGCTTCCGCGCCCGAACCTGAGCCCGCGTCAGCGCGCCCGGGCCCGTCACGTTCAGCGCCGCGTCACTGGCGCCGAGGTAGGCGGCCAGCGCCCGGGGGTCCTCGCGTACGACGTCGGGGCTGCCCGAGACCACCACGGTCCCGGTCTGCATCACGATGACGGTGGAGCAGAGCTCGAATACGAGCGGGACATCGTGCTCCACGAGAAGGATCGTCGATCCCGTCACCTCCTGGAGCCGCTTCAGGAGTGGGATGAAGGCCTCGGCCTCGCGCTGGGCGATGCCGGCGGTGGGCTCGTCGAGCAGAAGGAGTCTCGGGCCGGCCAGGACGATGGACGCCAGGTCCACGACGCGGCGGGTGCCGGTGGAGAGGTGTCCGGTCAGGTGATGGCGGAAGCGCTCGAGCCCGAACGACGCGATGACCCGGTCGACGGCGCGCCGCTTGTCGCGCTCGGTGCGCCGGGCCCACGGGAGTTGCAAGGTGGTCGACAGCACGCTGACCCGCTTCCTGGCGTCCTCGCACAGCAGGAGCGTGTCCTCCACCGACAGCTCCGGGTACAGACGACAGTCCTGGAAGGAGCGCACCACGCCGAGGGCGGAGCGCTCCTCGGGGAGGTAGTCGCCGAGATCCTCGCCGTCGAGCGCGACCGAACCCTCGGTCGGTGCCACGAGCCCGGACACGGTATCGAGAAGCGTGGTCTTGCCCGACCCGTTGGGCCCGATGAGCCCGACGATCGTGCCCGGCTCGACCGACACGTTGACCTGGTCGACGGCCAGCAACCCCCCGAAAGACACCACGACGCTTCGGATGTCCAGTCGGGCGGGCCCTTCTCGCCTCCTCTTACGGGGGGACCTCGACTCTCCGTCATCGTCGGTGACGGGAGCATCGTCGGTGATGGTGCCGGTGTCGGTTACCGGAACATCGCCGGGGTGGGTCACGAGATCACCTCGGCGACTTCTCCCGCCTCGGTCGGCTGTCCCGGAACAGGGCCATCGGCGGAGCCACCGGACGGCGAGCTACCCGTCGGCGTTCCACCTCGCCAGCGGGCGCGCAGGTTCTGCACCCCGACGGTGGCGAGGTCGCCCAGCTGGTGCATGACCTGGGCCATGCCGCCGGGCAGGTAGAGGATGAACGCCATGAGCCCGATGCCGCTGGTGAGGATCTGGATCGACGTCGACGACCCGAAGATGGCCGGGAGTCCCTCGAGGTACAGGGCACCGAGCACGGCACCGGGGATGGAGTCCAGACCACCGATTACGACCATCGACACCACCAACAGCGAGACCGTGGGGTCGAAGGTCTCGGTACTGAACCGCTCGGTGGCGAAGGCGATGCACACCCCGGCGTAGCCCGCCATGAACCCCGACAGCGCGAATGCCATGAGCTTGGTGCGCACCACGGGAATGCCGGCGGACCCGGCCGCGATCTCGTTGTCCCGGACCGAGATGAGCCGCCGTGCGATGCCGCGGTCACGCCACAATCGCACCATGAGGATCGAGACGATCAACACGGCCAAGGAGAACCACGCGAAAGCCCGTTCCGAAGTCAGTCCCAGCCCGAACAGCGAAGGCCGGGAGATCAACGTGGATTCCGGGTCGGGAAGTCCCGAGCAGATCGTCCGATGCAGAAGCGGCATGGTCCAGCACGACGTGGCTAGCACCGACGTCTGCATGAAGAGGGCGAACCCGAGGGTGCTCACCGCCAGGTACAGGCCCCGGATGCGCAGGGCCGTGAGCCCGACGAGCATCGAGACGATGGCGGTCGCCACGCCGGCCAGGGGGAGCAGCAGGATGAGGGGGACGCCATTTCCCAGGTGGGCGGTGATGTCGGCCCCCACGGCCACGAGCCCGAACTGCCCCAACGAGACCTGGCCCGCCCAGCCGGTGAGGACCGTCAGCGAAAGAGCGATGACGCCGTAGATGCAGATCTGTGACATGAGGAACGTGCGGTCCACGCTCAGCACGAGAGGCAGCAGGGCGGCCACCACCACCGTCACCAGCACTCCCGTCGTGCCCACCCGTTTTCGGAGCCCCTCTCCGGCTTGGCGGAAGGCGAGGGTCCCCGACGTCCATGACGCCCGTTCGGCGGTACGCGCGCTCTTCTGGAGCGAGGCAGCGCGCACGATCAGGGCGAGCTGCAACAGCACGAAGAGGACGAGCTCGACGGAAGCGGTCCCCGATAGCTTCGTGAAATTCCACACCAGTACGTCTTGGACGATGCCCACGCCGATGCCGGCCGCGAAGGCGACGGGCAGGCTCACCATGGCGCCGAGGAGGGCGGCGAGGAGCGCCAGCAGCAGGAGCCCGGGAGAGAGGACCTCGGTCAGGGTGCTCGTCTGGGTCGGGGCGGCGAGCATGGCGGTGACGGCCGACAGCGCTCCCGCCAGGGTCCAGGCCACGGTGGACGTGCGTCGCACCCACACTCCCGACAGTCGGGCCGACTCGCTGTTCTCGGCCGATGCCCGCATGGCGAGGCCCCAGGGCGAGAACCGTATGAAGGCGGCGAGACCCAAAGCCACGACGGGAGCGGCGATCAGGGTGATGACTTCGCCGGGCGGGAAGATGAAGGTCCCGATACTGAACGACCAGTGGACCGGCACCGGGAAGGCCCTGAAGAGCTGCTTGGGCCTGATGAAAGGCAGGAGTGTAAAGAGATAGAGAACCTGGGACAGGCCGATGGTGGCCACCATGACCATGACCCGGGGCCGGTTGAACAGGCGCCGCAGCACGAGCTCGGACAGCGCACCGGCTCCCGCCGCCACTCCCAGCGCGGCGACGAGTGCCGCCCAGTAGTTGATCCCGAAGTCGTAGTAGAGCTTGACCATGAATACAGCCGCCACCACGCCGAGCTGACCCTGGGCGAAGTTGAGCACTCGGCTGGTGCGGTAGATCAACACCAACCCCACCGCCAGCAGCCCGTAGTTGAGCCCGAGGATGGCGCCCTCGATGACGATCGACGAGGGGATCGACACCGCCATCACGTGTCGCCCCCCTTCCCGTCGGGCTCCGGAGACCCCGGCCCCGACCCGTCCAACCACAGGCCGTCTGCCCCGGCGCCCGGTTCAGGTGCCTTCGACTCACGTGCCTTCGGCTCTGGCGCTTCCGCATTGGGCTCAGGTGCTTGCGGCCCGGGCGCCTTCGCCTCAGGTGCTTGCGGCCCGGGCACGCTCGGCCCCGGGGACGGCGACCCCGCACCGTTGGGCTCGGAACCCTTCGTCCCGGTGCTGCGCGCGCCATTGCCGGCGGCACCGTTGCCCAGGGCGGAGCCCACGCCGGCCAAGAAGACCGGTCGCAGCAGGTCGTCGCGTTGGAGGAGCTCGGAGATCGAGCCGTCGAAGCGGACCTCGCCGCGCTCGAGGAAGAAGGCGTGCTCCGCCAGGGTCATGGCGCGGTTCACGCTCTGCTCCACCAGGATCACCGTGGCCCCGTCGGCATTCACTCGACGGACGATGTCCATCAGGCGCTCGACGGTCATGGGCGCGAGACCGAAGGCGAGCTCGTCGATCATGAGGAGGCGGGGCTTGGTCATCATGACCCGCGCCAGAGCCAACATCTGCTGCTCTCCGCCCGACAATGTGCCCGCGGGCTGGTCGAGGCGGGACTCGAGCTCGGGGAAGAGAGCGATGGCGTCGTCGAGCGCGGTCTTGGCCCGAGGGATGTCGCGTCGGAACGAGTGCTCCCCGATACGGAGGTTGTCGCGCACGCTCAGGCCCGGGAACGTCATCTTTCCCCCCACGAGCAGCGCGGCGCCGAGGTCGATGATCTGTTCGGGCTCGAGGTAGGTGCAGTTGGAGCCGAAGATACGGATGACCCCGCGATGGGGGTGGTCGAGACCCGCCACCGCCCGCAGCAGCGTGCTCTTACCGGCGCCGTTGGTACCTAGAAGCGCCACGATGTCGCCTTCGGTGACCTCCAAGTTGACGTCGAAGAGGACCTGCTGGCTCCCGTAGAAGAAGTCCATGTTGTGGATCTGCAGAGCGGGGATCTCTCCGCCCGACTGACGCCGCTTGCCCTCCGCGTAGCGCTCCAGGACGTCCTCGATCACGAGGGTGATGTCGCGTCGGACGAAGCGTGATCCGATGACGAGAAGAAAGCCACCCAGGGCGCAAACCGGCCCGACGAAGGTCAGCGCGGTAGTGACGTTGGTGGCATCGCTGATGGCCCCGAGGATGATGCCCCCGGCGAAGCCGCCGAACACCGCCGAGTACACGCCGAACATGGCGAAGCAGATCGATCGCATCTCGGGTGGGGCCGTCGCTGCCAGCGTCTGGAAGATGGCGATGGCGATGGGCGCCACGGCGGCGTTGGCGAGCAGCTGGAACGCCACGACCAGCCAAAGCTTGGGCATGTACAGCGACGCCGTGAACAAGGTTCCGTACACGGTGATGGAGATCCCCGCCAGTACCAGGGGCGCCTGCGGGGCCCGACGAAACAGGCGGTCGCCGACGGTATAGGCGACGGGGAGGCCCAGGAACGCGGCCAGACCGATGATGGCGTAGATGTGGCTTCGCTCGGCGGTGTGCAGGTGCCACACCCGCACGAAGTAGAGGTTGCCGAACAGCGACGCGCTGATCCCGGCGAAGCCCAGCACGGCCACCGCCACGAGCTCGTAGTACAGCGAGCGGATGCGCAGCAGTCGTGTGATGGCCGGGCCCAGGAGGACTCGCGGCGTGTGCTCCTGTTCCGCCTGCACGTCCATGCCCGCGGCCTTGAGGATGTGACTGGACTCGTTGGTGCCCTTGTCGGGTTCGCGGATGGTGAACAGCGACAGTGCGATCGGGATGCCGGCGACGCCCACGATGAGTCCCCACCGCCAGTCGTTGGTGTAGGCGACGATGGCACCGAAGATGAGGATGCCCAGTGTCTGGGCGATGGGGTCCTGGAGGTAGTGCCAGCTGAACACCCGGCTGCGGCCCTCGGTCGGGTAGGCATCGGAGAGATAGGAATTGTGCACCGTGTTGTTGACGGCGCTGCCGACCGATGCCAGGAGGTACAGGACCACGAACCACCACACGTTGGGCGACAGCGCCATGAGCGGCGCCAGCACGGCGAACACGAGAAGCGAGATGGCCGAGACCACCTTGCGGCTGCCCCGGTCCGCCCACAGGCCGAGGGGGACGGCCCACAGCAGCTGCGCCACCGAGGCCACGAAGGCCACCGCCCCCAGCCCACTGTCGCTGAGGTGGAACGACTTCTCGAGGTTGTTGCCGATCAGGTTGATGCCCTGCCCGAACATGTTGGGGACGATGGCGGCGACGGTGAGCAGAACGAGCGGGGCGAACCCGTAGGCTCGCAGGATCCCCAGCAACGGTGGGGGCTTGCCCTCGCCCACTCCCGGCATGAGAGCGACATCGGCCACTGCATCTTTGTGGCGGCTCTTGCTAATGGCCTCCTGGAGCAGCTCGTCAGGGACGGTGAAGCTGAACAGCGGCTCGTCGCCGCCGTGCAGGGCCCCTGCACCTTCTCCGACGAGCTGATCCCCGTGGCCGGCATCGCAGCGACACGCTAATCCCTGACGCATTCGTCAGACATTCGTGGGGACCGTCCCCGCCATCGTGACCGGGTCGGGGAGGTCAGGGGTCACGGCCTGGCGGTGAGGAGATGGTTCGGTGGACCGCCTGATGAGCCCGAGGCAGAGCCGACCTACGAACCGGAGGCCGAGGCGACCGTGAGTGGTCCGTAGGGCAGGACGCCGAGCCGGGCGTGGCGGCCACCACCGAGGCCCCGTCCGGCGGTGTCGAGGGCTTCGGCCACGGCATCGCTCACGTCGTCGACGGGTCGGAGGAATGCGGCGTGGACCTCGGCATCGGTCAACCCCTGAGTGTGGAGCCACACCTGCGCGTGATGCAGGATCCGGCCGAGGACCTGGGCCTGCCAGCGGTCCGTCTCCGACGGCCCGTCCGCGGCGTCGAGCACGTCGACACCTGGTGCCTGGGCCATCAGCCGCGCGAAGGCGCCCCCGTTGGGCATGCCGTCCGCGCACTCGGCCGCCATCACGATGGTCCCTCCGGCGCGCACCACACGTTCGGCCGCCGCCATGCCCTTCACCGCCTGGTACAGGTTGCGATCGAGCGGGTACCCGCCGTTGGTGCTCAGGACGACGTCGAAGCGAGCGCCCACCGGTTGCACCGATGTCTGTTCGACGAACCGGCACGCGGCGGCGTGCCCGCTCGGCAGCGGTCCTGCGAAGACGGCCGTGAGCTCACGGCGTTGGTTGATGGCGACATCGAGCGAGATGGTGGGAGGAGCCAGCGCCACCGCGGCGCGCACGAAGTCGTGGACGGGGTTTCCTTCGGTGACGAGCCACGTGGCGCGAGGGTCGGCGATCCGCGTGGGGCTGTGCGCTTCGAGGATCGTCTCGAGTGCGGCCAGACCCGGGCACGCGCCCTTGGGGCCGCCACTGAATCCCGCGAAGAAATGCGGCTCGACGAAACCGGTCAGTATGCGTAGGTCGGCCTCGACATAGCGACGATCGATCCGCACCGGGGTCCCGTCCACCTGCCCGACCTCGACGTGCTCGGCGTGCTCGGCGTCCTCGGCCCGGTGTTGCTGGATGACGTAGCGCCCGGCGATGTCCGGCCCCACCAGCTCGACCATCTCCTCGGGGGTGGCCAGGCGGTGGGTGCCCGTGGCGCACAGCAGTTCCACACGTTCGGGACCGGCCCCCAGCCGCTCGAGCTCCGCCAGCAAGGGCGGAAGGACCGTTTGGTTGGGCATGGGCCGTGTGAGGTCGGGGAACACCACCGCCACTCTCGGGCTTCCGCCGCGACCGCCCTCCGATCGGCCACCCGCGCCGCCGCCGTCGCGCAGCCCTGCGCGCCGCTTCCCCGACGAGGTCCGAAAGGGGAGGACCTTCGACCGGCTCCCGCAACGCCTGGAGCACGGCACCGGCCTGGTCGGACAGGCCGTGCAGTTCGGTGGCGGTCACGATCACGGCATCGTCGGGTACCCGGACCGAGATCCCGTTGCGGCCGTACGCCAGACGCACTTCTTTCATCTGGGTACCGGCCCCTCTATCGACCCAACTCGATGACCGCCGTCGCGGCGGCGTCGACGGTCGGTCGCAATTTCGCGTAGCACGCCGTTGCCGATGCATCGGGCCACATCTCGGCGTCGACGGGGTCTACACGATCGAGAAAGGCATCCAGATCGAGGTCGAGGTCAGTTCCCGTGGCCCGCGCCACGAGCATCGCCGCTCCGGCCGACGCCGCTTCGCCTGAGCGTCTCCGACGCGCCGGCAGTCCGGTCACGGCAGTCAGGATGTCGGTCCACAGCGCCACGTTCGCGCCGCCCCCGCCGAGGACGAGGCCTTCGGGCCGTGGCGCGTCGTCCGAACGCGACTCGGATACCGAGTCCAGGCACCGCTTCACGTCCCACGCCACCGCCTCGACGACGGCGCGTGCCAGGTCGCCGATGTCGTGGTCGAACGACAGTCCCACGACCGCCCCCCGGGCGCCGTCGCGCCACCATGGCGCGCGCGCCCCGCCCAGCCAGGGGAATGCGATCACCCCGCGCGACCCCGGCGGGCTCGACCGGGCCCGTCCCATGAGGGAGTCGGCGTCGTGGTCGGTCAGGCGCGCCAGCCAGTCCACGAGGGACCCGGCCGCCGACAAGCCGCCTTCGAGCAGCCATCCCCCCAGCGCGCCACGCGTGACGATCATGGAACGCGGGGTTGGGTCGACGCGGTGTGGGACCGGGATCGACACATTGGCTGTCGTCCCCCACGACACCATGGGCCAAGCCTCCGTCGAATGAGCGCCCAGGACCTCGCAGGCGCGATCCCCAGCGCCGATCACGACGGGAATGCCGACACGAAGCCCGAGCTCGCTGGCCGGCTCGGCCAGCAAGCTCCCCGACACCGTGTCCGATCCCGGGTCTCGGGGAGGAGGCCGGCGGCGGCATCGACGAGCCCGGGCACGAGCGGGCCCAGGCGGTCGCCGTCGGAGATGTCGTACAGCCCGGTGGCCGATGCCAAGGTCTGGTCGGTGGTCACTTCGCCGATGAGACGCCACGCCACGAGGTCGCGCGGTGCGAGCAGCCAGCGGGCGGCCCGCAGCCGGTCGGGTTCGTGGCCCACCAGCCAACTGACCTTGGCTGCCACCGATCCGGCGTCGAGCACCACTCCTGTGCGGCGCCGCACGATGTCGGCGCCGTCGTCCCCGAACGATGCCGCCAGGGCCACGGCCTCGGCGCCCGCCCGGCGGTCCGACCACAGCAGTGCGGGCCCCAGTGGTGTGGCGTCGGCGGCAACGGGGACGAAGGTCTGCCGGGCCGCCGCGAAGCCCAGGGCCTCGACCGCCTCGAACATCGGTGCCCCCCGTACACCGAGCTCCGACCGGGCTGCCGCGCACGCCGACACCACCGAGGGCCACCACGAGGCGGGATCCTGTTCGACCCGGTTGCCTGCCAGGTAAATGCTGTGGAGAGTGCTGCGCCCCACCGCCACCGGACCGTCGTCGCTCCAGACGATGGCCTTGGTGACGCTGGTGCCGAGGTCGACGGTGAGGATCACGCCGAGACGGCGCCGGTGCCCGCGCCACCTGCGCCACCTGCGCCACCCGAGACACCCGCGGCACCCGCACCGGGTGGCGCACCCTCGTGCACGGCCTCGGCGACGAGACGCGCCATCGTCGCCGGGTCGGGGTCCTGGAACACCACGCGCCCGACGGCCAGCCCGGCGGCACCGCCGGCCATGGCGTCGCGGATCTCGTCGAGTGCATCATTCCGGGGGTCGCGCTGGCCACCCGACACGTCCCCGCTGCGCCGCGGGCCACCGAGAAAGAGCACCGGCACTCCCACGCTCGCCACGATCCGGGCCACGGCGTCCACGCGAGCCGCGCCCGGAGCCACGCCGGGGACGGGCACCTTGAGGACCGGGGCGCCGAGATCATGGGCCACGATGGCGGCGAACACGATCGAGTCGGTGTCGCGCGCCACCTGACCACCGCGCCACGACAAGCACTCCACGAGCGCCTCGAGCCCGGCGGCCCGTGCCGACTCCAGGACCTTGCCCAGTAGTTCCAGGGCCGACGCGGTGACGGGGTCGGCCAGGTCGATGCGCGTCATGTGCTTGACGCCGGTCCATCCATCGGCGGCAGCGGACTCAACGCTCGCCACGGCACGGTCGTCGAGCTCGAACGCACTCGCTGCCAGTCCCGTGCGGTTGAGCGACAGGTACGTGCGGTGCCGGGGCTCGATGGCGCCTGTCGCAGCCAGGTCGCGCAAGGGCTGTGTGCTCGCCAAGATGCCCTCGCAGTACGCCAGCGCGGCCTTCAGCGCCTCGAGGTACGCCTCGTACGGCTCGATGGTGATCACGCCGCGGGCACGGTGATCGGCAGCGAGGATCACCGCCGGCGCCTCGAGCGGCCCGCTGGGCATGGACCTCACTCCACCCCGGCCACCCCGGCCAGGCGGAGCACGACCTTCGCCAAGGCCGAGAAGTCCTCACGCCCGAACCCCGCCGTCGACGCCGCAGTGAGCGCCTGGCGGGCGGTGGCGGTGGACGTCATGGGCACCCCCGCTCGCGCCGCGTAGGAAAGGGCGAGGTCGAGGTCCTTTGCCATCAAGTCGGTCATGAACCCGGGTTGCCACCCGTTCGACGCCGGGCTGTCGGGGATGACACCGGGCACGGGCAACCGGGTGCGCACCGCGGTGCAATCCCCGGTCGAGTGCACCAGCACCTCCAGCAGTTTGGCCATGTCCACTCCCGAACGCACCGCCAGCGCGGTCGCTTCGGCCGTGGACAGCATCTGCGCGGCGTAGATCAGGTTGTTGCAGAGCTTCACGACCTGGCCCATCCCCGGTCCACCCACGGGCACGATCAGCCCTGCCATGGGCTCGAGTGCGGCGCGGGCGTCTTCCAGCGTGACGGCGTCGCCGCCCACCATCAGGGTGAGTGTTCCCTTCTTGGCGCCGACGGTGCCTCCCGATACCGGCGCGTCGAGGTACCGGGCGCCGGTGGCGGTCACCCTGGCGTGCTGGGCCCGCTCGACGTCAGGGTCGATGGTCGAGCAGTCCACGACGATCGTGCCCGGCCCGAGGGCGGGGAGCACGGCGCCGATCACCTGCACCACGTCGGGGGAGTTGGGGACGCAGAGGATGAGGACCTCGCTCGACGTCGCCACGTCGGTGAGGGTGCCCCCGTCGATGGCGCCGAACGCCATCGCCTCGTCGACCGGTGGCCTGCTGCGCGACGCCACGGTCACCTGATGGCCCGCGGCGACGAGGTTGCGTGTCATGGGGAGTCCCATGGCTCCGAGGCCGATGAAACCCAGCTTCACGGGGACCTCCCTCTGCGGCCGGTGGTCAATGGGTCAGCGAGTCTGTGTGTGAGTGAACGAGTGAACGAGGGTCGAGTGGTTGAGTGAAGGGGTGAGTGTGTGAATGAGTGGATGAGGGAGTGAGTGAGCGAGTGGGCCAGTCGGTCAGAGTGGGCTGAACTGCGGGAGCCATTTGGAGGTGTCGGCGAGCAGCTCGTCGACCATGGCCTGGGTCTCGTGCAGGTCCCCGCGCCCCGCCAGCGGGTCGAGCGCAAAGGCCTGCTGGGCCAGGGCGCGGTCCCCGTCAACGCGGCCTCGACCGTCATCTCCTGCACAGCCACATGGCGGCGCAGCAGCTCTGCGAAAGGAGCAGGAGCCCGAGCGACGTCGCGGCCCCGGATGCCGTCACCGTCGACCACGCAGATCGACTCCACCACGGCATCAGCGGGAAGGTCGGGACACTGGCCCGTGTTGGGCCGATTGACCGGTACTTCGCGGTGGGTGCCGGTGAGCAGCGAGTCGATGACCGGCGCCACGAGCTCTCCTGAGTCCCAGGTCGCCAGCTCCTCCTTGCCGGCCAGCACGGCGTCGACCTCGGCGATGTAGCCCTCCTGGTGTTCCTCGCGGCGGGCGATGGGGGTCAGCTCGATGCCCCAGGCGGCGCCCCAGTCCGACTCCTCGGTGAGCACGCCTGGCATGAACTCGGCCAAGTGGCGGTCGTTGGCGCCCAGCAGAGCGCCCCAGTGGTCGAGAAGCGTCAGCTTGAGCAGGTGACGCCGCCCGAAGTCGAGCTTCGAGAACGGCTCCGCTTCTTCTTGGTCCGGCGCCGGGGCGAGTGCCTCGAGACCCCCGAGCTCGTCGACCATCTCGGCCAACAGCTCGAATCCGTCCGCACCGTCGACATCGATCTCGGTGATGACGGGAAAGTGGTTGATCCCCTCGATCACCGGTCGCACGACGGTGTGCGGCTTCCGGAAGGCGATGGCCAGGTCCATGCAGAAGCCACCGACCTCGTGGCAGAGGCCCACGGTCTTGATGCGCGTCTCGCGGCACACCGTGCGCGTGAGCGTCGTCATGGGGTTGGTGATGTTGAGCATCCACGCGTCCGGACACTGGTCTTCCATGTCGCGGCCGATACCGGCGAGCACGGGGATGTTGCGGAGTGCCCGGCTGATCCCCCCCGGGCCCACGCTGTCTCCTACCGACTGGTGGATTCCGTGCCGGGCGGGCACGTCGATGTCGACGGCCATGCTGGCGAAGCCGCCGGTGGAGATCGTGACCACGACGAAGTCCGCACCTTCGAGGGCGCGGCGCTGGTCCGTGGTCGTCGACACCGTCGATTTGGCGCCCAGCTTGTCGTCCGCCATGCGGGCGATGGACGCCATCTTCTCGAGGGGGGCCGGATCGATGTCCTCGAGAACGAGGTGCACCCCGGCCAGCGACGGGAGGCTCAGGAGGTCGGCGATGAGCTTGGGTGACCACTGGTAACTGCCGCCGCCGATGATTGTGACCTGCATGTCTTCATCCTCCCACGACGGGGCGGCCCGGCACCTCCCGTAGAACAGGTTCTATACTCGGCTTCTCAGGGCTCGTGGCTCAACGTGGGAATCTCGCTCACCGCGGGCTTCTCGCGCAACTGGGCTTCTCTCGATTCTCTCGGAGGTAGGGCAATGGCACGACCGGTGATCGTCGAGGCGGTGCGCACCCCCATCGGCAAGCGCAATGGATGGCTGTCGGGGTTCCACGCCGCCGAATTGCTCGCCACGGCCCAGGTGGAGCTCGTCAAGCGGGCCGGGATCGAGCCCTCGGAGGTCGAGCAGATCGTGGGCGGCTGCGTCACCCAGGCCGGTGAGCAAGCCTCCAACGTCACCCGCACCGCCTGGCTGAGCATGGGGTTGCCCTACGAGACGGCCGCCACCACCATCGACTGCCAGTGCGGCTCCGCGCAGCAGGCCAACCACTTTGTCGCCAACCTCGTGGGCGCCGGTGCCATCGACGTCGGGATCGGCTGCGGGGTCGAGGCCATGAGCCGGGTGGGACTGGGCGCCAACGCCCTCAACGGGCCCGGGAGCTCGCGTCCACCCGACTTCCCCTGGGACATGCCCGACCAATTCGGCGCGGCGGAGCGGATCGCCAAGAAGTACGGCATCACGCGCCAGGACGTCGACGCGCTGGGGCTCGCCTCCCAGTACAAGGCGGCGCGCGCCTGGGAGGAAGGGCGCTTCGACCGCGAGGTGTTCGCCCTGGACGCGCCCGTGGTGGGCCAGGACGGGCCGACCGGGGAGCGCCAGCACGTGCAGCGTGATCAGGGGCTACGTGACACCACCGCGGAAGGCCTGGCCGGGTTGAAGCCCGTGCTTCCCGACGGCATCCATACCGCCGGCAACTCGTCGCAGATCTCCGACGGCGCCGCTGCGGTGCTGTGGATGTCCGAGGACCGAGCCAAGGCGGACGGCCTGCGGCCTCGAGCCCGCATCGTGGCCCAGGTGCTGGTGGGGTCCGAGCCCTACTACCACCTCGACGGCCCCATCTCGGCCACGGCGAAGGTGCTCGCCAAAGCAGGGATGACCGCCCATGACATCGACATCTTCGAGGTCAACGAGGCTTTCGCCTCTGTGGTGTGCTCATGGCAGAAGGTCCACGACATCGATTGGGACAAGGTCAACGTCAACGGCGGTGCCATCGCCATCGGCCATCCCGTGGGGTCCACGGGTAGCCGCCTGATCACCACCGCCGTCCACGAGCTCGAGCGCCGTGACGGCAACCTGGCGCTCGTGTCGATGTGCTGTGGTGGGGCGCTCGCCACCGGGACCATCATCGAACGCCTCTAGACCACACACGGGCCGACACGGTCCGTCGGTTGTGCGCCGCCGGTCCGGAACGCGAGCGCCCGACACGATGCGCGGACATCGATGACGAGATGAGTGCCGGGGACGATCAGGTGAGTCGGAGCTGCCACGGCGCCCGTGTTCGCCGAGAGGTGATCCGACGCGGGGGAACGGTTGGCGGCGCCCATGGTGACCATCGCCGCAGCGCCCCTCTCCCGAGTCACGGAGCGGATGGCGCGGTTCTTCGGCTCTTCGGCCTCCGTCACACACTGCGGTGACTTCACGAAGCCCCCTATGTCACTTCACGAAGCCCCCTATCCCACAGAGTGCAAGCCATCACCCGGCGTGCGGTGAGATGGCGAGGCTCCTCAATCCTTAAAAGGGGCTGTGGAACTTCCCCCCTTACTGTCACATGGGACACAACAAGATCACGTCTCCTGCGATGGCCTGCAGTGCACAGACATCACACGTTGCACAGTCAGCACATGAACATCGCCGCGCCACCTCGAGGGTGCAACACCCGCGCGCATGGCGACGCAAATAATTTCGTCGCGCAGAGTCTGCACCCCCTTGAATTGGGGTACAGGCATGATTGGTGTCAAAGCCATCCGTTCGTATACTGCGACACACAACCGCCGCGGCGGTTGTGTCGAGCCCGACTTGGAGGTTGGAATGCATCTCAGGTCCCGTCCCGTGGTTCGCGCTCTGTTGGGCTCGGCCCTTGCTGCTGGAGTAGTGGGCGTCGCCGCGGCGCCGGCGAGCGCGTCGACCCCGCCCGCCAACCCGCCCCAGGCCACCGTCCACGTCGTGGCGACAGGATTGAACCAACCCAAGAAGATCACGATCTCCCCGGACGGGAACCTGATCGTGGCGCTGTCCGGTGACGGCAACGCCCCGGCGACTTGCACCGACGGGAACGAACCGTCGTGCATCGACAACTCGGGTGCGATCGACCGCGTCACCCCGTGGGGAAATGTGAAGACGCTGATCGGCGGGCTGCCTTCGGTCGCCGGCGGACCCGGCACCGGGCAGAGCGCCACGGGGCCGGCCGAGGCGCGCTACATCGACGGCAGCTTGCAGGTCCTGTTCCAGAACACCGACATCGATCCCACCACGGGCCTCGAGGCCTACGGAACGGTGGGAAGCGACCTCGGGGACCTGGTGAGGTTCCCCGCTTGGAGCCAGTCAGGCTCGGTCGAAGCGAGTTTCGGACCCTTCGAGGCGGCCAATAACCCTGACGGGGGCGCCGGCAGCGGAGTCACGTTGGGTCTCGAGTCCGCCATCGACAGCGATCCGTACTCGTTCGTCCCGTACCACGGCGGCTACGCGGTGGCCGACGCGGCGGCCAACGATCTGCTCTTCGTGTCGCGCAGCGGGAAGATCTCGGTGTTGGCCGTATTCCCGGTGATCCCCGAGGTCGCGGCGCCGGGAACGCTGGGGCCGACCCAGACGATGCCCTTCTCGGGCACCGCGCAGGCGGTACCGGACTCGGTCACGGTGGGGCCTGACGGCGCTCTGTACGTCGGGGAGCTGGGTGGTGTTCCGTTCAACACCGGGGTGTCGAGCGTCTACCGCGTCGTCCCCGGTCATGCGCCCACGGTGTTCGCGACCGGATTCACCGCCATCGGCGACATCGCCTTCGACTCGACCGGACACCTTCTCGTGCTCGAGATCGACCAGGCGGGGCTCAACGATGCCTTCGCCTCAACGGGCCTGCCCACCCCGGGAGCGATCATCCGTGTCGGTTGGAAAGGCTCGCAGACCATGGTGGCGTCCACCGGCCTGGAGTTCCCCACGGGCTTGGCGGTCGGCTCGAACGGTTGGGTGTACGTGTCGAATTACGGAGTCGTCTCCGCTACCGGCGGCCCCGGTGGAGTGAGCGGAGAGATCGTGAAGCTTCATCTCGATGACTCCGGGTCCGGGTCCTGGTCCTCCTGGCACTGAGACCGACCGGGGACGGGGAACTTCTCACGCGGCCTTTCGATCACCCGGTAGGAGGCGGATGACCGCTTGCTGCCGGGTGGTCGAGCGCGGCCCGACGGTGTAGGGCCCGTCCGTTCGGGGTTGGCCACCAAGGTGACGGAGATTCCCGATCGTCTCCCGTTCGTAGGTTCACGACCTGTCGGGTCGAGGTCGTGACTCACGAAGTGGCGCTGTCGACATTCCCTTCGGGGCCCTTGGCCCGGCGCTGGGAGCGCTCGGCGACTTTGCGGATCCGCCTCGTGTCGAGGACCGCGAATTCCCCTTCGGCCTCGACACACACGACCCCGTCCTGCACGAGGCGCCCCCGACTCGTGACACGCCGGCCATCGTTGGCCACGATTTCGGCCTCGAATCGGGCCTCCACTCCGACGAGCGTGGGTCGGCGGAAGCGGATGGTGAGCCACACGGTGGGCCCGGCGGCACCGCTCATGTGGTTGGCGGCCGTGAGGACGATGTCGAAGGTAGCGGCAATGGCGGCACCGTGAACCCACCCGGGACCGCCCTCGTAGGGCGTGGTGAAATTGGCGGTGCCGATGGCGAGCGGCGGTTGGAACGACAGTGCCACCGGAAGGGCGAGCGGGTTGAAGCGGCCGATCACCGGGTCATAGGGCATCGATCCGCCCATCGACGCGCTCGCGGTATCGGTGCGGGGACCCTCGGGTGGTTCCACATAGCGCGGGACGGGCTGGGTCGGGACATGGGCGGCCAGGATGTCAGCGGCCGACTCCAGCTGCAACACCACCCCATCGAGCACGTCTGTCGGCGCGGTATTCGTCACGACGAGGTCGACGAGACGGCGGACCGAGCCGGCGAGCTCCGCCATCGGGCGTTCACGACCGGCAATGGCGGGGTGCAAGCTCCTCGGCGCGTCTTCGATGCTCACCGTCTCTCCCTCTGTCCAAAAGGTGGCTGTGTTCAGGATGTGTCTGACCCGTTTCCCCGCGTGTGACTGTCTAGCTGCCTGCCCGGCGGGCTATCACATCGAAGGCGTGTCTCGGTCCCGAGTCCCGAGCGCCAATCCCGAGCGCCAATCCGAGCGTCGTGCCGAACGCCGATTCCGAACCCCGATTCCGAGTGCCCTGCCGAACGCCGATTCCGAGCGCCCTGCCGCACCACCAGGTTGCTGCCTCCACCCCAGAGGGCCGTCGGGCTGTCGGCCGAACTGGAATCCGTTCTAATGTCCAGAACGCCCGTGTTCGGCGGGGGAGGAGCCAGATACGACGGGCACCCCTCCAGCGATGACGGCGGCCCGAGAGGTGAAGGAGATGCCGTGCCCAGTCCCGGAACCGAGAATCTGATCTTCGAGCGGCATGGCGCCACCGCCGTGGTCACCATGAACAGGCCCGAAGCGAAGAACGCCCTCAGTCTTCCGATGCTCGTGGGCATGGCCGATGCCTGGGAGGAGATCGACACCAACGACGACATCCGCTGCGCCGTGCTGACCGGAGCGGGCGGGACCTTCTGCTCGGGGATGGATCTCAAGTCGATGTCGTCTCCCGAGGCCGAGCAGTACCGGGACCGTCAAGCGGCCGATCCCGACCTGCACTGGAAGGCGCTGCTCCGCCATTACCAGCTCCGCAAACCGCTCATCGCGGCCGTCGAGGGCTGGGCAGTCGCAGGTGGCACCGAGATCTTGCAGGCGACCGACATCCGGGTCGCCGGCGAGAGCGCCAAGTTCGGAATCTTCGAGGCGAGGCGTGGGCTGTTCCCCCTGGGAGGGTCCACGGTGCGGCTCCGGCGCCAGATCCCCTTCACGGTGGCCATGGACCTCCTCCTCACGGCCAGGGAGGTGAGTGCCCAGGAGGCGAAGGAAATCGGGCTGATCGGCCGAGTCGTCCCCGACGGAGAGGCGCTCGAGGAGGGGCTTCGCATCGCCGAGGTGATCTGTAACAACGGCCCCCTGGCCGTGGAGGCCATCAAGCGGTCGGTGCACGAAACCGAAGGTATCCCCGAGGTCGAGGCTCTGAAGATCGAGCTCGAGATCGGCTGGCCCATCTTCGCGACCGAGGATGCCAAAGAGGGCCAGCGGGCCTTCGCCGAGAAGCGGCCCCCCCTCTACAAGCGGCGCTGATGACCGACAGAGAGCTGGGTGTCTCGGACTTCGGAATCTCGCCCGGTGGGCCCAGTTCCGAAGCAGGCAGGGAGGAGGCGCCAAGCGACCGAACTGCGTCGGTCCGCGCCGCGCCAGAAGCCGTCGCTGAAGACGTCCGTTTCGAGTTGGCCAACCAGCTTCGACGCATCACGAGTGCGATGGTAGGGGCGCCGATCGCCGACACCGACATCAGCGCAGCCACCGCGGCCGTCAAGGAGGTTGCCGACGGTCTCGAACGCGTGGCGGGCCCGGGCCGTCGGCTGCGTGCCCAGCCCGACCCGGCGGGGCATCCGCAGGAGTTCTTCCCGACCAGCCCGGTGATCGGGTTCGCCAATCCCGTGGCCCCTCCCGTGGTCGTCGAGGCGGTCGACGGCGAGCTGCGAGGAACTGCGTACTTCGACTTCCAGTACGAGGGGCCTCCCACGTGCGTCCACGGCGGTGTGATCGCCATGGTCTTCGACGAGTTGCTGGGTGCGGCGAACATCGTCGCCGGCAGCCCCGGCATGACAGGGACGCTGACGATCCGGTACCGCAAGCCGACGCCGCTGCGCACCCCCTTGCGGCTCGAGGCTCGCTTCATGGGCAGAGAGGGCCGAAAGATCCGCACCTACGGCGCTATTTTCCAAGGGGAGACGCTCACCGCCGAGGCCGAAGGGATCTTCATCGAGCTCGTCCCCCAGCGGTTCCTGGCCATCGTGACCGAGAATTCCAACTCGCCCGAGGCCCTGGAACAGGTACGGGCCGACGCCCGCCGTTTGGGGTTCACCGACACCTGATCGGGCCCCCCCAACGGCTGGAGCAGCCCGGGCGATCCCTCGCAGAGTTCCTGGTCAAAAGGGGCCTTTCCCCCCGCCCCAGCGGGCACGGGCCGGACAGACACTCTGTGTGGCAGGTGGCTCAACACCTGACCGACTCGCGCCGATATCCATCACGGCGGCCGGCGTGCGGGGCCGGCCCAACGTGAGGACGGACGGGGTTGAGCAAAAGAGCACGTCAGAGCGGTGCACCCCCTTCATCGCCCAAGAGGACGACGGCGTCAGGCTCCGCGGGCATGGCCACCTCGGCGGGTACGGCGGGCACGGCGGGTGCCAGGGGTGAGGCGGGGGCCTTCGCAGAGCTGGCTGACGACGACCTGGCCGTTTTCCTGGAGATGTCGAACGAGGTCTTCGGTGGGTTCGACCCGATCCGGGGCGTCGTGTGGAGCAATGAGGCCGCGGCCCTCCTCGGCTACGGCGAGCAGGAGCTGATGATGTCTCTGGTCGACGTCATCCATCCCGACGACCTGGCCGATGCCCTCGCCATTCTCGACCGGCCCGTAGGTGAGGCGGAGCCCGCGCCGATCCAGTCCCGCTACCGGTGCAAAGACGGCGCATGGCGCTGGCTCGAGTGGACGTCACGCGCGATCGCCCGAGACCGGTTTCGTCCTCGGAGCGGCTCACGACGTCACCGCCGACCATGTGGCGCGCACGGCGCTCAGCGCCAACGAAGCCTGGCTCCAGGCGATCCTCGACCACTCGAGCGCGGCCATCTCGATCAAGGACCGGATGGGGCGTCACGTGCTCGTGAACGAAGAGTTTCTCCGCGCTTTCGGATTGGATAGCGACGATGTGCTCGGTAAGACCCCGAATGAGATCTGGCCCGACGCCATCATCGACGACACTGACGGGCGAGTGCTCGATCACGGTGAGGCCTTCACGCGCGACGACGTCGTCGAACTCCATGACGGTACCCACGTCATGATGACGGCACGGTTCCCGCTGCTCGACGCGTCGGGTTCGGTGACCGGGATGGCGGCCATCGCCACAGACATCACGGATTGGACCCAGGTCCAAACGGCCCTCGCCGAGCGCCAGCGCCTGCTCGACACGGTGATCCGGGCTTGCCCCGACATCGTCACCGTGGTGGACGGCCACGGGCGGGTCCGGGAGATCAGCGAGGCCTCGGCTCGGATCCTCGGATACGACATGCGCAAACCCGTTCACGAGGAGATCGACACGCTCATCCATCCCGAGGACCTTGCCCGGGTATACGAGGAGTCCATCAAGGTCTTTGCGGACCCGGACGCGCAGCTCGACCTGAAGTGCCGCGTTCGTCACGCCGACGGGCGCTGGGTCGTTCTCGACACTCGTGGCCAGGCGATCGTGGGAGACGACGGCAAGCCCGCCGGTGCAGTCGTGGTGTCGCGTGACGTGACCGACGAGCTCGAGCTCGAGGCCCAGATGCGTGTCGCCGTCGAGCTCGCCGAGCAGGCCAGCAAGGCCAAGAGCGATTTCCTGTCACGCATGAGCCATGAGCTGCGCACGCCGCTCAACAGTGTGTTGGGATTCTCCCAACTCCTCGAGATGGACGAGTTGCCCGACCTCCACGGGGAGGCCGTCGGCCACATCATGCGTGCGGGCCGGCACCTCCTGAACCTGATCGACGAGGTGCTCGACATCGCCCGCATCGAGTCGGGCAATCTCGAGCTCCTGTTGGAGCCCGTGGCGATACGCCAGATCCTCGGAGATGCCATCGACCTCACCCGTCCGCTCGCCGAGCGGCGTGAGATCGCTGTCGTGGCGGACCTCGAACCGTGTCCGGACACGTTTCACGTCCTCGCCGACCGGCAGCGACTCCTCCAGGTCATGTTGAACCTGCTGTCGAACGCCGTGAAGTACAACCGCACAGGTGGGCGCGTGGGTGTCTCGGTCGAGACCCCCTCGCCCGGCCTCGTCCGGATCAGTGTCTCCGATACCGGCAATGGGATCAGGACCGAGGACATAGACCGCGTGTTCGAGCCATTTGACCGCCTCGGTGCGGAGTCCAGCGGGATAGAGGGCACCGGTGTGGGGCTCACGTTGTCCAAGTACCTGGTGGAGCGCATGGCGGGCGCCATCGAAGTGCAATCACAGCTCGGCGAGGGCACCACTTTCACCGTCGACCTGCCCACCGCGGAGGCACCCGAGGTCCCGGTTCCCGGGCCCGAGTCACGACCCGAAGACGCGCCCAGCATCACGACCCTGCGCGTCCTGCACATCGAGGACAATCTCGCCAACCTCGAGTTGGTCGAACAGGTCCTGACGCGGTTGGGTGTCGTCGAGCTCCTTGCCGCCATGTCGGGAAGCCTCGGACTGGAACTGGCGCGTGAGCACCATCCACATCTCGTGCTGCTCGACCTTCACCTCCCCGACATGCCGGGAACCGAGTTGCTCGACGCGCTGCAGTCCGATCCCCGCACGGCGGACATCCCGGTGGTGGTCGTCACTGCCGATGCCACACCCTCGCAGATCCAGCGGCTGCGCGACATCGGCGTCGCCGCCTACCTGACCAAGCCCATCGACATCCGCGAGCTGCTGCGCGTGGTGGAGTCGATGTCCACACGTACCGAAGAGCTCACGTGAGCTCCCGGGCGACCCCTGTTCCGGTCGACTGCCGGCCAGACGCGGCGACGGGCCCCGCGTCCCCTGCGACGGGCCACGGGTCCCCTGCGACGGGCCACGGGTCCCCTGCGACGGGCCACGGGTCCCCTGCGACGGGACCAGCCTCCCCGGCGGCGTTTGGGCCCGTCCTGGTTCCGGCAGAGGTAGCGGGCCCTGATGGCGCGGCGACGGGGGCACCTCTGGCGGCCTGTGTGCCATTGGCCGCGTTTCTCGACCTGTCAGCCCAGTTGTTCTGCATCACTGACCACACCGGTGCACTGGTGTGGTGGAACGCCGGCTTCGAGCGGACACTCGGCTATGGGCCCCATGAACTGGCGGGTCTGCGGCTCGACGGTCTCGTCCATCCCGACGACCGAGACGTGCTCAGGGCGGCCGAGTCCGCGTTGGTGGCGACCGGCGACGCGGGTCCGGCCCCAACCCGCCTCTGCACCCGCCAAGGTGAATGGCGGTGGTTCGAATGGACGATTCGCATCGATTCCAGCCGCCAACGCCGGTACTGGGTGGCCCGGGATGTCACCGACCGGCGACGCGACGAGACCGCCCTGAGCGAGAGCGAGGCCCGGCTGCGCGGCATCATGCAGTACTCGCCGTCGGTCATCTTCGTGAAGGATCTCCAAGGTCGGTACCTGCTCGTCAACGACGAGTTCGCTCGTGTGACGGGCGTTGCGGTGGACCAAGCGTTGGGCCGGACCGCGGCGGCGTGCTGGGGGGGGGACTCGGCCGCCATCTCCGATGGCGATCGTGAGCTACTGCGGGAGGGCGCCGCCCCGGTCACCGGGAGCGACGAGTTCTTGCAAACCGTCGAAGGTCCACGAGAGTTCAGTGTTCGTCGCTTCCTCCTGCGTGACGAGAGCGGCTCCCCCTACGCCATCGGCGCCATCGCCTCGGACACCACCGAGCGCCGGGGCGCGGAGAAGGCTCTTGCCGCACGGGACCGCCTGCTCGACTCGGTGATCAGAGCCAGCCCGGACATGATCACCCTGATGGACCGCACGGGGAAGATCCATCAGATCAGCGAGGCCGAGAGCGCGCTGTTCGGCCACCGACACGAGGTGTTCACCCAGGCCGATGTCTTCGACTTCGTGCACCCCGACGACTTCGACGACGTCGCCTCGCTGTTCGTCCGCATGGTGACCGGGGCTGTATCCCACCTGCACCTGCGCTACCGGGCGCGCCACGCCCTAGGCCATTGGGTCACGGTCGATTCCCGGGCTCAGGCCGTATTGGACGACGAGGGCCACTTCGCGGGCGCCGTCGTCGTTTCGCGCGACATCACCGACAATCTCGAATCCGAACACCGGTTGCAGGCGTCTCGCGAGACGGCAGAGCACGCAAGCCGGGCCAAGAGTGACTTCCTGTCGCGCATGAGCCACGAGCTGCGCACGCCCCTCAACTCCATCCTGGGGTTCGCGCAGCTGCTGCAGATGGACGATCTCCCGAGCCAACAAACCGATGCCGTGGACCACATCCTGCGCGCCGGTCGCCACCTGCTCGATCTCATCGACGAAGTGCTCGACATCGCCCGGATCGAGTCGGGGTACCTCGAACTCACCCCCGTACCGGTAAGTGTGGCCGAGATCGTCTCGGAGGCTCTGGAGCTGACCAACCCCATCGCGGCGCGCGCCGAGGTGGTCATCCGTTCGTGCATCGACCCCCGTGACGGATATGTCGTCACCGCCGACCGGCAGCGTCTGATGCAGGTCCTGCTCAACCTGATGTCCAACGCCGTGAAATACAACAGGCCGGGAGGACGCGTCGAGGTCACGTGCGAGCCGGGCGAGGGGAGCCGGCTCAGAGTGGCTGTGGCGGACACGGGGCGCGGTATCCGGCTCGAGGACTTCGACCGTGTCTTCGTGCCCTTCGACCGCCTCGGGGCCGAGCTGACCGGCATCGAGGGAAGCGGGGTGGGCCTGGCCTTGTCCCAACACCTGTGTGAGCGCATGGGCGGGGAGCTCAGTGTGGACTCGGTCGTCGAGGTGGGGAGCACCTTCGTCGTCGAGCTCCCCCCAGCCGGTCACGACACCCGACGGGCATCCGCACCGTACTCGACACAGGCGACACCGCACCGGCGACATCGGCCCGGCAACGGGACGCTCGTGGGGACGACCATCGGTGTCGTTGGGCACGCACCGAGGGGCGCCGTCCGACACCGGCGCACGATGTCGCCGGAATCCAGCACGTCCGGGCGGCGTCCTGGTCACCCGAGCCCAGGCCGGTCGTTCCGGGTCCTGCTGGTCGAGAACAACCTGACCACTCTCGATCTCGTGGAGCGGGTCCTGTCGCGACGGCCCGGCACCGAGGTCCTGGCGGCCATGCAGGGCGGCCTCGGTGTGGATCTCGCCCGCGAGCACGTGCCCGACATGATCCTGCTCGACATCTCGCTCCCCGACATGACGGGGAATGCCGTGCTCGACCGTCTGGCCGAGGATCCCGCTACTGCTGACATCCCGGTGGCCGTGGTGGGCGCCGACGCCCCGCCCCAGCAGGTGCGTCAGCTGCTCGGGCGCGGCGTCATCGGGTTCCTGGCCAAGCCCATCGACGTCCGGGGGCTCTTGTCTCTCGTCGACGCCGTGCGCGCCGCCCGAGGAACCTGAGACACCGTCAGAGCCGGGGAAGGGCCCGAGCCGGGACCGGAGAAACCGGCCCCCGGTCCTGTGCTCGTCCGCCTGGGTGGGCCGGGGTCAGATAGCCCGGTCGCGACCTTCCCAATAGGGATCGCGCAGCTTGCGTTTGTAGAGCTTGCCGTTGGGATCGCGTGGCATGTCGTCGGTGAAGTCGATGGTCTTGGGAGTCTTGAACTTGGCGAGACGGCCCTCGCACCACGCCAGGATCTCCTGGGCGAGCTCGGGCGTCCCCTCGACGTCGTCCACGGGTTGGACGACGGCCTTCACCTCCTCGCCCCAGTCTTCGTGGGGGATGCCGAACACCGCCGCGTCGACCACCTTGGGATGGCCCAGCAGGACACTCTCGATCTCGGCCGGGTAGATGTTCGCTCCCCCGGAGATGATCATGTCGGTCTTGCGGTCGCGCAGGAAGAGGAACCCGTCGTCATCGAGGTAGCCGACATCGCCGACGGTGAAGAACTTCCCGATGCGGTTCTTCTGGGTCTTCTCCTTGTCCTTGTGGTACTCGAAGTCGGCCGACCCCATGGCCATGTACACGGTCCCGATCTGGTTGGCTTCCAGAGGGTTGCTGTCGTCGTCGAAGATGGCGATCTCGGAGATGGGCCAGGGCTTGCCCACGGTGCCCGGCTTCGTGAGCCACTCCTCGGTGTTGACGATGGTGCCGCCGCCCTCTGACGCCGCGTAGTACTCGTCGATGACGGGGCCCCACCATTCGATCATGGCGTACTTGGTGTCGACCGGGCACGGAGCCGCAGCATGGATCATGTGTCGCAATGACGAGAGGTCGTACTTCTTGCGGACGTCGTCGGGGAGTGCGAGGAGCCGGTGGAATTGGGTGGGGACCATGTGCGAGTGCGTCACCCGGTAGCGCTCCATGAGCTCGAGCATGCCCTCGGCGCTCCACTTGTCCATCAACACCACGGTGTGGCCCATATGGATGGCGGCGCCCGAAAAGCGCAGCACGGCGGTGTGGTAGAGCGGCGACCCCACGATGTGGACGTTGTCGTCGCGGGAGTTGATGCCGAACAGGAGCAGGATCCCGGCCAGGGCGATGGCCATCTCGTCGGGGTCCGCCCCTGACAGCGTGCGCCGGACGCCTTTGGGGTGACCCGTCGTTCCCGACGTGTAGTTCATGGTGTCGCCCATGGTGCGGTCCCCGGGCCGGTCGGTCTTCTGGCTGTCGCGCAGCTGGGCATAGGAGGCGAAGCCCGAGATCTCCCCGACCGCCAGGCGGCCCGATGCCGGGATCTCCGCCTCGTCGGCGGCGTCGCGGCACGCTTCGGCGAAGCGCTCGTGGCCGATGAACACCTCGGCTCCGGAGTCCTTGACGATGTAGGCGATCTCCGGCGCCACCAGGTGGTGGTTGATGGGGACGATGTACCACCCGGCCTGCATGGCGGCGAGATAGATCTCGAACACCTCGGCGCTGTTGGGCAGCACGAAGGCGATGGTGTCGCCCTTTTTGAGCCCGAGCTGGCGCAGCCCGTGCACGACCTGGTTGGCCCGACCGAGCAGCTCGCCCGCCTTGAGCTCGGTTCCGTCCGGAGCCACCAGCGCCAGATGGCCCGGCTCCTCCTCGGCCATCGTCCAGAACCCGAAGTCGGTCATCCTCGCTCCTCACCTGTCGTTGCGGTGACGTCGCACCCGGGCCATCGACCCGCTGTGGCGCGCCGGCCGTCAATCCCGTGCGCCGGAGCGTTCGGGTGCATCCCCACCGCACTATCCCCCGTCTGCGACGCAGGGACGACCCGAGACTAGAACGCGTTCTCGCTGTGGGCAAGCCGCTCCACGGCGAGCTTCCGGAGCTCGTCGGCGCGGATCTTGGCGTTGCCGGTGAGGGTGAGCTCGTCCTCGGCGAAGAACAGGACCTTGCGGGGCAGCTTGTAGGAGGCCAACCGGCCCCGCAGGAAGTCGCGCACGCCGTCCTCGTCGACGTCGCTGCCGGGCTGGGCCACGGCGCACACCACCACGATCTCGCCCAGGGTGGGATGGGGGACGCCCACCGCCAGGGCACTGGCGAGGCCGGGGTGGCGCAGGAGCTCGTTGTCGATCTCGACGGGCGAGACGTTGGCGCCGCCCGTCTTGATCAGGTCCGAGGTGCGCCCCACCCAATGAAGATGGCCCTCCTCGTCCACGAACCCGGCGTCGCCGGTGGCGAAGAAGCCCTCGGTGTCGAAGACGTCTTCGGGGGCGACCTTCACATATCCCTTCATGAGCGTGGGGCCCTTGACGCGGATCTCACCGGGGGCACCCACCGGCTGCTCTTCGCCGGTCGAGGCGTCGACGATGCGGACGATGTTGCCGGGAAGGATCATCCCTTCGTGCCCCTCACGCCGAGCGGCGGGGGTGTCGGCGGGCATGGAGCTGATGATGGTGAAGGTCTCGGTGAGGCCGTAGGCGGCGCGCGGGCTCCAGGAGTCGTCGATCTTCACCGAGGGGTGCCGGCCGAAGCAGGTGAACGAGTCGACGTGGGCCACGGCGGAGAGGTCACGGGTCTCCCAGTCGGGATGGGTCTCCAAGGCGGCGAGCTGGTGCGGCCACGCGTGCGGATTGGTGACCCGCTCCGACTCCAGCAGCGCCAGGGCGTCGCCGGGGTCGAACAGCTCCTGGAGCACGAGGCAGGCCCCGGCCGCCAACGTGGCGCCCATCACCATGCAGTAGCCCGCCGTCCAGAAGAACGGGAAGGCACTCCACACCCGGAGGTTGGGGTCGAGACACAGGTGCTGGGCGAAGCGCCAGCTCTGGATGGCGGCCGCCCGGTGCGCGTGCAGCACGCCCTTGGGCTTGCCCGTGGAACCCGAGGTGTAGACGACGAGCCCGTCGTCGTGCGGCGACACCTGCGCGGCCCGTGCATCGGAGACGTCGTCGTCGATGGCGTCTCCTGCTTCGAGGAAGGCGTCATAGGAGCCGGTGCCCAGGCACGCCAGGGTGGTGAGGTAGGGGAGCCCGGGCAACATGGCCCGCACCTGCTCGTGGTAGCGATGGCTCGCCAGCCGCTCCTGGTAGACGAGCACCGCACTGTCGGAATGCCGCAGCACGTGCTCGATCTCGGGCGGTTCGAACAGCGTGTTCACAGGGACCAGCACTGCCCCGGCCAGCGCCACGCCGAAGGCCGCCTCGACCCATTCGGGCCGGTTGCCCATGAGCAGCGCCACCCGGGTGCCCTTGCCTGCTCCTGCCGCCGCCAGCGCCTTGGCGAAGCGACGGGCTCGCGCCCCGAGCTCTTCGTAGCTCCATCGCACCACCGCACCGTCGTCCACATCGTGGGGTGGCCCGCCGAGAGCGTCGGTGGTGCCGCGCTCGTGGAAGCACAGTGCCTCACGCCCGCCGTGGCGCGAGACCACCTCGGTGAGCAGGCCCCCCATGGTGAGGGCGCCGATGTTGGCTTCGGTCTCGGGGGCCGGTCCCCTGAACAGAGGCACGGAAGATGCCTGGTGGCGCGAGTCGTGGCGCCGCGGCCTAGGCCGGCAGCTCGACCTCCACCGGACCCTTCGCCATCACCGACCCGTCCTGGTTGGTCATCGTCACCTCCAAGGTCACGAGCCCTGCCCCGAGCATCTTGTCGTAGCGGGCGTCGGTCACCTCGGCATCGAGGAGGGTGAGGTCGCCGTCGAAGGCGGGGAAGCGGTACTGCACGGCCGAGTGGCGCACGAGGCCTCGGTCCCCGGCCCAAGCCGACACGTAGTCGAGCACCCACGCGCCCATCGAGGCGCCATATCCGTAGCCGCGGGGCATGCCGATGAGCCGGGCGTGCTCCTCGTCGGTGTGTCCGCGCGAGGGGCCGTGGTAGAGGCCGTCACCGAGCTCGGGATCCTCCTGGGCGCCCTCGAGGTCGCGGTCCATCTCCTCGAGCCACCCGGCGTCGCTGAGGTGATCGGCGCCTTCGTGGTAGGTCGATCCCCACACGGTGAAGGTGTAGCCGCGCCACTCCGAGGCCAGGCTGGGAAGCGAGTGGGGTCCGATGGGGCGCGTCAGAAGGCTCTGTCCCACTTCGACGGACTCGAGGGTCGGGCTCTGGGCCCCGGCGCGGCTGCGGATCCACGCCCGACGTTGGGTCTCGATGTTCGCCAGGCGCTCCTCGGACCAGGTGGGCACGGGCGCGGCCTGCTCGAAGAACCCGCGTTCGCGCGCCACATCGGCGCGATAGCGCACCGCCGTCGACCACTGCTTGGCCACCCGCTCGCCGCGCTGGTTGGTGTAGACGGTCTCACCGCGGCTGAACATGGTGGGCCCCGCGAACTTCGTCTCCGAGACCTTGTAGTCGACGAAGCACCGCTTCATGCGCAGTAGGTCGCCCGGGTAGATGCGGGGCCCGGCGAACCACCACTCGTCGCCGCCGAAGATCATGTGGGTACCGGGGATGTTGCCCACGATGGCGGGCCCCGCCCCGTGGCCGACGTCGCAACAGATGGTGAAGGACTGAGGGGCCACGATCCGCCCGAAGGCGCTGGCGGCGGCCACCTCGTCGTCGAAATGCAGGGGGTTGGGGTATTGCATGGCCTGGACCCACCGACGGATGTCGGTGACCGTCACGGGCTCTTTCAATTGCCCCCCGCCCACGGGCTGGCCCACGTGGCGGTCGACGTCGGACGTGTCGAACTCTATGTGCTCGCTGACCTGGGTCATCGTGCCCCTCCTGCTCGCCCCGATCCTGACACAGGCGTCAGCCTGGTGTCATGGCCGGGCTGGGTGTTGCTCGTCCCCGCGACTAACGTCCCGTCAGATTTCGAGCAGATCTCGGGCCGGCGCAGCGGCCGACGCGGTGACGCGGGCGGCGTGGGCGGCACGACGACGAGACAGGGGGCGGCAGGCGACGTGGCTGGGTACCTCGACAACAAGGCGGTCGTGATCACGGGGGCGGGAGGTGGCATCGGCCGGGCGTGCGCGCTGGCGTGCGCGGCCGAGGGAGCCAAGGTCGTGGTGGCCGACATCGGGGTCGGTCTCGCCGGGGAGGACCCCAAGAGCGAAGTGGCCGATGCGGTGGTGAAGGACATCGAGGCGGCGGGCGGGGAGGCCGTGGCCGTTGCGCAGGACGTGAGCACCATGGCCGGCGGCGAGCGCATCGTGAACACCGCCGTGGAGCGGTGGGGTCGCATCGACGGTGTGGTGGCGGTGGCGGGGATCCTCCGTGAGCGGATGTTGTTCAACATGTCCGAGGACGAGTGGGACGCCGTGATCGCCACGCACTTGAAGGGTCATTTCACGGTGTTCCGTCACGCCGCGGCCATCATGCGCAAGCAGGAATCGGGCTCGCTCATCGGTTTCACCTCGGGTGCGTTCGCCGGGAGCGTGGCCCAGGCCAACTACTCCGCGGCCAAGGGGGGGATCGTGTCGCTGGTGCGCTCGGCGGCCGTCGGGCTGCACCGCTACGGCGTACGGGCCAACGCCGTGGCGCCCGTGGCGCGCACCCGCATGTCGGCGAATGTCCCCGTGGAGCTGGCCGAGATGGGCGAGCCCGAGGATGTGGCGCCCCTGGTGGTGTACCTCCTGTCGGACGCGGCCAAGGACGTCACCGGTCAGGTCTACACGGCGGTGGGGGGACGGATCGCGGTGTGGAACCAGCCCGTCGAGGTGCGGGCCATGAGCGTCGACGGTCGCTGGACGCCCCAGCAGATCGCGGCGCGCTTCGACGAGGTGGGCCAAGAACGCATGGCGGGCATCGATCGTCTCGAGCAGATCCGGCAGGCGGCTGCATCGGGCGAAAAGCCCAACGCTTGAGTCCGAGTCCGAGTCCGACTCCGAGCGATCCCGGGGGTTCGACATGCGTTTCAGCTACGCCGAGTCCATGACCGACCCGACGTTCTACGCGCCGCTGGCACGGGCCGCCGAGGACGCCGGCTACGACACCTTCGTCGTGCCTGACAGCATCGCCTACCCGCGCCAGTCCGACACCACCTACCCGTTCAACCCCGACGGGTCGCGCGAGTTCCTCGAGGACAAGCCCTTCCTCGAGCCCTTCAGTCTCATCCCCGCCCTGGGGGCGGTGACCACGACGCTGCGGTTCGTGACGTTCGTGGTGAAGCTGCCCATCCGTCACCCCGTGATGGTGGCCAAGCAGGCCGCGTCGGTGGCGGTGCTCACCGGCGGCCGTTTCCTCTTCGGCGTGGGGACGAGCCCGTGGCCCGAGGACTACGACCTTCTCGACGTTCCCTGGGAGCGCCGGGGCAAGCGTATGGACGAGTGCATCGAGGTCATCAGAGGGCTCACCGCCGGCGGGTACTTCGAGTACCACGGCGAGGTGTTCGACGTGCCGTCCGTGAAGATGGCGCCGTCGCCCGATAAACCCGTCCCGATCCTGATCGGCGGGCACGGGGCGGCGGCCCTGCGGCGGGCGGCGGTGATGGGCGACGGCTGGATGCACGGGGGTGGCGACCCGGCCGACCTGCCCGGCCTGCTGTCCCGGCTGGCCGAGCTGCGTGTCGAGGCGGGACGCGAACAGGCGCCGTTCGAGACCCATGTCATCTCCATGGACGCCTTCAGCGTCGACGGTGTGCGGCGCCTCGAGGAGCAAGGGGTGACCGACGTGGTGGTGGGATTCCGCTGGCCTTATGTGGTGGGGCCCGACATCGAACCGCTGCAGGCCAAGATCGATAGCCTTCGGCGGTTCGCCGACACCGTGATCGCCAAGGCCAAGGCGTAGCTTTCGGTTCTCAGGTATCGGGATCGGCACAGGTAACGGGGATCCGGCACAAAGGGATCGGGATCGGCACAGGTATCGGGAATCCGGCACAGGGAGGCGATTCGATGGGTAGAGCACTCGAGATGTCGAAGAAGTCGATGCAGACGTCCGAGGCCAAGGACCGCGACGGGTGGTTGGCGCTGTTCGCCGACGACGCCGTGGTCGAGGACCCCGTGGGACCCTCGTTCGTGGACCCCGAAGGCAAGGGCCAGCACGGCAAGGAGGCCATCACGGCCTTCTACGACAACGTGATCTCCCAGAGTGAGGCCTTGAAGTTCACCATCTACCGGTCCATCGAGTGTGGCGACGAGGTGGCCAACATCGGCGAGCTCCGCATCACGCTTCCCGGCAACCAGGTCGGGGTGGTGCAGCTCGCCAACATCTACAAGGTGAATGCCGAGGGCAAGCTCGCGTCGCTGCGCTCGTTCTGGGAGCAGGACAAGCTGGAGTTCAGCGAGGGCTGACTGAGGCGATCTACAAAGCGAGGTGGAGCCGCAGCGCCTCGTTGATCTGCATCATCAGAGGTGGGGGGACGATGCCGACCGTCTTGCCGATCCTCTGCACTGCTACCGACCGCACCTGCTCCGCCTGCGCCTTGGAGTCGCGCTCCAGGCCTGTACGCGGTGAAGGCAGCAGCACCTGGAACGGATAGAGGCGCGTCACGTTGGACGTCACCGGGACCACCGTGACGACTCCACGTCCGAGATGAGTGGCGGTGGAGTTGGCACCGTCGTTGCTCACGATGACGGCGGGACGCCGTTTGCCCGACTCAGCTCCGCGTGCAGGGTCCAGGTCGACGAGCCGGATCTCTCCGCGCCGCATCAGGAGGAGAGCCCGTCGGCGGTCGCCGCATCCCAGGACTGCTCTTCTCCGCTGTCTTCCCACTCCTGCCACGCCTCTTCGTAGGCGCCACTCAGTCCCGAGGCGCGGCAGCAGGCGGACGGCTGTGTGGAGGACGGCCGAGCGGGAACCAAAGCCCTGCTCATGGGCGTATTCGTCCAGGAAGTCGACGTCCTCCCGGGGAAGGCTCACACTCACTTTCATACTCTGATACTACCAAAAGTAGGACACAGGTAGTAACGACGATCATCTCCGCAGGTCCTTTCAACGCCATTCGAGATCCACCGGGCCCACTGCCGGACGCGCCGAGACGCGTCGGAAGGCGAGCTCGATGGGTAAGGCATAGCCGCGGGGACTGTTGATCGATCTCCGAAGTCGATGATTGAGCAGGCCGACATCGCAGTTCCCTAGCCCGCCGGCCCGTTCGACGGCAATGCGACACACCTGAGCCATGTCGTTCATGCATCCGAGGACGCTGCGGTCGGCCGTCTTCTCGAGATGGACGTCGTCTCCGGTCAGGTGCCCGAACGTGTCGAGCGGCAGGCCCTCGGAGCTGAGCTCGTGCTCGATGAGCGCTGGCACGAAGGTCGCGAGCCTTCGCAGGTCAGCCACTCCCACGTTGGGGGAGAACGCCGTGAACAGCCTCCCCACGTGGGTGACGAGAAGGCACTTGCGACGATCGAGCCAGAGCATGTTCACGTACCAGTCATCGTCATCGGGTGCCTGGGTCGATCCTGGGGTTGCGTACACCTCCGGGCCGAGGAGTTTGAACACCTTCGCCGTGCAGCGAAGAATCATCGTGGTGTCAGCTGTCGGTGAGCTCGCTGGCCAGCTTCTTGGGTGCCTTTCGGACCCATGCTTCGACGAGCAGCTCCTTGACCAACCCGGGAGTCGCCCGCCTGAGGTCCACGACGACGCACGCCAGGCGCTTGCCCCAGTAGAACTCCTGACACGCATGGGGATGTTCAGTCGCAGCAGCGCGGATCTCCATCTCGTCGACCATGACCCGGAGGTGGGTGTCGTCGGGAACGGTGGCGAAGATCTTCCCCCGCACCCGAAACGACGCCAGGTCGTGGTGGGGTTCCTCGGTCACCTCGGGAAGGGCCAGCGCCAGCTTCCGGGCCTGGGCGAGCGTGGTCATCGGCCCTGCTTCACTCGTCGTCGTCGTCGTCGTCGTCGTCGACAGTGGCGTGTTGGATGATCATGGGGCCGTCGTTGCGGGGGCTGTTCACGGCCTTGTCGACGGGGTGTCGGACGAGAGTCCCCTTGGCGGCGGGAAGCAGCAGCTTGGCGAGGGCCTCGGTGTCGTGCTGGTCGGGGTCGAGCCAGCGGTCGAAGTCGGCGCGCTCGATGATCACGGGCATGCGGTCGTGGACGTCGACCATGTCGGCCCCGGCGTTGGTGGTGATGATCGTGCAGGTGCGCAGCATCGTGTCGGGGTCGGGCTCCTCGGAGCGAGACTTGTCCCACCACGTCTCGTGAAGGCCGGCGAAGGTCAGAGGTAGGCCGTCGGCCCGGCGGAAATAGAACGGGACCTTGCGCTTGGGACTTTCGGGGTCGGGGACCTGCCATTCGAAGAAGCCGTCCACGACGACCAGGCAGCGGTGGTTGGCGAAGGCAGAGCGGTAGGCGGGCTTCTTCGTCACCGTCTCGGCCCGGGCGTTGATCATCTTGTATCCCGTGCGAGGGTCTTTGGCCCAGTGGGGGACGAGCCCCCAGCGCAAAACGTCCAAAACCCTCTCGTGGTCTTCGCTCTTCTCGCCGGACTCGGTGAGTGGATGTCGCTCGGTGATGGCCGGGATGCCCCGCGCCGGGGGCACGTTCCAGCTCGGTCGCCCATCAGGGTTGACCCCAGCAGCCAGCTGGACCTCGAGCAGTCGGGCCAGCTGGGATGGGGGAGTGTGGATGTCGACACGCCCGCACATGCAATCCCGAGCATAAGGGGAGTGCCAGGCCAGATTTCGCACGGGCATGTCGAGATCAAACCCGAATGTCTTTTTCTTTCGGCTCGACAGGCCCAGTGAATTTGGGGTGATCGGGCGCCTCCAGCAAGGTCTCGAGCAAGGTTGACGGCAAGCCGCGGAAGGCACGCTGCAACCGTGGCCACGCTCATCGCATCACGGTCTCGCCGGCGCACGCGATTGGTCACTCTCGACGGCTCCCGTCGTCCTCATACCCCGGGTTGGCGCGCCATGAGGGTTGGTACCTCTGGGCAGCAAAGTTGCATCGAATCCTCACTCCCCGTAGCCTCGCCACGTTCAGTGGGGGCGTGGCCTCCAAGAGAACACTGATTCGGGGGGGTTTTCGTGCTTTTGTCTTGTTCAGGCGCGCCTCGTGGTCAATCAGAGGCTTTGAGCGCGCAGAGGGACTCGACTTGGGTGGTCCCGGGTGGGATCTCAGACCCAGCGTTCCGCAGCGCGCCGCCCGCGTCGAACCGAACCTCTGTTCGCCGCCTGACAGCACCGGAACTCGCGTGTCACGTCACATGAAGGTCGTGGTCGTCGTCGTAGCACTCATCTGTACACAGGGAGCCTTGGTGGCTTGGGCGACCACGAACGCGAGTTCGGCATCCGATGGCGGTAACAGCGTGAAGGTCGGCGCTAGCAGCGCGAACTCGAACCCTGGAAGGGCAGTGCATCGGGGCGTCCCTAGAAGCGGAGGTTCCGGAAGTTCGCCAGCTCCATGTACCTACGTTCCGTTACCGGCCAAGGATGCTGCCACTTTCGGCCCCGGAGGCCCCACTCCTGGGAGCTGGTATTTCGTAAAGTGCCCTGGCAGGACGTTGACGATTTATAACGGCGCCCTCTCGTGGTTTCCGAGTGTCTCGCCGGCGCGGGCGGCCGCTGCCGTAGTGACTCCGAACGCGCTGGCATTGAAAGCCGCCGATTCTCTCACGTTGCCGTCGCCGGTCGTCAACCTCAACCCGTCATTGTTCAGCGTCGTGAATCTGAGCTCCTGGCTCTGGATAGACCCCGCGGCGTGGCACAGCTTCCGTGCAACCGCGACAGCTGGCGGCGTGAGCGCTACCGCAATCGCAGTGCCGGAAAGCGTTTCCTGGTCGATGGGCGACGGAGGCACGGTCGTCTGCGGCGGACCCGGGGTTCCATACCAGCCTGCGATTCCGTCCGAAGGACAGAGTACGTACTGCTCGTACACATATCTCACATCTTCGGCCGGCCAGCCCAGCACAGACGGTGACCCCAATAACGGAGCGTTCAGTGTCACCGCAACAGTCACATGGACGGTGAGTTGGTCGGCGACAGGTGTCTCTGGCGGCGGGTCACTTCCACCGCTGCACACCAGTTCAACGGTTCCGGTTCGCGTGGAGCAAGTCGAATCCGTCGGAACAGCCGGCTGACGGCCGAGACGGGACCACGCTCTCATGTCCACGACCTTGACCCGCTCTCGATCGGAACCGCAATCAAGCGTCGAGACTCTTCGCTTTCGTGGGAACGGTCTCCGGCGAAAACCCGCTGTCGCCATCGCGTCTCTCGCATTGGTCACCTGTTGCGTGGCGATCTTCACGAGTGTCTATCTTCACGCCGGAAACCGGGTCGCGGTTTTGGCCCTGGCGCGCGACGTTCCGCAAGGACACGCAATCACGTCGGGCGACCTCGCCGTCGTACGGCTTTCATTTTCGGCCGACTTGTCTCCAGTCTCCGCCGATGACGCCAACCGCGTGATAGGGCGAACGGCAGCCGTTTCACTTTTGCGGGGGACCCTGATCAGTCTGACGGAACTGGCTGGCCATGGTGGTCTGCCACACGGCCAGGCGGTCGTGGGAATTGCTACCAACGTGGGCCAGCTACCTGCTGGTGGTGTGACCGACGGTGACACCGTTGACGTAATACTTACCGGGTCTCCAGCAACGCTGACGGGCGGGGCAACCGACGGACCTGCGTCATCGACGTCGGCCACGGGCCCAGAGTTGGAGATCGGTGGTGTTCTTGCGCCAAACGCCACTGTGACCGGGGTAGCCCCCCGGCCTCGTCGAGCCCGGATACGACCGTGGTGTCGGTCTTGATTCCCTCCTCGATGGCGCCGCTCGTGGCTAGCGCCTCTGCGGCGGGGCAAGCGGCATTGGTGCTCGTGGGACCGAGCTCATGACTCGTGTTGCGATCTGCTCCGGCAAGGGCTCACCGGGAGTCTCGACTCTCGCCTGTGTCGCAGGGGCAGTGTGGCCTCATGGCAGGCGCATTGTTATCGCTGAATGCGATCCATCGGGAAACGATCTCGCTGCCCGATTCGGAATGTCGCCGCGCCTTGGTATGACAAGCCTGGTTCTCGCACACCGTCACCTAGAGCATTCGAAAGCGACGTTCGATGCCCATGTTCAACGGCTTCCTGGTGGCTTGGAAGCGTTGGTAGGTCCCGTGAATCCCGATGCCGCGACCAGCTTGGATCGAGAGCTGAGCTCGGCAGGTACCGCCATTTTTCCCAGTCCAGTAGACATTCTCGTCGATTGCGGACAGTTACTCTCAGGTGCTCCCGGACAACGAGAGATCCTCAGGGGCGCCGACCAAGTGGTGGTGGTCACACGACCAGATGCAGCTGGTCTGGCGCACGCCCAGTGGACCCTCGACGTCGTCCGAAACGTCGCGACAGGAGCTAGCCCCTCGTTTGTCGTTGTCGGGCCCGGTGACTTCAGTGTCGGGGAGATCGAGCGGGCATTCCCCTCCAGCTTTCTGGGAGCTATTGCACTTGACCGCCGGGCGGCAGCGATGGCTTGTGGCACGCCAGGACAGCCTCGACGATTTGCTCGGAGCGGTCTTGTGGCCTCGGCCAGACGGCTCGTTGACCGGTTGCTGAATCAAGCCGACATCGAAGCTGAAACCGGCGGCGGCACCAATTCGACGAGTGGTGACGTTGTCGACGTAGCTTCGAATCGTTCAGCCTCCGTTGGTTCGAGACCTGAGTTCGCGAATCACGGTGACCTCGGTGCAAAAGCACGATGAGGACGACCGAACTGACTTCCTTGGTCTCCAGGCTTCGCGCTGACGTTGCGGACGACCTCTCTGACGCTACGGGATATGAGTTGGCCCTGGACGATCGTCGTGAGCTTGCCCGACAATTGGTCTTGACTCGTCTCGAACGGTACGCGGCAGAGGCTGTCGAAGGTGGGGCAGCCCTTTTGGAAGTCGCAGACGAGGATCGTGTGGCCCGTGCTGTGCTCGACGCCTTGTTCGGACTGGGACGCCTACAATCACTGATCGACGATCGCGACATCGAGAATATCGACGTCAACGGGTGCGACCGCGTGTGGGTGACATACGCAGATGGCACCAAGGCGAATGTCGAGCCCGCAGCAGACTCCGATGCCGAGCTCACAGAGATGCTGCGCTCCGCGGCAGCCCGATTTGGGTTGTCGGAGCGACGATTCGACGTCTCTCATCCCGAGCTGGACCTGCGACTCCCAGACGGAAGTCGGCTCTCGGCATTGATGTCAGTTGTGCGGAGGCCGGTCGTCTCGATCCGGCGCCACCGCTATGTCGACTTGACGCTCGAGGACTTGGTGGAGATGGGCGGGCTCGATGCGACTCTTGCCAGCTTCTTGGCTGCCGCCGTTCGAGCCAGAAAGAACATCGTCGTTGGCGGAGCGATGAACTCCGGCAAGACCACCTTGATCAGGGCGCTGGCGTCGGTCATCCCACCACGGGAGCGCGTCGTGACAATTGAGCAGGCCTTCGAGCTGGGTCTGGACTCGATTCCGGATCGACATCCTGACCTGGTGGCGTTGGAGGCTCGGCCGGCAAATGCCGAAGGCGAGGGTGCGATCTCGATGGCGCGACTGGTCCGGAGGGCACTTCGGATGAATGCAGATCGAGTGATCGTCGGCGAGGTTCTTGGTGACGAGGTCTTGCCGATGCTCAATGCCATGAGCCAAGGTCGTTCGGGGTCGATGTGCACCATCCATGCCGATTCGTCGCTAGGTATCTTCCGACGACTGGCGTCTTACGCCGTCCAGGCGCCGGAACGCCTACCACTGGAATCGACCAACCTGCTGATTGCCGGGGCTGTGCATTTCGCCGTGTTCGTCGAGGTCGTCGACGTCGAGAGGTCGACAGGAGATTTGCGCTATTTGAACGGTTGGCATCTTGATCGCTCCACCAACCGATCCGAAACAAACCAAGTCAGATTCGACGCCATCAGACGTCGCCGATTCGTCTCCTCTGTGCATGAGGTCGTGGGTTCAGAGGGCCTGTATGTCATCTCGAACGAGGTCTTCCGATCAGGTGGGGACGGTCGGGTAGCCCAATCTGCTCCGTTGCGCTCCTCAACCCTCGAGGAACTGGTGGAATGCGGATTCGAGCCGTCCTTGCGGAGTGCCGAAGGTGTTCCGTGGTGACAATACCGATGGTTGGCCTCCTTGGGCTCGGAACTGCGATCGGGATCCTGGGTCTCGCCTGGGTCCTCAGACGTCAGTGGCCCGTGGACCAGGAAACTCACAAGACGAATCGCTCACGGTCCAAGGAGCAGAGGCGCGCCGTCGACGGGGTGCTTCCCACGAGGATTCGACAGGCCGCTGTTCCGACGGCGATCGGTCTTCTCTGCGTCGTCGTCACCCGATGGCCCGTCGTCGGCATTCTGGGTGCATTGGCTTCTGCAACGCTGCCCGCCAGTCTCCGCAATGTCATGCCCGGGTCCGCCGCCAAACGGACAGAGGCAGTGGCGGCTTGGACGGAGTTGATCCGAGACTCACTGGCGGCTTCTGCTGGCCTCGCCCAAGCGATCGTGGTGACTGCCTCGTCAGCGCCGATCCCGATCCGGCCACAGGTCCGCGCGCTCGCGACACGGTTGACAAATGGAGTGGCGCTGGAGGCGGCACTACGCTCCTTTGCCGCCGAGGTTGACGACCCCGCGGCTGACTATCTCGTCTGTGCACTACTACTGGCTGCAACGTCGCGCGCGCAGAAGCTTGTCGAGGTGCTTAGTGCCTTGGTTGATTCGATCCGAGAGGATGTGTCCATGCACCTCCGCGTGGACGCTAGTCGCGCTTCGGCGCGGAGCAGTGTACGAACTATTGTCTTGTTCTCAGTGGTATTCGCAGGCGCCCTGACCGTCCTTGCCCACGCATATCTCAATCCATTCGGGACCAAAGTGGGTCAGCTGGTCTTGGGTATGGTCGGTCTCTTTTATGCCGTGGGATTGGCGCTCATGGTCCGGTTGATCCGTCCGGCGCCCGAAATACGGTTGCTGGACTCGGAGCGTATCGCATGACTCTGGTCGTCTTGACCGCCCTCGGGGTCGGCATAGGTCTAGTGGGCGCTGTCGCCGGGTTCCGTAGTCGTAGGGCGTCACTGCAAGAAGTGTTGACCGGCCTAACTTCGGAACAGCGGTCTATGGGCAGACTGGACTTGCCCCTGTGGCAAACGGACATGTGGCGCGTCGATCGTCGATTGGCACTGCATGTGGCGAGCTCAGCTCGAGAAAGGGGCCTCTTCGATCGAGAGCTTGGCCCTCGTCTCGCTCTGTCGAACTCCTCACTCGAGGAATTGGCTGCCCGGTGCATAGTCTGTGCGACCGTCGGATTCTTCCTTCCGGCTCTCGCGTGGGTGGTGATGTTCGCGGGTGGTGTGCGAGTTCATGTTCTCGTCCCAGTCGCGGCCGGCCTCTTGCTCGGGCTAGGTGGAGCACTCATTCCAATCGCGGAGCTCAATGCCGAGGCCAAGCGGGGTCGGCGGCACGCGAAACGAGTCATTTGTTCCTTCCTCGACCTTGTGGTTCTGGGGCTGGCGGGCGGCATGGGAATCGAGAGTGCTCTTCTTACAGCCGCTCAGCTCGGCGAGAACATCGTGTCGCGCCGCATGCTGGCGGCATTGTCTCTCTGCCGAGATGCAGGAGATCCGCCCTGGGAGGCGCTGGCACGTCTCGGGGAAGCATTCGGAATCGAAGAGTTGAGCGAGTTGGCGGCTACGGCCGGTCTGGCGGGAATGGAAGGTGCCAAGGTGCGAGCAACACTGGCGGCACGGGCCGCTTCCATCCGTCGTCACGAGCTCGCGAACTCAGAGGCCGAGGCGAACGCCTTGACCGAGAGACTGTTCATCCCGGGAGCGTTCCTCCTCGTGGGTTTCCTCATCTTCATCGGCTATCCAGCTTTTACCCGGATCGCCGCGGGCTTCTGAATCGAACAAGGGAATTGAGAGACCGTGGGGGTGTAGGTGAAATGAAAGGGAGACGAAATCATGGTGTTTCAGGCGAGGGCTCTGTGGGCGTTCATGTCAGTCAGATGGACATTGGCACACCGAAGTGAAGAAGGCAGCGTGGTTGAGAAGGTGATCCTAACGGCAATCTTCGCCGCGCTCGCCATCGCTGTTGGCGCCATCATCGTGACCAAGGTGATGGACAAGGCTAATTCCATCAACCTCAATTGAGATCTGCCCGACCCCTTGTGGGGAGCGGACGGGCCACATCCGGACCCGGGCATTTCTTGGGTGACGACGGTTCAGTCGTCGAGGCGGCGATCGCCATTCCCGCAGCGATGCTGGTCATCTTGCTCACGGTGCAGATTTGTCTTTGGGCGTATGCATCGACCCTCGTGCAAGCAGCGGCCACTCGAGGTGATCAGGCGGCATGTATCGAAGGTGGTTCGCTGACATCGGGGATTGCAGAGGCGCGGTTCGCCCTGGCCGACACGGCCCGGGACGTTGTGACGAGCCCATCTGTGCAAGCTTCACTCATGCCGGGAGACGAGGTACAGGTGCGCGTGACGGGAGTTGCCGAGTCGATTGTCCCTGGAATTCACCTTCCCGTGTCGGCCGTGCGTGTTGGTTCAAAGCAGGAATTTCGTGTCACAGGCTGATGAGGTGACGATGCCGAGGCACTCCGATAGCGCTCGCGGGAGTTTTACCGTTGAGCTGGTAGTCCTCACTCCGATCATCACGCTCTTCATCCTCATAACTCTGGCTTTCGGCAGGTATGCGCTAGCGCAGGAGCAGGTAGTGGGAGCGGCGCGGGCGGCGGCTGACGCTGCGGCGGTTGCAGCCTCGGCCAGTCAGGCCCCTGAGGCCGCTCTCGCTGCAGCTTTGCCGGTGGTTCAATCGAATCACACATGCACTGACCCAACGGTGATCGTCGACTCCCAGTCATTCGCCCCTGGCGCGTCAATTCGAGTGTCCGTCTCGTGTCGGGTGACGTTTGCGGACCTCTCCATCCCGGGAATCCCAGGGTCTGCCACGATGCAGGCTGTCCAGACAGCAGCCATCGACCCCTATCGTACTTTTCAGCCATGAAGCATGAGAGCAACCGACGCTCGGTGTGGAATGACCGAGACGGCACTGAGCGCGATGTAGAGGACGGGTCTTTCACGGTCTTTGTCGCAGTACTCGCTCTCGCTCTCTTCGCGTTGGTCGGCCTCGTCATCGACGGTGGCCGTGCCGTAGCTGCTCAGAGCGCGGCGACAGGCGAGGCCGAACAGGCGGCCCGAATCGGAGCGGGGCAGATCTCTGTTGATGAAATTCGGGAGGGAACAGTCGCGATCGACGCGGCAGCGGCCACAAACGCCGCCGAGGAGTACCTACGAGCCGCGGGAAGTGCCGGTGTCATCACGGTGGTGGGCCAGACCGTGAATGTTCACATCCAGTCCGCGGAGCCGACGGTCATTTTGGGGATCATCGGCGTGACACGAATCGGGATCTCCACAACGGCCAGCGCCACAAACGTTCACGGCGTCACCCGGGACGACTGATGAGCCATGCAATCAGTTCGGAGCGCACTGCTGGCCCTAAGCGCCTGGCTTTCCGAAGCGTCTCAACGGTTGGGGTCATCGGACTCGTCGCTGGCGTGCCCGTCGTGCTGATTGGGGCGGGGGCTACTCCGCCGTTGGTGGAGATGCGACGCCTCCTCATTCATCCGGCTCAGCTCCAGCACGTATTGACGGGCCGATTCAGCGACGACGCGATCGCGAAGCTTGTCTGGTCGATTGCGTGGTTGGTGTGGGCTTGGTTTGTAGCCTGTGTCGCCCTCGAGATTGTGGCTCGGATCCGCGGTAGTAGCCCCAGCAAGGTACCGGGTAGCCGACACATTCAGTCGCTTGTTACATATTTGGTGGGTGCGTCCCTCGCGTTCGGGCCTCCGATCCGGCAAGCGTCATCCTTGAGGCTGGAGGCAGTGAGCGCATCTGCTCCGTGGCCACACCACACGCCTCGTACTGTCGGTGCTCCGTTTTTGAAGAGGTCCCACGCGGCGATTGTCATCAGCAAAGAGGGCTTAACCCCTGGTACCACGGCGTCCATGACGGTATCGGCAATCCCAGAGCGCATCTACGTGGTCCGGCCTCGAGACACGCTTTGGTCGATCGCCGCGGCGGAGCTCGGCTCGCCATTGGGGTGGCGGGAAATCGCAGACGCTAACTATGGCAGACCGCAACCCGACGGAGAGGAACTTACCAACGATCATTGGATACGGCCCGGTTGGTTGCTGGTGATCCCGACTTTGGCGACCACTCCTCCCCCGGAGACTCAAGCACAGCCCTCGTGCTTAGTCGTTCCGGCGCCCCCTGCGACGGTTTCGGTGCAGGATCCTGTGACCCCCACGGCGCCTGCTACGACGTCGATGCGAGGGAGCGTCGAGTCGCCGACGGTCCAGAGTGCAGAAGCGAGCCGTCCCCGAGTCACGGATGCGAACACCCGAGCTCCAGTGACACACCGAGGATCGTCTGCTCCACACCTACCAGTCTTGCCTATCGGGTATGGGCTCCTAGGAGCAGGAATCGTGGCCTTGCTCGACCGCATGCGCCGAGCCCAGCAACGGCTTCGTCCGACGGGACTTCGGATCGCGCTTCCGGAAGGTGATTTGGTCGAGTTGGAGAGAGGTCTGAGGATCGCCGCTGACCCGGGATCAGCTGACTGGATCGACCTGACTCTTCGACTCCTCTCGGTAACCGTGCGCCGAGGCGGGTTGGCGACTCCGGCGGTCTCAGCTGTGCGTCTTCGTGACGATGTTGTCGAGATCATGCTGGATTCATCAAGCAATTCCTCGTTGCCCCCTCCTCCCTTCGAGCCCGGACCAGACGGCAAGAGTTGGGTGTTGACCAAGAGCGGGAACCGGCTTGACGCGCTTCGTAACGACTCCGAGGTCGTGGGCATAGACGCTCCGCTCCCCTCGTTGGTCACGCTGGGCCGGGACGAGCTCGGTATCCTCATGGTGAATCTGGAGAAGGCGGGCTCTGTCGCTGTGTGGGGAGCTGAGGCCGACCCGCTGATACAGGCCATTGCCGTCGAACTGGCGACGGCCCAATGGACGGACCAGATTGATCTAGTACTCGTCGGTTTCGGGGAGAAGAATGAGGCTCTGGAGCGTGTGAGCCACGCGAGCTCGCTCCGCGCAGTTGGCGCGAGGATGGAGCGAAGGGTTAGGGAGCGAGCAGCGCTATTGGCCCTTGTCGACCGAGCCACGAACACAGAAACACGGTGGTTGGACGGCGGTGACGCTTGGGACCTTTGTGTCGTTGTCTGCTCCCCAAGTGCTTCTGCGGACGAGTCGGATTCTCTGGACGCCCTCATCAAGGTGGCGGGGGACGGATCACTCGGTGTCGCGGTCATTTGTGGTTGTGACGTGATTTCATCCCGGTGGCGAGTCCGGGCCGACGGGGGCCGCGTGTCGATTGAAGGGGCCGGTCGTGATTGGTCCTCGCTCTCACGCCAACCGGTCCCACCGAATTTCGCGGAGGGCGTCGCCGCCCTTGTTTCGGTGGCTGCCCAGACCAGCGGCGTTACGGCCAATGAGGGCCCATACGAGAACCTCTCACGGCGAAGATCGGAAACGGTGTCCGGCGTCGTTGAGCCGATATCCGAGGAGGTTGAAAGCCGCGACAACTCTACTCTGAGACCCGTACCGCCGATTCAGGCGACCATCTTGGTACGGGTTTTGGGCCCAGTGGAGATTACTGGTGCAGCTCGACAATTCACCCGGGCGTGGGCTATCGAACTCATCGTCTATTTGGCTATGCACCCGGGCGGGGTGAGCAACGAGCAATGGGCGACGGCCCTGTGGCCGGATAAGGAGATGGCACCAGCGAGCCTTCACTCCACCGCCTCCGCTGCCCGCCGATCCCTCGGAACGTCCAATTCCGAAGCCGACCATCTGCCGCGATCCCGCGGGCGGCTAGCACTGGGGCCCGAGGTCCGAACCGACTGGGACGAGTTCGTGGATTTGTCGCAGTCGTCGATCCCAGATGACTGGCGGCGAGCCTTGGCAATGATCCACGGTCGACCCTTCGACGGACTTCGATCACCCGACTGGGTCGTTCTCGAAGGGATCCTCGCCACAGTCGAGGCCGTTGTTGTTGATCTGGCATGCCGTTATGCTGAGTACTGCCTGGTCCTGGACGCTCGTGGCGCCGAATGGGCGGCGCGTCAGGGTTTGCGAGTTAGTCCATACGACGAACGGCTGTACCGCGTGCTCTTGAAAGCGTCCGACGCAGCCGGAAATCCCGCGGGCGTTGAATCGATCATGGCTGAGCTGGTTCATCTCGTCGCTGACGATGTCGAGCCCTTCGATGCTGTGCATCCAGAAACCCTGGCGCTCTACCGTCGTCTTTCGCGACGGTCGTTTGTCTCCCGGACTCACTGAACGTCGCAGTCTGAGTTCGCAAGGTGATGTCTGGAAGGCCGAAGCTCAGATTCTGCATTCGCAAGGATCCCCGAGAGGTAGAAAGCGAGGACTACCGCAAGGTCCGTGCTCGACGATGCGGCTTGCCACCTGAGGGTGAGCGACACACGAGGAGAGCATCGACCAATGAGCAATATGACCACGCTGTCAGGCAACCTGACACGCGATCCAGAGATTCGCTACACGCGGGACGGCCAAGCGAACGCAACATTCGGTTTGGCGGTGAATCGCCGTTGGCAACCGCGCGGATCCGATGAGTGGGAAGAAGCCACCTCGTTCTTCGACGTGGTCTGCTGGCGAGATCTTGCCGAGAATGTCGCGCTGAGCCTGGTGAAGGGCAGCCGCGTGATCGTGGCTGGGCGGTTAGAGCAAAAAAGTTGGGAAACGGAGAACGGCGAACGCCGCAGCCGAGTGGAGGTAACCGCAGATGAGGTCGGTCCTTCGCTCCGGTTCGCGACTGCGGAGATCTCTCGGACCGAGCGTCGCGGTCCCGACCAGGTCGACCCAGCCGGAAACTCCGACCCGACCGGTGAAGCCGAGGTCATTGGAATCGACGCCTGACCGACTCTATCCGGACTCGTGATGTCGAATTGCCATTGCGAGTCCGGTCAGTCGGTTCAGCCGAGGCGACAGAGGAAGGTGACACAGATGGTCGTCGTCAGCGCGCCGCTGTGGCTCATTCTCCCGATTCTCTCAAGCATGAAGTCGGTTTCCGGGTACTTGGGCGGGCAGATCACACAGGTTGCTGCTTGGACGAGGCTCGCAGGAGCCGGGTGGTTGGTGGTGTCATTTCTAGCGTTTGTGACGCTTATCGCGGGCTTGGACCTTTATCGCCTTACGGCGGGGAGGCGACGCTACTCGACGACGTTGCTAGATGGAGCACTGGAGATGCTGGAGTGAACTCCTTGCTGGTGGTCAAAGGAGAACAAGTGACTTTCTCGACAGCGGTTGTTCTCACCAAACGCGAGGCATTCGAGGCGTGCGAGGCCTGTGCCGAAGCTGAGCGTGCTCTGTTGCGAACCGGCCGAGCGGCAGAAGCGGGGCGACTAGCCGCTTTGTTCGAGCTAATCGAGGGGCGACTCGTCTCTAGCTGATCCTCACAGGTCCGCTCAACGACCCGCGAGCCGCTACCCGTCGGGAACGACTCGTTGATCGCCTCTCGAGGACCTGGCCACCGAGCTATTGCGTTTCGCCGGGCTCGAACTCGAGGGACAGCGAGTTGATGCAGTAGCGCTGACCCGTGGGGGCGGGGCCGTCGGGGAAGACGTGGCCCAGATGCCCTCCGCAACGCGCACAGGTGACCTCGGTCCGGCGCATGCCGAACGTGCTGTCATCATGTTCGTTGATGACACCGTCGGCGACGGCCTTGGTGAAGCTCGGCCACCCCGATCCCGAGTCGAATTTGTCGTCGGACCGGAACAGCTCGGCCCCGCACGCCGCGCAGCGGAACAGGCCGGGGTCGTGGACATCGAGCAACGCCCCGGTCCATGCCGGCTCGGTGCCCTTCTCACGCAGTACGTGGTAGCGGTCGGGCTCGAGCTCGGCCTTCCACTCGTCCTCTGACTTCACGATCTCGGGTGCCACTTGTCCCTCCTTCGGGGGTCGAACCTGTCGGGCGAAAACCTTTTGTAGTAATCCCATGCTCGGGTAACGCCGGCAGGGGCACAACTGTTCCACGGTGTTCACTTACGAATTGTCGGCGTCGAAGGGGCGTCGGCCCCGGCACGCGGTGCGGGCGGGGCGGCGCAGAACCGCTTTGCTAACGTCGCGTCAGAAATGCTCCTGCCAGGGAGCATGCCAGGAAACCCACCCCATGGACCTCCACGACAGCCCCGAGGACGCCGCCTTCCGCGACGAAGCGCGCCACTGGCTCGAGGCCAAGCTCACCGGGGAGTTCGCCGAAGCCCGGGGTCTCGGCCGAGCCGGCCTGCAACACGAGGGTCGGGAGCTCCGCATGGCCTGGGAGCGCAAGCTCGGCATCGACGGATGGACCTGTGTGGGCTGGCCCGTCGAGTACGGCGGCCGGGGTGCCCCCATGTCACAACAGGTCATCTGGAACGAGGAGTACGTGCGGGCCGACGCCCCCGCCCGAGTCAACGTCATGGGCGAGGGGCTGCTCGGCCCCACACTGATCGCCTACGGCACCGACGAACAGAAACGCCGTTTCCTGAACCCCATCCGCTGGGGCACCGAGCTGTGGTGCCAGGGCTACTCCGAGCCCGACGCCGGCTCCGACCTCGCCAACGTGCAGACGAAAGCGGTCCTCGAGAACGACGAGTGGGTGATCACGGGCCAGAAGGTCTGGACCTCCTACGCCCAATGGTCGGACTGGTGCTTCGTCGTCTGTCGTACCGATCCCGAAGCGCCGCGGCATCGGGGGCTCTCCTACCTTCTCGTTCCCATGGACCAGCCCGGGGTAGAGGTCCGGCCCATCCGCCAGATGACGGGCACTTCCGAATTCAACGAGGTGTTCTTCGACCGGGCCCGCACCGACGCCGATCTCGTCGTGGGCGAGGTCAACGACGGCTGGCGCGTGGCGCTGGCCACCTTGTCCTTCGAGCGCGGCGTCGGTCTCCTCGGCGACATCGTGGGGTTCCGCAAGGAGCTCGACAGCGTGCTCGAGCTCGCCCGGAAGAACGCGCGCAGCGCAGACAAGGTGATCCGCCAACGATTGGCGGAGGTGTGGATCCGCCTCTTCATCCTCCGCCTCAACACCCTGCGTTCACTCACCGGCGTGGACGGTCCGGTGGCCCCACCCCAGGCTTCCATCGCCAAGCTGTTCTGGGCTACGTGGCACCGGGACTTGGGCGAGCTGGCCATGGACGTCCTCGGATTGGAGGCCGAGGTCGCTGCGGCCCTTCCCTACGAGCTCGGTGACCTGCAACGGATCTTCCTCTTCAGCCGAGCCGACACCATCTACGGCGGGTCGAACGAGATCCAGCGCAACGTCATCGGCGAGCGAGTGCTCGGGTTCCCGCCCGAGCCCAAGGTCCCCGCCGCCGTGCAGGGAGCCCAACCGGCGTGACTCTCGAGCCCGAGCCCCCCGCACGCCGTCCCCCCGCGCCGCCGGCTCCTGAACCCCACGCCCTTCTCCAAGGCAAGGTGGTGGTCGTCACCGCCGCGGCCGGCACGGGCATCGGCTTCGCGGCGGCCAAGCGCTGCGCCGAGGAGGGTGCGGTGGTGGTGATCTCCGATGCGCACGAGCGGCGCTTGGGCGAAGCCGCCGAGTCGCTGTCCGACGTGTCGGGGAGCAAGCCCCTGGCCATCCCGTGCAACGTGACCCTGGAGTCCCAGGTGCAGCGGCTCTACGACGCCGTGGTGTCCGAGTACGGCCGCATCGACGTGGCCATCAACAACGCCGGTCTGGGTGGTAACGCCCCTATCGTGGAGATGACCGACGAGCAGTGGTTGACGGTGCTCGACATCACCCTGACCGGCACGTTCCGCTGTATGCGCGCCGAGCTCCGCCACATGTACGGACAGGGAAGTGGTGTGATCGTCAACAACGCCTCGGTGCTCGGGTGGCGAGCCCAAGCCGAACAGTCGCACTACGCGGCGGCCAAGGCCGGCGTCATGGCCCTCACCCGCTGCGCGGCGGTGGAGGCCGCCGACCACGGCGTGCGCGTCAACGCCGTAGCCCCCAGCCTGGCGCTGCATCCCTTCTTGAACCGCGTCTTTCCCGACGACGAGCTCGAGCGCCTTCGCCAAGCCGAGCTCTTCGGTCGTTCGGCCGAGACGTGGGAGGTCGCCAACGTCATGGTTTTCCTGGCGAGCGATTACTCGTCGTACATGAGCGGCGAGATCGTGTCGGTTTCCAGCCAGCACCCCTGAGGAGGGTCGGCGGCTCGCCGCGCCTCAGGTGACGACGAACCCTGCCTTCGTGTCGGACCCATAGGGAGTGACCACGGTGATCGTTCCACTCGTGGCTCCGGGCGGGACGACCACCTTGACCCTGGTGGGGTCTTTGAAGCGGATGGTGGCCGGGATGCCTTCGATCAAGACCTCCTTCGTGCTCCCCACCCGCCGACCGACGATCGTCACCATGCCGCCGACGGGGCTGGACATCGGTTTGAACCTCCCGATCACGGGGCCCGTGTTCACACGTACCTGGCCGGTCGGGCCGAGGGCGACGCGCGGTGGCAAGGTCTGGAAGACGACGGTCGTGGTGGTCGACGCCGTCGTCGTGGGTGCCGGCGGGGCGGGGTGCGTGGTCCTTGTGGCCGAGCCAGACGTCGAGCACGAAGCGCCGAGCACAGACGCCGTCACCAACACGGCGACGAGCCGTCCAGAAGTGCGTGGCATCACCGTGCCCGCCCCGGGCACGACCGGGAGGGCATGTGGCGGGGTCGCCGCGGCGCCATGACCGGAACTGCTTCCATAGCCCCCCACTTCCGGCTTCTCCTACCAGTATTGGTCCATTGTCTCACCGTGGTTGACGCTCGGCTCTCCGGGATGCCACGCGTCACCGCCGGGACCGCCGGGACCGTCGGGACCGCCGGGACCGTCGGGACCGTCGGGACTATGAGGCCCCGATCCGTCCCGGGCTGTCAGGACGCGTTCGCGTTTCGATAGCCTGACGGCGTGTCAGATCCACGGGGGGACAAGGCGCCGGTGTCGGAGGTCGGGGCCGGGATCGAGGACCCCCGGGGCGATCTGCGTTGGGGGTCGATCCCGGGGTTGGTGGCCGACGCCGCCGCCCGGTTCGGGGAGGCCGAGGCTGTGGTGGACGGGGACGTGCGCCTGTCCTTCGCGCAGCTCGAACGCGAGGCGTTGCGAGCGACCGGGGCCGCCATGGCGGCGGGCATCCACCCCGGCGATCGCGTGGCGTTGTGGGCCCCGAACATGGCTCAATGGATCGTCGCCGCGCTCGGGCTCGTGGGGGCGGGCGCGGCGTTGGTGCCGCTCAACACCCGCTTCAAGGGTCCCGAGGCCGCCTACGTGCTCGCGCCGGTCGCGCGCCCGCGCCCTGTTCACCGTGCGCGGCTTTCTCGGCATCGACTATCCGGCCATGCTCGACGACGAGGACGTCCCCGGTCTGGAGCGCATCGTCTTGCTGCGCGACGACGAGGGCACCACGAGCGAGGTGACCAAGAGCGACGAGGTCCCCATCTTCGGGTGGCACGAATTCCTAGCCGGGGCCGACGGCGTTGTGGAATGCGAGGAGGGTGTGGTGGGCGCGCCCGTCGACGAGCGCACCGTACGCCAGCGCTGGAACAGTGTTACGGGCGACAACCTCTCCGACGTCATCTTCACGTCGGGCACGACGGGCCGTCCCAAGGGTGCCATGACGACCCATGCCCAGACCTTGCGCACGTTCGCCACGTGGTCTGCCATCGTGGGCCTCGCCGAGGGGGACCGCTACCTCGTCGTCAACCCTTTCTTCCACACCTTCGGCTACAAAGCGGGCATCATCGCCTGTCTCATGCAGGGCGCCACCATCGTCCCCGAGCCCGTGTTCGACGTGGACAAGGTGCTCGCCACCGTGGCGGCGCAGCGCATCACCGTGCTCCCGGGCCCACCCACTCTCTACCAATCGATCCTCGACCACCCCCGGCGCGCCGAGCACGACCTGTCGAGCCTGCGTCTGGCGGTCACCGGCGCGGCGGTGGTCCCGGTGGAGCTCGTGAAGCGCATGCGCAGCGAGCTCACCTTCTCCACCGTCCTCACCGCCTACGGGCTCACCGAGTCCACGGGCACGGTCACCATGTGCCGCCAGGGGGACGACCCCGAGACCATCGCTCACACCTCGGGTCGTGCCATCCCCGGCCTGGAGGTGCGCGTGGTCGACGACAAAGGCAAGGAGCTGGCGCGCGGTGAGCCGGGCGAGATCGTGGTGCGGGGCTACACCGTCGTGCGCGGCTACTTCGAGGATCCCGAGGCGACGGCGCAGGCCATCGACGACGAGGGGTGGCTGCACACCGGCGACGTGGGGGTCATGGACGGCGCCGGCAACGTGCGCATCACCGATCGCAAGAAGGACATGTTCATCGTGGGCGGGTTCAACGCCTATCCGGCGGAGATCGAGGCCGCGCTCGGCGCGCCACCCCGGAGTAGCCCAAGCCGCGGTGATCGGCGTGCCCGACGAGCGGATGGGGGAGGTGGGCTGCGCTTTCGTCGTTCCCCGGCCCGGCACCGCCACCGGCGCGCTGGCCGAGGAGCTGCAGGCGTGGGCCCGTGAGCAGATGGCCAATTACAAGGTGCCTCGCCACGTCGAGGTGACAGGCGCCCTGCCCACGAATGCCAGTGGCAAGGTACTCAAGACCGAGTTGCGTGAGCGCTTCGCGCAACGATCTGCGAAGGGAGCCTGATGCGAGGGATCGTCTACACCGGTGAGGACGCCGAGGTCACCGACAAGCTCGAGGTGGCCGAGCCGGGCCCCACCGAGGTGAAGGTGAAGATCGTCGCCGCCGGCGTGTGTCACTCGGACCTGTCCGTGCTCGACGGCACCATCCCCTGGAAGGCGCCCTCGGTCCTCGGCCACGAGGGTGCGGGCATCGTCGAGGCCGTGGGCTCCTCGGTGCGCTCGGTCAAGCCCGGTGACCATATCGTCGTCGCCACTCTGGCGAGCTGCGGAACGTGCCGGGCGTGCAACACCGGCCACCCCACCATGTGCATCCACAGCCTCGGGAACGTGTCGACCCCCTTTACCTATGACGGCGCGCCGGCGTCGAACTTCGCCGCCGCCTCGGTGTTCGCCGAGTACACCATCATCCAGGAGGTCCAGGCCGTCCCCATCTCCAAGGACGTGCCGTTCACCTCCGCTTGCCTCATCGGCTGCGGGGTGCTCACCGGCGTGGGCGCGGTCCTCAACCGGGCCAAGGTCGCCCCGGGAGAGACATCGGCGGTGTTCGGCGTGGGGGGAGTCGGTCTCAACGTGATCCAGGCCTTGCGCCTGTCGGCAGCAAGTCGCATCGTGGCCGTGGACACCGTGGCGTCGAAGGAGGCTCTCGCCCGGCAGTTCGGGGCCACGCACTTCGTCGACGCCACCAAGGCCGACGCGGTGGAGGAGATCAAGAAGATCGTCCCCCACGGGCCGAGGTCGATCGCACGGGCACTGGGCCCCGGAGGGGTCACGTGGGCGTTCGACTGCGTGGGGCACCCGGCGGTTCTGGGCAACGCCATCGACGCGCTCGACTGGGGAGGCACTGCCGTCGCCATCGGCGTCCCCCCGCGCGGCAGCGAGGTGAGCGTGGACATCAACAACCTGGCCTATGTCGACAGGGGACTGATCGGATGCCGCTACGGGTCGTCTCGTCCTCACCATGACATCCCGCTGATGGTGGAGCTCTATCTCAGCGGCAAGCTCATGCTCGACGAGCTCGTCACCGAGACGCGTCCGCTGGAGGGGTTCCGCGACATCGTCGAGGACATGCACGCCGGCAAGTTGGCGCGCGGCGTGCTTACTCTCTGAGAGAACGGGCGCCGGCATGTGACCTCGGACTCCCGGGATGTGCCTGCTTGTGCCTGCTTGTGCCTGTGTGGACGAAGGTCGAAGTGGTGTCCAAGTAGTAGCGCGGGCAACAAAGTCGTATCCAACACCGCTGATCGCACCCCGCAGTACGCTACGCAACGTTCGCGGTCAGGAACGACAATCCCTTTGGGGTCGATACCCGCTCTTGAACGTTCCCCGCGAGAGACGAGGACCAATGACACAGCCTCCGGATGGGAACATCGAGCAACCCGTACCCGGCAGTCCGCCCCCGCCACAGGGTTATCCTCCTCCGCCACAGGGTTATCCTCCTCCAGCACCGCCGCCTTCGGCTGGCTACGGATACGGGCAGCCTGCACCTGTCGCTCCTCCGGGGATGTACTTCGATCAGGCCAGCGGCCTGACCCTGCCCGAAGGCGTGCAGTTGGCGAGTGTCGGCCGGCGCATCGGCGCGTATTTCTTGGCAATTCCTCTCGCCATCGTAACCCTGATCATTGGTTACGTCATCTGGGGGGTGATCGTGTGGGGCCGCGGTCAGACTCCGGCGCTCCAGGTGTTGGGTATGCGCTGCTGGCGACCCGAGACTGGGCGCACGGCCACTTGGGGGTGGATGGCACTTCGGGAGATCATCGGTCGACTGGTCGAAGGCATCTTGAGCATCATCACCCTTCTCGTGTCATTCATCCTCATGCTCACCAGAAGTGATCGTCGATGCATCCACGACCTCATCGCCGGCACCGTAGTGCTCCATGATCCGAACAAGGTGCTCGCCCGCTAGGCAATGCGGACCCGAGCAGCGCTCTGCAGGGCCCGAATTGCGCGCCCCCGAAGTCGACGGTCACTGCGCCTGAGAGGGGTGCGGGCGTGGCGACCCACGAGGCACGAGGTCGCGGGAGTGCCGAGGGTTTCCGCCAGAATTTTGCGACGGTGGGATATCGTCGCTCCGCACCTTAAAACTGAGGAGCGCCCATGCACTACTGCTCGCAGTGCGGAAGTCGACTGGAGCCGGCCGACACGTTTTGCACGAGGTGCGGCGCAGCAACGTCGAGCACCTCGGCGGGGGTCTCCTCGAGCACCCTCGCGAACCCGTCCGGGTCGCCGACCATGGGACCCCTGAGCCCCAGCGCCGTTATGCCAACGGGACCGGGGGACGCCAACCCCGTGCCAGGAAGCTTCTTGCCCTCTGGAGTTGGCTCCACCAACCTCGGAACTGTTCAGGCCTCGGGCGGGTATCCCCCTCCGCCCGGTGATGACCCGCCCCCCGGCGGTTACCCGCCGTCACCTCCCGGCGGATACCCGCCGCCGCCCGGGGGATACCCGCCGCCACCTCCCGGCGGCTACCCGCCGCCCCCGCCACCCGGGGGGTACCCGCCCGCACCCCCCGGTGGATACGGCCCCCCCGGTGGATACGGCCCCCCTGGTGGATCCGGCCCCCCCGGTGGATACGGCCCCCCCGGTGGATACGGCCCCCCCGGTGGATACGGCCCCCCTGGTGGATACGGCTATCCACCCGTTCCCGGTGCCTACGCTCCCCAGGGCGTGCTGGCGGATTGGGGCGTGCGGGCACTCGGGTGGCTCATCGACGCCGCCCTCATCCTCGTCGTGCTCGTTCCGCTCTACGTGCTGGGAGCCGCGGTGTCCACATCCTTCATCGTTCTCGGCTATCTCGCCGCGTTCGGCATAGGCATCTTCTTTGCCGTGCAGGTGGGTCGATACGGGCAGTCGCCCGGGATGCGAACGGTCGGGATCAAGTGCATCCACGAGACCACGGGGCAGACGATCGGGGGCGGCCTGGGCTTCGTGCGGTCGCTGGCGCACTTTGTGGACAGCCTCATCTGTTACGTGGGTTGGCTCTTCCCTCTGTGGGACCAGAAACGGCAGACGCTCTCGGACAAGATCATGAGCACCGTCGTCGTCAAGGTCCCGCCACAGAGTTTCAGCCTCATGCCGCCTCCGTCGTGAACGTCCTTGCACCGAGCGCGGCTCGATGTCCGGAGGTTGCGCAAGCCGGCTGCGATCTTCCTGGCGGGAGGGCTCCTTCTGGCGCATCTGCCCGAGGGCTGGGGCTTGCCTTGCCCCCTGCGCACGCTCACCGGGATACCTTGCCCGTTCTGTGGAGTGACGACCTCGGTTCGTGACACGCTCGGCGGCCGCGTCCGGGCGGGGTTCGACGCGGCTCCACTCGGCGTGGTCCTGCTCCTGGCGGCCATCGCCATTGTCCTGCGACTGGGCCCGGCTCACATGAGGACCGTTCGACCGATCGCGATTATCGCGATCGTGGCCGAGTGGTTCTTCGAGCTACACCGTTTCCATATCATCTGACCGTTCGAAGAGCCGCCCGCGGTCAGGCGTGAAGCGCCTGCCCGCACGACCCGCAGAACCGGTTGGTGCTGGGGTTCGGCTGGCCGCACGTCCTGCACTGCAGGTGGGCGGGGATAGCCGACGGGTTGAGCCGAACAGGGACGACGGGTGTCACGGGTTGAGCGAAACGAGCGGCTTCACCATTCCGAGCACCAGATGACGTGCCCGACACCAGCACCGGGTGCTCGTTGCGGCGCACGACGGCGCCCACCACCGCCACGATGGCCGCCACGAGGCTGAAATACGCCCCGATTTGCCAACTCACGCCGACCGGTTTCGTCGCGAAGCACACGAAGGTCAGAAAGAGGTCGGCGCCGCAGGCTCCCAGAAGGACCAGCCAATGCTCGAGGGGCAATCGGACGTCGGTCAACATCGCCTTGACCACGAGATAGGCGATGACGGCCAGCGTGATGAAGAAGGTGAGGTACATCCAGGAGCGCAAGGACGTGGAGTCGAAGGTGAAGTTCCCGGTGAGGGGGGATCCGAAGCCGAACCAGGGTAGGAAGATGCCGACGAGCAGGGCAAAGCTGGCCCCCCCGGCGATGAGATCACCGTTGCCCAGACGCTTGATCTCGAAGCGGATGTGCGACATGGCTGTCGATGGCCTGGCCCCTGTGCCAGGCGGAGGCGGTGCCAATGCGCCTGGAGCGACCGGCGAAGCGGGAGGTGCAGAAGCCACCGCAGCTCCGCAGGTCGGACAGAATCGGGCCCCATCCGGATGCTCGTGCCCGCAACTCGCGCAGTACATGCAGTGTTGCTCCTTCCGTGGGATCGACTGCGTCACCTATTGCCGGGTACGGCGCTTGACAGTGAACCCGTAGGGGCCGGGATGAGCCGGGACCGGAGCTCGGGCTCCAGAGGCCCGATCGGGCTCGAGACTCCGGACGTCCCCCCGTGGTCCTCCATCGTCATGGGCCGATCTCTCCCGGGAGGTCTGCGGTACCGGACAATCGACGAGCAACCCCGCTGACCAGCGTAATCCGAGTGTGATCGGCCCCGCCGGGGATGAATTGGCCCGCCCGTGGCGGGAGCGAGGTGGAGCGACGTCGGCAAGAACGGTGGGACTGCCAGGATCTTCCCTGGCGCGCCACCCTGCGCCGTATGCTGCCGGTGGCGCCATGACAAGGAGGGTGCACCGTGACCTTCGACCGCTTGAGCCCCCTCGATGCCTCGTTCTTGCACATCGAGGACGACGTGAGTCACATGCATATCGCGGCCATCGGGATCTTCGAAGGGCCCCCTCCCCGCTACTCCGACGTTGTCAACATGGTCCGGGGCAAACTCCCTCTCGTCCCGCGCTACCGACAGGTGGTCCGCTTCGTGCCGCTCGACCTGGGTCGGCCGGTTTGGGTGGACGACCCGCATTTCAACATCGACTACCACCTGCGCCACACCGCCCTTCCCGCCCCCGGCGGTGACGCCGAGCTGCGGGCGCTCGTGGGACGGGTGATGGCCCAGCAGCTCGACCGCTCGAAACCGCTGTGGGAGATCTGGATGGTCGAAGCCCTCGAGCAAGGGCGCTGGGCCCTGCTGTCGAAGACCCACCACGCCCTCGTGGACGGGGTGGCTGGCACCGACCTGCTGGCGGTGATCATGGACACATCCCCCCGGTCGACGCCGGCCGTTGCCGATGAATGGCACCCTCGGCCCGCACCGAGCGGCACCAGACTGGCGGTCGGTGCCGCCACCGACTTGGTGCGCAGCCCCTACGAGCAGCTCCGGGCGCTGCGGGCCAGTACCCGGATGCCGCGCCACGCTCTGTCACGGGCCGGGGAGGTGGCCCGCGGCCTGTCATCGATGGCCGGCCTGGTGCGACCGACACCGATCTCCAGCCTCAACGGTCCCCTCGGTCCGCATCGCCGGTATGCGTGGGCGTCGACCACGGTCGACGACATCAAGCGGGTGCGAAAAGGATTGGGAGGCGCCTTCAACGACGTGGTCCTGGCGTCGATCACCAACGGTTTCCGCGAGCTGTTGCGCTCGCGGGGTGAGTCCGTCGACCGAGTCGTGCGCACCCTGGTGCCGGTGTCGGTGCGGCCCCGCACCCCCGGTGCCATGGCGGTGGGCGACGGCACGTTGCAGAACAAGGTGTCGGCGATGTTTGCCGTGCTTCCGGTGGGCATCGACGACCCCGCTGAACGACTGCGCGCCATCGCCGTGCAGATGGCGGGCCTCAAGGAGTCCAAGGAGGCGGTGGCGGGCGAAGCGCTGACCTCGTTGGGCGGGTTCGCGCCGCCCATGTTGCTCGCGCTCGGGATGAGGTTGGCCAGCCGGGTCGCCCAGCGCAACGTCAATACGGTGACGACCAACGTGCCCGGGCCGCAGCTCCCGTTGTACGTAGCGGGCCGGCGCATGATCACCGCCTACCCCTACGTGCCGCTCGCTGGTCAGGTTCGCATCGGCTTGGCCATCTTCTCCTACGACGGCCAGGTCACGTTCGGGATCACGGGGGACTGGGATACGACCGAGGACCTCGATGTGCTCGGTCAGGGCATCGAGAGCGGCATGCGCACCATGCTGGCGCTGTGCCGGTGATCCCGAGCACATCCCGAGTTCGCTGAGGGCCGCCGCTCTTCAGTCGGTGCTTACCACTCCGCCCAGCCGGCGGGGGTAACGGACCCGGTGATGGTGCGCGGATCGACGGGCTGACGCGTATCGGATGCCTGATAGACCGCGAAGCAGAGCTGAAGGACTTTGGCCGCCTCGGCCGCGGTCATGGCCGCGGGGGTTCCCGACCGAAGCGCCTCGACGAAGTGTGCGGACGAGCGGCGGAAGCCCGAGGCCCAGTCGGCATCGATCTGGTCGAACTCCGTGAAGGTACGGGCGTTGTCCTTGCCTTGGTAGAGCACCACTGGAGCGAGGTCGAGCATCTCACCCGTCGCCCGCGTCACCCATATGAAGCCCTCGTCTCCTTGCACCTCGAAGAACTCGTCGGCGCCGAAGTAGCCCGAGCGCATCCACATGTCGCGTGCGTACTGGACCTCCATGGTGCCCAGCAGCTCCGGGTCCTCGTACTCGAAGATGATGGCGCAGGGCTCGAAAAAGACGTCGCGTCGGCGCACCACCGCCTGGACCGAGATGATGTCCGGATCGACGAGCCACAGAGCCATGGCGTACTTGTGCACGTTGTCGTCGAAGAGGTGGCCTCCCGGGCTGCGCTTGTCGAGGCGCCAGCCGTAGCCTTCGGGACGAAGGGCGGCCTGGAACTTCGAGTCGGTCTGGCCCACAACCGTCCGGATGCGAACTCCGATGGGGCGCCCGATGGCGCCCTCAGCGATCAGCTTCTTGGCCATTTCGAGCGGCGGGTAGTGCACGAAGCATTCGCTGACTCGAAGGGTCAGTCCTGCTTTGTCGGCGATCTGTCCGAGCTCAAGCGCCTCGTCGACGGCGTTCGTGATGGGTTTTTGCACAGAAACGTGCTTGCCTGCAGCGAGCGCCGCGCCCACATGCTCGCGGTGCATGTGCGTGGGGGTCAGGATCTCGACGGCGTCGATGTCGTCGTCGGCGAGGAGCTCGTCCATGTCCGTATAGACCCGTGGCACGCCCCAGCGCTCGGCGGCCTCACGGGCGATCGAGGCGTCGACGTCGCACACCGCCAGTACGTCACAGTCCGGATGCTCCAGGTACCCCGCCACATTCATGTCGGCGATGTTCCCGGCACCGAGGACACCGAGCCGGACCGTGCCAGCACGCGCGCCCTTCCCCATGAGAGCCTCCTCTTTCCATGATCACCCGGTAGGCCCGGCGATCAGGAAGCCCCGAATGTACCCCGTGTACCAGTGGGGTGTCCTTTCGGACGAGTTCGGATGCAGCGGCCTGAGGCGGACGCAGCGGCCTGAGGTGGACGCAGCGGCCTGAGGCGGACGCATCGGACTGACGGACGAACCGAACCCAAACGGGCGCACCGACTGAACGGACGGGAATTCGGAATTCGGGAGGAACGGTCCGCCGCTGCAGTTACGCCGCGGCGGCGTTGGTGTACGAGCGGCGCAGGGCCTCGTCCACGAAGCGCTTGACCGCCGCGGACCAGAAGAAGCCGACGTGTCCACCGGGGTAGCTCTCGAATGCGGGCCGGTCCCAGTGCTGCCACAGCCGCCGGGCATGGCCGAAGGTCGACATGCGGTCGGCGAGTCCTGCGAAAATGAACCGGCGCTCGAAGGGGACCTTGCACTGCATGGCCAGTGGGGACACCACGCGGTGAACCTCGTCGGCGGCAGGGCCGAGCACGCCACTGGTATCGACCAGGCGGGCGATGTCGGGTGGGCTGTGCCGGCGGACCAGATGGGGCAGGTCGACAACGGGGATACCGGCGATGACACATGCCAGGTCGTCTTCGAGAGAGGCCACGATCGACGCCACCAGTCCGCCCAGTGAGTACCCGATCACACCCACCTGCTCCGCACCTTGTTCCTCCCGCAACCAGCGGATGAGGCGCCGCACGTCCCAGGCAGCCTGGGCCACGCCGTGCATGCTGTCGACCATGTCGATGGTCATGAGGTCTTCGCCCCGCCCTCGACCCGACGCACGCGGACCATGCAACGGGAGGACCGGCACCACCACGTTGATGCCCCGATGCCCGAGCTGTGAGGCGCGAAACGCCCGGAGGTCCATGGCGGGGTTGTTCCCCATCCCGAGGCCATGCGCGCACACCAACCACGAACGGTGATGGCGGCCCGGGACGCGCGACACCCAGGCGTGCACCGTCTGGTTGGCCTCGTGCGCCATCCAACGGACCCAGCCGGGCTCCAAGGGGTGCGGCTCCCACCCGCTCGAGAAGGCGGCGTGCTCGTAGCCCATTCCCCCACGGTGCTCGGTCCATGTCTCGATGTCGTGCGGCGGCGGCGGATCGCGGTGGTACTCGGTCGGTCTCTCTAGCCAACCCTCCCTCGCGAACAGCGTGCGCAGACGCTCGAGATCGGCCGCCGCCGATGTGCAGTCACTGGCCTTGGGCATGAGCTCGGGGTGCCGAAGGACGGCGATGAGCACTTCGTCGAGATAGGCCTGCAGGGCCAGGCCGGGCGTGGCCCGAACCGGCACCACGGTGTCGTCGAGCGCGGCGCTCGCGCTCCGGACTCTGCTCCTGGCCAGGAAGTACGCCACGCTGGGGGCGGCCCGCAACACGCCGGTCAAGCGAGGGTCTGCGGCCGCTCGTCGAGCCCCAAGGTAGGTGCGCACCGCCAGGCGCCCCACCAATGCCAGGGACAGTCCGCCCGGTGGCGACGAGGCGGGTGTCTCCGCCTCAGTGCCGCTAGGGAGGCTGATCCCATCGAGGTGGGGCGCTCGGTCCATCGTTGGCAGCCCGTTACCGGGCTCCCACAGAGAAACGCTGTCGAGGTGGGTCGGCCCCCTCTCGATCGGGAGTTCCCACAGCGGGGCGTCCTCTAGGTCCAAGGATGCGACGTCGACAAGCGAGGCCCGAGGATGCCACAGAGGAGCACCGCCGAGGTCCACGGCCTTCCCGTTGATCTGGGGCTCCCACAGGGGGGCGCCGTTGAGGTCCGTGGCCCGCACATCATCCCGCCCGTTGGTCGGGGACGCCCCCTCCCACAGAGAGGTACCGCCGAGGTCGATGGCTGAACTCGACGCTCCGACCCACAATGACTCTCGCATCGAAATCAGCCTACGACGTGCGATGGTGGAATTCGGGGTTTTCCGAGTCCGCCCTGACGCTTCGGTCAGACGCTTCGGTCAGACGCTTCGGTCAGACGCTTCGGTCAGACGCTTCGGTCAGACGCTTCGGCCCGACCCTTGGGCCCGACCCTTCGGCCCGACCCTTGGGCCCGACCCTTGGGCCCGAGGTTCACGAGGTCCAGCGTCGACGGGCAGGCGAGCGAGACGAGCCAAGCACGCCCACCAGTTGCGTTACGCGGCGCGTTCGAGGATGACGACGGGGATCTGGCGCGATGTCTTTCGCTCGTACTCGGCGAAGCCGGGGCTGTCGCGCTTCTGGTCCTCCCAGATCGGCCCGCGCTCGGCGTCGTCAGCGACGCGGGCGACCACCCGAATAGTCTCGGTCCCCACCTCGACCTCGGTGTGGGGATGGGCGCGCAGGTTGTAGTACCAGTCGGGATTGGTCGGGCCACCCCCCTTCGAGGCGAAGATGGCCAGCGAGTCGCCAACCTTTCGGTACGCCACGGGGTTAACGCGTTCTGTGCCGCTCTTGGCTCCCTTGTGGTGCAACAGCAGCATGGGCGCGCCCTCGAACGGTCCACCCAGCCGTCCTTGGTTGGCACGAAATTCCTCGATGATCTGCGCGTTGAAATCGTTGACCCCGGCCACGTGTCCTCCTCGTTCCCCGAACGTCTGTAGTCAACGCCGAAGCCCCGCGGCCCATTCCGATCAGCCTGACAAGGCCGCGCTGGGGTCCTTGTAGGTCTTGAACTCGATGGCGTTCCCACTGGGGTCGTTCACCATGGCCTTGCGCTGTTCCCGAGGGGTACCGACGTAGGCGGTGGTGGGGCCGTGGACGAACGAGGTGCCATTGGCCCGGAGACGGTCGACCAGCTCCCGCCACCGGTCCTCGGCCAGGGTCACACCGAAGTGGCGGACCCCTACCTCTTCGGGCAGCAGCAGTTCGGCGGGCCGTTCGTGCAGGGTGACCTGGCAGCCGAAGAAGAACACGTCGAGCCAACGGTCCCGCACCCGTCCGAGCTCGCAACCGAGGATGTCGACGTAGAAGTGCTTGGCCTCCTCGATGTCGCGCACCGGCAGCGACAGGTGGAGGATGGGTTGGCCGGGCCGAAACGTCACTGTTCTCCTGCTCGCTCTCTACCCTCCGCGCGACCTGGGTCGTCGACATCCTCTGTGCGGCCTTGGTCGTCTGCGATCTCTGGTCCACCTCCGAGGCCGTGGTCGCCCCGGCGGCGCAAGACCAAAGCCGTGGAGGCCATCATCGTCGCCAGGAGCAGGTAGGGGACGGCGTCGGCGGTTGCCTGGGCAAGGGCGCCGCTGGCGGCCGCCGCCACCCCCTGGCCCCCGGCCCAGGCCAGGTTGCCTAGGCCGTAGGCCAGGCCGTGGTGCAGCCCGCGTCGGTCCGCCCCGTCTCCGATCATGGCCGCGGAGGGCACGAACAACGTCCCGAAGGCGGGTAGGCCGATGACAAGGGCGACCACGAGCACCGGCGCCGGGCGCAGCAGAGGGGCGAGGATGCTGACGGCGATGGCGCCGATGAGCGACAGGCGCACCGGGACCATGCGCCCTCGTCGGTCCGACAGACGGCCCACCACAGGGGAGAGCGCCGCCTCCACCGCTGCCGCGCCCAGGAAGACCCCGGCGATGACCACCGCCCCGGCGCCGAGTCGGTTGAGCCGCAGGGGAGCGAGCACCTCGACGACGCCGAGGGCCAGTCCGGCCAGGAACGTCAGCCACAGCCCTACGGCGATGGCGGGCTCGGCGATCGCCGGCAGGGCGCTGCGCAGGGACTGGCGGGTTCCGGCGATCGGTTTGGGGACGAGGACGGTGGCCACCATCAGGCTGGCTCCGGCCACCGTGGCAGCGGCAAAGGCCGGGCCGGTGCCGACGTGGCTGGCGACGGCGCCGATGACCGGACCGAGGAGCGCTCCCCCCAGCGCCGCTGCGAATGCGGTGCCGAGCGCGGCACCACGGCGATCGGCCGTCGCGGCGGCGGCGAGCCAGGCGAGCCCCCCCGCCCAGGTACACGCGCCGGCTATGCCCTGGACCAATCGGGCCGTGTCGAGCAAGGCCATCGAGTGCGCGTAGCCGAAGACGAAGGTCGACACGCTCATCACCGCCAGTCCCAGCAACACGGCCGGTCGTACGCCGACGCGGCTGGCCAGCACCCCACCGGGGACAGCACCCAGAAGCGTCCCGATGGGGAAGGAGGCGACCAAGAAGCCGGCCTGGGCCTTGGAGAGACCGAGGTGATGGACGTAGTGCGGAAGAAGCGGGGTGAGGGCGGTGAAGAACAACGTGTCCACGAGCACCACCGCGCACACCAACACGACGAGGCCGGGCTGCACCCCCGATCGTCCCGGGGTACGCGCCCGTCGTGTCATCGGCTCAGTATGGTCGCGATGGTGGGGGGGATCTCCCGGGCCCGTTGAGGCGAGCGAACATCGTCTTCTGCGAGTGGTACAGCTTGGGGAATTCGCGATACAGCCGGTCGTAGGTGGCGGCCGCGGCGGTATGGGGCTCGAATCGGGTGTCGACGGGGACGAGTCCGTGGATCTCCTCGACGTCTAGCGCGCCCAGGGCGAGGGCGGCGAACATCGCCGCGCCGCGCAGATTGGCTCGCAGCGGGTCGGTGACGCGTTCCATCGTGCGACTCATGACATCGGCGTGGATCTGGCACCACAGGTCAGACGTGGCGCCTCCGCCGATGAGACGAACAGGGTCGAGACGTCGTTTGACGAAGCGTTCCACGGCGTCATGCAGCCACCGACTGTTGTACGCCACGCCCTCGAGGACGGCCCGTACCAGGTGCGCCCGCGTGGTGCCGAGCGACAGGTTGTGAAAACCACCCCGGGCGTTGCGATCGTCGACCGGCGAGCGCTCGCCGGCCAGCCACGGGGTGAACAAGACGTCCCCGCTTCCCGCCGGCACGGACCGGGCCAACGCCGTGAGCGAGTCGAAGCTCGGTGAAGCGGCATCGAGCGGGCTGTCGAAAAGACCGTCGGCGGGCCCGATCACGTTGTCCCGCAGCCATTGCAGACACAGGCCGCCGGAGTCGTGGTTGTCGGCGACGAGGTACCGACCCGGTGTCAGCCCCGGGACAGACGCGATCTGGTGGACGGCATCTGTCTTCTTCATCGGTACCGGACAGCTGATCCACGACGTCGTGCTGATGACCAGGTGGGCCTGGTAGTCGAGGACGGCCCCCGCGCCCACGGCGGCGGAGTGGAGGTCGGGGATGCCGGTGACGACGACGACCCCGGGCGCCAGGCCGAGCTGGTCGGCGACCTCGCTGCGTACGTCGCCTATCACCGACCCCGTAGGCACGAGGGGCGGGAGCTTCTCGGCCGGGACCCCGGAGCGTCGCACCAGCACGGGGTCGTAGCAGAGGCGATCGGGTCGTCGGTTGTCGGTCAGCCAGGCCCCGGTCATCGAGGCGTGCGAGGCGGCGGCGACCCCGGTGAACCGCATCGACAGGTAGTCGACCGGCTCCAGATACCACCGGGCCCGTTGGGCGACGGCGGGTTGGTCGTGCTCGAGGTGGAGGATGTGACCGATCGGGTCCACTCCCGAGGTGGAAGGGGCTCCGCCGGTACGCCGCACCCATTGCCACACTGCCAGGGGGGCGTAGCCCGCCACCGGACCTCCCACCGCACGACGGGTGTAGGGGGCGCCCCGGCCGTCCATCCACATGACGCAGTCGGCCACCGGCCGCCCGTCCTCGGCGACGGGGACCGTGCTCGCCCATTGTCCGGTGCAGCACACCGCCACCACCTGCTCGCGGTGCACCACGCCGCTCGACATCGCCCGCCGCGTGGCGTCGGCGATCACGTCCCACCAGTGCTCGGCGTCCTGGACGGCACCGCCTCCGGGGAGCAGTCGGGTGCCGAGCGCGAGATGGTCGCTCCACCCCACTGAGCCGGTCAGTGACACCAGGCCGACCTTCGGACCACCTGTCCCCAGGTCGACGGCGAGGACGAACCGCTCGTGGGGTGGGGCGGTCACTCCTCCGCAGGTATCGACTGGTACCCGTCCATCATGTCGGCCATGACGGCCTTGATGAAGCTGTCGGCGTCACCGGTCATGCCGCCGGCGACTCCACCGTAAATGGCACCCGAGCGGGGCTGTTCGTCTTTGTGGTCCCGTGCGTAGGCGACGGCGTCGGCGAGGTCGGTGGCGAAGGCATCGGCGACTTCAGCCTGGGTCTGAGGACGGGTCACCGCCATGTGGAGCGCGTTCGGGTACTGCTGGCCGTTGAATCGCCATCCTCGCAGGCGCATGAAATCGTTGACGTGGTACACGTCGAATGTGTCGGAGGTGAAACTGAACAGAAACGTCGGCCGGCCCAGGATGCGCAGCTCGGGATGCGAACGCACCGCGTCCTGCATCGTCGCCGCCGTCTCGAAGATCCGCCGGGCGTGGTTGCGGTAGCCCTCGCGTCCCAGGTGCACCATCGATGCCCAGGTAGCGGCCAGAAGTCCACCCGAGCGCGATCCCTCCATGCCCGGTGAGCAGTACTTGCCCCCGCTCCAGTCGGTCACGAAGAAGTACTGGGAGTTGCGAAGGGCTTGATCGCGGAATGTCAGCACCGAGGTGCCCTTCAAGGCGTAGCCGTATTTGTGGGTGTCCGCCGAAATGGAGGTGACACCGGGCACGCGGTAGTCGAAGACGGGGATGTCGTATCCGAGCTCCTGCCCGAAGGGCAGGATGAACCCGCCCAGGCAGCTGTCGACGTGCAGCCCCACTCCGTGACCAAGGGCGACGTCGGAGAGCGCGGCAATGGGATCGATGGTCCCGTAGCCGTAGTTGCACGCCGAGCCGATGATGGCCACCGTCTGGTCGTCGATATGGCTTTCCACCCAGCCGACGTCGACGAGTGTGGTCTCGGGGTCGACCGGAGCGCGCCGCAGCTCGATGCCGAAGAGGTGGCAGGCCTTGTCGAAGGCCGGGTGGGCAGTCTCGGGTTTCACGACGTTGGGGTGGGTAACCCCGCGCTCCTGGCGGGCGTGGTCGCGATAGGCCAGCATGGCGTGGGCGATGCTGCCGGTGCCACCGGTGGTCACGAGACCCGCGGGTTTGGTGCCCTCCACCGCCTCGGCATGGAGGAGGTCGAGCGTCATGGCGATGATCTCGGCTTCGAACTTCGTGGAGCTGGGGCACATGTCGCGCTGGAGCGAGTTGACGTGGGCGAACAATCCGAAGGCGTGGTTCAGAAAGTGGTAATGGTCGTGGTCGCCGCAGTACATCGTTCCCGAGCACTTCCCGGTCTCCCAGAAGGCATCTTCCTCCTTGGCCATCACCTCCAGCTCGCCCAGGATCTCCTCCCGGCTCCGTCCCCCTTCGGGTAACTGGCGGTGGATGTCGAAGCGATCGTGATATGGGAACGTGCTCATGGGGCGGTGCCCTCCCTAGCAAGAGGGTGGTCGGTGGCCCGACCCGAGTTGGTGTGCGGCCAGGCCACTGTACGACAAACCATCCACGGGGCGCCCTCGCCGAAGCCCGCGTCGAGGAGGATGGCAGACGGCGCCGTCCCACCGGGCCGGCTCAGGTCGCGGGCGGTAAGGTTACGAGTGGTGATCGCTCGGGTCCTCTTCTCGACGCTTTGCAGATGGGGAGCGGGAGCATCACTGATCCAGCCGGACCTGGCCTTGGCCGTCACCGCGCTGGCGTTCGTCGCCGAGCTCGGCATCACGTTCGTCGTGACGTGCCGGTTGTCCCCGGAGTTCCGCGCTGGGCTCCTGGTCTCTTCGATCGGCCGAGTGCAAGCCGACGGATGGATACCCACCTGGGGATCGGGTTCGGTCCCCCATCTCGTTCTCCTGTCGCAGCCTCGACGTTGACCCGGCAGTGCCCCCTTGGGGCTGTTGCCTATCTGTCAACCACATCAGGCTCGCGAAGGAGAACCCTGTGTCTACAGCTCAGCACGTTGCTGAGGTGCTTCTGGTACTCGGAAGTACCTTCGGACGGATCTTCCAGCCCCTCTACCAGGCCATGGCCTGGATGTTGGCGGCCTTTACGCGTCAGTTCCCAACTTTGCGGTCGCCATCGCGTTGCTGACCATCGTGGTGATGGCCGCTTCGGCACCTCTCACGATCAAAGCAACCCGATCCGCGGCTCGCCATGCAGCGTCTGCAACCGGAGCTCAAGAAGCTCCGACAGAAGTACAAGGGTGATCGCGTCCGTCTCAACGACGCGATGTTGGCCTTGTACCGGGACCATGGTGTCAGCCCGCTAGGCGGTTTGCTGCCCCTGCTACTCCAAGTTCCGGTGTTCGTCGTGCTTCTCGGGGTCATTCGAGGCTTGACCCACACCACCGACCATGGCCGCGTGGCAGCTCCGCTGTACATCGGTCATTCCGTTCAATTGGTGAGGAGTCTGCGCGCTCATCCGGGCCAGATGCACGCCTTCGGGATCAACCTCGCCTCCAGTCTGCTGAACTCGCATGGCTCATGGCTGGGGTACCTCCCTTACGGCGGATTGGTGCTGATTGCCATCGGAGTGCAGTACCTACAGACCTGGCAGATCAACAGTCGCACGCCGTCAGGGGTCGGCGCTCCGCGGGCACAGGCCCTGCTGCGTTTCATCCCGCTGGTATACGCCTTGATCTACGTGCGCTTCCCGGCGGGCGTGGACGTCTACTTCGTGGTGTCTGGCGTGTGCCGGATCGTGATCCAAGCGCTGGCGCTCGGTCCCGGGTTGCTAGGGCCGGCCCGGCGCGCCAGGCATCGTCTGGCTGGAGGCGGTGAGACCTAGACGAGGCAGGTCCGGGACGCCGCCGGCAACGCCGGCACCGAGCACGAAGGTGACAAGCGACAGGTCGGTCATTCACCGCTCGCCTGCTGCCGAGGAGGCATTGTCCTCGTGACCGGGTGGGCAAGCCTCGACCTGGGCCGAAGAACAACCGCCACCAGGCCGGATCGTCGTGACAGACGTTCCGGTCCGAGAGCCACAGCTCTCACTCAGAGTGGTGACCGAATGCGCTCAGCGGCACCGGTCCCGCGCCGCCCGAGTATCCCCTACCCGCGAGCCGGCACTTCGTAGGATGCGTACAACCGGGTGGCCGAATTGCGGATCGGGGGCTCGTCATTGCCGAGAGCGGGGACCACGGGTGATGGCTGACGAGACGGCGACATCCGCCGACGAAGAGTACAGCCAGGCGGCCCAGTCGTATATCCGGGCCGTCGGTGCCCGACTGCGCGTCGTGCGCAACCAGCTCGGACTCTCCCTGCAAGCAGTGGAGGCCGCGTCGAACCAGGAATTCAAGGCGTCGGTGCTGGGCGCGTACGAGCGTGGCGAGCGCGCCGTCTCGGTGTCGAGGCTGCAGCGGTTGGCCAAGCTCTACGGCGTCAGCGTCGACCAGTTGTTGCCGCACGAGAGCGATGCCACCCGATGGTGGATGTCGAAAGACGGCGAGCCCTCGAGCGAGCAGGCACCGGAGCGCCCTGCCGCGCAACCGTGGCAGAACAGCGACACCGTGACGATCGACCTCACGCGGCTACGCGACGTCAGTGGTCCCGAACGCGACCTGATCCGACGGTTCGTGAGCATGATCCAGGTCCAGCGCCAGGACTTCAATGGACAGCTGATCACGATCCGCTCGAGCGACCTGCGCGCCATTGCTTGCTTGTTCGGTATGACGCCTGACGCCATGGGTCGGCGACTCGAAGAACTGAGCCTGCGCATCAATACCTGAGGGCTCAACGCCAGGGCAGGGCGCTCCGCCGCGCCCAGTAGCCGGCACTCTCCTCGGCCATCGTTGCGAGGAGGCCCCAGTCATCGTCGGTGAGCGAGAGATCGAATGCGGCCAGGTTCGACTCGAGCTGTGGGACGGTGACCGCGCCGCAAAGCACGACGTCCGCCCAGGGTTGGCCCAGCGCGGCGGCCACGGCGACCTGGTCGACCGAGGCTTCCCGACGGATCGCCACCTCCCTCACCCCTCCTGCCTCACTCGCCGCACCGGTCTCATTCGTCGCGTCCTTGGGTCGCGCTCGGCAACGGCAGCGCTGGCAACGGCAGCGCTGGCAACGGCAGCGCCCCCTCTATCGGTGAGCCGGCCGTTGGCGATCACCTCTTTGACGATCACCCCCCATCCTCGGTCGTGCGCTTCGGCGAGCGCCGGGCCGACCGACGGCTCGAGCACGTTCCACGTGGCCTGCACCGTCGAGAAGGGGTTCACCCCCTCGACATCCACGTCCAAAGCGTGGCGGACGGCATTTGCCTGACGAGGTCCACTGACTGTCAGCCCTACAGACACGCCGCTGTCACGGAGCTGTGCGAGGGCATGCAGGACCGCACGATCACCGAGGATGCCGCTCTCGAGTGTGGCCGAGTGCACCTGGTAGAGATCGAGATGACGACCGAGGAGGGCGGTGGTCCGGGGAAGCTGATCTCGGAACATGGCCAGGGTGTGGTCCTTGGTCTCGTGGACGGCGGCGTCCATGTTCCAGGCCCCGGTGTAGCGATATCCCCATTTCGATCCCACGGTGACCGCACCAGGTGCCAGGCGCCGTGCCCGCAACCACGACGCCAAGAACTCTTCGGCCCTTCCGTATGAACGTGCCGTGTCCACATAACGGATCCCAGCCGAGTACGCCGCGTCGAGCATGTCGTGGCAGCGCCGTTCCATGGTGCTGGGGTCTCGGTCGGATCCGAGGTCGACGTCTCGCCCGAGCGTGATGTACGCAGGCCGGCCCAGCGCGGCGAGGCCCAGGCCCATCCGGGTGACCGTGAGCCCGGTGGCTCCGAGGATCGTGGTGGGGAGCCCGGTGTCGTCCACCGCGGACCAGCGAGGTGTCAGAGAAGCGCGACGTCTCGAGGGCCGCTCGCCACCGAGACGCGCGCGTCGGATCTCGGGGAGGGTCGCCCGTTGCTGATCCAGACGGCGTGCATACCCACCGCCAGGGCTCCGGTCACGTCCCGCTCCCAGCTGTCACCCACCATCACGGCGTGCTCGGGTGCCACGTCGAGGAGCTCGAGCGCACGGCCGAAGACGGCCGGATCAGGCTTCCCGATCCCGATCTCCCCCGAGATGACCACGGCCGAGAGATAGGACCCGATCCCCGCCTGGTTGATCTTGAGCCACTGGATGTCGGGTGGCCCGTTGGTCACGAGCGCCACCGGGACTGCCCCCGCGAGCTGCGCGACGAGCTCCAGGGCGCCCGGGAGCACGGGGTGGCCCGATCGCAGGCCCTCGATGTAGCGATCGGACAAGAGGTCGCCAGCCGAAGGGTCCTGCCCCACGGCGCGTAGCGCCGCGCGCCAGGTCTCGGCACGATACGTGGGGGCCCACGACGCCAATCCCTCCAGACGGGGGTGCACCCCTTCGAAGGTCGCCCACAACCCCTCCCAAGACGCGAAACCGAGCTTGGCGAACTCCGTGTCGTACTTCGAGGCGTGCCATCTCGACCGCGCCGAGTCGATCACCACTTCGTCCCAGGTCTCCCGGTCGATCCCGTCGACCAGGTCCGCCGTGCTCCGGAGCTGGGCCCGGGCATAGGCCTCCTCCTCGATGAGCGTGTCATCGAGGTCCAAGAGCACCGCCCGCACCGAGTTCGAGACGGCCTCGCTCAGGGCTCGGAGTCCTCGGCGGGGTGTTCGACGACGGCCACGACCCGGGCCGACAAGAAGCGTGCCGTTCGGACCGCGCGCCCTGTTCGCGTCCACCTCGGTGACTTCCACCGAGCCCCGGGAGTTGGTGATCTCGACGCGTCGACCCGCTCGGGTGGCCCGGATGTCGAAGCGCTGTACGCCGTCGCCCACGTCGACGACGACTTCGACCCGGTCCCCTTTCACGCTTTCAATAGTACGACGATCGGGGAGCCGTCTCCCACGGCGGTGATCACAGGGCGTTCCCGGCCCATCGACCGGTGGTGGCGAGGCTGTGGTGGCGGAGTTGGAGCTTCGCGCCCCTGGGAGGCCAACGGACAGGCAGGGAGGGTCAACGGGTCGGGCGGCTGTGCGCAGGGGTCGGGCGGCTGTGTGCAACGCTGTGCGCCCTCATCACTTGTCGAGGCCCTCCTCGATTCGTAGACGCAGCCGCGTCGAGTATGTCGGACGTCGAGATGCCCGGGGAGTAGGGAACCGTCCTGAAGATCCCCATCTCCATGGGAACGCCGTACAATTTCGTGGCCATGTCGACATCGAAATCGTCACCGTGTACGACGAGGTCGATTCGATGCGTCTTCAACCAAGCCTCGTCGAGCACCAGGGGAGCGTCGGCAACCACCTCGTCGGCGTAACGACATGCGGCCACCACGTCCATACGCTCCGCCATGGTCATGAGCGGACGCCGTTTGTAGGACTCGACGGTGTCGTCGGAGTGGATCCCCACCACGAGCGTGTCCCCGAACGCCCTGGCCTTCTTGAGAAACGCAACGTGACCGGGGTGGAAGAGGTCCGCCACCATGTCCACGTAGACGCGGATCATGATGCGAGGATCCTGAACAGATCCTCGATCACCTCCTCGTTCATAGCGGCCCCCATGTTGGCCACTCGGAAGATCTTGGTGCGGAGCTCGTTCTGGCCGTGGTAGATCACGTAGCCGTGCTCGAGCGCCCGGGAGAACAGGGCATCGGGGTCGCGCCCCGCCAGCTCGAACGACGTCAGGACCCAGGAGCGGTGCGGCTCCTCGAGCAGGAACTCGAAGTGTCGGGATCCGGCAGCCCAGACGGCCTGGGCCAGCCGGCGGTAGCGGGCTGGCCGGTCCTCCGATTCCAAGATGTCGAGGGCGATGTCGAGGCCCATCATGGCCTGGACGTTGGGAGTGCTCGGTGTGCCGTCGGCATAGGTGGGCACGTCGAGGACCGGCACGGTGGGATGGGAGACGAGGTCGCGCTTCCACAGCACCGCGGCGATGCCCGGTAGTGACTCCAAGCACTTGCTGCTGTTGAAGCAGACCACGTCGACATCACGGTCGATTTCGTGCACACCGAGCGAACTGACAGCGTCGACGAAGAGATGAGCACCGTAGCGCCGGCACAGCTGTGCCACTGCGCCCAGCGGATTCAGGATCCCCGTAGTCGTTTCATGATGGACCACGCCAACCCATTCGGGCCCCTCGGCCTCGATGGCGGCCTCGAGGGCTTCGAGGTCCAGGGGTGCGCCGAGCTCGAACGAGCACATCGAGACCTTGGCACCGTCGAGCCCGGACAGGGTCCGTCCCAAGCGCCGGCAGTAAAGGCCGTTGTCTGCCACCAGCACCCTGCCCCGCACGAAAGAGGCAAGGGCGGCGTCGACGGCGAGAGTGCCCGAACCATGCATCAGACTGAGCGCGAACAGATCGGGATCGAACCCTAGGTGGGCCAGGATCCTGGCTCGTACCCGCTCCTGGAGCTCCTGGAACTCGGGTTGCCGGTGGGAGAGCTCGACGTTGAACAGGTTGTCTTTGATGCGCGGATCGAGATTGACAGGCCCGGGATTGAACAGGACCTGCCGGCGCGGCGTGAGCGGCATGGCGTCCTCAGTGTCCCGTCGCCACCGACTTGCCGCTGCGGCCCAACGCCTTTCTGATGCTCTGGCTGTTGCCCTCTGCCGTCAGACCCACCCGGGGCGCTTTTCCGTCCTTTGAGATCTTCACGATCTCGGTCACGCCGGGGTAGGACTTCTCCAACGCTGCGCAGGGTTGGCCGCCCACCGACTCGTGACATCCGTTGTCGAGAACGTAGTGATAGAGGTTGGACGGCCCGTTGTCCCGCAAGGTATGGGTTGACCCCAGGCTCATGAGCAAGGAACCGTCGCCGTTGATCACGACGACGTCACAGGCAGCGTTGAGTGCCATTCCCAAGCCGATGGCAGGAGCCAAGCCCATGCTGCCTTGCATGTAGAACACGTCGTAATCGTCGCCTGCTTCGGCGAACACGGCTCGACTGATGTAGCCGGTGGAGGCCACGTATACCGATTCCCGTCCGTGACGGTCCAGGATCTCCCGAATGGCCTGCGTCCTGGTCTTCATGGCCGCCCCCGTGCCCACGCCCGCAGCCAGTGGCACCGGGAGAAACCCCACGGGACGGTTCACCCCTCATTGTTCTCACCGGCGACAAGAATGAAGTTGTCCCAACCCAACAGCTCGAGCAGGGAGCCGTCGATCTCACCCATGACGCGGTGCTGGGGGAGAGTGTGCCGGTGTCCCACCACCAGGAGCAGGTCGATCCCGTACGGGATGCACAGGGACGCTAAGGGGTTGACGGTATGCCCTAGCCCCGCGTTCTGAAGGTAGGCGCACGGCTTTGCCCCGGCCAACGAGGCCCCGGCGGCGATGCCGATGGCCTCTGCCTCCCATGTCGCGGTCACGTGGCGGTCCGAGGGCAAACGCGACAGATCCGAGATGAACCCCTTCAGGCCGCTGTCCGGCACCCCGGTGAAGAAGTCGTATCCCTCGTCCAACAGGCTGTCGAGCAGCCCGCTATCGGACGTAACGAGCCTCATTTTCCTTCAGCTCGTCTACATAGATGATCCGGAAGATCTCGTCCATGCTGACCACATGGTCGTTGCCGTCGGACAGGCGTTTGTTCTTCATCAGCACTTCAAAAGTGTCATGAAGGGCTTTCACGACGGCTCTGATGCCGTAGTTGGCGAAGATGATCAGCTTGAACCCGGCGCTGTCGAGCGTGTCATAACTGGTGGTGTTGTACGTGGTCGGCACGCAAACCAGCGGAACGGTCTCGGACTGGTACCAGGTCTCGGCAAACTCGAGAACGGGTGCAGGGTCCTTTTCCTTGTGATGGATCAGGATCCCTTCTGCCCCTTCGGCCGCATATGCCCTGGCCCGGTCGAGGGCCACCTTCATGCCAAGCCCCTTGATGAGTGCCTCGGTACGTGCGATCACGGCGAAACTGGGATCCGTGCGCTGTTCCAGCATGGCGCGAATCTTGCCGCAGAATGTGCTCGATTTCTCGAGCTCCTCCTGCATGCCGGCATAGAAGGAGCATCTCTTGGGAAAGATGTTGTCCTCGATGCACATCGCACTGGCGCCGACTTTTTCGAACTCCCTGACGAGGCGGATCGTGTTGATGGCGTTGCCACCGCCGGCATTGCCGTCGACGAGGACCGGGATCTTCACGCGGTCGACGATCTTGGAGATCACATCGACATAATCCTCGGTACCGAGTATGTCGGCGTCGGGTAGTCGCGCCGCCGCATGGACCTCGAAGCTGGAGATCCAAAGCCCATCGGCCCCAGCTTCCTCGGCGATCTTGGCTCCCATGGCGTTGTGCACGCCCATCAGCACCGCGGCATGTTCTCCATGCAGGAGCTCGAGAACTGACTTGTCAGGGAAGATCATGGGTCGAATACTCCCGCGTCGCGACGTGAATATTGAGAACTAGTTGCACCCTGCCTTATCGGAGCAGAACCTTTGCCGCCTTTAGCGCGGCCGATCGCCACCGCCGTAGCGCTGCGATGAATCAGCCGGGCATCCCGGCCGACGAGGAGCATCAAATCGCCACCTCACAAGACGAGTCCAGGCCCGCCTGCACCTCCTGAGGGTTCGAACCAGTGTGCTCGGGTCACGCTATGGATGCGCCTGATGCGTGTCTACGCGGGGGCCGTTGATTTCTATCAACGCTCCGCCCCCCGGGGCCTTCTAAGATTCGGAGATGTCCCCAACGACGGTTCGCAGCTCGTGTGCCGCCGCCCTTGGCCTTGGGATCACGATCGTGGTTGCCGTCGCTCCATCCGCCGTGCTCGACCACCCCGCCCCGGTACTGCGAGCGATCCTCGAGACGGCGGTGGCCCTTGTGGGGAGCCTCGTCGCGCTTCTCGCCTTCGGCCGGTACCGCCAGTCGGGCAGTGTGGGGGACCTCTCGATCGTGTGCGCCGTGGCCTTGCTCGCCTGGGTGCACACCATCTTCGGGGTGGTGCCCGACCTGATCTCGCCCTATTCCGTGGGAAACGGCGTGAGCGAGCGGTTCGAGGTCTGGGGAACGGTCGTCGTCAGGTTGGTGGCCGGTGGGTTCCTGGTCGTGGCGGCCATCGCCTATAGACCCGACCGCGCACCTGGTCGCGCCAGGCGCGCTCCCAGAGGCGACTTGCTCATGGCCGCCGCCGCCACCAGTGTCGTGGGCATCCTGTGTCTCGTGTGGTTGGCCCCCATCAGCCAGGGCGGGCCGACGCGACGGGCCTCCTGGTCGCCGTCACTCCAGTTGGTGCTCCAGCTTTGCGGCGCCCTGCTGTTCTTCGTAGCGTTCCTCGGACTCTCGAGACAAGCCGGCGCCCGATCGGACCGGTTCCTGGGTTGGATCGGAGCGGGATCGGTCTTCGGTGGGTTCTCCGTGATCTGCTACGCGTTGCTTCCGGCCGCGGGACCGGACTGGCTTCGCTCGGGCGACTTCCTACGAGCCGCCGCCGTTGCTACCTGGTCGATGGGCGCTGTCTCGGAGATCCGCTCGTACTGGTCCAAGATCGCGGACTGGGCGCGACAGGAAACCCGCCGTGGCGTCGCCCTCGATCTCCATGACGGGCTGGCCCAGGAGCTGGCCCTGCTTACCACCTACACCTACGCCACGGTCGAGGCCCGGGTCGAGCCGGCATGGCACGAGCAGCTGCAAATGACTGCCGAGCGAGCTTTGGCAGAGGCCCGTCGCGCCATCGCGGCGTTGGCGACGGGCGAACCGGTGCCATTCGAGGTCGACCTGGAGCGGACGGCCGAGTCGATCTCCACTGCCGACGTCGACATCCATGTCGAGGTTCACACCGGTACCGGTCCTGCGGCCACCAACCCCTCGCAAAGAGAGTCGATCGTGAGGATCGTGCGGGAGGCGGTCACGAACGCCGTTCGACACGGGGGTGCTAGTCGGATCGACATCATCTACGCGGCAGACGGCTCGCCGGAACTGAGGGTATCCGACGACGGCGTGGGATTCGACCCTGCCCGTGCTGCCCGATCCGGGCGAATCGGGCTCCTTAGCATGAAAGAGCGGGCCGAGGCAATCGGCGCGTCGCTCGAGGTTCGGTCCGCGCCCGGGCAAGGAACCAGCGTCGAGGTGCGGTGGCCATGACGCCCGCGCCGAGCGTTCTCATCGCCGATGACCACGCGCCCACCCGTGCGATGGTGCGGCGGACCCTGGAAAAAGGGGGTTTTTTCGTTTGCGCAGACGTGCCCGACGCCGACGGGGCCATTAACGCGGCGCGCCGGACGAATCCCGACGTGGCCCTTCTCGACGTCCGCATGCCCGGAAGCGGGATCCGAGCCGCGCAGGTGATCGGTACAGAGCTGCCCGAGATCTCGGTCGTGATGCTCACCGTCTCGGCCGAGGACGACGATCTTTTTTCGGCGCTCTCTGCCGGCGCGTCCGGTTACTTGCTCAAGGGCCAGGACCCGGCCCGGTTTCCCGAGCTGCTTCGCAAGGTGCTCTCGGGTGAGGCTGCCCTGTCGGGCTCCCTCGTCAAGAGACTCGTCCAGGAGTACCGGGCCCGGGACGCGCGCCAGAGATTCCGTGCTCGCCTCCCGGCGGGAGCCCGGCTGACCCCAAAGGAATGGGAGGTGCTCGAGCTCTTGAACGAGGGCCTGGGGACCGCCGAAATCGCCCAGCGGCTTTTCGTCGCCGACGTCACGGTCCGCACCCATCTCGCCGCCATCGTCCGCAAGCTCAACGTGAAGAATCGAGCCGGAGCGCTACGGCTGGTTCGTGGAGAGACAGGCTGAGGCGGACCGCAATTCCTGGCCGCCCGCTGTCCCGGGGCGTCATGACCTAGGCATCACCGTCCACGCGTCGTCACGTCCCGCCCACCTCGCCGTCGGGAACAGACATCTCCGCCAGTTGAGACCACTCGGTCCCGGGAATCTCGGCGTACACGATCTGGGGGGTCTCGACCAGCATCGCCGGGGCCTGGCGGATGGCCTCTTTGAAATGGTCGGAGTTGACATGCGCAGCACCAGCGTCGGCATCGCGGAATCCTTCGAGCAGGATGAAGCGATCCGGGTCGTCCACGCTTCGCGACCACTCGAACCACAGGTTGCCCGGTTCCTGACGTGTGGCCCGCGTGAAGTCGCCGATGCGGTTCAGCCACTGGTCGCTGTACTCGGGGCGCACGGTGAACTTGACGACGATGTGGATCATGGGAAGTCCTTACGATAGGGAGCGGTAAGACACCTGATCACTAGTCCCGGGGTGCTTCCTCGCGCAACGCCATCCCCGGAGCCAACACGCGGGCGAACATGCGGAGAACCCGGCGCCCGGCGCTCTCACCCTGGTGCGAGAGGGGCCGGCACGGTCAGGGCGTTGGTCTTGGCCACGTGCCCGAACCAGTGGGCGCTGGGCTTGGGGTGCCGTTCGAACGTGACCGGGTCCACGCCACAGATGCCGAGCTTGGGGCCGAACCCCAGGTGCCACTCGAAGTTGTCGAGCAGGCTCCACACGAAGTAGCCGCGTACGTCGATCCCGTCCGAGATGCAGCGGTGCAGGCCCTGCAGCGCCGTGGTGATGAACTCGACACGCTCGCTGTCGTCCTCGGTGGCGAGCCCGTTCTCGGTCACCACCACGGGGATCCCCGTGTAGGCGGCGGCCCTGCGTACCGTGTACTCGACCACCTGAGGCCAGTACTCGTAGCCCATCTGGGTCAGGCGCGTCCCCGGTGGGGGCTCGATCGGGCCGGTGCGCCCGAGCACCGTGCGCTCGTAGCACTGCACGCCGATGAAGTCGTCGCCGGCGGTGCCGTCGAGGAAGGTGTTCTCGAGGATCTGTTCGGCGGCGTCTCTGGTCTGCCCCCCGCCCTCTCCGGCAACGAGCTCTTCCATCGAAAGGGTGATCCCGACGGGGAACGTCCCGGGCCCGGAGCGAAGCACATCGACGGCGAGACGGTGTGCCCGGACCATGGCCTCGTTCACGGCGAAGTGGCGTGCGTATTCGTCTTTCATGCCAGGTGGATAGAGCCCGACGGTGTACCCCAGCACGGCCACGACATTGGGCTCGTTGATCGTGCAGGCCCAACCGATCAGGTCGCCGATGTGGGCGACGGTTCGCTCGACGTAGCGCGGCGAACCGCTCCGGCGCGTCGGGCGCCTCCCATCCACCACGGTCGGTGAGCCACCTCGGCGTCGTGAAATGGTGGAAGGTGATCACCGGCGCGACGCCGCGCTCGTGACAGGCCGCGCACATTCGCCGGTAGTGGTCGAGTGCCGCCGTCGAGAATTCGCCCTCGGCGGGCTCGATCCGGCACCATTCGACAGAGAAACGGTAGGCACCGAGTCCCAGGTCCGCCACGAGGCCCACGTCCTCGTTCCAGCGGTGGAAGGAATCGCAGGCGTCGCCGCTCGACTCGACGCATCCGGATTCGGGGTTGTGCTCCCAGTCCCACCAGTCGTTGTTGAAGTTGCCGCCCTCGATCTGGTGCGCGGAGGTGGCGGTTCCCCACAAGAACCCCGCCGGGAATTCCAGGGTCTGCTCTGGTGTCGCTCGGGCACTCATGCCCGCACGGTAGCGGGCGACGGGGGAGCAGGCCCAGGGCCCGACCGGGCCGTGAGTGGCCGGGTAAAGAGGTCGACGGGACCGGTCAGCCCCGCACCTTCATGGTGGTGGCGCGGTCGGCCAGGGCCGGGTCACGCAGGAAGCGCGCGATGTCCTCGAAGTCGTCGGTGGGACCCCTCCACCGAAGGTCGCCGACCGACGCCAGCAGTGTGCGGTCCACGCGGAGGGTTGCCAGGTCGCGGAACAACAGCGTGTGGTCGATCTCCGACGCCAGCCGCTCGGCGAGCTTGGGCGCGCCGCGGACGGTGCGTCGCAGCTCGGGGTCCCAGTCCGAGACACTTCCCGGGATCGCCTCCAGGTGCTCGTAGTGGCCGAGCACGTTGGACGCCGATTGCTTCCCCCAGCCCGAGAGGCCGGGGAACCCGTCGGCGCTGTCACCCACGAGCGCCAGCCAGTCGGGGATCGACACCGGCCCGATGCCGTAGCGGGCTCGGACCGCCTCCTCGTCGCTGATCACGTCCTTGCGACGGTCGAGCTGGACGACCCGCCTTCCCCGCACGCATTGGGCGAGATCCTTGTCCGGGGTGCACACGAACACTTGCTCGACGCCCGTGTCATCGGCAGCGACGGCTGCCGCCGATGCCAGTGCATCGTCTGCTTCGAGCTCCACCATGGGCCACACCACGACGCCCATGGCCACGAGGGCGGCCTCCAGGAGGGGGAACTGTGCCATGAGCAACTCGGGCACGCCCTCGCCCGTCTTGTATCCGGGCCAAAGATCGTTGCGGAACGACTCGATGACGTGGTCGGTGGCCACGCCGATGTAGGACGCGCCGGATGCGAGCATCGACAGCACGGACTGCACAACGCCCCGCACGGCGCCGACCTCGCCTCCTTCGGCACTGGCCCGCGGCGGGGCACCGTAGAAGTGACGGAACAATTCGTAGGTGCCGTCGACCAGATGCACCGGCACCCGCTTCACCGAACGGGGTCCCGTCGCATGTACCACGTCTCCACGCCCAGGACCGTGTCCACGGTTGTGACCTCGAAACCCAAGGCGGAGTAGAAGCGGACATTGCGCTCCTTGTCCGTCTCCAGCCACGCCAGGCGACCGCCTTGGTCCAGCCACCGACAGACCTCTGCCATGACCGCTCCGCCGATGCCTCGACCCTGAAAGCCGGGCTCGACTCCCACCGGGCCCACGTGCCAGTGCTCCTCTTCGAGATCGGCCCGCGCCCAGTGCGCCCAGAAGGTATGGGCCCGGGCTGGATCGCCCACTGCTGGCAACGGTGCATCGAGGAGCTTCGACATGTCCGGCGCCATGAACGCCCCGATGCATCCCCCCGGTGGTGCGATGCCGGCTGCGGCGATGACGCAGTCGCCGGCGAATGCCGCTACCTGAGGTGAGGGGAGCAGTTCGAAGAACGATCCGAGCTCGCGATACAGGCCGGCCAGGCCGTCGATCGGATCGTCGCCGTACATGGCGACCGAGGTCGGTGAGTCCGCCAGCGCGCGCGAGGTCACGGCCGCCGCAGACCGGTGTTCGTCCTTGCGCAACTCGCGGCACCTCGGTGCCGTGCATGCCCCCATCATGTCCACAAGGTGTCTCCGGTGCCTCTTCGGGACCCACCTGCAGCCGTGGCCACGTCCCGGGGGGACCCACTCGAGGGATGGCGCCCCGAGGGTGGACGCCCTGGGTGATGGCGAGCGGGCCGGGTGATGACCGGCCCTGGGAGGTGGCGAGCTGCCCCGGGTGATGGCGACCGGCCCGAGAGATGGGCCGACGCCGCGCCCTGTTACCATCGGCGCCGCTATGACGGTGCGTCAGATCCGGGGGGAGCACGCCACCGTCGTCGACGTCTTGCGTGCCGCCGCCGAGACGAATTCCGAGGTCGAGGCCTACGTCGAGGTGGCCGGGCCCCGAAGCGGTGGGCTGGTGCCGGCGGGCGCCGATGGCAGGAGGCGGCTCACCTTCGCCCGGTGGGACGACGCTTCGAACGCCGTGGCCGGGCTGTTCGGCGCGTTGGGTGTGGCCAAGGGTGACGTCGTGTGTCTGCTCCTGCCCTCGTCGATCGACTACGCGGTGTGCTACATGGCTGCCGCCAAGATCGGCGCCATCACCACGGGCGTGAACCTTCGCATGGGCGCTGCCGAGCAGGCCTCGATCACCGCCCGGGTTCGTCCTGTGGTGACGGTCATCGACACCGACGTCGTCAGCGCGGACGCCGTTCCTCCCGGGTCGGGGACGTTGGTGGCGCGTGCAACGCTTGGCGACGCGTGGGAGCGCGCCGGCGCCGCTCCTCGCCGACAAGGCCTCGGTGCCCATGACCCGGTCGCCATCGTGTGGACCAGCGGATCGACCGGCGTGCCCAAGGGGGCGGTGTTCGACCACGCCAACCTCAGGGCTGTCGCCGCCGGCACCGACGTGCTTTCCCATCCTGGTGACCGACGGTTGTCGCCGTTGCCGTTTGCCCACGTCGGCTACATGACCCGTGCTTGGGACGAGATCGCCCACGGCGTCACCACCGTGATCACCCCCCAACCGTGGACCGCCGCATCGGCCATCGAACTGCTCTCGAGCGAGCGGGTCACAGTCGGACAGGGCGTGCCGACCCAGTGGGCCTTGATGCTCGCCCACCCTGATCTCGCCGACGCCGACCTCTCGCATCTGCGGATCGCGGGCACCGGCGCCTCGCGGGTCCCGCCCGAGCTGGTCCACGCCATGCGCGAAGCGCCTGGGGTGTCCCGTGGTCGTGCGCTACACCTCGACCGAGACGTCGCTCGGGACCGGCACCCGGCCCGAGGATTCCGACGAAGTCGTGGCCACGACCGTGGGCCGGCCCGTGCCCGGTGTGGAGCTCGCCGTCGTCGACGACGAAGGTGCGCCGGTGGCGCCCGGAGAGGTGGGCAGGGTCCGGCTGCGGTCACAGGCGGTGATGCGCGGCTACGTCGGCGACCGCTCCTCGGGAGGGCTGCTCGACCCTGTCGCCACCCGGGCCGTGCTCGACACCGAGGGCTGGGTCACCACGGGTGATCTGGGCGTCATCGGTGACGACGGCAATCTGAGGCTCGTCGGGCGGGTGTCGGAGATGTACATCCGGGGCGGATACAACGTGTACCCCGCCGAGGTCGAGGCCGTCCTGGGCGAGCAGGCCGGCATCGACCAGGTCGCGGTGGTGGGGGTGCCCGACGCCGTCCTCGGGGAGATCGGTGTGGCCTTCGTGGTGCCGACGGCGCCCGCCGCGCCTCCTGATCTGGGTGACCTCAGGGCGGTGTGTCGCGCCCGCCTCGCCGACTACAAGGCACCCGATCGGCTCTACATCGTCGCCGAGCTGCCGGTGACACCCATGGCCAAGGTCGACAAGCGGGCAGCTGGCGGCACGCGCCGCCGAGCTCGAGACCAGCCCAGCGAAGGAGCGAGTGAGCACATGACCGAGACCGAGGCCAAGGACCCGGGGGCGAAGAGCGACGCTCGTGCCAGGCCGGCTACCGAACGCCCACCCCGTCAGCACGCCATCATGGCCGGTGCGGAGCCGATCAAGCTGGGGTCGATGCTGTTCACGCTGGTCGAGCCCCAACGGGGCCACGAGGTGGCCTACAACCGGTGGTACGAGCGGGACCACTTCTATGCCGGATGCATGATCGGGCCCTACCAATTCGCCGGCAAACGCTTCGTGGCCACCGCCGAGTTGAAGGCGCTGCGAGATCCCGACTCATCCAGTATCACCGGCGAGCCCGAGCGGGGCAGCTACCTCGTCCGTGTACTGGGTGCTCGACGGCTACCACGACACGTGGAACCGCTGGGCCGTCGACCAGGTCATGGCGCTTCACAAGGCGGGCCGGATGTTCAACGAGCGCGACCACGTCCACACCCTGCTGTACCGCTACGCGTGGGAGCATTCCCGCGAACCGAACGGCCTGCCCGCCGAGCTCGCCCTCGACCACCCCTCGGCCGGGCTCGTGGCCGTGTTCACAGACCGCGCCGAGGACGTCGATGCCGCCGAGTTCGAGACCTGGATGCGTCATGAGCATCTTCCCGCCCTGGTCCCGGGGACCGCAGCCCGGCTGGTGATCGCGGCGGACCCGCTGCCGCTGCTCATCGACGCGCCGGGGGACGTGCCTCGCTCGGAGGCCGACGATCGGCGCCAGTTGACCCTGTGGTTCCTCGACACTGCGCCCCAACAAGCGTGGGGCACGGTCATCACCGCGCACCGGGCTGCGGTGGAGGGGTCGGGCAAGGGCACGGTCGTGGCCGCCTTGCCCTTCATCCCGACCATTCCTGGAACCGACACCTACACCGACATGCTCTGGACCGACAGAGGACCAGAGGAGGCCCTCGTGAGCCCGGATCCTGCCGTAGTCACACCGCCGGCGCGCCGCTTCGAGAGCAAGACGGCGATCGTCACCGGTGCCGGCTCGGGCATCGGCAGGGCCACTGCCATCCGCCTGGCGGTGGAGGGAGCCTCGGTGGCCTGTCTCGACGTGGTGGCCGACAACCTCGACCAGACCGTGGAGGCGCTTGCCATACTCGGAGGCAAGGCCGTCGCCTACCGCTGTGACGTCACCGACGAGTCGGAGGTCATCGAGACCGTGGCCGAGGTCGCCTCGGCGCTCGGCCGGCCCGACGTCTTGTGCAACGTGGCCGGGATCGGGACGTTCGCCCACACCGCCGAGATGCCCCTCGACACCTGGGAACGCATCCTGGCCGTGAACCTGACCGGGACGTTTCTCATGACCAAGGCGGCACTCGCCTACATGCTCGAACCCCCCGGCGGCAGCATCATCAACATTGCCTCGACGTCCGGCCTCATGGGGGCGGCGTACTCCGCCGCGTACTCCGCCTCGAAAGGAGGAGTGATCATGTTCACCAAGGCGCTGGCGATCGAGTACGCGGACCGAGGTGTGCGGATCAACGCCGTGGCGCCCGGCGGGGTGGACACGCCGCTCATCGGGAATTTCCAACTTCCCGAGGGCGGGGACCGAAGGCACATTCACCGCATCACGAGCCGCATGGGCTTCTGCACCCCCGACCAGGTCGCCGCCGCCATCGCCTTCCTGGCTTCGGACGAGTCCGCCTATACGACGGGCGCGGTCCTGGCCGTCGACGGAGGAATCACGGCGTAGCGCCCGGTCGGTGTGCCGGTCGCGCCCTGGCCGCGCCTCGGTCGCGCTCCGTCGTGCCTCGGTGGCGCCCTCGAGGTGACGGCTCACTACCATCCAAGACCATGAGCCCTCCGCTGTTCATCGTCACCGACGTGTCTCCGTATCCTCACGGGCCCGCCGGTGTCCACGGAGTTCTGCCTCAAGCCGCGGTGGCACTGTCGGAGTTGGCCGGACTGGCCTCGTTGGATGCCGTGCCAGTGGCTGCGGTGTCTAATGTCGACCCCGCGCACCTGGCCCGAGGTGGGGTCCTGGCCCTGTTCACCATCGGCGAGACGCCGTGGTCCGACGCCCAGCGCGCCGCCATCACCGACGGCGTGCGCTCGGGCCGCTTGGGGATCCTGGCCGTCCACGCCGCTACCGACGCCTGCACGTCGTGGGAGGAGTACGGATCACTCGTCGGGGCTCGGTTCGACGGACACCCGTGGACCGAGACGTTCGACATCGATGTCGTCGACGTCGCGCACCCGAGCACCCAGCACCTCGGTGCCGTGTGGCGGTGGCACGACGAGGTGTACCTCTTTCGCGACCTGCGGCCCGACGCCCGAGTCCTGCTCCGCGTGGCGGAGGGCCAGCTCGACATGGATGCCCCCGGAGCCCGCCGGCCGCCGATCGGTTTTCCTCTGGCGTGGTGCTTCAGCGAAGGCAGCGGACGCGTCTTCTACACCTCCCTCGGCCACTTCCCCGGGGCCTGGGAGACCCCCCGCTATCTGCAGCACCTCCAGGGCGGGTTGGCCTGGGTACTGGCCGAGGGGAACTGAGACGGGAACCGCGACGCACCGCGATGGGCCGTCGTCGACGGTGTACCTCGTCGATACCGTCGAGGTCCGACCCCGAGACGTGGACGACTATCTCCACGTGCTGCGGAGCGTGGGGATCGAGGTCATGACCGATGCCGGCGCGTCCTTCGTGTCGTGCGCCACGACCTGCAGCGAGGTCGGCGAGGCGGTCCACATCCAGATGATCTGGGCCGTCGACGACTTCGAGCGGTGGAACGAGATCCGTAGGGATCTTGTGCTCGACCCTCGGTGGTACGAGTACGCGCAACGGTCCGCTTCGCTGCGTGTGGGCGGAACCCGCCGTTTCTACACTCCGACGGCACTCTTGCCACCTCCGTGATGCTCCGTCGTTTCGAGGTCTATGCCCTTCGGCCTGACGCGCCGGTTCAGAGCGTGCGCCGTCTCGAAGCGGCGTGTCGTGACTGCGGGCGGTTCATTCCCGAGGTTCTCGACTCGGCTGTCGGCACGAACCTCTCCGATGCTCCGGTCCAGCTGGTGTGGGAGCACGCCTACGCGTCGCCCGATGCCTATCGCCGCTACATGGTGCACCCGTATCACGCCACGGTCCTTGACCGGTACCTGCTTCCGGACTCGCCGGAGCGGATCGTCATCGACGACCCGGTGGCGGCGGGGCTGGTCGGCTACGCCTGTAACGCTCCTTCGTACCGCATGGGGAGCGGTGTCCGGCGGCTCGTCCTTCTCCGCCTCGACACCGGTTCCTCGGAGATCGACGTGTCGTCACTGTGCGACTCGCTCCAGCGTGTCCCTCACGATGTCCCGGGCATGGACGTCTCGGTCGTGGCCGCCAACACCATGGGCCGGGCATGGTTCGACGGTGTCACGCCCATTACCGGCCCGACACGATGGACCCATGTGTGGGAGCAGGGTTTCTCCGGTCGCGATGCGCTCGATTCCTATCGTCACGGCGACTCCACCATGGCCGAGATAGAGCGCGCCGGCTGGGAGGGGTGGATGAACGGGATCGTCAAACGCTCGGTCGAGCTCTTCTACGAGGTGGCGGTCTCTCCGGCCTAAAGGAGGGACAGGGTGGCGACGGGTACCTGCTCGACAAACCGGCCGACAGGCTGCGCACCGGGTTCAGGACCCTGATGGGGGAGCGCGGGCGTGCCCGCGTCGAACCTGTGTGTCGACTGAGACGTCGGCGTTCTGGGGTTGGTGTGCGGTGCGAGGCGCGTGTCACGGGCGCCTGACAACAGCGCACCGGACCCAGGTACGCTGCTTCTAATGCGGTTCCGCCGAAAGACAGCGAAGCGGAATCGGGAGCAAATGTGGCTGGTGACACCACCGACCCCGGTCTCTTTGCCCCGGTCACGGCGATGGAGGTGGCCGAGCGCCGGGTCCAGCTCGCTCTTCCTGGTTGTGGCGGCGGCGTCGATTGCCACCGGTGGGGCCGCCGTCGCCTTCGACATGGCGGGGAACCCGAGCACTCCCGTACATGCGTCGCACCATCACGCCCGGGCGAGCGGCGCATTGCACCACGTGGCCCCGGTGGCGACCACACAGGCCGCAGCGCCGATCGTCATCCCTCCCGCGCCCTCGACCACGACCACGACCACCACCACTTCCGTGAGCGCGGTGGATACTCCGGAGGGACCGGTACCCAGTACCTGGAAGGGTCACGTCGTTGCCGCCGTACCCCCGGTGCTGAACAGTGCCCCGTCCAACGTCATCGATCCCTCGGTGATCGCCACCGCAACGGTGCGCACGATTCCGCTGTACTCCGCGCCCGGCGCTCCCCAACCGGCGAAGACACTCGCCAATCCGAACTACCTGGGCGCCACGGTGGTGTTGCTCGTCACCGGCTACCAGCCGGGTTGGGTGCAGGCCTACATACCCGAGCGACCCAACGAGTTCACGGCGTGGATACCCAGCGCGGATGTGACCATCTCCTTCGTCCCCGACCACATCGTGGTGAGCCTCTCCGCCCGCACGCTCACCTTGTACCACGACAATGCAGCCGTGTTCGAGACCCCCGTGGCGCCGGGGGAACCGAGCTCACCCACTCCCACGGGATCGTTCTTCGTGGCTTACATCGTCAAGCTCACCGACCCCGGCGATGTCTACGGCCCCTATGCGATGGGTACGTCGGCCTTCTCGAACACCTACTACAGCTTCGACGGCGGGCCGGGCCAGGTAGGTATCCACGGAACGAACGAGCCCTGGGTCATCGGCTCGTACGCCAGCCACGGCTGTGTCCGGCTCCCCAACAATGCCATCACGACCTTGGCTCAGCAGGTGGTGCCGGGCACGCCCGTCGAGATCGAGCACTGAGACCGTTCGTTGACATGACGACCAGGGCGAGCTGGAGGCGGCGATGAAGGGCTATGTGCTGACGGTCGAACGGGTGGTCCCGGCCGCTCCCGATGCCGTCTTCGACATTCTGGCGGACGTCGGCCGACACCACTTGATCGACGGCTCGGGAATGCTCCAAGGAGCAAACCAAGGCAACCCGCAGCGGCTGGCGCTCGGCGCCAGCTTCGGCATGGGGATGAAGATGCTCGTGTCGTACTCGACGGTGAACAGGGTGGTCGAGTTCGACGAGAACCGGCTGATCGCCTGGAAGACCGGGCCCACCGGGTTCATGGGCCGCCTCGTGGCAGGCAGGGTGTGGCGCTATGAGCTGGCACCGGTCGACGGGGGTACCCGGGTCCGGGAGAGCTGGGACATCACCGCCGACCATCAGCGGTTCTTGTTGAAACTGGGGGGGATCTACTCGAGCAAGACGCGCCGGGACATGGAACGGACCCTCGAGCGCCTGAATCAGTTGGTGGCCGGCGAAGGCGCCAGGGGCCTTCCGGACAGCACCTCACCTCCGGATCGCCCCTGACTTCTGGACCGGCAAACCTCCAGAGCATGCCGGTCTCGCCTCACGCTACGGTGGGCCGTTCGCAGCCCCCGGACACCGGGCGTCGAGGAGGTTTCAGGCCATGCCGGATATCGTCGCTGGCGTCATCGGGATCGCGGTCGTCTTCGTCTGGGTCTACTGCCTCTATGACGTGATCACCACCCAGGATGCCCTGGTTCGCAACCTCCCGAAGATCGCGTGGTTCGTCATCGTCCTGCTGCTCTTCGACATCGGGGCCATCCTGTGGCTGTGCTTCGGTCGACCCCGCATCCAAAGTGCCCGGATCGTCAGTGTGGACCGGAACCGGCGAACGAGCTCCGCGGCGTCCGTTTTCGACGACCTGTCATTGGACCACCTGCATCCCGTCGTCCGCGAGCGCGAGGAGATGGCCCGCCTGCGCATGTTGGAGGCTCAGCACCAGCGCCGGGAGAACGAGTTGCGCCGGCACCAGCTCGGTGACGGTGTCGACTCGTAGCTCGAGCCCGACCTACCGGGAACAGACCGTGCATCGTGGCTGGGGGGCGCCGATCGTGGCGTGGTACGTCGCCGACCGTCGTCCGTCGTAGGCACCACGCCGCCGTCGATGCCTGGTGCCGTGGTCAACGGGATCGAGCTGTACTACGAGCGAGCCGGCGAGGGTCCGCCCGTGCTCTTCCTCAACGGCTCGGGGTCGACCCTCGCCGATGTGGCGCCGCTCCTCCAAAGCTTGGCCCGCCACCTCGACGTGCTGGCACATGACCAGCGTGGTCTCGGCCGCAGCGCCATGGCTCCGGGGCCATACACCATGGCGGACTACGCCGCCGATGCACTCGGGCTTCTCGACGTCGTGGATTGGCCCACGTGTCGCGTCGTCGGTGTGAGCTTCGGGGGAATGGTGGCTCAGGAGCTGGCCGTCACCGCGCCAGAACGAGTTGAACGTCTGGCACTGCTGTGCACGTCGCCGGGCGGCGACGGAGGCTCGTCCTTTCCGCTGCACGAATTAGCCGGGCTGTCACCGCTCCGACGCGCGCAGAAAACCACGCAGCTCCTCGATACCCGGTTCTCCGAGGACTGGCTGGCAACGCACCCCGGGGACCGCATGTTCGTGGACGCCATGGTGAAAATGGGTGCGCGTGCCGCGCCGGCCGAGGCTCGCCGGGGCGCAGCCGAGCAGCTCGAGGCGCGTCGCCGTCACGACGTCTGGGCCAGGCTCGGGCGTGTCACCTGTCCGACATTCGTGGCGGCCGGCCGTTTCGACGGCATCGCCCCGGTGGCCAACAGCGAAGCGATCGCCGCCAGGATTGCCGGTGCGACCTTGCACGTCTACGAGGGCGGCCACGCGTTCTTCGTGCAAGACCGGCGCGCCCTGCCCGAAGTCATCGAGTTCCTGGGATCGTGACGCACGGCGCCGCCGCCCCCGGGAGCGGGACGGTCACTGCTCTGGCCTCGTGACGGTCACGGCGCCGCCGCGGTCGTCTCGGCGAAATCGCCGATGATCTGGCCGAGCTCCTCACCTCGCTCCTCGGGAACGAAGTGCCCCGCGCCCCGTATGGTCGGGTGTGCGCGGCCCGATGCCCCGGGCACCTGGTCTTGGAACACCGTCTCCCACCCCCGGGTGGCGGGGTCACCGTCGGAGTAGGCGGTGAGAAAGGGACGATTCCAACCCTCGAGCGCCTGCATCGTGGCGCGTCCTATGCGGGCCCCGGGGTCGTTGGCGGTGAGCGGGATGAGGCCGGTCATCTGGCGCATGCCGGCGGTGAAAGACCGGTCGGGGAACGGGGCGTCGTAGGCGGCGAGCACGTCCGGCGGCAGCGTGCCCGACGCGGAGTACAAGAAGGTGCTGGCAGCCAGTTCGGGTGCTCGATGGCAATACTGCACGTAGTCGACGAGGGACTCCTCGAGCACCACCCGGCCGTCCCCGGTCCCGTGATTGGCCCATGTCAGCTTGCCCTCGAGCGTCGGGTCGCAGCTGTGCAGGACAGTGTTCGAGGCGACGACCCGGGCGAATCTCTCCGGCACCGCCGCGAGGGTGCTCAGCCCGATGGGCCCTCCCCAGTCCTGGACGACGAGCGTGACCTCGCGCAGATCCAGCTCGTCGACGAGGTTCGTCATCCACTCGACGTGGCGCCGGTAGGTGTAGGCCGTCGGGTCCGTCGGCTTGTCCGACCGGCCGAATCCGATGTTGTCGGGAGCCACGGTGCGAAACCCCCGTTTGGTCAAGACCGCCACGACCTTTCGGTACAGGTACGACCAGGTGGGTTGGCCGTGGAGGAGCAGCACGACAGGGCCGTCCCGTGGGCCGGTGTCGACGTAATGCATACGCAGGGTGTCGCCGCCGTGGGCGCGCACCGACACGTAGTTGGGCTCGAAGGGGTAGTCGACGAGCCCGGTGAACCTCTCGTCGGGGGTGCGCACGACGTCCGGACCGGGCGAATGCAGCGGTTGTCGATCGTCGCTGCTCACCGGCCCGCGGCCCTCGGATCTAGGCGGACGCGCTGTCGGAATGCGCCTTCTTCGCTGCCATCCAATTCTTCACAGCAGGCGCGAAGTTGGCTGGGTTGTAGACGTCCTCCTCGGAGGAAAAGCGCATGTCGCCCGCGTACTTAAGGATCGTGATGTTGGCAGACTGGTAGACGGCGCCGTCACCGGGGTCGTTGAAGCGGTTCTCGATCTGGCAGATCCACCAGCCTCGTTCCTCGTCGCACACGCACCAGTCGTGAGGGAACATCGTCATCTCGTTGTTGGGCCACTGCGCCATCGTCGTCGAGATCCACTCGAGGATCTGCCCTCGTCCCTCGAAGCGACCGAAGAGGTGCTCGATGTACTCGGCGTCCTCGGTGAACAGCTCGGCCCACGGGCCCCACTGGCCGCTTCGGCCCGCCTCGTTGGCGACGGCGACGTAGTTGTCGTGTGCTCTTTGCAGCTCGGCGCGGTCCCACTTGCCCACGAGTTCCCCCGTTTCGGCGATCAGTCCAGCGCCAGGCTAGTGGCCCCCACCAAGAGGTCCTGGGCGAGAGTACGTTCGCCCGTGACGACGGCAGCCAGCGCGGCGGGATCGATGCGGTTGGCCACGAGTCGGCAGAAGTCCACGGCATCGACCACGATCCGCACGTCGGCCCGGCCCTCGGGCCGCTCCCCGTGGGAGGAGGATCCCAACGCCGTGTGCCACGTCCCGCCGCCCGGGCCCGTGAGCACGATCCGGGCCCAACGCCCGTCTCCGGAGCGATCGGCCCGCCGCATTCCCGCGGGCAGCATCGTGATGGCCAAATCGGTCATGAGCCGGAGGCTGGCCGCGTCGGGCGCCTGGAGGGGTCGGGCCGTGGCGCGCCGGATGTCCTCCTCGTGCGTCCACAGTTCGAAGGTTCGCACCACCAGCAGCGGTCCGAGCGCCATCCTCAGGCCGTGCAGGGCCACCACCTCGGCAAGGCGTCCCGCCGAGTCGGCATCGGCCAGCGCGCGCAGGCTTTCTGCCGCCGCCGCTCGCCATTCGTCCAGGGTCTCCGAGGGCGCCCTGCCGTCTTGGGCGAGGGCCGTCGGGTTGGTCGACGCCACATGGTCGGCATCGGCCTGGGCACCTTCGGGCGTTTCCAGGCCCTTTCGGAAGTCGGTTTCTACGCCCGTGAGGTGCCCGACGAGCTTTTGGACGTCCAGGTCGCGCAGCGCAGGGCGGTGCCACTCGTCGGGATCGAGCGACGAGAGGAGTTCGTCTAGCGACGTGATGGCCCGGCGGAAGGCCTCGAGGGTGGAGATGGGCGCCGGCTCGTCGACAGGACGGCCTGCGGGGCGCGACGCCAACGCCGCGCCCAGCACCGACTGGCCGAGGCCCGTGGGCGGCCGCCACGCATCTCCCTCGGCCAGCGCGAACTGCAACTCCTCGAGCGGGCTGTAGGGGCGGCGGATCTCGGTCATACCAGCTCCAGAAGGTTCGGGTCGAGCCACGACTGGAGCTTTGCCTGGGCCAATCGCAGGCGCGACTTGGCGGTCCCCTCGGGAATGTCGAGCGTGTCGGCCACCTCGCGATGCGTCAGGCCACCGAAGTAGGCGAGCTCGACAGCCTGGCGTTGTTCGACCGGAAGCCTTGCGATGGCGTCGCGGATGACGTCGGCCAGTGCGCTGCCCTGAGCGTGTTCGCCCGGCGAGGACTCGGCTACCGGGTGGAGCCGGTGGTGACGGTGCTCGCGTTCGGTCCGACGACCTTCACGGCGCAGGACGTCGATGGCGCGCCGCTGGGCGTGCACCCCGAGGTAGGCGCGCAGTGAGCCTCGTCGGGCATCGAAGCGATGGGGTTGCTGCCACAAGGCGACGAAGACCTCCTGGGTGACGTCCTCGGCGGTTGACGAATCGCCCGTCAGCCGGCGGGCCAGACCGAAGACGAGCGGGCCGTGGCGATGCCAGACCTCGGCCAGGGCTTCCTCGTCCCCCGCTGCCAGCCTCGCGACCAGGACGGCGTCTCCCGAGTCCACGGCGCGCACGATATCTTCCCGCCGACTCCGGTGCAGGAGACGTCGGGGGGAGTGCGTCGGCGCCGACGGAGCGCGGCGCTCGGGCGTGAGCAGCATCATCATGGTCCCGGAGTCAATGCCGCGGTCGTTTCTGGCTGTGTCGGTGCACGAAGTCTCCCGTCGGCTCTCGCTCCGGTGCCTTCGTGCCCATGTTCGTCGCCCGGCGGGCGGGCGGATCACCTCGGAGAGGAGTTGTCTGAGAATGCGCTGGGCGAAGTGATCCGGCGCTGTCCCCGAGGTCGAACACAGCGAAGACCCCGAGAAAGGAGCTTCTCACGATGACCATCATCGCTCACATGGTCCTCCCGGGAGTGACCCCGCAGCAGTACGACGCGGTCCGCGCCGAGGTGGACTGGCTGAACAAGGCGCCCGAGGGCGGGATCTCCCACGTCACGTGGTGGGAGGGCGACGACTGTCACAACCTCGACGTCTGGGACGACGAAGCGGCCTTCGGCGCCTTTGGGGAGAGTCAGCTCGGTCCCGCCCTGGCCAAGATCGGAGTCGAGGTCGAGCCCGAGGCTTCGTTCCACCGGCCTCACGAGGTGTTCGTCCCTGGCGCGGTGACGATCACCGCTTCCTGAGCATCTGGGCCGGCTCCCCGTAGGAGCGGGCAGTGAACCGCGCCGGGTGCGAGCGGCGAAGAACGAAGAACAACGTGATCAGACCATCATCGAAAGGGAATTCCCATGGGTGCTGACGACAACATCAAGACCGTCCAGTCGCTCTACGAGGCGTTCGGTCGTGGGGATGTGGGGGCGATCCTCGACAATCTGACCGACGACGTGAACTGGGCCACGGAAACGAGCTCCACGGCGGCGCCGTGGTACGGGGTGCGCAACGGCAAGGCCGGCGTCACCTCGTTCTTCGAGGCTTTCGGGTCCACCATGGAAGTGGACGAGTTCACCCCCATGACCTTCGCCGCCAACGACGATGCCGTCCTCACCGTGGTGCACTGTCGGGCACGGTCGCGCAGCACCGGCAAGGCGATCGACCACGACCTGCACCACTACTTCAGGTTCCGGGGCGGCAGGGTCCACTACTACCGGGGCACAGAGGACACCGCCCAGACCGAGGCCGCCCTCCGGCCTTGACCGTCTCGACGATCCGGGGCCGGGGGCGACAAGGCGCGCCCTCCGCCTCGGGGTCGGGGGGCGCCTACCCTGGACGTGATGGCCACGTGCGCCTCGGGACCCCCAGGGCATCTTCGCGGGGGATGCCGTGCGTAGCGGCAACATCGTGCTTCTGGTGTCGGTCTTCTTGGCCAGCGCCGTCGAAATGGTCGAGGCGCTGACCGTCGTGGTCGCCGTGGGGGTCACACGCGGATGGCGATCTGCCCTCGAGGGGGCGGCGGTGGCTCTGGTGAGCCTGGCGGCTCTGGTGGTCGCCATCGGTCCGGCCCTCGTGCACTACGTGCCGCTCGACGGCCTGCGGATCGCCGTCGGTGGCCTGTTGCTCGTGTTCGGGTTGCAGTGGTTGCGAAAGGCCCTGCTGCGCGCCACAGGCCTGAAAGCCAAGCACGACGAGGATTCCCTCTTCGAAGAGCAGGTCGCCGAGCTCAGCGCCCAAGCGCGAGCCGTGGGGCGCGACTCCACGGCGTTCGCGGTTGCCTTCAAGGGGGTGTTCCTCGAAGGCCTCGAAGTGGTGGTGATCGTGCTCACCCTGGGTGTCGCCGCTCACCGGCTCGCCCTCGCCGCCGCCGGTGCCGGTGCCGCCGTCATGGTCGTGGCAGCTGTGGGAGCCGTCGTGTCGCGCCAGCTGGCCGGCGTCCCCGAGAACGCCCTGAAGATGGCTGTCGGCCTCATGCTGGTGAGCTTCGGCACCTTCTGGGCGGGCGAGGGGGTGGGGGTGCACTGGCCCGGCGGGGAGCTCGCGCTACCCGTGCTCGTGGGTGTCTACGCCGCAGTGGCGTGGGTGACGGTGGCGATCATCGGACGAGAGGACCGGGCCGGTGTCGAGGTTACGTGACGCCCGCGGGCCAGGTGAGCCACCGTCGGTGTCGTGGATCAGACGCTACGGGTCCGCCTTCGGGCGGTTCTGGTGGGAGTTCCTGGTAGGCGATACACCCGAGCTGCTCGTCGGCGCGGTGTTGGTTGTCGTGGTCGGAGCCGTGCTCGCCCACCATGGAGCGGCGCGCCCCGTCGTGGTGGTGGCGATGCCCGTGCTCGTGACCGCCCTGCTCGGTGTCTCGCTGCGACGCGCCCATCGCGCCGCTCGCGCTCCGCGACCTCCGAAATCCTGAGGCCCGGCCCGGCCCGGGCTCGGCGCCGCGCTGCGGTCAGCTCGGAAAGGGCCTGTCCGCCAGCTCTTCGCGCAGCTTGTACTTGAGCACCTTGTTCAAGGTGTCGTTCCGGGGAAGGGCGTCGACCACCTCGAGCTGCTCGGGGACCTTCTGCTTCATGAGGCCCGCCGCCCCCAGGTGCTGCACCATCTCGTCGAAGGTGAGTGGTTGCGCGCCCGGGGCGGTCTCCACCACGGCGCACACCCGCTCACCGCGCTCGGCGATCGGGGAGCCCGACCACCGCCACGTCCCCCACCTTGGGGTGGGTGTAGAGGAGGTCTTCGATCTCCTTGGCCGAGATGTTCTCGCCCTTGCGGATGATGATGTCCTTCAGCCGCCCCGTGAGCACGACGTGGCCGTCGGGCCGGAGATGCCCGACGTCGCCGGTGCGGAAGTAACCCCGGTCGTCGAAGGACTCGGCACTCAAGGCGGGATCGGTGTAGCCCTTGCACACCATGGCGCCGCGCACTCGCACCTCGCCGTCGACGCCGGTGGGGGCGTCATTCTCCGTCGAGCGTCACGATGCGGATCTCGGCGCCGAAGACGGGCTTGCCGACGGTGTTGGCGAGCTGGTCGTCGGTGTCGGTGGGCGAGCCCATGCAGATCATGGGGATCTCGGTCATGCCGTAGCCGTGCGCGACGACCACGCCGATCTCACGGCCCACCTCGTAGAAGATCTCGGGCGGCATGGGCGCCCCGCCCCCCGACAAGAGGCGAAGCGAGGGGATGATCTTCGTTCCCGGTTGCTTGCGCTGTTCGTTGAGGTACGCCATGTAGAAGGCCGTGCTGCCTCCGGCCATGGTGACTCCGTGACGGGAGAACACCTCGACGGCCAGGGCGGGGGCGAACGTCTCGAGCAGCACCGTCGAGAACCCGATGGCCAGCACCATGACCAGATAGTCGGGACCGGCGATGTGCGCGAAGGGGAAGGCGATGGACCCCACGTCCTGCTCGCTCAGGTCCACCGCCATGGCGAGCCCGCGCCCTCCGGTCACGAGCGTGGTGTCGGTGTGGCGCACGCCCTTGGGGTCCGAGGTGGTGCCCGAGGTGTAGTAGATCCAGCGGACCTGGTCGTCACCGGAGGGCGGGGCAGGGGGAAGGGTGGCGGGGTCGCCCTCGGGAAGCGACTCGTAGGCGACCACCACGTGCGGGGGGTGGTCGAGCCCGGCGCCGATCTTTTCCGCCATGGCCACGTAGTCGAAGTCCTTCCACACCCCGGGGACGAAGAAGAACTCGGCCTTGGTCTGCGCCAGGGCGAAGGCCACCTCGCGCTCGCGGTAGATGTGGATGATCGGGTTCTGCACCACACCGAGGCGGGCCAGTGCCATCGACAGCACGATCGTCTCGATGCGGGTGGGGAGCTGCCACGACACCGGCGTGGCCGGGCCCACGCCCATGGCGTGCAGCCCGGCGGCGACCACCTCGCAGCGATCCCGGAACTCGCCGAAGGTGATGTGGCGGCCGGCCTCGTCGATCAGCATGACACCGTCGGCAGACGCGGCGGCCCGAGCCTCGACCAGCTCCCACATCGACCCCACGTCGTAGATGACGCCGGTCACTCCGATCCCCTTCTCCCGGACGGGCTCTACGACAGGCGTTCGACGACCATGGCCATGCCCTGGCCGCCGCCGACGCACATCGACTCGAGCCCCCACGTCCTGCCCTCGTCGTCGAGCGCGTTGAGAAGGGTGGTCATGATACGGGCCCCGGTCATGCCGAAGGGATGGCCGAGCGCGATGGAGCCGCCCTTGACGTTGAGCTTGGCCCAGTCGATACCGAGGTGCTTGGCCGACGGGATCACCTGCGCCGCGAAGGCCTCGTTGATCTCGACCAGGTCGATGTCGTCGATGGTCTTGCCGGCTCGCTTGAGCGCCTGGCGGCACGCCTCGATGGGCCCGAGGCCCATGATCTCGGGATCGAGCGCCGAGACGCCGCTCGAGACGATGCGCGCCAGCGGGGTGATGCCCAGCTCGCTCGCCTTGGAATCCGACATCACGATGACGGCCGCGGCGCCGTCGTTGAGAGGACAGGCGTTTCCGGCCGTGATGGTGCCGCCCTCGCGGAACACCGGCTTCAGCGCGGCGAGCCCCTCGACGGTCGTATTCTCTCGAGGCCCGTCATCCTTGGTGACCACTGTGCCGTCATCGAGGGTGACGGGGATGATCTCGCGCTCGAAGAACCCGTTCTTCTGGGACTCCACCGCCCGGTTCTGGCTGCGCGCCGCGAACTCGTCCATCTCCTGGCGCGTCACCTTCTCGTACTCGGCCACGTTCTCCGCCGTCTGGCCCATGGCGATGTACACGTCACCGATCCCCTTGGGCGGTGTCCACGGCTCTGTCACCGCGGGGTTCCTCGCCGCGGTGCGGGCTTCGGCGTCGGCGAACGCCGGGTTGTGGGGCCCGGTGTCCGAGGCTCCGAACTGGAAGCGGCTCACCGTCTCCACGCCCCCCGCCAGAAACACGTCGCCCTCGCCCGCCTTGATGGCGTGCGCCGCCATGCGGATGGTCTGCAGCGACGAGGAGCAGTAGCGGTTGACCGTCACTCCCGGCACGTCGATCCCGGCCAGGATGGCGGCCACGCGGGCCACGTTGTAGCCGGCCTCACCCGCCGGCTGACCGCAGCCCAACAGGACGTCCTCGATCAGGGTTGGGTCGAGCTCGGGCACCTTGGCCAGCACTTCCTTGATGACCAGCGCGGCCAGGTCGTCGGGGCGGCAGCTCACGAGCGAGCCCTTGTTGGCGCGCCCGATGGGCGTTCTTCCTGTGGCGACGATGACTGCGTCGGGCATTGCTCTGGCTCCTTGGGTGCGTGCTCGGGGAAGACCCTAGGTTGGCACAGGCGGCCCGGGACGACCCAAGCGGCGGCTTGCCACGGGCAATGACCCGGGGGTCTCGCCCGTGCCGGACCCGTCGGTGAGTGAACGTGGGTCGGTGAGCTCGCGCCACATCTGGATGTGGGGGCCGATCCCGGGGATGTCGAAGACCTCTCCCCGCGACCTGAACCCGGCTCGCGGTGTAGAGGCTCTGTGCCCCGACGCGGGCGTTGCACCACACCACAGATCCTCCCCGCGTGGCCACGTGGTCGAGAAGGGCACCGAGGACCAGTCCGCCCAGCCCGTTTCGGCGCGCATCGGGCGCGTGGCCATACCCCTGACGCGCCAACCGTCGACCCGTTCCGGCTCCCACGGCGGGGGGTCGAGGAGCACCGATCCCACCGCCACCACCTCGGTGTTGGGGCCGTCGCCGTGCACGGCGCCGGCGTGAGGGGCGCGTCTGACCGCCGCGTGCGCACTGCGCGGGTCGTCGTCGGCGGGGTACGTCGAGCGATCCGCCGGTTGGTCCGGGCGCAGCACGGCACGGCGCAACGGCCGCACCACCTGGGCCTTCACCAGCTCGACCACGACGGGTTCCCCAGTCACAACCGGCGAGGATAGGTGCGCAAATGGCCCCCTTCGGGGGCCGAACTGTAACCTGTTTCAAGTTCGACCCGGAAGAAGGGCAGGGCGGGCATGGAGATCGGCTACACCGAAGAGCAGCAGGCACTGCGCCAGGAGCTTCGCGAGTACTACGCCAACCTGCTGACTCCCGAAGTCGAGGCGGAGCTGTCCCAGAGCCACGGCATCGGGCCCACCGTCCGGCGGATCACGAAGCAGATGGCGAGCGACGGATGGCTCGGGATCGGCTGGCCCAAGCAGTACGGGGGCCAGGGCCGCTCGGCCATCGAACAATTCATCTTCTTCGACGAGTCCATGCGTTCGGGCGCCCCGGTGCCGATGCTCACCATCAACACCGTCGGTCCCACCATCATGAACTTTGGCACCGACGAGCAGAAGGCCTTCTTCTTGCCCAAGATCCTCGCCGGTGAGATCCACTTCTGCATCGGCTACTCCGAGCCCCAGGCCGGCACCGACCTCGCCGCCCTGCAGACGCGCGCCGTGGTGGACGGGGAGGAGCTCGTCATCAACGGCCAGAAGATCTTCACCTCGCTGGCCGGGGACGCCGACTACTGCTGGTTGGCGGTGAGGACCGACCCCGACTCCTCCAAGCACAAGGGCATCTCCATGGTGATCGTCCCCATGAACACGCCCGGGGTGCGCGTGGTGCCCATGCAGCTGCTGGGCGACCACAACATCAACTACACCTTCTACGAGGACGTGCGCGTCCCGCTGTCCAACGTGGTGGGGGGGCTCAACAACGGGTGGAGCCTGATCACCAACCAGCTGAACCACGAGCGCGTCACCCTGTGCTCGCCCGGGATCATCGAGCGCGCCCTGGGCGACGTGCGGAAGTGGGCCCAGGAAACCAAATTGGCCGACGGTCGGCGTGTCATCGACCAGGAGTGGGTGCGCATCGCCTTGGCCAGGGTGCACGCCAAGCTCGAGTTCCTCCGGCTCATCAACTGGAAAGTGGCTTGGAACGGTACCCAGGGGCGCCTGGATGTGGCCGACGCCTCGTCGATCAAGGTGTTCGGCACCGAGTTCTACATGGAGGCCCTGCGGTCGCTGTCTGAGATCGTGGGCCAGTCCGGGTACCTCCGGCGCGGCTCGGCCGAGGAGGTCCTCCACGGACGGCTCGAGGCCTACACCAGGGGTCTCGTCATCCTGACCTTCGGCGGCGGCACCAACGAGATCCAGCGCGACCTCATCGCCATCTTCGGCCTCGGCATGCCGCGGTCGCTTCGCTAGAAAGAGAGACGACGTGGACTTCTCCTTCACCGAGGAGCAGGAGGCCGTCAGGGAGTTGGCGTCGAGGATCTTCTCCGACCTCGCCACGCCCGAACGCCTGAAGGAGGTGGAGGCCACCGACGAGCGCTTCGACCGCAAGCTCTGGGGTGAGCTCGCCTCCGCGGGGTTGCTCGGCATCGGGCTGCCCGAAGCCGTGGGCGGCGCCGGCCTCGGTTTCGTGGGGACCGGCATCGTGGCCGAAGAGGCGGGGAGGACGGCCGCGGCCGTGCCCTTCGTGCCCGCGGCGGTACTCGGGGCCGCCACCATCGCCGAGTTCGGCGACGCCGAGCAGTGCCGACGCTGGCTCGAGCCCATGGTGGCCGGGGACGCCGTCCTCACCGCCGCGCTCGTCGAGCAGGGCGGTGACCCCTACAGCCCTCATACCACGGCCACGCCCGAAGGAGATGGGTGGCGCCTCGACGGCACGAAGTCGTTCGTCCCCGCGGGGATGTTCGCCCAAGCCGTCGTGGTCTCGGCCCTCACCCCCGACGGCGTCGGGCTCTTCGTCGTGGACCCGACCGCGACCGGTGTGGCGCGCCGTCCCCAGGAGGCCACCAGCCGGCAGATCGAGGCCGAGCTCGAGTTGTCGGGGGTGGTGGTCGGGCCCGGCGACGTCCTTGTCACCGGGTCCGGGGGCCAGCGCGCGCTGCAGTGGTTGCTCGAGCACGCCGAGGCCGCGCTGTGCCTGTGTGTGGCCGGTGCCTGCGACGCGGCAGTGAAGCTCACGGCCCAGTACACCTCGCAGCGGGAGCAATTCGGAAAGCCCATCGCCACGTTCCAGGCGGTGGGACAGCGCGCCGCCGACGCCTACATCGACGCCGAGGCCGTCCGGCTCACGGCGTGGCAGGCGGTGTGGCGGTTGTCCGAAGGCCTGTCGGCGACGAGCGAGGTGGCCGTGGCCAAGTACTGGGCCGACGAAGGCGCGCAGCGTGTCGTGCACGCTGCTCAGCACCTGCACGGTGGCATGGGCGTCGACCGCGACTACCCCCTGCACCGTTACTACCTTCTCACCAAGCACCTGGCGCTGACCCTGGGGGGCGCCACCACCAGCCTGCTGCGGCTGGGCGAGGTCCTGGCAACCGAACCGGCCTGAGCTCGCCCGCGCGCCCGTCGCCACGTGGGCGCGGCCCTGTCGAGCGCTAGCCGATGTCGTGCACCATGGTGCCGTCGAGCTGGCGCACGAAGTCGGCCCCCAGCGCCTGCGACGGCGTGTAGGCCCCGGGAGCGACGGCCCCGGCCCCGAGCCGCTGGGCGATCCGAACCACGGAGTCGGCGGTGAGGTCGTAGGGGTCGAGAGTGGTGATCGTCCCTGTCACCGAGTTGCCCGAAGCGTCGGTGACCTCACCCCACAGTTGGCCCTCTGTCTTGGCCCGCGTCTCGGCTGAGGGGCCGGGGAGTCTTCCCACGACGCGCTTCAACAGGCCCTGGACGATCCGGGTCCGCGTGGCGGGACCGCCCAGCTGTGCCAGCGCCATGATGGGGGCGATGACAGGGGGCAGGGCCGCGTACACCACGATGTCCCCGATGCCCGTGGAGTGATAGGCGGTGGCGACGTCGCCCCACGCGATGGCATGCGCAGTGGCCTTGCCGTCGGCGAACTCGACCTCGCGGCGGCGGCGGTCCGCGGGAATGGGGCCGATCACGCCGCCGACCCGGGCGCGTCCCGCTGTCCCCAGTGACTCCATCGCCGTCTTGGCGGTGCCGGGGCTCACGCCGCCGGTGCCGCGCAGGGCGAGCTCGAGACGGACCGCCCCGGGTAGCGCCCGAACCAGCAGGGCGGCCAGACAATCCGAGGGCACGACGTCGAAGCCCGCTCCCGGGAGCAGGACCACCTCGCGGGCCAGAGCCTCGTCGTGGCGGGCGAGAACCGCTTCGAAGACGTCGATCTCCCCGGTGATGTCGAGGTAGTGCGTCCCCGTGGCGAGGCACACGTCCACCATGGGCTCCGACGTCGCCGAGAACGGGCCCGCGCAGTGTGCAACCACGTCGAAGTCCTCGAGCGCGGCACGCAGTCCGGATGGGTCCGCCAAGTTGACCGTGCGATGCTCGAGCTCGAACCGCTCACCGAGTTCCCGTAGCCGCCTTTCGTCGCGCCCGGCGATCACGGGCAGTTCTCCGCGCTCGGCCGCCAGTGCTGCCACCAAGCGTCCTGTGTACCCGTATGCGCCGTAGACCATCCAGCTCATGCGCCCACCTCGGTGCTCACAACGACGGCCGTCACCCTACCGGCGTTGGCCGCTCGACGCCCCCGCAGCGTGTCTTCGATTGGTGATCTTCTGAAAGGGTGCCCTGACATACTGACGCCATGGAAGAGGAGCAGTTGAAAGGTGGCATCGCCAATGCGGGAGCGGTCACACGGGTCGGCCCACACGTCCTGCGCCCTTCCAACCCCCACTCCGCGACGATTCACCGGTTCTTGTCGGCGCTGCGCTCTTCGGGCTTCGAGTGCGCGCCGATGCCGGTAGGGATCGACCCCGACGGCCGGGAGCGCCTCGAGTTCATCGAGGGTGAGGTGGCGGTGCCACCATTTCCACAGTGGTCGCAGCTCGACGCGGCGCTGGCCGCCGTGGCGGTTCTGATGCGGAGATTCCACGAGGCCTCGCGTCGCTTCGACGGTTCCGGCTTGACGTGGAGCAGCGAGATGGCCGACCCGAGAGGTGGACCGATCGTGTGCCACAACGACGTGTGCTTGGAGAACGTCGTCTTCCGTGACGGCGACGCAGTGGGTTTGCTCGACTTCGACTTCGCCGCACCGGGTCGGCCGGTGGTCGATCTGGCGCATTTCGCCCGCATGTGTGTTCCGGTCGACGACGACATCAGCGCGACCATGCTCGGCTGGACGGACAGCGACCGCCCCGGGCGTCTTCGGCTCGTGGCCGACACATACGGGCTCGATGGCACCCAGCGCCGGGAATTGATCGACACCCTGGACGCCACCATCGCCAGCGGTGGTGAGTTCCTTCGTCGCCGAGTCGAGGCCGGGGATCCGAACTTCGTCAAGATGTGGAACGAGATGGGTGGTGCGCAACGCTTCGGGCGTAGGCGCCGTTGGTGGCACCAGCACCGGGAGGCGTTCGTCACGGTGCTCGCATGACCCGACGCTTATCGACACTTTGGAGATTCACAGCAACCCAACAGGGTCACCCCAGGTGCTCCACAGGGCCGTGATGCAGATTGACCACGCGCCCGAGGTCGGGGAGGTACATCTCCCCAGATGGTGTTCCCTCGAACGACTTCCCCGACCGGGGCGCACCAAGGGCACATGGAGGTCCTTCACCAAGGCCTTGCCGCCACCGCCTCGTCACGGTCGGTGAACACGACCATGCGACGTACGAGGTCACCGTCAAAGGTGTAGCGGTGGAAGACCACGGCCGGTGGCATGAGCAACTCCCCGTGAAGGTCGCGGATGCGCTGGTCGATGACGGCGACCAGGTCCTCCCCTGCCTCGACGAAGGCAGTTGGCTCCACCTCCGGATCGACAGTCGCGAACTGCCTTTCCCAGTACCGACGTATGGCGTCCTTGCCTTGGAGGACGGTGCCGTGGGCGACATCGGGCCATTCGACGTCTTCTGTCAGCATGGAAAGCAGCTCGTTGATGGCGCGGTCGTTGAAGAGTCGGTACGCACCCTCGAGACGCGCCACGCGCTCTTCCCCGTCCACGGTGCCTACGTTAGGGGGACACGTCGCGTCGTCCGTTGCGCTCGATGCGGACGACCGTCGCCCTCTCAGGCTCCTCTCAGGCGTCCACCCACCGCCAGCTGTAGTTGAGTGAAATCACCTACGGCTGAGAGGTGGATGCACGCAAGACCGACGAGCGGAGAAGTGCGACAAATGATGTGACTTCTCCATCAAATGTGACTTCACCATCACAGGACTCAGGGAGTGGGTCGTGCTCGAGCGGCCCCCGTCCCTGAGAGCGGACGCTCACATGCGCAAGGGCCGGCGAATAGCAAGGGTTGTCACGGCGGTCACAGCGGCAGCCGTGCTCTGTGGCGGCGCGGCAGCGGCCACAACGGTGCGTATCGGGACTCATCACAAAGCCTCCGGGACGGTGGCGTCGGTGAACGGCACCACCGCCCCGGGCATCTGCGGGACCGTCGGCGTGGCCGGGGACTTCACCGTGACGGCGCACAGCACCACCGACGTGGTGGACGTGGGTTCGGCCACCACATTCCAGGAGCACGGCGTCGCCGCGCCCTCGTTCGCGGACGTCTGTGTGGGGGACAAGGTGCGCGCCGCGGGCACGATCACAGCCAACGACATCGTGGCGGCCATCAGTGTGAGGGTGATCCCTCCTCGTCCAGAGCGCGTCTCGGGGACGGTGGCCTCGGTGAACGGCGCCACCGCGGCGGGCACCTGCGGGACCGCAGGCGGGGCCGGGGACTTCACCGTGACGGCGCACAGCACCACCGACACAGTGGACGTGGGGTCGTCCACCACCTTCCAAGAGCACGGCGTCGCCGCGCCCTCGTTCGCGGACGTCTGTGTGGGGGACAAGGTGCGCGTGGCGGGCCCCATCTCGTCGAGCCACATCGTGACCGCTACCAAGGTGATCGTGATCCCTCCCCGTCCAGAGCGTGTCTCGGGGACGGCGGCCTCGGTGAACGGCACCACGGCGGCGGGCGCCTGCGGGACCGCAGGCGGGGCCGGGGACTTCACCGTGACGGCGCACAGCGCCACCGACATGGTGGACGTGGGATCGGCCACCACCTTCCAGGACCACGGCGTGGCGTCGCCCTCGTTCGCGGACGTCTGTGTGGGGGACAAGGTCCGGGCCACGGTCACGATGGCTGGCAACGACATCGTGACCGCTACCAAGGTGACCGTGGTCCCTCCCCGTCCCCAGCGCGTCTCGGGGACGGTGGCCTCGGTGAACGGCACCACCACGGCAGGCGCCTGCGGGACCGCAGGCGGGGCCGGGGGCTTCACGTTGACGTCGCCCAGCACCACCGACACGGTGGAGGTGGGGTCGGCCACCACCTTCCGGGACCACGGCGTGGCGTCGCCATCGTTCGCTGATGTCTGTGTAGGGGACAAGGTGCGGGCCGCGGGCACGATCTCGCCCAGCCACATCGTGACCGCTACCAAAGTGACCGTGGTCCCTCCCCGTCGCCAGCGGGTCTCGGGGACGGTGGCGTCGGTGAACGGGAGGATCACCTGCGGGACCGCCGGCATCGCCGGGGACTTCACGCTGACGTCGAACGGCACCACCTACACGGTGGACGTGGGCCCGACCGCGACCATCTTCAAGGAGCATGGTGTGCCCGCGCCCTCGTTCGCCGATGTCTGTGCGGGTGACAATGTGCGAGCCACGGGCTCGATCTTGCCGAACGATGTCGTGCCGGCCACGAACGTGGTCGTTACAATGCCCTCGAGCTAGACCCTTCGAACTTCGAATTGTCCGCGCCGACCTCGGCGCCACCGTCGAATTCGGTGGGCTCCACACTCGCCGACCGATCAGCCCGTGAAGATGCTCTTGTGCGGGCGAGCGGGTGGCGTGCGGAAGAAAGGTTGGACGTAGGTCTCCATGAGTTGATCGACGGTCGACGTCGATTCCGGGTCTGGGAGGAGGTCGTGGTCCTCATCCGGGTCTTCATGCAGGTCGAAGAGCTGGCAGGGCGAACCGGCATCTTCGTCGACGATGATCTTGTACTGCTCGGTCTCGAAGGACGCGAAGCCCCAGTTCTCGCTGATCGACACCGATCGCGGCAGGGGGACGTCCCCCTTCGTGTAGCCCAGCAAGGATCGGCCCTCACCCGCAGGGAGGTCGGGGGCGCCGGCGATGTCGCGCACCGTGGCGGGCACGTCCATGTGCTCGATGAGTGCCTCGACGACCTGGGGCGGACAGCCCTGCGGTGGCCGCACGATGAGTGGGACTCGCACGGCAGGCTGGTAGAGCACGCACTTGGACATCAGTCCATGGTTGCCACCCATCTCTCCGTGGTCGCTCGTGTAGATCACCCAGGTGTTGTCGAGCAAGCCCTTCCCCTCGAGCGCCGTCACGATGTGACCGATGGCGTCATCGATGACGGAAATGTCCGCGCCGTACGCCCGACGCATGCCACGGATGGCGTCGTCGTTCATCGTCTCGGTGTCGGACAACCAAAGGAACGAGTTGAGCAAGGCGCCGTAGCGGCCGGTCCCGTCGATGCTAGGTCGTCGAGTCGAGCTGGGCATCGACACATCCACGTGGCGGTAACGGTCGACTGCTTCTCGAGGTGCGTCCCACGGATCGTGGGGGCCGGGGAAGCCGACGAACAAGAAGAACGGCTCGGGTCGGTCGTACTGCTCGATCCAGCGCATCGCTTGTACGCCGTGCCAGGAGTCGATGTAGGCATCGAGCGGCACCGGCATCGGCGTCGCATCCCACATGGGAACCCGCTTGGTGGCGTTCTGACCCGTGTCGTTTTCACCCTGGTAGCTGCGGTCTGCGATATGCCGCTTGTACACGTCGAGCAACCCGCGTTCGGCCAGGAAATCGGCATAGCGATTCGGTGTCTCGCCCATGAACTTGTCCCCGGTCTCGTGGACTTCTGCAAAACCGAGACCCATGAGACGCCCGGCGAGATCGTCGATGTGCTTGGCATCGAGAATCTCGTCGCGATACAAGTGCGCCTTGCCCAACAAGGTGGTGTGGTATCCAGCCGCGCGTAGTGCCCAGACGTAGGTGGGCGAATCCTCCGCGATCTCGGCCCAGTTCGTGTAGACGCCGTGATCTCGTACATAGCGTTCGGTCATGAACGAGGCCCGCGCCGGCATGCAGAGCGGGCCCTGGCACGACACTCTCGAGAACCTCACCCCGTCGGCGGCGAGCCGATCCATCGTCGGCGTGAGCACTCCCGGGTTGCCGGCGCACCCCATCATGTCGGCGCGATGCTGGTCCGACATGATGACCACGATGTTCGCTGGGATCGGCGTCAATCTCGTCCTCCTGCCCTCGTCATGACCTCATACCCCTACCCTGGTGGCAGTATCGGATGGCGGGTGTAGACACTATCGAGAAGGACTTGGGCCGCACCCGTAGTGGGCCGCCTCGGGGGAGCAGCCCGTGGTGGATGAGGGAGACGACGTCGTGCACGAGGGGGAGGAACCCAAGCGAGGGCTCGTGATCCCGCAGCTGCTGGCCGGCTTGCGCCGCCAGGAATATCGCCCCCGGGTCCTCGGGATTCCTCGAGACTGGATCCGCCCTCAGCCCCTTCATCTTCGGCGCCTCGTCCATCCTGTGCGGTGGTGGAGATGGCGTCTGGTCGTCCGACGCTTGGGCCCGTACGCACCTGACTACGACGAGGGTGGAACTCCCGGGTCGTAGGCACCCGCTCGTGCACGCGGCGCCACCGCGCCACCCAGCGGGGATCGGGGTCGAAATGGAGGACGCCGTGTGTGTCTGTGGCGGCGGCCTGCTTTGATACCAGGAACGGCCGACGAGAGGAACGGGTTAGGCGATGGCGGGTCCGCACAGGGACAATGCGCTCGATCACGTGGTCGTGATGGTGTTCGAGAACCGCTCGTTCGACAACCTCCTCGGCCGGCTGTACCAGCCGGGCGAAGTGAAGTCCTTCGAGGGCGTCATCGGCAAGGACCTCAGCAACCCGATCCCGGACTGGGCCGAGCACGGATCGGACCGGAAGGTCGTGCCCTACGGGGTGGCCTCGAACATGGACACCCCCAACCCCGATCCGGGCGAGGAGTACCAGCACGTCAACCTGCAATTGTTCGGGGTCGTCGATCCCCCCGCCAACCGCGGCGTGCTGGCCGACAAGATGGTCGCCCCGTACAACGCGCCGAGTTCCTCGCTGCAGGTGCCCACCATGGACGGGTTCGTGGCGGACTACATCAGCGCGTTCACCGCCGAGATCGGTAGACAGCCCACGTACGACGAGTACGCCCAGATCATGGCGGGCTACACACCCGAGCAGATGCCGGTCGTCTCGACGCTCGCTCGTGGATTTGCCTCCTTCGATCATTGGTTCTGCGAGGTGCCGTCCCAGACCTTCGCCAATCGGTCGTTCTTCCACGCGGCAACATCGTCGGGTTACGTCGTGAACATGGACCCACCGGATTCGTTTCCGGTCCACAACATCGCCGAGACCCTTTTTGAACGCCTCGAGTCCAAGGGATTGACCTGGCGTGTCTACTGCGACCCCCCCAGTCACGTCTCGTTCACGGGGCTCGTCCACGCGGCCCGGCTCTATCCACGCTTCGCCGAGAACTTCGTCACGACGGACCGGTTCTTGGCCGATGCCGAGAACGGGGAGCTGCCCACCTATTCGTTCATCGAACCCAATATGTGGCACAGCCACAACGACATGCATCCGGCCTTCAACGCCCTTGTCCCTGGCCTGAGAATTTGACGCACCCGAATCCCTGGTGGGGGGAGACGCCCTGGTGGCGAAGATCTACGACGCCGTGCGGTCCTCGTCGTCCGCCCGGGGATCAAACGCCTACAACACCCTGCTCATGGTGAACTTCGACGAGCACGGCGGCACCTACGACCACGTGCCACCCCCGCCCGCCCCGCCTCCCGATCCGTCCGCAGCGGCGGGCCAGTTCGGCTTCGCTTTCGACCGGTCGGGCGTGCGGGTGCCGGCCCTCGCCATCTCGCCATGGATCCCCGAACAGACCGTGGTGAACGATGAGTACCGCAACACGTCGATCATCCGGACCATGCGCGAGCGCTGGGCGCTCGGCGCGCCCTTCTCCGCTCGCGACGCCATCGCCCCCGACATCGCTCCCGTCCTCTCGCTCGACGAGCCCCGGGCGCCCGAGGACTGGCCCGATGTCAGCGCTCAGGCCGTTCCCCAGTTCGACGCGGCGCGCGTTCCAACTGACGCCCCGTTACGTCCCATGTCCCGGGCCGCGCTGTCCGGGCTCATGGCGCTGGGCAAAGAGCTCGGCCATGCCGTGCCCGACACCTTCCACGCCGGCATCAAGAGCGGCGAGGCAGTGGCGATGTTTCACGACATGTTCGGACACATGTTTCCCGGCCTCCGACAGCGATAGGAGAGATCGGTGGAACAGAGATCGGTGGAACAACGTGCGGCCCAGGCGCAAACCTTTCTCGCTCTGCACCGTGGGCCATCTCCCTTGCTCGTACCCAATCCCTGGGACCCCGGATCGGCCCGGCTCTTGGCTTGGCTCGGCTTCGAGGCTCTCGCCACCACGAGCAGCGGCTCGGCGGCCACACGGGGGCGCCTCGACGGTTCCCTGGACCGGGACGAGGTCATGAGCCATGCTGCCGCCATCGTCGCTGCCACGGAGCTACCGGTGTCGGCGGATCTCGAGAACGGGTTCGGCGACGATCCCCAAACCGTGGCTGACACGGTCCGGCTCGCGCTCGACGCGGGCCTGGCAGGGTGTTCGATCGAGGACTTCACCCGCCGTTCTGATGACCGTATCTACGACGTCGGACTGGCCGCGGAGCGCATGGCGGCCGCCTCGGACGTGGCGCACTCGGGGCCGGTGCGCCTCGTGCTCACCGGCCGGGCCGAGAACTACCTCCGCGGGTTCCCCGACCTCGAGAGCACGATCGCCAGACTCCAGGCCTACCAAGACGCGGGGGCCGATGTGCTGTTCGCACCGGGTCTCACCGAGCTCGACGAGATCCGCCGTGTCGTCGCCGCGGTTGACAGGCCGGTCAACGTGCTGGCCCGCCCCGGAAGTCCCACCGTTTCCGAGCTCGCCGGAGTCGGCGTGGCCCGCATCTCGGTGGGTGGCGCCTTGTGCTTCGCCGCCCTGGGCGCCGTGGTCGACGCAGCCAACGAGCTCCTCGAGCAGGGGACCTACGGGTTCTTCGAGGGTGCTGCGGTCGGTGCGAAGGCGGCACGCGCCGCCTTCACGAACTGAGGACCGCGCCGCGGCGGAGGGTTCCCAGGACCCAGTTACAGGGTTCCCAGGGCCCAGTTACAGAAGGAACTCCGCCATCATGCGCAAGGTGTCGGGGCTGCCCGCCACGAGCAGGGTGGTGGCAATGGACTCCTGCCACGCGGCCAGCTCGTCGAGGATCTTCTGGCGCGGGCCGATGAGGGCGATCTTCTCCACCATCGAGGTGGGCACGGCCGCGGCGGCGTCGTCCTTGTGGCCGTCGAGGTAGAGCTCCTGGATCTTGTGGGCCTCGGCTTCGAAGCCCATCCTGACGAACACGTCGAAGTGGAAGTTCATCTCCTTGGCGCCCATTCCGCCGATGTACAGAGCGAGCATGGGCCGGTAGAGGTCTGCGGCGCGCTCGGTGTCGTCGTCGACGACGACGGGGCAGAAGGCGATCACCTCGAAGTCGGCCGCGCCGTGTCGGGCTCCGGGCCGGGCGAATCCCTCGTCGAGAGAGGCGGAGAACTCGCCCATGTGGGCGGGGGAGAAGAAGATCGGGAACCAGCCGTCGGCGATCTCGGCGGCCAGTGCCACGTTCTTGGGCCCCTCGGCCCCGAGGACGATGGGGATGTCGTTGCGCAACGGGTGGACGATCGGCTTGAGCGGTTTGCCCAGGCCCGTGCCCCCCGGGTACGGCAAGGGGTAGTGAGGCCCCTCGTTGGTGACGGGAGCCTGGCGGGCGAGCACTTGGCGGACGATCGAGACGTACTCGCGTGCGGGCCAACGGCTGGGGGAAGGGCTGGCCGTACCAGCCCTCGACGACCTGTGGCCCTGACACACCCAGACCGAGCACCAGTCGCCCGCCGCACAGATGGTCGAGGGTGAGCGCCGCCATGGCCATGGCGGTCGGGGTCCGCGCCGACAACTGGCACAGGGCGGTGCCGAGCCGCACGCGTGTGGTGCGCGACCCCCACCACGCCAGGGGCGTGAGCGCGTCGGAGCCGTAGGCCTCCGCCGTCCACACCGAGTCGAAGCCGAGCCGCTCGGCTTCCGCCACCAGTTCGGGGGCATTGGGCGGGGGACCGGCGCCCCAGTACCCCAGTTGCAGGCCGAGCTTCAGGCTGGCCATGGGCCCTCCTCTTGACGTCGTGTGGGTGTGGCGGATGTGGCACGGGGCGCAGCGTCATCTGGCCCCGCAGTCATCTCATCTTGGCCAGGATCTCGTCGGCGAACCGAGCCGAGGCGTCGAGCCGCGCCTGCAGCTGCACCTCGGGTGGATCCGAGGCGTCGACCTTCGCCACCATGGCCGGAGCGCACAGGGTGTCGGTCACGCCGAAGTCCTCCTCGAAGCTCCGGTAGAGATCAGCGTCGGGCCGCGCCCACAGCGACAGATAGATCGAGAACGGCTCGTTCTCGCGCCCGGCGATGCGGCGCTGCTCAGCGAGCTCGGCGAGGTAGGTGCGAGCCTGGTCGGGCTTGTAGGCCCCGGCCGCCACCCAACCGTCGCACAGGGCGGCGGCCCGGCGCAGGGCCGGCGCCGAGTGGCCGCCGCCGATGATGGGGATGGGGCCCGGAGGCGAGGGCTCCATGCGCATGGCGGGCACGTCGTAGTACGGGCCGTGGTACTCGACCCAGTCCCCGTCCCCGGCCCACAGCGCCCGCAGGGCGGGGATCATGTCGTCGAGCCGCTTGCCCCGGGTGTGGAAGTCCTGCCCGGTGGCCACGAACTCCTCCTCGCACCACCCGACGCCCACGCCGAGTGCCACTCGACCCGACGAGATCACCGCCGCGGTGCCCACCTGCTTGGCCACCGTCATGAGATCTCGCGCCGGCGCGATGTAGACCCCCGTCGTGAACTCGAGGTGCTCGGTCACCGCCGCCATGGCGGAGATCAGGCACCACGAGTCGGGCCAGTGTGTGTCGGGGTCCCAGTGGTCGCCGAAACCGGGAGCGCCGTCCTCGCGCGTCGAGTACGTGTACCGGGACTGTCGATCGCGGGGGAAGAACATGTGGTCCGACACGTAGATGCCGTCGTAGCCCTGCGCCTCGGCGACCTGGGCCACTTCGAGGGCATGCAACGTCGGGAGAAATGTCACCGCTTGGTGGAATCGCACGAACTCAGCCTCTCTTCGGGTCGTCCGCCGCTGCCGGCGACCCGCTCCTCAGCGCCCGACCAGTACGCCCGGACTGAAGGCGATCGGGAGGTGCTTCACGCCGTTGATGAACGCCGACTGCAGTCGCTGAGGCTCCCCATCGAGGCGCATGTCGGGCATGCGATCGAGGAGGTGCTGGAACATGACCCGGATCTCCATGCGAGCGAGGTTCGTTCCCAGGCAGAAGTGCGGCCCACCACCACCAAAGGCCATGTGCGGGTTGGGGGTCCGCCCGATGTCGAAGGTGTCGGCGTTCTCGAAGATGTCCTCGTCACGGTTGGCCGAGACGTGGAAGAAGACCACCTTCTCGTCCTCCCCGATCTGCTGACCGCGGATCTCCACCGGTCCGGTCGTCTGGCGCCGGAAGTTCATGACCGGGGTGACATAGCGCAGCATCTCGTCGGTGGCCGTGGGCAGCAGGGACCGGTCGGCCACCAGGCGCTGCCACTGGTCGGGGTTCTGGAAGAAGGCGTGCATGGCGCCCGAGATCAGGTTCCGTGTCGTCTCGTTGCCGGCCACGGTGAGCAGAAGGAAGAACAGCTCGAGCTCGAGCTCCGAAAGCTGGTCGCCGTCGACTTCGACGTTGACGAGCACGCTCATGAGGTCCTCGGAGGGGTCCGCCTTCTTCTGGGCGAAGAGCTCCGCCGCGTAGGTGAAGAGCTCGACGGCCGCCTCGCCGGCGTAGTTCTCACCGTCGGCGGTGGTCTGGAACTCGGGGTCCTCCTGTCCGATCATCCGGTTGGACCACTCGAACATGTTGTGGCGGTCGACCTGCGGGACGCCGAGGAGATCGGCGATCACCTGCAGGGGGAGCTCGGCCGAGATGTCGGTGACGAAGTCGGCGGTGCCCTTCTCGATGACGGTGTCGATGATGTCGTCGGTGGTCTGGTGGATCTTCTGCTCGAGCGAGTTCACCATGCGCGGCGTGAAGCCCTTGTTCACGAGCCGCCGGTAGCGCGTGTGCAGCGGTGGGTCCATGTTGAGCATCATGAGCCGTTGCTGCTCGAGCTGCTCTTCGGGCATGTCCCACAGCAGCGTGGCCCGCTTGGCCGAGGAGAAGTGCTCGTAGTCGCGGTTCACCGCCACGCAGTCCTCGTACTTGGTCACGGCCCAGAAGCCGGGGCCCTCGGGCTCCTCGTGCCAGTACACCGGAGCCTGGCGGCGCAGCTCGGCGAACCACTCGTGAGGGACGGCGGAGACGAAATTCCTGGAGTCGATCAGGTCGATCTCGCTGAGCTCCATGCCCGGTCCCTCCTCGGTAGGTCATCGACGTCCCGGCACGATGTGCGCGGGCCGCCGCGGCCGTAGGGCCCGCCCGCCGAGGGCCGCCGCGTTTTCAGAACGTGTTCCAGTCATGATACGCCGTCGCCTGGGCACGGGCCAACGGCGGTCGGTGCCCGAAGTCGGTCCCCGGGGCAACGGTGGGCGGCGGGAACGGGGAGCTGGCGCAAATTGTCGTGGCCCGCGGCGCGCTGGTACGGTGCCAAACTAGAACGAGTTACAGCGAGAGTCACCGCGATGGCCGGGACCGGGCGATCCGGCCCGGACCGGTAGTAGGACGGCGCCATGTTCCTTGAGGAGTCCTCTGAGCAGCTGGCCCTGCGCCAGGAACTGCGCGCCTACTACGCGGAATTGCTCACCGACGAGGTGCGCAAGGGCATCGGTGAGGTCGGTGAGGGTGGCGAGCTTTGGCGCCAGGTGGTGGGGCGTATCGGCAAGGACGGCTGGCTCGGCATCGGGTGGCCCAAGGAGTTCGGCGGCCAGGGTCGTCCCGCCACCGACCAGTTCATCTTCTTCGACGAGACGCGTCGTGCCAGCGCTCCCTTCCCGTTCGTGACTGTGAACACGGTAGGCCCCACGATCATGCGGTTCGGCAGCGAGGAGCAGAAGAGCTTCTTCCTCCCCGCCATCCTGGCCGGGGAGGTCAACTTCGCCATCGGCTACACCGAGCCCGAGGCGGGCACGGATCTGGCTTCGCTGCAGACGCGGGCCGTGCGGGACGGCGACGAGTACGTGGTGAACGGGGCCAAGGTCTTCACCAGCGGCGCCGACATGGCGGACTACGTGTGGCTGGCGGTGCGCACCAATCCCGACGGACCCAAGCACAAGGGCATCTCCATCCTGTGCATGCCGACCGACTCGCCCGGCTTCTCCTGGAGCCCCATCGTCACCGTGGCGGGCGCCAGGACCACGGCCACCTACTACAGCGACGTGCGAGTGCCGGTCGAGAACCGGGTGGGGCCCGAGAACGAGGGCTGGCGGATGATCACCACCCAGCTCAACCACGAGCGCGTGGGCCTGGCCGCCTGGAGCGGTTTCGCCTCACAGCTCTACGAGGAAGTCGCCGCGTGGGCGGCGAGCACGCTCACCCCCGACGGCTCGTCGGTGCTCGATCTGGGGTGGGTGCAGTCGGACCTGGCCCGGTGCCGGGCCGAGCTCGAGGCCATGTACCTTCTCAACTGGCGCATGGCGGCGGCATTGTCGGCCGACACCATGAGCCCGGCGGACTCCTCCATGGTGAAGGTGTTCGGGGTGGAGCGCAGCATCGACGTCTACCGGCGCCTGCTCGGGATCGTCGGGGCCGGCGGCTATCTCTCCCCGGACTCGCCCGGCGCGGTGCTGGCAGGCCGGCTCGAGCGCACCGCCCGTCACGCCCAGATCAATACCTTCGGCGGTGGCGTGAACGAGATCCAGCGCGAGATCGTCGCCATGGCCGGCCTGGGGATGACCAGGGCGGCCCGGTGACCCCCGTGACACCGCCGGGCGCCGCGCCGCCCCCAGACGCAGAGGCCCTGTTGGCGAAGCTGCGCGCCTTCGAGGGCGTGGCGAGCGGACCTCCCCTCGAAGCACGTGACGACGTCAATCAGGCCATGATCCGGCACTGGGTCGACGCCATGGGTGACGACAACCCCGTGTACGTCGACGAAACCTCCGCCCGGGCCCACGGCTTCCCCGGGGTCGTCGCCCCACCCACCATGCTCCAGGCATGGATCATGCGCGGCTATCGCTCGCAGCCGGGGGGAGCGGGAATGGCCCAGAGACGCGTCGGGCGAGCCCTCGGCGCAGGAACAGCTCTCCAACCTGTTTCACGAGGCCGGGTTCACCTCGGTGGTGGCGACGAACTGCGACCAGGAGTACGCCCGGCCCATCGTGCTCGGGGACCGGCTCACGGTGAGCTCGGTCATCGACTCGGTGTCACCCGAGAAGCACACGGGGCTGGGCGTCGGGCATTTCGTGACCACGCGGCTCGAGTTCACCGACCAGCACGGTGAGCGGGTGGCCACCATGCGGTTTCGCATCCTGCGCTATCGACCGAATCGCTCCCGCTCCCAGGTCGAGACCGCTCCTCGCCCCCGACCGGCCATCACCCGCGACATCGCCTTCTTCTTCGAGGGTGCCCGGCAGGGGGCGCTGCTCATCCAGCGTTGTGCGGGATGCGGCCAACTTCGGCACCCGCCCCGCCCGGCGTGCGCATCGTGCGGATCCTTCGAATGGGACACCGTCACCTCGAGTGGGCGGGGCACGGTCTACAGCTTCGTGGTCGTGCACCACCCCCAGGTCCCGGGATTCGACTACCCGCTGCCCATCGCGGTGGTCGAGCTCGAGGAGGGGACGCGCCTGGTGGCCGACCTGATCGGCGTCGATCCCGCCTACGTGCACATCGGCATGCCCGTCGTCGCCGAGATGGTCGCCGTCGACGACGAGCTCACGATCCCGATGTTCCGACCCGCGGCACCGCCAAGGGCAGCGTGATGGACTTCGACTTCACCGAGGAGCAGCTGGCCGTGTCGGAGGCCGCCGCCACGATCTTCGAGGGCATGTCGGGTGCCGATCGGGTGGCGGAGATCGAGAACACGGCGGACCGATTCGACGCCGCGCCTGTGGTCGGAGCTGGCCAAGGCCAACCTCCTCGGCCTCGCCGTCCCTGAGGAGCACGGCGGCTCGGGCCTCGGCCTGACCGAGCTGTGCCTGGTCCTCGAGCAACAGGGCCGCGCCGTGGCGCCGATCCCACTGTGGGCCACGCTCGTCCTCGGTGCGCTTCCCGTCGCCCGTTTCGGCACCCCCGAGCAGAAAGCGCGCTGGCTGCCGGCGGTGGCGGCGGGCGAGGTCGTGCTGTCGGCGGCGCTTAACGAGGTGGCCCTCAGCACGCGCAACCACCCCACGGTGCGCGCCGAGCGCGACGGCGAGGATTGGCTCTTGCACGGGACCGCCTTCGCCGTTCCCCAAGCACATCTCGCCGCCCGCGTGCTGGTCCCCGCGGCGATCAACGGCGATCCCCACGACGGCACCATCGTGGCCCTGGTCGACCCTGTCGGCCCGGGCGCGCCGTTGGAGCGGGCGACGACGACCGACCACCAGATCCATCCCCATGTCCATCTCCGCGCCACGCCGGTCGGACCCGCCGAGGTCTTGGCCGGCCCCGGTGACGGAGCCGTCGTGGTGCCGTGGATGCTCGACCGGGCCCGCACTGGGCTGTGTGCCATCCAACTGGGGGTGACCGAGGAGGCCGTGCGCCGTGCCGCGGCCTACCTGAACCAGCGCCACCAGTTCGGGCGTCCCCTGTCGTCGTTCCAGGGCACCATGCTGCGCGCCGCCGATGCCTACATCGACACCGAGGCCATCCGGGTCACGACGTGGCAGGCGGCGTGGCGCATCGACGAGGGGCTCCCCGCCACCGAGGCGGTGTCGGTCGCCCACTGGTGGTCGTCGGAAGCGGGCCAGCGTGTGGTGCACGCCACCCAGCATCTCCACGGCGGCCTGGGCGCCGACATCTCCTACCCCATCCACCGTTACTTCCTGTGGGGAAAGCAGATCGAGCTGATGTTGCAGGGCCCGAGCGCCGAGCTCGCCCGCCTGGGGGCGATGCTGGCCACGCGGCTGCGCAGCACCTCGACGATTCACGATGCGTCGGTAGTGGGTGGGCGCAGGGGAGTGGAAGGACCGTGAGCACGGTGCGCCGCCGAGACGCTGCGGTTCGAGGAGATCAGCGTGGGCGACACGCTCCCCGAGCTCTCCATCCCCCTCTCCCGCACCCTCATCATGGCTACGGCCATCGCCTCGCGCGACTACCAGGACGTGCACCACGACCCCGATCTCGCCGTCGAACGCGGCTCGCCGGACATCTTCATGAACATCCTCAGCACCAACGGCTTCGTGGGGCGCTTCGTCACCGACTGGGCGGGCCCTGGGGCGCGCATCGATTCGGTGTCCATCCGCCTGGGTGCCCCCAACTATCCGGGCGACACCATGACGCTGTCGGGAGCGGTCACGGCCACCGACCCCGCCGGGCGCGCCGACGGGCGTGGAGTGGTGGAGGTGGCGGTCCGGGGCGCCAACAGTCGCGGTGACCACGTGACCGGGACGGTCCGCCTCTCGGTGCCCCGTGACGTTGCGGGCACTTCATGAGGTCGGTGTCGTGAGCGCGAGGTCCCCCCGCCGTCACAGCTTCGCGGGCACGACTGCCGTCAGCGGGATCGGTGCCACGGAATTCTCCAAGGACTCGGGGCGAAGCGAACTGCGCCTCGCCACCGAAGCGGTGCGTAGTGCACTCGACGACGCCGGCATCGCCCCGTCCGAAGTCGACGGCCTCGTCACGTTCGCGGCCGACACCAATCCCGAGATCGAGGTGGCCCGCACGCTGGGCATGGGAGACCTCACGTTCTTCAGCCGCATCCACTACGGCGGGGGCGCGGCCTGTGCCACGGTGCACCAGGCCGCCATGGCGGTCGCCAGCGGCGTCGCCGAAGTGGTCGTGTGCTACCGGGCCTTCAACGAGCGCTCGGGCCATCGTTTCGGGACCGGCATCCAGGGCCGCGCCCCGGTCGCCAACGCCGAGAACGCCCACTTCTCGTGGTACGCGCCGCAGGGACTGCTCACCCCGGCCTCGTGGGTGGCCATGTTCGCCCAGCGCTACCTGCACGTCACGGGCGCCACCACCGAGGACTTCGGCCGGGTGGCCGTCGCCGACCGGGCCTTCGCGGCGACCAACCCCGCGGCGTGGTTCTACGGCAAGCCCATCACCTTGGAGGACCACCAGGCGTCACGCTGGATCGTCGAGCCTCTGCGGCTGCTCGACTGCTGCCAGGAGTCCGACGGCGGCCAGGCCATCGTGGTCACGAGCCTGGAGCGGGCCCGCGACGGCGCGCGGGCGCCGGCGGTGATCGAGGCCGCCGCGCAGGGGTCGGGCGCCCAGCAGGACATGATGACGTCGTACTACCGCGACGACATGACGCGGCTCCCCGAGATGGGCGTGGTGGCGCGGCAGCTGTGGGAGACCTCGGGACTCGGCCCCGACGACATGCAGTGCGCCGTGCTCTACGACCACTTCACACCGTTCGTGCTGTACCAGCTCGAAGAGCTCGGCTTCTGCGAGTGGGGCGAAGCCAAGGAGTTCCTGCGCGACGGCCACATCGGGCCGGGCGGCAAGCTCCCCACCAACACCCACGGCGGCCAGTTGGGCGAGGCCTACATCCACGGGATGAACGGCATCGCCGAGGGGGTGCGCCAGGTGCGGGGCACGGCGGTGAACCAGGTCGAAGGAGCCGAGCACGTCGTGGTCACCGCCGGCACCGGCGTTCCCACCAGTGGGCTGGTCCTGGGCGTCGACCACCGCTGACTCCGACGGCGTAGCGCGGCCTGCCACACTCCTGGGATGGTCCTCATGCTGGGGCACGGTGGTCAGCGTCGGGCGACGGACTCCTCGAGATGGGCGACATCGGCCTGCCCCAGTGGCCGGAACCGTTCCTCGGCGCCGCCACGGGGCCGCCACCATACGGGATCGGCGCTGTTCCACCGCTCGGCTCGCAGGGTGCGCACGAGCACCTTGGAGGTGGCGGTGACGGGCAGTGCGGGGCACACGCGGACGAAGCGGGGCGCCCACTTGGTCCCCATGTCGCTCTGGGCGGCGAGGAAGGCCGCGAACTCCTCGGGGTCGAACTCCGCTCCGGGCCGCAGCTGCAGGGCGGCCATGACCTGGTCGCCCACGACGGGATCGGGCACGGCGTAGACAGCGGCGAGGACCACGTCGGGGTGACGCTCGAGGATGCGCGCCACGGGGGCGGCGGCGAAGTTCTCGCCGTCCACCCGCAACCAGTCGTCGGAGCGGCCGGCGAAGTAGAAGAACCCCTGGGTCGTCGCGATAGGCGAGGTCGCCGGTCCAGTACCAACCGTTGCGCAGACGGGCCCGCTCGGCCTCGTCGTTGCGCCAGTACCCCTCGAAGCCACTTCCGCCGCCGGCTTGGACACGAGCTCGCCGATGGCCTCCTCGGCGTTAGCGAGCCGACCGTTGTCGTCGAAGCGCGCCACCGGGCACTCGGCGCCGGTGTCGGGGTCGACGACCATCGGTGCCCTCGGGGGCCCGGCCGAGCGCGCCGCGGGGTGTGTCGGGCGTGCGTTGCACCGTGGCGCCGCCTTCGGTGGACCCGTAGCTGTCGACCACCACGCAGCCGAAGCGTTGGCCGAAGCGGACGATGTCGGCCTCGGCGCCCTCGTTGCCGAACACCCGCACGAGCGTGTTGTCGGCGTCGTCGGGCCGCTCGGGGGTGGCGAGGACGTAGGACAAGCGGCTTGCCCACGTAGTTGAAGTAGGTGACGCCGTGGCGGCGGACGTCGGGGAGGAACCCCGACGCCGAGAAGCGGCCTCCCGTGGGCAGCGCCACCGTGGCCCCGGCGGCCAGGGCCGGGCTCCAGCCCCGCCATGAGCGCGTTGGAGTGGAACAGGGGCATGGCCACGTAGCAGACGTCGTCGGCGGTGAGCTCGAACATCTGGGCCACGATGGTCCCGATGCGGGCCAGGCGCCCCTGGGTGCAGCGGCACGCCTTGGGGGCGCCCGAGGTGCCCGAGGTGAAGATCAGGTAGCCGAGGCTCTCGGCGGTGACCGTCGTCGGCGCCCGGCTCGGGGAGCGCGGCGCCGGCGTGGGCGTCGAGGGCGGCGCGGTAGGCGGGGTCGTCGTCACCACCAGGACGCGTGGGCTCGACGCCGACACCGTGCCGATGCCCGGGCCGAGGTCGAGACCGTCGACGAGGGGGAGATGGGCTGCGTCGGTGACGAGCAGCTGGCACTCGGTGTGGGCGAGGTCCCGGGCCAGGTCGGCGCCCCGGTGGGTGGGGTTGCCCCCCACGAGCACCGCCCCGGCCAGGCCGGCGGCCCCCAGCCAGCAGACGAACTCGGGGACGTTGTCGAGGAGGGTGGCCACGTGGAAGGGCCCCGGGGCGCGTTGGTCGGCCAGCAGCGCGGCGCGGGCCCCGCTGGCGGCCACGACCTCGGCGCCAGGTCCACGTCTCGTCGCCCGCCACCAGCCCGGGGCTGTCGTCACCGGCGCGGGCGAGCAGCAGTTCGGCGATGGTGTCCATGGGTGGGGGCCGTCCTCGTTGGCGCTCGGGTCACGAGGCCCTGGTCAGGGCCCTGCGGCGGGCGTCTCCGGCCCGCTCGCCAATATTGGAACACGTTGCATTTTCGATGGCAAGATGGTACGTTCCCGACCGAACCGAGAGGAGCATGGCCATGGAGTTCGGGATCTTCAACGCCGTCAGCCTGACTTGCCCCAGTACCGGTGGCAGCACGGCGCGGCGGCCGAGCACGACCGCATCATGGACGAGCTCGCCTACATCCGGGCGGCCGACGCGGCCGGGTTCAAGTACTCCTGGTCCTCCGAGCACCACTTCCTCACCGAGTACTCGCACCTCTCGGCCAACGAGTCCTTCCTGGCCTTCGCCGCCGCCCAGACCACGAACATCCACCTCGGATCGGGCATCTTCAACCTCACCCCGCCGGCCAACCACCCCGCCCGGATCGCCGAGCGGGTGGCCATGCTCGACCACCTCTCCGAAGGCCGCTTCGAGTTCGGCACCGGCCGGGGCTCGTCGACCACCGAGCAGAAGGGCTTCGGCATCGACGACCAGGAGCTCACCCGGGAGATGGTGGCCGAGACGCTGCCGCAGATCGTCCGCATGTGGAAGGAGGAGGACTACTCCTACGACGGCAAGTTCTTCTCCATGCCCACCCGCAACGTGCTGCCCAAGCCCTACACCAACCCGCACCCGCCCCTGTGGGTGGCGGCCGGGCAGCCCGGGCACCTTCGAGCTGGCCGCCCGGCAGGGCTTGGGCGTGCTGTGCTTCGCCTTCGGCAAGCCCGAAGGGTTCGCGCCCGCTCATCGAGAAGTACAAGAAGGAGATCGAGAACGCCGATCCCGTCGGTGACTACGTCAACAACAACGTCATGATCACCACGCAGATGCTGTGCCTCGAGGACGGCGGCCGGGCCCGGAAGGTGTTCGCCAACATGGACAGCACGTCTACCTCAGCCTCGTCTTCCGCTACCTCGACACCTTCCCCCGGCCACCGGGCATGCCCGAGTGGCCCGACCTCATCCCCCCTCGACACCCGAGCAGATCGACAAGAACATCGAGAGCGGACTCATCGCCGTGGGCGACCCCGACGAGGTGGCACGCTCCATCCAGCGCTTCGCCGACACGGGTGCCGACCAGCTGAGCTTCGGCATGCTGTCGTCGTCGATGCCCATCGAGATGTGCGAGGAGGCCGTGGCCACCTTCGGCAAGCACGTCCTGCCCCAGTTCGACAAGGACCCCGTGCACAGCACCACCCGCCAGCGCAGCGGCGCAGGTCGGCGCCTGAGCCGGTTGCTCACACCGTGGGGCTCCGGACGCCGACGGGCGTCGGGACGGGGAAGAACAGCTCGTAGGGACCGTCGAAGTGCAAGAGGAAGCTCGGCCTCAGGCCCTCGGGGTCGTCGTCGCGCGCCGCCATCTGGGACCCATAGGCGCCGATGGCCCTGCGCTTGCGCTCCCGATAGCCGTCGGTGCGCACGAGCTCGGGGCGCAGGCCCCGCCGTAGCTGGCGCAGCAGACGGGTGGGCCGGTCGAACTGCCAGATGGGGTAGGTGAGCAGCCGAACCCCGGTCCCCGCCAGGGCACGGCGCGTGGCCGCGCCGACCAGGGCGTGGTCCTCGTGAGGGTCGTTGTCGGCCGTGACCAGCACCTCGAGCGGTTGCCAGGCGGCCACCACCTCGGCGATGGCGGCGGCCAGTGCCTCCTCGTTCCCGGCCAGCTCGGCGTCGACGAAGGGGAGCCGGGTGACGTCGCTGTCGGACAGCCCGAGGACGCTGCAGGCCGCGCGCAGCTCGGCCGTGCGCAGCGCGGCCACCTCCACGGGGTCGCCGGGCGGGGACTTGCTCCCGTCGGTGGCCACCACCAGATGCACGGCCGTGCCGACGTCGACCTTACGCATGATGGTGGCGCCGGCACCGAGCGTCTCATCGTCGGGGTGGGGCGCCACCACCAGGCACTTTCGGCGGCCGGTGACCTCGGTGACGTCGGCGCCGGTCCGGACCAGCGCGCTTCGCAGGGCAACGTTCAGCACCGGGTTGAGCGGCGTGAGTGCGTCCTCCACGAACGCACGCGACGACCGGCCGAACACGGGGCGAGACATTACCGGGCAGTGCTCGGTGAGCCCGGGTGTCCCGGATGTCGCGTCCACAGAAGAAGTAGCCTCGTGCCTGGTCGCCCTGTGCGTCAGTGCGGGGGGCTCGAGCGTTGTCGCCTGAGGCGGGTCCTCGTTGGTGCCGGCGCTTGGTCGGGTCGCCGCTGCTGTGTCACCCTCGGCCCCCCCGGGGTCGGCACACGCGGCGGCGGTCCGACGCACCGCACACACCGGGTGACCGGGCCGTGCCCGACCCCGCCGGGGACGGCGCCACAGACGCACGCGTTCAGGAGAAGGCCGCCACCACGTCGTCGGTCGTGGCCAGCTTGGCCACCAGGGCGAGGGTGTGGCGCGCCACCGCCTCGGCGTACTCGGGAGGGACGCCGCACACGGCGTCGGTGACCACCACCACGCGGTACCCGAGGTCGACGGCCTCGATGGCGAGGCCCACGATCCCGAGGTTCAGCGACACGCCCGTCGCCACCACCGTGGTGACCCCGAGCGCCCGCAAGGTGGGGTCGAGGGACGTGCCCACGAAGGGCGACACGCCGTGGCGACGGTGCGAGACGAGGTCGCCGGGCTCGGGCCCGAGCTCGGGGACGAGCTCCACCACCGGCGTGCCGTCGACGAGATGCTCGGGCCGGCGCAGCATGGCGGAGATGAGCGGGGAGTTGGCGGCAGAACCACGCCGATCGGGGCGGAACCCGGCCGTGCAGTGGACCACGGGGACCCCCGCGGCGCGCGCCGCGGCGAGCAGGCGTGCCGTGTTGGGGATGACACCGACCTGCTGGGCCGCGGCGGCGAGCTCGGGGAAGCTCGACAGGTCGCCCACCACGCCCCGTTGGATCTCCATGGTGAGCACGGCGGCCCGGCCGCCACCGACGAGCTCGGCGAGCGTGACGGGCATGCTCAGTGCATCACGGCCGCGGGAGTCAACCCACCGGTGACTGCGACGTGACGATGGGGTTCGCCCAGGGATAGTCGGGCTTCCCGCTCGGGGAACGCTCGATCCTGTCCACCACGTGGAGCTGGCGGGGCACCTTGTAGCCGGCGACATGTCGGCGGCAGTGCTCCTGGACGACCTCGAGGGACGGGGCGGCGCGGCCGGGACGAGGCTCGACGATGGCGGCCACCCGCTGGCCGAAGCGCTCGTCGGGCGCGCCCACCACGATGGCGTCCATGACGTCGGGGTGCGAGCGGACGACGGCCTCGACCTCTTCGGGGAAGATCTTCTCGCCTCCGGAGTTGATGCAGATCGAGCCTCGACCGAGAAGGGTGACCGAGCCGTCTGCCTCGACCGTGGCGAAGTCGCCGGGCATGACGAACGCTTGCCGTCGACGGTGATGAAGACCTCGGCCGTCTTCACCGGGTCGTTGTAGTACCCGATGGGGATGTCACCCGAGCGGGCGATCTTCCCGATCACGCCCGAGCCGGGCTTCGACCGGGTCGAGGTTCTCGTCGAAGACGACGGTACCGCCCAGTCGACGACACCGTGGGGCCGCTCTTCATGGCGGTCGCCCCCGGCTTGACATCGGAGATCCCGTTGTTGCCGGCCTCCGACGACCCCACGGCGTCGGTCATGACCAGATTGGGGAACGCTGGCGGAAGAAGTCGTCCTTGACCGAAGGCGAGAAGAGCGCCGCGGTCGAGGTGATGCCGATGAGCGACGACAGGTCGTATGACGCTCCCGGCTCGTCGAGCGCCTCGATGAGCGGCTTGCCCATGGCGTCGCCGGTGATCATGACCATGTTGACCTTCTCACGCTCGATGAGGGCCCACACCTCGTGGGGGTCGAACTTCGGCACGAGGACAGATCCGGTTGCCGACGAAGCTCTGGCCCATCACGCCCCACTGTGTGGCGCCGTGCATGAGCGGGGCGATGGGAAGGAAGGTGAGCTGGCCTCCGGCTGCCATGCCCTTTTCGACCATCTGCTCGGGGCCGGTCCATGCGCACTCCGGTCAGGGCGTCGATCCCTCCGCCCAGCGCGTAGAAGACGTTGCGCTGGGGCCACACCACGCCCTTGGGCATGCCGGTGGTCCCGCCCGTGTAGAGGATGTAGATGTCGTCACCCGATCTGGGGGCGAAGTCGCGTTCGGGGCGAGCCACTGGCGACGGCGTCTTCGAAGTCGACGGCATCGTGGCGGGGGTCGGGCTCCCCGCTGTCGTCGTCGATGACGATCACGTGGCGCAGTGCCGGGAGCTCGGGCAGCAGCGCGGCCACGCGGGGCGAGAACTGGCGCTGGTGGACCAGGGCCACCAGATCGGCGTTGGAGAACAGGTAGCGGAGCTCGTCCTCGACGTAGCGGTAGTTGATGTTGATCCACACCGCCCGCAGTTTGAACACGGCCCACGCCGTCTCGACCCATTCGATGCTGTTCAGCGCGTAGATGCCCGACGTGGTCGCCCTTGGCCCACGCCACCGGGGCGCAGATGGTGGGCGAGGCGGTTGGCGCGCTCCTCCATCTGTCCGTAGGTGAGGCGCCGGCCGTCGGCTACGAGGTACTCCCGGTCGGGGAAGGCGTCGGCGGCGGCCTCGAACAGGTCGGCGAGGTTGAAGTCCACAGACCCCAAACTAGAACAAGTTCCCGTGCAGAGGACAACCGGCCAGGCCGGTTGCGATCACGACAGCTGGCGGTCGCGCTCGGTGGCCAGTGCCCGGGCGACGGCGAGGGCGATGCCCGGCCCGTCCAGGCCCAGCTCGGCGAGGATCCCGTCCGGCCTGCCCTGGGGGATGTAGCGGCGAGGCACGCCGAGCACGCATACCGGGGGCAGGGGATGGTCGACGGTGAGGCCACGCATGGCGTCGACGAGGAAGGTGCCCGCCCCACCGACGCGGATGCCGTCCTCCATCGTCACGACCAGACCGTGGGCGGCGGCGTCGGCGAGCATGGCAGGGTCTGGAGGCGACACCACCCGGACGTCCCACACGGTGGCGTCCACACCGTCGGCAGCCAGCTTGGCCGCCGCCTCCTCCGCCGCCTCCACCATCTTGCCCACGGCGAGGAGGCACACGGTGCCGTCGCCCCGGCGCACCAGACGAGCCGACAGGCCCGTGCCCACAGCGTCGTCGCGAACCTGACGGGCAGGGGTCTTCGGGAAGCGGATCGCAGACGGGCCGTCCAGGTCGAGCGCCGCTGTCGAGCATCGACGCCCACCTCTTGGGCCGACGACGGGGCGAAGACCGTCATCCCCGGGATGGACAGCGTCAGCGACAGGTCGAGAACGCCGTGGTGGCTGGGCCCGTCGTCACCGGTGATGCCGGCCCGGTCGAGGGCGAAGACCACGGGAAGGCCGTGCAGCCCGACATCGAGATTGGCCTGGTCGAAGGCGCGGCTGAAGAAGGTGGAGTAGACGGCCACCACCGGCTCAGGCCCGCCATGGCCATGCCCGGCCGCGGCCGTCACGGCGTGTTGCTCGGCGATACCCACGTCGAGGAACCGGTCGGGGAACTCGGCCTGCGAACGGCAGCAGGCCGGTCGGGCCGGGCATGGCGGCGGTGATGGCCACGACTTCGGGCCGCCGCTCGGCGGCGTCCAGGACGGCCCGGGTGAAGGCGTCGGTGTAGGTGGCGGAGGCGATCTTGGCCGAGGGCGCCACGGAGGTCGGCTGGACCTTGAAGTCGTGCAGGCGCTGGACTTCGTCCTCCTCGGCCGGGGCGTAGCCGCGGCCCTTCTGCGTCAGGACGTGGACGACGATGGGGCCGTCCCATTCGGCCGCGTGGGCCAGGGCCTGCTCCATGCCGGCGATGTCGTGGCCGTCGATGGGGCCGGCGTAGCGGACTCCGAGGGCCTCGAAGAACGGTGGGGGGTGACGATCTCGCGCACGGCGCTGGTGAGCACCGTGGACGCCGGAGTAGGCCAGCCCGCCGAGCCCCGGAATGGCGACGCAGCAGCGTGGCGCGCCCGCTCACGGGCGTGGACGTAGGAAGGGTTCAGGCGAAGGTGGGTGAGGCCGGACGAGAGCTTGGAAACCGTGGGGGCGTAGGACCGGCCGTTGTCGTTGAGCACGATGACGACCCGGGTGCCGGCATGGCCGAGATTGTTGAGCGCCTCGTAGGCCATGCCCCCGGTGAGGGACCCGTCCCCCAGCACCGCCACCACGTGCCGGTCGTCCTCGCCGCGTCGGTGCATGCCCGTGGCGATGCCGTGCGCGTAGCTGAGGGCGGTGGAGGCGTGGCTGTTCTCGATCCAGTCGTGGGCCGACTCGGCGCGCGAGGGGTACCCGGACATCCCGCCGGGCTGGCGCAGGGTGGCGAAGCCGTCCTTGCGGCCGGTCACGAGCTTGTGGACATACGCCTGGTGCCCGGTGTCCCACAGGATGACGTCGCGCGGAGAGTCGAAGACCCGATGGACGGCCAAGGTGAGCTCGACGGCACCAAGGTTCGACCCGAGGTGTCCACCGTTGGTGGTGACCCGCTCGACGATGCACGTTCGGATCTCGGCCGCCAGCTCGGTCAAGTTGCGCTTGCGACAGCTTGCGGAGGTCGGCGGGTCCGTGGATGTCGTCGAGGAGCATGGGCACCTATTCCGAAGGACGCCCGAGGCGGCGACCCTGCGTCACGCTACCGCGGACGACGCCCCGAGGGGCATTGGGCCGGGGCGGGTGGGGGCGCTGAGCCTGGCATGCCCATGACGAGCGAGCGTCGAGGTGCGCGGGCAGACTCTGCGCGTAGGGCGGCGTCCGCGGTGGACAACCCCGCTGGATCGAGAGGAGCGTGCGATGCAGGCCAACGTCAAGGGCACCACGATGCCGGTCCTTGAGATGGTGCTCGATCCTGGTGAGACCATCATCTCCACCCATGGCGACCTGTCGTGGATGACGGGCAACATGCAGCTCTCCCAGACTGCCAGCACCGGCGGAGGTGGGGGGATCATGGGAGGCCTGAAGCGCATGGCGGGGGGCGGGGGCCTCTTGCTGACCCGCTACGAGGCGACCGGCGGCCCGGCCATGGTGTCCTTCGCCAGCAAGGTCCCCGGTCGGATCTTCCCGATCGACGTCACTCCGGGCCACGGATTCATCGTCCATCGCCACGGCTGGGTATGCGGCACGCCGGGGATCACGCCCTCTGTGGCACTGCAGCAGTCGTTCCGCGGCGGCCTCTGGGGCGGCGAGGGCTTCGTCCTCCAGAAGCTCGAGGGCGAGGGGCAGGCGTGGATCGAGCTCTCGGGTGAGATGGCGACCTTCGACCTCGTCGACGGCCAGTCGCTCCTCGTGCACCCGGGCCACGTCGGCTTGTTCCACGACAGCGTGAAGCTTCTCGGTGATCCGGCTGCCTGGCATCGTCAACCGGTACATGGGCGCCGACGGCCACCATCTCGTGTCACTCACGGGACCGGGCACCATCTGTCTGCAGTCCATGCCGCTGCCGGTCCTGGCTCAGGCGTTGTCGGAGTATCTCGGCAGCACCGATTCGGGGCGCGACGCCGCCACCGGGGGCGTGGTAGGCGGAGTCCTGGGCAACGTCCTGGGCCGTCAGGTCTGACGGCCGGGGCCGGCGCACCGGGTCTCGTCACTGCGACGGCGCACAGGTCCGGTCACAGAGACCTCGATCACCCTTCCCGCGCCCAGGGGGCTCAGCGGGCTTTGGCGAGGAAGTCTTCCCTCCCCACGACCACACGCGTCACCTTTCCCGCACCCACCAGGCCGGCGGCGTCGGTCGCCGTGACGGTGAAAACCAGACGGCGCCCCTCGACCTTTTCGAGGGTGGCCTCGGCGACGACCTCCGCACCGATGCGGACCGGCACCAGGTGGTCGAACTGCACGCGCACTCCCACACTGGTGTGGCCTTGGTCGAGCGCCCCGGCCACCGCCAGACATGCCGCTTCCTCGCACAGGGCGATGAGCCGCGGCGTGGCCAGCACGGGGACGTCCCCCGAGCGCAGGGCCAGCGCGGTGTCGCTCTCGGCGACGACCAGGGGGCGCGGGCGCTCAGGCCGGGCTCGACGGGCACGGCGGTACGATACGAAACACAGGCGCCGCCGGCCACACGGCCGGCGGTCTGCGCGACCAGTCCAAGGCCACCAGTCCGAGGCGACCAGTCCGAGGCGAGTGGTCCACGAGCGTCGGTCCACGCATGGCCGGCGGGGCCAGCCCGCGAGGGTCAGGTCCGCGAAAGGAGACGTGTCGGGTGAGCGACGCAGGCTCGGGTGCAGGGTTGCTGGTCGAGGCTCCCATCATCGAGCGGGTGCTCGGCACGGCGCTGCGCCGAGGCGGGGACTTCGCCGAGGTGTTCGTCGAGGACCGCCACTCGACGACCGCCGTACTCGACGACGGCCGAGTCGAGGAGTTGTCGTCGGGTCGCGATCGCGGTGCCGGGGTCCGGGTCGTGGTGGGGGAGACCACCGGCTACGCCCACACGGCAGACCTTTCCGAGAAGGGTCTGGTGGCCGCGGCCGAAGCCGCCGCGGCGGTTGCCCGGCAAGGGGGCGGTGGGCGGGTCGTGGCGCTCGAGCAGCGCGAGGCGGTGAGAAGAAACGAGGTGACGCTGCTCCCCGAGGAGATCCCCAAGGCTCGCAAGATCGAGCTCCTCAACCAGGCCGACGACGCAGCGCGCGCCAGCGGCAGCGCTATCTCACAGGTTTCGGCCTCCTACGGCGACGGTCGGCGTCGCATCCAGGTTGCCAACAGCGAAGGCATCCTGGTCGCCGACGACCAGGTTCGTACGCGCTTCAGCGTGTCGTGCGTGGCGGTGGGCGACACGGGCATGCAGACGGGTTACGAGTCCAGCGCGTTCACGGTGGGTTTCGAGTTGTTCGACACGGTGGATGTCCGAGAGGTCGCCTCCACAGCGGCGCGCCGCGCCCTCGTCAAGCTGACGGCGCGTCCTGCACCGAGCGGGGAGGTGCCGCTGATCCTGGAATCGGGAAGCGGTGGCATCCTCTTCCACGAGGCCTGCGGGCACGGCCTCGAGGCGGACCACATCGCCAAGGACGCGTCGGTCTACGTCGGCCAGGTGGGCGAGCAGGTCGCCAGCCCCCTCGTGACCTTGGTCGATGACGGCACCATGGGGCCTGAATGGGGCAGCTTCGCCGTCGACGACGAAGGGGCTCTGCCCCGTCGCAATGTCCTCATCGAGAAGGGCGTGCTCACCGACTACATGTGGGACTACCTGCGCGGCCGCAAGGCGCACCGGGAGTCCTCGGGCAACGGTCGGCGCCAGAGCTATCGGGTCCTGCCCATGGTCAGGATGACGAACACGTTCCTCCTCAACGGCGAGGCCGAGCCCGACGAGATCCTGGCCCAGACCCCGACCGGCGTCTACGTCGCCAAGCTCGGTGGTGGGCAGGTCAACACCACGACCGGCGACTTCGTGTTCGGCACGGTCGAGGCGTACCTGATCGAAGACGGTCGCATCACCGAGCCCTTGCGGGACGCCAACCTGATCGGCAACGGCCCCGAGATCCTGCGTCGGATCGACGCCGTGGCCAACGACTTCGCCATGGGACCCGGCACATGCGGAAAGGACGGCCAGAGTGTGCCCGTGGGCTGCGGCCAGCCGACCCTTCGGATCACGGGCGTGACGATCGGGGGGACAGCCGGTGACTGAGACCGTGAGCCAGCAGGACCCCGCAGCCGTGGCCGAGGGTGATCTCCTCGAGCTGGCGCTCCGAGTGGCGAGGGCGGCCAAGAGCGGCGAGGAGCTCGAGGTGTACGTGTCACGCGGCGTCGAGACGGACGTACGTGCCTACGAGGGCGAGGTCGAGTCGTTGTCCTCGGCCGCGTCAGCCGGCGTGGGGATCCGCGTGGTGGTGGGGGGACGCCAGGGTTTTGCCTATGCGGGGACCCTCGAGGAGTCCGTGCTCAGGCAGACGCTCGCCGATGCTCGTGACAACGCCACCTTTGCGACCGCCGACGAGCACGTCGGCCTGTCCGGTCCCGACGGGGTGGCGCCAGCATCGCTCGACCTGTGGGACGACGAGGTGACACGGATCCCGAGCGCCGCCAAGGTCGAGATGGCACTGGATCTCGAGCGACGCGCACGCGCCGCCGATACCCGCGTCCGTCAGGTGGCCTTCGCCGACTACGGAGACATGGCGGCTGAAGCCGCCGTCGCCAGCTCAATGGGCATCACGGCCACGGCCAGGCGCACGGTGTGCAGCCTGGCCGTGGAGACCATTGCCGGCGAAGATGCCGACAGCCAGACCGGTGTGGGGTTCTCCGCAGGACGGGGCCCCGGAGATCTCGACATCGACAAGGCGGTCGCCGACGCAGTGGAGCGAGCCGTGCGGATGCTCGGCGCCACCAAGGCACGTTCGGGTCGGTGTGTGGTAGTGCTCGATCCCCGGGTGACGTCGACGGTGCTGGCTGTGATGTCGGCCGCTCTCTCGGGCGAGGCCGTGACCAAGGGGCGCTCGTTCTTCTCCGACCGGGTCGGCGAAGAGGTGGCGGTGCCCGCTGTCGTTCTCGTCGACGACCCCACCGATGCACGCGCCTTCGGGGCTTCGACGCACGACGCCGAGGGCCTCGCATGCCGACGCAACGTGCTCATCGAGAACGGCGTGCTGCGCGGCTTTGTCTTCGACACCACGGCCGGACGGCGTGCCGGCGTTGCGTCAACGGCGTCTGCTGTACGAGGGGGCTACGCCACGACACCAGGTGCGGGGTGCCGGGCGTTGCTGCTGTCGCCCGGCACGCTCGGGGCCCAGGACATCGCGTCCGAGGTCGGAGAGGCTCTGTTCGTCCAGTCCATCACCGGTGTCCACTCGGGGGTCAACCCGGTGAGCGGTGACTTCTCGGTAGGGGCGGAGGGACTCATGATCCGGGGCGGTGCGCTGGCCGAGCCGGTGCGGGAGGTCACGATCGCATCGACGCTGCAACGAATGCTCCTCTCGGTGTTGCACATCGGCTCGGACGTGGAGTGGCTACCCGGCGTGGCGGCGGGCCAGACGGTGGCCATCGACGGGATGGCCCTGAGCGGTTCGTGAGTCGCGCCGGCTCCCGTGTCAATGAGCGGGGAGTGAACAACCCCGGCTCGAGTGGATGCGCCTCAAGAAGCGGCGGCCGCCGATCCGGTGGAGGTCGTAGCTCCGGACTTCGGCGATGAGCTCGATCCCGAGGAGTCCGATGACTTCGACCCCGACGAGTCCGACGAGCCCGAGCCGCCGGCGTCGGCAGAAGCAGGGACCTTCTTGTCCGACGTCTCTGACGTGTCGGACTTCTCCGGCTTCTCTGATTTGTCCGACTTCTTGGCCGAGGCTCGACTATCGGTCTTGTAGAACCCACTGCCCTTGAAGACCACGCCGACGGCCCCGAAGACCTTGCGCAGCGGGCCACCGCACGACGGGCACTGGGTCAATGGATCATCGCCGAACCTCTGCACGACGTCGTGATGCTCGCCGCAGGACTTGCACTGGTACTCGTAGGTCGGCACGCGCGTCCTGGATCCTTTCTGAACCAGGGGAGGCCTCTCTGGCACTCGTCACCCTCGAGTGCCAAGTCTACCGCCGTGGCGCACGTTGTCGGTCCTTCGCGGAGCGACAGGGCCCGGGAAGGCCCTGGTGACGTAGACTTCGCGCCGTGGTCGACCGCAGCCTGACGCACCTCGATCCTCTCGGTGGCGCCCGCATGGTGGACGTGACCCCCAAGGAGCCGACCCATCGTCGGGCGCTCGCTCGCTGCAAGGTCATGATGGCTCCTGAGACCACCGCCAAAGTGGCCAGCAACGCCATCACCAAGGGTGATGTGCTGGGGGCGGCCCGGATCGCCGGTATGCAGGCGGCCAAGAAGACTCCCGACCTGATCCCGATGTGCAGACCCCTCCTGGTGGGAGGCATCCACGTCAACTTCACGATCGGCGACAACTTCGTGGAGGTCGAGGCTCAGGTCGAGACGGTGGACCGGACCGGCGTCGAGATGGAGGCCCTCACAGCGTGCACCGTGGCGGCCCTGACGATCTATGACATGTGCAAATCGTCGGACCGCTCAATGAGCGTGGGCGAACTGGCGCTGTGGGAGAAGACGGGTGGCAGCGTCGGCACTTGGCGGCGGCCCGCGCTCTAGCTACTACACGCCACCCGCGCTCGGGCGCAGGGAGCCGGATTGGGGCTCAGTGCAGGCGGAACCGCTTCTTGCGTCCCCGGGCGATCAGGGTGACGTCCTTGGTGATGAACACCGGCTCCCTCTCGTCTGAGGTCTCGAGGGTGGGGATCTCCGGAGACGCCGAAAGGATCTCGGTGGCCATCGATGCTGCCGACGAGACGTGACCCGACAGCTCGGTTGCGACATCGTCTTGGTCCTCGACTTCGGCGACCGCTGGAAGCGGATCGCTCCCGTTGACGTGCCCTGCGGGCTCCTCGAAGAGCGACGGGTCCGGCAAGGAGGGCGGCGCGGCGAGCGCTTCTGACGACGGCGCGGCGAGACCCACCGTCGGTGGCTCGCTGAACGAAAACCCGGTGGGAGTGTCCGGGGCGATCGGGGCTGGTGCCACAACGGGAACTTCCGGTGTCGCAATGACGTCGAGCTCCGCGCCGAACACCGAAGACGGAGGCGGTGGTGCTTCGGTGAACACCGGAGAGAGCGGAGGCGGAGAGGGTGCCTCTTCGGCGAACACCGGAGGGGGTGGCGGCGGAGGAGGTGCCTCTTGGGCGAACACCGGAGGGGGCGGCGGCGGAGGTGCCTCTTGGGCGAACACCGGAGGGGGAGGAGCTGGCGCAGGGGGGGCAGTGACGATGATCGACTGAGAGGGCGAGACGAACGGAGGTGCAACCGCCGTGTTAGAGGTGGTGGCACTGGAACTCGCAGAGGAGTCGGTGCGCGCGTGCGCGCTCTCCGTCGTGCGCGACGTCCCCAGCAGAATGTCGAGGATCTTGCTGTGTTCGATGGTGGGCGCCGATCTCGGGGGCCCGGTATCGGGCGCGGGGCGCTCCAAGGTGGCCTGTTGTGATTCCAAGGCGTCGAATGGTGTCTCGAAGGTGGCTCGTTGTGCTTGGTGGGGCTCGGAGTGGGAGGGAGAAGACTCCGGCGTGCTCACGGTTCTCACCTCGGCGGAGGCGGCGCTCGGCGTGCCGGGGGTTAGCGAGCCAAACTCGGACATGAGGATGGCGTCGAGGGCACTCGCGCTGAGCTCCGCAACCGAGGTGGCGGGGAGCACGTCCTCGTCGAAGGGAGGAACATAGAACACGGGTTCGGGTGCGTCTGTCTCAACGGCTGGTTCTGGCACCTCTGCTGCTCCGCTCCATGCCCGCTGCGCCGAGGCCTCGACGCTGGTGATGAGACTGTCGGCAGGACGGGCCCGGTCCTTGAATCCGAAACCTCCATCCTCGACAAGTTGTGCTCCCGGATCGGGTTCCGGCACCATCCCACCGGTCGATGCGAGCACAGCAGGCGGCCCAGACAATTCCTGTGGGTCGGGTGCCGTGGCTGAGAGATCCGCCCCAGAAGCCTGCCGATCCAAGGCCACTTCGTCGCTGTGGGTCCCGAGCTTCGCTTGCGCCTCTGAACCGTGGGCGTCGTTGACCGTCAGTTCGAGTGTCTCGATCACCCCCGAAAGCGTGGTCTGCCTCTCCTGGACCCCCCGGAACCGCTCGAGGATCTCGTGCCACAGCTCGGCCGATGGCGGGGCCGTCGATCGGACGAGGTCGGCCGACAACGGCTCTTCGTGGTGACCGCTCTCCCTTGTCATGCCGGGCCCTTCCCCCCTGGTGACCCCTGTAGAGTGGCGTCGGCGCGTCGTAGATCAGGAACTGCCTGACCGACTTCCTAGGACGCACCTGCCGAATCGCAACGAGACCAGGGGCAAAGCGTAGTCAGCCGTTCGGCGACGCAGAAAGTCCAATGAGCGGTGGCTCGGGACCGGGCCCGAGACATGACCTCTGGAACACCGCACGTGGGGCCCGGGCCCAAGCACCTGGGCCGGGGTCAGGCCAACATCGGGTCAGGCGCGAGCGGCGCTGCGCAGATCGTCGAGAGACAGCTCGCCTGTGGCTTCTCCGCCGCACTGTGCACAGTGCTCGACGTGTCGCCACGACCTCAGCAAACGCGTGCCTTCTGGGTTCAGCAGCACCACGAAGGACTCCGACACCGGGTCGATGTCGAGCCCGAAGTAGGGGCGCCAGCCAGTAGAAGCAGGGTGACTGTCAAGGTCCAGGCCCTTCAAGACGCGGCGAAAGCGCATCCGGTCGGTATCGAAGAGCCAGGTGCTGTGACAGGACTCCAGGACGAGCGGTTCCATGCGTGGATCATCGCCCTAAAACGCGACAAACAACCCTCAACCGTATTGCGATTGTGTGACGATCGGTGGAGCGTGGCCGACTCACCACCCTTCGTCGGGTAACTCCTGTCTCAAAACTTCACGGTGCCGGTCGCGGCCAGGACTGCTAGCGCGATTCCAGCCACGACCACGACGGCCACGAGCGCCCTGACCAGGGTCAAGGATCGCCGCTTGTGGCTGGGCCTCGAACTCGTCCCCGCCGCCACCACGGCGTTCGCCAGCTGGGCGATTTCATACTCGAGCCCTTCGGGATTGTCGCTGGGCACGAGGAATTGGTGGGTCCGGGAGCTCGTCACCGCTTCGATGACCACGCCAGGGTGTCCTGCGGGGGTACGCATCCTTCTCTCGGCTACCAATCCCGACACGTCTGTCCAGGCCACATAGGCGCCTGTCGTCCCGTCGGGCTTCCGGACCTTCATTCCGGACTCGTCGAGCAGGACCGACAAGCCCGGTACGGCGGTGTTGCCCTGGCTCTCGGCGGTAAGCAGGTACACGTCGGAGAGTACGAGAGGGCCCTCACGCGACAACGGGGGCGCCGTATCACCTGGTGCTGGTGGCCCTGTGTCTTGGGGCGCTGGTGGTGCTGCGTCCTGGGGCTGCGCCTCGTTCGCTGACATCTCCGGTCCCGGCATCGCCTCGTGTCCCTCGCGCCTGGCTGCGTCGTTCCTCTTTGCATGACCATGACGCGTGCGCACTCCGGGGTCAACGACCCCGAATCCTGTCGAAGGAGCGGACCTGGGTCGGAAGTCCCATAGCCCGCGTCGAACACGCGATTTCTACCACGAAGAGCGCTGAATTCGCCACGAAAACGGTTGGAATAGCGAGGGAGGTCGTTTAAACTGAGCCGTTCATGAACCGCGAAGACCTCGACCGACTGCTCCACATTCTCGCCGACCTCGACGGCTCCGACATGCACATCAAGGCCGGTGCACCTCCGCGCGTCCGCGTCGACGGGCTCCTGCGCACGCTCGACGACGAGCCGGAGTTCACCGACGAGGACACCCTCGCCCTGGCGCACCTGATCATGCCGGCCAAGATCTTCGACACGTTCGAGGAGAGGCGCGAAGCGGACTTCGCGTACAGCGTCCCGGGCCTTGGGCGCTTCCGCACCAACGCCTTCTTCCAACGCTCGTCGGTGGCTCTGGCCATGCGCCGGGTCCGCACGACGGCGGCGACGTTCGAGGACCTCGGTCTGCCCGACGTCGTGCGCCGGCTGAGCGAGCATCACCGTGGGCTCGTACTCGTGACGGGTCCCACCGGCTCGGGCAAGACCACGACGCTGGCGGCGATGGTGGACCACATCAACCACGTGCGCTCGTGCCATGTCATCACCATCGAGGATCCGATCGAGTACCTGCACAAAGACGACATGGCCGCGATCGACCAACGCGAGGTCGGGTTCGACACCGAGAGCTTCAGCTCTGCGATGCGAACGATCCTGCGCCAGGACCCCGACGTCATCCTGGTCGGTGAGATGCGCGATCCCGAGACCGTGCATACCGCGCTCACGGCGGCGGAGACGGGTCACCTCGTGTTCTCGACGCTGCACACGACGACGGCGACCGAAACTGTCAACCGGATCGTCGACTTCTTCCCACCCCATCAGCAGGGACAGGTGCGGGTAAGCCTTGCCGGGGCGCTGACGGGAACGATCTGTCAGCGGCTCATCCCGCGAGCCGACGGGAAGGGACGGGTCCCGGCCCTCGAGATCATGGTGGTGAACGGCCGCATCCAGCAGGCGATCCTGGATCCTATCCAGACGTCCGACATCAACGAGATCATGGCCGAGGGCGAGTACTACGGGATGCAGACCTTCGACCAGTCGCTGGCGGAGTTGCTGCGCGACGAAGTAATCGATCTGCGCGAGGCCATGAACGCCGCGTCAAACCCGCACGACCTCAAGGTGAGACTCGAGCGGATGGGGATCGTGCAAACGGGACGCGGATTCGTCTCGGCCGCGGCGTCCTGAGCGCCGGCGCGTGCCGGAGGCGGCGTCTTGAGGGCCGAGACCCTCACGTCCCGATGGAGCTGCCCGTTACGAACGCTGCGATGAGGGCCGCAACGCTGCCGGCGCTAGCGGCGACAGCGATGCCGGCCACTCGATGCGAGCCCTGGTGGCGCACGCGCGTTCGGGAGAGCACCGCAAGACCGATGAGAGCGACGGCCGATGTCGACACGCCAATGGTGGCACCGATCGCCCCCACCCAACCCATCACGGCGCCGGCGGGGATCATGGCCCACAGCGGGCTCGATCCGACCCCGCGTCGTCGCGCTGCCCTCGATCCCGACACCGCGATGCACCCCGCGATGGCGATCCCGATCAACATGCCGCCGAGGTGCCACCAGCGCCGATCGGCCACCGCCGCGGCCGACAGCAAGACGGCCCCCAGGGCGGTGCCGATGGACGAGACCGTTGCCGGTGGAGGCAGTCCGTCGAGCTCGATGACGGCCAGGGCCACAGTGGTCGCACCCAGTACACACATGCCGGGGACCGCCCAATGGGCGCCGAGCACCCAGGCCACTGCCCCGAAAAGCCCTCCGGTGACCAGCTCGACCACGGGGTAGCGAGCTGCGATGGGCTCCCCACACTGACGGCACCTGGCCCGCAAGACCAGCCACGAGATGACCGGCACGTTGTCCCAACTGCCGATGGGCGCCCCACAAGCCGGGCAGAACGAACCCGGCTGCACGACGGACAGGCCGCGGGGGACCCGGTAGACCACGACGTTCAGAAAAGAGCCGATGACGAGCCCCGTCACAGCGGCCACCACGGTGACCGGAACACGGGCGCCACCGGCAGAGGCGGCGACGGTCCAGCCTACCAACTGTGCCTCTGACCTGGGAAAAGGTCACGAGGTCCCCGCTCATTCACAGGGCGGTCACGCTAGCACGGCCGCCTCTTTGCCTCGGGTGCCCCGGGCGGGGGTCCCATCACCACCCACGGCGTTCAATCCGGGCTTGCTACATGCCGATGAATCCCAGCATGAGCAACGTGGATGCCGTCCGAACACTGGCGGACGAACACCACCTCGAGTTCGTAGACCTCGAACGATTCAATGTGGACGCCTCGGTGTCCACGGTGGTACCCGTCGCGGTCGCTCGCAAGCACCACGTCGTGCCTATCGGTCGCAGGTTCGGTGCGCCGGTGGTGGCCACTTCGAACCCCGCCGATGTCGTCGCCATGGACGACCTCCGTGCCGTCATCGGGCGCGAGTTCGTCGCGGTGGTGGCCAGCGACGAGCAGATCGACTCATGTCTGGCGCGCGTCTACGGGCAGAAGCCCGACGGGGCTGACAAGCGCAAGCCCGTATCGGCGGGGTCGCCGTCGCCCGCACCAGCGGCGTCATCGAACGGCACCATCAGCGCCAGCACCGCCCCCCCGTCTGCACCCTCCACCGAGACATCGGCGCGACCTGTCGCACCTCCCCCTGCGCCCCCCCTCCCTCCGCTACCACCACTGACCTCGGTGTCACCGCTGGCACCCCCCTCGGATGTGCCGGTCCAGCACTCTGCAGACCCGTCCCCGGCCGTTCCGGAAGGCAAAGAGCGACCCGAGGACGTCCTTGCTGCCGCGCTGGAGGCGATCGACACGTCGCTCGGGGTCACCGTCAAAGACACCGACGCCGATGCCGACGATGGAACAGTCGCGTCGGCTACACCCGAGATCGACGGGTCGGACGAGCTCTCTCCGCCCGAGGTGCCCGAGGCTGAGCGCGTGGCTGACGTGGTGCTCGCAGCCGACCTGGTCGACGAGGTCGTCGGAGAGTTCGAGCAGCAAAGCGACGTCGTCGACACCGATGAGGTCCCCGAGGGCCTGGCCGGTTTCCCACCCTTGGCACGGGTCCTGGTCGAAGGCGAGCGGGTGTCGCTCGAGGACATGGAGGACGTCCTCGCAGAGCGAGAGCGGACAGGTCACGCCATCGCGCGGATCTTGACCCTGCGCGGCCTCGTGACCGAGGCAGACCTCATGTGGGGAATGGCCCAGGAGATGGACCTGGAGTTCGTCGACCTCGATATCCAAAGCGTCGACTTCGCCGCCGCCTACCACCTCCCTGAGGCCACGGCCCGGCACCACAATGTGCTCATCATCGCGCTACCGCGACGGTGTGCCCGTGGTAGCGGCATCCAACCCCACCGACGTGTTCGCCATGGACGACCTGCGCACGATCATCGGGCGCAACTTCATCACCGTCGTCGCCACTCGCTCGCAGATCAGCACCTTCATCGACAAGGCGTACCACCAAGGCGGCGATGCCACCGAGGTCGCCACCGCGGCGGCATCGGACTTCGAAGACCTGGGTCGACGAAGGTCTCGGCAACATCCAGGCCGTCGTCGACGACGCCCCCATCGTCCGTTATGTGAACCTGCTCGTCCTGCAGGCCCTCAACGAGAGGGCGTCGGACATCCATGTCGAGCCCACAGGGGAGAACCTCCGCATCCGGTACCGCATCGACGGCGTGCTCCACGACATCTCGACCGCCCCGAGAGCCATTGCGTCAGCGGTGACCACGCGCCTCAAGGTCATGGCGGACATGAACATCGCCGAGCACCGGCTCCCCCAGGACGGCCGGATCTCGCTGACCGTCGGCAGCCGACCCATCGACCTGCGCATGGCCACTCTTCCCACGATCTACGGCGAAAAGGTCGTCATGCGGGTCCTCGACAAGTCCAACATCGTGCTCGGTTTCGAGGACCTCGGCTTCGACCCCGACCTGCTGGAGATCTACCAGACGATCTACACCGACCCTACGGCACGATCCTCGTCACGGGCCCGACCGGATCCGGCAAGACCACGACTCTGTACGCCACGCTGGCCGCGCTCAACAATCCCGAGAAGAACATCATCACCGTCGAGGACCCGGTCGAGCTGCGCATCAAGGGCATAAACCAGGTGCAGTTGAACGTCAAGGCGGGCCTCACCTTCGCCTCGGCTCTGCGGTCGATCCTGCGATCGGACCCCGACATCGTGCTCGTGGGGGAGATCCGTGACAGGGAGACCGCCATGATCTCGGTGGAGGCCGCCCTCACGGGCCACATGGTGCTCGCCACGCTGCACACCAACAACTCCGCCAGCACGCCGATGCGGCTCGTCGAGATGGGTATCGAGCCCTACCTGGTGACCTCGGCCGTGACCGGGGCGTTGGCACAGCGCCTGGCCCGGCGGCTCTGCGTCCATTGCCGGGAGTCGTTCGAAGCCACCGAGGCTGACATCGCGGCTGCCGGCTGGAAGCCGGACGAGGTGTTCGCCGACACCGACAAACCCACGCTCTACCGGGCGGTGGGCTGTACGGCATGTTCCAACACCGGTTATCGGGGACGCAAAGCGCTCCTCGAACTCCTCGTCGTCACCGAGGACGTCGAGCGGCTGATCATCGAGGGAGGCACGGCTGATGACATCCACAGGCTTGCAGTCGAACAGGGCATGGTGACCCTGCGCCGGAGCGGCATTCGCAAGGCGCTCGAGGGTGAGACAACCCTCGAGGAAGTGCTGCGGGTGGTCGCATGAGCCCCTCCGCCAACACCCGCGTCGAATGGGCCCGACGCCTGGCGCACTCCATCGTGTCCGACGGCTACGCCGACGACGCCGCTGTCGCGCCCATCCTCAACGAGGCGACCGATCGAGGTTCGTCGTTCCCGGGCCTGCTCATCTCACGAGACGTCACCTCACAAGAGGTGGTTCTCGGTCTCCTGTCCCAACTCACCAGGCTTCCCGTGGTCGACCTCGACCACGATCACCCCAGTGACGAGGCGTTGGCGGCCACGCCCTTTTCCCTCGCGCGCGAATACGGTGCCGTGGGCTACCGCCTCGACGGGGACAAGCTGACCGCGGCGTTCGGGGACCCCCCCGACGTGGACGACGTCAGTGCGCTGTCAGTGCTCGTCGGATACGCGGTCGTGCCGGTGCTCGCCAACCCCCTGGCCATCGAGCGAGTCCTGGCTTCGATCGAACCGCCGCCGGCGCCCGCTCCTGCACCTGCTCAGGGAAATGGGTCCGCTCCGGTGCACGACGACGTGGCCGCCAACGGCGTCGCACAAGAGTCCTCAACGGAGCCCAGAATGGCGGCCTGCTGGCCGGCCCGAATCGGGAGGAGACGCGCAGCCAGCTCTGCACCTCGACGATCTCCTGCGGTACGCCGTGAGCGTGGGCGCGTCCGACCTCCACGTGACGACGGGGCTGCCGGCGTGCATCCGATTGAACGGCGCCATCCGTCCCATCGAAGGCTGTCCCGTGCTCAACAACGAGATGATCCGGGACATGGTCTTCGGGATCCTCCCCCAGACACTGCGGGAGCGCTTCGAGGCCGAAAAGGAGCTCGACACCTCCCACTCCATCGTCGATGTGGGGCGGTTCCGGCTGAATGTGTTCCAGCAGAGGGGAACCGTGGCGGCGGCTTTGCGGGCGATCCCCCACGAGATCCCGCCCTTCGAGGTGCTGGGCATCCCCGAATCGATCCGGTCCTTCACCGATATGCGGCACGGCCTGGTACTTGTCACCGGCCCCACCGGGTCAGGAAAGTCCACGACCTTGGCGTCGCTGGTCGACATCATCAACCGCACCAAGCCATTGCACATCGTCACGGTGGAGGATCCCATCGAGTTCCTCCACACCCACAAGCGGGCGATCGTCAACCAGCGCGAGGTCGGTCAGGACACGATGTCGTTCTCCGAAGCTCTTCGCCGTGTTCTGCGTGAGGACCCTGACGTGATCCTCGTCGGCGAGATGCGTGACCTCGAGACCATCTCCATGGCCCTTACGGCCGCGGAGACCGGGCACTTGGTATTTGGGACGTTGCACACCCAGGATGCGCCCCAGACCATCGACCGGATCATCGACGTGTTCCCCACCAACCAGCAAGATCAGGTGCGCACCATGCTTGCCGGGTCCCTCGAAGGTGTCGTCACCCAGCAACTGCTGCTCAACGCCGACGGTAACGGGCCGCCTGGCGTGCTGCGAGGTGATGATCTGCACATCCGCCATCCGAAACCTCGTCCGGAGCTCCAAGACCCACCAGATCTATTCACTGATGCAGATCGGTGGTCAATACGGCATGCAGACGATGGACCAAGGTCTGGCGAAGCTGGTGCGAGAGGGTCGGATCACCGAAGCCGTCGCCTTCGACCGGTGTCGCAACGAGGAAGACCTCCGCAACCACCTGAATTCGTAGGAGCCTGTCATGGCATTGACGTTCGATTACAAGGTCCGCGACCGCGCCGGCAAGCTGGTGGAGGGTCAACTTGGAGGGCGACAGCCTGGCGCTGGTAGTGGGCAGGCTCCGCGAGATGGGGTACCTCCCGCTTGCGGTCACGCCGAAGTCCAAGATGAACGTCCACAAGGAAATCAACATCCCGGGATTCACCAACCGCGTCAAGCTCACCGAGGTGGCGGTGGCGACGCGCCAGCTTGCCACCATGATCGACTCGGGTCTGTCGGTTGTCCGGTCACTGGGGATCCTCGGTAGCCAGGTAGAGAACAAGGAGCTGGGCCGGATCCTCAGCGAGGTGCGGATGGAGGTGGAGCGCGGCTCGTCGCTGTCGGCAGCGTGCTGCCAAGTACCCCAAGATCTTCAGCGTCCTCTTCATCACGATGGTGCAGGCGGGCGAAGCAGGAGGTCATCTGGACTCGGTCCTTCTGGAGCTGGCATCCACGATGGAGAAGCAGGCGGTCCTGCGTCGTACGGTCCGTTCGGCAATGACCTATCCCGCTGTCGTCGTTTCCGTGATGGTCGTCATCTTCCTGGCGCTTCTCATCTTCATCGTGCCGGTGTTCACCAAGCTGTTTGCGTCGCTGAACGCCAAGCTACCGACGCCAACCTTGATCATCATCGGAATTTCGAAGATCATCCTCAGCCCCTGGGCAGTCCTCGTCGCAGCGGTGATCGTCACGGGCGTTGTGTTGCTCCGCCGCTGGATCAAGACCGACCAGGGGCGCTTGAAGTGGGATGCGTTCAAGCTCAAGCCTCCGATCTTCGGACCACTTATCCACAAGGTGGCGCTGGCGCGCTTCTCGCATACCTTCGCATCGCTGATCGAGGCCGGCGTACCGATCCTGGAATCGCTCGACATCGTCGTCGGACACCGCTGGCAACCGCATAGTGGCCAATGCCTTGTTGGACGCCAAAGCCGGCGTCCGGGAGGGGCGAGCGCTCGCCGACACCCTTCGCGAGCACGAGGAGATCATTCCCGCGCTCGTCACCCAGATGGTGGAGGTGGGCGAGCAGACCGGTGCGCTCGACAACATGCTCCACAAAGTCGGGCAGTTCTACGACGGTGAGGTCGAGACGACCGTGAACAACCTGACGTCGATGCTCGAGCCCATGCTGACCGTGGTCATGGGAGCCGGGGTCGGCATCATGGTCGTCAGCATGTACCTGCCCATGTTCAGCTATATCAAGCACATCCCGACGAGCTGACCGACGTCGGTTTGCCCAGATGAGTGTGCTCGAGCGTGACGGGCGTGTGACGCTTGCCGAGCGGGTGCGACTCCGAAAGTGGCCGATCCTGGTCACGGTCGTCTTGCTCGTGGCCGGCATGGCCTACAGCCTGCTGTGGGGGCCAGTGGTCCGGCATCGCGCCACGTGGGTTTTTCCGGGCGACATCTGGGGCGCATATCGTTCGGCGCACTTCATCGCCTGGGGCGACGTCGGGAAGCGTGTACGCGGCGGGCACGCGCATCGTCACCTTCCCCGGCATCCTGCTGCTCTTTGCTCCGCTTGCCATGCTCACCGGAAGTCTCGGTATGTCCGAGAGCTTCCCCCACTTCACCCCGCACCCCACCGCCTGGCTTCTGCTCGGACCTTACGAGATCTTGATCAGCTGCACGGCGCTGTTCGCCTTGGATGCGCTGGCCGCACACCTCAAGGTCTCGCCGGGACGACGGGTCGTGCTGTGTGTCGCCCAGGGCGTGATCCTGTGGCCGACTCTCGTGTTCTGGGGTCATCCCGAGGACGCTCTGGCCCTGGCGCTCGGGGTATATGCCTTGGTCCTGGCGCTCGACGGTCGGTGGATCGGTGCGGGATGGCTGTTCGGCGCAGCGGTCGCCACCCAGCCTCTCGTCGTGCTCATGCTCCCCGTGCTGCTCGCCATGTCGGGCCGGCGACGAGCGCCGGCGTTGCTTCTGCGTTCCGCCCTGCCTGCAGCCGTGCTCCTCGCCACGCCTCTGATTGCGCAGTTCCACGCCACCGCCCAGGCTCTCCTGCAACAACCCAACTTCCCGAACATCGACCACTCCACGCCGTGGACCTCCCTCGCACCGAGGCTCGGCGGGACCGGGAAGTACTTCGCTGTCGCCGCCGGACCGGGACGCGCTCGTCGCTCTGCTTGGCGCCTGTCTGCTCGGCTGGTGGGCGCGTCGTTGGCGCCACCGGCCCGATCTCCTCGTGTGGGCGGCGGCGGGGGCAATGGCCCTGCGCTGCCTCACCGAATCGGTGATGGACTCGTACTACGTCTGGCCCGCCCTCGCCCTGGGGCTGGTCTTGGTCGGACGAGCACCGCGCTGGCGCCGAACCGTGGCCCTTCTCGCTGCCTTGGCCATCACCGTATGTGCCGAAACTTACGTCGGAGAGTGGTTGTGGTGGACCACGGTCACCGTGGGGCTCCTCTCGGTGCTCTTGTGGGCGTTTCCGGGCAGGGCGTCAAGAGTCCCCGATGAGGTGCCGATAAATCTCAACACGGCAGGAACCGAGCCCAACCACGCGACCTTCGCGTGCCCTAGTGGGAGCAATACGGTGACCAGGAGAGCGGTGTCATGGCACAGGTAGTCGGACTCGACATCGGCACCGAGCGCGGTGCGTGCCGCCGAGCTCGAGTTCGGATCCGGGCGCCCCCGTACTGGTGGCGTTCGGGCAGGTCGGCCTGCCGCCGGGCGCCATCGTCGACGGCGAGGTCCAGGACCACTCGGCGGTGTCCGATGCCATCGAGCGGCTGTGGCAAAACGGGAAGTTCCAGTCCAAGACCGTCGTCGTCGGTATCGCCGGCCTGCGGGCCATCACCCGCGAGCTCGACTTGCCGTGGGTGCCCGACGAGGACGTCGACAGCGCGGTGCGCTTCCAATCCGAAGAGGTCATCCCCTTCCCGCCGGACAAGACGATCCTCTCCGCGCAGGTCCTCGCCGACAACACCGCGCCCGATGGGACGAGGACGCGGCGAGTGCTGGTAGCGGCCGCGCATCGTGATCTGGTCGACGGTGTCGTGGGTGTGGCCGAGAAGGCGGGCCTCATCGTCGAGGGTGTCGACCTCGTGTCATCCGCCCTCGTGCGCGGCTCTGGGCGATCCCTCGGTGGCGGCCGAGCGGCCCGAAGCGATCGTGTCGATCGGCGCCGGCCTGACGGTCGTGGTCGTCCATCAGAACGGACGCCCCCAGTTCGTCCGCACCATCGGTACAGGCGGCAATGCCGCCACCGCCGCGGTGGCGTCCGCGCTCGACCTCCCCCTCGTCGATGCTGAAGGCATCAAGCGGCGCCTCGGGGAGGCTTCTCCACAGATTCAGTCGGCCGAGAGCGCAGTGCAGCCCGCCATCGCCGAGCTCGTGGGGGAGATCCGGAACTCCGTGCAGTACTTCGCCACGCTGCCCGGGCGAGTTCCCATCGCCCGTGTCCTTCTTACCGGCGGAGGCGCGCGTCTGCGCGGCCTCTTGAAAGAGTTGCGGGCGCAGGTGCGCATCCCGGTCGAGCACGTGTCACCACTGGCCCGCCTCGACCTTTCGAGGATCGACCTCGATCCCGAGCAGGCCGCCAGCATCGACCCCGTGTTGGCGACGCCCATCGGTCTGGCGCTGCCCGAGCCGAATCCCACGGTCAAGAAGTTCAATCTTGTGCCCCCCGAGGTGACGCAGCGTGCTTTCGAGCGCAGCGTGGTCCGTAAAACCTTCATGGCCGCGGGAATCGTGGCGTTGGTCCTCGTAGGCGGCAGCGCATACCGCTTTCTGCAGGTTCACAGCGCGCAGAGCGATGTCAGCAACCTGAGGGCCAGCGTGGCACAGCTCAATGCGCAGATCCCGACATTCGACAAGGTGGTCGCCATCTCCGACGAGCTTCGAGTCGCCAAGGGTGAGGTCGCGCAGATCTCGGCGACGGCCGTGGACTGGTCGGCTGTCATAGCGCAACTGCAGCAGCGGATCCCGGCGGGGCTGGCCGTAACCACATTCACCGGCACCAGCTCTGCCACGACCGGCGCTCCTGTGGCGGCATCGACGACTACATCGGCAACGAACCCGGCTGGCGTAGCGCCGGCTCGGAGCCATCGGCTCGCTGGCCCTGGGGGTCTCGGGAGCATTTCCCAGCTCCGCGCACTTCGACCCCGTGGCGCAATGGATCGACGACCTGACGGCTTCTTCGATGTTCAGCCCTCCCGGTGTGGCTTCGGTCACCAATGCGCCTACCGGAGCGAACACGACGGTCGCCTTCCAGTCGACCTTGTGGCTGACTGCAGACGCCAACCTGACCAAGAACGTAGAATCGTGATGGAACAGCTCACCCGCTACCGTGTCCCCATCCTGACTGCACTCGGCGCGCTCGTCGTGGCCATCATCGTCTTCGTGGCGTGGATCTCTCCCGAGGGTGGCAAGCTCTCGAGCCTGCACGCCCAGCAGACTCAGCTCCAGTCTCAGCAGATGCATCTCCAGACGGAGCTGGCCACACTTCGGCGAGACAAGGCTCACCTGGCCTCGAATTGCCAGCAGCTCACGACGGACCTCACCGAGATCCCCGGCACACCGAGCGGTGGACGCTTTCTTCAACCAGGTCTCCGCCCTTGCCGTGGCGGCGGGCGACCCCAACACGCCGAGCATCAGCGTGACCGAGGCCACGGGCGGGACGCGGGGTGTGAAGCTCGTCGCGGTCGACCTGACGCTGGCGGGCACTTATGGGCAGATGACGTCTTTCCTCCAAGGTCTCGATAGCTTCCCCCGGCTGTTCTCGGTGACCAGCCTGACGATCAACGGGGGGCCCGTGGCCACGGGCGGCGCGGCGGTCAACCCGGCCACGGACGGGCTACCGCTAACCCTCCAGGGCAACATCTTCTACAGCACCGGTCAGAACAACGTGTGCGCCGCCACCACGACACGCACGCGCACTGAGGCCCAGCTCCGGGCGGGCAGTTGTGCCGTCATTGGGCGCCTAAAGGAGCTGCGCCCCGGTGCCGATAGTTGTCCCGATAGCCATTGCGCATCAAGGGAGGAAGTCCATGCTCAAGTCCACGCTCACGCGTCTGCGTGAGACACGTATGCGAGAGTTCGAGGGTGAGGAAGCGGCCGATGCCGGCTTCACATTGATCGAACTGATGGTGGTGCTCTTGATCATCGCCATCCTGCTCGCCATCGCCATCCCCACGTTCCTCGGCGTGACCGGGTCGGCCAACGACCGGGCCGCGCAGTCGAACCTCACCAACGCCCTCACCGAGTTGAAGGCGCTGTACCAGAACGGTCAGACGTACTGCGAATCCAACTGTGCTACCGGAGTCACTCCTCTGCCTCTGACTGGTGCAGGCAGCATCCAGTCGTCGGCGCCTGAGTTCACCTGGAGCACCGGGGCCAACGTGACCGCTGGGAACAACATCAGCATCGTGCCTGTCGACGTGTCCGGAGTCGGCGCTGGAGACGGGGTCATCCTCGCCACCATGAGCAAGAACAACAACACGTGCTGGTACGCGGCCGACCTGGAGTCGACGCCGGTGGCAGCGTTCACCGACGCTGGCAACAAGGACTTCGCCGCCGCTACCGCTTCCGGCAATGCCGGTCAGTGGGAGTCCGTCCCGACATCGCAGGCCCCCTTGGCCGGTGTGTACTACGCCAAGGTGCCCGCGGCCGGTACTACCTGCAACGCCACGGTTCCGGTTGCCGCTACGACCACCGTTTGGAACTGGGGAACGTCGTTCGCCAACGCCCCCAACAGCTGATTCTGAGCTAACGGTGTTGCCGGATTGATCTCCGGCGCAGAACGGAAAACTGTGGCCCCCGCTTCGGCGGGGGCCACAGTCGCGTCACGACGAACGGCGAGATTCGGACCAGCCGATGCTCAGAGCCCGAGCTCCCGATGAGACGAGGTCAGTTGGGACGAGGTCAGTGCCAATCCTGCACCCGAAGGGCCGCGTAAACCCCCGTGCGTAGCCTGTCCGCGACAGCGGACGACAGGATGACAAAAGCACCGGCGCGGCCTGGAAGGACTTGGTGTGTAGGTGTCTGTGGTGATTCATCGGAAAGGGCTTGCCTCTCAGGCAAATCCCAGGTGAAACGACATTTTTCGCGGATAGGCCCTTAAGAGGGAGGTGGAAATGGCCGAAATTTGACGCATGATTACGCCCATATCGTTTCGAACTCACACGGACCCTGCGAGCTTCGACGTCGGGTCGTCGCCTGCCGATGCCGGCTTCACCTTGATCGAACTGATGGTGGTGCTCTTGATCATCGCCATCCTGCTCGCCATCGCCATTCCCACGTTCCTCGGCGTGACCGGGTCGGCCAACGACCGGGCCGCGCAGTCGAACCTCACCAACGCCCTCACCGAGTTGAAGGCGCTGTACCAGAACGGTCAGACGTACTGCGAATCCAACTGTGCTACCGGAGTCACTCCTCTGCCTCTGACTGGTGCAGGCAGCATCCAGTCGTCGGCGCCTGAGTTCACCTGGAGCACCGGGGCCAACGTGACCGCTGGGAACAACATCAGCATCGTGCCTGTCGACGTGTCCGCAGTGGGCGCTGGAGACGGCGTCATCATCGCTGCCATGAGCAAGAACAACAACACGTGCTGGTACGCGGCCGACCTGGAGTCGACGCCGGTGGCAGCGTTCACCGACGCTGGCAACAAGGACTTCGCCGCCGCTACCGCTTCCGGCAATGCCGGTCAGTGGAAGTCCGTCCCGACATCGCAGGCCCCCTTGGCCGGTGTGTACTACGCCAAGGTGCCCGCGGCCGGTACTACCTGCAACGCCACGGTTCCGGTTGCCGCTACGACCACCGTTTGGAACTGGGGAACGTCGTTCGCCAACGCCCCCAACAGCTGATTGTGAGCTCAGGTCGGTAAGGTCGGGAGGTCGCTCGCCACGGGCTCGGCCGACGCGATCACGTCGAGGATCTCGATCCCGACGAGCTCGTCGCGCTCGAGCAGGGCGTCGCGCAGGGCTTCGACCACGTTGCGGTTGTCCTCGAGCATGGTGCGGACCTCGTCCTTGGCGCCGCGCAGCAGCCGCTCGACCTCCTCGCGACCGGCGTCGACGGCGGTGACCTTGGTGACGATGTTGCCGGGCATGTCGAGGGCCGCGGCGGAGATGAGGGTGCTCCCCATGCCCAGGCTGCCGACCATCTGGCACGCCGCCACCGTGGCGGCCTGAAGGTCCGCGGCCACCCCCGAGCTGGTCTCGCCGAAGAAGATCTCCTCGGCCACCATCCCCCCGAAGGCGATCTGGATGAGCGCCTCGATCTCGGTGCGGGTCTTGGTGAAACGCTCCTCCTCCTCGGAGTGCGACAGGAGCCCGAGGGCGTCCTTGCGCTTGATGATGGACAGAACCTCCATCTTGCGGCCCTTGCCCACGAGCCACGCCACGGTGGCGTGCCCCGACTCGTGGGTGGCGATGGTACGACGCTCGGCCTCGGCGTACTCGACGGGCTGGGCCAGGCCGATCTCCTCGGTCATCTTGGCCTGCTGGATGTCGTCCCATCCCAGCCGGTGGCATTGCGACGAAGCGCCCACACCAGAGCCTCGTCGAGAAGGTGCTCGAGCATGACCGGGGAGTACCCGAAGGTCATCGCCGCCAGCGTGTCGCGCTTGGCCGGGTCGTCGAGCTCGGAGTCGTGGGCCTTCTTGGCCAGGTAGTAGTCGAGGATCTCGCGACGCCCCGACTTCGACGGCAGGTCGAAGTAGATGGAGCGGTCGAAGCGCCCCGGGCGCACCAGAGCCGGGTCGAGGTCGGCGGCGCGGTTGGTCGCGCCGATGACGAGGATGTTGGCGGGCGCCGTAGGGGGCTTGGTCAGGTGGTGTCGCGAGGGAAGCCACGCGTTCACGAGGTCGATCAGCGCTCCACGTAGCCGCACAGACTTCGGGGGCTGGTCGAAGGACTGCAGCTGGATCAACAGCTCGTTGACGACCCCGGCCACGCCGTCGTGGTGGCGTCCGGTGCCCATCCCGCCGCGGGCTCCGCCGATGGCGTCGATCTCCTCGATGAACCCGATGGCGCCCCCTTCGCGCCGGGCGTACTTGCGCAGCTCGCGGAAGTACGAGCGGATCTTGCGGTTCGTCTGTCCGTAGAACATGGACTGGAACGCCGAGGACGACACGAACAGGAAGGGCACGCCGGCTTCGGCGGCCATGGCCTTGGCCATATACGTCTTGCCGGTACCCGGGGGGCCTTCGAACAGGATGGCCCGGCGCGCCGATCCCCCCATGTGCTCGGCGAAGGTCTTGTGGGCCAGAAACAGGTTGAGGGTCTTGATCACCTCGTCGACGACCACGGGCGCACCGCGCACGTCGTCGAAGCGGACGTCGATCTCGTTGGGGCGGTAGAGGATGTGAGGCGACCGACCCGCCCCCAACAGGGGAATAACCATCACCGAGCCCAGGATGAGGATGAGAAGGAAGCCCGGGAGGTACGGAGTGAGCCCCGCTGGGAAGTGGGGGAACCCGAAGGCCCCGCGGTGCAGCACCGTGGCCCGCACCACGAACCAGATCGCCAAGGGCACGAGCAACAATGCGAGCCGGCGCAACTTGCCCTGGCGTACGCGCTCACGGTGCGCCCCGACATCCGCGGTGGTGACGCCCATGACCCCCGACTGGCCGAGCGACCGCAGGGCGGCGGAGGAATCGGTGTCGTCGACGGGGGGCGCGATGTCCAACGCGGCGCCGGCGACGTCGGTCTGTGAGGAGCCCTCGACGAGTCGACGGCGGTCCCCCCGGTGTCCGAACCTGGTCATGGCCTCACCCTCGTTCCCCGGCGCCATCGGATGCGGCCCGCTGCTGAGCGGGACTGGGCGCAACTCCACCACTCTCCGCGTCCGTTCTAACGCCCCACCCAACGCCCGATCAACTCGCTCCCAATACGGCTCTCCTTCACACGATCCCTCTCTCCCTCTCTCACCAGAAAAGAACCGAGGAGATCCTCGACGGATCGTTCCCGGGACACCTCTGACGTTCCCGAGACATGCCTGACACCGGTGCGTGAGCCCCCCGCCGACCTGTGAAAGCCCCGGCTCGGGGCTGGGCCCGATGGGCCGGTCACATGGGTCCGGCGTCGTGCTTTCGTCCCGGCAGGCGCTCGCGCCGGGATGCCAGCAGCGCCAGCGCCCGGTGCAGGACGGGGCGGGTCTCGGCCGGGTCGATGACGTCGTCGACGAAGCCGCGCTCGGCCGCCACCCAGGGAGTGAGGAGCTCGGCGGCGTAGCTGCTCTTCGAGGAGCCGGCGCTCTTGCTCGCTGGCGTTGCGGTTGAGGATCTGGACCGCGCCGGGCGCGCCCATGACGGCGATCTCCGCCTGTGGCCATGCCAGGCACAGGTCGTTGCCGATGCCCTTGGAGTCCATGACGATGTAGGCCCCCCCGTAGGCCTTGCGCAGCACGACACAGACCCGTGGCACGCTCGCCTCGGCGTAGGCGAAGGCGAGCTCGGCGCCATGGCGGATCATCCCCCGCCACTCGAGGTCCTTGCCGGGGAGGAAACCCGGCGTGTCGACCAAGGTGACGATGGGCAGGTTGAAGGCGTCGCAGAAGCGGACGAAGCGGGCACCCTTCTGCGACGCAGGGATGTCCAGGGTGCCCGCCAGGGCGCGGGGCTGGTTGGCGACCACCCCGACGGGGCTGCCCCCCACGCTGGCCAGCGCCGTGACGAGATGCGACGCCCACCCCGGTCGCAGCTCCAGCAGCTCGCCGTCGTCGACGATGGCGCGGATCACCTCGCGCACGTCGTAGGAGGCCGAGGCGGCTGCCGGGACGAGGTCTCTGAGCTCGGGCGCGGTGCGACTCGCGGGGTCACTGGTCAGGATCTCGGGAGGCTCTGCGTCGGTGTGGTCGGGGAGGTAGTCGAGCGCGGCCTCGAGCAACGTGTCCACGGCGGTCTCGTCCGCGGCCATCAGGGCACACAACCCGCTGGCGCTGGCGTGCATCGCCGCCCCTCCGAGGTCGTGCAGGCTCACCCGCATCCCGGTGAACCCCTCCACCGCGTCGGGCCCGGACACGAAGGCGAAGGCGTCGGGCGTCATGACGGTGACGTCGGCCAGGCCGAGCAGGAGGGCCGGTCCAGAGATGGCGGCACCGGTCACCGCGGCGAGCACGGGGACCGAGCCTGAGCAGGCGGCCATGGCCGCTGCCGCTCGGCCCCATCCGTGCAGGGCGTCGATGCCCTCGGAGACCTCGGATCCCGACGACGACAGCACCACCACCAGGGGCAGGCGTTCGGCGAGCGCCACCCGCGCCGCCTCGGCGATGGTGTCGCCGTCGGCCCGCGTGAGCGCGCCGCGATGGTGACCCGAGACCGACCGAACCTGCACCACGGTGCGGCCCCCGATGACATCGACCCCGGCGCGCACCGAGCCCGGGACGTGGGTGCGCACCGGCACTTGGGACCCAGGAGCCCGGGACACAGGAGGCGGGGACACGGTCGCCACTGACGGTCATGTTAGGAGGACAGCACCGCAGTGGTGGATGGGCGGGCCCACGTTGGTGTGTCACGATCTGTGCGCCGGTCGACCGACGAGGGTTCCGGGCCCCATGCGACGAGGAACCGCCGTTGGCGCAGGTGCTCGGGGCCTCGACGACGAGGGGTGATGGCGATGCGTGCGTGCGTGATGCGGGAGGGCCGGCTCGTGGTCGACGACATCGCGGATCCCCGTCCCGAGACGGGCCAGATGCTCGTGCGAATACTCGGCCTGCGGGATCTGCGGGTCCGACCTCCACTTCCTGCGTCACGCCGAGACCATGGTGGCGATGACCGACCAGATGCTGCCGTCCATGGGCAGCACAGGGCATGGGAATGGCGCCCATCGACCTGTCGCGCGACATCGTGATGGGACACGAGTTCTGCGCCGAGGTGGTCGAGCTCGGGCCCGACACCGCCGGTCCCAAACCCGGCTCACGCGTGGTGTCGGTCCCCGTACTGTTCTCTGCTACCGGACTGCATCAACTGGCCTACAACAACGAGTACCCCGGTGGCTACGCCCAGTACATGGTGCTGTCCGCGCCGCTCGCCCTCGAGGTCCCCAACGGGCTCGGCTTCCGGCACGCAGCGCTGACCGAGCCTCTGGCGGTGGGCATCCACGCCGTGGCCCGCTCGGGTGCGACGGCGTCGCGACGGTGCCGTCGTGGTCGGGTGCGGCCCTGTCGGCCTGGCCGTCATCGCCGGGTTGCGAGCCGTGGGCGTCGAATCGATCGTGGCCGCCGACCTGTCTCCCACACGACGGGCCATGGCGCTCACGATGGGGGCGACGGAGGCCGTGGACCCCACCGAAGAGGGCGTCGTCGACGCCTGGCGCCGTCTCGACGGGAGACGTCCCCTCGTCGCCTTCGAGGCGGTGGGGGTCCCGGGCATGCTCCAGCAACTCCTGCGCGACCTGCCCCCCGGCACCCGGGTGGCGGTGGTCGGCGTGTGCATGGAGCCCGACCAGATCCGTCCCTTCTTCGCCATCGCCAAGGAGCTGTCGCTGCATTTCGCCCTGGCCTACGGCGCCGATGAGTTCGCCGGTGCCCTGCGCGCCCTGGCCGAGGGCGACATCGACGTGTCACCGATGATCACGGGCACCGTGGACCTCGACGGCGTGCCCGGCGCCTTCGAGGCGCTGGCCCGCCCCGACGAGCACGTGAAGATCCTCGTGGAGCCAGCGCCGACGTGACGGCGCCGGCGTCGAGGCGTTCGCGGCTTCGCGCGCCTGGCCGTGGTTGAAGTACGTCGTGGGGCTGGCGCTGGCCGCCCTGGCCCTGTGGGCGCTGACCGGACGCACCGGCGAGCTGTCGGGGGCGTCGAGCTATCTCGACCACCTCCGTTGGTGGTGGCTGGCCCTGGCCCTTGCCGCCGAGGCAGGGTCGCTGGTGGCGTTCGCCCTGGTCCAGAAGCGTCTGCTCGAAGCGGGTCACGTGCACGTATCGACCGGCCGGCTCACGCGCTGTGACCCTGGCGGCGACGGCCATCGCCAACTCGATGCCGGCCGGTCCGCTGGTGTCTTCGGTGTTCGCCTTTCGCCAGTACCGGCGCCGCGGCGCCGACGAGGCCCTGGCGGTGTGGACCCTGGCCGCGGTGTTCGTGGTGGCGTCGGTGACCCTGGCGCTGGTGGCCGCGGCCGGCGTGACCGTCGCCGGGGCCGAGGGGGCCGGGCTCGACCTCGTCGGGGTCACCGTGGCCGTGCTGGTGGGGGCCCTCGCCCTGGGCGTGGTCTTCCTCCAGCGGCGGGTCCTCGTGTGGTTGGTGTCGGGGTCCGTGCATACCAGCGCGTGGTGCGCTGGCCCCGAGGGGAGCGAGCCGCCCACGTCGACAGCATCATCGCCCGGCTGACCGTGGTCACCCTCGACGTCCGGCAGGTGCTGGCGGCTCATCGGTTGGGGTTTGGCCAACTGGGTCCTCGACTGCGGGTGCCTGGCCCTGTCGTTCTTGGCCATCGGGGCCGGGATCCCGTGGAGGGGACTGCTCCTCGCCTACGGGGCCGGCCAACTCGCCGCCAACCTGCCCATCACCCCCGGGGGCCTGGGCGTGGTCGAAGGGAGTCTCACCATCGCGCTCGTCGACTTCGGCGGGGCCGAGACCTCGACCGTGGCAGCTGTGTTGCTCTACCGGATCCTGAGCTTCTGGGCCGAGCTGCCCGTCGGCTGGGCGACGTGGGGTGTCTTGGCGTGGAAGGGTCGCCAGGTCGCCGCCCCGCAGGACCTTCGCCCCCGTGTGGTCGAGGGGGTGGCGTCGTGAGAGTCTGGGCTCCGACGGGCGGTGGCCATCGGCATGGTCGCGCTCGGGCTCGATGTGGCTGTCGGGCTGCACTGCCGCGCGCGACACCTTGGGGACGAACTCGAGCCCGTGCTTCCGGGCCCTGGCCTTGGCCGAGAACGCCGTGCACAGCCGGGGAGTGTTCGCCGGTGTGCGCCTGGTGTCGGCCTCCACACTGGCCAAACTCCATCGCGTCGACCGCGTGGTCTCGGCGCGCTCGCCGACGCGGCTGCACGACGTGTGCCTGGTGGCCTACCGCGGCACCTTCCGTCCCGACCAGGTGAAGCGATCAGCTGGGAGGATCCCTGCGTCGGGCGTGGGCCACTTCGCCGTGGTCGTGGTGTCGACGCCGCAGAACGTCCTGCTGGCCACGTTCGTGCTCGCCAAGGAGCCGGTGCGGTTCCGCCATCTCGCGCTCGGTTCCTCGACCGGCGCACCGTCCCTACCGGTGTCCTCAGGCTTCGGGTGACCCCGGTCCGTCGGTCGGGCTCCTGGGCTCGGCCGGATCGGTGGTGCCCATCGGACCGGCAGGGTCGGCCGGATCGGGTGGGTCGGCCCAGGGTGCCACCGGGCGCGGGATGGCCCACGCATGGCGCCGTCCGCTGCGCCCGTCCGGCCCCTTGCGTTGGGCCCGGGCGGCGCGCTCGAGCTGACGCTCGACCTCGGCCCAGGTGAGGGGCTCCCCGTCGTCGCCGTCAGCTGCGGCGGCCTCGGCCCGCTGGGCCCGCAGTAGCGCCACCCAGGCCGCGCTCCACAGCACCGGGAGCGTCGCCACCTTGGCCACCACGCCGGCCAGCTGCTGGTCGCACGAGGCGCGAGATCCCGAACGCCGACGTGGACATGGCTGAACGCGTCGTAGAGGGGGTGGTGGGCGAAGACGTAGATGATGGCCGGGAACGTGGGGACGACCGACTGGACGAAGAGGTACGCGGCCAGACCGACGGGGACGGCGCGGTGCGCGCCCGGGATGTGGCGGAGCACCGGGCCCCACAGCACGGCCCCGGCGAGGAGGAGGCCACGTCGGTGACAGCCCGCCACCACGGCGACGACGCCTGGGCGGCGACGGCGGGCGTGAGGAGCGTGCCCACCGCCACGGACGTGAACGTCGACCACGGCCACCACAGGGCGGGTGAGCACCTCGAGACAGGCGTCGACCGGAGCGGGCCGGGTGAGCAGCGGCCAGGAGCGGGGCCGGCATGGCGAGCAGAAGCAGCGGCGCGGCCGCCAGGGTGAGCAGGAGCCGCTGCACGACGAGGGCGGTGAGCGACCAGTGCGCGGCCAGATCGGCGAGAGGCCAGGTGAGGGCCAGCACCAGGGCGACGAGGGCGCCCGCCAGGTACCACAGCTGACGGCGGGTGGCCACGGCGCCAGGTCCCGACCGCGGCGCCACGTGTCGGACGCCGAGGGCGTACGCCAGCGCCAGCACGGCGATGGCGAGCCAGGCCAGCAGGTGGAGGTGAAATGCCCAGGGATCCCCCGCGGCCGCTTGTCCGGGGGAGTGGCCACCGGTGGCGAAGAGCGACGCCATCACGGTGTCGGCCCGCCGCGCCCGGGGAGCGGCCGTAGGCGGCGCGTGGCGCCGCCTACGCTCTCGCCCATGGTGGACAGGCTCGAGCGGCTGACCGACCTGGTGCTCGTGCTGCTGCGCGACCAGCGGCCGAAGTCGCTGCGCGAGATCGCCTCCGAGGTGCCCGGGTACCCGGTCCAGAGGGCGAGGCGCGGCGCCAGGCCTTCGAGCGCGACAAGCGGACCCTGCGCGACGGCGGCATCGAGGTCACCGCCATGCCCATCGACGGGCCCGAGCAGATGGGGTACGTCATCCGGCCCGAGGACTACTACCTGCCCGACCTCGATCTGGCGCCGGACGAGCAAGCGGCCCTGAACCTCGCGGTCGCCGGGGTCCACCTCGGCGATCCTAGTGGTCGGGATGCGCTGTGGCGCCTGGGCTTCCGGCCTCGGCCGGGGTCGCGACCGGTGGCCGAGCTCCCCGCCCTGCCCGCCCTGCCCGTGCTGCACGGCGCCCTGCGGCGCGCGGGCCACGGTGAGCTTCGACTACCGCGGCGAACGCGCGCCGGGTCGATCCCGCCCTGCTCCGGTTCCACGGCGGGTGGTGGTACCTGGTCGGGCTACGACCTCGACCGCGCCGCGCCGCGGACCTTCCGGGTGGACCGCATGGACGGCGACGTGTCCGCGGCGGCCCCGGGCTCGGCGGTCTTGCCCGACGGTTTCGACCCCGACGCCGCGCTCCCCGACGTTCCGTGGCGCATCGGTGAGGGTGCGCTCGTCACCGTGGACGTCCTCGTCGACGCCGCTCTGGCCGCCCTGGTGCTCGACGAGGTGGGGGAGTCGCGCGCTGGCCGCGTCGCGCACGACGACGGCTCGGTGGTGCTGCATCTCGAGGTGACCAACACCGCCGCCCTGCGGTCGTGGCTCTTCGAGCTGGGCGACCACGCCGAGGTCCTCGGCCCCGACGAGGTCCGCGCCGGCATGGTGGCGTGGCTCGAGGCCAGCGCCTCCGGCGCGCCGGGTGCCGTGACCTAGATGCCGGCCCGGGCCGACGCCGGGTCGCGCTGCTGCGCCTGCTGGCCGTGCTCACCTGGTTGGCCCGCCAGGGGCGGGCGCCGGTGGCCGAGCTGTCCGAGCGCTTCGGGCTCGAGCCCGACGAGCTCATCGCCGACCTGGAGCTGGCCGCGTGCTGCGGCCTGCCGCCGTACTCGCCGGACCAGCTCATGGAGATCATCGTCGACGACCAGGAGGTGGTCGCCAACCTCGGGCACCGAGCTGGGCCGGCCCCGCCGGCTCACCGCGGCCGAGGGCTTCGCCCTGGCCGCCTCGGCCCGCGCCATCTTGGCGGTGCCCGGCGCCGATCCCGACGGAGCGCTGGGGCGCGCCCTGGAGAAGCTCGAGGCGGTGCTCGGGCGGCCGGGGCCTGTTGCGGGTCGACCTGCGCGAGCCGGCGCACCTGGCCGTGATCCGCGACGCCAGCGAGGCGGGGCGCCAACTCGAGTTGCACTACTACTCGGCCTCGAGCGACCGGGAGTCGACGCGGGTCGTCGACCCGGTGTCGGTGCGGTTGATCGAAGGCCACTGGTACCTCGACGGCTACTGCCACAACGCGCCGGGCATGCGCCGCTTCCGCGTCGACCGGGTCTCCGCGGCGCGCCTCACGGGGGAGCCGGCCGGCCACCGCGGCGAGGCGCCGAGCCCCGACCGCCGACGGCGACCACCGCGAGCGCCGAGGCGTTCGTGCCCGGGCCCGAGGCCACCGTCGCACACCTGGCGGTCGACGACGACGGCCGTGTGGATCATCGAGGCACTGCTCAATTCCTCTCCCGAGCCGCTGCCCGACGGGCGCACCGGCGTCACCCTGGCCGTGGCGAGCACGGTGTGGTTCGGCCGCTGCTGCTGCGCCTGGGCCCCCACGCCGAGGTCCTCGACCCGCCCGAGCTGGCCGACGACCGGGCGCCAGGCGGCGCGCCAGCTCCTGGCCCGTTACCGGGGCGAGCGCCGCATCCTGAGCGCCGCCGCGCCACCGGCTGAGCGAGGTCTCGGCGAGGTTGCCGGCCAAGGCGGTCCGGTCGACGGTGCTTCGGGGGCGCACCTGCGGCGCCGTGTCGGAGTCCCGCGCCCGGGAGGTCGGGTGCTGCGGGTGGCCAAGGTGCGCAAGGGCGGCGCACGCCTACTACCTCGAGGTGGCGGGCAACGGGTCGGGCACCGGGATCGAGGCCGCCGGCCGGTGGTTGGGCACGGGGGCGGCCGCGCTGGGACTCGGCGGTGAGGTGACCGGCGACGCCCTCGGGGCCGTGCTGGCGGGCGACGACCCCGTGACCGGCCCGGCGCCTCGGGCCGGTCCCACGACCGGGTCACGGTGGCCGGCTTCGACCTCAGCTTCTGGCGCCGAAGTCGGTGAGCATGCTCCACGCCCTGGGCCGGCGCGAGGTGGCCGACGAGGTGCGCCGCCGCGCCACGTGCGCGCCGTCGACGCCGCCCTGCGACTACGTCGAGCGCCGGGCCGTGGCCGTGCGCCGCCCGACCGCGGGCGCGCTCGTGCCCGGTGCCGGCCGAGGCGGTGGCCGCCGCGGGCTTCGTCCACCGGGTGAGCCGCGCCCTCGACCCCCATCTGCACAGCCACGTGGTGATGGCCAACCTCGGGCGTGGCCCCGAGGGCACGTTCTCCGCGCTCGATGGCCGGGGCGTCTACGCCCACGCCCCGGCCGCCGGCGCGCTGTACCACGCCCAACTCCGCCACGAGCTCACCACGCGGCTGGGCGTGGCGTGGGAGCCGCTGCGACACGGACGCGCCGACATGGCCGGGATCGGCCCCGAGGCCCGCGCGGGCTTTCTCGCAGCGTGCCGCGGCCATCGCCGAGCACCTCGTCGGCGCGGGGGCTCGGCGGCCCGGGCCCGCGCCATCGCCGGCCACGCCACACGTCCGGCAACGCGACGCGCATCGTTCGGCCGACGACCTGCGCCCGCTGTGGCAGGCCCGGGCCCGCGCGCGTGGGGCTCGGGCCCGACGCGCTCGAGGCCGTGCTCGACCGGGTGCCGCGCCGGCCCGGGCCGGGCCCGGATCCCGCCCACGTGGAGGTGGTGGCCGAGCGAACTGCGGCGGCGCGGGCCCGACCGCCACCCGGCGCGACGTCGTGCGGGCGTGGTGCGGCATCTCTCGGCCAGGGAGCCCCTGCCACGGCGGTGGAGGAGGCCGCCGACCGACTCCTCGAGGCTGATGCCGACGACCGGGCCCATGTCGAGCGGGTCGAGCGCCGCGGAGTGGGGGAGCGTCGCTACGTCGTCGGCGCCCGGGAGCGTCACCCGCCCCCGCGAGCGAGCTCGAGCGTCCTGCTGGCGGCGCGCGGCATGGACACGGCCCTTGGCCCCGAGTCGGGGTCCCGGCCGGACGCGGGGCGAGGACCTCGGCTTCGGCCTCGGCTGATCAGGGTTGTGGCGACAGGAGGGGCCCGGCGTCGCCGTAGCCCTGTCGGACGCCCTGGCCGGCCCGGCGGGTGAGCTGGTCGGGCTCGTACAACATCCAGTACGCGTTGCGGGCGTGCTTGCGGGCCCGGTCCACGCACACCGCGGCCAGGCGCGCCGGGTCTTCCTCCTCGTTCTCGTGGACGAAGACCTCGAGCACGTGGGTATTGGTGAGCAGCTGGGCGAGCATGATGCCCTGCGACGCCTCGTGGGCGCACACCTGGTCGATGGCGGCCTTGCCGGGCATGCCCAGGGCGACCACGATGCGCAGCCCTCCTCCTCGATGAGCTTCTTGCACGCCACCCCGAGGTCCTTGAAGCCCGGCACCGTCCGTCGCAGGACCTCGAAGCGCTCCCCGAAGCCGGGGCACTGCTTGAGCTCGTCGACGGCTTCGGCGCCCATGTCGTAGCGGGCGAACATGGTGTCGACGACGCCGATGTGGTCCATGGCCCGATTCTCCCACGGTGTCAGCCCGTCCTCAGCCGACACCCTCCACGCCGTGGGTCCGGCACCGCGCCACGTACCCCGTCGGGGTGACCGTGACGGTCATGCGCCGACCGCACCTCGGGCAGAACCGGGGCGGGTCGAGCGCTCGAGCGCATCCCGCGCACTGCTCCGACGGCCGCCCGCACGCGGCACAGAACTCGGCGCTGTCGCCGGCGTCCCCCCTCACCACGGCGACGATAGTCGGGACCGCCTCGGGCACCGGGTGGACACACGCCGGGCGCGGCGGGTAGACGGATGCCCTCAGGGGAGGAGCCCAGATTGGTCGAAGGGGAAGGCGGCGAGCCCATCGGAGCGTCGGAGGAGCCCGAGGACTCGGAGGAGTCGGAGGAGCCCGAGGCCGAGGACGAGGTCCCACCGGCACTGCTCGGGGCCATGACGAACCGGATGCACTCCCACCGGCGACTACAGCCCGACGAGGAGGACTACATCCAGCGCCGGTTGGGAAGCGGCGACGATGCTGTCTATGTCATCGACGACGGGCCCGACCATTGCATGGTCGGTCGTCGGGTCGGTCACGCTCCGGACGGCTGTGTGTACTGCCTGGTGGCGCGCATCTCGTTGGACCGCTACACCGACCTCGTGGCGGGCGACGTGGCTCGGGTCGACGCGTTCTCCGACGCCCGGGACATCTCGCTGTGCGGCGTCTTCGAAGAAGAGCAGACGGCCTCGAACGTGATCCTGGTGCAGCACTACAGCCATCCCCGCGACGTACCGCTCGACTACCTCCCGCCCAGTCCCTTCATCGAGTTCACCGACAATCCTGACCCCGAGGGCTAGAAGCCGGCGAGGATGCAGCCGCTGCGCGCTGCGCGGGTCGATGGTCCAGGCTCTTGCTAGCTGGCTCCGCGCTGGCGGATGTCCCAGCTGGCGGCGATGGGCTCCCCCTCGTCCGGCCAGCGGGTGGTGTCGTACCCCGCGGACCGGAGCTGATGCTCGATGTGGGCGATCACGGCGTTGGCGTCCGCCGGGTCGACATCATCAGCGCGCAGCATGACGGGATCGATTTGGCGGAACTCCACACGACCCTCGGTGTCGCCGATCAGGGACCGGTAGTAGATGCCCCAGCGGCGATGGCGGGTCAGGAGGCGTGCGCTCTGTGCTGCGGGTGGAACATTGAGTTGGACATGTGCGTCCATTGTGTTCCCCCGCGGTCGGCTTCTGGGACCTGCCAGGTATTTGTCGGCATCGAGGCTTGCCGACTGAAGCCCGATCCCTGGCGAACCGTGCGCCGGGCCAATACTGCTCTGTGGCCGGGTGGAAGCGGGGTCGTTCGGCCCTGTCGAGAACGCGTCGGTCTTGGTTAGATGGAGCCATGACCAGTGCCCTGATCGAACTCGCCTCGGTCCGACATCAACTGGACAACCTGACCTCAGCCCGCTGCCTCGACGGATTGAACATGGCCGATGAGCGTCTCTACCGCCAACTGTGCAGCGAAGAACTCGCCCTGCTCAGGAACAGGTAGGCGCGCCGGACCCCTCTCGCACCATCGACCTCTTTGACGAGGTCCACCGCGACCTGACGATCGTCTCCTCACAAGGCCGTGGCGCACGCCGCGGCCAGAGCCGTTTCGCCGGCGCCATGGACCGCCCATTGGGTATCGAAATCCTCGGGGTTTCGCCGCGCCCGGAGTTGAGCTGGAAAGGTCCGCAGCGGGAAAACCGCGGTCAACCCAACCCCGGGCACGATGGCAACGGTACCGTGGCTCGCTTGGCCTCGTCCTGCGGGTCCGCGTGCACTGTGACACCAACTTCGGGGGGACCGGCGAGTTTGGCCGAACCCTCGTAGTGTGGGACGCGCTGCCCGGTGGTGCCCGGTGATCCCGGGTCTGACATCCGGACCCGACCACGGGGTCGACGGCGGCGGGAGGAGGTCGAACATGGAAGGGTCAGACGACGCCTTTGACCTCGACATGGCGGCCGCCATGGTGCAGTCGAATGCCACCGACGTGCACATCATGTTGAAGGTCCTCGCCGGTCAGCTCGCCGAGGTCCTCGGACCCAGGGTCGTCGTCGAGCGGGCCGGAGGGCTCTTGCGCAAGTCCAACGAGGTGAAGGCGCTGGAGGTGACGCTCGGCGACGACGTCATGCGGGCCCAGGTCGACGGTCCCTCGGTGCGATGCTCGGTAGCCCACTCCTCGGGAGGGATCCGGATCCGCAGCGAGTCCGTCGACCTCGACAGCTGGTTGAAACGACTTCTGGCGGCGCTTCAGGAAGAGGCCGCCCACAGCGAGGGCGCTCGCCAGGCTCTCGAGAGAATCGTCATCGGAGGCTCGTCATGACCCAACCCCCGGACCTCCCCAAGGAGGCGGGCCATCGGCTCGAAGAGCTCGAGCACGGTCTGTTCACCTCGGACCTCTCGGTCAACGAGTTCCTCCTCATCAAGGAGGCGGGCTTCCACCCCCTGGGCTTCGTCATGGGCTCGTCGATCTACCACACCGGGATCCAGGCCCGTCGTTGGAACAAGAGCCAGGAGCTCACCAAGCTGACCGAGGCCATGTACAACGCCCGCGAGCTGGCCATGACCCGGATGGAGGAAGAGGCCGACGCCTTGGGCGCCGACGGCGTCGTGGGAGTGCGCCTCGACGTCAACTACTACGAGTGGGGTCGTGACGCCGCCGAGTTCATCGCGGTGGGCACGGCGGTGAAAGCCGAGGACGGCACGTCGCACCGCAATGCCGCCGGGCAAGCCCTTCACCTCGGACCTTTCCGGCCAGGACTTCTGGACGATCATGCAGACCGGCTACGTCCCTCAGGGACTCGTGATGGGGACCTGCGTCTTTCACATCGCTCACCGCGGCATCGGCCAGGCGCTCGGCACCGTCGGCCAGAACGTCGAGCTCCCGAACTTCACCCAGGCGCTGTACGAGGCGCGCGAGCTGGCCATGACCCGCATGCAGGACGAAGCCAACAGCTCGGGGCCACCGGGATCGTGGGGGTCCGGCTGGAGGAGAAGTCCCACCAGTGGGGCTCGCACACCATCGAGTTCCTGTCGCTCGGCACTGCGGTGACCAAGTCGGCCGGCGACGTGACCCTGCCGAAGCCCATCACCATCATCTCCCTCGACAACTGATGGACGTACCCGGGCCCCGAGGCGGACCCGCCCAGCCCTGAGAAGTCCGGCACCGCCGGCACCGAGGGAGATCTCCCCGAGGCCGCCGGCCGGCGCCTCGGCGGCGGGTCGTTCTCGTCGGGCCTGACCGTCCCCGACTTCGCCGCCTGCCTGCAGATGGGCCTGCGGCCCGTCGGCCTGGTGCAGGGGTTCTGCGTCATGCAGTGGGGCTGGTACGGGGCCGGTTCGCCCTACATGCGGGGGATGACGCCATACTCCTTCGGTGGTTCGGCCCCCCGGGGCGTCTACTCCGAGAGCTACCAGTGCCCTCACGGCGGGTACATGTATTCCAACGAGCACCGCATCTGGGGGCAGAACTACCAGCAGCCGTGGGTCGAGTCGGCCTGGGCCCAGGGCTTCGGCTCGGCCTACACGCGCATGGTCGAAGAAGCCCAGGAGGTCGGGGCCCACGGCGTCATCGGCGTCGTCGACACGCACTCGGCACCTCGCCGACATGAACGTGACCGAGTTCCACATCCTGGGCACCGCCGTGGTGGTGGAGGGCGGCGCGGCGCCGCCGGGGGGCACGCCCTGGACGACGTACCTGGCCGGGCAGCGCCTGGCCAAGCTCGTCGAGGCCGGCTACATGCCGGTGTCGGTGGTGGCCGCGTTGGCGTCGGTGCGGGTGTGGGCGTACTGCATCACCGAGATGCTCATGGAGGGCACGCTGTCGAGGTTCGGCGGCGGGTACATGCCGGTGTCGGAGGTCGAGCAGCTGTCGCGCGCCCACATCGCGGCGCGCTCGCTGGCACGCGAGCACGTGCGCGGCCAGCTCGGCCACGACACGCTTGCAGGGCGCGCTCATCGTCGCCAACACCCAGAGCCTGGCCCAGGGGGACGAGGTCATCGAGTGCGCCCTGCGCGGCACCCGGGTGCGTCGGTTCAAGGACTTCGACCCCCTGCCCACTCCCCGACCCACGGTCCGGTTGTCGTGAACCGACCGCGCCCGGCTCAGGCTGCCGATGCGACCGACCTGCGGGCCGAGATGCGCCGGGCGGCGGCCTCGCTGGGGTCAGCCCGTCGCACGACCCACCCGGCCGGGCGGTGACCTCGGACCTTTCGGTCGACGAGGCGCTGCTCTTGCACAGCATCGGGTGGGAGGCCGTCGACGTCGTGTTCGGCGCGTCGGTGGTCTCGATCCCGCCCATGGTGTGGACTTGGGGGTCGGGCGAGATCACGGCAGCCTCGGACGCCCACAACCAGGCCGTCCGCTCCGCCGCCAAGCACCTCGGCGAACAGTGCTCCGAGCGTCAAAGGTCACGGGGTGGTGGGGGTGCGAGTCGAGGTCGACGTGCAGCGCCACCACGTCGACGTCGAGCTCACCGGCACCGCGGTCCGACCCGTGAAGGGCAAGGACAGGAGCTCGGCCTTCGTCTCGGACCTCTCGGCCCGCGACTTCACGCTGCTGCACAACGCCGGCTGGGGCCCGGTCGGGCTCGCCTTCGGGGCGAGCTTCGTCTACGCCCCCCGGCGCTCGGCGGGGACCGCCATGCGCCAGTCCTCCCAGAACGTGGAGCTGACCAATTTCACCGAGGCCATGTACGCGGCGCGCGAGGCGGGCATGGAGCACATGCAGCGCTCGGCTCTCGACATGGGCGCCCAGGGCATCGTCGCCGTGCGTGTCGCCGAGGGCCCGATGTGGTTCGCCCACCACGCCATCGGGTTCACCGCCTGGGGAACGGCGGTGCGTCTCGAGGCGAAGGCCCACCAGTACCTGCAGCCCCAAGTGGTGCTTCCCCTCGACGACGCCGTCGTCGAGTTCGAGGCCCAGTCACTGAGATAGAGGGTCGTTCGGATCGTCGCACGCTCGTTCCTATCGCGGCGACGTGGACCGATGCGCGGAATGCGGGTTCGAGTACGACCTCGACTGAGGCGCCGTCTGCCGGTGCCGGCGATCGTCGCCGGCGTGTCGCAGTTCGTCGCCGTCCTGAGCGACGCCCCCTCCGACCTCCGGCGCAGGACCCGGCCCGACACCTGGTCTCCGCTCGAGTACGGCTGCCACGTCAGAGACGTGCTGCTCGTGCAGCGCGAGCGGGTGCTCGACCGCCCGACGCATCGACCTACCGACGTTCGAGCCCATGGGCCGCGACGAGCGGGTCGAGCACGACGGCTATGTGCAGCAAGACCCCGATGCCGTGGCCCGACAGATGACTGACGCCGCCGCGCTGTTGGCCAACGTCCTGGACCGTGTGGACGGCGACGACTGGGAGCGCCGCGTCGTCTACGGCTATCCGGCGCGACTCGAGCGGTCGCTGCGTTGGGTGGCGGTCCACACCGTGCACGAAGTGCAGGCATCACCTCCTCGACGTCCGCCGCCAGCTCCCCACGGGTCCGACGGTGTCTGAGGCCCCGATCGTGCCCGGCACGCGGGGCCCGAGCCCGCCGTGCCCGCACGCTGGCGGCGGCGGCGCGCCTGCTGGCCGAACGGGACGGGGTGGTGGCCGGGCTCGTGGACGCCTTCGGTCTGCCCCGGCTCGTCCAAGCCCGGCGACACCCATTTCGCCGCGCTGGTGCAGTCGATCGTCTACCAACAGCTCGCCGGGGCCGCGGCATCGACCATCCACCGGCGCCTGGTGGCCGCCCTCGGGGGAGCGGTCACGCCCGAGGCGATGCTCGCCCTGGCGCCCGAGGAGCTGCGGGCGGCGGGGATGTCGGGCAACAAGGCGGCGTCGGTGTGCGACCTCGCCGCCAAGGTCCTCGACGGGACGGTGGTGCTCGACCCCCGCGGCCTGGCCCGCGAGGGCGACGAGGAGGTGATCGAGCGCCTGTCGACGGTGCGCGGCATCGGGCGCTGGACGGCGGAGATGTTCCTCATGTTCCAGCTGCGGCGCCTCGACGTCTGGCCGACCGGGGATCTCGGGGTGCGCAAGGGCTTCGGGGTGGCGTGGGCGATCCCCATGCCCAGCGCCCGGGAGCTGGAGCCGCTCGGGGACCCCTTCCGGCCCTATCGTTCCGCCGTCGCCTGGTACTGCTGGCGGGCGGCCGAGCAGCCCGGTCAGGTGCCCAGCCCGGTGACCGGCTGACCGCGTCGATACCCGAACCGTGACCGACACCCCGTCGCCCGAGCCCATGCCCGCACGCCCGGCACCCACACGACACGACTGGTGGCGTTCGGCGGTTGCTCTACCAGGTGTACGTCCGCTCGTTCGCCGACAGCGACGGCGACGGCGTGGGCGACCTGCCGGGGCTGCTCGGCCGGCTCGACCATCTCGCCTGGCTGGGCGTCGACGCGCTGTGGCTGAGCCCGGTCATGCCCTCGCCCAACGCCGACTGGGGCTACGACGTCGCCGACTACTGCGCCGTGCTCCCCGAGTACGGGACCCTGGACGATCTCGACGAGGTGATCGCGGCGGCGGGACGCGCTCGGCATCCGGGTGCTGCTCGACCTCGTCCCCAACCACACCAGCGACCAGCACGCGTGGTTCGTCGAGTCGCGTTCGTCGGCCGACGCGCGAACGCGCGACTGGTACGTGTGGGCCGACCCCAAGCCCGACGGCTCCGCGCCCAACAACTGGGTGGGCTGCTTCGGTGGCCCGGCGTGGACCCTCGACCCGGCACCGGGCAGTACTACCTCCACAACTTCCTGCCCGAGCAGCCCGACCTCAACTGGTGGTGCGACGAGGTTCGAGACGCCTTCGACGACATCGTGCGCTTCTGGTGGGACCGCGGCGTGGCCGGGTTCCGCATCGACGTGTGCAACATGATGATCAAGGACGCGGAGCTTCGCGACAACCCGCCCGCCACCGAGGACGACCCCTTCATCATGCAGATGTTCGGACAGCGTCCCCTCTACAACGGCAACCGCCCCGAGGCCCACGACGTCCTGCGCCGGTGGCGGGCCATCGCCGAGGACTACGCCCCGCCCCGGGTGCTGCTGGGCGAGACCAACGTCGACACCCTCGAGAACCTCGCCTCCTTCTACGGATCCGGGGACGACGAGCTGCACATGGGATTCAACTTCCCCTTCATCGAGGCGCCGTTCGAGGCGGCCGCGCTGTCCGACATCGTGGCCCGCACCGAGGCGCTGCTGCCGCGCTCGGCGCTGGCCGGTGTGGACGGGCTCGAACCACGACGTGTCGCGCCTGGCCACCCGGTGGTGCGCAGGCGACCCCGCCAAGGTGCGCCTGGCCCTGCTCATGCTCCTCACCCTGCGGGGCACGCCCGTGCTCTACCAGGGCGACGAGATCGGCCTCACCGACCGCGCCTTCGACAAGGACGAGCTGCTCGACCCGGTCGGGCTGCGGTTCTGGCCGTACTACCCGGGCCGCGACCCCGAGCGCACGCCCATGCCGTGGGACCGCGGCCCCAACGCCGGCTTCACCTCGGCGGGGGTGACGCCGTGGATGCCCCATGGCCGACGCGCCCGATGAACGTGGCGGACCAGCGCGCCGATCCCGCCTCGGTGCTGCACTTCGTGCGCGACGCCATCGCGCTGCGGCGTCGCTCACCCGAGCTGCTCGACGGCGACTACCAGCCGGCGCCGGTGCACGACGGACTGTGGGCGTGGCGGCGCGGCGGCACCCTGGTGGCGCTCAATTTCTCGGCGGCGACTCACGACATCGACGTGGGAGACACCCCGACCAAGACCGTGGCGCTGTCCACGCACCGGGCCAGCGAGGGGCCGGTCGTGGGGGGAACGCTGGAACTCGACGCCTTGCAGGGCGTCGTCGTCACCACTCGAGCTTGAGCACCTCGCGCATGGCCTTCTCGAAGGCGGCGTCGTCGAGGGCGGCCCGGGCCCCGAGCACCATCTCGGCGTCGGTGCCCACCGGGACCCGCCACGCCGATCCCGGTGACTCGATGGCGTCGGCGATGGCGGTGGCGACCACCTCGGGCCCCGGTGCGGCGGCCCGGCCGAGCTCGGCTTCGAGCTTGCCCATGATCTCGTCGAGCTCGTCGTAGGGTGGCGCGTCGACGCCGAAGTCGTGGTGGGACTCGGAGAGGTTGGTCTTGAAGAACCCGGGCTCGATGACGATGGTGCGGATCCCGAAGTGCCCGCCCTCGACGTGCAGCGCCTCGGACAGGGCCTCGAGCGCGAACTTCGACGCCGCGTAGAAGCCCGCCAGCGGCGCGGCGACCCGACCCGACACCGACGACACGTTCACGATCGTGCCCGCACCGCGCGCCCGCATCTGGGGGAGGACGGCCTGCATCATGCGCAGCGGCCCGAAGGTGTTGGTCTCGAACACGCGTCGCACCTCGGCCATGGGGCACGAGCTCGACGGGGCCGCCGATCCCGACGCCGGCGTTGTTCACGAGCACGTCGATGGTCCCGCCGCGGCGACGGCCCTCGTGACCGAGGCGTCGTCGGTGACGTCGAGCGCGAGGTGCTCGTCGGCGTCGAGGTCGGCGATCGTCTCGGGGCGCCGGGCCGTGGCCACCACCTCGTAGCCGCGCTTCTTGAGCTCGACGGCGGTCGCCCGCCCGAAGCCGGTGGAGCATCCCGTGACGAGCGCCCGAGCCATGTCCCGCCTCCCCATGGATCCGACAGAGCCCTCTCCGCCGACCGCCCGAGGATAGGCGGCGGAAGTTGTACGGCGAGACGAGGGGTGCGGTTCTAGAGCGCGGCGGTGAGCGCGCCGACGGGCATGCGGAGGTCCTCGAGCATGCGCAGGTCCTCTTCGGGCGACCGTCCCAGGGTGGTCAGGTAGTTGCCGACGATGAGGGCGTTGATGCCGGCGGTCATCCCCATGGCCTGGAGGTCGCGGAGGGTCACCTCGCGGCCGCCGGCGTAGCGGAGGATCACGCCCGGGCAGGGCCAGACGGAAGAGGGCGATCCAGCGGATGGCCTCCCAGGCGCCGACCACGGGCCGGTCGCCGAGGGGGGTCCCGGGCCGGGGGTTCAGGAAGTTGACGGGGACCTCGGTCGGGTCCGAGGTCGCGCAGCTGCAGGAGGAGCTCGACGCGCTGGGCGTCGGACTCTCGCCCATGCCCACCAGGGCGCCGCAGCACAGCTCCATGCCGTGGGCGCGTACCCGCCGGCAGGTCTCGGCGCGCTCGTCCCAGCAGTGGGTGGTGACGACCTGGCGGAAGTAGGACCGGGCCGTCTCGAGGTTGTGGTTGTAGCGGTGCACGCCCCCCGCGGCCAGGCGCCGGGCCTGGTCGTCGGTGAGGATGCCGGCCGAGACGGCCACGTTGAGACCGGTCGGCTCGCGCACCAGCGGGACGAGCTCGAGGATGCCGCTCCAGGGTGCGCTCGTCGGGACCCGCGGACGGCCAGGACGATGCAGAACTCCGACGCCCCCACCGCCGCCGTCTCGGCCGCCGCCGCCAGGACCTCGTCGGTGTCGAGGAAGGGGGTGGCCTTCACCGGCGTGTCGAAGCGCGACGACTGGGCGCAGAAGTGGCAGTCCTCGGGGCAGCCCCCCGTCTTGGCCGAGAGGATGCCCTCCACCTCGACCTCGGGCCCGCACCAGGCCAGGCGCACCTCGTGGGCCAACGACGCCAGTGCCGTCACCGACTCGTCGGGGACCACGGCCGAGGCGCCCCAACTCCTCGGCCTCGAGGAGGCGGCGCTCGTCGAGCAGCGCCACCGGCGGCGGCGGCGATGAGGGCCCGCGGCCCCGGCCGGTCGGCGGGGCGGGGAGGACGCACGGGGCAGGCCTCGACGGGCGCCCGCAGGGAGACGGTGCTACGCGTGGGGGTCAGCAGAGGCGTCGCCGGGCACCGGCCCACGGTAGCGGCGCGTCCGGTCTCGACCAGGAGGCAATCGCATGGGCGTGGGACTTCGAGACCGAGCCGGAGTACGAGGCCAAGCTGGTCTGGGCCCGGGCCTTCGTGGACGAGGAGATCCTCCCCCTCGAGACCCTCGACCTGCGACACCGGCGATCTGGCCTGGGTCATGCGCCCGCTCCAGGAGGAGGTGAAGCGCCAGGGGATGTGGGCCGCCCACCTCCCGCCCGAGCTCGGGGGCATGGGCTTCGGCCAGGTGAAGCTGGGACTGCTCCACGAGATCCTGGGCCGGTCGCCCTCGGGCCGGTCGTCTTCGGCAACAACGCCCCGGACTCGGGCAACGCCGAGCTGCTGGCCATCGGCATCGAGCAGTCGGGCCGGGAGGACCAGCGCGAGACAGTGGCTCGAGCCGCTGCTCGACGGGACGCTGCGCAGCGCCTTCTCCATGACCGAGCCCGGCGCCGGGGCCGATCCCACCCTCATCCGGACCACGGCGGTCCGCGACGGCGACGAGTGGGTGATCAACGGCCACAAGTGGTTCACCTCCAACGGCTCGGTGGCCGACTTCCTCATCGTCATGTGCGTGACCAACCCCGACGTCCACCCCTACCAGGGCTGCTCGATGATCGTCGTCCCCGCCGGCACCCCCGGGGTCGACATCGTCCGCGACGTGCCCACCATGGAGGACCCCGTCCCCCATTTCGGGAAGATCGGGGCCCACTCCGAGATCATCTACCGCGACGTCCGGGTGCCCGGTCGAGAACCTCGTCGGCAACGAGGGCGAGGGGTTCCGGCTGGCCCAGATGCGGCTCGGGCCGGGCCGCATCCACCACTGCATGCGCTGGCTGGGCCAGTCCCAGACGGGCCTTCGACATGCTCTGCGAGCGGGCCGTCTCCCGCTACGTCCACGGCTCGCTCCTCGCCGACAAGCAGACCATCCAGAACTGGGTGGCCGACTCCATGGCCGAGATGACCGCGGCCCGGCTCATGACCCTGCAGGCGGCCTGGAAGATGGACCGCGACGGGCCGGCCGCGGCCCGGGTCGAGATCGCCATGATCAAGTACTACGGGGCCGGCGTCCTCTACAACGTGATCGACCGGGCCATCCAGGCCCACGGGTCGCTCGGCTTCTCCACCGACCTGCCCCTCGAGCACATGTACCGCGCCGCCCGGGCGGCCCGCATCTACGACGGTCCCGACGAGGTCCACAAGGTCACCGTGGCCCGCCAGGTCCTGAAGCGCTACACCCCGGCCGACGTCCCCACCGAGCACGTCCCCACCCGCCGGGCGGCGGCCAAGAAGAAGTTCGCCGACCTCCTCGCCGAGGTCAGCGCCAACGACTGACGGCGCCGGTCCGTGCTGGAGCTGCCGGTCGAGGACGGCCACTGAAGCTGAAGCAGCTCGGCCCGCCGCACGCCCGGCGATCACCGACGAGCCGGACGCGTTCGACCGCCCGGCCACGCGGCGCACGATCGGCGAACCGGTCGAGCAGCTCCTCGAGGACGACCCGGCCCTCGAGCCGGGCCAGGGCGGCGCCCAGGCAGAAGTGGTTGCCGAAGCCGAAGGCGATGTGGGGGTTGGGGTCGCGGCCGACGTCGAAGGTCGCACGGCGTCGGGCCCGAAGACCGTCCTCGTCCCGGTTGGCCGAGGCGTAGACAGCATGAGCACGGGCTCGCCGGCGGCGATGGCCACGCCGGACAGCTCGGTGTCGCGGGTGGCCGTGCGCATGAAGGAGACCACCGGGGTGGTCCACCGCAGCATCTCCTCCACCGCGCTCGGCACGAGGCGACCGGTCGGCCGGCCAGCCGCTCCCACTGGCCCGGGTGGTCGGCGAAGGCCACCAGGCCGCCGAGCTGATGAGGTTGCGGGTCGTCTCGTTCCCGGCCACCAGCAGCTGGACCAGGAACATGGCCAGCTCGTCGTCGCTCAGCTGGTCCCCGTCGGCCTCGACCTGGGCCAGCTCGGTGAGCACGTCGTCCGCGAGGCGGGCGCGGCGGTCCTTGGCCGCGTCGAGGAGGAAGCTCGATCATCTCGGCCTGAGCAGGCGGTGCCGCCGCTCCTCGGGCCAGTCGGTGGCCCCGGGGATGACCGCCTCGGACCACTCGTAGAAGCGCTCCCAGTCCTCCGTCGGGCAGGCCCATGATCTCGCCGATGACCTGCAGGGGCAGCGGCACCGACGAGCGCCGGGACCACGTCGATCGCCGGCGCCGTGCTCGATGGCGCTCGACCAGGGCCCGGGCGCGGGCCCGGACGGCCGGCTCGAGGGCCCGCACGACCGAGGGCTTGAAGCCGGGCTGGACCAGACGCCGGTAGCGGGTGTGGGCCGGGGGATCGGCGTGCATCATGGTCGGCGGGGTGGTCGTAGGTCGTCCCGATCTCCTCGACGAGGATCCCCCGGCCGGCGCAGAAGGTCTCGTGGTCGGAACCGATGGCCTCACGTCGGCGTGCCTGGTGACGGCCCAGAAGCCGCGCTCCTCGTTCCAGGCCACCGGGCGCCTCGGCGCGCAGCCGCGCGTAGAGCGGATGGGGATCGGTGGCGTAGAGCTCCGGCGTCGATCACGCCGCGCCGCCAGCGCCGTTCCCGGACGCCGCGCCCGCTCCGCCACGGTGGCACCCTACCGAGCCTTCGTCGGGGGCCCGGGTGGCCCGCGGGATCGGCGAAGCGCGGGGGGCGCCGAGCCGGTCAGGCGCGGCCACCCCCTCGGCGAAGTCGGGCCCGGTCATCATGGCCCGGAGCCGCTCGCTCGGCGTCGCGCGACCGCGCGTGGCGGCGTCGCGGTGGAGATCGGTGTACATCTGGAGCTTGGTGGCGGCCAGCGACGCCGGAGAGACCTCGGTCGCCAGCATGCGGGCGTAGTCGTAGACGCCGTCCATGAGCTCGCCCGGGCGGTCGTCACCCGGTTGACGAGCCCGATCTCGGCCGCCTCCTCGGCCAGCACCACCCGGCTCGACAGCAGCAGGTCGGCGGCCCGGGTGAGCCCGATCAGCCGGGGCAGGAGCCACGACAGGCCGAACTCGGCGGGGAGGCCGAGCCGGCCGTGGGAGGTGGTGAGCTTGGCGCCGGCGGCGGCGAAGCGGAGGTCGCAGTAGCAGGCCAGGGCGAAACCCACCCCGGCGGCCGGCCCGTTGACGGCGGCGATGATGGGCTTGGGGATGCCGAAGTGGTAGGCGAAGTCGGCGTCGAACTCGGGCCGCACCCCGTAGCCGGGCCGGGCCAGGTCCGGGCCCGTCCCCGGGTCGTAGCCGCCCCGCTCGACGTGGCCCTCGAGGGCCCGGGTGTCGGCCCCGGCGCAGAAACCCCGCCCGGCGCCGGTCACCACGATGACCCGGACCGAGCGCGTCGGCGGCCGCCCGGGCCAGCAGGGACCGGTACTCGGTGTGCATCCGCCCCGTCCAGGCGTTGAGCCGCTCGGGCCGGTCGAGGGTGATGGTGGCCACGGCGTCGGCTGATCTCGTAGCGGGTGACCTTCAGCTCGCTGAGCTCCACGACACATTCCTATCCGAGTCGGGCCTCTGCGCCGGCGGATCCGAGTCGGCCGTCTGCGGCGGCGGTCGGGCACGCCGCACACCTGTTGTTCGGCTGTTGGTCGTCGAAGGCTCAAGTTCGCCCGCCGGCCCTGCCGATCATTCTCCACGGACACCATCAGTTCCAACCCCACACTCCAGCATCCCCAATGACGAGAACCCCCACCACCCGGTGGGGGTTCTCGCATCGGGGGGCCCTGGGCGGGTGGGCGAGCCGCATCCGGGACATGGCGAGTCTCGGCAGCCCTGCCCCGCTACCATCGCACGATGACCGCCTCGCCGCCCCGATTCGGGTGCGCTCGATCCGGCCGCGCCACTGCCGTTCGGGCGCCACAGCGTCGTCCGAAGCGTGGTGGCCGAGCCTGTCACCGCCCTGCTCGTCCAGCGGGCACTCGTGATGGAGGTCGCCCATCCCAAGGTCGCCGCCGCCGTGGCCGACCACAGCCACTTCCAGCAGCACCCGATCACACGGGCCTGGGCCACCACCGATGCCGCTCTGCGCCTCGTCTTCGGCGACGAGAAGGTGGCACGCGACGCGGCGCGCCAGATCTACGGGGTACACGACCACATCAATGGGAACCGCCCGGGCCCAATCGGGTCCGGTCCCGACGTCGAGGCCGATGCCCGACACGGCGAGTACAGCGCGCACGACGCGTCGCTGTTGGCATGGGTGTGGGCCACCCTCGTCGACACCGCCGAGACGGCCTTCACGCGTTGGGTGCGCCCCTTCGGGGCGGCTGAAGCCGAGGCCTTCTATGGCGAGATGCGGTCCTTCGCCCGCTTCTTGGGTATCCCCGACGAGCTGCTCCCGGCCGACCGGCCCGCGTTCGCGTCCTACCTCGAGGACCTGCTCGGAGGAGGGCTCTTGGGCACGAGCCCAGAGAGCCGGTCCCTGGCCCGCCAGGTCCTGTGGTTCCAGCACCGAAGCGTGCCGTCTCCCCTCGTGCGCGTGGAACGGGTGCTCGCGCTGGCCACGCTCGACGACCGAGTCGTCGAGGGGCTCGGACTCCGGCCCGACCCCGCCGACGTCGAACTGGGACGGCGGCTCGACGCCTGGCTGAGCTCGTACTACGGGCGCTTCCCACGGCCACCGCGGCTCCTGCCGGCCCTCTACGTCCTGATGCGCAGGCCGAGCGTCGGACTCGCCGGGCGGCTGCGCGCCACCCTGCGCCCGGTGTGGCCCTGACCGGCGATGGCGCGCACCGTCACGGCGATGCGCCGGGCATCATCGCAATCTTTCACTGGATCTGGCCCACTTAACCACTCTCTACGTTTTGGAGCCCGCTACGAGCGGTGAAATGGGGCCCGGACCCTTGTAATGTTGTCCAGAAATGGTCAGTATCTCACTAATGTCACATCCGCCGGCACTGAGAGTGAAATCCGGCGGAGCGGCCCCCGTACCCCAGCGAGCCATCGGTGGCCCGGGAGCGACCGGCCCCCTCGGGATCCCTCCGTGGGCGTGGTTCCTCATGGGGGGAGTGGCCGTGGTGACGGTGGCGGTGTCGGGGCTCCTCGGGCCCAATGAGCAGACGGCCGTCTTCTTCGTCGGCGTTTGCACCTTGGCTGCTCTGGTGGTCTCGGTCCGTCTCCACCGACCCGCGCTGACCTGGCCTTGGTGGGCGATCGCGGCCTCGATGGCCTTCTTCCTCGTCGGCGGCGCCCTCCGGGTCGATCTGCACACGCTGGGCAACATCACCCCCACGCCGTTCCCTGGTTCCCGACCTCCTCGCCCTTCCCGGCTACGCCTTGGGGGCGGCGGGTCTGCTCGGGTTCTCGCGGGCGCGCGACCGCGGCCGGCAACGTCATTTCGGGATCATCCTCGATGCCCTGATCGCGGCGCTGGCCATCCTGGCGGTCGCCTGGGTCTATGTCATCGACCCGGTCCTGTTCCACTACCACACACCGCTGGCGATCCGGCTCGTGCTGACGTGCTACCCGGCCATGTCGATCTTCTTGGTGGTGGTGACGGTGCGTATCGCTTTCAGCCCCGAGCAGAACCGCGTCCCCGTCGTACTGGTTCCTGCTGGTGGCCATGACGTGCATGTTCGCCGGCGACACGCTCTACATGTTCGCGGACACCGATCTCATCAACGTGGCGGGCCGGCTTCTCGATCTCCCGTACGCACTCGCCTTCCTGGCGACCGGCACGATGGCACTGCACCCGTCGATGCGCGCCCTGACCGAACCGGCCGGCAATCGCCCCCAGGCCTCGTCGCCCGGTCGCATCGTGCTCGTGGCGATCGCGCTGCTCGTGCCGGCCGTCATCACCCTGCAGCACCCGTCGAGCTCGCTGCAGGACCGGATGGCGTTGTTCGTGATCATCATCCTTCTGACTTTCACCGCCGTCATGCGGATCATCCAGGCCCTCCACATCGCGGAGCGATCCGAAGCCAGTCTGGCGTACCAGGCCATGCACGACAGCCTGACCGGGCTGCCCAATCGCCGGATGATGCACAAGTACCTGACCGACGTCCTCGAACAGGCGTCGGTGGACGACACCCACGTGGCCCTGCTGTTCCTCGACCTCGACCGGTTCAAGCTCGTGAACGACACGCTGGGGCACACCCACGGTGACGAGCTCCTCGTGGCCGTGGCGAAACGGCTGCACGAGCAGGTGCGACCCTCCGATCTCGTGACCCGGATCGGGGGAGACGAGTTCATGATCGTGCTCGGCCAGGTGGTGAGCGTGTCCCAGGCGCTCGACCTGGCCAACCGCCTGCGTTACAGCCTCCGGGCCCCTTTCCTCGTCAACGACATGGAGTTCTACGTCTCCGCCAGCATCGGCCTGGCTTTCGCTTGGGGCGACGATCCCAACGCCACCGCCGAGGTCCTCGTCCGGGATGCGGACACGGCCATGTACCAGGCCAAGGACGCCGGCCGCGACGCGGTAGCGGTGTTCGACCAGTCGATGCGGACCAAGGTGTCGGAGCGGATGGAGCTCGAACACGACCTGCGTCGAGCCGTCGAGCTCCGCCAGCTCCATCTCGTGTACCAGCCCATCGTCCGCATCCCCCACGGGCCCATCGAAGGGGTCGAGGCGCTCGTCCGATGGGCGCACCCCACCTTGGGCCTCATCCCTCCCGCCAGGTTCATCCCGCTGGCCGAGGAGAGCGGGTTGATCATGGGCATCGGGGAATGGGTGCTCGAAGAAGCCTTGCGCCAGCTCGCCGCGTGGCGCCACCAGACAACGGGCTTCGAGGACCTCTACGTGGCCGTCAACCTCTCCGCCGCACAGCTCCACGACGAAGGCCTGGTCCATCGCGTCGGACTGGCACTGGCCCACCACGGGATCGAGGGCTCGGCCCTGTGCCTGGAGCTCACCGAATCGGTGGTGATGGACAAGCCCCTGCAAGCAGCCGCGGTGCTCACCCAGCTCCGGAGTCTCGACGTGCGGCTGGCCATCGACGACTTCGGGACCGAGTACTCCTCGCTCGCCTACCTGAAGCGCTTCCCGGTCACGAGCCTCAAGATCGACCGTTCCTTCGTGGACACGCTCGAGGACGAGGACAGCTCCGACGCCACGCTGATCGCCGCGGTCGTCGCCATGGCGCCGCGCGCTGGGCATCACCACCATCGCCGAAGGTGTGGAGACGACCAGCCAGGCATCACGGTTGATGGAACTCGGTTGCGATGCCTTGCAGGGGTACCTGTACTCGAGGCCGGTGCGGGCCGAAGGTCTCCCCTACGTGGTCAACTCGATGTGGAAGCAGGCCCAGGGCGTCCTCGAGGGCTCGCTCTCGTAGACCGCCGTTCCGCCCCGAGGCGGTCGGTGCTTCGGAGGTCGAGGGGTCGCAGCGCCGGCTCCATCCCCACGCCTTCGAAGTACAGCGCGTGCAGGTCGGGGTCCGATTCCGCCAGGCGGCGCTCGGTGTCGCCCACGTTGCACCACACCGGCATGCTGGCCGGAGAACCCAGGTACGGCTGTGGGCTCACGCCCGTGAAGCCGGCCATGGGCATGCGGAGCTTCCACCGGATCATGCGGAACACCGGCACGTCGAGGATGGCGAGGAGCCATTCGATCCCACAGCGCGGAGTGGCCATGGCCAGGGCCTGATAGAGGCCCATGCTGACGAGCCCCATCGTGGCCCTGCCCCGGTACTCGGGGGCGACCGCCAAGGTGGCGATGTCCCAGGTCCTGGTGAGGTCGATGTCGAGTCCCGTGCGCGCCGCCATGGCCTCGATGGGCTCTCCCCACACCGGCGCGGCGTCGTCGAGCGTCTTGAACCCCAGCCCCGACGGGAGCAGTACCCGCATGGTGCCCGCCGGGAGGCGACGGAGATGGTCGACGACGCAGAGAAAGATGCTCGCTCGCTCATAGGGCGCGTACTCCTTGGCGAGAAGCTCGGGCGTGTTGCCGAACGTCTCGAGGAACACGACCCGTTCGACGTGGCGGGCGAGCTCCGACGCAGGGTCCGAGGAGCGGAACAGGTAGACGCCCAAAGGAGCCGTCGCTCCCGATGGGATGACCTGCGCTGCCAGTTGACGCAACTCGGTGTCGCTCGGCTCGGTGACCGCCGTCACCGTCAGAACGCCTTGGCGACGATCTGGCCAGCGCCGAAGAACGTGGCGGTGTACTCGACGGCCCGCTCCATGTCGAACACCTTGCACGTGTACACGTCGACGCTGAAGAACAGCACCGGTGTGTCCCACGCGTACACATGCGCGCCGGAGCCCTCCCAGTGGACCCACCCCGCCCACCCGAACCGGGCGGACCGGTGCGTCACCGGATCGAGCAGGATCCGCATGGCGCAGAGCTCCGACAGGCCGACGAGGTAGTCGTGAATGGCGGTGTCGGAGATGGGTGTGTCGCACGTCCCCTCGATGACCAGGCGCTGTCGGCAGATCGCGGGCGCCAGATCGGGCATCGCTTCTGCGAAGGCCAAGGCCGAGAGTCCCACGGCGACAAGCGTAGGAACGGCGTAGCAGACAGAACAAGGGGCGTTCGTCCTCTCACGTACGGTGACGAATCAGCGCCCAGTGTGGTTGCTGTGACTGATGTGCCTCGACTCGACTCGTGGAATCAGAGACTCGTCAGCAAGTGTTCGACCTCGCGCCCGACCACGAGGCGCGTGGCGGCCGGGTCGTCGGCATTGGCCACGAGCATGGCCGCCTCGTTCAGCGCGGCGAGCAGGATGTGGGCGAGCGGTTGGACCGGACGACGGCGCCATGAGCCCTGCCGCCATGCAGTGTTCGAGGGCCTCTGTCACCAAGCCCAATCCGTAGGTGGTGTCGATCTCGCGCCATGCCTGCCAGCCGAGCACCGCGGGGGCGTCGAGCAGCACCACGCGCCCGACGGCGGGGTCCAGTGCGGCGTCGAGGAACGCCAGGCAACCGAGTCGGAGCTGCTGCACGGGGTCGTCGCCGCGCAGGGCGGCGGTGGCGACCTGCGCGGCGAGCTCGGTCTCGATGGATTCCACCACGGCGCGAAAGAGCCCCTGCTTCGTGGCGAAATGGTGCGCCAGCGCCCCCCGGGTCACCCCGGCGCGTACCACGATCTCCTCCTGGCCGGCCCCGGCGAATCCATGTTCGGCGAACAGCTGGCGCCCGGCATCGAGGAGGGCGCGGCGGGTGGCGGCCCTGCGTTCGGCTTGGCTCCGGCGCCGGCGCGAAGCGGAGGAGTCTTCGTTGACAGCCATGGCCTTGCCAAGTATAAATGCGTGCAACCTGCATGTAAGTGATCCGAGGAGGAGTGATGACGCTTTCTCGCACCGAGGTGGTGCCGGGCCTGGTGACCGAGCTCGAGTCGTTCGGGGAGCTCATCGGCCCCTTGGACGCCAGCGCATGGGCACGGTCCACTCGCTGTGAGGGATGGGCGGTCTGCGACGTAGCCGCCCACGTGATCGGCTCGATCGCGGACGTGGTGTCGGGGCGCCTGGAAGGGCTCGGCTCGCCCGAGGCCACGGCGCGCGAGGTGGACGAGCGCAAGGGCCGGAGCCCCGACGAACTGGCACAGGAGCTGGTGAGCGTGACGAAGCTGGCTTCCGACCTGGGCGCCGCATTCGACGACGCGTCGTGGGAGACCCCGGCCCCGGGGGGCTACGACGGCACGCTGGGCCAGGGAGTCGAGGCTCTGTGGTACGACACCTATCTCCACGGCGACGACGTTCGCGCCGCGCTCGGCCTGCCGCCGTTGCGGGGGGCGGGCCTGCGCGCCAGCGTCCACCATGTCGCGCACGAGCTCGACAAGCAGGGCTGGGGGCCGGCCACGCTCGCCTTCGACGGGATCGAAGAGGTCCCCGTGGGCAAGGGCGGAACGAAGCACACCGGTGACGCCCTGGAGTTCGTGCTGGTCGCCACGGGCCGGGCCGACGGCGCCACGCTCGGGCCCGACGGTCCCCCCGACATCTACGCCTAGAACAGGCCCAATGCTCTGACGGCGGTTCTGGCGCCGCTCCGGGGAGCGGCGACGGTCAGCGCCGTCGGCCACCTCGTCGCTGGCCTCGGGAGAAGGCGAACCCGGCCAACCAGAACAAGAAGAAGACGCCGGACACGATCCACAACAGGTGGACGGCGAACCCGACGCCGGCGAAGGCCACGGCGAGCACAAGGAATACGACGACGAGGCATCCCATGGCGGGTTCCGGCGTCGGGGCCGGCTCAGTCCCTTGCGCTTCGGGGCGCGACCTGGTTGAAGTTCTCGCGTACGTCGCGCAAGTGCGATCTGATACGGGTGACCGACGGCGCCGCGTCGCCGTCGAGGCCGTTGGCCAGCTCGTCGACGGCCTCGGTGAGGTGCGCCACCGCCAGCTCCAAAGCGGCCAGCCGTCTCGAGAGCTCCCCTTCTTCCATGGGCAGGAGTGTACGGCGTGCCCCACCCGCTCTCCGATCGCGACGGGTCGGGCCCTGACGGCGCGGCGCGCTCCAGTCGGCCGCCGGACGTGTCGATACACATGGCGGCGGCCCCTTCGTCGGCGCGCGGGCGGACCCTCCCCGACCGCTCGGAACACCGAGCGTGACCTGGTCGGGGAGCTAATGGGCTCATCGGCTCGTGCCGATGGTGTCGACATGGGGATTCGCCGAGCCACCGCCCCCGTGGCGGACGGGCCCGCATCCGACGAGGAGCCGAGCTCGACGCCGCACCAGGTCCGGGACATGGCGCGGCTCGTGCTGTCGCTGTTCCTGGTGGCGGGGCTGGCCGTGGCGGCGGTGGCCAGCTGGAAGTGGACGAGCGTGGTGGACCGAGAAAGCCGCCAGTCCTTCGACCAACGCGCCTCGGGGGTTGCCGCCAGGGTCACGAACCAACTGCAGCGTGACATCGATCTCACCACCAGCACCCGAGCGCTGCTGACGCAAGACCCGGACCTGACCAACGTCGAACTGGCAGCGTGGTTCTCCGCCCTCGGCGCCTCGCGCCCGGGGTGCCACCAGCGGTGTCACCTACATCGAGAACGTGTCGAGCGCCGAGTTCTACTACTTCAGGGTGTCCATCGCCGCCGACCCCACGAGCGTCCTGTCGGCGGGCGTCCCCTTTGCCATCACTCCGAGCGCGGCGCTGCCTCCGTACTGCTTGACCCGACTTCTGGCGTTGCGCAGCTCGGTCCAGGGTGCCGCCGAGGCGGCGCTACCCCCCGGTCTCGACTGGTGCGCCACGTCGCTGCACGGCGCACTCGACGCGGCCCGTGACACGGGCCAGCTGGCGGTCACGAAGCTCCTCAGTGCCGACGAGGTCCGGGTCCTCGGACTGCGGGCGGGGACCGACCTCACCTCGGGGAACGCCGTCGGCCACGTCATCAGGTCCGTCGACCAGGCCTTCGGTTCCACCGTCGTGGTGATCACACCGGTGTACGAGGGGCCGGCGCCGACCACGGTGACAGGACGGCGCGCCGCGCTCGAAGGGTGGGTCGGGGCAGTCGTCGACGTCGGGGATGTCGTCGCCGGCGCCGTGGGTGGACACAGCAACCTGCAAGTGACCCTGTCCTACAAGAACGCCGGATCCGCCCCGCAGGTCGTCGCCACCAGTGCCGGCACCAACACCAAAGGGGGGCTGCTCGACCGCATCCCCACCAACGCCGACGGACGCTGGATCGTCGCCGTACGTCAGCCAGGCTCGGTGGGATCGTCTCGGGGACTGACCCAGGGTCTCGTGCTCGGAGGTACCCTCGCCCTCGCCACGGTGATCCTCGGCTTGTCGTTGCGCGCTCTGCTCCGGTCGCGTCGCCGGGCGCTCGACCTGGCTGCGAAGCAGGCCGACGAGCTGCAGCACGTAGCCCTCCATGATGTCCTCACCGGGCTCCCCAACCGATCGCTGACCGTGGACCGCGCCGAGCAGATGCTGGCTCGAAGCCGCCGGAGCCAGCTACCCACCGCCGCCTTGTGCGTGGGCCTGGACGGGTTCAAGGAGTTCAACGACACCCACGGGCACCAGGGGGGGGACGACCTCTTGCAGGCCGTGGCGGCTCGGCTGGGCTCGGTCCTGCGCGAGGCCGACACCGTGGGAAGGGTGGGCGGCGACGAATTCATGGTTCTGATCGACGGCGCGTCGCTCAGCGCCGGCCCCGAGCTGGTCGCCGAGCGGATCCTCGACATCGTGCGCCAACCGTTCTACCTCGGCGAGGATCGTCCCGAGCCCTACAGCGTGACGGCGTCCCTCGGTATCGCCTTCGGGCCCCGCGTCGACGCCGACCAGCTGCTGCGCGACGCCACCACCGCCCTGTCCCAGGCCAAGGAGGCGGGCAGGGATCGCTACTCCCTGTTCGGCCAGGACATGCCCCAGGCCATCGAGAGCCGCCTGGCGTTCGAGAACGAGCTTCGCATCGCGGTGTCCACGGACCAATTCTTCCTCCGCTATCAGCCCATGTTCGACATCGACACCCGGACCACCACGGGCGTCGAAGCCCTGCTGCGCTGGCAACACCCCACCCGACGGGTCATCCCGCCCGATCACTTCCTCCCGCTGCTCGAGGAAAGCGGGCTCATCGTGCCCCTCGGTCGCTGGGTGTTGCACGAGGCGTGTCGGCAGGGAGCAGCCCTGCACGCCAGCGGGTACCACATCTCCATGTCGGTGAACATCTCGCCTTGCCAACTCGAGTCCGACTCGCTGGTGACCGACGTCAGCGACGCTCTGTGCGCGTCGGGCCTCGTACCCAAAGCGCTGGTGCTCGAGATCACCGAGACGACGATCATGCGCGACACGGCGCTCATGGTCGACCGACTCGTCGCCCTCAAAGGGCTCGGCGTCCGGATCGCCATCGACGACTTCGGGACCGGCTATTCGTCGCTCGCCTACCTCCGGCAGTTCCCCGTGGACATCCTCAAGATCGATCGATCGTTCATCAGCTCCCTGGCCACGACGCGCGACTCCTCCTTGCTGATCCACACTCTCGTCCAGTTCGGCAAGGCCCTCGGCCTCGAGACCATCGCCGAGGGAATCGAGGAGGAGGGCCAGATCGACCCCCTCCTCGCCGAGCAGTGCGACACGGGCCAGGGCTTCTTGTACGGCCGACCGTTGTCCCCCACCCAGCTCGACATCTTCCTGCGCACCCACCTGACCCAGAAGTCGCCGCTGTGGGTGGTTCCCCCCCAACAGGCGGCCAGGTAGCCGTAGCGCCCGGCGGGCCGGGGGAGACCCGGCCAGACCCGGGTGCCATGATGGACGTGGGTCCGTCAGAGGTGAAGCGGTGTTGCGGGAGGGGAACGCGTGAGAAGGACATTGCCGGTCAGCGCGTGGGAGAGCGACTTCGACGTGCTCGACCCCCAGTACGTCGCCGACCCTTTCGGGATCTGGGACGCGCTCCGTCGGACGTGTCCCATCGCCCACACCGAGCGGAGGGGCAGCACGTGGCTGCCGACCCGCTACGAGGACGTCACAGCCATCGCACACGACGTCGAGCACTTCAGCTCGCTCGAGGTGGCGGTCATTCCCTTCGAGGGAGAGGAGCCCGAAGAGCCCGTCCTCCCCTACGGGCTGCCCCCGATCTCGGCCGACCCGCCCCTGCACACCTGGACGCGACGCCTGCTCCTGCCGTGGTTCTCGCATCAGCGAGTGGAGAGCTACGAAGCCATGACGCGCGCACTGTGCTCGAAGCTCATCGACGGCTTCGTCGCCCATGGCCGTGCCGATGCCGCCTCGGCGTACGCGCAGCAGATCCCGGTGCGGGTGATCGCCCACATCCTGGGTGTCAGCTCGGACCTCTCCGACACCTTTACCGGATGGGTACGTGACGTCCTCGAGTTCGCCGACGACCCCGAGCGGCGCGTCCGCGGGGTGCAAGGCCTGATCCAGTACTTCATCGAGGAGGTCGCCAAGAGGCGGGCCCAGCCCGGTGACGACCTGTTGAGCGAGCTGCTGCGCACCGAGGTCGACGGCGCGCCCATCGAGGACAGCCTGGTGTTGGGATCCGCCGCTCTGGTGCTCATCGCCGGCGTGGACACCACCTGGAGCGCCATCGGCTCGTCGCTCTGGCACTTGGCGACGCACCCCGACGACCGCAAACGTCTGGCCCAAGACCCCGACGTCATGTCGCTCGCCGTCGAGGAGTTGCTGCGCGCCTACGCACCGGTGACCATGGCCCGCATCGTGACCACCGACGTCGAGTACGCCGGCTGCCCCATGCGGGCCGGGGACAAGATCCTCATGAACTTCCCTGCCGCCAACCGCGATCCCGAGGTCTTCGAAGACGCCGACGAGGTGGTGCTCGACCGGGCCCACAACCGTCACGTGGCGTTCGGGTCGGGCATCCATCGCTGTGCCGGCTCCAACCTGGCGCGCATGGAGCTACGCGTCGCTCTCGAGGAGTGGCTGGGCAGGATCCCCGAGTTCCGTCTGGCCGAGGGCGAGGAGGTCACGTGGGCCGGGGGCCAGGTGCGCGGGCCTCGGCTGCTACCGGTGGTGTTCCCGTGAGGATCCGGGTCGACCCCGACAAGTGCCAGGGCCACGCCCGGTGTTACGGGCTGGTCCCTGAGCTCTTCGAGGTCGACGACTACGGCCTTTCGACGGTGGTGGGTGACGGGTCGGTACCCCCCGAGCTCGAGGAGCGCGCCCGTCTGGCCATCGCCAACTGTCCGGAATTCGCCGTCGAGGAGATCCCCACCTCCTAGGCGGTCGCCTTGCCCAGCCCCTGCCGTCGGCGGCAGCGGCGGCCCTCAGCTCTGGTTGGACATCTTCGAGTAGGCCCGGCAGGGCTCGCCCCGCAGGGCGCCGCACGCGGGCATGGCGCTCGGGACCTCGACACCGTGGACGATGTTGACCACGAGCGACGAGGGCATGACACCCCCGAGGGACAGGGTGTCTGTGACCGAGCCGTGCGTGGCCGGAGTGTCAAAGGCCCACGAGGGTCGGTCACCGCCGGGCGCCGAGATCACGATGCGCAACCGGGTGCCGGCGCGAAACGCGTGGGCGATGGGGTCGATCGGGATCCGCACCAGGGTGTAGTGCCCCGCCTTCAGGTTGCTCTCGTCCGATTTGAGGTAGTCGGGAACGGGGTCGAGGACGGTCGATGACGGCGACAGCGTGTGGAAGGCGGCACGCAAGAATCCCGAGGTGATGTACTCCTCTTGGGTCTCGCCCGGTCTGACCTCGGTCACGGTGGCCTGCAGATCGGTGTCCGGCGCCGTGGACCGCAGCCACAGGTCCAGGCTGGCCGGGCCCACGATGGTGGTGGGCGCGCTGAACACCGGTGTCTCGAAGGCGACCCCGTTGGCGGCGGGCACCGTCGTCCAGTCGTACGGCGGTTGGGCCGCCCACGGGTTGCCCGAGGGAAGATCGGTGGGGGGACGAACCGAAGGGTCAGGGCGAAACGACGCTCGGGTGGACGCACCCTTGGCCGACGTCAAGGTGCCACCCGAGCCGAGGTAGTAGCGGGTGGCGGTCCCCGGCGGCGGCCACGAGGAGTAGTCGGCTTCGAACGTGGGCTGCAGTGCCCCCGGACCCAGGTTGCCGCCCCCGTTGTCGAAGAGCACTCGGACGCGGGGGTCCTGGGCCGCGAAGTCGGCTTGGGCCGCGCTCAGCGAGGGGGCGTTGGTGAAGCGCAGCGGAGGGGGGGCCATGGACTTGGCGCCACCGGTGGCCTGGGCGTAGACCTCGGGGGCGAGCAACGACAGGAACGAGTTCTGCGTCGGCACGCGGCCGGCCACGTAGATGTCGAGGAATTCCAGCCAACGAGACAACGTGTCGGGCCCGAGCGAGTCGATGTGGGTCCCGTTCAGCATGGTGGCGTACACGTTCTTGTCATGCCCCAGGGCCGTGATCAGCGCCGGCCACTGGGGACCGACTTCCTCGTCCTCGAGGGATCCCACCAGGAAAACCGGGACCTTGATGTGGGTGGCCCACACCGCCGGCGAGCGCTGGTCGAAGAGCGAGGGGACGCGGGTCAGGCTGGGCACCACCAGCGACTCGAGCGCCTCGGCCTCGGGATGCAGGACCTGGTTGGCGAGGCACGTGGTGTCGCCGGCGGCGATCTCGGCGGTCGCCCACGGCTGTCCGCCCTTCGGCGCTGCTCGGGCGTCGGAGATGCGCTGGTCTATCCAGCTCTTGGCGAACCCGTCGTTGTAGATCCCGCCGGGGAAGCCGGTCGAGAACAGGTCGTCGGTGGAGCTGAGCGGGGCGATGGCCGCCAGGTCCGGCGGGTCCGTGCCCGCCACTTCGAACTGGGAGATGCCCGAGTACGAGATGCCGACCATGCCCACCTTGTGGCGCAGGACCCAGGGTTGGGATCCGACCGTCTGGATCACGTCATAGCCGTCGTAGTCCGAGGGCAGCCCCAAGAGATCGAAGGCGCCCCCCGAGCACCCCGTCCCCCGCATCTGGACGCTGACGCTGACAAAGCCGAGGAGCGGTGCGATGACACTTCCCACCACCGTGGAGGTGTCGGGGAGCAACGGGTCGCTCGTGGGCGCCTTGCCCTCCAGCGCGTTGATCAGGCTGTGGGGGGCGGCCGTACCGTAGCCCGAATACTCGACGACCGTGGGGAAGGGTCCGTCGGCGAGGGTCTTGCCCGGAGGGAGGCGCACCGTGGCAGCGATGGTGATCCCGTCGCGCATCCGGACGTAGTTGAGCCCGGCGTGCAGGTGCTGCGACGAGTAGAACGAGGGCGGCGGCGTCGAGTTGGTCGACAGGACCGAGAACGCCGCCGTCTCACGTTGCCGGGCCCCGGTCTCCTCGAAGCGGAAACCGCGGCCCGGGGTGAGATTGCGGATGATGAGCCCGCCCAGGCTGTCGACCACCCCGGCGCCGACCTTCGCCCCTGATCCGTTCACCAGCGTGAGGTGGGCGCCCGGGGTGGCGTCGACGACGTACGCCTCTCCGATGGAACCGTGACCCTGGAACGGCGACGCGGCGAAGCTCGGGGTCGAGTCGGTGGCGACGAACACGCTGGCCGTCGCGAGGCCGACCAGCACGACGGCGACGAGCCGTCTCGTGGGACACCCCAACACGAAGCACTCCAATCGCGCCCGCCACCCCCGCGGGCGGCGCGAATCGCGTCGTCAGGGTAGTCGGAGCGGGGCCGGGGGTGATATCCAGGCGACCTCGACGATCAGCCCCACCGCCTACTGACGGCCACGGTCAACTCCTGGGCAGCGGCGGGGGTGAGCCTGTGCCGAACGGTCCCACGTCGAAACCGACGACGCCGTAGGTGAAGCGCAGGGGCTCGAGGACCAGCAACGGGCTCGCCGTCATCGGGGGGGTGATCTGGAGCCATTTGCCCTCGTAGCACGCGTCGGGGAGCGCGGTCGGGCCCGAGCCGGGCGTCAGGATGTCGTTGCAGAGGTCGGGGTACGAGAGCTCGAACCAGGCTCGCCCCTCGGGGGAGACGACAACACGCGTGGGGCCGGCGGGGGCCACACCGGTGCTGGCCCCCATGGTGGCCACGTCCTGGGTGGCCGCCGGGAGAGCCGTCCCGTTGTCGCTGTTGACGGCCAGGCCGGGGTAGCCCAGCAAGGAGCAGGGGGACAACGAGATGTTGGTGAGCGACACGATCTGGTACATGGTGCCGTTGATGCCCTGCCAGTTGCTCACGGCACCACTGAGCTGGCCGCTGACACAACGGGGCGGCCCCGACGGGGTCGTGGTCGTCGGCACCGTCGAGGGGGCGACGTCGGTGCCCCGGGTGGCCCGAGCCGGCGTGTCGTAGTACTTGTGGAGGGCCACCACCATCCGATCGATCCCGAAGGCGGCGCCGCCCGCGGCGATCGTCACCGTTACCACGAGGCCGGTGATGCGAGCGCGGCGCCACAGCCGGCGGCGCCGGACTCGGCGCCGCACCATCTGTTGGACCGTGACGGGGTTCTTCATGTTCCGGGTTTTCGTGTTCCGGGTGCTCATGGGGTTGTTCCGGGTCTTCGTGTTCCGGGTGCTCATTCTCGACCAAACGCGGGTCGGCCGGCCCTTCCTCGCACCGGCGGGTCCGACAGGTGACCGGTATCTTCGGTCACGGAGCGACCCGGCGAGTAGTCGGCGAGCGGCCGAGGTCCCCGGGGCGCCCCATTTGGGTCCGGCGCCTGACCCTCGGGGCGGCCAGGGAACGGCTCGGCGCAGAAACGTCCGATCATCACACCGGGCACGGCGCCCGGCCCAATTGCCGCGTTCGCCACAGGCGAGAGATCCTGGACCCGGGAGGCGCACACGATCGCCTCGCCGGCCGGGGGACAGCGATGAAGGCACGTCGGGCACGGGATGACGAAGTGGCCAGGTGGCGTGAGCACGGGTGGGTCCTCCTCGAAGGCCTCGTCCCCGTCGAGGAGATCGACGCCGCCATGCCCGACCTTTACGCGTTGTTCCCGACCGCGGAGGAGTACCACGCCGATCCCGAGGGCGAGACCGAACGGCGCCTCGGACGCCCTGCGCCTGTCGAGGAGTTCCCCTGGCCACCCGATGGACCGGGCTTCCGACACGATCAGCATCGCTGGATGGGCGCCTTCCCGTTCCCCGGCACCGGCGCCCTCAACCGGTTGGTGGTCCACCCCTCGATCGTCGACTTCGCCACTCGTATTCTCGACAGCACCGACATCCGCCTGTATCAGGCGCAGGTGTCGGCCAAGTACACCGGTATCACCAACTACGAGCAGCCCATGCATACCGACCGGAACCATTCGTGGTTGCCGGCGGTGCCCGAGGCGCCGTGGTGGCACGTCGAGGGCTTCTTGTACCTCTGCGACGTCGGCCCCACCAATGCCCCCACCCACCTGGTGTCGGCGCTCGATTCCGGGGGGCGGCGCACGACCGTGCCGCTCGTGATGCCCGACCGGGGCCCCGAGCTCTATGCCGCCGAGCAGGGAGCCACCGGTGTGCGGGGCTCGTATCTCGCCTATCGGCCCGACGTCTTTCACCGAGGCGTCGATCTCACCGAGCCCGGTGGCGCCCGGTTCCTCTTGAACGCGAGCTACAAGGTCGCGGGCCAGGACTGGGTGGGCTACCACACCATGCAGTCGCGTTCGACTTCGCCTCACTGGGTGGCGTTCGTCGAGGCCTCTACACCGGCCGAGCTGGCTCTCTTCGGGTTCCCGCCTCCCGGGCATCCCATTTGGAGCCCGTCCCTCGTCGACGCCACCCAGCGCCTCTACCCGGGACTCGACACGACTCCCTGGCGGTCCTTGCTCGATTCCTGACACCACACGACGAACAGGCATATGGCCGTGCCCGGGTTCGATCGTGGCGAGGATTCACAGGCAATCGAAAGCAAGATCCGGTAGTGGTAGAGGGGGCGCCTGCCAGCTCGACCGAGGCACGTGCCCTGAGGCTACGACCAGGAGGAGTCATGGGGGAGCGGTCGTCATTGCTCGGGGGGACTGCGCCTCGTCGCACGGCACGCCCCTGGGCCTTGCTCGTCATAACCCTGGGTCTGGCTGCGGCGGCCTGTTCGAGCGCGGCCGGGTCACCGAACTCGGCTTCGGGCTCGACGTCGACGACGTCGCCCGGCGCTCGGCCGGTGGCGTCGGGCTCGGTGACGGCGGTGTCCGGCTCGTCGATGAGCGTGCAGGTCCCGAGCTCGGGGACGACCTCGGTCCGGTGGACCTCCGCGACCACCTTCTCACAGACGGTGTCGGCTACGGCGCAAGACATCACGACGGGCAGCTGTGTCACCGTGACCGGCACTCCGCCCGCCAGTGGCTCGGCCGCGGGGCCCGTCGCCGCGCGCTCGGTGGCGATCAACGGGACCAGCTCCCCGTGTCCTACGGGTAGCGGTGCCTTCGGCTCTGGCAGGAGGGGAGGCGGGTCCGGCGGCGGTGGATTCGGAGGAGGCGCAGGCGGGTCGGGCGGCGCAGGATTCGGCGGAGGGGGCGCAGGATTCGGCGGAGGAAGTTTTTCCTTGGCGTCGGCCTCGGGCAAGGTCACCGCGGCGTCGGGCTCAGCGCTGACGCTGGCCGGCACCGGTCGGGTCGTCGACTCGAGCGGTACGTCGAGTGTCGGAAGCCCCACCCAGGCGGCACAGATCGAGATCTCGACTTCGTCGTCGACCACCTACACCAAGGTCGAGTCAGCGTCGAGCGCGGCGGTGATAGTCGGTCGATGTGTGACCGTGCTCGGTTCGAAGGCACCGAGCGGGACGGCGACCGCCACCTCTGTCAGCATCCGGCCGGCCGGCCCCAACGGATGCGGCGGTTTTGGCGGAAGGGGTGGGGGCGGAGGTGCGGGTTTCGGTGGAGGTTCGGGTTTTGGTGCCGGCGGTACCGACTGAGTCCTTGACCCCAGGTCCGCTCAGATGAACTTGACCAATTCGACCGCGACCACCGTCCAGCTCCCGGCGATGAGCACCGCTGGCACCGTCAATCGTTGCCGTGACGACAAGAGAAGGATGCAACTGAACACGTAGAGGTCGTCGAGGCTCCGAAAGCCGACATCACCCAGCCAGATCCCCGGGGCCAGCGACAGGTCGACGATCCCGTACAAGAGCCACGCCGCCCGCTCGTACAGACGCGCGGTGGTTGTTCGTAGGGCCCGTGCCGCCGAGATGACGACGACGGTGAGGATGAGCAATTCCGCCGAACCACAACAGCGCTGCTCTCGACGGCAGCAGGTTCAGGTAGTGCCGGAAGCCTTGGATGAGGCCCGCCAAGGGGAAGTCCAAGTTGTGTTGGCCCGAGGTGAGCAGCGGCCACGAGCCGGTCGCCAGCTTCACGACGATCTGCCACCCGACGAACACCGCGCCGGGCAGCAGCCACGTGATGGTCGGTGTGGCCCCACCCGTGCGTGGGAGGTTGCTTCGTCGGGTACAGATCTGGCCCGCCTGTCCAGGAGCCGTCGGTGCAGGGATAGCGCAGGACGTTCCAGAGCCAGCAGGGCGACCACGAGAAGCGCCGTCTCGCGGCTCAAGACAGCCACGCTGAAGGCGGCCGCGGCCAGGACGTACCGGTCGCGACGCAACGCCAGAACCCCGGCCACCACGAAGGTGGCAGTCGCGATCTCGGCCAAATCGCGAGACAGCACCCACACGAACCCGAAGTAGCCCGGCAGTAGCAGGCCCCAACACGAGTGGCGCTCGCGCGTCCCGGGCCAGCACCGCACCGAGCGCTCCCAAACAGGCCAATGCGAGGACGTTCACCACGACCAAAGACCATGGGACGAACGGTGTGTGCCCCGCGGCAACCAGCCACGACAGTGCCGGGTAGCTGATGCGCTCGAACCGGCTGAGGGTATCCATCCGGATCCCGTATGCGGTGCGGTTGAAGTTCAAGGGACCCAGGGCCATCCGGTAATAGAACTGGCCGTCGTATCCCTGCCCCGATGTCACCGGGACACCGACGGGAACTCGGGCCCGAACATGATCGGCGCCGACGATGATGAACGAAGCGACGTTCCGTCCCCCGGCGACCACGATCCTTGCGCCGGCGACGAGGCAAGCAGCGGTGCCGGCGATGGCACCTGCCCAGCGGGGGCTATCAGCCCGCAGAGAGAGCCAGGACAGGCGCTCGGTGACGCGCGCTCGGGTCAAGGGAAGGGTCTCGCGTCTCTCCGACGCGCCCACGGTTTCACCACCACACCCATACCTGTGAATCTCCTTGGACCCGTCCGTGGCGGAACGGCCTTCGGAGTATGCCCTTCGTGTCCGGTCGAGACGGGCATGGGGTGCAACCTGGCGGGACGGGCCAAGCCATGGGGGTGGCACGCCACCGCGCCGTTGTCGTGTGGTGGCATCGGGTGCGCCGAGCGATGGTGTGAACGACAAATGGCACACTGACGTCGGCTCGAGAGTCCCGAGAACTCGCAATGACTTCGCCCCAAGCGCCCAGGGAATTCGTGGATTCTGGAGTTCGCGCGTACGCCGCCATCGAGGCCTGAACCCACCGGCTGCGAGCGCCGTCTTCAGGTTGGGGTGCTCAGGAGCCCCAATCGTCGACGATGGCGTCCAAAAAAGCGATAAATGCCGTTTTCCAAGAGCAGGGTGAGACAGGTCAATTGCTGGTCACGATGGACTGCGTTGGCCAAGCGGTCCCTCGATGTCGGCAGGGGGGCAATGGATCTTGACGGCTGGCGGCCCGACCCGCGGGATTCACGAGGAGCGACTCTTCACGCAGGGCGAGCCAACGTCCCTGGTCCGCAACGACGGAGTCGGGTCCTTTGATCCTCTTCCTGTAGCCGAGCTCCTGGCCGAGGGGGACGCCGGACCATCGCATGAGGATGCGACCCCCAGCGGCACCGACCCTCCCCAGGCAAAGCCAGTGGCGGGCCCGGCCAAACCGTGGCTGACGCTTGCCGCCTTGCTGATCATGGCGGGTGTCGTGGTGGGGATCCTCGGCATAACCGGCGGCGGGCGCCGAGGAGTCGCTGAGACGACCACGACCGTGAACCCGATCCTCCGCGTGCTCCCGGACCTGCCACGCGCGACGACCCCGACCACCGAGAGCCCCATCGAGCGAGCCCTTCGGGCACTGCCACCCCCCTCCACCCCGACTACCGAGAGCCCCATCGAGCGCGCCCTGCAGGCACTTCCACGGTCGACGACCCCTGCACCGACAAGTCCGGTGACCACCAAGGCATCCGCCAGTAATGCCTCCTCCAGGACGGGCGCCACGCGCGTGACCCAGCCATCACTTGTCAAGAAGCCGACCACGTCGATCGCCGCCACCACGACGCTGCCTGTGACGACCACGACCACATCGGTGGGCCCGGCCCTTCAAGCGTGGTACCTGGCATATGGGTCGATCTTCAACACTCTTCAGACCGATACCGAGAAGCTCCAACGGGCCCTTGATTCTACGAGTCAAGCCAACTATTCGACCGTCGACCCTTACTGGCAGGAGCTGTTTGCCGACGCCGGCCAGGCCATCTTGTTGCCGGCCATTCCTGACGGGACGACGCAATCCGAGTGGGCGAGCGCGCTGGGTGACCTCAGTGCAGGTGCGACGCAAAGCATCCTAGGCAGTCTCGGAACCACTGCCAGTTCCGTTCCTCCTATTTTCAGCCAAGGCTCGGCTCTCATCACGACCGGCACGACTCAAATGAACGGCGCGCTCGGTTCGATCGAAAGTCTGGCGTCCACGACGTCGAAACCCTCACGGTCTCAGGTCAGCGCGTGGTACCAGTCACAAGAGGCAACCTTCAACACACTTCAAACAGACATCAACAAGCTCGACACCGCTTTTTCGTCAACGGCTTCGTCCAGCTACTCCACGGTCGATCCGTATTGGCAGCAGCTCATGAGCGACGCAGAGAGCGCCATGACGATGGCGCCGGTCCCCGACGCCCTGATCCAGAGCTACTGGACCACTGCCCTCGGGGATCTCACCTTGGGATCGGGTGATTGCATTGCTTCGTCAGAGGGGCTTCCGCCCAACCTCTTCGACCAGGGGGTGGCCCTGATCGAATCCGGAACGAGCTACCTGAGCACCGCGCTCGCCTCTGTCCAGGGCCTGGTGGGATGAACGGGGGCCCCGACCCCGGAATCCGTTGGGCGACTACAGACTGTGTTGCCCGCGCTTGAGGGGAACCCGGCTCACGACGACGGCCTTGGCCACCGTCCACCACGACGGGCCTCGGTCCGCACCGAACGTCGCTCGCCCGGGGGGCGCTCCATGGTCGCGGGCCACGGGGGGTCGTCGAACAAGTCGACCCTCTGGGTGTCGGCGAAGACCTGCGACGGATCGAACCAGGCTCCGGACCCGCTCGAGGACGTGCGCTGTCTGGCCATGCGCGGAAAATCTAACGCTGACGAGATCCCCGATCGGGGATGGGAGGCCACCGCTGGGCTGGTGGCCGGCCCCCCCATCTGCTCCTAGCCAACAGCGCTAGGGCCGGAAGGCGCACCCATCCCAGAGGGCCACGGGCCGGCGCCGGCCCGCCCTGCCGCGCAGTTCGATGGCGAGCTCGTAGGGGCGTGGCGCGCCGCCGAGAAATCTCACCTCGATCCCATCCGAGCCCACGCAGAAGAAGTCCGAGGCCTTCGAGGGCTGCTCGGTCGTGGCGTGGAGCATGGGTCAGCCCGCCGCCGCAACACCGATGGTGGTGGGAGCGAACGTAGAGGACGCCCCCGCGGCCCTTCACGTACTTCCTGGCCTCCTCGGAGACGACCACCTCCATGTGGCAATGCTAGGCGTGGACTCTGGGTCCTAGGACGATGGCGCGGCAGGAGCGACGCTTCCATAGGCGACTGCAAACCCGTTCCTGGCGGGGTTGGGCGCCGAGGGTGTCGAGATCTGCTTTGGCCCTTGATCATCACCCCTGAATCGGAAAGGACCAGCTCGGGGGCGGTACCATTGACCGTCCCGAGGTCGAAGTCCACGTTGCTGTCGATGGCGAGGTTCGCCACGCGCTGTCCGAGGGTGGGTGCCTCCTGGATCCACTCGGCCGAGGCTCCCGGACCGGTATAGCTCTGCACGGTGGTGAAACTCTGGTGGGTTGTCGTGTCGGCCAGGGAAATGGTCCAGCGATGCGACCCGCCTTGGGTGATGGTGACCGACATGGCGTCACCGGGGTGGATGGTGAGCGAGAAGATCGGGGTCTCGGCTGCGGGCAGGATCTCCCACCAGGCTCCATAGACCGCCGTTCGGCGCACCCAGTCCTGCTCCGTACCGGCCTGTATCAGGTCTCTGTTGGCAAAGCCGTCGATGCCCACCCACGACGCCGAGTACTTGTTCGTCCGCAGCTGCCCCTTCTTGGGAGTCTGGACCCGGGGAACCCTCCAGTTCCCGGTCACGCTGCTGAAGCCCGTGCCGGTCAGGGCGTAGCCGGACCAGTTGCTCGATGTCCACCCGCTGGCCAAGGGCTCGGCCTCGGGCCGTGATCCGGGAGGACCGGGCACGGTCTTCGGAGGGGGACCCGGGATCCGAGGTGCGTGCACCTCTGTCGCGCTCGGCAACGCCGTGGAGGCCGGAGACGAGCTCAGGCTCCCCACGACGACCGTGCCCAGCACGAGCGAGGAGAGCACCTCCACCCGCACCATCGTGGCCCACCTCATGAAGTCCCTTTCCGCCCAGGCCCGCTCGGCGCGAGTCCGGCCGCGGCTGGCGCCGGCCCGATGGTAGGCGGAATGAGGCCTGCGCCGCCCCGCTGTTTCGATGCAGCGGCCGTGATGCCCACGTGCCACCCTATGAGCTGTGTTCGAGCGGTTCACCGACCGTGCCCGAAGGGTGCTGGTGCTCGCCCAGGAGGAGGCGCGACTCCTCAACCACAGCTTCATCGGTACCGAGCACATCCTCCTCGGCCTCATCCATGAGGGCGATGGGGTCGCCGCCCGGGCCTTGGCGCAGATGGAGATCTCATTGGAAGCCGCCCGCGAGCTGGTGGAGGAGACCATCGGCCTTTCGGGCACAGCTCCGGTCGGGTCGCCTCCGTTCACCCCACGGGCGAAGAAGGTCCTCGAACTGTCGTTGCGCGAGGCCCTGCAATTGGGCCACAACTACATCGGCACCGAACACATGCTCCTCGGGTTGGTGCGCGAAGGTGAGGGTGTGGCTGCACAGGTGCTCGTGGGCCTGGGTGCCGACCTTCCTCGCGTGAGACAGACCGTGATCCAACTGTTGCCCGGTGCCGCCGGGTCGGCGGCAGCCAGTACCGAAGAGCACGGTGACTTGTTGTCGAGACGTCGCCTGTCGAGGTCCGGTCGGGGAGGAGCCCGGCTCATCGCGTGCTCGTTCTGCGGCCGACGGCCCCCGGACACGGGCCAGCTCATCTCGGGCAGTGATGCCTTCATCTGTGAGCACTGCGTGGCTCAATGGTCGGCGCGGCTCGCCGCCGCCGAGCCTCGCCAGGTCGTGCATTCCCAGGTGTGGGACTCCGGGACCCTCGACGTCACGGGGCCGCCACCCGAGAACCCCGATGCGGCCCACGCCGAGATCGCAGATGCCTTCTCGAGCATGGGGACGGCGAGTGAGGACGGACTGTCGGTTCCTTCGGTGGAGCGGGGTACGGGCCTGGGCTCGACGCTTCGCCAAGCTCGAGAGCGGGCCCAGCCCCAACCGCCAGGGGCCGAAGCCAGCATCGACGTCGTCGACGTGGTGTTCCTGGATGCCGAGCACGCTGCGGTCTGGTTCGACATCGCCTTCGAAGGGACCCCCGAAGTGCAGGGAGTGCGCAACCGGCGGGGAGATGCCGTCGTGGTCGACGGCGCCTGGCGAGTCGCCCGCTCCACCTTCTGTGAACTGATGAGGTTGGCCGGAGTGGACTGCCCACCGGCATTCTGACGAGTGATTCGTGGTCAACGCGCGCCGACCTACCGAACTTCGATCACCACTCCCTCCCAGTCTCTGAGAGTCAAAGGGCCGTCGAGAGACTCTCCGTCTCGAGCGCGATCGGTGCCGATACGGATGTGACCCCGGGTCCCTTGGAGCGTGACGCCGTGATCGTTCATATTGAGCACCACGACCACGTCGTCGCCTCGACGCCAGGCCCAGACCCCCTCCGGTGCCGTCATCGTCTCGTAGCTTCCGCTATGCAGCGTCGGGGGTCTGTCGGCGCAGGGCGATGAGGTCCCGAGCCAAGGTGAGCATGGACCCGGGGTCGGACCGTTGCTGCTCCACGTTGCACGTCCTCGGTCGGCCCCAGAGGGAGCCAGGGTCGGGTGTCGGGATCGGTGAAGCCCCCACCCGGGCACATCGCGCCACGGCATGGGGGTGCGCATGGCGTCGCGCCCGGCGTAGGCCGGCCAGTACCGCACCCCCAGAGGGTCGCGCAGGTCCTCCTGGGCCACCGGCGAGTCGCCGAGCCCGATCTCGTCGCCTTGGTACAGGACGGCGGTGTCCCCCGCAGGCAGAGCAACATCAGGAGGGCGACCCGGGCCTTGCGTGGGTCGCCGTCGGCCCACCGCGAGGCGAACCGCGACATGTCGTGGTTCGACCCCGTCCACGCCGGCCATGCACCGGGGGGCAAGCAGCGCCTCGGTCTCCTCGACGATCTGCCGCATCGCGTCGGCGTCGAACGGGGCGGTGATGAAGGGGAAGTTGAAGGCGAGATGCAGCTCGTCGTCGCCGTTGCCGTAGTAGTCGACCAGCGTCGTCGATCTTGACCGGGTGTCTCTCCGATGAGGGCGCGAGGCGGATCGTAGGAATCGGCCAGCCGTCCGCCACCGCCGGATGACGTCATGGACCTCGGGTCGGTTGCCGTTGTAGACCGGTCGCTGTCCGAAGAGCTGCGCCTCGAAGTCGTCGTCCTCGGTGGCCGGGGGGTTGTCCCGGAGCTGGGCGTCTTTGATGATGATGTTGCACACGTCGATCCGGAATCCGGCCACTCCCCGGTCGAACCAGAATCGCAAGATCGAGTCGAACTCCGACCGGACCTCCTCGTTCCACCAATTGAGATCCGGTTGCTCGGACAGATGGTTGTGCAGGTAGAACTGGCCGGTTGTCGGGTCCAGGGTCCAGGCCGGGCCCCCGAAGCTGCTCACCCAGTTGTTGGGGGCCGCGCCGTCGGGCTTCGGGTCGGCCCAGACGTACCAGTCGCGCTTGGCGGCGGTCGACGACGACCGGGAGTCGACGAACCACGGATGCTGCTCGCTGGTGTGGTTCGGGACGATGTCCAGAAGGACGCGGATGTCCCGCTCGCCGGCCTCGGGCGACCAGGAGGTCGAACTCGCCATCGTCCCCAGGTCCGGTTGCACGGCGCAGTAGTCGGCCACGTCGTAGCCCCAGTCGGCATTGGGCGACACCGTGATCGGGCTCAGCCAGATCCCGTCGACCCCCAGCCACTGGAGATGGTCGAGGTGGTCGATGATCCCCTGGCAGATCCCCCGTGCCGTCCGCGTTCGAGTCGGCGAACGAGCGGGGATAGATCTGGTAGAGGACGGCCGATCTCCACCACGGCGCTCGGACGTGCGCTGCCGCGTCTGCGGAGTCGGTCATCCCACGTCGGCAAGGGCTGCCAGTTGTTCACGACGACCCAGCACACCCCCTGCGGGATGTGGTTCATCGGGAACTTGCACTGGCTCGACGGGGGCAGTTGACGTGCAGCCTGCACCACCCGGTACTCGGTCGGTCCGTAGAACTTGTCGGGCCCGTAGGTCAGGACGGGGGAGTACCCGCCGGGGAAGTTCGAGATCTTGGCCATGGCCTCGACGAAGGTCCGCCGGTCGAGGTGGGGTCCGGCCGCCGTGGCCGCCGCCGCGAAGAGGCGGATCTCCTGGCACCAGCCTTGGACCGGTCCCTGCTCTTCGATGAAGTAGTTCTGGTTGCCCGGGGGGATCTGGGGATAGGCCTTGTGCCAGGTGGCGAAGCAGCTGCGCACGCCGGGGTCGTAGCCGCCCTCCGACTCGGGCCGCGTGTCGTCGATCCCGCCCAGGGTCTCGGTGGTCACGCCCTCCTGGCCGTTGAGCGCCTTCTCGTAGGGGACGGGGATGAGCCCGAGCGCCGATTCGATCGAGTCCTCGTAGTCCGACAACAGGAGCGTGGGGAAGTACTTCTGCTGGGTCTCGGCCGCGAGGACGGGGAAGAAGACGTTGAAAGGGATGAGCGGGATCACCGAGGTGACGCCGTCGGACCGCAGCTGCTGGACGACCAGGGGGGCCTGCGCTGTCGGTGGAGGCGGTGTCGGAAGGGTCGGCGGCGATCGTCTTGACGATCGGGCGTGATGCCCGCCCGCTTCGAGATCGGGAAGCAGGTACTGGTTGAGGGCCACCTGGTCGCTGGCCCGGTCGCCGGCGATCACCCCCACCTTGATGCCGTTCCCGAGGAGCCCGCTGCTCAGCGCCCCACGTCGACGGTGGCCTGCAGGATGGCCGCATCGTCGGGACCCGTCCACCACAGGTAGGGCGAGCCTTCCTGGGTCCAGTTGGTCACCGTCGTCCACTGGCTGAGCAGGGGCGTGTGGCCTTCCTGGGTGATGCACAGCTGGTTGTCGCCGGTCCAGGTCCCCACCCCGTCGAGTACGGCGAAGGCCGGAGCGCTCCCTCGGTCCACTCCTTGCACAGGCGCCCGCATCGCGGACTCGTTGGTGGGATCGAAGTTGACGATGTCCGGCATCGATCTTGCGGCCGTTGATGCCGCCGGCGTCGTTGATCAGCTTGACGAACAGCTTGATCGCCTTGGTCTGCTCGCTGTACTCGATGTCACCGGCGAAGCCGAAGCTGCGACGCCAGCGACGACAGGTTGGACACGGGGAAGACGACTTTGATGCTGTGGGCGGTGACCCCGGCGCTGCTGGTGCTGGCCTGGTTGGGAGCCACCACCGGGGCCGGCGTGGCTGGTCGTCGTGGTGCCCGGGGAACCTGGCGAGGACCTGGCCCCGGCGTAGACGATCCCGGCGACGACAACCACCGTCACCACCACCGACACGGCCTGTACGCCCGCCGAGCGCCGTCGGAACCGCCGCCACGATCGCCTCAGTCGCCCACCACCCAGGCTGGCCATCGACGACCCCCTCCTTGCGTTGGCGCCCTACAGCCGCCCTGGCGGGCGGCTGGTGCCGGTGGGAACAAGATAGGCGGCAGGCAAAGACGACATCTGGCAACCTGCAAGGGCAAGGGTCGCTGTTGGGCGTTCTACGGGGACCGGTACCGGCACCTCCCGCCACCTCTAGATGCCAGCAGGCCGGTTCGACGTTCAAGCCAGCTACCAAGCGCGGCGGCTGCGGTTCCCCGTCGACGTCCACAGTGAGTTGTTCGCACGGTCGTGGCAAACCGATGGGGACGGACAACCGGCGGCCCCTGTTCGACGACTCGGAAGGCTGTCGGGAACTGTTGCGTGGGTGGCCGGCACCCACCTCCCTGTTCGAGAGGTCGGGCATCGAACGGGGTCGACGGAAGACCGTCGACTCGTCTCCTACCTCAATCGATCCGAGCGTGTCCTCATCAACATTGATGAATCGACTACCCAACTTGGATCTTGCATCTAAGGCGGCGGCATTTAGACCGGCTCCCGAGTGCGCAAATGAGGGAGCAAGCAGTCTGTTTCTCCGACAAAGTGTAAGGTCAGGGAAGGAAGATTTGACTCCTAGTCAGTTCCTGACCAGTGCAACACATTGGTCGCTCTTGGGGTGGGGGGAGCATCATGGAGTTGGACGGCTGGCATCCAGACCCTTTTGGGATTCACGAAGAGCGCTTCCTCAAAGATGGTGAGGCGACGGCTCTCGTTCGAGACAATGGCATCGGTTCATACGCAGAGCCACCCGGTGCCCTGACGCCGGTCCTGTCAACGCCGGCAGCGACCCCGTCGCCGGTGAGCACTGTGGAGTTGGACGGCTGGCATCCAGACCCTTTTGGGATTCACGAAGAGCGCTTCGTCAAAGACGGCGAGGCGACGGCTCTCGTTCGAGACAATGGCATCGGTTCATTCGCAGAACCACCCGGTTCTGCGATGTCGGTCCCGTCATCGCCAGTAGCTACCCCATCGCCACCGGCTACCGCACCATCGCCACCGGCTACCGCCCCACCGCCACCAGCTGCAGCCCCACCGCCAGCGAGCATGACTGGACCGCCTTCACCGATCACATCGACGGACGGATCCGGGAGTGATCTCTCTGCACGTTGCCACAATTGTGGTGCCCACCTTCGTCCTGGCACAAAGACCTGTGAGAACTGCGGTGCTCAGCAGAGCTCCGAAACTGGATGGCTTCCGGATCCGGCTGGTCGATGGGGAGCCCGATACTTCGATAACGGACAGATGACCAATCAGGTGCGGGTGGCGGGGAGCACGTACCTGGAGTCGAAGCGCAACTTCGCGGACGTCGACGAGAGTCGCATCGAGGCCATATTGATCAAAGGTGAGCGACTATTGCATGAGGTGTGGGCTTATAACGATAGACGTGGCATCTTGGCTTTGACGTCATATCGTGTTCTGAAGTACCACACTGGAAGGGGCGACCGGTCGACCAGACGAGGTGCTGGTTCGCTCACAGTCCACTGGGAACTTGTATGGAAACCCCAGTACCTGGACCTGGTTCGAAAGAGTGCAATGACGGGACACGGGGTTGCCCCGGATCATCTTCGCCCAGGAGTGAAGATTTTTGTCGGATATGAATCAGGACCCTTCAAGAAGGTAGGGAGGAGTGATCCTGAGCTCGTCGGTTCCAAGACGATCACGCTCCTCCAGAGGTCGGGGATAGATAACGGCCAAGTACCACCTGAGACTCCTGATGCCGAAAAAAGAACCTTTCGCTCGGCCATCGGCCTCAATCGTCGTCGACTGGGTAGAGCGTTCAGACGGCACAACCAAGCTGTGACTGAAAGAGGCAAGGCTGGATCGGCACCGGCAAGCGTTGAGGACGAAGCCTTGGAACTTCAGCTGGTGGGCCGGACTCCAGCCCTCTTGCGAATTGATGAGTTGCTGACAGCAGCAGCCCAGACATGATCCAAAGGGCTCTTGGATAAATGCTCAGGGTCCCACCTGGACATCGCTGAGGCGACCGCTTAACCCATCGACCCACTCCGATGGCGTTCTCCCATCCGGAAGCGGAACAGCCGCCTCACTTCGCCACAGAGCGTCGCCCAGCACGGTACGAATGTGCCAGGCCATCACGTGGTCGGTGTGCAGCGTTCTCTGAGTGCGACGTTGGTAGTGGGCTGTGGTGGCCAGAAACAGCTGGATGCTTGGGCCTTGGGCTGGTAGGTAGCGAAAGTCGTATTCGGCCTCGGCAGCGCCACTGCTCTCGAAGTCGACTACCACACGAAGCCGCAGTTCGTCGCGGTTCCACACCTGGTTGTGGCCGTGCAGGTCGCCATGCACAAAGACGGCCTCTGCGGAGTGCCGGAGAACGTCATCGACCCAGTCGCACCAGCGATACACCATCTGAAGCTGATCGACGCGAATCCACGGTGCGATGCGTGAGCGTAGGTCCGCCGTCGTCGCTTGAGGCTGGGGGCCCTCGAGGGAACCCACGGCGTCCATAACGGAAGCCAGGACCTCACGTTGGTGCAGATGTGACAAGAATAACGCCAGCTCTGCTCCAATCTCGTCGACCTCGGACTGATTCGACGCGCCCACCAGCTCGTCAGTGAGGGGATCGCCTTCGACGCGTTGTGTGACGACGAGCACTGGATGACGAGATGTCATGACCACCTTGGGAAACCGACCGGGGGACGATTGCGTATCGAGCGACTGAAGGACCTGGGCTTCGTACCAAAGTCGTTCAGCACCCAACTTGGACCACGCGAACTTCGCGACCGAACTGGTCCCCACAAAGGCGGTCCCTATCGACCATCGGGGATCGGTGGTTTCAATCCACGGTTGCAAAGTGATTGAACCACCGGAGAGATCAGGGACGAGGCGGTCGAGAGCATCCCGAACGGACTCCACAGATCGCTCCTTGATCCAGGTGAGTTTCTGCACCGGTGACAGCATCGCCTCTGGCTGAAGGGTCGTCACGTCTTCTTCGCTGGGCATCCGCCTTGGAGCTCCGGGTTCAGCAGAACAAGCGAGCCACCCTCACGGGGGTACGCATCCAAGCAGGCCGAGAGTCAGCCGGTTGGCTATCTTGAACGAGGTTGACGGTGGGATCGCCGATATGCTCGATTATCAGCAACATTGACGGCTAGCTCGGGATCACCACAAATGGAGGCATCATGCGGCTGCACCACCGGCTGCCTTTTGTGCCAGCGATGGTCATACTGTCTCTCACTCTTGCCTTGGCCTGCTACTTTGCCGTTGCAACGGGCTCGCCGGCATCAGCAGCACCGCACTACGCCACGACCGTGACCTCGCGGGGACCGGTCAACCCGGCTGCTATTCCACTGGGAGACGGGTACGTTTCTACTTCGCCCAAGAAGGGCTATGTCGATTCCTGTATTACGAGCTTCCCTTCGCAGGGGGGCTCTTCGGTCCAGGGACCGTGGATCAACTCCGCCAAGAAGACCTGGGATTCGTTGACAAAGATTGCGGTAGAGGGAACGGTCTCGTGGCCACAAGCCCGCTTCTCTGTCACGGTCTCTGGTAACCACCGGATAATCACGGGAAACGATCTACCGATCGATCACACCACCGGCACCTTTCCGATCAGCCCATCTGATCCCGCTTACACCTACGACCAGAATCCGAACGGGATCATCCCGCAGTCCATCTCTTGGTCGCTTCCTCTTGATCCAGTGGCGGCGCGTACCCCACACTGCACCGGTGGAGGCCCGATCGGTGTCCTCGACGACGGGGTGTACCTGTTCAACGCTCTTGATGGTGAGGGCCGCGACGCCGCTGCCCATGAGGTGCTCGACGGCTGCCAAGAGCACCCTCAGATGGCGGGGATGCTTCATCACCACGCAGTCCCATCTTGCATCCTTTCGGAAGCCACCGGCAAGTCCACGCTCGTCGGCTATGCGGCCGATGGGTACGGCATCTATGTCGAGCGCAACGCCAAAGGCGTTCTACTCACGAACACCAATCTTGATCGCTGTCATGGCAGGACGTCGCGGGTGCTCTGGAACGGGAAGGAGCAGCGCGTCTACCACTACGACGCAACCCTGGAGTATCCGTACACCATAGGTTGCTACCACGGCACACCCACCTCTGCCGGGTAGTCGCGAAACGGAGTGACAGAGTACCGACAACAGTCGGGATGCCAGCGCGCGGCGTGGTGCGGGCGGTCGACGGCCGAGCGAGCCGTCCGGGATCCGGCTCCATCGCGCAATGAGTACGGTCGTCACAAGACAGTCCTAGCCTGGTAGGTGTGGACCCAGCCGAGGTGATTTACCGGGTAGCTATCGCCGCCGATCCACCCGAAGCCTTAGAGGTGGTTGGCGTCGTCTTCCAGGGCCGTGAGGGCGTTCGCTCTCTCGTTGAGCCACCGGGCTTACCTCATGTAGAAGTCTCCTTCCAGGAGCTTTCCCTTGGATTCGTCCGTACCTGGGTACTAGGAACACGACTCTCAGAATGGGCTGCTCTGATCTTGATGCTCAACTGCCTCGGTCTGCCTGAGGCTCACACTCCCGAGGAGGATCGCTTTCTCGGAGCCCTGTGGGATGCCTCGGCGGGCGAGCCGATTGCAGACGATGCAGTCGAGATTGCCCGAAAGTTCAGCGAGACTGAGTCGTAGCCCACAGGGCAATAATTCTGACCGGTCTGCTCGAAGTCCCTCGTGCGCCGACTTGATCGCCGATGTCGTGCGTGGGTCGACCGAGGATTGCAGACCTCGGGTTGTGGCAGAACACGAAGGATCTTCCCCTTAGGGACCGGCGCCGCCCGTGGCAGTGCACGAGCGTGGATCCCACGGCTGGAGCGACTCGGTCGACCCGGAAGGTGCCGACAGGTTGGGGCTGTTGGCCAATGGCCCGGGCAAGGTCGTCGTCGTGGTCGTCGACCCCTCACCCTGTTGCGAAGAAGCGCTCGATGTCGTGGGGGGCAAGCCCGGAGTGGTTGTCGAAGGGGCGTTGACCACCGGAGAGTTCACGGCGAAGTTGGAGCCCGTCACGAGGACGACGTCGGCATTCTCCGATGCCGACAGCGTTGAGCCCACATCGATGGTGGTGTTGGAAGTAGGGCCTGTTCCCCCACCGGTGCTCCCAGAAACGTCTTGGGGGGACGCTTCCGCATCCTCATTGATCAGGCCGGGGTCGTAGCCGATGATCGCCAGTCCCGACAGCGCCGACTGGACCCTAAGGGCATCGGCCAGCTCATCAGGCTTGGTGTAGAGAATCGTCGCCTCGGTGGTGGACGCCCCTGCCGTGGTGTCTGTCACCGAGGTCACGTCGTAGCCGAGCCGTTTCAGGGCTGCTGCGGTAGTCGACCCTTGGTCATAGAGGCCACTGCCGTTCTCGACGGCCACGGTGAACGTGGCCGGGGAAGGAAGCGCCCGGCCCGTTGTGTCCTCGGTCGGCGACGTGCCCAAGAACCGGGACACCACCTCCCTATCCTGGGGTTGCACGGGAAAGACCACGTCGCCGTAGCCACCATCTCTGTAGAAGTATCCCTGCCCGTCCTCCACGACGGGGAGCGTGTACTGCGGAGCAGCAGTGGGGTTGACACCATGGAAGTCGAGGACGAGATTGGCGATTGTCGATGCCGAGAACCCGTTGTCGACTTCGAGGTTTCCCGAGAGCGAGTCGATCAGCCGGAGGTCGGTGACGAAGTTCCCTAGCCCACGCTTCGCTACCGACGACGCCAGGACACGGAGAAACTCATGGTCACGGCGGATCCGACTGAGATCGCTTTGCGGGTCGTAGGGCCAGTCGTATCGAGATACCCCCCGGTCGCTGGGCGGTTGGTACTGAAGGTGCCGTGCCCGCACGACGGCGAGTGCCTGAAAGCCATTGAGCGTCATGCACCCGGTGTTGGGGACGTAGAGCGAGGACTCCTGGTCGTAGACCGGTAGCGGGAAATACATCTTCACCCCGCCCAACGCTGCGACGACACCCTGGAAGCTGTCGAAGTTGAGCTCAACATAGTGCTGGATGGGGATGCCGAAGTCGTCCGTAATGGCGGCGATGAGCTGGCCGGGGCCGTCGGGCGCGCCCAGGGCCGCGTCGATCTTGTTGACGCCGCCGGGTCGAGCGTTAGGAACGAATGTATCTCGCGGGATGGACAGAATCGACGCCTTATGGTGATCAGGATCGAGGTGGAGGATCATCACGACATCACTGTTGACACCTGTCACTCCTTGATCGCACAGGCCAAAGGCGGTGCTCTGCTCCTTGAGTCCGCACCTGGTCGTGGAGCCAATGAGGAGAATGTTCTGCACGTCCTTCTGTGCACCCCGGGCCTGTACCTTCGCCAGGTGCTTCACATCGACTCGGTGGATGCGGTTGTTCTCGTACCAAAGAAAAGCGATCCCGGCCGCGAGGAGTAGGACCACGAGCCCCACGAGGCTTGCCAAGGTAACGAGGATGATGCGCTTGCGCCGCCCGGAACGCTCGGCTCGAATCACCGTCCGACGGTCGGTCCGTGACGGGAGATTCGTGGACCCGATATCCGAGGGCGCAACCATTGGTGGGTCGCCGCTCGAGGAGGTAGCCGCAGCGTCGGCCTCTGGGTCGTCAGGCGGTGCCTCGGACACGGCCGCAATCTACTGTCGGAGTGGAGCCGCCATCGGTCGGTAAGAGGCGCCTGTCTCGACGAGTGGCCTGTTCCTCTCGGAGGCCGCGTTTGCCCGTTCCTGCGTCGGCCGGATCCCGATCAAGCCCACTCGCAACCGCAAAATCTCGGATCGGCCCCCTCGACAATCGTTCCGGGTTGCCGTTTCTGTGCTTCTAGAGTCGAGATTCGAGTAGGGCTGCCATCTCCCGGTACCGCGAGATCGGAATCAGATGAATACCGTCAAACGCGCCCGACTCTCGGATCTGGTCGATGAGGTCGCATGCGATCTCCACCCCAGCCGTGCGATCGCGTTCAATCCGGGTGATGATTGGCTCGGGAACGGCGAGTTGGGGGATGTCGGTGGACAGCTTCCGTGCCATTGGCGCACTGGCAATCACCATCACCCCGGCATAGACCGGTCCAACAAAGTCCACCGATGCACGCCACTCTAGGAGTTCGTCGAGAGAGAACTCCACCTGGGTCAGCAGGAAATCGGCTTCGAGTTTCCAAGCTGGCAGTGGTTGCAACCCGGAAGTCACACCAAATCGAAGGGGCTTGGTTACGGCTTTCCGCTCTTGGGAGAACCGCCGCACTTCGGTGATCATCGACCGAACCGTGAGATCATCTGAGCGGGCACCAGTCTCGGGACGGTCGCCATACACGAACAGGAACTCATTCACTCCGTACGCTGCTGCTGTGAGCAAGTCACGTCGAAAGCCGAGAACGTTCCGGTCGCGCGCGTTTAGACACGCGATCGATCGGCCTCCCATAAGTGCGACCTCATGCGCCACCGCAATGCTTGAAACGGTGGCCCGGCCGATGTGGTTGTCGGGGATGAGAAACGCGTCGGCGACACGGCTCATCACACCGATTTGATGGCGGACGTGCATGAGGTCCGGCCGAGTTGCTGGTTCGACCTCACAAATGACCTCGAAGCTCATGGTCGCCACGTCGACCACAATACGAGGTTGCAGCCGTTAAAGGCACCTGCTGTCCGAAACCCTTGGGTACGCACACCCAACGACTTTCAGGTCAGGTCGGAAGCCAAAGGCGCATCCCTGGAGATTAGGTCGGTAGTGTTGAAAATGAGGATCTGGGAAAAGCCCTGTGGTGTGAGCCGCCCTTTTCGCGGTGATCTCAGGTCATCGCAACGCGCGTGGAGGTCGTAGAGATCGATCATCGGGAACGGTCCTCCCATTACACCCGACGAGGCCCTAGCAGCGATAGACGCGCTCTGCGTTGCCTGCAAAGAGCTTCTCGCGGGATTCGCCGTCGAGGCCGGCCGTCACGGCGCTGAACGCGGTGTAGAGCTCGTCGAAGGTGCCGTACATCGAGTCGACGGGGAAGTTGCTGGCGAACATGCAGCGGTCGACACCGAAGGCCTCGATGGCGTACTCGAGCCACGGGGCGAAGGCATCGACGCTCATGGACTCGAACGGCATCGCCAGGCCCGAGAGCTTGCACACGACGTTGTCGCCGAGGCCGGCCAGCGCGTCGATGCCGGCCCGCCACAGGGCGCGCTCCTCGTCGGAATTCGAGCGGGGCCATCCGGTGTGCTCGACGACGACGATCAGGTCATCGAAGCCGGCGAGCTGCGCCGCCGCCACTCGAAGCTGATCGGGATGGGTCATCAGCTCGAACACCAGGTTCCGCTCCTGCAGAGCGCGGAGCACGCCGGCGTCGGGGAGCGGGCCCATGTTGGCGCCCATCGGGCGGACCCCACGGAAGCGTGAAGCCGTCATCTGCCGGTCGATGAGCTCGATGGCCTCGGCCACCGTGTCGGTCGGCGGGAGACCGCCGATGATGGCGTCGGGACCGCCGCCGGCCTGAGCGTTGCCGTCGAGCTCGATGGTCTCCTCGATCGAGTGACGACCGGTGGCGGCGGCGACGTTGACGAACTTCTCGACGTTCCACCCGGCCGACTCGGCCTGATAGGTGTCGACATCGAAGCGGCGGTACATCCTCGACGCATCACCGGCGCCGCCTTCCGGAGGACGCGACAGGTACGGGTACCAGTCCGTGCGGGCGGGGTCCCAGAGGTGCACGTGGGCGTCGACGACGCGGGTGGGCTGGGCGGTCATCAGGCCTCCCCGTGCGGTGGGCGGCCGGTGGCGCCGACGATCTCCCGGAGCGTGGCGTCGAGCCAATCGGGGACGGCGGGACCACCGTAGGTGATGCTGCCGATCGGTCGGGGGTGACTGCGAAGGCCGAGCCAGCCGGCGCCGACCACCAGCTCGGCACCGGCGAGAGCCGTTGCCTCGGGGTGGCCGAGCAGGTGGGCGACGAGCTCACCGACCGGTTGGCCGGCTGCCTCCTCCGAAGCCTCGATGCTCGCCGCGAAGGCGGTGACGCGCCCTTCGGTCGCACCGGCGGCAGCTCGCGCCAGCTGGGCCGAGGCCTGGGCTCGACTGCGACCTCCGGTGGTGGTGGCGTCGGTGAGGGTCACCAGCCGGACCGGGCGGGCGGCGCTGGCGGCGTAGTCGGCGGCCGCCCGGGCCCATCCGGCGTCGGTATGGATGTGCTCGACGATCCCGCGGTGCTCGGCGAGCACCCGCTCCCAACCATCCGTCGAGGTGGCCGTCGGCTGACGACCGGCGGGCGCGACGACGATGGCGTCGATCGGCCCGGCGGCTTCGACGACGGAGCGCAGCGCGTCGGCGGCGTCGCCGAAGCCGTGCGCGACCTCGACGCGGTGGCAGGTGATGGACCGGGCCTCGAGCGCGGCGGTGAGCGACGCTGCCAGCCGCGGGCGGTCGGTGACGACGGCACAGGATCGCACCTGCGCCGATGCGACCTCGGCGGGGGCCGGCTCGTCGAAGATCGGCCCGAACCGGGGGTTGCCGCCGCCGCCGCTCGCCTGGTTGGTCTCGGCCTTGGCGAAGGCGCGGGGGATGACGGCCTCGAGCACCCGGGCGAGGGAGACCACCTCGTCGCTGCGCACCACCTCGAGAAGGCGGGGCTCGTCGACCACCGCCACCTCCGAGCCGCCGGCGAAGAGCACCCGGCCGGTGCACCACCCGAATCCGTCACCGACGAGGTAGGCGCCGAGCGGCCCGAGGTCCTCGGGGCCCGGCCATCGAGATGAAGGAGATCCCGCCACCGCCTGAGGCCTGCCCGCCTGACGAGCGCGCTCGAGGGCAGCGGCGACCATTCGGGTGGCCGCGATGGGCGACATGGCGTTGACGGTCACGCCCGGCGGCGCCTGCCGTCCCAGCTGCCAGGTGAGGGCGGCGACGGCCCGCTTGGCGCAGCTGTACGCGCCGGCATCGGCGGCCCGCCACCCCGAGCCGGAGGTGACGCCGAGGACGCGGCCGTGCCCGGCGGCGGCCATGAGCGGCAGCGCGGCGTCGAGCACGTTGAGGTAGCCCCCGAGGTGCACGGCGAGCACCGCCAGCCAGTCCTCCTCGGTGCCCTCGGCGAAGTAGGTCTGCCGGGTGATGCCGGCGACGTTGACGACGGCGTCGAGTCCGCCGTGCTCGTCGACCAGCTCCTGGAACAGGCCGCGGACCGCCTCGCCGTCGGTCACCGACACCGACGAGGCCCGGGCCGAGCCACCTGCCGCCACGATGCGACCGGCGGTGGTCTCCTCCGGCTCCGGGAGCCGCTCGGAGCCGTCGAGGGTCACGAGGGGGTCGACGGTGACGACGAACCAGCCGCCGCGGCCGAGCTCCTCGGCGATCGCCGCTCCGATCCCGCCCCCGCCGCCGGTCACGACGGCGACCCGCTGACGCGCGCTCACGATGCCGTCGACCGGACCTCGAGCTCCAGGCCCTCGAACGTGCCGGCCTCGAGCCACTGCTCGAGCAGCTCGCGGTAGCCGAACCAGTCGCCCATCCCGCGGCCGTAGTTGCCGTTGCGGGGGTTCATCGCTTCGGGGTGGCCCTCGTTGTTGATGCGCGACGGCGTGCAGGCGGACATGACGGCGCTGCCGTCGACGAAGGAGTCGACGATCTTCTGCGTCCACGCCTCCTCGGCCTCGGCGCTCACGTCGAACACCTCCACGCCCCGCTCCTCGAGCAGCCCGACGGCGCCGCCGACGAACTCGGCCCCGAGCACGGCCAGCTGCGTGTAGTTGACGGTCACCACCGCCTGCTGCCCCGGCGCCGGCATGACGAACATGTTCGGGAAGCCACGGCTCATCATCCCGAACAGGCTGGCGGCGCCGTCGGCCCACTTCTCGGCCAGGGTGACGCCGCCGCGACCGACGATCTCGTGGCCGGCGCGACGGAACAGCGGGGTGAGCTCGGCCTCGAAGCCGGTGCCGTAGATGATGCAGTCGACCTCGTACTGCTTCCCGTCGACGACCGGGCCCTGCTCGGTGATCCGCTCGATCCCGGCCGGGCAGTCGATCAGCGTGACGTTGGGGTTGTTGAACGCCGGCAGGTACTCGTCGTGGAAGCACGGCCGCTTGCAGAGGTACCGGTAGTACGGCTTGAGGATCTCGGCCGTGGCCGGGTCGGCCACCAGCTCCTCGACCCGGCGCCGGTGCGCGTCCATGATCCGGTAGTCGAGCTCCTCGGCGCTGCGCAGGTACTCGGCCGTCGTCATGCCCTTCGCCCGCGGGGGGTGATGGACGGCGGCGTAGTGGTGCGTCCACCCGTCGTCCACCAGGTCGACCTCGACGGGCCGGCCCAGCATGATCGCCTGGAAGTTGTCCATCCGGGCCCGCTGCCAGCCCGGCTCGAGCCCGTCGGCGAAGTCGGGATCGGTGGGCCGGTTGCCCCGCTCGCCGATGGCCGACGGCGTGCGCTGGAACACGTAGAGGTGCTTCGCCGACTCGGCCAGCGGCGGCACGCACTGGATGCCGCTCGCCCCGGTGCCGATGAGGGCGACGACCTTGTCCGCCAGGCCGGTGAGGGGCTCGTCCGGCCCGCCGCCGGTGTACTCGTAGTCCCACCGCGCCGTGTGGAACGAGCGCCCGGCGAAGTCCTCCATGCCCGGGATGGCGGGCAGCTTCATGAGGTTGAGGATCCCGACGGCCAGCACGTACCAGCGGCAGCTGACCTCGTCGCCGCGGTCGGTGCGGATCCGCCACCGGGCCGCGTCCTCGTGCCACTCGGCGCGGGTCACCCCGGTGTGGAACAGGGCGTCGGCCACGAGGTCGAACCGGTCGGCGATCGCCTCGAGGTGGCGCCGGATCTCCTCGCCGAACGCGTAGCGCCGGGTGGGGATGTAGTCGAGCTCCTCGAGCATCGGGAGGTAGATGTACGACTCGACGTCGCACATCACGCCCGGGTAGCGGTTCCAGTACCAGGTGCCCCCGATGCCGCCCGCCTGGTCGACGATGCGGATCCGCTCGAGGCCGGCCTTGCGGAGCTGGGCGCCGGCGAGGACCCCGGCGATCCCCCCGCCCACGATCACGACGTCGACCTCGTCGGCGACCGGGTCGCGCTCGATGACCGGGGTGAACGGGTCGTCACGGTAGCGGGCGAAGTGCTCGTCGGTCCGCAGGTCGCGGATGTCGGCGCGGCCGGGGACCAGCCGCTTGTCGCGCTCGGCGAGGTACTTGGCGCGGACGGCCTCGGGGTCGTAAGGCGCGGCTCCGCCGCCTCCCGCCGTCGGTCCCTTTCGCGGAGACGAAGGCGCCGTTGGATCGGACCCGGACATGTTCCAACGCTACTGTCTGAATGGGCCTGGGTTTGACGGAGGCTCTTCGGTTTGGATCACTCGGCCGCGGGGCCTGAAGACGACCAAGGTACCGTGTTCAACCTCCGCCGGCGTCTGCTCGTCGAGCTGATGGCGGCTGCCTTCATTGCGACGAAGCGAACGTATGGGGGCCAAGCCAGCCTTCTACCGCGTCCCGTCTGTTGCCAGCCTGACGAGGTTCAGCCATGGAATGGAGGAGACCTTCAACCTGAAACAGCAGGGCAAGAGAGCCGATTACGAACCCTCGGCGACTGCCTTGACTCGTTCGAGGGTGCGGAGCATGTCACGCCGGTTGCGACGCTCCCGCAGGAACCCGCCGAGCGGGCGCCAGATCTTGGTGAAGAGGTTGTCGCCGAGGTCGAATGACTCGGTGACGTCGGTGCCTCCGTCGTCCGTGGCGCGAAACTCGTAGCGCCAGGTGTTCACCGGCCGGTCGCGCATGATGACGGCGAACTCGAAGACCTCACCGGGCACGCACTCGGTGATCTTGCACGTGGTCCAGTAGAGGACGGGCCAGTTCTCGTTGCGCTTGACGTGGCCCCGGTACCGTGCGCCGACCGCCGGACCGGTGGCGCCGTCGATCCACTCGGCCTCGATCACCTCGGGGCTGTACTCGCCCATCTTCGTGATGTCGCTGACGAGCCCCCAGACCTTGTCCGGCGGCGCATCGATGTGGAGAGTGACCTCAGCGCGCATGGCAGCAGACCTTAGAGCGCCGTGCGACGACCTGTCAGACCCGCGCGGAACCTGCCCCAATTGGGTCGGGGCAAGAGTGGTCCCGCTCAGGATCAACGATGCCAGTGCATCGTGGGCTGCAAGGCGGAGATCAAAACGCTGGAAGATCTGGTGCGTGAATCGCCTCGAGAGGATGCTCCGAGCGCAGCGCCGCCGCTACATGCGGGCCCGGAGAGTTTGCTTTCCTTCGCCCGACAGATCCTCGAGCGGCGCCTTGCGTCCCGCCATGACGAAGATGAGCGACGCCAGCGGGCCCTCGACGGAAGGACCGTCCCCCGCCGACCAGTCCGAGTCCGTAGCCGACATGCGCAGACCGGCAATGCGCTTCTTGGCTTGGAGCGGGAAACCTATGCGCTTCACCGTGTCGGCCACCGTCAACAACGTGGCCTCCGGCACGCTCCGGGTCATGCCCGTCGGTCGGCGGATGTCCCCGCTGTGGCACACGAGGTCGGTGAGCATGATCTCGGGCTTCGCCCCCGGCGGCGTGCGACGCGTCCCGATCGTCTTCCTGAATTGCCCCAGGAGCTCGTCGGGGGGCGCCGCTCCAAGCGCCAGGCCTTCACGGGCGATGAAGCGGTTGAAGCTCATGCCGCTCTTGAGCATTCCCGCAAGGAACGGGCCCGTCTTCACGTCCGCCCCGCCGACCAGGTGGCCGACAACGTGCCGGACCTTCCACTCGCTGCACAGCGACTGAGCGTTCCACTGGCTGTCGTCAAAGGTAGCCAGGTCGTCAGCCAGCGCCGAACGCTCCTCGTCGATCGCCTGCCACGTGTCCATGACCGCCTCCGCGTCCCGTGTCCGCGAGGCGTGGGATGCTCGCAGACTTGGCATGAGCGTATCGAGATCCGAGCCTGTCGACAGAGAAAGAAGAGGCCGATTGGGGATCGACGAACTCGCCTGGACACCGCGCTCGACGATATTCGGTGTAGCCAATAGGCCCAGAGGGCAACCCAACCACCGGCAATGACAACGTCAGTGACACGCATAGCGGAACTCCCTGGTCAGTCATGGTACCGGCGAAACCTTGGGTGGCCATCTATCTCAACCGGAGACGAGCACGCGTGCAACGAATGCGCTTTCGACATACAGTTCGACGACCACGACCAAGGCGAGGTGCCCACCATGACCGTTCGGATCAATACAACGCTTGTTGGTGTTACACAAAAGGAATTTGATGCCGTACACAAGTACGTCATGGCGGGCGATCCGCCCAAGGGCCTCATATTTCACTCGTCAGGGCCGATCGATGGCGGTTGGAGCGTGATCGACTTCTGGGAGTCGCGCCGAGACTACGACGCTGGAATGGGTCGGGTTCAGGAGGCAATTGCGACATCTGGCGTGACAATGCAGGGACCACCGGCGGTCGAGGAGTTCCCGGTATACGAAACGTTCCAGCCTTAATCAGCGAGAACAAGCCGTCAAGAATGCTCGGTCGCGCGCGCCCGCCGCCTCATTGCAGAGACGACTCCCGAACTAGGCCGAGACATCCCTGGAAGGTGTGAGCCGACCATCGCCGTAGCAATGGCTCAGGATGGTCGCGACCCAGAGCGGTCCCGGTCAGGGAGGGTGACGAACCGGTCCGGGCGCTATGAGATCTCATTTGAACAGAGGCGTCGAATGAGCTAGAGAGCGTCATTGCACGTGGGCACGACAAGGAGGGCGATCATGGCAGGGCTAGAGCGCAAGCGCTTTGACAACCCAGACGAAAAGCGGTCATTTCAAGACAAGGGCGACGTCAAGATCGTCAACATCGGTGACGGCGTCGTAGGCCTCGCTACGTTCGAGTCGGGCTGGAAGTGGTCCGACCACGTGAAGCCCATCGCCGGCACCGACAGCTGCCGGGCGGCGCACGTCGGGTACGTACTGTCAGGTCACCAGATGATTCGCATGGACGACGGCAGCCAACTTGAGATCGGCCCTGGCGATGTCGTCTCCATCCCGGCCGGACATGACGGCTGGACTATCGGTGACGAGCCGTGTGTGGTGATCGACTTTGCCGGAATGGCTACTTACGCCAAACCGAGCTGACCGGTAGACAGCTCGGTCCGCAGACTCCGTGGGCGCAGAGTCACTTGCCGGTTGCGCCCGGATAGAGGTCGGGACATGCTGGCGAACAACGGGACCTGAGGAGGAACCTCTGTAGGTCCGATGGAGCGAATCGAACGAGCGACCGCGCTCGCCAACGAGAAGGTCAAGGGAGTCACGCTCCAACGCATGTTGCCTGTGCTCGGAACTTCGAGTGGTGGCGACGGGACTCGAACCCACGAACCTCTTAACTGCCAGGTTTCGCTGTTCAGTCGGACGAGGTCGGGAACGACATGCCTCGACACGGATCGGCCTTCACTCGCCCCCGTTGACGGCCCAGCCGGCTATACCTTGCCGGCCGCTTCGACTTCCTTGTATATCGCTATGGCGGGAGGGCCGGTGACCCCAACGGACTCCATGATCTTCGCGACCTTGGCGTTGCCCTCGAAGAAGCTCTGGAACTGTTCCGCCGTTTTCCACTCGTCAATGACGACGAGTTCGCCCTCGCCGGCAACGAAGGTGTGGTGGATGAGCCCACCGGTCTTGGTATCGCCGGTGATCTCCTCCAGGAGCGCTGCGTTGGCCTGCAAGCCTGCTATGGCCTTCTCGATGTCGGCAACTGGGAAGTGGCCAATGACGGTGACACTCATGACGGGAACTTCTCCTCAGTAAGTTGACCACCCCCTCTGGGGCGTTCCGGCCAAGTTACGACATTTCTGTTGTGCCCGCTTCAAGGGACGCCAGCAGTTCACGAGCGTCTCACTGCCGCGACTAACCTGCTCGACGGATTGTGACCGCCGCGCCTTGGGTCGGCGACGTGGGTGAGGCCGAGGAGGTGCCTCGCATCTTCTTCGATCGTCACGCCGTATGTTGGTCTCTGCTCGAGAGTTGACCTCTGGCGGTCGCGGACCTGGCCCCCGAAGTCACCAAACGTGGGTGGATGAAATCAGTGCGTCGACCTGGACCTTCGGGTGGAGGCGAAGGGACTCGAACCCTCGAACCTCTTGACTGCCAGTCAAGCGCTCTACCAACTGAGCTACGCCCCCGGGACTGCTGCGACCTGCGACTCTACTCTCCCGTCCACCTCACTTCTGGCCTTCTGAGGCCCTCTGAGGGCGATTTTGCAAACGTGCTGCAAACGCCCTCTTTCCCAAGCGCCTCACGATACCCGTTGCTTCATTGGGCCTTTTGAGACCCCGGGACGTGGAGCCGCGTCGGCCGTCTTGTCAGCGGCCTCTCGGTCCAACTCCGAGACGAGGTCCTGGTAAAGGTCGCTGGTAACGCTCGTGGAACTGTGCCCGAGGCGCTTGCTCATGGTCACGAGGTCGATTCCGAGCGCGCAGCCCAGCGGTGGCATGGCCATGGCGCGCTCCGACGTGCGGCCCCACGACTGGCACTCCGGCCTTCTTGGCGGCTCGTTGGAATGTCGTAGTGACGGTTTGCGGGTGATACGGCGTGCCGTCCTCCTTGACGAATAGGAGGCCCGTGTCCGTCCACCCCGCTCCTTTCAGGAGCCATTCCGCCGCGCTCGGCTCCTTGCCGTGTGCGGAGGGTCTTGAGAGCGTCGACAACGGCCGGGGCGATGGCGATTGTGCGTCTGGACTTCGCCGTCTTCGTTCGAGTTTCAACGACCTTGTAGCCGACGACGACGCGCCCCTTGGACACGGTGAGGGTGCCTGCCTCTAGGTCGACTTGCGACCAGGACAGGCCGCAAAGCTCGGAGCGGCGCAGTCCGCTGGACAGCGCGAGCAGGTACAAGGGCGCAAGCCGGTCGTTTTTCGTGGCCTCAAGAAACTTTGTCGTCTGGGCGGCGTCCCAGGTGGCCTGCTCTTTCCTCCTCGGCCCCGGTGGGTCGGCCAGTTGCGCCGCGTTCTTCGAGATGATGCCCTTCTTTACGGCGTAAGTGAGCAACGCCGAAATGGTGACGTGGACGGCATGGACGGTTGTCGGCGACAGGGGGGCCGGAGGCTTGCCCGGCCTAACTATCCGACCCGCCGTAAGAAGGTCGCTATATAGCCGGTCGAGACGTAGGGCAGTGAGCTTGCGCAGGGGCACACTTCCGATTCTCGGGACGATGTGCGCCCCGGCGAGCGTCTTGTACTGAGCCACTGTGGTTTCTTTGAGTCCACCGGACCCGCCTGCATTTTCGATTGCGATTCGGTCGGCCAAGTGCGGAAACCGAATGTCAGTGATGTATTCGGCAACCGTGATGTCCTTTGACGGTGGTTCGTATTCATCATTGTCGAGCTTGCCGAGCAGCGCGGTGAGCCCTACCTCGGCTTCACCCTCGGTCGCGAATGAATACCACCGCTGTCGGCGTTTCTCGACGGGCTCCCCAAGCCCCTGGCGGCACTTCGGGCACGTCTCCGCCTTCGGGTCGTCTGAGACCCAGATTCGGACGCCTTTGCACCCGGCGCTACAGCCCCGGGCGGGCTGATGGCCCTCGTCAATGACCGCGACCCAGCCCTTCCCATGCTTGCGTATGTGTCCTCTCATTTCTCCTCCTCTTCGAGTTTCTTGGCGACATGTACCCATTGCTTGACCCTGTTCACGGGGACCCGCTTGCGCCGGTGCACCTCTCGGTAGGTCTCCATCGGGGTCATGCCGAGCCGCTGCCAAGACTCGACACAGGCGAGCAGGGCCGGATACCAGGCGCGTCTGTTCGCCCGGTTCGGGAAACCGAATGGCAGGTCAGCCCCTAGGGCCTCCGGGTCCGTCCCTTCGACGAGGACCTCCTCGCAGGCCAGGCGGGCCTCTCGCAGGCAGCGAGCGAGTGGAAAGCGGGCCACCCATTTGACGGGTAGCTCCTCGGCGTCCCTCCCATGAGCCTCGAAGCGGACGCCAGTGCAGCGGAACCGATCAGCACCCACCGCGGCCATGGTGAGGGTGAGGGTCCACGCGGGGCGCCGGGTGTCGCCGAACAGCACATCCCAGGAGGCGCCCTTAGACCCGGGGGTCGGGTCCGGGCCGAAGACGAGCGTGACTGCCATGGCCACAATCTATGGCTCGGTAAACGGTTAGTCAATAGTCATAGTGGTTAGGGTTAGGCCCCGGCTAACCATGCATAAGTGGTTAGAGAAAACCAAACGAGGGGTCTTGTAATCGCCTAGAAAATCCGTTTACTGGCTTCCGTGACGTTCTTGGCGATGCTTTTGTGGCTGCTTCTTGGATTGACGAGGCTTGCCCATCGCGGTCAGGAAACGCCCGTGGAGCTCGCCGACGTGGTCTGGATGCGCCGGGCGGCTCGGACCGGCATGGCTCGAGCGCTGCGCGAGCAGGCTGGCATCACCGGCGCCGAGATGGCCAGGCGCCTGGGCGTGACGCCGCCCGCACTCTCCCTCTGGGAGCGCGGCATCAGGCGCCCTAACGCCGAGCACGCCCAGGCATGGGCCGAGGTCCTGCGGGGACTGACGCGATGAGCATGGAACCGGCCACGGTCACAGCGCTCCAGGCGAACAGAGACGAGTGCGTCCAGCGCCTGAGCCTTGACGACCTGACGGGTGACACCGCCTCGGTCGAGCAGGCGGCGCAGGTGCTCGGTATCTCCCGAGGCCTCGGATACGAGTTGGCCCGCCGAGGCGAACTTCCGGGCGTTCTCCATCTTGGTCGGCGGATGCGAGTGAGCGTCCGGGCCCTGCGGGCCGCGCTGGGTGCTCACTCGTGAGGCTGATCGACCTCGACTCGCTGACCCCGGGGGAGATGGACGAGCTCGCCTGGCTCCTGCGCCGCGAGGCGGCCTGGGCCCGGCGGACGCTCTCCGAGGACAGGGCGTGGGCGGCATGGGCGTCGGCGCCGCTCACGCCGGGCTGGGCGTTGTCGTGCCTGAGTGACGTAGGGCGCGTTCGGATCGCGACGCGCATCCTCATCACGCTGGACCACTGGCGAGCCGATCAGATCCGCGACGCCATGCTGGCAGTCGCCCTCCACGTCTGTCCCGAAAGGGGCATCGCCGAGTTAGCGGTTGCGGCAGGCATCGAGGATGCCGAAGCGATCCTGGGCGTCCGGCGGGACGACGTACTCGACGCGCGGCCGGTTGGGTCGGAGTGTGCGTGATGTCGGCCGAACACGTTGACGCCAAAGCGAGAGGGCGCCAGTCGGCGAAGAGCGAGCCCGATGTTCGACAGGTCGACCTCGTGGCCGCGTCCACCGTGCGCCCTGAGCGGACACGGTGGCTCCTCAATGACCTGTTGCCTCTCGGTGGAGTCACCGTCGCGGCCGGGCTGGAAGGTGACGGGAAGACCACAATCGCTGTCGACCTCTCTGCCAGAGCCACCCGGGGCCAACTCGACGGCGACCTCAAGGGCGAGGCGGTCGGCATCGTCTTCGCCACCGCCGAGGACTCGTGGTCGCGCACGCTTGTCCCGCGCTTCATTGCAGCGGGCGCCGACCTCGAGCTCGTCCACTTCGTCGCGGTCGACGGCTTGGCGGGCGGCCTTTCGGTCCCGGGAGACCTCGACATGCTCGCCCACGAGATGCGCCGCACCGGCTCACGCTTCCTCGTGCTCGACCCCCTCGGTGCTCATCTCCATGGCACTCTCGATACTCATAAGGACGCTAATGTCCGCCAGGCCCTCGCCCCGTTGGCGGCCCGTATGGACGAGCTCGACTCGGCCGCCCTTGGCGTCATGCACTGGAGCAAGGTGCCCACCACCGTCGCGCTGGACCGTGTCAACGGGTCCCGTGCTTTCACGGCCGCAGCACGGGCCGTCGTCGTCGTCGGTGCCGACCCCGACGACCCCGACACGAGACTGCTGGTGCTCGCCAAGTCGAACCTCGGTCGTCTCGAGGTGCCCGCGCGGCGCTTCCGGATCGAGGGCCGCACCATCGACGACCCCGATGGGGGAGAGCCCATCGCCACGTCGGGAGTTGCCTGGCTCGGTGAGCGCGTCGGGGTGCGAGCTTCCGACCTGCTGGCGGTGTCGCCCGACAGCGAGGAGGACCGCTCCGAGGTCCACGAGATGGCCGACTGCCTGCTCGAGATGACGGCCAGCGGGAGTGTGGGCGTCAAGGAGGTGCGCCAGCGGCTCCGAGATGCCGGGTTCAGCATTGACGACAGAGACGACCGCAAGCTGCGTCGTGCCCGCGCACGGGCAGGTATCGAGGTGTCCAAGCCCGACGGATTCGGGGGAGAGCGTCGCTACTTCCGCCCTGTCCGGACAGAGTCCGGTGGGACACAAAACAGTGTCCGGACTGACCGGACTGTCCGCACTGATGAGAGTGATGTCCTCACTTGCCGGACTGAAGACAGAAATGGAGAGAGTGTCCTCACTAGCCGTACTGATGTGAACAGGAGAAATGACTCTCTCTCTGACAGTACGGCAGTCCGGCAGGTGTTACCGGGGAGCACTGTCGATGACGATGCTCGGGACCTGAGCCTCAGCGAGCTTGACGCCCTTACTGCGACGTTGCCCGATGACGGCGCGCCAACCCGGGACGATGACTGCGCAGGCCATGCACGGCGCCGCTGACACGTCTGGTCATGTAGCCGCCCTCTGCGGCGCGCAGTGCCGTCAGCGTCCTGGGCCCTGCCGTCACCCGGCCGGGTGGGGCACCTCTCATCCTGGCGTCGGTCGGTGCAAGGTCCACGGCGGCTGCACGCCCACCCACAGAGCCGCTGCAGCCCTTGTGGCCACCGACGCAGAGGCTCGTCGCACTCTCGAGCGCCTGGGGCAGCCTGAGCCATTGGGCGACCCCGTGGAGGAGTTGCTCGAGCTCGCGGCGGAGATCAGAGCATGGCAGGGCATCCTTCGGGAGATGTTGGCTCGTCACCGCGAGCTGGCGACCGTCGACCTGACCAACGTCGAGCGCGAGCGCGCCGTCGTGAAGCTCTACACCGAGGCTCTGGACCGCTCCCACCGCGTGCTTGCCGATCTCGTCCGACTGGGTTTGGACGAAAGGCGGGTGCGAGTGGAGGAGGTACGCATCGCGATCATGGTCGCCGCGGCCGAGGCTCACTGCGTGTGGGTCGTAGAGAGCGTGGAGAGGGGCGAGATGCCCACCATGGCTGACGCCCGGGAGCGCATGGCCCTCGAGATCGCGTCCCGGAATGGCTGAATCTCGGGTTTGCAAGGCGTTTGCAGCGTCCCGTTTCGTACCGTCTGACCAGGGGCGGAGCGGTGCGCGCTTGACGCTGGATCAAGCGCCTGCGCAGCCATTCACATGCCCCCGTTGCGGCTCTGACCGAGTGGTCCGCGGGCCGTTTCACGACCCTGGCGCCTGGCGGTGCTCGGCATGTGGGGCGAGGCCGAAGAGGGCGGCGCAAACGGCGCTAGGGCGTCCTGTTGGCCCGCTGCCAGCGGACAAGAGTCGCCACAGCCCAGCACGGCACGCCGACAAGGACGACGGCCAGGACTGTGAACCAGCCGCCAGCGGCGGCACAGGCGAAGACCACGAGCAAGGCGACCGCTCGAGCCGGTGTCAGGCCCTGTCGCTCTGGCATGGCCCCAAGTATCCCGTCCCACCGAAGCGCCGACAACCGAAAGTGAAGTGATGAGCGACACCACGAACGGCACCGTCCGCCAGGACTCCGGCACCTTTGAGGTTTGGCACAGCGACGCCCCCGGTGTTTGGGTCGAATGGCACAGCGACTTGCCCGATCACCTGGCCATCCACTTCGTCACGGGCGAAGTCGGCGGTTCCCCCGAGATCGTTTACCTCCACTACGCAGCCGACGAGGCCGCTCCGCTGTGGGCCTGCGTGGGGACGATGGTCGTCCCTTCCCCGTTGGCCACCTCCTGGAAGAGGCCCTCGTATGGCTCTGGAGTCGGAGCCATGACTAACACCCTGACCGCCGATGTCGCTCCTTGGCGCCTATCAGCGCCGTTTCGTAGGCAGGATGGGGTGATGGGCAAGACGCAGACCCGCGGGGAGTCGCCGAAGACATCGACGAGAGTGCCGCCCCACGTACTCCGAGCCCTCGACGAGCGCGCCGAGCTCGAGGGTCGGACACGGGCCGGGCTCATGCGTCGCATCTTGTGCGAGGCCGTGGCCCAACTCGAGCCCAATGAATCGGTGGCGTGAGTGTGGGCGCCATCAGACCACTGCCGGACATTCTCGTCGACCGGGACACATTGGCGACCCTTCGGCGGAAGGCTCACGCGCACCTACTGGCGGCGTTGGAGCTCGAGCCGGTTGAGCTCGTGCCGATGACGTCGTCGCCGCCGTCGTTTCGCCAGGCCCTCGAGCGCGCCGTCGGGCGCGAGCTGGGCGGCAATCCGGCGCAGGTGGCCACCTATGTACACTCCGTGCTCCGGAAGTGGGCGAGCGGCGGCGGCGACGTTGCCGAGTACGTCCGCCGAGAAGCCAGAAAGTCCCTGGCCGAGCCGCCCCGGATCATTGCGAGCACGGCGAGCCAGTCGACCCCGGAGCCGACGTTTCTCCGCTGGTGCGACACCGTCGGCGGAGCCGGCACCCGGGTCGTCGCCAGCACGGCCAGCCCATCACCGAGGAGGTCCCAGAAGTGAGCACCGTCGGCGCCCTTGCCCTTATGGCCGAAGCGAACCTGGCCGGAGCGATCCTGGCCGCGAGCTGCAGGTGACCACGAGACGGTGCAGGGCCTCGCCGCAAGCGCGAGGGCACATGCTCGCATGGGCTACCACGCCGCCGACGACAAGGACCCCGACGATACGCTCGCCCTCGAGCGCGCCGAGCGGGCCGCGGCCGGTGCCGAAGATCTCGCACAGAGCGCCGGTGGTAGATCCGATGGCACCGGCGATCTGCTCGCGGGACTAACCGACGAGCTCGAGCGCCGGGGCCACGGGCACTCCGCCGCTTCGTCGATCGCGAGACGATTCGTCACGACGTGGGCGAACACGAGCGGCGGCGAGATCCCCGCTGCGCTCAAGACGGCTGCAATGGCAGCGGCCGAGTCCAGGAGCCCCGTCATCGTGGCCCCTGGGATTCTCGCCGCCGCGGTCGGCCTCCTTGGCGCTCCGGCCAACCTTCGTCCGGGTTCCGAAACGGCCGAGCTCGTCGCGGCGGCGGGGACTTTGGATAAGCGGGCCCTCGACGCCAGACGTCGGCCCCGTCGGGTGGATCTTTACGAGCGGGCGTGGTAGCGGGCCGAGCTGAACGGAGAAAATGACGATGGCGATAAGACGGCGCAGGGCACTGGTCACAACGATCGGTGTTGGCGGGGAAGTGCCAGATCCCTGGAACACGCCCGACCCCGCACCCGCGAGCGCCCTGGGCCGAATGGGTTGGCTCAATGGGTCCGACATCCACGCCATTCTCGAAGAGACCCGGGCCGCAGAATGGCCCCGTCGAGGGGCCCCCTGGGTTCTCGCCGCTTCACGTTTCCGAGGCGCAGCCGATCGCCCACCATCTGCATGACCAGAGAGGTGACAGGTTCCCCGGCTCGCCGCCCGTCGATTTGGCCTACAGAAGCAACGGTGCGTTTCTGTCTCCCGTGGCATCCCTCGAAACGCTCTATCTGGCCCAGAACCGCCCCGGACCGGCCCGAGAAACGTGCATCATCATCGCATTGCATGCGTTGGCACCGGCCACGCACCCCGGCGGCAGCTATGAGCGCATCACCGAGGAGCACCTGCGCGAGCTCGCCGTAGCCGACGTGCGCGAGTTGGCCCGCTGGTGGTCGCATCCCGACATGCGGGTGTGGCGTGTCGGGACTCCGTGGCCGCCCGAGCCCGCCGTGGACGATGTCAACCTCGCTGTCGCACTGAGCGCACGGACGAAACGTCAGATCAGTCGGTGCATTAGGACCGCGCTCGATGATCTGCCAAGGAGCGTCCTCGAAGAGCGGCCGATTCTGAGTTTCACCCCGGAGGACGGCACCTATCACGGAGTGAACTACTGCCCTAGCTTTGATGCGCCCGTCGACCACTACCTGCGCGTCAGGGTCGGGCCCGAAAGCGATCCCCGGGACGTTGACGGGTTCCTCGACACCGTCCGAATCATGCCCTCCGGCAAGGTGGCGCTGGTGTGAGCGCCGCGCAAGTATGGAAGTGCTCCGGGTGCGGCCGAACACACTCCACGCCCTCCGGCGAGAGCGTGTTTGAGGCTCACGGCGATCACGTCGTAGAGAGCCGCCGTTGTGCCGGATCCGAGCCCTATCTCGTCGACGTGAAGCCGCCATCACGGGGCAGGCGTCGGGTCACTTGGTCGTCATTTTCGTGACGACCAACATTCGCCGGAAGTCGGCGACCGTCGACGCCAGGGGGCCCGTGGTGGTCACGACCCCCGGCGTCGGCGGGTAGCGGCATGACGTGACTGACGACGCCCTCTCCGCCGTTAGCACGCGCCTTGGCTCAACGGTGACTCGTCGCCCGTCTTGGTACTCCGACCCCGCAGACTTCGCCCGCCAGTGCATTGTGTGGCCGGATGGCTGCGAACTCTCCACCTACCAGGCCGAGGTCCTCACTGCACTCTCTGAGCACCGTCGGGTTACCGTCCGCGGCCCGCACGCTCTGGGAAAGTCGACTCTGTGCGCTCTGGCCGTTCTGCACCACGCACTGAGTCGCGACGCCGCGGGCGTGAACTGGAAGATTCTGACGACCGCTTCGTCGTGGAGACAGCTCGAGAAATATCTATGGCCCGAGATTCGACTGTGGTCGAGACGCGTCCGCTGGGAGGCGGTCGGTCGTGCTCCCTTCGACCAGAAAGAGTTGCTCGCTCTGACTCTGCGCCTTGAATATGGCGAAGCTTTTGCTGGAGCGTCAGATGACCCGGCGTTGCTGGAGGGGTGTCACGCTGATTCGGTTCTCATTGTCTTCGACGAATCGAAATCCATTCCGGCCGCAACCTGGGAAAGCCTTGAGGGGGCACTGTCCGGCCAAGGCGAAGCGCTGGCCCTGGCCGTGAGCACGCCGGGCGCACCGAGCGGCATGTTTCATGCCATCCACACCCGCAGACCGGGTACCGAGGACTGGCACGTTCGGGCTGTCACCCTTGAGGAGTCCATCGCGGCCAATCGCATCTCACGACAGTGGGCTGAGCAACGGGCCCGACAGTGGGGCGTCGGCTCCGCCGTCTACCAGACCCGCGTGTTGGGCGAGTTCGCTGACAATGACGAGGACGGCATCGTCCCGCTCAGTTGGGTCGAAAGCGCCTGCGAGCGTTGGCGCACATGGGACGATGCCGGTGGGCCTCAAGGTGACGAGGCCCCAGTAATCGGTGTAGATGTCGGGCGCGGCGGCGACAAGACGGTGCTTGCCGTCCGGCGTGGTGACGTCATCGAATACCTCGAGCGCCACAATGACGCAGATGTGATGGCCACCACGGGGTACGTCGTATCGAAGCTCAGCACTGGGGGGACGGCTGTCGTGGACGTCATCGGCATCGGCGCTGGCGTCGTTGACCGTCTGCGCGAAATGAAGCGGAACGTTGTCGCCTTCAATGCCAGTGCACGCAGCATGCTGAAGGATCGGAGCGGCGAGCTCATGTTCCTAAACGAGCGAGCGGCGATGTGGTGGCGCATGCGGGAGAGTCTGGATCCAGCGAGCGACGCGAAACTCGCTCTTCCTCCCGATGATGAGCTCGTCGGTGACCTCACCGCGCCGCGGTGGACCGTCAACTCCTCGGGACGGATTCAGGTCGAAGGCAAAGATGAGGTGCGTCGCAGAATCGGGCGCAGCACGGACGCCGCCGACGCCGCGATCATGTCGCTGGGGCCTTCAGCGACGCGGCCACGCCGCAAGAGGCGGATGATGATGACGGCCCGCAACGAAACGCTCGCCGAGCGCTCCTCTCTAGGGCATCTTGAGAGGCATTACACCTATCTACGCCGACGGGGTTAGCTCCGCCTTACGAGTGAGTCTGTTGAAGATAAGTTCGCCCCCGTACCCAAGGCGATGAAGGAGCAAGAGTTCCAGGTAACGAATCGCGAGCGTGCCTCCCTGGTCCATGACGGCGTCATCGCGTAGTCGGTGGTCCATCTTCGGGTGAAGAGTGCTATTCCGAATCTCCACGACGGCCGCTGGCCCATCAAGCTCTGGCAAGGCACTTTGCTTACGCGTAGCCGCATAGAGCTCCGCGCAAGCGGGATCGTCGGGAACTGATCGGTCAATACCGGCAAATCCGAGAGCAAGTCTCAATGAAGTTGCGGCATCCAGTCGACTGAATGCGTCCTCACCTATCCCCACACTTCCAACGAGTTGAAGCCAGGTCATCAGCTCGAGACCTGCCTGGGCGAAGATGGCCCTCGTAACAAGGCGATCGCTATCAATGCTTTGCGTGTACCAATCGATCCGCGAGCGAGCCCAGTATTTAGGGTTTCATCGGATTCGGCGGCAAGCAGAGAGGCGAGAATCGAAGTAAGGCCAACAGCCGGAGAATGTGTAGGATGTATCGGTAGCCATGTGTGTTGTCCAATCCAGCGAGCAACGATTGGTCTGTGCCATATCTCCCAGACATGTGCTCCATCGTGGACCCCAACCATGAGTATCGGCTCCGTCCTCTGACCTCGCACAAGGGAGAGCCACCACCTCAACGCCGACCGCAGGCGGGTCAGTTCATCGAAAGCAACGGGTGCCCCATCGAGGCGCGTTATGCGTCCGACATGGGTGATCAGGAATCCTCCCCTACGAGCGAGTTCTGTACGTAAATCTTGCGGGAGAGGAATCTCATCGAGGTCTATTCTCCATGGCGGGCACTCGAGGGCGAAGCGCCCGCGCCAGTGACGGCCCTGACCATCAGTGATGGGGTCACCTGCGTGGCGAATGAAGTTAGCAACATGGAAGATCACGGAATCCGTTGCACAAGGATTGCCCGCCGTGCACTCGATAAGACCACCAGTGAGTGTCTGAGTCGCGTCGTTAGAGGCGAAATCGACGTTCATGTCTACTCCGAGAAGAACGCCACTACCTTGGCCCCCGGGATCGTCCACCAGTTGGACAGTGATACCGGCGGAGAGCACCGTCTCATCAATCGGAGGTAATAGGGGAAGTTCGACTTCGAAGGGAAGCCGAGGAAACGGTTCCCAGGAGAAGCGAATCACCCCGGTCCCACGGACGTGTTCCTGTCCGTCGCCTCCGAGTAGGCGGAGCTCGCCGCGGTAAAGTTCGAGAGGCTCGTCCCGTTTCGACGTGGAGTAAATCGGCGATATGGCGATGGGCCGCTGGTGCGCGGGATTCAAGGTTCCTCTCCCCTTCTACAGAACGTTCCACATTCTCTCAGGGCGCGACCGGAGGGACTACATTGCAAACCGTTTGCAAACGAACCCACCGACATAGACCGTCAGAGGTCGTCAGGTCCGTCGTCGGTCCGGGGAGTTGTCCCTACTCAGCGGCACTGTCGGGCAGGCACCGACACCGGCCGTCAGGCCGCAGATTTCACTGCCAGTCAAGCGCTCTACCAACTGAGCTACGCCCCCGGGACGATCCGCGACGTTATCAGTCCCGCCCGGCGGAGCGACTGGGTCTCCAATGTCTTAGGTTGCTTCGCATAGAGGTCGACGCCGTCACCACCCATGGGCTGCTGAGCAAGGTGGGCCGCACATTGCCCGGGACCGGGTCTATCTCGATCGACGCCTCCGGGGCCCGACGGCTCCGGAGGCGTCGAACCGCGGTGGATGACCGCCGGGTGTCCGAGCCGGCGCGTCTGGCTCCCTAGAATCCAGGGATGGCGCACGAGTACGACGTGCAGGAGGTCGAGCTCAAGTGGCAGCAGCGCTGGGCCGACGAGCCACCTCTACCAGGTCGACGCCGACGACCCGCGGCCCGCCGCAGTACGTCCTGTGCATGTACCCCTACCCGAGCGGGCCGGCCCATCAGGGCCACATCCGCAACTACACCTTCGGGGACCTGCTGGTGCGCCACCGCACCATGCAGGGATTCGCCGTGCTGTCGCCTTTCGGGTTCGACTCCTTCGGCCTGCCGGCCGAGAACGCGGCCATCCGGACGGGGAGCACCCCCGGATCTTCACCGAAGCCCGCATCGCCGAGCTGAAGGCCAGTGTCAAGCGCCTGGGGGCGGTCTACGACTGGCGACGCGAGGTCCGTAGCCACGACCCGTCTTACATGCGGTGGAACCAGGTCATCTTCCTGCGGCTGCTCGAGGCCGGCCTGGCCTACCGGGCCCTGGCGCCGGTCAACTGGTGCCCCGGCTGCCAAACGGTTCTGGCCAACGAGCAGGTACTGCCGACGGCACCTGCGAGCGCTCCGGTGACCTGGTGATCCAGCGTGACCTCGAGCAGTGGTTCTTCCGCACCACCGCGTACGCCGACGAACTTCTCGACTCGACCTCGACGCCCTCGACTGGCCCGAGCGGGTCAAGACCATGCAGCGCAACTGGATCGGGCGATCCGAAGGAGTCGAATTCGAACTCCAGGTCGTCGGGCAGCGATGCTGACGGGCTCATGCTCCGGGTCTTCACCACCCGGCCCGACACGAGCTTCGGCATGACCTACGCCGTAGTGGCCCCCGAGCACCCGCTGGTGGACGCTGATCACCACCGAGGCGCAGCGCGCCAGAGGTCGAGGGGTTCGCGCCTCGGCCGAGGGCAAGAGCGAGCTCGATCGCACCTCGGAGGGCGAGCGTCGAGACGCTGGCCAAGCGAGGTGCCTTCACCGGTGGGCACGTCGTCAATCCGTTCACGGACGAAGCGATCCCGGTCTATGTGGCCGACTACGTCCTCATGCGCTACGGCACGGGCGCCATCATGGCCGTCCCCGCCGAGGACGAGCGTGACTGGGAATTCGCCCAGGCCCACGGCCTCCCTGTCGTGCGCACCACACAGCCGCCCGGACGGATTCGACGGCGGCGCGTGGACCGGTGGCGGGGTCAAGGAGAACTCGGGCTTCCTCGACGGCCTCGACGTCGCCGCCGCCAAGGAACGCGCCATCGACATGGCTCGAGGAGAGGGGATCGGACGACGCGACCGTCAACTACCGCCTACGCGACTGGTTGGTGTCGCGCCAGCGGTACTGGGGATGCCCGATCCCCATCGTCTATTGCCCTGTGGACGGGGCCGTCGGGGTTCCCGAGGACCAGCTGCCCGTTCTCGCTCCGGACGATGTCGAGTTCCTGCCCGACCGGCGAGTCGCCCCTGACCCGGCATCCGACCTTCCGTCACGCGACGTGCCCCAAATGCGGGGGTCCGGCCGAGCGCGAGACCGACACCATGGACACCTTCGTCGACTCGTCGTGGTACTTCCTGCGCTTTTGCGACCCGTGGTCCGAGGACCGACCGTTCGATCCCGAGACCGCCCGGCACTTCATGCCCGTCGATCAGTACATCGGCGGCATCGAGCACGCCATCCTGCACCTGCTCTACGCCCGCTTCTACACCCGGGCCCTGATCGACGTGGGCCTGGCTCCAGGAGTGCCCCGCGAGCCGTTCACGCCGGCTGTTCACCCAGGGCATGATCCGGATGGACCACAAGAAGATGTCGAAGTCCAAGGGCAACCTCGATCGCCCCGACGAAGTACTTCGACACCGTGGGCGCCGACGCGCTGCGTCTCTTCCACCTCTTCGCCGGGCCCCCCGGCGACGACATGGACTGGAGCGAGCAGACCGAGAGATCATCGACGGCTGCGGCCGTTTCCTGGACCGCGTGTGGCGGCTGACCGTCGAGACTCGAGCGACGACCGTCGAGACGGCGACCCTTCGGCGCAGGACGTAGGGATAAATCGGGCGACACACAGGCTCATCGCCAAGGTCAGCGAGGACATCGAGCGGTGGTCTTTCAATACCGCTGTGGCCGCCTGCATGGAGTTCTCCAACGCCCTGCAGCGCTATCAGCGTGAGTCGCCGGAGGGCCCCCACCGGGCGACGAATGACGCCGCCGTCGGATGCCCTGCTGCTGCTTCTCGCTCCGCTGGTCCCGCACGTCACCGCCGAGGCCTGGGAGCGCCGGCACGGACGGGGGGCGATGGTGCACGCCGAGTCGTGGCCGACGTTCGATCCGGAGCTGGCCCGTGCCGAGAGCGTCACGATGGTGGTCCAGGTGAACGGCAAACTGAAAGACCGGATCGAGGTGTCACCCGACATCGTCGAGGAGGAGGCAGTGCGAGTGGCATTGGCGTCCGAGCGCGTGGGGGCCGCGCTGGGCGGAGCCGAGCCGTCCCGGGTGGTCGCCCGACCGCCCCGGCTGGTGAACTTCGTCACGTGACGCGCCAGGGCCGGGGTCTGTCGGTCCAACCGGTACCGTTACGACACCCTGAAGCCCGCCAACAGCTCCTGAATCTGGGCATGGTCCATGCGATAGGGGGCGTAGAAGCTGACGCGCGTGACCATGTCCCCATAACGTTCCAGTACCTGCGCCGGGATTTCGGTGATCTCTCCGCTCACGGCGAACGCGTCCAGCATGTCGTCGGGTATGAGGTTCGCCATCTCAACCCATTCACCCTTCTTCGAGAGACTGTTGAGGACGGGGAAGAGGTCTCCCCAGCCGTGAAGGTCGAGCACCGGTCGGTAAGCGGGCGTCGACGCGTAGAACGCCAGTTGTTCTTTGACTGCCTGTGTGGCGGCCTGCATCTCCGCCTCGTTGGTGCCCGTGACCATCATGGCGGGGTACGAGATCTCGAATCCCTTCCGGGGCCGTCCGGCCCGGGCGAGTCCCCGCTCCAAAGCGGGCAGGGTCACCTCGCGCATGTAGCGCGCCGTGGTGAATCCGTGCGCCAGTAGTCCGTCGGCAACCTCGCCGGCCACCTCGGTCATGAGCTCACCCACGGCGGCGAGAAAGACCTTGGGGGATCCGTACTGATTTGGCCCGGGATTGAAGAACGGCGTCAAGAGCGTGTGTTTGTAGAAGTCGCCTCGAAAAGCGAGCTTGGTGCCGTCGTGCCAGGCGGACCAGATCGCCCGCATGGCGACGATGAACTCGCGCATCCGCGGTGCAGGGTGGGACCAGGGCATCGAATACCGCTTCTCGATGTGCGGCTTGATCTGTGAGCCCAGTCCCAGCATGAACCGACCTTTCGAATAGGACTGAAGATCGTTGGCCAGCACTGCCGTGCTCATGGGATTGCGGGCGAAGGCCACGGCAATCCCCGTGCCGAGCTCGATGCGCTCGGTATGCTCGGCCGCCAGCAGGAGCGGCAGGAAAGGGTCGTGGCCCGTCTCGGCGCACCACAGGCCGTCGAAGCCGTCATTCTCGGCTCGGAGCGCCGTCTTGACCGCGTCGCTCGGATCGAACCCGATACCGCCGTCCACTTGCATCGCAGCACCATATCTGAACGCCGTCGAACCCACCCATGGCGCGGTGGGGCCGGCCTGGTACTGCAGAAGTGTTGAAAACCGTTGCAGTTCTCGGCCCAGATGGCCGACAATTCTGAGATGGCCAACGCCGGATCGTCGTTCGAGGACGAGCCTCAGGGCCCCCTCGAGAGAGCACTTCCCGGCGCGCCACGTGCGCCCGATCCTTCCCCAAGGCTGCCACCGCTGTCCGAGGAGGCCGATGTGGGTCTCGCCATGCGCGAGCCGTACCTGCGACGCGTCCTTGACGAGTTCGAGGCCGGACACCTCGAGCCCTACGAATACACACGACGTGTACTCGCTATCAACGCCGCCATCTCCGCCGAAGAGATGTCGGCGATCGTCGAACGACGTCCGGAGGGTTCTGCGAAGGGCCCGGGCGACGTCGCCTCCCGCGGCCTCGACGCGGTTGATCTGGCCCTTCTCCGGTCGCCACCATCATCGGGAACCCGCAGCCCGACCGCCCGCTATGTGGCGTTGGCGTTCGTCTTCGTATTGTTCGCCGTGCTCATCGGCATGGGGATGTGGCTGGCGACCCACGTCCACGGGGCTGCCTTGTCTCCTCGTGCGTCGGTCGGGAGGACATTCGCCCTCACGGTGTGGTCGCACCGGGCAGTTCGAATCAGCTCGGGTTGAGGTCCGAGGCTGAGGGGCAACCCATCAGGCTCAACGTGCGCACCACCACCCCTTGTGTCATCGCCGCACCGGTGGCGTCACCGCTGCCGTGCGTGCCATGAGTAATGTGCCCCGCGTGCGTCGATTCCTCGTTCTCCCGATCGTTCCGATTTTCCTCCTGTTGGCGGCTTGTGGTTCCAGCACCCCGTCATCGACGACGTTGACGACCTCAGGGAGCCCGACGCCCTCTGGTCCGCCGACCTCGGGGAGCGCCACGACCTCGTCCGGGCTCGGTGCCGCCAACCCACCGGTCGTGAGCGGCGCCACCAACCTGAAGGCGGAACCCGTCATCGGGCCGGGCTCGTCGCCTGCGCCCACCAGCCTCGAGACCAAGGACCTCGTCGTGGGCACCGGGGCGGCCGCGATGGCGTCGAGCACGGTCAACGTCAATTACGTCGGCGCCGACTACTCCAATGGCAGGGTCTTCGACGATACGCCCTGGAAACAGGGTCGCCCCACCTCGTTCCCACTGAGCGGCGTGGTGCCGGGATTCGCCCAGGGGATCGAGGGCATGAAGGTAGGGGGGCGTCGGGAGATCGTGATCCCTCCCACTCTGGGATATGGCGCCACGGGCAGTCCCCCTGCCGTCTCGCCCAACGAGACCCTCGTGTTCGTGGTCGACCTCGTGTCGGTGCAGTAGTCGCGTTGGCTTCAGGCAGTGGCGGCGCCGTGTTGCCTCATGTCGTGCGCCCGGCTCACACTCAGACGTCGTCGGGCGGCCCGCCGTCACTGCGTTGGTCTCGTAGGTAGCGTTCGAGCTCGGTGGCGAGCTCGTCGCCCGTAGGCAGCGTTCCCACGTCGAGGGGGTTGCCCTCTGCAGCGTCGACGCTGCGCTCCAGCTGCCGCACCATGGCGGTGTGCTCGGCGCTCTTGGCGATGAGGTCGTCGACTTGCTGGAGCGAGGTGTCGGCGGCGGTGTGGAGGTCGGTCGAGTCCAGAGATAGGTCGCCGACAGCGGCGAGGCCATCGAGCAAGGCCGCACTGGCCGAAGGGAACGACATACCCGATACGTAATGGGGTACCCGGGCCCACAGCCCCACGGTGGGGATGGCCGCCTCGCCGAACGCGATCTCGAGCGCCCCCCACACTCCCGACGGCACGTCGATTTCACCCTGGACGATGCCCATGCGGGCCACGAGGTCAGCGGACTCCTGCGGGGCAGTTGCCGCCAGGCGCACGGGCCGGGTGTGGGGAGCCGGGGCGGGGAAGGCACCCAACCCCACGACCATCCGGACGCCGAGCTCTTGGGCCAGGCTCACCACAGAGGCGACGAAGGTGGGCCACCGGAAGTCGGGCTCGGGCCCGACGAGATAGCAGACCTCCGAACCAGCTCGATCGGTCCCCACCCGTAGCTGGATGACCGGCCACGTGAGCCCCTCGTTTATCCCGTGGGAGATGTGCACCACGGGGCGCCGGGCGCGTTGGTCGATGAGCGCTTCACCGTCGAAGGTGGCCACGAGCTCGGTCGGGTCCGCCGACAACAGCGCGGTGATGGCACCGTCGGCGCCAAGTCCCGCATCGACCCAACCGTCGAGCGCCACGACCAGCACAGGCCGGTCGAGGATGCGCTCTCCGTGTCGCTCGTAGAGGGTCATCTCGCTCGTCCCGGGCTCACGTCGCGTCGAGCGCGCTCAGCGCCATCTGGGCCAACCTCACGACACTGTGGCCGAAATCGTCCACGCTCGAACGGTCTCCAGCGGTGGCGCCGCCCACGTAGCGCGCGTAGACGCCCTGGAGGATGCAGGCCAGTTTCCAGTAGCCGAACGCCACATAGAAGTCGAGGTGCTGGAGGTCGCGGCCCGAAGCGGCGGCGTAGCGCCCCCGCATCTCGGCCCGTGTCGGAAATCCGGCCACCGTGGTGGGAGTGACGCCCAGGAGGGCGGCCTCGTCACCGGGATCGGTCCAGTACACCATCAGGAGCCCGAGGTCGGCCAGGGGATCACCCAGGGTGCAGATCTCCCAGTCGAGCACGGCGCGCACGTCTCCGTCGGGACCCAACACGGTGTTGTCGAGTCGATAGTCGCCGTGCACGATCGACGTCCCCACTTGGGGGGGGACCTGTTCGGCCAGCCGGTCGTGTACAGCGCCCACGACGGTCGCAGTGTCCAATCCCTCCACTTGTGAATTGCGGAACTGTTCGTACCACCGCCGCAGCTGCCGCTCGATGTACCCGTCGCGTTTGGCGAAGTCTCCGAGTCCGACGGCATCGACGTCCACGGCATGAAGGGCGGCCAGGGTGTCGGCGAGTGACTCGCCGGCCCGACGTCGCGCCCTGCTATCGAGGTCGTGCTCGGCCGCGCCCGCGTCGCGGATGATGTTCCCGTCCACGAACTCCATCACGTAGAACGGCTGCCCGTTGATGTCTGAGTCCGTGCACAGCCCGAAAGTCGCCGGCACCGGGACCCCTGTAGGACCGAGAGCCGTGATCACGCGGTATTCGCGGGCCATGTCGTGGGCGGTGGGAAGGACGTGGCTGAGCGGCGGTCGGCGCAAGGCATAGAGGTGACCGCCCGCATCGGCGACCCGGTATGTCAGGTTCGAGCGACCCCCGGCGATGAGCGAGAACGACATCGGCGGCTCGCTGCCGGCCACGTGCGACGAGAACCACGCCGTCACTTGTTCGGCGTCGATTCCCTCGACGCCACCGTCGACGAACTCGGCAGTCGTCATGGGCTGAACGCTACCCGCAGCACACGGAGCGGCATGGGTGGCGATCCGCACCCGGTATCGTCTTCGGTGTGATCGACGTCACTGACTCCACCTTCGAGCAGGATGTTCTGGTGCGTTCCGAGCAGGTCCCGGTCGTCGTGGACCTCTGGGCGCCGTGGTGCGGGCCGTGTCGCAGCCTGGGCCCCATCCTGGAGAAGGTGGTCGAGGCCAAGGAGGGTGCGGTCGAGCTCGTCAAGGTCAACGTGGACGAGAATCCACGGATCTCGGCCACGTTCCAGGTTCAGTCGATCCCGGCCGTGTTCGCCCTCAGAAACCGTCAGGTCGTGGATGGGTTCGTCGGTGCCGTCCCCGAGCCACAGGTCACCGAATTCGTGGACCGCCTCGCCCCGCAGCCCTCAGAAGCCGACCTGCTGGTCGATGCCGGAGACGAGGTTTCGCTGCGGCGGGCCCTCGAGCTCGAGCCCGACCACCCCGGTGCCGTCGTGGCCCTGGCCCGCCTCCTCGTCGATCGCGGTGATCCCGCCGAGGCGCTGCGACTGCTCGCCCGCGTCCCGGAATCCCCCGACGTGCGCCAGGTGGCCGCCGAGGCCCGGTTGGCGGTGCAGCAGGTCGAGGTGCCCGCCGACGGCGTGGACGTGCTGCTCGACGCCTTGCTGCCGAAGGTGAAGGCAGACGAAGAGGCCCGCCAGGAGTTCCTCGACCTGTTGGAGACGCTCGGTCCCGACGACCCTCGCACGGCGCAATACCGAAGGGCACTTGCCGGCCGGCTGTTCTGAGCGCGCTCGACCACCCGGCGAGAATGAGTTGGCACCGGCGACCGACGTGTAGGTTCTCGTGGTGCGTCTTCGGCTCGGTGATCGGACCTTCGATCTGGCCACTCGTGCGTTGGTCATGGGCATCTTGAACCGGACGCCCGATTCCTTCTACGACAAGGGCGTCACGTTCTCCCTCGACGCCCTTCTGGCGCGCGCCGACGAACTGGTCACCGACGGTGCGGACATCCTCGATGTCGGTGGCGTGAAGGCGGGCCCGGGTCCCGAGGTGACCGAGGCCGAGGAGCTCGACCGCGTTGTCCCGGCCATCGAAGCCCTGCATGCCCGTGTCGACGTGTCGCTGTCGGTCGACACCTGGCGTGCGTCGGTGGCCCGTGCGGCCTACGCCGCGGGGGCCGTCGTGGGCAACGACATCAGCGGGTTCGCCGATCCCGACTACCTGCGTGCCGCCGCCGGAGCCGGCGCCACGGTGGTCGCAACCCACATCCGGATAGGTCCCCGGATTCCCGACCCCGAGCCCCACTACGACGACGTGGTGCAATCGGTGGGGGCTTTTCTCGAAGAACGTGCCGCTCGAGCCCGCTCGTCGGGCCTCACCGCCGATCAGATCGTTCTCGACGCCGGGCTCGACCTCGGGAAGACGGCTTCACAGTCCCTGGGGCTGTTGCGCGCCTCGGGTGTGCTCGCTGGTCTGGGGTATCCCTTGCTGCTGTCGGCCTCGAACAAGCCCTTCCTGGGCGTGACACTCGATCTCGACATCGACCACCGACAGGACGCGTCACTTGCTGCCGCTGCCCTCGGCATCTCACTGGGCTGTCGCATCGTCCGAGCACACGACGTCGCCGGCACCAGACGGGTGCGTGACGCCCTTGCCGCAGTGCTCGAGGCAGCATGAGCGACGGTCCGCGCCCTCGACGCGCCTCGGGCGCGGCCGGCTCCGCGACCAAGCCCGCTGCCTCGGGTGCGACGCCGAGCGCGGCTCCCCAGCCGGTGTACCTCGTTCGCGGGGACGACGCCTCGCTCGTCGGCCAGCACCTGCACGACCTGCTTGGCAGCCTCGCGGGCCACCACGACGCGGCCATGGTGGTCGAGGAGCACGGCGGCTCCGGTGCTGATGAGCTGGAAGTCGGCATGGTGGTCGACGCCTTGACCACGCCTCCGTTCCTCTTCGACCGAAGGATCGTGGTGCTGCGTGATGCCGGCCGGCTCGTGGCCGCCGACGCGGCGCGCCTAGTGGAGTGTCTCGACGACGCCCTGCCCGGCGTCACCCTGGTTCTGGTCGCTGGGGGCGGCACGATCCCGGCTGCTCTCGTGAAGGCCACCGAACGCCACGGCACCGTCATCGACACGAGCGTCGGTACCGGACGAGCGCGCACGCAATGGTTCGTGGACCGCCTGCACGAGGGCCCCGTCAAGCTCGACGCGCGCGCCGGGTCCATGCTCGGGGAACACCTCGGTGGCGATGTGAGCCGTCTACGAGGCCTGCTCGAGGCGCTGTCCGCGGCGTACGGCGAAGGCGCCTCCATCGACGTCGAGAAGCTCGAGCCTTTCCTGGGTGAAGCTGGCTCGGTGGCGCCTTGGGATCTCTCTGACGCCATCGACTCCGGTGACACCGCCGGAGCCCTGGGGGCCCTGCGGCGACTGTTCGGGGCCGGCGACTTCCATCCGCTGCAGGTTCTGGCGATCCTGCACCGCCACTACCAAGCCATGCTCCGCCTCGACGGTTCCGGTGTCACCACTCCCGACCAGGCCGCGGCACGCCTAGGCATGCGCAGCTCCTATCCGGCACGCAAGGCCCTCGAGCAAGGCCGTCGGCTGGGCCCGACGGGTATCAGCAGGGCGGTCACGTTGCTGGCCGACGCCGATCTCGACGTCCGGGGACGAAGCGCCCTTTCCCCGGAGACAGTGCTCGAGGTGCTGGTGGGTCGCCTCAGCCGGCTGGGCACGGCCAGGGAGCCGGCGACGCGGCGGTCTTCTGCCGCGGCATCGCGCAGATCGTGAGGCTCAGCCCTCGCTCGCCGCGTTGGCCCGACGCATGAGGCGGGACTTGCGGTTGGCGGCTTGATTCTTGTGGATCACGCCCTGCGCGGCGGCCTTGTCTATGCGCCTCACCGCGGCGCGCGTGGCCTCGGCGGCATCCTCGGCTGCGGAGTCCACGGCCGTCACGGCGGTCTTCGTACGCGTGCGGATCTCCGAGCGCACCGACTTGTTGCGCAGTCGGCGCCGCTCGTTCTGGCGGTTCCGCTTGATCTGGCTTCGGATGTTGGCCATGTGACTCTTCGCTGCTCCGAGACGTACTCCGCTGTGGGCGGCTCGTCGACGATCGAGGTGGAAGGAGACTGCTCCTGGCCGGACGGTCCACCCGCCCCAACCGGTGGCGCCACGGGGGCACCACCAAAGGCCCGAGCGTAGCAGGCACAGGCGTCGCCTCCTCTGGGACCGGGGGTCGATGCCGGCGCCGGTACGATCCGAGTGCCGTGCTCAGCCCCGACCGCATTCGCAATTTTTCCATCATCAGCCATGTCGACCACGGGAAGTCGACCCTGTCGGACCGCATCCTCGAGCTGACCCACGCCGTGGATCCCCGCCTCATGCGCGAGCAGTACCTGGACTCTATGGAGCTCGAACGCGAGCGGGGCATCACCATCAAGGCACAGAACGTGCGAGTCCGCTTCAAGGACCACGTCCTGCATCTCATCGACACCCCCGGTCATGTGGACTTCGGCTACGAGGTGAGCCGGTCGTTGGCGGCGTGCGAGGGGGCCGTGCTGCTGGTGGATGCCTCGCAAGGAATCCAGGCCCAGACACTCGCCACCTGTTACCAGGCCCTCGAGCACGACCTCGAGATCGTCGCCGCCCTCAACAAGATCGACCTGCCCGCGGCGGAGCCCGAGAAGTATGCAGCCGAGATCGAGCGGGTCCTCGGCATCCCGGCCGACACCATCCTTCGGATCTCGGCGAAGACGGGGGAGGGGGTGGAAGAGCTTCTCGACGCCGTCGTGGCGCGGGTGCCGTCCCCGGCGGGCGAGCCCGGCACGGCGCTGCGGGCACTCATCTTCGACTCGGCCTACGACCAGTACCGGGGGGTAGTGAGCTCGATCCGGGTGATGGACGGTGTCTTGCGGTCCGGGTCCAAGGTCCGCTACATGCAAGCGGGCTTCTCCCAAGAGGTGGAAGAGATCGGTGTGCGCATGCCGATTCCGACGGCGGTCGACGAGCTCGGCCCTGGTGAGGTGGGCTACCTCATTGCAGGCATCAAGGACGTGGGCCAGGCCCGCTCGGGGGAGACGGTCACCGACGCAGTCCGTCCTGCCCCGGAGCCGCTGGCGGGGTACCGGGACCCCAAACCCATGGTGTTCTGCGGGCTGTACCCCATCGACGGCGACGAGCTCACCGCGCTGCGCGAGGCACTCGAGAAGCTCCGGCTGAACGACTCGAGCTTCACCTTCGAGCCCGAGTCCTCGGGGGCACTGGGCTTCGGCTTTCGCTGTGGGTTTCTGGGCCTCTTGCACATGGAGATCGTGCGGGAGCGCCTCGAGCGTGAGTTCGACCAGTCGCTCATCGCCACGGCGCCGTCGGTGGCGTACGTGGCACACCTGACCGATGGCGGGGACCTGCGCTTCGACAATCCCAGCGAGATGCCCGACGCCAGCCGGCTCGACCACATCGAAGAGCCTGTCCTGCGGGCGACGGTCATCGTGCCTTCGGAGTACATCGGGACCGTCATGGAGCTGTGCCAGGCGCGCCGCGGTGATCTCGACCATATGGAATACCTGTCGCCCGAGCGCCTCGAGCTCATCTACCGCATTCCCCTCGCCGAGGTGGTGGTCGACTTCTTCGACCAGCTGAAGAGCCGTACCAAAGGGTATGCGAGCCTCGACTACGAGGCCGTGGGCTACCAGACGGCCAATCTGGTGAAGGTCGACCTCCTCATCAACCACGTGCCTGTCGACGCGTTCTCGACCGTCGTGCACCGTTCTCAGGCCGACACCTACGGGCGGCGCATGACCGAGAAGCTGCGCGAGCTCATCCCGCGCCAGCTCTTCGACGTTCCCATCCAGGCAGCCGTGGGGGGTCGAGTGATCGCGCGGGAGACGGTAAAGGCCAAGCGCAAGGACGTCCTCGCCAAGTGTTACGGCGGTGACATCACCCGCAAGCGCAAGCTCCTCGAACGTCAGAAAGAGGGAAAGAAGAAAATGAAGTCCATCGGGCGCGTCGAGGTCCCCCAGGAGGCCTTCATCTCGGCTCTGCGCCTCGAGGACTGAACAAGCGAACCCGACGCCGCCGTCGAGAAAGCGCCCCACCTGGACCCGCCCGCGGCCGGCGGCGCTCCCCGGGGGAGGCGGCGATCCCCGGGGGCCGGCGGCTGGGGGGGTTCAAAAGGGCCCGGGCGCTGGGACATGGCTTGGCCGTGCCCTGGGCACGGCCACGGGGAACGAGGTAGCACTCGGTAGACTCGACTGCCAAGACGATCATGAAGGCGAACCAGGCCAAGCGCGGCGAGCGCAAGGAGGATGCGACGCGCGCCTCGAGGCGCGCCTCGAAGCCCACGCCGCCCCAGGGTGCGACCCAGGCGAGTCACGGCGCCCCCGACACGCACGACGCGCTGTGGTCGGGTCGAGCCTCCCCCCGCTCGGGCACTCCGAGTCACCCCGACTCTGACACCATCGGCCTCGATCACCGCAAGGCCGCCATCTTGAACGCGGTTGTGTCGGAGTACATCGAGACCGCGCAGCCCGTGGGTTCCGCACACATCACCGGCAACCCCGGTGTGGAGGTGTCGTCGGCGACGGTGCGCAGCGAGATGGCGGCGCTCGAGCGCGACGGTTACCTCGCACAACCTCATACCAGTGCGGGGCGGATCCCCACCGACAAGGGGTATCGCTTCTTCGTCGATCACCTGGGACGGCCCGGCACGCTGGGGCCGCACGAGCGCCACGAGGTGCGCAAGTTCTTCGCTCACGTCCACGGCGAAGTGGAAGACCTGCTCGGGAGAACGAGCGGTCTGCTGGCCGGTCTCACTGACTACGCCGCCGTCGTGGTGGGTCCCCGGCACGAGTCGGCCACGATCAGGTCGGTGCAGCTCGTGGGGCTCTCGCCTCGACTCGCGCTTCTGGTCGTCGTGCTGTCGGACGGGGCGGTGGAGAAGCGCACCGTCGACCTTCCCTCCGACACCTCCGACGACCTGCTCGCCGAGGCCGCCACCCACCTGGCCACCTGGGCGCGCGGTGCCACCCTGGCCATCGCGGGCACGGTCCCCGAGCTTCGTGACCCTGCGCTCAACGCCGTCATCAGCTGCGGAGTGGCCGCGCTGGGAGAGCTGGCCGCAGCGGGCGAGCCCGACCATGTCTTTGTGGGAGGGTCTTCGCGCATGGCGTCTGCTTTCGACGCCGTGGAGACCGTCCGGTCCGTGCTGTCGATCCTGGAGCAGCAGTTGGTCGTGGTGGAGCTCATCGAGGACATCCTCGACCGCGGGTTGTCGGTGGCCATCGGCGCCGAGCACGGCTTCGAACCGTTGGCCTCGTGTGCGCTGGTATTGGCGCCCGTCGCCATCGAGGGCGAGGTGGCCGGCACCATCGGCGTGGTCGGCCCCACCCGGATGCACTACCCGCGCGCACTTGCCGCCGTGGAGCTCGTCGGCGAGCAACTGGGCGAGCATCTCGGGGACCAGCACGTCGACGGGGCGCTCCGGTGCGGGTCGCGCCAAGGCGTCAGCCCGGGCTGGCGCCGCAGATCGCCCGGCCAAGCGGCGGAAGGACTCTGACGGTGGCAACTGACTACTACGCCCTCCTGGGGGTCACGCCGAAGGCGTCCGACGACGACATCAAACGGGCCTACCGGCGCATGGCGCGGGAGCTCCACCCCGACCGCACCGGTGGCGACGCCGCCGCTGAAGCGCGCTTCAAGGAGGTGACGCGCGCCTATGAGGTGCTGCATGATCCGCAGCGGCGGGCACGCTATGACCGATTCGGGCCCGAGGCCATGGATGGCCCGGTGCCCGGTGCGGGCGACATGTTCGGTGGGGGGCTCGGAGACCTGTTCGACGCGTTCTTCGGCGGGGCCGGCGCCGGCCCCCGACGCCGGGGAGGCCCGGTCCGGGGCGACGACACCGAGATCGTCGTCGAGCTCGACTTCAGAGAAGCGGTGTTCGGGACCACCCGCGAGCTCACACTGGACACCCCGGTGGGCTGCGCCACCTGCGAGGGGACGGGCGCCCGGGCGGGGACCACCGCCATCCGTTGCACCGAGTGCCAGGGGTCGGGCGAGGTCCACAGGGTGCGCCAGTCCATTCTGGGCCAGGTGGTGACCGCCGCGCCGTGCCGGCGTTGTAACGGGAGCGGGGAAGTCATCACGAGCCCGTGCTCGGACTGCCGTGGCGAGGGACGCGTCACCCAAGCACGCACCTTCAGCGTCGACGTTCCCGGCGGCGTCGATCACGGGTCGACCTTGCGCCTGTCAGGCCGGGGACCGGCTGGGCCCCGCGGTGGTCCCCCCGGCGACCTCTATGTGCACCTGGCGGTGCGTCCCGACGACGACTTCAGCCGCGTGGGCGATGACCTCCAGGCCGACCTGCACGTGTCGATAGCACAGGCGGCGTTGGGGGCCTCGCCGGAATTCGAGACGCTCGACGGTACCGAGACACTTGCGCTGAACCCGGGCACCCAGACCGGACACGTGATCCGCCTGCGGGGGCGGGGCGTGCCCCATGTCCGGGGGCGCGGGCGAGGCGACCTCGTGATCCAGGTGGTGGTGGACACGCCCACGCGCCTTTCCAAGACACAAGAGGACCTCCTGCGACAGTTTGCAGCGGAGAGCGGGGAGGACGTCGGACCCCCCGACGAGGGCCTCATGTCCCGCCTGCGTTCCGCGTTCGGCTGATCGGGCGCGCCATGCGCGACGAGGACGCCCCGGCGGGCTCTCGGTCAGGCGCGGCACCGCCCATACCCGCCGCCGTGGGCGCTGTCGCCCAGGTCTTCGTGGTTGATCTCGACGAGCTCCCCCTGGCACCCGATGACGAGCACCATCTCGTGCACGTGTTGCGGCTGCGATCGGGCGAGGCCGTGGTGGCATCGGACGGAGCGGGTCATTGGCGCGCCTGTCGGTTCACCGGCTCCGGGGCGCGCAGTGTTCCCGGTCCACCGATGCTCGAGCCCGATGGACCGGTGGTGACCTCGGTGCGTGCCGAGCCTGAAGTGACGGTGGCCTTCGTGCCCGTGAAGGGAGGCCGTCCCGAGTGGGTCGTGCAGAAGCTCACCGAGACAGGGGTCGATCGCATCGTGGTGCTCGAGTCGCGGCGAGCCGTCGTCCGTTGGGAAGGCGATCGCCGGGCCCGGGCCCTCGAGCGGCTACGCCGCGTGGCGCGGGAAGCGGCCGCGCAGAGCCGGCGCGCATGGCTCCCCGAGGTCGTCGGTCTCGGCGGCCTCGACGATCTCCGCGCCCGCCTCGCCCCGGTTCCCCTGGCGCTGGCGCAGCTCGACGGTGACCCCCCGAGCATGCGAGCGCCCGCCGTGGCGATAGGCCCCGAAGGGGGTTGGGACGCCTCCGAAGCCTCCGGTCATCCCCTGGTGGGCCTGGGCCCCCAGGTGCTGCGCTCCGAGACGGCTGCCATGGCTGCTGGCCTGCTCCTCTGTGCCCTGCGCGAGGGCCTGGTGGGGCCTTCGGCGGGCCCCCTGGGCGCATCCCGTTCAGGCACGAACACCTAGACGGTTCTTGCAATCACCACGCTGAGTGAGCGAGACTGGCAGGGATCATCCGCGCATGTGCCCGACGGTGGGATCAGGCACGGTTGTCATGCTCTCGCGGGGTCCGCACGGGGGCCGTCGGCAAGCACGGGACGAGCGGCGAGGATCTGGGATTGTCATGGTGAACACGGTGTTGCCCGAAGAGGACGAGCAAGAGGAGTCCGCGCGGGCGGCGTACGCCCGCGCGGTGGGGTCCCGTCTGCGCGCGGTGCGCAAGCAGATGCGGCTCTCGCTTCAGGCGGTCGAGGCCATGTCGGACCAGGAGTTCAAGGCGTCGGTGCTCGGCGCCTACGAGCGGGGTGAGCGCGCCATCTCGGTGCCCAGGCTTCAGCGCCTGGCCAAGCTCTACGACGTTCCCGTCGACCAGCTCCTACCCCAGGACGATGACGCCACACGCTGGGGTCCCAACGGTGAGGGCACCAACGGCGGTGAGAGCCCCGGCCGCGCCCGCCGCCAGCTTCGACCGTGGGACGGTCACGACAAGGTCACGATCGACCTCACCAAGCTCAACTCGGTGAGCGGTCCCGAGCGCGATCTGCTGCGCCGCTTCTTGTCGATGATCCAGGTCCAGCGTCAGGACTTCAACGGGCGCATGATCACCATTCGCGCCGAGGACCTGCGGGCCATCGCCTGTCTGTTCGGGGTCACCCCCGACGCCATGAGCCGTCGCCTCGACGAGCTGGGCTTGCGCGTCATCGCCTGAGGTCACCGGATCCCGCGGCACCGGGCCCCGCGCCACCGGACCCCGCGCCACCGGACCCCGCGCCACCGGACCCCGCGCCACCGGACCCCGCGCCACCGGGCCCTGCGCCTGCCACGTGGGACCTGACCTGCCACCTGGGACCTTACCTGGGTCGAGGCTGCCCCGGCTTTTCACCGTCGGGTCAGCGCTGTTGCGTCGTCTGACCCCGCGCTCGAGCTCGAGACCCCGGTCGCGCCCGCCCGTGGCCGGTCGACGCGTGAAGAGCACCGGATAGCATGACGATGCACGGTGCGATACAGAGCGCCGGCGTGGAGAAGCCGTGAGCGAACAGATCAAGTGGCTGAGCACCAAGGAGGCGGCCGAGCACCTCGGCGTGACCCTGCGCAGCCTGTACCGGTTCATCGACGAGGGATCGCTGGCCGCCTTCAAGTTCGGACGCGTCATCCGCCTCAAGTCCGATGACGTGGACACCTTCATCGAGGACTGTCGCATCCCCCCGGGCAGTCTGGAGCACCTGTATCCCGAAGTGAAGGGCCCGAGCGCCGAGCGCGGCCGTGCCGAGACTCTCTAGGGGACGGACCGACTGTCGGTGAGCGACACCAGCGGCTGCCTTTTCTGCCGGATCGTCGCCGGTGAGATCCCCTCCGACGTCGTGCATCGAACCGAGCGCGTCGTGGCCTTCCGTGACGTCAACCCCCAGGCCCCCGTGCACGTGCTCGTGGTACCGCGCCGCCACATCGACGACGCCGGCGCACTCGGGCCCGACGACGCCGAAGTGCTGGCACACATGTTCGTGGCCGCCCGCCAGGTGGCCGAGGCGGAGGGAATCGCCGAGCGCGGCTACCGGCTGCTGTTCAACGTGGGGGAGGACGCGTCGAATTCGGTGCCCCATCTCCACCTGCACGTGGTGGGTGGCCGGCGATTGGCCTGGCCACCGGGGTGAGCCTGTCTGGTTCTCCAGCCCGGTCGCGCGCGATCAATGCATCGGGTGGCGTCCTCGGGACCTGCTGGTAGCCTCGCGAACGAGCGCCAGTGTCGTCGACCCAGGTCAAGATCCTCGTCCCCGGAAACCACCTCATGGTGGGTCTGCTCGGGCAGAGAGACGAACTGCTGCGGCTGATCGAGGAGGCCTTCGAGCGGTCCCACATCGTCGTGCGGGGCAACGAGATCACCATCGACGGCGAGGATGCCGAGAGAGTGGGTCGGCTCTTCGACGAGCTCGTCGCGCTTCTCGAGCAGGGCCAGCGACTCGACGCCGGTGACGTCGGACGGACGATCACCATGGTGAAGGACGACGTGAGCCCGGCTGAGGTGCTCACCACCGAATTGCTTCGCTCGGCACGGGGCAGCACGGTGCGGCCCAAGACCGCCGGTCAGAAGCGTTACACCGACGCCATCGCCACCAACGTGGTGACCTTCGGCATCGGACCTGCCGGCACCGGAAAGTCGTACCTCGCTGTGGCGCTGGCGGTCCAAGCCCTCCAGGCACGCGATGCGGACCGCATCATCCTCACGCGCCCGGCCGTGGAGGCCGGAGAGCGTCTCGGGTTCCTGCCCGGCGACATCATGGCGAAGGTCGATCCCTACCTGCGCCCGCTCTATGACGCCCTGTACGACCTGCTGGGCCCGGAGGGCGCGCAGCGTCTCCTCGAGCGGGGGACCATCGAGGTCGCCCCCCTGGCGTTCATGCGCGGCCGGACACTCAACCGTAGCTTCATCATCCTCGACGAAGCCCAGAACACCACGCCCGAGCAGATGAAGATGTTCCTCACGCGCATCGGGTTCGGGTCCAAGGTCGTCGTCACGGGCGACGTCACCCAGATCGACGTGGCCGGCGGCCGCTCGGGGCTCCCTGGCCTGGAAGCGGTGCTGGGGTCGGTGCCAGGCCTGGCCTTCGTGCATTTGACCCAGCGCGACGTGGTGCGGGCGCGAATCGTGGCGGACATCGTGTCCGCCTACGAGCGCGCCGACGATGCCAACGGCTCGGGGCCCGGTGGGGTCAGCCGCGCTAATCGAGGGGGCGGCAGCCGCTCGTCGCCGCGCCGCACCCGCGCCGCGAGGAGGCCGGTCCGGTGGTGGTTGACGTATTCGCCGCCGACGAGCAGTCCGAGAAGGACATTGATATCGGTCGCTGGGTGCAGCTGGCGCGTGACGTCCTCGATGCGCAGGGTGTGAAAGAGGACATCGAGGTATCGCTCCTCTTCGTCGACGAGCCCTCCATCGCCGAGCTCCACGAGCGGTTCCTGGGCGAGACCGGACCCACCGACGTGCTCGCCTTTCCCATCGACGAAGAGCCCGAGCTCGGCGGGCGCTCCCCCGATGAGGGGGGGACCGGGCCCGGAGGTGGTCTCCCCAGCGACGAGAACGACATGCCCACGCTGCTCGGCGACGTCGTGGTGTGTCCCTCGGTGGCGGCGCGCAACGCCACAGAGCACGGCGTGAGTCTCGAGGACGAGGTGGCGTTGCTGGTCGTGCACGGCCTGTTGCACCTCCTCGGCATGGACCACGGCGAGGACGACGAGGCCGAGACGATGGAGCGACGCGAGCGAGAGTTGCTGGCGCGCTTCCACCGGGCTGCTCCGTAGCGAGAACGGCGTGTCCTCGGCCGTGTTCGCCACCGGGCACTTCGGGACGACCGACGCCATTCTCGTGGCGGTCGTGGTGGTGCTGCTCGTGGGGGCGGGACTTCTGGCTCTGGCCGAGACGGCGCTGTCGCGCACCAGCAAGGCCAAGGCCCTGGCGCTGCGCGACGAGCATCGGCGGGGATCGGGCCGCTTGGCGCGACTCGTCGAGAACCCCCAGGCCTTCCTGAACCCGATCCTGCTCCTGGTGCTCATCTGCCAGCTGGTGACGGCCACGTTGGTGGGTATCCTGGCGGAGCGGTTCTTCGGTGCCTGGGGAGTGCTGGCCGCGACGTTCTTCGAGGTCGTCGTCATCTTCGTATTGGCCGAGGCGCTCCCTAAGAACTGGGCGGTGTTCAACCCCGAGCGCTCGGCGCTGTTCGTGGCTCCCATCGTCTCCGCGCTGGTGGGCTTCCCACCTGTCCGCATGCTGTCCAACGGCCTGATCGGACTGGCCAATGTCCTCATGCGGTCGCGCAATCGCGAGGCGGGAGGGATGCGCGAGTCCGAATTGCTGGCCATGGCCGACGTGGCCATGCAGGAAGAGGTGATCGAGACCCACGAGCGCGAGCTCATCCACTCCATCATCGGCTTCGGCGACACGATCGTGCGAGAGGTCATGGTCCCGCGCCCCGACATGCGGACCGTGGAAGCGGACCTGGCGGTCACCAAGGCGCTCGACGTGGCCATCGCGGCGGGCTTCTCGCGCCTCCCGGTCCACGAGGGCAACCTCGATGACGTGGTGGGACTCGCCTTCGCCAAGGACCTCATTCGCGCCGAGCGCGAGGGCCATGGGGATCAGCCCGCGCGCGACTTCGTCCGCCCCGCGCACTTCGTTCCCGAGACCAAGCGTGTGTCGCGGCTCATGCGTGAGATGCAGGAGCGCAAATTTCACCAGGCCATCGCCGTCGATGAGTACGGCGGCACCGCCGGCCTGGTCACCCTCGAGGACCTTATCGAGGAGCTGGTGGGTGAGATCGTCGACGAGTACGACGTCGAGGAGCCGCCGGTGCAAGCCCTGGGCGACGGCGAGGTGTCGGTGACGGCCCGGTTACCCGTGGACGAGCTCAACGAGCTGCTCGACGCCGAGCTCCCCGACGGCGACTGGGACACGGTGGGGGGCCTGTTGTTCAACGTCCTCGGTAGGGTCCCCGTCGAGGGCGAGTCCGTCGAGGTCGACGGAGTGCGCCTCGTCGTCGAGAGGGTCCAGGGTCACCGGATCGGCCGCATCCGAATCTCACCGCTGCATTCTCCGAGCTCACGAGCCTCGGACCTCGGCGAGCCCGACGACTCCGACTGAGGCCCCGGTGTCGGCCCGCGGGGGGGACCTCGACAGGGGGTTTCGTTCCGGTTTCGTGACCGTGGTGGGCCGGCCCAACGTCGGCAAGTCCACGCTGGTGAACCGCATCCTGGGTACCAAGGTCACCATCACCTCTCCGCGGCCCAACACCACGCGCCGAGCCGTGCGCGGTGTGTTGCACCGGCCCGGCCTCCAAGCCGTGTTCGTGGACACTCCGGGTCTGCACCGGCCGCGTACCGCTCTGGGGACGCGCCTCAACGAGCAGGTGGCCGAAGCGCTCGACGACATCGACGTCGTCGTGGCCATGCTCGACGCCACCGGCCCCATCGGCCCCGGTGACCGGTACGTGCTCGAGCGCGCCGCCACCACCTGCCGCGCCGGGGTGGCGGGTGCGTCGGGACCACTGTCACGGCTCCTGGTCGTCGTGAACAAGATCGACCGGGCCACCAAGGCGCAGATCCTCGAGCGGCTCGATGGCGCCCACCGCGTCCTCGAGGAAGAGGACGACGACTCCGGGGTGGAGTACTTCCCCGTATCGGCCGCCTCGGGCAACGGGATCGACGCGCTGGTCGACGCCGTGCTCGCCCGGCTGCCCGAGGGCCCGCCCTACTTCCCCGAAGGGATGGTCAGCGACACGCCCGAGGCCTTCTGGGTCGCCGAGCTCGTGCGCGAGCAGCTCCTGGCACATGTACGCGAGGAGCTCCCGCACTCGATCGCCTGTCGCGTGGCGGAGTGGGAGTGGCCCCGGGTGCGCATCGAGATCATCGTCGAGCGCGAGTCGCAGAAGGGAATGGTCATCGGCAAAGGAGGCGCCATGCTCAAAGAGGTCGGCACCGCCGTGCGCGCGCAGCTGCCTCCGGGCGCCTTCGTCGAATTACGGGTGCGAGTCGAGAAGCACTGGCAGCAACGTCCCGACATGATCGAGCGACTCGGCTACTGACCCGAGGGGGACGCGGGCGACGCGATCGAGGGGGCGTCGGAGCGTCGGGCGATGGCTTGGAGGAAGGCGACGACCTCGTCGTGGTCGACCGTGCGTCGCATGGGCGGCAACGTCCCCAGCAGCACGTGCCGGTAGCCGGCGGTGGCCAGGCGCGAGTCGAGGACGGCCACGACCCCGCTGTCGGTCGACGATCGGATGAGCCGCCCCGCCCCCTGGGCCAGCAAGGTCGCCGCCCGGGGGAGGTCGACCGTGCGAAATGCGGCGGTGCCGGCGCGGTCGCGACGCGCCTGGAGGAGGGGGTCGTCGGGCCGGGAGAAGGGGAGCCGGTCGAGGGTCACGAGCGAGAGCGTGGGCCCGGGAACGTCTACCCCTTGCCAGAACGACATGGTGGCGAACAGACATGCCGCATGGTCCGTGGAGAAGGCGTCGAGGAGCCTGGCCTTGGGCTGGTCGCCCTGGGCGAGGACTTCGAACGACAAGGTGGGGCGCAGCGCGTCGGCGGCCTCGTGCATGGCGCGCCAACTGGTGAACAGCGCCAATGTGCGGCCACCGGCCGCCGAGATGAGCTGGCCCAGCTCGTCGTGCATTGCCTGGCGCGGCCCCGGGTCGGCGGGGGTCGGGGAGGTGCTTGGCGCAGTAGAGCAGTGCACAGGTCTCGAAAGGGAACGGGCTTCCGACCTCGACGTGGTCGGTGCGCTGCGCCGGGAGGCCCAGGCGCGCCTCGAGCTGGGGAGGGACCGTCGCGGAGGTCAGCACGGCCGTGACGTGGGGCCACAGCCCTTGGGCGAGCAACGGCCCGACGTCGATCGGCGCCGCCCGCAGCGTCACGGTGCGCCCCGTTGGTCCCGAGGCTTCGACCCACGCCACCTGCTCGGCGCCCAGTGTCACGACCCTCGACAACTCCTGGCCGAGGTGGCCCACCGCCAGCAGGGCACGGTTGCGCCGGGCGACTTCGTCGCGCGCCCTCGTCGCCGGCGCCCCCCGCCACCCCGAGGGCTTCGGCGCGCCGCAGCGCACCCGTCAGCGCGTCGAGGCGCCCACCGGCGAGCTCGAGCACCGCCGCCAGCTCCTGGGACTCGGGGGTGATGGTGCCACGGTCCTCGCTGAGCACGCGCCGTCCCGAGAGCGGCGTCAACACGGCGTCGAGTCGGTCGGCCACCTCGGCCAACGCGTCGACGAACCGCGCCCCGTCGGTGCCGACGAGCCCCCGAGCCGTCTGGGCTACGGCGCGCAGGCGGCCGGCGGTGATCTCCACGCCGAGCGCCTCGGTCATCACGTCCTCGACGGCGTGCGCCTCGTCGAGCACCACGACGTCGTGTTCGGGGAGGACGGCCCCGTCGCTGGCGACGTGGGTGGCGTAGAGGTGGGTGTTCACCACGACCACGTCGGCAGCCGCGGCGCGCTCGCGCGCCTTCTCGGCGAAGCAGATCGTGCCCGAAGGGCACCGGAAGGCCCCCGGGCACTCTCGGGCGGACACCGACACCGCCGCCCAGGCGCGGGGGTTGGGCTCGAATTCGAGCTCGGCACGATCCCCGGTGGGCGAGGTGTCGGCCCAGGCGATGAGCCGGCGTAGCTGGCCGCCGAGGCGCCCGAGGTCGAGGGTCTCGGGGCGACGGGGTCCGGCTTCCGCCGTGGGCTGGGCGGGGCCTCGCACAGTTCCCTGCTCGTCGAACAGCGCCATGCCGGCGAGACCGGCCTGCTCGGCTCCGCCCACCTCTGCGGCACGCTGGCGGCACAGGTAGTTCGACCGGCCCTTGAGGACGGCGAAGGTCACCGGGCGCCGCCCCCGCAGCCCCTCGGCCACCAGGGGTAGGTCCTTGGTGGCGAGCTGGTCCTGCAGGGCCCGTGTGGCAGTGGCCACCACCACCGACCGACCGGAGAGCACCACCGGGACCAGGTAGGCGAGGGACTTCCCGGTCCCGGTGCCCGCGCCCACCACCAGATGGCGCTGCTCCTCGACGGCGCGCCCGACCGCTTCGGCCATGGCCCGTTGTCCGGGCCGATCCTCCCCGCCCCCGGGAAGGCAAGCGGTCACCGCTGCCAGCACCTGCGCCACATCAGGAGGTCCCGGCACCAGATCGACGGTAGTGGAGAGCCCCCGCACCCGAGCCCGATGGCCCTGCGGTACCGTTCTCGTACCGTTCTCGTACCGTTCTCGTACCGTTCTCGGACCGTTATCGGACCGCTGTGGCACCGCAATCGCACGGCTCTGGCGCCGCTTTCGCGAGGCTCCCCACCCGGGCCGGGGGGCCCGCCACCGGGTGTGTGAAAAACGCGTGAAGGTCCCGTCAAAGTCGTACTCGACACCCGTGCGGATCGATACGATGGGCGCACCAGAGAAAGGAGGTGGTCCAACTGAGTGGATATCAACTAGGGACCCTGGAGGTGGCTGGCCGCTGAGGCGGCTTGCTGGACCACCTGGCGAATCCCAGCCAGTTACCCGCTGAGCTCCCCGGCCGGGAAGTCGTCCCGCCCGGCGAGGTACGGGAACTCGGTGCCTTTCCAGCAACAACTCGACCGAGGGGCGTCCGTCAGGGCGCCCCTCGGTCATCTTTTCGAGGTGCTCCCCAATGCCGGTCCCGACGGCGCTCTCGGGGCCGCTTGCCCTCGGGCTCGCCCTCCGGGCCCATGGGGTCGGGGTCGACGTCACGTTCGACACCCCAAAGACTCGACGCCGCCGGGGTGTCGGCTGCTACGATCTTTCGAGCGTTCGGTGGATCACGCAGGCCGTTCGTCGTTGTCGGTTGACGTTCGTGTCTCCCGCAAGTGTTCGTGCGTGGAGAAGCGAGGTACGGCAATGGCCGAGGGCACGGTGAAGTGGTTCAACGCAACGAAGGGGTACGGGTTCGTCACGCCAGACGATGGATCGCCCGACGTCTTCGTCCACTTCTCGGCAATCGATGGCACCGGATACCGCGAGCTCATCGAAGGCGAGCGTGTGGAGTTCGAGCAGACCCAGGGCCAGAAGGGCCCGCAGGCCACCAAGGTCCGCAAGCTCTAAAGACGCCTAAGACAACGCGGGGCAGCCACGGCTGCCCCGCGTTGTCGCGTCCGGACCCGGGCACCGGTGCACCACAGCCCGCCGCCCCCGGGACCACGGGCCGCCAGCAGGTAGGTTCGATGCGTGGCGTTGCCTCCCAACGGACAAGTGCCGGAGGGCATCGACCCCTCCGACGTCCCCGCCCACGTGGCCTGTGTCATGGACGGCAACGGGCGTTGGGCGAGCCAGCGTGGCCTGGCCCGCACCGAGGGCCACGCCGCCGGGGAGGAGGCTCTGCTCGATACCGTCGAACGGCGCCCTGGACATCGGGATCAGGTGGCTGACCATGTTCGCCTTCTCGACCGAGAACTGGCGCCGGCCCCGTGACGAGGTGCGCTACCTGATGGGGTTCAACGAGTCGCTCCTCATGCGGCGTCGCGACGAGCTGCACGACAAGGGGGTCCGGATCCGCTTCGCGGGCCGCCGGGACTGGCGGGTGCCGCGCCGGGTCCTTCGGCGTATGGACGAGTCCGTCGCGCTCACCGAGGGCAACCGGCGCATGACGCTCACCATGGCGTTCAACTACGGAGGCCGGGCCGAGATCGTGGACGCCGTGCGCGCCTTGGTGCACGAGGGTGTCGCCGCCGCCAAGATCGACGAGCGGGCCATCCGTTCGCACCTGTACTACCCGGACCAGCCCGACCCCGACCTCGTCATCCGCACGTCGGGCGAGTACCGCATCTCGAACTTCCTCTTGTGGCAGCTGGCGTATTCGGAATTGGTGTTCACCGACGTGCTGTGGCCCGACTTCCGGCGGGCCCATCTGTTCGACGCCGTCGCCGAGTACCAGCGCCGAGAGCGCCGCTACGGCAGGGTGAAGACGTGAGGCTGGCCGCCGTCGTCCTGGGCTGTGCCGCCTTCGGCGGGCTGATCGTGCTGGCGGTGGCGGGCGTGTCGGGCGCGACGGCGGTGCTGGTCACGGGGGAGCCGTGGTGGCGATGATCGGGCTCGGCAACGCCGTGGGCGGCGCGCCACCAGCCGCTCTCCGTACGGCGCCGGCGCGACGTCCCCGACGGGGGGGACGTCCCCGATGTCCCGATGTCCCCGATCCCGATCCCGATGGCGCCGGCGGCCGGAAGTCCACGATGTCGAGGATGTCGCGGATGTCCACGATGTCGAGGATGTCGCGGATGTCGAGGATGTCGAGGATGTCGAGGATGTCGCGGATGTCCACGATGTCGAGCCCGACGTGCAGGGCCGCGCGGGGCCGTGGAGTGAGCCTCTATCGGGACGAGGGCGTCGTCCTGCGCACGCTCCGCCTGGGCGAGGCCGACCGCATCATCACCATGGTCACGAAGGGCCACGGCAAGGTGCGGGCCTTGGCGAAGGGGGTTCGCCGTACGAAGTCGAAGTTCGGCGCCCGTCTCGAGCCGCTCAGTCACGTGACGCTGTTGTGCTGGCAAGGGCGCGAGCTCGACATCGTCAATCAGGCCGAGGTCACCGACACCTTCCGGACGGTACGAGAGGACCTCGCACGGGTGGCCAAGGCCTACACCGTGCTCGAGGTCGCCGACCAGCTCTCCCAGGAGGGCCACGCCAATCCCCGTCTGTACGAGATGGTGGTGGGGGCCCTGCGCTCCCTCGACGCTCGAGACGCCCCGCTCCTCGTTCCCGCCTTCTGCCTGAAGGTCCTCGCTCTCGAGGGCTCGGCACCGGTGCTCGAAGAGTGCGTGTCGTGCGGCCAGCGCCACGGACTGGTGGCCTTTGACCTTGCCCAGGGTGGCGTGCTGTGCCGATCGTGCCGGAGCGGCCGGCCCATCTCTGCGGCGGCACTCGAACTGGTGCGCCGCATCCTGGGCGGCGGGTTGGCCTCGGCCCTGGAGGAGCCGGCCGGCGCGCTGGCCGGCGAGGTGACCGATCTGGCCACCGAGGCGATGGAGGTCCATCTCGACCGGCGGCTGCGCAGCGTGCATTCGAGCCCCACGGCCTAGGAGATCCCGGTGTGGTGTGAGGAACCCGGGGCGGCGGCGCCAGCGGCGTTCGGGGTGTATGTGCACGTCCCTTCTGCGCGTCGCGTTGTGACTACTGCGCCTTTGCGACATGGACCGACCGTGATCCGCTCATGGCGGCGTATGCCGAGGCGTGCGCCGCCGAACTGCGGCGCGCCGCACGCCGACGAGAGCCTGCCCCCGGCCACCAGCGTGTACGTGGGAGGAGGTACGCCGTCGCGCCTACCCCCGAGCTGCTGAGGACGATTCTCGAGGCCGTCGCACTGGCACCCGCCGCCGAGGTCACCGCCGAGTGCAACCCTGAGGACGCTTCGGCCGAGCGCTTCGCCCGCTGGCAGGGTGCGGGGGTAACCCGCGTGTCGTTCGGCGTGCAGTCCATGGTCCCCCATGTCCTGCAGAGCCTGGGTCGCCGTCACGGGACGACGCAAGTGGCGCGGGCGGTGGCGCTGGCGGGCGAGGCCGGCTTCGAATCCGTGAACGTGGACCTCATCCTGGGCGCTGCCGGCGAGACCGACGCCGACGCCGCTGCCACCCTCGAGGCCGTGCTTGCCCTCGAGCCGCGGCCCCCGCACGTGAGCGCCTACGCCTTGACCGTCGAGCCGGGGACGGCACTGGCCGCGCGACCCGGCCCGTCACCCCGACGACGATGTCGTCGCCCGGCGCTACGCGCTGGCGGACGCGGCGTTGTCGGCGGCGGGCTACCGGTGGTACGAGGTGTCGAACTGGGCGGTGCCCAGCCATGAGTGTCGGCACAACACGTTGTACTGGGCCCAGGGCGATTACCGGGGCATCGGGTGCGCGGCCCACTCGCACCGGGGCCGACGCCGTTGGTGGAACATCCGCACCCCCGAGCGCTACATCGAGGCGGTGCGGGCCGGGCGGCCGACCACCGCAGCCGACGAGGTCCTCACCGACGAGGAGTCGGCGTTCGAGGGCCTGGCGCTGGCGCTGCGCACGTCGGTGGGAGTGCCTGCATCGGTGATCCCCGACGATCCCGGCCTCGATGGGCTCGTGCAACGGCGCGGGGACCGGGCGGTGCTCACGGTACGCGGGAGGTTGCTCGCCAACGAAGTCACGGTGCGCCTGCGCACCGACGGGCACGGTGCCCCTGTGCACGCCCGGTAACCTCGTCGCATGTCCGAGCACACCGGGGATGACGGCGCCGCGCCCGAGGTCCCCGCCTACCCCGACCTCATGGACCGGATCGTCAACCTGTCCAAGCGGCGGGGCTTCATCTTCCCCTCGGCCGAGATCTACGGGGGTTTCCGGTCCACCTACGACTACGGCCCCCTGGGCGTCCTCATGCTGCGCAACGTCAAAGACGCCTGGTGGCGCTCGATGGTCCAGCTGCGCGACGACGTGGTCGGCATCGACGCCGCCATCCTGTCGACGCCCAAGATCTGGGAGGCCTCGGGCCACCTGGACAACTTCACCGACCCTCTCGTCGACTGCCGGAACTGCCACGAGCGGTGGCGCGCCGACAAGATCGACGGCACCTGCCCCAACTGTGGTTCGGCCGATCTCACCGAGCCTCGCGCCTTCAACCTCATGTTCAAGACCTACGCCGGGCCGGTGGAGGAGGACGCCACCGTCGCCTACCTCCGCCCCGAGACGGCCCAGGGGATGTTCGTCAACTTCTTGAACGTGGTCACCACGACGCGCAAGAAGCCCCCCTTCGGCATCGCCCAGGTGGGCAAGTCGTTCCGCAACGAGATCACCCCGCAGAACTTCGTGTTCCGCACGCGTGAGTTCGAGCAGATGGAGATGGAGTACTTCGTCCCTCCCGACGAGGCCGACAAGTGGTTCCACTACTGGCTCGACGAGCGCATGCGCTGGTACCTCGACCTGGGCATCCCCGAGACAAAACTGCGTCTGCGCCACCACGCTGCCGACGAGCTCTCGCATTACTCGGCGGCCACCGCAGACGTGGAGTTCCTCTTCCCCTGGGGTTGGGACGAGCTCGAAGGCATCGCCAACCGCACCGACTTCGACCTCAAGGCCCACGCCGCGCACTCCGGTGAGCGCCTCGAGTACTTCGAGCAGTCGACCGGGGAGCGCTACGTGCCCTATGTCATCGAGCCCGCCGCCGGCGCCACGCGCACCATGATGGCTTTCCTCCTCGCGGGCTACGACGAGGACGAGGTGGGCGGCGAGAACCGCACGGTGCTGCACCTCGACCCCAGGATCGCGCCGTACCAGGTGGCGGTGCTGCCGTTGTCGAAGAAGGACGAGCTCATGCCGTTGTCGCGCCAAGTGCTGGGGCTGTTGCAGCCCGTTGCGGTGTGCGACTTCGACACGACGCAGTCCATCGGGCGCCGCTACCGCCGTCAGGACGAGGTGGGCACTCCCTATTGCGTCACGGTGGACTTCGACTCTCTGGAGGACGGAGCCGTCACCGTGCGCGACCGCGACACGACCGAACAGATGCGGGTGCCGATCGACGGTCTCGCCGAAGAGATCGCCCGACGTCTGCGCCGTTGAGCGCCCCCGCCCGGCCGGTAGGCTCGAGGGGTCCCTGAAACGCCACACGTGCCCGCGCGGCACGGCCAGGAGCCCACCGATGCCGTTCGTCTTCGACTTCGACCACCGACACCGCCGACCCCCCATGGAGCTGAAGGACCTCCTCGGGGGCAAGGGGGCCAACCTGGCGGAGATGACGTCGGTGCTGCGCCTGCCGGTGCCTCACGGGTTCACCATCACCACCGACGCCTGCCGTGCGTACATGGACGGCGGGTGGCCCGAGGGCTTGTCGGGGGAGGTCAAGCGGGCCCGGGCCCGGCTCGAGAAGAAGATGGGCAAACACCTCGGGGACCCCGTCGACCCCCTCCTGGTCAGCGTGCGGTCGGGTGCCAAGTTCTCCATGCCCGGGATGATGGACACGGTCCTCAACCTCGGGCTCAACGACGAGTCGGTGCAGGGCCTCGCCAAACAGACCGACGACGAACGCTTTGCCTACGACTCTTATCGACGGTTCGTGTCGATGTACGGGCGCATCGTGCTGGGAATCTCCGCCGAGGGCTTCGACACCCTGCTCGACGAGGCCAAAGAGCGTTCGGGCGCCGCCTCCGACGCCGATGTCCCGGTGTCCCAGCTCCACGTCCTGGTCGACGCGTACAAGCAGATCGTCGGCGACCACACCGGCGCGGAGTTCCCTCAGGATCCCGACGCACAGCTGCGGGGTGCCATCGAAGCCGTGTTCGGCTCGTGGGACGGACCGCGCGCCATTGCCTACCGTGACCACGAGGGGATCGCGCACGACCTCGGCACCGCCGTCAACGTCCAGGCCATGGTGTTCGGCAACCGTGACGAGCGGTCGGGGACGGGAGTGGGGTTCACGCGCGACCCCGCCACGGGCGCCAAGGGGGAGTACGGCGACTTTCTCGTGAACGCCCAGGGCGAAGACGTCGTGGCCGGGATCCGCAACACCGAGCCCCTGTCGGCCTTGAAGGACAAGTTCCCCAAGATCCATGCCGAGCTCCTGGCCATCTTCGCCCGTCTGGAGCACCACTACCGCGACATGTGCGACACCGAGTTCACCATCGAGCAGGGCAAGCTCTGGATGTTGCAGACCCGGGTCGGCAAGCGCACGGGTCGTGCCGCGCTGCGAATGGCGGTGGAGATGACCAAGGACTCCGCCATCCGCCTCACGCGCGGCGAGGCGGTGGGGCGGGTCACCGCCGAGCATCTCGAGCAGGTGCTCCATCCCCAGTTCGCCGACACGAGCCAACCGGTGCTCACCAAGGGCCTCGGTGCGTCACCGGGCGCGGCGGTGGGACGGGTCTATCTGAGCGCCGACGACGCGGCAGCCGCCGCCGAGCGGGGCGAGCGCGTGATCCTGGTCCGCACCGAGACCTCGCCCGAGGACGTCCACGGGATGCTCGCCTCCGAGGGCATCCTCACCGCCCGGGGCGGCCTGGTGTCGCACGCCGCGGTGGTGGCCCGGGGCTGGGGCAAGCCCGCCGTGGTGGGGGCGGAGAAGGTGCGCATCGCGGGCAAGTCCTTCACGGTGGGGTCGACCGTGGTGCAAGAGGGGGATTGGATCTCCATCGACGGGACCGCCGGGGAGGTGGTCCTGGGGCAGGTGGCTCTGGCCGAGGCCAAGGCTTCCGAGGAGTTCGAGACCCTCCTCGGCTGGGCGGACGTCATCCGCAAGGGACACCTCCAGGTGCGCGCCAACGCCGACACCGGCCCCGACGCAGCCAACGGCCGGCGCATGGGGGCCGAGGGGATCGGCCTGTGTCGGACCGAGCACATGTTCATCGCCGAGGACCGCCTGCCCATCGTGCGCCGCATGATCCTGGCCGAGGATCCCGCGGCCGAGAGCGCCGCGCTGGAGGAGCTGCGTGTGGCGCAACGCGCCGATTTCATCGACATCCTGCACGCCATGGACGGGCTGCCGGTGACGGTGCGGCTGCTCGACCCGCCGCTGCACGAATTCCTTCCCGACACCGGCGAGCTCGCCCTCAAGGAGGCGACCGTCGGGCTCAGCTCCGAAGAGCAGGCGCTCTTCGAGGCGGCCAAGCAGTGGCACGAGTTCAACCCCATGCTGGGCACCAGAGGAGTTCGCCTGGGCGTCATCAAGCCCGGTCTCTACTCGATGCAGGTCCGGGCGCTCATGGAGGCGGCCGTCCGAGCGCGTGGCCGACGGCGGCAAGCCCGTGATCGAGATCATGATCCCGCTCACGGTCACACGTGAGGAGCTCGCCCTGGCGAGGCGGTGGGTGGAGGAGGCGGTTGCCGAGACCTTGGCGATGTCGGGTCCTCTGGGGCGGCGTCGACTCGACGTGCTCATCGGCACGATGATCGAGACCCCCCGCGCCGCGCTGCGTGCCGACGAGATCGCCGAGGTGGCGGACTTCTTCTCGTTCGGGACCAACGACCTCACCCAGATGACCTTTGGCTTTAGCCGCGACGACGTCGAGGGGCGGATGATGTCGGCCTACCTGGAGCTGGGCCTGCTTAAACACAACCCCTTCGAGATCGTGGACGCCGATGGCGTTGGTGAGCTGGTGCGGCTCGGCGTCACGCGGGGCAGGGCGACGCGGCCTTCTCTCAAGATCGGCGTGTGCGGCGAGCACGGTGGAGACCCCGAGTCCATCGCCGTCTTCGCCGCGGCGGGCTGCGATTACGTGAGCTGTTCCCCGTTCCGAGTCCCGATCGCCCGGCTTTCGGCGGCCCACGTGGTGCTGGCGAGTGCGCCCGAGCGCGCGCCGGCGACCAAGAAGCGCGCGCCGACACGCAAGGCACCTCGGCGCGCGCCCACAGCGAAGAAGCGTGCCCCCGCTCGCCGAGCCGCCTCGCGCAAGACGGTGGCGTCGAAGAAGCGCGCGTCGGCGACCAAGAAGGGCGCGTCGGCGACCAAGAAGGGCGCGCCGGCGACCAAGAAGGGCGCGCCGGCGACCAAAAAGCGAGCTCGGGTCCGCAAGGCCGTCCCCAGGAAGGCAAGCGTCCGCCGGGCCATCACGTCGAAGAAGCGCGCGCCGGCCCGGACTGCGAAGCGCCCGGCGACCCGGAAACGAGCGCCGGCTCCGAGACGAGCGACTCGATCAAGGGCCAGGTAGCGGACCCGGTCGCGCGCTCGGTCCGCGCCCATACTCCGCCGCGGTACCGTCCCAGGGGTGGCCATCCCTGACGAGGACGTCGTGCGTGTGCGGTCCGCCACCGACATCGTGGCGCTCATCAGCGAGCACGCCGCGCTCAAGAAGCAAGGCACACGCTGGGTGGGCCTGTGCCCGTTCCACCAGGAGAAGACGCCCTCGTTCAGCGTCAACGCCGAGATGGGTGTGTTCCATTGCTTCGGGTGCCAGCAATCGGGAGACGCCATCACCTTCGTGCGCGAGATCGAGCACGTCGATTTCGTCGAGGCCGTGCGGCGCCTGGCCGAGCGAAGCGGCGTCACCATCACCGAGGATCCGTCGGCGACGGCCGATCGCCAGCGACGAGCTCCACTGCACGAGGCCATGGCCAAGGCCGTCGACTTCTACCACGAGCGGCTCCTGTCGTCCCCCGACGGCGGTCCGGCGCGCGACTACCTGCGCTCGCGTGGCTACGACGGCGAAATCGTGCGCACCTTCCGTCTCGGCTGGGCTCCCGACGACTGGGACGCGCTGGCCAAGCACCTCAAAGTGCCGTCGAAAGTGCTCGAGGACTCCGGCCTGGGATTCGTCAACCGACGTGGGCGATCACAAGACGCCTTCCGGGCGCGCGTCGTCTTCCCCATCTTCGACACCTCCGGCAAGCCCATCGCCCTGGGAGGTCGCATCCTGCCCGCCCCCGTGGGGGACGACGGCGCGGGTTCCGAGGCCGCCGCGGGTGGGCCCGGCCCCGGCTCGGGACCGAAGTACAAGAACTCCCAGGACGGTCCGATCTACTCCAAGCGGCGCACGCTGTACGGACTCAACTGGGCCAAGCACGACGTGATCGAGAACGGCGAGGTCATCGTGTGCGAGGGGTACACCGACGTCATCGCCTTCTTCATGGCCGGTATGCCGCGTGCCGTGGCGACGTGCGGCACCGCCCTCGGTGAGGAACACTTCCGGCTCCTGCGCAACTTCGCCAAACGCGTCGTGCTCGCCTACGACGCCGACGCTGCGGGCCAGGAGGGTGCAGGGCGCGTCTACGAGTGGGAACGCCATCACGAGGTGGACGTCGCGGTGGCCGCCTTGCCCCCCGGGGCCGACCCCGCCGACCTCGCCCGCAAGAACCCCGACGCGCTGCGAGCCGCCATCGCCGAGGCCAAGCCGTTCCTCGCCTTCCGTGTCGACCGGGTCCTGCAGTCGGCCGATCTGCGCTCCGCCGAGGGTCGGGCCAAAGCCGCAGAGGCAGCTCTCGCCGTGGTGGCCGAGCATCCCAACGAATTGGTGCGCGACCAGTACCTGATGTTCGTCGCCGACCGGTGTCGTCTCGAGCCCGACGCCCTGCGCGCGCTGGCGGGGCGCGTGGCCCAGCGTGCTCCCACCGTCTCCGGGGATGGCCACGCCTCGCGACCCGATCGGTCCGGGGCCCCCGGTCCCGGGCCGGGAACCGGCGGGGGGCGGTCCACCCCGGCCGAGCGGAGCCAGCGCCGGGGGGCCGACATCTCTCGCCCGGGACTCGAGGCCCTACGCCTGGCCGTCCACCGGCCCGAGCGTGTCTCGGACAGGCTCGAGGCGGTGCTCTTTCCCGACGAGCTCCAGCGCGCCGCCTTTGAGGCTCTCACGGGGTCCGACGACCTCCACGAGGCCGTGGAGGCAGCTGAGCACGCCGATCCTCGTGTCGCCAGCCTGCTCAGGCGTCTCGCGGTTGAGGAACCGGCCACAGATGCCGATGACGTGGTCGTGACCCTCGTGCGCAACGCCTCGCGCCGGGCCCTCGCCGGTGCCGAGGCCCAGGCCCGTCTGTCTCCGAACGCGGTGGGAGAGATCGCGCCCGTGATCGCGCGCGTGCGCCATGACCTCGACGATCTCGACGATCGCGACCGGGGCCTCGCCGCCGCGGACCGGTTGCTAGCCTGGCTTGTCGGAAGGGACGACACGAATGAGTGAGCTTCACCAACCGGCCGGATCCGTTCGGCCGCCTCCCGAAGGTGTGGCCGTCGAGGGGTTCGAGACGTTGCTCTCGGTCGGTCGCCGACGCGGGTACCTCACCCAGGACGACCTGATCCTGGTGCTTCAGGCGGTGGAGCTCACACACGACGTCATCGAAGACGTGGTGTCACGCGTGCGCGAAGAAGGCATCGAATACGTCGAGGAGACGGCCAACGGTGCGGCACCGGTCGTGCTCGAGGAGGCGGTAGCCGAGATCGTCGCCGAAGCGGTAGCCGAGGAGGTCGTCGACGCACTTCCCACCAACCTGACTGACGCCGCGGAACCGTCGTCCCCGTCACATCTGGTGGAGGGCGACGCCACCGGTGGCGACGAGGGAGCGGGCCCGCTCCGACGCGTACGCCGGGTGTTCAAACGCGAACCGGTCGACGAGGTCATGGACCGCCAGACGCCGCGGCCCGGTCGCGGCCGAATCGCCTCGTACTCGTCGCCCGACCACGGAGGCGGAACCGCCGCGGACCCCGTCCACACGTACCTGAAGGAGATCGGCAAGGTCCCCCTGCTGACCGGCGAGCTCGAGGTGGAGCTGGCCAAGCGGATCGAAGCGGGCAACGCCGCCGCCGACGAAACCGCGCTCCACGAGGCCGGCGCGGGGAGGCACAAGGTCGGCTCCGAGGAGCGCACCCGTCTGCGGATGCAGGTACGGCGGGGACAGCAGGCCAAAGAGGCGCTCATCGAGGCCAACCTCCGACTCGTCGTGTCGATCGCCAAGCGGTACCGGAACCGGGGCCTTGCCTTCCTCGACCTGATCCAGGAGGGCAACCTCGGACTCATGCGGGCCGTCGAGAAGTTCGACTACACCAAGGGCTTCAAGTTCTCGACCTACGCCACGTGGTGGATCCGGCAGGCCATCACACGTGCCCTCGCCGACCAGGGACGCACCATCCGGATCCCCGTGCACATGGTCGAGACCATCAACAAGGTGGTGAGGGTGCAGCGCCAGTTGCTCCAAGAGCTCGGTCGTGAACCGACGGTCGAAGAGATCGCCAGTCGGGTGGAGTTCCCCATCGAGCGCGTGCGCGAGATCCAGCGCATCAACCAGGACACGGTGTCGCTCGAGCAGCCCATGGGCGACGAAGAGGACTTCAGCTTGTCGGACCTCATCGAGGACCAAGGCGCGGAGGTCCCCGACGACGCCGCCACACGCTCGATGTTGCACGAGGCCGTGCGCGACGCCCTGGCGACGCTGCCCAAGCGCGAGCGCGAAGTGATGGAGTTGCGCTTCGGTTTGGAGGACGGCCGGGTGCGTACTCTCGAGGAGGTCGGCAAGGCCTTCGGTGTCACCCGTGAGCGGATCCGCCAGATCGAGGCGAAGACACTCGCCAAGCTGCGGCACCCCAATGCCGCCCAGCCTCTGCGGGACTTTCTGGACGAGGTGTAAGAACCCTCACTGCTATCGTCTCGCCACCGGCACCGGATTCTGGTGCCATTCCGGGGTAGCTCAACTGGCAGAGCAAGCGGCTGTTAACCGCTAGGTTGAGAGTTCGAGTCTCTCCCCCGGAGCTGACGCCCTCGAACCCGCACCGGAGCAGCGTGGGATCCGCTTCGACGAGCACCCCAGCTACGCTGATCACTCCGACCGTGCCGGCACGCGTCAGAACGAGAGTAGGGGCCGTAGCTCAGTGGTCAGAGCAGGGGACTCATAATCCCTGGGTCGGAGGTTCGATCCCTCCCGGCCCCACGCTGATCGTGTGGTTGCTTTGCATACTGTCGGCGGGTGCGCGACACCGACGGGAGGAACATGGACATCGAGGAGTTCTACGAAGCCGACGAGCGTCGCCGTCGTTCTGAGGAGATCGAGCTCGGGACGGAGTGGCACGACCGCGACGGGGTGCGACACGAGGTGTCGTGGGTGGCCGACACCGGCGAGCTCTACGTCATGCGCGAGCCCGCGCCGCGGATGGCCGAGGACATCTTCGGTGACGAGTTTTCCGGTTCCCTTCCCGTCAACTCCATCACAGTGGCGGTGGTGGGTTGGATTCCCGACCGCGACCGGATGGAACAGGTGCTCGCCGGGTGGCAAGAGGCCATGACGGGCGACACCAGCTTGTCGTGGTTGGCAGAACGCCTGCGCGACGAGGGGGTGCCCAAGGCGCCCCCCGCCAGTTGAGGGCGCACGACCACAGCGTGCCGACGAAACCGCGGGCGTTGCCGTTCGTTCTCGTCGGGATGTTTGCGATCGTTGTCGTGGGTGGGATCGCACTGTCGCTTTCAAGCGCCCCGCCGCTCGACGAGCAGGAGCTCCACACCGCCGCCACAGCCACCATGGCGGCGTCGGGATTCGCGCTCGTCGTCACCACTTCGATCACGTCGCCCGGCTCTTCGGTGTCGTCCCCCGAGAGCGGGCCCAGCTCGGGGACCGCCATCGTCCGCGTGCTGTACCAGGCGCCGGACTCCGTTCAGGAGTCCGAGGTAGGCCCAGACGGGCAGACCGAGTCGGTCATCTTGATCGGCGCCCGCCGCTTCCAGAGGAGCGGTTCGCAGTGGACCGAGCTCTCGCCCAGCCCTGGTGCGGGTAACCAGTTGGTCACGGCCCTGCTGTCCCCGTTGCAAGCAGCTTCGGAATCTGCCGTGGTCTCCCGGCGCGGCGATCTCTATGGCTTCGTGCCCACAGACATCGACCGCTTCCTCACCACGGCCCTGGGAGTCCGCCCCTCCCAGGTGTCGTCGCCGCGCCTGAGCGCCGTGGTGCGCGGCGACTCCCTCACCCACGAGCGCATCACGGCCGCGTGGGGAGCCAGGAGCTCACCGTCGACCTCGCCTTCTCCGCCATCGGCTCGGCCTCGGGAGTCAAGGCACCCCCGTCATCGTCCCTGGCGCCGGGGCCCCGTCGGGCACCACGACCCCGTGACACGACCCCACGACGCGACCCCATGAGCAGCTTCGGGCCACGGTGAGGTGGCGGGCGGCCCCCGGGACCTGGCTGTCGGAGTCCGGGCCATGTTGGATAGCATCGGGGGAAACAGGTTTCACTTTTGAGGAGGGGACGTGAAGGCCTACGACCGGCTGTTCATCGGTGGCGAATGGGTGAGCCCTGCGGGGACCGGCACCATCGAGGTGATCAACCCCACGACCGAGGAGGTCGTGGGCCGTGTCCCTGACGCCACCGAGGCGGACGTCGACAAGGCGGTCACCCTGGCGCGCGACGCGTTCGACAACGGGCCGTGGCCACGGATGACCCCGACCGAGCGGGCCGAGATCCTCACCAAGGTGTCGCAGGCCATTCAGGCCGACATGCAGGGATTCGCCGAGCTCATCACCACCGAGATGGGATCCCCCGTGGCGTGGGGGACCATGGCCCAGGTCTTCGCTCCCACCATGATCCTGGACTACTACGCAGGGCTGGCATCGACGTTCCAGTTCGACGAGGTCCGCCAGGGCCTCATGGGCGAGGTGCTCGTCGCCAAGGAGCCCGTGGGTGTGGTGGGAGCCATCAGCCCATGGAACGTGCCCATGTTCATCGCCGCCGCCAAGCTCGCTCCGTCCCTGGTGGCCGGGTGCACGGTGGTCTTCAAGCCTGCGCCGGAGACCCCCCTCGACGCTTTCCGCCTCGCCGAAGTGTTCGAGCAGGCCGGGTTGCCCAAGGGTGTCCTGAGTGTGCTCCCGGCCGGGCGCGAAGTGGGTGAGCACCTGGTGCGTCACCCCGGGCTCGACAAGGTCTCGTTCACCGGGTCGACGGTGGCGGGTAAGAAGATCGGCGGCATCTGTGGCGAGCAGCTCAAGCGCTTCAGCCTCGAGCTCGGCGGGAAGTCGGCGGCTGTCCTTCTCGACGACGTCGATCTCTCCCTGGCGTTGCCGATGCTGCTCCCCAACGCCCTCATGAACAACGGGGAGGCGTGCATCGCGCAGACGAGGATTCTCGCCCCCCGCGACCGCTATCAAGAAGTCGTCGACGCGCTCGTCGAATCGGTGTCGGCCATGAACGTCGGCGACCCCCTCGACCCCACCGTGGAGGTGGGCCCGCTCGTGGCCGAGCGCCAGCGCGACAGGGTCGAGGGCTACATCAAGCTCGGTCAGGAAGAGGGTGCCAAGGTCGCCGTGGGTGGAGGTCGTCCCGCGGGCATCGGCAAGGGCTGGTTCGTGGAGCCCACCGTCTTCGTGGACGTCGACAACTCGATGCGCATCGCCCAGGAGGAGATCTTCGGTCCGGTGCTCGCGGTCATCCCCTACGACGGGGGCGACGACGAGGCCGTGTCCATCGCCAACGACTCGAGCTACGGACTGTGCGGTTCGGTGTGGACGAACGACCCCGAGCGAGGCCTCAAGGTCGCCCGGGGTGTGCGGACCGGCACGTACATGCTCAACAGCCCGATCCCCATCGACTTCTCCACGCCCTTCGGCGGGTACAAGGAGTCCGGCATGGGCCGTGAATTCGGCCCTGACGGCCTCGAGCTCTTCCTGGAGAAGAAGTCCATCAACCTGCCCGCGGGTTTCAGCCCTTCGGTCTGAGCACGGCACTCACACCCTTCGCCGCGCCGGTCTCACAGACCGGTAGGGGGCGGGTGTGTGGCCGGTGTTTCGGCCGTGGGCGGTGGTGTGGGTATCAGCCCTCCATTGGAGTCTGCCGCCGCACACTGCGCACCGAGCGCGTGGACGAGCACGGACTCAGGCAGGTAATCGCTCTGCGCTAGCGTGGCCATCAGGGCCTGGTACTGGCCGGCCTCCCCCGCGGCGGCGGCGGCCATGGGCAGTGCGGCGCGTAGCTGCGCGACCGCCTGTGACTGCTTGGCCGTGGCCTGCGCGGGGTCCGCGGTGTGCAGTGACGCCTGATAGAGGGTGAGGGACCGCTCGACGTGCTGGCAGGCCTGACGGGCCAGGTCGGTTCCGTTGTGACTCGCGCATCCGCTCAGGCCGCAGGCCACCACCACCACGGTGCAGGCCGCCATCGACGCCCGCACAGGGCGGGGGACGCGTGTCCGGTCCCTGCGGCGGGCCTTGCGCCGCGTGGAGCGGCGGCAGGTCATGCGTCGAGCCACCCCGGAGCGGCGTCGAGCAGGTGCCGGCTGACCGCCAGGCAGCGGTCGAACACCTCGCACAGGAGCTCCTCGCCCCCGAGGACTCGGGCGAGGGACACCGGGTAGCGGGCCACGATGGACAATCGCCGCTCGGGGGCGTCGGTGGCCGAGGCAAAGGAGTCGATGGCCGACACCTCGAGCGGGAGGTCGATCCCGCCTACCCCCGCCAAGTCGATGGCCAGACGCAGGAGATCGGGGCCCGAGGGGCAGCGGGGGAAGCCCCCACGTGAAAGTCAAGGGGGAAGTGGTACTCGTCGGGCGGCTCAGAACCCTCGGGGAGGTCGACGACGGCGTCCTCGAACGACAGCAGAGTCCTCGGGTCCACCTCGAGCGCCAGGTGAAGGTCGAGTGGACCGCCGCAGCCCTCTTCGGGGTGCAGGTCGACCTCCCAGGTCTGGCGCAACGAATACGTCTCAACGAAATGGCGCTCGTCGTGCACGTGGAAGCCGTGATCGACCGAATGGTCCTTCAGGTCCGCGACATAGCCCGCGACGTCGATGACGGCCACAGTGGCCAGAGCCTACCGGTTCGGGGGCGCCGCTCCGGCGGCCCGGCTCGGTCCCGGTATGGTCCCTTGGGTGGACGATGACCTGCTCCTGGCGCTGTGTCACCGGGCCGTCGACGCCGTGCCCGTGGCGCTCGCGCCGGTTGAGGACTGGCGCCCGCGAGGGGAACGGCCGGGGCAGTACGCCATCGACCTGACAGCCGACCGGGCCGTGCTCGAGGTGCTCGCAGAGGCCGGGATCGGGGTGGTCTCCGAAGAGAGCGGTGTGCACCGCCCCGGATCTGAGCTGGTGGCGGTCGTCGATCCCGTGGACGGCTCCACCAACGCCGCTCGAGGCATCCCCTGGTACGCCTCGAGCATCTGCGTGCTCGACGGCTCCGGCCCCCGTGTGTCGGTCGTGGCCAACCTCTCCACCGGGGTGCGCTACCACGCGGTGCGCGGCGCCGGCGCCTGGCGCGGCACGACCCGCGTGGAACCGTCGGGCTGCGAGTCGCTCAGGGAGGCCGTCGTGGCGATCTCGGGTATGCCGAGCCGGCATCTCGGGTGGGCGCAGTTCCGGGCCTTCGGCGCTGCCGCGCTGGAGCTCTGTGCCGTCGCCGACGGCACACTGGACGCCTTCGTCGTGGGGACCCACGCCGCTCTCGCCCCATGGGACTACCTGGGGGCGATGCTCGTGTGCCAGGAAGCCGGAGCCGTTGTGGGCGAGCTCTACGGTCGTGAGCTCGTGACCCAGGACCACGGCGCGCGCCGGGCGGTGGTGGCGGCGGCCACGACCGGATTGCTGGGCCAGCTCGAGCTCGCCGCCTCGTCGGGTACTCCGCCGGGGCCCGGTGTCCCCGGCGCCCCGCCCCGCCCGGCCCCCCGTCCGGCCTCGTGACGGCGAGCCGGCGCCGCCGCCGCCAGCCGCCGCCGCGCCCCGTTCGCCTGCCGCACTGGCGCGCCGACGGGCAGCCCAAGGCGCGCTTCGGTTCCGAACAGGAGGCCAATCGAGCCGCGTTCGGGTACCGGCTCGATCACGGGGTCGATCTCTCCGTCTACCAGTGTGAGATGTGCGGCGGGTGGCACCTGGGAAACAGTCCCGAGCGTTGAGTCCCTCGGGCTACGCCGGTGCCCTCGGGGCCCGCGCCACCAGAGCCCACACGCGATGGGGGACCGCGAGAGGCTCGCTCACGAAGTCCTGGGCGAGGACGCCGGCCAGCTCCACGTCGAAGGCCGCGACGGCGTCGGGCGGTAGGGAGGCCGCCACTCCCGCGCTGGCGCGGATGCGACCACGCCAGTCCTCGTGGCTATAGGGGATCTCCACATCGAATGAGAACGTCTCGAGCGCCGTGAACCCGGCTCCGGCTACGTCGAGGGTCCAGCGGGGGTACATGCCCATTCCTCCCGACGACGGCCACCAGGGGTTGTGCTGGAGGATGAGTGCTTCGGTGGCAGTGACGACGTTCCCCGGCAGCGGGAGCCAGTCGAGGTAACAGATGGCGAGGGCTCCGCCGGGCACCACAACCCGCATGCACTCGGCGGCGGCCCTGGCTCGGTCGAACCAGTGCCAACACTGACCGGCGGTCACGACCTCGTAGGCGCCATCGGGCGAGTCGATGTCCTCTGCCCGGCCCACCCGGTACTCGACACGGACGCCCTCGGTCTCCGACAGGCGCCGAGCTTCGTGGAGAAGGGGCTCAGCCGGATCGACCCCCGTGACTGAAGCGCCCCGCCGCGCGAACCCGCGTGCCAGCGTGCCCGTACCGGTACCCAGATCGAGCAGGCGCTGCCCCGATCGGCCGATTCCCATCGCTGCCAGGCGATCGAACAGCGTCTTGGGGAATCCGACACGGTGGTTGGCGTAGTCCTCCGCCGTCCTACCGAAGTCGACCCCCACAACACGAGTCTCGCGTGGATCGACCAGTAGCCGCGAACCGGGCGACGCCGTCGGGTCGGGTCCGCGCCATTGCGACAACATGATGGGCGAGGTCCCAAAACAAGAACGCTGGGAGGGGAGTGTCATGGCAGATCCTCGGGCGAATCGTCCGTACATGCCTGGCTACGGGATTGTCGGCCCGCTCGAGGGACGAGGTCTCTTGCCGTGGAAGTGGGCCGAGGAGCGACTCGTGAAGTCACATGACTACTGGTTGGCGACGGTGCACTCCTCGGGCAGTCCGCACGTCACGCCCGTATGGGGAGTGTGGGTGGACGACGCGGCCTGGTTCAGCTCGAGCCGTCAGTCGCGCAAGGCCAGGAATATCGCGGCCGATCGCCGCGCCGTGATCACCACAGACAATCCGCGCCAGCCCGTGGTGGTCGACGGCGTGGTGGATCCAGTCGTGGGTGACGAAGCCATCGAAGGATTCACGCTGCAGGTGAACGAGAAATACGGCACCGACATTGCCGTAGAGTTCTTCGCTCGCAACGCGTGTTTCCGGCTCGAGCCGCGGTGGGCATTCGCTCTCGACGAAGACGATTTCACCGGCTCTCCCACCCGTTGGGTCTTCGGGGTGAGCCCGTGACGGCCGTGGCTCGTTGACCGGTCAGCCGGTCTTGGCGATGATGACGTCACAGCGCGAGCGGTGCGCCACGCTGTTGGGGACGGATCCGATCAGTCGCCTCGCCCCCCTCATGCCTTTGGATCCCACCACGATCAGGTCAGCACCCACCGAATCCGCCACGCTGATCAAGACGTCGGCAGGGGCACCGGCGACGGCGTGCGTCTTGACAGGGATCCCGCCGGTCCCCCTGGCCACTTCGGCCAAGAGCTCCTCGCTGGCGATCTTGGCGGTGGCATCCGCCAGGCTGCTGTCGGGGGCGGCAACGGTCCCGGCATGCCCTACGGCAATCGACGTGGCGTTTTGGTACGCCGTGACCAGGTGAAGGGTGGCACCGCTGCGCTGGGCGAGCTCGATCGCCAGCGCCACCGCAGCCGCAGCCGTGTCGGAACCGTCGGTTCCCACGACGATCTCGAAGAACATCGATGACCACCTTTCGCGCATCGTGCTCGGCGTGGCCATGATGTCATCCGAGGGCGTGGCCGCGCCGGCAGACGGTAAACGAAGCTCACTGCACCAGGGGAGAGCGTTAGTGCCGAGCCTGGCCCAGACCGATGCGTCGAGTTTGACCCGTTCCCGATCCGCGCAATCGTCTCTCGGCACCGGAAGTGGTGTCGTGTGGGGGTCCGAGCTGCACGTGGAGGGCCGGGTAGATTGACAGGACGGGCGCTTAGCTCAGCTGGTTAGAGCAGCTGGCTT
>CAVWWR010000008.1:0-119913 GCA_963758765.1 uncultured Acidimicrobiales bacterium
AACGCCAGCGAACGCCACACGTTGTTGGCATCGCCGATGTAGGCGACCGTACGTCCCTCCACGGAACCGAACACCTGGCGCAGGGTCAAGAGGTCGGCAAGTGCCTGACAGGGATGAGCCCGATCCGACAGGAGGTTGACCACCGGCACGGGCACGGGGAATTCGTCGTCCCCGTCGTCGTCGTATGCCCCACCTGACACCGAAACAGGCGATGGCGTCTCGAAAGCGCCCGCCATCCGCACCAGTACGCCGTGGTCGAGACACGCGCGGACAGCACGGCGTGATAGCAGGCAAGGGTCCGCGCCACGTCCTCGGCCGTCTCGCGTTGGTCGATGCCGATCTCTGCACCCTGGATGTAGACGGGATGGCCGCCGAGAGCGACCACAGCCAGCTCGGTCGAGCTGCGCGTGCACGCCGACGGTTTCTCGAAGACCAAGGCGGCACCGCGTCCGGCCAGCACCTGTGGTGCCTCGACAGCCGGGAGTGCCGCCATGGACAGCACGGAGTCGAGCTCTTCGCACGACAGGTCGTCGACATCGAGGAAGTGGCGCCTCATGACGCCGTTGCGCCTCTCGGAGCAGCGGGGCGGCCACGTCGGCCAGCGCGGCCGAGAGCATCTCCAGCCCCTCGTCGATATGGCCGTCGCTCACCAACAGGGAGGGGGCCAGTCGGATGGTGTCGGGTCGCGGGGCGTTGACCACGAGGCCCCGCCCCAACGCCGCGGTGACGACGTCCTTGGCACGATCGTTGTCGAGCGCCGCGCCGAGCAGGAGCCCGGCTCCTCGCACACCCACGACCCCGTCGAGCTCGGCGAGCCCCGCCCGCAGCCGGGCCCCGGCACGGCTCGCCCGGCCGGGAACGTCCTCCGATTCCATCACCGCCAACGTGGCTCGCGCCGCGGCGGCGGCGAGAGGTTGGCCGCCGAAGGTACTGCCGTGGTCGCCCGGTGAGAAAGCGACTGCCACCTCGGCTCGCGCCCAGCACGCGCCGATGGGCACGCCGTTGCCGAGCGCCTTTGCCATGGTGACCACGTCGGGCTCGATGCCGGTGTGCTGGAAGGCGAACCACCGGCCCGTGCCGGCCCAACCCGGTCTGGATCTCGTCGACCATGAGCAGGATCCCCCGCTCGGTGCACAGCTCGCGGACGCCGCCGAGGTAGTCCGAGGATGGCGCGATCACTCCGGACTCGCCCTGGATCGGCTCGAGGAGCACCGCCGCGACACGCGCGCGGGTCGCAGGCCGCCTCCAGCGCGGCGAGATCGTCGTAGGCGACGTGCTCGAAGCCCTCGGGCAGGGGCTCGAACGGGGCGTGCTTCTCGGGCTGGCCGGTGGCATGCAACGTCGCCAGCGTCCGGCCGTGAAAGGCGTCCCACGTGCTCACGACCACGTGTCGGCCCGGCCCGGCCCACTTGCGAGCCAGCTTCAGGGCACATTCGTTGGCCTCGGCCCCCGAGTTGGTGAAGAAGACCTGTCCTCCGGCGCGACTCTCCCCTCCGCCCACGAGACGGTCGAGAGTTGACCGCCACCTCAGGGCCCACGACGTTGCCGAACAAGTTCGACACGTGGAGAAGCGTGCGGCTCTGCTCGGCCAACGCCTCGGCTACCGCGGGGTGTGCATGCCCGAGCCCCGTGACCGCCAGCCCGGAGAGGAAGTCGAGATACCGCTTGCCGTTGCTGTCCCACAGCTCCGACCCCGCACCGCGGACGAAAGTCACCGGCGGTTCTGCATAGGTGTGCATGAGCGCGCTGCGATCTCGGGACACCACTCATGTGAGCACCTCGCCCTCACGAAAGATCATCGTGCCCACACCCTTGTCGCTGAACACCTCGAGCAACAACGCGTGGGGCACGCGGCCATCCAGGATGTGGGCGCGCGGCACGCCGGCGCGCACGGCCCGCGCACAGGCCTGGACCTTGGGGATCATCCCCGACGACGCCGCGCCCGATGCCACCATGGCGTCGATCTGCTCGACCGAGACCCGTCGCATGAGCGAGCTCGGATCGTCGGGATCCGAGCGAAGGCCCGTGACATCGGTCAGGCAGATGAGCTTTTCGGCGTGAAGAGCCGCGGCGATGGCTCCGGCCACGGCGTCGGCATTGATGTTGTAGGACTGGCCCTTGGCGTCGCCGGCGATGGTTGCCACCACGGGGATGATGCCCTCGGCCAGCAATCGCTGGAGGATCGAGGGGTCCACCACCCCGACGTCCCCCACGAAACCCAGGGCGGCATCCCGGGCGGTGGCGGTGATCATCCTGGCGTCGTCTCCCGACAGCCCCACGGCCAGTGACCCGTGCACGTTCATGGCCGATACGATCTCGCGGTTCACCTTGCCGATGAGGACCATGCTGGCGATCTCGAGTGTTTCGGCATCTGTCACGCGCATCCCGTCCCGGAATTCCGGAACCTTGCCGAGCCTCCCCATGAGCTCGCCGATCTGCGGTCCGCCACCGTGGACGACCACGGGCAGCATGCCGACCGACCGCATGAGCACGACGTCCTCGGCGAACGACGCCAAGGCCTCGGCCTCGCCGAGCTCCTCCCCTCGGGTCATGGGCTCACCGTCCACGGGAGCCAGCACGTTCCCGCCGTACTTGATGACGACGGCCTTTCCCCAGAAGCGCAGGATATAAGGCAGTGCCTCCACCAGCACCGCGGCGCGTTCAGACGGGGCCAGATCCGCGCTCACGATGTCATCCTGTTCTCGTCGATGTAGCCGTGGCCGAGATCGGTACTGAGCATGGCGCCCGTGCCGGCTCCCAAACCGAGATCACAGCGCAGCTCGATGGCCCCGCCCTCCATGTGGTCTCGCACGGCTTTTTCGTCGTGCTCGGCGGCCACGCCCGCTCGGCACACCACCACACCGCCGTAGGCCACCTCGACCCGGTCGAGGTCGAAGGCCACCCCGGCCGATCCCAGCTCGCTCACGACTCGCCCCCAGTAGGGGTCCTCGCCGTTGAGCGAGCACTTGACGAGCGGCGACTCCGCCACCTTGCGCGCGGCACGATGCGCCTCGTCGTCAGACGCGGCACCGGTCACCACCACGTGCGCCACCTTGCTGGCTCCCTCGGCGTCGGCCGCCATCATTTCGGCCAGGCCACCACACGCTTGTCCCAATGCGTCGGCCAAGACTTCGAGGGGCACCGACGTTCCACTTTCCCCGCTCGCCAGCACCAGCACGGTGTCGTTGGTCGACGTGCACCCGTCGACGGTCATCCGGTTGAACGTCGCTTCGACAGCCGAGCGCAGCGCGGGAGCAAGCGTGTCGGGGTAGCAGCGCGCGTCCGTGGTGAGCACAGCCAGCATGGTCGCCATGTTCGGCGCCAGCATGGCCGCGCCCTTGGCCATCCCGCCCACCGTGAATCCAGGCCCCTCCACGGTGATTTCTTTGCACATGGTGTCGGTGGTCATGATGGCGGTGGCGGCCCGCCGGGCGGCGTCGCGACCTCCCAAGCGCGCCTCGACGAGCACGGGGATGCCGGTCTCGACGGGTTCCATCGGGAGGGGGACCCCGATCAGCCCCGTCTGGCACACGAGGACCTCGGTGGCGTCCGTCCCGAGGCCCTCGCCGACGAGGGCACACATGCGCTGTGCGGCCGCCATGCCCGGCGCGCCCGTGGCGGCGTTGGCATTGCCGCTCGAGAGCACGACGGCGGCGGCACGACCGGCCGAAGCAGCCAGATGCGCCCGGCTCACCAGGACAGGGGCGGCGGCGGCCAGGTTGGCGGTGAACACCCCGGCGGCGGGAACCGCGCCCACCGTCGATGCCACCAGCGCCAGGTCGGGCGCGCCCGAAGCCTTGATCCCGCATGCCAGTCCCGACGCGACGAATCCCCCCGGGGCGGTGACACTCATGGGTACACCCCCAACGCAGAGAGCCCAGTCACCTCGGGAAGGCCGAGGGCGATGTTGGCGCACTGCAGCGCCTGACCCGAGGCGCCTTTCACGAGGTTGTCGAGCGCGCACAATGCGAGCACCCATCCGGTTCGGGGGTCCACACGCGCCGTCACGTGCGCGCAGTTCGATCCCAACGTGGCTTTGGTCGAGGGCGACGTCTCGCTCACCACCACAAAGGGCTCGCCCTCATAGGCGTCCCGGAGGATTCCAAGGGCGTCATCGGTCTCGAGCTCCGCAGCGGGGCGCGCGTAGCACGTGGCCAGGATTCCACGGTTCATGGGAGCGAGGTGCGGCGTGAAAAGGACCTGGGCTCCCGTGGCCTGCTCGATCTCGGGCGTATGGCGGTGGCTGAGCAGACCGTAGGCAGTGAAGTCTTCATCGGCGGTGTTGAAGTGCGTCGTATGAGACAACTTGCGACCCGCTCCCGACACACCACTGGCGGCATCCACGATGACGCCGGTCGTCTCGACCACACCGGCGCGCACCAAGGGCGCGAGCGCCAGTGCCGCCGCCGTCGGGTAACACCCCGGGGCGGCCACCCGCCGCGCGCCGACGAGCTGGGAGCGGAACAGCTCGGGAAGCCCATACGCGAAGTCACCGAGCAGCTCAGGTGCACGGTGCTCGTGTCGGTACCACCGCGGGTAGGCGTCGGCATCGCGAAGCCGGAAGTCAGCGGACAGGTCCACGAGGACCCCGACCCGATCGACGAGCCCGGGAACGAGCTCCTGGGACTCGCCGTGCGGGAGCGCCAGGAACACGACGTCGAAGGTGGCGAGCTCGTCGACCCCTACCTTCGAGAACTCGAGCGCCGGGTAGGCCGCTGCCAGCGACGGGTACAGCGCGGCGACCGGGTGTCCCACCTGGGTGTCAGCCCCGGCGACCACCACCTCCAGCTCCGGGTGGCCTGCACACAGCCTCAGGAGCTCCGCGCCCGCATAGCCGGAGGCTCCGGCGATCCCCACCCGCATCGCAAAAAAATACAACACTGCGCATGGATATGCAAGAAGGGTCGGTCCACCCCAACCCCCAAGCGTCGGCTGGGGCGTGGGGACTTGGCGGGAAGTCCCCACGCTCCGCCGGGCTTGTAACGTCCTGCGCTCCGAGGAGCGAGTGTCGTCCGACGGTTTCTGCCCGCTACGCCCACGTCGCAAACATCCGGAGTCGAAATTCCTGAGGGGATGGGCACGACTCCTGCCTCCGCCGGAGCGCGGTCGCTGGTCCTGGAGTTCTGGGGCTGGCGCCGGACGGCGATCGGCGAACCCCACGAAGGGGCCGGGACACGGGGAGCGTCATCGGGTGTCCGATTCATCTGGGGCGCTGCCCGTGCCCCGCCGCCTTGCGGCGCTCCTGGTGACGTGGAGGTGCACCAACCCCCCGGAGTCGCCGGATGCCCACCGTACGCCTGCGGAGTGTCTACGGGAAATCCGCCAGGCTCCCGCTCGCCATGCCTACCGTTTGCCGAGTCGCTCGTTTCCGAGGGCGACGGCACGCCGGAGTGCTGGGCTTCCCCCTTCGTGTGGAGGCACCCCTCTTGACTATCTTTTGATCTATCTCATAGCTTTTCAGTCTGTGCACGAGGATGACGGTCCCCACGACGAGGTCGCCATGGTCCTCGAGGCCGCCCCCGGGTTCGTCGACCGCTACCTCGACCTGGCCGAGGCCGCCGACGGGGATCCCGGCGTAGCCGCCATGTTCACCGAGCTGGCCGACTACGTGGCCGGGCTCGCCGCGGAGATCGAGCACTTCACACCGATCCTCGCCCGCTGCCTCGAGGCCGTCGAGTCGGTCGCGGCCGGCTCCGAGGAAGCCGCCGAGATGGTGGCGTGGGCGTTCCTCGACAGCCTGTCGCCCGACGACCGGTGGCGGCTCAAAGGTTGGTTCGGGCCCGCGCACCAGCGCGCTCATGGCCGAGGTCGATCCCGATCCCGGTGCCAACCCGTGAGCGACCTCGGGCGCCCTATGCGACGGGCCCCAGGGCGCCCAGAAGCGCGGGAGGAAGCTCGCACTTCCCCGACCCGTCGGTGTGAACCGCGACGTAGACCGTGCTGGCGTTGAGCGACGACACGCTCCGCCGACACCACGTCGAACCGAAGCGTGAACGAGGTGCGCCCGATTTTCGACACACCGACGAGGACCGAGGCCGGTTCGCCGAAACCCAGGGGCCCGCGCCAATCCAGCTCTGTGTGCACGAGCCGGACGTCATAACCCGCCGCCAGCAGGTCTGCGTAGGGAAGGCCACCTTCGGACAGAAACGCCGTCATGGCGTCATCGAGGTATGCCAAGTACCACATGTTGAAGACCACCCCCTGCCGATCCACCTCGAGGTAGCGCACGCTGAAGGGGTGGACGAACGGCATCGGACGGGCCATGGTCTCGAGTCTCTCAGGTCCCCGTTCTTTGGAGGTACCCGGCATCGCTTCGACGCGTGCCGCGCCTGGCGACTATAAGTGTGCGCCATGCCGGGGCCCATCCGCGTCGCCAACCGGGCCGACGCCGGCCCGCTCGCCGCCAGCCTGGCGCGCGCCTTCTTCGACGATCCCGTCATGAGCTTCCTGGTTCCCCACGAGCCGACGCGTCGGCGCCGTATCGCGGAGTACTTCTCGGTCGCAATGACCGTTCAGCACCTGCCTCACGGCGCGTGCTACACCGACACCGATCGGGCCGGCGGCGCGCTGTGGGACCCGCCGGGACATTGGCAACTGCGATTCGGGCAGATCCTGCGGGGTTCGCCCAAGATGATCGCCGCCTTCGGCCTCAATGTCCCGAGAGCGCTGCGGGTGCTCTCGACGATCGAGCGCCGACACCCCCGCACCCCGCACTGGTACCTGGCCGTCCTCGGCACGGATCCCATCCACCAGGGCAAGGGCATCGGCTCCGCACTGCTCGCACCCGTCCTGGAGCGGTGCGACCGTGACGGCACGGGGGCGTATCTCGAGTCCTCCAAGGAAAGCAACATCGCCTTCTACCGCCGGCACCGTTTCGAGCTCACCGGCGAGATCGTCCTCCCCGGTGGCCCCACGGTTTGGCCCATGTGGCGCGATCCCCGGCCACCCGACGACGCTGACATCGGGCGTCTGGCGTCTTGGTCGACCGGCGAACGATCAGCTCACGTGAGTGCCGCATCGACGGCGTAGCCAAATGCGGAGGGCGCCTCGATCATCGGGTAGTGCCCGACTCCTCCAGCCAGGTGAGAGGGGCGTCGGGCCGGACGCCCTGAAGCTTGGTCGCCATGGCGCGCACGGCGATGGGGTCGTCGGTGCCCCACACGATCGCCAGAGGAGAGGGGTGTGACTCGATCGCTCCCGTGAAGCGGCCTTGGTTCCGCCGTCGCTCCTCGATGTACCGGATGGTCCGGGGCAGCAGGAGGTGGCCGTCATCGTGAGAGATGAGCTCCCATTCCCCCGGTCAGGACGTCCTCGTCCACGGGCGATCCCGCCGAGAATGTCGCCGCCAGACTGGCCCCCATGGTGGTGCCGTCAATGCCGGCATCGTCGGGCAACCGCTCGTCGGGCAGGCTGAGCAGAAGCTCTTGGCCCGTGCTCAGATGTGCCATCTCGATGTAGATGCTTCCGTTGGTGACCACTCGCCTCGTGATCTCGACCGGCCACCTCCCTTCAGCGTGACGGGCCAGCAACTCACCCCCCACGGTGTCGCCGAGATCGTGCGTGAGCAACGCCAGAGTCGACACACCAGCGTCGGCGACGAAGGCCTGGGCGACGTCGGCCTGCAGGGCCACCGAGTAGGCCGGTCGGGCTTGGCCGACAGCCCGTAGCCGATCATGTCGAACAGCAGCACCCGGCGGTGCTAGGCCAAGCGCGTCGACCACGGCGTGGAAGTCGAACGAGCTGCTCGGGAACCCGTGCACGACCAAGAGCGGCTCGCGTGTCTCGGGCCCTGTCGGCGGAAACGTCGATGGTGAAGGTCTTGAGGCCCGCCAGGTCCGGTAGGTCCCCCGACGCTCCCACGCTGCCACCAAGGGCGACTCGCCAGGCCATGGGTCGAGCCTTACGACCTGGGGCTGTGGCGTCGAGCAGCCGATCGGCCCGGACGGCCTCGCGCTCTTCGAACTGCATCCACTGGTAGATGATGATGGCCATGGCCACGAACGTGGTGATCTCTCCCACGATCCACAGGATCGACCCCCCACGATGGGTGTCGGCCACGGTGTGGAAGAGCGGGGCGATCGAGACGCGTGGCACCGGTGAGGGCTACCCCGAGCACGGCGGTGACGGGGATGCCGATGGCCAGGATCCCCAGCTTGGCCGGATACGACAGCCGCCAGCGCGACGGGTCGCGCCCGACCACCAGCCACCAGAACAGAGCAGCCCGCTGACGAGGAAGTGCAGGTGGGTCAGGTCGTGCACCAGGGGGTGCTCGAGCGAGAAGTTGTAGAACGGCGTCAGGAAATAGGCGATCATGGTGCCGTAGGTGACGATGACCACGAAAACCGGGTTGGTGAGCGAACTCCACGACCGGGTGGTGCAGGACCTTGAGCAGACGCTGCTGCGTGCCGCGGTCGGAGGCCTGCAGGGCCAGGGTCACGGGGGCGCTCAGGGCGTAGAGGATCGGCGCGAAGTTCATGAGCAGCAGGTGCTGGACCACGTGTGCCGCGAAGACCTGGTCGTCGTAGGCGGCCAGTCCCGACTGCACGGCGATGACCACCAGGAGCGGTCCCGCCCAGGAACGACGCCGTGCGCCACGGCGACCAACGGCGGCCCCGCTTGGCCAGGCGCCGGACCGCCATCACGTACCACAGCGCCAGGCCGAGCTCGATGGCCAGAGCGACCAGGCTCAGTCCGTCGGTCTGGCATCCCGTGAGCAGCGTGTGCAGACGGATCGGGGGCGAGATGGCGTCGCCGAGCACCACCGCGGCCTGCCTCACCCCACCCGGCCAGACCCGAGCCTCCAGCGCGGATGCTGCAGCAGGGGCTCGCCTCGGAACCCGCGGACGATCAGTGCTCACGTCGACCATCGCGTCGCGACGGTAGCCCCCTCCTCGGCCGGCGCACATCACCGTGTCACGTGCAGTCAGGGGCGGTAGGCCTCCACGCACTCGACGCCGCTCGTCGCCCACGGTGGCGCCGTGCTCGACCCCGGTGGCAGCTCCATGCGGTCTCCCGGTCCCAGCGCCACGTCGCCCGCGTCGGTGTGGAAGACGATGGACCCCGACACACAGAACAGCACCTTGTGGTGCTCGTGCGCGTGCCGACCGTAGGAGACGCCGGCGCCGTTGCCCCAGGCGTGTGGCGTCAGGCCCTCGCCCCGCAGGGCGGCCTCGATGTCGTGCCGCGACCGGAGCAGGGCCCGGGCCGCGCACGCACCTCGACCCCCAGGGCGTCGGCGGGGCCGCGTGCCGCGTGCGGCCACCGATGCCCTCAGCTCCGCAGCGGCGCGCCGTGGGCCTGCTCCACCGCCGCGATGCACCGGGCGCGCACCTCGGCGACCTCCTCGTCGGTCAGGGTCCGGTCCGAGGCGCACAACCGCAGGCGGTAGGCCAGGCTGCGCGTGCCTCGGGCATGCCGACGCCCCGGTAGACGTCGAAGAGCGCCAGCGACTCGAGCAGCTCGCCGCCGGCGCGGCGCAGCGTCGTCTCCACCGCCGCGGCCGGCACGGCCTCGTCCACGACGAAGGCCAGGTCGACGTCGCTCGAAGGGAACCTGCTCACCGCGGCTCATGAGCGGGCTGCGCCGCGGCGCCTCGGTCCAAGAGCACCTCGAGGTCCACCTCGAGCCATCCCACCCGCCGGCGCTCGGCATCGAGCCCGAAGTCCTCGAGCACAGCCGGGTCGACCTCGCCCACCACGGCGATGGACCGACGGGCTGCGTGCCCTCGTCGCCCGGACAGCACCAGGCGCCCGATCGGGTGGGGTGCAGGCCCGCGGGCACCGAGCCAGCTCGGGGTCGTCGGGGGCGCCGGGAGCCACGAGCTCCACGTCCTGGATCCCGAAGGCGTCGGCCAGCACCCGCCAAGCGCGCGGCGGCGCTGCGGGCGTCGTCGCCCTCGCCCGCCAACGCCACCCCCAGGACCTCATGCTCGTCGATCACGGTGCTCCCCGTCGTGGCCAGCGCCCGCGGCCACCCGGTCGGGATCGGAGGGGGGAAGACGTGGCCCACCTCGAAGAGCCGTATGTCGCCCTGCCGGCGATCGGCGTTGAAGGCGAGCGCACGCAGCATCCCGGGCAACAGGCTCTGGCGCAGCACGACCTCGTCAGGTGTCAGGGGGTTCGCCACTCGGACCCCGCCCTCGATGCCCACCCGGCGGATGGTCTTCGGGACCGAGCAACGACGGCGTCCAGGCCTCGTGGGCGCCCAGACCTGGCCACGACCTCGCGCGCCATGCGCCGTTCGCGTTGGTAAGGGGTGAGGCGACCCACCTGCGGTGCGAACGGGCGACGCCGGGGCAGACGGGCATAGCCGTGGTGTCGTGCCACCTCTTCGATGACGTCGATCTCCCGCTCGGTGTCGGGCCGGAACGTCGGTACCGTCACCTCGATCACGCCTGCCGACTCCCGCTCGCACCCGAACCCGATGGGCTCGAGGTACCCCACCACCTGGGCGTCGTCGAGATCGCTGCCGAGCACGGCGTTCAATCGCGCGGTGCGCACCCGCACCCGGGGGGCGACCGGCACGGCCCCGCGGACGTCGATCACGCCGGCGGCGGCGCGATAGCGCTCCCCCGCTGTGGCCCCGAGAAGCTCGCAAAGGCGCAGTGCGGCACGGTCGATCCCTTCGGGGTCACACCCACGCTCGAAGCGAGCCGAAGCCTCGGATCGGAGGTTCAGGCGCTTGGAGGTCCGGGCGATCGCCATGGGCGTGAAGTAGGCCGCCTCGAGCAGCACCCGGCTCGTCGCGGCGGAGATCTCGCTCGTCGCCCCGCCCATGATCCCGCCGATGCCGATGGGCACGTCGTTGGCGTCGCAGATGACACAGTCGCGCCGGTCGTCGCCGATGCCCACGGACCGCTCGCCCATACGTCGCTCCACACCGTCGAGCGTGGTCACGATCTCACCCGGCCGTGCCGCTCGCACCCGTAACCCGCCTCCACCGACGAGATCGAGGTCATAGGGATGGGTGGGCTGGCCCAGGTCGAGCATGACGTAGTTCGACGCGTCGACGACGTTGTTGATGGGACGCATTCCGGCCAACGTCAGTCGTCGTGCCATCCATCGCGGGCGAGGGCCCCACCTTGACGTCGAGCAAGGACCCGTGCGGTGAAGCGCGGGCACAGGTCCGTGTCGAGGACCTCCACGCTGGCCAGCGAGGCCGACCGGCACTCCGGCGTCGACATTCGGCTCGGGGGGATCGGGCACCGCGAACGGGAGGCGCATCGCAGCCGCCAGATCCCGGGCCACCCCTGCCACGCACCACGCATCGGGGCGATTGGCCTCCACGGCGATGTCGAACACCGTGTCCGGCGCGATTCCGAGGGCGTCGACGAGCGTGGACCCCGGCGTCATTGCTGACGGCGTACCGGCACCAGCGGACCCACCGACTGCTCCGGGACCTCCCGAGCTGTCAGTACTGTGCAGAACGAGGATCCCCTCGTGGTCTTCGGAGAGCCCGAGCTCTCGTCCCGAGCACAGCATGCCGTTGGATACGACGCCCTTCATCTTGCGCCGGGAGATCTCGAATCCACCTGGTAACACCGATCCCACCGGGGCAAAGGGGACGATGTCGCCGAGGTGGAAATTCCAGGCCCCGCACACCACCTCAATGGGCTCACCCCCCGCCTCGACGATGACTCGACGGATGCGGTCGGCTCCAGGGATGGCGCCGATCTCAAGAACCCGCGCCAGTACGACATCACCGAGCCCTTCGCCGACGCGCTGGACCTCCTCGACGACGAGGCCGAGGTCGTCGAGGGTGGCCGCCAGGGCAGCCGGCTCGCCCTTCGAAGGGGGCGAAGTCAACCAGCCATGACAGGGGGACGCGCACGCCAACGCTTCAGATCTGGCGCAGGACGCGAACGTCGTTGTCGAAGAACACGCGCATGTCGGGGATCTCGTAGCGCATCTGAGCGCAGCGGTCGATACCGAACCCGAAGGCGAATCCTGTCCATTGGTCCGCGTCGAGCTCGACGGCGCCGAACACCTCAGGATCGACCATGCCGCAACCACCGAGCTCGACCCAACCCGTCTGCGAGCAGGTCCGACACCCCTTGCCCTTGCAGATAGTGCACGTGATCTCGTATTCGGCCGACGGCTCGGTGAACGGGAAGTACGACGGTCGAAGTCGGCTGTGGATGTCGGGCCCGAAGTACGCGGTCGTGAAGGTCTCGATCGTGCCGGCCAGGTCGGCGAAGCTGATGCCGTGATCGACCACCAGCCCCTCGATCTGATGGAAGGTTGGGATATGGCGCGAGTCGGGCGTGTCGCGCCGATAGCACTTCCCGGGCATCACGGCGTAGATGGGTGGGCCCTGGTTCTCCATAAGGCGGATCTGCACCGGAGAGGTGTGCGTGCGCAGCATCACCGTCTCGGGCTCTCCGAGGTCAAGGTAGAGCGTGTCCCACATCCCGCGGGCGGGGTGTGCGGGGGGCATGTGCAGCGCCTCGAAATTGTACCAGTCGGTCTCGGCCTCGGGGCCTTCGGCGACGGTGAACCCCATCCCGACGAAGACGTCTTCGAGCTCGTCGCGCGTGGACTGGACGACATGGAGGTGCCCTCGCAAGGGAGGCGCGATGACCTCGGTCAGGTCCAGCCGGTCCGCCTGCAGCCGGGCCGCTCGCTCACTGCGCTCGAGCTCGCCACGTCGCTCGCCGAGGAGAGACTCGATGCGTCGGCGAACGTCGTTGAGGCGACGCCCCGCTTCGGGTCGTTCTCCGGGGTCGAGGGAGACGAGGGCCTGGTGGGCCCGGGCGAGCGCCGAACGCTTTCCCAGGACATCGCTTTGTGCTTCGTCCAGCGCCGCCAGTGTCGTGCACGTCTCCAGTCGGGTACCGGCCTCGGCCACGAGTGCATCAGGATCGACGCCCGGGGACTCGTCTCGTTCGCCCGCGGGCCGCGGTTTGGTCATCGGGCATCCTCCATGGCGTGGAGGTTAGAACGCCGACGCGCGGACTCGAAGCACAGCACGGCGGCCGCCGTCGACACGTTGAGGGACTCGGCGCCGCCTCCCATGGGGATCGTCACTCGGACGTCGAGGCGCTCCTCGAGCTGCGGTGGCAGGCCATTCGCCTCGTTGCCGAGCACCAGGGCCAACGGCGACGTCAGGTCGACGTCGGTATAGGGAGTCCCGCCCTTCGACGCCGCCGCCAGGCGTCTCAAACCGTGGCCGCCGAGGGTGTCGAGCACCTCCCCGGCGTCGCTGGCCACCACGATCGGAAGGTGCAGGACCGAGCCCGCCGATGCTCGCACCGTCTTCGCGTTGAAGGGGTCGACCGTCCCCTCACAGCACACGACGCCCTCCGCACCCGCAGCATGGGCCACACGGATCACGGCGCCGGCGTTGCCCGGGTCTCGCACGTCGACGCACACCACGACGAAGGTGGCGTCTGCCAGGTCGTCGAGGGAGGCGTGGGGCATGGTCACCACCGCCAACACCGGCTGGGGTGTGACGGTGTCGGCCACACGTTGGAGCACGCCGGGGGCGAGGTCGAAGACCCGGGACCCGCGCTCCAGCGCGGCGTCGACGACGGCGGACACGTCGGGATGTGAGCGAGCCTGGTCGTCGACGAAAACGGCCTCGACGGGGGTCCCGGCCTCGAGTGCGCTCGCCAGAAGCTTGACTCCCTCGACGACGAATGCCCCCTCCGAGCGGCGCACACTCCGCCGCGCCAGCAAGCGCCGCAGGCGCTGTACCCGCTGGTGCCGGAAGCCGAGGGCCGGAGTCAGGAGCGGTCCCCGGCCTCCGCCGCCACCGGCGTCGGGACCTCATCGGCCAACGCGGACGTTGCCACGGCTACCAGGCGTGAGAAGGCTTCGGGATCCGTGACGGCGAGGTCGGCGAGCACCTTGCGGTCCACGTCGACCTCGGCTTGGCGCAGCCCGGCGATGAGCCGGCTGTAGCTCATGCCATTGACCCGGGCGGCGGCGTTGATGCGCTGGATCCACAGCCGACGGAAGTCCCCCTTGCGCGCCCGACGATCGCGGTAGGCGTACTGCAGGGAGTGCATGACTGCTTCATTGGCAGAACGGAAGCTACGGCTCCGGTTTCCGTAAAAGCCCTGGGCCGATTCGAGGACGGCGCGACGGTGCTTCTTGCCGTTAACGGCGCGCTTCACCCTGGCCATGACCAGCTCCTTTCGTGAACAACGTGGGAATGCCGCACACCGCACCCGGTGCGGCGATTCCCGGCGGCGGGCCTACGCCCGCCTTGGGATTACCGACCGAGCAGGCGCCGCACCTCGCGACGGTCCGCGGCGGCGACTTCGACCTCACGTCCCAAACGACGCGTGCGGACGCTGGACTTCTTCTCGAGCAAGTGCGAGCGGTTGGCCTGGCGCCGCCGGAGCCGGCCGGTGCCCGTGACCTTGAAGCGCTTGGCGGCGCCCCGGTCCGTCTTCATCTTCGGCATGTCACGTTCCTTCCTCGCGGCCGGGCCCTGCGTCCCCGGTGGCCGCTGCTGGCGTCTCGGCGGCCAATGGGCCGTTGCTCCCGGCCGGTCCCGGGCCTCCACTCTTCAGGGGTGTGGCCGGCTCCCTGCTGGGGTGGCCGGGGTCACCGTCGTCGTGCTGGGCGGCCCGGGCGGCCGCCGATTGCTTGGCCCGCTTGTCCGGCGCGAGCACCATCACCATGTTGCGACCGTCGAGTCTCGGATCGGATTCCACCCGCGCCGTCCCGTCGACGTGCTCGGCGACCCGGTCGAGGATCTTCTTGCCAAGCTCGGGATGGAAGACCTCTCGGCCCCGGAACATAATCGTCACCTTCACCTTGTGGCCGTCGTTCAAGAACTTGAGCACCTGCCGGGTCTTGGTGTCGAAGTCACCGGGACCGATCTTGGGCCGGTACTTCATCTCCTTGATCCCGACGCTGGTGGTCTTGCGCCTCGACTCCTTGGCCTTCTGCGCCTCATCGAACTTGTACTTGCCGTAGTCCATGATTCGGCAGACCGGGGGGTTGGCCAAGGGTGCGACTTCGACCAAGTCCAGGTCGAGCTGCCTGGCGATGGCCAGGGCCTCCGGCAACGGGCGAATCCCGAGCTGTTGGCCCTCCGGGTCCACCAGGCGCACATCACGCGCACGGATGCGATCGTTGATCCTGGTCTCGTTGGCCGTCATGGGTGTGGCGATGCGACATCACTCCCGTCGTTACCGGACCCCGGATCTCCCCGGAGCCGTTAGCGGAAGCGCGGTCGCTGCCCTCGGTGTCCCGTCACGGACCCCCGTGAGACCCGACGCACCGTTGCCGGTGGCGGGTGGGGGTGCGCCCGACGGCGTGACCCCGCTTTCCCTGTTGCTCAACGTTCTACGCTACCAGGCGTGAGCAGCCTCTGGACACCCGAAGGCGAGCATCGGGTCAGGCCCGCCGACGACGACCGAACCGCCCCGGACACCCCTCGAGCCCCGTCGCGCCCCAAGGACTCCGCCGCACCCGACAGTGCCCTCGACGACGTCGACCTCGAAGGGCTCGGGCCCGAGGAACAAGCCGAGCTCGCCGGCCAGCTCGACGAGCTGCGCCGCCAGCTCCTGGGCACATCCGCAGAGGTCGTCGTCGCCAATCACGCATACGGCCTGTTCGAACTGGCTGCCATCCACTTGTCGCAACGGCCGCCGGGGCTCGCACAGGCACGACTCGCCGTCGATGCCATGGCCGCGCTCGTCGAAGGCCTGACCGGGAGGTTGGGGGAGGCCGAGCGCTCGCTCCGGGAGGCCATGGCCCAGATCCGGCTGGCCTTCGTACAGATCAGCGAGTCCTCCCCCGCCGCGGACGGGGAGGGCGGCGACAGCGATTCCTGAACCGCCGCTCGAGTGCCTCGTGCCCCGGCGCTCCGTGTCGGGAACGGCGGCGAGCGCGGTCAGCCGGGAGGGACGGTCGTCACAGCACGCGCCTCGTACCGTCCGCCATGCCCGGCGGCCAACGAGAACACCACCCGGGTGCCCAGGGCCACCTCTCTGGTGCCGTCGGCAAGCGCGGTGCAGTGGAAGGGATAGTTCCTGCCGTCGTCACCACGCACGACGCCGAGCCCCCGCGGCTCATCGAAGGCGATCACCACTCCGGTCCTCGGCGCCCGAGGACCGTCGCCCGCGTACGCCATCGCCGTTCCTCGCTCAGGTCCTCAGTGGACGATCTTCGACAGCGGAAGCTCGATGATGTCGGTCGCACCTCGGTCTTTGAGCGCGGGGATCAAGACGTTCACCTCTGACTTGGGCACCACCGTCTCCACCGCGAACCCGGCGCCCCCGGAGAGCTCCGACACCGTCGGCGTCTTGAGGGCGGGGAGGACCGACACGACGGCTTCGAGCCTGCCGGCGGTGACATTGAGTTTGAGAAGGACCTTGTCTCGGGCCTCGAGCGCGCCCTGGAGCAAGGTCAACAGGTGGCCCATGGCGAGGCGCTTGTCGGGATCCGAGGCCGCGGCGGGATTGGCGATGAGCTCGGTGCGCGACACGAGCAGGGTGTCCACCACCCGCAACCGGGCGGCGGCCAGAGCCCGGCCCGTCTCGGTGATCTCCACCACGGCGTCGGCGATGTCGGGGATCTTGGCTTCGGTGGCGCCGTACGACATTCGGATCTCGGCGTGCACGCCGTGTTTTTCGAGCACTCGCCGGGTGAGCTCGGGGTACTCGGTCGAGACACGCGCGCCGGGCGCCAGATCCGCGATCGTCTGCACCTCAGAATCGTGGGCCACAGCCAGCACCACCCGGATAGGTTGGGCCGTAGCCTTGGAATACGCGAGCTCGCCGAGCGAGAGCACCTCGGCGCCGGTCTCCTCGATCCAGTCCCGGCCGGTGATCCCCAGGTCGAAGTTGCCCTCGGCCACATAGCCGGGGATCTCCTGGGGACGAAGGATGCGGACCTCGTCGACGCGTGGGTCGTCGATGGTGGCGCGGTAATCGACGTCCGAGCCCCGCATCACCGCGAGGTCGGCCGCGGCGAAGAGCTCGAGTGTCGCCTTTTCGAGTGAGCCCTTGGGCAGGACGAGTCGCAGCATTCCGATTCCCGACGGCGCGTCAGCGTGCCGGAGCCGGAGCCGGCAGCTTGCGCAGCAGGTCGGCCATCTCCAGAGCCGTCACCGCCGCTTCGTATCCCTTGTTGCTCTGTCCCGCCGAGCAACGGGCCAGGGCCTGTTCGATCGTGTCGGTGGTGAGCACCCCGAACACGACCGGTACTCCGGTATCCAGAGCGGCGCGCTGGAGGCCCGACGCGCACTCACCAGCCACGAAATCGAAGTGCGCGGTCTCACCGCGGATCACCGCTCCCAACGCCACCACAGCCTCCACCGCCCCCGACGCCGCCAAGCGAGTGGCTGCCAGCGGAAGTTCGAAAGCCCCCGGCACCCATGCGACGGTCACCGTGGCGGCTTTGATGCCGTTCGCCTCGAGACCGGCGAGGGCACCCGCGAGCAGTCGCTCGGTGATCCCACCGTTGAATTTTGCGCACACCAACGCCACGCGCCGGTCACCGGTGGCGGCATCACCCACCAAGGAGGAGCCGACGCGGCCCGCAGCCAACTCGATGGCGTCGGCGGAGAGCGCCGTGGCGTCAGAGGACGTCATCGAGCCCCTCCAGGATGTGCCCGAGTCGCTCACGCTTGGTCCGCAGGTACTCGATGTTCTCGGGGTTCGAGTGCAGCGTCAGGGGGACGCGCTCGACGATGTCGAGCCCGAATCCTTCGAGACCGCCGTACTTCATGGGATTGTTGGTCATGAGCCGCATGGTGGTGACGCCCAGGTCGACGAGCATCTGGGCTCCGATACCGTACTCGCGGTTGTCGACCGGCAGACCGAGCTCCAGGTTGGCGTCGACGGTGTCGTGGCCTTGCTCTTGGAGGTTGTAGGCCCGCAGCTTGTGGGCCAGACCGATCCCACGGCCCTCGTGGCCGCGCAGGTACACGACCACACCCGAGCCTTCGTCGGCGATGAGCCGCAGGGCCTCGGCCAGCTGAGGCCCGCAGTCGCAGCGCAGCGAACCGAAGACGTCTCCGGTCAGGCATTCGGAGTGGACCCGCACGAGCACGTTGCTCTTTCCCCTGACGTCACCGCGCACCACGGCGAGATGGTGCTCCCCATCGAGCTCCGACTCGTAGACGTACCCGGCGAAGTCGCCGAACATGGAGGGGATGCGCGCCGGACCGGCGATGCATTTCACCAGCTTGTCCTTGTGGCGCCGGTACCGGATCAGATCGGCGATCGACACGAGGAGCAGCCCGTGGCTCTCCGCGAATCGCTCGAGCTCGGGAAGCCGTGCCATACGTGTCTTGTCGGCCGAGACCACCTCGCACAGAACGCCGGCGGGGTACAGGCCCGCCGCCGCTACCAGGTCGACGGTGGCCTCGGTGTGCCCGGCGCGCTTGAGCACCCCCCCGGGTCGGTACCGGAGCGGAAAGATGTGGCCCGGACGATTGAGCTCTGCGGGACGGGTGTGCGGGTCGATGAGCGCGTGGATCGTCGAGGCTCGGTCTTGGGCTGAGATGCCGGTCGTAGTCCCGCTGCGGTAGTCGACGCTGACCGTGAAGGCGGTGCGCTGGGACTCGGTGTTGTCGCTGACCATCAGGGGGAGCTCGAGCTCGTCGGCGCGCTCGGGGCAGCACCGGAACGCAGATGACGCCGGAGGTGTGGGCGAGAAAGAAGGCGATCTTCTCCGGTGTGGCGGCCTCCGCCGCCATGATCAGGTCACCCTCGTTCTCCCGATCCTCGTCGTCGACGACCACGATGATCTCCCCACGCGAGATGGCGTCGATGGCGTCCTCGATGGGGCTGAAGTCCGTCATGCTGCCTCTCCCACTCCTGGCACGACCGGCCTGTCGGGGGCGAGCTCGACGCGCACATCGGCACCGAGCTGTGTGACCGACACCACGCGCCCGCGCCACAGGTCCTCGACGCGTGGAGCCCCGGGACCGCTGAACATGGGCACGGCGTCGTCCCCCCCGAACAGTGCAGGGGCGAGATAGAGCACGTAGCGGTCCACGAGGTTGGCGCCGTGAAAGGCGTGGGCGACGGTGGCTCCGCCCTCGACGAGCACCTGCAACACGCCCTTGGCTCCGAGCTCGTCGAGCACGACGCCGGGCTCTCCCGACAGCTCGAGCGCAGGGTGGATTCTGGCCCCGTCGGGTGCGTGGCCGAGCACCACTCGCAAGGGCTGGTGGTCGGGCAACGAATCGACTCGCACCGTGAGCTCGGGGTCGTCTGCCCTGACGGTCCCCGCCCCCACCAGGACCGCGTCCGACCATGCCCGCAAGCGGTGCGCATCGGCGCGGGCCGCCTCTCCGGTGAGCCAGCGGGCGCTGCCGTCGGGTGCGGCGATGCGCCCGTCCATGGTGGCGGCCAGCTTGAGCACGACCCAGGGTCGGCCGGTGCGGCGGTGCTTCAGATAAGGGGCCAGCAGTTCCGACACCTCGTCGGCTCCCACTCCCACCTCGACGGTGATCCCCTTGTCCCGGAGCACGTCGACACCTCGTCCCGAAACCTGCGGATCGGGGTCGAGGACACCCACCACCACGCGCGTCACCCCCGAAGCCAGAATCGCTCCGGTGCACGGTGGCGTGCGACCGTGGTGGCTGCACGGCTCGAGCGTCGTGTACAGCGTGGCGCCCCGGGCGCGGTCGGCGGCGGCGGAAAGCGCAACGACCTCGGCGTGAGCCCCGCCGGGCGGGAGCGTCGCCCCCTCGAACCAGGCACCGCCCGGCGTCACCACCACGGCGCCGACCCAAGGGTTCGGGGACGTGCGCGTCCGGACTGTGGTCGCCAGCGCCAGTGCCCGGCGCATGGCGGCGAGATCTTGGTCCCGGGTAGCTCCGGGCGGCTCCTGGGAGGCCGTTGTCATGCGACCACGAGTCTGTCTTGAGTCATGATGATTCGGTCAGTCTACCGGCGTTAAGCCAGGTCACCTGCGCTGTATGCCCACCGTTTCGAGATCGACCCGGGTCTGGACCGGGTCACTTCGCGGCGGCGTCCAGGCTTCGGCACAAAGAGAGTCCCGGAGGGCTCGATGGAGGGATGGCGGAGAGCGACACCGCCGGATGTGCGACGCCCGCCGAGGAGCCCACCGATATCGGCCCGCTCGATGGCAGATACGCGTCCAGCACGGTGCTGATCCCGAGGTACGCATGGACTTGGTGCAACATCGGATCGGTCACCACATTGACCCGATAGGTGGCTCCCAGGGCCACGGAAAACGGGGGGCCAACGCTGGGTGCGTCGGGATTGTCGAGGTTGACCACGACCCTGATGTGTCCGGGCCCGTCAGGTCCGAGCGAGACAATGACTACCGTGTCGCGCCCGACGGTCACCAGAGGAACACTCGTCCCCTTGACGGACATGGGCGCGTGGAAGGTGGCCTCGAAGACGTTGCGGTACGGCGCCGACTGCTCGACCGGAATCCACGTCTGGTGCTCGCGCTGCTGCGACGGCACCGTCTTGAAGGTCTCTCCCGTGGAGATGTACAAGCCGGCACACTGATCGGCGACGAACAGTTCTTGCGCCGGTGCCCAGTACGGGAGCACACCGCCCACGACGACGTTGTCGGCCAACTGCCCCCCAGTCAGATCGCTCACCGACTTCTGCACATGGACGTATCGGAGCGCCTGGGTCGTGGTCCACTCGTCGTTGGGAGCAACGGCGATGCCGACGTTGGCAACGATGCAGTAGGCGGCGAGCACCACCATCGACGCCAGCACGCCGGCGCGGATGGGGCGACCACGGCTCTCGGCGCGCCGCCACAGGTCGACGAGGCCGACCGCGCTGCCGATCACGAGGAAGGGGACGAAGTCGGCCAGATACCGGGGCGCGATGTACCCCCACGCCAGCAGTGCTCCCGCGCCCACAGCGGCGGCCAACAGCGGGATGCGCAGCAGGTTGGCACGCCCCAGCGGCCGCGGACGGAACGAGGTGACAGCGCCCCAGATGCTCAGGAGCGTCAGCAACGGCATCGATGCCGGCACGCTGGCGGTGGGATACTGGCGGTCCAACAGCACTCCCACGGCGCGCGCCGGTGCGGCTGGCAGCGTGACGAAGGGGAAGACCGACGTCCATCGGATGGCGGCAGGATCGAGATATGCCAGAGCGGCGCTGGGCGCGAACTGCGGCCCGATCTCGCTGTTGTGGTTGGCAGCGAGGAAACGCCGCCTGTAGGCGTTGACATGGGTGAAGACCTGCTCGCTGACGGGCACGCCGAAGGGGATCCCGAACCGGGCCCAGGTGACCGCACAACCAACCGCAAGGGGGATGAGTCCCGCGGCCAGCATGGGCACGCACCAGCGCCGGTTCGTCATCCCACCGCGCCCGAGCCCGAACCAGGCCGCGACGACCAGGGCGGCGATGACGCACGCCAAGCCGGTATTGGGGCGATCGAGGTTGGCGCACAAGATGAGCAGTCCGCTCCCCACGATGCGGGCCCGCCCGGGACGTTCGAGGACGCCGAGCAACACGAAGAGGCTTGCTATCGTCAGCGCCGCGCTCCAAATGAGGTCCTCGCTGAACACGAACGTGGTCGCGGCCAGGTCCAAGAAGACCGATCCGGCGCCCACCGTGGCCAGAAGGACTCCGTAGGAGACCGCTTCGGCTCGACCGAGCAGGACTGGGCCTCGGACGAGAAGCCGGACGCGCCACACGAGCAGGGCACTGAACACGGTGGCGACCACCCATGCCAAGAGCATCGACGGAGCGGTGAGGCGCCCGTCGAGACTCGTCGTCAAGGCGAGGATCGGCATCCGCAGCAGCGAAGGGAACAGGCCGAAATACGTATAGGTGCGGTGGTCGTGGACGAAGCCTTCGATGCCGAGCGCCCCCGGAGCCAGATAGAGGTGCCCATGGAAGATGGCCCGGGCCTGAAGGTCGTAGAAGTTTGTCTGGAAGGCTTCCTCTCGCAGGAAGTCCACCTTGCCGCTCCACAAATCCCACAAGGTCCAGACGAAGGGCAGGCTCGCCACGGCGAGGCCCACCAGCGCGGCAATGGTGAAACGGCGCCGGCTGGGGTCGGGCCTGACGGGCGGATCGATCTCTTGCGGTGGGCCGGCGACATCGAGCGTCGCAGCGGTCGCGCCCGCAGGGCTTCCCCCCATGATGCAAGAGCCTATCGCTGCGGGCAATCCGTCCGTTGGCCCGCGCCGGGTCAGGAAATTCCGTGCTCGAAAGACCCCCCCACGGACCTACTCACCCAGGGGGCAGCGCCCCTTGCGCGACGGAGCGGAGCCGACGCGCCGCCTCCCAGGGGCGCTCGTCGGCGAAGATGGCCGACCCGGCCACGAGTACGCGCGCCCCGGCGCGGACCACGGCCGCGGCGGTGTCGTCGTCGATGCCACCATCGACCTCGAGGTCGGCTTCGAGCCCGCGCCGGTCGAGCTCGGCACACGTGCGGGCGATCTTCGGCAGGACCTCGGCCATGAACTGCTGACCTCCGAATCCGGGGTGGACGGTCATGCACAGGATGAGGTCCGCCTCCGACAGGAAGGGGTCGATCGCCTCGAACGGGGTCTCGGGGTTGACCGCAAGTCCAGCACGCAGCCCGAGCGCTTTGGCCTTGGCCAGTAGTGCGGAGGTGTCCCCCACCTCGACGTGGACCGTGCACCCGTCGGCACCGGCGCGCCGGAACGACTCGAGGAAGTCCCCCGGGTTGGTCATCATCAGATGACAGTCGAAGAACAGCCCCGAGTGCTTGCGCAACGACTCCACCACGGGCGGTCCGATGGTCAGATTGGGAACGAAGTGGCCGTCCATGACGTCGACGTGCAGCCAATCGGCTTCGGGGGCCACCTCGCCCACAGCCTCGGCGAGGCTGCCGAAGTCCGCCGACAGCAGCGAGGGGGCGATCCGCAGCATCCGTGCCGAGCCTACTGGCGTTCCCCGTTGTCCCCGAGCCTCTCTCCCGGCTGTGCTCGCACGCCGCGCCACCACGCCGACGCGGGCACGGGCCGTTTCCCTGCCGACTGGACCTCGAGGAGCTCCAACACACCATCGCCGGTGCTGACCGATGTGCCCTCGAGCGTCCCCGGAGGACCGGTGGCGCCGTCGGCGCCGCGCGCAGGCGCCGAGATCGGCCGCGCCACGGCGTCGAGCACGAGGAGCCGCTCCGCCCGGAAGGTGGTCCACGCCCGGTCCAGCCGCACGACGCGCTCGAGCTCGACGGCGGGGTGGGTCCACTCGAGACGGAGCTCTTCGGGGAGGACCTTGGGGGCGTAGGTGGGCTCCCCGCGCTGGGGCGCACCGGCGCCGAGGGCGCCTACACCCTCGGCGAGCACGTCGACGAGAAGCAGCGCCCCGGTTGCGGCCAGGCGATCGGTGAGCGGCGCCAGGTGTTCGCGCGCGGCGATCCGCACACGCCGTGATGCGAGCACCGGGCCCGTATCGAGGCTCTTCTCGAGGCGCATGACACACACACCGGTCTCGGCATCACCGGCGAGGATGGCCCGCTCCACCGGTGCCGCGCCGCGCCAGCGGGGCAGGAGAGAGAAGTGCACGTTCACCATGGGAAGCGATTCGAGCATGTTCCCCGGTATCAACCGGCCATACGCCACGACGACGCCGAGCTCGGCGCCGACCGCCGCCGCGTCGTCGAGACGGTCCGTCACGTTCAGCCCGAGATCCAACGCGGCCCCTTTGGTGGGACTGGGTGAATGGGACGCGCCACGACCGCGCCGTGTGTCGGACCGGCTCACCACCAACGCCACGTCGTGTCCGGCGCGCACGAGAGCTTCAAGCGATACCGCGGCAGCGGAGGGAGTGCCCAGGAATACCAGACGGGCCACCGGGGCCAGCGCGTCGTTACAGTCCGGTGTGCCGGGCTGACCGCTCGTCAGCGGCGAGCGAGCCCAGCCCGTCGGGATCCGCGCCGGGCAGGCCGAGCGCCCGGATCCGCAAGACGCGTTTGGCCTCCTTGCGCTGATCCTCGTCGAGTCGCTCCACCAGCAGGACCCCGTCGAGGTGATCGACCTCGTGCTGGAACACACGGGCCAGGAATTCGTCAGCCTCGATCGAGATCTCGTTGCCCTCGAGGTCGTACCCCATGAGGTGGACTTCATTGGGCCGCACGATGGGCCACGACAACCCGGGGATCGACAGACAGCCTTCGTCGAAGGTCCACTCCCCCCGGGCCTCGGTGATCACGGGGTTCACGACCGTGACCGGCCCGGCTCCCTCACCGGTGTCGTAGACGAACACGCGCTTCTGCACGCCGACCTGCGGAGCCGCCAGACCCACTCCGGGTGCCTCGTACATGGTCTGGGTCATGTCCTCGGCGAGCTGCTTGAGCGTTCCGTCGATGACGTCGACCGCCGCCGCGGGCTGGCGCAGCACAGGGTCCCCGTAGAGGCGAATGGCGTACCGCGACATGCCGGCCATCGTACCGGGGCCTCGGGAGTAGAGGCGCGGCACGCTCTGGACGAATGTGTCGTCGGCGTCGATGTCAGGCCCGTACCGGGTCGACCTCTACCCGGAGCCGACCCGCGGGGCGAGACACCGACGACAAGAGGTCGCACAGCGCGCCGTGAGCGGGGGCGCGCACCGACCACCGGCCGTCAACGGGACCGCTCACCTCCACGCCATCGGGTGCGGCATGGCGCAACGCCACGCCGTAGGGCCCGGCCGCTTGCCCGGACACGACCGCCAAGGCACTGAAGGGGGGAAGCCCCAGGGCTTGACGCACCTCCCGCTCTGCTGTCGCCAGGACCCCGGGGTCGGCCGACACCGCGGCCACCAGCGCGGGGTGGCGGGGTTGGCGTGTCTGGACCACCACACGCCCCGGGGCGCGGTCGCCGTCGTGCTCGACGCTGGAGCCCGCCACGAGGCGGGCGGCGCGAGCCAGCAGCGCCACAGCTTCCTCGGCGGCGCGGAAGCGGGGGGCGAGCAGCTCCGAATCGAACTCCAAGAACACCACGGCGTCGGCGTCGCGCACCCGGTGCAGCGCAGCCTCAGTGCCCACCACGACCCGAGCACGGCGAACGCGGTCCTCCTCGGCACCGTCGGACGCGGCGGGTCCCCACACCTCGGCCACCGCGACACCAGCGAGAGCTTCGAGCTCCTCGCGCACCCGCGTCACCCCCAGCCGCAACGCCTTCATGCGGGTGGCGCCGCAACGCGCGCACACCACGGGGCGCTCCTCGCCACATCGCCGGCATCGCAGCAGCGGTGTCGTCGTCGCCCCGGCGGGAGCAGTCGCAGAGCCATGGCCGACGGTCACCTGGCCTCGTCCCCGCCCCGAGCAGCTCGACGGCGGCACCACACCTTTCACAGCGCGCCAGCTCTCCACACGCTGCACAGGACAGCAATCGGACACGACCGGTCCGGTTGACCACACATACCACCCGCCCTCGAGGCGACTCGATCGTCTGGCGTACGAGGCGCACCAGGCGCTCGGAGAACATCCCGGTGCGGGGGTCGTCGCTCCGACGATCGATGACCTCGACCGCGGGCCAACCCCGCCGCTCGACGCTGCGCGGGGGGCTGACGAGTGATCCCACGGCCAGGTTCTCGAGCGTGGGGCACGGCGACACCAGCGCGCACGGCGCGCCGTCGCGACGGGCACGCTCGACCACTACCGCCCATGCAGCCCACGTCGGGGGCGCGCTCTTCGTGGTAGGCCTCGTCATGAGCATCGAGCACGACGGCGGCCACGAGCCTCGGCAACGGTGCGAAGGCCGCCGCGCGCGCACCCACCGCCACACACCCTCCGGCACGCGCCTGCGCCCAGTCAGCCGGCAGCAACGCGGTGGCGATGCCCGCTGCCTTGAGACGCCGGGCCACGTCACCGGCCCCCCGATGAGTGGGGGCGAGCACGAGCGCACCGGCGTCGTCCCGAGCACCCTCGCGACGCGCCACTGCGGCCAGGACGATGGGCCAGGGATCGCTGGCGGGCCCGAGCCGGACAACGGTCGTCCCGGCCCCGAGCCCGGCCACGGTGGACGAGACACTCCCGAGATCGGGCCGCGGCCCCAGGGAAGAGCCGACGGGGGGAAGCGTGCGCACCGCGACTGACGAGGAGGCGGTGCGCAACAACGTCGGAACGGCACCCGCCCAACGCCACGCCGCCCACTGAGCCACCTCGAGCACCCGGGGCGGCGGTCCCCAGCCCCGCACGGACGAGACCGGCCGCAGCACGACCCCCGGGGCCGGCACCACGTGGTCTTCGACTACCCATCCCCCCACTCGGCGCCCCCCCAGGACGATGCGGACCAGCGAACCGACCCGTACCAGTTCGCCGAGCACGGCGGGAACGGAGTAGTCGAAGGTCTTTCGCAGCGCGCTCACGTCGGGGAGCACACGCACGACACGCTCGGAGTGCTCCGCCATCATGGCGGCAGTCTGGCGCGACGGTGGGTCGGTGGGGCTCCTGCGGCGCCCGACCCTCTACAGACCGAGCGCGCGCTTGAGGTCGTCCACCCTGGGTGTGGCCTCCCAGGTGAATTCCTTGTCGGAGCGACCGAAGTGCCCGTAGGCGGCGGTGCGGCGATAGATCGGCCGCTTGAGGTCGAGGTCACGCACGATGGCGGCGGGACGGAGGTCGAACACCTCGCGCACGGCCTTCTCGATCTTGACGGGGTCCACGGTCTCGGTGCCGAAGGTCTCGACCATGAGCGAAACCGGACTGGCCACCCCGATGGCGTAGGCCACCTGCACCTCGCACCGGCTGGCGGCGCCGGCGGCGACCACATGCTTGGCAACCCATCGGGCCGCGTAGGCGGCCGAGCGGTCGACCTTGGAGGGGTCCTTCCCCGAGAAGGCCCCGCCGCCGTGGCGGGCCATGCCGCCGTAGGTGTCCACGATGATCTTTCGCCCCGTAAGGCCGGTGTCTGCGTGCGGTCCACCGAGCTCGAAACGACCCGTGGGGTTGGCAAGGATGCGCAGCCCCGAGGTGTCGAGGTCCGGTGGGAGAAGAGGATGGATCACGTGCTCACGGAGGTCGGGAAGCAGCAGTGTCTCGATGTCGACGCCAGCGGCGTGCTGCGTGGAGATCAGAACGGTATCGATGGCGACCGGCCGCCCGGCCTCGTAGACGACACTCACCTGGGTCTTGCCGTCGGGCCGCAGGTAGGGCAGGACGCCGACGCGCCTGACCTGGGCGAGGCGCTGGGCGAGACGATGTGCCATCCAGATGGGAAGGGGCATCAGGTCGGGCGTCTCGTCGCAGGCGTAGCCGAACATCATCCCCTGGTCGCCGGCGCCCTGGGCGTTGAGCTGGTCCTCGCCCCCCGAGCCCGTGCGAAGCTCGTGGGCGGCGGTCACGCCCTGGGCGATGTCGGGGGATTGCTCGTCGAGAGCGACCATCACCCCACAGGTACGACCGTTGAATCCGTGGGCGTCGTTGTCGTAGCCGATGTCGCACACGACGTCTCGCACCAAGGCTGGCGATGTCGATGTAGCACTTGGTGGAGATCTCCCCCGCCACCACGACGAGCCCCGTGGTGAGCAGCGTCTCGCATGCCACCCGGCCGTCGGGATCCGCCTCGAGCACGGCGTCGAGGACCGAGTCGGAGATCTGGTCCGCCATCTTGTCGGGATGGCCCTCGGTCACCGACTCCGACGTGAAGGTATGGCGCGTGGTCACGAGTCGCTCCTCGATTGGTCGTCCCCCCCGGAGGCGCCGGCACGCCGAGATGCCCCCGCCCGGACGCGTGTCCGGCCCAGGCGATCGCATCACACTATCCAAGATGGCGTGGGCCACCTCGAGCTTCGAGGTCAGAGGCACCTCGCGGCACGTGCCGTCGGACCCCAGGATGGTCACGGCGTTGGTGTCGTGGTCGAACCCCACGTCTTGCGCCGAAACGTCGTTGGCCACCATGAGGTCGAGCCTCTTGCTCCGGCAGCTTGGCAGCGGCCCGAGCCGTCATGTCGTGGGTCTCGGCCGCGAACCCACCAGGACCTGCCCGTCGCGGCGGCGCCGTCCGAGCTCGGCCAGGATGTCGGGCGTGGGCTCGAGCACGAGCTCGGGAACGCCCGTCGGATTTCGACAACTTGGTGTCGGCGGGCGCCTTCAGCCGGAAGTCCGCCACCGCGGCCGCCATCACCACCACGTCGGCGCGGGCGGCGTGCTCGAGCACGGCCGCCTCCATCTCCGCCGCCGTCTCCACCGGAACGACCATCGATGCCGCCGGGACACCGGACGGCGGGCTAGTGGTCACGAGCACGACGTCGGCGCCGCGCGCCGCGGCCGCCTCGGCCACGGCGTGGCCCTGCTTGCCCGACGAGCGGTTGGAGATGAAGCGCACCGGGTCGATCGGCTCTCGTGTGCCGCCCGCGCTCACCACCACGCGTCGCCCCGCGAGGTCCCGGCCGCGTGCCGCCGAGCGCCGAGACTCTGGGCCGGATCCCGACGGATTCGCCATGGCCAGAACCGACGACGCGGCCTCGACGATGTCGGCGGGCTCGGCCAGGCGTCCCGCACCGACGTCACCACCCGCCAACCGTCCCTCACCGGGCTCCACCACGTGCACCCCGCGCCGGCGCAGCGTGGCCAGGTTGTCCTGCACGGCGGGGTGCTCCCACATCTCGGTGTGCATGGCCGGGCACACCATCACCGGGCGCCCGGGTGGCGAGGACCGTGGCGGTGAGCAGTCCGTCGGCGATCCCGTTGGCGTAGCAGCCCAGAAAGCGCGCCGTGGCCGGGGACCACGAGCACCAGATCGGCGCGTCGGCCCAGATCGGTGTGGGGGATGGGGTCGGCCTCGTCCCACAGGGTCTTGCTGCACCGGCTCCGATGCCAGCGCCGAGAACGTCACCTCACCGACGAACCGCGTGGCGTCGTCGGTGAGAACGGGAGCGACGTGTACGCCGGCGTCGACCAGTCGGCGACACACCTCGACCGCCTTGTAGGCGGCGATGCCTCCGGTGACGCCCAAAACGACGGTCTTGCCCGTGGCGGGGCCGTCTCATCATGGTCCGGCTCCTCGGGGCAGAGCGCGGGCGGGGACTCCCGCCTGCTACTCGCCGGCCTCCGGCTCTTGCGTGGCGCAGCTCGCCGGTCGAGCGCGGTGAGCTCGGGCCCGTCCGTGGCGGTCTCCGCAACCACGTCGACCTCGAGGCTCTCGACAGCCTTCCTCGGCCCTCTTCGGCCGGGTCGAGGCGGTGGTAGGTGGCCTTGCCGGCCGCGACCTCCTCGAAGGCGATGGTCAGGGGCTTGCCCGAGACCGAGGTCACCTGGGGCGGCACGACGAAGCCGAGACCCTCCCCCAGCTGGTTGTAGTACGAGTTGATCTGCCGGGCCCGCTTGGCCGACAGGGCCACCAGGGTGAACTTCGAGTCGACCTTGTCGAGGAGATCCTCGACAGGCGGGTCCATGAGCGTCGAGCGGCGCTGGGGCAATTCAGGCTCCTCCACGGTGGCCGGCCGCTGGGTCCGGCGGGAGATTGCGGTGAAGGTCCAGTATACCGGCCACCTCGGATACCGCCCGGTCCACGTCGTCATTCACGACCACGAAGGGCGTCAGCTCCCTGCCTAGGCGCACCTCCTCGGCACCCATGGCGATGCGCCGGTCGACCTCGGCGGCGTCGTCGCCCCGTTGGCGCAGGCGCTGGCGCTGGATCTCCGGGGACGGCGGCACCAGGAGGACGACGAGGGCGTCGGGGTGCCGCTCTTTCACCTGACGGGCCCCTTGCAGGTCGATCTCGAGGACCACGTCCTGGCCCGGCGGGGCATCGGGGAGCGGCGTGCCGTAGAGGTGGCCGAGGAACTCCGCCCACTCGAGGAACCCGCCGGCGGCGATCTCCTGCTTGAATCGCGGCGCGATCGACGAACGTGTACGCGTCCTCGGCTTCACCGGGACGCCGGGGACGGGTCGTCCACGACCGGCTGAGCCAGAGCCGGGGTCGCGCTCGACAAGCGGGCGACGACGGTGCCTTTCCCCGCCCCGCCGGGGCCGGAGATGACGAGGATCAGGACTTCGAGGTATGCGTCAGCAGAGCGTCGCGCTGGTTGGCACCGAGGCCCTGCAGCCGACGACTCTCACTGATTCCCACCGTCTCCATGAGACGACGAGCCTTGACCTTGCCCAGACCGGGAAGGGACTCGAGCACCGACAGCACCTTCATCTTGCCGACGGTCTCGTCCTTCTCGGCTCGCTTGAGGAGCTCCGACAGGGTGATGGACCCCATCTTGAGCTTCTCCTTCACCTCGGCCCGCTCGCGGCGGACCTTGGCGGCCTTGTCCAGCGCCGCCTGGCGCTGCTCCGGGGTGAGTGCAGGAGGTTGCGGCATGCGGGCCACCATAGCGCCCTCCTGAGCGGGGGTCATCCTCGAGCGGCGGCCGTTGACGACGCCACTTCGTCGACCACGGCGGCCGCCATGGCTTCGGGGTCCTCGGCGGCGGTGACGGCGCGACCGATCACGAGAATGTCGGCGCCCGCCGCGATCGCGGCGGCGGGAGTGGCGGCGCGCGCCTGGTCGTCGGTGGAGCTCCGCGGGGGCGGATGCCGGGGACCACGGTGAGGAGCCCGGGAGCGGCCTGGCGCGTCACGGCCAGATCCGACGCCGCGCAGACCAGTCCCCCACAGCCGGCCGCGGCCGCCAACTCGAGCGGGAGGCGAGCGCCTCGGGCGGGGCGTCGGTGTCACTCGTGAGGACGGTGACCCCGAGCACGCAGGGTGCTGGCGCGCCCGGCCGCCGCCGCCCCCTCGGCCATGCCCGAGACCGCGGCCCGCACCATGGCTTCGCCACCCTGCGTGTGGACGGTGGCGAACGCCACGCCCAGCCCGCCGAGGACCCGGGCGGCCCGCGGCACTGTGGTGGGGATGTCGTGCAACTTGAGGTCGAGGAAGACCCGGTAGCCCTCGACGGTGAGGGCGGAGACGGTCTCGGGGCCGGCCGCCCCGAACAGCTCCAGGCCCACCTTGGCCACCCCGAACCAGGGCCGCAGCCGCCGGGCCAGGCGCAGCGCCACCACCAGGTCGTCGACGTCGAGGGCCAGGGCCAGCCGGTCGCGAGGGTCGTCGTCAGCCATCGTCGCCCCCGAGCGTTCCCGGGCCCCCGCTCGGCGGCAGGGGGGCAGGCGCGAGGGGCCGATCGGGCCTCGCCACCCCGGGGCGGGGTCGCGCCGGTGCCGGTGCGGGTGCGGGTGCGGGTGCAGGAGCCGGTGGCGGGTGCAGGAGCTGGTGCGGGTGCAGGTGCCCGTGGCGGCCCGGCCGTCGGTGGCGGCACCGCGGTCCCGGCGACGCAGCGGTGGGTGGCGGCACACCTGGCGGGCGCCGCCAGGGTCGGCGGTCGTCGCGGCCCGCGCCGTGCACGGCACCGACGAGACGGCGGACGTCGCCGACGTCGTGGAGCCGGCACCACCGCTGCAGTCCGGCCAGCACCCGGGCCGGGCGCGCGGGTCGCGGAAGGTGGCCGTGCCCACCTCGACGGCGTCGGCGCCGGCGAGCATCATCTCCACGGCGTCGACACCGCGAGTGCACGCCGCCCACACCGACGATGCCGGCGTCGGGAAAGGCGGCGCGACAGTCGTGCACGGCGCGCACCGCCACCGGGCGGATGGCCGGGCCCGACAGGCCGCCGCCTCCCGCGCCCGACCCCAGGCGGTAGGTGCGGCGCTCGACGTCGATGGCCATGCCCAGCACCGTGTTCACGAGCACGAGCGCCTCGGCCCCGGCCTCCGAGCGCGGCGCCGGCGATGTCGACGATGTCGGCGACGTTGGGGCTCAGCTTCACCCACAGGGGCAGCCCGCACGCCGCCGACGCGGCCACGGCCTCGCGCGGTGGCCTGGGCCGAGTGGGCGAACATGCGACTGCGGTCGTCGAGGTTGGGACAGCTCACGTTGACCTCGACGGCGACGACGCCGGGCGCTCCGGCCAGCATGGCGGCGGCCCGGGCGTAGTCCTCGACCGCGACTGCCCCAGATGCTCGCCACCACCCGGGCGCCGCGATCGTTGAGGGCGGGGAGCTCGTGCGCCAGCCACGCGCCGACCCCCGGGCCTTGGAGCCCGACCGAGTTGAGCATGCCGGCCGGCGTCTCGTGCACGCGCGGCGGCGGGTTGCCGGGCCAGGGCGCCGCGGCCAGCGACTTCACCACGACGGCGCCCAGGGAGGCGAGGTCGACGTAGGCGGCGAGCTCGGCTCCGTGGCCGGCGGTGCCCGACGCGGTGAGCACCGGGTTCGGCAGCGGCACCGACCCCACGTAGGTGCGCAGGTCGACACGCGCCTCTCTCACCCGTGCACCTCCTGGAGGCACACGACCGACAGGCCGTGACGCTGCCAGTCGGCGATGCCGGCGGCGGCCGCACGCGCCGCGGCCACCGTGGTGAGGCAGGGCACCTGGTGGGCGAGGGCGGCGGAGCGGATGTGCACGCCGTCGGCGCGCGGCCACGGCCCCGCGGCGTGTTCACCACCAGCTGGACGCGGCCCGAGGCGATGAGGTCCACGGCGTCGGACGCGCCCGACTCCCCCACCTTGGCCACCACCGTGGCCACGGGCACGCCGTTGGACTCGAGGAAGGCGGCCGTCCCCGACGTGGCCAGCGAGGTCGAAGCCGAGCTCGTCGAAGGTCCGGGCCGCCTCGAGGCCGCCCGCCTTGTCGCGGTCGGCCAGCGACAGGAACACGGTCCCCTCCGACGGCAGCCGGGTGCCGGCCGCGATCTGGCTCTTGGCGAAGGCCAGCCCGAAGGTGGAGCCGATGCCCATGACCTCGCCGGTGGAGCGCATCTCGGGCCCGAGCAGGGTGTCGACGCCGGGGAAACGGTCGAAGGGCAGCACCGCCTCCTTGACGCTCACCCATCCATTCCCGGTGCTCGGGCGCAGCAGACCTTCGGCGCGTAGCTCGGCCAGCGTGGCGCCCGTCCATCACCCGGGCCGCCACCATGGCCACCGGCACGCCAGTGGCCTTGGCCACGAAGGGCACGGTGCGGCTGGCGCGAGGGTTCGCCTCGAGCACGTAGACCGTGCCGTCCTTGACGGCGTACTGCACGTTGATGGGACCGACCACCTCGAGCGCGTCGGCGATGGCGCGGGTGTGCGCCTCGAGGGTCTCCATCACGACGTCGGACAAGGTCTGGGGCGGAAGGGCGCAGGCCGAGTCCCCCGAGTGCACACCGGCCTCCTCGACGTGCTCCATGACCCCGGCGATCACCAATTCGCCGGTGCGGTCCCGCACGGCGTCCACGTCGACCTCGACGGCGTCCTCGAGGAACCGGTCGACGAGGACGGGGCGCTCCGAGCTGGCCGCACCCTCGCGGGCGAGCGAAGCCGCCAGCTCCGCGACGACGTGGCGCAGTCGCTCGTCGTCGTAGACGATCTCCATGGCCCGCCCCCCGAGCACGTAGCTGGGGCGGACGAGCACCGGGTAGCCGACCTTGTGCGCCACGGTGAGGGCCTCGTCTACCGACAGGGCGACGCCGCCTGCGGGCTGGGGGATGCCCAGCTGCTCGCACAGCAGGTTCCACCGCTCCCTGTCCTCGGCCAGGTCGATCGAGGCCGGGCTGGTGCCCAGGACCAGCTCCGGCGGCAGGCTGTGGGCGAGCTTGAGCGGGGTCTGGCCGCCGAGGCTCACGATGACGCCGGCGACGGGTGCGCCCCCGGGACCCGAGCCCGACGCCAATCTCGGCGTCGAGCACGTTGGCGACGTCCTCGGCGGTGATGGGCTCGAAGTAGAGGCGGTCGGAGGTGTCGTAGTCGGTGGAGACGGTCTCGGGGTTGCAGTTGACCATCACCGTCTCGTACCCCGCCGCCTGCAGGGCCATCGAGGCGTGGACGCAGCAGTAGTCGAACTCGATGCCCTGGCCGATGCGGTTGGGCCCCGACCCCAGGATCACGACGCGCGGGCGCGCCGAGGGGCTGACCTCGTCCTCGTCCTCGTAGGTGGCGTAGTGGTACGGGGTGCGCGCCGCGAACTCGGCTCCGCAGGTGTCGACGGTCTTGAAGGTGGCGCGCACCCCCGCGGCGAGGCGCGCCCCACGTACGTCGGCCTCGGTGACCGAGCGTGGCCTGCCCGAGGCGCGCCCGTCGGCGCGCGCCGCCAAGAGGTAGGCGATCTGGGCGTCGGAGAACCCCAGACGTTTGACTGCGCGCCACGTGCGGCGGTCCAAGTCTGCGGGTCCCAGGCCCGAAACACCCATGGCTTCGAGACGCGTGCGCGCCGCGCTGATGATGGCCAGCTGGTCCAAGAACCACGGGTCGACACCGGTGGCAGCCGCCAGCGCGTCGGGGGTGATGCCCCGGCGCAGGGCCGCTTCGAGCTGGAAGACACGCCCGGGCGTGGGCGAGCACGCCTGGGCCACGAGCTCGTCGTCGTCGAGGAGGTCGTAGGTGGCTTCGGCAGGGTCGCCGTTGAGCCCGGCACGGCCCTGCTCGAGCGAGCGGATGGCTTTCTGCAGCGACTCGGGGAAGGTGCGGCCGATGGCCATGACCTCCCCCACCGACTGCATGCGGGTACCGAGGCGGTCCACCGCGCCGGGAAGCTTCTCGAAGGCCCAGCGCGGGATCTTGGTCACGACGTAGTCGATGGTGGGCTCGAAACTCGCCGGCGTGGCGCCGGTGATGTCGTTGGTGATCTCGTCGAGGGTGTAGCCGACTGCGAGGCGTGCCGCGATCTTGGCGATGGGGAACCCCGTTGCCTTGGACGCCAGGGCCGACGATCGCGACACGCGCGGGTTCATCTCGATGACGAGACGGGTGCCGTCGGTGGGCCTCACCGCGAACTGGATGTTGGATCCTCCGGTCTCGACGCCGACGCGCCGGATGCAGGCGAAGGCGTCGTCGCGCATCGCCTGATACTCCACGTCCGACAGCGTCTGCGCGGGAGCGACGGTGATCGAGTCGCCGGTGTGCACACCCATGGGGTCGAAGTTCTCGATCGAGCACACCACGACGCAGTTGTCGGCCCGGTCGCGCATGACCTCGAGCTCGAACTCCTTCCACCCCGCGATGGACCGTTCGATGAGGATCTGGTGCACGGGGCTCGCCGCCAGCCCCTCGGCGGCAACGCGGGCCAGCTGGGAGCGGTCCTGGGCGGTGCCCGTGCCAGCTCCTCCCAAGATGAAGCTCGGGCGGATCATGAGTGGAAAGCCGATGCTCTCTCCGAGCGCCATGGCTTCGTCGAGGTGCGTGGCGAACCCCGACGGCGGGACCTCCAAGCCGATCTCCTCCATGGCGGTCTTGAAACGATCGCGGTCCTCGGCGGTGGCGATGGCCTGCGCGTTGGCACCGATCAGCTCCACGCCGAAGGCGTCGAGCACCCCCCGCTCCGATAGCCCGAAGGCCAGGTTCAGCCCGGTCTGGCCACCCATGGTGGGCAGTAGGGCGTCGGGGCGCTCGCGTTCCACGACGGCGCTGAGCACGTCGATGTCGAGCGGCTCCACGTAGGTCCGGTCGGCGATCTCGGGATCGGTCATGATCGTCGCCGGGTTGGAGTTGACCAGCACCACCCGATATCCCTCGGCGCGCAGCACCCGACACGCCTGGGTTCCCGAGTAGTCGAACTCGCAGGCTTGGCCGATGACGATGGGGCCCGAGCCGATGACGAGGATCGTCTCGAGGTCACTGCGACGCGGCATCAGGCGTGGACCTCATCGATCATCTGCCGGAACCTCTCGAAGAGGTAGCGGGCGTCATGGGGGCCCGGACCGGCCTCGGGGTGGTACTGCACGCTGAAGGCGGGGACTGCGGTACAGCGAAATCCCTCGACCACCCCGTCGTTCAGGTTGACGTGGGTCACCTCTGCGGCGAGCGGTCCCGAGGTCGGGAGCGTGGTGGCGTCGACGGCGTAGTTGTGGTTCTGGCTCGTGATCTCGACCTGATCGGTGTCGAGGCGGCGCACGGGATGGTTGCCTCCGTGGTGGCCGAAAGGCAGCTTGTAGGTACGCGCCCCGATGGCGGCGGCCAGCAGCTGATGACCCAGACAGATGCCGAACACCGGAACCCGGCCGAGAAGCTCGGCGATGATGGCCGCGTGCGCTCCGAGCGCGGCGGGGTCGCCGGGCCCGTTGGAGAGAAAGACCCCGTCGGGCTCCATGGACAACGTGTCGGCGGCCGGATGGGAGGCGGGCACCACGGTGACGGTCGCCAGTGCACCCAGGCTGCGCAACATGGTCTCCTTCACGCCGAAGTCGTAGGCGACGATGCGCAGCGGTCCCGAACCCCGCTCGTAGGGGGCCGCAACCGATACCCCGGTGACCAGGTCGCGCCCTGTCGTGCCCGGCTCCGATGCGGCCGCGGCGCGGTAGGACCGACTCGGGGGCGGTGCCGAAGGCACAACCCATGGCGCCGTCGACCCGCAGGTGCCGGGTGAGCCGGCGGGTGTCGATCCCCGAGATTCCGGGCAGGGCGCTGCGACCGAGAAAGTCCTCGAACGATGCGGTGGCCCGCCACGAGGACGGGCGCGGGGGCAGGTCACGCACCACCACGCCGCGGCACCACGGGTGTGGCGCTTCGTCGTCCTCGACGGTCACGCCGTAGTTCCCGATGTGCGGGTAGGTGAAGGCGACGACCTGGCCGGCATAGCTGGGGTCGGTGACGACCTCCTGGTAGCCCGACAGCACGGTGTTGAACACGAGCTCGCCGGTGGCCACGCCCCCGGGGGAGGCGGCCCGACGGCTTCGCCCTCGAACACCTCGCCGTCGGCCAGCACGAGGAGCGCCGGCGCTCTCCCCTCGAACCAGTCGCCCATGGTGGTCCCCTCGGTGCCGGTCACGGTGGTGGTGCCCGGAGCCCGGTCGCCGTGGGTGGCGGTGCCCGGGGCCGGGCTGGCCGCTCGAGGAACGGTGCGCCGTCTCATCGCTGCGCCTCGGCGTCCACCACGACCGGTTCACCCCGGAACAAGGTGTGACGGACTTGTCCGCTCATGACGCGCCCGGCCCACGGCGTGTTGCGGCTCCGGCTGGCAAGCCGGAGGGGATCGACCTCCCATGTCGCCGCCGGGTCGATCACGCAGAGGTTGGCGGGCGCACCGGGCTCGATGGGCCCTCCCTGGTCGCCACCTTGATCCCGCGCCAGCCCGGCGATACGGGCCGGGCGCCACGACAGCAGGCCCAACACGTCGCCCACCGACATGACCGGGGATCTGTCGCCATGGGCGCCGTCGCCCGAGCTCTGGTCGCCCCGACGGTCACATCCGGCTCCACCGAGCGCACCGAGTACGACAGGGAGAGCCGTCTGGAGGCCGAGCATGCCGGAGGGGGCGGCGTCGAGGGTGTCGTCCTTGCGCTCGGGAGCGTGCGGGGCGTGGTCCGTGGCGACGGCGTCGACGGTGCCGTGCGCGCACGCGGCGCGCAGGGCGGCGACGTCGGCATCGGTGCGCAGGGGCGGGTTCACCTTGTACATCGGGTCGTAGCCGGCCAGCTCGGCGTGGGTCAGGGAAAGATGGTGCGGCGTCACCTCGGCCGTCACTTCCAGGCCGTCGGCCTTGGCCGCTGCCACCAGCGCCACCGAGCGTGCGGTGGAGAGATGGAGAAAGTGCATGCGCCCTCCGGTGAGCCGCAGCAGGGCGATGTCGCGCGCCACCATCATCTCCTCGGCCTCGGCGGGGATCCCCGGCACCCCGAGCCGGCTCGACCACTCCCCCTCGTGCATGTGGCCGCCTCGGGCGAGTGCCTCGTCCTCGCAGTGCTGGGCGAGCGTGACGCCGAAACCCCGCCCGTACTCCAGCGCGCGGCGCATGACCGCCACATCCTGTACGCCGGTTCCGTCGTCGGTGAACAGGCGCACTCCGAGCGACGCGAGCTCGCCCATGGGGGCGAGTCGCTCACCGGCGCGCCCCATGGTGATGGCGCCGGCCACCGCCACCAGGCACATGGCGCCCGCACCCAGCCCCAGCACCTCGAGGGCTACCGCGGCGCTGTCGACCGGAGGGTCGGTGTTGGGCATGGCGACCACAGCCGTGAACCCCCCCAGCGCAGCCGCCCGTGCCCCGGTCTCGACCGTTTCGGCGTCCTCGGCACCGGGCTGGCGAAGGTGGGTGTGCAGGTCCACGAGGCCCGGTGCCACCAGGCATCCTCCGGCATCGAGCACCGTGGCCCCTTGGGGTGCGGCGATGCCCGGCCCGACCTCGACCACCCGGCCGCCGCTGACCACCACGTCGGCGACACGCTCGCCACCGGCGTCGACGACGGTGCCGCCCTGGATCACCACCGTGGGGGTGGCCCGCTCGCGGGGCGAGCCATCCCGGTTCGACGGGTCAGGCATCGACGATGGTCCCGAGAGCCGGTGCGAGGGTCGGCGCCAGGGCCGGTGCGCCCCCGCCCGACCCCACCTGCCCCAGCAGCATGAACAGGACCGCCATGCGGACCGCCACGCCGTTGGACACCTGGCGCAGCACGAGGGACTGGGGCAGCGCGGCCACGTCGTCGGCGATCTCGACACCCCGGTTCATGGGCCCGGGATGCATGACGAGGGCGTCGTCGCCGAGCAGCGCGGCGCGTCGGGACGTCAGGCCGTACCACGAGCTGTACTCGCGCACCGAGGGCAAGAAGGCGCCCGCACCGCGTTCGGACTGGAGGCGCAGCAGGTAGCACACGTCGACGTGGGGAAGCACGGCGTCGAGGTCGTAGGACACCGCCGCCACCGGCCAGCCCTCGAGCGACGGGGGAGGAGGCTACCCGGCGCCACCAGGGTCACCTCGGCCCCGAGGGCCCCCAGGGCCAGGACCAGCGAGCGCGCCACCCGGCTGTGGCGTATGTCGCCGACGATGGCGACACGGAGGCCCACGAAGCATTCGACCCCGGTCTCCTCGAGGGGACGACCGGCGCGCTCGGCGAGCACCTGGCGGATCGTGTAGCAGTCGAGCAGGGCCTGGGTGGGGTGCTCGTGCCAACCGTCGCCGGCGTTCACCACCGACGCGTCGACCCAACGCGCCACCGCGGCGGGCGCGCCGGCCGAGGTGTGGCGCACGACGAAGGCGTCCACCCCCATGGCGGCCACCGTCTCCACGGTGTCGCGCAGTGATTCGCCCTTCTTCACCGACGACGTGTCGACCGAGAACGACAGCACATCCGCCGACAGGCGCTTGGCGGCGGTCTCGAAGGACAGACGGGTGCGCGTCGACTGCTCGGTGAAGAGGGTGACGACGGTGCGGCCCCGCAGGGAGGGCACCTTGGGGATGGAGCGCCGCCCCACCTCCACGAAGGCGTCGGAGACCTCCAGGATCTCCTCGATCCCCTCGGCGCCCAGCTCCGCGATCGACAGAAGGTGCCGGCGTCCGCCCTTGGAGAGCTCGACGACCGGGGCCGACGTCGTCGAGCCCCCATCCCGGGCGGCTCCCGTGGTCTCCCGGGCGCCGGTCATCGGGGCACCACGTCCCCGAGCACGACCCCGTCGAGACTGACGTCGACCTGCTCGTCGATGCGGGTGGGCATGTTCTTGCCCACGTAGTCGGGGCGGATGGGGAGCTCCCGGTGCCCCCGATCGACCATCACGGCCAGCTGCACCGCCCGGGCCCGGCCGTAGTCACCGAGGGCGTTGAGCGCGGCCCGGACCGTCCGACCGGTGAACAGGACGTCGTCGACCAGAACGACCAGCTGGCCCGCCAGGTCGCCGGGGATGTCGGTGGCGGCCTCGGGGAGCACGGGACGGATCCCGATGTCGTCGCGGTAGAAGGCCACGTCGAGGACACCGACGGGCACGGCGGTCCCCTCCATCTCCTCGAGCACGCTGGCGATGCGGAAGGAGAGGGGCACCCCGCCCGTCTGCAGACCCACGAGCACGACGTCCTCGAGGCCGTGGTTGCGCTCGATGATCTCGTGTGCGATCCGGGTCAGCGCGCGCTGGACGTCCTGAGAGGTGAGAACCTGGACCCGAGGAACGAAGACCCCACCTCGCGGTGGGGTCAGTCTGCGTTCTCGCTCCGCCAATGCTCCTCCACGGTCCGTTCGGGCCTCGCGGGACCCGCTTCACGGTCGTCACGCCATGGTAGCACCGGTGGGCTCTGACGATGACGAGGTACCCGGGTTGTCGACACGATGAGGTGGCGGCCGGCTCTCAGCTCCGCACCTGGCGGGCGATCGTCGACAACACGCCGTTCACGAAGCCGCCGGAGAACTCGGTGGAGTACTGCTTGGCCAGCTCGACCGCCTCGTCGATCACCACCGCCACCGGCACGTCGGGCTCGGCGATGAGCTCGAAGGTGGCCAGTCGCAGGATGCTGCGGTCCAGAACCGGCATGCGATCGATCTCCCACCCCTGCGCCGCCGCCGCCACCAGGGCGTCGATGCGTTCCTCGTGCGCGGCGGCGCCCTCGACCAGTGCCACCGTGAAGGGGTCGGGGGCCACCGACAGCATCTGCAGCACGTCGGCCGTCCCGACCTGCTTCATCTCCGCCTCGTAGAGCAACGCCAAGGCGCGCTCGCGAGCCTCGTGGCGGGGTCCCTCGCGAGAAGAGGCCGGTACGCTGTCCTGCGGCACGGCCAGGACCGGGCTAGGCCCGGGTGATGTACTCGCCCGAGCGCGTGTCGACCTTGATCCGCTCACCGGGGTTCACGAACAACGGGACCTGCACCACGAGCCCGGTCTCGAGCGTGGCCGGCTTGCGCGCCCCCGACACCCGGTCCCCCTGCACGCCCGGTTCGGTCTCGGCCACCGACAGCTCCACCGCGGCGGGCAGGTCCACCCCCACGATCTCACCCCCGTACATCTGCAGGACGGCGTTGTCGCCCTCCTTGACGAACTGGGCGGCGTCCCCGAGCGTGGCGGGGGAAACGTGCATCTGGTCGTAGGAGGTCACGTCCATGAAGACGTAGTCGGTGCCGTCGCGGTAGAGGAGCTGCATCTCGCGTTTGTCGACGATGGCCTGCTCGACGCGCTCATCGGCGCGAAAGGTCCGCTCCAAGACTGCGCCGGTGCGCACGTTCTTGAGCTTGGTGCGGACGAAGGCACCACCTTTGCCCGGCTTCACGTGCTGGAACTCCACCACCGAGAACAGCCCGTCGGGGAGGTCGAGGGTCATGCCGTTGCGCAGGTCGTTGGTGGTGACAGCCATCAGGCGGCAATGTCCTTGGGGAATCGGGTGAGCGTGCGACAGCCGTCCGCGGTGACCACGACGGTGTCCTCGACACGGACACCACCGATTCCCGCCAGGTACACACCCGGCTCGACGGTCACGACGACGTCGGCGCCGAGGATAGCAGTCGACCCCGGGCCCACCGCCGGGGCCTCGTGGATGTCGAGGCCGACCCCGTGCCCGGTTCCGTGCTCGAAGGCGTCTTTCCACCCCGCTGCCGCGATCAGGTCGCGACACGCCTTGTCGACGTCACCGGCCACCACGCCGGCGCGCACCGCCGCGACCCCCGCGGCCTGAGCCTCGACCACCACCTCGAACACCCGAGCCAGGGTGCCAGCTGGTTCACCGCCCACGCAGAACGTGCGGGTCATGTCGGACCGATATCCCTCGAAGATGGCGCCGAAGTCGACCACGACCGGATCCCCGGCCTGGATCGTGCGCTTGGTGGGCCGGGCGTGGGGCTTCGCGGCGTTGGGCCCCGACGCCACGATGGTCTCGAAGGCGCGGTCCTCCGCGCCGAGTCGGCGCATGGCGGTGTCGAGGGCGAGAGCCACCTCGTCCTCGCGGCTGCGCTGCCCGAGCAGCGGGAGCGCCTCTGCGAGCGCGGCGTCGGCGATGACGGCGGCGCGCTGCCATGCGCGCCAACTCACCGGCGTCTTTGACCTGGCGCAGCGCCTCCACCAGCCCGCTCGTGGCGACGGGCTGGGCGGGGGCAAGGTCCTGCGCCCAGCGACGCTCGGCCGACCAGGTGACGTGGTCTGCTTCGAGGCCGATCCGTTTCACCGCGGCCGACGCCGCCGCACCGCACAGCGCCTCGCGCTGGGCCTGGACGCCTCCCACGCACAGCTCGACCACCCCGTCGAGGCCCGACGCCGCCAGTTGCTCGCCGGCCTGGGTCCGGTAGCGGCCATCGGTGACGAGCACACCACCGCGCCCGGTGACCAGCAGCACGCCCGCCGAGCCGCTGAACCCGGTGAGGTAGCGGACGTTGGGGAGCGCAGTCACGAGGAGCGCGTCGACCCCGGCGTCGTCGATCCCGGCGCGCAGGCGCGCCATCCTGTCGCCGACCTGCGGCGGCGGAAGCGCATCGTCGTCACCGGCGAGCGGGCCCTCGCCGCCCATCACGGCGTTCCCGACGGTCGGGGGGCGAGCAAGGCGGCCACCGCCTTGATCGCCAAGGGATAGCCGAGGCCCCCGAAGCCGGTGATCGTCCCGTCTGCCACGCCGCCAGCACCGAGGTGTGGCGCCATGGCTCGCGGCGGCGGGGTTCGAGAGGTGGAGCTCGACCACGATGCCGTCGAACGCCGCCAGGGCATCGTGCAAGGACCAGGAGTAGTGGGAAAGCGCACCGGCGTTGACGACCAGCGCGGCGGCCCGACCCCGGGCGCCATGGACCAGATCGACGAGCTCTCCCTCGTGGTTGGTCTGGTGGTGCTCGAGCTCGAAGCCACAGCTGGTCGCCTCGTCGGAGGCAGCGGCCACGTGATCGGCGAGCCTGGCGCGGCCGTAGATCTCGGGCTCGCGCTCACCCAGGAGGTCCAGGTTGGGCCCCGACAGCAACACCACGAGCGGCGTCGCCCCGGCCGCTCACGGTGCGCACCCCATGTCCGCCAGGGTAGCGAGCACGGCCCCCTCGTCCACCTCGTGCACCGGCTCCACGCCGTCGGGCCCGTCGAGCACGAAGGTCAGGTCGTGACGCGCCTTTTTGTCCCTGGCCATGAACCCCACGAGCTCACGGGCCGAGGCACCCACGGGGATACCGGTGTCGAGGTCGAACCCGCCCACCACCCGGCGGTGCAGGGCCACCCGGTCCTCGTCGATGCGCTGCAACCTCCGGGCCAGCATGGCGGCGAAGACCAGTCCGATGGCCACGGCCTCGCCGTGGCGCAGGTCCCACTTGGCGTCGGGGCCGAAGGAGGAGGCCTCGAGGGCATGGCCGAGGGTGTGGCCGTAGTTGAGGACCATGCGGCGTCCCGATTCCCGCTCGTCTTGCGCCACCACGGCGGCCTTGATCGCCGCGCACCTGGCGACCTGCTCGTCGAGGGGGAGGGCGAGGATCGACGCGCCGGGACCACTGTGGTGGGGGGCGCCGTCACCGAGAAAGGCGTACTTGGCCATCTCGCCCCGACCCGACGACCATTCGCGAGCGGGGAGCGAAGCGAGTGCCTCGGTGTCGCACAGCACCGCGGCGGGCTGCCAGAAGGCGCCGACGAGGTTCTTGCCCTCGGGCAGGTTGACCCCCGTCTTCCCGCCGATGGCCGCGTCGACCTGTGCCAGCAACGTCGTGGCCACGTTCACGTAGGCGACACCGCGGTGAAAGACGGCCGCCGCGAACCCCGCCACGTCGGTCACCACACCGCCCCCCACCGCCACCACGGCATCGGTCCGCGACAGCCCGCACCGGGCGAAGTCCCGGCACAGCCGCTCCACGGTGGCCAGCGTCTTGGCCGCCTCGCCGTCCTCGATGAAGAACGTCTCGGCGGGGACGCCGGCGTCGACGTCCACGTCGACGTTCTCCTGGGTGACGATGGCCACCCGCTGCACGCCCGCGGGAAGCAGCTCGGGCAGGAGCCGGCGCGCCCCGGCGCCCACGACGACGTCGTAGGCCCGCTCCCCGAGCTCCACGGGCACGGTGATCACCGGCTTCCCTCTCTGCGCAACGTGGCGCCGAGCTCGAGGACCCGCTCCGCCACATCGGGGGGGGTGAGGTCGTCGACGTCGATCACGACACCGGCCACCTCCTCGTACAGCGGCCGGCGCTCGGCCTCGATGCGAACCAGGGCCGCGGCGGGCCCATCGACGTCCGCCGCCAACAGGGGGCGCTCGACGTTGCCCCCGACCCGCCGGGCGAGGGTTTCGGGACGGGCCCGCAGCCACACGACCGCGCCCCCGTCGCGCAGCGCGGCGCGGCTGGAGAGGGTCGAGGACCGCCCCACCCCCCACCGAGACCACCGAGGGGACCGCAGCAGCGAGGACACGTTCGACCACACGCGATTCCTGGACCCGGAACCACGCCTCGCCACGCGCCGAGAAGATCTCACTCACCGACGTTCCCGCGACCCGCTCCACCTCCTCGTCGGTGTCGACGTGGGGTCGACCCAGCCGCGGCGCCACCAGACGAGCCACCGTCGACTTCCCCGCTCCCATCATGCCGACGAGCAGCAGGTGCTCACCCACGGCCGGCCGCAGCGGCCGACGACGGCGTGTCGTCGAGCGACGACAGGTACCCGTCCCGGTTGCGCACCACCTCGGCCAGCGAGTCCCCACCGAACTTGCGCAGCGCCTCGGAGGCCAGGACCAAAGCCGTCATCGTCTCGGCCACCACCCCCATGGCGGGGACGGCGGTGACGTCGGTGCGCTCCTTGAACGACACCGTCGACTCCTTGGTGACCACGTCGACGGTGCCGAGGACGGGCCGGTTCAGCGTGGCGAGCGGCTTCATGCCCACCCGCGCCACGATGAGGCCACCGGTCGACATCCCCCCCTCGATCCCTCCGGCCCGATCGGTCTCGCGCCGATAGGTGCCCGAGCTCTCGTCCCACGCGATGGCGTCGTGAGCTTCCGAGCCGCGCCGCGACACCCCCTCGGCACCCTCGCCGAGCTCGACGTGCTTGACGGCCTGAATGCTCATGAGCGCCTGGGCCAGGAGGCCGTCGAGACGGCGGTCCCAGTGCACGTGGCTTCCCAGCCCCACCGGCACCCCGAAGGCGAGAACCTCCACCATGCCCCCCAGAGAGTCCCCGTCCTTGGCGGCGGCCTTGATGGCCTCCACCATGCGGGCCTCGACTCCGGGGTCGAAGCACCGCACCGCCGAGTCGTCGACCCGCCCGAGGTCGCCGGGGCCCGGGCGCGCCGCACCGTCGGCACGCACCGGTCCGAGACCGACGACATGGCTCATCACCGCCATCCCGAGCCGCGCCAACAGGGCCTTGGCCAGGCACCCGGCCGCCACGCGGGCGGCGGTCTCGCGGGCCGAGGCGCGCTCGAGCACGTCGCGGGCATCGTCGAACCCGTACTTCTGCATGCCGGCCAGATCGGCGTGGCCCGGACGGGGTTTGGTGAGGACCTTGGCCGGCGAGCCGGGGGCGGGTGACATCTCCTCTTGCCACTTGGGCCATTCGGTGTTGGCGATCTCGATCGCCACCGGTGAGCCCAGGGTACGGCCGTGGCGAATGCCGCCGGCCAGGGTGATCTCATCGGCCTCGAAGCGCATGCGCGGCCCGCGCCCGTACCCGAGGCGTCGCCGGGCCAGCTCGCCGGCGATCTCGGCTTCGGTGACCGGCAGCCCGGCGGGCAGGCCTTCGACGATCACCACGAGCGCTCGGCCGTGGGACTCTCCTGCGGTGAGGAACCTGAGCACGTCGCCAATCTACTGCGGTGCTTTCGGGGCTCCGATCCCTTCTATGCCGTGTGATGGAACAGCGCGTGGGCCACGGGATTGCCCCACAAGATCGTCAGCACCGCCCCGGCGGCCAGGAAGGGCCCGAACGGGATCCGGGTCTTGCGCCCCGCGCCCGACACCACCATGGCCCCGATACCCACCAGCGAGCCCAGCACGAAGGCGGCGAAGAAGCCCACGAAGGCATGGCCGAGGCCCAGCCATCCGGTGGCGAAGCCGATGACGCCGGCGAGGCGCACGTCACCGAAACCCATCCCCCGGGGGACGGCCAGATGGACGACGAGGAAGCCGACAAAGGCGACCGCCCCGGCGATGGCGGCTCGCGCCAGCGATCCCCAGCGGTCGTCGACGGCGGAGGCCAGCACGAACAACGGCACCAGCAACGCGAGGGTGCCGTACACGAGGCGATTGGGGATGATCTGGCGCTCGAGGTCCACGGCGCTCATGGCCACGAGGGACAGTCCGAGCACGGCGTAGGCGGCCAGCACCACATCGTCGCCGAAACGGGCGGCGAAAGCGCCGAGCACGACCGCGCTGACCGCGCCGAGCAGGGCAGGACGCCACGGGCGGGCCACCCGCTCCCGACACGATCGGCACCCGCGCCGCAAGAACAGCGAGTTGACCACGGGAACCAGACCCTGCCCCCGGTACGGAGTGGCGCACGACGGGCAGCGCCACCAGGGACGGTCGAAGGGCCGGCGTTCCCCCAACCGCTCCACGACGATCTCGAGCTCGCCGCCGAGGAGGAGACCGGCCCCCGCGCTGACCCCCGTGACGAGGGCGTGCATGTCGGCACGCTAACCGACAGGTTGCGGGCCGCCGCGGATCGCGCGGGGTCGGTTCTCGCTACTTCTCGTTCTCGATTACTTCTTGGCCGGCTCGTAGAACGGATTGGCGCCGCTGGCATGGTCCGTGACGTCGACGACCGAAACGACCTCGGGAACCGAATCGCGCAGCGCCACCTCGATGCCCTGCGACAGCGTCACCGCGGCCAGGCCACAACCCTGGCAGCCCCCACTGAGGCGCACGTAGACCACACCCTCCTCCACCGCCACGAGGTCGGCGTGCCCGCCGTGCATGGCGATCGACGGGTTCACCTGGTCGTCGAGCACCTTCAGGACGCGCTGGGCCAGCTCGCTCGTCAGGTCCACCGGGGGGCGATCGGCGAAGGCCTCCGGTCGCGGCGGCGTGTTGGGGTTCACGATGACGAGGCCACCGTCGCCGTCGTCGGACCAGTCGAGGCGTGCCCCGACGAGGCGGGCCACACTCGACTCGGGCACCACCACGGCCAGGCCGTCGTCCTCGCCGACCGTGTCGCCGGGGCCGGCGTCGGCCACCGCCTGGAAATAGATGTCGTAGGTGTAGGCGCCGTCGCGGGCACCGGTTACTTCGACCCACAGGGCCAGGCGCTCGGCGTCGGCTTCCTGGGACCGGGCGTCGAGCACCACGCCGCGAGCCGGCGGGGTGACTGTGAGCACGGCAGGGCGTGCAGGTTCGTCGGGCGGCGCGATGTCCTCGGCCATGGGCGTCAACCTCCTCCGGCCATCATAGGTGGATGGCCCGGTTACTCCTCCTCGTTCCGTCGGCGACGTATCGGGCCCGAGACTTTCTCGATGCCGCCCGTGCCCTGGGTGTCGAGGTCGTGATCGGCACCGAGGAGGCCCACGCCCTGCAGGGTCTCATGGGCACGAGGGCACTCGAGGTCCCCCTCGCCGATCCGCTCGCCGCGGCCCGGGTGATCGTCGCCCACGACGACCTCGCCCCCCTCGACGCCGTGATCGCCGTCGACGACATGGGCACCTTGGCGGCCGCCGAGGCGTCGGCTCGACTGGGCCTTCGTCACAACCCGCCCGACGCCGTGGCCGCCGCGCACGACAAGCTCGCCATGCGGGCCCGGCTGGCCGCCTTCGAGGTGCCCCAGCCGGCCTTCGCGGCCCTGGCCGGGGGCGCGGGCCAGAGGAGGTGGCAGCCGCCGTCGAGCGCGGTGGGGCTTCCGTGCGTGATCAAGCCCACCACGTTGTCGGGCAGCCAAGGAGTGCTGCGGGCCGACACCGCCGAGCAGGCCGTGGCCGTGGCGGCACGTGTCCGACGCATCGCCACCTCGGCCGGCGTCGACCCCCGGGCGCCGCTGCTCGTGGAGCGGTTCGCGCCGGGACGGGAAGTCGCCGTCGAGGGCCTGGTGGTCTCGGGCGAGCTGCGGCCTCTGGCCGTGTTCGACAAGCCCGACCCGCTCGACGGTCCGGCGTTCGAGGAGACCCTCTACGTGACACCGTCCCGGCTGGCGCCGGGAGACCTCGCCGCCGCGCTGTCGGCCTCGGCCGCCGCCACTACTGCCCTGGGGCTCGTCGACGGCCCTGTCCACGCCGAGGTACGCGTGCAATCAGGCCGTGGCGCGGTGATCGAGGTGGCGGCCCGGACGATCGGGGGTCTGTGCTCACGGGCGCTGTTGTTCTCCACAGGCCGTTCGCTTGAGGAGCTCGTGATCGCCCACGCGCTGGGCCTGCCGTTGGGAGAGTCCGGTGCCGTGGGGGCGTCGGGGGTGCTCATGATCCCGATCCCGCGCGCCGGCACGCTCGAGGGGGTGGGTGGGCAGGACGAGGCGCGGGCGGTGCCGGGAGTGACCGACATCCAGATCACGATCGCGCCCGGTCGTCGCGTGGCGCCCGTGCCCGAAGGCAACCGCTACCTCGGGTTCGTCTTCGCGCGTGACAGAACCCCTGCCCGTGTGGAACGAGCGTTGCGACGGGCCGGAGCCTGTCTCGAAGTTCGTATCGGCGACGAGAGCGAATCGCAGCCGTACACGCCCTGACGTCGATCGGCGAGCGGGTTCCGTCCGCCCACCCGTATCCCCGCTACCGTGGGGCCGTGCGCGTGCTGTTGGTCTCGACCTATGAGCTCGGCCACCAGCCTTTGCACCTGGCGTCACCGGCGAGCGCGTTGCTCCGTGCCGGCCACGACGTGCGCGTGGTGGATCTCGACATCGATCGCCTCGACGTCGATCTGCTGTCATGGGCCGACGCGGTGGCGTGCTCGGTGCCCATGCACACCGCTATGCGTCTGGCACGTGTGGTATGCCGGGACATCCGGGTCCATCGGCCCGATGTGGCGTTGTGCCTCTACGGCCTGTACGCAGGCCTCGACGGGGCCGAGGGGAACACGCCAGTGGCGGATCTCGCCATCGCCGGCGAGTACGAGCCCCGTCTGGTCGCCTGGGTCGACTCCCTCACCGCCTCCGGACACGCCGGATCCGCTCCAGGGAACGGGGACGGTGTGGGAGCGCACACCGTCGTCGAGCTGGGGCGGGGTCGGTTCGGGCTGCCCGTCCGCCATCTCCTTCCCGGCCTGGACCGTTACGCGCGCCTGGCCCTCGGTCGCGAACGCCGCCTGGCCGGATACGTGGAGGCCAGCCACGGATGCGTGCACCGCTGCCGCCATTGTCCGGTCCCCGTCGTGTACGACGGGCGCACCCGTCTGGTCGGCGAGGACATCGTCGTGGCCGACGTCGCCCAGCTCGTGGACTTGGGCGCTCGCCACGTCACCTTCGGAGATCCCGACTTCCTGAACGGTCCCCACCATGCGGGCGCGCGTGATCGACGCCGTCCACAGCGCGTTCCCCGACGTCACCTTCGACGTGACCGTCAAGGTCGAGCACATCCTGCGACACCGCCACGTGTGGCCCCGGATGGGCGCAGCGGGCTGCCTCTTCGCGGTGTCGGCGTTCGAGTCGGCGAGCGACAACATCCTCGAGCAGCTCGACAAGGGCCACAGTGCGGCCGAGGAGGTCGAAGCCGTCGGCGTGCTCCGCTCCGCGGGCATCGAGCCGCGCCCGTCGCTCCTGCCCTTCACGCCGTGGACGCGCCCCGAGGACGTGTTCGCCGTCTTGGACCTCGTGGCACGCTGCGATCTCGTGGGCAACGTCGATCCGGTGCAGTACGCCATCCGCCTACTCGTCCCCCCCGGCTCGCTGCTGGTCACCTCGGGACGGCTCGAGGGCAGGCTCGACGACTACGACGATGAGCACCTGGGGTGGACGTGGCGGGCGCCGGACCCGCGACTCGACGATCTGCACCAGGAGCTGTCGGCCCTGGCAGAGCGCGCCGCCACCGAACAATGGCCCGCCCAGGAGTGCTACGACGCCGTGCGGGACGCCGCCGTTGCCGTGTTGGGGCTGGGCGCAGCGCACACGCGCCGCGCCCCGCGGGCGCGGCGACAACTTCGAGGGTCGATCCCGGCCGACGAACGGCCGCGACTCACCGAGTCGTGGTTCTGCTGTGCCGAGCCCAGCGGTGCCCAAATGGGAGCCGTGGGGGCCTTGGATTGGGCGGCCGCCGGCCGCCGTAGGAGGAAAGTGAGCGAGATGGCTAGCGGCCGAGCAACCACCCAAGGCACCACAGTCAAGGCGAAGGATCGCCACGGGCCCTGGAACGGCGCCCCCGAGGGCGCCCACGAATGGGTGAGCTTCCCCGACCCCGAGGAGGAGCGCACGTGGCAATTCGACGTGACCTTCCTCGAGAGCCGGTGGACGTGCATCTTCGGCAACGGCTGCCAGGGGGTGCTCACCGGACCGGCGCCTGAGTTGGTCCAGGGATGCTGCTCCTATGGGGCGCACTTCACCGGTGCCAAGGACGCCCGTCGCGTGCAAGCGGCGGCGGCCACACTGACCCCCGAGCAGTGGCAGTTCCACGGCAAAGGGCAGCCCCACGCACGGCACGCGACCCAATGTCATCGTCAAGTCGAAGTCCGGTGAGCTCACCACCCGCCTGGTGAAAGACGCCTGCATCTTCCTCAACCGTCCGGACTTCCCCGGCGGCGCCGGGTGCGCGCTGCACCGCGCCGCCATCGAACGAGGTGTCCCGCACCTCGAGCTCAAGCCCGACGTGTGCTGGCAACTGCCGCTACGGCGCGATGACGAGGTGGCCGACGACGGCCACGTGACATCGGTCATCCGCCAGTGGGACCGGCGCGACTGGGGAGAGGGTGGCTTCGAGTTCCACTGGTGGTGCACCGAGGCCCCCGAGGCTTTCGTGGGGGCGCGTCCGGTCTTCAAGGAGCTCGAGCCCGAGATCGTCGCCATGGTGGGCAAGAAGATCTACAAGCGCCTCGTGCAGTATCTCCAGGCCCGCGAAGAAGCCCTCGGTGAGCCGGCGGTGGCACCGGCGTCGAGGGGCACGGCCAAGAGCGCGCCCGTGGTCGTCGGGGCGACGCGCAACGGCTCTCGCACGAGCTCCGGCGCCTCGCCCGTGCCGGTACGGCTGCCGCATCCCGCCCTCAGGCGCGCTCGCTCCTCCTGAGGGGCGGGCGCAGGGCTATCTCCTGACCAAGTGCGGCGCTCCCCTCACTCGGCCAGCGGGTCGTCCTCGGTCGACGCGGCGGAGCCGGGGCCCGGGCCCAGGATGTCCTCGTACTCGGACTCGGCCATGCACCACGACGCGTGCTCGTCGTCGGGCTCGGCCCCACATTCCGGACAGCGCTTGTTGGCGGTCGCGACCGAGCGCTTCAGGCTGCGGGCCTCCTCGAAGCGGCGATGCCGTCCCTTTTTCACGAGCGACTCCTCCGTCGGCCGGGCGCGTGGATCACGGCGAGGACTCCTCACGAGTGTACCTGCCGGTCAGCCCGTCTCCGACCCGGGCCTCCTGCCTTCGTGGCCTGCTCGGGGACTGCCCCGCAGGCCCCCGGTAGAGTCGGGCCGTGTCCGAGGAGTTCGATCCGGCCGCCATGGTGGAGCGCTTCCGCGCCCGTGCCGCCGCGGTCCGCTCCCGGGGCCTGCCACCCATCGAAGGGCCCGAGCGCAAGCGCTTCGCGGAGCAGGCCCAGCTCGACTACATGGACTACGCCATGCTCGGAGACGCCGAGGCCGCTCTCGACGACGGGATTCTCACCCTGCGCGTCGACCTGCGCCCCCGTCCTGGCGATGGGTCGGAGGGCCCCGTCACCTGAAGCGGCTGACTCCGGCGCCGTCTCCCATTCAGCCGCCGTAATTCATCCGGGTGTCCTCCATCCGCAAGAGACCCGCGTCGGTCGTGGCGGCGGGAGCCAGGCCCGAGGGAGTATCGGTCGGGCCCCGCGCCGATTCGCCGCAGTCGACGACCTCGCCCACGAACCAGCTGTGGCTCCCCAGCGCCAGGACGTGACGCACCTCGCAGTCCAGCCACGCCACCGCCACGTCGAGGATGGGGGCGCCCGTGGTGGCCATGTGGACCGGCGCTCCCTGCATGGTCCCGGCTCCGCTGTCTTCGTCGACCACCGTCTCGGTGACGGGCTTGGCGAAGCGACGCACGAGGGCCCGTTGTGATCGGGGGAGCAGGCTCAGGGCGAAGACGCCTCCCTCGGTCGAGCAGGTCGTGGGTGCGCGCACCGGACTCGACGCCGATTCCCACGAGTTCGGGATTCACGGCGACCTGCGTGGCCCAGCTGATCGTCATGAGGTTGCGACGGCCCCCGGCGCGCGTGCCGAGAACGTACAAGCCCGATGGGCATGGACCACAGCACGCGGCGACGGAGCCGGTCGTAGCCGTCGGGGTCCTGTCCCGCCGGGCACGGGACCGACGACGGCGTCCGGCGCCGTCATGGCGCGCTCATGACGAGCCCGGTCCGGTCGCGTTCAGGGCGTCGAGACGGGCCTCGGCCTTCACGTATCCCGACGCCGCCGTGGCGAGCTCGGCGGCCGAGCGGGCCAGCAAGGCGTGGTTGCCGCCGGCCCCCGACAGACAGTGCCGTCCGGCCGACGCCGCCGCCGCGTACGCGGCCGGACAGGAGTTCGGTGAGGGTGTCGTCGGGCGTGGGAAGGTTCTGATTGGCGCTGAGGGCGTCGTTCACGAGCACGTCGCAGTCGGTGCCCATGCTGGCAGGGTCGTGCCGGGCCTCGACGACGGCGATCCGACGGGCGTCACCGCGCAAGGTGCTGAGGCTCGCCGGAGAGCCCCGTCGACGTGGCCCAGGAATGCACCTGCTGACCGAGCGTGGTGCCGGGGAACGGGCTCCCACACGATGCCAGCGCCACGGCGGCCACCGAACAGGACCGCCCCGCGCCCGCTCACCGGTCGCCCGGACCACGGAGACCCGCCGGGGGCCACGCCGGGTCGAGCTGACGCAGGAAGAGGGCACAACGTTCCTCCTCGGCGGTCTCGCCGATGGCGGCCGCCACAGCCCGCAGCCCGTCGACGACAACGCAGGAAGCCGCGGTTGCTCGGGTGAGACCAACGGACGAACCCGCTCCCCTTCCACCCCGCCCGGCGCAGGGCGTCGAGTCCGCGGTGATATCCCACCCGGAAACAGGCATACGCCTCGACGTCGTCTCGGGCCAGCTCCCCGAGCGCGGCCCAGGCCTCGGACCAGTCGGGGAAGGCCCGCACCACGTCGGCCACGGCGTCGCGACGCGCTCGGACCGGGACGTCCAGGGCCGTTCGCCAAGCGCTGGCGGCGGCGGCCGGTGGTGGGTCGAGCGCGGTCTCGGGAGGCGCCGAGCCGAAGTTGATCGGGCTGGTCACCGAGGCGACTCTCCGGCGTCCCGGGCTTCGGGGAGGTAGTGGCGCCGCCCGGTGTCGTCCGCCCACACCCTCATGATGCGCTCCGTGCCGGGGTCCTTGAAGACCTCGTCGGTCGGCACCCACCCGGACTCGGGACGCGGCGACTCGCCGTGGCGCCGCAAGAAGAAGCTCATGGCCGCTGCCACCAACACGGCCACGATCACCACGGCGGCGAGGAGGGCGAAGAAGCATCGGACCTACCGGCGCGGTCCGATGATCACCGCCGTGCCGTAGGCGGCGATCTCGGTGAGGGACTGGCCGATCTCCGACGAGTCGAACCGCATACCCACGATGGCGTTGGCCCCCATGATGCGGGCGTTCTCGATGAGCCGGTCGATGGCATGGCGCCGGCTGTCCTCGAGCAGCTTGGTGTACTGCCCGACCTCGCCGCCCACGAGGGACTTGAACGACGGCCCCGATGCCGCGCACCGCACCCATGGAGCGCACGACGAGCCCGAAGCACGACCCCAGGGTCCGCTGGATCTCGTACTCGGGGAATTCGAATGTCGTGGTGATGGGGAAGGCAGCGTACCCGGCGCCTGCGCCGGGTACGGCCTCACCGGTACTTGAGTTCGGTGTCGTCACGGATGGCTCCTCGCGCTCGTCGCGCTCCTCGGGCTCCTCGTTCCTTGCTCCTCGGACGGTTCATGTTTCGATCTGCCCGGTGCGGGAGCGCTATCGCCAGGAGTTAGGGGCACTACGCCTCGCACCACGGCGGCGCGCACCGTGCGCCGGGCCGTCACTCGAAGCAGACGAGATGGTAGTCCCGCCCCTTGCGCAGGACCAGGAAGCGGTCGAACAGCAGGTCCGATCGCCCCTGGCGCGCGTCGGCGTCTTTGACCCTGTGGTCGTTCACCGAGACCCCCCCTTGGGTGACGAGGGTGCGTGCCTGGCGCTTCGAGGTCGCCAGTCCCGCCTCGACCAGGGCGTCGACCAGAGCAAGCCCGGTGCTGTCGAGCAACGAGCGCGTGCCACGTCGACGAGGGCATCTCCTTGCGCATCTCCAGGAGCATGTGCTCGTCGAGCGATGCAAGCGATTCCCGGAGTACAACGCCGTCGCCGCCGCCTCGGCCCGCGTGCGTTTCGGCCGGGCCGTGCACGAGCGTGCACACCTCGCGGGCCAGGGCGCGCTGCGCCTCCCGGCGCTCGGGGTGCGCCGGCTGTCGCGTCGTCGAGGGCCCGGATGGCGTCGTGGTCGAGGAAGGTGAAGTAGCGCAGGACGCGCCTACCGACGCTGTCCTCGGCGCGGAAGAAGAACTGGTAGAGCTGGTAGGGGCTCGTCCGGGCGCCGTCGAGCCACACCGTCTCAGACTCGGTCTTGCCGAACTTCGTCCCGTCGGCCTTGAGCACGAGCGGAGTGGTGAGCCCGAACACCTCCTGGCGACGCATCTTGCGGACGAGCTCGATGCCCTCGGTGATGTTCCCCCACTGGTCGCTCGCTCCCACCTGCAGTCGGCAGCCCTCGACGTCGAACAGCTGCAGGTAGTCATAGGCCTGGAGCAGCATGTAGCTGAATTCGGTGTACGAGATCCCCTGCTCGGGACGCTCCAACCGGGTCCGCACCGAGTCCTTGGCCACCATCTGGTTGACGGTGAAGTGCTTGCCGACGTCGCGGAGGAACTCGATGACCTTGAGCTCCTCGAGCCACGTCCCGTTGTCGAGCAACAGGGCCCGCGACTGCCCGGCACTGTCGCCGAAGTCGAGGAGGCGCTCGAGCTGCGCCCGTATACCGGCCAGGTTGGTGGCGAGCTCGTCCACGGTGAGCAGCGGTACGCTCTTCGGTCTTGCCACCGGGGTCACCGATGATCCCCGTGCCTCCCCCGGCCAGGGCGATGGGCCGGTGGCCGGCCATGCTGGAGCCGGCGCAGCATGAACACCTGCAGCAGGTGGCCGACATGGAGGCTGTCGGCGGTGGGGTCGAAGCCGATGTAGGCCGTCAGGCCATCGCCGTCGAGCCGGGCCGACAACGAGGGACTGGTGACCTGATGGACCAGGCCCCGGAACTCGAGGTCGGCCGACAACGCAGACGGCTCACCCGAGACGCGACGGCACCGTGCCAGCCTTCCACGACCTCACATGCCACCCGACGGCATGGCCAGGGCGCCGCCGTCGACCACGAGGACATGCCCGGTGATCCACGACGCGGCCTCGGACGCCAGGAACAGCGCTGCCTTGGCGATGTCGTCGGGCTCGCCCAATCGCGCAGAGGGAGCCGCTGGCGGCGAGCGCGTCTCCGGCCGGCTCCCACAGGGCGCGGGCGAAGTCGGTACTTCACCAGTCCCGGCGCCAGCGCATTGACCGCGGACCCCGGGACCGAGCTCGCCGGCGAGCTGACGGGTGAGGTGGGCGACGGCGGCCTTGGTCACGTTGTACCACCCGATCCCGTGCTCGACCGACAAGGCGCCGACCGACGACACGTTGATCACCGAGCCGCCGCGCTCGGCCATCGAGGCCCGCCACGCGCACTGGGTCCACACCAAGGAGGCTTCGTGGTTCACCTGCACCGTCTTCTCGGCCCGGGCCAGGTCGATCTCCATCAACGGTCCGAAGAAGGGGTTGGTGGCGGCGTTGTTGACCAGGATGTCGACCGAGCCGAAGCGCTCGACGGTGGCGTCCACGCAACGTTCGGCGGCGTCGGGGTCCCCGGCGTTGGCGGCATGCCAGGCCACGTCGCCGTCGAGAGCCGGTCATGTGCGACGCGGCATCGGCCAGGGCTCGGGCTTGCGCGCCGACGAGCATGACGTGGGCGCCGGACTCGGCGAACCGGGTGCCGATGGCCCGGCCGATCCCGCGTGATCCCCCGGTCACCAGGGCCACCTTGCCGTCGAGCCGGAGCTCCATGGCGCCACACCCTACGACCCCGGCCCGGCCGTCGGGCCCCCGGCCATCGCCGCGGATGGGCGCGGTCGCCGCAGCGCGTCGGGGCCGTCAGGCTCGCACGGGATGAACCGACTGGCGTCGGAGACGAGCCCCTATCTCCGTCAGCACGCCGACAATCCGGTCGACTGGTACCCGTGGGGTGACGAGGCCTTCGACCGGGCCCGCGCCGAGGACCGTCCGGTCTTCTTGTCGGTGGGGTACTCCGCATGCCACTGGTGCCATGTCATGGCCCACGAGTCCTTCGAGGACGAGCAGACCGCCGCGCAGCTCAATGCCCGGTTCATGTCCGTAAAGGTGGACCGTGAGGAACGTCCTGACGTGGACGCCGTCTACATGGAGGCGGTCCAGGCCATGACCGGGGGTGGTGGATGGCCCATGACGGTCTTTCTCACCCCCGACGGCCGTCCCTTCTTCGGCGGGACCTACTTCCCCCGCGCGACGTCCACGGGATGCCGAGCTTCCGCCGGGTGCTCGACGCCATGGACGAGGCGTGGCGCAACCGACACGACGAGATCGATCGCCAGGCCGACTCGCTGGCCGACGTCATCGATCGTCGCACCCGCCTGCCCCAGGACCTGAACGCAGATGCCGACGACACCGGCGCCGACCCCGGTTCTCTGGCACCGGCGCTGTTGGCATCGGCTATGGCCGAGCTGGGCACGCGCTTCGACGCCGACTGGGGTGGTTTCGGGCCCGCCCCCAAGTTCCCCCAGGCTCAACTGGTGGAGCTGTGCCTGCGCCACTACCGCCTGACAGGAACGGAGTCGTCGCTCGCCATGGTCAGCGCCACCCTGGGGGCGATGGCCGCCGGCGGGATCTACGACCACCTCGGGGGCGGTTTCGCTCGCTACTCCACCGACCGGACCTGGACGGTGCCGCACTTCGAGAAGATGCTCTACGACCAGGCCGGGCTGGTGCGCTCGTACCTTCACGGCTGGCAGGTCACCGGCGACGCACGCTGGCTCCAGGTGGTCGAGGAGACCATCGGCTTCGTGCTGGCCGAGCTGGCATCCCCGGGGGGCGGGTTGTACTCCGCCCAGGACGCCGACTCCGAGGGTGAAGAGGGTCGCTTCTACGTGTGGACGGCGGCCGAGGTGGACGACGCCGTGGGTCCCGAGCTCGCCGCGGTAGCCGCCGACTGGTACGGGGTGAGCCCCGCAGGCAACTTCGAGGGTCGCACCATCCTCCGTCGACCGCTCGGCGCGCCTCTGGCCCGCACGACCCAGGTCGAAGAGGCCCGCCGTCTGCTGTTCGTGGCGCGCGCCCGGCGGGTCCACCCCGGTCTCGACGACAAGGTCCTCACCGAGTGGAACGCCATGTTCGGCTCGGCCCTGGCCGAGGCGGCCGCCGCCACCGGTCGCCGGGACTGGACGAGCGCCGCGGTGAGAATCGGCGAGTTCCTGCTGGCCGAATTGCGCCCAGCAGGGACGGGGCGGTGGCTGCGGTCATGGAAGGACGGCCAGGCGCGACACCTTGCCTACGCCGGCGACTACGCCTGGGTCGTCGAGCTGTTCACCCGGCTGGCCGAGCTGACCGGAGAGGCCGCGTGGCTCGACCACGCCCACGAGACCGCACACGCCATGCTCGGGCTCTTCGGCGACGAGAGGGGATTGCTCTACACCACGGGGAACGACGCCGAGCGGCTCGTGATCCGACCCATGGACATCCTCGACGGGGCGGTGCCCGCCGCCAACGGGGTCGCTGCCGCCGCCCTGCTGCGCCTCGGCGCCCTGCGCGGTGAAGACCAACTCACCGAAGCGGGTGAGTCGTTGCTGCGGGCCCTGCTCCCGGTCGCAGCCGAGCACCCCCTGGCCTGTGCCAACACCGTGGCGGCATGTGCGTTGGCCGGTGGTGGCATCACCGAAGTCGTGATCGCCGGAGAGCGGCCCGATCTCCTGGACACGGTGAGAGCCCGGTTCGAACCGACCATGGTCCTCGCCTGGGGAGAGCGCACCTCGTCACTTCTGTGGGCCGGCCGAGACGACGGCTATGGGTACGTGTGCCGGCGCTTCGTCTGCCAGGCGCCCGCCGCCACCCCCACCGAGCTCGGTCTGCGGCTCGATGCAGAGCTCGACAGCGGACGGGCCCGCGCCGACGCGCCGGTGCGCTCGTGACGACCCATGCGGATGTCGGAGCTTCGCGGCGCCGCCCGCGCGACGGCCGAGCCCGACGCCAGCGGCGCTGGGGGCGAGGACGCCTGCCGGCGCAGGTCCTCGGTACGCATCGTTGCATGGTGCTGGCTTGCACCATCGAGGACACCACCGCTGTCGACCTCGAGAGCGGAGCCGTGGTCCGGCTGCGCATCGGGTGGGACGAGGGGCGCCGGCCGGAGCTCAAGCCCTTCGACGTCATCGACGCCGTGTGGGCCGACGACCCCGAGCGAGATGACCTGGCCCAGCCCGAGGCCGTGACCGTCAGTGGCGTCCCGCCGGCCCTCGGCACGTGCAAGGGCCGACGGGCTCGCGGCGTGCTGCGCGGCGTCGTGATCCCCGCCGGGAAACACCTGCTCGGGTTCCCCGGCACGTCCGCGCCGTACTGGGAGTTCCGGGGCATGCGGCCCTCGGTGGCGGTGGTGGTCCCCAGCCGGGGGCCGGTGCTCTTCCGCCGTCGCGAGGACGACACGGTGTGGGCGCGCTTTGGCTGGCCCCGAAGCGACAACTGGCTCCCGGTCGAGGACCCCCGGGCCATCACCGCCTTGGAGACGGCACGGCGCGATCGCCTGTCGGGAAGGGACCTCGACAACGCCCTCGGCTTCCGTCCCCACTTCCTCGTGGTGGCACTGAGCAGGCCGCGCGACGGCCACTGCTACAAGACTGTGGCTGCGCTGCTGCCCCGACCCTGACCGGGCGACACTCCCTCAGGAGTTCGCCGGCACCGTCCCCGCCAGGTGGTCTGGACCCGGGGTCAGCGACGGCCGGTCTTGCCGGCGGCGAGGCGGCCCGAGGCCAGGTCCTCGGCCATGGCCCACCCGAAGGCGACGAGGCGGTCGTCGCGCTTGAGGTTCAAGCCCGAGAACAATGCCGTCACGTCGTCGGCGGGGACCCGCACCTTGGGACCTCCCAGGTCGAGCGCGCCTGCGGTCGAGCCGTCCCCGGCAAGGATGAAGGTGCGGTCGTCGATGCGGCCCTCGGCCCCGAAGCGCTTGGCGAGACGCCGGCCCCAGGCGCGCTCCTCGCCCGACGCCTTGTGACCCGGGCGCGGCACCACGTCGGCCAGACCGGCGAAGGAGTTGTAGCCCTCGCACGACGCCAGGCGCGTGCCGACCAGGACGTCTTCGTCGGGAAAGGCGAGCAGCGCCCGCCGGTACTGGTCACCGAGGAGGAGCCGCATGGCCTGCTCGGCCTTGACCGTCCGATCCACGGTGGCCACCCCGACGAGCAGCGAGGGCGTGCCGCCGATGCGCTCCAGGGTGGAGAACGAATAGCCCCGCAGCTTGCTTCCCTCACGCACCAGGCTGACCAGGACCCACTCCTCGCACTGCTTGGAGAGGAAGCCGATGTCGAATCCCGGCGCCCGGTCGACGCACAGGTCGGCCATTTCGGCCAGCTCGGCATCGCTCAGTGCTGTGCAGTCCTTGGTCCCGACCTCAAACGGCATGGCCTGCTCCGTGCTCGTCCAGCTGCTCCGACATCCCTGCCAGCAGCTCGGTCGATGGCATGGCCAACGTCCGCTTCGGCTCGGGGGTACCCACCAGGATACGGGACGCGGAGACCACTGGCCCACTCGAGTCCTGCGCCGTGGGCCCGGGCGCAGGTGGCGACCCCTGCCGGTGGCGCCACTCAGGCCACCACGACACTGGGACCCAGGAGCATCCGCAGCTCGCCCAGGAGCCCCCGCCGGCTGTCCACGTTGAATTCGCCCGGCAGTCGCAAGACGGTCTGGCCCACCTGGAGGAAGACGGGCTCGTCTCCGGGATGCTCCGAGAGCAGCTCCTTGAGCCGGCCCACCACGGGGTCGGTGAGGGCCCCGAGGGGCAGCTCGATCCGGAGCTCCCCCACCCCGTCGGCGGTCAGCTGGGGACGGCTCGCCTCCATGCAGACCAGCTTCACCTGGTCATCTCGGGTATCCACCCGGCCCCGAACGACGAACACGGCGTCGTCGGCCAGCAACGTCCCGATCTCCTGCATGACCTTGGGGAACACGAACACCTCGATCGAGGCGCGCAGGTCCTCGAGCGCGAAGGTGGCCATCAGGTCCCCCCGCTTGGTGTACCGGCGCACGAGCCCGGTGACCACCCCGCCGATGGTGCGGACCTGGCCCTCTCGTCCCGATCCGTCGGCCGGACCGTCGTCGAGCTCCTTGAGCTCGGCGATCGAGCAGTCGGTGAGCCGGCTCAGGGCCGCCTCGAAACCCCGAAGGGGGTGGTCGCTCACGTAGAGACCGAGCATCTCCTTTTCGAAGGCCAGCCGCTGGGTCTTGGTGAACTCGGTATCGGGCACCGGGACGCGGGGGTCGCCGTATCCCGCCGGTGCCGCGCCCGCACCGGGCTCGCCGAAGCCCTCCAGCGTCGAGAACAAGGTGGAGATCCCGGCCTGCTCCTCGCGCCGGCGTTCGAGGGTCCGGTCGACGATCTCCTCGAACACCAGGCACAGCCCCTGGCGCGGGCATCCCAGGGAGTCGAATGCGCCGGACTTGACGAGCGACTCCATGGTTCGCTTGTTGAGCACCACGGGGTCGACGCGCTGGCAGAAGTCGTAGAGGTCGGTGAAGGGACCCGACGCCTCGCGTTCGGCCACGATCCGGTCCACGAGGCTCTCCCCCACGTTGCGCACCGCGGCGAGGCCGAACACGATGCGGTGCGCGCCGTCCTCACCGACGAGGGGGGTGAACTCGCCCGCCGAGCGGTTCACGTCGGGAACGAGCACCTCGATGCCGAGGGTACGGCACTCGCCGAGGTAGATGGCGGTCTTGTCCTTGTCGTCCTTGACCGACGTCAGCAGGGCGGCGAAGTACTCCACCGGGTAATGCGCCTTGAGCCACGCCGTCTGGTACGCCACGAGCCCGTAGCCGTAGGAGTGCGACTTGTTGAAGGCGTAGTCGGCGAACGGTTCGATGATGTCGAAGAGCATGGTGCCGAGCGACTTCTCGAAGCCTTGGGTCTCGCATCCCGTGACGAACTTCTTGCGTTCCTTCTGGATGAGACCCCGGTCCTTCTTGCCGCACGCCTTGCGCAGGTTGTCGGCTTCCTCGAGCGTGTAGCCGGCGAAGCGCTGGGCCACCCGCATGACCGACTCCTGGTAGATCATGAGCCCGTAGGTCTCTCTGAGGATGGGCTCGAGGTCGGGGTGGAGATAGCTCACCGCCTGGCGGTGGTTCTTCCGATCGGCGTAGTCCCGGTGCATGTTGGCGGCCATGGGGCCCGGTCGGTAGAGCGCCACCAGCGCGGCCACGTCGTCGAAGCCGGTCGGGGCCAGTGACCGCATGAGCGATCGCATGGGGCCGCCCTCGAGCTGGAAGACGCCGATGGAGTCTCCCCGCTGCAGCATGGCGAAGGTGGCGGGGTCCTCGAGCGAGATGGCATCGATGTCGGGGCGCTCGCCTTCGGTCTTGGCGATGAGGTCGAGGGCTCGCTCGATGACCGAGAGATTTCGCAGACCGAGGAAGTCCATCTTGAGCAGCCCGAGCTCCTCCACCCCGTGCATCTCGTACTGGGTCACGATGGGTGAGTCGGCGGGGTCCTGACCGCTCTCGGGCTTGCGCTGGACGGGGAGGTACTCGGTGAGCGGGTCTTTGGTGATGACCACCGCCGCGGCGTGGATGCCGTCTTGGCGCCGCAGGCCTTCGAGTCCTTTGGCCACGTCGATGACCCGGCGGGCTTCTTCGTCGGTGGCGTACATGTCCCGCAGCCCCTGCGCCGTGGTGTACCCGTCCTCGAAGCCCTCGATGCGATCGAGACAGGCTCGCAACGGCGTGTCGCGACCCATGATCAGCGGCGGCATGGCCTTGGCGATCCGGTCGCCGACCAGGTACGCGTATCCCAGGACGCGAGCCGCATCGCGCACCGCCGCCCGGGCCTTGATCGTCGAGAAGGTCACGATCTGGGCCACGCGGTCCTGGCCGTAGCGCTCGGTGGCGTAGCGGATCATCTCGCCCCGGTAGCGCTCGTCGAAGTCCATGTCGATGTCGGGCATCTGCTTGCGGCCCGGGTTGAGGAACCGCTCGAAGAGCAGGTCGTAACGGATCGGGTCGAGGTCCACGATTCCCAGGCAGTACGCCACGCAACACCCGGCGGCCGAGCCCCGTCCGGGACCGACACGGATGCCGCTCTCCCGGGCGTGGCGGATCAGGTCCCAGACCACGAGGAAGTACGCGGAGAACCCCATGCTGGCGATGACACCGAGCTCGTAGTCGATGCGTTCGCTCACCGCAGAGGGCAGCGACGACCCGTACCGGGACTCGGCCCGCGTCAAGGTCAGGTGGCGCAGGTACGCGTCGGCACGCTGCTCGTAGGTGGCGCCTGTGAATTCCGGCGGCACCGGGAATTCCGGCAGGGCGTTCACCCCGAACTCGATCTCCACGTTGGCGCGCTCGGCGATGAGGAGCGTGTTGTCGCACGCTTCGGGGAGCTCGGCGAACAGGGCGCGCATCTCCGCGCCGGACTTCAGGTAGTGCTCCTCCCCCTCGAACTTGAAGCGCTTGGGGTCGTCGATCAGGGCGCCGGTCTGCACACACAGCAAGGCGTCGTGCGCCACGGAGTCCTGGCGGTGCGTGTAATGGCTGTCGTTGGTGGCGAGCAGTGGTGCGCCGAGCTGACGGGCGATGCGGACCAGAGCAGGGTTGGTCCTCGCCTGCTGGGGCAGGCCGTGGTCCTGGAGCTCCACGAAGAGGCTGTCACGCCCGAACACGTCCTGCAGACGACCCGCCAGCTTGAGGGCGCGTTCTTCGTCGTCAGCCAGCAGCGCCTGGAGCACGACACCGCCGAGGCATCCGGTGGTGGCGATGATGCCGTCGTGGTGACGCTCGAGGAGCTCCCAGTCGACGCGGGGCTTGTAGTAGTAGCCCTCGAGGTACGCCGCCGACGACAGCTTGAGAAGGTTCCGGTACCCCGCTGTCGTCTCGGCCAGCAATGTCAGGTGGTAGTAGAGCTTCTCGCCCCCTTCGACGTCCCCGCCCGTGTCGTCGACCTTGCCCCTTCGCACGGGACGCTCGTGGCGCGACTCGCCCGCCATGTAGGCCTCGGTGCCGATGACGGGATTGATGCCCGCCAGGCGGCACGCCGCGTAGAAGTCGAGGACCCCGTACATGTTCCCGTGGTCGGTGATGCCGAGCGCAGTCTGCCCGTCGGCCACCGCCGCGGCCACGAGGTCGTCGAGACGGGACGCGCCGTCGAGCATGGAGTACTCGGTGTGGGTGTGCAGATGGGTGAACGATCCCCTGGCGGCCATGAGCCCCCGTCCTCCTCGGCGGCGTCGCGTCGTGCTGTGCTGTGGGCGCCCTGGACCGCACCACCCCGCTGCACCACCAGGCACCGTGACGCGCCCGGTGGAGAAATCACAGCGTTGTCATTCGACGATAGCAGGCCCGTCAGGGCCTCACAGATAGGTTCCGGGCCGGGCCGGGATGCCGTCCTGTCCCCCCGGGCCGGGCGGCAGACCCCGCTGGCGCATCTCCTCGAGTTGCGCTCTCGCCGCCATCTGCTGGGCCAGGAGCGTGGCCTGGATGCCGTGGAACAGGCCCTCGAGCCACCCCACCAGTTGCGCCTGGGCGATGCGCAGCTCTCCCTCGCTGGGGACCGAATCGTCGAAGGGCAGCGCCATACGATCGAGCTCGGCGGCCAGGTCGGGACTGAGCGCCCCGGCCAGCTCGCGGATCGACTGTGCGTAGATCTCCCGCAGGCGCGTGCGACTGGCCTCGTCGAGCGGGGCGGCCCGGACCTCGTCGAGCAGCTGCTTCACCATCGATCCGATCCGCATGACCTTGGCCGGCTGCTCGACCGACTCGGTGGCGTCGCGTTCCTCCCCGTCGTCGCCGGCGGCCGCGCCCCCCGGGCCCGGGGCGGTGCCGGGGAGCACGAGGCCCGACGGGCGCTCGCCGGGCTGCAAGAGCACCGCCTCGCCGGAATCGGCACCGACCGACTGTTCAGGTTCCTGGTCCATGGGCCTGATCCTCCCAAAGCGGTGTGCGCCAGCCAAACACAAACCGTCGCCCCTGTGTGCTCCCTCGGCGTCAGTGCGAAGCCCAGGCTACGAAGGGGATGGCCATCTCGGCGGCGGTGAGAGAACCGTGTCTGCCCATCAGCCGCGTCTCGCCGGTGTCGGCGGGATCGAGAAAGGCCACGGGGGCATGGGCCACGAGGGCCACGTCCCCGAGCCGGCGCGCCACGTCGGCTGCCAACGGGCCTCCGAACCACCCCTCTTCGACCATCTGGTCGCGCGTCAGAACCCACGCCTCCTCGCCATGCGCCTCGCTCGCCACCGCCACGGCGTCGTCGAGGGCTCCGGGGCGAACGTGGAGCCATCGGAAGCGGCCCTCGCCCGAGAACAGCTCCACCGTCTCGAACAGCGCTGTGTCCGGGAGGCGGGTGGCGTTGCCCACCTCGACCTGGCCGTGGTCGGAGGTGACGGCCAGGACCGCGCCGGGAGGCAGCACACCGAGCAGGTCCGCCACCAAGCGGTCGACCGCCCCGAGCTCCTGGAGGTAGTAGTCGCCGAGGCCGTGCTCGTGGGCGATCTTGTCGAGCCCGTCGTAGTACGCGTAGACGAACGTCTCGCCCGCCGCCAGCAGACCTCGCACGTTGACGACCAGCGCCGAAGGAACGGACCAGCCGAAGAGACGGACTCCGGTCAGGTGTGCGGCGGTGAAACCGGTGGAGGCGAACTCCGAGCGCGTCACGGCGGGCACGGCACGGCCGCCGAAGGGCCGGACGGGCTGGAACTGCGGCGCAGGGAGCCGGCGTCGCATGTCGCCGCGGCCGGTACGCCAGCGCAGGACGTTCATCACCTCGCCGGGCCCCTCGGGGGTGGAACCATCGAGATCGACCCGCAGGCGGTAGCCGACGATGCCGTGGACCGCGGGCGGCGTCCCGGTGGTGAGCGACGTGAGGGCAGTGGCGGTGGTGGTGGGAGCAACCGAGGTGATCGGGCCACCCGTGGCGGAAGCCAAGGTCGGTGCCGAGGAACCGAAGGCCTGGAGCTGCTCCCACCCCAGCCCGTCGAGGACGAGCAGGACCACCTGCCTGGCGCCCCCCACGGGGGAGGGGACCCACGCCGGGGTGCCGGGGTGCCCATCCTCGTCCAACCCCGACAACAAGGCGGGCACCACCGAGGCCAAGCATGCGCCGCTGTAGTCGGGAAGCACCGGGGCGGGGACCCCCCGGCTCGGCCCGGCACGATCACCGGTCACCGGGGCGTCACTCATCTGCGGCACTGTACCCACGCCGGCGCGGTCAGCCGCACCTGTCGGGCTGTCCCGTGCGCGCCCGCCGTCAGCCGATGCGCGACAGCCTCACGGGTAGCATCGGAGCGTGAAGGTCTCGACCCGCGGCGACTACGCCAGTCGCGCCCTGCTCTCGCTGGCGCTGCACGACGATTCGCACAGCCCGACGTCGGTGCGCGACATCGCCGAGCGGACGGGGCTCCCCCAGCCCTATCTCGAGCAGATCCTGCTCGCCTTGAAAGGCGCGGGCCTGGTGCGCTCCAAGCGCGGCGTCGGAGGCGGGTACGTCCTCGCCCGGCCCCCCGAGGAGATCACCCTGGGACAGATCGTCAGTGCCGTCGACGGCCCCATCGTGGCGGGCGACTTCGGGCGCCCCCACGAAAACGGGGCGTGCGAGCACGAAGGTCAGTGCATCTTGCTGACGGTCTGGTCCGACGTCGGGGAGCACATGCGTGGGCACCTCGACTCATTCACCTTGGACGACATGGTGTCGCGCGCCGGGGGAACCCGGCGCCGGCCCGGCCGCTGCACTGAACCCCATCTCGCCCGAGCCCATCTCGTCCGAGCACAACTCGCCCGAGCACAACTCGTCCGAGCACAACCCGTCCGAACACATCTCAGCGGAGGGCGTCACCGGCCGCCTCGTTCCACCGCGTGACGACGGCGGCGTCGCGCTCCCAGCCCAGCACGCTGATGGTCGCCGTCGCCAGAGCGAACAAGCCTCCCGCGGCGCCGTCCAACCCCACCCACCGGGCCCCCACCACGCGCAGTAGGTGCGCGTGGGCGAAGGCCAGCACGTCCCCGCGGCGACCGCGGACCGTGCGTATCACGCGGTCGGCGCGGTACGCGACGTCATCAGCGCTCTCACCGCCGGGCACCCCGTCACGCCACAACGACCATCCCGGTCGTTGTGCGCGGATCTCGTCGGTGGTGAGGCCCTCGTACTGGCCGTAGTCCCACTCACGGAGGTCGTCGCACTCCTGAGCCCGAGGACCGAAGCCGGCGATTTCGCAGGTCTGGCGGGCCCGGCGCAGTGGGCTCGTCAGGACGAGGGCGAACTCGTGGCCCGCCAGGTGACGCCCGAGCGCCTCCGCCTGACGTCGACCCTCCTCGAGCAGGGGCAGATCGGTGCGGCCCGTGTGGCGCCCCGACCGGCTCCATTCCGTCGCCCCGTGGCGCACCACCACCAACCGGGCGGGAGCCGGGCTGGCCTCTTCGGGAGACGGCGAGGGCTCACCGACGGGCGTGTCCGGCGAGCGGGAAGGGACTCGGGCTGCTCCCGACGGCATCGGCCCAGCGGAGCACGTCGACCCGAGGGCCGCAACCCCCGGGCGGGGAGGAGGCCTGCGGAGAAGCATGCGCCGGAGCGGAACAGGTACCGGTCGTGGTGCGTTCGACCCGTGGCCGTCACAGCCGCCCCCTAGCTTCGGCAACTTGGACCCGCTACCCCGGAATGTCGGGCACGACAGCGGTGTTATTCGGTACAGCAGCATTAGGACGAAGAGGAACGATGGCGAACTCGACAAGTACCCATGACGGCATTCGGCTCTTCCTGGATGATCTCGACCGGTACCCCCTGCCGGACCACGAGGAGCAGGTCGAGCTGGCCAAGCGCGTCGCGGCCGGCGACGACGAGGCGCGCCGACAGATGATCGCGGCCAACCTTCGCCTGGTGGTCCACTGGGCGCGGCGTTACCAGGATCGCGGTGTCGACTTCGGAGATCTCGTCCAGGAGGGGACCTTCGGCTTGATGCGCGCCGTGGACAAGTTCGACTGGCAGCGCGGCTTCCGATTCTCCACCTACGCCACGTGGTGGATTCGCCAAGCTCTGCAGCGGGCCGTGCAGCAGCACGGCAACACCATCCGGGTCCCCATGGAGGTCGCCGAGCAGGCTCAGCGGGCCGACCGCGTCACGTGGGAGCTCGCAGCCGACCTGCAACGCGATCCGACCCCCGAGGAGGTGGCCGAAGCCAGCGGCGTCGACAGTCGCACGCTCGACTCGGTCCAGCGCGCGGCGCGGGTCGTGGCCAGCCTAGACCAGCCGGCGGGGACCGACAGCGGCACGGCTCTGGGCGACCTCGTCGGCGCCGACGAGCACACCTTCGAGGACGACGTCGAACGCCAGATGGTTCTGGGTCGGGTACGCGAGGCCGTCGACACCCTGGGGGAGCTCGAGCGTGATGTCCTGCGCATCCGCTACGGGCTCGACGACGGGACGCCGACCTCCCTGCAGGCCACGGCGTCGCGCCTCGGCATCGGTGTGCGCCGGGCCCGTCAGGCCGAGGCTCGTGCCCTCCAGCAACTGGCCACACTGGCCGAGGTCGAAGCCGCCCACCGGGCCGCCTGACCACCGGCTGGGACCGCCGGGCTCAAGACGACAGGCTCGCGAGCACGCGGGCGAGATCGTCGGGGAGGGGCGCCTCCCACGTCATCCGACCCCCCGACGGGTGGTCCAGTGACAACCGGCCGGCGTGGAGGAACAGCCGGCCGCGATCCATCTTGGCCATGACCGACCGGGGCCGGGCCACCGACGTTCCGTAGCGCTCGTCGCCGATGACAGGGTGGCCGATGGCGGCCAGGTGCACCCGGACCTGATGGGTACGGCCGGTGTCCAGCCGCGCGTGGAGCGAGGTGCAGGGGACGGGGTCGAGGAATCGTTGGATCACCTGGTACTCGGTCCGCGCCTGTCGGCCGCGCGCCGTGACGGCCATGCGCGTCCGCTGCCGGGTGGAGCGTCCGATCGGCGCGTCGACGGTTCCCTCGTCGGCCTCCACCGTCCCCGCCGCCAGCACGAAGTACTGGCGACCCGCGCTGTGTGCTCGGAACTGCTTGGCCAGCGAGCGGTAGGCACCGGGGGTGCGGGCCACCACCAACAGCCCCGAGGTGCCCTTGTCCAGGCGGTGCACGATTCCCGGCCGATCGGCGTCACCGCCTCCCGCTTCGGCCAGACCCATGAGGTCGGGAAAGCGCGCCACCAAGCCGTCCACCAGGGTCCCGCCGTGGTGCCCGGCGCCGTGGTGCACCACCACACCGGCCGGTTTGTCCACCACCACCAGCTCGGCGTCCTCGTGCACGACGGTGAAGGCCACCGACGCGTCGGGCGAGGGGACGTCTCTCTGTTCCGGCGGCACGTCGACCTCGAGACGCTCGCCGCTGTGCACCGTCCGGCTGCGTACCGTGACCACGACGCCGTCGAGGCGCACTCCCCCCGCCACGACGAGGTCGGCCACCGTGCCCCGCGGCAACCCGCTCAGCAGCGAGACCACGCGGTCGACGCGGGCGCCGGCCAGCGCACCGGGCACGGTCACCTCGAGCGTCGCCGGCGACCGAGGTGGTTGGGGAGGGTCCGATGACGCCGGCGCGGGGTTCACCTAGCCCGGTCCGCTCGCCACAAGAGCACGGCGGCCATGATCCCGCCCACGACGATGCACGAGTCGGCGACATTGAACGTGGGCCAGAAATGCAGAGCAACGAAGTCGATCACGGAGCCGTGGTTGGAGCGGAACACGCGGTCAGAGAGGTTGCCGAGCGCACCCCCCACAACGAGCCCGAGCGAGACGGCGATGGCGGTCGACTGGACTCGGCGCACCGCGCCCAGCATGACGATCACGGCGACAACGGCGAGACCCCCCAGGACCGGAGCCCAGCCCTGGGCGAAGCTGAAGGCAGCCCCGGAGTTGTACTGGAGCTGGAGGTCGAGCTTCCACACGACGTGAATGGAGCCGTGCGACAGCCGGTGGACGGCCCACGTCTTGGTGGCCTGGTCGACGGCCACGACCACGACGGCGACGGCCCCAGCGATGAGCAGGCGCCGAAGGGCGTCGCGCCGCGGACGCTCCCCGTCGCTCAGCGGCGGTGCAGCCCTCCGCTTTTGCATGACACGCACAACCGGGCGTAGGGCAGGGCCCGGAGCCTGGCCTTGGGGATCGCTTGTCCGCAGCTCTCGCACGCGCCGTACATCTTGGTCTCGATGGCCCCCAGTGCCATGTCGATCTCCTCGATGGTGGCCATGGCCTGGGCCGACAGCGTCAGGTCACGTTCGCGGTCAACGGCCACGGTCCCGCCCTCGCCGGACTCCTCGTCGAACTGCACGTCCCCAGGCTCGCGCTCGAGGGCCAGCGACTCCGCCTCGGCCCGCAGGTCGGCGGCCTGGTTCTGGTAGACCTCGCGCTCCTCGAGCAGGAAATTGCGTTGCTCCTCGAGGAACTTCGGCTCTGACGCGAAGGGCCCCCGGGTGGGCTTGGGCGGAGGTTTGGGAGCCGCCTTCGCCGCCGGCGCCTTGGCCGGCTCCGACGCGGCCGTCGAGACCGCCAGGCCCCCTACCTTCTTGGCCGGCACCGCCTTCTTGGCGGGGGCAGCCTTCTTCGCCGACGCCGCCTTCTTCGTGGCGACCGGCTTCTTCTTCGCCGCTACCGCCTTCTTGGCGGGGGCGGCCTTCTTCTTCTGAGGCGCAACCTTCTTCTTGGTGACGGGCGGCTTCTTCTGGCCGGAACCCGCTTTCGGGCCGGCGCCGCCTTCTTCTTCGACACCACGGCCTTCTTCTTCACCGGCGCGGCCCTCTTGGCGGCGGCGGACTTCTTCTTCGGCGCAGGCGACTTCTTGACCGCGGCCATCAGCAGGATGCCTTGAGCCGCCGAGCGGTGATCGCGATGTCGGTCATCTCCCCAAGCTTTCGTCTGCTCGACGAAGGTGGGCGACCATAGCGTCGCCACGTGCGGGCGGCAACACCGCGCCGCCCCGGGGTATTCCAGGTCGACGGCGTCCCGGCGAGGTCCCAGCGAGCCGCTACTCCTCCAATACGCTGGGGGCATGCCCACCCCGCCGGACGGCCCGGCGCCGTACCCGCAAGTCGACCAGCAGGCCGACTACCCCCGTCTCGAGGAGCAGGTTCTCGAGTACTGGGCCAAGGACGGCACCTTCGCGGCCTCCGTGGAGGCCCGGTCGGGCGGGCCCAACGAGTTCGTCTTCTACGACGGCCCGCCTTTCGCCAACGGGCTCCCCCACTACGGCCACCTCCTCACCGGCTTCGTGAAGGACGCCGTACCCCGTTACCAGACCATGCGCGGCAGACGGGTGGAGCGGCGCTTCGGATGGGACTGTCACGGACTGCCCGCCGAGATGGAGGCGGAGAAGGAGCTCGAAGTGTCGGGTCGCGCCGGCATCGTCGAGTACGGCATCGACAACTTCAACGAGTACTGCCGGGCACTGGTCCAGCGCACCACCGACGCCTGGGAGCGTTACGTCACCCGCCAGGCACGGTGGGTCGACTTCACCAACGACTACAAGACCATGGACCTCTCCTACATGGAGAGCGTCATATGGGCGTTCAAGGCACTGTGGGAGAAGGGGCTGCTCTACGAAGGCGACCGCGTCCTGCCCTACTGCTGGGAGTGCGAGACCCCGCTCTCGAATTTCGAGACCCGCCAGGACGACGCCTTCCGACCCCGCCAGGACCCCGCCGTCACGGTGCTGTTCACGCTCGACGCCGACGACAGCCCGCGCAGCCCCGCCGCCATCTCCGGGCCGCTACGGGTGCTGGCGTGGACCACGACGCCGTGGACGTTGCCATCCAACCTGGCCCTCGCCGTCGGCCCCGACATCGAGTACGCGGTGTACGAGCTCCTCGGAGTGCCCACGGTGATCGCCGCCGAGCGCGCCGGCGCCTACCCCGAGCTCTTCGGAGACGCCGAGCCACTGGCCACCTTGGCGGGCTCGGCATTGGTGGGCCGTACCTATCGCCCACTCTTTCCGTTCTTCGCCGACCAGCCCGGTGCATTTCGGGTACTGGGGGCGGACTTCGTCGCCACCGACGAGGGCACCGGAGTCGTGCACCTGGCGCCGGGCTTCGGCGAGGAGGACTTCGACGTGTGCCGCGCGGCCGGCATCGCCGTGGTGTGCCCGGTCGACGACCGCGCCCGGTTCACGAGCGAGGTCCCGCCCTACGCCGGTCAGCTCGTGTTCGAGGCCAATCCCACCATCACCGCTGATCTCAAGGCCGCGGGGGCCCTCATGGAAGCCAAGGCCTACACCCACAGCTATCCCCACTGCTGGCGCACCGACACCCCCCTCATCTACAAAGCGGTGAACTCGTGGTTCGTGCAGGTCACCGCCGTCAAGGACCGCATGCGCCAGCTCAACCAGGAGATCGACTGGATCCCCTCCCACATTCGCGACGGAGCATTCGGCAAATGGCTGGAGGGCGCCCGCGACTGGTCCATCAGCCGGAACCGGTTCTGGGGCTCGCCCATCCCGGTCTGGAAGAGCGACGATCCGCGCTACCCCCGTACCGACGTCTACGGCAGCGTGGAGGAGCTCGAGCGCGATTTCGGCGTCCGCCTGACAGACCTGCACCGACCGGCCATCGACGAGCTCATCCGCCCCAATCCCGACGACCCCACCGGGCGATCGACGATGCGCCGCGTGACCGACGTGCTCGACTGCTGGTTCGAGTCGGGCTCGATGCCCTTCGCCCAGGTCCACTACCCCTTCGATCGAGCCGAGTGGTTCGAGTCGCACTTCCCCGCCGACTTCATCGTGGAGTACGTGACCCAGACCCGGGGTTGGTTCTACACGCTGCACGTGCTCGCCACCGCTCTCTTCGACCGTCCTCCCTTCCGACACTGCGTGGCGCACGGCATCGTGCTCGGCGACGACGGACGCAAGATGTCGAAGCGCCTGGGGAACTATCCCGAGCCCGACATGGTCTTCGACATGTGGGGGGCCGACGCCATGCGCTGGTTCCTCATGTCGTCACCGATCCTGCGAGGCCAGGACCTCGTGGTCCACGCCAAGGGGATCGAGGAGGTGCGCCGTCAGGTCCTGAACCCGATCTGGAACGCCTGGTACTTCCTGTCGCTGTACGCCAATGTGGACGGCATCGCGCGGCCGGGCCCGCACCGACGCCACCGGTGTGCTCGACCGCTACATCCTGGCCAAGACGGCCTCGCTGGTCGACGACGTCACCGCGTCGATGGACTCCTACGACCTCTACGCGGCGTGCGCGAGCTGTCACGCGCTTTCTCGACGCGCTCAACCACTGGTACATCCGACGTAGCCGCGACCGGTTCTGGCGGGCCCGGGACGGCTCGGCGCAGGTCGAGGCGGACAAGGCCGATGCCTACGACACCTTGTCGACGGTGCTCGTGACACTGTGCAAGGTCTCGGCCCCGTTGCTGCCGCTGCTCACCGAGTCCGTGTACCGGGGCCTGGTCGACGAGCGAAGCGTCCACCTGGCGGACTGGCCCGAACCGGGCGAGCTCCCCGCCGACCCCGAGCTCGTCGAGGCCATGGACATCGTGCGCGACGTGTGCTCGGCCGCGCACGCCATACGCAAGGCCAACGGACGGCGCGCCCGCCTTCCCTTGCGCCGGCTCACCGTCGCCACGGCGCGTCCCGAGCGGCTGCGGCCTTTCGTCGAGCTCATCGAGGACGAGGTGAACGTCAAAGAGGTGGTGCTCACCGACGAGGTGGACGGCGTGGCCGAGGAGGTCCTCACCCTCGTGCACGCCGCCCTCGGCCCGCGCCTGGGGCCCGACACCCAACGCGTCACCGCCGCGGTGCGCGCCGGTGATTGGCAGCGCACCGGCGACGGCGTCACGGCGGGCGGCGTGGCGCTCGAGCCGGGTGAGTACGAGCTGGTCCTCCGGCCCCGCAACGCCGTCGAGGGTCGAACCCTGCCCGACGATGTCGGAGTCGTCACCCTCGATACCACCGTCGACGCCGCGCTCGAGTCCGAGGGCCTGGCGCGCGACATGGTCCGACTCGTCCAGGCCCAGCGGCGCGAGGCGGGCCTGCACGTGTCGGACTGCATCAACGTCGAGATCGTGGCCACCCCCGACATGGTGGCGGCCATCGAGGCTCATGGGCCTACGTGGCCGAGCAGACCCTGGCCGTGGGGATACGGACCACGGTGGGCGACGAATTGGCCATCGCGCTGACCAAGACACCGTGCCCCGGCCCAGATCCGGGCCCTGAGCAGGGACTACGAGCTCCCGGAGCAGGACCACGGGCTCCTCGGCAGAGATCGCCGCCGCACCTGACCACGATCGCGAGCAGCACTGCGCGATGCGCAGAGGGCGTGTCAGGCGCGCATCGTGACGACGTGGCGCGTCGGGCGGTGACAGCCGCGCCAGGAGAAGCCGGCTGTGCTCAGCGCGGAGAGATGGCCTGAGGCTGAGTGGTGTCGTCGATGGGCATGACACCTTGATCGGCCTCGACGCTCTGGCCCTCGGCCTCGACCGAACGGCCCCGCCGCTGGCGGCGTTGCCCTGCACCGGGATGGCATTCATGGCCGAAGGCTCGTGTCCCGGCGTACCACCGAGATGATCGGGCGCGGCGACGGTGGGAATCTCGTCGCCCGGGCGGGGCGTGCTCATGGTGGGCATGTCGTCATTGGGACGCGGGACGGGGCGCGACGGGGACCGCTGGGCCAGAATCGAGCCGGCGGGCTGCACGTGCTCGTCGACCCAGTCGAGCATGTCGCTCAGCGCACCGCGCAGCCGGTTGCGCTCGTTCTCCAGGTGACGGGCGATGGTCTCGACGTCGCCGGCGAGCTGCGTGCGGATCGACTCCAGCCGGGTGATCTCTTCGCGCAGGTGCCGCTCGGTGTCCTCGGTGACCGACTTGGCCCGTTGCCTCGGCTTCACCGAGCACTCTGCGGGCGCGGTCCTCGGCATCCGCCACGAGCGCGCGCGCCTGGCTCTCGGCTTCGGCTTGGGTCTGGTCGACGAACTTCTGGGCGAGCAGCAACGTGCGCTGCAAGGGTGTCGTCGCTCACCGCCGCCGCACCGGACTGCGGCTGGAGCTGCGCCTCCTGCAACATGGCCTCGAGTTGGGCGATGCGCTCGGCCGCCTGCTTGAGTCGCTCGCCCGCTTGGCGCACCTGTTCCTGGAGCGCCTCGGCGTCTACCGCCACACGCTCGAGGTACTCGTCTACGTCGTCGATGTGGTAGCCGCGCAGGGTCTGGCGGAATTCGACGGTACGCAGGCTGTCGAGGCTCGAGCTTGGCCGCTCGGTTTTCCACTGTCCATGTGAGTGAATCCTAGCCAGGCGGCGCGCACGACGGAAGTACTGCATCGTCATGGCGAACAGGCGGCCGCAGCACGCCCGGACGGAGGGCCCGGTGCCCCGGGGCCAGAGCCGTGCCCCGGGCGTCTAGAGCACGATTGGAGGCGATGGGGATCACGATCAACTGGATGCCGAAGAACACGATGATGAACGACAGGTCGATGCCCGATGCCTCCGGCCCGCACGGGGGGCAGGAGCCGACGCACGGGCCCCAGCACAGGCTCGGTCAGCCGGTACAGGACCGTATTGACGCTGTGCCAACGTCGAGCCCGGCGCGGCCGGGAACCAGCTCAGCAGGGCCCGGGGGAAAGGAGCCCCACAGATAGATCCAGAGGGCGTAAGGACGACAGTGCGGAGCACGACCAAGAGGTTACGGCGTCAGCTAGCGCACGAGGTGGCAGCACGCGGAGGGAGCACCAGGGTCGAGCGTCAGGGGCGACGCTCAGGGCCGCAGGAGGCCGTTCTCCTGGAGGCGCTGGCGCTCCTCCGCCGAGACCTTGACGTTCGACGGGGTCACCAGGAACACCTTGTCCGCCACCCGCTCCATCTTGCCGCTCAGCGCGTAGGCCACACCGCTGCAGAAGTCGATCATGCGCCGCATGAGCTCGCGGTCGGCGACCTGAAGGTTGACGATCACCGGTTGATTGGCCATGAGCCGGTCGGCGATCTGGCGGGCGTCGCCGAACTGCATGGGCGCCACCACGTGCACGCGGGCGCCGGGCTCGTGCGGCCACGGGCCGCACCACGCTGCGGGGGGTGACGGTGGGCGTCACGGTCGGGAAGTCTCGCGAGGCAGCGGCCGGATGGTGCTCGTGGCCACCGCCGAGGTCGGTTCGTCATCTTCCTCGGCCGCGAGCGAGACCCGTTGGCTGAGGCGGTGGCCGACGGCCGAGCGCGGCTCGTACTCGTCGTACTCGTCGTACTCGTCGTCGACCAGGCCCAGATACACCATGGCCCTCTTGAAGAAACCAGATGCCATCGCCAGCCTCCCGTTCGACAGCGTAGTGCCTCGGACCCAGGCACATGGGGATGGCGGCAGGACCGCCGTGGGCGACTCCCTCACGCCGAGCCGCAGGGGGCGTTCCCCGAACAACGCGCGCCCCACACGCACCATGGTGCTGCCCTCGGCCAACGCCACCTCGAGGTCGTCGGTCATCCCCATCGACACCTCGGGAAGCCCGAGGTCGCGGGCCAGTCGGCCGTGGGGCGGAACGCCGGGCGGGACTCCTCGGGGGGCCCGGGGGGCCCACCACCATGAGCCCGCGTACGTCGAGGCCAGCTCCCCGCAACGACGCCACCAGCGCCGGCACCTCCGCCGGCGGACAGCCGTTGCGGCCCGGCGCCGCGGTGGTGTCCACCTCCACGAGCACCTGGCGCCCGGAGCGTGCGCCGCGATGGTCTCGCCCTCCGACGCGCGGACACAGCGGTCTGCCAGCACGCCACCACCGGAGCGAGGATGCGCACCCGCCGGCGCTGCACGGCTCCGAGGTAGTGCCAACGCGGCTCGATGGCGAGGCACCGACTCGCCCGGCACCGGCCCGCCGACTCCGACGCCGCGGCCGGCTTTGGCCACCAGCTCGTCGGCGTAGTTCTCCCCGATGTCGTGAGCCCCGGCCTGGCGCGCCGCGTCCACCGCGCTCGACGTGAAGCCCTTGGTCACCGCCACGATGCGCACACCGGCCGGGTCCCTGCCGGCGTCCTCTATCCGGCGCCGCAGCGCCGGCGACGCGCGCCGCCACCACATCAGCGGGCGGGGCCGGCGCCAGGACCCGTGGGGCAGAGTCGGGCACGGTCGGCCGCGCTCGAGGGCCGGCGCCACACGAACACGCGCCTGGCGGGCCTCGTCACCCCGGCCCGGTGCGAGAAGTACCCCGGCGTGCACATGGTGCACGCGTCGACGTCGCCGCTACCGTCGACGCGCCGGAGCGTGAGAGCTGGCCACGCACCGCGGCCGGGCAGGTCGAGCGCCGGGCGCCCCCACGGTGGTCCGGGCCCGGACCTCGGCCCCGCACGACGGCCGCAGCGCGTCGAGGTCGGCGCGGCAGAACTCGTAGCAGCACGGGCCGATGCACGGCCCGAGCCCGGCCACCACCGTCGGTGGCGCCCAGGGCGCGCATGGTGTCGACGGCCCGCCGATCACCCCGCCCCCAGACCCCGCCAGCCCACGTGCACGGCGCCGTGGACGCCCTCGGGCGAGCCCAGGGCCACCGGGGCGCAGTCCGCGGTGAGACACGGCCAGGCGCGAACCCGCCCCCACGGCCACCACGGCGTCGCCCTCGGGGCAGCGCCATCGCTCGGCCCCGCACCCAGGGCAGCGGCGCCGTCGGGGACCGGGGCGTCGACCACGACCACCCCGGCCCCGTGGACCTGGCGCAGCCGGCGCACGACCAGACCGTCGGGCACCGGAGCGGGAGCCGGGCCCTCCCCGATCGACCGCTGGTCCCCGTCGCCGGCGCCCGTCCACCGGGCGTGGACAGGCGGTGCCCGCCAGCGGCGTGTGGCGCGCGCTAGCGGAGGAACGAGGGGACGTCGAACTCGTCGTCACCGAGGTCGAGGTCGTCCTCGTCGGGCGTGGCGAAGATGTCCTCGTGCACGGTTGTCGAGACCCGAGCACCTGGCTGCGATCCTCGGGACCGGGGCTCGCCCGACGCGTGCCCTCCTCCCAGCGCTCGAAGCCCGGCCGCGATGACCGTGACCCGCACGTCGTCGGCCATGGCCTCGTCGATCACGTTGCCGAAGATGATGTTGGCGTCGGGATGGGCGACGCCGTGGATGATCTCCATGGCCTCGTTCACCTCGAACAGCCCGAGGTCCGGGCCTCCGGCGATGTCGACCAGGATGCCCCGGGCCCCTTCGATGGACGCCTCGAGCAGCGGGCTCGTGATGGCGCCGCGTGCCGCGTTCACGGCCCGGCCCTCGCCCGAGGCCTGACCGATGCCCATGATGGCCGTGCCCGCGTTGGCGAGCACCATGCGGACGTCGGCGAAGTCGGTGTTGATCTGACCCGGGCACGGTGATGAGGTCGGTGATGCCCTGCACCCCCTGCAGCAGGACCTCGTCGGCCATCTTGAAGGCGCTCACCATCGACGTCTTCTCCGTCGACACGGTGAGGAGGCGGTCGTTGGGGATGATGATGATGGCGTCGACCTTGTCCTTCAGGTTCTGGATGCCCGCCTCGGCCTGCACCGAGCGGCGGCGGCCCTCGAAGGAGAAGGGCCGGGTGACCACGCCGATGGTGAGCGCGCCGACCGACTCGGGCGATCTCGGCCACCACGGGCGCGGCCGCCGGTCCCGGTGCCGCCGCCTTTGCCGGCGGTGATGAAGACCATGTCGGCACCCTTGAGCGCCTCTTCGATCTCGCCCCGGTGCTCCTCGGCCGCCTGCCGACCGATCTCGGGATCGCTGCCGGCGCCCAGGCCCCGGGTGAGCTGGCGACCGATGTCGAGCTTCAGGTCGGCGTCGCTCATGAGCAGCGCCTGGGAGTCGGTGTTCATGGCGATGAACTCGACGCCCTTCAGACCGGCCTCGATCATGCGGTTCACGGCGTTGACGCCGCCGCCGCCGACGCCGACGACCTTGATGACAGCGAAGTAGCTGCTCTGCGCTGGACCGGTCATCAACTCTCCTCGCCACACCCGAACCTCGGGCCTCATCGTGGAACCCCGCCAGGTGGTCGGGCTGCACAGGCTCCGAGCACCGTGACCTCACCCTCGACCACAACTTCATTTGGATGCGTCCGGGGCCTGCCGAGGTGCCCTCACGATACGGCGGCACCGCGAACCGGTCAAGCAGGCTGACGGCCACTCGCGGTGCCCAAACCCAGGTCACCGGCCTCTTGGCATCCGGTCACGGCCCCGGTGGACGGCGGCCCCACCGTCGGCTCGTCGGGGACGGTGACGTCGATCACCGCCGGGCCCGACACGTGCGCGCCGGCCAGCACGCTGGCCACGAGCGGCGAACTTGGCCGCCAGGTCCTGCGGTGGAGCCGAGGCGGCACTGAGCCCGCCGCCGAGATCCAGCGTGACCATCCCCTGGGGTGGCGCTGACGCGCCTGCACACTCGCCCGGCTAGCGAGCTCGGCAGCGCGCGAGGCGACGGCCAGCGCGGGCCGGCGCCGCGGCGCGGGCGAGGACGGTGCCGGGACGACCCGGCGCCACCGGCGCCGACGAGCACGAGGCCCGGGCGCCGTGCCGCCTGCCAGGCGAGCACGCGCCCGGTGGCGTCGACCATGCCACGCCCCCTCCGGGGCGGGCCACGGACGCCCAGCGGGACCCGCTCGGTCACGAGTGATCGTCACGCTGTCGGGCCAGTGCCGCACCACCACGGCGTGCGCCACCCACGGCAGCGCCTCCACGCGGGCGGCCACGCTCTCGGGGTCCACGTCGATGAGCGGAGGGTGCATCGAGAGCCCCGCCGCCTGCAGCACCGCCTGGGCCCCGGTGTGCGGGCGCGCCCCGCACCGTCGCATGGCGGAGCGCCAGGAGCGGCGTGTGCAGCGTCAACAGCGCCACGCACACCGCCACCAGGACCGCCACTGCGCCCACCACCCACCGCAGCCGGCGACGACCCTGCTCCCGGAGGCACGGCCACCCGTCGCTGCCACACCCGGGGATGGACCGCCGACGCCGGGCCCGACCCGCGTGCTCGCAGGATTCAGGATCGGAACTCCGTCGGGCGTCTCCGGCCCGTTCAGTTCCGGGCCGGCTACCTCCTCCTCGCCCACTCCCCGCGCCCCCGCTTCCCGCTCGCCCACTTCCGGCACCCCCGGGCCTCGTCGACCCCGTCACGACTCTCCACCTCGAGTAGAGGTTGACGTTGAGGGTTTGTCGGGCTCCGCGGCCCGGGGACCGGGCGTGGCGCACACCGACGGCAGGGGGCCGGAGAACCCGACCATGCGGACCTCGGGCACGAGAGCCACGCCGGTGCGCGCCGCGCACCTCGGATCGGACGTGCTCCACGAGCCGCCACACGTCGTCGGCGGACCCGCCCCCGTCGGCCTGGATGAAATTGGCGTGCTTCGTCGACACCTGGGCCGTTCCCATGCGCAGCCCCTTGAGCCCCGCCGACTCCACCAGGCGGCCGGCGGAGTCACCTGCGGGGTTCACGAACACCGAGCCGGCGTTGGAACCCCCGGGCTGGTTGGCCCGGCGCCAGCGCACGATGTCCGCCACGGTCCTCTCGGCCGCGGTGCGGTCCCCCGGCCGCAAGGAGAACTCGGCCCAGAGCACCACCTCGCCCGGACTTCGAGCGCGGACGTCCGGTAGCCGAGGGCGAGGCGTCCCGGACCGGCCTCGCGGTGTTCCGCCGGTGCTGAGGTCGAAGACGCGCGCAGCGAGACAGCACGGCGGCGATGTCCGAGCCGTGCCCACCGGCGTTCATCCGCAGCGCGCCGCCCACCGATCCGGGGATCCCTACGCCCCACTCGAGGCCGTGCAGGCCAGCCGCGGCCGAGCGTCGGGCCACGACGGGAAGCTTGGCGCCCGCTCCGGCCCGCACCGTTGCCCCGGCGATCTCGACCCAGACGAAACCGGCGCCGAGGCGGACGACGACCCCGGGGAACCCGGCGTCGGCAACGAGGAGGTTCGAGCCCTCCCCCAGCACGAGGAGCGGGACGGCGACACCCACCTCCGACCAGTGCGCCGTGGAGCGCCACGAGATCCTCTGTCGCTGTGCGCCTCGACGCAGAACACCGGCTGGCCCGCCCACCCGGTAGGTGGTGCGGGCCCCCAGCGGTGCGTGGCGCGTGGCGCCGGTCGCCGAGCGCGTCGGCGATGGCATCGAGGACGGCGCCGGGGGGGCCGGCCGGTTCGTCGAGGCCGCGGCTCACCACGGCGTGCTCCGCCTGGAGCTCGTCGGGAAGCGACGTGAGGTCGCCGGCGCCGAGGGTCAGACACAGGTCCCCGGGGGCGAGCAGTCCGGCCACGTGGGCGCGCAGCTCGAGGCGTCCGGCCACGTAGGTCACGTCGAGCGACGGGTGGGCGCGCCTCGCCGCGTCGGCCACGACCCGCCCGGTCACCCCCGGGAGCGGCGTCTCTCCGGCGGCGAAGATGTCGGTGACGACGACGACGTCGGCTCCCGTGAAGGAGTCGGCGAAGTCCCGACCCAGGGCGGCGATGCGGCTGTAGCGGTGGGGTTGGAACACCACGACGAGGCGCCCCGGGGCGGTGTGCGCGCGCCGCCTCGATCACCGCAGCCACCTCGCGTGGGCAGATGGGCGTAGTCGTCGACGAAGCGCACCCCGTGCGCCTCCCCACGCCACTCGAAGCGACGGGCGACCCCGGCGAAACGGGCCAGGGCGCGCTGGGCGGCGTCGAAGGGCGCGCCCGCCCGCAGGGACGCGGCCACAGCGACAGCGGCGTTGCGGGCGATGTGGGCGCCCGTCACCGGCAGCGCCACCGGCCCGAGTACTTCCCCGTGGGCGCGCAGCACGAACGACACTCCGTTCCCCGCCTCGAGGTCCTCGATTCGGTATGTGGACGTCGGGGTCACTCCCGACGAGATCGGCGCCGTGGCGCGCTCCCAGCTGTGCGGCCACCGGGTCGTCGGCACCCACGACCGATGCCGCCCGGACGCCGCCAAGAAGCGGTCGAACGCCTCGACGAGCCGGTCGAAGTCGCCGTAGTAGTCGAGATGGTCGGGCTCGACGTTGGTCACGACGGCGATCTCGGGATCGAGCTGCAAGAAGGTGCCGTCGCTCTCGTCGGCCTCGAGGACCATCCACTCGCCCGTGTCCCACACGGCGTTGGTGCCGATCTCGTTGACGTCACCCCCGATGAGAAAGCTCGGGCGCAACCCGGCCTCGATCAGGATCAGCGCCAACATCGAAGTGGTCGTGGTCTTGCCGTGGGTCCCCGACACGGCGACGCAGCGGCGGCACGCCGCGATGGCGGCCAGCGCCTCGGCTCGGCTGAGCACCGCCAAGCCTCGACGGCGGGCCCTCGACGACCTCGGGGTTCGACTCGGGGATGGCCGTCGAGACCGCCACCACCTCGGCGTCGGCCACGTGGGCGGCGTCGTGGCCCACGAAGACCTTCACGCCGCCGGCGGCCAGGCGCTCGAGGGTGGGCGAGGTCTTGAGGTCGCTGCCCGTGACGGCGTGGCCCATGGCGGCGAGCACCGAGGCGATGGCGCTCATGCCCGCCCCGCCGGCCCCCACGACGTGCACCCGTCGTGGCCGCGACGGATGCAGGGGTCCGCCCCTCCCCGAGGCAGCGCCGGCCATGGCGTGCTCAGCGGGCATGGGCCGCCTGGGCTCCCCGGTGGGGCGTGCGGGCATGGGCGCGGGCCAGCGCCACGACCGCCGACACCGCGTCAGGGCGTCCCACCCCACGGCCGCCGCGCCCATGGCATCGAGCCGGCCCGGATCAGCCGCCAGCGCGTCGATCTCGGTGGCCAGCCGCGCCGCATCGCAGTCGAAGTCCGAGATCACAACGGCGGCACCGGCGCGTTCGAGCACACCCGCGTTGGCGCGCTGATGATCGCCGGGTGCCCCGGGAAGCGGCACGAGGATGGACGGCACTCCGACGACCGCCAGCTCGGCCACGGTGTTGGCGCCGGCTCTCGACACCACCACGTCGGCGGCCTGGTAGAGGAGGGCCATCTGCTCCTCGTAGGGGATCTGGATGTAGCACAGCCCCTCATGCTCGGCTGCTGCCGGGGTCTCGGGCGCGACCTGTGCCGCCCACGACCAGTCACGCCGACCCACCACGTGGTACAGCGCGACGTCGCCGCGTCGCGCCCACAGTCCGGCCAGGCCGAGGCACGCCTCGTTGAGCCGTTTGGAGCCCAACGACCCGCCCACCGCGGCGACCACCAACCGGTCACCGGGAAGCCCCAGCGCGTGACGGGCCGCCGCCCTCGCCCTGTCGTCGGGATGGGCGCTGCGCACGATGGCCGCCCGCACGGGCGCTCCCGTCACCACCGACCGGGGCAGGGCGGTGCCTTCGAACGCCACCGCGGCGCCGCGGGCGAAGCGACCCACCAAGCGATTGGCGGCACCGGGCACGGCATCGACGTTGACGAGCACGACCGGTATGCCCACGACCGCCGCCGCCAACGCCGTCGGCACGCAGGCATACCCGCCCATGGCCACCACCACCGACGGCCGGCGCCGGATGACGATCACCAACGCAGCCACGAACGCAGCCGCCAATCCCGCCACCGCCCCCAGGTTGCCCAGCAGCGAACGGGCGTCGAGACGTCGGGCGATGCCACGCCCCGGCAGCAGCGTCGCCGGCACCCCCTCCCCCGCCAGGAGCTCGGCGTCGAGGCCTCGGCGGGCACCCACCAGCTCGACGGCGTCGGGCCCGTGTCCCTCGCCCAGGGCGCGGGCCACGGCCAGGGCGGGAACGAGATGGCCACCGGTCCCTCCCCCCGCCACCAGCGCGTAGCGCCGGGTACTCACCAGCGGTCGCGGCGTCGCCGTGTGTCGATGAGCTTGGGGACGGCGCGTCCCGAGCCGGTGGGGACGGCAGGGGACGCCTCACCCTCGAGTCTCTCGTATGACGCCACGTTGACGAGGATCCCCGCCGCCACCAGCGTGATGACCAGTGACGATCCCCCGAAGCTGACGAAGGGCAAGGGGATTCCGGTGACGGGCAGCACGCCGATGACCGCTCCGATGTTGATGACCGCCTGGCTGGTGATCCAGCACGTGGCGGCCACGGCCAGCAACGAGCCGAAGCGGTCGGGCGCCCGGTCGGCGGCCCGCAGCCCGTACCATGCCAGTGCGCCGAAGAGGCACAGGACGATCAGCGTTCCCAGCAGTCCCCCTTCTTCGCCGATGACCGAGAAGATGAAGTCGGTGTGGGCGTTGGGAAGCAGCCCCCACTTCTCCCGTCCGCCCCCGAGGCCCAGCCCGTAGAGGTGGCCCGAGCCCAATCCCACCAGTGACTGGACCACCTGGTAGCCCGATCCCTTGGAGTGCGCGAAGGGATCGAGGAACGACAGCAGCCGGGCACGACGGTAGGGCTCGGCCAGCCCCACGACGAGACCCACGACCGCCGTGGCACCGAGCGCCTTCAGCACGGGGCGGAGCGGGACGCCCCCGGCGTAGAGCAACGCGAAGGTGATGAACGCCAGGACCATCGCCGTTCCCATGTCGGGTTGCTTCAGCACCAGCAGTCCCGACACCGTGAGCAGGCCCAGCAGCGGGACTACCGCGGCGATGGGCTTCTCGAGGCGATCGGCGCGCCGTGCGAGGAGGTCCGAGGCGAATATCGCCATCGCCAGCTTCATCAGCTCCGAAGGCTGGATGCGAAGGGGGCCGAAGCCGATCCACCGGCTCGACCCGCCCGCCACCACGCCGATGCCGGGCACGAGCACGATGACGAGGAGCCCCAGTGTCACCAGTGGCAGGAGGACGCGCAGGCGGCGCCAGCGGTCGTAACGGATGCGAATGGTCACGAAGAAGGCGATGGCTCCGAGCCCCATCCACAGGACCTGGCGCTCGAAGATGTACCACACCGAGCCGTAGTACTGCAGCGACGTGTAGGCCGAGGCCGAAAGCACCATCACCAGCCCGATGGCACACAGGGCGACCACCACGGCGAGGACGGCGGTGCGCGTCGAGATCGAGTCGAGGCGTCTGACGACAGGTGTGGGGACCCGGCGTCCCACGCCGTCGCCTTCGACCAGGCGCAGATGGTTCGATGGGAGTCCCTCGCGCCCCGTGCTCGGCGATGGCGACGAGGACGTCGTGCCCGCGCTCACCCCCACGCTCCCAGGGCCGAGGCGGTGAAACCAGGCAGGGCTCGCACACAGCGCGCGAAGTCGTCGCCTCGTTCCGCGTAGGACCCGTACCAGTCGAACGAGGCGCACGCCGGAGACAGCACCACCGAGTCCCCCGCCCCCGCCATGGACAGCGCGGCCCCCACGGCCTCGGCCATGGACCGCGCCCGCGTCACCGGCACGGCCCCCGCGAAGGCCGCCGCCACCTCCTCGGTCGCCTCACCGATGGCCACCACCCCGCGCAGGCCCGATGCCGCCGCGCCCAGCTCCGAGAGGTCCAGACCCTTGTTGCGGCCGCCGGCGATCAGCACGGCCGGAGCACACCCCTCGACCGCCGCCAGCACGGCGCCGGGGGTGGTCGCCTTGGAGTCGTCGTAGAAACGCACCCCGCTAGCCTCGCCTACCAGCTCGACGCGGTGGGGGAGCCCACGGAATGCCACCAGGGCCTGGCGACAGCCCTCGGGGCTCGCCCCGGCCGCCATGGCGGTGGCCGTGGCACACGATGCGTCGACCAGGTCGTGGGGCATGGTCCGGGCCAGCTCGTCCACGGCGACCACGGCTGCCCCGTCCGGAGCGACGAGGGCCCCGGCACGAAGCGTGTAGTCCCCCGCCCGCAGGCCGAAGGTGCTCACCGTGGCGCCCCGGGCCCTGGGCAGCTCCGAAGCCGCCAGCACCACCGGGTCCTCGAGCGTTCACCACGGCCACGTCGCCGGGCCCGCTGTTGGCCCACAGCCTGGCCTTGGCATCGCGGTAGTCGTCGACGCTGGCGTGCCAGTCCAGGTGGTCGGCGGAGAAGTTCACCCAGGCGCCCACCGCCGGGTGGAACGACGTCGTGAGCGCCAACTGGAACGACGACACCTCGGCCACCACCACTTCGGCGTCGCCACCGACGGCTTCGAGCAGGGGCAGGCCGATGTTGCCGGCCGCCACCGCGGTCTTCCCCGACGCCTCGAGCATGGCGCGCGACCAGGGTGGTCACGGTGGTCTTGCCGTTGGTGCCCGTGATCGCCACGATCGGGACGCGCGCCCGGCGCCACGCCAGCTCGACCTCCCCGACCACCGGAACCGCGCTGTCGAGCGAGAACACCCGGTGACAGGCGGGCACGCCCGGAGCTCACGACGATCTCGTCGACGGTGCGCGCCAGGGCCGCCAGCGCAGCCCCGTCCGGCACTACCACCAGGTCGATGCCCAGCCCCGCAGCGCTGCGACGGGGCGCTTCGCCGGCGTCGTCGTCCACGGCGACCACCTCGGCCCCCTCCGAGAGCAGTTGGGCCGCGGTGGCACGGCCGCTCACGCCGAGCCCGTAGACGAGGATGCGATCGGTAGCCATCGCCCGCTCAGTGCAGTCCCGTCGACCGACAGGAAATCGGCGTAGAAGACGCCCAGCCCGAGCGCGGCGAAGAGGCCGGCGAGGATCCAGAAGCGCACGATCACCGTCGTCTCGGGCCAGCCCAGCAGCTCGAAATGGTGGTGCAGGGGCGCCATGCGGAACACCCGCCGGCCGAAGACCCGGAAGCTGACGACCTGGATCACCACCGACAGCGTCTCGATGACGAACAGGCCGCCGATGACGGGCAGCAGCAGCTGGAGGTTCATCTGCAGGCACAGCGCGGCCAGGCCCGAGCCGATGGCCAGCGACCCGGTGTCGCCCATGAAGATCCGCGCCGGTGCGGCGTTCCACCACAGGAAGCCCAGACACGCGCCCGGCCAGGGCGACCGAGGCCAGGGCCAGGTCGAGCGCCGAGGACACGTGGTAGAGCGAGTAGTGCCGGAACTGCCAGTAGCCGATCACGGCCAGGCAGGCGAAGCAGAAGGTGGCCGATCCCGAGGCGAGCCCGTCGAGCCCGTCGGTGAGGTTCACGGCGTTGGCCGTGCCCACGATGATCACCACCGCCCACACGACCCAGCCCACCTGACCCAGGTCGATCCCGAAGGAGTCCCAGCGGGTGAACGACAGGTGGGTGTTCACCCCGGCCCAGTGCTCCGCCAGGAGGGCGAAACCGACGGCGATCACCACCTGGGCGGCGAGCTTGGCCCGCTTGTTGAGCCCCAGGCTGCGGCGGTGCCGCACCTTGATCCAGTCGTCGAGGAACCCGACCGCGGCGGCGCACACCGTCACCACGGACCACGAGGACGCCGGGCCGGCTGAACGCCACGTGGGTGCCGGCGTGGGCCATCAGGTACCCCACCACCGCGGCCACCACCAGGGCCAGCCCCCCATGGTGGGCGTGCCCGCCTTGGCCAGGTGCATGAAGGGGCCGTCCTCGCGGATCTGCTGTCCGATCCGCTTGCGGGCCAGCCACCGGATGAGCAGCGGCGTCCCCAGCGCGGCGACCCACAGGGCGATGCCGCCCGAGGCCATGAGGCTGATCACGGTCCGTCCTCGGCGCTTCCTGGCCGCCCTGGCCGCCCGGGCCGCCCGCCACAGCGGCTCGCCGCCACCTGGCGGTCGTCGAAAGGCAGGCGCTCGCTCCCGATCTCGATGTCCGCTCGTGGCCCTTGCCCGGCCACCACCACCACGTCCCCGGTCGCGGCCAGGTCCACCACGAGCTCGATGGCCTCGGCCGGTCGGGTCGGACGACGACCTCGCGACCCTGCCGGCCACACCCCCGAGGACCTCGTCGATGATGGCGTCGGGGTCCTCGCTGCGCGGGTTGTCCGACGTGACCACGGCGACGTCGGCACCGCGCCGCGGCGACCGCGCCCATGGCGGGGCGCTTCTCGTGGTCACGGTCCCCGCCGCAGCCGAACACGCACAGGACCCGATGCCCTGCCGGCCAGCGCACGGGCGCTGTCGAGACACGACCCGGAGCCCGTCGGGGGTGTGGGCGTAGTCGACGACGACGGTGAACGGGGCCGCCGGTGTCGACCACCTCGAAGCGCCCGGGCACCGGCGAGGCCCGGTGCAGGCCGGCCACGATCACGTCCTCGGGCACACCGAGGACGGCCGCCGTCGTGGCCGCGGCCAGGGCGTTGGCCACGTGGAACGAGCCCGTCAAGGCGAGCTCGACCCGCCGGCCCCGCCACGTGAACGAGGTGTGGTGCCGGGCCGAGCTGTCGACGTCGCTGGCCTCGTCCATCGAGTAGTCCCACGGTGGGGATGCTCGACCGCGCCGAGGAGCCGCCGGCCCCAGGCGTCGTCGGCGTTGACCACGGCCAGCGCCGGCTCGCTCGGGGGTGAACAGCGACGCCTTGGCCGCGAAGTAGGCCTCCATGGTCCCGTGGTAGTCGAGATGGTCGTGGCGACAGGTTGGTGAACACGGCGGCGTCGAAGCGGATCCCGTCGACCCGTGCCTGGGCGAGGGCGTGCGAGGACACCTCCATCGCCACGGCGCCGTCGGCCGGCCTCGCGGGCCTCGGCCAGGAGCCGCTGCAGCACCGGGGACTCCGGCGTGGTCCGGGCGCCGTCGAGCGTGCCGATGACCGCGGCTCGGCCAGCCGTGGGCCTCGAAGATCGAGGCCAGCAGGTGGGTGACCGTCGTCTTGCCGTTGGTCCCCGTGACCCCGACGGTGAGCAGGGACGCGGGCCGGGTTGACCGTAGAAGGCGCACGCCATCTGCGCCATGGCGGCGCGGGCCGTCCCCGGGGCCACCACGGCCTGGGTCACGTCCAGGGCCAGGGGACGCTCGACCAGCAGGGCGGGGCGCCCCGGGCCACGGCTTCGGCGGCGTGGTCGTGGCCGTCGCCGACCGCGACCGGGAAGACAGCAGAACAGCGCGCCGGGCCCGACACGTCGGCTGTCGAATTCGATGGACGGTGACCTCGGTGCCGGCGGGGTCGCCATGGGCCTCGATGACCTCGACCTCCTCGAGCAACCGGTCCATGCGCACAGTGGGGGACCCGCCGGGGCGGTCACGGCCTTTCCGTGGCGTGCCCGGCCGGGAAGCGACGATCGTAGTCGCCGGGGTCGTCGTGGCCGGCGTGGTGGTGGCTCGGGGTCGCTCGTCGGTGCTCGAAGGCCGCCGAGGGCGCTGGGGGAACGGCACCGACGAGGGGCGTGCCGCCCGGTCGTCCCCCCGCCGGGCGAGGTCGGCGATGCCGTAGCGGTGCAGGGCGTACCGCATGATCTGGGAGAACACCGGCGCGGCCACCGTGCCGCCGTAGATGGGCTGAGGGCCGGTCGAGCACCACGATGGCCGACAGGGCGGGTCCTCGGCCGGGGCGAAGCCGGCGAAGGTGGCCATGTAGGCACCGGGGATGTAGCCCGCCGTGCACCGGGGATCTGGGCCGTGCCCGTCTTCCCGGCCACGGTGTAGCCCGGGCACGCCGGCCAGCCACCGCCGTGCCGTCCTGGACCACCTGCTCCATCATCGTGGTGAGCTGCGAGGCGACCTCCTGGGACAGGGCCCGGTGTGTGGCCCCGGCCGAGTGGCGGTCGACCGCCCCGTCCCTCGCCACCGTGGCCCGGACCAGGCGAGGCGGCACGAACACGCCCCCGGTCGCCACCGTGTTGACCATGTCGAGGACCTGCTGCGCGGTGACGGCGTCGTCCTGGCCGATGGGCGTGGACGCCGATGTCCGATACCTGCCAGGTCGCGGGGTCGCTCTTCACCAGACCGGCCGACTCGGCCGGGAAGTCGAGCCCGGTGGGACTGCCCGAAGCCGAGCGTGGCGATCTGAGCCGCCAGCCGGCCCTCGCCGAGCTGCTGGGCGATCTCGATGGTCCCGATGTTCGACGACTGGGCCAGGATCTGGGTGGCCGTGAGCTGCTCGGTGGGATGGCTCTCGGCGTCGTGGAACACCCACCCGTCGATGGTGAGGGTGTTGGGGACGGTGAACACCTCGTCGGGCGAGATGATCCCGTCTTGGAGGGCGGCCGAGAACGTCACCAGCTTGAAGACCGATCCCGGCTCGTACACCTGGGTCAGGGCGAGGTTCTGTGGTGCCTGGTCCACGGTGGTGATCGGCGGCGGTGGTGGGGCGGTGGTGGTCGTGGTCGACGGCGCCGTCGAGCCCGCCGGGGAGGAAGAGGGTGCGGGGCTCGGGGCCGGTTTCGGAGTCGGGGGCTGAACCGTCCTGGCCACCAGGTTCGCCATGGAGAGGATGTCGCCGGTACGGGTGTTCATGACGATGGCGATGCCGCTCTTGGCGTGCGAGGCCAGGATCTCGGGCCGAGAGACTGCTCGGTCACGTACTGCAGGGGCTCGTCGATCGTGAGCTCGATGCCTGTGCCGGGCACGGCGGGAGTGCTCTTGGTCGTCTTGCCCGGCAGCGGGACCCCGTCGGGCGAAATCTCCTCGATGGCCGAGCCGTTGCGTCCCCCCAAGAGCGAGTTGTACATGGTACTCGAGACCCGACTGCCCGGTGTTGGCGGCACCCACGGTGCCGAGCAGCGGTGCAGCCAGCGACCCCGCCGGGTCCACGCGCTCGGTGACGGGAAGCACGTTGATGCCCGGGAGCGCCAGTGCGGTCACCTTGTTGGCCTCGGCGTTACCGACCTCCTTGGCGAGGTACACGAACCCGTTAGTGCTCCGACAGCTCGGCTTGGAGCTGTCGCGTCGGAACGCCCAGCACTTCGTGAGGGCCCTCGCGACAGCAGCGGAATGGCGGATGAGGAACGGATCGCCCACGATCGTCGAACGGGGGACCGACAACGCCAGGGCGGCGCCGTTGCGGTCGTAGATACCCCCACGCACCGCCGGTACCTGGACCGGCGAATCGAACTCTTTGGCTCCCATGGCCGAGTAGCGCCCGCTCGAGAACGCCTGCACTCCGATCAGGCGCACCGACAATGCCGCGAACACGAGGACCACCACCACGCGCATCACACTGATGCGCCGCCGCGCTATCCCGCCCGTGACGGGTCTCGCCTTCTTGGATGGGCGCGGTGGTGCCGGTGCTATCCGCCGCTCGTAGCCCCGAGGGGGCGCAATGGTCCGCCCTGGGACCGCCGTTGTGGGCGTCTGGCGCGCTCGCGCCACGGCCCGCTTCCCCACTATCGGCCGCGTCCTGACCGACACCTTCTTGCCGAGCGCGGACCGCTTCCCGGCCATTGCCCGCTTGGCGACGACCGGCCGTCCGCCGACAGACGGCTTCTTGCCGACGGGCGCCTCCTCCCCGACGCTCGACCGTTTACCGACTGACGCCTTCTTCGTGCCGAGCGCGGCCCCCTTGGCGACGACCACCCGCTTGTTGGCCGGCGACCGGGTGCGGCCCACCGAGCGGGTTCTGACCACCCCCTCGACGGGACGGCGCGTACCGGTGGCGCTGGTCGTGGCCGAGCGGGTGCCCGACGAGCGTCCCGTGGTCGACCGCGTGCGACGCGGCGGGAGCGCCTGGTCCTTGACCCTTCGGCTTCCGAATCACGGGCCGGCGGTCGACCCGACCGACCCGTGCCCGGACGCCGGGGTTGTCGACGCTGTGGTCGACGACTTCGACACGTTTACCTGAGGCAGGTCGGTCTCCTTGGTCGGCGCCGTGAGACCGTGGATCTGGGCTTGGGAGATCACCGTGGACGGATTGGCCAGCTGGGCCGCACGAGCTTCGAGGTTGCGGTGCTGACCGAGCTCCGAGGTCAGCTGCATCTGCATCCGGGTGAGGCGGACCTGTCCCTGGGTCAGGTAGGCGCTGGCGGCGACCACCATGAGCAGACTGATCAAGACGATCGTGCCGCACAGCGCCCCGGTCCGGCGCAGCGACCAGCCGGGGCCTCGACGACCGGGGGCCTCGACGACCCGCCGGGGCGGTTGGAACGAATCGGGGACGCGGGCGGGAGCAACCGTGGCTCTGGCGCGCTCGGGAGCGGTGACCGGCGCCATCAGGCCTCACCTCGCTCGAACGCACGCAGCAGGGCGCTCTCCGAGCGCCGGTTGCGCGCCACCTCTGCCGGTGTCGGCCGGCGGGTCCCTCGGAACACGAGCCTGCCCAATGACACCGCACTGCAGGCGCAGGGAAGTCGCGGAGGACACGTACAACCACCGGTCTCGGCCGAGCCGAAGGCCGCCTTCACGATGCGGTCCTCGCCGGAGTGGTACGAGATGGCCACGCAGCGGCCGCCGGGGGCGAGCGCGTCGATGGCGACGGGCAGGGCGTCGGCGAGGACGGTCGAGCTCGTCGTTCACCGCCGACCCGCAGAGCCTGGAAGACACGACGCGCCGGGTGGCCGCCCTGGCGGCGCACGGCGGCGGGTAGCGGCCGAGCGCACCGACTCGGCGAGGGCGCCCGTGGTGGTGACCGGGCGCGCCGCCACGACGGCCCGCGCGATCCGCGTGGCGAAACGGCCTTCGCCGTTGGCGGCGAACAGCCGCGCCAGGTCGTCGACCTCGGGCCAGGTGTTCACGATCTCCGAGGCGGTCGGGCCCTCGCTCGGGTCCATCCGCATGTCGAGCGGGGCGTCGGCTCGGTAGGAGAAGCCGCGCTCGGGCCGGTCGAGCTGCGGCGAGCTCACGCCCAGGTCGAACAGGACACCGCTCAGCCGTTCCGGAGCGCCACGCCCATCTCCGTGGCGACTCTCGGCCAGGCGGTCGAAGCGGGCCTGGCGGACCATGGCCCGGTGCGCCGAAGGTCGCCGAGACGCTCGGTCGTCGCCGCCACCGCGTCGGGGTCGCGGTCGAGACAGAGCACGCGGAGATGGGGATGGGCGGCGAGCAAGGCGGCGGCGTGCCCGCCGCCTCCCGCCGTGGCGTCGATCACCACACCCGGGGCACCGGGGCGAACAGCGCCACCACCTCGTCGACCATGACCGGCTCGTGGCTCGAACACCTGGCGCATCCGCAGCCCCTCGACTGGCGGGATGCCGTCGGGAGGGTTGCTCCTGCGACTCGGTTGGAAGCGGGCGGAGGAGGAGTCTTCCACCGAACCAGCCGAGGGGCTGCGCATGTGCCTGGTGTTCTGTGGCCGTCTGCGACCTGACTCGTGCCCATGGTCGTGTCGTGCTGCTCCTTTCTCCTTGGTCTGTCTCGGCACCGAGGCGGTGCCTGGGCCGGGTCGAGCGCCGCGCCCGCGCGCCGAGCGGCGCATCAGTCGTCGGCACCCTCGCTGAGCCGCTGCTCCTCGGGCCCATGTTCTCTCCCACCGGGCCGGGTCCCACAGCTCCACCCGGTCGTTCGCTCCCAGCACGAGGACGTCGCCCTCCAGCCCCGCGTACTGACGCAGGCGGGCCGGTAACGCCATCCGACCCTGCCGGTCGATCTCGAGCTCCTGTGTGTGCCGACGCCCACATCCGGGCCAGGTTGCGGTCGCTCTTGCCGCTGGCCGCCCGCTCCTGCATCTCCTCCATCTGCCGCTCGAACTCGTCGGGCGTCCACAGCGCCAGGCAGCCGTCCCGGTACTGCGGTGAGGTACCCGCCCAGCTCGAAGGAGGCGCGGAACCTCGCCGGCAGGATCACCCGACCCTTGCTGTCGAGCGTGTGCTCGTACGTCCCGAAAAACCGTGCCACCGAATCGAGCTCCCACGACGCTCCCCCCGCAAGTTTCGGCGGGCTCCTCCCCTTTACTCCACTTTGCGCCACTTTAGCCCCCAGCCCCCCACAGGTCAATCCCCATCCACCCCACCCCTCCCCACCGCTCCACGCCACGCCACCACCTCCGCCGGCACATCGGACCCGTCGAGAGACGCCGCCTCACGGCAAGACGCCCCGGGCCCGGGAGAGCCACGGCGCGGGCCCCGGGGCCGGCGGGCGGGCCCCTGGCTTCGACGGCCACTGATCGGGACGTGCCCGACGCGCCGGCTGACGAGGTGGCGCGCGTCACGGTCGGTGCCGACGGGCGCCGGACGTGTCGGACGCGCGCCGCGTGGTGGTCGACGTGCGTCGGCTCGTGCCGACGCGCGTCAAGAGTGCCGAACGTCAGGTCGGTGCCGGAGAGCGTCACCACGTCGGGTCAGGCGGGCAACGCTGCCAACAGCGCGTCCTCGACGGCCCTGACGACGACGTCGGGGTCGCCGTCGGCGGAGCGGTGGAGGCAGGAGGTCACGAACACCGATGGCGACATCGCCGAGCGTGTCATGCGCTCCCTGGGCGCGCTCGGCATCGAGGGCCAGCAGGGCCACCAGAGGACCGGGCTCCCACGACAACGGGGCCATCGAGTGCAGGCGGGCGCCGTCGTGCGGTCCGGCGCTGGGCGATGCCCACCACCTTGCGCCGTCCCCGCCGTCACCTCGCCCGGGCCCGACTCCGGCGAAGCACACCACGTCGGACCAGCCGTGCGCGTGGCGGGTCCGCGGTGCACGCGAGAGGCGCCGAGCGCCGAGTCCCTCCAGGGCCCGCCGCCAGGCCTCGCCCAACCACCACGACGACCGATGACGTCGTCGTCCCACAGCGGTCGTGCGCGCGGGAGCCAGACGTCGAGCCACACCTGGGCGGCGGGGGCCACGAGCACCGCTCCACCGCCCGAGCTGCCGGCGCACGACGTCGATGCCCGCGGCGCGGCGGCGTGCTCGAGGTCGACGACCTCGAGCGTTCTGCGTGCTGCCGAGGACGAGGCGCCGAGCCCCGCACCGAGCACAGCCCGACGACCCGGCCGCCGGCGCTCGGACGGGACCGGGCCACGGCCCGTGCAGACGTCGCGGCGGTGCCGGCGCGCCGCTCGATCGACCACGCCGCCGCCGCCCGGCGGCGGTCACGCCGTCAGGGACTGCTCGCCCAGGTACGGCGCCCACTCGTCACGCGCTCCCCCGCTCATGGCGAGGAGCCAGACCCGCTGGCGTGGCGGCGACGGTTGGGTGCGCAGGACCAGCCCCACCTCGTGGGGCAGCCGGTCCTCCTTGCGGGTGTTGCAGCGCCGGCAGGCGGCCACGACGTTGTCCCAGGCGTGCATGCCGCCGCGGCTGCGGGGCATGACGTGGTCGATGCTCTCGGCCGCCAACCCGCAGTACTGGCAGCGGTGACCGTCGCGGGCGAACACGGTGCGCCGGTTGACGGCCACCGTGCGGTCGTGGGGCACCCGGACGTAGCGAGACAGCCGCACCACCGACGGCTCGGGAAAGGCTCGACCGCTCGGAGCGGAAGACCTGATCGGTGGCGTGGACGAGCTCGGCCTTGGTGGCGAGGACGAGGAGCAGGGCGCGGCGGGTGGAGACGAGCCCCAGGGGCTCGAAGGTGGCGTTGAGCACGAGCGCTCGACTCGCCCCCTTGGCGCCGGCTCCCTGGCCAACATCACCGACGAGGCTACTCCGACGGGCGAGGTTCGCTCCGGCAGGTTGGCGCGTCAGCGCCGGCGCCAGCGCCCCATCGTGCTGCACCAGCCGAGGAACGACACCACATCCTCGGACTCGGGCACGGCTTCGCCGGAACCGCCGTAGGCCGTCTCCATGCGAAACCGCCACAGCGCCTCGTCGGGCACCGGGAGCAGCGGCCACCGGTGCCACCATCCGGGCCGGGCCAGGCGCAGCCGCCTCGGCGATGGCGGCGGGCCACAGCCAGGGGCGAAGGACCAGGGCCACAAAGACGGCGGTGATCGTCGGTGCCGAGGCGGGCCCGCTACGGCCACCCGGAGCACGGCGCGCCGTCACGGAGCCTGCACCGGAGCACGGCGCGCCGCCCGCCAGCCCAGTGCGCCCGCACCGACGAGCGGCCCAGCGGTCCCCAGCCCGCTCGGCACGATGCGCGCCTCGGACGTGAACGACAGCCGGGCGCGGGCGCGCAGCTCGGCGTTGGCGGCCGCGAAGAACGGGATCGCCGAAACCGAGCGCCACCGACCCGCCGACCACGACGAGCTCGATGTCGAGAAGGCTGGCCACCGAAGCCACGGCCCGACCCACCAGACGACCCGTCCGCGCCACCACCTCCGGTGGTGCCTCGGCCGGCGGGTGGCCCGTGACCGCCGCGATGGCGGTACCCGATGCTTCTGCTTCGAGGCATCCGCGCGCCCCACACGCGCAGAGGCGGCCGTCGGGCTCGACGATCACGTGTCCCACGTGGCCGGCGTTCCCCGACGTCCCCTCGAGCAGAGCGCCGTCGACGACGACTCCCCCGCCCACGCCGGTGGACACCACCATGGCCAGGAAGTCGCGCCGGCCGCGCGCCGCCCCGGTCCAGCCCTCGGCCAGCGCCAACGCCTTGGCGTCGTTGTCCAAGGCGACAACGAGACCGGTGACCTCCTCCACCCGGGCGCGCAGCGGGAAGGCGCGCCACGCCGGGATGTTGAGCGGCGACACGGTGCCCGCGTGCAGGTCCATGGGACCGCCGCAACCGACCCCGCACACCACGACCTGCCCCCCGCCGGAAGCTCGAGCACCGCACCCACGATCCCGGCCGAGCGCGGCGAAGAGCTCCTCGGGATCTTCGGTGGACGGGGTGCGAGCCCGGCGAGCGTCGAGCAACGCTCCCCCGCTCGTGACACAGACCGGCGGCCAGCTTGGTGCCGCCGACGTCGACGGCCAGGCACAGGTCCTCGGGGACTCCCATGTCACGGAGCGGCACCGGGCCGCCGGCTTCGGGCAAAGAGCCGGGTCGGCGTGTGCGCTAGCGGTTGCGGCGGAAGCGGTCGCGCAGCCAGCCGCGCGTGTCGTTGAGGGCGTTGCCGATGCCGTCGGTCCGCAGCGAGCGACCGATCTCCTCCCAGCCCGCCTTGCCCATGCGGCGCAGGTTGGTCCAGAAGGTGACGAGGGAGCCGAACATGATGAGCACACCGAGGAACCCGAGGAAGACGTTGGTGGTGAAGAAGGCGAGCATGACGGCCAAGCCGACGACGAAGCCGAGGATGGACCATTTCAGGTAGCGGCCGGCGTACCGGTAGACGCTCTCCGATCGGACCCGGTCCGCGAACTCCGGGTCCTCCTGGTACAGCGCCTGCTCCAACTCCTGCAGCACACGCTGCTCATGCTCGGAGAGCGGCACGCTCAACCCCTTCCAGGCCCTGCCGCGACGTGACGCGCGCTCCTCAATCTTAGGCAGCGACGAAGGGCAAGACAACGGCGCCCACGTCTCTCCGCGGACTCCGTGCCTCGTCCCTGTCGAAGGTCAAGTCCCTGGTCGAAGCGGGGAACCGGGCCGCGAGGGGCCCGTGGAACGTCGCCCACCCTCGTGCGCTCATCGCCTCTCACCGTCCGAGGGCGGCGGCGCGTCGGACCCCACTGGGTGTCGCCCCGCTCCTTGACGGCCAGCCCGTCCCGCCCGACGAGGGCGGCCGGGCCCACCGACGCGTGGCCGTAGCGGGCCCGGATGGCCGTCACCGCCGCCTCCACCTCGTCCCAGGCCAGCTCGCCGCGCCGGCGCGTCCCCACCGTCGGGCGGGAGTCGTCAGACCTCCCGGTCGCCGCGCCGCGCGGGACCGCCCCGGCGGCGCCCGCGCCGGTCCGCGGACAGCGTCGTCGAACGACAGCTGGCGGCCGCGGCCGCCGCGTGTCGAGGCCCGACACCGACACCCCGAGGAGCCGGACACCGGGCGAGACGTCGACGGCGTCGAGCAGCGCTCCGGCCACGGCCCCGATGGCGCGGGGGAGTCGACGGCGTGCGCCCACCGTGTGCGACCGGGTGATGGTGGTGCGGTCGCCGTAGCGGACCTTCACCGTGACGGTCCTCCCCGCCAGGCGCGCCTCACGCAGGCGCGTCCCCGACGGCGTCGGCCATGCGCACCACATGGCGGTGCAGCGCCGTCATGGCGTGCGAGGTCGACGGCGAAGGTCTCCTCGTGGCCCACCGACTTCACGTCTCGGGTCGCCACCACCCGCCGGGGGTCCTCGCCCCGGGCCAGACGCGGCCAGGAGGCGCCCGTGGGCCTCGCCCACGGCCCGGCACAGGGTGTCGCGCGGGATGCGCGCCAGGTCGCCGACGGTGGCGACGCCGAGGCGCATCGAGCCGGCGGGCGGTGGCGGGGCCCACTCCCCACAGGGCCCGGACCGGCAAGGGGTGGAGGAACGCCAGCTCCTCGGTCGGGAGGACCACGACGACGCCCGGGCCCGGGCGCGGTCCCCGGGGCGTGGGGACCGGTTTGGCGGCGCGCGACGCCAGCTTGGCCAGCAGCTTGGTCCGGGCCACACCCACGGCGCAGTCGATCTCGCAGGTCCTGGCGCACGGCTTGCGCGGATGGCCCACGCCACCTCGGGAGGCGAACCGAGGAGGCGACGCGCCCCGGCGACGTCGAGGAAGGCCTCGTCGAGGCGCGATGCCCTCCACGACCGGGGAGAAGCGGTGGAGCACGGCGTGGAGGCGCTCGCTCATCTCCGCGTAGCGCGCGAAGCGACCGGGCAGGAAGACGGCGTGCGGACAGCGGCGGCGGGCCTCGACCGACGACATGGCCGAGTGGATGCCGAAGGCCCGCGCTTCGTAGGTGCACGACGCCACCACGCCACGAGCCCCGGCACCACCCACGATCACCGGCAACCCGAGCAGGGACGGGTCGTCGAGGACCTCCACCGCGGCGAAGAAGGCGTCCATGTCGACGTGCAAGACGGTGCAGGCATCGGCTGCCGACGATGGGCGGCCTCGGGCGAGACCGACCCGCACACGTCGGCACCGGGCACAGCGGGTGCGTCAGCCACCGAGCCGCAGCCGCCGGAAACCCTCGGCGTAGGCCACGCCGGCCCGGCGCCCGTCCTCATGGGCGCGTTCCGCACGGCCCGGCGCGCCCACTCACCCCCGTCGGCGAACTGGCTCCGATGACAGGACACCGCCGCCACCTTGTCGTCGATGGTGGCCGTGACATCCACCCAGACGTTGGGCTCGAGGGTGCCCGACAGCAGCGCCGTCTCCACCTGGTAGGCCACGCCGGCTTCGGGGAAGTAGTGGGGAAGGGCCGCGGCCGGGGACAGGGCGTCGAGCAAGGCGAAACCGACGGTCCGGTGGTCGCGGTGGTTGAAGTAGTCCTCTCCGAAGAACACCGCCGTGGGGTCGGGGCCGAGCACCGTGAGTGGGCGAAGCTTGCGCACCCAGCTCACCAGGGTGGCGCGGAAGAGCCGCGTCGTCGACGAGCTCGCCGTCGGGGTATCCGAGCAAGTGCTGTCCGGCCAGGCCGAGGATGGTGCGCCGCCTCGCTCGCCTCGCCCGCCCGCCGGCTGGCCAACACGACCGGGTCGACGTCGGGATCCGTCGTTCCCTTGTCGCCGTTGGTGCAGATCACCACGTGGACCTCGGCTCCCGCCCCGGCCCAGCGCGCCAGCGTGCCCCCGCACGAGACGTCGGGATCGTCGGGGTGGGCATAGACGGCCAGGACCCGGTCCGGGACGGCGTCGAGCAGCTCGCGCCACCGACGTCAGGCCCTGCGTTTGGGCTCGGTGGTCTTGGTGAGCAGGCCCACCTCGCGCTGGAAGTCCCCGATGTCGTCGAATCCCTTGTAGACGGAAGCGAAACGCAGGTAGGCCACGTCGTCGACGTCGCGGCAGGCGCTCGAGCACGGCCACACCGATCTGCTGGCTCGTCACCTCGGCCCCCTCGCCCCGCAGCGCCTCCTCGACCTGCTGGGCGAGCTCCTCGAGCTGTCCTCGGTGACCGGCCGGTTCTTCGTGGCGGCCCGCACCCCGGAGACCACCTTGGCCCGGTCGAACGGCTCCCGCTGCCCGCCGCGCTTGGCCACCCACAGCGGCGCCTCCTCGAGACGCTCGTAGGTGGTGAAGCGGCGGCCGCACGACAGGCACTCGCGACGGCGGCGGATGGCGACGCCGTCCTCGGCCAGACGCGAGTCGACGACCTTGTCATCGAGACTCTGACACCACGGACACCGCACCGCGCCAACCGTAGTGCCGCCCCGACGCGGTCAGGGAAGGACCAGCCGCTCCCCGGGTGACGACATTGTCGCCCCCCGCCTCGGCCTCGAGCTCGGCTACCACGGGCCGGGGATCGCCGCTGGGGTCGAGCCGCATCGGCGATCGACCACAGCGTGTCACCCGGCTGGACGACGTAGGGCTGGTGGGCAGCGACGGTCGCCCCCGCCGGAGCGGGACCGGGGGTGGCGAGGGACGCCCCCGGTACCGCCCCACGGCAGGGCGAGGGCGACGAGCAGTCCCGTCGCCACCGTTCCGAGCAGGACCGCGGCGGCGCCGCACGGCGACGCCGGACGGGTCGTCCGGCTGTCGGTGATGCACCCGGGCGTGGCGGGACGCGCCCGGTGACAACGACGGTCGGGCTCGGAGCTCGGGCAGAGGCCGACGGGTGCGCCGCTGCGATGAGCTGGACGGCAGGAGCCCGCGGGGGCCACCACACGCAGCGACGCCCGGCGACTCCTGCGTCCCGACGGGATCGGGGAGAGGGCGACGGCCATCAGGCCCCGCCCGCCCTTTCGAGAGTCGAACGTGTGTTCGTCACAGGCTCATCATGACCACGAACACGTGTTCGTGTCAAGGGGGCTGCCTCGCTCCGGCAACGTGCGGCGATGGCCATGTCGACAGGGTCAGGCCGGCTGTAACACCGTCGTTCCCCAGCGTGGGGCGCCCCACCCGAACAGGTGTTTGATCCGGGACCCCCGTGAGAGTACGGTGTCACGAACTGGTGTTCGCCTTCCGAGGTGCCGGTCCGAGAGATCGGGTCATCGGGAGCGGGGGACGGACTGGGGAGCACCCGCACCGACGGCGGATGGGGAGAGGAGGGCGACATGGCGGAGGCATTGACCGGGAAGCGACAGGAGATCCTCGAGTTCATCGGCGACAGCCTGCGTGAGCAGGGCTATCCCCCGTCGGTCCGCGAGATCGGCGAGGCGGTCGGGCTGACGTCGTCGTCGACCGTCCACGCCCACCTGGCCGTGCTCCAGCGCGAGGGCTATCTGCGGCGGGACCCACCAAGCCCCGTGCCATCGAGGTGCGCTACGACCCGTCCTCCAAGGCCGCGATGGCGGCGAGCCCGGTCCGCCACGTCCCCCTGATCGGTGACGTGGCCGCCGGACCGGGGTGCTGGCCAACGAGAACGTCGAGGAGCTGCTTCCCCTGCCCGAGGACTTCACCGGCACCGGCTCGCTGTTCATGCTCCGGGTGCGGGGCGAGTCGATGATCGAGGCCGGGATCTTCGACGGCGACTACGTGGTCGTGCGCCAGCAGCCCGACGCCGAGAACGGCGACATCGTGGTGGCCGGGCATCCCCGACGAAGAGGCGACGGTGAAGACCTTCGCCCGCCGGCGGGGGCAAGATCGTGCTCACCCCGGCCAACCCGCGCTTCTCCCCCATGGAGCTCGATCCCGCCGAGGTGACCATCTACGGCCGGGTCGTCACCGTCCTGCGCCGCCTCTGATCGTCGTCAAACCCCCGCTGTGCACGGGAGACGCAGTCGAGCATTCTCCTTCGGAAACGGAGGAGGGTGCCACTCCGCTTCGAGTCGGTGAGTGGACGTCATCGGCGCGCAGAACCGCGGCGAGCACGTCACGAGCTGGTCGAGCTCGGCGTGACACGTGCTCGTCGGGGGTGTGGGCCAGCAGCGGATCACCGGGACCGAAGTTGGTGGCGGGCACCCCGAGCTGCGCCGAACGGTGGCCACGTCGGTCCACCCCAGCTTGGCCCGGGGTGGGGCCCGCGTGGCCAGCACGAGCTCGAGCCAACAGGGGGTGGTCCAAGGCCGGTGGGCGCCCCGAGCGCGGCGTCGAGGACCTCGAGCGTGTCCCCCGCCGCGGGGTCGAGCACGTCGTCCAGCAGTTCGCGGAGCGTCGTGCTCGGCCGCGGCGAGGTCGCGGTCGGGGGCGAAGCGGTAGTTGATGGTGACCGTCGGCCTGGTCGGGCACGACGTTGCCGGCGACGCCGCCGTCGAGCCCACGGCCTGGAGCTGCTCGGTGTACTCGCAGCCGTCGAGGACGACGCGGCGCGGGTCGTAGCGGCTCGAGGGCGCGCGAGGACAGGGGCCAGCCGGTGCACGGCGTTGACCCCCATCCAGGGTCTGCGCCGTGTGGGCCCGCCGCCCGCGACAGCGTCACCACCGCCCGCATCGTGCCCTGGCATCCGGCCTCGACCACGCCGCCGGTGGGCTCGCCCAGCACGGCGGCGTCGGCGGCGAGAAGCTCGGGGCGCTCGGCCGCCAGGCGGGCCGAGCCCGTTGTGGCGACGCTCCACCTCCTCGCAGGCGTAGAAGACGAAGGTCACGTCGACCGCCGGGCCGGGAGCGTCGTGGCCAGGTCCAGCAGGACGGCCAGGCCACCCTTCATGTCGACCGCGCCCAGGCCCCACAAGCGTGTCGCCCTCGATGCGTGACGCCCCGGTCGTCGAAGGGGGGCACGGTGTCGAGATGGCCGGCCGAGCACCACGCGCCGGGCGCCGGCCGAGCTCGGTGCGGGCCACCACGGTGTCCCCGAAGCGCATCGACGTCGAGATGCGCCGCGCCGCGGAGGCTCGGTCTCGACGCGGTCGGCCAGGGCCGTCTCGTGGTGGCTGACCGACGGGATCGTCCACCAGCTCGGCCGTGAGTGCCAGCAGGTCGGTCATGTCCGACGCCGGCGTCAGTGGTCAGGGACCGAGCTGGTGCTCGCGAAGCGCCGCCTCGAGCTGGGCCTTGTCGTGGCGCTCGGCCGGGCTCCAGGCGCTTGATCACGAGCACGCAGGGCAGGAAGAACTCGCCGCCGGGGTACTCCTGGCGACGCGAGGCGCCGATGGCGACGCTCCAGGGCGGGACGACGCCCCGGCTGAGCTCCTCCCCGGTCTCGGCGTCGATGACCGGGATGCCGGGGTTGAGGATCACGCCCTCGGCCAGCACGGCCCCCTCCCCCACCCGGGCGCCCTGGGTCACCATGCAGCGGCTGCCGATGTTGGCGTCGTCGCCCACCATGACCGGCGCGGCGTTGGGTGGCTCGAGCACCCCGCCGATACCGACTCCTCCCGACAGGTGGACGCGGGCGCCGATCTGGGCGCACGAGCCCACCGTGGCCCAGGTGTCGACCATGGTGTCGGCACCGACGCGGGCCCCGATGTTGACGTAGCTCGGCATGAGGATGACGCCCCGATCGAGGAACGATCCCCAGCGCGCCGATGCGCCGGGGACGCACCCGGACACCGGCCGCCGCGTAGCCCGTCTTGAGCGGAAGCTTGTCGTGGAACTCGAAGGGCCCGAGCTCGGTGGTCTCCATGGCCCGCAGCCGGAACAGCAACAGGATGGCGGTCTTCAGCCAGCCGTGGACCACGACCTCGCCCGCGGCGGCATCGAGCTCGGCCACGCGGGCCTCACCCCGGTCCAGCAGGTCGATGGCCTGGGTCACGATGGCCAGGGCGTCGCTGTCGGCCGGGCTCAGCTCGCCCACGCGCGCCCACAGCTCTTCGATCTGGGACTGCAGGTCGGCCATCGCCCGAGGTTACCGGCCGACGCCGTGACCCCCCGAGCCCACCCCACCGGGCACCGACGACGCCGGCCCGAGATGCGGGTGGTCCGACGAGGCCAGGCGCATTGCCATCAGCTCGATCCGGTCGTCGGGTTGGACCGCCGCCACGCGGACGAAAGCCGCGGCCTGCGGTCCGTAGAACTCGCCCGGGCTCACGAGCGCCCCGGCGGCCTCCGCCAATGCGGTGGTGAGGACCCACGCCCCGGGCCGTCCCTCGGCGGTGCCCAGGGCTCGTGCCCACGCCGGGACGGGCACCCACAGGTAGAAGCCGCCCGCCGGCATCTCCACCTCGAGCCCCGCGCCCCGCAGGATCTCGGCCAGGCGGGCGAGTCGCCGTCGGTAGCGCGCCCGCTGCTCGGCGACGTGCGCGTCGTCGTCCCACGCCACCACGGCGGCGGCCTGCACCGGGCCGGGCACCATGAGTCCGGCGTGCTTGCGCAGCTCGGCCAGGTACTCCACCAGCGTGGCGTCGCCGGCGTAGCACCCGACACGCATGCCCGCCAGGTTCGATCGCTTCGACAGCGAGTGCACCGCCAGCACACCGTCGGCGCCGTGTTGGACGATGCTGGCCGGCACGCCTTGCCAGGTGAACTCGGCGTAGCACTCGTCGGAGAGCACCGGCACCGCTCGGGCTCGACCCCAGTCCGCCGCCTCACCCAGGTCGCTCAACGCCCCGGTCGGATTGGAGGGACTGTTCACCCACAGGCACAGCGCCCGCTCGGCATCGTCGTCGGAGACCGCCGACAGCTCCAGCCCTCCGTTGGCGGCAGCGGGCACCTCCACCACGCGGCAGCCCGCCAGGCGCCCTCCCATGGCGTAGGTCGGGTATGCGAGCGCCGGCGCCAGCACGGTGTCGCGACCGGGGGTGCGCAGTCGGAGGAGCCACGCCGCCGTGGCCACGAATTCCTTGGTGCCGACACAGGCGGCCACCTGGCCCGGGTCGATCGAGACATCGAAGCGGCGTTGTATCCAGCCTGCCGCGGCGTGGCGGAGGGCCGCGCTGCCGATCGATGCCGGGTACCCTCGCTCGGTGCCCGACGCCCCCAGGGCGGCGACCACCGCTTCGGGGGGCGGGTCGCACGGGGTGCCCACGGACAGGTCCACAGCTCCGCCGCCGTGGGCAGCCGCCGCCTGCGCGGCAGAGGCCAGACGGTCGTAGGGATAGGGCGGGGGCGAGAAGCCCGCCTCTGTGTCGGCGGCGCTCACGATGCCACGAACTCCCGGAACCGGGCGCGCCCGACCTCGTCGAGCACGACGTGCACCACGGTCGCTCCCTCGCTGTGGGACTCGTCGACCACCTCGCCCTCACGGTGCACGGCGGCCAGCACGTCGCCGCGCCCGAAGGGGACGACGAGCTCCACCACCCTGTCGGCGACGCGCAACCGGTCGCCCACGGCCCGCAGCAGCTGCTCGATCCCCTCACCGGTGAGGGCGGACACGACCACGGCCCCCTCGTGCCCATTGGCCAGGCGCGCGGCACCAGCGGGGGCTCGATCGGCCTTGTTGATCACCAGCAGCTCGGGCACCGCCCCGGCGTCGATCTCGTCGAGCACGGAGCGGACCGCGTCGATCTGCATGTCGGGCTCCGGTGCCGATGCGTCCACCACGTGGACGAGGAGGTCGGCTTCCCCGACGACCTCCAGCGTGGAGCGGAACGCCTCGACCAGCTGATGAGGGAGCTTGCGGACGAACCCGACGGTGTCCGACAGCAGGACCGTCTCGCCGCCGGGAAGAGCCAAGCGACGTGTGCGGGAATCCAACGTCGAGAACAGACGGTTCTCGACCAGCGCACCCGCGTCGGTCAAGGTGTTGAGCAGTGTCGACTTGCCGGCGTTGGTGTAGCCCACGAGGCTCACCACGCGTTGGCGAGAACGTTGGCGCGAGCGACTCTGGGTGCGGCGGGTGGCCGAGACCTGTTTGAGGTCGGCCTCGAGGCGCGTCATGCGACGCAGCAGGCGGCGCCTGTCCACCTCGAGCTGGGTCTCGCCCGGTCCCCGGGTGCCGATGCCACCGGCCTGTTGGGACAACCCCAGTCCCTTGCCGCGCAGCCGGGGCAACCGGTAGCGCAACAAGGCCAGCTCCACCTGGGCCTTGCCCTCCTGGGAGCGGGCGTTCTGGGCGAAGATGTCGAGGATCACCGCCGTGCGGTCGATGGCCGTTCGGCCCAGGATCTTCTCGAGGTTCCGCTGCTGTGCGGGCGAGAGCTCGTCGTCGAAGACCACGGTGTCGGAGTCGAGGGTCTCTGACAGCTCGTGGAGCTCCTGGGCCTTGCCCCGTCCCACGAACGTAGCCGGGTCGGGCCGGTCGCGGCGTTGCACGACCCGGTCCACCACGATGGCGCCGGCGGTGTCCACCAGGAGGGCGAGCTCGTCGAGATCGGCGTCGACCGAGTCAGCCGAGGTCCACGGGAACACCACACCCACGAGCACGATGCGCTCGCGGAAGCTGCGCTCGATGAGCGTCACTGTCGAGTCGCCACCTCGGTAGGCAAGCCGTCGCGCCCGTGCACGGACTCCTGCTCGTCGACGACGATGGCCTCGCGCGCCTGCACCAACTGCGCCAGCACCACCCCGTCCACCGTGACGGCGCCGACCAGCTGGGTGGGGCCGGCCAGGGTGATCTCGGTGTCGTCGAGCTCGACGTCGAGAGGACCACCGGGGTTGTGCACGCGCACCCTGGTCCCGGCCGCACCGTGGGCGTGGGCCGCCGCCGCCGCCGCGCACGCGCCCGTGCCGCATGCCAATGTCTCTCCCACGCCGCGTTCCCACACCCGCAAGGTGAGCGCACCGCTCTCGGGTCCCGCCCATACGAACTCCACGTTGGCCCCACCGGCGACAGCGCCCTCCAGGCCGGGCCCGACGGTCCGCACCATGTCGTCGCTGGGCGGTGAGCCGAACAGCACGACGTGGGGGTTGCCCATGTCGACGTGTTGGCCCCAGCGCACACCGGCGGGCGCGTCCTCGCCGAGGTCGGGGCCGAGCCTGGCGCCACCCATGCCCACCCGCCCGTAGCCCAGTCCTGGCTCGGGTCCGGGCCGGTACTCCACCGAGCGCAACCCCCCGAGCGTCTGCACGGTCACGGTCCCCGCCGCCACCATGCCCGCGTCCACCGCCGCTTGGACCAGGCAGCGGATCCCGTTGCCGCTCATCTCGGCCACCCCGCCGTCGGCATTGTGCAGCTCCATCGACAACGCCGCCGCCCCGCTGCCGGCGACGGCGCGCAGCACGCCGTCGGCCCCGATGCCCCGGTGCCGGTCGCACAGGGCGCGTACCTCCGCCGGCGACAGAGGCCGGCGGTCGTCGGGGTCGAGCAACACGAGGAAATCGTTGCCCGCGCCATGGTGCTTGGTCAGGCGCAGCGCGCCGTCGGCGTCCATCGTCCTCAGTCTCCCACCTGGGTGTGGGCGTCGGCGCCGGGGCTCGACCCCGCCTCGTCCCATACCCCGAGGAGCTGCGCTAGGAGATCACCCGAGGGATCGAGCCACGCGATGCGCGGGTCACGCCGGAACCACGCCCATTGCCGGCGAGCGAAGGCCCGGGTTCGCCGCTTGGCCTCGTCGACGGCCTGCTCCAAGGGCACCCCCTGCTCCACGTGCGCCAACAACTCCCGATACCCGAGCGCCTGGCGGGCGGTGCGCGACAGCCCACCGGGCCTTCCGGCGAGGGCGCGGACCTCCTCGACCAGGCCCGCATCGACGAGCCTCTCGAATCGCTCGTCGATACGGGCATCGGCGTCGGCGGGGTCGTAGCGGATACCCACCAGCGCGAACGGCGTGGGGGGGTAGGTGTCGAGCCCGGGACCGAACGACGAGAAGGGCCGGCCCGAGCCCAGCGTCACCTCGAGGGCACGCACCACGCGGCGGCGGTTGGTCGGTTCCATGCGGCCGGCCGCCACCGGGTCGAGGCGCACCAGGCGGGCATGCAGATGTTGGGTCCCCCCGGGGAGATCGGCCTCCCTCTCGAGCGCGCCGGCCACCTCGGGGAACCGCCCCGGCACCGACAAGCGGTCGACCAGGGCGCGCAGGTAGAGCCCCGTCCCCCCGACGAGCAGGGCGCGCCGCCCGCGCCCCTCGATGCCCTCGAGCACGACCCGCGCCTCGGCCTGAAACCGGCCCAGCGTGAACTCCTCGTCCGGGTCCACGAGGTCCACCAGGTGATACGCGACCTCGGCCCGCTCGGCGATGCTGGGCTTGGCGGTGCCGATGTCCATGCCGCGGTACACGCACATCGAGTCGACCGACACCAGTTCGGCCTCGGGCCGCCGACGCCCCAATGCCAGCGCCAGCGCGGTCTTGCCCGACGCCGTGGGTCCCACCAGCGCGACGTGACTTGGCGCGCCGGTGGGCGCGACGTGACCGGGCTCCGGGAGCCGGCCCACGAGCCCTACCGTGCCGAGACGGGAATGCGGATGCGCCGGCGTGCCGGGACCGTGACGCGCACCAGCTCGCCGCGCAGGTGATGCGGAGCGGCGTCGGTGACACGGACCTCCGCATAGGCACCGGGGGCAGGCACGTCGGCAGCCGGCGGGGCGAAGTGCACGAGCTTGTTCTGCCGGGTCCGTCCCGTGAGCACCTCGGGGTCACGGGCGCTCGGCCCTTCGACCATGACTTCCTCCACGCGGCCCACGCGGGCCCGGTGCCGGGCCAGTGCGGAGCGCTCCACCACCACCCGGAGCCGTTCGAAGCGCTCGGCCACCACGTCGTCGGGGACGAAGGAGGCAGTCATCTGCCCCGCCCGGGTCCCCGGACGGGGCGAGAAGATAAAGGTGTAGGCGCTGTCGTAGCCGGCCTCGGCCGCCACCTCGAGGGTGCGCTCGAAGTCGTCGTCGGTCTCGCCGGGGAATCCCACGATGATGTCGGTGGTGACCGCCAGGTCGGTGATCGCCGCGCGCGCCGCCGACAGACGCGACAGGTAGCGCTCGGCGCGGTACCCCCGACGCATGGCGCTGAGCACGCGATCGCTCCCCGACTGCAGGGGGAGGTGGAGGTGCTCGCACACCGACGGCGTCTCGGCCATCGCCGCGATGGTCTCGGGTCGGAGGTCCTTCGGGTGCGGGCTCGTGTACCGCACCCTCCGCACACCGTCGACGGCACCGACCGACCGCAGGAGTTGCGCGAACAACGGACGACGTCGGGTGAGGTCGCGCCCGTAGGAGTTGACGTTCTGTCCGAGCAGGGTCACCTCGGTGACCCCCCGGGCACTCAGGTTCGCCACCTCCGCCACGATGTCGTCGTAGGGTCGGCTCACCTCGGCGCCGCGCACCTGCGGGACGATGCAGAACGCGCACGAGTTGTCGCACCCCGTCTGGATGGTGACCCACGCGGTGTAGGGGAGGTCACGAACAGCCGACAGCGCCAGCGGGAGCACACCCGCGTCTTCCGGCGCCGGTGCATCGAGGACCTCGACGACCGGACCGTCGCTGGCAGCCTGGCGCAGCAGTGCCGGCACGCGCGTCAGGTTGTGGGTCCCGAAGACGACGTCCACGTGCCCGGCTCGCCGGCGCACCGTCTCTCGGTCCTTCTGGGCGAGGCACCCACCCACGGCGATCTGCATTCCGGGCCGAGTGTCTCGTAGCGACTTGAGCCATCCCAGATATCCGTAGAGCTTGTTGTCGGCGTTCTCCCGGATGCAGCACGTGTTGAGTAGCACCACATCGGCGCACGCAACGTCGTCGGTCTGCTCGAGCCCGTCGGCGATCAGGAGCCCCGCCAGGCGCTCGGAGTCGTGCTCGTTCATCTGGCAGCCGAAGGTGCGGATGTGGAACGTACGGGTCACGGTCGCGACCCTTCGACGATGAGGCCCTCGATGTCGGTGCGCAGCAGGAGGGCCCGCCCGGCGACGCCGATCTCTTCCATGGCCGCCTGGGCGGCGGCCCGCACCCGCTCCCCGTTCTCGCCGTCACAGATCCCCAGCAGCGTGGGACCCGCCCCGGACCAGCACGACGCCAGGGCCCCCGCCTTCAGCATCCGGGCCAGCAGCTGCGGAGCTTCGGGGAACAGGGGGCTGCGGTAGTCCTGGTGCAGGCGGTCCTCGGTGGCCTCTCGGATCATGAGGGAACGGTCCGCCAGGCCGGCGAGGAGCAACGACAGGCGGCCCAGGTTGAATGTGGCATCGGTGCGGCTGACCTCTTGGGGCAGGGCCTGGCGCGCTTTGGTGGTGGGCAACGACCGGTCGGGCACCATGGCGACGAACACCAGCCCGCCGTCGAGTGGCATGCGCACGGCGCGCACCGAGCCGCGCACGAGCGTGGCGGCGACGAGGCCGCCCACCATCGACGCCGCCGCGTTCTCGGGGTGCCCGTCGACGCGGGCCGCCACCCCCAAGGGGTCCTTCGAGCCCGCCGCCGCGGCGGCGGCGACGGCGAGTGCCGCCGAGGACCCCAGGCCGCGGGCCACCGGGATGTCCGATCGGACCGTGACGGCGAGCCTGTCGTGGCCGACGACATCGATCGCCACGCGCGCCGCCAGATGCATGTCGTCCTCTATCAGATCGGCACCTTCCCCCTCGGACCGGACCACGAGGCGGGGGGCCGGCTCCACCTCGACTTCGACGTAGAGGTCGAGTGCCACCGCCAGGACGTCGAAGCCGGGGCCGAGGTTGGCCGCCGAGGCAGGAGCCAGCGCGCGCATGGCTGCCAGGGTAGTGCCGTCCTCGCGCCGCTCCGGCTGCTCAGGTTACGAACGTGCCAGGCGCCAGCTCACCGACGGGCCGAGCAGGCTGCCCACGACGCGCAGCGGCACCAGAACTCGCTCGGACCCGACCGACACCGACAGGGTGCCCACCCGCTCTCCGGCCACGATCCCGGTGTGCAGCGATCCGAGGGTCATGGCCACCCGCGGAATCTGGCCCGGCCACGCCAGCACCGTCACGGCCCGGGTGGCGACCACCGGCACCCTGGCGTGGGACCACGGCAGCGTGATACGGGCCACCCGGATACCGCTCGGCGAGACGGGGACCTCGCGCAACCCCGACGTCACGGCGTCGAGCAACCGCTTGTCGACCTGGTTGGCGGTGTTCAGGGGATCGGCCCCGGGTTGTCCTGTCACAGCCGCCAGCACGAGCACACGCTGGCCCGCCAAGGTCCGCTGGGCCGCCAGCACGAGGCAACCCATGGCCGCTTGGGTGAACCCCGACTTCACCCCCACGATGCCATCGGTCCCCACCGACTGCACGAACGTCGGGAGCGATCCTACGATCGGCAGCGTCACGGACTGCTGGTCGACGACAGCCGCGAACGTGGGTATGGCCATGGCGGCTGCGCTCACGAGCAGCTCGTCGGCGGCGGTGCCCCTCGTCCCGGGGTCGAGACCACTCGCATCGGCGTAGTGCGTGTGGGTCATCCCCAGCTTGGCTGCGGTGGCGTTCATCTTGGCGACGAACGCCGGCACCGATCCCGCGTCCCACTGCGCCAGGACGTCGGCGAGATTGTTCGCCGAGTGGACGAGAAGGCCGTTGAGCAACTGCCGTTCGCTCAACGCCTCCCCCGGTTGGACCGGGACGTTGGTGGCGCCGGCAGCATCCTCGGCGTTGGCTTCGGCCTCGTCCGCAGCCGTCATCACGAGCACCGGGCCTTGGGCATTGGGGGCCAGCGGATGGTCACGCAGCGTCAGGTAGCCGGTCATGATCTTGGTCAGACTGGCGATCGGCACCGGCACCTCGGGTCCGGACTCCTCGGTCACCCCGAGCTGGGGAACCTCTACGGCCGCCCCCCCGGTGGCCGGCCAGGGCAGCGCCGGTGCCGCCCCCGCCACCGGCGAGGCGACGGGGAGGCTCCGTTGCACCGACAAGGCCGGGAAGGGGCGGCTCAGCTGCACCCCGAGGACCACGGCCACGATCACGACCAGTGCCAGCGCCACCTTGGGCCAGCGCCGCCGGCGCTCGTCGGTCTCGGTCCCCGGTGGTGTCACCGGGAGCGTGGCGAGGTGAGGAGCCGACGCAGACGACGCAGTGGACGCGATGGTCGTGATCGTCGGGGAAGGCGACACAGCCACCTCTACGGGGTCCGGTGCCACCTCCAGGATCGCCGCCACGGTCCCCCCCGACACGGTGGCGGAGGCGAGGTTCGTGCTGTTGAGGCTCACCTCGCCGAGCTCGGGGGCGGCGTCGTCGTTCGTGTTCGTGGTGTGGCCGGGACCGTCGGCCGACGCGACGTCGGTGGCGGCACCACCACCCCCGCGACTATGCCGGCCTCGGTGACGGACCATGCGGCTACCGGTCGGCCAGCTGCTCGAGCTCTTCGGGTGTCATGAGCACGGAACGAGCCTTCGATCCTTCCGAAGGCCCCACCACCCCCCGGCGCTCGAGAAGGTCCATCAGGCGTCCCGCCCGCGAGAAACCCACCCGGAGCTTGCGCTGCAACATCGACGTGGACCCTAGCTGAGATCGCACAACCAGCTCCATGGCCGCATGGAGCAGGTCGTCGTCGTCATCGAGCCCTTCGCCGCCGCGCGCCGATCCCTCGTCGCCGGCAATGCCGGCGACGTACTCGGCATTGCGCTGGCGCTGCCAGTGCGCGACGACCGCCCGCACCTCGCTCTCCGCCACCCACGGGCCTTGGATGCGCCTCGCCACCGACGACGACGCCGTGAGCAGGAGCATGTCGCCCTTGCCGATGAGGCGCTCGGCGCCGGGCTGGTCGAGGATCACCCTGCTGTCGGCGAGCGAAGACACCGAGAACGCCAGGCGCGACGGGATGTTCGCCTTGATCACGCCCGTGATCACGTCGACCGACGGACGCTGCGTGGCCAGCACGAGGTGGATGCCGACGGCTCGCGCCATCTGGGCGATCCGGCATACCGATTCCTCGACGTCGCGTGCCGCCACCATCATGAGGTCGTTGAGCTCGTCCACCACCACGAGTATGAACGGCAAGGGCTCGCGGTGCGCGGTTGGTGTCACCGCGGCGCGAGATTCGGCCACACGCTCGGCCACCCGGCCGGCCACATCGTCGTCGAGGACCGATTCGACGTCCTCGACGTCGGTTTCGGGGTCAGTGTCGGGGTCGCCGTCCATTTCCACCCCGTCGTCGAGCTCACCCCGATCGACAGCCGCGTTGTACCCGGTGATGTCCCGCATGCCGGCCTCGGCGAGCACGTCGTAGCGACGCTCCATCTCGGTCACGGCCCACGACAGACGCGTTGGCGGCCTTCTTCGGGTCGACCACGACCTGCGTGAGCAGGTGCGGAAGTCCGTTGTACTGGCCGAGCTCGACCCTCTTGGGGTCGACGAGAATGAGGCGGAGCTCTTCGGGTGTGGTCCGCATCATGATCGACGTGATCAGCGAGTTGATGCACGAGGACTTCCCGGCCCCGGTGGCGCCCGAGATCAGGATGTGGGGCATGTCGGCGAGGTTCTCGATAACCGGGCGACCGGCGATGTCGCGCCCCAGGGGCACCTCGAGGGGATGCGTGGCCTTGCGGGCTTCTTCGGTGGCGAGCACGTCCCCCAACGTCACGAGCTGGCGCAGGCGGTTGGGGACCTCGATACCGATGGCCGACTTGCCCGGGATGGGGGCCAGGATGCGCACGTCCGGTGACGCCATGGCGTAGGCGATGTCCTTGGCCAGGCTCGTGACCCGGGCCACCTTTACCCCGGGACCGAGCTCGAGCTCGAAGCGGGTCACGGTGGGCCCGACGGTGTGCCCCAGCAAGCGGGTGTCGACGCCATGCGCGGCCAACGCGCTCACCAGGGCACGACCGGCTGCGCTGATCTCCGCCCGGTCGAGCTCCTGGGCCTTCGATCGCGACAGCAGCTTGAGCGGCGGCAAGCGCCACTCTCCCGTCGCCGCCCCTGCGCCCATCGCCGGCGACTCCGGGCGCGCACCGGCCCCCGGCAACGCCGTGGAGAACACCTCAGGGGGCGCGTCCGGCGTCACAACCTCCGGGCTGGCGCCGGGCTCGGGGGGCTCGGTCTCGTCCCGCTCGAGGGCGGGGGGCTCCGGGGCGAGCGCATGATCGAGGTCGAACAGCGCCGGGCGGTCGTCCGTCGCCCCCCGTTTTCGTCCCTCGTCGGAGCGCAGGTCGCCGTCGGGATCCTCGGCGTCGTCCTCAGCGTCGTCGGCGCCCTCGCCGTGAGGTACCGCCATCTGCCACAGCTCGGTGCCGGCGCGCCCCAACGCGCTCAGGGCCGAGCGCAGGGTGACGCCCGTGAACAGCACCAGCGCCAGTGTGACCAGGGCGACGAGGACCACCGAGGCCCCCCAGTCCCCGATACCCGAGCGCAGGGGGTTTCCCATGGCGGCGCCGATGAAACCACCGGCGCCGGCCAGGCGCGTGGACGAGGCGGTGAGGCGCGGCGCCCCGCCGGCGAGGTCGGCGAGCCCCGCCACCGAGGCCAGGGTGAGGGCCAGCCCCACGCCGGCGCGTGCCGGCTCGTGCCGGGGAAGCCCGGCGATCAGCATCACCCCGGCGGCGGCGAACGCGGGAGGAACGAGGAATCGGCCCACACCGAGCACCATCCCGAGGCCTTGGCGCGCCCCGTGCCCGACCGGCCCGAGGGCGTTGATGTAGAGCGCCAGCGCTCCGAGGATCCCCACGGTGACGAGCGCGATCCCCCAGGCGTCCTCGACGTGGCCCTCGAGGACCGAAAGCGTCGAGGCCACCCACCTCGAGCGGCGTCTGGCCCTGGCGGGCGCCTTGCGGCGACGCCCCGCCACCGGGCGCTTGGGGGGCGCGACCGCTGGGCGCGAACCTTGGTCTTGCTCCGGCCTTTGGTCCTTCTCCGACGTCCGCCGCTCACCGACCGGGAAGATGGGCGTGCGCGCACCGGACGGCGCTTGGTCGTCACCACAATGGCCACAACGCTAACAGCCGCCCCAGGCCCATCCGAGGACCGGGCTATGGGCCCCCGGCCTGGGAGAACCCGTACGGCGCCGAGCCAGCTCAGACCGTGACGACGACGGGGACGATCATGGGCCGGCGCCGGGTTCTCTCCCCCACGAGCCGGCCCAGGGCCTTGCGGGCATGACGGCGCAGTGTCTCCTGGTCGGTGGCCCCTTCGGCCAGCGCTTTCTCCAGGGCCACTCGCACGACGTCGCTCGCCTCCCCGAGGAGGGCCTCGGCCTCAGGGGCGTGGATCCAGCCCCGCGTCACGATCTCGGGGGGGCTCACCACCTCGCCGGCGTGGGGGTCGACGGTGGCCACCACCACCACGACTCCCTCCTCGGCGAGCACGCGACGGTCCCGCAGCACCCCGTGGCCCACGTCACCGACGGTGCCGTCGACGTAGAGGAACCCGGCCGGGACCGAGTCGCCCCGGTGCAGCCCGGCGTCGTCGAGCACGACCGAGTCGCCGTCCTCGCACAACACTGCCTTGTCGTCGTCGACCCCCATGCGAGTGGCCAGCTGGACGTGGTTCACGAGGTGCCGGTACTCGCCGTGGACGGGGATGAACCACTCGGGGCGCGCCACCGAGAACAAGGTCATGAGCTCGCCCTGGCGAGCGTGGCCGCTCACGTGCACCGGTTCGATGCCGGTGTGGATCACCTCGGCACCCCGCCGGTACAGGCCGTCGATGACACGGCCCACGGCCCACTCGTTACCGGGGATGGGGTGGGCGCTGATCACCACTACGTCGTCGGGGCGCAGGTGCAACCACTTGCTGTCCCCCGCCGCCATGAGCGACAGGGCCGACAACGGCTCGCCCTGCGATCCCGTGGACACGACACACACCTTGCCCGGGTCCAAGTCGTCGACGAGCTCCACGTCGACGACTTGGTCGGGGGGGAGGTCGAGCAGACCCAGCCGCCGGGCCAGCTCGACGTTCTTCGCCATGGAGCGACCGAGCGTGGCCACCTTCCTCCCCGTGCCCAGGGCGGCGTCGACGACCTGTTGCACGCGGTGGATGTGGCTGGCGAAGCAGGTCACGATGAGCCGTCGCCCGGCGCGAGCCTCGAACAGGCGCCGCAGCGTGGCACCGACCTGGGTCTCGGACTCGGTGAACCCGGGCTCCTCGGCATTGGTCGAGTCCGACAACAGCAGTCGCACACCGGGCCCCGCCGCCAATGTCCCGATGCGCGCCAGGTCCGTGAGCCGGCCGTCCACCGGCGTCAGGTCGATCTTGAAGTCACCGGAGTGCAGGATCACGCCCTGGGGGGTGTGGAACGCCGTGGCGAACCCATGTGGCACCGAGTGGGTGACAGGAATGAACTCCACATCGAAGGGACCGATCTGGCGGCGCTCGCCGTCGGTCACCTCGATGAAGCGCGCCCGGTCGAGAAGGCCGGCTTCTTCCACGCGGTTGCGGGCCAGGCCGAGGGTGAGTGCCGAACCGTACACGGGAACCGACAAGTCGCGCAGCAAGAAGGCGAGGCCACCGGTGTGGTCTTCGTGGCCGTGTGTGAGCACCACCGCTTCGACGGCGTCGGCATGGTCGCGCAGATACGACAGGTCCGGGAGCACCAGGTCGATGCCCGGCATGTCGGGCTCGGGGAACATGATGCCGCAGTCGAGAACCACGATGCGACCGCCGAGCTCGAAACACGCACAGTTCCGGCCGATCTCTCCGAGACCGCCCAGAAAGATGATGCGAACAGGCTCAGGCAAGCGGCCCGCCTGCGCGTGCGCCGGCAACGGCACGCACGTCGCGCCCCAGATTGGCCAGCACCGTGCGGGCCCGGTGCTCGAGCTCGGGGGGCGCCGTGCCGAGGGGAAGTCGGCACTGGCCGGCCGGGAGGCCCAGGACGCGGCAGGCGGCTTTGGCGGGCAGCGGGTTCGGGTACATGTCGCTGGACTCGAAGGCGTAGGACTCCAACAGCCTGGCGTTGGCCAGCCGAGCTCCGTCGCTGTCGCCCTTGAACCATGCGGCCACGATGTCACTGGTTTCCTCACCAGCCCAGTTGGCTGCCACGCTCACCGCGCCCACGGCACCCACCGACAACAACGGCAGGGTCAGCGCGTCGTCGCCGCTGTAGAGCTCGAATCCCTGCGGAGCCTCGGCCACGAGCCGCGCCGAGCCGGCCACGTCACCGGCAGCATCCTTCACCCCCACGATGTTGGGCACGTCGCGTGCCAGTTGCACCATGGTGTCGTGGGCGATCTTGCGACCCGTGCGCACGGGGATGTCGTAGAGGAGCACGGGAAGCGCAGTTGCCGAAGCCACCGCCCGGAAGTGCGCAGACAGCCCGGCCTGCGACGGCCTCGAGTAGTACGGCGTCACCACCAGGGCTGCCGCCACACCCGCCACTTCGGCGAGCTTCGTGCACTCGATGGTGTGACGGGTGTCATGGGAACCGGTTCCCGCGATCACCGGGACCGTCACGGCGGCGGTCACCGCCTGCCACAGCTGACCGAGCTCTGTATCGGAGAGGACCGGGCCCTCACCTGTCGTGCCTGCCACCACGAGCGCGTCGCTGCCGTGGTCTGCCAGCCAACGAGCCAGGATGACCGCACCGTCGACGTCGAGCTCGCCGCCGTCGCCGAACGGCGTGATCATGGCGGTGATGACGGCGCCGAATTTCCCAGGCCCGGGTGACGACTTCACGCCGTCAGGCTAGCCCGCCGGCGGGCACCGCCCGAGGCCGGGTGTGAACTAGGCGACGGCGCCGGTAGCGGGCGTCGCCTGCAGGCCGTCGTACTCCTCGCCCGTGTCGGCCCAGTCCTCGAAGCCGATGACGCCGAGCTCGGTGAACTTCACCCGCAGCCAGCCGTCGGCGGCGTCGAGCAAACCGAGCTTCTTGCAGTTGGGAACGATCTTCGAGAACAGCAGGGACTGAAAGACCTGCCGGTCGGGCACCTGCATGAGAAGCGGCACGACCTCTTTGGGGTTGGCACCCATGCGGTCCCACACCTCTTGCTGGAGGAACCGGTCGCGCATGCGCACGGCCGCCTCGAAGGCGAATTCCTGGCGCTCGCGGATCTCGGCCGCCGACAGCTGCTGGTAGTACTCCTGCAGGCTCAGCACCCCGAAGGCGACGTGCCGGGCCTCGTCCGACATGACGTACCGCAGCAGCTGCTTCAGCAAGGGCTCGGTCGTCATCTGGTGCATGAAACCGAAGGCGGCCAGGGCCAGGCCCTCGACCATGATCTGCATTCCCAGATAGGTCATGTCCCATCGGCTGTCAGCGATGATGTCGTCGAGCAGCAGGCGGAGATGCGCATTGATCGGGTAGTGGCCAGACAGCTTGTCGTCGAGGTACTTGGCGAAGACCTCGACATGCCGGGCCTCGTCCATCACCTGGGTGGCGGCGTAGTACTTGGCGTCGATCCACGGAACCGACTCGACGATCTTCGCCGTGCATACCAGAGCGCCCTGCTCCCCGTGCATGAACTGCGACAGCGTCCAGTTCTGGCTCTCCACACCGAACTGAATCCACTCCTTGTCACCCCAGCGCTCGAGAGAGGTCCCGCTCACGTCGATGCCATCGGTGAAGCCGCCATTGGCCACGGCATTGGCCACGACGAGCTGCTCCTGGTCGACCTCGGTCTCCCAGGGCAGGTCGGTCTGGCCGTTCCACTGGGTCTTCTTGGCCTTCTCGTAGAGCTTCTCCAGCTTGGGTCGCTGACCTTTTTCGTAGTCCCAGGTGAAGATGGTGTCGTAGACCGAGTGCACGCCGTGGCGCTCTTCGTCGGTGTCGGTGTTCACGACGGAGAGGATCGCCTCGAGATCGTTCACGTCGTCGCGACCGATGATGTCGGCCGTCTCGCGCATCTGCTCAGTCATGACGCCTCCCCTTTGGTGATGGGCATAGATCGGTTGGACTGCAAGGATCGCTTGGTGCGGCCGCCGGCTGCGACACCAGTCGGCGGCGCGGCGGCGCTGTGTCCCTGGGGCACACCGAGCGCCCGGATGCCGGGCAGGACGAACTGGCGGACCAGACGCCGCACATGAGCGGCGTCGGTGAGGTCCACGCCGTCGGCAGGGCACAGCAGATAGGAAACCACGATGCGCGCCGCCCACTCGGCCACGCGCTTGGACTCCGCCTGGTCCAGCCAGCGCCCCAGGAACGGTGTCGTGAAGGCGCACGTCACGGCGAGGAGCTCGTCCATGCGGGCGAAAGCGAGCTGAGACAGCACCAACTCGGGTTCACGCCCCAGGAGGTACCCGAGGGCCGGGTGCTCGGTCACCCTCGTGGCGGCCTCGGTCATGCCCGCCACGAGCACGTCCTCGAGGTCGGTAGCCTCCCCCATGCATACCGCCAGAGCGCTGAAGAACCTCGAAACCTCGGTGTCCACGACGGCGCCGAGCACGGCGTCTTTGCCTCCGGGGAAGACCCGGTAGACCGTGGCCCGGCTGCACCGGGCCGCGCGGGCCACGTCGTCCAGGGTGGTCTTGGCCACCCCCTGGCGCGCGATGCACGACAGGGCCCCGTCGACCACCCGCACGCGCGCCGGTGCGGCGCACGCGGCGGCCTCCTCGGCGACCGGCGGCGTCCCCTTCACGAGCTCCAGCCGCAGCACTGTCACAGTGAGACATTATTGCTCGAGATGTCTCATTGTCAACGATCCCGACCCAGCCCGGCCAGGCACGAGGCGTGCGCAGCTCAGCGGCGCGAAGGCCTCGGCTGCGCCACCACACCGGCCAGCAGCTCCGTGCGGACCAGGGTCGCCACCTGCTCGGGGTCCCCAAGATCCCAATGTCCCGGAGACGAGATGTAGGAGAGGATCATGCGGGCCAGGAACTCCGCCGCCTGGTGGATCTCGACCCCCTCGGCCATGCCGTGCTCGTGCAGGTAGGGCACGAGGAAGCCGGCGATGAGCCCGACGGTCCGGTTGGACTCCACCGTCAGCTTGGGCACGAGCACCTCGGGCTCGGTCTCGAGCATCTTCTGGAGCACTTCGTGCTCCAGAAGCGATCGACGGGCGAAGACCAGACCCCGGTCGAGCACCTCCTCGAGCGAGGAGGCCCCGTGGACCTCTTCGTAGAGGCGGCCGAAGAAGAGCAGGAACTGCCACGACACCACGGCGTCGATGAGCTCGTCCCGGCCGCCGGGGAAGTAGCGGTACACCGTCGCCCGCGACAACCCGGCCTCGCGCGCCGCATCCTCGACCGTCGTCTTCGACAGTCCCCAGCGCGCCACACAGGCCGCGGTGCAGGACAAGCGCTCGACCTGGACCAGGGCGGACCTGATGCGGCAGGTAGGGCTGGCTATGCCTGCCTGGTCGCGCGGGATGTCGGCGGCCGAGGCCATCGCCCTGCTGCACTCGCTGACCGACCGGGCGATCACCGTTCACTCGAGCCCGTGGTCGACCTGTCCCCGCCGCTGTGGCCACCGCTGCCCGCGTCGCTCGTGCGCGGCCTGGACGGCCTGGAGCGCGTACCAAGGCCGGGCTCAGTCCGGTACGCCACGCGGCGGCAGCTCACCCGGGAGCAGGCGCTCACCGCTCAGGCCCGCAGGCGCTCAGCGCCGCACCTGAGCGAGGACGACGCCGCGAGCATGCTCGGCTCAGAGTTGAGCGCACTCAAGGCGACGCTCCACTCAAGGGCTCAGGACGCGGGAGCCGCTCAGACTCAGAGCGGGCTTAAGGTTCGACCAGGCAACCACCGTCTACCACGTGTCGACCTCGCCGCGTGTCGCCAAAGTCCTGACCGGCCCGGCAGGCTCAGGCAAGACCCGGACCCTCGCTCAGGCCGCGCAGTCTCGCGGGCCGACGCCGGGGCTCGGCGACGTGATCGGGATCACCACGGCGCAGTCCGCCGCCAACGAGCTCGCCGCGGCGGGCGTGCCGATGACGATGAACTCCTCGAAGTTCCTCGGCCACGTCCCGGGCCAGCGGGGCAAGCTCGGCGTCCAGGCCCAGTTGCGCCCCGGCTCGCTCATCATCATCGACGAGGCGAGCATGATGTCGCCGGCCGACCTCGCCGACATCGTGGACTACGTCACCCGGCACGGTCACAAGGTGGTCGTCTGCGGCTACCAGGAGCAGCTGCGGGCGGTTGAGGGCGGCGGCGCCATGATGCTCCTCGCCGAGGAGAACGGCTACGTCCAGCTGGCCTACCCGGTGCGGTTCGCCGAGCCGTGGGAAGGCGAGGCCAGCCTCGGCCTGCGCCGGGGCGACGCTGCCGCTATCAGCGAGTACGCGGCCCACGGGCGGATCGCCGCGGCGAGCCTGAGCAGGTCATGGAAGCCGCACGGCGCATGTATGTGGCGTCCTACCTGCAGGGGCACGACGCCGAGGCGATCTGCCAGTCCAACGAGCTCGCACGCGAGATGTCGCGGCGCATCCGCGGCGACCTGGTCCACCTCGGCATCGTGGACGCCAGCCGCGAGGCCGAGCTCGCCGCCGGTCAGCGCGCCGGCGTGGGTGACCGGTGGTGTGCCGGCAGAACGACGCCAAAGTTGAGGCTGGCGAGCCCGGGCGTGGCCTGCACAACCACGACGTCGTCATCATCGACGCGATCGGCGACGACGGGACGCTGAGCGTCCGCCGGGCCCTGGACGCCGGTCACGGAGGCGAGCGTGCCTGGTCGGCGCCGTTCACCTGGCGCAGCTACTCCGGCGCCGACCTCGGCTACGGGGCGACGGGCCATGTCACGCAGGGCCGCACGGTCGGCATCGGGATCCCGATGTTCACCGGAACCGAGCCGCGGCAGTGGGCCTATCCGGCGATGACGCGCGGCCGCCTCGGCAACTACGCGCACGTGTTCACCTCGTCGGCCGCAGCGCCGGACCCGGCCTGGCGGCACGCGGGCAGCGCCTGAGATCGAGCGGCAGCGCCACCTGGACGCGGAGCGCGCAGGCCTGCCGGACGGAGAAGTTGATACCGGCGAGACCAAGGTCTCGACTGTGTGGGGCACGCGGGACGCAGAGGCGGTGCTCGCGGGCATCCTGGAGACCGACGGCGCCGAGGAGTCGGCGACGAGGGCGCAGCGGCGCATGCTCGCCGACGCTGACCACCTCGGCAAGCTCGCCGCGGTCTGGGACGGCGAGACGCGGGACCTGCACATCG